>CAWBIF010000003.1:0-1337896 GCA_963788835.1 uncultured Microthrixaceae bacterium
CGGTGAGCAGCGGGTTGGCGGAGATCGCCGGCGGCGCCCAATTGGCGCATCGAAGTAGTCCGTGCACTGTCCCTGTCCGCCGCTCCAACGGGTGGTGCCCCTGCGTCCGGCTAGCGAGACGGGGTGAGATGACACCTTCGCGCAACATGGTCCCGAGGTGAGGGTCAGCGGCGGGGTCGACACCCACAGAACGTGCATGTGGCCGCGGTGATCGACGAGCTCGGCCGGTTCCTCGCCGCCGAGTCGTTCGATCAAGTCTCACGACCTCATCTGCAACCGCCTCGTAGTCCCCCGCCGTTGCTCCAACCCTGAGCTGACCTGGTAGCTGCGTGGGCCGAACAGGAACCAGTTCCCCCGGAGTGCTTACAGCACGTTGTCCGAGCACCCTCTGGCAGCGCTCGATCGCGCGGTAGGGAGCGCCCGAGTTCGAGCGTTGTCGAGGCTTCATAATCGCCCCGCAGGGATCGATGATCATGCCGCAGGCGTGGAGGATGTAACAGCAGAGACATCGTGCGGTCAAGCCACCTGGAAATCGTGAGACTTGCAACTGGGAGGTGATGCGTGCCAGACCGCAGAAAACTCCTCTCCGGTCACGCCGCGGCTCGTCCCCCGTTTGATTCGTGGTCCCACAGCCGACCGGCACGCTCGCAGGTGCCTGTCAACCATTCACGACGGCGGAGGCTTTACTAGATGGCATGGACACGCAGCAGGAGGTTGCCTTCGAGGAGATGTTCGACGACCTGCTTCCTCGGGCCGTCCGTGTGGCGCGGGGACTCGTGGGTTCCGTAGCGGCAGCCGAAGACATCGCAGCTGAGGCAATGGCGCGTGCATACCTCCATTGGCCGCGTATCGGCTCGCTTCCTTACCGTGATGGATGGGTGCTCCGAGTTACAATAAACCTCGCGCTCCGCTCAAAATCCGCTCAGCCGACGTCCGAAATTGTCGACGGGTCGGACAGTGTTGATTTTTCGGACACCTTGTACAAAGACTCGAGCTCGTGGCAGCGCTGCGGGATCTTTCCCGCCGACAACGTGAAACAGCGACTCTCCACTATCTCTTGGGCTATTCAGAGGCTCAAATAGCCGACCAGCTGGGCATCTCGCCCGGCAGCATCAAGGTGCACCTTCGTGGTGCCCGGGGCAAGTTGCGCCAAAGATTGGAAGGATTCGAGTCTGAAGAAGGAGGCGATGGACAAAATGAACCAGCCACGCACTCGGGATGAGATGCTTGCCCTTGTCATGCTAAAGGCAAGTCGATTGAGACGGCGTAGAGCCGCGACAGTTGCCATTCCGGTGGTCTGCCTTGCAGCCTTAGCATGCTTCGGGCTCTACGCTGCGCTCCACACTTCCAGTGAAGCACGCGTGAATGTCGCCGGAACGCCCCCGACCACGCTGACTCAATCATCCTCGACCGTCGCACCCCGAAGCCTGCCTTTCATTCTTCGAGAATTCGGCATTGGGCAAGGCGGCTGAGTATATTGGTCTGACCGTAACCCAGGCTGTCGCAGCGGCAAAGACCCGTGGAGACACGATCGGAGTCGTCGGAACCGACGGATCGTGCGATTCGACTCCGGTTATCGCTGATCGCGAACCTCACCGAGTCGCCGTATACATACAACATGGCGTGATCACGGATGCCTACAGAGGTTGATTCCAACTCTCAGCCAAAGAACGTTTCGAGCCAAATTCAATCGACAACCGCCTAGTGGTCAAATGATGGGCGATCCGGCGTTCGTGCCGAGCGCAGATTTCTTGACCATAGATCAAACGAGCAAGGTAAGCAGCGATCACCAGCACCCTTGACCCGAAACTGTTGCCTTCGTATACTCTCAGTAGGCAAACAGCCCGGATCCCTTTGAGCGTTTCTGGGAGGCGGCACGATGATCGTTGGCGGCCTACTTTTCGCGCCTTGTCCATCGTCGGGCCTTCGTTGTAGCCGGCGCCGCCTTCGTGGTTGCGCTGGGATTTACATCGCAGAGTCCACGAGACTCCGCCGGAGCGGTCGATCGTCCAGGTCTCGCCTGCCGACGTAGCCTCAGGCTCTGTCAGTAGCCCCACCGCTCCCGCGGCCTCGGTGCCTGACCCGCTCCCTACCAGCGCTCTCGATCCGATCTCACAGGCAGAACGTCAGTTGGCAGTCGACTTTCCGAGCACCTACGCAGGTGTGAGGCAAAGTCCGGATGGGTCCGAGATGATTCTCGAGGCTGGGCAGCCCGACGCTGCTCTAAAGACGGAGGCAACGTCGCTGTGGGCGGCGATTCCCTCTCGGCTGGCGGCAGCGGGGTTCACCCCGCAGGCCGCGCCATCTGTCGTGTTGGAATTCTCAGACGTCAGCTACTCGTTCGCTTCTTTGCAGGCAGCCCGATTGGCGATCGTCCCATCGCTCTCGGACCCGGGCGTGTTCGGGGTTGGCCTCGACGAGGCCAATAACAGAGTCCTTCTGGACTCGGATGGATCGCCCGTGGCGGATACGGAGGTGGCGAAAGCCGAGAGTGAATATGGCGGGATGATTGAGACCCGGCAGGAGCAGGTACCAACCGTCCGCGATGGACGCTTCTCCGATAGTTTGCCATGGAACGGCGGGGACGAAATTGTTGGTAAAGGCTCCGGAATCGGATGCTCCACCGGGTTCGGAGTCCATTCCACGTCTTCGGGCCATCATTACATCCTGACGGCCGGACATTGTGGGACCGACTACTGGTACAATGAACAGTTCTCCCCACCCGGTCCACCGAACACATTTCCTCTCGCCTGGCTGATCGGTCCGACGCTTAATGGTTCCCGTGTATTCGCGCCCGGGAATACACGGGCAACTGCATCAGTTGACTCGCAGCTAATCGATCCGGGTTCCGGAAGTTCATCGTGTATTTCTTGGGGCGCCTTCAGTATCCCAGGTAATCCGTTCGTCCGATATTACGTCAACGGCTACAACGATCCGGGAAGCGGCGATAGCGTGCTTCTGGAGGGCTCCTACAGCCTGGAGAAGCCGACGACAGTAGTCGCAGCCCCCGTGACTTTCGCCGAGCACGAGCCCGGAGGCCCAGACTATTGGGTCAAGAATGGGATACAGACGGTTCAGAGTCCGGCTTCGGGTGACAGCGGCGGCCCCATCGTGGAGCCATCGATATACGGCTACTTGGCGGCAGGCATGATCACGGCTGGCTCGAATACGGACGGATTTGGTCAGTTGATCAACTCCCTAGATTTCGTGTACCAGACGGCGCCAAACACGTCACCGTCCTCTAGCCACTGTTAAGGACAACACGGGCGAAGAGAACTTCGCCGTCAGCGAAACGGCCAGGAGCGCGCCCCCAGTGGGCCAAGCCTTCGAGCCAAAGCGAGCGCTGACCAACCGCGGGAGATGAGCAAACCTTGCTCGGCAGAACACGTTCGACCTGGTCCCAACGACCGCAGGGATACCCCAGCGAATGAGGAGGGACTAGCTCGTTTGTACCTGGTAGGCGGGCACATCGAGAACGCGGGCATGGGAGCTCTTGGCGGCAGACGCCACGTCGGCTCGTCGGGTGCCTTGGTTGCCGCCGTCGCCGTCTCGAGCGCCGCAGGCATCGGTGCCACGGGTTGTCTCCTTGACTTACCGATCCCGACAGCGAAGAGAGAGGGGGGCGACCGTTGATTCCGGCTCGATGGGGGAAGCCCGTCGCAGACGGGGTGGCTCTTCGAGCTTGACATCACGCGGCGGCGATGGCGGCCAGGAACGACAGTTGATCGGTGTCGCTGAGACCTTTGATCACGAGTTCACCCGGAGCCGGGAAGTGGGGCCGATTCCAGGATCCGATCTCGGGTTTCCTCGAGCGAAGCGCTAAGGGGTCCTCGGGAGTCTGCTTGATAAACCGCCATGCTTCGCCTCCCCGATGGTCCTGACCTCTTCGCTCCAGCCGAAGAGCGACGTCGTGAGCGGGGTCACTCAGGTGGTGAATGTGCTGGTCACAGCACTGCGATCTGCCGAGCCAGGGGACCCTATTTCGTCGGTTTGGGTTCCCAATTGGGTCCCCCTGCCGTTACATGGCCACATCAAATGTGGCCAAACACCACCGCTGAACTGCAGGTTTGAGTCGGGCTGGCGGGATTTGAACCCACGACCTCTTCGTCCCGAACGAGAACGGGCCGTCCAGTGGCGTCCGTCCCAGGCCAGATAAGTCCTGGTCGAAGACGTCAGGCGTCCATAGGTGTTCGTGGCGGGTCAGGCTTGGCCGTGGGGGTTTGGGCCCCCAATAGGGTCCCCCTGACAAGTGGTCACAGCACGTTGTCCGAGCACCCACCACCAGCGCCCGATCGCCGGTTCGGAGCGGGGCGTCCAGCGCCACTGCTAAGGGCCTCGGGGCCGTCGATCGCGAATTGCGGGTCCTCGGGTAGATGGACGCGTAGCTCTGCGCTCAGGTGAGCGACTCCCCCCTCCGGTCCGAGGGCTCCGGGCATCTCCAGTTCGAACTGGGGGCGCTGTTGCGGTGAGCCGAGGTTCAGGAAGAGTTCGGCGATGGTCGCGAGTCCGTACCCACCTTGGTCCTCGCTGAATCCCACAAGGTGCGTCTTGGGCTCGTGTGTGCCGTAGTCCCAGTCCTCCGCCACGTTCGTCAGTGTCATTGAAGGCCGGCTGTCGGCGTCGAAGACCAGCAGGTCTTGCTCGTAGGCCCGGATCCAGTGCTGGAGGGCAACCGGGGCGACGTTGTAGGTCGTGGGATACGGCGAGTACTCGCTGGAGTAGCGGTCTGGTCGGGGCCACTCGTAGCGGATCCGAATTGTCCGGAGCTCGGTCCGAGGATCAGTCAGGTGAATATCCACCGAGTCGACGTCTTGATGAAAGAGCACTCCGAGACACAGCAGCCCGAGTTGCTGATACCGAACTGGCCACGCGAAGAGATACGCGCGGTCGACAAGGACCGCGGTCGAATAGATCATGCGTCCGCGGAAGAGGGTGACCCCATCGGTTACCAGCTCCGCCGGGGGTTTCGGGACCGAGCCAACGGTGAACACCGTGGCGTGTTCTTGGTCGTCCTCACGGATCGGCAAGGCCTTCGCCGGTGCGCCATAAATCTCTTCAAGCGTCACAGCGCCGGAAGGTAGCAACAATGCCGGCAGCGCACCCGCCCGCCACAGCCAATGGCTCGGCGGGACGGTCCAGGCCGACCTGGCCCGCGCCCTAACGGCACTTCGGTGCACAACACCCGCACCCGCGCCGCCAACGTGGCCGGCACATCCAGCACCGTCTCACCCGCCGCGACCAGCTGCTGAGAGAGCAGGTAGCCGAGCCCACCGGCGGACTCCACCGCCCACGTGCGCGGGGCCAACGGCTTGGCCCACCCGAGTAGCTCGTCGACCTGGCCGACCGTCGCGGTCACGCGCAGCTCGTCGATCACTGCTTCGTCGCGGTCGATCGCGACCGCCGTGTGGGAACCCTTGTGAGGGTCAACCCCGATCAGTACCGTCATGACCATCCTCCTTGACTGTGGGGACGATCGCGGTGGGCACTCCTGATTCGGGGTGAGGTGCACTCCTCTTTCGAGCCACGCCGCGATCAGTGGAACCCGACGGGCAGGCATCTCGTTAGAAAGCCAACCCACTGGGGGCGGCAGGCACATCGGGAGCCCGCCCGCCGGGAACCACGACGCTACGAACGCGCCACCCCCGACTCAATCAGGCACATCGGGTGCGGCGGGTCTAGCCGGGACTAGCGTCTGCGTGCGCTAGGGGCCGAGGTCAAGATCAGGATCGAGGGCCAGTGCCGTGAGGATCAAGATCCGGCTCGTGGCCTTGGTGATCCTCGCGGCGGCGGTGTTTGCGTGCCTCCCCTTCCATGCCGGGGTGTCGAGCAAGGGACTACCCAGCGCTGGTTTGGCATGCTCTGCACCGGTCGTGGGCGGATGGACGACAACGACTGCCAATCGCGATCTTGGAGGCGGCCGCGTCGAGTACGACGCGTCCCGTCAGTGTGCCGAGGACGAACGCGACCGACTGATTGGTGCGGGTGTCGTCATGGCGCTGGCCCTGCTCTTCGGGTTCATCTCTCTGGCCGAACGGCGCCGTGACAGCTCGGCCGAGCAGCGCACCGAGCGCGATGAAGTCATAGCCAACTAGCAGCGGGTCGTCGCAGTGTGAACGCGCCCGAACGGCACCTCGGCGCTCGGTTGGAGACGATTGCTCAGCTGCGATCGAGCGATGATCATGGATCAATGCGTCTGGACGAGATGTGTATCCGGCTGTTCTCGCCCGCTGATCAGGATGCGGTGCGGGCGCTGATCCTCGCCGGGTTGGAGGAACACTGGGGTCACGTCGATGAATCCCTCAACCCCCGACATCGTGCCGGAGTCGGCTCGGGTCAACCCGAGCAGCACCCGGATCAGCGTGGTCTTGCCGGCACCGTTAGGGCCGAGGTACCCGAAGGTACAGCCCCCGGGGCACCAGTAGCTCGACATCGTTCACGGCGACGTGGCGCCCGAACCGTTTCGTCAGGCGGTGTGTCTCGACGGCCCACGGATCGTCGGGTGCGCTGGCCGTAGTCACCGGCGCTGGCGACGCGGCGCTCATGAGGTCACCCTTCGAGCGCTGTTCGTGGCGTTCACGCCCTCGTACACGGCGTTCATCTTGCCTCCGGACCGTTCGGTTCGCGGGTCGCCCTCAACCGTCGACATGGTCGACCTCGACAACCCCGGCGGCCAGCTCCACGTCGATAGACAGCACGTTGGGACCGGTGGCGCCCGTCGTGCTCTCTCCGAGTCCCGGCCGCTGATCGTTGCCGTCGACGACCACGGAGCCGAGATGGACATCCGCGGTGACGGCCACGTCCGATCCCCGCGCCACCCTGACCACGACCTTGCCCGCTCCCTGGCGCACGTGGACGACCCGGCCCGCTCCTGCACCTTTGGGGAGGCCCGTGAGGTCGAGGGTCGTGCGGCCGACCGCGAGGCTGACGTTGTCGGGCAGTGCCGAGCTGCTCTGGGGGGCGAGCAGGCGGTCGCCGGTGCCGTCGCGCAGCCGGGCGTGGCTGGCGCCGAAGACGACGAGGGTCGCGACGGCAAGCAGGGCCCACACCGCGTTGAGCCACGGCGTGCGCCTCGTCATGCCACCCACGACAAGCGCGCCGATGCTGACCGCCAGCATCACCCATCCGTAGGCAGCCATCGGCACCCCTCGGCTGGCGTCGATCGCCGCGACCACGCCGAGCGAGACCACGAGGACACCAAATGCCCCCCAGCGCATCGGCGCGGCCCGATGGCGGCGTTCTCGGGCGGCCCTGCGAGCGGCATCGCGGGCTTCGACCCGCGCGGTCGCGGCAGCGTCGTCGTCCGAGCTGGTCCCGACGAGCCTTGTCTGGTCCGGTTCCACCGTGGTCCCAGCGGCGTCGACCGCGCTGTCGTCGAGTGACGAGGGCGGCCCGGCGGAACCGGTGCGCCGCGACAGCGCGACCGCGACGATGGCAGCCGCGACCACCACGGGGCCGATGCCCCACGGGACGCGCGGGCGCAAGCCGGCCCAGAGCAGGGTGCCCACCGCCGCCGCGGCCAACCAGAACGGGATCTTGCGAGCCCGCAGGCCGTCGAGAAAGCGATCGGCCAGGGGATCGACGGCGTCCTCGTCGGGGATGAGTGCCCAGGCGAGCACGTAGGCCAACGCGCCGATCCCACCGAACACCGCCGTCGTTGCGAACAGCACACGGAACAGCACCGGGTCGAGCGAGAAGTAGCGGCCGAGGCCTCCCGCGACGCCGCCCAGCACTCGATCGTCGACACTTCGCCGGAGGCGGCGTTGGGGCGCCCCAGGAGGAGGGGGCGGTTCGAGGGGTGGGCGCCCGCTGGGGTCGTCGGTCATGGTCGTCACGTCACCGAGCATGAGGCATGAGGCGCCGCGAAGGTATCGGGCAGAACCCTGGTCGGTCCCTGAGACGGCTTCAGGGTCATCCCTGAGGCGCGAAGCCCGGGCGCGGGCGATCATGGGCGGTGATGACCGACACGCTCGAGGCCCCAACGCTGCTCCGCCGCCCGAACCGACGTGTCGTCGCAGGAGTGGCCGGAGGTGTCGCGGATCACCTGCACATTCCGGCCTCGTACGTGCGGGCGGCGTTCGTCGTCGCGTCCGTGGCCGGCGGCCTGGGAATCGTCATCTACGCGGGGTTCTGGATCGTGGTGCCGACGGCCGCCGAGCCCAATCAGCGCTCGCAGCTCACCATCCTGGAATACGTCGCGGCCGGAGCGATCGCGGTCGTCGCCATCGCCAGCTCGGCCTGGACATCGCCGTTCGGCAACCTCTTCATCCCCGCCGCGATCGGCTGCCTCGGCGCAACCCTGCTGTGGCGTCAGGCGGGCGACACCCAGCGCGCCCGCTGGCGACAGCTGTCGCGCGCCTCCCTCAGCGCCAACAGCGACGACGGCCACGGCCGGGCCCGGATGCTCGTGGGAGCGGTCCTGGTCGTGATCGGATGCGCGTCGGCACTCGCACCGACCGATCTCTCCACGCTGCGCGACGGCCTCGAGGCCGTCGCCATCACGCTCGTGGGCGTCGCGCTGATCACCGGACCCTGGTGGGTCCGCATGGCGACCGAGCTCACCGAGGAGCGCCGCGAGCGCATCCGCAGCCAGGAGCGCGCCAACCTCGCCGCGCATCTGCACGACTCAGTGCTCCAGACCCTGGCGCTGATCCAGAGCAATGCCGAGTCGCCTCGGGAGGTCGTCCGGCTCGCCCGGGGGCAGGAGCGAGCCCTGCGCTCGATGCTCTACTCCCCGACCCACCCCGACCCGGTCGGCAACCTGGCCGACACCGTCCGAGCCATGGCCGCCGAGGTCGAGGACGCCTATGCCATCTCCGTCGAGGTGGTCGTCGTCGGCGACGCGCCACTCGATGACGCCTTGACGGCGCTGATCGCTGCCACGCGCGAGGCCCTGGTCAACGCCGCCCGGCACGCCGGGGTGGATACGGCGTCGCTCTACGTCGAGGTCGACGACAGTTCCGTTGTCTCCTACGTGCGAGACCGCGGAAAGGGCTTCGACCCCGCCTGCGTGCCCCCCGACCGGCACGGCCTCAGCGGTTCGATCGTCGACCGCGTGCAACGACACAGCGGCAACACCACCGTGCGTAGTGAGCCCGGCTGGGGCACCGAGATCACGATCCAGGCGCCACGGTGACCGTCACCGTGTTCCTGGTCGACGACCACGCCATGGTCCGCGCCGGCGTCCGCGCCGGACTCAGCGACCACTTCGAGATCGTCGGCGAGGCCGGGACCGTCCCCCAGGCCGTTGCCGGCATCGCCGACACCAGCCCCGACGTCGTCCTGTTGGACGTCCACCTCCCCGACGGCGGTGGCCTCGCGATCCTCGACCAGGCCCTCCAGGAGCACGGCCCCCGCTTCCTCGCGCTGTCCGTCTCCGACGCGGCCGAAGACGTCATCGCGGTCATCCGCGCAGGGGCCAGCGGCTATGTGACCAAGTCGATCTCCGCGACCGAGCTCGGCGACGCGATCACCCGCGTGGCCGAAGGCGACGTCGTGTTCAGTCCCCGGCTGGCCGGCTTCGTCCTTGACACGTTTAGGGCTACCACCGACACCCCACCCGTAGACCCCGAGCTGGACCTGCTCACCCCACGAGAACTCGAAGTCCTCCGACTACTCGCCCGCGGCTACTCCTACAAAGAGGTCGCCGCAGAGATGTTCATCTCCACCAAGACCGTCGAGACCCATGCCTCGAGCGTGCTGCGCAAGCTCCGGCTCTCAAACCGCCACCAGCTCACCCGCTGGGCCGCCGACCGCCGCATCCTCTGAGCGACCCCGATCGCCGACGATGGACGAGCGTGAGGTGCTGAAATTCACGGCCGGAGGCGAGAGAAGCCGAGGCTCGTCCTCGGTGGCTGAAGCTCATGCGTGCCGGGGCAGGGGCACGCGATCGGGTCCTAGCTATCCAGCCACGCCACCAGGGCGGAAACGTCAGGGGTCGCGCTCGGCGGAAACACCTTGCAACCCCGCCACGGCTCGGAGCGCCCGAACGGCACATCTGCGCACGTGATAGGTGGCCAAAGCAGCGCCGGGAACGGGACGTAGGGTGCGGGGGATGGAGCCAAGGCAAGAACCCGACCCCTGCCGTCGTTGGCCGGGTTTTCGCTCTGTGTTCGATCGTGGCCCCGATGGGGAGGTCTGGTACCTCAGCCTTCTCAATCTGTTGCAACGGCCGGCCGAGGCGGTGCGAGTCGTGGCCGACTGTGCGCGCACCTCCACGAATCCAGAGGGCGAGATCGATGCGCTGTGGCAGGAGCTGGACTGGCGGTTCCACTTGGTCGGAGCGGTCGGTTTCTTGGCGCTCGACGAACGCGCCGGGCTCCTGGGGTCGCTCTGGCGACGGATCGACCAAGGATCATGGGCGGCCCCTCAGCTTTGCGCCACGGCGGCTCTTACGGACCCAGGGTTCGTTGGGCGGGCCTCGCTAATGATCGAGACCTCGACCACGCCCGACTGGGTCCAACCCGAAATCGGTGTGCTGTGGCCCCCAGAGGCGATCGCTGGTGACCCGTCCAGTACGCGTTGAGACGCTTTTGTTGTTCGACCGCCCCAAGACCGTTGCCGCGCTGGCTGCTCTGCTCGGCTACCCGCTCTCGGACGAGCAGGCCGCGCTCACCGGAGAAGACCCCGCCCACTCCGACCGAATCGCCACCGACTGGACCATCCGGATCCAGCGCGCCTTCGTCGAGAACGGGAAACCCCTTAGTCACCCCTGAGACGCCAAGTCGGAGAATCGGAGCATCCGCCCGAACGGCACATCGGGCGCGAGCTACTTGTCTGGAACCCATCGCTCGCGACCGAACATGCGGCCCAATCGGGCGGTCAACGACGACCCAACGTCCTGCAGCGCGTTGACGTGGAAGACCTGGGTTCCGTGTGGAGCCGGAAGCGCCGCGGCCTCGTCGTCGCTGAGGGAGCAGGTGACTGCTGCGGTCGTCATGCCCCTGATCTGGTTGCGGTCGACGAAGCGCAGACCATGATTAGTCGTGAGCACGATCCCGTCGAACAGGTCCTCTTCGGGGATCTGCAAGACGTGTTCAACGGTGCCGATCTTCGTCCCCGCCGAGCTGAGAACGGGTGTTCCGACCTGAAGGGCAAGGTAAGAGATGGGGGTGGAATCGCCCATGGTGCTCCAGTCTGGGTTCGGTGCTCATCAACATCCCACACAAGATGAACCCGCACCGAACGGCACCTCGGCGCTGGTCGAAGCGAGCGGTCAAAGTCCTGTGAGACGCTCTGTTGGTGGGTCCGACCGAGTCTGAGGCTAGGTCTCAGCGGGTGGTGCTGAGGGACGGCCGTCAGCTTGGCTTTGCGGAGTGGACAGTCAGTGCTGAGACCGTGGTGTTCGACTTCCATGGGGGTCCGGGATGTCGGCTGGCGGTAAGCGTTGATACCGACGCGTTGACACCGTTCGAGGTGCGCTGGGTGACCGTCGATCGACCCGGGCTGGGCCTGTCGTGGCCCAAACCCGGCCGGACGGTGGCGGACTGGGCCGACGACGTAGCCGAACTCGCCGACCACCTGGGAGTTGAACGCTTTCATGTCCTGGGTTGGTCCATGGGAGGTCCGTACGCCGCGGCGTGCGCGGCGCGGCTCGGTGATCGAGTCGAGACCATGACCCTGCTGTCTCCCGCACCGATCGGGGTGGACCAGCCTGGCGGGCCCGAGAGCATGGGCAAGGCGTTCGCCTGGGTGCTCGCCCGCGATGACCCGTGGGCCATGCTCGATCTCTACACGAAGCTCGCGTTGGAAGCCCGACGCAATCCCGAACTGGCCCTCCAGGTGTTCAGCGACGGACTCTCCGAGGCCGAGTTGGCGGTGATCTCTGAGGAGCACATCAGGGCCGAGTTCATCGACACCATGATCGAGGCCACCCGCCAAGGAGCGGCCGGACTGGTCGAGGAGCTCCGGGTGGAGATGGCACCGTGGGGCTTTGACCCCGCCACGATCGCGGTGCCTGCCATGGTGTGGCAAGGCGACGACGACTCCTTCGCCACCCCCGAGATGGCCCGAGGATGGGCCAGGGCCATACCCGAGATGGTCATCCACCTCATCTCCGGAGGAGGCCACCTCATGAACTTCGAGCAGACCGCTGCCATCGTCGCCGCCATCCTTCCCAGCACCGCCACATAACGGCACCTTCGGCGCTGGGAGCGGAGGTCCTATCGTGTGCAGGGTGACGGCCGAGCGATCGACGCCGCTTCCGGGACCTGTCGTAGTGGAGGGCGTTTTCGAGGACCCCGCAGGACTGAGGCGGCTGGTTCAGGCACGTGGTCCGTATTGCTGCATGGCCTCGTACCTGCCGATCTCGGCGACCACGGGTTCCGGAGCATCATCGACGGTGCTGCCATGGTTCCGGGGTACGTGGGCGACCGCAGGAGTCCCTGTCGTGGCGGCTGCGGAACCGATCCTGTACAACCCGCAGCTGATCTCCGCGGCAGCTACGACGTTCGGCGGGCGTGTCGTTCCGAACACGGTGGTCGTCAATGTCAATGGCCCGATGCCATCGGGCGCGATCCACGTCGACATCCCCGCCTTCCAGGGCGCAGACCGGGACTCGTACCCGATCCAACTGCTTCAAGCGATGGGCGCGAGTGGGCTGTTCGAGCAGTGGCGCGTCATCGAAGCTGGCGCTGTGTTCTGGTCCTACGACGGAACAGGCGGCACCTACGACTACTGGCCCTCCGGACTTCACGGCTCGATGGACAGCGTCGGCCCTCCGTTCGGGAACACGGCCTTGCTTGGTGACAACAACCGCATGTACCACCGGATCGGACGGATCGGTGACCCGCACACTGCATTGCCTGTTCTGTCGGCCGCCGCCGAGATCACCTATACCGGCGACGACGGTTGGGAGGTTCGAGACGCCGGACGGCTGGTCATCCGCTACGCCGATAAGGACATACGGATCTCGATCCTCTGGAAGGCCCGAGTGGAAAGCGATACCTCCCAGGAGGTCCCACCACTGACCGCCGAGCGCATCGTCGCGATCTTCGCGGCCGACCTTGATGGCGATGCTCCAGCTCACGCCGCTGCCCTGAATGACCCGGCGTGGCTTTCGCGAGTCCACGCGAGGTACGTCACCGACCTCGATTCCATCGACTAACGCCCCCCATTGATCACGCCACGGAACGTAGGAAACCGCATCGGCTCACCAGCGGACAGCGCCGAACGGCACATCGGCGTCGGGTCGGGCGACCGAGGGGTGCGTTACGGTGAAGGTGTGAGTGAAGCGGAGGGCGTGGAGCCCTCGCAGGCGAGCCCTGCGTCTGCGGATGACACGGACACCATGCCGCGGTTCTCGCTGAGACGCCTACGCGCCGTATTGGCAAGGCGCCGATCCGCCCGGGAGGCCATGGCGGACTCGGCTAGCCAAGGCGATGGGGCAGGCCAGGTCGGAGGGCACTGGCAGCTCCCCGATGGAACTTGGGTCCACGGCCGTCCTCCATCCGGGCACGGATAGGGCCAGGAACACCAGACCGATCCGATCCGACGCACTTCTCACGACCGAGCGCCGAACGGCACTTCGGCGTCCTACGCCATCGGCGAGCCGAAGCGGACGATGTTGCCGTCGATGTCCACGAGCACGCCCTCGTGCTGGCCCCACGGGGTGTCGACGGGAGCTCGAACATCTGAGCCGCTGGCCGCCCACCGCGCCGCGAGCTCATCGGCGTCGTCGACGAACAGGTAGGCCGACGAGGGCGCGAGCTCCCCTTCGTGCGGTGGGCCTCCCAGGTGCAGCTCGATGCCGTCGAAGGTGACGAAGCCGTACTCGGCGTCACCCTCATACGCACGTGTGGCGAACCCGAGCCCCGCGTAGAACTCCAGCGCCGCGGCCAGCATCGCGCACCCCGAAGATCGGAGCGATACGTGTCGAGGTCATTCGGCGAGGGTAGTCATGGTCCGAGCGCCGAACGGCACGTAGGCGCTCCACGCAAACGAGCCGAGCGCCGGTTAGGGGCTCGGGGCCGGCGGGTCTAGCAAGCCACCAACCTGGGTTCGGTGAAGGCTGACCGGGATTCCAGCGAACGCGGCTGCGATCACGTACGTGTCGGCGGCACGGTCACCCAACCTGCGATGGCCGCGACTCGTGGCGATGAGCAGCACTCCAAGCAGACCGAAGAACAGATAGTCCGGGATGCCCGCGACACTTCGGAGCAGCGCCTTCTTTCGGCCCGGAGGCAGACCATCTGGTCCGACACATCTGACGCGGGTGGCCCACATGCCCACTGACTCGCCCGACCGCCCTCGCTCGAAGACGAACACTCCGAGGAGATAGGCCGGGGTCAGCAGGAATACGTACAGCGCGCCCCCGTTGGTCAGGCCGATCACCCGGTACGCCACACCCGACCGATAGACCATATGGTCGTAGATCAGCGGTCCTCTGCCTTCGAAGAGCCAAACGCCGAGCCAGACCACGGGCAGGAGACCCAGATCGATCAGCGCAGCGAGTTCGCGCCGAATCTGAACGTTGGTCGGGTCATCCCAGGCCCCACGGGCACCCGGGGGCCGAGGGAGATCCGCATCCGATCCCGTCACGGCGCCCATCACCCACAGTTCTAGCCCTTCGAAACGCCCCGAACGGCACTTCGGTGCTCAGAATGACCGCACTTGAGCTGGTCGCGTCGAGGGGCGCGGGGCCCGGCTCCGAACGCACTGACCACGATCTTGCGGGGGATGGGCCCGGAAATGCGCCGCGGGTTCAGGCGGTTGATGTTGTGCACAGCCGTTGCGGGGCCGGAGGGAGTTCATGGACGAGGCCGAGTTCACCCGACGAATCGGCGCCTATCTCAGGTTGGACTTACCTGATCTGGAGTCACGGGAAGAGGTCGCAGCTGTGCTGGGCCACCGTTTGTGGCGGTACGTCGTCGAACCCCGGCCGCCCGTTGCAGATGACCCACCTCTACTCCGGTCACTCTTTGGCAATCGAGCCGTCGCGTTGGTCTTTACTCGCGCGATGGGACGCACGGTGTGCCGGCTACGCCGGCGTCGTCGCGAGATACGCCGAGAATGTTGTCGAGATCGACGTCGATGGACGCATAGGAGCCGCCCTGGCCGGGGTCATCGGCGTGATGAACACGCCCACGGTCGCGGTCCTCGAAAACGGAGACGTGAGGGGGCGGTTCGTAGGCCGCCGGAGAGACGACGCCGAGCTTCGTGGGTTCCTCGCAGAGGTCACGGGTACGTGACCAAACCAATTCGACCAGATGGTCCGCTACTCCCACGACTGGGTGCTCTTCGACGAGGACAACGCTCGGGTCGTCTTCTGTGCTCGCACCCACATGGCCGACCCGGGCGACGGCAGTGAGCACTCGGCGACGAACTGGACGCGGATCGACTACGCCGGCAACGGGCTGTTCTCACGCGAGGAGGACATCTACAACCCGGCGAACTTCGGGACGATGCTCGAGGGTTGGCTGGCGGCGAAGGCGGCCGCAGAGGTGGGCTGACCACGAGGCGCCGATTCCCCAAGGTGCTGCCGCTCTGGCGCGCCTGTGTACGCGGCGGGGTGGTGTCCGCCCTCGTCGACCACGTGCTCGGTGCCGTCTGCATCCCCGTCGTGCGGATCGACGTCACCAACGGTGAACGGGCCGTGGCTCTGGCCCAGGGCACCGTGACCATCAAGGAGCGCCGCAAGTGACCGGCGTTCGTCGTCGTTCTTGCAACACCATCTCTGGCCAGCGGACCAGGTACGGTCCATACGCCCGCTCACCGGGGAGCAGCCCAAGGTCGTCCCTGAGGAGATCCCGTGGGCGGTAGTCGCGCGCCGAGGGGCCGGCCCAGATGTCGGCCGTTGCCGACACCCGACGTGTGGACCTACCGTGCGAGCCACAGCGACCAGTCGGGAGGTAACGCCGTGTTGGAGCCACTCTCGGACCTGCCGGACCACGTCTTGGGGTTCAGGGCCAGCGGGGAGCTCAGCGCTGAGGACTATCGAACGGTTCTGGTGCCGGCGATCGATGCCGCGCTCAAGACGAGAGACAAGCTTCGACTCCTCTACATCCTGGGTGAGGACCTCCACGGGTTATCCGCCGGCGCTGCGTGGCAGGACACCAAGGTCGGCATGGGTCACGTCACTCGCTGGGAGAAGGTCGCGGTTGTCTCGGACAAGGACTGGCTCCGGCACTCCGTCGACGTCTTCGGCTATCTAATCCCCGGCGAGATCAAAGCCTTTGAAGCATCCGAGGAGACGGCAGCTCGGACGTGGGTGGCGAGCTGACAAACAAGTGATCTCGGCGTGGTTGGTCAATGTCCGCCGACGCAGTGGGGCCCTTCGGCTTCTTGGCCGGTGGTGTTGGTGCCGATGGGCGGACCCTGGATGATGGTGCCACGAGGTTCGCGCGTGCACGCGTTCATGGCGGCCCGGGATGAGCCGCGATGGGCTCACCTCCCAAATCGTCGGACGCAGCTAGAAACGATGCTTCCTCGGCGTCGCTCAGACCCTCGATCAGCAAATCGCCAAGAAAGGTTGTGGCGGACGCGAGGATCTGGTCTCGAGGCTCTTCCAGCGAAGTGCCGACGAGCGCTCGGCGGTGTGCGTTGTCTATCGACATGGCTCGTCTCCTGATCTCAGTCCGATGTATCTCGCGGGGCTGGGTTCGATCTAGGCGGAGTCGATCACGGTCCGGCGTCGCGCGGGTTGGTTGCGTGAGATTCGGGCCGGTTTTGTGACTTCTTCGCTCCAGCCGAAGAGAACGGTCGCAAAGGGCGTCACCCCGATCGCGAATGTGCTGGTCACAGCGTTGAGCCGGACCGAGCCAGGGGACCCTATGTCGGAGATTTGGGCCCCCAATAGGGTCCCCCTGCCGCTACATGGCCACACCATGTGTGGCCAAACACCACTGCTGACCTGCAGGGATTTGAGTCGGGCTGGCGGGATTTGAACCCACGACCTCTTCGTCCCGAACGAGAACGGGCCGTCCACCGTCGTCCGGTCCAGGCCGCATAAGTCCTGGTCGAAGAGGTCAGGCGTCCATCTGCGTCCAGGGCGGGTCAGGCTCGGCCGGGGAAGTTTGGGCCCCCAATAGGGTCCCCTGAGAAGTGCTGCCATCACGTTGTCCGAGCACCCACCGCCAGCGCCCGATCGCCGGTTCGGAGCGCATCAGGCGCGTCCCAGAACGGCCCATCAGGGACACGGTCATCAGTTTGGTCGCTGGGCCATTGGGGCACCCGGTCGCGCCCGTGCCGTTCGGTTGCGCCCCCGAGGGCGGCCGCCGGACTACGACGAGAGTTCAGCCCGGCGCGACCACCAGGCCTCGGCGGCTGTCATTGCGCTCTCGGCCTCTCCGACGCCGTCGCCCACAAGCCCTGCGGTGGCAGCCCAGTGCAAGGGTATGAGGGCGAGCGCCCCGGGGAGCCAACGGTGCTCGTCGCGAGTCAGCGGTTCCGGAGCCGTGCCTTCGTAGGCGTCGAGCAGTCGTCGCGGCTCGTGCAATTCGCTGCCCTGTGCGACGTGGTGCAGGCTGGCCGCGATGTCGTACAGCCGCTCCCTGACCCTCGCGAAATCCAGGTCGAAGGTGGTCCATGAGCCGTCTGACAGCTCTCCTGCGTTGCCCAACTTGTAGTCCCCATGAATCGGGGTGCATGGCAGTTCGACCTCCTTCCGGAGCTTGGAGAGCTCGCCGCTCAGTTGGCGCATCCGATGCACGACCGGCTCGCTGCGGGGTCCGAGCCTGCGGCGTGTGAAGCCGACCGAGTAACGCAGTTGGCCGAAGGTTCTGTGGTCGTCGAGGGGTTCGGGCGGACTGGGCTCCCAGACTGCCTTGAGCGCAGTGTGAAGGCGTCCGAGCTCCTCGAACAGGCGGACGTAGGAGTCCTCGTCCGCCCGTGGCTTGACGTGATCGACGAACTCCTCGATCTCAGCCCAGCGATCAGCGACCCTCAGGAGGTCGCAGCCGGAAATCCGAATCGGCTGAGCGACGCGGACTTCCGTCCGCTGGAGCCGCTCCCGCAGGTGCCGCAGTCCCGCTACCCGGCCGCGGCGGACCCAGGGTCTATGAACCCGGAGGACAACCGGCGGCTCAGCGTCTATCCGCACGTTGAGGTTGAACCCACCGCCGATGTCTGCCCATCCGGCCCCTTGCGCGACGCTGGCGATCAGGGCCGAGACTGCCGGGTCATCTGGGCTGGCTCTAGGTCCGAACCAGCGCGGCAAGGCAGGGGGAGAGGTCGAAGCGTCGATACCGATCATGGTGGCCCACCAGCGCACCCGAGGAAGGATCCGCCGGCGAGCATGGCTCAATCTTGGCGCACCGCTCGACTGCCGGCACCCAACGTGCCGATGCCGAGGTCGTCGTCGAGGCGAGCGACGATGATCGTTCCAGGCTCGCCGATGGTAACGAGCTCCTCTCGTTTGAGGCGTGAGGTGCCCCAGAACGTCGACCCTAAGCGCCGTTGATCGGCGTCCCGGAACGCCGGATCCGATGCGCCCCACAACCGCACCTAACGGCACTTCGGGGGTTCGGCGGGGATGGCGTCGTCCTAGTGTCTGACCGTGGATGGAGATGACGCGTCTGCTGCGCGACGTGGTCCTGCTGGCGGTGGCCGCTTTGGATACCGAGCCCGATGGAGTCGGTAATGGCCCCCATCGCTCAGGCTGCTACAGACAAGATGATCTTGCGCGCTGGTCTGGACGTCGCAGTCAGGCCCGTGTTCGACGTCCAGACGGGCTCGCTGACCTTCGAGGGCACTTCCGTGAATGTCGCCCTGATCCTCGAACAGCTGGTCGCCGATGGTCTCGTGCGGCGAACCCCGCCCTCGATTGACAACTCAGTAGACGACGAGACGGTCACCTACCGCGTTACGGGCAGCTTTTGGGAGGAGATCATCGAGGGCATCCGATGATGTGGTTCCCGGCCCGGCGATGGCTAGCCCCGCCATAACGGCACGTAGGCGCTGGGTTGGGTCAGGTTCTGGCGGCGCCGGCGACGAAGGTGGCGACGATGTAGGTGGGGTGTCGGTCGAGGGATTGGCGGCCTCGGTCGTAGCGCATGGTGGTGCGCGGGTCGGCGTGGGAGGCGGCTTCTTGGACGTCTCGTAGGGGTACGCCGGCGTCGAGGGCGGCGGTGATGAAGGCGTGGCGCAGGGTGTGGGGTCCGATCCGTTTCGGGATCCCGGCTTGGCGACCGAGGCGCCGGACGATTCGGGCGGCGGTGTGGCGGTTGAGGCGTCGGCCGTCGGGGTCGCAAGATGGGTCGGGTGCGGTCTCCGACGGCCAGATCACGGCACGGGCGGTGCGCGGGGCGAGCGGGATGGTGGCGGTCTTGTTGCCCTTGCGGGACACGAACAAGGTGCGATGCCCGCGTTGGAGGCCGAGGTCGGCGACATCGGCGCCCAGCGCTTCGGAGACCCGGAGTCCGTTGAGGCCGCAGCGAGGCCAGCGCATGGTCCAGCGGTGAGCTGATCCCGGCGGTGACAGGAAGGCGCCGAGCTCGTTGCGGTCCAGGCCCACGGCGTGGGATTCGGGGTCGACGCGGGGACGGCGTACGTGCACCGCCGGGGAATGATCGATGAGGCCCTCTTCCTCGGCGAAGCGGTACAGGCCGGTGATTGTCGCCAGCCGGCGACTGATGGTGGCCGGTGCCCGCCCGGACTGCTCGAGATCACGGGCGAAGCGTTCGATGTCGACCCGGGTCACGTCGAACAGACGCTGCCCTCGGTGCTGGCACCATCCGGCGAACTGGCGCAGATCCAGTTCGTAGGCCTCGCGGGTCCGTCCCTTGTGACCACCCAGGAACCCGACCACCGCGGTGGATCCGCAGCCCGCGGGTCATACAACACCAACGCCGAACCAGTCCGGCCATCACGGCCTCCTCTCACCAGAGCGGAGACCGAACCGGGCGTCCCACCCCCGCCCGACGATCGACCCTACGACCACCTCCAGGCAGCGCCTCCGTGAGGCGGGGGCGGTGTCAGGTGAGGGCGTTCACGGCGTCTTTGAGGGCCGCTTCGATGGCCGAAAGCGCGGCGTTGGGCTGTCGAGGTCGTCGGATGTCGTCGAGGGTGCCGATGATGCTGGCCAGGTCCGCCCACGGGTCGAAGGTCAGCCCGGACCGTTGCTCCCAGGCCGTACGGACGTCGTCTGCCATCGACGGGTTGTACTGGAACAGGTTGAGCCGACAGTGGGCCGGATCGATCGACCGAGGCCCGACGCAGGCCCACTGCCAGTCGACCAGTCCGCTGAGCCGGTCTCGAACCCACAACACGTTGCCCGGGTTGAAATCACGATGGACGAACCCGACATCGGCGGTCGGCACCGGACGTGCGAACAACTCGACGGCTCGCTCCCACAAGCCCGGGTCGCTCGTCCACCGTGGCGGGTCGTAGCTCTTCTGGGCGTAGGTGGTGAGCGGCGGCAGCTCGACCTGGGAGGCGTCGATGTCATGCAGCGCAATCATGGCGTCGACGGCTTGGGACACCCATCTTCGAAGCCCATCCGGTCTCCCACACGGGCCGCCCGTCGAGCAGCGTCGTGGCCAGGGTCGGTGCATCGGTGTCGATCACCGGTGACGTCGAGGGCCAACAGCGACGGTGTCGGCACCGCGAGCCGCTCGGCCACCTGCAACGCCCGCGCCTCCACCGAGGCAACATCGGGCGACTCGGCCAGGATCTCGGGGCGGACATACCGGCGCAATACCATGTCGCGCTCGGTGGTCGCCTGCATCGATGAGCGTCACGCGGTGCATCGCGGCAGTCGACCCGCCAGCCATCGGGGTGACCCCGACAACGGCGGCCGCGTCGAGCTCCCGCACGAGCCACGCCAACGCCGAGGCCGGCGGCGGCTGCCGGATCAACCACGCGGCGCGCTGCGCTTCATCCATCGGCCGATCCACTCCCACAGTCTCTCCAGTCCCTCACGACGCGTGCACAGCCCTCGCCCTGATAGCCCGCTCCAACCAGCCCTCCGACGACCTCCAACCGGGCACCGACGTGCCGTTCGGAGTGCCCAAACCGGTCAAGTTGGGCACCGTGCTGTCAGTTGGGTGGCTCAGGTGTCGGCGGCGGCGGTAGCAGCGCTCGGGGTTTCGGACCGGTGAGCAACTCCACCATGAGCGGGAGGATGACGCCGGCGAATGGGAGGAAGGGGACTGCGACGAAGCCAGCCCCAGCGGTTGAACTCTGATCGTTTGCGATGGACGAGATCATGCCCAGCAAGATCGCCCCGAATGCCCCCCCGGCTATCAACGTCCCCGACCAGGTGCGAATGAACAGTACGTATGTGAGCCCAGGGATGATGGTGACAAGCATTAGGAACAGCGTGCCCTGAACGGCGGCCGAGCCGCGAAGCGCTCTGCCCGGGTCAAGAGGTGGCGTGGGGTTCCCGGCCCCGGTCACCGCGACGTAGTGGGCCCAGTAGCAGATTCCGCACCAGATCAGGACCCGACAGACCAGTGGTCCCACCCGCAGTGGCCGCACGTTGCAAGCATGGCATGGAGGCACCGCGATCGTCGCAACCGTCGCCTAGCCGGTCTTCTGAATCCGGCGCCTTGCGCCACGCACCCCGCTCCGAACCGGCGCTCGGGTGCACGCCGATGTGCCGTTCGGGCGCATCCTGGGATCGCCTGGCCTGGTGGGTTGGCAGATGATCTCGCCTTGGCGTCCCACGCCGCGACGATCACCGATTCCACAGACCGAGCCAGCGCGGCGAGAGGAACACACCGACGGATCAGGGGGCGGCGGCCAGGATCGAGAAGACGTCGATCAGGTCGTAGGCGGCGGGGAAGTCGGCTGCTTGGAAGCCGAGCGTGAGTGGGGCGCGTAGCTCGACCCCGGGGATCATGGTTGCCCGTTCGGTCATGAACGGCCGCAGAACGTCGACTTCGAGATCGATCGGAGCGTCGAACCGGGGCGCCCGCACTTCGCCACGTGCCGCCAGCGCAATGGGTACGGCGGCCTCGATCCGTTCGCACGATTCTTCGGGGTGCAATCCCAGCGCAGCCCGATTTCCGACGGCCCACTTCACCGCGACAGCCGTGATGCCGGGCACCACAGCTTCGGCTTCGCTCACGAGCGTGTCGTCGCCGGTTGCCAACACAGGCGCCGCCCCGAAGTGGGCGGCCAGGGCGGCCCCGAGCCCGATCTCGCCGAGCTCCGAACCGTTGATGCGCACCCGCGCGATCGTGCCGCCGCTGATGGTGTGGGCCAGCACCGAGTGGGTGGTCCCGGCCCGGCCGTGGTAGCCGACGAAGCACACGGCGTCGACCTCACCATCGATACCGGTCAGCATGCCGTGGGTCCGCGGTGAGCCACGGACAAGGGTGCACTCGCGGGCCAGTCGGTCCGGCAGGATGTTGCGATACCCGGCGTGAGCATCGCAGACCACAACCGAGGCACCCGGTTCGTAGGTCAGGATCCCACGCACCGCCGCGCTCGCCTCGCCAGTCATCAAGATGCGGTTCCGCTCGTATTCGGAGTGACCAGGACTTACGTCATCGGGGGCGACCACGCCGGCCACCCCCTCCATGTCGACCGATACGAGTACGCGCATGCAGCTCCTCAGGGATTGCTCCAACCGCCGGTCATCGGGGGTCGAGCAGATGCTGCCAGATGCTCAGCCCAGGAGCGGGGTAACCACACACCAACGCCACTAGACAAGGGTCATCGTGCCTTGCTGGGCCGCGCCGCTGCCCTTGCCTACCCCCGCCGACGTCGCGCGACCATCCACCCGATCGACAATCGACGCCGGGCTCAAGGTTCAATCGACCAAGGACCACCAACGCCGACGTGCCGTTCGGGCGCCGGCCATCGCCGGCCTGAGGGCGCTGTCGCGGTCGCGGCTCAGTAGCGCTCCACTAGGTGAGCGCGGGTTGGAGGCGCGTCGTAGGGGTCGGGCCAGAAGTCAGCGATCTTGACGATCTTGTCCTCGTCGTTGATGTCGAAGAAGCACAAGCCGGGCTGAGACCTGCCTTCGGCGGTGAACTCGATCCAGCTCGTCGCGTGGGAGCCTTCAGCGACAATCCGCTCGACGACAAGATGCCATTCACCGGGGAAGCCCCCGACGTTGAATCGGACGTACGCATCGCGGCCCCGGACCCGTTCGCGAGTCTGGGGCACGTCGTAGACGACGTCCTCGGCGATCAGGGCCGCGAACTCGTCCCAGCGTCGCGCCGCCGTCAACCATGAGCGTGGCGCCGTTGACGAACGCGGCCTCATCCGACGCGAGGAACAGCACCGCATTCGCCACATCCTCGGGAGCACAGAGCCTCGGCATCGGGTAGATCCTCGACGACGCATCGATCTGCTCCGGAGTCAGATCCGCAACGGCGGGCGTCAGCACGAGGCCGGGTGCCACGGCGTTGCATCGGATACCACCTGCTCCGTACTGGGCAGCCACCGCCTCGGTGAGGAGCACGATGCCCGCGTTCGAGCATCCGCGGGATCGCATGCTTGCAGCCCATCACCGCGCCCTTGAGGTTCACGGCCACCAGCCGGTCGAAAACCGCCATGTCGAGGGTGACGATGTCGGTGTCGGATGCGTTGGTGGCGCTGTCCGTCGCGTTGTTGTGCAGCACGTCAAGACCACCGAAGGACTCGACCGCCGTCTCGACCATGTTGATGATGCTCGCCTCGTCTGAAACGTCGACCTCAGCGACCACGGCGCGGGCCATCTCCGCAGCGACGCGAGCAGCCGAAGCGCCGTCGATGTCCGCGACCACAACCGACGCCCCTTCGTCACCCATCCGCCAAGCCGTGGCTCGGCCAACCCCGCTCCCCGCCCCCGTCACGATCGCGACCTTGCCGTCAAGTCGTCCCATCGACTCGATCGTATGCGCTTCGAAACGTCGATTGATGGGGAGCCTACGTGCCCTTAGGGCGCTGGTGTACTCCGACTACTCGCGTCGATCGCCTCAGGCACGTCCCTCGCTGACCCACCCTCGATGGCCATCAAACACGTCCGCCGCGACCGTGAGACGATGCGCACCGACAGGCCGCGAGGGCGTGATCAGCACGTCCGACCCGGCCCGGAAAGGCAGGGACAGTCATGGTGCGGATATGCGTGGCTGGGAATGCCGAGCGCTCGGTCCTGCATCGGCTGTTGGACAAGGTGGGCGCCGGCGACGGCCGGGGGAGACGCCGCGTTGCGGTCCTCTGCCTGCGAGCGCACCGGGCATCGGAAGGGAACGTCAATCATGAACGACCCGCGCGACAGCCACCTGGAACGCCAGCTGCGATTCCTTCAAGCCCTCGTGGAGGAGAACGCATCGATCGGCGGTGACGTCCTCGAGATCCACCAGGACACGTGGGTGATCCACGGCGTCATCCCCGTTGACGGCGAGGTACTCATGGCCGAGTTCGAGACGTACGACGAAGCGAAGCGTGTGCTCGACGGGGTTCGCGCCGCGGAACAGCCGAGGGGCGATGGTCACGCCTGACCCTCGCGATGTTCGTCATCCGGACTGACGCGCAGGGGCTTCGGATCCGGGTCGCCGGGCACGGGCTCGTCGCGTGGCGCGGGCGGGACGTCGATGAACTCGACGAGCTCGTAGCCCGTCGGACGTACGGTTCGGTTCGAGAGGTACATCGTCATGCGTCAGAGGATCGCGCCGCCGGAGCGTCGTCGCATCCGTGAGACCCCCGCGCCCGGCGACGGCTCTGAGGCCGCCTCGTCGGTGACCTCAACTGCACCTAACCGGCGATCAGACTGCCGCCGAAGTGCCGTTATGGGCTAGGGGAAGGTGAGGGACGGTCTCACGGTGGCCCGAAGGCGGACGCCATAACCACAAGTCCGAATACGACAATGGCCACGAAGACGGCACGCATCATCCAGAGTCGAACCGTCCACATTGGGGAGAGGGGTTCGGATTCACGGCGGTCGGAGTAGAACGCTCGTTCAATGACCGTGGCGTTCCGACTGAGGCGAATGAGAAGGACGCCGGCTATCACGAGGACGACGCCGAGGAACAGGCGGGGCAGTCCGCTGAATAGCCCACCTACAAGCATGAGGTCCACCCGGTTCCTGTCGGTCCTGGCCGCCGTGGTCTGAGCAGGGCAAGGAATTAACCGCTGTCGACCACAGGGCGGACCCGACGCTCGGGCGCACGCCGATGTGCCGTTCGGGCGCGCCCAGGGTCGGGCTCTGTACCCCCGGCTGGGAACCAGTCCGACCTTGCGTGCGTCATATTCTCGGGCGCACACGAGGAGGGACCCATGTTGAGGCGACGACGAACAACGAGTGCGCTTCTCATCGTCGCGTCTCTGACTGCCGGTGCCTGCTCGAAGTCGGCGAACGAGCCTCAGGCTCGTCGCCCGCCGGCCTCACCGGTGAGGCCCGTTCCGGTAGTTGGTTGGCCGGGGACCTCGCTGCGGGTCCCCTTCAGCGCCGACGGCAACGCCTTGATCGTGGCCTCCGGCCCGCCACCCTCATCCGTCACCCGGCTACAGGCGATCGCGTTGCTACATGACACCCTGCTCGGACCAGCGACTGGCCCGACCAGCCAACCAGTCGTGGGCCCGAAGCTCACCTACTACCAAGTGTTAGCCGGAGCGGTCTCACTGAACTCCGGCCTCGGAAGTGCCACGGGCCTCACCCGAACCCCGGCATGGGTGATTCCCTACCGCCTGGACTCCATCTTGGCGTGCACCGAGGATCATTCAATCGGCACCGCCCCAAGCGATGCATCCATGCTCGATGCCGTCGTTATTACTGGGCCTGACCTCGGCCACGTCACGATCTATAGCGGCGCTGGCAGCATGGCTTGTGTCACCAGAACAACACCGCTCGCAAACAACGCCGCACTGCTCCAGCGCACGCCTCCCTGACCGGCACAGGCGGTGCGTGCTTCTCGGCTCATCGACAGCGAACGGCTGTCGGCCCGATCGGGACGAGCGCCGATGTGCCGTTATGTGTTCGTCGCGTCTCGCGGCTCGTGCCCTACCGCGGTGACGCGCAGTGGCACAATGTGGTTGTGGTGCGGCGGAAGGTCGTCCTCATCGCTGGTCTGGTCCTCGTCGCCGGGTGGATTGCTCTGGGACTGATCCCATACTCCGCCTCCGGCACGGGGCTCACAGGTTCAGAGGCCCAAGACGCCACTGCTGTCGGTGCCCCGTTCGGGGGCACCACCGGCGTTGCACGCTCCGTCACTGTGAGCTACGCGGGCCTCCTCGCTCTTCTCCGCCTGTTGTTCGGACCGGGTCATCACAGTTCTGGGTGATGTCGAACCCGTGCAACAAGCACCGCGAGGGTGAGCGGCTTGCGTGGGGTCTTGGTCTTCTGGTGATCGTTCTCGGGGGAACGGCCCTTCTGCTTCACCGACCGCAGCAAGCAGGGGGCGGTGCCCGCGACACCCTCGCGGAGGAGTCCGGAATCAAGTAGTCACGGGCGCTCGGATGGCGCGCACGCTACGTGCCGTTAGGGCGCGGAACTGGCTTCGGCGCGATCATCACAGCGTGTCGTGGGCTCCGGCCACCACTGATGCCTGATCGCTATCTTGGACTCGTGGGCACGGGCGGGGATCAGATCGGGATACGCAGGACTGTCAACGAGCCACAGGTGGAGCCAGCGGTTTGGCTGTTCCGCCGTCGGTGTGCTGTCGCCGGGTGCACGTGGCCAGGCTGGTTCTTCCTGTTCGTTCTATCGAGCGGGGAGTGGCCATCGTCCGGGCCCGCCCGCGTGGCTGCGATTCTTGTCTGGCTGTTCGCGCTTGGCGCGTCGGGAGTGACGGCCATCGCCGCCGTGACCAGTGTTGTCGGCACCATGCGTGACACACACAGCTTCTGCCACGTCCACGCTCTTGGCTCCCGAGGGGACAGAGGTTGGGTCATGTATCGGATGCGTGGTTGGAGCGCGCTCCACTGCCTCGGGATAGCGCAGAACTGGCGACGCTCCGGAGACAGGTCCGTAACGCTCACCTAGTACTGGCGGGGAGCTATCTACTCGTCGTGCTGTTGACCGTAGTTGCCGTTCATCTCCGAACGGGGCTCACGTAAGTGGTCCGGCTTGGCATCGGTTCCGCAAGCCACGTGGGCCTGCCGATGTGCCGTTCGGCGCACCCTGCCACACGAAGCCGACGGCTGCCTTGGTGATCGCGGCTTTGGTGGTTAGTCGTTCGGCGTGGCTCGGTCACGTATCGCGGCAATTGGGGCGTTCGTCCAGGCGTCGTCGATTGGGTTCCTGAAGATCACCACGGGCAGCCGGTAGGGCCAGCCGCGGCACCTGATGCTCGTCGGGCCGTACAGCCTTCGTCGGATCCTGATCACCTTGGACCAGCTCAGCCGGTGGCCACGGGCCAGGATGTCGGACCACCGGTTGCTCGGTTCGATCGTTACGGACGGGATACCTGGTGGCTCGCACAGTGCCACCTCGGCACGATCAGCCATGGAAGCGCGAGCCCCGGCCCACAGCGATCGTCACGCTCCACGACGAAGGCTCGGTCGGGAACCCCACCGCCAAACAAGCTCCCCACGTACCGACCAGGAGGTCTGCCAGCCGGTCACGACGATCGCCTCGTCGGCGTAGCCGGTGAACCCATCCCACATGGTGCAGCATGGTTCACCGTTCGCTTCAATACGCGTCGATATCCCGACTTCGCAAGTCGCTCCACCATTCGTCAAAGGACCAGGCGGAGCAACCGCTCGACTGAGAACACAACCTCGTACCTCCACCGTCCCGGCCAGAGGAGGTGGTCCACCACCGCGGTGTGCACTTATGGTCGCGAGGCGCACGCCGTCACCGCGTAGTTCAGGACCCCGAGCGGCGCCTAACTCTCGTCCAGCGGGACATGGCAGGATCTCGTCCGTATCGTCGAATTACGCTGGCGATCGTAGGTCTCGGCGACAGCTACAGTCGACCGGCGTGGGCGATGAGCCGACACAGACTAGAAGCGATGGAACCCTCGCGAGGCCCGACCCGCAGACCGGCGGCGGCACGCCGATGTGCCGTTAGGTCGCGGGAGGGCTCTCGTCGATCCAGAGGATCGGCGCGTTGTCCGGATTCTCGGTTGGTAGTCCTGGAAGAGCGTCGATCGCGTCATCGATGGCCCACAACGCTGGACCGGCGTAGGTGTTGAGAACCTCGCGCTCCGCCTCTGAGAGGGACGAGGGGAATCGCCACCGATGCCCGTAGACGATCGATGGACGGCGGAGATCTTTGAACAGGACCTGCAACACCGTGTCTGGGGGAAACCCGACCAGCCGAATCTCGGTGAACACGATCTCCTGAGGCGCGTCGGTGTCGGGTCGCTCAGAGGCCCAGATCGGCTGGGCACTGATCCGCCTCCGGACTTCGGCAAGAAGCCGACTTTCGTCGTCGAGGTCCACGAGGAGGACCCTACCGGCCACCCCGTTCGGGAAGCCCGAACCGGCGATCGGCCGAGCGCCGATGTGCCGTTATGGCGCACCCTCATCGACATCGGGGCAGAGGCAGACACTCTCGATCGGGACACCGAGGACGCCGGTGTCGGGCCACCTCACCGAGACCCGCCTCCCCTGGACGCGCGCGACTTCGCCGTTGTCCCCGGGCACGATGAGGCCGTCGAAGACCCTTTGCCCAGTGGCAAACTCAAAGCTGACCACCATCACGTTCGATCATCCGCTTATCGAGGTTCGGAAGATGTGAGATTGCTCACACCCGCACCTGAGGGCGGAGGATGCTTAGGAGTGTTCGGTGGCCGGGGTGGATGCCCAACTGGCCAACAGCTTCAGACCCTCGTCGGAGGGTGATCCGGGCTCGGCGGTGTAGACGTTGAGCCGCTGTCCCGGATCGGCGGACAGGTCGAGAGCCTCGAAGCTGAGCGTGAGGTCGCCGACGATCGGGTGGTGGAGGCGCTTGGTGCCGCTGCGGTGGAGCTTGACATCATGAGCGGCCCAACGGACACGGAACTCCTCGCTGCGCGTTGAGAGCTCGCCGACCAGATCCGACAGTCGTCGGTCGAAGGGATCGCGCCCGGCCTCGCCTCGCAGCACGGCCACCGCGTCGCTGGCCGTTTTGTTCCAGTCCACGAAGAACTCACTGGCCCGGGGGCTTAGGAACAGGAACCGGGCAGTGTTGGGTAGGCCGACTGCTTCGTCGAAGACTGGGGAGTAGAGGGCCTTGCCGAGGTCGTTGGCGGCCAAGATATCCATGCGGCCGTTACGGATGTAGGCCGGCGCATCTGAGATGGCTGCCAGCATCCGCTCGACCGAGGGGCGAACCCGCTCCGAGGTCGGGCGACGGCGAGCCGGTTGTCCGGCGCTGGCTGTTCGGACCAGATCCTTCAGGTGGGCATACTCCGCCTCGTCCAGCTTCAAGGCTCGGCCGAGTCCCTCCAGGACAGACTCGGAGACGCCCTTGACCTTGCCTCGTTCCAGGCGGGTGTAGTACTCGACGCTGATGCCGGCCAGGAGGGCGACCTCCTCCCGACGCAACCCGGCGACCCGTCGCCGACCGCCGTAGTTCGGCAGTCCGGCCTCCTGCGGCGTCACCCGGGCGCGACGGCCGGTCAGGAACTCGCGGAGGTCGGACTGGGATGGCACGGGCCCAAGGGTAGGAGCGGCCGCGACTTCTAGGGAGGCCCTGCCAGTACCCCCATTGGCTGGGCCTGTTTGAGCGCCGCATCCGATGGTTGGGTGGAGCTATCGGGGAGCGGATGTGAGATAGCTCACAGACAAGCCGTATATCGATCTGGACAATAGAGATGTAACTAGACGGAGGAACCGGTGCCGCCGATCCGCCGTCGGAAAGCGGAGTAGCTATGAAGCACGTCAATCTCGGGCAGCTGGAAGTCGGACGCATCGGCTTGGGGGCGATGGGAATGTCTGCCGCCTACACCGGTGCCGGCGACAACGACGCTGAATCGATCCGCACCATCCACCGCGCGTTAGAGCTGGGCGTCACCCTGATCGACACCGCAGAGGTCTATGGACCGTTCACCAACGAGGAGCTGGTCGGCCGAGCCCTGAAGGGCCGGCGCGACCACGTGGTGCTGGCCACCAAGTTCGGGTTCATCTCGAACCTCCGCCCAGGGACGCTCGACAGCAGCCCAGCCAACATCCGTCTCGCGATCGAGGGGTCGCTGAAGCGCCTTGGCACTGACTACATCGACCTCTACTACCAGCACCGGGTTGACCCGGACACTCCCATCGAGGACACGGTCGCTGAACTGGCCAAGCTCGTCGCCGAGGGCAAGGTCCGCTACCTCGGCCTCTCCGAAGCGAGCGCCGAGACCATCCGGCGAGCCCACGCTGTGCATCCGATCACCGCGGTGCAGTCGGAGTACTCCCTGTGGACCCGCGATCCGGAGGAGAGCGTGTTGCCGGCGCTGCACGAGCTGGGTATCGGCTTCGTGCCGTACTCGCCGCTGGGTCACGGCTTTCTGACCGGGCAGATCCGCTCGATGGACGATCTTGCCGACGACGACTGGCGTAAGAGCAGCCCCCGGTTCATGGGCGAGAACTTCGCGCGCAACCTGCGCATCGTGGACGAGGTTGACGCCGTCGCTGCCGAAGTCGGTGCGACCCCCGCACAGGTCGCCCTGGCGTGGCTGCTCGCCCAAGGTGACGACATCGCACCCATCCCTGGAACCAAGCACGTCGCTCGCGTCGAGGAGAACATCGCCGCCGACGCCGTCCAGCTCACCGACGAGCAGATTCAGAAGCTGAACGATCTGACCCCGCCCTCCGGTGATCACCACAACGAAGCCCAGATGAAGATGATCGACCGATGAGCCGCTTGGTGACTGATCAAGAAGTGGTGGTCGTGATCGGGGCTGGAGGCATCGGAATCGCGATCGCGCGACGGCAAGGGACAGGTCGCACGATCGTGCTCGCCGAGCGAAACGAGGATCACCTCCGCAAGTGCGCCGCTGAGCTCGAGTCCGCCGGTCACGTCGTGATTCCGCACCCCGTCGACCTATCCTCGCGCCAGAGCGTCAAGGCACTGGTGGAGGCAGCTACCGCCATCGGCGACGTCGTCAACGTCGTGGTGGCTGCCGGCGTCTCGCCCGTCCAAGCCACCAAGGCGCAGGTCATCGCGGTGGACCTCGTGGGGACGGCGTTCGCGCTCGAGGAGTTCGGCCGCGTGATCAGCGCCGGCGGGTCGGGCGTCGTCATCGCCAGCATGGCCGGCCACATGATCCCGGCCCTGACCCCGCAGCAGGACGAGGCCCTGGCCACCACCCCCGCCGACGAGCTGGCCTCCCTGGACCTGCTCAGTGACGAGGCCATCCCGACCTCCGGAGCCGCCTACGCCCTCGCCAAGCGGGCCAACTCACTGCGAGTCCGATCAGCCGCGGTCCACTGGGGCGACCGAGGCGCCCGGATCAACGCGCTGAGCCCGGGCATCGTCATCACCCCGCTGGCCCGAGATGAGATGGCCGGCCCTGGCGCCGAGAGCTACCGCAAGATGATCGAGAACAGCGCCGCCGGCAGGCCCGGTACCACCGATGAGATCGCCACGATCGCTTCACTCCTCCTTGGGCCCGACGGCGCCTTCATCACCGGCACCGACCTCCTCGTGGACGGCGGCGTCATCGCCGGGATCCGCGCCGGTCGCATCCAGGTCTCGCTGTGACCGGGTGGACGAACGAGAAAGCAGGGCGGCTTCGGCCTCACCCTGGCAGACGAGAGCGCGAAGGAGGAAGTCACCTTCGAGAATATGGCGGGCTCAAGATCGGCTACTCGGTGCAGGACTTCTAGGGTCATCCGTTCGCCCACAGGTCGAGGTCGCTTCCTTCCTCTGCAAGACACCAACTCGCGACGCCCGACTGGACCCTCCGGCGCCCTCGCGTGGAGCGCCGACGTGCCGTTCGGCGCTCACGCTTGGACCGATCACCACGTGACGAGCACCCAATCGAAATCAGACAGAGTGTCGTCCTGGTCCAACCTTTCGAGCGCCTTGACCGCCGAGCGCCGGGCCGCCTCGACCTTGTCGTCGATCAGGATCGGGGAGCGCTCGCTGTCACTCCATGGGAGCTCAAGGACCGACCCGTCGGGGTCGTAGCGGCGAAGATCGAGCCCAAGGACGACAAGCCCTTCAGCTGCGATCGCGTCGATGGCGTCCAGAGCCCGGACCCGAGGCCACTCGACCTCCTGAGACTTTGGTGAGTCGCGCCGCTGCCCCGTATCTCGTCCGGCAAACGGGCGAGTCGATCTTCCGGTGTCGAGGCCCTCATGGGACACATGCTGCCCGACGGTGCCTCTGCGTGAGTTGTTGCGAGGACTCCGACGTGCCGTTCGGCTCGGGTCCGTCAGGCCGTTGACTCCCAGTGGAGGGTGCCTGCGCTGTCGACGCTCGCGAGCAGGATTGCGCCGGTCTCGTAGTCGAAGACCAGTTTGTAGTGAGTTCCGCGGCGACGGATCAGTTCGGCGAACCGCCGGTCCGCGGCAACGAGATCGCCTATCTGGCCCAGGGCTTGGTCGACCGCGTCCTGTCCTTTCTGATTGCGATACTCAGCATCGAGGCCAGGCTTCCACCAGTCGAAGCCGTCCACCTCGATGACGAGGGCAGGATTCTCAACCGGGTGCATCCGGTCCCTGTCCTCATAGATCAGAAGCTCCCCGATCATGATGAACCTCTGATCGGGACCGTCGATCATGTCGATAGCCAACGACCAGCGCTCGCCGTCCTGGGGTCCCACAACCACGAGGTCGGCACGCTTGGTGAATCGCACCGATCCATCCTCGCACCCCGAAATGCGCCGAAGTGCCGTTCGGCGCTCTCATCAGTCGTGAGCTGGCCGTGGTCACCAGGTCCGCTCGACACCGCCGGACATCCCTCCAGTAGAGGCGTTGACGACCTGCCAGGCGTTGCACGCCATCCCGACCCTGTAGTTGGGGACGGCGCCATCCTTGGAGCCGGGCACTGACTTCCAGGCAGGCGGTACCGGACAACCCACACGAGCTGACTTCCGTCGCCCGACGCAGTGCTGCCGGCCAACAGTCCGAAGCTGAAGCACGGCAGTCACGCGAGGCGCCCACTCGGTCCGGGCGATCGAGTAGGCGTGCTGCGCGGTCGCATCCGTGGGCTTGTCCCAGGTGGTGGTGACCGGCAGCACGAGGCCGGCGGCGGGAGCCCCGCCGAGTTGGACGGACGGGCTCAGGACGTCAAAGGCCCGCGAGTTGGGTCGGCCCGGCCAAGCAAGCCAAGCGATGACGAGGAGTACGCAGACGACGCCGATCAAAACGACACCGCGTCGGGACTTTCTTGACCGGTGGAGCGTCATGTCCCCGTCGCTGACAGAGGCTTCTTCGTCGCTCACCCCCCACTATCGACAATCACGTGCCCAACGTGAAGAAGCGCCGATGTGCCGATCGGTGCGCACCTCGCCCTGGCCACGCGGTCGGATCTGAGCGTCGCCATCCTCGCCTCCCGACCGTGGTTCAGGAATGGCTCGAGGTGGGACCGCGAGTTCCCTGAGAACATGAACATGTGAGCGCCCTCCCTCCGGACTACGACTCGGATCCCGGCCGTTGGGGGTCGTGGGAAGCGCCCAAGGATGTTCATGACCTGGTTGCTCCCGAGTTGCACGGTCCGGTCCTCGATGTGGGATGCGGCGAAGGGCGACTCGCATCGCTCGTCATCGGTCGTGGCGTGGCATGGATCGGTGTGGACTCCTCCCCGACGCAGTTGACCGCCAACCCTTACCGGCCGGTCGTGCTAGCCGAGATGCGTCAACTGCCGTTCCGCGACAACGTCTTCCGGGAGGCGACGCACCTATGGTGCCTCTACCACCTCGACGATCCAGCCGTCGCAATCGCCGAAGCCAAACGAGTGCTTGAACCCGGGGGTCGCTACTTCGCGTCGACGGCCGCTCGCGACAACGATCCCGAAATCGTGCCGGAGGGGTATCCGCCTTCATCGTTCGACGCCGAGGAAGCGGCAGAAATCGTCGGCTCAGTCTTCGACCGGATCGAAGCGGAACGATGGGACGCACAATTCTTTGCACTCGAAACACGTGACCAGGTTCGAGCGTACTGCCGTCACAATTTCGTCCCGCTGAACGCGCCGAGACCGCAGAACTCCCTCTCTGGCTTACCAAGCGTGGCGTGCTCATACGAGCGACAAGGGCTAGCCGCTCACACCTGACCCACCTTCCGAGTTCCGGCAGCCGCCGAGCTCAGGAGAGCGCCGAGGTGCCGTTCGGCGCTCTGACTGCTTCGGCTAGGGATTGACGAGAAAGATGGTGCGGGCGAGTCTGGATCACGGAGGTTCTCGCTCTCGCCTGCCGCCGTAGCCGTGGGAGCTAACGAGGTACTCGATCCCGGTGTTCTGCCCAAACGAGCGTGAGGTGTCCGGCGTAGGCACCCTCGCCGTGCTGGGCGAGCCGCTCGATCCGGGGGCTGTCGGGCGGGCAGCGGTACTCGACCGTGGACGACGCGCCCGACGATGAGCGACCTGACCCGCACGGCGTCGATGCACGGGACGGCCGGACTGTCTCGCACCGCCGCGGCATGAATGATGACGTGCCCGGCGGGTTTGGCGTCGATCCCGACGAAGTCATGAGGTACGTCGAAATCGGTCCATTCGATGAAGAAGTCGTGGGTTAGCCCGACGCACAACGGAAATGGGCTCGGGATCGGCAGGGGCGTGCAATGGAGCGGTCGCCCGTGGCGTGTCGGTACGCGGGCGGGGCAGGGCACGGCGAACCCGACGGTTCGGGAGCCGCCACGTATTGTGCGCGGAGGGTCGCGTCTGCGGCGGTGAGGCGCACGGCCGACGCGACGACAGCTAGTGGTGCACCGTCGAGGACGCGGCCGAGGACGGCGCGGTCGGTGATCCTGCGAGCAGCCGCCCACGACAAGGGCAACGACAACGGCGGCTACGCCGAGACGGCATCTCACCTCACCAGGGTTGCACCCAGGACCTCGGCTCGTGAAGTCGCTCAGCCGGGCTTCACGCCACCCAGAGGAGAGAAGGCCCTACCGTTGCCACTCGCCGAGGGTTGCACCGCTGAACCAGGCTTCTGGGGGCAGATGGGGGATCGCTCACGTTGTGTGGTGCGGATCATGGGTTGGCCGCTCTACTTGGTTGATGGTTCGGGATCGCTTCGAGACGTTCGTGCAGGCGGTCCGTCCGCGCCTGACGCGTGCGTTGGTGGCTACCTATGGCCTGGACCGTGGCCAGGAGGCGTTGGCTGAGGCCTTGGCCTACGCCTGGGAGCACTTCGAAGAGTTGACCGAGATGGAGAATCCAGGCGGCTACCTCTATCGGGTGGGCAGCAGTCGAACCCGGCGGCGGCGTGCACATGGGACTGGCTTCCCGGCCCCGGAGGCCCTGGGCCTTCCATCCGTTGAACCGAAGCTCGCTGTCGCTCTCGCTGCGTTGACGGACCGGCAGCGAGTGTGCGTGGCGTTGGTCCACGGCTACGGCTGGACACACCAGGAGACGGCTGAGTTCCTCGGACGTCGCGCTCGTCAGTCCAGAACCATGTTGAACGTGGGCTCGAACGCCTGCGGCGAACGATCGGGGTGTACCACGATGCCTGACCTAGCTGATGACCTTCGGACTTACTTCGATGAACTGGCCCGTCAAGCGGAGGCACACCCAAACCATCACGATCCGGCGGCCGCGCCGGTTCAACCCCGAGGCCGTAGTCGCCGATCCCTCTTGATCGCCGCCGCGCTTGGGGCGCTAGCGGCCGTAGGCATCACGGTCGCCGTGCTCCACCGATCCAGCTCCTCGTCGGTCGACGTCCGAGGCGTCACCACCACGACCGCGGTCGGCCAGTGGCATCTGACGGTGGCTCCCAGTGCTCATCTCACCGACGGCGAGAGCGTGCACATCCACGCGAGCGGATTCAACGCTGATCAGATGGTGGACATCTCCACCTGTGATGCTCGCAATCTCGAACCCGGCGTCGGAGACACTGCCTGCGGTGCACCGACCTCCACTCCTGCGAATCTCGATGGCGTCCTCGACGTGACCTACCCAGTCCGGCGCATCATCAGGGTCAACGGCGATGCCTATGACTGCGGCAAAGCGCCCCGTGGGTGCGACCTGTCGGTGGGCCCAGCCGCCCAACCCACCCTTGGCCTGAACCACGTCGGGCAACGCATCCGGTTCGCGCCAGGTCCCGCCCAACCCCTCCCAACTCTCACCCTGACTCCGAGCCTCGGTCTTCGAGACGGCCAGACGGTCACGGTGACCGGCACCAACTTCCCGCCCAGTGCGAGCATCTGGCTCGCCGAATGCCCCCCAACCGACTGCGGGTACTCGGCGTTCGGCGTGCTTACCGACAGCGGACCCGATGGGACCTTCCGACAGACAATCACCCTGCACCAAACCTTCACCGTGCCGTCGAGCGGAGGCTCCCCAAGCACCTTTGACTGCACCACCGGCTGCAGCATCCTCGGCCATGCGAATCCGCCCGCTGCTCAACAGACTGCGTACCTGCCATTCACGATGTCCGGGCGCTGATCTCGGCCCCACGCATCCAACCGGCGATTGGCTCGACGGCTGCGCTCCGATGTGCCGTTCGGGGCGCCCGAGATTGCTCGCGTCAATTGTTGGAAGGCGGAGATCTTCTCCTACCGACTCAGGTGCCGCCGGTCGCTCGCTCGGCCATGTTTACGCGGACGAGGATCGGTCAGCGCGCCGGAGCGGTGTAACCGAAGGACTCGACTCGGCCCAGATGTCATTCGAGGGTGGTGGGATGCCCAGTGGGTCGACCGCGCGGCTGGCGTTGCTCGGCCGCGAAGAGCTGATGGAGCAGCTGAACAGCAATGGATCCTTCGCCCACCGCTGACGCGACACGCTTCACCGAGCCATGGCGGACGTCGCCAACCGCGAACACTCCGGGCAGGCTGGTCTCGAGGGCGAATGGGCTGCGATCGAGCGGCCATGTGCGCTCGGAGATGTCGGCTCCCGTGAGGATGAATCCTTGCTCGTCTCTCTCTATGTCGGAGGGGAGCCAGTCGGTGCGCGGCTGGGCGCCGATGAGCAGGAAGAGGCCTTGTGCCTCGACGGTGACCTCGCGGTCGGACGCAAGGTCGCGCAGCACGAGGTTCTCGAGCCGTCCTTCCCCCCCACCACCTATCACTCCCGTACCCGTACGCACCTCGATGTTTTCTGTCGCTTCCACCTGGCTGACCAGGTAGTCCGACATTCCCGCACGGATGGACGGCCCCCGAACCAGCAGGGTGACACACCGCGCGTAGCGGGCGAGGTGGAGCGCGGCTTGCCCCGCCGAGTTTGCGCCCCCGACCACGAAGACATCGCAGCCCGCCAGCCCCGGCGCCTCGGACGTGGGGCCGCCGTAGTACACGCCGGCACCGTTCAAGGCTTCGAGCGACGGGACCCCGAGTCGGCGGTAGGTCGCGCCCATTGCGAGCAGGACCGCAGCTGTCCGGACGCGGCCGCTGTCCGAGAGGGTGACGACAATCTGGTCGCCTTCTCGCTCCACGCCGGTGACCGTCTGCATGAAGGCGAACTCGGCTCCGAAGACCCAAGCCTGGTCGTACGCTGCCCGGGCGAGCCGTCGCCCGCTGATGCCTCGGGGAAAGCCCAGGTAGTTGCGGATCAGTGAGCTCGATGTGGCCTGACCCCCGATGCCGCCTTTATCGACCACCAGCGTGCTCAAACCCTCCGACGCGCCGTACACGGCTGCTGACAGGCCCGCAGGTCCTGCGCCGACGACAAGGACGTCGAAGTCCATGCGCTCAGGGCTCACCGGTGACCCGGAGGCGACGGCGATTTCGGCGTTGGTGGGATTCTCGAGGATCTCGCCGTTCGGGAGGACCATGAGTGGAAGCTCGGCCCCGTCCCTGGCCGCCGCGACGAGCGCACGACCCTCGCTGGAGTCAGCGAGGCAGAAGTTGTGGTCGATCGCACACTGCTGGAGAACCTCGCGCAGCTCGTAGGCCCGACCGGACCAGGACTCACCGACGATGTGGATCATGTTCGGCGCGGCCCGGAAGCCCTCGCTCCATTCCAGCAGCAGGCTCGAGATCGTCTGGTGGAACAGCTCGTCTGGCGATTGGGCTGGACGCAACACGTAATGATCGAAACGGCCGTGAGCAATGCCCTCGAAGATGGCCTCACCCGTCGGCTTCTGACCCCAGTCGCCCCACTCGATGAGCAAGGCCCGCCGAGCATGCGGGTGCAGACCACGAACGTCGTCGAGCACCTGGCTGCCCGTCATGCCCGAAAGCCATTGACCGGCCAGAACCAACGCAACGTCCACTTCGGACTTGGCAAAGTCCCGGAGGCGCGAGCGTGCCTCGGTGGGCGATTCAAGGCAGATGACCCGGTAGTCCCGCGCGTACCGGTCCGTTAACTCCCGTTCCACGTCGGCCAACGTGGCTGCGTCATCGTCAACTGCGAGCAGAACAGGCAAGGCCATGGCGGCGAAGTTTAGGTCGCGCTCTCACAGCGTCACCGAGGTCAGACCGGAGGCCGCAAGAGCAGCTTCGATGAGACTTCGAGGGCCGACCGTTGCACCGCTCCCCCGACCGCGCTCGAAGCGAGCCCTACCTGAACCGCCGACGTGCCGTTATGTGCGGCCCGAGTGGTGGCCCGTCCCTACCCGAGCCCGAGTCGGGAGGCGAGTCCGAAGACCTCGTCGAAGATAGACATCGGCACTGTGTACGGCTCGGTGGTAGCGATCTGCTGGAAGTGGTCGGCGATGTCGTCGGCGGTGGGCCTGCTCCCAGGTTCGGCGAGCCATCCGTCGGCTAGGCCGACGAAGACACGGGCGTAGCGTCCTGCCGCAGCGGAGAAGTTGTGATGCGTGATCTCGCACGCCTGGCTGGCCAGATAGACGACGATCGGCACCACCAGCTCCGGTGCGATGGCGGCCAGGAAACCGTCTTCTGGCGGTTGGTCGGTCCCGCCGATGGTTTCGCTGACCATGCGCGAGTACCCGAACGGTAGGACTGTGTTGGCGCGGATGCCGTGGTCGGCTCCGTCGATGGCGATGACATTCGCCAGGCCCATGAGTCCTGCCTTGGCGGCTGCGTAGTGGGCGCTGTTGGGCTGCCCGAACAGCCCGGCAGACGAGGCGATGAACACGAAGCGGCCACCTTGTTGGGTCTTCATCGCACGGAAGGCTGCCTGGCTCAGGTAGAAGCCGCCGTCGAGGTGGACCTGGAGCATGCGCCGCCAGTCGGCGGGCTCCAGTTCGTCGAAGGGCAAGGTCTGGAAGATGCCCGCGTTGCTGACTACTGCGTCAACCCGGCCGAAGCGCGACAGCGCCGTCTCAACGATTGCCTGGCCGCCTTCGGGGGTATCAACGGACTCGTGGGATGCGACCGCGGTGCCACCGGCCGCGACGATCTCGGCCACCACCTGGTCCGCGATCGAAACGTCGGCGCCCTCGCCGTGCATGCTGCTGCCCAGGTCGTTCACCACCACGGCCGCCCCACGATCTGCCAACTCAAGCGCATAGAGGCGGCCGAGTCCTCGACCAGCCCCTGTGACGATCGCGACCTGCCCGATGAAGTCGATCACTTCCGAACCCTAAGAGCGGAACAGAACTTTGGCCAACTGCCGCCCCGAACCGGCGATAGGGCGCTGCTAGTAGGTGCTACGACAAGGATTGTGCCGGCCGAGCGGTACCCCAGAACTGCCGTTGGAGGACAGGACAAACCATTGGCTGACACGGCAGTCCCCGCCCCGTGGCCGATCAGTGTTGGTCAGGGATCCTTGGGCAGGCCCAGCAGGCGCTCGGCGATGACGTTGCGCTGGATCTCGCTCGTGCCCCCTGCGATCGACAGGGCCCGGTCGCCGAGGAAGCCCGCCCGCCCAGGCCGCGCCGGGACCCTCGGTCACCGCGGCGGCCGGACCGAGCAGCGCCAGGCCGGCCTCCTGCACCGCCTGCTCGTGGGTCGACGCCGGCCAGCTTGCGCACGCTCGCCTCGGGTCCGGGCTGGCCCCCGCCGAGGGCGCGCAGGGTCGAGCGCATCCCGAGCACCGCGATGGCGTGGGCGTCGGCCACCAGGCCGCCGAGCCGGTCGACCACCAGGGGGTCGTCGAGGAGATCCGATCCGCCGGATCCATCCGACCCGGCGAGGGCGAACAGTCCGGCCAGCCCCGGGCCGAACGACGAGCCCGACGACATCGACACCCGCTCGTTGGCCAGCGTCGTGCGGGCGTAGCTCCAGCCTCCGGTCGGCGATCCGACCAGGCAGTCGTCGGGAACGAACACGTCGGTCAGGAACACCTCGTTGAACATGGCCATGCCGGTGAGCTCTCGCAGCGGTCGGATGTCGAGGCCGGGCGTGGTCATGTCCAGCAGGAAGCAGCCGATGCCCTCGTGGCGCGGTGCGTCGGGATCGGTGCGGGCCAGGCAGATGGCCCAGTCGGCCTCCTTGGCGAGCGTGGTCCACACCTTCTGTCCCGTCAGCGACCAGCCGCCGTCGACCGGGGTGGCCCGGGTGGTGAGCGACGCCAGGTCGCTGCCGGCGCCGGGTTCGGAGAACATCTGGCACCAGGCCAGCTCGCCGCGCAGCGTCGGGTCGACGAACCGGTCCTGCTGGTCGTCCGAGCCGTGGGCGATGATCGTGGGCAGCGCCCACCCCGCCACCGCCAGGTGCGGCCGGCGCACGTGGCCGGCGGCCAGCTCCTCGTCGATGACCAGCTGCTGCGATCGGCGTGGCGTCGAGTCCCCACGGCCGCGGCCAGTGCGGCGTGAGGTAGCCCGGCGTCGGCCAGCATCGCCCGCCACTCGGCCTTGTCGTGGGCCTGCGAGCTCGGCCACCATCGCCCGCACCGCGTCCCGGGCCTGTGCGGCCTCGGCCGCCTCGGCCGCGCCCTCGGGAAGGTCGATCCGCAGTCGGCGCCGCTCGCCGGCCGCGGTCGCCGCCGCGACCTCGGCGCGCCAGACCGACGGGCGCGATCGAGCAGGTGGCGCATCGCCGTCGCCCGCTTCAGGAAGATGTGGGCGTCGTGCTCCCACGTGTAGCCGATGCCACCGAGCACCTGGACGCAGTCCTTGGCGCAGCGGAAGGCCGCCTCGGACGCCAGGGCCGCCGCGATGTCGACCGCCAGGCTGGCCCCGCCACCGCTCACGCCGACCTCGTCGAACGCGCGGGCCGCGTCCCAGCACCGCGGCGCGCGCCATCTCGAGCGTCACGAGCATGTCGGCGCACCGGTGCTTGACGGCCTGGAACTGCCCGATCGGCCGCCCGAACTGCACCCGCTCCGCCGCGTAGGCCGCCGCGGTCGACACGCACCAGTCGCCCACGCCGAGCGCCTCGGCCCCGGCCAGCAGGGTGGCCAGCCGGCGCACGTCGGCCTCGGGCGGCCAGGCGGCGCGGCGCGTCGGCGGCCACGCCGTCGACGGTGATCTCGACGAGCCGGCGCGTGGCGTCGAAGCTCGGAAGGGCGCGTCGCGACACCTGGTCGGCCCCGAGGAGGTACCACTCGGACCCGGCCGGCTCGTCAGCCTCGGCGGTGTCGACCCGCAGGAGGAACCACTCGGCCGCCGCGCCGCCCCAGACGGCACTCGTCTGCCCCGAGATCGTGCCGTCCACTCGCCGAAGCCCGGCCCCCAGACCGAGCCCGGTCGGTGCGCCCCCGACGACGGTGCGCGTCGCGGTCGAGTCGGTCCCCCATCGGTCGAGCGCCATCGCGGCGACCACCGTCGACAGCCACGGGCCGGGCAGGGCGGCCCGTCCCAGCTCCTCGAGCACGACGGCCAGCTCGGCCACGCCGTAGCCCTGGCCGCCGTTGGCCTCGGACACCGCCAACCCGAGCCAGCCGAGCTCGACCAGCTCGTCCCAGAACTGGGGCAGCTCGTCGGCGGCGGCGTCGAGCGTCGCCCGCGGCCGCGCGCAGGATCTGGCGCGACTCGACCCACCGCCGCACGGTCGCCGCCAGCTCGACGTGCTCGTCACCGATGGCCAGGCCCACTAGACGTCTTCTCCCACGCTGGTCGAGATGATGATGGCGTTCACGGGGCAGCCCTCGGCCGCCGCGCGGATGTCGCCTGCCGCGTCGAGGGCGCCCTCGGCCGCGCCTGCGACCACGACGGCCTTGAGCTCGTCGTCGAGCTCGAAGGTCGACTCGGCGTAGAACGAGCAGTTGCCCGACCCGATGCAGCGGTCGCGGTCGACTGCGGATGTGCACCGTCACACCCCTGCGGGGCCCGGCAGCGGGCGGTCGGGCAGCGGATGGTCGGAACAGCGCGGCCGCGTTGGCATGGCAGACGCGGCGCTGGTCGTCGACCGGCAGACCCGACAAGCGCGTCGGCCAGGAAGTCCTGGGTGTCGGGCCAGGTCGAGTCGGCGTGCGGGTAGTCGACCTCGACCATGATGTGATCGACGCCGATGCGGTCGCGGATCGGCCAGATCGACGGATCGTCGAGCGAGCAGAACCAGAAGTTGCGCAGCAGCACCTCGGTCGGCGTGAGCTCGGTCGACGGCCAGGCCTGGCGGCCGTGGCCCGACCAGCCGTGGACGTAGTCGAGTCGGTCGGCCAGCATCGGCACCCACCCGATGCCGCCTTCGCTCATGGCGATCCGCAGGTCGGGGTATCGCAGCGGCACCCCCGACCACAGCCAGTCGACGCAGGCCGTGAGCGACAGCGACGAGAACAACGTGGCGGCCATCTCGACCAGCGGGCCGTCGAGCGCCTGCTCGATCATCATCCCCGAGCTGCCCGACGTGCAGGCACACGACGGTGCCGGTGTCGACGCACGCCTCGAGCACCGGATCCCACCATCCCGAGTGCAGGGACGGGTAGCCGAGTCGGTGCGGCTGCTCGGGCAGGCTGACGGCCCGGAAGCCCCGCGCCGCGTTGCGCCGGATCTCGGCCGCGGCCAGACTCGGGATCGGCCAGGAAGGTGATGCCCATGGGCACGAAGCGCTCGGGGTGCGGCGACCACCACTCCTCGAAGAACCAGTCGTTCCACGCCCGCACGCAGGCCAGGCCCAGGTCGGGATCGGAGCACTGCGAGTAGACCGTGCCGCAGAAACCGGTGATCTGGCTCGGGAAGTTCACCGACGCCCAGATGCCGGCCAGGTCCATGTCGGCCAGGCGGGCGTCGGGATCCCAGCAGCCCGCGACGCATCTGGTCGAAGCGCACCGGCTCCATGGGCGACTCGTCCTTGCTGCGCCCGACGACGGCGTTCAGCCCGACCTGCGGATAGGCCTGCCCGTCGAACACCCAGATCTCGCGATCCTTCGAGGTGGTCTTGACGTACGGGGCCCGGTCGGCCATCGCCGCGGGCACGCGGCCCTCGAACAGGTGCCGTGGCTCGACCAGGTGGTCGTCGACCGAGATGACGGTGAAGCGCACGCGTGCCGCCTCGGGCTCGGGCAACAGGCCCGGGCTCGGCGATCCGACGCCGGGTCCGCTCATCTCGCTCCTCCCCGCATCTCGATCCCGCTCATCCCGCCAGCTCGCGGTAGCGCGCGTAGCGCTCGGCCACCGGAGCGAGGGCGCGAGCCTCGGGCTCGACGCGGCGGCGCGGTCCGGGCCCAGCCCTGCCGCCGATCGATCCCAGCGGCTCGAGCCCTGCGGTCACGCGGGCCAGCCAGGCGGCGCCGAGCGCGCCTCCCTCGGGAACCGCGACCAGATCGACCGGCAGGCCGGTGCCGTCGGCCAACGCCTGCACCCACGCCGCGTCGCGCACCCCTCCCCCCGTCGCCACGATGCGGCGCGGATCGACGCCGCCGAGATCGAGCATGTGCTTCGTGGCGAAGCCCGACGCCTCGTAGGCCGCTCGGCGGACCGCGGCCGCGTCGTGTCCGATGTCGAGGTCGTGCACCGAGGCGCGACGGCTCGGGTCGTGGAACGGCACCCGCTCGCCGCGCAGGTAGGGCTGCCACACGGGCACGCGCCCTGCATCGGCCGGCAGCCCCCCGAGCTCGGCCCGGTGATCGCCCGCGGCACCGAGCAGCCGGTCGACCCAGTTGAGGAAGAGCCCACCGGCGTTCGACGGTCCCCCGATGAGCACCTTGCCCGGGGCGGTGTGGGGAACGGTCCACACGCCCTCGGCGGTGCGCCACTCGGGGATCACGGCCCACACGATCAGGGTCGAACCCAGGATGACGAGCACGTCGCCGTCGTGGTCGGCTCCGGCGACCAGCTGCTCGCCCAGCGCGTCGATCGTGCCCCCGCCGAGCGGAGCGCCCCCGGCGGCGGCGACGGTGCCCACCGGGTCGGCACCGACGACGATGCGGGGCAGCGTGGCCAGGTCGTCGAGCCCCGCGCCGTCGGCCACCTCGGCGTCCCACCCGTGGAAGTCGAACAGCGGCAGCGTCGTCATGGCCACCGTGGTGTCGATGGCACCCACGCCGCTCGAGCGCGGCGTTGGCCACCGCCTGGGCCGGCCAGTAGCCCGCCGCATCGCCGTATTCGCGCACGAGCCAACCGAGGAACCGCACGAGCTCGCCCGACTGCGACGGATCGGCATCGGGGTCGCCACCGGCCCCCCGGCCGTCGCCGTAGAGCATGCCGTCCGAGATCGGGACGCCGTCCGCATCGACCGCGCACAGCGACGGCACCATGGCGGCGACGTCGACGGCGCGCACATCGAGGTCGCCCTGGTCGAGCACGCCCGACAGCGCGGCACGGACCCCGTCGCGCCAGGCCACCTTCGCGTCGTGGGCCAGCTCGCCCGCATGCGAGGCCAGCAGCGGGTGAGGGCACCCGGCTCGCCGCGACGACCCGGCCGTCGCCGTCGGCCGCGATGGCCTTGACCGAGGTGGTGCCGATGTCGATCCCGACGGTCACCTCGGTTGCCACGTCACCCCCTGTTGCCGCGCGACTGACACGAGCGTCAGGTTTGAAATGTATCGTGCGGGCTCACCGACCGCCGTTTCGCGAAGGGACCGCATCATGCCGAGCTACGGGGCCGAGGTCATCGGACCTCCCAGCCGCCCGACCGATCAGCTGCTCTGGGATCCCGAGGTGCAGGCCATGGATCCCGAACAGCGGCGCGCGCTGCAGCTCACCCGGCTGCGCGAGCTGGTCGGCAAGGTGCTCGACGGCGACGCGGCCCTGTTCCAACGCAAGCTCGACCAGGCCGGCATCACCTCCGCCGACGACATCACCGAGCTCGACGACGTGAACCGCATCCCTGTGACGCGCAAGCAGGAGCTGCGCGACAGCGAGACCGAGCACCCGCCGCTCGGCGACTACCGGTTCACCGCGCTGTCGGACTGCGTCCGCATCGGCCAGTCGACCGGAACCACCGGCACGCCGACCCTGACCATCCTCACCCGCCACGACCTGTGGCTCGAATACGAGTCCGCGGCGCGCAACTGGTGGCGCAACGGCTGGCGGCCCGGCCAGGTCGTGACCCACTGCCACCCCGCCTACATGTACGGCGGCGGCCCGATGCTCGGCGGCTCGATCGAGTACTTCGGCGCGCTCAACATGTGGGTGTCCCCGCCGGACACCGACGAGCTGGCCGAGCAGGGCATCCACACCTGGGAGCGCATCCACCCCGACGTCCAGATGGTGGCGCTGAGCCAGCACCGCTTCCAGGAGGTGGCGGCCAAGATGGGCGTCGACCTGGTCGAGGACTGCGGCTTCCCGCAGTTCTCCATGGGCGGCTTCGGCCGTGGCCTGCTGCCCCTGATGACCGCCGGGTTCGAGTGCTACGCCTACATCGGCGGACCCGACCGGACCTGCGACGGGGCCCACCTGCACGAGGACTGGGCCATCATCCAGGCGATCGACCCGGCCACCGGCCGCGACGTCCCCGAAGGCCAGTGGGGCAACCTCGTGGTGACCACCCTCGACCGGGACAACGGCCTCGTCCGCTACGACCTCGAAGAAGCCGCGATGATCGACGCAGCGGTGGACTGCCCGCAGGGCGAGACCAGCCGCATGGGCTTCTGGGGCGGCCGCTTCAAGGATCTGCTCAACAGCCAGGGCGTGCACTTCCAGGTCACGGACCTCGAGAAGGCGGTGGCATCGGTGGCCGAGCTGGTCACCCCGACGCTCGAGTTCGTCGTGGTCAACCCGCAGGGCGCGACGACGCCCCTGGTCGTCCGAGCCGAGGTCGGCGCCGACATCGGGGCGCCCGACGCCGGCACGCGGGCCGACCTCGCCGCCAAGGTGGCGGCCGCCATCCGTGAGCGCCTGAGCATCGATTCGACGGTCGAGATCCTCGATCGGGAGACGCTCCCGCGGTCGGGGTACAAGCTCAAGCGCCTGGTCGACGAGTAGTCGACCAGCAAGCCGACGAGTAGTCGACCAGCAAGCCGACGAGTAGTCGACGGGCAAGCCGACGAGTAGGTCGAGGAGTCCATCGGCGAATGGACCGCGCGGCTCAGGTGACTGACACGGGCGTCAGCTAGAGTCCCCGCGGAGCAGGGCGAAGGGTCCGAGGGAGCGCAGCATGGGACGGCTGGAAGGCAAGGCCGCGATCGTGACAGGGGCCGGTCGCGGCATCGGACGGGAAGAGGCGCGTCTGCTCGCCGACGAGGGTGCGCACGTCACGGTCAACGACGTCGACCCCGCCGCGGCGGCCGCGGTCGTCGCCGAGATCGTCGCGGCCGGCGGCGCGGCGGTGGCCAACACCGACGACGTGTCGACCTGGGTGGGCGCCGAGTCGATCGTCTCGTCGGTGGTCGACGGGCGCGGCCAGCTCGACATCCTGGTCAACAACGCCGGCATCCTCGGCGACGCCATGAGCTTCTCGATGACCGAGCAGCAGTGGGACGACGTGATCCGCGTGCACCTCAAGGGGCACTTCGCCCCGTCGCACTTCGCCGGCATCCACTGGCGCGATCGGTCGAAGGCAGGCGACGAGCACGTCAGCGGCCGCATCATCAACACCGCCAGCGAATCGGGCCTGTACGGGCTGGTCGGGCAGGCCAACTACGCCACCGCCAAGGCGGGCATCGCCGCCATGACCGTCACGCTCGGCCGTGAGCTGCGCAAGTACGGCGTCACCGTCAACGCAGTGGCGCCCCGGGCGCGCACCCGCATGACCGAGACCGTGCTCGGGGGCCTGATGCCCGAGGACGGTGGCTTCGACGAGTGGGATCCGGCCAACATCGCCCCCGTCGTGGTGTGGCTGGCCTCGGATGCAGCCGCGGACGTCAGCGGCCAGGTGATGGTGGTGAACGGCGACAAGGTCCACCTGATGACCGGGTGGAGCCGGGTGGGCCGCATCGACAACGGCGGCCGGCGGTGGACGGTGGACGACCTCGAGTCGCACCGAGCCGAGCTGTTCGGCGAGCGGGGATCCAAGCTGCCCGTCACCGGTTTCGGCGAGTAGCCGGCCAGGGCACGGGCGACGACGGGGACGGGACGGCGAGCATGGCACTCCAGGTCGACCAGCTGCGGTGGATGGCCGAGAGCCACGGCGCCGAGACGGCGTACGCGCAGCTGGCCAGCAAGGACCTCCTCACGTTCTCGCGTTGGGACACGACGTCGAACCGCCTGGCCCGCGGCCTCGCGGCATCGGGGGTGGGCCGGGGCGACCGCGTCGCGCTGCACCTCGAGAACGAGCACCTCGACCGCTGGGTCATCAGCTACGCCGCCATCCACAAGGCCGGCGCGGTCGCGGTGCCGACCAACACGCGGCTGACCGCCCGTGAGCTGGCCACGATCATCGGGCACGCGGCGCCGGTTGCGGTCATCAGCTCGAAGCGCCTGCGCCCGACGATGGACGACGCGCTCGCGCAGGCCGACATCGAGCCCCTCCGACTGCTCGTCGACGCGGCCGACCACGACTCGTGGTGCTCGACGCTGTCGTCGGACGGCGACACGTTCCAGGTGCCCGTCGACGACGGCGACCTGGCCGACATCCTCTACACGTCGGGCACCACCGGCCTGCCGAAGGGGGTGGCGGTGCGGCACCGCAACACCCACATCATCGCCAACAGCGAGCCCCGGTGGACCGGCGACGCCTGGATCCACTGCTCACCGCTGTCGACCTTCGCCGGGATCAGCTTCATCTACAACCCGATGAAGATGGGCATGCGCGGCCTGTACCTACCCCGCTTCGACCCCGATCCGTGGCTCGACGCGGTCGAGCAGTGGCGGCCGACCATGGCCTTCCTGGTGCCCGCCATGGTGCAGCTGCTGCTGGCCCACGAGCGATTCGACGGCGCGGATCTGTCGAGCTTGACGCTGCTGTCGATCGGCTCGGCTCCTCTCCCGCCCACCCTGCACCGACGCGTCGCCGAGCGCCTGCCCGACGCGATGGTGACCAACAACTACTCGATGACCGAAGCGGGAACCGCCTTCACCTACCTGCCGCCCGGCGAGATCACGCGGCGGCCGGGGTCGGTGGGCATGCCGCTGCCCCCGACCGAGATCCGCATCGCGGACGACGACGGAAACCCGCGGCCGTCCGGCGAGACGGGCGACGTGCTGATCGGTGTCGGCGAGCACCACCGCGAGTACTACCGCGACCCCGAGGCCACTGCGCGGACGTGGACGGGCGAATGGCTCTGTTCGGGCGACCTCGGCTACCTCGACGACGACGGCTACCTGTACATCGTGGGGCGGGCCAAGGACATCATCATCCGCGGCGGCAACAACATCGCCGCCACCGAGGTCGAAGGTGCGCTGTACGAGCACGACGGCGTGCTCGAGGCCGCCGTCGTCGGCGTGCCCCACGACGTGCTCGGCGAGGACGTCGGAGCGTTCGTCGTGGCGCAGGCAGGCGTCGAGATCGATGCCGACGAGCTGCGTGCGTTCTGCGCCGAGCGCCTGGCCGACTACAAGGTCCCCAAGCGCATCTGGTTCGTGGCCGCGCTCCCCCGCAACGCCACCGGCAAGGTCCTCAAGCGCGACCTCGTCCCCCCCGACTGACACCGCACTCCCGCAAACCGGGCATCTATGCGTGGCGTTTTCGCGTGTTTCCACGCCCGGTTTCGAGAGGACCGACTCAGCGCCAGGTGCCGGCGTCGAGGCCGAGCTCTTCGACGAAGGCGGTGATGAGCGACACGGTGGAGCGCGAGTTGTCGCCGGCGGCCAGGTGACCGGCCTTCTCGACGATGGCGAGGCGGGCATCGGGGATCAGCTGCAGCAGGTCGTCGGCGCCCTCGTCGGACAGCACGTCGCTGCGCTCGCCGCGCAGGATGAGCACGGGGCAGGTGAGCTTGGCGGCCGAGTCGGCCAGTCCCTCGGTGACCTGGTCGAGGTGCTCGGCGGGATGGGGCACGTCGACCCCGGCCGCCTGGCGCTCACGGACCCGCTTGCCGACCGAGTGCTTCCACTCCCACCGGCCGTCGTCGCGCTGGCGCAGGTTGCGGGACAGCGAAGCCGGGTTCGGGCTGCGACGCTGCGGCAGGTACTCGGCGATCGCCGCGGCCGCCTCGTCGAGTGACGCGAAGGATTCGTGCGCGGTCATGAAGTCGACGATCTTGCGGACGCCCTCGGGCTCGAGGCGGTGCCCGACGTCGATCAGGACGATCCCGGCGACCCGCTCGGGGACCATGTCGCCGGCCAATGAAAGCGCGGTCATGCCACCGAGCGACGCGCCGACCACGATGGAGCGGTCGAGCCCGAACTCGTCGAGCAGCGGCTCGACCGCAGCGGCCAGGACGCGGTGCATCGCGAACACGCCCTCGGTCCCACCGGACTCGACGGCCAACGCGGCCTCCTGACCGAACGCCGTCTCGACCGAATCCGAGTCGCCGTGCGCCGGCAGGTCGGGTGCCACCACATGGGCGCGGGACCCGAGCGCGGCGCCGAGCTCCTCGTACATGTAGGCGGTCTGCCCACCGCCGTGCAGGCACAGGACCGCCGGCATGCCGGCGTGGCCCCACTCGAGGTAGTGAACCTGGGCGTCGCCGTTCATGACGAAGCCGCTGCGGCCCCGCTTCGGGATGTCGTGGCGGGGCACGTCGCTCATGCGGCCACGTTATCCAACCGCGCCCCTGGACCTGACACACGTGTCAGGTCCGGCGTGCGAACATGACCGCATGGACCTCCTGCACTCGTTCTCGTTGGCCGATGTCCACCGCGAGCACCGGCGCAGCTACCCGGATCGCCCGGCCACCGTCGACGGCGACACACGCCTCACCTGGCCCCAGTTCGACGACCGCGCCAACCAGCTCGCCAACGCGCTGACGGCGGCAGGCGTCGGAGCCGGCGACGTCGTCCTGTGGATGGGACAGAACAGCCACCGGATCATGGAGTGTCTCGCTGCGGTAGCCAAGATCGGCGCGGTGTGCGGGATCGTCAACTGGCGCCAGAGTGCCGACGAGATGGCCTTCGTGATCGGGGACTCGAACCCAGCCGTCACGATCTGGCAGGACGCCGAGGTGGGCGACACCGTGCGCGCCGCCCGTGAGCAGGCCGGGTCGCCGGGCCGCTGGCTCCGCCACGACACCGCCGCCGACGATCCCGACGGCTACGAGGCGTTCGTGGCCTCGGGCTCGCCCGCCGACCCGGGACTCGACATCGACCCCGCCACCCCCGCGCTCATGCTCTACACCGCTGCCTTCACCGGCCGGCCCAACGGCGCGCTGCTCAGCCAGCAGGCGGTGCTGACCCAGTCGCTCATGATGGCCAACCTCCAGCGCGTCGACGCCGGCTACGTGTACCTGAACTGCGGCCCGATGTTCCACATCGCCACCCTGATGACGACGCTCGCGACCTACGTCTTCGGCGGTGTCAACGTCTTCACACCGCGGGTCGACGCCGAGGAGCTGTGCCGCGTCATCGAAGCCGAGCACTGCACGGGCGCGTTCGTCATGCCGCCGACCATCGACCAGATCCTCGAGGTCAACGCCGACGGTCGCTACGACCTGTCGAGTCTGCGAACCTTCGGGGGCAAGCCCGAGTGGAACGCGATGGTCACGGTCGACGACTCGCCATGGACCACGCGGCCGGCCGGCTTCGGCCAGACCGAGGTGACCGGCATGCTCACCTTCAACGCGTTGGGCGGCGCCTGCATCGGCAACTCGGGCCGGCCGTCGCCCGTCGTCGCCGTGCGACTGCTCGATCCCGACGGCAACGAGGTCCCCCCTGGCGAGACCGGCGAGATCGCGGCCCGCGGCCCGCAGGTCATGAGCGCCTACCGCAACCGGCCCGACGAGACCGCTCGCCGCCAGGCCGGAGGCTGGCACCACACCGGCGACCTCGGCCGTCGCGAGGCCGACGGATCGCTCAGCTTCGTGGGACCGAAGGGTCGCATCGTGAAGTCGGCGGCCGAGAACATCTATCCCGCCGAGGTCGAGGCCGCGCTCAACGCCCACGACGCGGTGCGCGAAGCCGCCATCATCGGCGTGCCCGACAAGACCTGGGGCCAGTCGGTGCTCGCCGTCGTCGTGCTGCAACGACGACCAGAGCGTGACCGAAGCCGAGCTCATCGACCACGTGAAGAGCCGGATCGCCTCGTACAAGAAGCCCAAGTCCATCGTGTTCCGCGATGAGCCGCTGCCCCGCAACGGTTGGCCGATCGACTACGACGCGCTCGACGCTGCCTACGGCGGTGGCGGTTACCCCGGCGGCGGTTGAAGCGGCCTCCCTCCCCACCCCGCCCCGCTCGCTTGCGAAACCGGGCATCTTTGCGTGCAGGTTCCGGCCCATTTCTGCGCCCAGTTTCGGGGTTTTTCCGAGCCGGCACTGAACATCTCTGGACCGCCGTGGCTTGATGGTGCGGGAGGCACGCGAGGTGGACGAGCGGAGCCGGGAGGCATTCGAGGACTGGTATCGGGCTCAGCACCGGGTGGTGCTGGCCACGCTCACGACCCTGTGCGGACGCCCGGACCTCGCGGCGGACGCCACCGACGAGGCCTTCGCCCGGGCGTTGCTGCACTGGCCGCGTGTCCATGACATGGCCTCGCCCGGCGGATGGCTCTACCGGGTCGCGTTGAACGAGCTGCGTCGGTCGGGTCGCCGGGCGGCCCGCGAGCCCGCTGCTCCCTCAGCCGCGGAGCCGCCGGTGCGGCCACCCGATGATCCCGACGATGAGCTGTGGGCGGCCGTCGCGGCGTTGCCCGAGCGCCAGCGCACCGCGGTGGTGCTCCGGTACGTGGCCGACCTGCCCGAAGCCGGCGTGGCCGCGGCAATGAAGGTGCGCCGAGGCACCGTCGCGTCGACCCTCGCCGCCGCCCGGCGTTCGTTGGCCCGCACCCTCGGTCCCGATCTCGATCCCACGGAGGTGCTCGATGAGCCGATTGCGTGACGCCGGACGTCAGCGGGTCGCGGCCGAGACGCGCCCGGCCCCCTCGTTCGCCGACATCCAAAAGCGCACCACCCAGCTGCGCCGCCGCCGCCGAGCGCAGCAGCTCGCGGGAGGCGTGGTCGGCGCCCTCGCCGTCGCGCTGGTCGCGGTCGTGCTCGTGCCCGGGCGCTCCTCCGAGCGCGTCTCGACCGGCTCGTCGACGACGATCAGTCCGACGACCGGCCCGAAGTCATCGACGACGCCGTCGAGCGCGCCCCCACCGCCGGTGACGGTTTCGCTCTTCGACGTCTCGTTCGTCGACGCGTCCGACGGCTTCGTGCTCGAGCACGTCTGCCAACGCGAAAGAGTCGGCCCCTGCACCGAGCAGGTTGCCGCGACCCACGATGGTGGCCAGACCTTCGGGCCGCTCGGTGCCGCCGTTCCCGACCGTGAGCGCCTCGGAGACGAGCTCACCTTCGCGACGAAGGTCGACGGCATCGTGTGGAACGCTTCAGGAGCCCGCGCCTACGTCACCCACGACGGCGGCCGCACCTGGTCGACGGTGCCGTACTCACCGGTCGCCGTCAGCGCGATCGGTGACGACGTGTGGCTCCTCGATGCCGATGAGGCGGGGACAGTGCTCTCGTCCGTCGACGGTTTCCACACCCTCCGACCCGTCGGCCACGTGCCCCGCGCCACGTCCCTGGCGCGGGCGAATGCCACCGTCGGCTATGCCGCCGGACCGGCCGCGTTGGCCGCGACGGCCGACGGAGGCCGCACCTGGACATCGCGCCCGTCGCCGTGCCACGGGCCGTTCGGTCTCGCCAGCGAGGTCGCGGTCGCGCCGAACGGTGAGGTCTGGCTGCTCTGCGAAGGCCAGGGCGAGGCGGGCCATGTGGGCAAGGCGCTCTACCGCTCGGGCGACAGCGGCCGATCATGGAACCTGGCGTTCCAGTGCCCGATGCCGCCCGGGCCACCGAGGGTCCACTGCACCGAGGACCTCAGCATCGGCTCGCCGGTGAGCCTGGCAGCCACCGACGTCGGTGTCTTCCTGGGCAACGAGCCCTGGTGGATCCAGGCGAGCTACGACGGTGGTCGCTCGTGGTCCACCGCGGTGGACGCGACCTCGAACGGCTATCCCCAGATGGACTTCGTCACCGGAACCGCGGGCTTCGCGACCGGCGACGACGGCAACCCCGACACGACGGGGCACGCGGCCCTCTTCGCCACCACCGACGGCGGCCGCACCTGGGTGCGCCGGTACACGTCCCCCTACCCAACGACGCCCTGACCGCCCGGACGGAGGCGCGGCAGTCGCGTCGGCCTCGCTCGACCCGGATCACGGGCTCTTCGGGCCCGAAACCTGACGTGCGTGTCAGCTAACGTGCGCACGTGAGCGAACGATGGCGTTGGCTCGACCTGGACCGGCAGGGGCCCTACGAGAACGCGTCCGTCATGCCCGTGCTGGTGCGCTCGGTCATGACCGACGGCGAGCCCACCGTGCAGACGAGCGTGTGGGGCAGCACCCACATGAACGTCGGGTGGTTCGACGACGTCGACTCGACCCTCGACCTCGCACGCTTGCGCCGAGCTTGGGCGTCGATGTCGTGCGGCGCCAGTTCTACGGCGGCGGCACCGCGTACTACGAGCGCGAGGCCACGATGATGTGGGGCATCCTGCTGCCCAAGGGCTACGACGACACGAGCGGATCGGCCGGCCTCGACGACCAGCTGCGCCGGTTCCAGACGGTGATCAGCGACGCGCTCGACCGAGTCGGGCTGGCCGAGGTGCAGTTCGAAGGTTCGTCCGACCTGCGGTGGCACGGCCGCAAGCTGGGCGCGCTCACCGCGCAGGACGTCGTCGGATGCGATTCGATCGGCGGCTTCCTCAACCTGCACCGGCCCGATCTCACGACCTACCTCGAGGTCGTCCGCGTGCCCGAGGACAAGTTCAAGGACAAGCTCGTGAAGGACATGTCCGAGTACGTCTGCACCGCCGACGAGGTGGCCGGCCGGCCGGTGGCCTACGAGGACCTTCGCGACGCGATGGTCGCGGCGATGGCCGCCGCCGGCATCGAGTGGGTGCGCTCCGAGCTCACCGAGGGCGAGCGCAAGGGCGTGAGCAAGGGCTCGGCGCGGGTCGGCGATCCCGAGATGGTCCGGCGCGTGTCGTCGGACCGGTTCCGGGCCGAAGCCCCGGCCGGCAGCGGGGTGGGGCTGGCCAACCACAAGGGCCGCAAGCTCGTCCGAGCCGGCCTGGCGCGTCGACGCCGACCATCGGATCGTGGCCGCCATGATGGCCGGCGACATGCACGTGTCGCCCCCCGACACGCTCGATCGGGTCGGCGCCGCGCTGGTCGGCGCGTCCGTCGACGACGTCGACGACCTTCGCGACCGGATCTCGGGCGTGTTCGACGGCGACGACGTCACCCAGGCCGAGCAGCTCATGGGCGTGACGACCGACGACCTGCTCTGGCCGCGGTGACGAAAGCCGCGGCAGCAGCGGTGTCGACGCTGTCGCCGGTGGACGCTCCGACGAGCGCAGCGCCGAGACCATGAGCGGTTTGGCGACCCTCGACGGCGCCCGCGTGCTGGTCACCGGGGCGTCGGCGGGCATCGGGGCCGCCCTGGGTCCGATGCTGGCCGAGCGCGGCGCCGTCGTCGGCCTCGTCGCCCGTCGCGCCGACCGCCTCGACCAGGTCCTGCAGGCGTGCGACGCGGCCGGCCAGGCCGGATCGCACCGGCGCTGGGCCGTCGACCTCTCCGATCCCGATGCCGCCGCCGCGATCGCGCTCGAGGCGTGGGACGAGCTCGGCCACCTCGATGCGGTCGTCAACAACGCGGCCCGGCCCATGCGTCGCTCGGTCGGCCGGCTCGACGTGGCCACCGTCGATGCCGTCATGCGCACGAACTTCCTGTCCCCCGTCGCGCTCGGCCTCGCCGTGCTGCCGAGGATGCTCGAGCGCGACGCCGGCGTGATCGTGAACGTGTCGAGCCTCGGCGGCCGGCTCGGGATCCTCAACGAGGCGGCCTACTGCGCCTCGAAGTTCGCGCTCAGCGGCTGGTCCGAGTCGATGGCGATGGATCTGTGGACCACGGGCGTCGACGTCCGGCTCATCACCCCCGGCGCCATCGACACGGAGATCTGGGACCAGCCGGACAACGATCCGGCGCCGTACCACGGCCCGCTCGAACCGCCGACGACGGTGGCGGCCGCCATCTGCGACGCCATGCTCGGCGACCCGTTCGAGACCTACACGCCCGACATGAAGGGCGTGGCCGAGTTCAAGACGGCCGACATCGACACGTTCATGGCCGGCACCCTCGACTTCATCCGACAGGCCCGCGACACGCCCTGACGGTCCCCGAAGCTCAGATGACCGAGTCGCCCGCTTCGACCTTCGCGCGCAGCATCTCGGCCAGGCGGGCCCGGTGGAAGGTGCCGTCGCCGAAGGACAGCCCGTCGAGGTGCGCGCGCTTGAGGTAGAGGTGGATGTCGTGCTCCCAGGTGAAGCCGATGCCGCCGTGCACCTGCAGGGCCGAGGCCATCACGCGTGAGGCCGCGTCGCTGCACCAGCACTTGGCCGTCGACGCCGCCACCGACGCGTCGGGGTCGCCCGCCGCCACGCACCACGCCGCCCAGTAGACCGCTGATCGCATGCCCTCGACATCGACCAGCATGTCGGCGCAACGGTGCTTGACGGCCTGGAAGCTGCCGATCGGCCGTCCGAACTGCACCCGGTCGCGGGCATAGGCGACCGACAGGTCGAGCGCACGCTGGGCCAGGCCGAGCAGCTCGGCCGAGTACGCCACCGAGGCCACGTCGAGATGACGGACGATCGCATCGGCACCGCCGAGGTCGAGGCGGGGGGCGCCGTCGAGGGAGTCGGACCGCAACCAGCCCAGGGTGCGGGTCAGGTCCATCGCCGGCTCGGCCGCGGGACGACGGCCACGGAGGTCGATCGCCACCAGCCGTCCGTCCTCGGGCACCACCACGACGTCCGCCTCGGGGGCGTGCACGACCGGCTCGTCGAGTCGCGGCGCGACGGTGGCGATCGACTCGCCGCCCACCAGCGCCGGTCCCCACTCGGTGCCGGCCAGGAACTCGAGTGCGACCAGCTGGCCGAGGATCGGCGCGGGGGCGACGTGTGCCCCGACCTGTTCGAGCACCACGGCCGCCTCGACCCAGCCGAGCCCGACGCCACCGAGCGAATCGTCGACGGCGAGGCCGCACCAGCCCTGCTCGACCATCGCGGACCAGAGCGCATCGTCGCGCCACCCCTCGCGCTCCATCGCCGCCCGCACCACCGGGATCGACGATCGGCCCTGCGAGCAGATCGGTGGCGGCCGCGGCCAGGTCCTGCTGATCGTCCGAGAACTCGAAGTCCACGGGCGGCGAGCGTACCTGACGCTCGTGTCATCTCCGAGATGGGTCATCTACGATGGCGGCGTGGACCTGACTCCGACCGCAGAGCAGGAGCAGCTGCGGATCGAGTGCCGGTCGTGGCTGCGGGAGCACCTGCCCTGGGAGTACGGCACCGGCCTGCCCCCGCGCTTCGCCTCGCTCGACGACGAGGTGACGTTCGGGCGTGCGTGGCAGCACCAGCTGGCCGAGGGGCGCTGGGTGGGCGTGACCTGGCCCGAGAGCTACGGCGGCCGCGGGCGCCGGCGCGCTCGGCCCACTACGTGGTGCAGGAGGAGCTGGCTCGCGCCCGCGCCCCCGAGCTGGTGGGTCGCATCGGGGTCAACCTGGTCGGACCGACGCTGCTCGCCCACGGGACCGACGAGCAGCAGCAGCGCTGGCTGCCCTCGATCCTGCGAGCCGACATCCTGTTCTGCCAGCTCTTCAGCGAGCCCGACGCCGGCAGCGATCTCGCCTCGTTGACCACCCGCGCCGTGCGGGTCGAGGCCGGCGGATCCGATCGGGCGAGCGGGCCTGGTTGGCTGCTCGACGGCCAGAAGGTGTGGACGTCCTACGCCCAGTTCGCCGACTGGGGCCTGTGCCTGGCCCGCACCGATCCGAACGTGCGCAAACAGGCCGGCATCACCGCCTTCGCGGTCGACATGCGGGCGCCCGGGCGTCGACGTGCGGCCGCTGCGCCAGCTCACCGGCGAGTCGGACTTCAACGAGGTGTTCCTGAGCGAGGTGTTCGTGCCCGACGACTGCGTCATCGGCGCAGTCGACGACGGCTGGCGGGTGTCGTCGTCGACCCTCACCCACGAGCGCGGCACCAACCCGCGCCAGCTCGTCATCCACGTCCAGCACCTCGACGAGCTGCTGCGCCTGGCGTCGGCGAAGGCGGGCTTCGACGACCACCGCACGGCGCAACGCCTGGCCGAGGCCTTCGTCGAGGTGAAGCTGTTCCAGCTGCACAACTGGCGATCGTTGTCGCGGCTCGAGGCGGGCCAGCCCGTCGGGCCCGAGGGGTCGACGCTCAAGCTGTACTGGTCCGAGATGAGCCAACGACTGCACCGGCTGGCGCTCGACGTGCTCGGTCCGGCCGCCGCGCTGGCTCGACCGGCGCCGACGACAACCCGGGCGACGGCGAATGGCAGCGGTCGTGGCTCTACTACCAGGCCGCGTCGATCTTCGCCGGCACCAACGAGATCCAGCGCACGATCGTGGGCGAGCGCGTGCTCGGCCTGCCGCGCGAACCAACCGCAAAGGCCGCTCCGTGACCACCGCTCCCCGCTTCGCCGCGCTGTCCTACGAGACCGGAGCCGACGGCACGGTCGCCACGATCACGATGCGGCGGCCCGAGGCGGCCAACGCGCTCAACGCCCAGCTCATCGACGAGCTCGACGGGGCGTTCGACCTGGCCGAGGCGGACGACGACGTGCGGGTGGTGGTGCTGGCCGCCGAGGGCAAGCACTTCTGCGCCGGCCACGACCTCAAGGAGCTGTTCGAGGCGACCGAGCCGTGGGCGGCCATGCGGGCCACCCCGGAGGGCAAGCTGCACCACGAGCAGGTCATGTACTTCGACCGCTGCGTGCGCATCCACGACTTCGCCAAGCCGACCATCGCCGCGGTGCAGGGCGCATGCTCGGCGGCCGGACTGATGCTGGCGTGCATGTGCGACCTGATCGTCGCGGCCGACGACGCCCGCTTCTCGAACCCGGTCCTGCGCATGTCCGGCGCCGGCGTCGAGCTGCTGGTCGAGCCGTGGGAGCTGGGGCCGCGCAAGGCCAAGGAGTTCCTGCTGTGCGCGGAGACGCTCGACGCGGCCGACGCCGAACGCCTGGGCCTGGTCAACCGGGTCGTCAGCCGCGACGAGCTGGCCGACGCCACCGACGCGATGGCCGCGCAAGGTGGCGCTGGTCCCACCCGTGACCGCGCAGGCCGTCAAGGCGTCGATCAACGCGACGGTCGACCGCATGGGCCAGCGCGACTCGTGGCGCCACCACTTCATGGTCCACCAGTTCGTCTCGAACACCGACACCGCGCTCGGTCTGGCCGCCGACCGGGCCGTCGGCGGCATGGATCACGTGCGTCGCGAGCAGACCGGCCCGAGCCGACACCGGCCGCCCGGCGACCCCGCGTGACGCGGCTCCACCGGGCCGCTCACCGGACTGCGGGTGCTCGACCTGGGCACGCGCATCGCCGCGCCCTTCTGCGCCGGACTGCTGGGCGAGCAGGGCGCCGAGGTCATCAAGATCGAGCAACCCGGCACCGGCGACTTCATGCGCGAGATCGGCCCGTTCGTCGCCCCGGCGACCGGCAGGTGACGGCGATCGCTACTCGCTGTTCTGGGCGGTCGAGGGTCGGGGTCGCAAGAGCGTCACGCTCGACCTGCGCAGGCCCGAGGGCCAGGACCTGCTGCGCCGGCTGGCCGCCACCAGCGACGTGGTGTGCGAGAACTTCCGCCCCGGCACCCTCGAGCGCTGGAAGCTGGCGCCCTCCGACCTGCGATCCCCGCCTGGTGTTCGTGCGCATCTCGGCCTTCGGCCAGGACGGGCCCTACGCGCAGCGGCCCGGGCTCGACCGCCTGGGCATCGGCTACGGCGGGCTGCTCAACCTGACCGGCTACCCGGATCGTCCACCGGTGCGTCCGGGCGTGACCACCAGCGACTACCTGACCGGCGTGTTCGCCGCACAGGCCGCGCTCGCCGCGCTCTACCGGCGCGATGCGGGCTCCTCCGCCACCGGCACCGGTGCCGTGATCGACGCCGCGCTCTACGGGTCGGTCCTGCGGATCCTCGAATGGACGATCGCCGCCTACGACCGCCTCGGGCACCGTCCGCCAACGCGAGGGCAACCGCCTGGCCAACTCGGCCCCGCTCGACAACTACCCCACCGCCGACGGTCGCTACGTCTGCCTCGTCGCGGGCAGCGACGCCAACTTCGCCCGGCTGTGCGCCGCCATGGAGCGTCCCGACCTGGTCGACGATCCGCGGTTCGCAGGTCCTGGCCGACCGGGCCGCGCGCTCCGACGAGATCAACGGCATCGTGGCCGACTGGACCTCGGCGCGGACCGCCGCCGACGTCGAGGCCGCGGCCATCGCCCACGACGTGCCGGTGGCGACCGCCTACTCGCCGCCGACATCGCCGGCGACGCGCACATGGCCGCCCGCCACGACCTGGTCGAGGTCGACGATCCGGTCCTCGGCCCCATGCGCCAGCAGGCGGCGTTCCCCCGCTTCGTCGGCGAGCCCGAGCGGTCCCGACGGGCGCCCCCCGCCTCGGCGCAGCACACCCGCGAGGTGCTGACCGACATGCTCGGCCTGACCGACCCCGAGCTCGACGCGCCTCGCCGCCGACGGGGTGATCTAGACGAGGTGACACCCAGATGCCGTAGGCGGCCGACGGGGCTGCCCGCGACCGGAGGGCATAGCGAGCGGAGCAGAGCGAAGCCGCTCGCGAGATGACACCCGGATGGCGAAGCGCCCGCAGGGAGCCTGCGACCGGAGGGCTAGGAAGTCAGATAGGAGTCGGCGACCTTGTGGCGCCAGGTGCCCTGGTAGCCCAGGAGCAGGTCGTTGGCCTTGGCCCGGCGGTAGTGCAGGTGGGCGTCGCACTCCCAGGTGAAGCCGACGCCGCCGTGGATCTGGATGGCCTCGCCGCACACCTCGTTGGCGGCGCGGCCCACGAACGCCTTGGCCATGGCCGCCGCCTCGGCCCGGTTGGGCTCGTCGGCATCCGAGGTCCACGCCGCGTAGTGGATGCCGACCCGCGACAGCTCGATGCGCTCGAGCATCTCGGCCGCCTTGTGCTTGATGGCCTGGAAGGTGGCGATCGGCCGGTCGAACTGCACGCGGACCTTGGCGTACTCGACGGCGAGGTCGAAGGCCTGCTGCATCGAGCCGAGCGTCTCCGCGCACAGCGCGACGGCGGCGTCGTCGACGACCCGCTTCCAGATCTCGGTGTGGTCACCGTCGGGTCCGACCGGCTCGGCCGCGAGCGTCGTGCGAGCTCGAGGCGGGCCATGCGGCGGGTCACGTCGAGCGCCGGGATACAGCTCGGCGTCGGGGCGACTCGATCAGGAAGGTGCCGATCCCCTGCTGGGTGCGCGCCGGCACCAGCACCCAGTCGGCGGTGTGGCCGTCGAGCACGACCGACTTGGTGCCGCGCAGCCGCCACTGGCCGGACTTGCGCGAGGCGCGGGTGCGCATGCGGTCGATGACGTCGCCGTGGCCCTCCTCGTCGATCGCGACGGTGCCGCGGGTGGCGCCGGTGGCGAGCGAGGCGAGCCGGTCGTCGAGCCCGAGGCCCCGCGCCGCCAGCGTGGCCAGCACGGCCGACGAGAGGAACGGGCCCGGGCAGCGGCAGCCGACCCATCTCCTCGAGCACGACCATCATCTCGAGCAGGCCCATGCCGGCCCCGCCCTGCGCCTCGGGGACCAACAACCCGACCCAGCCGAGCTCGACCATCTGGTCCCACAGCGCATCGGTCACGGCGCGGTCGTCGGCCACCATCTCGCGCACGTAGGACGACGGCGCCTGCTCGGCCAGCATGGCCCGCACGGTCTGCTGCAGGGTCTGCTGGTCGTCGTCAGGGTGAACTCCACGCCGGGACGCTACCTGACACGGCTGTCAGGTTTCTCGGCCCGCGGCTACGCTCGCCGACGATGGATTTCTCCTACACGGACGAGGACGAGGCGCTTCCGCGCCGAGCTGGTCGAGCTGGCTCGACGAGCACCTGCCCAAGTTCCTCGCCGAGTGGTCCGAGGACGAGACCGCGAGCGCCGAGCGACGAAGGCCGGACGAAGGCGACGACTCGGCCGGCGCCGGCGGGTGGCGGCGGGATCCTCTCGCAGATGGAGCGCCGCCGGGCCTGGCAGCGGACGCTCAACACCGGTCGGTGGGCCGCCATCACCTGGCCGGCCGAGTGGGGCGGCCGCGACGCGACGGTCACCCAGAACGTCATCTACTCCGAGACGATGGCGCGCTACCGCACGCCCGGCATCTACAACGCCAACGGCCTGTGGCAGATCGGCCCGATGATCATCCGCTGGGGCACCGACGAGCAGAAGGACCGCTGGATCCCCAACATCCTCAACGCCGACGACCACTGGTGCCAGGGCTTCAGCGAGCCGCAGGCCGGCAGCGATCTGGCCAACCTCCGCACCACTGGCCGTCGCCGACGGCGACGACTACGTGCTCAACGGGCAGAAGATCTGGATCTCGAGCGCGCACATCGCCAAGTGGGGCCTGTTCCTCGTGCGCACCGATCCCGACGCCATCGAGCGAGAGGCGCAAGCACGAGGGCATCACCGCGCTGATCGTCGACATGGAGGCGCCGGGCATCGACCGTCCGGCCCATCCGCGACATCACCGGCGAGGAGATGTTCTGCGAGATCTTCTTCGACGACGCCCGCGTGCCCGATCGCCAACCGCCTCGGTGGCGAAGGCGAGGGGTGGATGGTCGCGATGGGCACGCTCGGGTCCGAGCGCGTCGGCACCGCCGGCCTGGCCATCGGCATGCGCGCCGACCTCGACTCGATGGTCAACCTGGCCCGCTCGGTGAACCCGGCGGCGCTCGACGATCCCGACGCTGCGCACGCGCATCGCCGACGCGCACACGCGCATCGAGTACACGAAGCTGCTCAACTACCGCGCGCTGTCCAAGATCCTGCGCAACGAGAAGAACTGGCCCGAGGTGCCGCTGGCCAAGCTCCAGTGGTCGTACCTCGCCCAGACCCTGGCCGAGTTGGCCATCGACCTGCTCGGGCCGGATGCGCTGGCCTCGAGGGGGGCGCCGGGTGCGGTCGACGGCGGGGCCTGGAACCGGCTCTACGTCTTCCAGCGCTACACGTCGATCGGCGCCGGCACCACCGAGGTGCAGAAGAACATCATCGCCGACAAGGCGATCAAGATGCCCCGGAACTAGGTGTCCTGACCTCGCTGCGGAGCAGAGCGAAGCAGCGCACCCGACGACACCCGGATGCCGAAGGCGGCCCGGCGATCTATCGCCGGGCCCAGAGATCGGAGATCAGTCGCCGAACTCGAGCACGGCTGAGGTCCCGGTCAGGTCGAGCACGGCTCTGGCGCACGGCGTCGGCTGACGGACGACCAGCCGGCTGTGCAGGTCGTGGGCGTGCTGGGTGGCGTCGGCCAGCGTGGCCGAGGCCTCGGCGTCGAGCGATTCGAGCAGGCTCAGGTCGACCACGATCGTCGAGACGTGGCGGGACAGGGCCCGCTCGACCTCTCCGGCCAGTCGCTCGGAGCCTTCGCCGGCCATGACGCCGTCGAGCCCGACGACGGTCATGTCGTCGAGGTCGAGGACTCGGATGGCCAAAGAGGTAGCAGACATCGGAGGCGCTTTCCCGGGCCGGCGGCCCGCGAGAGGGTGTTGCTCTCATTCCTATCCAGCCGAGGGCCGGTTTGGAACCCTCCGGTCCGAACAGAGCCGCTCGGACTAGGTCGAGCGGTCCGACACGTCACTCGGGCGGCCGCCCGACAGGGAGCCGACCCCGGCGGGGCCGGGCTCAGCCCAGGCGTTCGATGACGGTGGCGTTGGCCTGGCCGCCGCCCTCGCACATCGTCATGAAGCCGTACCGGCCGCCGGTGGCCTCGAGATCGCCGAGCAGCGTGGTGGCGATGCGCACGCCGGACGCGCCGAGCGGGTGACCGATGGCGATGGCCCCGCCGCGCGGGTTGAAGCGGCTGAGATCGCCGTCGGGCAGGAACTCGCCCGCCCAGCGCAGTGCGATGGCGGCGAAGGCCTCGTTGCACTCGATCGCTGTCGAACTGGTCGACGGTCATGCCCGTGCGCGTCGAGCAGCCGCCGCGTGACCGGGTTCGGAGCCGACAGCACCAGGACGGCGTCGTCGGCACCGACCGCGAACGACACGAACCGGGCCCGGATGGGCAGTCCCAGTGCCTCGGCGGTGGCCCGATCGGCGATCAGCATGGCTGCGGCGCCGTCGGACATCTGCGACGAGTTGCCGGCGGTGATGTCGGGAGCCAGATCCAGGTCCCACTTGGCCGCCGGGCCGAGCGCGGCGAGGGTCTCGACCGTCGACTCGGGCCGGATCCCCTCGTCGCGGTCGAGGATGGCGTCGGTCGTGGTGCCGTCGGCGTCCTTGATGGGCACGGGCAGGGTCTCGGCCGCGAAGTGCCCGTTCTCCCAGTTCTCGTGGGCCCGTCGGTGCGACTCGGCCGCGAGCGCGTCCATCGCCTCGCGGCTGATGCCCTCGCGGCGGGCCAGGATCTGCGCCACCTCGAACTGGGTCATCAGCTGGTTGTCGCAGGCGGCCAGGAAGTCGGGGGAGAACGGCCCGACCCCACCGGTGGCGTTCGACGCCATGGGACTGCGGGTCATCGACTCGACGCCGCAGGCGACGACCAGGTCGTAGGCGCCGCACATCACGCCCTGCGCGGCGAAGTGCATCGCCTGCTGCGAGCTGCCGCACTGCCGGTCGACGCTCGTGGCCGGCACGCTCTGGGGCAGCCCGGCGGCGACCCACGCGTTGCGGGTGACGTTGCAGCCCTGCTCGCCGACCTGGGTGACGTTGCCCCCGATCACGTCGTCGATCCGCTCGGGATCGAGGCCCGTGCGCGACAGCAGGCCCTGCAGGGTGTGGCCGAGCAGGTCGGTCGGGTGCCAGCCGGCCAGGGCGCCGTTGCGCTTGCCGATCGGCGTGCGGACGGTGTCGACGATGACCGCTTCGCGGAGCTCCATGGCCGGGAGGCTACCTGACACACACGTCAGGTATTGTCGACGCCATGCCCACGACCGCCACCGGCCTCGCCCCCGCGCCCGACCTGAACGGACGGCCGACCCGCCTGCGCGAGGTCGACCTCGACGACCTTCTTCCGACCCCGCAGCGTCGCCGTCATCGGCGCCTCCGACGCCCCCCGACGACCGGCCACCGGCATGTGGCGCAAGCTGCGGGCCTGGGCCGATGCCGCGCGGCGCCACCGTCACGCCGGTCAACCCGAAGCGCGACGAGCTCGACGGCCTGGTGTGCGTGCCCACGATCGCCGACGTGCCCGGCGGCCCGGTCGACCTGGCCGTGATCCTGGTGGGCGACGCCGTGACCGCCTTCGAAGAGGTGGCCGCGGCCAAGGCCAAGTTCGCCGTGATCTTCGGCGCCGGCTTCGCCGAGGTGGGCGGCGAGGGCATCGAGCGCCAGCGCGTGCTGACCGAGCTGGTCGAGGCCTCCGACACCCACCTGCTCGGCCCGAACACGAACCTCAACGCGTTCGAGACCTTCAACGAGTCCAACCCCGGCCCGCGCCTGGCCCTGATCACCCAGTCCGGCCACCAGGGTCGCCCGGTCTTCCAGTCCCAGGACGTCGGCTTCGCCATGTCGCACTGGGCCCCGTGCGGCAACGAGGTCGACCTCGAGTTCGCCGACTTCGCCGCCTGGTTCGCGGCGCAGCCGACCACCGGCGCGATCGCCGCCTACGTCGAGGGGTTCAAGGACGGCCGCACCGTGCAGCTGGCGGCCGACGCGGCCATGTCGCGCGGCGTGCCGATCGTGGCCGTCAAGGTCGGCAAGACCGACGAGGGCCGGTCCATGGCGGCCAGCCACACCGGCCACCTCACCGGCAGCGACCGCGTGATCGACGGCGTGTTCCGCCAGTACGGGATCGTGCGCGTCGACGGCCTCGACGAGCTGACCGAGCTGGCCGCCGTCGTTCTGCCGCACGGTGGCCCCGAAGCCGGGTCGCGCCTCGGAGCGTCGCGTCTGCGTGTACTCGATCTCGGGTGGCACCGGCGCCCACATGGCCGACCTGTGCGCGGAGGCCGGTCTCACCCTCGCGCCGCTGACGCAAGAAGACCCAGGCCGAGCTGCGCACGCACATCCCCGACTACCTCCGGGTGTCCAACCCCGTCGACAGCGGCGGCGCGCCGTCGGGCGACGAGCGTGGTCGCAAGATCCTCGACGCCATCGTCGCCGACCCCGAGATCGACGCCGTGATCGTGCCCATCACCGGCGCGCTGGCGTCGATGTCGGACCGGTTCACCCAGGACCTGGTCGACGTGCAGCGCACGACGACCAAGCCCGTCTTCGTGGTGTGGGGATCGCCGCTGTTCGAGGACAGCTACTCGAAGGTGCTGGCGCCCAACGGCGTTCCCGTGTTCCGGACCTTCCGCAACTGCGTCCGGGCCGCCACCGCCTGGTTCGACTACTGGGACGCCCAGCAGCGCTGGACCTCGCCCTTCGCCAAGCCGATCACACGACGCTCGCCGGCCGCCGCCGAGGTCAGTCGCATCCTGGCCGGCGCGCCGGGCACCGGCTCGCTGTCCGAGTTCGACTCGAAGGCGGTGCTGGCGGCCTACGGCATCCCCGTCACCCGCGACGTCCGGTGCGCATCGGCGGCCGCCGCGGCGCGGGCGCAACGCGAGCTCGGCGGTCCCGCGGTCATCAAGATCGACTCGCCCGACATCGCCCACAAGTCCGATCTCGGCCTGGTTCGCCTCGGCGTCGACGGGCCGGCGGCCGTCCGCCTGTGCTGGGACGACTTCATGGGCATCGTCGCCCGCAAGGCCAAGGGCGCGCAGGTCGACGGCGTGCTCGTGTGCGAGACCGCGCCGAGCGGCATCGAGACGATGGTGGGCGTCAGCCGCGACGAGCTGTTCGGGGCGGCCGTGGCCTTCGGCCTCGGCGGCGTGCTGCTCGAGGTCTTCGACGACATCGCCATCCGCGTGCCGCCCTTCGACCGCGACGAGGCCCGTCGGATGATCGCCGACACGAAGGTCAGCCAGGTGCTGGCCGGTGCCCGGGGCGCCAAGCCGGCCAAGATCTCGGCCGTCGTCGACGTGATCATGCGACTGCAGCGGCTGGCCGTCGACTTCGCCGACGAGATCGCCGAGATCGACGTCAACCCGTTGGTCGTCACGCCGGCCGGCGCCGTCGCGCTCGACGCCCTGGTCGTCCGCGGGTGACGCGCTCACGGCGGTCGACCGCCCCGCCGATGATCGACCGTGGCGCGCTCGACCTGCGCGACCGCGCCGCCATCGTGGGCATCGGCGCAGACCGCCGTTCGCCAAGCAGCTCGACGAGCCCGAGACAGGTGCTGGCGCTGCAGGCCATCGTGGCCGCGCTCGACGACGCCGGGATCGAGCCGGCCGAGGTCGACGGGCTGTCGAGCTACACGCTCGAGACCACCGAGGAGGTCGACATCGCCCGCAACCTCGGCCTCGGCGACCTCACCTACTTCGGGCAGGTCGGCTACGGCGGCGGCGCCGGGTGCGGAGTGGTCGGCCAGGCCGCCATGGCCGTCGCCACCGGCCAGTGCAAGGTGGCGGTGGCGTGGCGCAGCCGCAAGCGGGGCGCGGCGTCCAGCCGTCCGTGGGCCGGCGTGGCGTCGAGGGTCGGCGGCAACCAGCAGTGGACCCGCCCGTTCGGGCTGCTGCGGCCGGTCGACGAGATCGCCATGCTGACCCGGCGGTACCTGCACGAGTACGGCGCCACCCGCGACCACCTGGCCAACGTGGCGCTGGCCTTCCGGCGCCACGCCAACCACAACCCGGCGGCCATGATGCGCGACCGCCCGCTGACCCGCGACCAGTACATGGCGGCCCGGTGGGTGTCCGAGCCGCTGTGCCTGTTCGACAACTGCCTCGAGACCGACGGCGCCGTGCGCGGTCGTCATCTGCCGGCCCGAGCGGGCCCGCGACACGGCGCAGCCGCCCGCGCTGGTGCACGCGTGGGCGCAGTCGCTGCCCGCAACAGCACCAGACGATGACCAACTTCTTCTGCGACGACCCGCTCGAGGGTCCGGCGTGGGCCTGCGCCCGCAAGCTCTGGTCGCTCGCCGACATCGGGCCGGCCGAGGTCGACGTGGCCCAGCTCTACGACGCCTTCAGCCCGCTCGTCCCGCTGTCGCTCGAGGGCTACGGGTTCTGCGCCCGCGGCGAGGGCGGCCCCTTCACCGACGACGGGGCGCTCGAGGTCGGTGGCCGCCTGCCGACCAACACGTCGGGCGGCGGCATGAGCGAGGCCTACCTGCACGGCTTCAACCTGATCACCGAGGCGGTGCGCCAGGTCCGTGGCACCTCGACCAACCAGGTGCCCGGCGCGACCTGGTCGCTGGTCACCTCGGGCGAGGGCGTGCCCGACGGGCGCCCTGCTGCTGCGAGCCGATCGATGACCGACCAGACGCCTGCGTCGACGCCCGCCGCGGGGCTGCTCCCGCGCCCGACGACGACTCGGCCCCGTTCTGGGAGGGCTGCGCCATCGGCGAGCTCCGCGTGCAGCGGTGCGCGTCCTGCGGCCGGCGCCGGATGCCGCCCCGACCGATGTGCCCGCGGTGCCGCAGCCTCGACGTCGAGTGGGAGGCGATGTCGGGACGGGGCCGGATCTGGTCCTTCGTCGTCCCGCATCCGCCGCTGCTCGCCGCCTACGCCGAGCAGGCGCCCTACAACGTCGTCGTGGTCGAGCTGGACGACGATCCGTCCATCCGCTTCGTCGGCAACGTGGTGGCCGCTCCCGACGGCCGGCTCGACGACGTCGATCCCGCCATCCTCGAGATCGGCCAGGCCGTCGAGGTCTGCTTCGCGCCACCGGTCGAGGACATCGTGCTCCCCCGCTGGCGCCTCGTCACGCCCCCCACCTGAAGCTGGGCGTGAAAACGCGTCGAATACGCCACGCAAAGATGCCCGGTTTCGGCAGGAGGTGGGAAGCGTCAGGCGGTCTTCTTGGCGGGGCGAGGTCTTGGCGGCCAGGTCGATGATGCGCACCGGCGTGTCCGGGCGCACGACGGGCTTGCCCGACGGGCGGGGCGAGGTGTCGACGTCGGTGGCCAGCGCCCGCAGGGCGCCGACGGTGCACTCCGCGCGAGGGATGCGCGAGAACGGGTCGTAGTGGAACAGGCGCATGGCGTTGAGGTGGGTCATGGCGTCGATCTCGTCGTCGGGCACGCCGTCGAGCGAGCGGGCCAGCCGCTCGGGCGACTCAGGCCAGGTCGAGTCCGAGTGCGGGTAGTCGCACTCCCAGGTGATCTTGTCGAGGCCCACGTCGTGGCGGTTCTTCACGCCCGCGGCGTCGTCGATGAAGCAGGTGATGAACCGCTCGCGCGAACAGCTCGCTCGGACGCATGGGCAGGTCCTGGCCGGTCCACTCCTGGTGGTGCTCGTACACGTAGTCGCAGCGCTCGAGGAAGTACGGGATCCAGCCCGATGCCGCCCTCGCTGAGCGCGAAGGTGACGCCGGGGAACTCGGTCATCACCCGCGACCACAGGATGTCGGCCGCCGCCTGCACGATGTTCATCGGCTGCAGCGAGATCATCACGTTGATCGGTGCCTCGATCGAGGTGATCGTCAGCTGCGACGACGACCCGATGTGCAGGCACACGATCGTGCCCTCGTCGCTCACGGCCTTCCAGAACGGGTCCCAGTGCTCGCTGTGGTAGCTCGGCCAGCCCAGCTTCTCGGGGTTCTCCGAGAAGGTGACGGCGCGGCAGCCCTTGGCCGCCACCCGGTGCACCTCGTCGGCCATCAGCTCGGGATCCCAGATGGGCGGGATCGACAGCGGGATGAAGCGGCCCGGGTAGGTGCCGCACCACTCGTCGATGTGCCAGTCGTTGTAGGCCTGGACCATCGCCAGCGCGACCGTCCTTGTCCTCGGTGCGGCTGAAGAGCTGCCCGCAGAACTGCGGGAAGCTCGGGAAGCACATCGAGCCGAGCACGCCGTTGGCGTCCATGTCGGCGATGCGCTGGTCGATGTCCCAGCAGCCCTTGCGCATCTCGGCGAACGAGGTCGGCTCGATGCCGTACTCGGCCGGCGGCTTGCCGGCGACCGCGTTGAGCCCGATGTTGGGCAGCTCCTGACCCTCGTAGAGCCAGACGTCGTCACCGGCGTCGGTGCGGACCACCCGCGGCGCCACGTCCTTGTAGCGGTCCGGCAGGTGCTGGTCGAACATGTCGGGCGGCTCGACCACGTGGTCGTCCACCGACACCAGGATCATGTCGTCGATGTTCATGGTTCCCCCCGTGGGATCCGTGATGAGTGCGTGGGCGGTCAACCCTCGAGTCCGAAGATCCGCACGGCGTTGCCGGCCACGATCAGATCGCGCTCCGTCGGCGGGCAGGGCCGCCATCGTCTCGGCGATCACCTTGCGAGAGTAGGGCCAGTCGTTGCCGTGGTGGGGGTAGTCGGTCGACCACATCATGTTGGCCACCCCCACCTCGTGGCGGTTGCGGATGCCGTTGTCGTCGCGGATGAACGTGGCCGACATGTTCGAGTGCCAGTAGGTCGACGGCGGCTCGTCGATGGGCAGGTCGGTCCACGACCGGTTGCGCCAGAAGCGGTCGTCCATCTGCTCGAGGAAGTGGGGCAGCCAGCCCACGCCCGTCTCGATCATGGCGATGTGCAGACCGGGATGGCGCTCGAACACACCCGTGAAGATGAGCTGACCGATCACCGACGGCACCATCGAGAACACGCCCGACAGGCTGCGTCGCGGCCCGTGCGCCGGCGCCGCCCTTGCCGTCGTACAGCGCGCGCCCGCCGGCCGCGGCCGCGGCTTCGCGGGCCCGCTGGCGGGCCGCCCGCGAGATCACGTTGATGTGGATGCACACCGGGAGGCCCGGCCTCGGCGGCGGCGGCCCAGAACGGCTCGTCGGCTTCGTCCGAGCTGCTCGTCGCCCGACGGCCAGTTCGACATGACCACGGTCTTGAAGCCGCGCGCCGACCGCGCGGTGCAGGAAGTCGACGGCGTCGGCCGTGCCGGTCGACGGCATCTGCGCCGCGCCGACCAGCCGGGTGCGGTCCGGCGCGCAGAACTCCTCCCAGAGGAACTCGTTGTAGGCGTCGATGCCGGCCCGGACGAAGTCGTCGTCCTCGTCGCCGAGGAAGTGGCCGACCGTGCGCTGCGGCGGGAACAGGATCTCGGCGTCGACGCCGTCGGCCTGCCATGTCGGCCAGGCGGGCGGCGCCGTCGTAGCAACCGGCGCGGGCCTCGTCGTAGGTCACGCCGGTCCAGCGGAACTGGTCCCAGGGCATGCCCGGCGTGGCGGTCAGCCCGATCGGATCGGGCTCGGTCGCGCCGGCGAACAGCCACCCGTCGCCGCCGGCCGCGTCCTTGGCCAGCTTGGGCGCCCGGTCCTGCAGATCGGTCGGCAGCCACTGCTCCCAGATGTGGGGCGGCTCGAGGATGTGCGCGTCGGCCGACACCACCCGGTACGTCGACGCCGCGTCCGGACCCGATCTCGCCATCGGACCCGGTGGATCGAGCCGGTGGGTGACGTGATCGTCATGCGCTGCCCTCTCCGGCGCTGACGCTCCGTGTCACCTCTACCCTCCGCGTAACCTGACACCGCGTCAGGTCTGCCATGTCCTCTGGTCGGCAAGCCTCCCGGCGGACGCCTTCGGCATCCGGGTGTCACCTCGCGAGCGGCTTCGCTCCGCTCCGCCACATTGGCTCTCCGGTCGGCGAGCCTCCCTCCGAGCGCTTCGCCATCCGGGTGTCACCTCGCGAGCGGCTTCGCTCCGCTCCGCCACCTCGGCCCGCGGCGTTCAGGACCGGTGGATGAGGTTCATGGTGGAGGTCAGGACGGGCTCGCCGGCCTCGTCGCGGTAGGTGTCCTCGACGACGATGAACGTCATCGTCCGCTCGCCCGAGACCTTCTCGTAGATGTCGCGTCACGACGCCCTCGTAGTGCAGCGTCTGCCCGCACACGAGCGGCCGGTGGTAGGTGAACTCCTGCTCGCCGTGCAGCACCATGCCCGCCGCCGGCGTAGAGCTTGCCCATGACCTCGAACATCGGGTTGGTGGCGGGCTGCTCGGCGGTCTGCAGCTCCTCCCACCGCCCCCAGTTCTGGATCGAGAACCCGAACGTCGGCGGCGCCGGGATGTCGTCGAAGCCCTCGGCGGCCGGGCCACCTCCGCGTTGCGGTAGACCGGCGACTCGTCGAGCACCGCCTTGGCGAAGTTGCATGAGCGGCCCGCGCTCGACCACCAGCGTGCCCCGGCCGGTCGGCCTGGCCGATGTACTCGCTGAAGTCGGCCACGTCGCCGTCCCCCTCCGTCGTTGGTTAAGTGTGACCCGCGTTCCTGACACGCACGTCAGGTTTTCATTCAACCACATCGGTCACGGTCGGCGGCAGGCTCGACCGGAGGGGGACAGCATGGGCATCGTCGACGGCAAGATCGCCATCGTCACCGGCTCGGGCCGGGGGGTCGGGCGAGGCGAGGCGATGGAGCTGGCCGCGCAGGGCGCCAAGGTCGTCGTGTGCGATCCCGGCCCGAGCTCCAAGGGCGAGGGCACCGACAACCGCCCCGCCGACGAGACCGTCGAGATCATCCGCGGCCGCGGTGGCGAAGCGGTCGCCGCCTACGAGGACATCTCGTCGTGGGACGGCGCCGAGCGCGCCGTCGCAGGTCGCGGTCGACACCTACGGCGGGCTCGACGTCGTGGTCAACAACGCCGGCATCCTCCGCGACGCGCTGATCACGCGCATGACCGAGGCCGAGTGGGATGGCGTCATCGCCGTGCACCTCAAGGGCACGTTCAACATGACCCACCACGCGTGCGTGTACTGGTACGCCGAGTCCAAGGCCGAGCGCCAGCGTCGCGCCGCCGATCGTCAACACGGTCAGCTCGGCCGGCCTGCAGGGCAACCCGGGTCAGGCCAACTACGGCGCGGCCAAGGCCGGCATCGCCGCCCTGACCGTCATCACCGCGCTCGAGGGCACGCGCTACGGCGTGCGGGCCAACGCCATCGCTCCCGGCGGCGCCACCCGCATGGTCAACGAGGCCATGCCCAGCATCCCGGTCCGCGAGGCCAACGAGGTCTCCGACGGCGAGTTCGAACGCCTGAACCCGGGCAACTCCGCACCCATGGTGGCGTGGCTGGCCTCGGACGAGTCGCTGCTCGTGTCCGGTCAGGTGTTCCGGGCCGTCGGCAACGAGATCGCCCACTACCTCGGCTGGCACGTGGGGCCCAGCGTGGCCAACGAGGTCAAGGGCGAGCCGGCGAAGTGGGACCCGGCCCGCATCGGGACCGCCTTGGCCAAGAACGTCTTCGGGCTGCAGCCCGGGTGGCCTGCAGATGAACCGCTGCCGTCAGCCGCGCTGATCCCGGCGCAGCCTGGAAGAAGCCCCGGTGCACGAGCAGGCTGAGATGGTCGAGCACCTCGTCGTCGTCGACAGCCGAGCTCGCGACTGGTGACGACGTACGAGAACCGCTCGAGCATGGCCAGCAGCGCGTCGGCCCGCAGCTCGAGGCGCTTGGCCCGTTCGGCCTTGGCGCGCCGGTTGGCGCCACTCGGCGCCGGACCGGCCGCCGCGGCGACGCTCGCCCGGAGGGTCGCCGCGATGCGCCCGAACGAGACGGTTCCCAACTTGGCCAGCTCGCGGTCGAGGACCTGGTTCTCGGCCCACGCCCGGATCACGACGCCGTAGCGGCGGTAGAAGGCGAGGAACTCGGCCAACCACGCTCGCAGCACGTCGCTGTCCGGCCGCGTCGGCGGGGACGTCGCCGAGCGACGCGGCCAGCTCGGCCGCCTCGTCGGCGCACTGCTCGGCCAGCGCCCGGAACAGGTCCTCCATGTTGGCGAAGTAGAGGTAGAAGGTGCCATGCGAGACGCCCGCGATGCGCACCACGTCGTCGACCCGGGTGGCGTGGTAGCCGTTCTCGGCCAGCGCCGGCACGGCGGCCGCCAGCAGCTTGGCGCGGGTGGCCCGACCCTGCCGGCGCAGGTCTGCGGCCGTCGGGCGCAGGCTCGGCCGGCGCCGTGCGGGATCTCGTCTTCGTCGCTCGGCCTGCGGCCACGGCGCGCTCCTCGGACGGTGGGTCGACCTGATGCTCGACGCCGTCGTCCGCGAGGCCGCCGAGCGGTGGGGCGATGCTACCTGTCTGGTCGCGCCGGCCGGGTGGTCCCTCAGCTACGCCGATCTCGACCAGCTCTCCGACGAGGTCGCCGTCGGCCTGCTCGACCGTCGGCGTCGTCGAGGGCGATGTCGTCGCGCTCACCCTCGCCGACGAGCCCCGACCACGTGGTCGCCTACGCCGCCTGCGCCAAGATCGGCGCCATCTGCGCCGGGGTCAACCCGCGCCTGACCGACCGCGAGCGCGACGCCGTCCTCGAGCGGGCCGCGACCGACAGCTCGTCATCGGAACCGAGCTGGTCGGGTGACGGACCCGACACCGTGCTGGCGCCGCTCCGCGTGGCCGGCGCCGCGCCCCCGCCACTGCCGCCCCGACCCCGACCGCGCCGTCGCCATCGTCTTCACCTCGGGCACCACGGGCCTGCCGAAGGGTGCGCGTGTTCGCGAACCGCCAACTCGCGTTCATCACCGAGGTCGACACGGGCATGCGCTGGGGCGGAGGCGGCGCCGCCCTGGGCTCGACCTCGCTGGCCCACCTCGGCCCGACCACCAAGCTGCCCGGCTCCCTCATGCGCGGCGGGTCGCACCTTCCTGGTCGACCGCTGGCGGGCCGGCGACGCGCTCCGGCATGACCGCCGAGCACCGCATGGCGTCGCTCGCCGGCATCCCCACCCAGGTGGCGCTGATGCTGCACCACCCCGACTTCGACTCGACCGACCTGTCGCTCGTGCGGGCGGTCGTGATCGGCGGCGGTCCGGCGTCACCCGCGCTGGTGGCCGAGATCCGCGAGCGGCTCGGCGCGCCCGTGGCCGTGCGCTACTCGTGCACCGAGGCGGGCACCGGCCTCGGCACCGAGTTCGCCGATCCACCCGAGGACGCCGCGGTGTCGGTCGGCCGTCCCCACCACGGCGTCGAGCTCTCGCTGCGCGACCCCGACGACGGGCGACCCGGTCGCCGACGGCGAGGTCGGCGAGGTGTGCCTGCGCTCCGCGGCCGTGATGTCGGGCTACTGGCGCGACCCCGAGGCCACCGCGGCGGCGTTCTGGCCCGACGGCTTCGTGCGCACCGGCGACCTCGGCCGCCTCGACGACGAAGGTCGGCTGCGCCTCGCCGGCCGGGCCAAGGAGATGTACGTGCGCGGCGGGTACAACGTGCACCCGATGGAGGTCGAGGCCGTGCTGGCCGCCCACCCTGCTGTCCGCGAGGTGGCCGTGATCTCGCGCCAGACGACGTGATGGGCGAGGTCGGCATCGCCGTGATCACCACGGCGGCGGGCGCCGATCCCCCGACCCTCGACGAGCTGCGGGCCTTCGCCGGTGGGCAGCTGGCCCACCACAAGCTGCCCGACGAGCTCGATCGTGGTCGACGAGCTGCCCCTGACCGCCATGGAGAAGGTGGACAAGCGGGCGCTCGTCGACCGGCTCAGTCCCAGACGACGTCGAGGCGGGGCGGGGCGCGGAACAGGCTGCCGGCGATGTACTGATCGCCCGCGGCGGGATCGAGGCGGAGGCCCGGCAGCCGGTCGAGCAGCGTGTTGATCACGACCTGGGTCTCCATGCGGGCCAGGTGCATGCCGAGGCACATGTGCGGCCCGTGGGCGAAGCCGATGTGCGGCCGGCGCTCGCGGAAGATGTCGAACTGCTCGGCGTCGCTGCCAGCGGGTCTCGTCGTGGTTGGCCGAGCCGAGGCTGATGATGATGCTGGCCCCTTCGGGGATCGACACGCCGCACACCTCGGCGTCGCGCGTGGCGCCGCGGGCGATGATCAGCAGCGGCGGCTCCCAGCGGATGCCCTCCTCGATGGCCTGGGGCATCAGATCGCGCGATCGGCCAGCAGGGCGTCGAACTGATCGCGGTGGGTGAGCAGCCCGAACATGAGGTTCGACGACGAGCGGTAGGTCGTCTCGGCCCCGGCCGGCAGCAGCAGCCGCAGGAAGGCGTAGATCTCCTCGTCGGTGAGCTGCTGCCCGTCCTGCTCGGCCGTCGGCGAGCACCGAGATCATGTCGTCGGCCGGGTGCTCGCGCCGGTCGGCGACGATGTCGGAGAAGTACTCGCGCAGCTTGGCCGACGCAGGCGACCGACCGGTCCCAGTCGACGGTGACGCCGATCAGCTCGACGGCCAGTCGGTGGAACTCGGGCAGGTCCTCGGCGGGCAGGCCGAGCAGCGTCGGCGATGACGGCCACCGGGAACGGGAACAGCAGCTGGCGCACGAGGTCGGCGCGCCCGTCGTCGACGAAGCTCGTCGATCATCCGGTTGATGAGCGGAGCGACCAGCTCGGTCTCCCAGCGGGCCATCTCCTGGCGGGTGAACGCCTGCTGGAGGATCGTGCGGTAGGTGCGGTGCTCGGGCTCGTCCATCTCGAGGATCGAGCGACCCATGACCACGCCCATCACCTCGCCGTAGCCGGCCGAGCTGAAGGTCTCGCCGTCGCCCAGGATCGTCTGCACCGCGTCGAAGCTGTAGGCGGTGAACACCTGGCCCACGCCGGGCTCGATCTCGCCGGAGGTGTCGAGGCCCGAGCCATGGACGGGCGCCGTCGCGCGGTGCGCGACGAAGCTCGGGATAGGGCGAGGCGTCGCCGTCGGCGCCCATCGCCCGGTTGAACTCCTCGAACGGATCGTTGTCCGCCACGCCCGGCCACCCTGGTCTGTCCTGTGTCCACCCTGGTCTCTCCCCCGAAACCTGACGTCTGTGTCAGGTATCGACAGTACTCGGGCGAAGCTGAAGCTCCTGGTCACGAGGATCGCGGACGCACCCAGGCCCGATCCGAGCGCGCCGGACGCACCGCTCCGGTCCGCGGTGCCCTAGGGTGACGCCCATGTCAGGTACGGAAGAGGGGAAGCGGCGGCAAGCCGGTCGCGTTGGTCACGGCGTCGTGCCGCGGCGACGGTCTCGACCCTGCTCGAGCAGCTGTGCGACGTGGTCTACGACCCGTGGATCGACCAGCACCCGCTGCGCATCTGGGACGGCAAGCAAGCTGGCCGAGCGCGTCGACGAGATCGGCGCGACCGTCCTCATCTGCGAGGCCGACTTCGTGCTCGGGCGAGGTGCTCGACCGTCCGCTCCGCGTCATCGGTTCGACGCGCGGCGACCCCACCAACGTCGACGTGCCGGCCGCCACCGCCAAGGGCATCCCCGTGCTGCGCACTCCTGGGCCGCAACGCCGACGGTGTGGCCGAGCTGGCGGTCGCGCTGCTGTTCGCGGTGACCCGCCACCTGCTGCCCGGCGATCGTGACGTGCGCACCGACGAGATCTTCGCCGACGGCTCGATCCCCTACCAGCGCTACCGCGCCTGGCAGCTGGCCGGGCGCACCGTCGGGCTCGTCGGCCTCGGCGCCGTGGGTCGCGCCGCCCGCTGGCGCTTCGAGGGACTGGGCATGAAGGTGATCGCCTTCGACCCGTACTCCGACCGAGGCCACCCACAACTCGCTCGACGCGATGCTGGCCGAGGCCGACGTGGTGTCGATGCACGCCGCCCCCACCCCCGAGACGCTCGGGATGATCGACGCCGACCAGCTTCGCCGCCATGCGGCGACGGCGCCTTCTACATGAACTCGGCCCGCGGCGGGCCTGCACGATCTCGACGCGCTCGTCGCCGCGCTGCAGTCCGGGCACCTCGCCGGCGCCGGACTCGACCACTTCGACGGCGAGCACCTGCCGCCTGGGCACCCGCTGATCGACGATGGACAACGTCGTGCTCACCCCGCACATCGGTGGCGCGACCTACGACACCGAGGCCAACCACACCGCCATGATCGCCGAGGACGTCCGCCGGATCCTCGCCGGCGAACGTCCGCTGCACTGCGTGAACCCGGAGGTCCTGCCATGACCCAGTCCGACACCGCGACCGCCCCCGATGCCGCCGGCGAGACGCCGGTCGAGGTCAACGGCCGTCCCCTCGACGAGGTCAAGGAGTCGGTGCTGGCCGCGGCCAAGCACATGTACGCGCGAGGCCTGGTCGAGGGCACGGCCGGCAACGTGTCGGGTCGCGTCGACGACGGCACCGTCGTCGTGACCCCGTCCTCGCTCGGCTACGACGAGATGACGCTCGACGACCTGGTGCAGGTGACCCTCGACGGCGAGGTGGTGTCCGGCGAGCGGTCACCGACCTCCGAGAAGGCCGTCCACCTCTGCGCGCTTCGCCGCCTATCCCGGAGGTCGGCGGCGTGGTGCACTGCCACGCCAAGCACGCGTCGATGTTCGCCGTCGCCCACCAGGACATCCCGGCCGCCATCGACGAGTTCATCGTGTACATCGGCGGCGACGTGCCGGTGTGCGACTACTTCGCTTCGGGCAGCGACGGCCTCGGCCCCGAGGTGGCGTCGCAAGCTGGTCGACCGCTCGGCCGCGCTGATGGCCAACCACGGGTTGGTGGCCATCGGCAAGTCGGTCGACGACGCGCTGCACTCGGCCTTCGTGGTCGAGCACAACGCGCAGATCTTCTGGGGCGCCAAGCTGCTCGGCGGGGTCGTCGAGCTGCCCGAGAAGGCGCAGCGCAACTTCACCGGCGTCTACGACTACATCCGTCGAGAACACCTGGATGCCGGCCTGAGCGATCCGGCCTGACCGATCCAGCCTGATCGGAGCGGCCTGACCGGGCCGCGTCGGCGATACTTCGGTGCACGTCGTCGACGGAAGCTGACCGCCAAGGTGCAATCCCTGCACGGCAACGCCTTCATCGGGCGCCACGACGCGCTCGACGCGCTCGACCGCTGGGGTCGCGAGGCCACCGGTGGCGAACCGCGGGTCGTCGTCATCGCGGGCGGAGCCGGCATCGGCAAGTCGCGCCTGCTGGCCCGACACGTCGATCGCCGAGCGCGCCACCGCCTCGACCGTCCTGCTCGGCACCTGCCACCAGGGGGCGACCATCCCCTACCTCCCCATCGTGAGCGCCCTTCGCCCGCTCTTCGACCAACCCACCACGTCGGGCGGCACCGGCCGTCCCCTGCGCGACGCGGTCGTGGCGGCGCCGCCGCACGACGACCCCTCCGACGCCGGAGGCGAGAGCCGCCGCCTCGAGCTCTTCCTGAGCGCCGCGGCGACCCTGATCGATGCCGCTCGGCAGGGTCTGGTCGTCCTCGCGGTCGAGGACCTGCAGTGGGCCGATCAACCCTCGCTCGAGCTGCTGGCCCACCTGGTGTCGACCATCGCCCAGGAGGGCAGTCTCGGGCCGCTGTCGGTCCTGATCGTGCTGACCCGACGCGACAGCGCGATGTCGTCGGCCGGCGAGCAGCTCATGGCGCGGCTGCACCGCGAGGGGATCCACCGCGAGCTCGCACTCACCGGGCTCACCGAGCTCGAGACCAACCAGCTGCTGACGAACCTGCTCGACGGACGACCGTCGGGCCAGCTCCTGCTCGCCGTGCAAGAGGCGACCGGAGGCAACCCGCTGTTCATCGAGTCGCTCTGCCGACGACTGATCGACGAACAACGGCTCACCCGTTCGCACGGTGTCGTCGCCGCGACGACCGACGAGCTCGTCGGCCTCCCGGCCGATCTCGACACGGCACTGCAGGACAGCATCGACGCCATCAGCCCGGCCGGGCGCGAGCTCGCGCAGCGAGCGGCCTTCCTCGGCGACGAAGGAACCCTGGCCGACCTGGCGGCGGTGTCCGAGCTCGACGAGGACGACCTCGGTCCGGCCCTGTACGAGCTCGACGTGGCGGGGCTGCTGAGCCCGGGTGGACCGGGGTTCCGGTTCGGCCATCCGCAGATCCGCCAGCTGCTGTACCACGCGCCGATCCCGCGGCGGGCCGAGCTGCACCGCCTCATCGCCGACCGACTCGAGGCGAGCGGGGCCGAGCCCGGCGAGGTGGCCATGGGCATCGCCTACCACCTGCGGCGGGCAGGGCCCGGAGTCGACCGCGGTCGCCTCCTCGCCGCCGCCACCGTGGCCGGCGACACCGCCTTCTCGCTCGGGGCGTGGGCCAAGGCGGCCCGCGAGCTCAGCAGCGCACTCGAGGCGGCCTCGGGCACCGAGCTCCTCACCGATCGTGAGCAGGCCGCGCTCGAGGAGCGCGCCAGTACCGCCAGCTTCCGCGATCACGACCTGTTCGAGGCCCAGACCCACGCCGATCGAGCCGTCGACCTGGCCCGCACCGCCGGCGACCTCGAACGTTGGGGCTCGGCGCTGAGCCTCGCCATGCGCATCCGCTTCGCCCACGGTGCAGCCACCGTCGGCCACCCCGTCGACCCAGGCCCGATCGACGAGTTCCTGCGGGCGGCCGGCGACGAGCAACCCCGGCTGCGCGCCCGGCTGCTCGGTGAGCTGGCCGAGATGTCGTTCGCCGCGTTCGACGTTCGCACCGGCGAGGAGCTCGCTCTGCGCGCCCTCGGTCTGGCCGAGTCGACCGGCGACCACCAGCTCATCGGCGACATCCGGTTCGCACTCGGCCTGGCCCACCTCGGTGCGCTCGAGCTGGACGGCGCCCGCGAGTGCTTCGAGCTCAGCGTGGAGCACGCTCGTGTCCTCGACGATCCGTGGCAGCTCGCCTGGGGGCTGGGCCGGCTCCCGCTCGTGTCGCTCGCGCAGGGCGAGCTGGCCAGGGCCGAGTCCGAGGCCACCGGGCAGGTGCAGCTCACCGCTCGGACGCGCGACTGGGCCGAGCTGTCGCTGGCGGCGGCACTCGAGACGGCGATGGCATCCGCCCGGGGCGCGTTCGCCCGCGTCGAGTCGCGGGCCCTCGAGACCGACCAGCTCTACGCCCGCAGCGCGTTCGCCTTCACGCCGGCGGTGCTCTATCCGGCCCTGGCGATGGCGCGGGCCCAGCGAGGCGACGCCCGCGGGGCGATCGAAGCCCTCGAACGGTGGCACGCCGAGAGCGGCGCCAGCACGTGGCGGTACGAGCTGGCCGTCACCCTGGCGATCGGGCAGCGCGACGACGCACGCCGCGCCCTCGCGGCGCGCCCGTACACGCCGACCCGCCGGCCCTTGACGTTCTTCAACGCGGATGGGGTCAGCGTCGACGTCGAAGTGGCCACCCTGCGCGCCGACCCGGTCCTCGCGTCGGCGGCGCTGGCCGAGCTCGACGAGCTGCAGAGCCGCGGGATGGTGCTGCTGCCGGGGAGCGAAGCGTTCGTGCCGAGGTTGATCGGTCAGGTCCTCGGCGTGCTCGACCGCCATCCCGAAGCCGTCTCGAGGCTCGAGCGCGCGCTCGCGACGACGGGCGCGATCGGCCTCGGCCCCGAGCGGGCGCGATGCGGGTACGAGCTCGCCCGCGCCCTCGCCCGGCTCGACGTCGTCGACCGCGAGCGCGTGATCGCGACGCTCCGAACCGCGACCGCCGACGCCGACCGGCTGGGGATGCTCCCGCTGGTCACGGCCTGCCACGCCATGTTCCGCACGCTCGAGATCACCGACGAGGAGGTCGGGACGTCGCCCGCGCTGCCGCCTCGCACGCGCGTGATCCTGGTGTCCGATCTGGTGGGGTCGACCGAGCTCAACCTCAGGGCGGGCGATGCCGCGTGGGTCGACCGACTCGGGAGCCACGACCGCATCGTGCGGGCCCGCCTCCGGCGTCACGGCGGCGTCGAGTTCAAGCACACCGGCGACGGTGTGTGCGCGTGGTTCGACGCGGCCGGGGCTGCCCTCGACTGCGCCGATGAGATCCGCCGCGAGCTGGCGCAGGCCAACACCGACGAACCCGACCTCGCCCTCGTGGCCCGGTTCGGTCTCGCCTGCGGCGAGCCCATCGGCGTGGGCGACGACCTGTTCGGCATCGCCGTGACCCTCGCCGCCCGGTTGTGCGCGGCCGCGTCGCCCGGCGCCATCCTCGCCTCCGAAGAGGTCGCACAGCTCGTGGCCCCCCGCGGAGACGGCTCCGACATCGGACTCGAGGATGCCGGCGAACGGTCGCTCAAGGGCTTCCCCCACCCCGTGCGCGTGTTTGCGTCGGCGCCACCCGTCGTCACACCCCCGACAGAGCGAGGTGCCGTTCGTTAGAGTTCTGCCCAGCGGGCGACGTGGGAGGGGATGCCATGCCGGGAATGCCGTACCACTTGGAGAAGGGGCCGGTCCTCTCGGTGCTCGAGGACCTCCTCAGACGGAATACCAGCGCGCTCGAGCAGCTCCTCGAGCGGCTGCGTGATCCGACGATCGCGCTGGCCGAGGTCGGTGGCCTCGATTCGACGACGTTGAACGCGGGGCCGTACCCGACCACCGGCGACCGCGTCGCGCACATCGAGAAGGACTGGTTCGGATTCACCCCGGGCACCCAGACGCAACCGAGCTTCGACCTGGTCTCGCATCGTCACACGGGTTTCTGGGAGAACTACTACGGCAACGTCGCGGGCATCGTCCGCGAGACGCTCGTCCGGGCCATCGAGGTCTCGCTCGGACTCGACCACGATGCCGACCCGCCTGCCTCCCGGCACTGGCCGATCGAGCTGTTCTGGAAGTGTCCGAACCCCTGGTTCGAGGGCTGGGTCACCTGGCGCCACGATCCGGCCGACGTCAGCAAGGGTCAGGTGACCGTCGTGCTGGCCACCCCGGGCAACGGCGCGGTCGTGCTCGCCGACCCGCGTGCGGGCCGCTCGCCGGTGGTCGATCCGGTCTCGCCGTCGGGCCAGCAGGGCATGTGGGTCATCACCCACGCGGGCCACGACCAGAAGATCGTGCCCACCACCCTCCCGACGGCGCCCGGGCAGATCCCGCTGCCCACCCTCGGCGCCCTGTTCGTCGGTCGTCCGGCGATCACGACGGTGGCGCCGAGCTTCATCGACGGCGGCGCCAGCCCGACCGGCCTCGCCTACGTGCCGTGAGAGGAGCCGACCGTGCCCGATGACCCGAAAGCAGACGTCCTCACTCCCGAGGTCTACGACATCGTGCAGCGAGATCTCGAAGACGGGTTCAGCGGGATCTTCAGCCCGCTCGAGGAGGGCTTCAGCCGCCTCGACGCCACCGCGCCCGCCCAGGGCGGCCCCACCGCGGTCGTGTGGCAGTACCGCGCCGTGCACGACGGGGACTTCCTCGGACTGACGCCGACGGGGCTCCCCCTGCTCATCGAGGGCGTGACGATGGCGACCTACGGCAAGGACGGCTGGCAGCTGACCCGGTACATCGACTGGCTGTCGGTGGCGGGACAGCTGGGCTTGACGTTGTCGGGGCGGCCGGTCCTGCAGACCGAGCCCGGCGGCTGACCAGGGCGGTCTGCCTGCAGTCGGTCATGCCCTGTGACAGATTCGGCGGTTCGGCCCCCCTTCCCGGGTGAGTGACCGAGTGACACCGACACCCTCGAACGCGCTCGGGGCGGAGTACCCTGGCTGACGCACACGTCAGGTTCACAGGGGGACGTCATGGCAATCGATCTGATCGAGTTGGCCAAGCCTCGGGGGCGCACGGTCGCCGATCCCCAGGTCGACCCCGTGACCGCCGAGGTGGTCCGTGGCGCGCATGGAGACGGTCTGCTTCGAGATGGCCACGTACGTGAGCCGCACCGCGACCACGCCGATCCTGAACCAGTCGAACGAGCGCAACGCCACGGTGCTCGACGCCCGCGGCCGGCTGGCGGCGCTCAGCGTCGGCATCCCGCAGTTCATGCTCACCTCGACGTTGCCGGTGCGCTTCGCGCTCGAGTTCCTGGGCGTCGACGAGTTCCGCGAAGGCGACGTGTTCGTGGCCAACGACCCGTACCACGGCGGCGGGCACCTGCCCGACTACAACGTCTTCGCCCCCGTCTTCGCCGACGACGCAGCCACGGGCCAGCGGCGCATGGTGCTCATCGCGTCGATCCAGTGCCACCACGGCGACACGGGCGGCGCGGTGCCGGGCGGCTACAACGTCACGGCCAACGACGTCTGGGGCGAGGGCGTGCGCTGGCCGGTCGTCAAGGTCATCGACCAGGGCGTCGAGCGCCGCGACGTGCTCTACGCGCTGCAGGTCAACAACCGCCTGCCCGACTACATCGGCGACCTGCGCGCCGCAGATCGGCGCGGCCCAGCTCGGGGCGGCCCGCCTCGGCGAGATCATCGCCCGCCACGGCATCGACGTCGTCGAGGAGTCGGTCGACTTCATGATCGACTACGCGTCCCGTCGCTTCTCCGAGGAGGTCACGGCCTGGCCCGACGGCAGCTACGAGGCCGACTGCTGGGTCGACCACGACCCGCTCGGCAACCCCGACGTCCACCTGCACGTGACGGTCACCGTCGACGGCGACCGCCTGCGGATCGACTTCACGGGCAGCGACACCCGCCCCGAGCTGCAGGCGTGGTCGACGTACGGCAACACCCGCGGGTACACGGTCGCCCAGATCGCCGCCATGATGGATCCCGAGATCCCCAAGAACGAGGGCTTCTTCGAGTCGATCGACCTGGTCGTGCCCCAGGGCTGCGTGCTCAACCCGGCGGCCAACCGCCCGGTGTCGGCCGGCACGCACCACCCGGGCGCCGACGTGGGCGAGGTCATCGCGCTCGCCCTGCAGTACGTGCTGCCCCACAAGGCCGTGCCGCAGGTGTACAAGACCGGCATCCCGACCGTGATCACCGGGACCGATCCGCGCACCGGGCCGACCGTTCACCGACCACTCGGCCGAGGTCTACGCCGGCTGGTGCAACGCGGCGAAGGGCATGGACGCCTGGGGCTGCCAGGCCGCCGCCTTCGGCAACCTCTGGAAGGCCACCGCCGAGATCAACGAGAGCCTGTACCCGCACGTGCAGTGGAGCCGCGACTACCGCACCGACTCGGGCGGGCCCGGGTCAGTGGCGCGGGCCTGTGCGGCAGCCACTACGTGAAGGAGGTGCGGACCGACGCCAAGGTCTACACCTACGTCGTCGGGATGAAGTACCCGATGCCGGGCATCGCCGGCGGCCGTCCGGGTGCGCCGAACCAGCTGACCATCCGGTACGGATCCGACGACCCCTACGTCGTCGCCCACACCGCCGACTGGGTGCCCATCGCCGCCGGCCAGCGCATCTGCTACGACTACGGCGGCGGCGGCGGCTGGGGCGATCCGCTCGACCGCGACCCGCAGGCGGTGCTCGACGACGTGCTCGACGAGTACGTGTCGGTCGAAGGGCGCGGCGCGCGACTACGGCGTGGTGCTCACCGGCTCGCTGGCCGACCTGACCCTGGCGTCGACGCCGACGCCACGACGGCCGAGCCGAGCCGGATGGCGGCCGACCCGGCCAGGCGAGTCCCGGCCACTCGAGCCCGTCGACAGCCGGTAACCTCGACCTGACACGCACGTCAGGTTTCCAGGCTCGTCACAGGGGGTTGCGGGTGCAGGACAGGAGGTCACCGGATCGGGGTCGACGTCGGCGGCACGTTCACCGACCTCATCTGCGTCACCCCCGACGGCTCGGTGGTGCTCGACAAGACGCCCACCACCCTCGACGACCAGTCGATCGGCGTGATGACCGGGCTGGCGCAGCTGGCCGAGCGCTTCGGGACCGATCTCGACGACGTTCTGCGCCGGCGATCGACACCGTCGTCCACGGCACGACCACCGCCGACAACACGATGATCGAGCAGGACGGCGCCGCCGTCGGGCTGCTCGTCACCGAGGGCCACCGCGACGAGATCGAGATGCGGCGGGTGCACAAGGAGCAGATCTGGGATCCGTCCTACCCCGCGCCTTTCCCCATCGCCCGCCGCCGCTCGCGCATCCCCGATGCCCGAGCGCGTCGACTACCTGGGCGAGGAGCTGCTGGCCCTCGACGAGGAGGCGGTGCGCGCCGGGGTGCGACGCTGCGACAGCTCGGGGCCGAGTCGCTGGCCGTCGATGTTCCTGTTCAGCTTCGTCAACCCCGACCACGAGCGCCGGGCGCGCGAGATCATCCTCGAGGAGTACCCCGAGGTGGGCCACATCTCGCTGAGCCACGAGGTCATGCCACGCGGCCCCGAGTTCGAGCGCACGTCGACCACGCTGGTCAACGCCTACGTGGCGCCGCGGGTGTCGAGCTACGTCAACCGGCTCGGCCAGCGCCTCCGCGACGCCGGGTATCCCGGCGAGCTGCTGATCATGGCGTCGACCGGCGGCGTGATGCCCCCGGCCACGGTGGCGCGCCGGGCGGTCTCGCTGCTCGGCTCGGGACCGACCGGCGGCGTCATGGGAGCAGCCGCGGCCGCGGCCGACCGGGCCGGGATCGCCCGACTTCGTCGCGGTCGACATGGGCGGCACCAGCTTCGACATCTGCCTGGTCCGCGGCGGCGATGCCCGAGATCCGCACGCGACTGGAACTGGCGGTACCGGTACTACATCGGGATGCCGATGGTCGACGTGCAGTGCGTCGGCGCCGGTGGCGGCTCGATCGCCCGCGTCCGGCAGGGTTCGCTGCTGGTCGGCCCCGAGTCGGCGGGCTCGAGCCCGGGTCCGGTCTGCTACGGCCGCGGCGGCGAGCGGGCCACCGTCACCGACGCCGACGCCGTGCTCGGCTACCTGCCGGTGGACCGCTTCGCCGGACGGCCGGATGACGCCTCGACGTCGACGCGGCACGAGCCGCCATCGCCCGCGACGTGGCCGAACCGCTCGGCCTCGACGTCGTCGAGGCCGCGTGGGGCGTCGAGCGCATCGTCAACGCCAACATGGCCGACGCCACCCGCCGCGTGCTGGCCGGATCGGGTGTCGACGCGCGCCACCTCGATCTGATCGCCTACGGCGGCAACGGTCCGGTGCACGCGTGGGCGATCGCGGCCGAGCTGGGCATGGACCGGGTGCTCGTGCCCAAGGCGGCGCCCGCGTTCAGCGCGCTCGGACTGCTCGTGTCCGACTACAAGGTCGATCTCACCCGCAGTCACGTCAGCCCGTTGTCGCAGGTCGACCTGTCCGACCTGGTGTCGCTGCTCGACGAGCTCGATGCCGAGGTCACCGACGAGCTCGACCCCACCGGCCTGGCCGAGGACGACGTCACGCGGACGCGGTACGTGCAGATGGCCTACGCGGGCCAGAACTTCGACATGAGCGTGCCGACCACGATCGGGGTGGGTTCGGTGGTGCCGTCAGCATCGACGTCGTCGGTGGCAGTGGGCGAGACCGAGCTGATGGACCTGGCCGAGCACTTCCACGACCTGCACCAGGCCGACCGCGGCTTCTCGTTCCGCCAGCAGGAGCCCACCGTCCGGGGCGTGCGCATCACCGCCGTCGGCCACACCCCCAAGCCCGACTCGCTGGCCCAGGTCGGCCCCGAGGCCGACGCCGGCATCGGCCCGCACCGGCACCCGCCCGGTGCACTTCGGCCACGGGTTCGTCGACACGGCGGTGTACGACGGCGGACGGCTGGCGGTCGGGGCGACGATCGCCGGGCCGGCGCTGGTCGAGGAGCCGTTCACGGTCGTGGCCGTCCCACCGGGCGCCACCCTCGTGCTCGGCCGCCACACCAGCTACGAGCTCACCCTGGCCGGGTGATCCCATGACCATCTGGCTCACCGACCACGAGCACCGCGTCCTGGCCGCCGCGCTCGACCGGGTGCTGCCCGGCGACGGCGTGTGTCCCGGCGCCGGCGAGATGGGCGGCGCCGACTACGTCGACATGCTCCTCGGCGCGTTCACGCTTCGATCCGCCCCACATCTTCGCCGGCGGTCCGTTCTCGGGTCGTCAGGGCGGCGAGGCCGGCTTCGACCAGTGGCTCGAGCTCGGTGCCCTCGACGAGCTGGCCTGGCGCACCCGGATCGAGGGCTCGCAGGGCCGGCCCGAGCGCGAGTTCAACGGACCCGTCGTCGGCTGGCAGCCGCGCTACCGCGAGGGTCTGGCCCGGCTGGGCGACGACTTCGCCGACCTCGAGCCCGCCGAGCAGTCGCACCGCCTGGCCGACGCGGTCGACCACGACTTCCGCGACCTGCTCTTCGAGCACGCCTGCGAGGCGCTGTACGGCGACCCCGTCTACGGCGGCAACCGCGACCGGCGGGCGTGGGCCGCGATCGCGTTCGACGGCGACGTGCAACCTCGGGGCTGGACCGACGACGAGGTGGCCCACCCGACATGAGCGACCTCGACGCAGATGCGGTGATCGTGGGCACCGGGCCGGCCGGCTCGGCCGTCGCCGCAGGTGCTGACCGAGGCCGGCTGGACGGTCATCATGCTCGAGAAGGGGCGCAACCACCTGCTCGACCTCGAGGCGCCCTACGAGCCGCTCGGGCACCTGTCCAACGACGAGCTGAAGCTCATCCAACGCCACATGCTCGGGCCCGACCCGCTCGTCGAGCCGCGCACGTACCGCACCCGCGCCGAGGACGGCGACCATCTCGTCGTCGGGCACGTGAACTCGCTGCCGTCGACGGTCGGCGGGGGCGGCTACCACGCCGACGCCAAGCTCCCGCGACTGCGCGAAGACGACTTCCGGCTGCGTTCGACGCTCGGTCCGGTCGACGGGGCCGACGTCGTCGACTGGCCGTTCTCCTACGAGGATCTCGAGCCGCACTACGCGGCGGTCGAGCGCATCGTGGGGGTGGCCGGCGAGGAGACCAACCCGTTCGCGGCCTGGCGCTCCGGGCCCTTCCCGATGCCCCCCGGACCCGACATGTACGGCGCGACCATCTCGATGGCCGCCGCCGAGCGGGCCGGCCTCCATCCGTACCGCGCCCCGACCGGGATCAACTCCGAGCCCTACGACGGCCGCCCGGCCTGCAACAACTGCGGCTTCTGCGGTTGGTACGGCTGCCCGATCGACGCCAAGGGCGATCCGGTGGCTCTGCTGCGGCGGGCGCTGCGCACCGGCCGGTGCGAGATCCGACCCGAGTCACGGGTCACCGGCGTCACCCTCGATGCCTCGGGCCGGCGAGCCACCGGTGTGCGCTACCTCGACGCCGGGCGCGTCGAGCACGAGGTCCGTGCCGATCACGTCGTGCTGGCCGCCGGCGCCTTCGAGACGCCCCGCCTCATGCTGGGCCAGAGCGGGGCCCCCGAGGGCGGGCTCGGCAACTCGTCGGGGATGGTCGGGCGGAACCTCATGTTCCACTTCCAGACGCTGACGGTCGCCGCCTTCCCGTTCCGCCTGCACACCATGCGCGGCCGGTGCGTGACCGGCGCCCACGACGACCACATCGTGGGTGACGAAGCCCAGCGCGCCGCGGCCCGCGCCGCCGGTTTGCCATGGATGCGCGGGGGCCTGGTCGAGCACGGCGGCGGCAACCAGCCGGTGGCCGAGGCCAAGCTCTACGGCTCGGGGCAGCACCACGGTGCCGCCATGCGCGACTCGTCGCTGCGCGATCGGCTGTGGGTGTTCACGATGCAGGGCGAGGACCTTGCGCAGCCCACGAACACGGTCGACCTCGATCCGACGGTGCGCGACGCGTGGGGACTGCCGGCCGGGCGCGTGACCTACCGCCCCCATCGCCACGAGCTGGCCATGTCGGCGCACGCCGCGCCGATCCTCGAGTCGGTCATGCGCGACGCGGGCGCCGAGTGGGTGATCACGACGACATCGCCGCCGGTGAGCGGCGAGGACGACGACGAGCGCATGGTGTCGACCCCGGCCAGCTATCACATCATGGGGACCTGCCGGATGGGCACCGATCCCACCGCGAGCGTGGTCGGGCCCGAGGGCCGGCTGTGGGACGTCGACAACGTGTTGGTGGCGGACTCGTCGGTCTTCCCCACCTCGGCCGGGTACAACCCCACGCTCACACTCGTGTCGGTGGCTGACCGCTTCGCCCGCCAGCTCGTCGGGGCACCACTGCCTTCCACCCAGCCCCACGCGTGACGAAGCCCGTACGGAAACTGGGCGTGAAAACGCGCGAAATCGCCACGCAAAGATGCCCGGTTTGGGGGATTAGAGGGCGTAGCGGGCGAGGAGGCCGCGGGCGATGACCATGCGCTGGATCTCGTTGGTGCCCTCGCCGATGATCATCAGCGGCGCGTCGCGGTAGTACCGCTCGATCGGGAGCTCGGTGGTGTAGCCGTAGCCGCCGTGGATGCGCATGGCCTCGGTGGCCAGCTCGAGCGCGGTCTCGGAGGCGAACAGCTTGGCCATGCCCGCTTCGATGTCGGCGCGCTCGCCGTTGTCGATCTTGCGGGCCGCGTTGTGCACCAGCAGCCGCGCCGCCTCGAGCTTGGTGGCCATGTCGGCCAGCTTGAACTGGATCGCCTGGTGGGACGCGATCGGCACGCCGAACGTCTCACGCTGCTGCGCGTAGGCGATCGACGCCTCGAAGGCGGCACGGGCCACCCCCACGCCACGGGCGGCCACGTTGACGCGGCCCAGCTCGAGCGAGCTCAGGATCAGCTGCAGCCCGCGACCCAGCCACTCGTTGCCCCCCAGCACGTTGGCGGCGGGCACGCGGTGTCCTTCGTAGACCATCTCGACCGTCTCGAGTGCCCTGGTAGCCGAGCTTGCTCGATGTTGCGGCTGACGCGGATGCCCTCGAAGGACGGGCCGGGCTCCTTCTCGACGATGAAGCAGGTGATGCCCTTCGGGCGTCGCGCGCCGCCAGCGCCACGATCCCGGCCCGCTCGCCGTTGGTCACCCACATCTTGGTGCCGTCGATGACGTAGGTGTCGCCGTCGGGCGTCGCCTTGCACCGCAGCGCCTTGGTGTCGCTGCCGGCGTCGGGTTCGGACAGCGAGAACGCGCCCCGCACCTCGCCGGTCGCCATGCGCGGCAGCCACCGCTGCTTCTGCTCGTCGGTGCCGAACCGCTTGATCAGGTTGGCGCCGATCATGTGGGTGTTCAGCACACCTGACAGCGACATCCACCCCGCCGACAGCTCCTCGACCACGCGGGCGTAGGTCAGGGTGTCGAGGTCGAGCCCGCCGTACGCCTCAGGGATGGTCGAGCCGAACAGGCCCATCTCACGCATCTGGGCGACCAGCGGTTCGGGGAACTCGTCAGCGTGCTCGTAGCTCGGACGCCACGGGCAGCACCTCGTTGATCACCCAGGTGCGCAGGGTGTGAAATGAGCTCGTCGGCCAGTTCAGGATCGGTCGCCATCGCGAGATGCTACGCCGCCGGTTCACCTGCCCCTGACGGCCGCGTCAGCGACCCTCGACCGGTCAGTGGACTTGCATCGGGGTGGCATCGAGGGCGCAGTGCATGCACGCCGCGGGGCCGGCCTGCTCGTCGGCTGTCGCCGCCCCGTCGACCGCCACCGGCACCGGTGCCCGGCGCGGGTTGCTGATCGTGAACAGGGCGAGCACGCCGCCCGCCGCGCAGACGGCCGCGGCGATCAGCAGCGCGGTGTGGAAGCCGCTGGCCAGTGCCACCGGATCGAGGTACGCGTCACCGGTGATCCCGGCGAGGAAGGGCAGCACGGCCACCGCCAGCAGGCCGGCCGTCCGGGCCACGACGTTGTTGACCGCCGATGCGACGCCGGCGTGCTCGGACGGCGCCGCCCCCATGGCCGTCGAGGTCAGCGGGGCGACGGTGATGGCCAGGCCGGCGCCGAACACCACCATGGCCGGCAGCACGTCGACGAGGTAGCTGCCGCCGGACGGCATCCGCGAGAGCATGGCCAGCCCGACGGCCACCACCATCGGCCCGACGCTCATCTGCAGCCGGGGCCCGATCCTCGCCGCCAGCCGACCGGACCGGGCCGAGAACAGCAGCATGATGATGGTCACCGGGAGCAGCGTCAGCCCCGACTCGAGCGGCGTGTACCCGGCGACCACCTGGCGCTCGACCGGGCAGCAGGAACAGCGCGCCGCCGAGCGCGGCGTAGATCGCGAAGGTCACGGCGTTGGCCGCGCTGAACTGGCGGGCGCGGAACAGGCGCAACGGCAGCATCGGGTTGGCAGATCACGTTCTCGGCCACCAGGAAGGCGACGAACCCGCCGATGCCGACCAGCAAGCACCCGAGCACGACCGGCGACGTCCATCCCCGGGTCGGGCCCTCGATCAGGGCGTAGGTCGTGGCTGTCAGCCACACGACCGCCAGCGACGCACCCGTCAGGTCGAGCCGACCGGTGGCATCGGGGTCGCGCGTCTCGGGGACGTGTCTGGCGGTGATGGCCAGCACGACCGCGGCCACGGGCAGGTTGATGAAGAACACCCAGCGCCAGGACCCGATCGAGATGAGGTAACCACCGACGAGCGGACCGGCGGCGGTGGCCAGGCCGCCGAGACCCGACCACGCGCCGATGGCCCGGGGTCGGTCCTCGGCCCGGAACGACGCCTGCAGGATGGCCAGGCTGGCAGGGGCCAGCAGCGCGGCGCCGATGCCCTGCAGCGACCCGGCCGGCGATCAGCAGGCCGGGCGCCCGGCGCCAGGCCGCAGAGCGCCGAGGCCACGGCGAACCAGGCCACCCCGATGGAGAACACGCGCGCCCGCCCGAGCCGGTCGCCGAGGGCGCCGCCGAGCAGCAGGAAGGCGGCCAGCGTGAGCATGTAGCCGGTGACGACCCACTGCAGGGTGCCGAGGTCTGCGTGCATGCTGCGCCCGATCGAGGGCAGGGCGATGCCCACGACGGTGGCGTCGATCGCGGCGATGCCCGATCCCATGACCGCGGCGGCGATGACCCAGCGCCCGGGCGCCGACCGGTAGTCGAGATCGTCGGCCACCACGCTCCTCTCTCGCGACCGCTTCGGGCCCACGCTAGGGGGGCCAGGGCCCCCTGCCCGTGTTTCCGGCCCGTGAACCCTGCCGACTGCACATCTGAACGAGCGACTTGCCGACCAGAAGCCAACGTGGCGGACGGAGCGAAGCCGCTGACCGAGGCCCGGATGGCGAAGCGCCCGAGGCTTGCGACCGCCAGGGGCGGAGCGAGCGAAGCCGCTGCGAGATGACACCCAGATGGCGAAGCGCCCGAAGGGAGGCTCGCCGACCGGAGGGCCAATGTGGCAAAGCCGACCGGAGGGCCAAGAACATTGACAAACTGTTGAAATCACTTCGAGAATCGTGTGGTGACCGTGCTGCTCCCCCGCTCGCTCGACCAGGCGTGCGCCGACCTGGCCGCCCACGCGGGCGCCGACCTGCTGGCCGGCGGGACCGACCTGATGGTCGCCGTCAACGCCGGTCGCCACCCGGTCGACACGGTCATCGCGCTCGATCGGGTGGGCGAGCTGGCCGGCTGGAACCGCCGGTCCGACCCCGTCCACGGCGACCACCTGGTGCTCGGGGCCGGCCTGACCTACCACGAGATGGCCGACCCCGACCTCGCCGCGCTCCTGCCGGCGCTGGCCCAGGCGGCGCGGACGGTCGGATCCCCCCAGATCCGCAACGCCGGCACGATCGGCGGCAACCTGGCCACGGGTTCGCCGGCCGGCGACACGTTGCCGGTGCTGGCCGCCCTCGACGCCACGATCGAGGTGCGCTCGGTCGGTGGGCGCCGTGAGCTGGCCTTCGCCGACTTCTTCCTCGGCCCCAAGCGGACCGCGCTGGCCCCCGACGAGATCATCGCCGCCGTCCACGTGCCGGTGCTCGAGGGCCCACAGGAGTTCCTCAAGGTCGGCACGCGCAACGCGATGGTCATCGCGGTGGCCACCGTCGCGCTGGTGGTCGACCGGGCCGGCCGTTCGGTGCGGGTCGGCCTCGGCTCGGTGGGTCCGACCCCGCTGCGGGCCCGCGAGGCCGAGGCCTGGGTGGCCGACCGGATCGACTGGGACACCCTCGGCGTCGACGACCCGCGCACCCCCGAGACGTTCGGCGAGATGGTCGCCCTCGCCGCCCGCCCCATCGACGATCACCGGTCGACCGCCGACTACCGGCGCCACTGCGTGTCGGTGCTGGCCCGTCGGGCGCTCCAGCGGGTCACGGTCCCGTGACCGCCGGCCCGGTGCACGAGGTTTCGAGCCGCTACGAGCTGCGGGTCAACCGGTCACCCACGCCGTCGACGACGCCTGGCTGGGCGAGAGCCTGCTGCACGTGCTGCGCGAGCGGCTCGGACTGCCCGGCGCCAAGAACGCCTGCGAGCAGGGTGAGTGCGGCTCGTGCTCGGTGCTGCTCGACGATCGCGCTGGTGTGCTCGTGCCTCGTGCTCGGCGCGGCCGCGGTCGACCGCGACATCGTCACCGTCGAGTCGTTGGCCGACGAGAGCACCCTGTCCGACGTGCAGCAGGCCTTCGTCGACGCGGGCGCGGTGCAGTGCGGGTTCTGCACGCCGGGCCTGGTCATGGCCGTGCACGACCTGCTCGATCGCCATCCCCGACCCGACGACCTCGCCATCCGCGAGGCGATCAGCGGCAACCTCTGCCGGTGCACCGGCTACGGCCGCGTGCTCGAGGCCGTCCGCGTCGCGGTGCCGACGACGGAGCGGGCAGGCATGACGCGCGGCGCCACCGACACGCGCCCCGCCCCGGCCGAAACCCGTGGCGGTCGCCTGGGCGACGCGGCCCTCCGGCCCGACGGCATCCCCAAGGTGCAGGGCCGCTTCGCCTTCGGGTCCGACCTGTTCGCCGAAGGGATGCTGTGGGGCCACACGCTGCGCGCCCCGCACCCGTCGGCCCGCATCCGCTCGATCGACATCGGTCCGGCCCTGCGCCTTCCCGGCGTGCACGCCGTGCTCACCGCCGACGACGTGCCCGGCGCCGCCACGTACGGGCTCGAGGCCCCCGACCAGCCGGTGCTGGCCGCCGACGTGGTGCGCTTCATGGGCGAGCCGGTGGCGGTCGTGGCCGCCGACCACCCCGAGACGGCCCGCCGGGCCGCGGCCGCCATCGTGGTCGACTACGAGCCGCTCACCCCGCTCGTCGACTCGTTGGCGGCGGCCGACGCCGAGGCCATCCATCCCGACGGCAACGTCTTCCGCCACCTCGTCATCCGCCACGGCGACCTCTCGGCCACCGGTCCAGTCGTGGTCGAGGGCACCTACGAGGTCGGCATGCAGGACCAGGCGCCGCTCGGCACCGAGGCCGGCCTCGCCATCCCCGCGGAGGACGGCGGGGTCGACCTCTTCGTGTGCACGCAGGCCCTGCACAACGACCTCGACCAGGTCTCGGCCTGCCTCGGGCTGCCGCCCGACCAGGTGCGCATCCAGCTGGCCGGCGTCGGCGGCGCGTTCGGCGCGCGCGAGGACGTCAGCCTGCAGATCCACGTCGCCCTGCTCGCGTTGCGCACCGGCCGCCCGGTGAAGATGGTCTACAACCGCGAGGAGTCCTTCTTCGGCCACGTGCACCGGCATCCCGCGCACATGTGGTTCCGCCACACGGCGCAGGACGACGGCACGCTGGTCAAGGTCGAGGCCCGGCTCTGGTTCGACGGGGGCGCCTACGCGTCGACGTCGGCCGCGGTGGTCACCAACGGCTCGTGCTTCGCGGCGGGTCCCTACCGCGTGCCCAACGCGCACGTCGAGGGCTGGGCGGTGCGCACGAACAACCCGCCGTGCGGGGCGATGCGCGGGTTCGGCGCGGTGCAGACCTGCTTCGGCCACGAGGCGCAGATGGACAAGCTCGCCGCGGCCACCGGGATCGACCCGGTCGAGCTGCGTCTGCGCAACGCGTTGGCGACCGGCGACCAGCTGATCACCGGCCAGCGCCTCACCGGCGCCGCGCCGGTGGCCGAGGTCATCCGCACGTGTGCGTCGCTGCCGTTGCCGGCCGCGGGCCCGTCGGAGGACACGATGGGACGACCCGGCGGCGCCGGGCGCACCACCGACACCGACGACGTGCGCCGCGGAATCGGCTTCGCGGTCGGGTTCAAGAACATCGGGTTCAGCGAGGGCTTCGACGACTACTCGACCGCCCGCGTCCACCTGGCCGACGGCGTGGCCACCGTCACCTGCGCCTGCGCCGAGATCGGGCAGGGGTTCGTCACGCTGGCCCAGCAGATCACGCGCGAGGTCCTCGGCGTCGACGACGTCGTGCTGGCCCCGGCCGACACGTCCATCGGATCGGCCGGGTCCACCTCGGCCAGCCGTCAGACGTGGATCTCGGGCGGCGCGGTCGAGGCCGCCGCCCTCGCCGTCCGCGCCAAGGTGCTCGCCCGCGCCGCCGAGCGCTTCGGCGTCGCGCCAGGCGAGCTGGTGCTGGCCGACGGGCGCATCCGCTCGGTCGCGGGATCGAACGGGCAGTCCGTCGACGTGGCGCTGGCCGAGGTGGCCGACGGCGTGGTCTTCGACGAGACCACCGAGTACCACCACGCGCCGACCACCGCCCTCGACGAGAACGGCCAGGGCGACGCCCACCTCTCGTTCTCGTTCGCCGCCCACCGGGCGGTCGTCGACGTCGATCCCGAGCTCGGCCTCGTCCGGCTGGTCGACCTCGCCACCTCACAGGAGGTGGGGCGCGTGCTCAACCCGATCCAGCTGCTCGGCCAGCTCGAGGGCGGGGCAGCCCAGGGGGTGGGCCTCGCGGTGATGGAGGAGATCGTCGTCGAGGGCGGCCGGATGCTGAACCCCTCGTTCACCGACTACCTCATCCCCACCGCGCTCGACCTGCCCGAGCTCCGCGTGGCCGCGGTCATCGAGGACGCCGAGCCCGGCGCCCCGTTCGGGGCCAAGGGCGTGGGCGAGGCGCCCACGATCTCGTCGGGGGCGTCGGTCGCCGCCGCCATCCGCGACGCGACCGGCCTCGAGCTCCCGCGCGTGCCGATCCGGCCGTCCGACATCGCGTTGGCCGGCTCGCGCCCGACCGACCCACGGGGCGCGCCGTGACCGCGTCGCTCACCCACCTCACGGGTCGACCGGGCCCGCCTGCTGGCCCGACTCGCCGCGCTCGGCGAGGTCGGCGCCATCGACGGCGGCGGCGTGTGCCGGCTCGCCCTCACCGCGGCCGACGGCGCCGGCCGCGACCTCGTGGTCTCGTGGATGCGCGACCTCGGCCTGCGCGTCGAGGTCGACGGCGTCGGCAACGTGCTCGGCACCTGGCCGGGCGATCGCTTCGAGCCGGCCGTCATGACCGGCTCGCACATCGACACCGTGGCCACCGGCGGCCGCTACGACGGCAACCTCGGCGTGCTCGCCGGCCTCGAGGTGCTCGAGACCGTGATCGGCGCGGGGATCGAGACCGCCCATCCGCTGGCCGTGGCCTTCTTCACCAACGAGGAGGGCGCCCGCTTCGCGCCCGACATGCTGGGCAGCCTCGTGTTCGCCGGCGGCCTGCCCCTCGAGGTGGCGCTCGACACGGTGGCCATCGACGGCGCCGTGCTCGGCGACGAGCTCGACCGCGTCGGCTACGTCGGCACGCTGCCGTGCCCGGCCCGGCCGCCGCACGCCTTCGTCGAGCTGCACATCGAGCAGGGTCCCGTGCTCGAGGCCGAGGGCGCCACGATCGGCGTCGTCACCGGGGTCCAGGGGATCTCGTGGTACGAGCTCGCGTTCTCGGGCCAGTCCAACCACGCGGGCACCACGCCCATGGACCTGCGCCACGACGCCGGTCTGGTGGCCGCCCGGACCATGGTCGCCGTGCGCGAGCTGGCCACCTCCGTCGAGGGCCTGGTCGGCACGGTGGGCCGCGTCGAGCTGCACCCCGACCTCGTCAACGTGGTGGCCGCCCGAGCCGAGATCACCGTCGACCTGCGCCACACCGACGACGACGTGCTGGCCGAGGCCGAGCGCACCCTGCTCGCACGCGTCGGCGAGATGGCGGCGGCCGAGGGCGTCACCGTCGACCGCGTCGCGGTTGGCCCGCTTCGAGCCGGTCACGTTCGATCCCGCCGTCGTCGACCTGGTCGAGCAGGTGGCGGTCGAGCACGGTCATGTCGCGCGGCGCCTGGCGTCGGGCGCCGGGCACGACGCCCAGATGCTCGCCCGGGTCTGCCCCGCCGGCATGATCTTCACGCCGAGCGTGCGCGGGATCAGCCACAACCCCGCCGAGTTCACCGAGGCCGACGATCTCGAGGCCGGGGCCAACGTCCTGCTCGACGTGCTCCTGCGCCTGGCCGGCGCCGACGCAACCGCAGCCGCAGGCGCCGAGCGGGGCCGACGATGAGCCGCGAGGTGCGCGTCGCCGGCGCCCAGATGGGCCCGATCGCCCGCACCGACTCGCGCCACGACGTCGTCGACCGGCTGATCGAGCTGCTGCGCCGGGGCGCCGACGATGGTGCCGAGCTGGTGGCGTTCCCCGAGCTGGCGCTCACCACGTTCTTCCCGCGCTGGTGGTTCGACGACCCCGACGAGCTCGACTCGTTCTTCGAGACCGAGATGCCCGGCCCCGAGACCAAGCCGCTCTTCGACGAGGCCCAGCGCCTGCGGCGTCGGGTTCTCGCTGGGCTTCGCCGAGCTCGCCGAGGCCGACGACGGCACGCGGCGCCAGTACAACACGACCGTGCTGGTCGACGCCAACGGCACCGAGGTGGCGCGCTACCGCAAGATCCACCTCCCCGGCCACGAGCAGTACGAGCCGTGGCGTCCGTTCCAGCACCTCGAGCGCGCCTACTTCGACCCGGGCCCCGACGGCTTCGCCGTGCACCGGGCCTTCGGCGGGCTCGTCGGCCTGGCCACCTGCAACGACCGCCGTTGGCCCGAGACCTTCCGCGTGCTCGGCCTGCAGGGCGTCGAGCTCGTGCTCGTCGGCTACAACACGCCGATCCACTACGCCCCCGATCCCGACCAGGATCGCCTGGCCGCGTTCCACAACAACCTGGTCATGGCGGCCGGCGCCTACCAGAACGGCACCTTCGTGGTCGGCGTGGCCAAGGGTGGCGTCGAGGAGGGCGTCGAGTCGCTGGCCGACAGCCAGATCATCGGCCCGTCGGGCGAGGTGCTGGCCCGCGCCAAGACCGACGGCGACGAGATCGTCGTCGCCACCTGCGACCTCGACTGGTGCGACCGCTACAAGCGCACGGTCTTCGACTTCGACCGCTACCGCCGCCCCGAGATGTACGGGCTGATCACCAGCCAACGGGGCGTGGTCGTCACCGAGCCCGACCCCGACATCCCGACCACCTCACCCGAACCCGACCCTGGGAGGCGGCCATGACCGCCATCGACCAGACCGTGACCACCTTCTCGCTCAACGGCGAGCCCGCCGTCGTCCACGGACCGCACCCGCACCTGCTGGCCGCGCTGCGCGACGAGCTCGACGTCACGTCGCCCAAGGACGGCTGCTCGCCGTCCGGGCAGTGCGGCTGCTGCACGGTGCTGCTCGACGGCAAGGCCGTGGTGAGCTGCCAGGTGTCGCTCGAGCGCGTCGAGGGCAAGCAGGTCGTGACCCTCGAAGGCTTCGACGACGACGAGCGCACGCGGTACGCCGAGGCCTTCGCCGCCTGCGGCGCGCTGCAGTGCGGCTTCTGCACCCCCGGGATCCTCGTGCGCACCAAGGCCCTCGTCGACAAGAAGGGCGCCGGCGCTCACCCGCGACGACGCCGCCCGCCACCTCGGCGCCAACCTCTGCCGCTGCACCGGGTACGTGAAGATCCTCGACGCCGTCGAGATGCTGGCCCAGGGCACGCCGGTGACCCTTCCCACCCGTGGTGGGATCGGCGACTCGGCGCCTCAAGTACGAGGCCGAGCCCCTGTCGCTCGGCGAGCGCGACTTCATCGACGACATGGCCCTCCCCGGCATGCTGCACGGCGCACTCGCCCTCACCGAGCACGCCCGCGCCGAGGTGCTGGCCATCGACACCGACGCCGCCCTCGCGCTGCCCGGCGTCGTGGCCGTCTTCACCGCCGCCGACATCCCCGGCGAGCTGCGGGTCGGCATCATCCACACCGACTGGCCGGTGATGATCCCGGTCGGCGGCCGCACGTCGTACCTCGGCGACGTGCTCGCGATCGTCGTGGCCGAGACCCGGCAGGCCGCGCGCGAGGCGCGCCGACGCTCGTCGACGCGTCGACTACGACGTCCTCCGCCCGCTCACCGACCCGGTCGCCGCCATCGACGACCCCGAGCTGGCCGTGTGGGGCACCGACTCGAACGTGCTGAGCGTGTCGACCTACCACCGCGGCGACGCCGACGCGGCGTGGGAGGCCAGTCCGCACCGCGTGCACGAGGTGTTCCAGACCCAGCGGATCGAGCACGCCTTCCTCGAGCCCGAGTCGACGCTCGCCGTTCCCCGTCCCGACGGCGGCCTGCACGTGTACTCGGGCGGCCAGGGCGTGTGGGACGACCGCAACCAGATCGCCTCGGTCCTGGGCCTCGACACCGACCAGGTCACGGTCGAGCTCGTGTCGAACGGCGGCGCGTTCGGCGGCAAGGAGGACATGAGCAACCAGGCGCAGACCGCGCTGGCGGCCTGGCTGCTGCAGCGGCCGGTGAAGTGCACGCTGACCCGCGAGCAGTCGCTGCTCATGCACCCCAAGCGCCACCCGATCCGCCTCGAGTACCGCGCCGGCTGCGACGCCGAGGGCCGCCTCACCGCGCATCGAGGCGCGGATGATCGGCGACTCGGGCTCGTACGCGTCGGTCGGCATGAAGGTGCTCGAACGGGCGGCCGGCCACGCCAGCGGCCCGTACCGGATCCCGGCCATCGACGTCGAGGCGATCGCGGTGCGCACCAACAACCCGGCCTGCGGCGCGTTCCGCGGGTTCGGCGCCAACCAGGCCCAGTTCGCCATGGAGGGCGTCATCGACCGCCTGGCCGAGCAGGTCGGCATCAGCGGTTGGGAGATGCGCACGCGCAACGTCGTCCACCCCGGCGACGTGTGGGGCCCCGGCCAGATCATGGACGACGGCTGCCAGGGCGCCGACGATCTGCCTCGACGCGCATCCGGCCCGCCTACGACGCGGCACGGGCGGCCGGCAAGGCGGTCGGCCTCGGGCTCGGGCTCAAGAACTCCGGGCTCGGCAACGGGTTCCTCGAGATCGCCAAGGCGGTCGTGCGGTTCCGGTCGGACGGCACGATCGAGGTGCGCCACTGCTGGACCGAGATGGGCCAGGGCGTCCACACGGTCGCCCTGCAGGTGGCCGTCGACCGAGCTGGGCGTCGATCCCGACGCGCATCGAGGTGCTCGTCGACACGACACGCGAGCTCGGCGCCGGCCAGACCACCGGCAGCCGCGGCACGCTGATGGGCGCCGGCTCGGTGGCCGAGGCCTGCCACGCCGCGCTGGCCGACGGCTGCCAGGTCGAGCGTCGACTACGAGGGCGAGTACCGCGTCGACTGGACCAACAAGATCTCCGACGGCGTCGAGCACCCGATCATCCACTCCGCGTTCGGCTACGCCGCGCAGCTGGTGGTCGTCGACCGCTGAGACGGGCGCCATCGAGAAGGTCGTGGCCGTCCACGACGTCGGCCGGGCCGTCAACCCGCTGCTGTGCGAGGGCCAGATCGAGGGGGCGGTGCACATGGGCCTCGGCTACGCGCTCACCGAGGACTTCCCCGCCGACGACCAGGGGCGACCCACCGCACATGACCCTCAAGAGCCTCGGCATCCTGCGCCCCAAGGACATGCCCGCAGGTCGAGGTCGTCCTGGTCGAGCAGCCCCAGCCCCGCTCGCCCTACGGCATCAAGGGCGTCGGCGAGATCGGGCTCGTGCCGACCGCGGGCGCGGTCGCCGCCGCGCTGCACGAGGTCGACGGCACGTGGCGGACCTCGCTGCCCATGGCCGCGTCCACGGCCGCGCCGGCCGCGGGCGAGACCGCGGGGCCCGAGTCGTGACCGGATGAGCTCGCCCGTGTCGGACCTCACCTCGGGCCCCACCGCGCTCACGCCAGGGCTCGTCTGCGCCCACCACCACCTCTACTCGGCGCTGGCCCGGGGCCTGCCCGGCCCCGCCACGCCACCCTCCACCTTCCTCGAGATCCTCGAGCCGATCTGGTGGCGGCTCGACGTCGCCCTCGACCTCGACGCCATCGCTGCGTCGGCGCGGCTCGGCGCGCTCGAGGCGCTCGAGGGCGGGTGCACCGCCGTCATCGACCACCACGAGTCGCCCGAACGCCATCGACGGCAGCCTCGACGTCATCGCCGAGGCCTGCGCCGAGGTCGGCGTCCGGGTGTCGTGCGCCTACGGGGTCACCGACCGCCACGGTCCCGACGGCGCCAAGGCCGGTCTGGCCGAGAACGAGCGGTTCATCCGAGCGCTCGACCGCGCCGACGGCCGCCGACGCGGCCTGGTCGGCGTGCACGCCGCGTTCACCTGCGGCGACGAGACGCTCGACGCGGCGGCGGGGCTGGCCGCCGACCTCGGCGTGGGCGTGCACGTCCACGTGGCCGAGGCGCCCGACGACGTCGCCGCCGCCGCTCGACTCGCGGGCCGCACCGACGACCGTTGGCTGCTCGTGCACGCCGTCCACCTGGCCGACGACCACGGCCTGCCCGGCACGATCGTGCACAACCCACGGTCGAACATGAACAACGCCGTCGGCTACGCCCGCCCGTCGCGCTTCTCGAACCCGGTGGCGCTCGGCACCGACGGCATCGGCGCGACATGCTCGACGAGTTCCGGGTCGCCTTCGCCCGCCTCCGCGAGGACGACATCGGTGCGAGCGCCGACCGGGCGTGGGCCTGGCTGGCCACGGGCTGGGACCTGTTCCCCGAGGCCCTCGGCGACCGCGTGCGGTGGAGCTACGAGCCGATGGAGCCGTGGGCACTCGCCTACACGACCGACGTCCGGCCGCTCGAGGTGACCGTCGACGGCGAGGTCGTGCTGACGCGACGGACGACCCACCCGCGTCGACGCCGACGAGATCCGGGCCAAGGCCACCGAGCAGGCCGCCGCGCTGTTCGCGACGAGATGGTGAGGAACCGATGACCCGGCTGGCGATCTACCTGCAGGACGCCCACCCCATCCGCGAGGGCATGGCGATCGCCCAGTACGCCGAGGCAGCGCGGCTTCGAGGCGGTGTGGCAGGCCGAGAGCCGGCTGGTGCGCGAGGCGACGGTGCCGATGGCCGCGTTCCTGTCGTGCACCGACACGATCAAGGTCGGGTTCGGGCGTCGTCAACAACTGGACCCGCAACCCGGCGCTGCTGGCCTCGACGTTCTCGACCCTCGACGACCTGGCGCCCGGCCGGGTCATCCTCGGCATCGGCGCGTGGTGGGATCCGCTGGCGGCCAAGGTCGGCATCGACCGGGCCCGACCCGCTGACCGCCATGCGCGAGATCATCGACGCTGTCCGGGCCCTGCTGGCCGACGAGACGGTCACCTTCGACGGCGAGTTCGTCCACCTCGACGGGGTCGAGCTCGACTACGTGCACCAGGAGCGGCGGCCCAAGGACGTGCCCATCTACCTCGGCGCCACCGGCATGAAGATGATGGAGCTGACCGGCGAGATCGCCGACGGGGCCGTGCTCAACTACCTGGTGTCGCCGGCCTACAACGCACCGGGCCATGGAGCACCTCGAGATCGGGGCGGCCCGCGCCGGTCGCACCCTCGACGACATCGACCGCCCGCAGCTGGTCGTGTGCTCGCTCGACGAGGACCGGGGCCGCGCCCTCGACAACGCCCGCCTGCTGGTCACGCAGTACCTCGGCCAGCAGCCCCACATCATGAAGGCGTCGGGCGTGCCCGGCGTCGCTGCTCGACGAGATCGGCAAGGTGCTCACCTGGCCGGCCACCCACGACCAGGTGGTGGCGGCGTCGAAGCTCGTGCCCGACGACATCGTGCAGATGATCACCGCTTCGGGCACCGCCGGACGAGTGCCGGGCCAAGGTGGCCGAGTACGTCGCGGCGGGCGCCACCTGCCCGATCCTGTACCCGCTCGGCGACGACGTGCACGCCATGATCGACGCCTTCGCCGACGACCACGCGTCCAGCTCGTCGACCGCGTGACCGACGCACGCGACCGCCCCGTCGGCGCGCCGGCGCTGGTCGTCCTGCGCAACCCCCTGCGCGGCGAGGCCCCGCCCGCGCCCGAAGCGACGCGGGGTGACCCGTCCGCCTTCCACCGTCATCTTCCTGGCTACGCCGTCACGCCGCTGGTCGACCTGCCCGAGCTGGCCTCGCGCCTGGGCGTGGCGCGCCTGCTGGTCAAGGACGAGTCGAGCCGTCTGGGACTGCCCGCGTTCAAGATGCTGGGCGCCTCGTGGGCGTCCTACCGCGTGCTGGCCGACCTGGTCGAGGCACGCACGGGCACCCCCTTCGACCCGAGCGATGCGCCGACGGGACTGGCCGACCTGGCCGTCCGGCTCGAGCCGCTCCTGCCCCTCGACCTGGCCACCGCCACCGACGGCAACCACGGGCGGGCCGTGGCCCGCTTCGCCCGCCTGGTCGGCCTGGGCGCGCGGATATTCGTCCCGGCCGGCACCAGCGCCGCCCGCATCGAGGCCATCCAGGGCGAGGGTGCCACCTGCACGGTGGTCGACGGCACCTACGAGGACGCCGTCGCCCGGGCCGGGGCCGAGGCCGGTGACTCGTGCCTGGTGGTGTCGGACACGTCGTGGCCCGGCTACGAGACCGTGCCCCTGTGGGTCATCGAGGGGTACTCGACCATCTTCGACGAGATCGACGCGCAGACCCAGGCGGCCGGGTGGCCGGACCCGACCGTCGTGGTGGTGCCCATCGGCGTCGGCGCGCTGGCCGCCGCCGTGGTCGGACGCCACCGCCGGCCGGGCGCCACGGCGGTGCCGCTCCTGATCGGGGTCGAGCCCGACACGGCCAACTGCGCGATGGCCTCGGCGCGGGCCGGTCGCCTGGTCGAGGTGCCGGGGCCGCACCGTTCGGTGATGGCCGGGCTCAACTGCGGCGAGGCGTCACCGGTGGCCTGGCCGTGGGTGTCACGCGGCTTCGACTGGTTCGTGGCCGGCGGCGACGACCTGGCCATCACGGGCATGCGACTGCTGGCCGACCAGGGCGTCGTGTCGGGTGAGTCGGGGGCCTGCACCGTCGGCGCCCTCGCCGCGCTGGCGGACCTGGCCCGCCGGTCCCCGGGCGACCACGCCGGGCTCGAGCTCGATCCGCATGCCGTCGTCCTGGTGCTCTCGACCGAGGGCGCCACCGACCCGGACCTCTACGCCGAGGTGGTCGGAGCGACCCCCGACCGGGTGGCGGGACGACCCCGGCGCACCGGGTCGGCGACCGGCTTGTAGCTGAGCGATCAGAACTCCGGGGGATGCCCCAGCGGCGACCACCGCCGGACGCTAGGGTCCGGAAACATCCTGTTCATCTTCGAGGCACAGGCCGGAAATCGGCTGTTCCTATCATCAACAAAACGTTGACATCGCCCTGAGGGAGGCACCCGTGACCGCAAGTCTCGACCGAAGGCAGTTCCTGGGACGCAGCTTGGCAACCGGCGCAGGACTCGTCGCCGTGAGCGGCGGCGCCGGCGCGTTGCTGGCCGCGTGCGGAAGCTCCAGCAAGTCGACGACCTCGGGCACCACCGGCGGCACCTCTGCACCCGCCAGCCTGGGCGAGGCCAAGCTCCAGCTCTCGTGGGTCGAGGACGTCGAGTTCGCCGGCGAGTACATCGCGGACTCGAAGGGCTACTACACCGCCGCCGGGTTCACGAAGATGACGCTGCTGGCGGGCGGGCCGTCGGTGAACCAGGACGACGTCGTCGCCTCGGGCCAGGCCCTGGCCTGCATCTCGTCGCCCGACATCACGGCGTCCAAGATCGTCAAGGGCGCGGACCTGATCACGATCGGCGCCCAGTACCAGAAGAACCCGTTCTGCATCATGTCGCTGGCGTCCAAGCCCCTGGCCAACCCGCAGGCGATGCTCGGCAAGAAGATCGGCGTGCAGTCGACGAACACCTCGGTGTGGGACGCGTTCCTCAAGGCCAACAACATCCAGCAGAGCCAGCTCACCACCGTGCCGGTCCAGTTCGACCCGTCCGGCCTGGTCAACGGCGAGGTCGACGGCTGGTTCTCGTTCATCACCAACGAGCCCATCGAGCTGCGGCGACCAGGGCCACGCCACCACGACCTTCCTGCTCAACGACTACAACTACCCGCTGGTGTCCGAGACCTACGTGGTGCAGACGTCCTCGCTGACCGGCGACAAGCGCAACCAGCTCAAGGGGCTGCTCAAGGCCGAGATCATGGGCTGGCGCGACTCGCTCAAGGACCCGACCGAGGGCGCCACGCTGGCCGTGAACACCTACGGCAAGAGCCAGAAGCTGAGCCAGAAGACCGAGGAGGAGCAGTCGATGGCGCAGAACAAGCTGATCCTCGACAGCCGCACCAAGACCGAGGGCATCTTCACCGTGCCCACCGACATGATCGACGGCGACCACCAAGACCATCAACGAGAGCGGTACCACCATCACCGCCGACAAGCTGTTCGACATGTCGGTGCTGACCGAGGTCTACCAGGAGAACCCCGACCTCATGACCGACCCCACCGCGTGACGGGCCGGTCTTGACCGAGGCGCCGTTCCGAAGCGACGCCATGGATTCCGAGGCGGGGACGGCTGCGGCCGTCCCCGCCTCGCGATCGGGCCAGGGCATCTCGCTGCACGACCTGACCAAGCAGTTCCGCATCCGCCGCGAGGTGGTCACCGCGCTCGAACACGTCGAGCTTCAGCGCGCCCGAGGGGGCGTTCGTGGCCCTGCTCGGGCCGTCGGGCTGCGGCAAGTCCACCATCCTGCGGATCCTGGCCGACCTCGAGACCCCGACCTCGGGCTACGCCCTGGTCCACGGCGAGGCCCCGGCGAAGGCGCGCAGCGAGCACAAGCTCGGCATCGCCTTCCAGGACTCGGCCCTGCTGCCGTGGCGCACGGTGACCAAGAACATCCGCCTGCCCCTCGAGGTGAGCGGCCTGCACAAGTCCGACGCCGAGATCGACGAGCTGATCCGGCTCGTCGGGCTCGAGAGCTTCACCAAGGCCCGCCCGTCGCAGCTCTCGGGCGGCATGCGCCAGCGCGTGGCCATCGCCCGCGCCCTGGTGGTCGATCCCGAGGTCCTGCTGCTCGACGAGCCGTTCGGCGCCCTCGACGAGATGACCCGCCAGCGCCTGAACCTCGAGCTGCAGCGCATCTGGACCGAGCGGTCGGCCACCACGCTGCTCGTCACCCACTCGGTGTCCGAAGCCGTCTTCCTGGCCGACGTCGTGGCCGTCATGAGCCCACGGCCCGGCCGCATCATCGCCGAGGTGCCGATCGACCTGCCCCGGCCCCGCCGGCCCGAGGTCATGCGCACGCCCGAGTTCCACGCCTACGGCGACCAGCTCAGCGACCTCCTGTTCCGTGGCGGCATCCCGGTGAGCGGAGACGATGTCGACCCCGAGCCCGATGTGGCGCCACCGGCCTCTCAGGAACCGGGCGGCTCGCCCGCGTGACCTCGGCGACCGCCGCGCCGCCCGGCCCGGCCCCGACCGCGGCCGACATCCCTCGCCCGCGCCGCGAGCTCCCCCGCTGGGTCATCGGGGCCCTCGGCATCATCACCATCGTGGTGGTGTGGCAGATCCTGGCCGCCACCTCGGTCCTGCCCACCACGGTGCCCGAGCCGACGTCGATCCTCTCCACGCTGCCGCGAGGACGGGTGGAGCATCTACTGGCTGAACATCCAGACCACCGTGTGGGAGGCGTTCCGCGGCTAGCTCTGGGGCAACGCCATCGCCATCGGCCTGGCCATCGTCTTCGTGCAGCTCCCGTTCCTCGAGCGCGGCTTCATGAAGTTCGCGGTGGCCATCTACTGCGTGCCGGTCGTGGCCCTCGGGCCGCTGCTCGCCGTGCTCTACGGCGGAGACACCCCCAAGGTGGTGCTGGCCGCCTTCGCCGTGTTCTTCACCACCCTGATCTCGATGCTGGTGGGCCTCAAGTCGGCCGACGCCACCTCGCTCGACCTCCTGCGCGCCTACGGCGGCGGCAGCGTGACTCAGCTGCGCAAGGTCCGGCTCTACGCCTGCCTGCCCTCGCTGTTCGCCGGGCTGCGGATCGCCTGGCCGGCTGCCGTGCTCGGCGCGGTCATCGGCGAGTACATCGGCGGCACCTCGGGCCTGGGCATCTTCATGCTGGCCTCCGAGACCGCGTACCTTCCGGCGCGGACATGGGGCATCGCGTTCGTCATCGCCGCGGTGGCCGGGATCGGCTACGGGCTCACCGCCCTGGCCGAACGCATCCTCGTCCCCTGGGCCCCGCGGCAGGTCCGATGACCGCCACAGCCGCGCCCACGTCGGCACCCGCCAGCCGGATCGCCGGTCGCGGCGACCGCCGAGCACTCGCTCGCCCTCGAGGTGCTCAAGCGGACGGGGCGGGCGCTCCTCAACGCCGTCGTGTTCGTGGTGATCGGTTACCTCGTGTGGGAGCTCCTGCTCTACGTCGCCCACGTCACGCCCTACATCGCCAAGAGCCCGGGCGACATCTACCACTTCCTGTTCACCGATCCGGCCGCCGCCGCCAACCGGGCCGTCCTCAACCACGCCTTCTGGACCACGGTGCGGGACACCGCCGTCGGGTTCGTGGTCGGCACGGTGGCCGCACTGGTCTTCGCCAACATCTTCGCGTTGCGCCGCGAGGTCGAGCAGGCGGTCATGCCCGCCGCGATCATCCTGCGGACCGTGCCGCTCGTGGCCATGGTGCCGCTGATCGCGCTCATCTTCGGCCGCGGCCTGATGGGCGTCGCCGTGATCGCCGGCATCGTCACCTTCTTCCCGACCCTCGTCAACGTCACGTTGGCCCTGCGGGCCATCCCGCAGGAGAACTTCGACCTGATGCACGGCTACGGGGCCAGCCGGATCACCACGCTGCGCAAGGTGCAGTTCCCGGGCGCCATGCCGGCGCTGTTCGCCTCGGCCCGCATCGCCGTCCCCCTCGCGCTGACCGGGGCCCTGCTGGCCGAGTGGCTGGCCACCGGCCAGGGCGCGGGCTACCTGATGCTCACCAGCTCGAACCGCGGCGACTACGACATGATGTGGGCCTCGGTGGTGCTGGTCGTGTTGGCCGCCGTCGTCTTCTACAGCGTGATCAGCGGCCTCGAGACCCTGGTGCTCGACCGCTACGCGCCCGGCCAGACCCGCCGCGTCATCTGATGCGCGACCTGCTGTCCCTGCCCAAGGCCCACCTCCACCTGCACCTCGAGGGCGGCATGCGGCCGGCCACCCTGGCCGAGCTGGCCCACGGCTACGGCGTCGCCGGTCCCGGAGATCCGCGGCTTCGGCAGCTTCACGGCCTTCGCATCGACGTACATGGCCGCCTGCGACGTGCTGCGGAGCGAGGCCGACCTGACGCGGCTCGTGTCCGAGTGCATCGAGGACGCGGCGGCGTCAGGCGCGATGTGGATCGAGCTGGCCTTCCACCCGGCCCACCACCGCGAGCGCTTCGGCACCGACGAGCACATCGTCGAGGTCGTGCTGGCCGCCATGACCGACGCGTCGGCGCGCACCGGCGTCGGGCTCGGGACTGATGTTGTCGGCCGACCGCACCAAGCCACCGGCCGACGCAGTCGAGCTGGCCCAGCTGGCGGCCGGGTTCGGCGGACGCGGGGTCGTGGCCTTCGGCCTGGCCAACGACGAGGTCATCGGTCCGCCCGAGCCCTACGCCGAGGCCTACGCCGTCGCCCGGGCGGCCGGCCTGTTGAGCACCCCCCACGCCGGCGAGCTGTGCGGGCCCGAGAGCGTGCGGGCCGCGCTCGACGCGCTCGGGGCCGACCGCATCCAGCACGGCGTCCGGGCCATCGAGGACCCGGCCCTCGTCACCCGACTGGCGGCCGACGGCGTCTGCCTCGACGTGTGCCCGACGTCGAACCTCTCGCTCGGCGTGGTCGACCGGATGGCCGACCACCCGCTCCCCGCCCTCCTCGCCGCCGGGGTCCGGTGCAGCATCAACGCCGACGATCCTCTGCTGTTCGGACCGGGCCTGCTCGAGGAGTACGAGCTCTGCCGGTCCGAGCTCGGCCTCGACGACGAGGCCATGGCCCACGTCGCCACCTGCTCGATCGAGGCCAGCGGCGCCCCTGCCGACCTCAAGGCCACCGCCCTCGCCGCGGTGACCACCTGGCTCACCTAGCCCCCCTGGAAACTGGGCATCTTTGCGAGGCGATTTCGCGCGTTTTCACGCCCAGTTTCCGAGGATGGCCCCGAGGGTCGGGCTGGGTGGTCGGTAGCGTGGGATGGCGATGGCCCGACTCGACCTGCGACATCCCGACAACGCCTCGGGCGACTGGTACGTCGACGAGCGCTGCATCGACTGCGGCACGTGTCGCGACCTGGCTCCGGACCTGTTCGGGGTGACGCGGGACCAGTCGATCGTGGTCCGCCAGCCCGGGCCGGCGCCCGACGACGCCCGCCCCGCCTGGATGGCCGCCCAGGCCTGCCCGACCCAGTCGATCGGCACGGCCTCGCACCAGCGGCGCCCCGGGCGGTTGTTCCCCCACGAGATCGCGCCCGACACCGGCGTCTACGACTGCGGCTACTGCTCGCCCGACTCGTTCGGCGCCACCGCCTGGTTCGCCCGACGCGACACGGGCAACATCCTGGTCGACTCGCCCCGCTTCACCGCCGCCCTCGTCGAGCCGATCGCCGAGCTGGGCGGCATCGACCACGTCGTGCTCACCCATCGGGACGACGTGGCCGACGCCGACCGCTGGGCCGACCACTTCGGCGCGCGGGTCTGGATCCACGAGGACGACCGCGGGGCCGCGCCGTATGCCACCGACCTGCTCCACGGCCTCGACGAGGTCGAGATCTCGCCCGGCCTCGTGGCCGTGCCGACCCCTGGCCACACCCGCGGCAGCGTCGTGTTCGCTGCTCGACAGCCACTACCTCTTCACCGGCGACTCGCTGGCGTGGAGCCACGAGCGCGCCGACCTCACGGCCTTCCGGTCGGCCTGCTGGTTCTCGTGGAGCGTGCAGGCCGACTCGCTCGAGCGTCTGGCCGCCGGCCACCGGTTCGGCTGGGTCCTGCCCGGCCACGGCGCCCGCGTCGGCGCCGACTCCGACCGGTTGCACGACCGTCTCGTCGACCTGGTCGACCGGATGCGAGCCTGAGCGACGCGGCCGGCGTTGACCGGCGAACCTCGCGGCGTCGAAGCTGGCCGTATGCCTGAACCGACCGACCCGCCGGCCGCCCGCGCCCGAGACGACCAACCCGACCAGCCCGTCGACCTGCTGGTCGCCGGCGCCATGCTGGTGGCCACCTGCGACGACCAGCGGCGCGAGGTGCCCGGCGGCTGGGTGGCCATCACCGACGGCGTGATCGCCGGGGTCGGAGCGGCGGGCGACGAACCCCCGGCCGAGCGCACCATCCGCGCGGAGGGCTGCCTGGTGACGCCCGGGCTGGTCAACACCCACCACCACATCTACCAGAACCTGACCCGCGCCTACCGCCCGGCCACCTCGTCGAACCTGTTCGGCTGGCTGACCACGCTCTACCCGATCTGGGCCCACCTCGACGAAGAGGCGTCGTACCTGTCGGCCTGGGTCGGCCTGGTCGAGCTCGCGCTCGGCGGTTGCACCACGTCGATGGACCACCTCTACGTGCACCCGTCCGGCGGGGGCGACCTCATCGCCGCCGAGATCCGCGCCGCCACCGAGGTCGGCGTGCGCTTCCACGCCACCCGCGGGTCGATGAGCCGGTCGCAGAAGGACGGCGGCCTGCCGCCCGACTCGGTGGTGCAGGACGACGACACGATCCTGGCCGAGTCCGAGCGCCTGGTCGGCGCCCACCACCAGCGCGGACCCCACGCCATGGTGCAGGTGGCGCTGGCGCCCTGCTCGCCCTTCTCGGTCACGCCCGGGCTCATGCGGGCCACCGCCGAGTTGGCCGAGCGCCTCGACGTCCGCCTGCACACGCATCTGGCCGAGGACGTCGACGAGGACCGGTACTGCCTCGACGTGCACGGCTGCCGCCCGGTCGAGCTCTTCGAGGACGTGGGTTGGGGCAGCGACCGCTCGTGGGTGGCGCACTGCGTGTTCCCCGACGCCGACGAGATCGAGCGACTCGGCCGTTGGGGCACCGGCGTGGCCCACTGCCCGAGCTCCAACCAGATGATCGGCGCCGGCCTGGCCCCGGTGCGCGAGCTGCGCGCCGCCGGCGTCCCCGTGGGCATCGGTTGCGACGGCTCGGCGTCCACCGACTCGGCCTCGCTCTGGATGGAGAGCCGCAACGCGCTGCTGCTGGCCCGCCTGCGCCACGGGCCCGAGGCCATGCAGGCCCGCGACGCCCTCGAGATGGCCACCCGCGGCGGCGCCGCCTGCCTCGGTCGCGCCGGTGAGATCGGGACCCTCGCCGCCGGCGCGTGCGGCGACCTGGTCGTGTGGTCCCTCGACGGGCCGGCCTTCGCCGGCGCGCTGTCCGACCCCGTCGAGGCCTGGTTGCGCTGCGGCCCCACCGCCGCCCGCCACACCGTGGTCGCCGGGCGCCAGATCGTCGCCGAGGGGAGGCTGGTCGACGACGGTCTCGATGACATCCTGGTGCGCCACCGTGCCGCGGCCGAGCGCCTCCAGCGACTCGACTGACCGTTCCGGCGGCGTCGATCGGCGAACTGCGGCTCGCCTACTCGGGGGGTCGCGTCACGGCGGACAAGCGGTCGCCCAGCGTGTCGGCGACCCCCGCGCGCGGTTCGGATGACCGGCTGCGGGCGCTGACCACCTTGGCCATGAGGTGCTCGCCGGCCAGCACGGGCGGGTAGGTCGGCTCGTGCCCCGGCTCGAGGCACGTCGGGAGGCACGAGACCAGCGCGTCGTAGTTGCCGTCGTGGAAGAAGGCAGCCGATCGGCGTCGGGCGGGATCGGGTCCGCGAGCAGGCGGCACGACGCGGTGCACCGTCGATCGCCAACGGTCGTTGGTCCACTGGGCCAGCAGATCGCCCAGGTTGACGAGGAACATCCCCTCGTCCGGCACGACGGGGTGCCAGTCGCCGTCGGGGCCCACGATCTCGAGGCCCGGCACCCGGTCCGCGTGCAGCACCGTGACGATGCCGTAGTCGGTGTGCGCGCCCATGCGCACCTGGCCCCGCATCGGCTCACCCCCAGGGGCGCGCACGTAGTTGTTGAGCCGAAGGGTGTCGGTGGAGTGGTCGCACCTCGACACGAAGAAGTCGTCGGGCAGGCCGAGAGCCACCGCGAAGATCGACGTGAGGCGACGGGCGAGTGCCGCCACCTCGTCGAAGTAGGTGACGAGCGCGGCGCGCTCGGCGGCCATCGAACGCGGCCAGAGGTTCGGCGCGAACACGCCCTCGAGCTGGCTCGAGTAGACGGGATCGTCGGGGGGGATCGAGTCGGGCCCGATGTTGAAGGCCTCGAACAGGTCGGGCGGTGAGTCGACGCCCAGGCTGTAGGTCAACGACTCGGATCCGAGCGGGGCGTATCCCCGGTTGATGTGAGGGGGCGCGGCCAGCTCGAGCTTGGCCTCGATCGGCAGTCCGAAGATGGCGTCGCCGGCGGCCAGCATGTCGTCGATCACCGGCGCGGGGACGCCGTGGCCGCTGATCTGCAGGAAGCCGACCCGGCGGCACGCGTCGTCGACCGCGGCAGCCACGCGTTCGCGGCCCGAGGCGTCCGACGACCAGGCCGAGAGGTCGACGACGGGCACCAGATCGGTCATGGTCCACGTTCCCTCCCGAGCGACGGCGCGTCAACCGGTGACGCCCGATCGCTAGGGTGCGCCGATGACCGAGGTGCTGGCCCTCGAAGGGGTGTCGCTCCGACGAGACGACCGGCTGATCCTCGATCGGGTGGATTGGACCGTGCAGCGCGACGAGCGTTGGGTCGTGCTCGGGCGCAACGGATCGGGCAAGACCACGCTGATCCGACTGGCGTCGCTGTACCTCCACCCGTCGTCGGGCACCGTGCGCGTGCTCGGCGAGACGCTCGGCCGCACCGACGTGCGCACCCTGCGCGCTCGCATCGGGCTGGCCAGCCCCGCGCTGGCCGATGCCCTCCGCCCCGATCTCACGCGCGGCCGACGTGGTGATGACGGCGCGCTACGCCGCCCTCGAGCCGTGGTGGCACACCTACGACGACGCGGACCACGAGCGGGCCCGCGCGCTGCTCGTCGGCATCGGCTGCGGCCACCTGGCCGGACAGCGCTTCGGGCTGCTGTCCTCCGGCGAACGCCAACGGGTGCTGCTGGCGCGCATGCTGATGCCGTCACCCGATCTGCTGCTGCTCGACGAGCCGACGGCCGGGCTCGACCTCGGCGGGCGCGAGGAGCTCGTCGCCGACCTCGACGCGCTGGCCGCCGATCCGACCACGCCGGCGATCGTCCTCGTGACCCACCACGTCGAGGAGATCCCCGAGCGGTTCACCCACGCCCTGCTCGTGTCCGAAGGCCGGTTGCTGGCCGCGGGCCCGATCGGTGAGGTGCTCACCGAGCAGACGCTGTCGGACTGCTTCGGCCTGGCCCTCGACCTCGACCACCACGGCGGCCGGTGGTCGGCCCGGGCCCGGCGCCCGCTCAGCTGACGCGCTGCAACAGCACCGGCCGCGAGCGCTCGATGGCGTCGCCGAGCAGGTGCTCGAGCACCGATCCACCGAGCGCTCCGCCGTAGTGCAGGCCCATGGTCAGCGCGCTGCCCTCGGCCGTGCGCTCGACCCGGGCCTCGAGCACCCACGGGCTGTGGTCCCGCCCGTCGTGCTCGCGCCGCTCGAAGCGCACCAGCTCGGGTGTGTCGAGGGCCGTGCGCACCATGCGCAGCCGCTTCGACCGCGCCAGCGGACCCAGCCGGCCGCGCAGGTCGACCATCCAGGCCGCGTCGCCGTCGTCGGCCGGGTGCACATCGACGGCCTCGGCCCGCTCGACGATCTCGAGCCACTCGGGATAGTCGGCCAGGTCGTCGACGTGCGCGAAGAGCACCTCGGGGGCACAGGGCGCATCGAGTCGGGCGGTCAGGTCCACATCGCCCAGTCTCGCCGCGATCAGTCCGAAGGTGGCGGCTCGGCCGTCGACTCGACCGTGACCGGCGTCCCGTCCGGGTAGCGCGGGAAGCCTCCGACGGTGCCGGGATCGATCTCGACGGTGGGGTCCGGCGGGTTGCCCGGATCGGTCCCGGTCAGGTGGAGCGCCTGCTGGCGCGCCTTCCACGCGGCCGCCAGCATCCCGTACGAGTCGAGCACCTGCCCGTCGGGAGCGTGGATCTCGAAGTGCAGGTGCGGGGCGGCCGCGTCCCCCGTCGACCCGACGTAGCCGATCACCTCGCCCGCGGTCACCGTGTCTCCCTGGTGCAGGGTCGGCACGAACGCGCTCAGGTGGGCGTAGTAGTACCAGTAGCCGCCCGCGCCGGTCAGGCGCAGCGACTTGCCGCCGAGCGGGTCGCCGCCGCCGTAGTCGGTCAGCACTCCGTCGTCCACCGCCACCAGGGGCGTCCCGGCCACCGACATCACGTCGCAGCCCTCGTGCCAGTGCTGCTCGTTGGTGCCGGAGAGCCGGGCATCACCGAACGAGTCGACGAAGCGCGTCGGGCCCTCGACCGGGAAGACGAACCCGGGGATCCACACGTGGCTGCCGTCCTGGAACGCCTCGACCTGCCAGCCCGCGGCCTGATCGACGAGCACGGCGTCGTCGCGATCGGTGGCGGCCGTCTCGAGTTGCTGGTCGAGTCGACCCTCCTGGCTCAAGCGCACACGCAGGGCCGTGCTCAGCTCGTCCCGGCTGTCGGTGAAGCGGTGCGCCAGCGCAGCGAGCGAGTCGAAGACCGAGTCGAGCATGGCCAGGCCCATCTCGATGTCGGACGGCTGCGCCGAGCCCAGCAGGTCGACCGACGCCCCCGCGCCACCTTCCATGTAGGTGCTCACCGCTCGCTCGACGAGGAGCTTCTGCGCCGCTTCGGCCTGCGCCAGCTCACGTCGCTCCTTCGCCGTCACCTGACCCGCGTGGCGTTGGTAGGCCGCCATCGCCCGCTGGGCCTGGTCGAACGCGTCCTGACTGGCCAGCACGGCCAGATCGGCGGACCGCTTGTCGTGCTCGGCCCGCGCCACGGCGTCGGGCAGCACGAGCTTCGATGCCGGATCGAACGGCGCCTGGGGTCCGAACGCGCTGCCGACATCGGTCTCGTTGCCGTCGCCGGCGGGCAGGGTCCCCGACGGGCCGGGTTTCACCGTCGTCGACGTCGTCGACGACGAACCGGGGACGGTCGAGCGCGTCGGCCCGGTGGTCGAGGTGGACGAACCAGGGACGGTCGTCGACGTGGTGCTCGACGTCGACGAGCCGTCCGTCGTCGTCGTGGTCTCGTCGGCCGAAGCCGGCCGCGGCGCGGGAGCCGGAGGCAGGCCGACGGTGCCGCCGACGCCGATCGCGATGGCGACGACGCCCAGCGCCAACCTCGTCCGCAAGCCTCGTCCGGCGCCGTTCACGACTCGTTACCGTACGCTCCAGCCCCGATGGACGTGCCTACCCCCGAGACCGCGGCGACGATCCCGAACCGCGCGCCTGGGCTGCTGCGTGCCACCGTCGACGACGAACAGATCGTCCACGACCCCGCCCAGCAGCGCACCCACCGGCTCAACCCGACCGCTGCGCTGGTGCTCGACCGGTGCGACGGCACCACCGCCGTCGACGCCGTGTGCGCGGCGCTCGCCGCCGAGTTCGCCGTGCCCCCCTCACAGCTCGCGGCCGAGGTCGCCGCCGTGCTCGACGACTTCGCCCGCAACGGACTGGTCGTGAGCGATCGAGATCCCACGTCGGTCGAGGCGGCCGCCCCCCTCGGTGTCGTGACGAACCCCGGCGACATGCGCGCCCTGCCCGACGAGGCGGTGCACGTGCGGCGGTTCGCCACGCCGATCTTCTGCGCCCTCGACGCGGCCGTGCAGGTGACCACGGACGACGCCGGCATCGCGCGGCGGGTCGACGAGGTGCTCGGCTCGGTGGCCGAGGCAGGCGCAGTCCCGCCATCCGCCCCGGCCGCAGGCGGGTCGTCGGTGTACGAGCTGGTGGCGGTGGCGCGAGGGATCGACGTCCGCTTCGACGGGCGGACCATCGGCAACGCCCGGTCGCCCGATGTCGCGCTGTCGTTGCTCCAGTGGCACCTCAACGGCGTCGCGTCGCGCCACGCCGGTGAGCAACGGCTCCTGCTGCACGCGTCGGCCGTGCGGCTGCCCGACGGCCGGGTCGCGGTGTTCGCGGGTGAGGCCAACGCCGGAAAGTCCACCTTGGCCGCCGGGCTCGTCCGCGCCGGATACGGCTACCTCACCGACGAGACCGTCGCCGTCGACATCGACTCTGGCCGCGCCGAGGGATACCGCAAGCCGATCAACCTCGATCCCGGCTCGTGGGCGCTGTTCGACGACCTGGCCGACAGGCCCGACGACGAGGCTGGCCCCGAGCGCCTCATCGATCCCGTCGGATTGCACGCGGACGCGCTCGCCGGTCCGGCCGCAGGCGACGTCGCGCTCATCGTGTTCCCCACCTATGCGGACGGGGCCGCGACCACGGCCGAGCCGATCGGCCGCGCCGAGACGGTCGTGCACCTCATCGCCCACTGCACCAACGTGGCCGACCACGGCGACGCCGGGCTCGAGGCCCTCGTCGCGCTCACCGCCTCGGCCCCCGCGTTCGCGCTCACGTCGGGCGACCTCGACGCGGCCGTCGCCGCCATCGGCGCGCTCGTCGAGCCCGACTCGCCCGACTCGTCCAGGGCCTGATCAGAGGCGGAGCACACCGTCGGGGTCGACCCCGACCTGCACCGTCGAGCCGATGTCGGGCCGCGTGGCACCCGGCAGCCGCGCCTCGAGCCGGAGGCCACCGGGCATGGTCAACCAGACCTGTGTGTGGTCGCCGCGGAAGGCGACCGCCTCGACCGTCGCGTCGACGGTCCCCTGTCCGGCTCGACCAGCCAGGTGCACCGCCTCGGGACGGACGAGGACGGTCACGGGCTGGCCCGCGAGCCCAGCCGGCGCCGGGACCCCCGCGGGCAGGCCGTCGACCAGGCCGGTGAGCCACGGCGCGGTCGCGGGCCGGCTGTCGCCGGCGCCGTCCACCTCGAAGATGTTGCTCAGGCCCAGGAAGCGGGCCACCGCGGCATCGGCGGGCGCCGCCCAGACCTCGTCGGGCGTGCCTTGCTGCGACACCCGTCCCCCGGACATCACCACGACCCGGTCGGCCAGCGCCAGGGCCTCGGTCTGGTCGTGGGTGACGTAGATCACGGCGATCGCCAGTCGGTCGAACAACTCGGACAGCTCGAGCACCAGCCGCTCGCGCAGCGTGCGGTCGAGCGCACCGAGCGGCTCGTCGAGCATGAGCAGCGCGGGCGACGGCGCCAGCGCTCGCGCCAACGCGACCCGCTGGCGCTCGCCGCCCGAGAGCGTGGCCACGGACCGCCGACCGAAGCCGGCCAGTCCCACGAGCTCGAGCACCTCGGCGACGCGCGGCATCGCGACTGGCGGCCGCGTCACCGCGCATCCGCAGGCCGAACGCGACGTTGCCGGCCACGTCGTGGTGGGGGAAGAGCGCGTAGTCCTGGAACATGAGGCCGATGCCGCGTCGATGGGTGGGCACGTCGGCCAGATCGAGTCCGTCGAGGACGACCCGGCCGCACGCGACCGGCTCGAGCCCGGCGATCACGCGCAGCAGCGTCGTCTTGCCGCAACCGCTCGGGCCGAGCAGCGCCACGATCTCGCCGTCGGCCACCTCGAGGTCGATCCCGTCGAGCGCGGCCTGGCCGTCGAAGTCCACCTCGACGCCCTGCACCGACAGCATCAGAACTCCCCCAGCGAGCCGACGCGCACCCGGTCGATCAGCAGGACCACCGACGCGGTCACCACCATCAGGATGGTGCTCAGCGCCAGGGCCTGACCGAGCTCCAGCGGACCGGGCTGGCCCAACAGCTGGTAGATCGCCACCGGGACGGTCGGGTGGTCGGCCCGCACCAGGAACACGGTGGCGCCGAACTCGCCGAGCGAGATGGCGAAGGCGAAGCCGGCCGCCACGACGAAGGCGCGGAAGACGATGGGCAGGTCGATCTCGCGCCACACCCGCCGCGGGGACGCGCCCAGCACAGCGGCGGCCGACCGCAGGTCGACGTCGATCGAGCGCAGCACCGGGACCACCGTCCGGATGACGAAGGGGATGCCCACCAGCGCCTGCGCCACCGGCACCAACCACAGCGAGTCGCGCAGGTCGAAGGGCAGGCGGTCGAGCGAGATCAGGAACCCGAAGCCGACCGTGGCGGCCGATGTCCCGAGTGGCAGCATCAGCGCGGCGTCGAACCACCGCAGGCCGGCTCCGGTTCGCCGGGCGATGGCCCACGCCGCCAGGCCACCGACGGTCACGGCGATGACGGTGGCGGCGATAGCGAACTCCAGCGAGTTGACCACCGCGTCGAGCGGCGACACGAACAGCGTGCTGTCGCGGGGGTTCGAGTCGAGGGCGCGCCAGGCGGTCAGGCCACTGGCCCCGACGGTGGTGAACGAGCGCCAGACGAGCACCACCAGCGGGCTGCCGAGCAGCAGGGCCATGAAGGCCAAGGTCGACGCCACGAAGAGCCGTTCACCGGCCGTGCGCGGCCGACGGGCGACATCGCGCCGGGCCCGCAGTGCCAGCGCCACTGAGCGTCGCTGCTGGTGCCGGCCGTACACGACGAGCGCCACGGTGACGCCGACCAGTTGGATGATCGCCAGCACGGCGGCGATGTCCAGCTGCAGCAGGCGCGTGGTCTGATCGAAGATCTCGACCTCGAGCGTCCGGGTGCGGAGTCCTCCGAGCAGCAGGACCACGCCGAACGACGTGAAGCAGAACAGGAACACGATCGACGCGGCAGCCGCGATCGCGGGCCGCAGCAGCGGCAGCGTCACCTCGCGGAACGCCCGCCAGCGCGGACGCGCCCAGCGTGCGCGCCGCCTCCTCGAGGCCGGGGTCGAGGTTGCCCCACAGCCCGCCCACCGTGCGCACCACCACGGCCACGTTGAAGAAGGCGTGGGCGATCAGGATCAGCCAGATCGTCCCCGACAGGTCGACGCCGAAGGCTCCTCCTGGTCCGAGGATGGCCAGGAAGGCCGACCCGACCACGATCGTGGGCAGCACGAACGGCACGACGAGCAGGGCCCAGAGCACCCGCTTGCCGCGGAAGTCGTAGCGGGCGAACAGGGCGGCCATCGGCATGGCCACCACGAGGGTCACGAGCGTCGAGGCCGTGGCCTCCCACAGCGGTGAACCAGGCCACGTGCCGGTAGGCCGGATCCCGCAGCACGCGGCCGACGGCGCCGAGATCCCAGTGATCGCCGGGATGGAGGCCCCGGCCGATGATCGCCGCGACCGGGAACACGAAGAAGAGCGCGAGGAACGTCAACGGGATCACGATCGGGAGCGCCGCGACGACGCGCTGCACGCCCACGCGCACCACGCGCACGACGCGCTGGTGCGACCCGTCCGCATCGCGCACAGGGGCGCCGAGCGCGGGGCCCGCGGTCAGCGGGCGACCAGATCGGTCCACTGGTCGACCCAGGCGCGGTGCTGGGCGCCGACCAGTGCCGCCGGCAGGCTCAGCACGTGGGACGGGCTGGCCGTGAACCTGGTGAACAGCGCCGGCGCCCGCGCCTCACGGTTCACCGGTTGCACGTACATGTTCAGCGGCATGTCCTGCTGGAACTGGGTCGACAGCAGGAAGTCGACGAGCTGGCGGGCCGCGGCCATGTGCCTGGTGCCCTTCAGGATCCCCGCGAACTCGATCTGGCGGTAGCAGGTGCTGTCGATCACGCCGATGGGCGAGGTGGCCGGCTGCGGCTTGGCGTTGATGACGGCGTAGGCGGGATCGGTGGCGTAGGACACGACGATGGGCTTGTCGCCCTTGCCGCCGCCGCCGGTGAACGACGTGTAGAACGCGGCCGACCAGTCGTTGACGACATCGACGCCATTGGCCCGCAGGGCCTTCCAGTACGACTGCCACCCATTGGACGACGAGGTGCCCCGCGCCGCGATGGTGGCCAGCAGGAACGCCAGGCCCGGGGTGGACGCGGTCGGGTCCTCGGTCACGAGCAGGCCCTTGTAGCGGTGGTCGGTGAGCGAGTCGAGCGACTGCGGGGGTGCGAGGTGGTGCGCCGCGAACCAGCCGACGTCGTAGTCGACACACACGTCGGCCTTGTCGATGGGTGTGACGCGGTGCTGCGGATCGAGCTGGTACGCGGCGTCGACGGTCGAGAGCCCGGCCGAGCGGTACGGGACGAAGATCCCGTTGTCGAACGCGGTCGTGAGCGTGTTGTTGTCGATGCCGTAGAGCACGTCGCCCTCCGGGTCGGACTTGGTCAGCACGGCCTTGTTGACCACCTCGACGCCGTCGCCGGCCTTGGCCACCTCGACCTTGATGCCGGTGCGCTTCTCGAACGCGGCCAGCACGGGCTTGCTGACGGCGAACGAGTCGTCGGTGAGCAGGCGCACGGTCTGGTTCGTCGAGGTCTGGGGCGACGTCGACGAGCTCGACGAGCTGCATCCCGCGAGGGGAACGACCAGCGCGGCCACGCACACCACGGCCAGCGCGGGCAGAGCGGGCCGCCGCGATCCGCGCGGCGGTCGGGTCTGGGGCGCTCGCCGCGCCTGTCGCGCCCGGCGGCGCCGCCGGTCCCGAGGGTGCATCGGGTCGAGGCTCTCGGTCATGGGTGGGGTCCTCCGGAAGATGGTGGGGCGGTCGGGAGCTGGTGGGTGCCGAGCTCGCCGGGCAGGACGGCCAGCAGGACGCCCGAGTCGACGGTGACGGTGGCCCGCCGGCCGACGAGCTCGTTGCTCACCCCGCGGGTCGAGCCGGGGGTGAGCTCTTCGCCGGCCAGGGGGTAGAGCAGGCCCGTCGTCGTGATGCCACGGGCGGGCCCATGCACGGCCAGCAGCGTGACGAGCTCGCCCGGTTCGCCGACCAACTCGACGCGACGGCGCACGACGTGGATGCGGGCCGGCCCCATCAGCGCGCGGACCTCGGCGCCCGCGGCGCGCTCGCCGGCCAGCGCCAGGATCCCCCCGAGCAGGTGGTCGAGCCGTCCCCCCGCGCCGCCCACCACCACGATCTCGGCCGGATCGAGGGACGCCGCCGCGTCGAGGGCCAGCTCGAGGTCGGTGGCGTCCTTGGCCGTTGGGTGGCGCTCGATCCGTGCGCCCGCCTGCTCGGCCTCGGCCAGCGCCTCGGGCCCGACCGAGTCGAAGTCCCCGATGGCCAGGTCGATCGGCCAGTCCAGCGCCTGGGCCTGCTCGACCCCCGAATCGGCGGCGATGACGTGAGCCCCGGCCGGCAGGAGGTCCCGCACCGACGGGTCCACGGGATCGCCGCCCACGAACACGATCACCGAGGCGGGCGACCCGGGGAGACGAGCCGAATCGGAGGATCCGGACCGCCCGGGCGAAGACGGTGGCGCTGGCGTTGGTGGAGGATTCACGGCTCGGCTCGGTTCGGTCGCTGCGACGCGAACACGGCGAGTCGGGTGACGATCCTCCCTGCGCCGGCATTACCCGGATCAGGTCGTAACGGTCGGAGGACGCATCCTCCCTCTCAGCCCACTCGTTCGCAGGCTCCCGTGTTCGCTCTGGACCCTACACCCCCTCCCCCGCCCCAAACCCAGCCCCCTTGGGGCGAGAGGGTCAGCGGCGGAGGAGGTCCTTGGCGATGGCGATGACCTGCTGCTCGTCGGTGCCGGCGTAGATCTGCAGCACCTTGGCGTCGCGGGCGAGCTGCTCGACCTGGAACTCGGCCATGTAGCCGTTGCCCCCGAACACCTGCACGGCCTCGAGCGCGACCTCCATGGCCGACTGGGCGCTGTAGAGCTTCATGGCCGACGCCTCGGCCAGGCTGAGGTTCTCGCCGGCGGCGCTCATCTCGATGGTGCGGAACACCAGGTTCTGCACGTTGAGCCGCGCCACCTCCATCTTGGCCAGCTTGAGCTGGATGAGCTGGAAGTCGCCGATCGGATGCCCGAACTGCACCCGGTTCTTGGCGTACTCGACGCTCAGCTCGAGGCACTGCTCGATGATGCCGAGGGACATGGCGGCGACCCCCGACCGCTCGATCTGGAACGTGTCCTTGGCGCCTTCGCGGCCACCGGCGGGGACGTCCTCTGTCTCGCCGATGAGCCGGTCACGCCCCACACGGACATCGGTCAGGAAGAGCTCGCCCGTGGGCGAGCTGTGCATCCCCATCTTGCGCAGCGGCTTGGACTGCTCGAGCCCGGGCATCCCCGAGTCGAGGACGAAGCTCAGGATCTTGCGCTCGTCGGCCGGATTGCCCTCGTCGAGCTTGCAGATGAACACGATCGTGTCTGCGTACGGGCCGTTCGTGATGAACGTCTTGGACCCGTTCAACAGGTACTCGTCGCCGTCGCGCCGCGCCGTCGAGAGCATCGAGCCGAACGCGTCAGACCCCGAGTTGGGCTCGGTGATGGCCCAGGCCCCGATCTTGTCCATGGTCAGCAGGTCGGGGACCCACCGCTCCTTCTGGGCGATGGTTCCGCGGCTGCTGATGGCGGCCGACGTCAGCCCCATGCTCACCCCCATGGCGGTGACCATGCCGGGGCAGTAGCGGCACAGCTCGACGATGGGGATCAGGGTCAGCGACGAGTCGCCCCCGCCCCGCCGCTCACGCTCGGGAGGCGTCTCGCCGCGGGCCACGGCCGCCTCGACCTCGCGCTCGAACTGGATCTGGCGCTCGAACCGGTCGCGGGCCATCTGGTCCATGCCGAAGGTCGAGAAGAGCTTGCGAAGGGTGGCGTAGGGCGGGGTGTCGCCGTGCTCGAGCTCGGTCAGGTTGGGCTTGATCTCGGCCTCGACGAAGCGCCGGACGGCGTCCTGCAACATGAGCTGCTCGTCGCTCCATCGATACATGCTGTCCCCTGTCGTTCCGGGCCCCGGCGGCTCACCTAGACTCACTCGGCCGGCACAACCTACCGGTCACCAGCGAGGGCGAACGATCGATGGACGACAACTGATGGCGGCGGTGATCGACCCCGTGCCGACCGCGCCGCCCAGCCGGGCGCGGGGCCGCTTCCCGCACTTCCCCGCACTCGACGGGCTCAGGGGCCTGGCCGTGCTGGTGCTGGTCCTCTACGGGCTCGACACCCGCCTGGCCAAGGGCGGCCACCTCGGCGCCACCACCCTGTTCACGCTGATGGGGTTCCTGGCCATGGCCAGCCTCCTCGCGTCCCGCTCGGACCAACGCGGGATCTCCCTCGGCGCCTTCTGGGGCCGACGAATCCGGCGCATCCTCGGGCTCAGCCTCGTCGCACTGGTCATCGCCGGCGCGTTCGGGATCGTGGCCGCCGATGCCCTGCAACGGCACCGCCTCGCCCTCGACGGCCTGTCGGCCCTGCTGTCGGTGGCCAACTGGCGGATGATCGCCACCCACCAGGTGTTCGGCCCGGCCAGCGGGTACGCCTCACCGGTCCGCCAGTTCTGGCTGCTCGCGGTCGTCGGCCAGGTCGTCCTCGTCGTGTCGCTGCTGGCCGTGCTCCTGCTCGACGTGGCCCACTGGTCGCGCCAGCGCCTCGGCGCGGTGCTGGGCGTCCTCACGGCCGCATCCGTCATCGCCTGCTTCGCCCTGCACCACTCGCCCGCCCGGGCGCTCTACGGCACCGACACCCGGGCTGCCGAGGTCCTCGTCGGGTGCCTGCTCGCCATCGTGATCTACGACCCGCGGGTCACCATCCGGCTGGCCATGCCCGGCCCGATCCGCGACACCATCAACGTGGTCGGCGTGCTGGGCGGGCTCTTCCTGCTCCTGGTCTGGGCCGCCCTCGGCCCGACCAAGTACCTGCTGCTCGGTGGCCTGTTCATCGTGTCGCTGGCCTCGGCGTCGGTCGTGCTCGCGTGCATCGTCCCCGAGGGACCGGTGCCGAGGTTGCTGTCGATGCGCCCATTCCGCGAGCTCGGACGCATCGCCATCGCGCTCTACCTCGTGTACTGGCCCGTGTACGTCTGGCTCTCGCCGCAGCACGTCAGCCTGCACGGCACCAAGCTCAACCTGCTCCGCCTCGTCGTCGTCTTCGTCGCCGCCATCGTCCTGCAGCTGATCGTCGAGCGGGTCCGCAACCGTGAGCACACGCCTGCGCGACCGGCCGGCCGCACGATCGTGGCCGTCTCGGTCGTGGCCGCCCTGCTCGTGGCCGGCGGGCTGTACGCCGTCACCAAGACCGGTCCCAAGGTCAGCTCGACCGTCGAAGCCGCGGCCTCCACCACGACCACCACCGCCAAGGGCGGACCGCCCCCCACCGTCGCCTTCTACGGCGACGCCCTCGCGTCGACCCTCGAGCAGAGCGCCAAGTCGTGGGCGGACCAGACCGGCAAGATCAAGGTGGTCGACGGCGTGGCCTCCCCCACCTGCGGCATCGACCGTGACGGTGTGGTCCAGAACGCAGCCGGCGCGTCGGTCCCGATCCCGAGCGAGTGCAGCACCTGGGACAGCCAGTGGGCCACCTCGGTGGCTGCCGAGAAGCCCGACTTCGCCGTCGTGGTCACCGGCATCAGCGAGATGGACGACCATCGTCCGCTGAACAACCCGACGTTCACCGGCCCGGGCAACTCGACCTACGACTACCAGCTCTACCTGCTCATGAGCAAGGCGGTCGACGTCCTCGCCGCCAACGGCACCAAGGTGATCTGGCTCAACCTGCCCAACTTCGCCCCCGGCTCGGGCGCCGCGTCCGACCCGTCCCGCGTCGCCGTGTTCAACTCCACCCTCGCCCAGCTCGGCCAGCACTTCCCCGACCAGGTGCAGATCGCCCCGTTCGGGGCCTGGATCGCGGCCAACGGGGCGGCAGGGGCCGAACCCGATGAGAACGGGTTCGGGCCGTCGGTCGCCGACCACGTCGTCACCGACTACCTCGGGCCGCTGGTGCTCGGCATCTGGGAGGCGCAGCAGAACGACTCGACCACCACCACGGCGCAGAACGACTCGGCCAGCACGGGCCCCACCGTGTCGCTCCTGCCGCCGCCGCCGGGCGTGAACGTGAGCACTCACACCTCGACCAACAAGACCGACAAGTCAGGGAAGAGCCGCACGTCGACGTCGAAGGACACCACGCGCACCACCCGCGCTCCGGGTTCCACCCGAACCACACAGGGTGGCTGAACCAACCCACTTCGCGGCCCGTTTGGTACCGTCGAGCCGCCCGGCTCGCCGGGCAGGCTCTGAGAAAGGACGAGGGGGTCGATGACGACGCATCGGTGCAGCGGTGGCCCTCGCTGACACGCGGCTCGTCCAGCGCCTGACCCCTGCGGCGGCCGGTCCCGCCCCGTCCGCCCCGTCCGACGCGTCCGAACCATCCGACGCGTCCGTGGCGCCGCCGCCGGCTCAGGCCCCCGAGGCCCCGGCCGGCCGCGAGAACCGCCTCCCGCACTTCCCCGGCCTCGACGGCGTCCGCGGCCTGGCCGTCATCGCCGTGCTGCTGTTCCACGCCGGCTTCTCGTGGGCGGTCGGTGGCTACCTCGGGGTGTCGACCTTCTTCACCCTGTCGGGCTTCCTGATCACCTCGCTGCTCCTGGCCGAGCGCACGATGACCCGCACGGTCCACCTCGGATCGTTCTGGGCCCGACGCATCCGCCGCATCCTGCCCGCCGCGGTGGCCGCGCTCGCCCTGGCCGTGGTGTTCGCCCACTTCGCGGGGACCGCCTCGCAGCAACGCAGCCTCGCGGGCGACGTGACCGCCGCGCTGGCCGAGGTGGCCAACTGGCACTTCATCTTCACGCACCAGTCCTACGCCGACCTGTTCTCCGCCCCGTCGCCGGTGCTGCACTTCTGGAGCCTGGCCATCGAGGAGCAGTTCTACCTCGTGTTCCCGATCCTGGCCTTCGTGCTGCTGGCCGTCCTGCGCTGGGACCGCCGCAAGCTGGGCCGGGTGTTCGTGGGGCTGATGGCGCTGTCGCTCGCCACCACCCTGTTCCTCGGCTTCTCGCACGACCGCATCTACTACGGCACCGAGACGCGCTCGTTCGAGCTCCTTGCCGGATGTCTGCTGGCCGTCGCTCATCTACAGCCGGCGCGTCACCACGCGGCTGGCCCGGGCCGGCACGCACCGCACGACGGTCGGCGTGGTCGGGGCGATCGCGCTCGTCGTGTGCGTCGTTCCTGTGGTCCCACACGCCCCAGACCAGCGGCTGGCTCTACCGGGGCGGACTGTCGGCGTACTCGGTGCTGTCCGCGCTCGTCATCCTGGCGACCATCATCCCGTTCGGGCCGGTGGCCCGGATCACCGCCAACCCGGCGCTGCGCCGCGTCGGCGTCCTGTCCTACGGGATCTACGTCTACCACTGGCCGATCTTCCTCTGGATCGACCAGCTCCACACCGGGCTCGGCCTCTGGCCGCTGGCCGTGATCAAGTTCACGGTGACGTGGCTGGTGGCCGTGCTGTCGTACCGCCACCTCGAACGGCCCATCCGCCACGGCGAGCTGCCCTTCGGACTGCAACGACGCTCGTGGGCGCCCGGCTTCGCCATCGCCTGGCTGGTCCCGATCAGCTTCCTGCTGGTCGGGGTGGCCGCCCTGACCGTCACGGCCGCCGCCCCGCCGCCGCTGTTCGACTTCGCGGCCGCCCAACGCACCCTCGAGTCCCTCGGCTCGGGATCCCCCCGCCCGAAGGCCGCGGCCGCGCCCGGACAGAAGGTCGCCCTGCCGGTGGCCAAGGTCGCCGCCTTCGGCGACTCGACCGCGCTCGTCGTGGGCAGCGGGATCAACCTGGCCGCACCGGCGACCGGGGGGGTCGAGGAGGTGACGGGCGGCGCCTGGGTCGGATGCGGCCTGGGCATCGGCGGCGTCTACCGGTCGACCGTCGATCCCAGCTACGCCGGCCCGACGCGGCCCGCCTGCAACGCCTGGCCCACGACCTACGCCCGCGTCATCGACCAGAACCGGCCCGACCTGGCGCTGGTGCTCGACGCGCCGTGGGACGTGATGGACCGCAAGCTGAGCGGCGACACCGAGTGGCGCAGCTTCGGCGATCCCGTCTACGACCGCTGGTTCCTGTCCGAGATGCTCCGCGCCGTCGACGTGCTCTCGGCCAAGGGCGCCACCGTCGTGTGGCTCACGTCGCCGCCGGTCAGCAACATCCCCGCCCGCACCACCCGCATGAACGAGCTGGTCGAGGAGCTGCCGAGCCTGCGCCCCGGCAAGGTCGTCGTGCTCGACTTCGCCAAGTACCTCAAGTCGACCGGCGACGACCACGAGCTGCGGCCCGACGGCATCCACCTCAGCGGCCCCGCCTCGATCCAGGTGGCGCGCCAGTGGCTCATCCCCCAGCTCGTCACCATCTGGCGGACCGTGTACCTGTCGCACCTCCCGACCTCGAGCCCGACCACCCTGGCGACGGCTCCGACGGTCGGTTCGTCCTGACCGCGGGTCGCTAGTCGCCGTAGTCGATCCAGGGGCTGGCCACCGAGGCCTGCCCGACACCCGGTTCGGTCCAGTCGCACACCCCCGAGGGGAACACCTGGGCGAGCCGATCCCGCTGGGCGGCGGTGAAGGTCACCGAGTAGGTGGCCTGGCCGGCCGGCTCGAGATGGCACGCCAGGATGTCGTTGCGCAACGGCGCGCCGGCGGCCGTGCGCGGGTCGCCGTGCAGCGGGTACGCCTTCGTGCACGCGTTCGGTCCCGCGTAGATGCGCCCCGCCGACGCAGCCGGGTCCCGTTCGGCAGCGTGCAGGTGTCGACGGCGAGCGCGGGACGGGCGGCCGCCAGCTTGGCGGGGGCACCCGCGTCGGTGGGCCGGGTCGATGCGGCGGTCAGCCACTGGTCGAGCAGCTCGATCTGGTGCGACGTGTCGTTCAGCGCGCCGGCCAGCTGCGCGTCGAGCGCCGCCTGAGCTCGTCGGGCCCGGCACCGTCCAGATCACCAGGTTGGGATCGGCGGTGCCGTCGGGCTTGGTCAACCGGGCGCGGATGCTGAACGACCGGAACCGGTCGTGGATGTCGCCGATCGGATCGTCGTAGGGGTTGGTGAGGATGATCGGCACGTTCCAGAGCGCGCCGCCCTCGTCGACGCGCTCCGTTGGCGTAGGCGATCTCGAAGGCCTTGTCGGGCGCCGTGGTGCGCGCCGCCACGACGTTGCCGTTGGCGTCGAAGCCGCCGACAGCGGCGTTGAGGGCGAGGAACTGATCGACGGTGATGACGTGCGACTCGAGCGCCTTCAGCCCGTACTGCACACCGACGTTGGTGACCGGGCGGTAGGCGAAGCCGGTCGCGGGATCGGTGCCCAGGACGTTGATGTTGCCGTCCTGCAGGGTGCAGCGAACGCCCTTCGGGTTGGTCTCCGGGTCGAAGACCTGGTCCTTCGACACCGTCGAGCCGCAGCTGTCGGCCTTGATCTCCTGGCCGAAGCTGGCCTGCCACAGGTCGCAGGTCTGATCGGTGGCGTGGCCGTTGACGGCGGTGCGCTGGGCCGCGGTGAGCGACGACCCGGCACCCTGGTAGTAGGTGTTGAGCAGCGTGCAGTCGCTGACCCCGGCGCTGATGCTGATGGCGTCGGGGAAAGGCAGCTCGGGTGACAGCCCGTCGAGCAGGCCCGGGTAGTTCTGCGCGATCTGGAGCTGCTGGATCGACCCGCCCGAGCCCCCGTCGCCGATGGTGAAGTCGGGTGGGCCGTAGGTCTCGATGAAGTGCTGCTTGACCATCATCGTGACCTCGGCCGACAGCACCGCGTTGCAGGCGGACTGGAACGTGTCGAGCGTCGAGGTCGCCACCGCGTAGCCCTTGGCCAGCAGCTTCGCGTCGAGCACGCCGGCCAGGTCCGAGCCCTGGCTGTAGGTCGTGCCGCATCCGCCGCCGAACCGGTACACGAGCCGCTTGTTCCAGCGCGAGGTGTCGAGGCCCGAGTGCGGCATCTCGATCGTGGTGGAGACGGGCACCGCGATCTCGTAGATCGACCGGTCGATCACGCCCGTCTCGTCGTACACGTAGGCCGGACGGGACTGTCCCGCCACCGTGGTCGACGCGAGGTCGGCCGGTGGCTTCGAGGGGTCGGCCAGCGGCTTCACGGTGCCGTCGGTGCTGACGTAGTGCCACGACACCTTCGTCGGGGCGGCGCAGTCGGGCGGGCTGGAGGGGCCGAGCCCGGCTCCCTCGGTGGTGCAGGCGAAGGGTGTCTGGCGCGGCCCGCTGAACACCGGACCCTGGATGGAATGGTTCGTGATCTTCAGCGTTGCGGTCGAGCCGCCGACCGTCGCCGAGATGGCGTTGGATCCCTCAGCCAGATCCGTGACCAGCCGGGACGCCTCGCCCGAGGCGTTGCTGATGTCCGGGCTGTAGGGCGCCACCGTCGCCGGCTGCCCGTCAACCTCGAGCTTCAGGGCGGTCGACGCACCGAAGTCGGTCCCGACGCGCCGGACCTCGACCATGACGTGGCCGCCGCTGACATAGGGCGCCGGGGCCGAGACCGTCGACAACGTGACCTTGCCGTCGGAGGAGGTCGCGCTCGACGTGGGATACAGCGGCGCCGGCTTCCCTCGGGTCGTCGAGCTGGTGGCGCCGGCGCTCGAAGCGGACCCGCCCGAGCTCGAGCACGACGCGGCGAGCAGCGACACGACCACCGCACCGACCATGAGCACCAACGGGACCAACGGGATCGAGGTCACCCTGGTCGACGACCTGCCGGGCTGGCCGGTGGCGCGTCGCCCCGAGAGCTTGGTCATGTGTGCGATCCCCCTGGGTCCACCGACAGCGGCTAGGTGAAGCGACGCAGGGCGATCAGATGGCCTACCAGCGCCGTCCAACCTGTCTGGTGCGATGCGCCCAGGCCCGCCCCCGTGTCGCCGTCAAAGTACTCGTGGAACCAGATGAGGTCACGCCAGGCCGGGTCGGCGGCGAACGGCGCGATGTCACCGAACACCGGCCGGCGTCCGTCGGGCCCCGCGGTGAAGAGCGACACCAACCGGTCGATGAGCCCCTCGGCCACCTGGTCGAGGGTGCGCTGGTCACCCGATCCGGTGGGGTACTCGACGGTGAACCCGTCACCGAGGAACGAGCGGTACCGCACGAGGGCCTCGATGACCAGCTCGTTGACGGGGAACCACACCGGCCCGCGCCAGTTCGAGTTGCCCCCGAACAGGCCTGACCGCGACTCGCCCGGCTCGTAGTCGACGCTGGCCATCACCCCGTCGATGCCGACGGTGGCGGGATGGTCGCGGTGCCACCGTGACACCGAGCGCAGCCCGTGGTCCGACAGGAACTCGTCCGGGTCGAGCACCTTGGCCAGCACGCGACCGAGCCGCTCGGGTGACACGAGCGACAGCAGGACCTCCCGCCCGTCGGGCCCCTGGGTCAGCCGCCCCACGTCGGCGGTGGCCGGATGGTGGGCGAAGAACCAGCGCAGGTGGGCGGCCGCCTCGGGCATCTTGTCGATCTGGCGCTCGTGGATGACCGTCAGCGCGAACACCGGCACGACGCTCACCATCGACCGCACCTTGACCGGCACCATCGACCCGTCCGGCCGGCGGATGACGTCGTAGAACAGGGCGTCGTCGTCGTCCCACAGGCCGGCCATGGCGCCGGCGATGAACGTGAAGTGCTCGGCGAACTTGAGGGCGATGTCCTGGTAGCTCGAGTCGTGCTCGCCGAGGATCAGCGCCATGTCGAGCAGGTTGAGGCAGTACATGGCCATCCAGCCCGACCCGTCGGACTGCTCGAGCACGCCGGGCACCGGCAGTGGCGCGCTGCGATTGAAGGGGCCGATGTTGTCGAGGCCCAGGAAGCCTCCCTCGAACAGGTTGTTGCCGTCGATGTCCTTGCGGTTGACCCACCAGGAGAAGTTGATGAGCAGCTTGTGGAACACGCGGGTGAGGAAGTCGAGGTCGCGCGATCCGTCGATCTGGAAGACGCGGACCGCGGCCCACGCGTGCACCGGTGGGTTGGCGTCCGAGAACTCCCACTCGTACGCCGGGATCTGGCCGTTCGGGTGCGTGTACCACTCGCGCAGCAGGAGGAGCAGCTGGCGCTTGGCTTCGGCCGGGTCGAGGTGGGCCATCGCGACGCAGTGGAAGGCGAGGTCCCACGATGCGAACCACGGGTACTCCCATGCGTCGGGCATGAGGATCACCTCGTTGGCATCGACGTGGCGCCACGAGGCATTGCGCCCGCTCAAGCGTTCGGCGGGAGGCGTCGGCTCGCCCGGGTCGCCCTCGAGCCACCGGGCGACGTCGTACCGGTAGAACTGCTGGCTCCAGATCAGCCCCGCGAACGCCTGGCGCATCACCAGCGCCTCGTCGTCGGTCGTGCGTGGCGAGCCGAGCGCGGCGTAGAAGTCGTCGGCTTCGAGCCGGCGCTGCTCGTGGACCTGGTCGAAGCCGTCTCCCAGGTCGAGGGCGCCGCCCGGGCCGGATGCGCCCCCGGCCGACTCGACGCACGTCAGGCGCAGCCGCACCTCGACGGTCTCGCCGGCGGGGACGTCGAAGGTGAACCAGCACGCCGCCTTGGTGCCGGTCCCCGACGGATCGACGGTGGCTGCGCCCGAGGTGACGTGGTCGACGATGCCGTCCTTGGGGAAGGGCGTGGTCGGCGAACCGGCGGCGGCCGCGTCGCCGTAGAGGCGCGCCACGTTGGTTTCGTTCTCGCACGTGAGCCACCGGCCGATCGCGGCGCCGGACGGATCGGCCGCCTCGGCGCGCCATCTCCCGAGACGAGGATGGTCCAGCTCGAGCGCCGCGCCGTCGTCCACGGTGTGCAACGAGGGTCGCTTGTCGGGTTGACCCCACGACCAGCAGTTGCGGAACCACAGGTGCGGCAGCAGGTGCAGGGGCGCGGCCGCCGGACCGTGGTTGTGGGCGGTGACGCGGGCGCAGAGATCATCGGGACCCGCCTTTGCGTACGCGACCTCGAGCGCGAAGAACCGCCCCTGGTCGAACACGCCGGTGTCGATCAGCTCGTACTCGGGACGGTCGAAGCCACGACGGGCGTTCTCGTCGATCAGGTCGGCGTAGGGGAAGGCGGCCTGCGGGTAGTGGTAGCGCCAGCGCAACCACGAGTGGCTCGGCACCGCGTCGAGGTACCAGTAGCACTCCTTGACGTCCTCGCCGTGGTTGCCCTGCTTGCCGGTCAGCCCGAACATCCGCTCCTTGACGATGGCGTCCGCGCCGTTCCAGACCGCCAGCGCCAGGCAGAGCCCCTGGCGCCGGTCGCAGATCCCGGCCAGGCCGTCCTCGCTCCAGCGGTAGGCGCGCGACCGCGCGTGGTCGTGCGGGAACGCACGCCCAGGCCTCGCCGTCGGCGCTGTAGTCCTCGCGCACCGTGCCCCACGAGCGCTCGGACATGAACGGTCCCCACTCGCGCCAACGATCGGCGTCGTCGCCCTCGATGCGGGCGCGCTCCGCTCCCGCGCCGGCGGACGGACCAGTCGTCACGCCGTCGTCGTGGTGGCCAGCGTCGTCGACGTGCTGGTCGTCGTGGGCGCCTTGGTCGTCGTGGTGGCGGGCGCGGTGGTCGTGGTGGCGGGCGCGGTCGTCGTCGTCGAGCTCGACGTGGTCGGGGGCGCGGTCGTCGACGTCGAGGTCGAGGTGGTGCTGGTCGACGAGGAGGTCGTGGACGGGACGGTGCCGGTCACGGTGGTCGGGGTGTTGGTGGAGTCGGAGCGGTTGAGTGCCACCACACCCACCACGACGGCGCCCACCAGGACCAGCGCGGCCAGGACGATCACGACGATCCCGAGCGGAGTGGTCCACACCGACGGCTCGTCCCCGTCGGGAGGCCCGCCGGCCGGGTCGACGTAGTCACCCGTCGGTGGCCCACCCGAGGTCGGGCCACTGCTGCCCGGGACGCCAGGATCGACCACCCAGTGCTCGGTCGGCGCCCCCGGGGGGCCCGCGACGACCTCGGTCGGATCGGTGACGGGTGGGACCGCTCTGGTTGGCTCGTCGGCCTCGGTCATGACGCTCCTCGTCCGCCCATCCGGTCGAGCCTAGGTCGTCTCCCTCGCGCCCGGTGGCAGCGCCTCCGACCACGTCGTACCGTCCAGGCGGAAGCCGCACCGAGGGAGAGCCGATGACCGCCGCGCACGACGCTGGATCCGCCCGCGCGCGGCCGCGCCTCTGGCTCGGCGGCATCCTCCCGATCGACCGCAGCCGGCTGGTCGCCGACCTGCTGGCCGGCCTCACCCTGGCTGCGGTGGCGGCACCCGAGTGCATGGGCTACGCCACCATCGCCGGCATGCCCGTGGTGACCGGGCTGTACACCCTGTTGTTGCCCGTGCTGGCCTTCGCGCTGCTCGGATCGTCGCGCCACCTCGTGGTCGCGGCCGACTCGGCCACCGCAGCCATCCTCTTCGCCGGCCTCACCGGCCTCGGCCTGGCCGGGCTCACCCCCGGCTCCGCGCGATGGGTCGCCCTCGCGGGCGTCACCGCCATCATGGCGGGCGCCATGTTGCTCGTGGCCCGGGTCCTGCGGCTCGGCTTCCTGGCCAACTTCTTGTCGCGCACCGTGCTGGTCGGGTTCCTGGCCGGGGTCGGCGTGCAGGTCGCCATCAGCCAGCTGCCCGGCATGCTCGGGCTCGACGTGTCCGCGTCCGGGACGCTCGACAAGCTCGGCGCCACCATCCGGCACCTCGACGCCACCAGCCTGGCCAGCCTGGCCGTGGCCCTCGGCGTGCTCGTGGTCCTCGTGGTCGGCGAGCGGTTCGTGCCCCGGCTCCCCGCGGGGCTGGTGGCGGTCGCCGGCGCCATCGCGGTGTCCAAGTTCTTCGACCTGCCGAGGCACGGCGTGGCCGTCGTCGGACCGGTGCCTCGGGGACTGCCCACCGTCGGCGTGCCCCACGTGGGCGCGGACGTGTTGAGCTCGCTCCTGCCGATCGCGCTCTCGATATTCGTCATCGTGCTGGCGCAGAGCGCGGCCACATCGCGCGGCTTCGCGGTGCGCCACGACGAAGAGGTCGACGAGAACGCCGACCTGGTCGGCCTCGGTGTGGCCAACGTCGCCGCCGGCCTCACCGGCACGTTCATGGTGAACGGCAGCCCGACCAAGACCGCGGTCGTCGATCGGGCGGGCGGGGTGTCGCAGCTCGCGCAGATCGCGACAGGACTGACTGTCCTCGTGATCGTCGTCGCGCTCACCGGTCCACTGGCGTGGCTGCCCGAGCCGGCGCTGGCGGCCATCGTGTTCCGCATCGCGATCGGCCTGGTCGACTGGCGGGCGGCAGTACAGGTGGCGCGCGTCCGCCTCGATGAGTTCGCCGTCGCCGGGCTCACCGCGGCCACCGTCGTCGTGTTCGGCGTCGAGCAGGGGATCATCCTGGCCATGGCCGCGTCGTTGATCGTGCACGTGCGCCGCGACTACCAGCCGGTCGACGCCGTGCTGGTGCCCGACTCGGACGGCACCTGGGACGCGGTGCCGGTGACGACGGGTCGCCAGAGCGAGCCGGGCCTGCTCGTGTACCGGTTCGGCACCGGGCTCTTCTACGCCAACGCGCCGCGGTTCGCGCTGGAGCTCAAGAGCCTCGTCGACTCGGCACCCGACCGGGTGCGCTGCGTGGTGATCGACGCGTCAGCCATCGCCGACGTCGACTATTCGGCCGGGGCCATGCTGGGCGAAGTCGAGCGAGTGCTCGGCGAGCGCGGGGCGACGTTGGTGTTCGCGGCCATGGACCGAGGCGTGCACCAGCAGCTCGAGCGCTACGACACCCTGCCGGTCGGCCCGAGCGGGCACAGCCCGTTCTACGACCGCGTCGCCGACGCCGCCGACGCCTTCCGCCGTGGCCAGATCGCACCACCTCGTTCGGACCCGCCGCCCGCCTGAGCTCAGACCTGCCCGGGCCTGCCCACCCGTCAGGCGAGGCCGAGCACCCGCAGCTCGCGGTACAGGAACCAGCCGCCGACCCCGACCAGCAGCACACCGAAGGCCGAGCGCATGTGCACGACGTCGAAGCGCGACGCCAGACCGGCGGCCAACATCGACGCCGGCACCAGCCCGGCCGCGAACGGCACGGCCACGCCCCAGTCGATGTCGCCGATCAGCGCATGGGTCACCAGGGCGGGGACGCTCAGCACGGTCACGACCACCAGGCTGGTGGCGGTGGCCTCGGGCAGCGTGAGCCCGAGCATCAACAGGAACGTGGGCACCAGCAGGAAGCCGCCGCCGTTGGCCAGCAACCCGGCCACGAAGCCGATGCCGGCGCCGAGGGCGTAGATGCACCAGGCCCGCTCGCGGAGGGCGGCGCCCCGGGCGTGTACGGCGGCATCGGCGCCTGACTCGTCGCGGCGCCGCGAGGCGAGGACGCGGCACCCGACCAGCAGCAGCACCAGGCCCGAGAGCACGAGCAGCCACGGACCCCCGACCCACTTGCTGGCCAGAGCACCGGCGATGCACGCCGGTGCCGCGCCGATCAGCGTGCGGCGGGCCAGGTGGGTGTCGACCCGACCCGAGCGGGCGTAGGCCCAGCCGCCCCCGGCCGATCCGGGCAACAGCGCCGGCAGGGGCGAGGTCACCGCGGCCAGGGCCGGGACGCCGAGCAGGGCGAGGAGCGGCGTGGCGAAGGCGGAGCCCACCCCGAAGAGCCCGTACAGCACGCCGACCACGGCGCCGGCCACGACGAGCATCGGGAAGGAGGTCACGACTCCATTGAGCCCGATCGCACCACTTCGCACAACTGGATCTTGTCACTGATTTCGATAGTATTTACCTATGGATGTCCGACAGCTCTCGTACGTGCTGGCCGTGGTCGACGAAGGCACGTTCACCCGCGCCGCCGAGGCGCTCCAGATCGCCCAGCCCACGCTGTCGCAGGGCATCCGGGCCCTCGAAGCCGACCTCGGGGCCGAGCTGTTCGAGCGGCGGGCCCGACCGGTCCGGCTCACCGCGGCCGGCGAGGCCCTGGTGAGCCCGGCGCGCCGGGCTGTCCGCGACGTGCAGACGGCGCGGGCCGCCGTCGACGCGGTGCGCGGCCTCGAGGCCGGCCACCTCGACCTCGTGTCCCTGCCCACCCTGTCGATCGACCCCGTCGCCGGCCTGGTCGGGCGCTTCCGCCAGGCGCACCCGGCCGTCGTCGTCCGGCTGCTCGAACCCGAGGACGTGGCGTCGGTGGCCACCCTGGTGCGCTCGGGTGCGTGCGAGCTCGGCGCCTCCGATCTGCCACTCGACGACCCCGTGGGGCTGGTGACCCACGAGCTCGAGCCGCAGGGCTACCAGGTGGTCCTGCCCCCCCGCCGAAGATCCGGAGGATCGTCCGACGGATCACCCGAGGCGCCGCTCAGCGTGGCCCGACTGGCCGAGCTGTCGATGGTGACCACCCCGCCGGGCACCTCGACGCGCCTCGCCCTCGAGCAGGCGCTGGCTCCGAGCGGGCGCGCCCCGCAGATCGCCGTCGAGACCGACCTGCGCGAGTCGCTGGTGCCCCTGGTGCTGGCCGGGGCCGGCGCGGCGCTGGTCCCCGACAGCCTGGCCCGCTCGGCCCGGCGCCGGGGCGCCACGACCGTCGAGCTGGCCCGGCCCCTGGTCCGGCGCATCGCCCTGATCCACCGCGACGGCCCCCTGTCGCCGGCCGCCGCCGCGTTCCTGTCCCTCGCCCTGCCCGACCACGCCGCCCCTGTGGCCGGCCGGCCGCGACCGAGGCGCCGCTGAGCGACGGGCGTGCGGTCCCGCTACGGTGGACCTCGATGGCGAACACCCGTTCTGTTACGACGTCCGGACCAGCCCGTTCCGGCCCTTCCACCCGTCCTGCCCGCTCGCCCCGGTGCACCTGGCACCCGACCCTGTTCGCGACGGGGCCGCCCTCTCTCGACGCCGGCTTCGGCGCCCTGACCCGCCGCGAGCTGGCCCGGGCAGCGTGGGTCGACCACTCGCCGGGGTGGGTGGCGGGAGCCGACGAGGTGTTCGAGCGCCTGGTCGACGCGCTCCCGTGGTCGGCCCGGACGGTCCCCATGTACGGCGAGCTCAAGGCGCAGCCGCGGCTGACCGCGGTCTGGCCCGGGCCGGGGATCGACCCGGTCGCCGGGCCGTTGCTCGAGCAGGCTCGGCAGCTGCTGTCGGATCGCTACGGCGAGGACTTCGACGGGCTGGGCGCCAACCTCTACCGCGACGGCGCCGACAGCGTGGCCTGGCACGGCGATCGTGTCGCACGCGAGCGCACCGAGGCCGTCGTCGCCATCGTGTCGCTCGGCGACGCCCGGCCGTTCCGGCTGCGCCCGACCGGGGGCGGCCCGTCCCTCGGGTTCGCGCTCGGGCACGGAGATCTGCTGGTGATGGGCGGCAGCTGCCAGCGCACGTGGCAGCACTCCGTCCCCAAGGTGCGGGCCGCAGGACCGCGCCTCAGCCTGAGCTTCCGCCACGCCTTCGACTGAGTCGCGACCCGGGCGGCGGGCCGGACCGGGCCGACCCGACGATCAGTCAGCGGTGGCGAGCCCGATCGGGCAGGACACGCCGGTGCCACCCAGGCCGCAGTAGCCGTTGGGGTTCTTGGCCAGGTACTGCTGGTGGTAGCCCTCGGCGAAGTAGAAGGTCGTGGCCTCGGCGATCTCGGTGGTGATGGCGCCATGGCCGGCCGCCGCGAGCTCGACGCCGAAGGCCGCCGCCGACCGCTCGGCGATCTCGTGCTGGCCGGGGGCGGTCGTGTAGATGGCCGAGCGGTACTGGGTGCCCATGTCGTTGCCCTGGCGCATGCCCTGGGTCGGATCATGGCTCTCCCAGAAGACCTTGAGCAGGGCCTCGTAGCTGATCTCCTTGGGATCGAACACCACGAGCACGGCCTCGGTGTGGCCGGTGCGACCCGAGCACACCTCTTCGTAGGTCGGGTTGGGCGTGATGCCGCCGGCGTAGCCGACCGCCGTCACCCACACGCCCGGCAGCGACCAGAAGGCGCGCTCGGCGCCCCAGAAGCAGCCCATCCCGACCACCATCGTCTCGGTGCCCTCGGGATAGGGGGGCGCCAGCGGGCGGCCGTTGACGTAGTGGGCCTCCGGCACGGGCATCGGCGTGTCGCGGCCGGCCAGCGCCTCGTCGGCGGTGGGCAGCTCGAGCTTCTTCGATCCGAACATCACGTCCTCCTGGACTGGCTCGACCTCACGGTACCGACATCCCGGTCGCCGCGGTCGAGCGTGCATCTGTGCCTCGCGGCTCGTACTGGTTGGTCCATCCGAGCCCCGTGGCGTTACAGCCGACGCCCCGGTCTTCGGGCGGCCGTGCCACGATGGACGACGTGCGAGACGAGGGTCGCTCCCCGGACGAAGCGGGGCTGGCTGCGCTCGTCGACAACGTGCCCGAGCTGATCATCCTGCTGGCCGACGACGGTCGCCTGGTCTGGGTCAACCAGACGCTCTGCACCGCGCTCGGCTTCGGTCGTGAAGAGCTCATCGGCACCAGCACCTTCGACTTCGTCCACCCCGACGACCTCGACTACGCGATCGGCTCGCTGCACAGCCGCCTCGACAACCCTGGCCCGGGCCAGACCGTCGAGATCCGGGCGCGGGCGGCCGACGGCAGCTGGCGCCTGTTCGAGGTGATCGGAATCGACCTGAGTCACGTCGACGGCGTCGAGGCCACCGTCGCCAGCCTGCGAGAGATCACCAACCGCCCTGCCATGGCCGACTCGCCGGCCCGGATGCGCTCGCTGGTCAACAACTCGAGCGACCTCACGCTGCTGGTCGACGGCGACGGCCGGGTGGCGTTCTGCAACCACACGCTGACCCGGCTGCTCGGACGCGATCCCGACCGGCTCGTCGGCGCGGCGGTGACCGATCTGTTCCACCCCGCGGACATGGCCGAGGCGCGAGCGCGCATCACCACGATGATCGAGACCGGCGAGCGCCGGGCGTCGTGGCGGGCGCGGCTCAGCCACGCCGACGGCTCGGACCGGCTGTTCGACCTGCGCGTGGTCGAGCACCTCGGCGATCCGGTGATCCAGGGCCTGGTGGTCACCGCCCGGGACGTCACCGAGCTGCGCGACGCGCAGGAGCGCTTCCGCGACATCTTCCTCAACGCCCCCATCGGGATGGCGCTGCTCGACGCGGCGGGACGGCTGGGCGAGGTCAACCCCGCCCTGCGCGGGTTGCTCGCCTCGACCGAGACCCACCTGAACGAGCGGTCGCTGGCCAGCCTGGTCGTGGCCGACGACCGCCCTGCCTACGAGCACGCCCTCGATGCGGCGTTGGCGGCCGGCACCGGATCTTTCAGCCTCGAGCTGCGCCTGCAACGCTCGGACGGCCAGATCGTGTGGACGTCGCTCAGCGCCTCGGTGCGCCGCGATCCGACCGCGGACGAGCCCGACGTGATCGTGCAGGTCGAGGACATCCAGGCCCGCAAGCACATCGAGCAGATGCTGCGCGAGCAGAACGAACGCCTGCAGGTGGAGGTCGAGCGCGATCCGCTGACCGGGCTGGCCAACCGGTCGGCGGTCGTGCGCCACCTCGAGGGCGTGCTGGGCACGCCGGGCGGTCGCGGCGTGTGGGTGCTGTTCTGCGATCTCGACGGGTTCAAGCAGGTCAACGACCGGCACGGCCACGAGCTCGGCGACCGGGTGCTCACCGAGGTGGCGCGCCGGATGGGCGAGGCCGTGCGGGCCGGCGACGTGCTCGGGCGCTTCGGTGGCGACGAGTTCGTGGTCGTCTGCGATGGGCTGGTCGGCCGGCGTCAGGCCGAGGAGCTGGCCGAGCGCCTCGACCGCCAGGTGAGCCAGCCGATGTCGGTGGCCGGCGTCGAGATCTCGGTCGGGCTGTCGGTCGGCGCCACCGAGGGCCGGCCCGGACGCGACGCCGTCGACACCGTCATCGCCCGGGCCGACAGCGCCATGTACCGCGTGAAGACCAGCCGGACCACCCCACCGTTCTGACAGGGGCTATTCGAAGCGAGCGCCCATGGAGCGGATGAGGTCGAGCAGGTTGGCGGGCGAGTCGGGGGCGTCGGCGCCGGGGGTGAACGTGACCGAGCGCAGGGTGCCGGACCACGGAAAGGCGCCGAAGCGCTCGTAGAGGTCCCAGCTCACCGGTGACCGTCGGTCGATGCCGACGTCGATGCCCTCGAACGGGGCGATCCCGTACAGCAGCGGGACGTCGTCCTGGCGCCCGACCTCGACGCCGTCGATGTGCAGGCTGAGGGTCCAGATCCCCTCGCCGACCGCGTCGAGCTGCGCCGAGATCGAGCGCGCGCCGCCGAGCGACCGCGCCGCCCGAGCAGTGGCGCATCCGGCCCCGACCGTCGTTGTGCACGAACCACAGCTCGTCGTCGAGGACGTAGAGGGCGTAGCCGCTCCCCTGGTCGCCGTGGGCGACGAGCATCCCCCGGTCACCGGGGACGAAGTCGACCTCGGCGGTGATCGCCACGCTGCGGAACCAGATCAGCTGCACTGACCGCCACCGCTCGAGGGTGGGCGTCCCGGCCGCGATCCGCACCGGCCGGCGGTAGACCTCGCTGCGCTCGGGGCGGACGAGGTACTTGATCGCGCTCCCCTCGTCGAGGGGGTACACCTGGTTGGCCCAGGCGCCGGCCTCCCACGCGTCGGCCAGTCGACGGCGCCGCTCGGGCTCGTCGGTCGACCGGTCGTCGAGCTCGACCGGATCGCTGGCCAGGTCGTAGAGCTCCCACTCGTCGTCGTCGAACGGCGTGAGCGGATGGTGCAGGGTGACGACCTCCCAGCCGTCCTCGTAGTAGCCGCGGTGGCCGTTGATCTCCTCGACGGTCACGTGGTGATCGCTGGGCGCGTCGCGGCTCGCGAACGTCGGCGCGAAGCTGGCGCCGGCCAGGGGCAGCGGATCGGCTCCGCCCCGGCTGCGGTCGGGATCGATGCCGATCAGGTCGCACAGCGTGGGCAGCACGTCGGTCAGGTGGGCGTACTGGCGGCGGAACTGGCCAGCCGACGCCCTGGTCGGCCAGGCGCGTCGGCCACGACACGATGCACGGCGTCGAGTGGCCACCGGCGTGGGTGTTGATCTTGTAGAGCCGCCACGGCGTGTTCGAGGCCATGGCCCAGCCCGCGCGGGTAGTGCGGCGTGGTCTGGGGTCCGCCGAGCAGGTCGAGGCGGGCGTGGTCGGCCTCGACGTCGTCGCCCTGCAGCAGGTGGACGTAGTACGAGCTGGTGCCGACGGACTCGCCCTCGCGCGACGCGCCGTTGTCGGACGTGAAGATCACGATGGTGTTGTCGCGCTCGCCCAGGTCGTCGAGGGCGGCGAGCAGGCGTCCGGTGGCCTGGTCGATGCGATCGACCATCGCCGCGTAGACCTCCATGTGCCGCGCGAACAGCTCGCGCTCGCGGTCGCTCAGGTCGTCCCACGGCACCACGTCGTGGTCGCGCTCGGTGTTGCGCGGCGCCAGCGGCGTGCCCGGTGGCAGCACACCCAGCTCGAGCTGGCGCTCGTAGCGGCGGCGGCGCAGCTCGTCCCACCCCATCTCGTATGCGCCGCGGTAGCGCTCCATGTCGTCGGCGCGCGCCAGCAGCGGCGCGTGCACCGCGCCATGGGCGAAGTAGAGGAAGAACGGCTGCTCGGGGTTCGACGCCTTCCGCTCGCGCATCATGGCGATGGCGCGGTCGGTGAGGTCGTCGGTCAGGTAGTAGTCGTCGGGGTACTGGTCGACCATCACCTGGTGGTTGTCCTCGGTCAGGCGATGCGGTTGGTGCAGGTTGGTGAACGCGTCGAGGAAGCCGTAGAAGCGGTCGAAGCCGCGCTGGCAGGGCCACGAGTGCTGCGGGCCGGCGGCGGAGACGTCCGAGTCCTTGGCCAGGTGCCACTTGCCCACCATCATCGTGGCGTAGCCGTGGTCCCGCAGGATCTCGGGCAGCGTGGCCGTCCCGGCCGGCAGCTCCATGGCGTAGCCGGGGAAGCCGGCGTCGGTGTGGGCGACGGTGCCGAAGCCGGCCAGGTGGTGGTTCACCCCGGTCAGCAGCGACGCCCGGCTCGGTGAGCACATCGGCGTGGCATGGAAGTTCGTGTAGCGCAGGCCCTCGGCGGCCAGCGCGTCGAGGTTCGGGGTGGCGATCTCGGAGCCGTAGCAGCCGAGGTCGGCGTAGCCGAGGTCGTCGGCCAGGATCACGATGATGTTGGGCGCACCGGCCGGCGGCGTCGGGCCGCGCCGGCCACCAGCCCTCCGAGCCGGCGAAGGTGCGGCCGACGCGGCCTTCGAATCCGGCGTAGGCCGGACCGTCGTGGGTCGCCTCGGCCATCGTGTCCCCCTGTCGCGGAAGTGCTCGTACGGGTCCGGACGCTACCCCGCGGCTGTGGCCCGACGATCCGGCCGGGCGTCGAACCTAAGCTGCCCGGCGTGACCACCTCAGGGGGAGCCGGCGGGCCGAACGGGCGCGACACCGCTGCACCTGACGACTCGTGGGCGACCGAGGTCGACGAGCTGCGTCGGCGCGAGGCGCTGGCCCACGAGATGGGCGGCCCGGAGAAGATCGAGCGCCAGCACGACCGGGGGCAAGCTGACCGTCCGCGAGCGCATCGACGCGCTGCTCGACGCCGGCACGTTCCACGAGATCGGCGCGCTGGCCGGCAAGGCGCGCTACGGCGACGACGGTGCGCTCGACTCGTTCACGCCGAGCAACTTCGTGATGGGACGCGGCCGCATCGACGGCCGCACCGTCGTGGTCGGCGGCGACGACTTCACCGTGCGGGGGGCGCCGCCGACGCCTCCATCTGGCAGAAGCAGGTCTACGCCGAGCAGATGGCCCTCGAGCTGCGCATCCCGATCGTGCGCCTGGTCGACGGCACCGGTGGCGGCGGTTCGGTCCGAGTCGCTCGACACCGATCGGCGCACCTATGTCCCGCCGCTGCTCGGCTGGCAGCACGCGGTCGACAACCTGGCCACCGTCCCGGTGGTGGCGCTGGCGCTCGGATCGGTGGCCGGGCTCGGCGCCGCCCGCGTGGCCAACAGCCACTACGCGCTCATGGTGCGCGACACGTCGCAGGTGTTCGTGGCCGGGCCGCCGGTGGTGGCCCGCCTGGGTGAGCAGGTGACCAAGGAGGAGCTCGGCGGCGACCAGATCCACGGCCGCAACGGCGTGGTGGACGACGTCGTCGACACCGAGGACGAGGCGTTCGCCCGCACGCGCCGGTTCCTCTCGTACCTGCCGTCGTCCGTGCACGACCGTCGCCACGCGCGCCGAGCCGACCGACGACCCCGAGCGCCGGGACGACTGGCTGATCGTCGGCCATCCCGCGCAACGCCCGCCAGGTCTACAAGATCCGCCCGGTCATCGAGTCGCTGGTCGACGTCGGCAGCTGGTTCGAGATCGGCGCCGGCTGGGGACGCGCCGCGGTGTGCGGGCTGGCCCGGCTCGACGGGTGGCCCGTCGGCGTCCTCGCCTCCGACCCGTACCAGGCCGGCGGCAGCTGGACCGCCGACGCCAGCGACAAGATCACCCGCTTCGTCGACCTGGTCGACACCTTCCACCTGCCGGTCGTGCACCTGGTCGACCAGCCCGGGTTCATGGTCGGGCGTCGAGGGCGAGCGGGCGGCCACCATCCGCCACGGCGTCCGGGCCGTCGCCGCGGTGCACCAGGCCGAGGTGCCGTGGTGCTCGGTGCTCATCCGCAAGGTGTTCGGGGTGGGCGGGGCCGGGCACCAGAGCTCGTCCCGCCTGTCCTACCGGTTCGCCTGGCCGTCCGGGCGCTGGGGCTCGTTGCCGGTCGAGGGCGGGGTCGAGGCGGCGTTCCGGGCCGAGCTCGACGCGCTGGCCGACGAGGACGCCCGCCAGGCCCGCATCGCCGAGATCACCGCCCGCATGGACGCCGTGCAGTCTCCGTTCCGCACCGCCGAGGCCTTCCTGATCGAAGAGATCGTCGACCCGCGCGACACGCGCCCCATGTTGTGCGAGTTCGCCAACCTGGCCGCGCCGTTGCGCCGCCCCGGCGTGACCCGACGCACCTACCGACCATGACCGAGGTCCGCGCCGAGATCTCGGCCAACGTGTGGAAGGTGACGGCCGAGGTGGGCCAGTCCGTCACGGCCGGCCAGACGCTGGCCGTCCTCGAGAGCATGAAGATGGAGATCCCCGTCGAGGCCCCGGTCGACGGCACGGTCACCGCCCTGCACGTCGCCCCCGACGACCACGTGTCCGAAGGCGACCTCATCGCCACCCTCACCTAGCTCTCCCCTGAGATCTGGGGTGTTTCGGCGCGGGAGTCAGGTGGGGAGGCGGTCGTAGCGGGCCTGGACGTCGGCGCGGTCGCCCGGGTCGGCGATGGCGTCGATCGAGCGGACCAGCATGTCGGCGTGCGCCCGCAGGACGGCGCGGTGGTCGGGGCGCTCGGCGGTCTCGAGGATCAGGCCGACGCTGTCGATCTGGCGGATCACGACCGCTGGCATCCCCCGCCCGGCCTGACGGATCTTGTCGAAGGCCCGATCCACGAGGCGCTCGTAGCTGATCCCGGCCTCGATCAGACGCACGTGACCGGCGTCGTCGCGGTGCACACGCCGGTCGCTGACCCATCGCTGCGAGATCATGGCCAGCCCGTCACCGAGCCAGTCGATGCACGTCAGGGCGGTGAACGTGTCGTTGACCGCCGGCGACAGCGCGCGGATGGCGATCTCGACGAGCTGGTCGATGGCGAACGCGAGGTCCTGCGAGAGCGTGCGCTGAGGACCGGTGACGTGCGCCCTGCGCAGCTCGCGCTCGACGCGCGTCGACCGCGTCGGCCGGTGCCACCCGCGCCAGCGGACGGCCGGCGGACACGAAGTGGCCAGGACGGTGGATGACCTCGACCACGGCGTCGTGCGCCGACGCCACCCGAACGAGTCGGCGGTGGCTCACGTACTGCAGGTAGCCGCTGCTGGCCGCCGGGCATCGCCGCGCCGTCCGTGCGCGCGGGCCACGGCGGCGTCGACCGCCGCGTCCTGTCCGGCGATCAGCGCGTCGTCGGGACGGGCCAGCTCGAGGTCGATCGCCTTGGCCAGGTCGGCCGCGATGCCGGCGATCACCCACGGCAGCTGGATCGACGTGGCGACGTGGTGGATGAAGTAGATGAGCACGACGAGATCGCCGAGCACGAGCACCAGCGCCATCGCGACCGACAGGTGGGGCACGAAGTCGCCATGCACCCCGGGGCCGATCGAGCCGAGGGCCAGGATCGCGTAGACGAACGTGGCCACGAACACGCCGAGGGTGACCTGGATGCCGCGATCGCGGATGAAGTTGCGCAGCATCCGCGGACCGAACTGGCTGCTGGCCAGGGTCAGGGCCACGATCGTGACCGAGAACACGACGCCGACGACGGTGATGACGGCTGCCGCGATCGCGATGAGCACCTGGCGAGCCGGCGTCGGCCCCGCCGGTGTTCAGCCAGCGAGGGACGGCGGCCGAGGTCTCGTAGGCGTGCTTGGTCGTACGAGTAGGTGAGCGACGAACAGGACGATCGACGCCAGCACGAGCAGGCCTGGCACCACCCAGAGGTTGGTGCGCAGCTCCTCGGTGATCCACGAGCGCTCGACGAGCAGACGGCGGCGTCGACCGGAGTGGAGTGCGGGGTTGGAGGTCGGCACAGGTGGCCTCACGGGGTCGGCGATGGGATGCCGACCAGGCTTCCCGGCGCACCGACCCCCGATGCTACCAACCCGACACCGGCGAAGGCCGCCCGACCGGACGCGTCATCCGGTTCGGTGGATGGGGGCGTGCCAGAGTGAGGGCATGACTCGATTCGCAGGCAAGGTCGTCGTGGTCACCGGATCGTCGAGCGGGATCGGCGAGGCCACCGCTCGTCTGTTCGCCGCGGAACAGGCGACGGTCGTGGTCAACTCGTCGTCGTCGGTCGAGGCCGGCGAAGCGGTGGCGGCCGAGCTGCGCGACGGGGGCGCGACTGCCACCTACACGCAGTGCGACGTGTCCGACGCGGCGCAACGCAAGCACCTCGTCGACGCGGTGATCGAGACGCACGGCCGCATCGACGTCCTCGTGAACAACGCCGGGGTCGACGAAGGTGATCCCGCACGCCGACCTCGACGCGGCGACCGAAGAGGTCTTCCGCCGCATCCTCGACGTCAACCTGATCGGCACCTTCGAGCTGACCAAGCTGGCCCTGCCGCACCTGCGGGCCACCGGGGACGGGGCGGTCGTGAACGTGTCGTCGATCGCCGGCCTGCGACCGACGGGCAGCTCGGTCCCCTACGCCGTGTCCAAGGCGGCGCTGAACCACCTGACCGTCCTGTTGGCCAACGTGACCGGACCCACGGTCCGCGTCAACGCCGTGGCGCCGGGACTCATCCGGACCCCGTGGACCGCCGACTGGGGCCCGTTGCACGACATGATGGCCGATCGCGCCCCGCTCGGACGCTCGGGCGAGCCCGACGACATCGCCCAGGCCATCGTCGACGTGGCCGCCAACCGCTACCTCACCGGCCAGGTGATCGTCGTCGACGGAGGCCTCAGCCTGCGAGGCTGAGGCCCATGTTCCGACTGAGCCTTCGAGCCTGACTCAGGCGGCGGTGCGGCCGGGGTCCTGCCAGAGCGGCATGGTCTCGGTCACCGGGTCGTACTGGCGCAGCAGCGTGGTCAGGTAGAGCGGGTCGGTGAAGTCGCTCGGGTGGTGGCCCGGTAGCGCCGACACGAGCATGGCGGGGAACAGCTCGAAGGCGGCGCTCACCGCCCAGCGGGCCAGCCGGAGGTGGGTCATCGGTCGCCAGAACCGCCCGTCGTCGCGCAACATGACGAGCGCGGCCAACCACACGTACAACCCGAGCAACGTGGTGCCGACCACCATCGCCCACGCGTAGCGGAGCCGCGAGCCGTCGACCGCCTCGTACACGTCGAACGCGGCGCTCTTGTGCTCGACCTCTTCGGCCAGGTGCCACAGGAACAGCGTGGTGGTGACCGGCTCCGCACTCGGCGAACAGGTCGCCCGCGTGCTCGTCGACCCAACGCGCCAGCAGGAACGACATGATCTCGCCTCCGGCGGCGAAGGCCATGTTGAAGTTGCGGCTGCGCGTGCCGGTCACCCAGTCGGCCGTCCGGCGCATCCAGCCCTCGATCCGCGCCACCTTCGGGTGGCGGGCCCGGATGATCTCGTTGAAACGCTTGTGCTCGCTGTAGTGCCCGATCTCCTGCTTGATGTACTGCTCGGTCCGCGCCTGCAGATCGGGATCGATGTCGCCGAAGCCGGAGCGCACCGCCTTGATGAACAGCGGCTCGGCGTAGGGCATGAGCAACGAGAGCCCGTTGGCCATGTGGGCGAACTCGGGCTGATCGGGGATCCAGGCCGGGTCCATGTCGGCGGGATAGGTGAAGCTCACCCGCCTGAGCGGGAGCTCAGTCGTCACGATGACCTGATCGGCGCGTCCCGACCCGAAGCTGAGGTTCGACCACCCGGTCATCCTGCCCGACGGCTCGGGTCCCGACTTGGCAACGGGCTTTGTTAGGTATACCTTCCATACTCACGTAGCCAGCCTGCACTCGCCGGGCCGCCCGGTGGGTCGAGAGGAAACCTTCGATGAAGTCGAGATGGATCGTGACGATGGGCGCGGCGCTCGTGCTGTCCGGCCTGGCCGCGGCGTGCGGCAGCTCGGGCGCCACCGGCACGACCGGGTCGAGCGGCGGCCACCGCGGCGCCATCACGCTCTACAGCGGCCAGCACGAGGAGACGACCCAGGCGCTGGCCACCGCCTTCGAGGCCCAGACCGGCATCACCGTCAAGATCCGCAGCGAGGACGAGGACACGCTGGCCCAGCAGATCGTGCAGGAGGGTTCGCACTCCCCGGCCGACGTCTTCTACACGGAGAACTCGCCTCCGCTGATGACCCTGCAGGAGAAGGGCCTGCTGTCGCCGCTCCCGGCGACCACCCTCGCCGCGGTCCCCAGCCAGTACAGCTCGCCGGCCGGCGACTGGGTCGGCGTCTCGGCCCGCGTCGCGGTCATCTCCTACAACACCGACCAGCTGAAGGCCGACGAGGTGCCCACCTCGGTGCTCGACCTGGCCAAGCCCGAGTGGAAGGGCAAGCTCGGCCTGGCGCCGGCCGAGACCGACTTCCAGCCGATCGTGACCTCGATCGCGCACGCCGAGGGCACCGCGGCGGCCGAGAAGTGGCTCGAGGCGGTCAAGTCCAACGGCGCCAGCCACACCTACCCCGACAACGAGACGCTGGTGCAGCGAGATCAACCAGGGCAAGGTCGAGCTCGGGATCATCAACCACTACTACTGGTACCGCCTGGCCAAGGAGAACGGCTCGGCCAAGATGCACTCGGCGCTGTCGTACTTCGCCCCCCACGACCCGGGCTACGTCGTGGACGTGTCGGGTGCGGGCGTGCTGAAGTCGAGCAAGCACCAGTCCGAGGCCCAGCAGCTCGTGGCCTTCCTGGTGAGCGCCGAGGGCCAGCAGATCCTGGCCCACTCGAACAGCTTCGAGTACCCGCTGCGCATCGGTGCTGCAGCCAACTCGGCGCTGAAGCCGTTCGACCAGCTGCAGCCGACGCCACTGTCCATCACCGAGCTGGGCGACGGCGCCACCGCCGTCGGGCTGCTCCAAGAGGTCCAGCTCCTCTGACCGGGGGCTAACCTCCGCGACCCGTGTCCCTCGTCAGCGCGATGCCCGGCCCTCCGTCGCCTGAGCCGACGACCGACACGCTCGGATCGAGTGGCACGGTCGATCGCGGCGCATTCGATCGCGATGGACGCCGACGCCCTCCGGTCGCCCTGCTCGTCGTCAGCGGACTCATCGCGGCCGCCGTGGTGTCGCCGCTGGTGTTCCTCGCCATCGAGGCCAGCCAGGCGGGACGGGCCGAGATCTCGCGTCTGCTGTTCCGGCACCTCACGGCCCAACTGCTCTGGAACACGGTCCGCCTGACGGCGCTCGTGACGATCGGTTGCGCGGTCGTCGGCACGTCGGCCGCATTCGCCATCGAGCGCACGTCCATCCCGCTGCGACGGGTGTGGACCGTGCTGGTCGTCATCCCCCTGGCCATCCCCGACTTCGTGGTCGGCTACGCGTGGGTGTCGGCGGTCCCCGACGTGCACGGCCTCTGGGGCGCGGCGCTGGTGATGACCCTCGCGCTCTACCCGCTCGTGTACCTGCCCGTCGCCGCCGGGCTGCGACGCACCGACCCCGCCCTCGAGGAGGCCGCCCGCAGCCTCGGTCTGGGACGAGTCGCCACCTTCGCCCGCGTCACCCTCCGCCAGATCCGGCCGGCGCTGCTCGGCGGCTGCCTGGTCGTCGCCCTGGCCCTGCTGGCCGAGTACGGCGCCTTCGAGATCCTGCGCTTCCAGACCTTCACGACCACGATCTTCGTGGAGTTCCAACTGGGCTTCAACTCCCCCGCGGCGTGCGCGCTGTCGATCGTGCTGGTCTCGCTCGGGCTGCTGGTGCTGCTCGGCGAAGCCGGCGCTCAACCGGCGCGGCCGCATCGCCCGGGTGGGCCCGCAGGCCCGGCGCCAGCCGGCCCGGGCGCGGCTCGGGATGGGGAGTGGTCCCCACCCTCGCCGGCCTGGCGCTGCTGGTCGCCCTGGCGCTCGGGCTGCCGATCGGCACCATCGTCTACTGGCTGGTCAACGCCCAGACGTCCACGCTGCCGGGGACGTCGATCGCGTCGGCCGCCGTGCGCACCGCGACCTATGCCGCGCTGGCCGGCGTGCTGGCCACCGTTCTCGCCCTTCCCATCGCGTTCGTCGCCGTCCGCTACCGCAGCCGCCTCGGGACGCGTCATCGAGCGCAGCACCTACCTCGTGCAGTCGCTGCCGGGTCTGGTGATCGCCTTGAGCCTGGTGTTCTTCGCCGTCCACTACGCGTTCCGCTTCTACCAGACGAGCGAGCTGCTGATCGTCGCGTACGCCATCCTCTTCTTCCCGCTGGCGTTGATCTGCGTGCTGGCCTCGGTCGCCCAGGCCCCGGCCGGGTTGCACGAGATGGCGCGATCCCTCGGCTCGCGTCCCGTCGAGGCCTTCCGCCGCGTCACCCTGCCGCTCATCGCCCCCGGACTGGCGGCCGGCTTCTGCCTCGTGTTCCTCTCGGCGGTCACCGAGCTCACCGCCACGCTGATCCTGATCCCGACGGGCGCGCACACCCTGGCCAGCCAGTTCTGGAACTACGAGACCAACGCCTCGTACGGCGCCGCCGCGCCCTACGCCGCCATGCTGGTCGGCATCGCGGTCGTGCCGAGCTACCTGCTGACCGTGTGGTTCGACCGACGGACCCACACCATCGCCACCATCGCCACGAGCGAGCCGGTCGCCACGGTGGGACGATCGTGAGCCACCTCGAGCTGACCGGCGTCCACAAGGGCTACCGCGATCAGCCCGTGCTGGTCGGCGTCGACCTGGCGGTCGGGGCCGACTCGCTCACCGCGATCCTGGGGCCGTCCGGCAGCGGCAAGACGACGTTGTTGCGCCTGATCGCCGGTTTCGACCGGATCGAGCAGGGTGAGATCCGCATCGGCGGCCACACGGTGGACGACGGTCACCGCCACGAACCGCCCGAGCGGCGCCGGCTCGGCTACGTGCCCCAGGAGGGCGCGCTCTTCCCCCATCTCACCGTCGCCGGCAACGTGGGGTTCGGCCTGCGACGCTCGCCGTCGCGTCGCGGCCCGCGTCGACGAGCTGCTCGAGATGGTGGGCCTGGCCGGCATGCAGCGGCGCTACCCCGATCAGCTGTCGGGAGGGCAGCAGCAACGGGTGGCGCTGGCCCGCGCCCTGGCCGTCGAGCCGAGCCTGGTGCTGCTCGACGAGCCGTTCTCGTCGCTCGACGCCACCTTGCGCGCCAGCATCCGCGCCGAGGTGCGCGAGATCCTGCGCCAGGCCGGAGCCACGACCGTGCTCGTCACCCACGACCAGGACGAGGCGCTGTCGCTGGCCGACGAGGTCGCGGTGCTGCGCGCCGGTCGCGTCGTGCAGCACGCCGCCCCGCACGACCTGTACCTGCATCCGGTCGACCCCGAGCTGGCCCGGTTCCTCGGCGAGGCCAACCTGATCGACGCCACCGTGTCGGCGAACACGGCCGAGACGCCGCTCGGTCGCGTCGAGCTGGCCGCCGACCCGGCCGGCGGGGAGGCGGCCGGCGCCACACGGTCGGGACGGGCCACGATCATGTTGCGCCCCGAGCAGATCGAGCTCGGGCTGGGTGCGAACGGCGCGGGTGCGGTCGGCCGGGTGGTCGGGTCCGACTTCCACGGCCACTACACGATCGTGCGCGTGCACCTCGACGGTGACGGCGCCTCGGACGACCTCGTCGTGCGCCACGAGAACCTCGTACCCGTCGAGGTGGGTGCGACGGTGACCCTCTCGGTGCGCGGCCCGGTCGTCGCGTGGTTCGGAAGCCAGCGATGATCGTGAGCGTCGTGATCGCTTCGATCGTGCCGTTGCGGATCGTTTCGGCGCCCTCGGGACCATCCGGGTCGCTCGTGCGCGGTCACGGCTCGGATGGCGGCTTTCGAGCTGCGTAGAGAGCAGGTGCGCCAGCTGGTGTGGGGATCTCCATCGCGTCGACGAACCCGGCATCCGTCAGGGCACGCGCCGCCTGGTCCGAGGTCAGTGGTGTGCCACCGCTTCGCAGCGTCCGCCAGTAGGTGACCGACACCGCCAGCGCGTCGCCATCGAACCGTCCTGCCCCGACGACCAACCAGCCCCCCGAACGCAACGCCGCGTACACCCGCCTGAGACCGGCCGGGAAGATCCCTTCGGGAAGGAACGGCGCCGGCATCCAAGCCAGATCGAACTGCGAGACATCGACGAGCTCCTCCACCGGCAGCAGACGGATCTCGACGCGATCCTGGAGCCCACGCTCGGCAACGGTCTGATGCGCGAGGGCCACTGCCTGCGGCAACACGTCGAGGCCGACAACTCGGGCGGCCGGCAACGCTTCGCAGAAGGCGGCGGCGATCTCCGCCACGCCCACCCCGACATCGAGGAAGTCGCCGCCATCAGCGAAGCGGTCGTCCAGTCCAGCCAGCGACGGGACGGCGTACCTGGCCAGCATCGTCCCAGCGATCGCGGACGAGCGGCCCTGGGCCAGCAAGGTGGCCTCGTCCTGAGCCCCCCACCCCTCGGCCTCACGTGCTTCGACGATCCCGACCGCCGTCGCAACTTGCCGAAGCGTCGAGATGATCGCCTGGTGGCGTGTCTCCAACGACCCTTCGGACAGGAGTTGGGAAAGACCCCGGGTGAGCTGGAACGGGTCGGCTTCGTCGATCAGGCCCACCGCGGCGAGCATTCGAGCCGCGGCCTCGTCATCGGTCGTCGACAACGCCAAACCTTCCGCCGTGAGAGCTCCCGACTCGACCAGATGGATGAAACCTGCGAGCACCCACGCCGCCTCCTCCAACCGGCTGAGAACCTGCGCCGCCCCAGCTGCATCGTCAACCGTCTGCGTCGTCAGGTCACCCATGAGCCCCCTCGATCGGTCACCACCGACGCTAGCGGCGGAGACGCCCGGCCCGCCGCGCTCGACGCTGCGCGAGAGCGGCTAGTGGCGGAGTGACCACACGGTCAACGTGTTGATCACGACCACGAGCGAGTAGACGCCCACCACTGCCCAGGCCGTGCACAGACCAGCGAGCGTCACACGTCGCCGCTGATTCTTGGCCACGACGACACTGACGATGAGCCAGCCGCAGATGAGGATCTTGGCAAGGACGACCGCTCGGCTCGAGATCATCCACGCCACGATCGGGTTTCCCTCGTGGGCGCCCTGTGCGATGGCGACATAGGTGGTGATGAGGTCGAACATGTTCAGCACGGCGATGAGCACCACCGCGACGAAGCGGCTCCGCTGGATCGCGTCCCGGCGCTCGACCGACCCGGTCGCCGCGGCGTCCAGCTGCCCCGTTGGCACCGATGCCTCGCGCCCAGGCTGCCCGTCGAAGGAGATGGACGGCTGGTCACGCAGATCGACCAACGGCTCGACGTGACCGAGATCCAACACGGCGCCGAGAGGCTCGGAGGCGTCGACCGTGCCGCCCCCAGGTCCAGACGGGTCGGTGCGTTGCCTGTCAGTCACGGCTTCCTCCGGTCTGCGGACACGGCGAGGCGAGACATCCAAAATACCCGCGACCTACGGGAATCCACCTCCGGGCGGGGCGCCTTCGAGCCGTTCGAGGCGCTAGTGCCAGAGCAGGAACGTGTTGACGACCGTGACCACCGCGCCGACGGTGGCCACGATGCGGGCCGCAGTGATCTCCGTTGCGCCAGGGCTCGCCGACTCCCTGATCCGCTCGAGCTGGTCGGCGGTGACCATCCAACATGCGAGCGCGCAGGCCACTCCGATCGGCACGGCGATGCGGGTGCTGCCGAGGCCCAGGCTGAACACGATGAACGAGCACACGGCAAGAGCCCAGATCTTGACGTGAGGGATCGTGACAGGGGGCGGCAGGGGCGCCGACGTCGAGAGTTGTGGACCAGGCCACCGGAGCAGCCCAGGGGGCGGCGGGCCGATCGGGTCGGACGACGTTGCCTGCTCATCGGCAACCTGATCGCTCCACTGCGCGCCGTCGAAGTAGCGATGGCCGTGGCGACCCGATGGATCAGGGAACCATCCGGCCGACACACCAGCTCCAGCGACGAAGGGCGGAGGCGGCTCCTCCACCGGTAGGTCAGCCACGATCGCTCTCCATCGGACCAGTATCGGCGCGACGCAGGTCGCCTTCAACGTCGACGTCACTCAGACGACGCCCCTGATACCGGGTCGAACGACGTCTGCTCATCGAGCTTGGCCGACCACGGGCTGATGACGATGACGAAGAGGTCAACCCCTCGTCTGATGCTGAGCGGACGGATCACGAACTGGAACTACTGTGTTCACGTTGAGCGGGCATACGACCACCAGGGGGGTCCTCATGATTGAGACCGACGCGAGCGACGACATCAGAGTGCCGGCGGCGGAGTGGGAGGCGATGAAGGCGCGTCTGGCGGCGCTCGAGCGTCTGGTCGATGAGCGCACGCCCATCGCGATCGAAGGTCAGGTGACGGGTACGGAGGGAGCAGGCCCGGCCAATCCTCCGGGTCAGGGACGAACCGACCGTCGCGGGCTCCTCAAGCAGGGCGCGGTGCTGGCTGCCGGGGCGGTCACCGGCGGCGTCGCCCTCGTGGCTGCGCAGGCTGCGCCGGCAGCGGCGGCGACCGGCACGATGCAATACGGCACAGCCAACAATGCCGCCAACGCCGAGACGACTCTGACGTCGACGAGCATCGACGCGACGCTGGGTCTGGCCAACAGCAACGGGCTTGGGCTGTGGGTCACGAGCGGTGGGGCGCGGATCGACGAAACCGTTGCGAGCAGTGGGACGGCGTTCACGGTGAACGCGGCTACCGACGGCACCGGGGTCGATGTGGAGCACACAGGCTCGGATGGCTTTGCACTCGTGGCCTCCAATCGCGACTCGAGCAACCTGAAGGCAGCAATCTTCGGCGAGACGGTGGGCAACGCGCCGGGCGTGCTGGGCTCCAGCGAGGTGGGCCCGGGGGTCATGGGCACGAGCACGACGGGATCTCCGGCCGTATGGGGAGACACCACCGGGCCGAGCCTGTACGCCACCGCGGTGCGAGGCACCGCCGCCGGGTACGCCAGCGGCGTGGTGGGCGCCTCCAGCCTGGGCAACGGGACGTTCGGCAGCAGCACGAGCGGCAACGGAGTCAGCGGGATCTCCACCAGCGGACGAGGTGGCCACTTCTCCGGCGGTGCCGCACAGATCCAACTCGCCGCGGGCTCAGGGAGTACGCATCCGAGCTCGGGAGCGACCGGTGACCTGTACCTCGACTCGACCGCCCGGCTCTGGCTCTGCACCGCCGGCGGAACCACCGCGACATGGAAACAAGTTCAGGTCGCCTGACTCAGCGACCGATCGATCTCAACTTGAGAGGGCGCTCGCCCGGCGTCAGAGTGGCGGATGCAGATCGCCACAACCGTGCCCACCCTCGACCCCCGCGGCGCCGGCCAGACGTTCGCCGATCTCGAGGCGGCGGGCTACGACTCGGGGTTCACCTTCGAGGGTCCCCACGACCCGTTCCTGCCGCTGGCGGTGGCCAGCGACCACACCGAGCGCATGCGACTCGGCACGGCAGTCGCGATCGGCTTCGCCCGCAACCCGATGATCCTGGCCAACATCGGCTACGACCTGCAGTCGCTCAGCCGCGGCCGGTTCGTGCTGGGCCTCGGCTCGCAGATCAAGCCGCACATCGAGAAGCGGTACAGCGAAACGTGGTCGCGCCCCGCGGCGCGCATGAGCGAGATGGTGCAGGCCATCCGCGCCATCTGGGACGCGTGGCAGACCGGCTCGAAGCTCGACTTCCAGGGCGAGTTCTACCGGCACACGCTGATGACCCCGGCGTTCGATCCCGGCCCGAACCCGTTCGGGCCGCCGCCGATCTTCGTCGGGGGCTTCGGCCCGCACATGCTGCGCGTGGCGGGTGAGGTGGCCGACGGCCTGACCGTCCACCCGTTCAACACGCGCCGCAGCATCGAAGAGCTCGTGCTGCCGGCCCTCGACGTCGGCCTGGCGCGGTCGGGCCGGTCCCGCGCCGACTTCGAGGTGGTGTGGGTGGTCAACGTCGTCACGTGGTCCGACGACGCCGGGCGCGACGAGGCCATGCTCACCGCCCGCGGCCAGTTCGCCTTCTACGGCTCGACGCCGGCCTACGCCACCACCCTCGAGCTGCACGGCTACGGCGATCTGCACACCGAGCTCAACCGCCTCTCCAAGGAGGGCCGCTGGCTCGACATGGCCGAGCGCTTCCCCGAGGAGCTGGTGTCCGAGCTGGCCGTGGTCGGGACCCGCGACGAGCTGGCCGACCAGATCTTCGACCGGGTGCGAGGCCTCACCGACAGCGTGGGGCTGGTGAACAGCCGCAACCCCGACCCGACGCACTACGCCGACGTCGTGGCGCGGCTGCGGACCCTGGCGGGCTGAGCCACCACACCCGCGAGCCGTACGACCTGCGAGCTGGCCCCTAGGATCCCTGACGTCGGCGTCAGGAAACGAGGGGCACGGTGTCGGTGACCGGTATGGCCAATCTGGCGGTGAAGGTGGCCGATCTCGACGCCGCCTGTGCGTTCTACGAGGCGGCGGGAGCCGAGGTCCGCGACCGCATGCACTGGCGCGACGGCGAGCGGGCCGACGTGTTCCTGGGGCCGGTGATGATCACGCTGTTCACCCGCGCCCTCTACGAGGACGAGGTCGACCTGCCCGCCGAGGGGTTCCTGCACCCCGCGCTGTTCACCGACGACCTCGATGCCGAGCTCGAGGGCCATGAGGTCGTCTGGGGACCAGAGATCGTCGAAGGGACCTTCGGCCGGCGCCGGATCGCGTTCGTATCCGCCCCCGGCGGCATCCGACTCGAGTTCATGGAGCAGCTCGAACCGCTGACCGAAGCGAGCTCGACGTGACCTTCACGCCCTACGACCGTCCCGTGCGCGCCGCCTTCGTGGGCCTCGGGCGGATCTACGACCTCAACATGCGCGCCTACCTCGACAACCCCGACGTCGAGGTCGTCGCGCTCGTCGATCCGAGCGACGATCGGCGGGCGCAGCGCCAGGCCGACTGGCCCCGGGCGCGGACGTTCGCGTCGGTCGCCGAGCTGGCGGCCAGCGACCTCGACGTCGACGCGGTCGAGGCGCTGCTGCCCATCCCTCTGCACGTCGACGGCGTGATCGAGCTGCTCGACCACGGCTGGCACGTCAACCTGCAGAAGCCGATGTGCAACGACCTGGCCGAGCGCGCAGCGGATGCGCGATGCGGCCGTGGCCAACGACCGCGTGCTGCGCGTGATGGAGAACTACCTGTTCTACGAACCGCTCCAGAGGCTGAAGGCGATCGTCGACTCGGGCGAGCTCGGCCCGATCAGCGGCTACCACCTCAAGATGGTCGGCAGCGGCAACGGCGGCTGGGACGTGCCGGGCAGCAGCTTCGAGTGGCAGTTCCAGCAGATGCGCCACGGCCGCGGGATCCTCGTGTTCGACGACGGCTGGCACAAGCTGTCGACGGCGATCTGGCTGTTCGGCCCCATCCGCGAGGTGCGCGCCTGGGTGGGCAGCACCGAGGTCGTCCCGGGCATCGCGATCGACGCGCCGTCGACGCTCGTGTGGGAGCACGACAGCGGCATCCGTGGGGTGTGGGACATCACCCTCGCCCCCGACATGTACCTGCGCTCGGACTACTACACCAATGACGAGCGGTGGGAGGTCACCGGCCGCCGCGGCTACGCCCGGGTCAACCGGTGCACCGCCCGCGGCATCCAGCAGCCGAGCCTCGAGGTCTACGCCGACGGCGAGATGCGCGGCTACCACGCACTCGACGACGACTGGGCCAGCAGCTTCCGCGACTCGGGTCGCCACTGGTTGCGCTGGTTGCACACAGGCGACGGCCCGCTCTGGTGGAGCGCGGACGATGCCACCGACGTGCTGCGCTTCGCGCTCGCCGCGTATCAGAGCAGCGCCACCGGCGGCGCGGGCGTCGACCCCAGCGGGCTCAGCTGAGGTCGAAGAAGCGCCGCAGCCGCTCCGAGCGGCGGGGCAGGATGCGCAGCAGCGGCAACGAGAACAGAAGCGTCGACACGCTGCCGTAGCGCTCGTAGATCACCGAGTTGAGCACCATCCCCACGACCACCATCCGACCGAGGATGAAGAACCAGCCCAGCGTCACGACGGTGGTGCCGACGGCGCCGTAGAGCTCGCCCGCCCGAGCGAGGTTGCCCGGGAGGTAGAACTGGCTGACGGCCTGCATCCCCGTGATCGTGAGTCCGACCAGGATGGCGCCGGGGAGCAACGCACCGGGGTCGTCGGTGCCGCGCGGCAGCAGCATCGAGATGGCCAGCCACGCCACCACGTACACGGCGAGCGCGGGCGCGAACGAGATGCCAGCGGCGCCGTAGCCGAGGTCGAGGCGCACCCGGTTCACGACGACGACGACGAGCGCCATCCCGAACAGCAGACCGGCCACCGCGCCCACGACCTTCAGCGGGGCCTTGACGGCGAGCGGCAACCTCCAGGCCAGGCCGCTGACCGCGTACAGGACCTTGCTGAGCGACCGCCCGGCGGTGACCATGCCGATCAGGCCGAGCAGGGTGGCGAACCACCGACCCTGGCCGTGGGTGGCGAAGGCGTCGCGGACCTGCGAGGCGAGGTCGCCGGACACGCCGGCGACGTGGTTCACGTCCGACGCGGAGACGAGCCCTGACAACAGTCCGGCCACGCCGATCACGAAGAGCAGCAACGGGACGAAGAAGAGGAACAACCGGAAGGCCACCGCGCTGCCGAGCACCGCGCCGGCCGACTCACGATCGCGGCGATAGGCGCCCACGAGGACGTCGACCACCGGAACGTGCTCGTAGGGCTCGAGTCGTCGGGCCACCCAGTCCTTGAGCGGGCTGAGCCGGTCGTTCGTCACCTGCACCAGGTGTCCGAGCGCGGAGACCTCGCGCCTCAGCTCCTCGTCACCGGTCTCCGGATGCTCGTCAGCCATTCATCCCACGCTCTGCCGTCAGCGGATCGGGGCCCGACGGCGTCTTCAGGCCGAGGCCTTCTCGCTCGGCGGCGTCGAGGCGTCGAGTCGACCCGAGTCGATCGCGTCGTGCATCGCCTGGTGGTCGCGGTCGTTGGTGTCGGCGTAGGCCGCGGAGAATCGCACGATGGCCTGGTCGAAGTCGTCGGTGTCGCCGAGGTAGGCCGAGATGGCGACCGCGTCGCCGGTGCGGGCATGCGCCCTGGCGAGCGCCCACGCGCAGAGCGCGCCGTACTGGGCCAGGTTGTTGAAGTCCATCCGCGTCAGATCGCCCTGGCCTTTGACGTCCCAGAGCTGGCGCACGTAGTACTGCCGGCCGCTCGTCGGCCCGTCGCACCAGCCGAGCAGCAGATCGCTGGCTCCCTGGGTCAGGCGCTGGCCGGTGACCACGCGCCTGCCCTGATGGCCGAGCGTCGACGGCCCGACGTAGGGCTCGAGCACCGACGCCTGTGCCTCTTTGACCTGCAGGATGATCCGGTCGCCGAGCGGGTGGTCGGGGCCCTCGAACAGAACGATCCAGCAACGGGTGCCGACGCTGCCCACCCCCACCACCTTGCGGGCCACGTCGACCAGCTCGAACTGGTCGAAGAGGAAGCGCCGGTCGTCCGAGAGCGTGAGCCGGTACTCGGCCACCATCGCCATGACCTCGTCCATGCCGTGCTCGGTGTTCTCGAGGCGCACGAGCAGCGGTGGATCCTCGATGAACCGCTGTCCTCCTTCGTCGCTCGCGGTGAGCTTGGCCACGGCCCGCATGTGGTCCTTCCGCTTGGCCCGGCGGATGTCGCGCTTCACCAGAGGCCGGTAGCGCCGCGGGAAGTGGGCGATCACGTCGTCGAAGTCGATGCGGTCGTACCAGAGCTCGAGGGTGCGCGCCTCGGTGTACGCGGCCAGGCGCTCGCGGTAGGCGCGAGCCGCGGCCGCCGCCACCCGATCGCACTTGGCCGGCGTCAGCCCGTGCTGGCGGGCGACGATCGAGAGGCTGGCGCACAACCGCTTGACGTCCCACTCCCACGGGCCGGGCAAGGTCTCGTCGAAGTCGTTGATGTCGAAGACGAGCCGGCGCTCGGCCGTGGCGAACTTGCCGAAGTTGGCGACGTGCGCATCGCCGCAGGCCTGGACCCGCAGTCCCGTGGTGGGTGTGGTGGCGAGGTCGCGCGCCATGATCGCCGAACCGCCACGGAAGAAGGCGAACGGCGATTCGACCATGCGTGCGTGTCGGATCGGCGTCAGCTCCTCGTGGCGCTGCTCGGCCTGCTGCTCGATCACGTCGATGGGATCGCGCCCGGCCGGTGGCGTCCACGCAGCGTGATCGGACAAGGGCACCGCCTGTCGCCCGGTCCGCCCGACCTCCGAGCGGTCAGCCCTGGAGTTCTTCACGCGCGCTCCTCACTGCTCAACGGTGCCTGGCCATCTTCGCATGCACCTGTGGCACCCGCCGCTCGGTGGCGGAGGTCTGCGAAGACGGACGCGATCAGAGGTACTGGTTGCGTTCGAGCCAGCGCAGGGCGAAGAAACCCCAGATCGGGGGCAGGTAGTAGGTCGACAGGCGGTACGTGATGACCACGGCGAACGCCGTCTCCTCGGGGAGGCCGGCGCGGGCCAGCGCGTAGGTCAGGCCACCCTCGATCACACCGATCCCCCCGGGGATCGGCAGGAAGCCCGCCAGCAACGAGACGGTGAGGTTGATGAACAGCAGCTCGGTGAGGCTCAACGGGAAGCCGAAGGCCCAGGCGATCGCACCGAGCGACGAGGCGAAGAGCAGCTCCGAGGCCAGGTTGCCGCCGAACAACATGCCCAGGCGCCGCGGCGAGCGCAGCCCCCGCGCCGCGTCGATGCCCTCGACGGCCAACTGGCGCACCCGTCCGACGATCCGTCGCCGCCACGGGGCGACCACGAGCAACACGACGATGGCGACGAGCCCGATGAGCACGACCAGCCCGAAGAGGAGGGCCAGGCCGGCGGTGGTGCTGCTCGAGAGCTCGAGCTCGAGGGTGGACGACGTGAACACGAGCAGCGAGATCAGCAGCGTCACCTGTACGAGGAACCCCGCGACCCCGTCGAGCGCGCCGACGGCCAGCGCAGAGCCCGTGCTGAGCCCGTTGCGCTGGAAGAACCGGACGCTCACCGCGATGCGCGCTGCGCTCGACGGGACCGCCAACCCGAGGTAGGACGTGGCCAGCTGGAGCGCGTACACCGGGCGCATCGCCAGGCGGACGGGCGAGGCGCCGAGCGTGGCGGTCGCCTGCGCCAGCCGTGTGGCCTGCGCCAGCAGGAAGCCGAGGACGACCAGCCACCACACCGCGGTGGCCAGCTGGCCGCGGAGCTCGTGCAGGTCGAGTCCGCCGAAGGCCGTGGCGAGGGCGAGGAAGGCCACGACCAGGAGGACGACCTGGATCACCGAGCGCGCCGAGACGCGCCGCAGGCGTTCGAGCTGTGGCGCCTCGATGCCGGCCTGTTCGGCCGTCTTCGTCCGGAGGTCGCCGAGGTCGAGGGACTCGTGCTTGACGTCGTCGCGCTGCGAGCGGGTCAGAGCCGGCAGTTGCGTGAACGGCAGCACGGCGGCCACGCCCTCGGGTCCGAGCGCGTTGACGGCTGCATCGATGGCCACCTCGGCGCCCGCGCCGAGGGCGGTGGCGACGAGCAACTGCGCCTCGTCCGTGCGCACCTGCTCGGGCTCGGGCGCGACCGTCGCACCACGGAAGTCGACCAGCCCGATGTCGTCGCCCTCGACCACCAGGTTGCGGGCATCGACCTGGCCGTGGCTCATGCCCGCCCGGTGGAGGCGATCGAGCGTCTCCCACGATCGACGGACGACCTCGGGGCTCCAGTGGCCGGGCATCTGGGCGAGGGGCCGGCCGACCTGGCGCAACACCAGCAGCGCGTCGCCCAGCGCGGACCCGGCCGACACCACGCGGTCGGTCACGACGCCCGACTGCGCCGCCAGCAGCGTGACCAGTGCCTCGTGCTCGACCTGCTCGAGCCTGCCGTGCGACACGGGCGAGCCTGCCTCGCGGAACCACACGGTGTGCCAGATGGCGGTGACGAGCTGGGTGTCCTCCGCGTCGCGGCCGTACACCTTGACGACGAGCGGTCGGCCGTCGTCGTCCTCGGCGTCGACGAGGAACAGGCCCGTCGTCTGCCGGGTCGCCGCCCCCACCAGACGAGCGGACACGCCGATCCCGGCGAGGGCGACCGCCACGTCGTCGAGGCTCGGCCGGCCCCGGCACGAACCGAAGGCGAGGTGCACGACCGCGGCCGAAGCCATGGCCATCATGATCGCCGCCACCGCGCCGGTCGGGGTGGCGACCCCGAGCGCGACCGCGGCCAGCGTCGCCGCGACGACGAGCCACCGCACGATCCGGCGGATGGGTTGCGCGAGGTGCGGGACGGCGGTCAGCAGAGCCGCGGTCGGGACGGCCAGGCGCGCCATCGGCAACCACGGCGAGCCGGTGGTGGTCAGCGATCCCCAGAGCGACGGCCACGATGCCGGCACCAGCCAGCGCAGCAGCACCGCGATGGCGGCCGCGACCACCGGGCCGAGGACCATGTCGCGCGTCAACGCCCAACGCCGCCGCACCAACGCCATGATCACGACTCCGCCGGAGAGCACCGCCAGCAGGTACAGCACGACACGCCAGAGCGGGTGCAAGGCCGATGGGACGCTCCGCACCATCGCGATGAGCGCCCGCTCGATGCCGGCCCGCGGCGTGGCCACCGCGCCGATCAGTGCCAGCGCCAGGAGCGAACCGACGAGCAGGATCAGGTCGCTCGCCCGACGTGAACGAGGATCCTCGACCCGCGTGGCGAAGGGCCAGCGCGACCGCCGGTGCGTCGCCAGGTGCGCCTGGATCAGGAGCCCGGACCCCGGTCGAGCGGGCTGAGGATCCCACCGATCACGATGCCGAGGCCAGCGCCTCCGAACAGACCGATCATGAAGCCGACCAGGATCGACAACCCGACCGACAACCCGAGGGCGACCGCGGCCACCACCACGACGACGAAGGTGGCGACGAACCCGATGAGTCCGCCGATCACCATCTTGCGGCGACGCTCGTCTGCGATCGATGCCATCGGGCCTCTCCTCACGTCCGGCTCGGCCTGGGCGGACTCTAGCCCGCGCTCCTCCGCCCCCGGCGTGGATCCGGGGCCCGCCGCGCCCGCGCTCGTCACGTCCCGGTCGATGGTGCGACGAGCCCGTTCAGGGCACGCGCAGGGCCAGCACGCAGAGGTCATCGGTGCCCGGCCCGCCGGGCAGCATGGCCGCGCACAGGCGCTCGCAGACCAGGTCGACGGGCAGGTCGGGGACGCGATCCAGCGCGTCGGCCAACCGGCCGAGGCCGATGTCGATGATCTCGTCCCTTCGCTCGATCAGGCCGTCCGTGTACAGCAGCAGCAGGTCCTTGCTCTGCAGCACGATCTCGTCCTCGTGGTAGCTGTACCCGTTGATGGCACCGATCGGTGCGTCCACGGGACGCTCGAACGCCTCGGTCGACGAGCCGCGGTGCACCATGAACGGCGGGTGGCCCGCCCGCGCCCAACGCAACTGGAGCGTTTCGAGGTCGAGCACCGCGTAGAGGCAGGTGGCGAAGCCGGACACGTGGGTCGCCTCCATGAGCCGGTTGAGCGCGGTGAAGGTGGCGGCCGGGCCGAGGTCGTTGAACGCGTGGGCGCGCAGGGCGTTGCGCAGCTGTGCCATGAGCCCGGCAGCAGGGATGCCGTGGCCGGCGACATCGCCGACGACGAGACCGATGCGGTGGTCGTCGAGCTCGAAGGCGTCGTACCAGTCACCACCGACCTGGCTCTGACCCCCCGCCGGCACGTAGATGGCCGCCACCTCGGCCGCGGTCGCTTCGGCCAGGACGGGCAGGATGGCCCGCTGCAGCAGCGTGACCGCGTCGTGCTCGCGGCTGAGCGAGAACGACGCCTCGCGCAGCGCATCCTCGGCTTCACGCTGATCTGTGACGTCCTGCGCGGTGCCCCACAGGCGCGCGAGCGACTCGTCGGCCGCGTCTCGGGCAGCCGCGCCGAAGATCACGATGCGCCGGTTCGACCCGTCCGGGCGCCGGACCCGCACCTCGCCGCTCACCGGCTCGTCGGTGGTCTGGAGCCGCTCGATCAACTGGGAGATCAGGTCGCGGTCCGACGGCTCGATCAGCGTCTCGAACGCCTCGTCGACCGGAGGGAGCACCGACCCGGGCGCCAGCCCGAAGATGCGGTAGAGCTCGTCCGAGAACGTCAGCTCACGCGTCGGCAGGTCGATCGTCCAGATCCCGATGTGGGCCAGCGACTGGGCCGCGTTGAGCTGCTCGAAGGCATCGGAGAGCCGGTGCTGGTCGCGGATCGACTCGGAGATGTCCCGCGAGCAGACGACCAGGCCCTCGCCGTTCGGGATGATCTGCAGGGCGTAGAAGCCCGACACCTCCTCGCCGTCGATCACGTCCTCCCACGGCAGCTCGTCGATCACGATGGGCTGCTGCGTGGTCACCGCCTCGACGTACGCGTCGAACAGACCGGACCGGTGCATCGACGGGTAGAGCTCGAGCACCGAGCCCCCGGTGAGCTCGTCGCGGCTGCGACCGGCGACGTCGATGTCGACCCCGTTCATGTACTCGATCTCGAAGTCGACGATCGAGCCCCTCTCGTCGCGGACGACACGTTGGATCGTGACCAGGTCGAGCATCCCGTCGAGGACCGTTCGGAAGCGATCCTCGGCCTCGCGGTCGCGGATGGCCGACACGGCCTCCTGCAGGCGGCGGAGGTCGGTGATGTCGCGCGATATGCCGACCACGCCGATGACCTGTCCGGACGCGTCGCGCACGGGCGCCTTGGACGTCGAGTACGACCGGACCTCGCCGTGGATGGTGATCTCCTCGTCGAAGAGCTGCGGCTCGCCCGCGTCGAGGACCCGGCGGTCGTTGCCGACCAGGGCGTCACCGACCGCCGGGCCGAACACCTCGGGCGGGGTGAGCCCGACGAGGTCGGCCGGCGGGCGACCCACGAGCTCGGCCGTCGCCCGATTGACCATGATGTAGCGCCCCTCGAGGTCTTTGATGTGCACGAGGTCGCTGGTCGCGTCGGCGATGGCGAACAGCAGCTCGCGGGTGACATCGAGACCGGCCAGAGATGCCGGGGGCGTGAGGTCGGAAGCCATCGGTCGGCCCGACTATACGAGCGGGCGTCGCGCGCGTGCCGCGCGAGTGGGGTCGGGCACGGCGGAGAAGAAGGAGAGCGGTGCATGGGCGGCATGCATGCGGGTAGGAGATGGCCGACCCCGTCGTAGGCGAGGCTCGACACCTAGGAGGCATTCACCCATGTACATCGGACTCGGAACCTTGGTCCTGATCCTCGCCGTCGTCATCATCGTGCTCGCCCTCCGCGGCCGAGCCCGCGTCTGACTCTTAGCGCACGAACCCGGCCACGACGTTGATCGTCAACGCGATGATCACCGTCCCGAACACGTAGGCCAGCAGCGCCTGACGCAGGATCGTGCGCCGGATGGCTCGGAGCTGCACGTCGGTGTCGGAGACCTGGAACGTCATGCCCACCGTGAACGCGACGTAGGCGAAGTCGAGGAAGTCCGGTGGCGCATCGTTCTTGAAGTCGATGCCGCCGGGATGATCCGAGTAGTAGAGGTGGGCATAGCGCAGCGCGAAGAGCGTGTGCACCAGGGCCCATGACAACACGACGGTGAGCACCCCCACCGCGGTCATCAGCGCGTCGACGTGCGCCGGCTGGGTCTTGGCTTTGATCACGGCCAGCGCCACCCCGACCAGGCTGGCCACCGACGCGCTCACCAGCAGGATCGAGGTCGACTGGCGGCTGTTGTCCTCGGCCGTCGCCACCCTCGCGGTCTCGTCCGCGTCGAGCGGCCACAAGGTCACCCAGATCCACACGACGAGGACGACGACCGTGACGTCCCAGGCCACCAGCACGCTGAGCTGCCAGGGCACGAACCAGGCCACTGCGACCCCCGCGACCGCCCCCACTGCGGCTGCGGTCATCACCCGCGTGCGCTCGTTCGGCAGCCTCGGACCGCCCGTCCCCCCTTGAACCATCTGTGCAGTCTGGCAGCGTCCTCCCGTCCCATCGGTGCCACGGTCCGGCCGCCCCCCGTCGGGGTGCACGGCAACCACCATCGGGATCGCCCATGATGGAGCATCCGTGGTCACCCCACGAGGGAGACGCTCATGCCCGACAAGTCCCCACAGAAACCGGCCGGCAAGAAGCCCGGCAAGTCGCTGAAAGAGAAGCGCGAGGCCAAGCGCGAGAAGAAGGAGAAGCGCCCCGGCCTCGGCCAGTGACCCGACCGGTACCGTTCGCCGGATGATTTCCCCCGGGGCGGTCGATCGGCCCACGGTCGCCGATCGCCTCGATGCCCAGATGCTCGCGGGCCGGCCCGCCCGCGATCCCGTGGCCGTCGTCGACCGGCTGCTGGCCGTGCAGGCCCAGGACCCCCGCGGGGCCCGCCTGGCGATCCGCGCCCGCTCGACCGGGTTGACCGCCGCCTCGATCGACGACGCGCTGACCGTCGATCGCTCGTTGGTCGTGAGCTGGCTCAACCGCGGCACGTTGCACCTCGTCCGGCGGGAGGACTACGCCTGGCTGCACGCGCTCACCACGCCCGGCATCGCGACCGGCAACGCGCGGCGTCTCGAACAGGAGGGGGTCTCGCCGACCCAGGCCGACCGCGGCGTCGAGGTGATCGCTCGGTCGCTCGACCACGACGGGCCATCGACCCGGGCGCAGCTCCGCGACCGGTTGGACGCGGCAGGCGTCCCGACGGCCGGCCAGGCCCTCGTGCACGTCCTGGTGCTGGCCACCCTGCGCGGCCTCGTCGTGCGCGGGCCCATGGTGGGCCACGAGCAGGCGTTCGTGCTCGCGCGCGACTGGCTGGGTGAGCCAGAAGCGGTCGACCGCGACCTCGCGCTGGCCGAGCTGGCACGGCGCTACCTCGCCGCCCACGCCCCGGCCGACGACCGCGACCTGGCCAAGTGGTCAGGCCTGCCCCTGCGCGACGCGCGGGCCGGCCTGCGCACGATCGCGTCCGAGCTCCACGAGCGCCCCGACGGCCTGCTCGAGAGGAAGCGGCGACGAGCGCCCGCCTCGATGCCGCCACCTCGGCTGCTCGGCGCGTTCGATCCGCTGCTGCTCGGCTGGACATCGCGACAACCCATCCTCGGTGACCACACCGGCGTGGTGACCACCAACGGCATCTTCCGTCCCGTCGCGCTGGTCGACGGCCGGGCGGTGGCGACCTGGACCCTGCCGAACGGCGAATTCGCGCTCGACCCGTTCGACGCCCTCGAGGCCGACGTCACGACCGCGTTGGCGCGTGACGCGGCAGATGTCGTGGCCTTCCTCAGCCCCTCGACCGAGACGAGTTGCTAGCGTCTGCTCAGGCCTGGGGAGCCGACTGGCCGGCGTGGCACCGACCACGCCGCCGAGAGGGGGGCCTCGTGCACGGTCGATTCGGATGGACCAGCTGGCCGCGTCGGGCGGCCGCGCTCGCCGCGCTGGTGCTCGTCGGAAGCGTGCTGAGCTCGTGTGGGTCATCGGGCTCGGGTTCGTCGACGCCCACGAGCTCGTCGTCGGGCGGCCACGTGCTGCTCGTGGGCACTCTCGACGGCCACAAGGGCAGCTACACGACCATCCAGTCCGCGGTCGACGCCGCGCGACCCGGCGACTGGATCCTCGTCGCTCCGGGGGACTACCACGAGACCGCCGACCATGCCGGGACTCCGCAGCACGTCGACTCGGGCGGGTTCGGCGGCGTCCTGATCGACACCGCCGACCTGCATCTGCGCGGCATGAGCCGCAGCGGTGTGGTGGTCGACGGGACGAAGTCGGGCTCGGCCACCGCCTGCAGCTCGGCGAAGGCCGACCAGGACTTCGGAGCCATCGGATCGGACGGCAAGCCGATCGGACGCAACGGGATCCTGGTGTGGAAGGCCAACGGGGTCAGCGTCGACAACCTCACGGTGTGCAACTTCCTCGCCGGCACGGGCAGCGCGGGCAACGAGATCTGGTGGAACGGCGGCGCCGACTCGGGCACCGTCGGACTCGACGGGTACACCGGGCGCTATCTCACCGCCACCTCGACCTACTACGGCGGCGAGGCGACGGCCGCGCAGTACGGCATCTTCTCGTCGAACTCGCAGGGACCCGGTTCGTGGGACCAGATCTACGCCAGCAACTTCAACGACTCGGGCATGTACGTCGGCGCCTGCCTCCAGGTGTGCGACATGACGATCGACCATGCGTGGATGGAGTACAGCGCCCTCGGCTACTCGGGGACGAACTCGGGCGGCTCGCTCGTCGTCGAGAACTCGCAGTTCGACAACAACAAGGACGGCTTCGACACCAACACGCAGATCAACGGAGATCCGCCGGCTCCCCAGAACGGCGCCTGCCCCGACAACGGCACGAGCCCGATCACCCACACCCACTCGTGCTGGGTCTTCATGCACAACAACGTGCACGACAACAACAACCCGAACGTGCCGCAGGCCGGCAGTGCGAGCAACGGGCCCACCGGGACCGGCATGAGCCTCTCGGGGGGACGCAACGACACGGTGATGGACAACACGTTCTCGAACAACGGCGCCTGGGGCGTGCTGTTCGTCCCGTACCCCGACAGCGGCACGCCGTCGCTCGGACAGTCGTGCACCGGCACCGGTGGCGTCGAGCAGGCCCCGTTCGGCTGCGTGTACGACCCGATGGCGGACGCGCTGATCGACAACCACTTCAGCCACAACGGGTTCTTCGGGAACCCGAGCAACAGCGACTACGGCCAGATCGTGCTGTTCGCGGGTCAGCCGCAGAACTGCTTCTCGGGCAACACCGCGCCGAACGGCAGCGCCCCCGCCGACCTGGCCCAGACGCAGCCGACCTGTGGGGCGCCGACCAAGACCGCCAACACCGGTGGACCCCTGCTCGCCCAGGTGCTGTGCGACACGGGGTTCGGCACGTGCCCGGCCGGCGCGCACTACCCCGCCCTCACCGGCGTGACCATGCACCCGCTGCCCACCGCCCTCCCGTCCATGTCCGACCCGTGCGACGGTGTGCCGGCCAACGCGTGGTGCAAGGACGGCAAGCCGGTCTGACGCCCGCCTCATGCACGTCGGCTCGGCCGACGCCGGCCCGGGCGGGCCGACACCCGTAGGATCGGCGCGGATGACCGACTGGGTGACCATCTCGGCGCTGGCCACCGCCGCCGGGACGCTGGTGCTGGCCGCGGCCACGTTCTCCTCGGTGCGCTCGGCTCACGCGTCGGCGCGCGTCACCGAGCGGGCGCTGCTGGCCGGCATCCGGCCCGTCCTCGTGCCCTCGCGCGTGAGCGATCCCGCCGAGAAGGTGGGCTTCGTGGACCGCCACTGGGTCAAGGTCGAGGGGAACCGAGCGGTGGTCGAGGTCACCGACGATGCCATCTACCTGACCTTCACGGTCCGCAACGTGGGGGCCGGCATCGCGGTGCTCGACCGTTGGGACCTCTACTCCGAGCAGCAGATCGGCGACACCGACCACCGCGATCCCGACCTGTTCACGAGGCTGCAGCGCGACCTCTACATCCCCGCCGGTGACATCGGCTTCTGGCAGGGGGCCTTCCGAGATCCCACCACGGCCCGCTTCGCGGAGATCCGAGCTGCGATCGAGCGCCGGCAGGGCATGACGGTCGACCTGCTCTACGAGGACCACGAGGGCGGCCAGCGCACCGTCACCCGGTTCGGCCTGATCCCCATGGGCGACGACCAGTGGCTGACCGCGGTGTCGCGGCACTGGAACCTCGACCGCGACGACCCCCGCTGAGCCACGACCTCCTGAGCTCTGACCGGCTCAGGTCCCCGCGCCGACCACCGGTCGGGGCTCGCGACCCTCGGCGACATCGCTGAAGCGGCCCACGAGCAGCGTCCAGCCGCCGTCACCGCTGACGCCGTCGCGCATCCCGACGGCGCCGGCGCCGTGTCGCTCGAGCCGACCGTGCTCGAGGCGCACCGCGGTCCGATCGGGCGCCAACGCCTCGAAGGTCACCTCGATCTCGCTCTGGCAGCCCGGGTCGTGGTCGATGGTCCAGTCGGCCTGGATGTGCCATGCCAGCACCAACCGCGTGGGACGGTCGAGCACGAGCACGGTGCCCCAGTGGCACTCGCCTCCGTCGGTGTCGAGGTCGTAGCAGCGTCCGCCGACGGTGGGCTCGATGCGGGACGCGACGATCGTGCGGTTCTCGCCGATGTGGTGCTCGGGCGGCCACCAGGTCGGGAAGCCGTCGACGAACGTGGTGAAGCAGGTGTCGATGGGTGCGCCCACGACGGCTTCACGCACGACGGGTGCCACGGTGGCGGTCGGTTCAGGCATCGTCTTCTCCTCGGCGGGGTGGATCGGATCGAGTGGGCTCTGCGTGTTCGGCCGATCGTGTGTGCTCGGCTTCGGCCGCGGCGGCGAAGCTCGCCAGGCCCTGCGCCCACATCCGGTCGAGGTAGGTGCGCAGGAGGTCGAGCCCGTCGGGGTCGAGCCGGTAGATGCGGCGGGTGCCCTCGGTCCGGTCGAGCACGAGGCCGGCGTCGCGGAGCACCTTCAGGTGCAGCGAGACCGCCGGACGGGTGACCGGCAGGGCGGCCGCCAGGTCGACGACGGCGTGGGGATGATCCGCCAGAAGGTCGACGATCGCCCGTCGGGTGCCGTCCCCCAGCGCGTCGAAGATGGCCTCACGCCGGTCGAGGGTTGCTCGGTAAGCACTCACTAACGGTTAGTCAACACTGACCGTTCGTGCCTGTCAAGGGTTCGCCCGCACCTCTCCGCTCCGGGCGGGCCGTCCGTAGGATGCGAGCGTTCGCTCCACCGAGGATCGGGGGTCAGATGAGGATCGGCGTCGTGTTCCCGCAGACCGAGCTGGGCGGAGACGTGGCCGCCGTCCGCGCCTACGCCGAGGCCGTCAGCGGGCTCGGGTACTCGCATCTGCTCGCCTACGACCACGTCGTCGGCGCCGATCCGGGTGTGCATGCCAACTGGGCCGGGCCCTACGACGTGACGACGACCTTCCACGAGCCGTTCGTGATGTTCGGCTTCCTGGCCGGGCTCGTCGAGCTCGAGCTCGTGACCGGCATCATCATCCTGCCGCAGCGCCAGACGGCGCTCGTCGCCAAGCAGGCGGCCGAGGTCGACCTGCTGACGAACGGCCGGTTCCGACTCGGCGTGGGCGTCGGCTGGAACCCGGTCGAGTACGAGGCGCTGGGCCAGTCCTTCGCCACCCGGGGCCGCCGCATGTCCGAGCAGATCGAGCTGCTGCGACGCCTGTGGACCGAGCCGACCGTCGACCACACCGGCGAGTTCGACCACATCACCGGCGCCGGTCTCGCTCCCCTGCCGGTGCAGCGGCCCATCCCGATCTGGCTCGGGGGCAGCTCGACGCCCGCGTATCGCCGGATCGGTCGCCTGGCCGACGGCTGGTTCCCCCAGGTCCGGCCCGGTCCCGATCTCGATCGCGCCCTCGAGACCATCGCCGAGGCGGCCGACGAGTCCGGCCGCGACATCTCGAGCATGGGCATGGAGGGGCGCGTCACGTTCGATCCGGCCGACCCGGACAAGTTCATGCGCCAGGTCGAGCGGTGGCGGGCCGCCGACGCCACCCACCTGTCGATCGACACGATGCGCCAGGGCCTGCCCACCGTCGCCGACCACATCGCCGCGCTCACCTCGGCTGCTTCGCTGCTCGGGGTCGAGCGCTGACCCGATCTGGCACCACCGACGTGAGCCGGGCGCGGACGTAGGCTCGGCGTGTGGACGCAGGAGTCGAACAGATCGAGGAGGGCGGCACGATCTGGCGGTTCGATCGGGCGTTCCTGACATCGAACTGGGCCTGCATCTGGGGTCGCGGGTGCCAGGGCATCCTGCGCGAGCCGGCTGAGCACCTGGGGCAGGGCTGCTGTTCGTTCGGCGCCGAGCTCGACGAGGGCGACGAGTCGCGCACCATCTCGGCGCTGGCGGCGATGCTGTCGCCCGACCTGTTCGAGCAGCACGCCGAGGCGCTCGAGCGAGGCATCTTCGCCGACGCCGACCGAACGAGCACCCGGGTCGTCGACGGCGCCTGCATCTTCTTCAACCGACCCGGGTTCGCCGGCGGGTCGGGCTGTGCGTTGCACCTCGCCGCCCTCAGCCACGACGAGTCCCCCACCGACTGGAAGCCATCGGTCTGCTGGCAGCTCCCGTTGCGGATCGAGTGGGAGGACCTCGAGGACGGCACCGAGATCGCCACCATGCGCGGGTGGACGCGGGCTGACTGGGGCGACGAGGGCGAGACGATGGCGTGGTGCTGCACCGAGGGCGACCGTGCCTACGTCGGTGACCGGCCGGTCGTCGAGTCGCTGGCCGACGAGATCGAGACGCTCACCGGTCGCGCCGTCTACGTCGAGTTGCGTCGCAGGTTGGCCGAGTAGCCTGCGCGGTCGAAGGTCATCCATCCGGTGGGGCCCGGCGATCCAGTAGGACTGGTTCATCATGAAGGCTGCGATCCTGCGCACGTGTCCCGGTGAGCTCTCGATCGAAGAGGTCGCGGTCGGACCGGTCGGGCCGCGAGAGGTGCTGGTGCGCACCGCGGCGGCCGGCCTGTGCCACAGCGACCTGCACTTCATCCAGGGGATCTACCCGCACCCGACGCCGGTGATCATGGGCCACGAGTCGGCCGGGGTCGTCGAGGCGGTGGGCGACCAGGTCACCTACCTCGCAGCGGGCGACCACGTGATCACCTGCCTGTCGATGTTCTGCGGGCACTGCGACTTCTGCCTGACGGGCCGGACCAACCTGTGCCGCTCACGCGACACCAAACGGCCCGATCGCCTGACGATCGACGACGGAGACATCGCTCTGCAGTTCGCCGGGCTGGGCTCGTTCGCCGAGATGATGCTGGTGCACGAGAACGCGTGCGTGAAGATCCGGCCCGACATGCCCCTCGACATCGCCTGTCTGATCGGATGCGGCGTGATGACCGGCATCGGCGCGGCGTGGAACACCGCGCAGGTCCGTCCGGGTGACACGGTGGCGGTGATCGGCTGCGGGGGCATCGGCCTCAACGTGGTGCAGGGCGCCTACGTGGCCGGAGCGGGACGCATCATCGCCATCGACCGCCTGCCCGACAAGCTCGACATGGCGCGGCGCTTCGGGGCCACCGACCTGATCGACGCGAGCGAGGGTGACGCGGTGGCCGAGGTCATCGAGCTGACCGAGGGCGGCGTGCAGCACGCCTTCGAGGCCATCGGCCTGCGGTCCACCGCCGAGGACGCCTTCGCCATGCTGCGCATCGACGGCACCGCCTACGTGATCGGCATGGTGCCCCCCACCGAGCGCGTGTCGGTGCCCGCGGCGGACTTCCTGTCCGAGAAGGGGCTCCGCGGGGCGATGATGGGGTCCAACCGGTTCCGGGTCGACATGCCGCGGATCATCGACCTCTACCTGCAGGGTCGGCTCAAGCTCGACGAGCTCGTCTCGAACCGCATCGCCCTCGATCAGATCAGCGAGGGGTTCGCCGAGCTCGAGTCCGGGCGGATCGCCCGCAACGTCGTCGTCTTCACCTAGACGACGGCGGATCACGCCACCACGATGTGAGGGGAGCCAGCGATGCTGCAGGACCTGGCCGGAAAGGTCGCGGTCGTGACCGGGGCGGGCAGCGGGATCGGCGCGGCCATGTGCCGTCGCTTCTCGTCCGAAGGGATGACCGTGGTGGCCGCCGACATCGATCACGACGCGGCCCGCGCCACGGCCGAGCCCCTCGGCGGTCACGCCATCCCCGTCGACGTGTCCGAGCCATCCTCGGTGGCCGCCCTGGCCGACGAGGTCTTCGACGTCTGCGGTCAGGTCGACCTGCTGTGCAACAACGCCGGCGTCTTCCAGAGCGGCCGCAGCTGGGAGCCCACCCTCGACGACTGGAACTGGGTGCTCGGGGTCAACCTCATGGGCATCGTCCACGGCATCTCGAGCTTCGTTCCGCGGATGATCGCGCAGGACACCGACGGCCACGTCGTCAACACCGCATCGGTGGCCGCAATCGTTTCGGGCCCGTTGACCACGCCCTACATCGTGTCGAAGGCGGCCGCCTTCTCGCTCACCGAGTGCCTGGCTCACGACCTGCGGGCCGTCGAGTCGAAGATCGGTGCGTCGGTGCTGGTCCCCAGCGCCATCGACACCGAGATCGCCCGCACGGCGCGCGTGCGACCGGCGCGCTTCGGCACCGACGAGACCGAGACCGGCGCGATGGTGCGCGGCTTCCTGTCCGAGATGACGGCAGGAGGCATGGCGCCCGACGAGGTCGTCGATCCCGTGGTCGACGCCGTCCGACGTGGCACGTTCGTGATCCCCACCAAGCCGAGCTACGACGAGCAGGTGCGCAACCGGTTCGAGCGGCTCGGCGCCCGCGAGCTGCCGGGTGACGTGGTCATCGACTAGGGACCGTTTGCGGCCACGGGCCCGTGACCTCTCACAGCTGGGCGCTGGTCCGCGTGACCGGCTTCGGCAGCCCTCCGCAGGCGCCCCCACCGGCGCCCTGGTAGATCACGATCTGATCGGGCCGCGGACCTTCGACGATCACCACCCGGAGCTTCGACGCCGAGGCCGGCAGCGGCGCGATCTGCGCCGGACATGCGTAGAGCAGCTTGAAGTGGAAGGGGACGATCCACGCCGACCGATGGAGGATCGCCGGGGCGCCGAAGCCGGCGTGCAGGTCGACGACTCCGGGGAGCGGGGCCCCGTCGACCACGGGCGGGAGGCCGAGCATCGTGCCGTCGAGCGACGACGCGATGGCCACCGCCTCGGCGGCGGTCACCTCCGACGGGTACGGGCCGACCGTCACCGTCAGGGCGCCGTCGTCAGCCGTGAACGGGACCTGCAGCGCGGCGGTGTCGCCCCCGATCACCGTGCTCGGCGGCACGGGCGGAGTCGTCGTCGTGGTCGGTCGGGTACCGGTCGTGGGGGTGCTCGCCCTGGTCGCGGTCCCGCCGCACGCGGCACCCACCAGCGCCAGGACGGACACGAGGGCGGCCGCAGCTCGGTGATCCATGCCCGTTCGACGCCGATCGCCCCGCGCCGGTTCCCGTCCGGTCGGGGTTCCGCGGTAGGTTCCAGCGCGTGCAGGTGTCCCCGCGCTACGGCGACGTGCCCATCATGCGAATCGAGTCGGGCATCGACGATCCCGCGACGCCACTGCTGCGCCAACGCGCCCGCCTGGCCGACCTGCTGGCCGGGCTCGACGCCGAGCAGTGGGCCGCGCCGACGCGCTGCGAGGACTGGTCCGTGCAGGACGTGACGTCCCACCTCGTGACGACCAACCAGTTCTGGGCGCTGTCCATCACCGCAGGCCTCGAAGGCGCGCCGACCCGCTACCTCGAAGGGTTCGATCCAGTGGCCACCCCCGCGCAACTGGTCGATGCCGTCCGCGGCTGCGCGCCGGCCGAGACCCTCGAGCGGTACCGCGAATCCTGCGCCTCGCTGTCCGCGGCGATCGGGTCGATGGACGCCGACGCATGGGACACGCTGGCCGAGGCTCCCCCGGGCCACATCGCGATCCGGCTCGTCGCGCTGCACGCGCTGTGGGACGCGTGGATCCACGAGCGCGACATCGCGATCCCCCTCGGACTCGCCGCGGTCGAGGAGAGCGATGAGATCGTCGGCGCGCTCACCTACGTCGCCGGGCTGGGGCCGGCCTTCCTGGCCTCGATCGGGTCGACGAGAACGGGCAGCCTCGAGGTGCACGGCATCGACCCCGACGTGCGCGTGGTCATCGACGTCGGCTCGTCGATCGTCCTGCACGAGGGGCCGGGCCCATCTGGAACGGTGACGCTCACCGGCGACTCGGTCGAGCTCGTCGAGGCGCTCAGCTTCCGCGCGCCGTTCACGGCCACGGTGGCCGACGGCGATCGCTGGCTGTTGGGTGGACTCGACCAGGTCTTCGACCAGCCCGCCTGATCCGACCGGGCGACGAGCGATCGCTGTGCCTCGCTCAGTGCGGTGGCCGAGGATCCAGGTCTGGCGATACGTGGTGATGACGGCCTTGGCGAGGTACTGCCTGGCCACCTCGGTGGAGGTTCCCTGCGTGTAGTGCACACCGTCGGGTCGCAACGTCGTGTCGTTGGTCTTGGGGGCCATCCATTTGGCCAGGTCGACGATCCCGACCTTGCCGGGTCGGAGGGCGGGCAGCCGTTCGACGAGGGCGTTGAAGGCGGCGGTCCGGGCGGGTTGGACGAGGTCGGTCGAGGTCGGGCTCGCCAGAGGTCTTCGCCGCGTTCCCGATGACGTGGGGCGGTGAGCCAGACGACGACCGCGCCGCTCGAGGTCAGGGCGTCGACGGCGTCGACCATCTGCTTCAGCAGCCACGCGTCGAACACGGGGTCGCCCGGGGTGCGGTACTCGGTCTGGCCGGGGATGCGCTGGGGCTCGATGTCCCAGGCGCCGAACTGACGATCGACGAAGCTGCACCTGCGAGGCCTTGACCTCGGCGGGCCAGCGGTTCGTCCAGTCGCAGCGCGCCGGGAGGGTGAGCACGACGCCGGCGCCGCAGATCGCCTCGTGGTCGCGGCCAGCGGGCAGCCGAGCTGGATGTCGCCACCCACCGCCTTGGACTGGTTCCGCTCCTCGAGCACCTCGCTGAGCCCGAGGGCGGTTCGGAGCGCGGTCGAGTCGCCGAACGTGCCCGAACGCGGCAGCGCCGGAGGGATCTGCGCTCCCGACGACGACGCCGCCGTGCGTCGAGGTGCCCGTCCCGGCGTTGGTGCTGAGCGTGCCGAGGGTGGCCTGTTGGGCGACGAAGTCGTTGGCGGGGATGGGGGTGGTGGTGGAGATGAGGATGGCGCCGGCGGCGAGGATGGCCATGGCGGCGGGGGCCAGGGCCAGGGGGCGGATGCCGAGGGGGCGGGTGCCGTGGCGGATGGGGACTTCGAGGAACCGGTAGGAGACATAGGCCAGGGCGATGGTGAGGATCACGCGGGGGGCGAACAGCAGGGTGGTGCTGGTGTTGTTCGTGTTCTGGGGGGACAGCCACAAGAAGATGGGCCAGTGGTACAGGTACACCCCGTAGGAGATCAGCCCCACCGCCCGTAGGGGTCGGGAGGCCAGCACGGCCCGCAGCGGTCCGACCGCCACCATGGCCCCCACCAGCACCGCGGCGGTGCCCAGTGCGTACAGGGCGAAGCCGCCCTGGTAGAGCCACGACGCCGATTGGGGCACCACCACCCAACACAGCACCGTGGCCGCCGCCCCCACCAGGCCGATCCCGGCCAGGGCGGTGGTGGTGCCCGAACGCTCGGTGGTCAAGCGGCGTAGGCGACCGTCGTCGATCACCACCGCCAACAAGGCCCCGATCAACAACTCGGCCGCCCGGGTCTCGGTCCCGTAGTACACCGCGTCCCTGGACAGATGCCCGAACCACATGATGGCCACCGACCCGGCCGTCAACACCGCCAAGATCACACCCAGATGGCGGCGGCCCAGCTTCCAGACGGCCAACACCCCGAAGCACAACAGCGGGAACAGCAGATAGAACTGTTCCTCGATGGCCAAACTCCAAAAATGCAGCAACGGCGACGGCTGAGAGAACAACGCCGCATAGGACTGATGACTGAACAAGAAATGCCAGTTGGCCACATAGGCCAACGTGGCCACCGTGTCCCCCCCGAAACTGCGCTTCTGCACCGCGTCACCGGCCACCACCAGATACACCGCCGCCAACCCAATGGTGGCCAACGCAGCCGGCATCAACCGCCGGAACCGCCGCAACCAGAACCGCTTCAACCCGAACCCACCACCCGCCGCCGCCTCGGACTCCCGCAACAACAACGACGTGATCAAGAACCCCGACAACGTGAAGAACGTCGACACCCCCAAGAACCCGCCCTTGGCCCACGAGAACCCCCCATGGAACAACAACACCGCCAACACCGCCACACCCCGCAACCCCTCCAAACCCGGCAAGAACCGCCAACTGGCGTCCCTGCCCGTAGCGGTCCCGCTCTCACCCTCCGCGCGCGGCAGCGGCTCCGGCACGATGAGCGGTGCATCGATGCTGTCGTCCCCCATGGCAAAAGTCCCCCGACCCGTGATCCCCACCCCAGCCGCGCCCGATTTGGGCGACGGCGCAGTCGGAGTCGGGCAGAGTAGCCGAACCTGGGGTCCGACGCCCTCGAAGCGCCGGCTTGCCGCGAGGCGGAACGGCGGGCCGCAACGGCGGGCCGCAACGACCTCGATCGATGTCACCTCATCGGCCCCGGTATCCTCTCGGCCCGTGATCGACCTGCACTCGCCCGGCAACTTCGTCGACCTGGTCCGATACCCCGTCGACCGGCTGGACACCGCCGAGGGCCGGGCGATGGTGGGCGCCCTGCGCCAGAGCCTGGCCGACACGGGCCTGGCCCAGCTCCCCGGCTTCGTGAAGCCCGAGATCATCGAACGCATGACCCACGATGCGCTGACGCTCAGGGCCGACGCCCACCTCGAGGACGTGTGGGGCACCCCGTACCTCGGCCTGCCCGACGAGTCGTTCCCGCCGGGCCATCCCCGGCGCCACGAGAGCCGCAGCCTCACCTGGGTGATCGGCTACGACCAGATCCCGGGCGACGACCCGCTGCGGCAGCTCTACGAGTGGCCGGTGCTGACCGAGTTCATGGCCGAGGTGCTCGAGATCCGGCCGCTGCACCGTTTCGGCGATCCGCTCGGCGCGCTCAACATGACCGTGATGGAGCAGGACCACACCCAGGGGTGGCACTACGACAACACCGACTTCGTGGTGTCGCTGGCGATCCAGAGCAGCACCGGCGGCGGCGAGTTCGAGTGCGCGGCCCGGATCCGCTCGGACGACGACGAGAACTACGACGAGGTGGCATCGGTGCTGGCCGAGCAGGCAGGCCCGCGGGTCGAGGTCTACCCGATGGTGCCCGGCACGCTGATGATCTTCCACGGCCGCCGATCCGTGCACCGGGTCTCCGCCGTGGAAGGCGATGTCCCGCGCATCGTGGCGCTGCTCTCGTGGGACCGCGAGCCCGACACCGACAGCAGCGAGCTGTTCAAGCTGGTGCGCTACGGCCGGAGCGAGCCGTTGGCCGCGCCCGTGCCGCGCGGATGACGAGCCCGGATCGGCTCGGTCCGTTCCCCACGCAGGTGGGCGAGGCCTTCGTCGGTGTCGGGACGAGTGCGGCTCATCTCAATACCGTGCTCGGTGCGAAGGGCGGCCCGACCGAGACGGCCTGGGCCACGAGCCTGGCCACGCCCACCATCGGTCATCAGCGGTTCGTGGCCGTCGTGCGTCCGGGCGTGCCGGCCAAGCCGATGACGCTGTTCGTCCCCAAGGCCGCGGTGAGCGGCGAGACGCACGAGCGCATGACCTGGGGAGCGGCCCAGGCCGGCGTCGCGAGCGGGGTCGCCGACGCGGTGGCCGCCGGGATCATCGATCAGGGCCTGGTCGACGATCTGCTGCTCATCGCGGCGGTGTGGGTGGACCCGGGTGCGGACGACGCGGACGCGGTGTACCGCAACAACCGCCAGGCCACCCTCGACTCGCTGCGCGCCGGCGCCGAGAGGACACCGGGCATCGACCAGGTGCTCGACGCGCGCGATCACCCATCCAACCCGTTCTACCCCGGACCGTCCTGAGCCGGCCGACGAGACCGTGTGGCACGCTGAACCCGATGGACGAGCTCGCCACTCCTGACCTCGAGTTCGTCGTGGGTCTCGATGTCGAGGTGAGCACGCCGATCGACGCCGGCGACACCGGGTTCGGGCGCAGGCGCATCGTGCCGATCACCGGCGGTCGGGTCGACGGGCCGGGGTTCCACGGAACGATCCTGCCCGGCGGCAGCGATGTGCAGCTGACGCGACCCGACGGCGTGACCGAGATCGCGGCGCGGTACATCATCGCCACCGACGCCGGTACCCACGTCTTCATCGAGAACACGGGGCTGCGTCACGCACCGCCCGAGGTCATGGCGCGCCTGGCCGCAGGCGAGCCCGTCGACCCGGCATCGGTCTACTTCCGGTCCGTCCCCCGGTTCGAGACGGACGACGACGGGTTGCGCTGGCTCGAGCGCGACCACTTCCTGGCGACCGGAGCCCGGTTCCCCGACCGGGTGCGCATCGACGTCTACCGGGTGCTCTGACGTGGCCGGAAGCCCGACACGAGCGGTGATCGCCGGCGGCGGCATCGGCGGGCTCACGGCCGCCCTCGCCCTGCACGCGGTCGGCATCGAGGTGCAGGTCTACGAATCGGTCCTCGAACCCAAGGCCCTCGGGGTCGGCATCAACCTGCTGCCGCATGCCATCGAGCAGCTGCAGCGCCTCGACCTGGTCGACGACCTGGTGCCTCGCGGCGTGCTGACCGCCGAGCTCTGCTTCTTCAACCGGCACGGTCAGCTCATCTGGCGAGAACCGAGGGGCATCGACGCCGGCTACCCGGTGCCGCAGCTTTCGATCCATCGCGGCGAGCTCCAGCTCACCCTGCTCGACGCGGTGCGAGCGCGGTTGGGCGACGACGCGGTGCGAACCGGTCACACCGCGCGCCGCTTCGAACGGTCCGCCGACGGAGCCCGCGTCTCGCTCGAGGTCGTCGATCGTGGCCGCGACTCGATCGTCCACGACGAGGCCGACGTCCTGATCGCGGCCGACGGCATCCACTCCGCCATCCGCCACCAGCTGTACCCCGACGAGGGGCCGCCCAACTGGCAGGGCGACGTCCTGTGGCGGGCGACGACGTGGGCCGAACCGTTCCTGACGGGCCGGTCGATGTTCATGGCGGGACACCTCCCGCACAAGTTCGTCGCCTATCCGATCTCGGCGCCGCGAGAGGACGGGCTGTGCCTCGTGAACTGGATCGCCGAGCTCGATCGCAGCGATGAGGGCCTGGCCCACCGGGAGGACTGGAACCGCCGAGGTCGCCTCGAGGACTTCGCGCCCCGCTTCGACGAGTGGCGGTTCGACTGGCTCGACATCCCGGCCTTGATCGCCGGCGCCGACGCCGTGTACGAGTTCCCCATGGTGGATCGTGACCCGTTGCCGCGATGGACGTTCGGGAACGTGACGCTGCTCGGCGACGCCGCCCACCCGATGTTCCCCATCGGGTCCAACGGCGCGTCCCAGGCGATCATCGACGCGCTCGTCCTGGCCGATGCGCTGGCGCCGGTCGCCGCTGGGACGGCATCGACGAGCGAGGGACTGGCGGCCTACGAGCAGGACCGCCGCCCCAAGACCGAGCGCATCGTCACCTCGAACCGCCAGCACGGGCCCGAGCGCGTGCTCGACCTGGCCGAGGAGCGGGCGCCCGACGGGTTCGCCCACGTGGCCGACGTCTTCGCGCCGGGCGAGCTCGACGAGATCGCCGCGTCGTACAAGCAGATCGCCGGCTTCGTCCCGACGGCGCGCCGGGTGCCGCCCTCCGGCTAGCCGGGTCTCCCGGTCAGTCAGAGTGGACTGAACAAAGTTCTGGACTCAGTCCGGTATCGGGGGTTAGGCTCGACCCATGTCGACCGCGCCACCCGGTGACCCGGCGGAGCTCCTCCGCGACCACGGGTTGCAGGTGACAGCCCAGCGGCTGGCCGTGCTGCGGGCGGTGTCCGACCAGCCGCATCGCACCGCGGACGACATCGAGCAGATCGTGCGGGCCGAGATCGGTGCCATCTCCCGGCAGGCCGTCTACGACGCCCTCGGCACGCTCACCGACAAGGGCGTCCTCCGGCGCATCCAGCCGGCCGGCTCGCCGGCCCGCTACGAGGACCGCGTCGGCGACAACCACCACCACCTCATCTGTCGCACCTGCGGCCGCACCGTCGACATCGACTGCGCGGTCGGCGACACCCCGTGCCTGACGGCGGCCGACGATTCGGGGTACGAGATCGACGAGACCGAGGTCGTCTACTGGGGCCGCTGCCCCGACTGCGTGGCCGCCGCACCGGCGCCCGCAGGCTGACGTCCGGACCGCGCGCTCCCGGCGCACCACTTCCAACGAACCACCGAGGAACACCCACAGCAACGAGACAAGCGAGACAGAGGAGACCGTCGTGTCAGACCGCGGCAGCGACAGCGAGAACCCCGCCATCCACGCCCCCACTCCCGAGGCGACCCGGCCGAGGTCGAACCAGGACTGGTGGCCCGACCAGCTCGACCTGCAGGTGCTCGCCCAACACGGCCGCCGATCGGGGCCGATGGATGATGACTTCGACTACGCGTCCGCGGTCGAGTCGCTCGATGTCGCCGCGCTGAAGCGCGACGTCGTCGAGGTGATGACGACCTCGCAGGACTGGTGGCCGGCCGACTATGGCCATTACGGGCCGCTGTTCATCCGGATGACCTGGCACGCGGCGGGCACCTACCGCATCGCCGACGGGCGGGGCGGCGGCGGCGAGGGCGCCCAGCGCTTCGCTCCGCTCAACAGCTGGCCCGACAACGCGAACCTCGACAAGGCCCGACGGCTGCTGTGGCCGGTCAAGCAGAAGTACGGCCGCACGCTCTCGTGGGCCGACCTGCTGATCTTCGCCGGCAACTGCGCCCTCGAGTCGATGGGATTCGAGACCTTCGGCTTCGGCTTCGGGCGCCCCGACGTGTGGGAACCGGACGAGATCTTCTGGGGCCCCGAGGACACCTGGCTCGGCGACGAGCGCTACAGCGGCGACCGGGCGCTCGCGGGTCCGCTGGGAGCGGTGCAGATGGGCCTCATCTACGTGAACCCCGAGGGGCCGAACGGCAACGCCGATCCGTTGTCCGCGGCCAGGGACATCCGCGAGACGTTCGCCCGCATGGCCATGGACGACGAGGAGACGGTGGCGCTCATCATCGGTGGGCACACGTTCGGCAAGTGTCACGGCGCCGTCGACCCGCAGTACGTCGGCCCCGAGCCCGAGGGCTGCCCGGTCGAGGCGCAAGGCATCGGGTGGAAGAACAGCTCGGGCACCGGCAAGGGCGCCGACGCGATCACCAGCGGGATCGAGGGTGCGTGGACCACCGATCCGATCAGATGGGACAACGGCTACCTCGACAACCTCTTCTCCTACGAGTGGGAGCTCACGACCAGTCCCGCCGGCGCGCAGCAGTGGACGCCGACCGACCCGGCGGCCCAGGACACCGTGCCCGACGCGCACGACCCGTCGACGCGCCACGCCCCGATGATGTTGACGACCGACCTGGCCCTGAAGGTGGACCCCATCTACGCGCCGATCGCGACGCGCTTCCGCGAGCACCCCGACGAGCTGGCCGGCGCGTTCGCCAAGGCCTGGTACAAGCTGCTGCACCGTGACATGGGACCCGTGTCGCGCTTCCGCGGCCCGTTGGTGCCCGAACCCCAGCTCTGGCAGGACCCGGTCCCCGCGGTCGACCACGACCTGGTCAGCGACGCGGACATCGCCGCCCTCAAGGCCACCATCCTGGCCTCGGACTTGACCGTCCCTCAGCTCGTCAGCACGGCTTGGGCGTCGGCGGCCTCCTTCCGGGGCACCGACAAGCGGGGCGGGGCCAACGGCGCCCGCATCCGCCTGGCGCCGCAGAAGGACTGGGAGGTCAACGACCCGGACGAGCTCGGCCCCGTGCTGGCGACCCTCGAACAGATCCAGCGGGACTTCAACGGGTCGCAGTCGGGTGGCACGAGGGTCTCGCTGGCCGACGTGATCGTCCTCGCCGGGTGCGCCGCGGTCGAGCAGGCCGCGAGCAAGGCCGGACACACCGTGACCGTCGGGTTCGCCCCCGGTCGCACCGACGCCTCGCAGGACCAGACCGACGTCGAGTCGTTCGCGGTGCTCGAGCCCAGGGCCGACGGCTTCCGCAACTACCTGCGCGGCGGCGAGAAGCTGTCACCTGAGACGCTGCTGCTCGAACGGGCCAACCTGTTGACGCTGACGGCTCCCGAGATGACCGTGCTCATCGGGGGCATGCGGGCCCTGAACGCCAACGTCGGCCAGTCCGCCGACGGCGTGCTCACCGACCGACCGGGGACCTTGACCAACGACTTCTTCGTGAACCTGCTCGACATCGGCACCGAGTGGAAGGCGTCGGTATCGACCGAGAACGCGTACGAGGGTCGCGACCGGGCCACCGGCGAGCAGAAGTGGACCGGCACCGCCGCCGACCTCGTCTTCGGGTCGAACTCGGTGCTCCGCTCGCTGAGCGAGGTCTACGCCTCGGACGACGCCCACGAGAAGTTCGTGCGTGACTTCGCGGCGGCCTGGGAGAAGGTGATGAACCTCGACCGCTTCGACCTTGCCTGAACCCAGCCCGCCACCCACGAACCTGGCCAGTCACGGTGCGTCGGACTCGAGCGCGTGCCGGTCCCAGTCCGCGAGGTCCGCGGCGGCTTCATAGGTGGTCTGGAAGAACGCCAGCAGAGCCGCGTCGGGATCACTGGCCGTGCGGACCGCGGTGTAGGGCAAGAGGTACTCGCGAAGATCGGTGTCGTAGAAGGCATCGGCAGGTGCGACGGGCCAGTCGGCGAAGCCGTCCGGTGCGGGGTAGGCGTAGGAGTAGAAGAACCCTTCGCCGTCCCCTCCAGGCCAGAAGCCGCAACTGCTGACCTCGTGGCTGTAGGCGAGCTCCTGCACCCAGTCAGCGCAGTTCGGGACACCGCCAGGATGGGTGGGTGCGGTGCGGCCCGAGAAGCGGGTGACGGCCAGGTCCGGCCCGCCCCAGAAGTAGTGCACCGGGCTGACCTTGCCGATGAACCGCGCACGGAAGCGCCACATGACGCGATGCACCTGCACCAGCGCCAGCCAGTATCGGTGCACCGCATCAGCGTCGTACGAGCGGTGCTGTTCGTCCTCCGCGAATGGAATCGCCTGCTCGATCTCGACCGGTCGGGGCAGCATGTCGATCGTGAGGTCGAGCGCGTCGAGTGCGGTCATGGTCGCCTCGTAGAAGTCGGCGACCGAGCGGGGCTCGAGCTTCACCTTCCGGGTGTCGCCGTCCGTCGTCCGCATGTTCACGTCGTGGTCGATGAAGTCGAACTCGATCTCGACGCCGCGGCCGCCCGTGTGCATCAGCGAGGTGGTCAGCCCGCGCGCCGACACATACAGCGGAACCTGCCACCAGTGGTTGACCATCGGTTCCCATGCGAGCCGGATCTTGCCGACGATCTGGGTCCACAGATGAAGCGTGTCGCGCGTGTCGGCCCAGGGCGTCAGCTCCGGCCACACCAGGCTGTGTTCGGCTCCATCCATACCGGGCCCTCCTTCGTTCGCGTGCGTGACCCGCAACACCCCGACCATCCGATCACGATTGGCGGGTCAACGGGGACCCGACGTTCGTTGTTGCTCGATCGGGGTAGTGGCCGTACACTGGCCGCACACCGATGGAGGTGACGCGATGACTGCACCGACCCGAACGCGCGACCAGCGACTCGAGGTGCGCACCACAGCTGAGGAGCGCGGGCTCATCGACCGCGCCGCCGAGGCGAGCGGTACGGACCTGACCTCCTTCGTCGTCTCCCATCTGACCGACGCCGCGCGCCAGGTCCTCGCGGATCGCGACCACTTCACCGTCACCCCTGAGGCTGCCGCGGAGTGGGAACGGATCAACCGTCGTCCGGCCAAGGAGCTCGCCGGCCTGCGGCGCCTCATGCAGCGTCCATCGCCGTTCACCGAGTGACCCGCTACCAGCCGCCCCGGCCGCTCGGGCCGGCTGACGAGCTCGACGCCTTCACCTGCCGATCATCGGAGCAGACCACCTGGCTCCGGCGGCACGCCCGCCAGTCGCTGGCCTCCGGCGGCACCAGGGTCTTCGTGGTCACTCCCCGCGGACGCCACGACGTCGTCGCGTACTACGCCTGGCGCATGGCCCAACTCGATCTCGAGGCCGCTCCCCCACGGCTCCGCAAAGGCGCCGGCCGCTACCCGCAGCCAGTCGCCCTGCTCGCTCGTCTCGGCGTCCACGTGGACCACGAAGGCCACGGTCTGGGCGCAGGGCTGCTCGCGGACGTGATCCTCAGGATGCTCGACCTCAGCGACGACATCGGCTGTCGCGGCCTGCTCATCCACGCCGAAACCGGCGACGCCCGAGACTTCTCCCTCCACCTCCTCCCCGAGCTGCTACCCAGCCCCACCGATGACCTCCACCTCGTGCTCCTCGTGAAAGACGCCCGCCGCACGCTGTCCCCGTGAAGGCCCGGGAGAACCGTCCAGCCCGAGCACGACGTACTCCCCACGATGAGCAGGTTCCGCAGGAGGTCCGCCGCGGCCACCACCACGCACGGGCCCCAGCACGAGCGCTGGATCGTGGCGCGGCCGGTGGCGCAGTTCGCACTGATCGGCCTGGCCGGTCTCTTCACGGTCGGGGTGGCCACGCTCGTGGCCAGCCAACGCATCGGCCAGCGCGAGGCCATCACCGACGCCCGCACGACCACCCTGGTGCGGGCGCAGGGTCTGGTCGAGCCTGCCGTCACCAACACGCTCATCAGCGGCGATCCGGCCGCCGTCGCCGCCGTGGCCCACGCGGTCGAGCACGGGGTGATCGACGGCTCGCTCGTGCGGGTCAAGATCTGGACGCCGTCGGGCACGATCGTCTATTCGAACGAGCCGCGCCTCATCGGATCGACCTACCGCCTCGAGGACGACGAGCTCGAGGCGATCCAGAGCGGGCTGATCACCGCCGGCGTGAGCAACCTGGCCAAACCCGAGAACCGCTACGAGCGCAGCTACCACAAGCTCCTCGAGGTCTACCTGCCGATCCGCTCGCCGAGCGGTCAGCGCCTGCTCTTCGAGGCCTACTTCCGCTTCGACGTCGTGTCGGCGTCGGCCAACCGCATCTGGCGGAGCTTCGCCCCCGTCGCCCTCGGGGCCCTGATCGTCCTCGAGCTGCTGCAGATCCCGCTGGCGTACTCGCTCGCCCGCCGCCTGCGCCAGCGTCAGGAGGAGCGCGAGGCGCTGCTGACCCAGGCCCTCGACGCCTCCGACGTCGAGCGGCGGCGCATCGCCGCCGACCTGCACGACGGCGTCGTCCAGGACCTCACCGGTGTGACCTACAGCCTGGCCGGCGCGGCGCGGGCCCGGTCGACACCGTCCGGGACCGCCGTCCTGCTCGACGAAGCCGCCGAGTCGGTGCGGACGAGCGTCACCGGCCTGCGGTCGCTGCTGGTCGACATCTACCCGCCCGATCTCGAGGGCGAGGGGCTCGAATCGGCGCTCAGCGACCTGCTCGGGCCGGTCTCCGACGCCGGCATCGAGGCCACCTGCGACGTGTCCGCACTCACGCGGTCGCTTCCGACTCCCGTGGCCACCCTCGTCTACCGCGCCGCCCGTGAGACGTTGCGCAACGTCGTCCAGCATGCCGACGCGGCGGCTGTCCAGGTCGTCGTAGGGGCGGACGCCGAACGAGCCTGGCTGCGCGTCGCCGACGACGGCGTCGGGCTGGACCCGGGCCTCGTCGAGGCGCGCGCCACCGAGGGCCATCTCGGTCTGCGTTCGCTGGCCGACCAGGCCACAGGCCTGGGTGGCAGGCTGGAGGTCACCGAGGGCCCCGCTGGGGGGACCGTCGTCGAGCTCGAGGTGCCGCTGCCGTGATCCGCGTGATGCTCGTGGATGACCATGCGGTCGTTCGGCAGGGTCTCGATCAGCTGCTCTCGAGCGCGGACGACATCGAAGTCGTGGCCACGGCGGCCAACGGCACCGCCGTCGTCGACCAGGCCCGGGCAGCCGCCCCCGACGTGATCCTGATGGACCTCTCGATGCCCGACGTCGACGGCATCGAAGCGACGCGACGCCTCATGGCCGACTCGCCGGATCGCCGCATCGTGGTGCTGACCTCGTTCGCCGACCAGCCCCGCATCCTCGCCGCGCTCGAGCGCGGGCGCTTCGGGCTACATCCTGAAGGATGCTGCGCCCGATGAGCTGATCGCGGCCGTGCGGGCCGCCGCCTCGGGTGGGGCGCCGCTCGATCCCAAGGTGGCCAGGGTGCTGCTGGACCACCAGCGCGCCCCTCGGCCGGCGGCCACGCTCAGCGCGAGGGAGCGCGAGGTCCTCGACCTCGTGGCCGAGGGGCTGGCCAACAAGCAGATCGCCCGCCGGCTCAGCATCGCCGAGCGCACGGTCAAGGCGCACCTCACGAGCATCTTCCAGCAGATCGGTGTCACCGATCGCACCCAGGCGGCACTGTGGGCCAAGGAGCACGAGGACCAGCCCGACGGCGCATGACGCGCCGGTGCCCGGACCCACGAAGTGGTCCGGGCACCGAGGTTGGCAGCTGGCGGCCGAGGGCACGGCCCGGGGGGATCAGCCGTCGCTACCGCTCTGGCCCGAGTCGTCGCTCCCGCTCTGGCCGGAGCTGGACGACACCTTGCCACTGCCGTCGTTGTCGTCCGTGCCGTCCTGGCCGTGATCGTCGACGGTGGTCGACGTGGTGGCATCGACCCCGTTGTCGTCGCCGGCGTCGTGGCCCACCGCGTCGTCGCCGTGATCGTCCACCGTGGTCGGCGTGGTCGGATCGACCCCGTTGTCGTCGCCGGCGTCGTGGCCGACACCGTCGCGGCCATGATCGTCCACCGTGGTCGAGGTGGTGGCATCGACCCCGTGGTCGTCGGTGGTGGTCGTGTCGTGACCGCCTTGCGTACGACTCGAACCATGTGCCGTGAGCACGGGCGGGATCACGACCTGAGGGGCGGGCCGGTCGCTCACCGACTGGGCCGCGGCATAGGCCGCGCCGCCGAGCAGCGGGATGGCGAGGGCTCCGATCGTGAGGGTCAACAGTTGCTTTCGCATGCGGGGCTCCTGGGGGGATGGAGTGGCTGGCTTCGTGGTGCCATCGTCCGCTCCTTCCGGTCGCAGCCACCAGTGGACCTTGGTGCTACGACCACCCCCCGTCGCCGGAGGGCAGGATCTCGACGTACCCGTCGGTCCCGTTCACGCGGATCCGCTCGCCATCCCGGATCAGCCGGGTGGCGTGCTCGACCCCCACGACGGCCGGCAAGCCGTACTCGCGCGCGATCACGGCGCCGTGGGTCATGAGGCCGCCCACCTCGGTCACCAGGCCGGTGATGGCGACGAACAGGGGCGACCAGCTCGGGTCCGTGTAGGCCGTGACCAGGATGTCGCCCGCTTCGAGATCGGCCTCGGCCATGTCCAGGATGACCCGGGCCCGCCCCTCGATGGTCCCGGCGGACACCGCCAGGCCGACCAACGCACCGGCCGGCACGTCATCGCGTTGGTACGCGCCGGCGATGATCTCGCCATCTGACGTCAGCACCCGTGGCGGGGTGAGCGCCTGGTAGGACCTGAACGCGTCCTTGCGCTGCCCGATCAGCTCGTCGTCCACCTGGTTCGTGCGCACGACGTCGTGGAGCTCCTGGAAGGTGAGGTAGTAGATGTCCTCCTTCTCGCCAAGCACGTTGGCCCGCACGAGGCGCTCGGCCTCCTCGAGCAAGGCCTGCTTGTAGACGAAGTAGCGGCTGACCATGCCGTACTTCGGATACTCCCGATACCCGATGAAGGTGCGGACCCGGTCGATCATCTGCTTGGTCTCTTCGGCCTTCCGCTGCCCGTCGGGTAGGACCCGCAATCGCTCCAGCACCTCCTGTTCCTTCGTCCACGCCTCCTGCCGTCCCTGCTCGAAGCGCCGTTCGCCGGCGCCCGGCTCGAAGTTCTCGATGTTGCCGAGGATCACGGGCACGAGCGTGGTGGGGTGCTCGCTCCAACGCGACCTCGTGATGTCGATCTCGCCGACGCAGCGCATGCCGTACATGTCGAGGTAGGTGCAGATGGCGTCCCGCGCCTCGCGCCCGCCGGCGAGATCGGGCAGCTCGTCGAGGAAGCCCTCCCCTTCGACGTGCTGCAGGAACGTGACGACCTCCGGATGCGGGCGGATCGCGTCGGCGACGTCCAGGAGCGCCAATCCCATCTCCGACGTGACGTTGTCGGGGACGGACCGGGTGAGCGTGTCGGCCACGTTCGTCTCGCCCAGCCATTCGTGCAGATGGTCGTTGAGCCACTCTGCGGCCTCCATCGCCGACATGTACACCTGACGGCTTCGCGGATCGAACAGGACCCGCTTCAGCTCCGGGATGTCGGCGAGGATGAAGTCGAGGAGCGCCTCTCCCGACTTCGTCCGGATGTCGCGTTTCAGGGCCGCGACGGAAGCCTGGCTGTGCTCGATCAGCTCGGTGACGATGGCCGGATCGGTCTCGATCGGTGCCGGCCCGCTGCCGGGTGGCGTCCAGGCGGGACCATCGTCGGGGACCGACCGGATGAAGCGGTCCCGTTCGAGGATGGTCTGCAGCGCGTCACCCATCAACGGATCGGACTTCCCGAAGACCTCCACGAGGCTGGCGCGGCTCGCGGGCGAGGCCAAGATGTCGGTGACGTCGACGAACAGCCTCCCGCCGGTCACGACCATCGGCCGGGGGGTCGTCAGCTGCCAGAAGGACAGTCCCAGGGGCTTCATGGCGTCCGTCATCATCTGCCCGTGACCGACGGAGACGTAGACGTGGTTCTCCTGGTCGGCGGCCGCGGGGATGGGGAACAGCGTCGTGATCGGCCGGGACTGGACGATCTGGAAGTCGTCGTCGACCAGGCACCACTCGATGTCCTGGGGACGGCCGAAGTGCGCTTCGATCCGGCGGCCCAGCTCCGCGAGTCGCACGGCCTGCGCGTCGGTCAGCGCGGGCTGGTCCTGCCGCTCCGGGTCGATCGCCTGGTCCTGGGTCCCGCCGGCCGGTAGGGCGTGGATGGCGATCCGCTTGGTGGCGATCGCCTTGGCCACGACTTCGCCGTCCCGCACCTGATACGCGTCCACGTTCACCAGGCCGGAGACCAGGGCCTCGCCCAGGCCGAAGACGGCCTCCACGGTGGCGACCTTCCGGTCGGAGGTCACGGGGTCGGCCGTGAAGAGGACGCCCGCCGCACGCGGGAAGACCATCTGCTGCACGACGACGGCCATGTGGACCTTGCGGTGGTCGACGCCGTTGCGGAGGCGGTAGATGACCGCCCGCTCGGTGAACAGCGAGGCCCAGCACCGAGTGATGTGTTCGAGGACCGCCGCCGGCCCCACGACGTTCAGGTACGTGTCGTGCTGGCCTGCGAACGACGCCGTCGGCAGGTCTTCGGCCGTCGCACTCGATCGGATGGCGTAGGCGGCCTGATCGCCCAGCCGAACGAGCGCACCGGTGATGGCCGCGGCCAGATCGCCGGGGATGGCGATCGCTTCGATGACCCCCCGGATCGCCGCGCTGCGGGTGCCGATCGCCTCGCGGTCATCCGCGTCCAGGCTCGACAGCCGATCGAGCTGATCGTCGATCGACGGCACCTCCCCCATGATCCGCCGGAACGCGTCCGTCGTCACGCAGAAGCCGGCCGGCACGCGGATGCCTTCGATCCGCGAGAGCTCCCCCAGGTGCGCGCCCTTGCCGCCGACCACCGCGACCTGCGTGTCGTCGATCTCGTCGAATCCCAGTACGTCGCTGCCCATCGGTCCACCTTCCCCTGAGTTCTGGTCGTGAGCGCTCAGAGAAGACGTCATGATCAGCACGATTCGGTCGCTTGCGGCAAGCCCCCTGCCTCGCGGTACTCTTCTTGTGGCGACGAAGTCACGCTCGACGCGGGCGGGCGGTCACGGCGAGTGGATGACCTCGGGCGGCGTTCTCCGGTCAGGGGATGCGGTCGGTCACGCGGGTCAGATCCGCTCGGCCGGGCAGGGGGTCGTACGCAGTGGGCCAGTACTCGACCTGGCGCACGATCTGCTCACCGTCGATGTCGGAGAAGGCGATGACACGAGCCGACTGCTCACCGTCGGTCACGGTCACCTCGCTCACCACCGTGTCTCCGTCGACGACCAGCCGGTGCACGTCGAAGCTCCAGTGTCCGGTGCCGGTCGGGTACCCCGCCTGCACCGCGGCGAAGTCGCTCCGCCCGACGATTCGTTCGCCTGAACAGGGCCAGTCGATGACACATGCCGGCGCGAGGTAGCTCGCGGCCTGTTCCCAGTCGTTGGCCTGCATGGCGGCCCAGAACGAGTTGATGAGCTCCCGGCTCGACACGATCTCCACGCTATCTCCGCACTCGGATCGTCGATCCCGGCCGCGTCGAGCCAGGTCAAGAGCCAAACTGGGGCACCTTGGCCTGTCCGCCGTGCAGGGCCCAGCCCGCCTGACCGGCGCCGGGTGATCATCGCGTGAACAGTCCGTGGTCGCGCTCGCGGCCGAGCGCGGTCATCCTACGGTGACGGCAGGGAGGGGTTGCTCGCCCACGGAGGTGTCGCAGATGGCCTCAGCCGATGCTCGTAACGAGCTGACACCGGGGACCCCGGTCGAGGTGCTCTGCCGTTTCGACGGCGAATGGGTTTCCGGCTTCGTCGTGGAGTCCGTGCACGCCGACGGCGGGCCGGTTCTGGTGGCCGTGCGCCGCGGCGGCGAGGGTGGCAGCTTGCCCGAGTCGTTCCCCACAACCGAGGTGCGCCCCCTTCCGGGAGCGCGCTGACCGATGGCGGACGACTGCAAGCTACGCGTGGCCACTCCTGACCGCGTCGACGCCGTGGAAGTGATCGTCGGAGATCAAGCCTGGCGCGTCCCCGCGAATCTCCTCCCCGGACACGGCGCAACGCTTACCCTGGAATGGTGCTGATCATCGCCGGGAGCCTGATCCTGGACCCCGCGAACCGCGAGCGCTTTCTCGCCTCGAACGCTGACACCGTCGGACAGGCTCGTCGAGCGCCGGGTTGCCTCGACTTCGTCCAGGCTGCCGATCCGCTCGAGGCCGGCCGGATCAACATCTTTGAATGCTGGGACAGCGAGGAACACCTGCTTGCCTTCCGCGGAGAGGGACAGCCTGACGCCGACTCGCCGCCCATCCTTTCCGCGACGGTCAAGCGGTACATCATCTCGGCAGTCGAAGAGCCCTGACCCCTGCCGCCGATCGGCCGTCGCGCGAGTCAGGCGTCGTCACCGGCCCAGGTCCAGCGAGGAACCTCGCGCAAGGGGTGGAGCTCGTCATCGCTCTGAGCGTGCGAGTTCTGCATCGCCACGAGCGATCCGAACTCGATGTGATCGCGGACGGCGTCGCGGAAGGCAGCGTCGTCAGGCATACCCGCGTCGTCCAGTGCGGCCATGTAGAGCTCGACGAAACGCTGCCGCTGCTCTTCGGTGATGGACAGGCCCCGGTGCACCTCGATCAGATGGGCGAAGCCGAGTTCGTGGGTGAACCGATCGGGGCCGCCGAACGACTCCGCGGTGAACGCGGTCAAGTGGTCGACGTGCTCGGGCCGCCCCGCTCCGAACAGGGGCTGCAGGATGGGATCGGCAAGCACGCTCGCGTAGAAGACGTCTTCGAGGCGATGAAGCGCCTCTTCGCCTCCGGCATGTTCAAAGAGCGTGGGCACGAGCCGAAGGGTAGCGATCGATGGGCGCTACCCAGACGGCGAGCACCCCGACCGTCCCACACCGCTCCGGGTCATCGGCGCCCATTGCGCAGCGCCCGTACGAGCACCACCGCGCAACCCGCGAAGGCAGCCAGCGTGACCACATCGAGAAACCACCCGCCAGTCGGCACCACCATGTGCAAGAACCTAGCGCTCGACGAACGTGAGACCCGATGAACGACCTCCTCATCACCAACGTGCGCCCCTGGGCCCGGCGAGCGAATGACCCCGCCGTCGACCTCGTTGTCCGCGACGGTCGCATTGCCGCGGTTGGGGCTCATGCGTCGGCCGGATCCGAGAGCGCGGGGTTCGAGACCATTGACGGCGGTGGGGGCGTCCTGGTCCCCGCGTTCACCGATGCGCACACTCATCTCGACTCGACCCTCCTGGGGCTTCCGTTCCGGCCCCACACGGCGGAGCCCGGCCTCGCCGGACTCATCCTGAACGACCGAGTCAACTGGCGTGACGCGCCGGGCACCGTCGCCTCCCGTGCTGCCCACACGCTCGGCGTCATCGTGGCCGCCGGTGCCACCTCGATCCGCACCCACGCCCAAGTCGACACCGACACCGGCCTCGAACGTCTCGAAGGTGTGCTCGAGGCCCGCGACATCCACACAGGGCGCTGTCGGGTCCAGGTCGTCGCCTTTCCCCAGTCCGGCGTTCTCGCCGACCCCGGTACGGCCGAGCTGCTCGACGCCGCGGTCCGCTCCGGCGCAGACATCGTCGGCGGGATCGACCCGGCGGCCTGGGACGGCGACGCTGCAGGGCAGCTCGACATTCTGTTTGGGCTCGCGACGCACCATCAGGTACCCCTCGACATCCACCTCCACGAGACCGGCGAGCAGGGCGCCGCCACCATCGAAGCGATCGCCACGCGAGTCGCGGCGAACGGCATGGCCGGGCACGTCACCATCAGCCACGCCTTCGCGCTCTCGACCGTCGAGACGGACCGCCAGAGCGAGCTCGTCGACCTCCTTGCCACCAACGACATCGCCATCACCACCGTCGCGCCCGGGCCTCGCGACCCGCTGCCTCTCGACGCGCTGCGCGAGGCAGGCGTGCGCGTCGGCCTCGGCCAGGACGGCATCCGCGACTTCTGGTCGCCCTACGGCACTGGCGACATGCTCGAGCGCACCTGGCAGCTCGCGTACCGGGCCGGCTACCGCCACGACGAACTCATCGAAGGCTGCGTCGACATCGCCACCCGAGGCGGCCGCGCCATCCTCGACGGCCGCCCCTGCCCGATCGGTGACATCGCCGCCGATCCCACCGCTGGACTGGGCGTTGGCGCGCCTGCCGAACTCGTGATCATCCCGGCCGACTCCGTCACCGCCGCCGTCATGGATCGGCCCCACTCCCGGATCGTCATCCACGACGGACGCGTCGTCGCCGGCGATCGTGACCCGAGCGAGCCGTGACTTCGCCACCTGATCGACGCTCTCGCCGGGTCGCAGCTCTGCGCACCGTCCCGAACGGCACGATGGCTTCTGCCGAGCCGGGCGCGGACCCGTTCTGCGTCGCAGGTAACCTACGTGGAGGAGCGATAGCAGAGGGGATCTCCTGTGACCGGCATCGAGCAGTTGCGGCCCATCGAACGACGAGTGTTGCGCTGGGTCGCCACCGGCCTGCCTGATGACGAGATCGGACGCCGATTCGGCCACAGCGAGAAGTGGGTGGCCCAGGTCCGGTTCCTCACCACACTCGACCGTCCGACCGGCGCGGCGCCCCGCCAGGACCGCCTCCGACCCCTCGAACGACGTGTACTGCGCTGGCGTGAGCAGGGCGTCGACGACCACGAGCTGAGCCGCCGGTTCCGCCGCGGCCCGGACTTCTTCGCTCGGGTCGAGGAATACGCCGACTTCAAGCTGGCGACACCCTAGGAGCCCGCCCCCGAAGTTGGTGTCGCAAGCCGTCGACGCTGAAGGAGTGTCTACGGCTGCTTGCGCCAGACCGATACGTGTGACCGGCTGTCGCCGGTGAACGGCGACCGGTCCCAGTAGGCCCACCTGTCCGCGAGCTCGAGGCCGGCCAACCTCGCCATCAGATCGAGCTCCGAGGGCCAGACGTACCGGAACGGCGTCCGCACCTCGCGGATACCGGAGCCATCGGCCACGAAGTGGTGGGAGACGGCGTGCTGAGCGACGAGATCGTCGTAGCGGTCGTAACCGACGTAGCCGGGCGCGTGGGCGAAGACGATGGAGTCGTGGCCCGGGACCAGACGACGTAGGTCAGGCACGCCGACCTCGATCACGAAGCACCCGCCAGGCTCGAGGTGGGCAGCGGCATTGGCGAAGCACGCGGCCTGTCGGTCCTGGCTCTCGACGTTCCCGATCGTGTTGAAGAGGAGGTAGACGAGATGGAAGGTTCCCTCCATCCGCGTCATGACCATGTCTCCGATCTTGACGGGGATGGCATCTCCGCCCGGCTTGGCCCGGAGCTGCGCCACCATGTCGGGCGACAGCTCGATGCCGCTGACCGGCACGCCTCGGGCGGCGAGTGGCAGGGCGATTCGCCCGGTGCCGACCGCCATCTCGAGGGCGGCGCCGGTGCCGGCGATCTCGGCCAGGAGATCGACGGTCGGTTGGATCATCTCGGGCGAGCCCATGGCCCCGAGCGTGTCGTCGTAGCGGGCGGCGACCTCGCCGGCGAAATGGTCGTCAAGCACCCGGGGAGGCTCGCATGCGACAAACCAGCGAAGCGAGCGGGTTTGCGCCAGGCACGGTCGCAAGCCCGGTTCGGGACACGTCCCGAAGCGCCGAGCGAGCACCTAGACCGCTCAGGCTTCCGCGCGTCCGACCTCCTGCAGCAGCCAGCCGTTGCCGTCAGGATCGCTGAACGACAGGAACGAGCCGTAGTCGGCCCGGGCCGGATCCGGGCCGGGCAACTGGCCGCCCGCCTCGAAGTGGAAGATCTCGCTGGCGTCGACCCCGTGGTCCACCAGTTCGGCGCGCGCCGCGTCGAGGTCGCTCACGACGAGGTGGAGGCCCTGCAGCGAGCCGGACGCATCGACGTTGCGCATGAGCGAGATCGAGCAGGCCGAGCCGGGCGGCGTCAACTGCACCACCCGGAACGACTCGCTGGCCGAGAAGTCGACGTCGACGTGGAAGCCGACCTGCTCCTCGTAGAAGGACTTGGCTCGGTCGACGTCGGACACCGGCACCACGATCAATTCGAGCTTCCAGTCCATGACCGCAGTCTCGCCTACTGACGTGCACCGTTCCACCGGGGCCGGACACCCTGGGAGGCGGCCGCCATGGCCGGCGGTGGTCACCGCAGTCGGGCGGTGGCATCCCCCGGTCGGGCGTCGTCGGGTCAGGGTGGGGTCGTCGGGGACAGCGAGAGCTCCACGTCGAGCGCGAGGTGGTCGGAGAGAAGCGGCATGGCGCCCTGGCCGGGTGCCCCGGCGGCACGAGGGAACGAGCGCCGACGGATGGCGTTCACGACCGCGATGATCCGTTGGTGCTCGGTCGGCCGCTGGAGCCAGACATAGTCGATCCGCTTCGCGGTCACACCTGGGGTGCTGGCCGGCTCCCCGCAGTAGCGGTCATCGGCGGGATCTGGCGCGCAGACCCGCGCGGCATCACCGACTTCGCACCACGTGTAGCCGGCGCCGGAGCCGTCGGCCTCCCATACGTCCGTGAAGCCATCCCGCCCGAACGCGTCGCGCACAGCTCGCTGTTCCGCGCGGGCAGGACCGGTCGGAGCGGCAGCGTCGACGTTGAAGTCGCCGACCACGAGTGCCACGTTCTCCGGACGATGCACCCGGCGAACGAAGGCGAGGAGCTCTTCCACCTGGCGGAGCCGGAACGGGTTGGGCGGGTGCACCCCACCCGCTCGTGCACGGAAGTCATTGCCGGCCACGAGGTGCGTGCTGTACAGCTCCAGGTTCGCGGGTCCACCCACGTCGATCTCTGACAGCAGCACCCCCTTGTTGGCAAGAACCTCGGCATCGTGCAGGAGCGAGCCGCGCTGCACGTAGCGGTGGTGTGCGGTGCGGGCCAGAGCCGCTCCGTCGACCACCGTCAGAAGACCGCTCGACTTGCGTAGCAACGATGGCCCCGGGCCCAGCACGTGGTCGGCGTGCCGTGCCGACCACCCTTCGAGCACCGCCGCCTGCTCGTTCTCGTCGAACACCTCCATGAGCGCGACGGCGTCGTAGTGGCCGGCCACCGCCTGGCCGATCTCGAGGGCGCGGTCTCGGTAGGCGGGGGCGGCCATCACGTCGCGGCCGAAGCTCCTCGTCGGGAGGCGGATGTGCATCAGGAAGGTGTTGTAGACGAGCAGCCTGAACTTCGTGATCATCTGACCCTCGGAAGCTCGTCGCTCGAGCGGAGAGCGGCGGCACAGCACGACGCCATCGTCATGATCGAGATCTGCGGGTTCACCCCGAGGTTCGTCGGGAACACACTGGCGTCGGCCACGTAGAGATGATCGAGCACGTGGTGGCGGAAGTCCGGGCGCACGACGCTCATGTCTGGGTCGCTGCCCATCCGACAGGTGGCGAAGACGTGCGAGATGACGAGCGAGTAGGCGCGCGCGTCGTCCGGGCCATCGGTGGCGAATCGGCGCATCGACTCCGCGTCGTCGACGTGCCGGTCGAACCCGGCCACACCAGGGGCCACCTCGACCGCTCCCGCCGCGAACATCACCTCTCCAAGGGCCGCTACGGCCCGTTTGATCCGTTGCACGTCGTCGTCCACCAGGTCGTAGCGGACCTTCGCACCCTTGCGACCCGGCCTCACCGTACCCATCGTCCGGGCCCGGATCGGAGCGGCCCAGGTCGCCCAGTGGGAGAGTCGGGCGATCTCCTCGGCGAGGGCCGGGCCGACGCGGTCGACGCTGTGAGCGAGGACCGACGGATCCAGCGCGAGGGCCTCGAGCTTGATCCCGTCGTCCATCAGGCCGGTGATCTCGTGACCCTGCGTCGCTCCCTGCCAGGCGCGCACCGGCTCGGCGAAGCGACCGGCCACCGCCACGCCCGGGTGGCACTGAAGCCTCCGACCCACCGGACCGTGACGGATGCGGTTGCGCAGAAGGAGGCTCGGTGTGCCGATCGCTCCAGCCGCGAGGACGACGGCGCGACCGGCCTCGATGCGCAGCCGGCCCCCACCGGCAGCCGAGGCGGTGACGCCGGTGACCTTGTCACCGTGGCGCACGATCTCGTCGACCTCCACCGACGTGACGATCCGAGCACCGGCGGCCACGGCGGCGGGAAGCATGCTGCGGTCCATCGAGAGCTTCGCGCCCTTGGGGCAGCCTGCGTTGCACCGGGCCAGGCCCTGGCAGCCGAGCGTGTTGCGCCTCGTGGCACGGTGGCTCAGCCCGAGGCGGTCCGCACCGCGTGCCATGAGCAGGTTGTTCCCACCGGCGATGAGGGGGTCGGTCGGCGCGACGCCGAGGAAGGACTCGATCGCCGATCCGGCCCGGTCGAGCGACTCCCAGGGGAGCGCGTCGCCGAGCGCCGGATCGTCCGCCACCCACTCGTCGTGCACGTCCTGGGGCAGGCGCCAGCAGATGGCGGAGTTCACCACCGACGTCCCTCCGAGCGCCCGTCCGTACAGCAGCTGCATGCGCGGGCGGCCCTTGGTGGTGCGGAAGCCGCCGCCGTCGTAGAGCATCGCCAGCGAGGCCAACGGATCCTCCGGGAGCTCGTGGGGCTGCACCCAGGATCCGGCTTCGAGGACGATCACGTCGGCGCCCGCCGTGGCGAGATCACGGGCCACCGTGGCGCCGCCGGGTCCGCTCCCGACGACCACCACGTCGCAGCGAAGGGTGTCGTCGCGCTTCAGCTCACGGCCGTCGAGCGAGACGAGGTTCACGGCGAGACCCAGTCGGTGACCCGGGCCCGGACGCCGGCGTCGCCCAGGTACGCGACGCACACGACGAGGCGCAGCAGCGAGGCGAGCTGCGCGGAAGAACGGGACTGGTGCTCGGACATGGCGACGAGACGGGTGGCCTGCTCGGCCGTCGACAGCCGCCCGAACCGGTGGGGCCGTCCCCGGCGCACCATCGGGCGCAGCGTGATCAACCACACCGTCGCCCGCCAGGCCCGCCGCAGTGCGAGCGGCGCAACCTGGTCGAACCGACTCCAGATCTCGTCAGCGTCGAGGTCAGCCCACGCCGGCAGACCATGCCCGTCCAGGCCCGGTAGCGCCGCCCGGCACAGCTCGTCGCGCCACCGCCGCTCGAAGCCGAACCAACCGCTCACGACACCGTCACCAGCATGTCGGGCCGCACGACCACGGACGAGGAATCGCCCGCCACGAGCCGGCGGCGGGCGGGCACGGCCAACCCCACCATCGACGCGATCAGGATGGCGTCGATGGCCGCGAACTCGAGGCACGCCGGCACCTGGGTGTGCAGCCCGTAGTAGTGGACCAGCAGGACGATGTCGAAGCCCTTGAAGAAGACGGCGGGCACGAGCATGGTCGAGTTCCGCCGCAGATCGACGAGCATCAGGAAGCACATCACCCCCAGCGTCATCATCCCGACGGCCGCCGTGTAGCGCCAGGCCACGACGTCGACCGCCGTCACGGGGACACCTCCGAGCCGTTGGTTGGCGTTCGACAGCGCCCGGATCGCGCCGCTCGGATCGGCGAGGTAGTAGATGCCGAGGCCGCTGAAGAGCGCGGTGAGCGTGGCGAAGCCGGTGACGAACACCGGGCCTCCCTGGAACATCTTGCGTTGATCGGTCATGCGGGCAACGTACGGTCGTGGGACATCGGGCCGGAAGGTACGAATGTCCCTGGTCCCGTCCCGGGCTCCTCGGGCTGTTCGCCCCGACGCCGAGCCCGGCCGCCATCTAGATTGAGGCCACGGACGACGACCGCGGATCTCGGTTCCGGCCATCGCAGGTGGTGGCGGTGTGCCCGGTGCTGGTCGAGCGCGAGCGCGATCTCGAGTTCCTCGGGCGGGTGGCCGCCGCGGTCGAGTCGGGCCTGTCGCAACTCGTGGTGGTGGCCGGTGAGGCCGGCATCGGCAAGTCGCGGTTGGCCCAGGAGCTGGCGGCCGACCTGCGCGACCGCTGGACGTTCGTGCCGCTCGGCATCGAGTCGGGCGTGCCCGTGTACCTCGGCGCGATCACGTCGCGCGCGCCGCCGGTCCGCGACGATCGGGCGCCGGCAGTCGCATCGGCGGTGGCCGAGCTGATCTCGGCGCAGGATCCGCCCACTCCGGTGCTGGTGACGGTCGAGGATGCGGAGCGCCTCGATCCCGCCGGCGTCGCCGCGCTGGGCGCGATCGTCGAGCAGCTGGCGGATGCGCGCGTCCTGGTGCTGGCTCAGGTCCGTCTCGGCGTCCACGGGCCGGGCGGCGAGTATGCCGGCGCACTGGCGGATCTGCTCCGGCGGCCGTACGCGCACGAGGTCTCGCTCGGGCCTCTGTCCGAGGAGGGCCTGGCGACGATGGCGCTCGCGCTCGGCCACGAGCTCGACGACGAGGCGGTGGCAGAGCTGTACAGCCGCACCGCCGGCAATCCCTTCTTCTCCGAGGAGATCCTGCTGGCGTCGGACCACACCGTGCCCTGGACCGTCACCGACGCGGTGATGCGGCGCCTCATCGGGCTTCCGGCGGCGGCCCAGCAGGCGGCCAGGGTGCTGGCAGTAGCCGGCGCTCCACTGCCGCGGTCGACGCTCGACGCGATCGCCGGCGACACCTCGGCCACCTCCGTCCTGCTCGACGCAGGCATCGCCCGCCAGGACGCGATGGGCCAGGTGTCGCTGCGCCACGCGCTGGTCGGCGAGGTCGTTGGCGGACGGCTCGCCGGACCAGAGCATCGACAGATCAGCGAGACGCTGGCGATGAGCCTGGAGGGGGCCGGCGTCGCGCCCGAGCGGCTCATGCGGCACTGGAGCGACGCCGGCGATCCCCGACGGGCGGCCGGCCACGCCGTGACCGCGGCCGATCGGGCCGCCGCCGGTGGGGCGTATCGCACCGCCACCGAGCTCTACCGCATCGCCCTCGCCGAGCCACCCGAGGAGGCCCTCGGCCGGGCGGAGCTCCTCGACCGGGCCGCGACGGCGGCCGGGTGGGCCGGCCTGGCCGGCGAATCGCTCACGTGGGCCACCGCGGCCGACGCCGCCTACCGCGAGGCCGGCGCGCCGGGTCGGGCCATCGCCATGTGGATGAACGCCGGGCTCAAGCTCCTGCCCGAAGCCCGCCCTCGACACTCAGCAGCTGCCCGAGGACCAGATCGAGCGACTGCTCCAGGACGCGCGCGCCGCCGCCCACGAGCGGCGCCACGACGTGAGCGCCGAGCTGGCCCGACGCGCGCTCGAGGTCGTGTCCGAGCGCGGCGCCGATCCTGCGTTGACCGTCCAGGCCGCGAGACGCCTCATGGGGGCCGGCGAGCTGGCCGAGGGCGAGGCCCACCTCCTACGGGTGCGGGCGCTGATGGCCGCGGCGGGCGACGACGCCGGTCTCGCCAACGTGTTGGGCCAGCTCTCGATCGTGGCCATGGCCCGCAACGACTTCAACGAGTGCCTCGCGCTGAACCAGCGCGCCTTCGAACTGGTGCGACACGGCCAGGAGAGCGGGGCGTGGACGTATGAGGCGGGCATCGCGATCGTGCTCTCCCACATGGGCGAGCTGGACGCGGCCCAGGGATGTGTCGACCGCCTGGTCGCCCTCGGCTCGCCGATCGTCGCCGAGATCGCCCAGATGCCATCCGGCGTGGTCGACATCGAACGCGGCCAGCTGGATCGCGTGGCGGCGCGGCTCGACCGGCTCGCGGCCGTGACCCTCCTCGAGATCGACGAGTTCACCGCCGCCGTCCTGCTCCTGAAGGCCCGTTGGCTGTTCGACTCGGGCGACGCCGCCGGTGCGCTGGCTGCGCTGGCGGACGCCGCGGCAGTGGCCGGGGAGCTGTTCGAGACCTCGCTCATCGAGCGGCTCTACTGGCAGGCTCGGGCGGCCGCGGTGCTCGGCGACGACGCGACGATCGTCGCCGCCCGCGAGGCCCTCGACGAACAGGTCGCGATCGGGGTCGGTCCGGGGGCCGGGGCCGCCGTCGCCTGGATCGGTGGCTTCATCGACGCCCGGGCGGGCCGGCACCCGGACGCCGCCCGCCAGTTCACCGAAGCGGCCACCACATGGGAGCGGCTCGGGCGACACACCTGCTCAGCCGAGGTGTGGCTCGACGCCGCGGTGAGCTTCGACGCCTGCGGTGCCGCCGAGCGCGACGCTCGCGCCGATGCCCTGGCCAGACTGGACGAGATCGCCGCACCCCGCGGTCTCGCTCGCATACTGGCGCGGCGCGACGCGATGCTCGGCGCTCCCAAGTCAGCACACCGGCGTGGACCAGGCGAGCTCACCGACCGCGAGCGTGAGATCGCGGAGCTCGTGGCCCTGGGCCGGACGAACCGCGAGATCGGCGAGGCGTTGTTCCTCTCCGAGCACACGGTCCGCAACCACCTCGTCCGCATCTTCGACAAGCTGGGCGTCTCGCGCCGCGCCGAGCTGGCCGGACTCGTCGCCGGGCCGGACTGGACGAAAGGCTGAGCCGGCACGCCCGCATTCTGACAACCACCACCACACGAAGGAGCCGCCATGTCCCGCGTCCGCATCCACAACTTCTCGATCTCGCTCGACGGGTTCGCCACCGGCGAGGGGCAGACACTCGACACGCCCTTCGGCCACGCCGGGCATCGGCTCCACGAGTGGATGTTCGCCACTCGGTTCGGCCGCGGCGAAGTCCTCGGCGAGTCGGGCGGCACCGAGGGTGTCGACGACGCGATGGCCGAACAGCACGGACCCGGGATCGGTGCGGAGATCATGGGCGCGGGCAAGTTCGGCCCTCCGGGCTGGCAGGACGACCCGGAGTGGCGCGGGTGGTGGGGCGACAACCCGCCGTTCCACACGCCGACGTACGTCCTGACCCACCGTCCGCGCCCGCCGCTCGAGATGGAGGGTGGTACGACGTTCCACTTCCTCGACGCCGCGCCGGCGGATGCACTCGAGGTGGCGAGGGACGCAGCAGCCGGCCAGGACGTGCGCATCGGCGGGGGCCCGACCATGATGCGCGCGTACATCGCCGCCGGTCTCGTCGACCACCTGCACGTCGTGCTGGTGCCGATCGTGCTCGGCCGCGGTGTTCGGCTGTGGGACGGCCTCGAGGCGTTGGAGCAGCAGTACGACGTGGAGGCAGTCTCGACGCCCGGCGGCGTCACCCACCTCACGTTCACCCGATGACTTCACCGCGGCACGTCAACCTGTGGGCGATGGGGACCGCCCGGCGGCATGTCGGTCGCGCCGGCGGAAGCTTCGGGCCAGCGCGACGAGCGCGACCACCCAGATGACGCCGACAACGATCGCCACGTTGCGCGGGTAGTCGAGCGGCAGGATCGAGGGGTTGTCCGCCCGCCGGCCGAAGTGGCGGAGCAACGGGTAGGAGAAGGCCACGACCACGGCGCTGGCGGCCAGGCCGCCCCCGATCGGGCCGCGAGCCCAGCGCGGCAGCACCGCAACGAGGGCGACCCCGATGAGCGCGACAGCGGGCGCGAACAGGGCGTCGTGGGCGAAGGCTGTGCCGACCACCCACCAGGCGGTTCGGCGGGGCTGGCTCACGTGGCTGACGAAACCCCAGGCGCCGTAGGCCATCACCGACCATCCGGCCGCCAGGCCCAACCAGAACCACACCGTCGGAGTGGGGTCGTCAGCGACGGGCTCGCAGTCATCGGGCACGGTCATCTCGCCACGACCTCGGTGACCCATTTGGTCTGCATCACGCCGGGGCGGTCTGGGCCGATGAGTCGGACGGGGAAGCCATGGTCGAGCGCCAGTGTCTCCCCTTCGACTTGCAGCGCCAGGAGCGTGTCGGGGTCGGCGGCCTGGTCGGCGTCGACATCGGATCGTGCATAGAGGCCGCCGATCTCGAGGGAGTGCACGGTTGCTGACGCTCCGCTCGGCGCGCCTGCGAGGGACAACAGCTCGACCAGACGTACGCCCGTCCAGCGGCGGCTCGCGCTCCATCCCTCGACACATGCAATCGGGAGTACTGCGCTGTACTGCTGCATCGATCGGAGGTCGTCGAGCGAGAGCACCAGTGGTCGGGAGACTCGGCCGCTGACCCGTAGTCGGTAGGTCGGGCTGACGGCGCGGCTGCGCACGCCGGCGGAGATCGCCGACTTGTTCACCGGGAAGCCCTGCACGCCAGCGTCGGGATGTCGCGGGGCGAGCAGAGCCAGCTTCCGCAGCGGTGAGATCGTCTGGCCGACCACGGCCACGACGAGCAGCGAGCTGGTCGCGCCGACGGCTGTCAGGAATCGTCGACGGGATCCGCGGGCAGCGGGGTCGAGCGGCTCGCGGTGGCGGGCGAGCGCGGTCCTGGTCGTGGTGATCTTGGCACCGACGTGGGTGACGAGTGCGCCCATCGTGATCCAGGCCATCCAGTAGTGGGTGGTCGGGAAGAATGACGGGAGCGGGTACCACAGGTCGATGTTGGCGAGTCCGGTCCAGAGTTGGAACAGGCCCCCGGCGACGAGGGGGATCAGGCTGATGCGCTCGAGCAGGTGGGCCACGGATCTGATCGGGGGCCACTGGACGAGTCGCGGGAACACCGCCCACAACTTGGCCAACAGGAGCGGGATGGCGGCGATGCCGGTGAGGACGTGCACGCCCTGGGTCACCCGGTAGAGGCCGACGGGTCGGGCCGGGAGGTGGAACCACGACGGTGGGTGTTGCGCGAAGTGGGAGTAGAGGCCGGTGAGGAAGCAGGTGGTGAAGCAGACGCCCAGGGCGATGCCGAGGATGGCTGCGGTGCGGTCGTCGTGGCGAGCATCCTCGCCAGCGCGGTCACGCCAGCTCGCTACGGGTGCGAGGGGGTTCACGTCGTGTTCCGGCTCAGCTCGGCAAACCAACGTGGACCAACGACGCGCCATCGCCGGCGCACCAGCCCCGCCTCGCCGGCCATCTCGTCGAGGCCGTCGGCGCCGACCCACGCCCAGGGGAACCACGTCGTGGCCTCGTCGCGCCATTCGAGACGGGCGCGAGTGGACGTCGTCGGGCTTCCCGGCGGCTCGACCTCGACGAGGGCGACACCCGTCGCGGCAAGCAGCGACATCACCCGCCGCAGCAGGGCGACCGGGTCGCCGCCGATCCCCACGTTGCCGTCGAAGAGCAGGACCGACGGCCAGCGGCCCTCACCGGGCAGCGGGTCGAACACCGAGCGCTCGAGCACCGCCGCACCCCCGGCGAGGGCGAGGCCGATCGCCCGAGGCGACGCGTCGATGCCCATCGCCGGGATCCCGAGCTGCCCGAGCGCGACCACGAGTCGTCCTGGACCACACCCGAGGTCGAGCACGGGGCCGCGCAAACCGCCCAGGAGCCCCACTTCGTCGGCCGAGGCGGGGGCGGACCAGTCGTCGATCGGCAATGGCCGCGCCGACCCCTCGCTGACGCGCATGAGCACCCTCACCGTGCCGAGTTCGCAGCCACCGCGGCGACGGCCGACGCCGTTCGGCTGTCGGGCAGCACGGCCGCAAGTTCGAACGCGTCGTCGATGGTGTCGATGTCGCGCAGCATCGGCAGATCGGCAACCCGGAGGCCGAGCTCGACGAGCCGCGGACGTTGCACGGCGCCCGTGACCCGGGTGCTCATCGGGACGTCGTCGAAGGCGCCTCGACAAGGACGTCGGAAGCCGATGGCCCACCACCCGCCGTCGACAGCCGGCCCAAGGACCGCGCCGACCTGCGGTGCCAGCAAGCGGTCGAGCGCATCGTCGAGCATCGCGCCGGTCACCTGCGGGGAGTCCATCCCGATCTGGATGCCGGGTCCCCCGACCACGGCCCAGGCGCTGGCCAGTCGGACCGCGAACGCTCGGCCTCGCTGGGGGACGATCTCGAAGCCCTCCGGGAGCCAGTCACCGGGTGCGCCGTCGAGGGCGATCACATGTCGCTCGGCCCCACAGGTGGCCACGGCTGCGAGGGTGTCGGCGAGTGCGGCCGCGGCGATCCCAGCCGCTTCTTCGGGGCTGCACGGTGGGCAGAGGCGCGTCTTCACCCGCCCGGGAACCGGCGCCTTGGCCATGACCATCACGTGTGAACCAGCGGATCGATGCATGACGGTGACGGTACGAAGCCGACCCGGTCGCAGGAAGAACAGAGCGCTAACCATCCGCGAAACACGAGCGGTGAACCTTACGGTCCCGGAAACTCTCGTTCGTCCTGCGTCGCCGCCGGCGCGGTCTCGTACCATCCTTGAGCGATGGAAGCCTCAGCCGCGCCGCGTGTCCTTGTCGTCGAGGACGATCGGACGCTGGCCGAGGTGGTCGAGACCTACCTGACCCGCGAGGGATACGCGGTCGACATCGCGACCGACGGCGCGTCGGGGCTCGAGCAGGCACTTGCCACCCACCCCGACCTGGTGGTGCTCGATCTGATGCTGCCCCGACTCGACGGGCTCGAGGTGTGCCGTCGGCTGCGAAAGGTGCTGCCCGTCCCGGTGATCATGCTGACCGCCCGGGGCGAGGAGGACGACCGCATCGCCGGCCTCGAGCTCGGCGCGGATGACTACGTCACCAAACCGTTCTCACCGCGAGAGCTCACCGCGAGGGTGAAGGCCGTGCTGCGCCGGGCCGAGGGTGGGGTGGGATCATCGGACGGTCCCGCCATCGAGGCCGGCCCGATCGCCATCGATCTCGTCTCCCACGAAGCCCACCGCGACGGTTGCCTGCTCGCCCTCACGGCCAAGGAGTTCGACCTTCTCGCGCATTTCATGTCCCATCCCCGGCGCGCCTTCCGGCGTGACGAGCTGCTTGAAGAGGTGTGGGGCTGGAGCTACGGCGATACGGCGACGGTGACGGTTCACGTCCGTCGGCTGCGTGAGAAGGTCGAGGCCGATCCGTCCAACCCCCGTCATCTCTGCACGGTCCGCGGTGTGGGCTACCGCTTCGAGCCATGAGCAGACGGCGTGGGGTCATCGCCGGCGTGCTGGCCGTCGCGCTGATCGGGACCGCCGGGCTGGAGATGGCGTCCGGTGCCTCCTTGTCCGACACCGTGACGCTGCTGGGGGCGGCGGCCCTCGGCAGCTTGCTCGCATCGATCATCGGATGGTTCGTGCTGCGTGCACTCCGCGAGAAGTCGGTGTGGGCGCAGGTCGTCGTGATCGCCCTGTCGTCGACGCTCGCCACGATCACCGGCGTTCTCGTCGCCGCCCAGGCGATGTTCATCTCCACCGACGACCTCAGGACGTTGCTGGTGGTCGTGGTCGTGAGCGCGGCAATAGCTGTGGGTGCCGCGGTCCAGTTCAGCCGATCGATCGACATCGGGGCGCGTCGGGTTGGCGAGCTGGCCGTGCGGATGGGGGACGGCGAGCTGGTTGAAGGGACGCTCGGGGGAGCACCGAGCGAGCTGAGCGCGTTGGCATCCCAACTCACCGAGGTCTCCGAGCGCCTCGACACCTCCCGTCGCCACGAGCGCGCCCTCGAGGCGTCACGCCGGGAGCTGGTTTCCTGGGTCTCCCACGACCTGCGCAGCCCGTTGGCGACGATCCGAGCCGTGGCCGAGGCGCTCGACGACGGCGTGGTCGACGATCCCGAGACCGTCGCCCGCTACCACCACCAGATCCGCCAGGACGCCGAACGGCTCAGTGCGCTCGTCGACGACCTCTTCGAGCTGTCACGCATCAACAGCGGAGCCGTGCACCTCGACCGGCAGGTCGTGCGCCTTCGCGACCTGGTCGGCGAGGTCATCACCGAGGCGCGACCCCAGGCCGAGGTGAAGGGCATCGCGCTGGTGGATCGGATGAGCGAGCTGCCCGCCATCCCAGTCTCCAGCCAGGAGCTGCGACGCGCTCTGCACAACCTCCTGGACAACGCCATTCGGCACACGCCACCGGGCGGCACCGTCGTGGTCGAGACGCTGGTCGATGCCGACGGCGCACTCCTGTCGATCGTCGACGAGTGCGGCGGGATCCCCGACGACGACCTGACCCGGGTCTTCGACGTGGCGTTCAGGGGCGACGCCGCCCGGATCAAGGACCAACGCGGCGGCGGCCTCGGATTGGCCATCGCCAAGGGCCTCGTCGAGGCCCACCAGGGATCCATCGAGGTGGCCAACCAGCCCCTCGGCTGCCGGTTCACCGTGCGACTTCCACTGCCATCGGCCACCCCGACATCCGAGCCCACCTCTGTCCATGGCGGTTGACCTCCGGCCGGACTCCGCCGCGCCATCGCTGTCGCGGCGGCGTCACACGACGAAGGCGACGATCGGAGCGCTCGTCGGCTGGGTCGCCCTGGTGTCGATCGGGCGCTGGTGGGGCCTGGCCCTGTTGGCCCACCACCACGCGCTGACCCTGCCCGAGCCACCACTGCTCGGTCGGCCCGGCCCCGGCCTGACGCCACGGGTGCTGATGCCGATGACGGTCGGCACCCTGCTGATCATCGGCGCGCCGTGGGCCGTCCGCCGGCTGCGGTGGCGTTCGCTGCTGCTCGTCACGGCCGGCGCCACCGCGGCCTGGTCGGTGGCCCTGGCACTGGTGGATGGACCCGACGGACTGACCCACGGCCTCGCCGGCCACACCGAGCTCGGCACCGACGTCCCGAGCGTTGCCGCGAGCCCCCTGCACTTCCTCTCCACCTTCTCCGCCCAGATCACCCGCTACCAGGTACAGGCCCGCGGCCACCCGCCCGGGATGATCCTGATCCTCGCCGGCATGCACCGGATCGGTCTCGCCGGCAACGGTTGGGCCGCAACGCTCTGCATCACAGCCGGCTGCCTCGGCTCCGCGGCCGTCGTCGTGGCAGTGGGCGAGTTGTGCGGTCGGGCGACCGCGCGACGAGCCGCGCCGTTCGTGGCCATCGCGCCAGCGGCGATCTGGATCGCCACGTCGGCGGACGCCTTCTACCTCGGTGTGTCGGCTGTCGCGTTGGCGACGCTGGTGATGGCCGTCAACCGCACCGGCCGAGGCTCCGACCGGCTGGCGGTGGCCGGCGGGATCGGCCTCGGCGTCTGCCTGATGTTGTCCTACGGGCTGGTGCTGATCGTCGTCATCCCGGTGCTCGTCGCGTGGCGTGCCCGTCGGTTTCGCGCTCTCGTCCTCGCCGGTGTGGCCGCGGCCGCCGTGCTGGGCGCGTTCGCGCTGCTCGGCTTCTGGTGGCCGGTCGGGCTGCTCGCCACCCGCAAGCAGTACAACCGCCTCCACGTCTGGCGACCGTGGTGGTACTTCGTGGTCGCAAACCTCTCGGCATGGGCGCTGGCTCTGGGACCGGCCATCGCGGTCGCGCTGTCCCGCTTGCGCGACCGATCCGTCGCCGTTCCCGTCGGCGGCGCCGTCCTGGCCGTCGTCGTAGCCGACCTCAGTGGCCTCTCCGAGGGCGAAGTGGAGCGCATCTGGCTTCCGTTCACCGTATGGGTGCTCGCGGCCGGGGCCGCACTGTGGCCGGACAGCCCGGCGCCGACTGGTTCTCGCCTCGTCGCGGGGCGGCGCATCCAGGGCTGGCTCACCCTCCAGGCGGTATCGGCCATCGCCCTCGTCTCGCTCGTCCGCACGCAGTGGTGACCGCTCGACGCAGACCGCTGCGTGACCTCGGATGAGCCAGCCGTGAGGGTCCTCGTGACCGGCGGCGCCGGCTTCATCGGCTCAGCCGTGGTCGATGGCCTGGTCGCTGCGAGGGATGGAGGTCGTCGTCGTCGACGCGCTGTTGCCGACCGCGCACCGACGGCGACCCGAATACCTCAACCGAGACGCCACGTATGTCTTCGAAGACCTCCGTGACCCCGACGTCGCAAGGCGAGTGGTTGCAGACGTCGACACGGTGTCCCACCAGGCCGCGATGGTCGGCCTCGGTGTCGACTTCGGCGATGTCTCGTCCTACGTCACCCACAACGACGCCGCGACCGCCTCGCTGCTCGAGGCGCTCCACGAGCGTCGCTTCGAAGGGCGGATCGTGCTGGCCAGCTCGATGGTCATCTATGGCGAAGGCCGGTATCGATGTCCCACCCATGGACTCGTTCGGCCCGCCTCCCGCCGCGTCGCCGACCTGGACCAGGGCCGCTTCGAGCCGCGGTGCCCGGACTGCGGAACCGACCTCGAGGCCCTCGCCGTGCCCGAGACGGCCGCCCCGGATCCCCGCAACGTGTACGCCGCCACCAAGCTCCACCAGGAGCACCTCTGCGCCGCGTACGCCCGAGAGCACGGCGCCTCATCCGTCGCGCTTCGCTACCACAACGTGTATGGGCCTCGCATGCCCCGCGACACCCCCTACGCCGGGGTCGCCAGCATCCTGCGCAGCGCGGTCGAGCGGCGTGAGTCGCCACGCGTGTTCGAGGACGGTGAGCAGCGGCGTGACTTCGTGCACGTCGCCGATGTTGCCCGTGCCAACCTGGCGGCCCTCGCGGCTCCCGTGGCGGTGGCCGGAGGGCCAGGCGGAAGCGTCGCGTTCAACGTGTGCAGCGGACGACCGCACACGATCCTGGACCTTGCCCGGGCGCTTTCGAGCGCGGCGGGACCGACAGGCCCGCCTCCCGAGGTCGTCGGCGGGTATCGCCTCGGCGACGTCCGCCACGTATTCGCCTCGCCGGCCCTCGCCCGCGACCAACTCGGCTTCACCGCCGAGGTCGGCTTCGCTGAGGGCGTGCGCGACTTCGCCCGCGCCCCGCTGCGCGACTGACACTCGCTCGTCAGCGGATCGTGGCCAGCTGCCGGCGCATGTCGCTCACCGCTCTCAGGGTGCCGACGACCGTGCCGGTCACCTTGGAGCGACCGGTGCGAACGCGGTAGGGCACTCCTGCCTCCTCGACTCGCCAACGGGCTGCTCCCGCCCGCAGCACCATTTCGAGCGGCCAGCCCGACCGACGATCGAGCAGCCCGAGCGCGAGCAGTGCCTCGCGATCACACGCTCGCATCGGCCCGAGGTCGGTGACCTCGTAGCCGTAGCGGTGGCGGACCTGGCGGGCGAGCCACCGGTTCGCCCACCGGGCATGCAAGGGCCAGGCGCCGCGGTCTGGCACACGGGCGCCGAGCATCAGGTCGACCCGGCCTGCTGCCACCGGCTCGCTCACCCTGGGTAGGTCGGCCGGGTCGAGCGATCCGTCGCAGTCCATGAAGCACACGACCGACGCGGAAGCCGCGCTCAGCCCCGCCCAACACGCCGCGCCGAACCCTCGTCGGGACACATCTACGACCTGTGCGCCGAGCGACCGGGCCAGCCTCCCCGACCCGTCCGTCGATCCGTTGTCAGCCACGATCGGGTGGTATCCCGAGGGCATTCTGGTCAGGACCCACTCGATGGCCTCGACCTCGTCGAGCACCGGCAGGATCACGTCGGGCACGGGGCGAGGCTATCGACAGCCGGTGCGGTCCGGCCGCCGCGAAACATCCGCGAAACTCCCGACCCGGGATGCCCGCCCGACCCCCACGTCGCTCTCCCCTGCTGCGACCATGAGCGATGTGCCTGGCACCCGGATCGTCGTCGAAGGGCTCGCCCACCGCTACAGCTCGCCTGCCGGTGAGGTGAGCGTGCTCGAGGGGCTCGACCTCACGGTCGAACCCGGAGCCCACGTGGCCCTCACCGGTGCCTCTGGATCGGGCAAGTCCACGCTGTTGTGCATCCTCGGCGGGCTCGAGGCACCGCAGGAAGGCTCGGTGCTCGTAGGAGGCCAGGATCTGGCCGGACTGCCGCGGTCCGATCTCGCGACCTTCCGGCGCGAGACCGTGGGCTTCGTCTTCCAGCACTTCGGGCTGCTCGAGGCGCTCACCGCAGCCGAGAACATCGAGCTGGCGTGCACGCTGGCCGGAGCCCGACCCGCTGACCGTCGGCGCCGAGCCGCGGAGCTGCTCGACGCCGTCGATCTCGCGGACCGCGCCGGTCACCGGCCGATCGAGTTGAGTGGTGGGGAGCGCCAGCGGGTGGCCATCGCTCGGGCTCTGGCCAACGCCCCCTCACTGATCCTGGCCGACGAGCCGACCGGCAATCTGGATCAGACCAGCACCGACCGGGTGGTCGCACTGCTCGAGCGGCTCCCGGCCGATCACGGATGCACCCTCGTGATCGTCACCCACGACGTGGCCATCGCGGCGAGAGCTGGGCGTCGGCTGCACCTGGTCGGCGGACGGCTGGTCGAGCAGCTGATGCTCGACCCCGTCATGAGGTGGCGCGACGCCATCCGATTGGCCGTTCGTACCGTGCGCGGTCGGCCCGGGAGAGCCGTGCTCACCGTGATGGCCGTCGCCTTGGCGGCGTCGCTGCTCACGGCGCTGCTCACCATTTCGACCACCGCGGAGACGCGGGTCCTCGACCAGCTGAGCACGGGCGGCCCGTTGGCCGGCATCAAGGTGGCCGCCGCCGCGCCGGATCCAACCCAGATCGACCAGGACAACGCCAGGCCGGGCAAACCCAAGGTGCTCGACGAGGCTGCCCTGCACAAGATCGAGTCGCTGCCGAACGTGCGGGCTGTGGTACCCGTCGTCACCGCTCCGATGCTGGTGCTGAGCTCGACCCGCACGACCGCGGGAAAGCGGCTGAGCCCGTTCTTCGATCACGTCGTCGGCGTCGACGTGACCAAGGTCGACCAACTGCCCATCACCCTCATCGCCGGCCTGCTTCCGGCGCCGGGCTCCCAGAGCGAGGTCGCGGTGACCGAGGGCTACCTCGACCGGCTGGGCCTCACGCGCCTGCAAGCCACGCGCGTCCTCGGCACCACGGTGGTGCTCGCGTCGCCTCGCATGGTCAGCGATGGCGGCCAGACCCACTACCAGGGCCGGTGGGCCAAGATGTCGATCGTCGGTGTGGTTGCACAGGACGCCGGCGACGGACAGTTCCTGACGACGACGACCGTCGTGAATCAGGCCCGGGCCTGGTCCGAAAGCGGCGAGGACCACGGCCGCTTCCTTGCCGACGATTCGAATGGGCTCCTCTCGCCGTACGCCGGGCTGTTCGTGATCGCCAGAGGGCTCGACAACGTGGCCGAGGTCCGCCTCGAGATCACCTCGGTCGGGTACTCGACCAGCGCACCCGAGAACCTGATCGCGTCGGTGCGCCGCTACCTGCGAGTGGTCGAGATCGTGCTCTCTGCCGTCGGGATCATCGCCCTGTTGGTCGCCGCCCTCGGCATCAGCAACGCCATGCTGGCCGCGGTGCGCGAGCGGCGACGCGAGATAGGCGTGCTCAAGGCCATCGGCGCCCGCGACCGCGACGTCTACCGCACCTTCCTGCTCGAGGCGGCGACGCTCGGGCTGCTCGGCGGGGCCCTGGGTACATTCGTCGGCTGGGTGATCGCGTTGGTCGTCGGCGCGGTGGTCAACGGCTACCTGGCCCAGCAGCGCCTGGCCGGCGTCCACCTGTCGCTACCGCTCTGGGTCGTCGCCGGGGTACTGGCGGGATCAACCGTGCTCGCACTCGCCGCAGGCTCCCTGCCTGCGGCACGGGCAGCCAGACTGCCGGCCCGAGAGGCCGTCTCCGGTGTCTGAGCGTCGCCGCGGCTCGGCGCATCTCGGCCCGGCGAAGCTCGTGCTCGTGCCGGTCATGGTGCTGCTCATGTCAGCGCTTGCAGCCTGCTCGTCCACCGGCCCGCACGTGGCGAACGCGCCGGAGGGGACCGAGATCAATCCCCCTGTGCTGGTCACCATGGGCGCCGTCGAGACATCGAACCTCGACTTCCGCACCGACCGGCGCGACACCTGGACCCAGATCGTCTTCGACAAGGCGATGCCAGCGGCCGCGGTGCTCATCAACCTGGCCGGCGACAACATCACCGCCGAGCGAGTCATCGACACGCAGCTGCCGGAGTTGGCCTCGCTGCACCCGACCGTCGTGACCATCTGGGTCGAATCCGCAGACGTACGAGTGGCCACACCGACAGCGACCTACCAGGCCGAGCTGGCCCAACTGGTCGCCGGCGCCCGCCAAGCCGGAGCACACAAGGTTCTCCTGGTGACGCCGCCGGCCAACCAGCAAGATCGCTCGGGAGCGCTCGCCGAATCAGTCGCTGCGGTCGCGACCAACACCGGCGCCAGGTTGGCGACGCTGGGTGACACCAGCGACCGCTACTCCGATGCCGGCCAGCGCCGCATCGCCGCTTCGGTCATCGCAGCCCTCGAGTAGCCGACCACTCGGGTGGGTCAACGCGTTTCGCAGTGGGCGATGGGGGACTCGAACCCTCGACCTCTGCCGTGTGAAGGCAACTAGGGCCGGTTCCGTGACCTGCTAGTGCTCCCCCGTTTCGCACTCTGACCAGCGCTTATGTTCTGCGTTAGCGTTCACTGGTTTCCGTCCCTATTCGTTCTCACGTTGGACGGATGTTGGACGTGCCTCCGATCCGGACGGTGGGCGAGCCAAACCGGGTTCGATGCCGCCGCCCGGCGCTGGCGAGGGAGTAGACGACGGGGGTTCGTCGGCGCACGAGCAGGTTCGACTTTCGTCCACGGCGCCTGGTCCCGGTCCCGCCACCGGTCGAGCAGGGGCCGTGGTGCGTCCCTAACGCCTCCGCGTTGCGATGACCCGCTGAGGCCAAGCCGGTTAGGGCGCTGCGTCATACCTGGAGCCATACATCGCCCGAGGTGTCACTTCGAGCGAAATGAATGTGCCAGCAGCCCGGCCTCACGAAGCGGAACCCCGTGCCCCATTCGTCGCCAGGACGGTTGTAGTTGCTCGAGGAATGCGCCTCGGGTCCGCCAGGAAGCGGAGGTATCTGGCCGGGTCCCTGTGGGTCCGACGCTGTAGGCCGCGCGGTCTGTTTGCTTGACGCTGCTGGTGGTGGCACCTCACGATGAGTGGCGGGGCGGTCGAGTGGCGGCCCCGTGACCGGAGGGTGCCGACGTGTCTGGGACTGAAAGCGGTGATGTCGTTGAGGTGCCGCGAGCGGTGTGGGAGGCGCTGGAGGCACGCTTGGCGCAGTTGGAGCACACGGTGGGTGTGGGCGCAACCGGCGCGGTCGGGTCTGTTTCTGGTGGGCTGACTGATCGGCGGGGTTTGTTGAAGCACGGGGCCGTGTTGGCGGCCGGCGCGGTGGCGGGCGGTGCGGCGTTGGTCGCGGCGCAGGCTGTTCCGGCAGCGGCGACCACCGGAACGATGATGTTCGGAGCGAGCAATGATGCGGGGTCCGACGAGACGCAGCTGACGTCGACCAACAGCACAGCCACACTGCATGTGGACGCCACCGGGACGGGCGGATTCGCGCTCTGGGGAAATTCGACTTCCCCTGACGGAGCCGTGCTGGGCCAGAGCAGCACGGGGGGAGCCGGAATCGCAGGTTTGGGGACGGGGACCGGTGACGCCGTGTTCGCTCGACAAACCGGATCGGGTCTTGCGTTGCACGCGTCGGCGCAGGGAACGACCGGAACCACCGGCGGCGCCCTGGCAGCTGAGGTCACGGTGAGCACGAACGCGGCGGTGGCCGCGCTCGTAACTACCGCCGGCACCGGCGACGCGCTCGACGCAAGGATCACCAACAGCTCCAGTGAGGCGGTCGCGATCTTTGCGACCACGGTCGGCTCGGGGGCGGCGATCTACGGCCAGCAGACCTCCGGCTTGGACGCGGCGGCGGTGTATGGCGATTCATTCATCAGCGGCGGCCCCGGGGTGCAGGGTGTCTCGGGCAACACCGGGGTGGCCGGGGTGCTGGGCTCCGGCGCAGCCGGTCCGGGGGTGGAGGGCGATTCGGGCAGCCCCTACCCGGGGGTGTTCGGCTCGTCCACGGGTACCGGCCACGGCGTGGAAGGTCAGATCACGAACGCCGCCAGCGCCGCCAACGGGGTGTACGGCACCACCAACGGCACGGGCTCGGGGGTGGCCGGGGTGACCACCAGCGCGACGGGCGCCGGGGTGTCGGGGGTGTCCAACGCGTCCGGCTACTACGGGGTGGGGGTGGTCGGCACCCAGAACAGCCTCGGCTCGGGGGTGGTCGGCAAATCGACTAGCGGCAACGGCGTGTACGGCACCACTACCAACGGCATCGGCGTGTACGGGGTGTCCACCACCGCCCGGGGTGGCCAGTTCTCCGGCGGACCAGCGCAGATCCGGCTGATCCCCGGCACCGCCTCCACCCACCCCGCCTCCGGCAAGGCTGGCGACCTCTACCTCGACTCCAGTTCACGACTCTGGCTGTGCACCGTCACCAGCACCAGCACCGCCACCTGGAAGCAAATCCAGGTCGCCTGACCCGGACATAACGGCACATAGGCACCCTGTGGAGAGGATGATGTGCTCCTCCTCGCGATCAACGTCTGCATGGACTAGATGACGCGTGGATAACTGCTCAGGCCAGATCTGCGCGCTAGCTAGCTTCGTTCAGCTCTCGGCCGAGCACGTCGAAAACTGTTCGGATCGCGAACTCCGCTGCGATCAGCGCGACGACGACGGCCACGATCTCCACGAACCCTCCGAGAGTCACGTGGTCGCCGAAAACGAAGTTGATCACCTCGAGAATCACGAACTTGCTCGTGAACAGAACGAGGAACTTGCAGATACCTCCCACAGCCCAAGCAGCCCTGTACGTCTTCATCGCGAAGTACGCCGACAATCGGTGTTCGAGATAGATGGTCACGCCGAGCAGTAGTCGCAACAGGATCGCAGTCAGGACGGAGATGTAGAACGAGTCGATAACAATCGTGTCCGTGAACTCGACGAACAGGTTCAAGACCACGATGTCGATCAGGAGATACATCGTCCACGACGCGAACTGCGCCTGGCGGGCAGTAATGGTGAGCGTCTTCGGCACCAGGCGAAGCTACCTCGCTCCTAGTTCGCCTCGTCTCCACTGCCCAGCGATGAACCAAAATCGAACGGCGGAGCACTCGACTGAAGTCGATCTCGCGTCATTCATCTCAGCATCGGCAACATCGAGCCGCACGGCACATCGGCGCTTGCTCCGGCGTGCCGGTGGAAGTGTATTTGGAATGCGACGGCTCGATCACGGCCCGACACCGTGCAAACACGATCTGAACTTGGCCGGGCTGCGGTGCTTGGCGACGCGTGCCGCCGGCCACACGGCCACGCTCGTGCTCGGGTTCGGGCCGTCCGACTCCCGGGTGCAGCCCGAGCAGCTCGTTCCGGTGGGTGCGCCGGTCGCGGGTTGCGCTCTTGACGGCCCTGCGCAACCAGGTGGGGCCGTCTAGCCATACTTTGGCGGTGAGTTCCCCACGAGCGGATATGGATTCGGCTCTGCAGCGCGTGGTTGTCGAGCCCCTGCGGGGGCGCGGCTTCACCGGGTCGCTACCGCATCTCCGAAGGCAGCTCGAAGACCGCATCGACCTGTTGACCGTTCAGTTCCACTCGGCGGGCGGAGGCTTCGTCGTCGAGGTCGCTTCGTGTGGGCCAGCGGGGATCACAACTTCCTGGGGCCAGCAGATCGAGCCGTCGAAGGTCCGCGCTCAAGACATTCCCCCGCGTCATCGACCGCGCCTTGGCAGCATCGGCTTTCCCGAGGTCGGTGAGGGCGATCACTGGTTCGTGTTCGGTGCTCGCAGCTACGAGGTCAGCTCAGATCGGGGGCAACGGCGGGGGGACTACGAGGCGGTTGCAGCCGATGTCGTAAGACTGATCGAGGAGCAGGCGGAGCCTTTCTGGCGCGCGTCCGTCCCGACAAGCTGAAAGCCGTCCACGCGCACCGAACGGCACGTAGGGCGCACCCAGGCGCGATCAGTAGCGTGTGTACATGCTGAGCGCGATGTTCGCTGGCTCGTTCGATCCCGTTCACCTTGGGCACTTGGGGATCATCGAGACCGGGGCCAGGCTGTTCGATCGACTCTGGGTGGTGGCAGCGGGCAACCCGGCCAAACAGCACGGGTTGCTGTCCTTGGAGCAGCGGAGGGAGCTCATCACCGCGTCCACTGACCAGCTGTCGAATGTCGAGGCGGTTGCGCACCCCGGTCTGCTCATGGATCTCGCGGCAAGCCTCGGCGTTGGCGCCCTGATCCGAAGCATCGGGAAGGAGCGAGGTCACGAGTTCGAGATGGCGTACGCCAACTCCTGCCTGTCGGGCATAGCGACGGTCTTCGTCCTGCCGCGGCGCGAGACCTGGTGGATCTCTTCGCGCCTCGTCCGGGAGCGATTCAACGAGGGCGATCTAGGTGCGGTGCGCGAGATGGTTCCGCCCGCCGTCGCGTCTGCGCTCGAGGCCCTCAGCCAGAGTCGACTGCACACTTAACGGCACATCGGCGTGCGCCGACCGCCGGTTCGGTGCGGTCGGGTGGTCGAACGTCGGGCCCCGATCTCGCGGGGTCTCACGCCCGATGATGTCCCAGATCGACCCCTTGGGGTGCGTGCCTATGCGCCGACGACTTCGCACCCGGTGGTACCGCCCACCAGGAAGATGTTGCTGACGGGGCTGTACTCAACGGTGAGCGAGTCGTCACCCACGGGCAGCGTGACCAAGGGGTAGGCGTTCGCCGGGGACGTAACTACGTTGGTCGCGATGGTCGACTGGCTCCAGGTGCGACCGTGCCCCTCCCAGTATTGGTAGGCGCTTTCGACGAGGTCCTTCGCCTGCGAATGGGTGACCTTCGGGTAGAGGTAGACGACCCGGGTGGCGGCCTTGCCGCCGTTGCACCGCTGGGTCTCCTCGATTGGAGCTGGGCGTTCGAGCTTCAAGGCCGTCTGCGTCTGATTGAGCATGTCCGTCACGCGTCGAACCTCCGCTGAGCGATGGTCGTGGCCACCGCTACAGGCGGCGAACAGCGCCGCGGCGGCAAATGCCCCAGCCACCGCGATCGGGTGATATCTCGCCCACCGCCGTTCCGACATTGCTCGACTATTGCACCTCAGTCCCAACCTGTCCGCCCCGGATGCCACGGGCGTGAGACACGCCGAATGGCACATCGGCGTTGCGCCCGAGCACCGGTTGGGGCGTTTCCACTGCGTATGGGAGAACGACGACGCGGGCCAGGACGCACCATTCGCCTGCCGTGCACGGAACCGACGACGGTGGGTCGGGGCTAGCGTCAGTTGAGATCCATCGACGCAACGATGAACACCGTGCCAGCAATCACGTTCCCGGCCTCGGGGAGCGTCAATTCGCCAGCCGGGTAGCACACGTGTGCTTCGAACCCCGCCGTTCGGACGCGGGCCTCGATGAACGGTTGACCCGTTAGCTCCGCGGTGTGCTGTCGAGCGTCCAGCACGGTTCCGGTCAAGCGTGCGTGCGCAGTCGTGCTCTCGGCTGAGCCGGAGACCCCATGCGAGAAGAACGATTCGCTCCCGACACGCGGCGGCCAACTCCAGCCACGCTCGACAAAGGCGGCGGGAGGATCCCCCGCAGGTTCGTCTCGGGGGGTGAACAGGCTGGCGTCGGACTCACTGAACAGCGCGGCAGATGCGAAGACTTCAACGTCGACCCCTAGCGCGGTGATCGCCGCCGGACCCTCGATCGGACCCGCTAACGCTTCCATCAGCCGTCGCTCCTCGAGCACGAAGGCCATCGCAGTGACCTGGTCACCGTGCTCGTCGAGCACGGCTGCGGAGCTGAGCCCATTTGGCAAGAACGTCAATGGGCCAAGGACGGCACCCGTGGATGCCGCGAAGGATGGCAGCAGATCGACGATCTCGGTCCCGCGCATACCCACCACGAGTCGACAACCCGAAGGGTCCTGCCATCGCCGCACGACGAGGTCGGCAGTCTCGCCGAGCACATCGGCCTCGGGGACCAGCCGACGCACGAGCTGGGAGAGCTCGGCACTGTCGGCCACCGCAAGACCAACGCAGCCCGAGTTCGATGCCATTGCCGCAACCTACGCGACATCGACCTTCGGCCACCTCGTTGGTTCCGAGGCGATCCCCACCCCGAACGGCACATCGGCGCATATTCCGGGTGCCGGTTCGGTGCTGGGTGGGGGCGAGGACGGCGTCCGGCGTGGTGGCTCAGAAGCCCCCGCGCGTCGTGGGGGCCGCGCGTTTGAGAAAGTGCGGCAACCTTTTCCGGGATGCCAGCCCTTCTTATGGACGGAGGGCAGCGAGAGGAACGGCTTTGGACCGCACCGGACCCAGGTACGAGAGTTTCGACGCCTTCGTCGACGCGTCGGCGAACCGCCTCACTCGGACGGCTTACCTCCTCGTCGGAGACCTCGGCGAGGCTGAAGACCTGTCCCAAGAGACGCTCGCGAAGGTGGCACGTCGGTGGCCTCGAGTGCGCGGCATGGACAGCCCCTTCGGCTACGCCCGGCAGATTCTCTTCCACCTCGCTCTCCACGAGCAGGAGCGTCGAAGGAGAGGCCCTGACCGAGCAGCCGAACTCCCGGTCGTCTCGGTCAGCGACCAGACCGATGTCATCGCGACCAACGACGAGGTGGCGAGCGCGATCGCCCAGTTGCCGCCCCGCCAGCGCGCGGTGCTGGTTCTCCGATACTGGGAGGGCCTGTCCGTGGTGGAGGCAGCGGCCGTCCTGGGTTGTTCGGTGGGGACGGTCAAGAGCCAGACGTCCAAAGCCATTCAGCGCGTACGCCATGTGCTGAGCGCCTCGGAGCCATCCGCCTCGGGGCCAGTCAACCGAGAAAGGACCACCCGATGACGCCTCTCCTGGAACAAGACATCAGAGCCGCCCTCGCCCACCGAGCCGACCTGGTCCCTGACGATTCGGTCGACCTCGTCCGCAGGGCTCATTACGCCCCCCGGAGGTCCGGGCTCGGGAGACAGGCGGCCGTAGCTGGCGCCCTCGCCCTCGCCGTTGCCGTAGCCGGCGCGGCTGCCGCCGCCACGCTCGCATCGCCGGGCACCTCGCACCACCCGCCCGCCGCGACGCGGGCGGTGACCATCGCCTACCTCGGCAGCCATCCTCGGCTGGCCGTGTCGGTGCTTCCGGCAGGGTTCCGTCCCAGCCCCGACGTTCCCATCCCTGCCCTCGGCGAGCAGACTTCGGGGACCGGGCGGCTACCGCAGAAGACCTTCGGGCGGCTCATCGGATCGGTCCAGCAGAACATCGGCGTCGCCGAGGGACCAGACAGTGACGGCGCGGTGGCAAAGCTGCTGTCCGTCGCGACCCGTGATCCCGCCGCGGCGACCCGACAGACCATCGGACAGCGGACCTACACGATCATCGACCTCCAGGCGGCCGGGGCCGGGACCGGCGAGATCGTGTACTTCCCCGTCGGCCCCTCCACCTGGGCGTTCGTGAGCGGCGGCCCGGGAGTGACCACCTCCGAGCTGCTCGCTGTGGCTGTCGGACTCACGAGCGCCGGCTCGTAGTGAACCAATCACAGGTGCCGACGGTCAGCGATCATCCGTAGCCCGTAGGGCACATCAGCCGCCGAACGGGCCTTCAGCCCAGCAGCGAGGACGCGTGATGGGCGACCGCTCGACATGGCGGACCCAGGGTGACTGGCAGGCCAGTCACCCTGAGGTGAGACCACGAACGTGTGTCCATGATGGAAGGCAAGGGCAGCCCATCGTTCTGGCGCCTCCTTGGGATTGGGTACCTCATGGTCGGACTGGGATTCATCACGTTGAGCATCGTGAACACGATCTCTGCGGTGGAGGCGCCCTTTTACACCTGGGCGACGCTTCTGTTGGGCATCAGCTTCGGCGGTTGTGCTCGGTTGGCGTGGTGGCGGGCAACGCAGCGCGAGCGACTTGACTGTCTTCCGCCCCCGCCGTTGCACGTGCACTGAGCAGTGAAATCGGCGCCCGAACGGCACGTAGGCGCTCGAGCTGGTCAGGTTCTGGCCGCGCCGGCGACGAAGGTGGCGACGATGTAGGTGGGGTGGCGGTCGAGGGATTGTCGGCCTCGGTCGTAGCGCATGGTGGTGCGGGGATCGGCGTGGGAGGCGGCCTCTTGGACGTCTCGGAGCGGAACGCCCGGCGTCGAGGGCGGCGGTGATGAAGGCATGACGCAGGGTGTGAGGTCCGATGCGCTTCGGTATGCCGGCCTGGCGACCGAGGCGGCGCACGATGCGCGCCGCGGCGTGGCGGTCGAGCCGGCGACCGTCACGGTCGCGGAAGATGGGCCCGGCTTGGCGGTCCCCGACAGCCAGGTCAACGGCCCGAGCGGTGCGCGGCGCGAGCGGCACGGTGGCGGTCTTGTTGCCTTTGCGGGACACGAACAGGGTGCGATGCCCACGCTGCAATGCCAGGTCGGCGACATCGGCGCTCAGTGCCTCGGAGACCCGCAGCCCGTTGAGGGCCAGCAGCGACGCCAGAGCGTGATCCAGAGGTGAGCTGATCCGGCGGCGACCAGGAACGCGCCGAGCTCGTTTCGGTCCAGGCCCACGGCGTGGGACTCGGGGTCGACGCGGGGCCGGCGCACGTGCACGGCCGGGGAGTGGTCGATGAGGCCTTCTTCCTCGGCGAAGCGGTAGAGACCGGTGACTGTCGCGAGGCGGCGGCTGATGGTGGCCGGCGCCCGACCGGACTGCTCGAGGTCGCGAGCGAAGCGCTCGATGTCGACCCGGGTTACTTCGAACAGTCGTAGGCCCCGGTGCTGGCACCACCCCGCGAACTGGCGCAGATCGAGCTCGTAGGCCTCGCGGGTCCGTCCCTTGTGGCCACCCAGGAACCCGACCACCGCGGTCGCTTCGGGATCCGCCGCCCGCGGGTCATACAACACCAACGCCGAACCAGATTTGGCCATCACGATCTCCTCTCACCAGAGCGGAGACCGAACCGGCGTTCACCCCCGCCCGACGATCGACCCTACGACCTACGCCCCGACACGCGCCCTACGTGCTGTATGTGCGGCCACTGAGGCAACGACATGTAGCGGGGGCTGCGGCCTCTAGAGTCAGAGAACCCGATCGGCGAGCCGGACTAGAGGGTCAGTTGGTATTGAGACGGAACCGGCAGCCCTCGCCAGGTTCGGCGGCCGAGACGATGAAGGCCCTGGTTTACGGCGACTGCGCGCTGGAGGACTGGCCGACCGGCGACAATGCCGGTCAAGGCGAGCCCTGGGATTCCTTTGTCGAAGCGAGAACCGCGCTTCGAGACGGCAACGTCGACGAAGCGCGCCAAAGGTGGCTGGACATCACCACGATGCCCGAGGTTGAGTCCCGCCAGGTCTTGCAGGCGTGGCACTTCCTGCGCCTCCATGACGTAGGACCGCCCGCTGACGACGCGCTCCGGGTACTTGGCGGCGTGGTCGAGGTGCCCATGGCGGGCAAGCACGATCTTCTCGCCGCCTACGCGGACGGGTCGGTCCGGTACCTCAACCATGGTGGCAACGTGGCCGTCGTTGAACCGAGCCCCGACCTTCCCAAGGTCAGCCAACTGGTCGGGATCTACCTGACGATGGCCGACAACATCGCCCGAATGGCAGGACCGTGGGACCAACCGTCTCTCCCACCAGTTCCGCCAGGCCACTGCCGCGTGATGGCACTGACCCCCGGTGGGTTCAGGTTCGGACAGGGCCCAGAGGAACAACTACGCGCCCAGCAGGTGGCGAGAGACATGCTCGACGCCGCCACGCTTCTCCTGAGGCAGGTAGTCGCAGCGTCTACCTGAGCCGCAGCGGCCGCACAGAACCGTCGCTCGGCTCGTTCGCGAGGAGCGCCTACGTGCCGTTAGGGCGTCGGCGGGTCAGCGTTCGAGCGGGCTGCGAGCGGCTTGACCCCGTGGGCCTATTCGTCGGCACCGCCGGCTTGGCTTCGCAGGATCGCCCGCAGGTGCAGAACAGCGCGGCAGTGCATGGTCCGGGCTTTGTCTTCGGTGACGCCTAACGTCTGTCCGATCTCGGCCATGGTTCGCCGGTTGTCATAGGAAAGGCGCAGCAGGTTCTGCTCGGCCTCGGGCAATCGTGCAATCGTCTCTGCGGTGAGTCGGCGTCGGTTGGCCGCGAGGTCATCGCTGTCCATAGCTTGACGCTGTCCGGGTGGGGTGCCCCCCTGGTCGATGCCTTCCCAGAACAAGTCGTCGATGAGCGTGTCACCGATGAACGAGATCTGGTGGAACGAGTGCTCCACCTGCGCGGGGGTGGTGTCGAGTTCGGTTGCCAGCTCCTCGTCGGTGGCAGGGCGATGGAGCTGTTTCTCGAGGACGTTCATGGTTCTCTCGAGGAGGCGGGCCTTGGACCGCACCGAGCGTGGCGCTGGGTGGATGCCTCGTGTGTGGAGCTCATCCAGGATTCGGGCCTGGATCCGCGCCCGCACAAGGAGCTCCAAGGAGTAGCCGCGGTTGGGGTCGTACCGTTCGATCGCGTCACTGAGACCGGCCATGCCGTAGTCGACGAGATCATTTCGCTCCACATTCCGGGTCGACCCCTGTGCAAACTGATCAGCCGCAGCCTCCACCAGGGGCGAGTAGCGGGTGAGTAGCTGGTCCCGCAGGTGCGAGGCGCGCGACTCGTGGTACGCCGCCCCCAGCTCGTCGCCACCATCAACAGTTCTCGGCCCGAACCCCGTCGCCGAAGCGGAGGGTGGGTAGCCCGACAGCAGGTGGATGACCTGTTGGCGGACGCGGCTGAGATCGGCGCCGAGCTTGACGAGGACCTGCGCGGCGACGCCCTCGCCCTCGCGGATCAGGCCGAGCAGGATGTGCTCGGTGCCGATGTAGTTGTGTCCGAGCTGCAGCGCCTCGCGCAGCGAGAGCTCGAGGACCTTTTCGGCGCGCGGGGTGAACGGGATGTGAGCCGCCGCCGACGCCCCGCCCTGCCCGATGATCTCCTCGACCTGGCTCCGCGCGGCCTCGAGCGAGATGCCCAGAGACTCGAGAGACTTGGGGTCGGACCGATCGTGGTCTGCTTGTTGATCGGCCACACCGGCGACATCGCCCGGTTCGTGTCAGCTGATCACTTCGCCAACTACAACGGCACCGCCCCCATCGAGGCGTCCAGCGGCCCCAAGGTCCGTCACCGGCTCAACCCTCGCGGCAACCGCCAGCTCAACCAGAGCGGGGCCCGGGAGGACAATCAGGGACGACTCTGTAGTCCAGCGTGACCGGCTCGACACCCTGAGACACCGGCTCTTCGGATAGGTCACTCCCGGACCCACCAAAACCCTACGCCCCCCACCCGCCGCCGTCACCGGCCAACCTCGACGCGCCCACAATCACCACCCCCGAACCACCGCCCTTGACCAAAGAGGCCGTTCGGTGCGTCGGCGAGGCTTACCTATGGAGCGCGGACCAGGCTTCGCGTGTGACAACTGCCCGAGCCTCCTTGCCCGTAGCAGCATCGATGACCACGCCGTCGACCGCGAGGCCGGCGAAGGCCATCGCGCCGCTTCGTCCAGGGACCAGCGAGCCCGATCGGCTCTCGCCTACCCAGCGGCTGCCTCGAGATGTGGCTCTCCGGTTAGCCGAGGGCGTGGTCTAGCCATCTGTGGGTGCGGGTGCGCCTGGTGGTGGCGTGGCCGACGCTGGTCGCGAGGGCGGCAGAAGCTCGGCCTGGGCCGGGTTGGGCCCCGTTGAGCAGTTCGTTCCAGAACACGGACCAGCCCGGCGCGAGGGCCGGGCCGACGAGGGGCAGGCTGAGGAGGCGGCCAACTCCGCTGATCGCAGTGGGGTGGCTGAGCAGGGTCGACTGGGTGGTGGCCGCGATTGCTTGATAGGGGAGGTGCTCGGCGCGCAGCCAGGCACGGTAGAGGTCGCCGGCGGCAGAGCCGGGTCGGCCTTCGGTGGCGAGGACGGCGGTGGCGGCGGCGCGCCCGCTGCTCAGGGCCTGGGCGATGCCCTCGCCTTGGAGCGGGTTGACCAGCCCGGCCGCGTCACCCACGAGCAGCACCGGTCCGGCTGCCGGTGTCGTGCCGACGATGCCCATCTTGAGCCAGCCACCGAGCCGGCCTGCGGGCGGTGGTCCGGTACGCAACAGGCCCAGCCCGCGGAGCCGATCGAGGAATGCATCCAGGAGCCGGACCGGTCGAGAGCCGGTCCTGCGGTCGGCCAGTGTGCCGACGCCGAGGCCGACGTTCGCTCGCCCATCGGGACCGGGGAACAGCCAGCCGTACCCGGGCAACGCCCGCCATCGTGAGGGCTCCCAGAAGACGATGGAGGGAAGGTCGACGGTCTGGTCGAGGTAGGCGCGGATGGCGAAACCCCACATCACCCGGTCGTGGTCGATCATGCCGGCTGCCTCGGCCACGCGGCTGGTGGCGCCGTCGGCCCCGATGATGGTGCGGGCCCGCAGGCGGGTGCCATCGGCCAAGGCGAAGCCGACGATCCCGGTTGATTCGCGCAGCGCGTCGACGACCTGGCCGACGAGCGGGACGGCACCGGCGGCGATCGCAGCGTCGCGCAGCACGGCGTCGAAGGTCCTACGGGGAACCGCGAGGGCGTGATCGGGGTAGGTGCGTCCGGGGAAGCTCGGCAGCCGCACTCGTCGGCCGGTCGGGCCGACCACCATCATGTCGCCTACCTCGATCGTGCCTGGCACGACCAGGTTGAGATCGGACAGGACTTGCACGCCGCGCGGCCCGACCAGGTCGCCGCAAGCTTTGTGGCGGGGGAACGCGGCCTTGTCGACGAGGGCCACGCGGGCACCACCCCGCGCCAGGACGAGGGCGGCGATGCTGCCGGCGGGGCCGGCGCCGACGACCAGGACGTCGAAGCGATCGTCGGCCAAAAGCTCCTCCTGGGATCTGCACCTATCGTAGGTGGGCCGGACGTGGAGGAACGATGCCCGATCCCAACCGCGTGGCCCAGGACCTCTTCGACGCCCTACCAAACCGCTACGACCGACTCGCCGAAGTGCTGTCGTTGGGTCAGAACCGCCGCTGGAGGCGGGAGATGTGCGACCACCTCAGCTCCAATGGATCAAACCTGCTGCTCGACGTCGCCTCCGGCACGGCCGGTGTCGCGATCCAGTTGGCCCAGCGCGGCTCGGCGCAGGTGGTCGGGATCGACCTGACAGAGCAGATGCTGCGCCGCGGCCAAGCCAACGTGGCCAACGCCGATCTCGTCAAACGTGTCACGCTCACCGCGGGTCAAGCCGAGCGATTGCCATTCCCTGACGCCACCTTCGACGGGCTCAGCTTCACCTACCTGTTGCGTTACGTCGCCGATCCGCAGGCGACCCTCGAGGAGATGGTCCGGGTGGTCAAGCCGGGCGCCACCGTCGCCAGCCTCGAGTTCCTCGTGCCCCCCAATCCGTTCTGGCGACCATGGTGGTGGCTCTACACCCGGTTCTTGCTACCGGCGGGCGGGCTGCTGACCGGTGGGCGGGAGTGGTGGGACGTTGGTCGTTTCCTCGGGCCGAGCATCTCCACCTACTACCGCCGGTACCCCCTGTCGTGGCACGTGCAGGCTTGGCAGAACGCCGGCCTCACCGACATCGGAGTGCGGGTCATGAGTCTCGGCGGCGGACTCGTGATGTGGGGAACCCGACCGCGTGTCTGAGCCCGATCACCGCCCCGCCTTCTACGCGGCGCGCGCTGGAGGGTGGCATGACTGGTGGACGCTGCTGCACCCTCCCTATACCGCCTGGCACCTCTCCTACGTCGTCATCGGGGCGTGTCTCGCGCCACGTGTCGACCTGTCTCGACTCGTGGCGACGCTGATCGCGTTCTTCGCCGCCGTAGGACTCAGCGCCCACGCCCTCGACGAGTTGCACGGCCGGCCACTGGGCACCCACATCCCGCGCGCCGCATTGGTGACGGTGACCGTGGTCGGCCTCATCGTGGCGGTTGGACTGGGCGTCGTCGGCGTCAGCCAGGTCGGCCTGGCGCTGGTCCCGTTCATCGTGGCCGGCCCGGCACTCGTCGTGGCTTACAACGCTGAGCTGTTCGGCGGCATCGTCCACACCGACATCGGGTTCGCGGTCGCGTGGGGCACGTTCCCCCTGCTCACGGCCTACGTGGCGCAGGCCGATGGGCTCGGCCTGGCGGCAGTGGTGGGCGCCGTCGGCGCGTTCGCCCTGTCCTATGCGCAGCGCAGCCTCAGCCAGCCAGCGCGAGAGCTGCGTCGCCACGTCGACGCGGTCAACGGATCGATCACCCTCGACGACGGCACACTCCGGCCGGTGGACGAAGCAACGCTGCGGGCGCCGCTCGAACGAGCATTGAAAGCACTGTCATGCGGGCTCGTCGCGTTGGCGGCAGCGCTAGCCATCGCCCGTCTCCGATGACCACGAGCCGACGAGGAGTCCTCGCAGTCGCGTCGGGCGATCCCGACACTGGCCCGAGACCACAGTGCCAGAGGCCATGACTGCAGCCGCGCCGGTCCTTCATCGTCTCGATCGACCAGAAGCTTGGTGATCTGCGCGCGGCTGACCTGACGAAGCGCCAGCGGGCGATGCTGGGTCACCTGGACGTATGCGGGGAGGTTGACAGCACTGGCCGTGTTCTCGTGAGCGCGAGGAGCTCCCGACCCTCAGTGCGCCCTACGTGCCGTTATGTGCGCGTTTCCGCCCCCTCGTGGAACGAGGGGGTGTAGCAGACGGCAACGAGAAGACCCTCGGGGCTCAGCAGCCGGGCGGTGATCTGGGTCCACGGTTCCGTGCGGGCATCGTGAAGGAGCTGATAGCCCTTGGCCGTGAGTTCGGCAGCGGCCGCAGGGACATCCGCGACCTCGAACTCGATGCTGGCCTGCGGGACCGGGATGCTGGCGGGCCAGTCGGGGGTACTGAAACAGGCACGTGCGGCTTCTGACAGGGGCCACAGGCCGAAGTGCTTGACGCCGTCGAGCTTGTGGGTGAAGGAGTAGTCGCCCTCCTCGCCCTCGAAGTTCAGGCCCAAGGCATCTCCGTAGAACGATCGGGATGCATCCGCGTCTCTGACGATCGGCGCCACGCTCGTGACGAACTGGATGTCCATGGCTTTCCACCTCCAGCGTCTCGCTGCTGCTTCTTCTACCTACCCGCAAATTGCCCGCACCCGATGTGCCGTTCGGGGCGCTCCTCGCGTCAAGGATCTACCCTGTGTCATGGCGTCGACTGTGGAGGCGAAACCCGGCACGGGCGGGCGGGTGTCGCTTCGCTGGCTGCTGTTGGGCGTGGCCATGGTGGGAGCCCTGCTAGCGGGGGCCTATTGGTATGCCGCCAGCGGCCCAAGAGTTGAGCCAATGGGCGACAGCGGATCGGCGGGGTCACTCTCGGTTGGAACCCCGAGAGTGCTCATCGCCCCACTTCAAACCCGGGGTGGGAGTGTGACAATCGAATCCATCCGTCTCGCTCACCCCGTTGTCGGGTTGCCGGCCACCTTTGCTCTTGCCAACGCAGGCTGTGGCACGGGGTTCGCGACCTCAGCCATCACGGCGAACTGCAAACTCCGGTCGCCGCACGGGGCGAAGCTAGGCCCCGCGGACCCCGCGATGCTCGTCGCCAGCTACACGTTGGTCTCTCCGATCACCGTCGCTGCCCCGGACGTGATCGTGATCTACCAGGCCGGAAGTCTGCGAACCCGGACCACTCGACTCGGCCTGGCCATCTGTCTCAGCCCCGGTGACCTTGCCTCGGGCGCCTGCCCATAGCCTCAGACAACCAACCTCCATGTCCTGTCTGGCGCGTCCCGAAGTGCCGTTAGGGCGTGGTTACTTGGGTTTCGCTGCCATCGTCTCCGAGCTCAGCCTCGATGGCCTCCACCTTGGCGACGGCTTCCTTCTCCGCTCGTTCGGCCTGCGCCAACTTAGCCTCGGCAACAAACAGCTCGTCGGTCGCCTCGGCTAGATCCTCCGCCGTCGAATCGTCTTCCGGATGCTTCATCAGCAGGACCTCCCGTGCAACGCCCTCCCGTCCGACACACACACACCGTGCCGGGCGGAGGCAGCAACAACCGCAACCTACCCAGGCGGCGCCACACTCAGACGCGCCACCGCCCACAGCTCGACCCCGGCAGAAGGAAGAGGGGCAGTAACCGAACGTGACACACGGGCCCGCTCCCGAAGTGCCGTTCGGCGCTCGATCCGTCACGGCGGATGAATCGCAGTCATGTCGTTGGCGGCGCTTCGTCAGCGGCCGCCTCGACCTCCTGTGTGGTCTCCTTCAGCAGGCAGAACTCGTTGCCGTCAGGGTCAGCCAGAACGACCCAGGAGACGCCCGGACCCTGGCCGACGTCGGCCCGGGTTGCCCCCAAACCCAGGAGCCGGCCCAGCTCCTCCGCTGTGGTGCACCCGTCGGCCCGCAGGTCGAGGTGCAGGCGGTTCTTCACCGCCTTACCCTCTGGCACCCTCATGATGTCCAGAGTCGGCATCCTCGTCCCCGGAGCCGCCAGACTCACCCCGCTGTCGTCCTCATCGACGACCACCCAGCCGAGCACCGCCATCCAGAACTCAGCCAGGTGGAACGGGTCGACCGAGTCAATGCACACGCACGCGATGCGACTCGTCACAAGGCGGGATCGTGCCAGACAACGGGATGCCGTGCTCGATCCGTCCCGATGTGCCGTTCGGGGCGGGGCGAGAGACGGAACCAGCGGTCGCAACGTGCTCAACTACCGTCGGCGCGTCTGTGAGGGGAAGCCGACATGAGCCAGTCAAGTCAGAGTGTCGTCCTGATCAACGCTTGATCTCAGGGGGTCATCGCAACAGCACTTGTGGTCGAGTTGGATCGGACCGGGAGGTGCTGGTGATGACGAGGGTGCAGCTGTCGGATGAGGCTCGGGCTCGGATCGGGCGGTTGTGGGCGGAGGGGGCTCCGCCGTGGATGATCCGCCAGGAAGCGGGCGTGAACCGTCACGCGGTGTTGCGCGAGATCAAACGTTTGCGGCGGCCGCCGCCACGGGAGCCGGTGCGGTCACCTCTGCGGTTGTCGTTGGTGGAACGGGAGGAGATCTCCCGGGGCGTCGCTTCCGGTGAGTCGCTTCGAGCCATCGGGCGTCGGTTGGGGCGGGCGCCGTCGACGGTCTCGCGTGAGGTGGCCGGTCATGGCGGCCGGGCCCGGTATCGGGCCTGTGACGCGGACCGGGCCGCGCTCAAAGCGATGGGTCGCCCGAAGCGGATGAAGCTGGGCCAGTGCGAACGGTTGCGGCGGGTGGTGGAGGCCAAGCTCGAGCGGCGCTGGTCCCCGGAGCAGATCTCGGGTTGGCTGGTCACCGAGTTCCCTGATGATCCGGAGATGCGGGTGTCGCACGAGACGATCTACCTGTCGCTGTTCGTGCAGGCCAAAGGCTCGTTGCGTAAGGAACTGACCCAGTACCTGCGCACCCGGCGGGGCAGTCGCCGGCCGGTTGGTCACTCGGTGATGAACGGCCAGGGCCAACTCACCGGGGTCGTGAACATCTCCGAGCGGCCGGCCGAAGCCAACGACCGCGCCGTGCCCGGTCACTGGGAAGGCGACCTGATCTTCGGCAAAGGGATGAGCGCAGTGGCCACCCTGGTGGAGCGCCACAGCCGGTTCGTGATGCTCATCGCGCTCCCGCACGGTCATCGGGCTGAGCTGGTGGCTGACGCGTTGTCAGCCAAGATCGCCGAGCTCCCCGACCAGTTGAAACGATCCCTGACCTGGGACCAGGGCAAAGAGATGGCCCAGCACGCCCGGTTCACCGTGGCCACCGGCGTGCCGGTCTACTTCTGTGACCCGCGGTCGCCGTGGCAGCGCGGCACCAACGAGAACACCAACGGGCTCCTGCGCCAGTACTTCCCGAAACGCTCCGACCTCAAACCCTTCTCCCAAGCCGACCTCGACGCCGTCGCCGCCGAGCTCAACGACCGCCCTCGACAAACCCTCGGCTTCAAGTCACCATCACAAACACTCGACGCCGCGTTGCGATGACCCACTGAGCCCAAGGCCGTTAGGGCGTCGTTCGCTGTTCGTGGGGTCAGCCCGTGAAGCCAGGTTGGGTGACGACGCCCGTCGGTGGCACGGTGCCAGCGAGGACCGTTATCTGAGTGGGCACGATGCCCCCGAACGCGTTCGGAGCGTGAACGCTCCCGCAGGTGGCTTCGACGAGGAAGGTGCCGCTCTCGGGGAGCGGCAATTGAGCCGACATGAATCCCTCGGCATTGGTGGTGCCGAGGGCCAGGACCACGACGGGCAGGTCCGGCGAGACGGAGTAGTTCGGAGGGGCGAACGAACCCCGGACCAGCCGAGCTGCCCCTCCTGGCATCCCATGACAAAGCGGGCCGTCGGTGGTGACACCGACGGTGTCGCCTACGTGGAACACCGTCAAGTTCGGGCTAAGTACGAGCGCCGGCTGGGGTGAGGCGCTCGCGAGCGGTGCCAGTCCAACCAGGCTGACGGCGATCACCGCGGCGAGCGCCCGCCCTACCAGACTTCCCCATATCCGCCACGACCATCTCTCGTGATCCGCAGTCACCCGCAGATGGTCCCACATCCAGATGGCAGGCGCTCTGCTTCCGACGCGCCGATGTGCCTGATTGAGTCGGGGGTGACGCTTTCGTAGCGTCGTGGTTCCCGGCGGGCGGGCTCCCGATGTGCCTGCCGCCCCCTGGTGGGGTTGGCTTTCTAACGAGATGCCTGCCCGTCGGGTTCCACTGATCGCGGTGTGGCTCGAAAGAGGAGTGCACCTCACCCCGAATCAGGAGTGCCCACCGCGATCGTCCCCACAGTCAAGGAGGATGGTCATGACGGTACTGATCGGGGTTGACCCTCACAAGGGTTCCCACACCGCGGTGGCGATCGACCGCGACGAGGCAGTGATCGACGAACTACGCGTGACCGCGACGGTCGGCCAGGTCGACGAGCTACTCGGGTGGGCCAAGCCGTTGGGCGCCGCGGACGTGGGCGGTCGAGTCCGCCGGTGGGCTCGGCTACCTGCTGTCCCAGCAGCTGGTCGCGGCGGGTGAGACGGTGCTGGATGTGCCGGCCACGTTGGCGGCGCGGGTGCGGGTGTTGGGCACCGGCCGTTCCGACAAGAACGACCCCAACGACGCCCGGTCGGTGGCGATCGCCGCGCTGCGCGCCCCGACGCTGGCCGAGGTGCGGGCCGAGGATCACGTGAGCGTGCTGCGCCTGTTGGCCAAGCGGCATCGGGATCTGGGGCGGGCCCGGAACCGCACCGCCTGTCGCCTGCACGCCATCGTCGCCGAGCTGGTGGCCGGCGGGATCGACAAAGAACTGGTGACAACCCAGGTCAGAGCGCTGATCGACGGGCTCGAGGCCACCACCGCCACCCAGCGGCCCGTCTCGAGATCGCCGCCGAGCTCACCGACGACCTGGCCCGCCTCGACGCCCAGATCAAAGCGTCGAAGCGGCGCCTGGCCGACGCGGTCGACCGCGTCGGGCTCGTCGTTGACCGACATCTTCGGGATCGGCCCGGTGCTGGCCGGGATGATCATCGGCTACACCGGCGACCCCACCCGGTTCCCCAACCCCGACGCCTACGCCAACTACAACGGCACCGCCCCGATCGACCGGTCGTCGGGCCGCCACGACATCCACCGGCTGTCGCGACGCGGGAACCGCCAACTGAACCACGCCATCCACATGGCCGCGGTCACCCAGATCCGCTTCGCCCACAGCCCCGGCCGCGGCTACTACGACGCGAAGCTCGCCGCAGGGCAAGACCAAGAAGAAAGCCCTCCGAGCGTTGAAGCGACAACTCTCCAACGTCGTCTACCGCCAACTCATCGCCGACCACCGCGCCACCCACTGACGCTCGGCTGATACGGGCCCGGGAAGACAAGCGGGAACGACTCTTGCCAGCGTGGCCGACTCCACATCCCTGACATCGGCTCTTCGGTGAGGTCATTCCCGGACCCACCCCGAACGCTAGACCCACCGCCGCCGGCCGATCACCAGCCGACGACTTCAACGCGCCCGAACACGATCGCCGACACCCTTGACAACCAAAGAGGCTTCGTTAGGGCGCTGGTCAGGCGACTTGGATCTGTTTCCAGGTGGCGGTGGTGGTGCTGGTTACGGTGCAGAACCAGATGCGGGAACTGGGGTCGACGAATACGTCGCCGGCTTTGCCGGAGCTGGGGTGGGTCGACGCGTGCCGGGATCAGTCGGATCTGGGCGGGTCCGCCCGAGAACTGGCCGCAACGGGCGGTGGTGGACTCGCCGTAGACGCCGATGCCGTTGGTGGTGGTCCTGACCAGCGCCATGGCTAGGGCGTCGACGATCGTCGCTGACGTCACGGCCCGCGTGCGACTCGACTGCTCCGGGCGGGCGTCTCGACCATGGTCAGCGGCCCTCGGGGTCGAGCCAACGCCCGCCTTCGGCGACGGGCAGCCGTTCCTCGAACCGCCGACCGGTGTCCGGGGACACCGCGTCGTCCGAGAGGAACTGCAGGATCCAGGCACGACGCGGACCGTCGGTGAGGTTGGGGCCGCTGCGGTGGAAGCAGAGCGATGAGAACAGCAGCAGGTCGCCGGCCTCGAGCTCGACCGCCATACCCGCGTCGTCGCTCGGCGGGTCGGCCAGCGTGAACCGGTAGGCCCTGGGCACGTAGGCGACCACTCCGTTGCGGTGTGAGCCCGGCACCAGGTGGAGGCATCCGTTGTCCAGGGTCATCGGGTCGATGGCCAGGATGACGCTCAGGAACTCCGGTGGGTCGGCCGGCAGGAAGTCGTTGTCCTGGTGCCAGGGCACCACGTCGTTCGTGTGGGGGTGCTTGGTCAGGAGCTGCGCCCTGGCCAACCGGACGTCCGGCCCGACGAGGGGCAGGACCACGTCGGGCCATCGGTGATCGGCCACCCACGCCCTCGTGTCGGGCGAGAGCTCGGGGAACGGACGTTGGGCCGTCGCCTCCGCGATCGCCTCGCGCTCGGCCGGGTCGAAGACGCCTCGGCGTACCGCCCAGCCGTTCCGCCTGACCTGGTCGACCAGTTCCGCCTGGTTCGTCGTGGTGATCGCAGACATCGAATCCCCCCGCTACGGGGCGGGGTCGCGCTCCACGAGGGACCCATCGAAGTCGGGATCGAGGGGCTCGTTGTAGCCCCACCGGTCGACCTGGCGGCACTCCTCGTCGGTGAAGCCCGACCGGCGGCGGAGCTCGACCTCGGTGTGCGACGCGAACGGCATCAGGTCGGGGTCGGGCAGCTCGCTCAGCCCGATCTCGTAGGCGGCCCGCTCCGCATCCTCATCCAGGTAGGCGAGGCGCACCTGCTGCTGCCGGCCGAAGAAGCGACCGTGCGCCCGTTCGCGCTCGAGCATGGAGTCGAACTCGTAGCGCTGGCAGAGGTCACGGGTGAGCCGCAGCCCGTTCTCGGTGTGGAACAGCTCGTCGGTGCCGATGTAGTCGAGCGCTCGGGCGTAGTCGATCTGGTCGAGCCAGTCGCGGCTGCCGATCTCGACGGGGAGCTTGTCGATCGCGAGGGCCTCGAGCACCGTGCACATGATGAGGATGCGCCAGGTCAGCTCGCGCTTGCCACCGACCTCGCACTCCGGAAACTCGTACGCGTACTCGTAGTTCACCCCGTGTTGCGGAAGGGTCGATTCGTCATAGCCCCGCCGGACCAGGAGGCGGCGGAAGATGGCGGCATGGCGCTCCTCGTCGGCCACGTGGCGCGCGAGGGAGAGATGGAAGGACCACGGCTCGTCGGGGTGCTCGTACGAGCATCGGCTGAGCAGCTCGAGGGCGCACAGCTCGGCCATGACGTTGTCGTTCAACGAACCCGAGATGTCCTCGTCGGTGAGTCGCGACTGCGTCCGCATGTGGGACCGTCGGCCGGTCGGCGGCCGGCGCCGGCCCGCTGGTCGGGCCGGGAACGGCACTCGGTCGAGCGGGGCCCAGAGCACCTCGTCGAGCGGCATCCGCGGTGCCGTGTCGTCGAGCCACGCCCGCTGCAGGTCGTCGCGCAGCTGGCCCGCGGTCTCCGCTGGCCTACCGGTACTGGCACCGACCGTCGGGGCCTCGATGGGGGCCAGAGCCGCGATGGCTCCACGGACCGTGACGAGCGTGCGGGCGTCGTAGAGCGGATCGAGCCGGGTCACGAGGTCGCCGTAACGGCTCAGCAGGAAGGCGCGGATGTCGTGCCGCACGGCTCCGACGACCATCCCAGGGCTCTCGGACCTGTCGAGCTCACGCAGGGGCGCGATCCACGACGGGCGGGCGGTCAGACCAGCCTCGTCGCGCTCGAGGAGGGCCAGCGCGTGGTTGCGGAGCGCGACGGCCCGCGCTAGCGCACCCTCCAGGCCGACGACCACCTGCTGCTTGTCGTCGAGCTCGGGGATCTTGACGGCCCACCCGGCGATCAGGTGGGCCATCGCCCGCTCGAGGGCCGCCAGACGCAGCAGCTCGTCCAGAAGACCGGCCGTCGACCATCGACCCCCAGGTCGGTTGTCGCGATCGGGGATCGTGGTCTCGCTCACTCCGACATCTCACCCATGCCGACGAAGCCGGAACCCCAAGGGCAGCAACCGGCGCCGGCCGCGAACCCTGGGCCCTTCAGGCTGCCTGTCGGCAGCCCGCTGGCTCGGTTCAGCGCGAAGCCGAGTGACGAGGCGACTGGCGGAGACAGGGGCGGACCGCTGCCGAGGTGGGTCATCGCAGGCCCGAACCCGATGGCGAAGCCGCTCACCTCGGCCGTGGCTTCCTCGACGAGGACAGCCTTCTCCTCGTCGGTGAGCTCGTAGGGATCGAGGACCGACGGGTCCTCGGCGACGAGCTCCCGGAGGCCGTCGTCGTTCAGGATGGCCGTGTACGCGGTGGCGACCGAATCCTTGCTCATGGGTTCCTCGTTTCGTGGGGCGTTCTCGTGCCGTAGACCGTGACGCCGCACCGCGCCAACGGTTACACGCGCGACCGTCGTGAAGGGCGAGACGCTGGCCACGGTCACCACAGACTGGATCCCGCCCAGGTCGTCGAGCTCACGTCCGGCGGCGGACACCGGACCCGACCTCGTCACCGACCCAGACATCGTGAGCTGCCCCGAAAGAGCGCGTCCCCCGGTTCATCACCATCCGCCTCGGCGGGACGCTTGCGGACGCCGACCATCGGCTCCTGGCCCTGTGGGCCGCCGTGTGCGCGGAGCACATCCTGCCCCTGCTCGAGTCGGTCTAGCCGTCGGACCCACGGCCTACCGGCAGGTCGCACCAAAGGCGCTTGTTGCCAAGCTGGAAGCAGATCGCGATCACCGCCGCACCCAACCGGCGCTCGGGCCGCACGCCGATGTGCCGTTATGTGCGCAGCGAGGAAGGGTGATCGACGTCGAGCACCAGTTGCTCGCCAAGGGAGACGAACCCGAGTCTGGCCCCAACTGCGATTGAGGCGGTGTTCGGCATCGACGCTCGCCATTGCGCCACCAGGCCGGCCCGAATCGCGTGCTGCGCGGCCCCGACAGCGGCCTGCTGGGCATAACCATGGCGGCGGTGATCACGGCTCGTTGCCACGCACAGGTGCGCCACGGCACCGCCCCATTCCTCATAGGCGGCCACGGCAACGAGCCGACCGTCGACGATCGCGCCGTACCACCCCAAGAGGGCAGCGCCGCGGCCCAGGCCACACTCATCCCACTCGTCGGCAGACATCGTGGCCGCGAGCTCGCCGATCCGTTCATCATCGTGGACCAGCGCGGTCACACCGGCATCCCCGGGCGCGGCGAGCGTGCTGGAATCCGCGTACGCCAGGCAGGCGTGCGCACGAACGACAACCGGCAGGCCGGCGAACGACCCTGGATCGCACAACCGCACCGATGGCCAGCCAGCGACCTCCTTCGCGATAGTGGCCGGGACCCGCGCGAAAACGACCTCAGCGACCCGCACCGCGTTGAGCGTGCACGGCTCGTCCCAGACGCGTACCCCGCCAGTCATCGGAACGCCGACAACAGAGGCCCAGTACCGGCAGACGGCCTCCATCGACGTGCGAGCAAGCATGACTCCAGCATCGTCGCACGCATCGGCGAGGGCCGTCCCCGCCAGGCCCAAGCCCCCGAAGTGCCGTTCGGGCGCTCGCCGAGTGTCGCGAGTGGAGGGACCCGTCGGCATATGGGTGTCTACGTTGCACGAAGCCCGAGACGCCTGTCCCCGTCGGGTGTGAGGGTGAAGCGCGGGAACGCGCTCGGTGCATTCCCATTCTGCGCGCGCTGAACCAACCCGTCGTGCTCAAGGTCTAGGAGCTCCTTTTGGACATCCCCCGGGCGTCGATGCACCTGGGACGCGAGAGCATCCGCCGTGGCTCCAAGTTCCGCGAGTGGGCGGAGGGCCAGCAAGATCGCGATCTGCTGGGCAGTCGGCCCGAGCCTGTTAGCCACATCCACCCCCTCACCAGGGGACATCGGCCCCAACGGTAGTAGCGGCGCGGCCCTGGCTCGCGGACGGGACGGCGACCGCAAGCGCCCATCGCGGGCGCGGCGGACACTCACTGCCGCTCGGGCGTCCTCGCGAACCGTTGGGGCTTGGGGTAAGGGACGGCTCGAGCCTGCCCCGGCCTGCAAGCGCGATTCAACTCTGGCGCAGACTGTCGTCGTCACTATGATGAACCTTGCTGGGTGGGAGGTTCTGACATGAACCAGGTTCTGGAGGCCCCAAGCGCCGCCCCTCCGCCAGACGGTCCTCGTCCGTCGGCTGGACGTTCACATCGCGGCGCCTTCGCGGCTATCGCGGTGGCCGCCGCGCTGTTGGTGGTGGCATCCGTCGTATCCGGCATGGCCCACCGGTCCACCGGGACCACCTGGGCAGGCACGCTCGACAATCCCTCGTTCCACAAACCCGAGTTCGTGCTCACCGACGACAACGGCCACCGGTACGACTTCGACCAGCAGACCAAAGGCCGCCTCACGCTTCTGTACTTCGGGTACACCCACTGCCCGGACGTCTGCCCCATCACCATGGCAACCCTCGCCGGGGCCCTCAGCAACCTGCCCAACACCGCGGTCACTGTCGTGTTCGTGACCACCGACCCTGCCCGTGACACCCCCGCGGTGCTGAACGATTGGCTTGGCGGCATCAACCCCGACTTCGTCGGCCTCACCGGCACCCCCGCACAGCTCGCCGCCGCCCAACAAGCGGCCGGGGTGTCCATCGCCATCCCCAGCACGCCCGACAAGAACGGCAACTACACCGTCGGCCACGCCGCCTCCGTACTCGCCTACACCCCCGACGGCCGCCAACACCTCTCCTACCCCTACCCCGAAACCCAAGCTGACTGGGTCCACGACATCCCCCAGATCCTCGCCATGAAAGCCTGGAACCAGCCGGGGTAGATAGCAGGCGCCGTGTCGCCCACGGTTCAAGACACCGGCGAGATGCCCTCGTCAGAGCGTCGGTGAACGGGAGACGACCAAGGGTAAGTTTGGCGACAGCTTCAGGGAAGGCGGAGCGACATGAACGAATCCCATTTGGTGGGGTGCCCGACCTGCGGTGCGGTACCCGGTGCGCGGTGCTGTAGCCGCTACCGGGATCTGGAGGTCGCACACTGGCGGCGGCGGTGGCGGGCTCGTCAGTCGCGACGTCGAGCCGCCAGAGCTACCTCCGTCGTGGATTCCTAGAAGTCGCGAGCGCACCGAACCGGCGTTAGGGACAACCGTCGGCTGGTGAGCGCGGCCACCCGCGGGAGCATGAGGGGCCCTCGCCAGCCAACCGCGCGCTGCCCCTCACGCCGGTTCGATGCGCATCGGGTGCGTTTCAGAGCAGCCCTTCGGGGGCATTGCCTGAGAAGCACCTGACGAGCATCGATGGGTAGCGTGATGAGCGTGGACCTTGCGCCGCCGCTCGGGAAGCGCGTTGTCGTCACTGGGCTTGCAGGGTCTGGGAAGAGCACGTTCGCCCTCGCGCTCGCTGACAGGACGGGCCTGCCCGTCATTCATCTGGACCTCCATTTCTGGAAGCCCGGGTGGGTTGCACCGTCCGAGACCGAGTGGCGCTTGAAGCAAGGTGCCGTGCTCGCCGGCGACGCGTGGATCGCCGACGGCAACTATCACGAGAGCCTCGACCTCCGTGTCGAACGCGCGGACACGGTGGTCGTTCTCGACATGCCTTGGTGGCTCTGCTCGGGACGCGCGTTCCTGCGAGGCTTCCGAATGCCCGGCGAGTTGCCCGAAGGGTGCGACTACTCGCACCGGCGGCGCCTGCGCGATGAGTGGCTCCTGGCCGTCCGTATCTGGCGGAAACGTCGCTCGGAACCGGAGCACGAACGCCAGATCCTTTCGCAGCGTGGGCTCAGCGTGACCGTTCACACGCTCAAATCCAAGCGGGCGGTCAGGGAGTTCCTCGATGGACTGGACGCCGACCACCAGGAAGCCGACGACCGATGATCGGAGGCTGGGTGGGTGTGCCCGATGGCTGGATCCGAGCCACCCGCGACCGCGCCCGAACGGCACAGCGGTGCGCCGGTCGCCCTCTCGGGTGCCGTCGCATCGTATCCCCGGTCTCTCTACCGCCCGCCCCGTGCCTGTCCCTGTCTCCGGCCGTGCCGCCCCACGACCCCCTCTTCCCCACAACAACCGGTGGGCGATGGGGGACTCGAACCCTCGACCTCTGCCGTGTGAAGGCAGCGCTCTAACCAGCTGAGCTAATCGCCCGGGATGCGTCGGGCACTCTAGCCGGTGCCCGTGGCACCGCTCACGTCCGAACCGGCGCTCCCGCCGGCGTCCCAGGGCGGGCCAACCGCCACGTCCAGTCGCCACCGGGTACCCTGACCGGCTTGATCCGGTGATCCCGGCAGCTTCGAAACCCTGGTCGTGGGAGGGACGCTCGTCATGGAGAAACCTGCCCTCGCGGGCCATGCCGAACGGCTGATGGCCCAACGCCTCTGTGGGGGCGACGAGAGCGCGCTCGGCGAGATCTACGACCAGTTCAGCTCGTTCGTGTTCGGGCTCGCCCTCCGGGTCATCGGCGACCGCGGTGCGGCCGAGGACGTGGCCCAGGACGTGTTCGTCAGCCTGTGGGAGCAGCCCGAGCGCTTCGACCCCGCCCGTGGCTCGATGCGCGCCTTCCTCGGCACGGTGACCCATCGCCGCTCGGTCGACCTCATCCGCCGCGAAGAGGCCCGCCGGCGCCGTGAGACCAGGACCTCGGCCGAGCCCGTCGTCGACCGGCGGGTCGACGACGACGCCATGACCGCGGTCGCCTCGCTCGAGGTCCGCAACGCGGTGGCCACCCTGCCGCCCGCCCAACGCGAGGCCGTCGAGCTCGCCTACTTCCAGGGCCACACGTACCGCCAGGTCGCACTCGCCCTCGGGCATCCCCGAAGGCACCGCCAAGTCCCGCCTGCGCCTGGCCCTCGGCCGCGTCGCCGAGATCCTCAGCCCCGACCTGAGCGAGCAGTGGGCATGAGCATCGACCACCTGACGGCCGAATCGCTGCTCGCCCCCTACGTCCTCGACGCCGTCGACGTCGACGAGGCTCTCGAGGTCGAGGAGCACGTGGCCGGGTGCCCGACCTGCGCGGCCACGATCGTCGAGCTGCGCGCCGCGGTCGACGCGCTGGCGAGCGCGACCGCCATCGCTCCCCCGCCCGAACTTCGCGACCGCGTCCTGGCCGCGGCCGTGGCGCAGCGCCCGCCCCGCGCCGTGCCCCTCTCGCCGGCCGACGTGCACCTGATCGAGTCGAACCGCCTGGTCGCCCTCCTCCAGCGTCTGGGCCCCGAGCACTGGGCCGCCCCCGTCGGTCCGGCCTTCCCCGACTGGACGGTGCAGGACCTCGCCGCCCACCTGGCTTCGAGCGAGGTGCTGCTGGCCGCCCAGCTGGGCATCGAGCCGTTCACCCCCGAGACGGCCGATCAGCCCGAGCCACGCGCCCACGCCGCGGTGGCCCGCCACCGGGGCATGTCCCCCGACGAGACGCTGACCGAGCTGCGCACCGCCTACGAGCTGGTCCACCAGGCCCTCATCGACCTCGGGCCCGACGCCGGGCGCCGCATGGTCTCGTGGTTCGGCCTCGACCTGGCCCTCAGCTACGCGCTCACCCAGCGCGGCTTCGAGATCTGGACCCACGCCGACGACATCCGCGCCGCGCTCGGCCTGTCCGCTCCTGCCGCCCCCGGCCGGCTCGCTCGAGACGATGAGCAGCACCGCCATCGAGACGGTCCCGCTCATGCTCGCCGCCTCGGGAGTCGACGCCGAGGGCCGCCGGGCGCGCATCACGCTCACGGGCACGGGCCAGGGCGACTTCGACGTCGTGCTCGGTCTCACCGGCGTCGAGCCGAGCGTCAAGCCCGACGTGGTGCTCGAGATCGACGCGTCGACTTCTGCCGGGCCATCGCCGACCGCCTGGCCCCGCCCGAGCTGTCCTACCGGGTCACCGGCGACGACGTGCTGGCCGGCGACATCGTCCGCGCCCTGCCCGTCCTCGCCGTCCTCTGATCGACCGCCGCGCGGTCAGGGCGTGAGGCAGAGCGTCAGCTGCTGCTGCACCAGGTCGACCGGATCCGTTCCGCTCGGACACGGTCGCGGGTAGTCGGTGGTGGCGGCCACCTTGCCGGTGTGGGGCTGGTCGCAGGGCACCGTCGACGCCACCGGTCCCGGTGTCACCGCCACGCACGTGCCGACCGCGTAGGGGTCGGTCTGCACCTGTCCCCCGGTCGTCGGGGGCTCGTGGGTGTGCGAGGCGTAGGCCGTCACGATCAGCACGCCGCCGAAGACCAGCCCCACGATGACCACCGGCGCCCACCTCCAGCCCCGGGTCCTCGCCACTCCAACTGCGTCATCGCGCGGATCGACCAGGTGGTCGGCGAACGAGGGAGACACCGCGACCCGTCGCCCGGCCGGTCGAGGCGTGGCCGGTCGAGGCGCGGCAGTGCGAGGCGGTGCGCCGCCCGAGAGCTGGTCGTCGTAGGCGGCCCGCGCCGCCGGGTTGCGCAGGACCTCCCAGGCCGCGTTGATCTCGCGGATGTGCCACTCGGCCCGCTCGACCTCGTCGGCCGACTGGTCAGCCAGCCGGTCGGGGTGCCACCTCGACGGCGGCGGTCGTGTACGCGCGCTTGACGTCGTCGTGGCTCGCGTCGCGAGCGACGCCCAGGACGTCGTAGTGCGTAGCCGTGGGCGAACCGCCCGACCGGCTAGATGAGTGCGCGGCGGCGGCGGGTGGCCAGCACGAGCAGGCCGCCGATGGCGACCAGGCTCAGACCGATCTTGACCCACACGCCCGAGTCGGTACCCGTCCTCGGAAGCGTGCCCGGTGCGACCGTGGTCGTCGCCAACGCGTTGACCGAGAGCACGGCGGTGAGGTCGAGATCGCCGCACAGCGCGTGCACCGTGTAGGTGCCGGGCGTGATGCTCGGCGGCAGCACGATGTTGGGATCGGTGAAGTCGCCGTTGGCGTCACTGGTGACCGTGCCGATGACGACGTCGCCGATCTTGATGGTGACCGTGACGTTGGCCGGGCAGCCGGTGCCCTGGACCGTCACCTTGCCACCGACGTCAGTGGTGAACCTGGATCGACGACCAGACCCGGAGGGTGCCGGGCTGGTACTGCGCGGACGCGGCGGTCGCCGAGACGCCGATGGTGCCCATGACCGCAGACCACCATCGCACCAAGCACGAGCAATCGTCGGATCACGTTTCTCCTCCGCCTCAAGGCAGACGCACGTTCGGACATCGGGTTAGGAGACAGTGTGCCTCATTTCCCGTGGCATGTCGACCATCCTCGGTCCTGCTGGGTCATCCGACCCATGGTCCTATCGGCACAGGATCGCAGGGTCTGGAGGTCAGCGGGGAGCGAATTCGGCGCTGGCCTGGGTGTCCAGACCCAAACCCTGCCAGAACGAGGCCTCGCTGCCGTTCGGGACCCGGAACAGCGTGGTGGCCGACGACACCGACCAGCCGCTCGTCGGCGTGACCGTGACGTGGATCTGGTCGGCGTTGATCATCGGCTGCACCGCCACCCCCAGCCGGTACTGCATCGAGGCCGCGAGGGTGCCGTCGAGGTCGAGGGTCAATGTCACCGTCTGGCCCGAGAGGATCTGGATGTAACGGGAGTACACGTGATACCCGAACTCGAGCTGCGACTGGGTCTGGCTCGTGAGGTCAGTCCCGTTCTCGGACCATGACTGCAGCCCGAGCGGTGTGTAGAACGACAGGTAGGTCCGGTTGGTGCCGAGGGGCAGTCCCTGGCCGTTGCTGCCGATGACGCCGCTCGGGTAGCCGCTGTTCGGGGCGTCGTTCTGCAGGGTGATCACGGCCTTGGCGTGGGTCTGGCCGGTTCGCGGGTCGACGGTCACGTGGTAGTCGATGGTGCGGTGCAACCAGATGTCGGTCTTGTTGTTGGCGTTGTTCTGCCCGGTGAGGGCGAAGAAGTCATGGCCGGGTTGGGCCCGGGGAACGCGCCGGTGGCGCCCAGCCGCGCGAACAGCGCCTGCTCGGGCTTCTCGAAGCTCGTGAACATGATGTGGCGGGCCCGTACCTCGGGACCGAGGACCGACGCGATCTGATCGGGACCGGGGATGGTTCCCTTGGTCAGCGCGGCGAACGTCCGCTTCGAGGCCGCGGTGAGGAAGTCGACGCGGTCGGACTTGTCCTGCAGGTCGCTGTACTGGTTGATCAGCAGCTCCTGTGCCGCGTTGCCCGCGGTCAGCTGCGGCGCTCCGGCCACGTTGATCGGCCCGGTGAAGTTGAGCAGGGACGCCAGCCCGTACGGGTCGACCACGAGCACGCCGTCGATGCGGTCCTGACCCATGTTCGGGTACTTGCCCGAGTAGAGCTCGCGGATCACATCGGCCACGTCGGGCAGGTCGGGCGACAGCGTGACGTCCTGGAAGTACTTGCCGACGTGGAACCGCTGATACCGGTCGAGGTACTCCGCGGGCCCGGTGATGACGCGCTGGCCCTGGCCGGGCAGCCGGCTCAGGTCGTCGACGCGGCCCTGGTGGCTGATGCTGAGCTTGCCGTTGGACGCGGTGAGCTCGGCCCAGTTGCCCATGAACCCGTTGAGCCCCCGCGACTCGGACTCGGTCGTGAACGCGATGAAGTAGTGGCGCGTCTTTCCGCCGGCGCCGAGCATGGCCGGCGCGACGGCGACCGCCTGTTGCGCGATCTGAGCCTGGGGCGAGGTCTGCGCGATGTCCGCGCTGAACGTGTCGAGCGCGGTGCGGACGGGACCGACCAACCAGGGTGAGCGCACGTCGTTGATCTTGTCCTTGGCCGTCCCGAGCACGCCGTTGATGGTCTGCAGCGGCTTCTCGAGCTGCGCCAGTCGCACGAGGTCGATCGAGCCTTCGACGTAGCGAAGCTCGTGGTAGTCCGCCTTGGCCGCCACGACCGAGCCGGCGGCCGCGATGTCATGGCCCTGGCCGGATGCGACCGACAGCCCCTCGAGCTGCTGGGACAGGAAGGGCACCAGGTGGACGGGGAACGTCCACCAACCGCTCAGCACCGTGTGCGCGGATCCCAGCGAGTCGGACGCCTCGCCCAGCAGCAGGGCGGCCTCGGGGCCCTTGCCGCCGCGCAGGTCGGTCAGCCCGCTCTTCGCGGAGGTCGACCCGACGTTGAGGTCGTGGGACGACAACCACACGACCAGCGCGAAGACGATCACGCCGATCATGACGACGATGGCGACCACGGTGGCCACCTTGTGCATCCGCTCGCGCGACCGGCCCGAAGCGACGCGGTAGCCCGACACGAGCACCGGTACGAGCGCCACCCACACGCAGAGCGCCGACGCGCCCGTGAACCCGAACGGTTCGGCCCGCATCAACGCGGGCAGGGCCAACGCCGCGACCACCGCGCCGATCAGTCGGCGCCGGGGCAGGAAGGCGGCGGCCAGTGCCAGCGCGAGCGCCAGCAGCGCGGCCACGAACCAGACGCCCGAGTGCGTGAGCAGCGCGGCGCCCGCTGCCATCCAGATCCAGGTCGAGCGTCGGGCCCGGGCGGCGGCCAGCGTCACGACGACCGCGAACCCGAAGCACACGACCACATCGGTGAAGGCGAAGCCGGTCGGCTGGACCGGCGCGGCGGCGCAGGCGAACCCGCAGATGACGCCGATCACGACCACCAGGCGACGCTCGGGTGTCGTGGTGCGGCGAGGCTTGCGCGGGCGGACGAGCGCGCCCTCGGGCTCGTCGGGCGGTGGCGAGGTGCGTCGGCGGCGCCCCGAGCCCGAGTCGAGGACCGCCTCGAGGGACGTGAGATCGAGGTCGGCGGCAGAGCCCGAGCGGGCTCGGACAGGCGGCTCGTCGCTCCCCCGCTCTCGGGGGATGTCCTGGGATGGCAGCTGAATGTCCTCGACGTGAGAGTTGGTGATGAGCCCGCCGCCGGGCAGACCTGACCTGCGAGCGTAGTGCCGCGCCCGGGTCCCACGGGGGCAGGTCGAGCCTCACTGCGGGTGGCGGATCTTCGTGCCCGGGCCTGGTTCGTGACCCAGCGCGCGATTCCAGGCTTCGCCGAATCTCCATCCGCGCTACGATCATCGGCCTACTGGCTGCAGTGCTGTCGCCACTGTGGCTCGTGGTGCATCTCAGTGACCGTTCACTGATCTGTGGCGAGAAAGCTTGTCCCGGCTCCGCGGCCCCGACCCGAGGAGAGCAGTCGAGACCATGACCCGACCGGACCCGGCGCCCTCGCTCTCGCGCTTCGTGTCGATGGGCCGCGTCCTGGTCCGCTACCGCCTGCCGATCCAGATGGCGTTCGACCTGGTGGCGTGGGCGATCGGCCTCTACCTGGCCATGGCGCTGCGCTTCGACAGCTTCGCCCCCGCCGGGTGGAACCACTTCCACTTCCGCCGGCTGCTGATCGCCATGGCCGCCGCCGCGGCCTTCCAGGCGGTCGCCGGCCTCGCCCTCGGCCTCTACCTCGGCCGCTGGCGCTTCGGCACCATCGACGAGGTCTCGCACCTGGTCGGCTCGGTGGCCATCACCACCGCCGCCCTGGCCGTCGTCAACCAGCTCAGCACCCCGCTGCTGGTCCCGGCCAGCGTCACGGTGGCCGGCGGCATCATCGCCCTCATCCTGATGGGCGGGGCGCGCTACGCGTGGCGCCTGGCGCTCGAGCGCAACCTGCGACCGAGCGGCGACGGAACGCGCCGCGCGCTCGTGTTCGGCGCCGGCGAGGGCGGCGTGCAGACCATCACCGCCATGCTGCGCAGCCCGACCAGCCCGTACCTGCCCGTCGCGATGCTCGACGACGACCCGGCCAAGCGAAACCTCCGGGTGCGCGGCGTGCGGGTCGTCGGCGGCCGCAACGACCTGGCACGGGCCGCCGCCGACTACGACGCCTCCGCCATCGTCATGGCCATGCCCGGTGCCAGCTCGGACCTGCTGCGCGACCTGTGCGACCTGGCCAGCGAGGCGTCGCTCGAGATCCTGGTGCTCCCCCCCATCACCGAGCTGTTCGGCGGGCCGATCGGTGTCGGCCGACATCCGGCCCCCGAACGAGGCCGACCTGCTCGGCCGCCACGTGATCGACACCGACGTCGACGCCATCGCCGGCTACCTGACCGGCCGCCGGGTGCTCGTCACCGGGGCCGGCGGATCGATCGGCAGCGAGCTGTGCCGCCAGATCTCGCGCTTCGCCCCCGTCGTCGCTCGTCATGCTCGACCGCGACGAGTCGGCCCTGCACGCCCTGCAGCTGCTCATCGAGGGCCGGGCGCTGCTCGACGCCCGGGAGCTGGTCGTCGCCGACCTCCGCGACGCGACCGCGCCTGCTCGACGTGTTCGCCGAGCACCGCCCCCAGGTCGTGTTCCACGCGGCTGCGCTCAAGCACCTGCCCCTGCTCGAGATGCACCCGAGCGAGGCGGTCAAGACCAACATCGCCGGCACCCAGAACGTGCTCGAGGCCGCCGGGGCGGTCGGCGTCGAGCGCTTCGTCAACATCTCGACGGACAAGGCCGCCGACCCGATCAGCGTGCTCGGCTACACCAAGCGCATCTGCGAACGCCTCACCGCGGCCGCCACCTCGGCCTCGGTCGGCACCTACCTGAGCGTCCGGTTCGGCAACGTGCTCGGCAGCCGCGGCAGCGTGCTCACCGCCTTCCACGCCCAGATCGAGGCCGGTGGCCCGCTCACCGTCACCGACCCCGACGTGACCCGCTACTTCATGACCGTCGAAGAGGCGGTGCAGCTCGTCATCCAGGCCGGCGCCGTCGGACAGCGGCGGCGAGGCCCTCGTGCTCGACATGGGCGAGCCCGTCCGCATCGACGACGTGGCCCGCCGACTGGCCGCGCAGGCCCCGCGCACGATCGAGATCGTCTACACGGGCCTGCGACCCGGCGAGAAGCTCCACGAGGACCTGCTCGGCCCGGGCGAGATCGACGTCCGCCCGGCCCACCCGCAGATCTCGCAGGTCCCGGTGCCGCCGCTGCGCCTACGCGCTGGTCCTCGACACGATCCCCCCCGGACTCGACGACGCGTCGCTGATCGAGCGACTCCGCCGGCTGGTCGACCACGACATCCCCACCACCGGGGCGCGGACGGGTCGAGACCACCGACGACCTCTCCGCCTGAGCGCAGGTGCCGACCCGCGCCCTGCGCGTGCTCTGGCTGACCAAGGGCCTCGGCCCGGGCGGGGCCGAGCGGCTGCTCGTCACCCACGCGGCGGTGACCGACCCGGCGCGCGTGCTCCTACGAGGCGGCCTACCTGCGTGCCGGACAAGACCCACCTGGTCGGCGAGCTCGAGGCCCAGGGCGTGCCCACCCACCTGCTCGAATCGCCCAGCTCGCTCGACCCCCGGTGGGTGGGCCGGTTGCGCACGCTCGTCACCCAGGGCGACTTCGACGTCGTGCACGCCCATTCACCGGCGCCGGCGGCCCAGGCGCGACTCGTCGTGCGTGCCCTGCCTCCACGCGACCGGCCGGCGTTCGTCTACACCGAGCACAACCGGTGGCCGTCGCACGACCGCGTCACCCGGGCGGCCAACGCGGCCACCTTCGGCCTCAACGACGCGTCGATCGCCGTGTCGGCCGAGGTGCGCGACTCGATGGCGGCCCGGTACCGGCCCGGCACGCGGGTGATCGTGCACGGCATCGACGTCGGCGCGGTGCGCGCCCTGCGCGACCGAACGCGACGAGGTCCGCCGCGAGCTCGGCATCGCGCCCGATGAGCTGCTGGCCGTCACGGTCGCCAACTTCCGCGCGCCGAAGGGCTATCCCGACCTGTTCGCGGCCGCCCGCCTCGTCGACCAGCAGGCGATCCCCGTCCGCTTCGTCGTGATCGGCCAGGGCCCCCTCGACGCCGAACTGCGAGCCCTGCACGCCTCACTCGGGCTCGAGGACCGCATGCAGATCCTCGGCTACCGCGCCGATGCCGCCCGCGTCACCGCCGCGGCCGACCTGTTCGTGCTGGCCTCGCACCACGAGGGACTGCCGGTCGCGGTGATGGAGGCGTTCTCGGCCGGCGTGCCCGTGGTGGCCACGTCGGTGGGAGGCATGGCCGAGGCCGTCGAGGAAGGCGTGTCGGGCCTGCTCGTCAGGCCGCGCCGACCCGACCTGCTGGCCGCCGCCGTGACGACGGTGGCCGACCGAGCCCGACACCCGCGCCCGGCTCGGCGAAGGGGCCGCCGCCGCGGCCGAGCGGTTCTCGGCCGAGCGCTCGGCAGCTCGAGATCGAGGACGTCTACCGACGGGCGCTCGACGCGGCCGCGCTCAAGTCGTCCAGCGGGCGGGTACGCCGACGGCGGTGACGCCCGGGGGCACGTCGTCCACGACCACCGCGCCGGCGGCGACCACCGCCCACTCGCCCACGCTGTGGCCCGGCGTGACGATCGTGCCCGTGCCGAGGAACACCCCGGCGCCGATCGTGACCGTGCCGTTGACCAGCACACCGGGGCTGAGCGTGGCATGGGGTCCGATCGTGCAGTCGTGCGAGACGACCGCGTTGACGTTGACCTGCACGTGTTCGTCGATGCGCACGTTGGTGGTCACCCGCGCGCCGGCGGCCAGCACCACGCCCGCGCCGAGGACGACGTCCCCGCCGATCGATGCGAGCGGGTGCACGATCGCCGGCGCCCACTCGTGGCCACGGTCGCCGAGGCGCGACGCGAGGTCACGGCGGCCGATCGGGTCACCGACGGCCAGCACCAACGCCACCGATGCGTCGACCTCGTCGATCCGGCCGGCGACGAGGTCGTCCACCCCGCCCAGGTGGCGCGCACCGCGGCGCGCCAGGAGCGTCGTCGTCGGCGCGATCGGCGACGAAGCCGACGAACTCGAACGTGGGCGCCACCCGGTTGAGGGCCTCGACCACGTCGAGCACCTCGCGGCCATGTCCCCCGGCGCCGACGATCGCGAGGCGTTGCACGGGCGGCACGGTACTCGGTCAGCGCCAGCGGCCTCAGCGGCGGAGGGTGGAGCGGCGGATGGTCAGGTCACCGACGGGGTCGACACCGTCGCCGGCGGGGCCGACTTGGGCTGGCCGGCAGCCTTGGGCTGGGCGGGCGAACCGTCGGGTGCGAGCGCGTCGATCAGGCGCTCGGTCTGCGTGTGCTGGTCGTAGGAGAGGCGGGCCAGCCAGAAGCGCAGGAACGAGCCGATCGAGTAGCGGATGAACAGGGCGGCGCCGAGGATCGTCACGGCCACGCCGATCAGGGCGATGATGTGGTCGTCACCCTGCTGCAGCGGGTCGTTGGTCCCGCTGCTCTGGATGTAGGCGGCGAGGGCGGTGATCGGTCCGCCGATCATGAGGATGGCGCCGACCACGACCAGCACGCGCTCGCGCCCGGTGACGGGATCCCTGAGCCCCATCTCGGCGATCTCCGACTTGAACTGCTCGACTCGGTCCTGCTGTTCCATCCGGCGTCTCCCGCTGGGTTCCGTGGGGTGCTCCCACCCGATCTCCAGGATGCTCGGCTCCGTGTGGGCGCTCCGCATCCATTCTTCAACGAATCTGTCCGTCGCGCCGCCCCAGACGGCGACTGGCGCCGTCGGGCGCGCCCTCATCCTCCGAGATAGGCCTCCGACAGGCCGTCGGCCACCTCGTCCGGTCGACCCGAGCGCACGATGTCCCCGTCGACCATGAGGGCCACGTGGTCGGCCACCTCGAGCACCACGCTGGCGAACTGCTCGACCACGAGGATGGCCACGCCCTCGGCCGCCACCTGGGCCACCAGATCGAACAGCTCCTCGACCACGAGCGGCGCCAGCCCCATCGACAGCTCGTCGAGGATGAGCAGCGCGGGGTCGGTGGACAGGCCGCGGGCCAGCGACAACATCTGCTGCTCGCCTCCCGACAGGGTGCCGGCGGTCTGCTTGCGGCGATCCCGCAGGCGGGGGAACCGCGCGTAGGCGACCTCCTCGATGCTCGACAGCGAGCGACCCGAGTAGGTCATCATCCAGAGGTTCTCGCGCACCGTCAGGTTGGGGAAGATGCCCCGACCCTCGGGGATCAGGCACAACCCGCACCGGGCGAGGTCGTCGGGCGAGGCGCCGTTGACCCGCCGGCCGGCCACCAGCAGGTCGCCGGCCGTCGGCTGGAGCAGCCCCGCCGCGATGCGCAGCGTGGTGGTCTTGCCCGCGCCGTTGGGGCCGAGCACGGCGACCACCTGGCCCGGAGGCACGGCCAGGTCGATGCCGTGCAGCACGTTGATGCCCTCGTAGGCCGCCGTGATGCCGCGCAGCTCGAGCATCGGCTCGACCTCGGCGGGCGCGACGGCCGAAGGGACGGGGCCGGCGGGTGAGGTCGTCGTCACGACGCGTCCGCCGGTGTGCCGAGGTACGCCTCGCGGACGGCGTCGTGGGCCCGGATCTCGTCGGGATCGCCCACCGCCAGCACCTGGCCGTAGTTGAGCACGTGGATCACGTCGCACACGTCCATGACGAGCTTCATGTCGTGCTCGACCAGGATGACCGCCGCGCCCTCGTCCGCCAGGCCACGCAACAGGCCGCTGAAGCGCTCGGTCTCGCTGTCGTTCTGGCCCGAGGCCGGTTCGTCGAGGAGCAGCACCTTCGGCTCGCAGGCCAGCGCCCGGCCCAGCTCGACCAGGCGGCCCTGGCCGGTGGGGAGCACGGTCACCCGGCTGTCGGCCACCGATGCCAGACCGACGCGATGGATGATGGCGTCGACCTGCGCGTCGACGTCGATCTTGGAGCGCGACCACCGCCGGTGGACGTCGGCCGCCACGGCGATGTTCTCGCGGACGGTGAGCATGGTGAACAGCTCGAGGCGCTGGAACGTGCGCGCCAGGCCCTTGCGGGCGCGCTTGGTGGGGCTCAGGCGGGTGAGGTCCTGGTCGTCGAGCACCACGCGGCCCTCGGTGCTCGCCTGCAACCCGGTGATGACGTTGAAGAGCGTGGTCTTGCCGGCGCCGTTGGGGCCGATCAGACCGACGACCTGACCGCCTTCCGCGCTCAGCGACACGTCGGCCAGGGCCAGGTTGCCGCCGAAGCGGACCGACACGCCGATGACCTCAAACCGTGGCATGGGACCGCCCACCGTCGACTGCATCGGACCCCGTGGGACCATCGGGCCGCGGGATCGAGTCGAGGCGCAAGTTGCTCTCGATCTCGGCCACGCGATCGTCGGTCCAGGGAACGGTGATGCCGACCCATTCGAGCGGCACCTCGGGCTCGGTCGGACCGTCGACCGGGATGGGGATGGTCGTGTCGCTCATGGCCTGCTTGGCCGCCATGGCGAACACCGTCGGCCCGCCGCGGAGGCGCACCGCGACCAACGCACCCAGGAACACCACGACGAACAGCACCACCATCGGCCAGTTCTCGATCACGCCCGCCATCCGAGCACCCACACGACCGCGAAGCCGCCGAGCATGGTGGCGAGGACGGGCGTGTCGTCCCGCAGCGGGGCGAACCCGGCGCTGAACTGGGGCGAGGCACCGCTCGGCTGGCGGCCCAGACCGATGCCGGCCAGGCCGGGCAGCATGACCTCGACGTTGGCGAACCACGGCCAGATCGTGGCGATGAGCGGCAGGAAGCCCTGGAGCGAGACGCCGGCCAGCAGCGCGCCGCCGACGAACCCGGCACCGCCGATCACGACCAGCATGAAGATCGGGAGCCCGGTGACGAAGTCGAAGTTGTTGGGGCCGATCGAGGCCAGCTGGGTGGCGTAGATCGCACCACCGAGCCCGGCGATCGCCGCCGACAGCATGAACACCGCCAGGCGGGTGCCGATGAGGTTGAGCCCGAAGGTGGCACACGCCGCCTCGCTGTCGCGCATCGCCAGCAGCCGACGTCCGAATGCGCTGCGCCGCACGGCCACCACCAGCAGCGAGAGCAGCACGAAGGTCACGACCACGAGGACCATCTGCGACTCGGGGCTCGAGAACGTGTAGCCGAACACCTTGAGCGGGTCGACGTTGAGCGTGCCGAGCTCGAACAGCTTCACGTGCAGCGGCCCGATGCTGAAGTTGGGCATCAGGAAGATCCAGCGATCGAGCAGCACGGCGAACGCGGCGGTGGCCAACGCCATCCAGATGCCCGACAATCGCAGGGCGGGCAGCGCGACGAGCCCGCCGACGAGCGCGCAGACGACCACGGCCACCACCAGGCCGATCGGATTGCCGCCCGCTCCCATGTGGGCCATCACGATGCCGCCGATGCCCGCGAAGCTGAGCTGGCACAACGAGATCTGTCCCGCGAAGCCCACGAGCGGCACGAGCGAGAGGGCGATGATGCCGAGCGCGAAGATCCGGCTGTAGGTGAGCAGATCGGGCTGGCTGAGCGTCGTCGCCAGCACGATCCCGGCGGCCAGCGTCAGCGTGCTGAACAGCAGCAGCCCCTTGGTCGTCGGAGCCGGGAAGAACTCGCGTGTGCGGGTGTGGCTGCGCAGCTGCCGGTTGGGCATCACGAGCAGCACGATGAACAGCAGGATCACCGGCGAGGCGAGGCGCAGGCCGGCGACGTAGGGCCCGATCGGCGGCCCGGACGGCACGTAGCCGGCCAGGTAGGCGTCCGCGCAACCGAGGATGATGGCGCCGACGAAGGTCATCGGCAGCGAACGCAAGCGCCCGAAGACCGCCGCCCCGTAGGCGTTGACGATCAGCAGCGACAGCACGGTGGCGCTCAACCCGGCGGTCGAGGCGATCAGGATGCCGCCGAGCGCGGCCAGCGAGGTGCCGATGGCCCAGCTGAAGCGGCTGACCATCGAGGTGCGCGTGCCGTTGAGCAGGGCGAGCGGACGGTCGTCGACCACGGCCCGCATGGCGACGCCGATGCGGGTCTTGTAGAGCAGCAGGCGCAGGCCGATGGCCACCGCGATCGCCACCGCGATCGTGATGAGCTGGTGGTACGAGATGGTGGTCGGGCCGAGGTCGAACTTGTCGGCCCGCGAAGAACGGCGGCACGACCCGCGCGACATCGGGGGGCCAGATCCACTGCGCCAACCCGATCATGGCCACGAGCAACGAGATCGACACCACGAGCTTGGTGGCCTCGCTCGTGCCCTCGAGACCCCGGAAGATGACGCGCTCGAGCAGGATGCCGAAGGCCGGAGCCAGCCCGAACAGCACGACGACGACGGCCACCGGCGTCGGCCAGCCCCAGCCCTGGGTCAGCTGCCAGTACGCGAACGCGGCGAGCATGCCCGCCGCGCCGTGGGCGAAGTTGAAGACGCCGGTGGTGGTGTAGGTCAGGACGAGACCGCTGGCGATGACCGCGTAGATGGCCGCGGTGCTCAGCCCGACGATCGTGAAGATGAGGAACTTGTCCAAACCGTCAGGCTCCAGTCGGGGCGAGCGTCTCGGCTTCCATCCAGCCCGCTCGTGAGGATAGGTCGCGGTCTGTCAAGCGGCTATTTGAGGTCGCTCATGCTCTTGCCCACGTCGGCCAGGGTCACGCCCTTGCCGTAGTTGCCGTGGAGCGGCACGACGTTGGCCGCGTCGCAGTTGTACACGTCGCCCTTGGGCTGGCCGAGGTCGACGATCGTCCAGGTGGTGGTCGTGGCCTGGACCATCGTGTAGCAGGCACTGGCGACGTTGGGTTGGGACGGGTTGCTGGGGGCCTGCAAGCCGCCCGCCGTCCCACGAGGTCACCTTGCGGGCGTTGTCGAACACGCACTTGCGCGTCACGTCGGCCCCGCACGACTTGACGGCCTGTGCGAACAGGAGCCAGGCCGAGAACGAGTTCATCGCCGAGCGCGGCGGCCTTGCGGGTGCTGTTCGGCAGGTACTGGTTGAACAGGTCCTGGTACTGCTTGACCGCCGGCACCGAGTCGGCCAACTGGAACGGGGTGGTGCCGATGCCCGACGTACACGTTCTCGTAGGTCGATGGCCGAGCCGGCCGACTTGAGCGTCTTCGGGTCGTACTGGTTGGCCGCGGCGGAGATCCAGTCGAGCTTGTAGTTGATCTGGGCCAGGGCGGCGATCAGGCTGCCGAAGTCCTGGGGCTCACCGATGAAGTAGAGGCCCTTCGATGCCGGCCTGACGCTTGATGGCCTGGGCGATGGGGACCCAGGTGGACTCACCGGTGGCGTTGTACTGGCCGTCGTAGACCGTCTTGAACCCGAAGGTCTTGCCGGCCTCCTCGTACTGGTTCTTGTTGGTGATCGTGGTCGGCACGTTGCCGGTGAGGTAGCCGACGTGGTCGACCGAAGCGGGGAACTTCTGCGCCAGGTACCGGGCGCCGCCGAAGTTGAGCGAGTTGAGCGGGCCCGGGGTCACCTGCACGGTCAGGTCGGCGCCGCGGGCCTCGGGCGTCACGAGGTAGGCGGGGAAGTCGGGCAGCAGGCAGCTGAGCCGAGTCTTCTGGCCCGTGTTGTCGAACACGCCACCGCCACCGACCAGCGAGAAGTCCATGCCGCAGGCCTTGACGATCTGCTGGTTGTAGTTGAAGAGCGCGGCGTCGAGCTTGTCGACCTTGATCTGGCGGCCGTTGATGCCGCCGAGCGAGTTGCACCAGCTCGGCGAAGACGTCGCTGGCGTCCCACAGCTCCTGGTTGAGCCCCGGCGCGCCGGAGAAGCCGACGTCGGAGATCGTGCCGAGCTCGATCGGTTGGCGGTGACGCCCTGATCGCTGGCCGTGTTGGTCTCGCCCGCCGGAGCCTTTCCGCACACCGGGTCGCTCATCGTGCCGAAGATGCCCGGCCGCGGTGACGGTCGTGCCCTGCCGACCGAGGTGGCGAGTGCCTTCGTCGGCGTGGTCGCTGCCCGAGCGTGAGCACGCGGCCGCGGCACGAGCGCGATCCGGCGACCAGCGACCACCGTGGTCGTCCGCCGCGCTGGCTCGTCGGTCGCGTAAGCTGCGCCATCGGATCCCCCCTGGTTTCACGATCAGCGTCCAGCAAACAGGAACACGTTCTAGCACGGGCGCGCCGGGGGCGCTCAGCAGGCCACCGTCGGGGGCCGCGCGATCCCTCGTTCGCACCGGATCTCGGCGACCCTCCCGAGCCGGGGGATCAGTCCGGGTCACCGGCTCGATCTGATCGATGTGCTCGATCGGGTCGGGAGGCACGGCCAGCGGGTCGTCGCCGGGGTGGCCCTCGACGCCCGTCGCCGCGGCAGGGCCACACCGACGGTGGCCAGGACAGATCCGCAGGTCGAGCCACGGCGACTGGGTGTCGACGTACTCGAGGTCGTGTTCGATGCGTCCGCCCAGGTCAGCGCGTTGCGGCCCCGGATCTGAGCCAGCCCCGTGAGTCCCGGCCGCACGTCGAGGCGCCGCCGCTGGCGGTCGTCGTAGCGCGCCACCTGGTAGGCGAGGGTCGGGCGCGGCCCGACGATGCTCATCTCGCCGCGCCACACGTTGAGCAGGTTGGGCAGCTCGTCGAGCGAGGTCCGGCGCAGGATCCGGCCGACCGGGTGATGCGATCGGCGTCCGGGAAGATCGGGTTGTCGCCGTGGGTCATGGTGCGGAACTTGAGCATCTCGAACGGCCGACCGCCCCGGCCGACGCGCTCCTGGCGGAAGAGGACGGGCCCGGGTGACGTGAGCCGCACCGCGAGCGCGCACGACGGACCCGACCACCGCCGCCGGGAGCGCGACGACCGCCAGCAGCGCGAGATCGACGGCTCGCTTGCCGCGGTAGGGACGATCGCGCACGGTGCCGCGGAGCGGCCCAGCTCGGGCTCACGACTGGTCGCGGCCGGCCAGCCACTCGATCGTCGGCCGCAGGCCGTCCTCGAGCGCCACCGGCACCACGCCGGGGAACAGGGCCCGGACGCGCGAGTCGTCGGCCTGCGAGTGGCGCACGTCGCCCGCTCGCGGCTCGACGTGCTCGACCTGCACCGGGTGGCCGACGATCGTCTCGAGCAGCTCGATCAGCGTCGAGCAGGTCGACGCGGCTGCCGTAGGCGAGGTTGACCGGCTCGGGGTCGCTGATGCCGCTCGAGGGCCGCCGTCGGTCAGCACCGCGGCCACGGTGCCGACGTAGGTGAAGTCGCGGCTCTGCTGGCCGTCGCCGTGGACCTGAAGCGGATCGCCCGCCAGCGCGGCCGCCACGAAGGCCGGCACGACCGCGGCATAGGCGTGGCCCGGGGGCTGCAGCGGGCCGAACACGTTGAAGAAGCGGAAGGCGAGCACGGGCAGGCCATAGGAGTGCTGCCAGGCCAGGGCGTAGGCCTCGGTGGCCAGCTTGCTCGCCGCGTAGGGGCTCATGGGTCGCGTGCCAGGTCCTCGTGCTTGGGCAGGGTCGGGTTGGCGCCGTAGACCGACGACGACGACGCCACCACCACCAGCGGCCCGCCCGCCCGACGCGCCGCCTCGAGCACCTCGAGCGTGCCGGTGGCGTTGGCCTGGTGGCTGGCGACGGGATCGATGATCGAGCGCGGGCACCGACGGGCGAGCGGCCAGGTGGATCACCGATGATGCTCCCGCGAAGGCTGCGTCGAGCGGCGGCGGGGTCGAGGATCGTCGCCTCGACGAAGTCGACGTCGACGCCGTCGAGGTTGTCGCGCCGGCCCGTGGACAGGTCGTCGAGGGCGACGACCTCGTCGACACCCGACGCGAGGAGGGCGCGGCAGAGGTTGGCGCCGATGAACCCGGCGCCCCCGGTCACGACCACCTTCATGCCCGCGGTCCTCTGCGCTCGTCGGCTTCCACGGCGCTCGACCCTACCGGGACGGCGGGGGCCGCCCCGAGCCGGCGGGCCGGATCCTCGTCGCCCAGAGGTCGTCGGTCGCGAGGGCCGCCGAGTACGGTGCCGGGCCATGCCGTCCTGCGCTGCCCGCAGCGCCCGTCGACCATGAGCCGCATCTACCTGTCACCTCCCGACGTGGGTGCCGCCCGAGCGCGACGCGCTGCTGGCCGCCTTCGACGGCGGTTGGATCGCTCCCGTCGGGCCCGACGTCGACGCGCTTCGAGCGCGAGGTCGCCGCGGTGGCCGGCGTCGGCCACGCGGCCGCCGTCTCGAGCGGCACGGCCGCGCTGCACCTCGCGCTGCTGCTCGCCGGCGTCGGGCCCGGCGACGAGGTCCTCGTCCCCACCCTGACCTTCGTCGCCACCGCCAACGCCGTCGGCTACCTCGGGGCGCGACCCGTGTTCGTCGACTGCGACCCCGACACGTGGCAGATCGATCCCGGGCTGGTGGCCGAGCACGCTCGACGAGCGAGCCGCAACCGGTCGGCGCGCCGGCCGCGGTGGTGACCGTCGACCTCTACGGCCAGTGCGCCGACGCCGATCCCATCGCCGAGGCGTGCGCCGCGCCACGGCATCGATCGTCATCGAGGACGCCGCCGAGGCGCTCGGCGCGACCTACCGCGGTCGACCGGCGGGTTCGCTGGCGCCGATCGGCGTCTTCTCGTTCAACGGCAACAAGGTCATCACCACCAGCGGCGGCGGGATGCTCGTGTCCGACGACGGCGAGCTCGTCGCCCGGGCCCGCCACCTGGCCACCCAGGCCCGCGAGCCCGCGTCGCACTACGAGCACGTCGAGGTCGGCTTCAACTACCGCATGAGCAACCTGCTGGCCGCGCTGGGCCGGGCCCAGCTGCGCGTCGCTCGACCGCCGCGTCGAGCGGCGCCGCGCCATCAAGCGCCGCTACCGCGACGGGCTGGCCGACGTCGCCGGCGTCACGTTCATGCCCGACGCGCCCTACGGCGAGCCGATCAACTGGCTGACGGTGGCCCTCGTCGATCCCGAGATCACAGCGGCCGCTCGCGGGAGGACCTCCGCCTCATGCTCGAGGACGCACGACATCGAGGCCCGCCCGGCGTGGAAGCCGCTCCACCTCCAGCCGCTGTTCCGCGACTACGAGATGATCGGCGGCGCCGTCGCCGAGCACATCTTCGACCAGGGCCTCTGCCTCCCGAGCGGCAGCTCGCTGCGCCGACACCGACCAGGACCGCGTGATCGAACTCCTCCGCGCCGAGCTCGGCGCCTGAGACGCCCGCCGAGCCAGCCGGTCAGGCGCCCGCTGCAGGTCAGTTCGTGGCGCCGGCGTAGCGACGCCGGTTGACGACCCGACGGATGCGTGTCCTCGAGGCCCATGCCCCCGTCGAGCTTGCGCTCGAACCACCGCATGCCGTCGCTGACCTGCACCGGGCGAGCGGGCCAGCCGCCACGGGTCGGTGTCGCCGTAGGCGTTCGGGCGGGTGCCGGCGAGCGCGGCCGACCGGAACCGCTGGCGGACCGCCCGCTCGGCCTCGGCGCCGGCGGCCACCGCCTTGGGATAGGCGAAGTGGGTCGGCGCGTCATCCCCGTCTCGGATCCGATGCGCTCGATCGAGCGGTCGAGCTCGTCGTCGACCCGGTCCGCCGGCAGGCGGTCGAGCAGCGCGTGGGTGTGGGTGTGCGAGCCGAGCTGCCACAGCCCCCGGCGGCCAGGTCGCGGAGCGCCGGCCCACGACAGCGGCCGGCCCGTCGTCGGGGAACGGACGGGCCTGGTCGACGAAGTCGGTGGCCACGTAGAGCGTCGCCGGGACGCCGTGGCGGGCGAGGATGGGCGCGGCCACCTCGGCCAGGTCGCTCGTGCCGTCGTCGAAGGTCACCACGACCGGGTCGCGACCGGGTCCGGTTCCTTCGGGAGGCGGACGGCTCGGCCAGCAGGTCGAGGGCGCGGTCGAGGGTCGACGACCCGGCCCGACGCGGCGAGCATCGCCATCTGCTCGTCGAACAGCTCGGTCGGGCAGGTCGACCTCGATCGAGCTGCGCCGTCCCACGCGGTGGTAGATCAGCACGACGACCCCGCGGACGCGGCGGCCGCACGCGATCGGCCAGCTCGGCCGCGTGCTTCACCGATCGTCGGCTGCGCGAGGGCGGCGGGATCGGCGTGGCGGCGGTCATCAGCCCGCGCACGGTACCCGTCAGCATCGGTCAGCAACCGCAGCCAGGCGGCGACCACGACGTCGAGCGCGAACCGGTCGAGGCAGCGAGCCCGCGCGTCGTCCGCCCATCGTCGTCGCCGACACGGCCGTCGAGCACTTCGCCGAGGGCCGCGGCCAGCGCTCGACGGCGCCGACGCTCGGACACGACCCGACCCGTCTCGCCGTCCACCACGACCTCGGCGATGCCGCCCACGTCGGTGGCCACGACGGGCAGGCCGGCCAGACCGGCCTCGATGGCCACTGCGGGGATGCCCTCGCTGCGACTGGGCACGACGAGCGCATCGGCCGCGGCCAGCAACGACGCGGGATCGGCGACGGCGCCGATCACGTGCACCCGGGCCGGATCGAGCTGGCGCGACCGCGCCATGACCACGCCCGCCAACGGTCCGGCTGCCGGCCATGACGAGCTGGGCCTCGGGCACTCGTCCATGGCGTCGATGGCCAGCAGCGGATCCTTCTCGGCCGACAGCGCCCCGAGATAGGCGACCAGTGGGCGATCCGGCTCGATCGGGGCTCCGACCGCGGCGGCCAGCCGGGCGCGCGCCGCCGGGCCGGTCCGCCGCCGCGGCGTCGGGCTGAACGCGTCGGCGGGCACGCCGTTGGGGATGACCTCGACCCGCGCCGACGGCAGGCCGTACAGGCGCATGAGCGAGTCGGCCGCCCCGGGCCAGATCGCCACCACCAACCGCGCCCGCCCGAGGGCCGTCCGGACCCGCGCCTGCCGGGCCCGGGTCGTCGCCCAGTACGCGGGATCACCGATGCTGCGATACACGAACGGCGTCCGGGCCAGGGTGGACGCGGCCGCACCGAACGGCAGGGTGGACGAGCCCTGCCCGACCACGACGGCGCTCTGGCGGGCGCGGCGCGCCAGAGCCGGCGAGCGCGGCTGGGTCCCGGCGGCGGCGCCCGAAGCGTGGGCAGGTCGAGGGGCACGGCGCCGGTACCGGGCCACAGGGCGTAGCGTGTCGGTGGCCAGGCCGCCGGCCGTCAGTGCTTCGCCGAGCTGCGCCGCCGCCACCTCGGCACCGCGCCGATCGGTGCTGGTGACCAACTGCAGCACCCCCGCCCGGCCGGGGGTGCCACCGGCGGGCGGAGCGGACGGCTCAGGCACGATCGAGCAGCTCTGCGTAGACGCCGAGGGTGATGTCGATCACCCGCTGCTGGTCGAACTCGCGGCGGGCCTTGGCCCGGCCCGCCTCGCCCATGGCCAGCGCGCCGTCGACGGATCGCCGGCCAGCTCGGCGACGGCGTCGGCCAGCGCGGCCGGCGTCGCGGACGGGCACCAGGCGCCCGGTGACGCCGTCGTCGACCACCTGCCGGCAGCCGCGGATGTCGGTGGCCACGACGGGAAGGCCCATCGCGGCGGCCTCCATGGCCGCACGCGGGAACCCCTCGCGGTGCGAGGCCAGGACGAAGAGGTCCATCCCGGCGTAGAGACGCTCGACGTCGTCGCGCTCACCGAGCACCGCCACCCCGTCGTCCGAGGCCCGCGCCAGCGCGGCGGCGCCGACGGCGTCGGCCTTGTCGGGTTCGGTCGGGCCGATCAGCGCCCAGTGCAGGGCGGGTGTGGTCCCGTGGAGCAGGCGTGCCGCCGTCGAGCACCTCGGCGATGCCCTTCTCGGCGACCAGCCGACCCACGACACCGACCACGACGACGTCGTCCGGGGCACCGCATCGCGGCGCGGGCGTCGGCGTCGCGCCGCGGCGTCGAAGCCGGGCCGGGTCGAAGCGGGTGAGGTCGATCCCGTTGCCGAGCAGGCGGATCCGCCGGCGGGCACACCGAGGCGCTGCAGGACGGGCACGTCCTCGGGGTTCTGCACGAGCTCGGCCTGCGAGCAGGTCGCCGCGCGCCCGCTCGAGCGCGTAGACGAGGGCCCGCTTGGCCAGCGGGTCGCCGGGCAGGGCGTAGAGCCCGTGCACGGTGTTGACGACGACCGGCACCCGCGCCGCCCGGCCGGCCGGCCGGCCGTACCAGCCGGGCTTGGGGTTGTGGGTGTGCAGGATGTCGGGGCGCAGGTCGCGCAGCAGCCGGTAGAGCTCGACGGTGGCCGCGAGCGTCGTGGCGCGGCGACATGGCCCGGGTCGCGTGGCGCAGCGGCACGTGACGGATGCCGGCCTGCTCGAGGTCGTCGACGAACGGGCCCGGCGCCGACACGCCGATCACCTCGTAGCCGGCGCGCGGCGAAGGCGTCGAGCTGGGGACCGAGCAGCCAGGCCAGCGACATGTCGGTCGTGGTCAGGTGCACCAGCCGCGGGCGGGAGCGGCCGGCAACTCGGGGTGGGGTCACGCCGGCTGGGCCTCCTCGGGTCCGATCCAACCGGGGCGACACTAGCGGGCGGCCGTCCCCGGGCCATTCGGACATACTGGCGCGGTGGCGTCCACTCCCCCTCCGTCGGACCGCGACACCACGCCGAGCGGCGACGTCGAGATCCGCCGGGCCGACGCCGACGACCTGCCCGACGTGCTGGCGCTGGCCCAGGCCGCGCTGCGGTGGCGGCCCGACGATCCCAACGAGGAGTTCTTCCGCTGGAAGCACTTCGAGAACCCGGCCGGCGTGTCGCCGATGTGGGTGGCGCACGTCGGCGGCCGCCTGGTCGGCTTCCGCACGTTCCTGCGCTGGACGGTTCCGCCGCGGCGACGGCCGCCTGTCCACCGCCGTCCGGGCGGTCGACACCGCCACCCATCCCGACTTCCAGGGCCGGGGCATCTTCTCGCGGCTCACGCTCGGCGCGCTCGACGAACTGCGCGACGAGGGCGTCGACTTCGTGTTCAACACGCCCAACGACCAGAGCCGGCCCGGCTACCTGAAGATGGGGTGGCAGGTCGTCGGCCGGGTGCCGATCAGCATGCGTCCACGCGACGTGTCCGTCCGCCGCCCGGGTCCTGCGATCCCGGGTCCCGGCCGACAAGTGGTCGATCGAGACCGAGGCGGGGTGCCGGCCGACGACGCCCTGGCCGACGACCGCGCCCTCGACGACCTGCTGGCCACCATGACCGAGGCCGCGGCTGCGCCGCGGCGCGGCGAGGGCGACCACGACCGCCTGACCACCGATCGCACGCCGGCCCACCTGCGCTGGCGGTATCGCTTCGAGCCCCTGCACTACCGAGCCGTGGTCGGCCGAGGGCGGCGTGGCCGACGGCCTGGCGGTCTTCCGGCTGCGGCGCCGGGGCCAGGCCGTCGAGGCGGTGCTGTGCGAGCTGCTGGCCCCCCACGGCGGGCGCGAGCTCGTGGCGCAGATCGCATCGGCGACCGGGGCCGACTACGTGATCGCGGCCGGGCGGCCGATCGCCGGCGCCCACCTGGTGCGCGTGCCCCGCCAGGGTCCCGATCCTCACCTGGCGGCGCGTGGCCGACGACGCCCGCCAGCCTCCTCTGGCCGCCTGGCAGCTCGGCATGGGCGACGTCGAGCTCTTCTGAGCGCCGACGGCGGCGAGCCGTCAGCGCAGCTGTGAGAGCTTGACCGCCTCGGCGAAGAACGGGTTCGAGCGGCGCAGCTCGGCGGCGGTGTCGAAGCCCTGGAGCTCGCCCTTGCTGAGCACCATGATCCGGTCGCAGTGCGTTCAGCGTCGAGAGGCGGTGGGCGATGATGAACATCGTCGAGTGACCCTTGAGGCCCTCGAGGGTGTCCTGCACGAGCGACTCGGACTTCATGTCGAGCGCGCTGGTCGGCTCGTCGAGGATCAGCACGTCGGGCTCCTCGGCCAGGGCGCGGGCCAGCACGATGCGCTGGCGCTGGCCGCCGGACACGGCGCCGCCGCGCTCGCCCACCGAGCGTTTCGTAGCCGTCGGCCCACGACACGACGTCGTCGTGCAGGTAGGCCAGCTTGGCCGCCCGCTCGATGGCCTCCTGGTCGAGGTCGTCGCGGAAGAAGCGGATGTTGTCGCTGATCGTGCCCTGGAACAGCCGTGGCTCCTGGGGCACGAACGCGATCCGGCGGTACCACGAGTCGAACGTGACCTCGTCGACGTTCTCGCCGTCGACCAGCAGCTCGCCCTGCGGTCGGATGCCGCAGGCGCAGCAGCAGCTGCACGAGCGTCGACTTGCCGCTGCCCGACGGCCCGACGATGCCGATGGCCTCGCCCGGCTCGACGTCGAACGAGACGCGCGCGCAGGACCGGCACGCCCGGGCACGTAGGCGAACCACACGTCCTCGAGGGCCAGCCGGCCGATGTGGCTGAGCTCGCGGTCGCCGGTCTGCTCGACCGAACCCTGGTAGATCGTTCTGGCGCTCGTCGAGCTCCTCGAGGTAGGGCGCGGCCTCGGCCAGACGCGTGGTAGTTGGTCTGCAGCTGCTGGCTGTAGGACAGCGCCCGCACCAGGATCAACACGACCGCGGCCAGCGACGAGACGGCCGCTGCCTCCGATGGCGTAGACGGCGGCCATGCCGGCGATCACCAGGCCGATCGAGATGTTCTGGTAGAGCGTCGGCATCGCCAGCGCCAGCATGCGGGTCCGGAAGGTGAGGTCGGAGGCCCGGTCGACGAAGTCGTCGACCCGGTCGACGAGCGACGGGCCGACGTTGAAGGTGCGCACCTCCTGCGCCAGCGTCACGCTCTCGGAGACCATGCCCACGTAGTCGACGTTGGCGGCCGCGTTGGCCCGCGAGCGGCGCTTGGCCGTGCGCGTCATCGGGCGCAGCATGAAGAACATCGCGCCGACGCCCAGCGACGATCACGATGGCCGCCACCGGGTTGATGAAGATGGCCGAGAGCATCAGCGCGAGGAAGTTGAAGCCCGACACCGTGCACTGCGCCAGCGTCAGCGCGGCCTGCGACACGCGGTTGACGTGGTTGCTCATCAGCTCCTGCAGGTGGCCTTCGCGCTCCTTGCTCTGCACCGCCCACGACGCGCGCGACGAAGTCGCGGAACGTGCCGCGTCGGGCGATGGTGAGCGCGTCGGCGCTCAGCCGCGCCGTCAGCCAGGCGTTGATCATGTTGAGGACGAAGCGCAGCGAGCAGCAGGCCGGTCGCCGTCCAGAACAGCTGGTCGATCGACAGGTCGAACCCGTAGATCTTGATGGCTGCCCGCCGCTGCCGGCCAGGCTCGCCGCGATCTTGACGATCGCCACCATCATCGCCGCCTCGGCGAAGCCGCCGACGATGGCGGTGCCGCCGAGCACCACAGAGGTTGCGCGTCGAGCTCGCCGAGGTAGGGCCGCAGCTCGCGCCACGACGTACGGACCGACTTGCGACGATCGGTCATGGTCGGCCGACCTGGACCGGCGACGGGCCGGACGGGGGGTGAGGGTCATCTGCAGAGCCGATGGACAGGGTCCGGCTGGGACCAGGGGACGGTATCCATGATGGCAGACGCAGGGGGGCTGACCTGCGGTCACTGCGAGGGCCCGCCGGTAGAAGGCGACGGTGGCGTCGGCCACCACGTCGATGCTGAACGACGCGGCGAACCGAGTCGTGGCGGCCTCGGCCCGGCGGGACGCCTCGGCCGGACCCTGGCGCACCGTCTCGAGGATCGCCGCGGCCAGCGCATCGGGACGACCGGCGGTCACGAGGCGGGCCCAGCGCGGGCCCGACCACCTCGGGCACCGGCCCGACGTCGCTGGCCACCACGCGGCGCGCCGAGGGCCATGGCCTCGACCAGGATGCTGCCGAACCCCTCCCACCGCGACGGCACCACGAACACGTCGGCCGCCACCATCAGGTCGGCGACGTCGTCACGCGGGCCCGAGGAGGCGCGATGTCGGCGGCGTCGCCCTGCGCGGCGACGGCCGTTCGAGGCGAGGCGTCTCGTTGCCGCGCCGGCCGCCGATGACCAGTGCCGCGTCGGGGAGCTCGCGGCGCACGGCGGGCCAGGCGTCGACCAGCACGTCGAGGCCCTTCTGGAACTCGTGGCGGGCGGCGGCCACGACCAGGACCTGATCGTCGGCGCACCCCGAGCGAGCGCCGGACCCGCGCCCGGCGCTCGGGCTCGGGCCGCGCCCAGGAGCGTCGGCGTCGCGACCGCGTGGGATCACGTCGATGCGATCGGACCGGATCCCGAGGCGGTGCCCCATCACCTCGGCGACGTGGGGCGACAGCGCGTGGAAGCGCCGAACACCGAGCGCGGTGGCCCGGTCGACGACGCGGACGGCCTCGACCTTCCACGGCCGAGCGCCGGGTTGGCCCGCTGCTCGGGCCCGTAGGCCACGTTGACCAGGCTCGACACGACCGGCGTCCGCGCCAGGCGCCCGCCGACGCGCCCGACCACGTCGGCGTCGAACAGCGTCGTGTGCACGAGATCGGGCCGGCGGTCGGCCACCAGGGCCCGGACCTGCCGGATCTGCGCCACCCGACCACCCCGGCCGAGCATCGAGACGGTGGCCCCCGCCGACTCGGCCTCGGCCACCAGACTCGACGGTGACTGGTCCCTGGCCCCGCCGAAGGTCACGACGTGCGAGTGCCACGTCACGCGCGGTCAACGGGCCGACGAGGCCGGCGATCGCCCGCTCCGCCCCGCCGCTTCCGTCCAGGCTCGGGATCAGGTACACAATGCGCACGCCCGCCATGGATAGCACTGCTTCTGCGCATCCCCCGTCACCGGGCGACGATGCTCCCACCTTCTCCGTGGTGATCCCGACCCTCGGTCGGCCCGAGCTGTTGAGCGAGGCGGTGGCCTCGGTGCTGGCCCAGACGCGGACCGACTGGGAGTGCATCGTGGTCGACGACGGCGCGGGTGCCGAGCTGACCACCACCGATCCGCGGATCCGTCTCGTTCACCGCCCGACCTCGGGCGGGCCGGCCGCGGCCCGCAACACCGGGATCGCGGCCGCCCGGGGGCGCTACGTGGCCTTTCTCGACGACGACGACCGGTTCACCCCCCTGCGGCTCGAGTTGGCCGCCGAAGCCCTCGCTCGCGCCGACATCGCCCTCTGCTGGAGCCGCTGGTTCGACGAGGACGGTCCGGACCCGATCGTCCAGGGACGGCGGCTGCAGGGGGACGTGTCGGGCTGCATCCTCGACGCCACCACCCCCCAGCTCGGGGCGACCGCGGTGCGCGCCGACCGTCTGGTCCCCTTCGACGAGACCTATTCGGCGGTCGAGGACGTCGAATGGTGGCTCCGGATGGCCGCCAACGGCACGGTGGCGACCATCGAGCGACTCGGCTACGAGCGGCGCCGGCACACGGGAGCCCGGACCAACGGCACCGACGTGACCTCGAGGATCCGACTCAGCGGCCACCTCGTCGAGCACCACGCCGAGTACTTCCAGGCCCATCCGAGCGCCCTGGCCTTCCGATGGGCCCGGATGGGCCACCTGGCCCTGCTGGAGGGCGACTGGGCCACGTCCCGACGCTCCTATGTCCGCTCGCTGCGGATCCGGCCCTCCCGCGTGGCGGTCCGGGGTCTCACGCGGGCCGTCGTCCAACACCCGGCATGATCAGAGGCCGTCGGGCCGCCGGTGTAGGATCTCCGATCGCGCCGCACCGCCGCCGAGGACCGATTCACCCCCTCTGACCCGGCGTTCCAGTCCAACGAATCGACCCGGGCCGCGGCCCCCGGCCCCGCGGGAGACCTGCATGGAGCCCATCCAGTACGTGAGGACCGTCCGGCGCCGATGGGTGCTGATCCTCGCCTGCTTCCTGGTCGGCCTCGTGCTCGGCGCCGGCGCCGGGCTCGGACACAAGAAGACGGCCTCGAGCACCACCTACTGGCGGGCCACCTGCGTCCTCTACTACGACGCCAGCCAGATCAACCAGAAGGGTGGGGCCTTCACCGCCATCAGCCAGATGGGTCTGCTGGCCACCACCGGCGACGTGCCGGCCGAGCATCGCGCAGGCCCGGCACACCGACGTCGACACGCTGACGACGCGCATCCTGTCGGTGACCGACCCGAACCAGGCCACCATCCGCATCACGGCGGTCGGCTCGTCCGACACCGACACCAACAACCTGGCCAACGCCGTGGTGCAACGGCCTGGCCAAGTTCGTCAACGCGCAAGAACGTGTCCTCGTACACCGACGGCCTCGACTCGTTGTCGGCGACGATGAACGGGCTGACCAACCAGATCACCACCCTGACCGCCGCCAACCCCAACCGCCAACTCGGTGCAGGGCCAGCAGCTTCAGGCTCTCATCAACCAGTACCGGCTCGACGACGAGACAGCTGCAGGGGCTCGGCCAGCCGCCGGGCAACATCCTCTCGGTGCTGCAGGGCCCCGAGCCGATCCCGATCAGCTCGGCCGCGTACTCCGACGTTCCTGCACAACGGGCAGCTGCAGAACAACAACGTCACACTGAGCCAGAACGTCAAGAACCCCGAGACGGCCCTCGACTCGAGCACCACCACCAAGTCGAAGATCCCGTCGGGACCGATCCCCCGTGGCCTCATCGGCGGCTTCGTCGGGCTCATGATCGGCCTCGTCCTCGCCTTCGTCATCGAGCGACTCGACACCCGCCTGCAGACCAAGGAAGAGACCGAGATGGCCTTCGACCTGCCGCGTGCTGGCCGAGGTCCCGCCGCTCACCCGCGCCCAGCGCAACGACACCGAGATCCTCTCGTACACCCACCCGATGTCCCGCACGGCCGAGGCCTACCGCAGCCTGCGGTCCTCCATCGTGTTCCTGCGCCAGACCGCGCAGGCGGTGACCGAGAGCCAGCCGGGCGCCGACGGCGAGTCGCACATGTCCCAGGTCATCCTGGTCACCTCGGCCGGCCCCTCCGAGGGCAAGACCACCACCGTCGCCAACCTGGCCGCGGTGTTCGCCGAGGCCGAGTACTCGGTGCTCGTCATCAACTGCGACTTCCGCCGGCCACGCCTGCACCGCTACCTCGGTGGTTCCGACGAGCCCCGCAAGGTCGTGCAGAGCGACGTGCCCGGCGTGCGCATGGTCAACAACGTGCTGTCGTCGACCCACCCCAACCCGGCCGAGGTCACCGCCGCCCAGCGCCGCGTCATCGAGGCGGCCCGCGGGATCTTCGACATCATCCTGCTCGACACCGCCCCGCTGCTCTCCACCAACGACGCCAGCGAGCTGATCCGCGTCGCCGACCTGGTCGTGCTCGTGGCCCGGGCGGGCACGCACCACGCGGCCCAACGCCCAGCGCGCCACCGAGGTGCTGCACCGTCTCGAGGCCACCGTGGCCGGCGTGGCCCTGCTCGGCGCCCGCTACGTGCCCGAGCGCGCAGTACTACTACTACGCCACCGAGGAGGGTCGCGACCCCAGCCGACGCCGAAGCCGAGTCGCATCCGCTCGACCTGCTGGTGCGCGCCGACGACCTCAGCCAGGCACGCGACCGAGCGGCGCCCCGTCGCCGCGAGCCTCGACCGCCGGTGACGCCGAGAGCCTCGAGGTCGAGCTCCAGGGTTCGGGCGGCTCGGGCGGCTCGTCGTCGACCCAACCCAAGGACGAATGACCCCGCCGGCGAGACCCCGCAGGATCCCGGCCGGCTACCGCGTGCCGCTGGCCCGGCCACCGGTGCGGCGCATGACGGCCAAGCCGAAGACCACGCAGTCGGGCTGGCAGGCGTCTCGGCCTGCTCACGATGCTGGCGGCGATGCTGATCTTCGGCCTCGGCGAGTGGGTCGCGGCAACCGCACACCGGCGAGGCCTGATCGTCGCGCCGGTGCTGATCTGCTTGACGCTGCTGGCACTCAACAGGCAAGCTCAACGCCGAGAAGTCCTTCGACCTCCGCGGCCTGCTGCTGACCTCGATCGGCCTGCGCCTGATGCTCGTCGTTCGTGCGCTTCCTCAACCCCGTCGACGCCGTCGTCTACAACAAGGAGGGCGCCCGGCTGGCCGACAGCTTCCGCGACCTCAACTTCTTCCACGTCGCGTGGTCGGCGCCTCGGTGCCCGGAACCGGCGGCGTCCGCTACATCACCGGCCTGGCCCACCTGTTCACCGACTCGAACTTCTTCGGCACCACCACGATCTTCACGTTCCTGTCCTTCTGGGCCAGCTGGTTCCTGTACCGGGCATTCGTGATCGCGGTGCCCAACGGCAACAAGGTCCGCTACGCCCGCTTCGTCTTGCTCTGGCCGTCGATCCTGTTCTGGCCGTCGAGCATCGGCAAGGACGCGTGGATGGCGATCACCATCGCCATCGCCGCGCTCGGAGCCGCCAAGCTGCTGACCCGCAACCGGGGCGGCTACCTGCTGATCGGCATCGGGCTCTTCGGCGCCGCCATCGTGCGCCCCCACGTGTCGCGCTGCTCGTCTTCGTCGCCATCGCCGTCGCCTTCCTGTCGGCCGGCGCGACAGCCGTCGCGTTCCCGGCTCGCTCACCCTGGGCGGCATCACCAAGGCCCTCGGCATCGTGCTGCTGCTGGTCGCCGGCGCGCGTGCTGGCGCCCCAGACCGCCCACTTCCTCAAGGTCGACGATCTCAGCGCCGGCGGGGTCTCGACCGCGCTGTCAGCGCCACCCAGGCCAAGACCACCGAGGGCAACTCGGCCTTCCACCCGGTCAACCCCAACTCGCCCATCGGCTACCCGCTGGCCGTGTTCACGGTGCTGCTTCCGGCCGCTGCCCGGCGAGCTGCGCAGCGCTCTCGGGCCTGGCCGCCTCGCTCGAGGCGGTTCGCGCTGCTGCTGATCACCATCGTGGGCTGGCGCCGCCTGGTGGGCGCCTTCCACGTCCTGCGCTCCGAGGCCTACGTCACGTTCGCACTCGCCTACATCCTGATGTTCGGCTACGCCTTCTCGGCCATCGCCAACTTCGGCATCCTGACCCGCGAGCGGGTGCAGGTCCTGCCCTTTCTCTTCGTGCCGTTGTCGCTGACGAAGTGGCACCGCCCGCGCCGCGAGGCGTCCTGGCACGATCGCTCCAAGCCTCGCCTGAGCGGTGCCGACCTCCGCAGACCGTGACCGACCGGCCGTCGACGCCGCACCGAGTCGGCGGTCCTGGCCGACCCGCTCGCCTGGCGGATCGTGCGAGCCGCGACCGCCCACGGCCTGACGCGGCGCGCCGACGATCCCCGAGCCCCGTCGGGACGACTCGCTGGCCTGGGCCCGCACGGTGCGCCTGGCCGAGTCGCAGCGCGTGCTCGGCCTGCTGGCCGCCGCGGTCGCCGACGGCGCGCTCGTCCCTCGACGACGAGCAACTCGACCGTGCTGGCCGACGCGCACGAGGGCTGGTGCGCACACGACCTGCGCCTCGAGCGGACGCTGCTGCGTGCGGCCGATGCGCTCGACGCGGCCGCCATCCCGTTCCTGCTCATCAAGGGTCCGGCCATCGCCCACCGCTGGTACCCCGATCCCTCGCAGCGCCTCTTCGCCGATCTCGACCTCGTCGTGCCCGGCCGGTCGATCCGGCCGGCCTCCGAGCTGTTGAGCCGAGGTGCTCGGCGCGACCGGCGCCGACCGAGCTGCGTCCCGGCTTCGACGAGCGCTTCGGCAAGGAGACGCTGCTGCGCAGCCGCGCCCACCCCGTCGCTCCCGACGGGCCTCGAGATCGACGTGCACCGCACGCCCGGTCGCCGGCGCGCTCGGCCTGGCCATCCCGCTCGACGAGCTCTTCGCCGAGGCCGGGCGAGATCCTCGTCGACGGCCGGACGTTCCCCACCCCCGGACCGGTGGCCACCCTGCTGCTCGCCTGCTACCAGGCCACGGTCACCGACATCCCGCCCCGCCTCGCGTCGCTGGCGCGACGTGGTCCAGATGCTCGATGCCGGCGAGGCCCCACCCGACGAGGTCATCGCCGCAGCCGCCCGCTGGCAGGCCACCGCCGTGCGTGGCCGAGGCGGTGCTCCACGCGGCCGGGCGGCTCGGCCTGGCCTGCCGATCCCGGGGTCGCGCCCCGACCCTCTGGTCGAGCTGGGCCGGGTCCACGACGCCCGACCGTCGCTCGCGGATGCTGCTGGCCGCCCATCGGCGTCCGGGGTACGTGTACTGGCGCCAGCTGGCCGGCGTCGTCGTCCTGTCGGGCTGGCGGGCCCGCGCCGGCTACGTGCTGGCGCTCGTGTCACCCCAGCGCGCGTACCTGTCCGAGCGCCGATGGAGCTGGACGGACCACGTGCGCCGGGCGTGGCGAACGCTCACCGGTCCGGCGCGCCACCGGCTGGTGGGCGCGGCACGACGCGTCCGTCAACACCTGGGCCGACTCGACTGACCTCGTGAACGCGGTCGAGCCGAGCCGACCGCCGACTGTTCGAGATCAGGCGGTGACGTTGATGATGATGAAGTAGCCGTTGCGGTCGGACGGGCGCACGCCGTCCCAGATCACGTCGGTCGGCGCCAGCGTCGTCGGCGGGTTGCACCGACCCTGGAAGCGAGGGTTGCCCGCACCCGCACCGGCCTCGGTGAAGGTCACCTTGGGGTTGGTGGTGGTGAGCGTGGATGGCGTAGCGCCGGCTGCAGTTGCTGATCACGATGTCGAACGCGTCGAGCTGCGACTGCGTCGTGATCGCGAAGTCGGTGTGCGGGAAGTCGCTGGCGAGGGGCGAGCACATCGGAGGCGGCGCGACCGCGTCGGGGGCGAGCAGCGGCGTCGGGTTGCACCGCTCGGAGCTGAGCCGCAGCCGGTAGGTGCCCGGCGGGATCGAGGCGGCCGAAGCCGGCGAGATCAGGGACTCGATGACGACCGGGGCGACCCACGCGGCCGCGCCGGCGATGCCGACCTTCTTGATCAGCGATCGTCGGTCGAGGGAGTGCTCGCCGAGGCCGCGCTCGACGGGCTCGCCCGTCGTTGCCTCATCACCACTCTGGCCGTCGTTCATCGGTCTCCTACGCTTGGCCCGCTAGGGACTTTTCCTGCCCGGCACCTTAGCAAAGACGGGGTGCGGAAGGAAGAGTACTGCGCCATCTCGCGCCCATCAGGGATCTTTCGGCCTCCGCCGGTCCCGGCTTGAGGATCCTCCGGACCTACCATGCCGACCGTGACGATGGGCGAGCCCGAGGTCCAGCCTGCTCACCGCCGGTGGCGGCGGCGCCCTGATGTCGCCTGGCGCACCACCCTGCGTGGGGTGGTGATCTTCGCCCCGGCGGCCCCCGCACCCGTCACGATCGTCGGGTCCGGGCAGGAGGTCTGGTCCCTGCTCGAGCGCCCCCACAGCCTCGATGAGCTGGTCGCCGCCCTCTCCGAGCGCTATCCAGCGCCCGAGACGACCATCCGGGCCGATGTGAGCGCACTGCTCGGCCAGCTCAGCCGCCTGGGCGCCCTCGACGAGCTCGTGGATCCCCGCGGAGAGGGCTGAAGACCACTCGCGGTCTGATTCAGCCTGATTTCAATACTTCTGGCGTTTTTCAGACCATCTCGGTAGCATCGGCTGCATGCGGCGCCGGCGGCGGCCATGATCCACGAGCACCGGTCCACCGACGCGGCGGGGCGGCCGGTCCTGGTCCGACGGGGCGACGACGACGGCGACCGGGCCCGCCTGCGACACGAGGCGCGGATGCTCGAACTGGCTCGCCACCCGGGTGTGGTCGAGATCGTGTCGAGCGATCCCGACGGTGCCGGGCTGGTGCTCTCGCTCCCCTCCACCGAGACCCTCACCAGCCTGGCCACCCAGCCGGGTCTGGCGCTCGAGGTGCTCGCCGCCGCGGGCGAGACGCTCGCCGACCTGCACGGACTGGGCATCGTCCACGCCGGCCTCACCGCCGAGGCGATCCTGGTCGGGCCCGACCGGCGCCCGACGCTGGCTCGCTTCGATCGGGCGGGCGAGGCCGGCGAGGCGGTCGACGGTGGCGACGCCCTCCGGCCCTCCGACGACGTCGCCGCGCTGGCCAAGCTGGTCACGGCCACGCTCACCGGCCGGGGTGGCTCGCGCCCGCGACGTGGGGCCGCGGCGGGCGCGCACCGGGGCCGTGAGGGCGGCGAGCTGACCCGACTGCTACGGGCGACCTCCGAGGGACGCATCCCCACCGCTCGCCGCCTGGCGCGCGCCATCGAGGACGAGTTGCCCGACCGTCTGGTTCAGGCTCCCCTGCCCCGGCGTCACCCGGACGAGACCTCGAGCGCGCAGGGCGAGGCGCCACCAGAAGACGGGCCGGCGCCGGCGCCGGACCCCTTCGCGCGGCTCCGTCCCACCGATGCACCCGCCTCACGCCGGCGCGCCCCACGCGTGCTCACGGTGGCGGCCGCGGTCGCTGGGGTGGCCGCCATCATCTGGGGCGGCCTGAGCCTGGCCGCCGGCTCCGCCGTCGAGCGTGCGCCCGGTCGGCTCGCGCCCTCTCCTCGCTCCCGTCGCCGGGCCGACGACCATTGCGATCATGGCGTCGGACGGCACGCGACCGGCTGCTCAGGCGGTGGTCGCCCACGAGGGCCTCGTGACCATCGGCGGCACCCGCTACCAGGTCGGGGCGCCGGGTGACGACGTCGTCGCCGGCGACTGGGGGTGCCGGGGCGCGGTTCGGGCACTCGTGCTGCGGCCGGCCAGCGGTGAGCTGTTCGCCTTCACGGGGTGGGCCACCGTCGGCCACGACCTCACGGGCACGGCTGCCGGACGGGTGGCGCCCGGTTCGCACCTCGCCACGGCGACCGACGCGCACGGCTGCCTGCTGGCCGACGCAGTCGCGCCGGATGGTCGATCGATGCGCGTCGATCCGGGCCAGGCGTGAGCGGGCCACGCCCCCGACCCGCGCTCGTGCGCCTGGCGCGGTTGGGCGGCCTCGCCGTCGGGCTGGCGGCGACCATCGTGGCACTGGTGTCGTCGGCGAGCGCGGTGGCCGGGCCCGAGCTCGTGGTGTCCGGTGCCGCCCCCATCGCCTGGTCGGGCCCCGTCACGGCGCCGGCAGTGGCCATGGGCAGCGTGCGCATCGCAGCAGTGATGGCCGCGACCTATCTGCTGTTGGCAGCGCTGGTCGAACTGGGCGGCGGCGGCGTCGAGCTGATCGGCCAGAGCGATGGCGCCGACCGGCGCGACGCCCGCGCCCGCTGGCCGGCGGTGCGGCTGCCGTGGGCCACCGGCGTCGTGCGGCGGGTGGCAGGCGCCGGGCTGGCCGCGTCGCTCGTCGGCGCGTCGATCGCCCATCCGGTGGGCGCCACCGCTCCCGCTCCCGTGGTGATGCGGGTGGTCGGCGGCGGACCGACGCCTCCGCCGGTCATGCACGTGGTCGCGCCGAGCACCCCGCGAGCGACCGTGCGGCCCGACGATCCGCCCCGCCCGGCGCCTGGTCCTCCGCCCAGTCAGCCGACGAGTCCACCGGCCCGCCCGGTGTCGAGCCAGCGACCCCCGGCCCGACCCGGGCGTGACGCCGACGGTCGGGTGTGGACGATCCGGCCCGGCGACCACCTGTGGCGGGTGGCCAGTCGCACGCTCGCCTCGAGTTGGGGCCGTCCCGCGTCCGATTCGGCCATCGCCGGCTACGTCGACGCGATCATCGCGACCAACCGCGACGTCTTCGTGGTGCGCGGCGACGCCGACCTCGTGTACCCGGGCCAGCAGTTCGTGCTGCCCCCGGTCCCATCTGGCTGAGCCGATCTGCGCCGCCGCGCCCGGCCGGAGCGTCAGCGCAGGCGCACCGACACCTCGTTGGCCAGCAGTCGGCCGGCCACCGTGAGCCGGGCCCGACCGGCCTCGACCTCGACCAGGCCGTCGAGCTCTCCGGCGTCGAGGGGCAGCGCCTCGGCCGGCACGCCCTCCGAGGTCCGCAGGGCCAGCTGCAGGCCCTCGATGTGGCGCGTCGCGTCGGACAGGGTCTCGCCGGCCGACTCGGTGGACCGGCCCGACCCGACCAGCTCGATGTAGCGCTCGGGCGTGCGGACGTTCCACCACCGGCGGCCACCGCGGTGCGAGTGGGCGGCGCACCCGACGCCCAGGTAGTCGCCCTGGCTCCCAGTACAGCTGGTTGTGGCGGCACTCGTGGCCGGGCCGGGCCCAGTTGGAGATCTCGTACCAGTCGAGACCGGCCGCGCCCAGCCGCTCGGTGGCCAGCTCGTACTTGTCGGCCTGGTCGTCGTCGTCGGGATGGCGCGTCGGGTCGTCGGCCAGCGGCGTGCCGGGCTCGACGGTGAGGGCGTACGCGCTCGACGTGGTCGGGCTCGAGCTCGAGCGCGCCGCTCGAGCGTGATCCGCCAGTCGTCGAGCGACTCGCCGGCTCCGCCGTAGATGAGGTCGAGGTTCAGATCGTCGAACCCGGCGCGGCGAGCGAGCCCGACCGCGCGCGCCACCGCTTCGGGGTCGTGGGTCCGCCCGAGCGCGGCGAGCACGTGGGGCACCATCGACTGCACGCCGAACGACAGCCGGTTGACGCCGCCCAGCCGGTAGGTGTCGAGCAGTGCGCCGGTCACCGTGTCGGGGTTGCACTCGACGGTGACCTCGGCACCGGGGGCCAGCGGGATGGCGGCCAGCACGCGCATCAGACCGTCGGCCGGCACCAGCGACGGGCGTGCCGCCGCCGAAGAACACCGAGGTGATCCCGGCCGGATGTCCGGCCAGCCACTCGTCGTCGAGCGCCCGCCCGAGCTCGACGACCACGGCGTCGAGGTAGTCGTCGATCAGGTGGGCGCGGTCGGTCCAGGTCGCGAACGCGCAGTAGTCGCAGCGGCGCGCGCAGAAGGGGATGTGGACGTAGACGCCGAGTCCCCGAGGCCGGCGACGACCGGCCGGTCGCGTGCCGCTCAGACGCTGAGGCTGAGACCGAGCGAGTCGAGGCGGCCGCCGGCGCCCTCGTAGGTCACGCCGAGGATGCAGGCGATGGCCCGCAGGTCGTCGCGGCGGATGGTCAGCATCCGGCCGTTGAAGTCCTGACGCTGCAGCTGGATCATCGTCAGGTAGCGGCTGAGCATGTCGGCCTCGGCCCCGCCCAGCCGCTCGAGGCGAGCGCAGGTCGATGGTCACCGATCGCGTCGACCGCCGGCGCCGCGGTCGTGCCGTCGCCGGCGAAGCGCCGGGCCGTCGTCGGACGGGCAGCAGCTGGTCGACCGGCACGTTGTAGAAGCGGGCCAGGCGCTGCAGGCGCGGCACCGAGATGGCCCGCTCGCCGCGCTCGTAGGCACCGAGCACCGATGCCTTGAACTCCTGGCCCGACGAGGCCTCGACCTCCTGCAGCGACAGCCGCTTCTGCCGCCGGATCAGACGCAGGCGCTCGCCGACCTCCGACCGTACGCGGTCGGAACGATCAGCCCCCGCTGGCCTCGTCACCCGTCACGTTGATCATCGTCTCACCTCTCCTGCGACCCGATCCGTTCCCTCGAAGCCGGCCCGAGGTCCCAACCCCGTCCAGCCCCGATGGGGTACCACGCCACGCATCGGGTGGTCACGTTGAGTGGGCATCCTGACTGTCAACCAGCGGTTTCCGCAGGTTTCACCAACCCCGAGCGCAGGGCGGTCATCAGGGTACCCGCGGCGATGGCGGCCGTTTCGACCCGCAGGACGTGCTGGCCCAGGCCGACCCGACCGGCCACGACGCCCGGCTCCTCGTCGGTCCAGCCGCCCTTCGGGTCCCACCAGGACGGTGGTCGTGCGTCACCGACGGGGGGTCGCCGTCCCGGCTCGGCCAGCGCGCACGGCCGCGGACCGGGTCGCCTGCGGCCAGCGACCTCCGGCGAAGCCGACGGCGACCGACGACCTCGGGGAGCCAGCACCGCCGCGACTGCATCGCCGCCTCCCGGGCGACCCGGCGGAGCCGCTCGACGTGGCCGGCGGCCCGGTCGCCGTCCCAGCGCACCACCGAGCGCTCGGCCACGAACGGGACGATCCGGTCGATGCCGAGCTCGGTCAGCTTCTGCACGATCAGCTCGGGGCGCTCGCCCTTGACCAGCGCGAAGCCGACGGTGAGGGCGGCCCGACGGCGGCGACGTGGCCGACCTCGCCCACCGGCTCGAGTCCGGGGCCGAACCGGCACGCCCGCCAGCAGCCACGGCCGTCCGACACCGTCAGCGGGTCGCCGTGCCGCAACCGGAGCACGCGCTCGAGGTGGTGGCGGTCGTCCTCGCCGACCACGGGCTGGGTCGAGGTCGTCGACGAAGACGTGCGGGCCGGCCGGGCACGGCCGAGCGCCCGCCGCTACCGGAAGGCCGAGCGGATCTTGGACAGCAGGCCCGTGTCGGCCGGACCGACCTCGTCGCCCCGCGCCTCGGCGAAGGCCCGCAGCATCTGCTCCTGCTCGTCGGTCAGCTCGGTGGGCGTGTCGACGACCACCTGCACCAGCAGGTCGCCGCGGCCCCGGCCCTCGACGTGGGGGACGCCCCGGCCGCGCAGGCGGAAGACGCGCCCGGTCTGGGTGCCCCGCGGGATCGACGAGGTCCTCGGTGCCGTCGAGGGTCTCGAAGGCGAGGTGGGCGCCGAGCGCGGCCTGCGCCATCGGGCAGGTGCAGCTCGTGGACCAGGTCGTAGCCGTGGCGCACGAACCGCTCGTGGGGTCGGACCCGGACGTGCACGTAGAGGTCGCCGAGGCCGCCGCCGCGGGGGCCGACCGCACCCCGACCGGTGAGGCGCAGCGTCGAGCCGGCGTCGATGCCGGCGGGCACGTCGACGGTGTAGGTGACCGCGTCGGAGCGCCGGCCCTCGCCGCCGACAGGTCGGGCACGGGTGCTCGACGCACCGTGCCGAGGCCGCCGCAGCGGGGGCAGGGACTGGCGGTGACCATCTGGCCGAGCAGCGACTGGCGGACCCGGCGCACCTGGCCGCCGCCGCCGCACTCGGGGCACGTCGTGGCCGAGGTGCCGGGCGCCGCGCCGGTGGCCTCGCAGTCGTCGCAGGCCACCGCGGTGCGCACGGTGACCGGCGCCTGGGTGCCGAAGACGGCCTCCTCGAAGCGAGGTCGATCACGGCCTCGAGGTCGACGCCGCGGTTCCGGACCGCGCTCGGCCGGGCCACCCCCGAACGGGTTCCCGCCGAAGAAGGCGTCGAACAGGTCGCCCAGCCCACCCGAGAACCCGGCGGACATGCCACCCGCGGCGCCCTCGGGTCCGAACTGGTCGTAGCGCTGGCGCCGCTCGGGATCGCTCAGCGTCTCGTAGGCCAGCGCGACCTCCTTGAAGCGGGCCTCGGCCTCGGCGATCGCCCGGGTTGGCGTCGGGATGCAGCTCGCGGGCCAGCCGGCGGAACGACGCGCTTGATCTCGTCCGGGCTGGCGTCGCGGCCGACCTCGAGCAGCTCGTAGTAGTCGTCGAGGACGCGGGCGGCACGGTCAGCCCTCGCTCAGGTGGCGACCGAGCCGCTGGCCGACGACGGCGACCGCGGCCAGGGCCTGCGGGTAGTTCATGCGGGTCGGGTCCGAGCACGCCGATGGTGCCGAGCGGCTCGCCGTCGATCTCGTAGGGCGCCACGACGACCGAGCAGTCGGCCAGCGGAGCCATGCCGGTCTCGGTGCCGATGGCGACGTGGAGGCCCGCGGTCGAGCACGTCCTGGAGCAGCGTCACGACCACGTACTGCTGCTCGAGGATGTGCAGCACCTCGCTCACGGTGTCGACCGCGTCGAAGGCCGACGCCATGCGCGAGGCGCCGCCGATGTAGACGTGGTCGGCTCGACGCGTCGGTCGGCCGCCGAGCGCGACCGCAGGGCGGCGCCCACCGCGCTGCGCAGCAGCGTCGCGTGCCGTGTCGTCGAGCTCGACGTCGAGCGTCGGCCGCGGCCAGCGGCTCGCCCGGTGAGGCGCTCGGCCAGCCACGCCGCCGGCCGCGGCGAGGGCGGCGTCGTCGACGTCGCCGTCGAGCTCGAGGGTGTGCTTGTCGACCGCGCCGTTGGACAGCACGACGACGACCAGCGCGACCCGGGGCGCCAGCCCCACCAGCTGCACCGACCGGACCGTCGCCGCCTCGGCCGGCGGGCCGACGACCACCGCGGCGTAGCGGGTCAGGTCGGACAGCAGCCGGCTGGTGTCGGCCAGCATCTGCTCGAGCTCGCCGTGGGCCTCGGCGAAGAACGACCGGACCTGGCGGGTGTCGGCCGCAGCCAGCGAGGCGACGGCGTCGAGCCGGTCGACGAAGAAGCGGTAGCCCTTGTCGGTGGGCACCCGACCGGCGCTCGTGTGGGGCTGGTGCAGGTAGCCCTCCTGCTCGAGCACGGCCATGTCGTTGCGCACCGTGGCCGGCGAGACGGTCACGCCGGGCGCCCGGGCGACGTGGCCCGATCCGACCGGCTGCGCCGTCTCGATGTAGCTCGCGACCACGGCGCGGAGCACCGTCGCCTTGCGCTCGTCGAGCTGGTCGGGCTCGTCGTGGAGGTGGGTGGGATCAGCCATGGTGGGACGCCGCGGTCCGAAGAGCGGCTAGCACTCGATGCTACCGAGTGCTGGCCTTCGTCTCGCGGCCCCGACCCGCCCGGTCCACCGCCGACCGGCGTCCCGATGGGCGCCCGACCGCGCCGTCGGTCAGTCGTCGAGGCGCAGCGCGGCGATGAAGGCCTCTTGTGGCACCTCGACGCGGCCGATGTTCTTCATGCGCTTCTTGCCCTGCCTTCTGCTTCTCGAGGAGCTTGCGCTTGCGGGAGATGTCACCGCCGTAGCACTTGGCCAGCACGTCCTTGCGCTTGGCCTTGACCGTCTCGCGGCTGATGATCCGGCCGCCGATGGCGGCCTGGATGGGCACGTCGAACATCTGGCGCGGGATCAGCTCCGCGCAGCTTCTCGCTCATCCGCCGGCCGTAGTCGTCGGCCTTGTCGCGGTGCACGATCGTGCTGAACGCGTCGACCGGCACGCCGTTGAGCAGGATGTCGACCTTGACCAGGTTCGAGCGCTCGTAGCCGTCGGGCTCGTAGTCGAGGCTGGCGTAGCCCTGGGTCCGGCTCTTCATCTGGTCGAAGAAGTCGATCACCACCTCGGCCAGCGGCAGCCGGTAGACGAGCTCGACGCGCTCGGGCGACAGGTACTCGAGCTTCTGCATCTCGCCCCGGCGCGACTGGCACAGCTCCATCAGCGTGCCCGTGTAGGTCGTCGGGGTGAGGATGGTCGTGGCCAGGAACGGCTCCTCGATCCAGTCGATCTCGCGTGGCCGCCGGCATGTCGCTCGGGTTGTCGACGACCAGCTCGTCGCCCGCCGATCGCGTGCACGCGGTACTCGACCGACGGGGCGGTGGCGATCAGGCTGAGGTCGAACTCGCGCTCGAGGCGCTCGCGGATGATCTCCATGTGGAGCAGACCGAGGAAGCCGCAGCGGAACCCGAAGCCGAGCGCGCCCGACGTCTCGGGCGCGTAGGTGAAGCTGGCGTCGTTGAGCCGCAGCTTCTCGAGCGCCTCGCGGAGGCTGGCGAACTCGTCGCCGTCGACCGGGTAGAGGCCGCAGAACACCATCGGCTTCGGATCGCGGTAGCCCTCGAGCGCCGGGCCCGGCCGTCGCCGCCTCGGTGACCGTCTCGCCCGAGCGGGCCTCGCCCACGTCCTTGATGCCGGCGATCAGGTAGCCGACCTCGCCGGGCCCGAGCTCGGCCACCGGCGTCGGGTCGGGCCGGCGCACCCCGACCTCGTCGGCGTCGTGGATGGCGCGCGGCCTGCACGAACTGCAGCGCGGCTGCCCGGTGCGCAGCCGTCCGTTCATGACCCGGACCGAGCTGACCACGCCGCGGTACTGGTCGAAGTGCGAGTCGAAGATCAGGCGCCTGCAGCGGCGCGTCGGCGTCGCCGACGGGCGCCGGGATGCGCTCGATCACGGCGTCGAGCAGCTCGGGCACGCCCTCGCCCGTCTTGGCGCTGATGCGCAGGATGTCCGTCGGCCGGGATGCCGAGGACGTTCTCGATCTCGGCCGCGTAGCGGTCGGGGTCGGCCGCGGGCAGGTCGATCTTGTTGAGCGCGGCCACGATCTCGAGGTCGTGCTCGAGCGCCAGGTAGCAGTTGGCCAGGGTCTGCGCCTCGATCCCCTGGGCCGCGTCGACGAGCAGGATGACGCCCTCGCAGGCGGCCAACGAGCGCGACACCTCGTAGCCGAAGTCGACGTGGCCGGGCGTGTCGATGAGGTTGATGACGTGGTCGCGGTAGTCGAGGCGGACGCTCTGCAGCTTGATCGTGATGCCCCGCTCGCGCTCGAGGTCCATCGAGTCGAGGTACTGGGCCCGCATGTCGCGCGGGTCGACGGCGCCGCAGATCTCGAGCATGCGGTCGGCCAGCGTGCTCTTGCCGTGATCGATGTGGGCGATGATCGAGAGGTTGCGGAACCGGCCGAGGCCGGCGGAGGGGTCGGGCACTGGTGGAGACGTCGCTTCCTGCTGGTGCGGATCGGACCCGTCCGGCGGACAGGTCGGACCAAAGTGTGCCCGACGAGGGACCTGATCCCGCCCACCCCGCCGGCGCGAGTGTGACTCCGGGTGGTGCGCCCGCTATCATCACCGGGCCGTCTCGTGCGCCCCTGTGGCTCCGAGTGCCGGTTCGCAGACCCAAACAGGATCACCTCGTGGCCAACATCAAGAGCCAGATCAAGCGCAACAAGCAGAACGAGAAGCGCCGCGTCCGCAACAAGGCCGTCCGCTCCGAGCTGAAGACGCGCACCAAGGCCGCCACCACCGCGGCCGACGAGGGCGCCGAGAACGCGGACGAGCTGACCCGCCTGGCCATCAAGCGCCTCGACAAGGCGGCCAGCAAGGGCGTCATCCACAAGAACCAGGCGGCCCGTCGCAAGTCCCGCCTGGCCAAGCGCGTCGCCGCGGCCGCTTCCTGACCCTGCCCTGACCGCTCGCTGATCCGGCTCGAGCCGATCAGCGGCGCCGTGAGGTGTGGGTCCGCGGGCTGCGGCTGGCCAGCCGCGCCACCAGCACCTCGACCACCAGCTCGGGCGGCCACGCCTTGGCCCCGCGCAGGTCGAGGTCGGCGTCGGCCAGCAGGCCGACGAACTCGCTGGATGCGATCGGGGCCGAGCGCGCGCGCCTGGTCCAGCGCCTTGCGGGCCGGGAACGTCGAGCCCTTCATGCCGAGCACCTCGGCGGCCTGCGCCTCGTTGGTCACGCCCGATCCGTCGAGGCGCAGCATCCGCTGGTAGTGGCCGTGCAGGCTGGCGGTGACCTGCAGGGGATGGCGACCGGCACCGAGCATCCGACCGAGCACGCCGAGCGCCTCCTGCGTGTCGCCCCGGTCGATGGCGTCGGTCAGGTCCCAGGGCGCGACGTCGCCGGCGTCACCGAGGTACGGCTCGATGTCGGCCGCGGTCAGCTTGGCGCCGGGACCGAACACGCTCTCGAAGGTGTCGAGCAGGATCGGCGAGCCGGCTGACCTCCTCGCCGAGGTGCTCGATCGAGCAGGGCCCGCGCCGCCGCGTCGAGCTGCACGGTCGCGGTCTGCGAGGTGCTCGTCGAGCCACTCGGTGCGACGCTTGCCCGTGCCCGGCTTGGTGTCGATGACCGCGCCCCCGGCGCGGGTCACGGCGTCGGCCAGCTTGCGCGGGACCGCCGCCACGCGGGCGCCCGACTTGGGCCCCTTCTCCCACACGAGCACCAGCACCGTCGTCGGCAGCGGGTCGGCCAGGTAGCGCACCAGCGGCTCGACCGACTCGCCGGTCGAGAACACCGATGCGTGGCGACCCACGACGACGCGGCGGTCGGTCAGGAAGGGCGGGGTCTGGGCCGCGTCGACCAGCGGTCCGATCGAGTACGAGCCCTGGTCGTCCTCGTAGGCGGTCGCGTCGAGCTCGGTGACGGCCAGCGAACGATCGCCCCCGCCGACCGCCTGGTCGACGAGCTCGCGAACGACATCGCCGACCAGCACCGCGTCGTCGCCCTTGACCAGGTGGATCGGGAGCGTGGTGTCGAGATCCACGGTCAGCTCGCCGCGAGCACGGCGGCCATGACGTCCGCGACCCGGCGCCCCGCCCGGACATCGTGGCAGCGCAGGACCCGACACCCCAGCGCCACCCCGAGCGCGTGAGCGGCCATCGTGCCGGCGTCGGCGTCGTCGACGTCGCACGTCGAGCAGCCTCCACAGGAACCGCTTGTTCGACGCCGACAGCAGGACGGGATAGCCGAGGGCGGCCAGGCGGTCCGAGTGGCGCAGGAGCACGACCGACTGCGGCTCGGTCTTGCCGAGATCGAGGCCGGCGTCGACCATGATCCGCTCGCGCGGGGATGCCCGCCGCTCGGCGCGCGGCGGCCCGGTCGGCCAGGAACGCGCACGACCGTGTCGACGACGTCGTCGTAGACCGGCTCGGGATCGGGCACGCGCGGGCGCCAGCCGGATGTGGGTGGCCACCACCGACGCGCTCGGCGCGCGGCGCACACGGTCAGGTAGTCGGGATCGGCGAAGCCGCTGATGTCGTTGCCCACGACCGCTCCGGCGGCGAAGCGACGCCTCGGCCACCGACGCCCGCCACGTGTCGACCGACAGCGGCAGGTCGAAGCGGGCGCGCAGCGCCTCGATGGCCGGCACCACCCGCTCGAGCTCCTCGGCCTCGGTGACCTCGTCACCCGGGCCGGCCTTCACGCCGCCGACGTCGAGGAAGTCGGCCCCGTCGGCGACGAGCTGGTCGGCCTGGCGCAGGAAGGCGTCGAAGTCGTAGTAGCTGCCGCGGTCGTAGAACGAGTCGGGCGTGCGGTTGAGGATGCCCATGACCAGGGCGCGATGGGTCACGTCGAAGCGGTGGGGACCGAGCGAGACCAGCACGCGGCGAACCTACACCTGGACCCGGCGCCCTCCCGCGGCCGACCCAGCCGGCGCGCCGGCCCGGAGCCGTGACCCGTCGGCGTCACCGTCACCTCGAGGTGCGGGCTGACGGCGGTGACCCGCACGAGCAGACCGCCGAGCCCGACGACCGCGCCCACGACCGGGACCTGACCCACGGGCACGCCCGTCTGGCCGTCGGGCCGCGGCGGCGGCGCGGGGCTCCACACGCGGGCGATCGTGATGCGCCGGCGCAGCAGCGCCACCAACCCCGCGGTCGTCGATCCGCCCGACGAGGCCACCACCAGGTCGAGGTGGTCGACCCCCAGCCGGCGGAGACCGTCGAGCAGCTGCCGCGGGCTGTCCCGGGCACCGACCTGCAGGATCTCGGACTCGCCGGCACCGACCGGCGCGCTCCACAGGACCGCGCCACCGCCGAAGGACACACGGCCGGGCCTCGCGGTGACGGCCAGCTGCGCCGTGGGAATCGCGAGCACCACCGCGACGGCCAGCCACGCGCCCATGGCGCGAGCGGGACGACCGCGCCGCGAGGCGACGACGGCCAGGGCGCCCGCGGCGCTGGCCGCACCGAGCCCGAGGGCGCCGAGCTGGCCGAACGGCGCCGCCGCCCCCCAGCGGGCCACCGATTCGACCCACCAGGTCAAACCGTCGGCGGGCAGCTGGATGACGGCCGCGATCGCGCCGCCGGCCAGCCCGGCCACCGCGCCGACGGTGAGGCCCCACGCCATGAGCACGCCGGCGGCCGGCTCGGCCAGGAGGTTCGCCGGGATGGTGGCCACCGGGATGCCCCCGGACAGGGCGACGAGCAGCGGGGCGACCGCGACCTGGGCCGCCAGCGTGACCGCGAGCGGCCGGGCGATCAGCGGCGGCAGCGGGAGGTGCCGACCGAGCGGCCGGGCCAGCAGGATGATGCCGGCCGCCGCGGCCACCGACAGCTGGAAGCCGGCCACCCCGACGAGCATCGGGTCGACCAGGATCACGGCGGTGACCGCCAGCGCCAGCACGCGGAGGCCCGACGCCGGCCGTCCGAGCGTCCACGCGGTCACGGCGATCATCGCCATGGCGGTGGCCCGCAGCACCGACGGCTCGAAGCGGGTCATGGCCGCGAACAGGACGAGCACCGCCATGGTGGCCATCCACCGCGCACGAGGACCGAGGCGCCGCAGCAGCGGCGCGGCGGCGGCCATCACGAACGCCACGTTCTCGCCGGACACGACCAGCAGGTGGGTCAGGCCCGAGCCCTGGAAGTCGGCGGCCAGCACCGGAGATTCGCCGCGGTCGTCGCCGAGCACGAAACCGCCGTAGAGCGCCCGGCGGTCGGCGGGCAGCGGCTCGCCGCCGGCCAACAGGAGCCGGCGCGTGCCGTTGGCCAGCCGGACGAGCGGACCGCCGTCGCCGGCCGCGCGCAGGGAGGTGGCGGTCACCGAACCCACGACATGTCGCCGCGCATCGATGTCGTCGCCCGCCTGCCGCGGCGCGACGCGACCCACGACCGACACGGACTCTCCCGCCGCCCGCTCGTCGAGCACGTGGCCGGCCCAGCCGCGGGCCCACAGCTGGTAGTGGTGACCGGCGGCGCGCACCTCGGCCACGACTGCGCCGGCGACCTCTTCGGGATCGGTGACCAGCGATGCCGTCTGCCGGAAGGGGCCGGCGGGCACGGGGCGGTCCCCCTGCCAGGCCCGGGCGCCGAGGAAGGCGGCCAGGACACCCACGGCCACGACGACCACGACCGTCCGTCGCGCCGCCACCGCCGCGATCGACGCGCCCGCCGGCAACCACCACGGCACGCCCGGGGACCACCAGGCACCGAGCGCGGCCGCGGCCGCCACGGCCACCGCCCCGGCGTCGGACAGCGCCCGGTCGCGCCGTGCCACCACGTCAGACGTGGACGTGCGGGCGGATCTGGGCCAGCTTGGCCGGGCCGATCCCGCTCACATCGGCCAGGTCGTCGATCTGGGCGAACGGGCCGTGCTGCTGGCGGTAGGCGACGATGGCGGCGGCGATGGTCGGACCCACTCCGGGGAGCGCGTCGAGCTGGGCTGCGGTCGCCGTGTTGACGTCGACCACCGACGCCGACCCCGGGGCCGACGAGTCGTCGCCGCCCCCGACGACCGGGCCGGGTGGGACCGTCTCGCCCCGCCGCGGGATGTAGACGAGCACACCGTCGGACAGCGGCGCGGCCAGGTCGACGCGATCGGCGTCGGCGCAGGGCACCCAGACCGCCCGCCCGGGCGACGAGATCTCCGATCCGCGACCCGGCGGGCAGGTGGAACACCCCCGGTCGGACCACGGCCCCGGCCACCTGCACGACGATCTCGGCCGCGTCGGTGCCCGTCGATGCGCTCCCGCCCCCGCTACCCGTCGGGGCGGACGTGTCGGCGCCGGCCGCCATCGGCAGGTCGGCCGATCCCGACGCAGACGGTGTCGAGTCGCGGTGCACGACGGCGAACAGCCCCACCCCGAGGACGGTGGCCGCCACCAGCGCGACCACCCACACGACCCACGAGCCGCGCAACCGCGCCTCGAACAGCGCCCGCCATGGGGCCGTCCAGTCGTCGTGGTCGGCGGCCGCGTGGCGAAGGGCGTCGAGGCCGGCACGGGCCCGAGCCTCGTCCTCGGGCGTCGAGGATCGATCGGTGTGGGTCGGCACGGCTCCTCCAGGCGCGCGGCAACGGCTGGCCGGGGGAACGTGCAGGTCGGCGATCCGCCACCGACCGATGCGACCCTAGATCGTCAGCCGGCGCGTGTCATCAGGTCATCGCGCCCGTGTCGTGTCGCGAGGCGAAGCTCGCAGCACGCGCTCAGTACAGGCGCGCCGTCAGCTTCCTGCGGTACTCGCCCGTGCGCGGGTCGTCCGCGCCGAGCAGCTCGAGCAGGTCGACGAACTCCTGGCGGGCCTCGTCGTCGCCCTTGACCCGATCGAGCAGCGCGTCGAGGGTCGGGCCCGACGTCGTCGAGATCGTCGACGACATCGCCGGCCCGGGCGAGCGCGGCGACACGGCGGGTCGCCGCGGTCTCGGGTATGCGCTCGAGCAGCTCGAGCGCCTCGTCGGCCTGGCCCGACTCGATCAGGAGCTCGGCCAGGGCCACGATCGCCTGCTCGTGGCCGGGATCGCAGCTCGAGCACGGCCCGCAGCGACGCCTCGTCGCCGGCGGCCAGCAGCTGGGCGGTCTCGGTCTCGGCTTCGCTGGGGAGCAGCCGCTCCACGAAGGCCGAGACCTCGGTCTCGCCCTGGGCGCCGATGAAACCGTCGACCACGGCGCCGTCCTTGAGCGCGTAGACCGCGGGGATGCCCTGCACGCGGAACGCCGCCGACGTCTGCGGGTTCTCGTCGACGTTGATCTTGACCAGCTCGACCTGGCCCTCGGTCGCCTCGACGACCTGCTCGAGGATGGGGCCGAGCGTCATGCAGGGTCCGCACCACGGCGCCCACAGGTCGACCACCACGGGCACGTCCTTGGATCGTCCCAGCACGTCGGTCTCGAAGGTTGCGTCGGTCACGTCGGTCGTCACCCGTCCAAGGATAGGGGTCGTCCCGATCGCTGCCACCGCCTGCCGGGCTGGACGCCGACCCGGCGGCGCGCCCGGTAGCGTGGCCCTCTCGCCCGCGAGGCGACGACCACCCAGACGGCGACCAGCCACACGACGACCAGCCAGATGACGACCAGCCAGACGAGAAGGGGCCACGTGGATCCGGCGCCCGACGCCAACGACCACCCGAGCGACCGCATCGAGGGCATCGACCTCGAGCCCGTCACGGCCTGGTTCGTCGCGCACGCACCCGAGGTCTCGCCCCCGCTGCGCTTCGAGCTGATCACCGGCGGCCACTCGAACCTCACCTTCTGCGTGACCGACACCGACGGGCGGCGGTGGGTGCTGCGCCGGCCACCCCTCGGCCAGGTCCTGGCCACCGCCCACGACATGGGCCGCGAGCACCGGATCATCTCCGCGCTGGCCGACACCGACGTGCCCGTCGCGCCCACCATCGGGCTCTGCACCGACGACGATCGTCAACGGCGCGCCGTTCTACGTCATGGACTTCGTCGACGGGCTGGTCGTCCGCGACGCGTCGGTGGCCGAGGGCCTCGATCCCGCCGTGCGCCGCCAGGCCAGCGAGTCGATCGTCGACGTGCTGGCCCGCATCCACGCCGTCGACCTCGACGCCGTCGGCCTGAGCGACCTCGGTCGCCACGACGGCTACATCGAACGCCAGCTCAAGCGGTGGTACAGCCAGTTCGAGAAGTCCAAGACCCGCGAGGTGCCCGAGCTCGACCAGGTCCACGCCGACCTGTCGTCGCGGATCCCCGAACAGGGGCCGGCCACGATCGTCCACGGCGACTACCGGCTCGACAACTGCATGATCGGCCCCCGACGGCACGATCATGGCGGTGCTCGACTGGGAGCTCTGCACCCTCGGCGATCCCCTGGCCGACCTCGGCCTGCTGATGGTCTATTGGACCGATCCCGACGACACCTCCCCGGCCGGCATCTCCGGCGCGACGGTCCTCGACGGCTTCCTGCGCAAGGGCGAGCTGCTCGATCGGTACGCCGCGATCTCGGGCCGGGACGTGTCGACCGTCGACTACTACGTCGCCTTCGGCTACTGGAAGCTGGCCTGCATCATCGAGGGCGTGTACGCCCGCTACAAGGGCGGCGCGATGGGCCACCGGGGCGGCGACGGCGACTTCGACTTCTTCGGGGCCCAGGTGCTGTCGCTGGTCGGATCGGCCCGCCGGGCCATCGAGCGGCTCGGATGAGCGACCTCTTCGAGCTCGTCCAGCGACCCGATCTCGCCACGCCGGTGCTGATCGTGGTGCTCGACGGCTGGATCGACGCCGGCCTCGGGCCGGCACGGCCGTGCAGACGATCACGGCGGCCACCCCCACCGAGATCGTGGCGACCTTCGACACCGACTCGCTGCTCGACCATCGGGCCCGCCGCCCCACGATGCACCTGGCCGACGGCATCCAGACCGGGCTCACCTGGCCCGTGATCGAGCTGCGCGCCGGGGCCGACCCCGACGGCAAGGACGTCCTGTTCCTGGTCGGCGCCGAACCCGACCACTCGTGGCGGGCCTTCTCGCCGGCGGTCGTCGACCTGGCGCTCGAGTTCGACGTGCGCATGGTCACCGGCCTGGGTGCGTACCCGGCACCGGTCCCCCACACCCGGCCCACCCACGTGGTCTCGACCACCACCCGGCCCGAGCTGGCCCGCCAGGTCGGTGCCGTCACCGGTCGGGTCGACGTGCCCGCCGGCGTGCAGGCGGCCATCGAGGAGCAGGCCTCCGACCAGGGCCTGCCGGCCATCGGGCTGTGGGCCCAGGTCCCCCACTACGCCTCGGCCATGCCCTACCCGGCCGCCGGACTCGCCCTCATCGAGAGCCTGGGCGAGGTGGCCGACATCCACTTCGACACCGCGGGCCTGCCCGGCGAGACCGCCAGCGCCAGGGCGCGCCTCGACTCGCTCATCGCCGAGAGCGGCGAGCACCAGCAGCTCGTGCGCCAGCTCGAGGAGCAGGTCGACGCCCGCGGGACCGACGACGACGCGGCCGCGCTGCCTTCGGGCGACGAGCTCGTGGCCGAGCTCGAGCGCTATCTCCGCGACCAGGACGGCGGCTGACCCGACCTGCTCCCGCGGCCGCTCACGTCACGAGCGGAGGTCACGAGTGGGCGGGGGACGGATAGGTCGGGACCTGCTCGGACGCGGGGACGGTCGTGTAGATCGTCACCGACGTCTTGGGGTCGAACACATCCGGCGGCGCGGTCGGCCACGTCCCGGCAGGTAGCGCTTGCCGCCGTCGACGTACTCGTACATCCCCGTGCCCTGCGTGTTCAGCTCGTCGGGGCCCGTGGCGGTCGGGTTCCACCACACGACGGTGGCGTCGTCGATGCCCAGGTAGTCGATCTGGGGCCAGCTGTCGTGGTTGCCGAACGAGATCGACGGCTGGGTCAGGCACTCGGGGTCGGCGCGCCGGCGAACAGCCCTCCTGGAACGTCTGCGCCGTGAGGGCAGGCCCGGTCTCCTGCAGGACGGCGAAGAGCAGGTTGAAGTCGGGGGCGATGACGGCCGCGCCGGTCTTGGCCGGCGGGTTGTGCCCGAAGAACCACTTGTACACGTAGAGCCCACCGCTGACCGACGGATCGGTGCGCGCCGCCAGGAACGACACGCCGAACGCGTGGGCCCACTGCTTCTGGTCGTAGGTGCGGGCGAAGATCGTCGTGTCGGTCAGCGCGCTGCCCGTGACGATCCACTCGGGGAAGTAGTCCTGGCCGGTGGCCGCCCGGGTGATCGGGCCCGGCGCCACCGGATCACCCGAGAAGATCACCGACGTGTCGCCGGCCGCCTTGAGCTTGGCGATGAGGCCGGGCGCGTCGGTCTGGAGCTTGGTCGGATCGGTGTAGGCCAGCACCTGGTCGAGGTGCACGCCGTAGGTGGCCAGGCTCTCCTCGAAGTGCTTCTGCTGGGTCTCGGCGTCCTGGCCGGTGGAGATGTAGATCTCGCCGAACTTGCGGGTCTTGTCCTTGAGGTCGGCCTCGCCCGCGTACTGCGCCTTGTGCCCCTGCAGCTCGCGCGCCGATGAACGCGGCGTCGTGGACCTGAGCCTCGTCGGGGTTCATGGCCAGCCCGAAGACATAGGGCGAGTGCGCAGGGTAGAAGTTGTTGGGCTGGCCCGGCATGCAGTCGATGCAGATGATGTGATCGGCCGCCAGCTGGTTGCCGAACGCGGCGGTGAGGATGGGCCCGCCGATCACGGCGAACGGCTTGTCGGTCTCGGCGATCTGCGTGGCGTCAGCCCGCGCCGCCACCTCGTCGGACACGTTGCCGGTGGCCGTGTAGGTCACGAGGTCGAGCTTGCGGCCGTAGGTCTCGTAGTAGGTCTGGTAGAAGGTGATCCAGTCGCGGACCGTCTCGGCGGTCTGCTTGTTGGTGTCCGTGTCCGCGATCGATCCCTCGATGTACTTCAGGATCGGATCGTTCTCCTGCGCCTGGTAGAGCACCACCTTGACCGTGGTGGCGGTGATGCCCGGCGCGGTCGCTCCCCCGTTGTCGCCGTGGAAGGGGGCGTAGCACTCGCCGGCGAAGAAGCTCGGGTACTTCAGCGTGCCTTTGGTCGTGTCGCAGCGGCTCCCCCAGTCGATCGACGAGGTCTTGCCCTCCGCCTTGGCCTCGCTCCACGAGGTCACCCCCGCGGGGTGGAAGCCGCCGGCCTCGGTGGTCGAGGTCGTCGCGGCCGTGTTGGTGCTCGAGCTGCCGTGGTTGACGATCACGAGCACGGCGACGAGGACCACGACCACCACGATGGCGATGATCGGGCCGTAGCGGCGCAGCGCGGTGCTGGACGAGGGCGGTGGCGTGGTCGGTTGCATGGAGTTCCCTCTCGGATGTCGGTCTACGGAGTCGGTCTAGGGAGTCGGTCTGGGGATCGGTCCGCCGGCACGGTTCACGGGGCCACCGTTCCCGAGCGGGCGATGGCGGCCTGGGTGTCGCCCAGGTAGGACGAGACGACGACAGGATCGTGGAGCACCTCGTCCACCGGACCGTTGGCGATGAGGCGTCCCTGGTCGAGGGCCACCAACCGGTCGGCCACCGAGGTGACCAGGGGCATGTCGTGCTCGATCACGAGCAGGCTGCACCCGAGCTCGTCGCGCAGCCGCAGCATCAGTGGGGCCAGCGCCTCGGCTTCGCGCTGGGCGATGCCGCTCGACGGCTCGTCGAGCAGCACGACGCTCGGATGGTGCGCCACCACGCAGGCGAGGTCGACGACGCGCCGCGATCCGGTGGAGAGCTCGCGGACGAACTTGGTGCGGTAGTCCCCGAGGTGCAGCAGCTCGACCAGCTCGGCGACGCGGCGGCTGACCATCTGCTCGGAATCGAAGGCGGCCGGCATGTGCAGTGCCGGGTTGAACGGATCCTTGACCTTCACCCAGCGGTCGAGCGACACCGCGATCGTCTCCTCGACGGTGAGGGCGGGGAACAGGCGGGCGTCCTGGAACGAACGACCGAGGCCGGCGCGGGCGCGCACGTCGGGTGCCGCCTTGGTCAGGTCGCGTCCGCCGAGCAGCACCCGACCTGCGTCGGCACCGCGTGAACCCCGACACGAGGTCGAACAGCGTGGTCTTGCCCGCGCCGTTCGGTCCGATGATGCCGACGATCTCGCCGGGCGCGACCCTCAGCGACACGCCGCCGACGGCCTGGATCCCGCCGAAGTGCACGGTGAGGTCGATGACCTCGAGGGCGTCGACCTCGACGTCGAGGTCACCCGCCACGGCGCGCCCCGCGCCGTCCGTCGACGTGGCGTCGGGCGTCGCGACCCGGGCGACCCCGGCCGGAACGGCTGCGTCGGCGGTCGGAACGACCCCATCGGCGGACGGGACGACACCGTCGGGCGCAGACACGCCGACGCCCTCGAGGAAGACCGAACGCAACAGGTCGGGACGCGCCAGCAGCTCGCTGGTGGGCCCGTGGAAGCGGATCTCGCCCTTCTCCATGAAGTAGGCCGTCTCGGCGATGGTGAGCGCCAGGTTCACCGACTGCTCGACCAGGATCACGGTGGTGCCCTGCGTCGCGGATGGCCTCGACCATCGGCAGCAGCTGCTCGACCACGACGGGGGCCAGGCCCAGCGAGAGCTCGTCGATCAGCAGCAGGCGGGGCCGGGCGAGGAACGCCATGCCGAGCGCCAGCATCTGCTGCTGACCGCCGGAGAGGTTGGCGGCGGGCTCGTCGATCCGCTGCGCCAGGATCGGGAACTGCTCGAGCACCTGCGCGGTTCGCGCCTCGAGCTCGGTCGGGTCCTTGCGCTCGAGCCAACCGGCCACGCGGAGGTTCTCGCGCACGGTCAGCGACGGGAAGACGCCCTGCCCACCGGGCACCTGCGTGACCCCGTGCGCCGCGATCTCGTTCGGCGGAGCGTGGGTGATGTCGCGGCCGTCGAAGATCACCGCCCCCTTGTCCGCCTCGACCACCCCGCAGATCGCCTTGAGCAGCGTCGACTTGCCGGCGCCGTTGGTGCCGAGCAGCGCCACGATCTCGCCCTCGTCGATCTCGAAGTCGACGTCGAACAGCACCTGCACGTTGCCGTAGAACACCTGCAGCTGGCGGCACAGCAGCAGCTTGACCCGGCCCTGCCGACGCTCGTAGAGCACCTCGGAGCGGGCGGCCGCCATCGTCCAGACCTGGCGGATGTCGTCGTTCAGCACCCGCCCCGCACCGCGAGACGATGACGCCGCCGATCACGAAGACCGGCGACCATGACCAGCATGCCGGGCCGGATGCCGATGCCGTCGGCAGACCGCGCCGACGATGGGCAGCACGATGAGTCCGGGGATCACCCAGATCGCCCCGAGCGAGAACCCCATCGACGCGTGCTCGCGGCGGGATGCCGAGCGACAGCGCGGCGAAGACGCCGGGCCCGACGATGGCCAGCGTCGCGGCGATCGCCATGTTGGCCACGATGGTGAGCCAGAGCCACGGGCGCGAGCGCGAACACCGCGGCGAGCCCCGCCAACACGAAGGCGGCGAAGCCGAGGAAGCGCATGATCAGTGCGGGGTCGCGCATGATCAGCTTGGTGCCGACGCGGGCGCCGATGATCAGCCCCACGATCTGCACCGGCTCGGTGATCGCCGCGATGTAGGCCGCGGTGCAGCGTCGTCCAGCCCGAAGGCGCGCTGGTACAGCAGCGCGGCCAGCGACGCGAACCCGATGATCGACGCGGCCAGGAAGGGCAGCGCGTAGAACATGCGCCGGAGGCTGTCGACCTTCCAGACCATGCGCCACGACTCGGCGAACGACGGCGGCGAGCTCCTCGGTGAGCAGCGCGTCGCCCTCGATGCCCATCGCCTTGCGCTCCTGGATGCCCCGCGACGGCTCGTGCAGGCGAAGTCCGAGGAGCACCAGGACGAAGGTGGGCACGGCGAGCACCAGGAACGGGCACCCGCCAGCCCAGGTAGGCGGCCAGGATCCCCGCCATCAGTGGCCCGACGAAGGCCCCGAGCGCGTTGGCCAGGCGGTAGAACGAGAAGACGCGGGGCCGAGCCGCGATCGGGAACCAGTCGGCCATCAGCGAGTTGTGCGTGGGCAGATTGGTCGCCTGCCCGATGCTCGTTCCGCCTCGCACGATGCACAGCACCCAGACGTACATGGCCAGGCCGGTGCCCAGCGAGAAGAAGGCGAAGACCGCGGCCCCGATGAGCATGAGGCGCACCCGGTTGCGGCTGTCGGCCATCTGGGCGATCGGCACGGTCAGCGACAACCCCATCAACGCAGCCACCGCGACCAGCGACAGGATGCCGGCGTCGGTCATGTGGAACGCGTCCCGGATGTTGGGGATGAGCAGACCGAACGCGTCGCGGTCCATCTCCTCGACCATGTTCAGCCCGAACAGGATCAGCAGCGCATAGATGGGTCCGCCGCCCGAGAGGTCGGTCAGCCAGTGGATGGGATGGCCGACCGCGCCCCTGAACCGCTCCTTCCACGGGCGGGTGTCGACCTCGAGGGGCGCGATCGGGATCACGTCAGCCGCCCCGGCGTCGTCAGCGGCGCGGACCCGCCGTCGGGTGCCTTCTCGCCCTCGTCCGACCGCGACGCCGGCGCCGTTGCCGCCGCCGTCGGCGTCCGCCGACGACGGTGCCAGCGCGGCCACCGCGACGTCGAGGGCCTCGTCGGCGACCGGGACCTCGGCCGCCTCGACCGACGACTCGGCGGACGCGAGCGGCAACGGGTCCTGGCGGACATCGGCGACCAGGCTGGGCACGATGATGCCCCGGCGTTCGGCCACCCATCGCAGTCCTGCGTCACGCACCCGGTAGACCACGTCGCCGAAGCCCCCCGGGATGATCCACAGCACGAGCAGCACACCGCCCGCGCTCGACGCAAGGCCTGCCACTGGGGTCCGGGCAGGAACCACTCGCCACCCTTCAGGAACATGGCACCGAGCACGGCGCCGAGCATCGAGCCGACGCCACCGACGACGGCGGCGATGAACACGCTGAAGCTGTCGTAGGGCGAGTAGGTGTCGGGACTGAAGCCGGTCAACAGGTGGACGAGCAGGCAGCCGGCCACGGCGGCCATGAAGCCCGAGATGGCGAAGGCGGTGAGCTTGGCCCGGGTGATGTTCACGCCGTAGGACTGCGCGGCCCGCTCGTTCTCGCGCAGCGCCAGCAGGACACGGCCGGTGCGGCTGTGGCGGATGCCGCGGACCGCGATGGCGGTGAGGGCCAGGAAGGCCAGGCAGAGGTAGTAGTAGGTCGTCTGCGAGCCGAGGTCGATGAGCCCGAACAGCTTCGGGCGCACGAGCGTGGTGCCGGGGTCGGGCACCCACGAGAAGTGCTCGATGTTGAGGAAGTAGGCCGACGTCGCCATCGAGAAGGCCAACGTCGTCACCGCCAGGAACAGGCCGCGCAAGCGAAGCGCCGGCAACCCGACGAGCAGCGCGACGATCGCCCCGATGAACCCGGCGAACAGCAGCGCCAGCCCCAGGTCGAGGTGCCACGTCTGGGTCGCGTAGGCGCCGGTCGCCGCGCCGAACCCGACGAACGACATCTGGCCGAGCGACACCTGGCCGGCCCAGCCGGTGAGCACCACCACCGACATGGTGATCATGCAGAAGATGATGAGCGCGGTGGCCTTCTCCTTGTCGCCCGGGCCGAGCACGGCCGGCAGCGCGGCCAGCAGCCCGACGACCACGAGGGCACCGCCCCAGCGCACCAGCCGGACCTCGGGCAGCTTGCGCAGCTCGTGGGGGACCGGCCGGACCTCGTCGGCTGTCTGCCAGCTCGACGCGCTGTCCTGCTCGGCTCGCGTCGTGCCCATCTTGCGCACCAGCAGGCAGATCACGATGACGGCCGCGAAGATCGGGTCGACCAGTTCGGGATTGCGAGGGTTGTTCCAGGTGATGCCCTGCTCGAGCAGGCCGAGCGCGATGGCCGACAGGGTGATCGACGGCAGGTCGGTCAGCTTGCCGAGCATGAGCGCGGCCAACGAAGCCAGCAGCACGCTCAGGTCGAGGGTGGTGACGACGGGCAGGCCGAGGATGCCGGCCTGCAGGAACACGCCGATGAACGAGAGCAGTGCGGCCATCGCCCACACCACGGTCTGCAGCCGCTTGACCGGGACGCCGAGCAGGCTGGCCCGGTCCGAGCGCTCGGCGCTGGCCCGGATGGCGATGCCGATGTTGGTGTAGCGCAGGAGCAACGCGACAGCCGCCGAGGGCCAGCGGCGCGACGATCAGCGCGACGACGTGATCGGCCGAGAACACGATCGGCTCGATCGTGAAGTGCAGCGTGAACGGGGACGTGGACGAGGTTCGTGGTCGGCCGCTTGTCCCAGATCAGCGGGATCACAGCCGCACCGAGCGCCAGCAGCTGGGCCAGGCCGATCGTGGCGACGGTCAGGATCAGGCGGGGGGCGTTGAAGAAGCGCCGGATGATGGCCAGCTCGACGAGGCTGCCGAGCACGAGCGCGCCCACGATCCCGATGCTGAGGCACAGGAAGTAGTTCCACCCGCTGTACACGACGAGCGACACGGCCAGCACGGTCGGCACGCGTGCCGAGCTCGCCCTGCGCGAAGTTGAGGATGCGGTTGGCCCGGTAGACGAGCGCCATGCCCACCGCCACCATCGCCCCGAGCAGACCGAGGACGAGACCCTGCACCGCCACGCCGAGCGGGCACCGGGAACACCACGAGGGTGACCGCGACGATCGCCACCGCGGGCGCCGCGCTGCTGGCCATCGCCCGCATCCGCGCCGATCCGATGGTGCGATCCACGAAGCCGATCCCCCTTTGCCGGTTCGGTCGTGCGGGTGGCTCCGGTCAGGATCCACCCGTCCCCCACGACGGACGAACGATCCCGAAACCCTATTGCATCGCCTCTGCAAGTTGTGGGCGACTCGCCGCCGGAACGACCCGACGACGACGGGTAGGGTGCGGCGCATGAAGGTCGACGGAGGTCTCGGGGGTCTCGCAGGTTCGCTCGACGGGGCCGCCGACGGCGCCCGCGAAGCCGAGGCGGCCGGCTACGACGGCGTGTGGACGGCCGAGACCTCCCACGACCCGTTCTTCCCGCTGCTGCTGGCCGCCGAGCACACCGAGCGCGTCGAGCTCGGCACCGGCATCGCCGTGGCCTTCGCCCGCAACCCGATGAACCTGGCCCAGATCGCCTACGACCTGCAGGCCTACTCGGGCGGCCGGTTCATGCTCGGCCTCGGCTCGCCAGATCAAGCCGCACATCACCAAGCGGTTCAGCATGGAGTGGTCGCACCCGGCTCCTCGCATGCGCGAGTTCATCCTGGCCATGCGCGCCATCTGGGCGTGCTGGAACGACGGCACCAAGCTCGACTTCCGCGGCGACTTCTACACCCACACGCTCATGACGCCGTTCTTCGACCCCGGCCCGAACCCCCACGGCGACCCGAAGGATCTTCCTGGCCGGGGTGGGTGAGCTGATGACCGAGGTGGCCGGCGAGACCTGCGACGGCTTCCTGTGCCACGGCTTCACCACCGAGCGCTACCTCCGCGAGGTCACCCTGCCCGGCCCTCGAGCGCGGCCTGGCACGAAGTCCGGCCGCACGCTGGCCGACCTCGAGATCTCGGGACCGGCCTTCGTGGTCACCGGCACCACCGAGGAGGAGATGGCCGAGTCCGCCAAGGGCACGCGCCGCCAGATCGCCTTCTACGGATCGACGCCGGCGTACCGAGGCGTGCTCGAGCTGCACGGATGGGGCGACCTGCAGACCGAGCTCAACGCCCTGTCGAAGCAGGGCGAGTGGGCCGACGATGGGCGAGCTCATCGACGACGAGATGCTCGACACGTTCGCCGTCGTGGCCGAGCCCGACCGCGCTGGCCGCCGGCCTGCACCAGCGCTACGGCGACGTGGTCGACCGCATCAGCTTCTACGCGCCCTACAAGAGCGATCCCGAGACCTGGCTCCCGGTGCTCGAGGCGCTCAAGTCCGCGTGACGGCCGCGATCAGCTGACGACGTTGACGAGCTGCGGCGGGCGGGACACCACCCGGCGCGGCGGGCCCGTCAGGTGCGCCTGCACCTTGGCCGACGCCAGTGCCAGTGCCTCGGCCTGGTCGGCCGCGATGTCGACCGGCACCTCGATGCGATCGCGGACCTTGCCGTCGACCTGCACGATCATCGTGACGGCCTCGACCGACAGCATCGAGGGATCGGCCACCGGCCACGACTGCTCGTGGATGTGGTCGCCGTGGCGCCGCTCCCACAGCTCGGCGGTGATGTGCGGCGCCATCGGCGCCATCACCAGCAACAGCTGATCGACGGCGAAGGCCAGCGTCTCGGTCCGCGCCCCGTCGTCGTCGAGGACGTACTTGTACAGGAGGTTGACGAACTCCATGTACGAGGCGACCGCCGTGTTGTACGACCAGCGCCCGTACTCGTCGCTCACGCGGTCGATCAGGCGATGGGTGGCGCGTGTGATCTCGAAGTCGGCCTCGGTCGGCGGGCGATCGACGACGCGTCCGCCCGTCTCGTCGGCCGCCACCCGCCACAGGCGGTGCAGGAAGCGGGCGCACCCTCCGATGACCACGCCCTCCCAGTCGACGTCGTCCTGCGGAGGACCGACGAAGAGGTGGGCCAGACGCAGCGCATCGGCGCCCTCGGCGTCGAGCACCTCGGCCGGCGAGACCAGGTTGCCCTTGGACTTGGACATCTTGCCGCCGTCGAGGCGGATCATGCCCTGGGTGAACAACCGGGCGAACGGCTCGCGCAGCTCTTTGGGGGCGATGCCCAGGTCGGCCAGCGCCTTGGTGAAGAACCGCGCGTACATCAGGTGCAGGATGGCGTGCTCGACGCCCCCGATGTACTGGTCGACCGGCATCCACGCGGCCACCGACGACAGGCTGAACGGCTCGGCGTCGTTGGTCGGATCGCAGAAGCGCAGGAAGTACCAGGACGAGTCGACGAAGGTGTCCATGGTGTCGGTCTCGCGCCGGCCCGGCCCGCCGCAGTTGGGGCAGGTGGTCGTGCGGAAGCCCTCGTGGAACTGCAGGGGCGACTGGCCGGTCGGCAGGAACTCGACGTCGTCGGGGGCGAGGACGGGCAGCTGGTCGTCGGGCACGGCCTGCAGGCCACATGCGTCGCAGTACACGATCGGGATCGGACAGCCCCAGAACCGCTGGCGTGACAGCAGCCAGTCGCGCAGGCGGAAGTTGACCTGGCGCTCGCCGATCCCCTGCTCCTCGAGCCACTCGATGGCGCGCTCGATGGCGTCGGCCTTGCCCAGACCGTCGAGCCACTCGCTGTTGATGTGGGGGCCGTCGCCGGTGAACGCCTCGCCCTCCCAGCCCTCGGGGGGCTGGATGGTGCGCACGATGGGCAGGCCCTGCACGGTGGCGAAGTCCCAGTCGCGCTGGTCCTCGGCCGGCACCGCCATGATGGCGCCGGTTCCGTAGCCCATGAGCACGTAGTCGGCGACGAACAGCGGGACGGGCCGTCCCGTGAACGGGTTGAGCAGGTACGAACCGGTGGCCACACCGCGCTTGTCGAGCGCGCCCTCGGCCTTGAGCCGGTCGACCTCGCTGGTCTCGCGCGCGTGTGCCGCGAACGCCTCGATCTCGGCCCGTCGATCGTCGGTGACGATCTCGGCCACGAGCGGGTGCTCGGGCGCCATGACCGCGTAGGTCATGCCGAAGCTCGTGTCGGGACGCGTGGTGAACACACGGACGGGCGGCGCGCCGACGACCGGCGTTCCCTCCGCGTCGGTGACCACCATCTCGAACTCGGCCCCCTCGGAGCGCCCGATCCAGTTGCGCTGCATCGTCTTGACCTTCTCGGGCCACGCCAGGCCGTCGAGGTCGTCGAGCAGCTGGTCGGCGTAGTCGGTGATCTTGAAGAACCACTGCTCGAGGTCGCGCTTCTCGACGACCGCGCCCGAACGCTCGGCCGTGCCGTCCGGCAGCACCTGCTCGTTGGCCAGGACGGTCTGGTCGACCGGGTCCCAGTTGACGGCGGCCTTCTTGCGGTACGCGAGCCCGGCCTCGAACAGCCGCACGAAGATCCACTGGGTCCACCGCATGTAGGAGGGGTCGTGGCTGCTCAGCTGGCGTCGCCAGTCGTAGCCCCCACCGAGGCGCATCAGCGAGCTGCGCAGCTCCTCGATGCGGGCGTCGGTGAACAGGCGAGGGTGCACCCCGGTCTTGATGGCCGCGTTCTCGGCCGGGAGGCCGAACGAGTCGAAGCCCATCGGCGAGAGGACCGCGTACCCGTTCATCGTGCGGTGGCGGGTGATGATGTCGCCGAAGGTGTAGTTGCGGACGTGGCCCATGTGGGCCTGGCCGCTCGGGTAGGGGTACATGCAGAGGGCGTAGTAGTGGGGCCTCGGGTCGTCGTTGTCGACCTCGTAGGTGCCCCAGTCGCGCCAGCGCTGCTGCCACTTGGCCTCGACGGCCTGGACGTCGTACTCCTCTGCCATCCGGGCATCGTACCGACCGGCCCGACGGGCTCCGAGCCGGTTCGGGACGGGGCCGGTGGATGGTAGGGTGTCGACTCCCAACGGGGCTATAGCTCAGGTGGTAGAGCGCTTCCATGGCATGGAAGAGGCCGAGGGTTCGAGTCCCTCTAGCTCCACTCGGTCAGGATCTCGCGAGGTGGCACCCGCGAGGCGGCACGGGCGAGGCGGCACCCGCGACCGATCAGGCGCCGGCCACCTCGGTCGAGTCGGGTGCTTCGGCCCAGTCGAGGTGGGGCACGTCCGACCACAGCCGTTCGAGGTCGTAGTAGCGCCTGGCCTCGTCGACCAGACGTGCACCACGAAGTCGCCGTAGTCGAGCAGGACCCACCGCAACGAGTCGAGCCCCTCGGTCCGCAGGGGCCGCGGCCCACCGGCGGCGGCCACCTGCTCCTCGACCTCTTCGGCCACCGACTTCACCTGCCGGGCGTTGCGGCCGCCGGTGATCACGAAGTAGCTGGTGATGGCCAGCACGGCTCGCCCACGTCGATCACGACCGTCTCTTCGTCGGTCTTGCCGGCCGCCGCCCGGGCCGCGGTCAGCACCCAGCCGACCAGCTCGTCGGCCCCGACCGCGCGCTCGCGGCGGGCGTCGCCGCGCTCAGCCACCGGTGGTCGCAGTCGACGACGAGGAGCCAGCCGAGGTCGTGGGCAGGAGCGTCGTGCTCATCGCCTCGGGCTTGCCGATCGCGTCCGCACCGAGCACCACGGTGATGTCGATCGAGTCGTCGGCGCCCGAGTTGACGACGACCGTTCCGACCCCGAAGCGCGTCGCGCAGCTTCTGGGCGGCGGCGCGCTCGCTCTCGGAGGCGACGATGAACTCGGTGTGCAGTGCGTGGAAGCTGGCCGCGTTGCCGATGCTGTCGATCTGCGCGCCGGCCGAGACGGCCAGGTTGTGCGCGGCCACCAGGCCGTGACCGAGCTTGCCCGTGCCGTCGAGCACGCGGATGCGGGGACGCTCGCCTCCGGCCGGCGCGGTCGGGAACGGGATCACCTGGTCGATCGAGCTGCTTGGCCTCGGGCAGCGGGAGGTACACACCCGCGTAGGCCGTCGTCGAGCGCGTGGACCTGCACCGGCAGGACGGCGATAGTTCACCTGCTCGTGGGCCAGGGTGCCGACGAAGCGCCCGATGCCCGTGTCGGTCTCGCCGGGCACGGCCTGCGTGCCGGGAGCGGCGGCGATCTTGGCCAGCCACGCCCGCCAGAACTGCTCTTGGCGCAGGAGGCGGTTCGTGTCGTCCTCGGCCCAGTTCCGCGACTCGATGAAGGCGCCGACCGTGATCGGGCGTGAGCGTGAGCGGGCCCTGCGGGAACAGCATCGCCCCGTTGATGATCACGTTGTCGGGGTTGTCGAAGGTGAGGTTGCCGGCGGGCGTCACCAGGTCCTGCCAGTTGCGGCCGTTGACCAGGCTGACCTGGTCGATGCCGGTGCCCGTCAGCGACTCGAGCGCGGCCTTGAGGCGAGCCTGGCCGCCGGCCTCGTAGGCCTCGACCAGCGTCTGGGGCGTCGTCCCGACGGTGACCTGCGTGTCGACGGGGATCAGGACGACCGCACCCTCCTTGTCGGCGGTGAGGGCCAGCAGGGCGACGCTCGACAGGCCACCGCCGTCGTTGAGGGTGGCCAGCGCCATGGTGGGCGTCGGCGGGACCGTCGCCTCCCAGCCGGGCGAGCTCGGATCGGCGGTGGCCGGGATCAGGCGGCCGTCGTTGCTCTTGAGCACGACCTGCATGCCCGCGTACACGAGCACCGGCACGGCGGCCACGAGCAGCACGAGCGCGATCGGGAACCCGTAGCGCCACCAGCGGCTGCGAGCGCGCCGTCCGCGGGCCGCGTGGGCACCTCGGGCAGGTCGAGGTAGACCTGCGGTCGTCCGGATCCGTCCACCGCGTCGTGGGCGGTGACCGACGCTGCGGCCTGTTCGGTCGGGGCGGTCACGGGGCGAGCGCCACGGAGGGAGGCGACGACGCGGTCGGAGGTCATGGGCAGGCCTCACGATAGAGGCGGCAGAGCGGTGCAGGCAGGCAACGGCGCCGGGCGGGACGAGGTAGTCGAGCGGGCGGCCGTCGACCACCCGGGCCCGCAGCTCGGTGCTGGAGATCTCGAGGCGGGGCACCTCGACGTGCTGGAAGTCCCAACCCTCGGGCAGGTCGACGCTGACCCCGGGCCGGTCGACGACGACGAGGGAGGCCCGGTCCCGGAGCTCGTCGACCCGCTCCCAGGTCGGCATCCCGGCTGCCGCGTCCTGGCCGACGATCACGTGGACCACCCGGCTCGGGTCGTCGGCCAGCAGCTCGGTCGACGGTGTCGATCGTGTACGAGTCTGCCGCCCCGCTCGATCTCGATCGAGCTGGCCTCGAGGCCGTCGACGTCGGCCACGGCCGCCTCGACCATGGCCAGGCGGTCGTCGGCCGGGCTGAGCGGGCGTGAGCCGACCTTCTGCCAGGGCACGTTGGCGACGGTGAGCAGCACCCGGTCGAGCGCCAGCGTGTGGCGCACGTTGATGGCGGCGACGAGGTGCCCGATGTGCGGCGGGTCGAACGTGCCTCCGAAGATGCCGAGTCGTTCGCCGGAGCCGGAGGTCACCGGACGAGTCTACGAGCCGACCGGCCCATCCCCGCCGGCTCTCGGGTCGCCTTCGGTCATCGGGACATCCGACACGGCAAATCCCAACCCTGAGTGACGGAAGTCACCCGAAAATCAGGAATCGTTGGACCCGTCGATCGGGGTTACCTGGGTGTCATTCCGCGTCCGCGCGTGAACCATCCCCCCGGATGGATACCGAACATCGACATGAGCCCCCCACAACCCCCGGTGCGGCTCTGATGGAGCAGACATGAGCGACTCTGTTGGCCAGTACCTCAACGAGATCGGGCTGGTCCCCCTCCTCACCGCCCAGGAGGAGCGCGAGCTCTCCCAGATCATCGAGCGAGGCCGCGAGGCCTCCCAGCGGCTCGATGCCGGCGAGCGGGGCCGTGAGCTGCAGCGGGCCGTCCGCGACGCCGCCAGCGCCAAGGACCGCTTCATCCGGTCCAACCTCCGTCTCGTGGTCAGCGTGGCCCGCCGCTATCCCCTGCCGCCGGGCATGGAGCTGCTCGACCTGATCCAGGAGGGCAACCTCGGCCTCGAGCACGCGGTCGACAAGTTCGACTGGCGCAAGGGCTTCAAGTTCTCGACCTACGCCACCTTCTGGATCCGCCAGGCCATCGGCCGGGCCCTCGACCAGAAGGCCTCGCTGGTCCGGCTGCCGGGCGACCGCTCGGCCAGCCTCCGGGCCGCCCTGCGCCAGGTCTCCGGTGACGGCGACGAGCTCGACGACGAGCACGCCCGCCTCCACCGCCTGACCACGCCCACCTCGCTCGACCGCACCATCGGCGACGACGACAGCAACGAGCTCATCGACCTGCTGCCCGACTCGCACCCCGGTCCCGAGCAGGAGGTGATCGCCCACGTCGAGGAGCAGATGGTCAGCGACCTGCTGTCGGTGCTCGAGCCCCGGGCCAAGTACGCGGTCGAGCAGCGCTTCGGCCTGCAGGACGGTCGCAAGCGCAGCTACCGCGAGGTCGGCGAGGAGCTCGGCGTCACCGCCGAGGCCGCCCGCCGGCTGGTCAAGCGGGCCGTCAGCGCCGTGCGCGACCAGGCCGCCGACCGCATCGACGCCGCCTGATCGACGCCTGACCTCAGCGATCCGCACCGGCCCGCGCCTCAAAGGCTTTGCGCGGGCCAACGCGGTCCGGCAACGTGGAGACACCGTGGACGCGACCTGGACCCCTGACTCGTGGCACGCCCATCCGGCCGAGCAGCAGCCGGACTGGCCCGATCAGGCCGACCTCGACCGCGCCGTCAAGACGCTGTCCACCATGCCGCCGCTGGTGTTCGCCGGCGAGGCCCGCATCCTGACCCAGCGCCTGGCCCAGGTGGCCGCGCGGCGAGGCCTTCCTGCTGCAGGCGGGCGACTGCGCCGAGTCGTTCGACACGTTCTCGGCCGACAGCATCCGCGACAAGCTCCGGGTCATCCTGCAGATGGCCGTCGTGCTCATGTACTCGTCGGGCGTGCCGATCGTGAAGGTCGGCCGCATCGCCGGGCAGTACGGCAAGCCCCGCTCGTCCGACACCGAGTCCGACGGCACCATCGAGCTGCCCGCCTTCCGCGGCCACATCGTCAACGACATCGCCTTCAGCCGAGGCGGCCCGCACCCCCGACCCCGAGCGCCTGCTCACCGCCTACCAGCAGTCGGCGTCGACGCTCAACCTGCTGCGCGCCTTCACCAACGGCGGCTTCGCCGACCTCAGCCGCGTGCACGCCTGGAACCAGGAGTTCGTGGCCAGCTCGACCGAGGGCCACCGCTACGAGACCGATCGCCGACGAGATCGACCGCACGCTGCGGTTCATGAAGGCCTGCGGCGTCGACACCGAGACCGAGCCCCGGCTGCACAACGTCGACTTCTGGACCAGCCACGAGGCGCTCATCCTCGGCTACGAGGAGGCGCTCACCCGCCGCGACTCGCTGACCGGCGAGTGGTACGACTGCTCGGCCCACATGCTGTGGGTCGGCGAGCGCACCCGCCAGCTCGACGGCGCCCACCTCGCCTTCCTGGCCGGCGTCGGCAACCCGCTCGGCTGCAAGATCGGCCCCACCGACCACCCCCGACGAGGTCGTCGCGCATCTGCGACGCGCTCGATCCCGATCGGATGCCCGGGCGGCTCACGCTGATCAGCCGCATGGGGGCCGAGGCCGTGGGCGAGCTGCTGCCCGCCGCTGCTCGAGGCGGTCCGCGACTCCGGCCACCCCGTGGTGTGGGCCTGCGACCCGATGCACGCCAACACGTTCACCGCGCCGAGCGGGCGCAAGACCCGCCACTTCGACGCCGTGCTGGCCGAGATCTCCGGCTTCTTCGACGCCCACCGCCGCTGCGGCACCTGGCCCGGCGGCGTCCACGTCGAGCTCACCGGCGACGACGTGACCGAGTGCCTCGGCGGGCGCCGAGGAGATCCTCGACGCCGACCTCGGCACCCGGTACGAGACCATGTGCGACCCCCGGCTCAACGCCCGCCAGTCGCTCGACCTCGCCTTCCGCGTCGCCGACCTCCTCCGCCGCTGAGCGAGCGGGTTCACGTCCGGGATGTTCGGGGCGGAGCGGAACGGGTGACGCCGACCGCACAGCCGCCGCCCGCAGCTTGCGAGGACGGCGGCGGATCGGCGGCAGGACCCGTGAAGCGCAGCGCCGAATCGCCGAACCGGGAATGCCCTGGACGATTCCTTAGTTGTTCGATCAGGAATGGACTACAGTGATTCCTGACCCGATCGGTCGGCATTTCCCACCCCCCCGGTGGAGTTTCGCCGGCGCCGATCATCACCTACGAGGCGCCGATGCTGCAGCGAGAGATCGACCCCGAGAGCGCAGCCGACATCGCCAAGTTCGAGCGCCAGCTCGAGCGCTACCTGACCGGCGATCTGGCCGAGGACGTCTTCCGCGTCTTCCGCCTGAACAACGGCATCTACGGCCAGCGCCAGGGCGGCACCAGCCAGATGGTGCGCATCAAGGCGCCCTACGGCGCCATCACCGCCGAGCAGCTCGACATGCTGGCCCACATCTCCGAGACGCTACTCGCGGGGCTGGGGCCACATCACGACCCGCCAGAACGTGCAGTTCCACTTCGTCGAGCTCGAGTCGGTGCCCGAGGTCATGCGCCTGCTGGCCTCGGTCGGCCTGACCACCCGCGAGGCCTGCGGCGACACCGTGCGCAACGTCATGGGCTGCCACCTGGCCGGCGCCTGCCCCTACGAGGCCTTCGACATCAGCCCCTGGGCCGAGGCCGCCTTCCAGCACTTCCTGCACCATCCGTTCGCCCAGCGCCTCCCCCGCAAGTTCAAGATCAACTTCTCGGGCTGCGACACCGACTGCGGCCAGGCCATGTTCAACGACGTCGGCGTGATCGCCGCCGCCCGCACCCTCGACGACGGCTCGATCGAGCAGGGCTTCCGGGTGTTCATCGCCGGCGGCCTCGGCGCCAACCCCCATCCGGCGCTCGCCCTCGAACCATTCACCGCCAAGGAAGACCTGCTCCCTACCATCGAGTCCGTGCTGCGGGTCTTCGAGCAGACCGGCAACCGTGACAACAAGCTGCGGGCCCGCCTCAAGTGGGTCGTGGACGAGCTCGGCTTCGAAGAGGTCCAGCGCCGGGTGTTCAAGACGCGCCACCTGCTGCTCGCCTCGTCGAGCTGGCCCGGCGGCATCCCCGAGATCGTCCAGAAGCTGGGCGACGCCCCCGCCGGCGTGGCCGCCGGGGTCACCCCCACCGCCATCGGCCAGGGCACCCCGGTGGCCCTGAGCGGCACCAAGCCCTACGAGCGCTGGGTCGACGCCAACGTGGTGCGCGGCGTGGCCAAGGGCACCGTGTCGGCCATGGCCTGGGCCCGCCTCGGCGACATCACCACCGACCAGTTCCGGGCGCTCGCCGCCATCACCCGTGAGCTCGGCCTCGAGGTCCGCCTCACCAACCGGCAGAACATCTGCTTCCGCGGCCTGACCGAGGCGCAGCTGCCCACGCTGTTCGCCCGCCTCGACGCCATCGGCATGGCCCAGCCCGGCGCCGAGCTGGCCCGTGACGTCGTGGCCTGCCCCGGCGCCGACACGTGCAACCTGGCCGTCACCCAGTCCCGCGGTCTGGCCGACGCCATCGGCGCCGCCCTCGAGGAGGCCGGCCTGGCCGAGGTCGGCGGGGTCCGCACCAACATCTCCGGCTGCACGAACTCGTGCGGTCAGCACCACGCCGTCGACATCGGCTTCTTCGGCGCCGAGCGCCGGGCCCACGGCCAGGCCGCTCCCGGCTACCAGATGCTGCTCGGCGGCTACGTCGGCCAGGAGCAGATGCACTTCGGCCAGAAGGCCCTGCGCCTGCCGGCCCGCAACGCCCCCGAGGCGACGGTCCGCGTGGTCCGCCGCTTCGCCGACGAACGCCAGGCCGGCGAGACCTTCCGCAGCTGGATCGAGCGATCCGGCGGCGTGTCTGCCATCGCCGACGACCTGCGCGACCTCGACCAGTTCCCCACCGCCCGACGACGCCCCCGACTTCTACGTCGACTTCGGCGAGACCGGGCCCTACGTCGCCGAGATCGGCGAATCGGAGTGCGCCACATGACCGACATGGCCATGCGTGACGAGACCTTCGACGACCAGCCCAGCACGCCCGACGACTTCACCGACGCCGAGCTGGCCGAGCTGAGCGTCGAGTTCGAGCGGCTGCCCGCCACCAAGGTCATCCAGTGGGCGGTCGACAACTTCGCGCCCCATCTCGCCCTCACGGCGTCGATGACCGACGCCGTGCTCATCGACCTGGCCGTCCAGGTCTACCCGGCCATCGAGGTCGTGTTCATCGACACCGGCTACCACTTCCCCGAGACCCTCGAGACGGTCGAAGAGGTGCGGCGGCGCTACGGGCTGAACCTGCGCATCATGACCGTCGCCCGGCAGAACGAGGAGCTCTGGAAGGTCGACCCCGAGAACTGCTGCTCGGCGGTCAAGGTCGGCCAGCTCGACCGGGCCCTGCTCGGCAAGTCGGCCTGGATGAGCGGCCTGCGGCGCAGCGAGGCCGACACCCGGATCAAGGCGCCGCTGGTGGCCCGCGACCTGCGCGGGCTCATCAAGGTCAACCCGCTCGCCATGTGGACCGACGACGACGTCGCCGGCTACATCGCCGACCACGACGTGCCGGTCAACCCGCTGGTCGACCAGGGCTACCTGTCGATCGGCTGCATGCCCTGCACGGTGCCGGTCGTCGATCCCGACGATCCCCGCTCGGGACGTTGGGCCGGTCGCGACAAGACCGAGTGCGGCCTGCACGAGATCTGAGGCCGTGCGGCCGCTTGACCGGACCCGTCCGGTCGTGAACAGTTGCGGTCGTGGCTGAAACGACCGTTGCCGACACGACCGTCGATGTCGAGATCCCGACCCGCGTGCTGGTGCTGGGCATGGCCCACCACGACGGCACGATCGTGGCCGACGAGCTCTACCCGGTGGCCGAGGCCTGCGGCCTGACCGACGACCAGGTGCGCTCGTGCCTGCGCCGCCTGCGGGCCGAGGGGCTGTTCACCCGCGAGGGCGACGGCCGTGACGCCGTCTTCCGGGCCACCCCCGCCGGGCTGCGGGCGCTCGACGCCATCGATGGAGCGCACCCGCCTGGCCTACGCCCAGGACGCCGCCGGCCGGGGCTGGGACCGCACGTGGCGGCTCGTCGCCTTCGCCATCCCCGAGGCCAAGCGCGCCGCCCGGGACGCCTTCCGCGACCACCTGCTCGACCTCGGCGGCGCGGCCATCCAGAACGGCCTCTACGTGTCGCCGCACCGGTGGGAGCCCGACGTGTTGGCCGAGGCCGAGCGCCTCGAGGTCGGCGAGCACGTGACGCTCGCCTCGACCAGCGAGCTCGAGATCGGCGGCAGCCGCGACCCCCGGGCCGATCGCCGAGCGACTGTGGCCGCTCGGCGACGGTGGCGGCCCGCTACCAGTCCTTCGTCGACGTCTACGACGGCGTGCCCGAGCAGCTCGAGCGGATGCGGCGCAACCACGAGCGCCTGGCCGAGGCCGACTTCCTGCCGGGGGCGTTGGTCATCGGCATCAAGTTCCAGGAGTGCTTCAACGCCGATCCGCTCCTGCCCCCCGAGCTGCTGCCCGCGACCGTGGCCGGGCCGTCGCGCCCGCGAGCTGCTGGCCCGCAGCCGCCGGCTCGGCATCCTGGTCCGCGAGGAGCACGACCGCCCGCGCTCTTCGCTCCCTACGACGACATCCTCTGATCTCGGGGTGTCTGGCGGTCCGACGCCGCACCGTGTGTACTACCGCCGTGCATCGATCACCCCGCCGCCGAATCCTGCTGGTGCTGGTGGCGGTCCTCGCCGTCGCATGCAGCTCGACCAGGGCGCCGGATCACGCGGCCACGACGAGCACCCGGGCCACCGTCGTCACCCTGGGGGCGTCGCCGGCCGCGCCGTCGGGCTTCACCCCGTTCTTCCTCAAGGACGGGTTCGTCAGCCCGGGCCACCGCCGACCGGTCGACCCCAAGGATCCCCTCGGCAACGCGCTGCGCACGCTCATCGCCGGCCCCGACGCAGTCGACCAGGCGGCCGGCCTGTCCACCAGCGTGGCCACGACCGTGGTCATCGACAACATGACGCTGAAGAACGGCATCGTGACCGTGGACTTGAGCCGCAAGTTCGAGTCGGCCAACACCCGACCCCAGGTCGGCCAGGTCGTGTACACGCTGACCCAGTTCCGCGGCGTGACCGCCGTGCAGTTCCTGGTCGACGGCACGCCCAACGGCGCAGCCGGGCGTCGATCCGATGAGCCGATCCGACCTCGCGGACATGACCCCGGCGGTCCTGCCCCTGACCCCGGCGCCGGCCGACCGACTCGGCCAGACCTTCCGCTGCCAGGGCCTGACCCAGCTCAAGGGCCCGATCGTCTGCACGGTGCACACCGCCAACGGCACGGTCGTGGCGGCCACGGTGGTCCCCGACAGCACCACGACGTCGACCACCACGACCCTGCCCGGTCTGGCCCCCGGCTCGTCGCCTCCCGGCTCGGTCGAGTTCAACTTGGTGGTCACGCTGGCCACACCGGTCCACGGCCCCGCCACCGTCGTGGTCGGCCCGCCCAAGGCCGAGTACGGCGTCCCGTTGGCCACCGTCGCGGTGGCCTTCGCCTGACGGCCCCGGTCAGGCCAGGTAGTCGACGAAGCGCTCGAGCTGGCGGAGGTTGCGGCACTCGAAGGTGCCGTCGCAGTGGGCGCCGTACTCGCCGACGATCGAGTCGCCGGTGTCCCAGTAGCTGCGCGGCTCGGGGTTGAGCCAGAAGACGTGGCGCGCCTTCTTGCGCATCTCCTTGATGACCCAGGCCTGGCTGGCGTGGTAGTTGTTGCGGGCGTCGCCGAGGATCATCACCGTGGTCTTGGGTCCGATCTCGCGGCCGTAGCGCTGCCAGAAGACCTCGAAGGCGTGGCCGTAGTCCGAGTGGCCGTCGACCCACACGACGTCGGCCTCGGTGTTGACCCGGTGCACGGCCTCGCCGATGTCCTCGACGCCCTCGAAGAAGCGCGTGACCTCGTCGATGCCGTCGATGAACACGAAGGCCCGCACCCGCGAGAACTGGTTCGAGATGGCGTAGACGAGGTGCAGCGTGAACCGGGCGAACGCGGCCACCGACCCGGAGATGTCGGCCACCACGAAGATCTCGGGCTTGGACGGCCGCGGGTAGCGGAACTTGGGCTCGGCCGGCACGCCGCCGTAGCTGAGCGAGTGGCGCACGGTGCTGCGGAAGTCGAGCGGACCCTTGCGGCCGTGGCGGCGCTTGCGGGCCAGGCGCACGGCCAGCTTGCGGGTGAGCGGGTAGATCGCCTTGCGCAGCGACGCCATCTCCTCGCGGCTGGCGTGCATGAAGTCGACGTCCTCGGGCAGCGGCTTGCGCAGCGTCTTGGCCATGGCCTCGACGCCCCGGTCGGCCACCAGCCGGCGGCGGATCTCGGCCTCGACCTCCTTCTTGAGCCGCTCGATGCGCGACTCGTACTCGTCGTGCTCGAGGCGCTCCTCGAGCGGGGTCAGCGGATCGGGCGAGTCGTCCTGCGGGCCTGCTGCATGAGCCGATCGAGCACGGCGTCGAGGTCGAGGTTCCGCAGCGTGCGGTAGAGGTAGTAGGTGCCGCCGACGGGCCGGCCCGGCTCCATGCCCGCGTAGCGCTTGACGGCCTGGCGGGCCAGCGCCCGCATGAGGGCGTCGTCACCCTCGAGCAGGGCCTTGTAGAGCATCTCGGCCAGCTCTTCGGGCGAGAGGGCGTCGCCGGCCCCGCCCGAGCCACGCATGCCGTCCATGCCCTCGGGGGCCTCGCCGCCTCGTCCTCGGCGCGGCCAGCAGCTCGTCGAGCTCGTCGGTCAGCGTGGTACTCACGGCCCCGCAGCGAGAAGTAGACCTCGAACACGGTCTCGAAGGCGCGCCAGTGGGTGTTGTTCTTGACCAGCGTGGCCGCCAGCGCGTACTTGAAGGCCTCGCGATCCTCGAGCGGGATGTGCTTGACCGCCTCCATGGCGTCGAGGTTCTCGGTCAGGCTGACCGGCAGCCCGGCCTCGCGCAGCTCGCGGATGAACCCGGCGAGCAGCTCGAGCATCGGCCGCCCGACGAGCTCGGCGGCTCCGCCGGTGTCGGTCATCGCGCTCACGGCGCGACCTTGCCCAACGGGCGCCGCGCTGGCCGCTCTTGTCGTCGGTGAGCTCCTTGACCGCCTTGGCGATGTCGCTCTGGTACTTGAGCAGGATGTTGATCGTGTCGGCCGCCTCGGCCTCGGTCACCGAGTCGATGCCGAGCAGCACCAGCGTGCGGGCCCAGTCGAGCGTCTCGGACACCGACGGCGCCTTCTTGAGCTCGAGCTGGCGGATCGACCGCACGATGCGGGCCACCTGGTCGGCCAGCGCGTCGGTGACGTCGGGCACCTTGGTCAGCACGATCTCCTTCTCGCGCTCCAGGTCCGGGTAGTCGATGTGCAGGAAGAGGCAGCGTCGCTTGAGCGCCTCGGAGAGCTCGCGGGTGTTGTTCGACGTGAGGAACACGAGCGGGATCTGCTTGGCCGACGACGGTGCCGAGCTCGGGGATCGACACCTGGTAGTCGGAGAGGATCTCGAGCAGCAGCGCCTCGGTCTCGACCTCGACCCGGTCGACCTCGTCGATCAGCAGGACCACCGGGTCGTCGGCCCGGATGGCCTCGAGCAGCGGGCGGGTGAGCAGGAACTGGTCGGAGAAGATGTCGTCTTCGATCTCGTCCCAGCTCGACTCGGAGTTGCGCTCGGCCTGGATGCGCAGGAGCTGCTTCTTGTAGTTCCACTCGTAGAGCGCCTTGGACTCGTCGAGCCCCTCGTAGCACTGCAGGCGGATGAGCCGGGCCCCGCTCATCTCGGCCACCGACTTGGCCAGCTGGGTCTTGCCGGTGCCGGCCGGGCCCTCGACCAGGATGGGCTTGCCCAGCCGGTCGGCCAGGTAGACGACCCCGGCGATGCCCTCGTCGGAGAGGTAGTCGACGCGACTTGAGGCGCGAGCGCACGTCGTCGACGGAGTCGAAGCGGTAATCCATCCGCACACACTACCGGGCGCCTTGACCGCTCGGTCAAGAACGATACCGGCCTCGGCCGAGAGGCAGCCCAGTCGACGGGGTCGGGGCCCCGTCGACACGCGCGATGCGGCTCATGGCCGAAGACCGGGAAGTCGGCAGCCGGACCCGCCGAAGGCGGGGTCAGCTGCGGATCTGGCCGGTGCCCTCGACGATGTACTTGGCCGGTCGTGAGCTCGCGCAGGCCCATCGGTCCGCGGGCGTGCAGCTTCTGGGTCGAGATGCCGATCTCGGCGCCGAAGCCGAACTCTTCGCCGTCGACGAACCGGGTCGACGCGTTGACCACCACGGCGGCGGCGTCGACCTCGGTGGTGAAGCGCCGCGCGGCCTCGAGCGAGGTGGTCACGATGGCCTCGCTGTGGCCGGTGCCGAACCGGTTGACGTGGTCGATGGCCTCGTCGAGCGAGTCGACCACCCGGACCGACATCTTGAGGTCGAGGAACTCGGCGCCGTAGTCGTCGTCGTCGGCCACGCCCGCGGTCGGCACGAGAGCCCGCGTGGCCTCGTCCCCCACCAGCTCGACCCCCTCGAGCGCGGCGGCCACGACCGGCAGGAACGACTCGGCCACGGCCCGGTGCACGACCAGGGACTCGGCCGCGTTGCAGACCGACGGACGCTGCATCTTGGCGTTGACCACGATGTCGACGGCCATGTCGAGATCGGCGTCCTCGATCGACGTAGACGTGGCAGTTGCCGTCGCCGTCGATGACGTAGGGCACCGTGGCGTTGTCGAGGATCGAGCGGATGAGCGACGGCCCGCCCCGGGGGATCAGGCAGTCGATCGAGTCGCGCAGCTGCATGAACTCGACCGCGGCCTCGTGGCTGGTGTCGGTGACCAGCTGCACGGCGTCGGCCGGCAGCCCGGCCTTGTGCACGGCGTCGCGGAGCACCTCGGCGATGACGATGTTCGAGTCGAGCGCACTCGACGAACCGCGCAGGAACGCGGCGTTGCCGGACTTGAGGCAGAGCGCGGCGGCGTCGCTCGTGACGTTGGGCCGGTTCTCGTAGATGATGGCGACCACCCCGAGCGGCACCCGGACCCGGCGGATCCGCAGGCCGTTCGGCCGGGTCCAGCCGTCGAGCACCTCGCCGACCGGGTCGGGTAGCCCGGCCACCGTGCCGCAGGCCCTCGGCCATCGCCTCGATCTTGGCGGGGCTGAGGCGCAACCGATCGACGACCGTCGCCGTGGCCCCGCCGCCCTCGGCCCGCTCGACGTCGCGGGCGTTGGCCTCGAGCAGCTCGTCGCGCCGCGAGACGCAGCAGGTCGGCCGCGCCGGCGAGCGCCTCGTCCTTCTCGACGGTCGAGGCGGTGGCCAACCGGCGTGCCGCCTTCGGCTCGACGCCCGAGCTCGGGGAGCGACGCGACGGCCCGGGTGGACTCGGGGGTGGGCTCGGGCACGTCGCGAGGTTACTGGCCGATGGTCGGATGGATGAGTGGCTCGGGGACCAGGGGTTCAGCGGCGCGGGAGCAGGTTCGAGAGCTGGCGGATCTCGCTGACGCCCATCAGCTCGAGCAACGCCCAGTAGGCGGCGACGCCCAGCCCGCCGCCCAGGATCAGGGCCATCCAGGCGCCTGCGCCGACCGGGGAGAACACGTGGGCGACGATGTACACGACCACGGCCATGACCAGGGTGGCGACCACCATCCTCGAGACGGGGACCGTCGTGGCCCGGGCCATGGCGAAGCCGAAGGCACCGATCCGACGGCGCAGCAGCACGAAGGCGACGCCCGCCGACAAGAAGTACGCCAGCGACCAGGCCCAGGCCAGCCCCTCGACGCCCGAGTCGGTGACGCGGACGAACACGAAGGCGAAGATCAGCGTCAGGGCGTTCTCGACCAGGTTGATCAGGAACGGCGTGCGCGTGTCGCGGAGCGCGTAGAAGCCACGCAGGACGTAGAGGTAGAGCGAGAAGCCGACGATCCCCCAGGCCAGGCCGGCGACGGTGGCGGCGGTGATGGTCACGTCGGCCGCGTGGAAGTGGCCGTGGGACAGGAGCACCGTCACGACCGGGCGCGCCAGCAGCACGAACACCACCGTCGACGGCAGCAGCACCAGCATCACCAGGCGCAGGCCGAAGAGGAACCGGTCCTGGAACGGCCGCCAGGCCCGCTCGGTGGCCAGGCGGGCCAGCTCGGGGGTGAACGCGGTCATGACCGACACCGTGAACACGCCGTAGGGCAGCTGGAAGAACTGGTAGGCGTAGGTCCAGGCGGACACCCCCGCCCCGCCCGGCGTGCCGAAGGCCAGCGAGATGATCACGAACAGGGTGATCTGGTTGGCGACGACGTAGCCGAGCGTCCAACCCGACAGCCCGGCGACCTGGCGCACGGCGGGATGGCGCAGGTCGAACCTCCAGCGCACCGGGATGTGGGCCCGGGTGATGGCCGGCCACAGCACGAGGGCCATCGCGGCGATGCCGGCGGTGGTGCCCAGCCCCAGCAGCAACACGAGCCCGTTGTCCGACTCGATCCGGGCCACGCTCGTGTCGTGGCCCATGACCCGCCACGCGGCCAGCAGGACGACGATCAGCATGACGTTGTTGACCACCGGCGCGAAGGCGGCGGCGGCGAAGCGGCGGTGGGAGTTGAGCAGGGCGCTCCCGAGGGTGACCAGGCCGTAGAAGAGCACCTGGGGGGCGAACAGGCGCAGGAGCAGCGTGGCCAGGTGCTCCTCGTCGGCCGAGGGCCGGGTCGACCCGGCGTTGGCGATCAGGCCGTACAGGTGGACGATCAGCGGCGCGATGAGCACGGCCACCACCGTGATCACGATCAGGAAGACCGTCGCCACGGTGAGCACGGCGTCGGTGCCTTCGTCGTCTCCCCGCTCGCGGTTGCCCACCAGGACCGGGACGAGGGTGGCCGACAGCACGCCTCCGAGCAGGAGGTCGTAGATCATGTTCGGCGTGTTGTTGGCCAGGTTGTAGGCCGCGCCCACCCCGACGGTGCCGAGGACGATGGCGGTGATGATCGTGCGGAGCAGGCCGGTGATGCGGCTCAGGCCGGTCCCGACCGCCACCACGCCGCTCGAGCGGACCAGCCCAGCTCCGTCGGTCTCGCCCGACCTGGTGCGCATGGGATCAGCGTAGATGGCGACCCCGAGCGCCTCGGCCACCGTCAGGTCGGGCCGGGTGGGGACCTGCCGCTGGGACAAGGATTGCCGTAGGCTCTGAGCGATGGGTGTCATCAGCTCGATCCGACAGCGCATCAAGTACTTCACGACCAAGGCGGACACCCGCTTCGACGAGCGCGCCGACCCCAAGGTGCAGCTCGAGCAGGCCATCGGCGAGGCCCAGGAGCAGCACCGGCGCCTCAAGGAGCAGGCCGCCAACGTCATCGCCAACCAGAAGCAGGCCGAGCTGCGGCTCAACCGGCAGATGACCGAGCTACGAGAAGCTCACCGCCAACACCCGCCAGGCCGTGCTCCTGGCCGAGCAGGCCGCCCGAGACGGCGACACGACCAAGGCGGCCGAGTACAGCGCGGCGGCCGAGGACGTTCGCCAGCCGGCTGGTCTCGATGGAGCACGAGATCGACGAGACCAAGTCGCTGGTCCTGCAGTCGTCCCAGGCCGCCGAGCAGGCCAAGGCGGCGGTGGCCCAGAACGCCCACGCCCTGCAGGCCAAGCTGGCCGAGCGCCAGAAGCTGCTGAGCCAGCTCGACCAGGCCAAGATGCAGGAGCAGATGAACACGGCCATGTCGTCGCTCGGCGAGACCGTCGGCGAGGACGTGCCCGAGCTTCGACGAGATCCGCGACAAGATCGAGGCCCGCTACGCCAAGGCCAAGGGCATGGCCGAGCTCAGCACCGCGACCGGTCAGCGACCGCATGCTCGAGATCGAGCGCGCAGTCGATGAACAGCGAGGCCCAGGACCGCCTGACCGAGATCCGCTCGCAGCTCGGCCTGCCGCCGTCGGCCGACGCGGCCAGCAGCTCCGCCGACGGTGCGGCCGCCCGCGCCAACCGAGCCGGCCGAGTCGACGCCGGAGCCGACTCCGAGCCGCACCCGCCGCACCGCCGAGCCGACCGCCGGCCGCCAGCGCCGAGCAGGCCGCTACGCGGACCCGGACGCGACGCCTCGAGGCGACCGGTGAGCCGGCAGATGCGAGCGCTCGAGGCCGTCGATCAGGGCAGGACGACCAGGTCGTCGCGGTGGACGACCCAGGCCGGCGACGCCGTCGGGCAGGTCGGCGCTGCGCCGGCCGGCGACCTGCGGCCACCGCCGCGGCGTCGAGCCGGCTGAGGCCCTTGGCGAACACGACGCCGTCGGGGCCGGCCAGCTCGACGGCGTCGTCGGCGTCGAAGTCGCCGTCGGCACCGATCACGCCGGCGGCCAGCAGCGAGGTGCCGCCCCGCAGCAGGGCCCGGCGGGCGCCGTCGTCGACGCGGATGGTGCCCCGCGACCCCACGGCGAAGGCGATCCACAGCTTGCGCGACGGCAGCCTCGTCGGTCGGGCCCGCACGACGGTGCCGACGCCGGCCACCCCGGCGACGGCGTCGGCCAGCACGTGCTCGCGGGCCGCGCTGGCGATCACCGTGCGCACGCCCGACCACGCCGCGATCTTGGCCGCCGCGATCTTGGTGGACATGCCGCCGCTGCCCCGGGCCGACCCGGCGCCCCCGGCCACGGCCTCGAGCTCGTGGTCGACCTCGACGATCTCCTCGATCAGCGAGGCCGTCGTCGTCGAGCCGAGGATCGGCGGTGAGCACGCCGGCGCGTGTCGGTGAGCAGCACGAGGGTGTCGGCGCCGACGAGGTGGGCGACGAGCGCGGCGATGCGGTCGTTGTCGCCGAAGCGGATCTCGTCGTCGGCGATGGCGTCGTTCTCGTTGACGACGGGCACCACGCCGAGCTCGAGCAGGCGCGTCGAGCGTGCCCCGGGCGTGCAGGTACTGGCGGCGGTCGACGAAGTCGAGCGGGGCGAGCAGCACCTGCCCGGCCACCAGGCCGTGGGCGGCGAGGGCGTCGTCGTAGACGCGCATCAGCCGGCTCTGGCCCACCGCCGACACCGCCTGCAGGGTGACCGGGTCACGGGGCCGGGCGTCGCCGCCGAGGCCGAGCGCGGGCAGGCCGGCCCCGATGGCGCCCGAGGTGACCACCACCACCCGATGGCCGGCGGCGCGCACGCTCGGCCACGTCCGCGCAGAGCTTCTCGATGGCGCCGCGCACGATCTCGCCATGGTCGTCGGTGATCGACGACGTGCCGATCTTGGCCACGACCACACCGGGGCTGCCCATGGCTCAGATGCCGTCGGGCTCGTAGGTGAAGGTGTGCCCGCCGATGCGCACGAGGTCGCCCTCGCTCGCGCCCGGCACGGGCCAGCGCCTGGTCGACGCCGAGCTTGCGCAGGCGCGCCCGGGCGTAGTCGAGCGCCTCGAGGTTGGTGAGGTCGGACAGGGCCACGGCCCGCTCGGCCTGGCGACCGATCACGCGGAAGCTGCCGTCGTCGCCCCGCTCGACCCGGATGCCCTCGGCCACCGGACGGTGCACGACGAACGTCTCGGGCACGGGCTCGTCGTCGCGCACGCCGGCCACCTCGACGGCCAGGCGCCCGACCAGCTCGGCCAGGCCCGCGCCGGTGACCGCCGAGACGCGCACGTCGAGCCCGGCATCGTCGGGGTCAGCTCCATCGGCGGTCGGCGCATCGGGATCTGACGCGGCGACATCGGCGCGCGACCCGACGACCACCCGCGGGCGGTCGAGCAGCTCGGGGCGGTAGCGACCCAGCTCGGTCAGCAGGATCTGCAGCTGCTCGCCCGGCGTGTGGCGCGCTCTCGTCAGCCAGGTCGACCAGGATGGCCAGCACGCGGGCCCGCTCGATGTGGCGCAGGAACTGGTGGCCCAGGCCGCGCCCCTCGCTCGCCCCCTCGATCAGGCCGGGGATGTCGGCCACGACGAACTCGCCGTCGTCGGTGCGCACCACGCCGAGGTTGGGCTCGAGGGTGGTGAACGGGTAGTCGGCGATCTTGGGCTTGGCCGCCGAGATGCGCGAGATCAGCGTGCTCTTGCCCACGTTGGGGAAGCCCGACCAGGGCCACGTCGGCCATGAGCTTGAGCTCGAGGCCGCAGCCACCGCTCCTCGCCCGTCTCGCCCTGCTCGGCGAACGAGGGCGCCCGGCGACGGTTGGACAGGAACCGGGCGTTGCCCTCGCCCCCCTGGCCCCCGGCCGCGGCCAGCCAGCGGTCGCCGGCGTGCGACGAGGTCGGCCAGCAGCACCCCGGCGTCGTCGTGGACCTCGGTGCCCTCCGGCACCGGGACGTACAGATCGGCGCCCCGGCGTGCCGTGGCGCTTCTTGCCCTGCCCGTGGGTGCCGCTGGTGGCCCGCCGGTGCGGATGGTCGCGGAACGCCAGCAGCGAGGCCACGTTGCGGTCGGCCACCAGCCAGACGTCGCCGCCGTCGCCGCCGTCACCACCGTCCGGTCCGCCCTTGGGGACGTGGGCCTCGCGCCGCGTCGAGACGCATCCGGCCCCACCGTCGCCACCGCGCACGTTGAGCTGGCACTCGTCGACGAAACCGGACATGAGGACAAGACTAGGGCGGCCCGTAGGCCGCCCTAGTCGTCAGTTCTCGTGCGCGCCCCGCAGGGCGGTCAGTTCGTGAGGTGGACGGGGTTGCCCAGGATCTTGGCGCCCCACGTCGTGGTGTCGTCAGGGTTGCCGTTGGGGAACGAATAGGACATCGTCCACCAGCAGTCGTTGCCCGGTCCGGCGTCGGTGCAGCCGTAGTCGCCCGGGAGCGGGATCTGCAGCTGGATCATCCGGTCGTTGAAGTCCGTGCTGGTGAGGTTGTTCAACGTGCACCCACCGACCCCGCTGGTGTTGGCTGACGTCCCGGCTGAAGATAACGGCACTTCCACGCCGCCGCTGTCCCTGAACCAGTTGCATGTGGCCTGTGTGGTGCCCGTGTCATCCGCGGGTGGGTTGATGGTGATCGTGGCGGTCGCTCCGCTGGAACCGTCGCCGATGTCCCACAGGTTCAGCTGCAGGGTCGAACCTCGGTACGAGGTCTTGACCCGAGCCAGGTAGAACTTGGTCCCGCCGATCACCGGGGTCGTGCTGCCCAGGTTCACGTACATGGGGAGCTTGCCCCCGGCCGCCACGGACACGCCGGCTCGGTTGGTCCGGTTGGCGCCGAAGAACGCCTCGATGGCGTACCGGTTGTGGCCGTGGGCGTCGACGACGTTCGGGTTGACCGCTCCGAGATGGTTCTGGATGCTCGTCTGGGTCGCCGGGTTCGTGTTGGCGACGAACACCGGAACCATGTTCGTGTTCGGCGCATTGGTGCGCACCTGCACGATGTAGTCCCCGACGATCGGGTTCGTGATGCTGCAGATGGTCACGTACTTGTGGTACTCGGCCGCGAACGGCATGTTCTCGATGCCCTGGGCCGCCGGATTCATGAGCGCGTTCGCCAGGTCGTATCCGTTCCCCCCATGGGGAGAGAAGGTCATCCCGCACACCGGTGGGTTGGTCAGATCCGACACGGGCTGGGTGGCCACGGGCTCTCGCACGACGTAGCTCGTGTTCATGTCCGGCGTCGTGCTGGTCGGCATCTCCGCGGTGTCGCCGGAACAGAACTGGTTGTTCGCCGCCGCATAGCGCGCCGAGGCGTTGGGGTCGGTCGGGAAGAAGGCGGCCAGCGTCAGCAGCTCGGCGGCGGTCGGAAGGCCGGTCGCCGGCGTACCGCCCGTGTCGCACGTGTTGTCCTGCTGGTTCATGGCCGGGTCGTAGATGGCGATGTTGAGCGGTCCGGGCTGGCTGCCGTCGTAGTGGACGGCGTAGCTGTAGCCCTGGTTGGTGAAGTCGCCGTTGTTGGGGGTGGCGACGGTGCCGGTGCCCGACCCGCTGCACTGCCACTCGGGGTTCACGGCCAGGCTGCAGGTGCCCGAGGTGTACTGGTTGCCCTCGGACTTGGGGGTGTCCCAGCCCGTGACGTCGAGCCAGTGGCCCGGCTCGCCCGTCGATCCCCAGTCGGTGGGGTCGGGGTTGTCCGGGTCGTTGCCGAGCTGGCCCAGAGGGCTGCCCATGGGGATCGGCTGGTTGTACTGGGCCGTGGCGCTACGAGTCAGCGTCTCCTTCTTGAGGAACACCCCGCTGAAGAACAACGAGGCCGGGGCGGAGATCGTCACCGTCAGCTCGCTCGGGTTCCCGGAGGGGATGACGGAGGTGACGGTGATCCCGTTGACGCCGTTCGTGAACCCGTTCTGCGCGGCGATCGACTGCACCGTGGTGGTCTGCGTGCCGCTGCTGCCGTTCCAGATCACGCCGGCCAGGGCGGCCGAGTCGGCGGCCCGCTGCATCTTGGCGGCCTGCGCGTACCAGGCGCCCACGTCGACGGCCATGGCGGTGAACCCGATGAGAGGGATCAGCAACAGGCCGGTCATCGCGAGGATGTAGCCCTTCTCACCCCGGATGCGACGACGGCCGTAAGCGGTGTAGCGCGGCCCACCGCCTGAGTCAGAGGCGCTCAACCTGTCCAGGAATGGGACTCTCATGCCAATCTCTCCACGGTGCGCTCAGGATCCGGGCTGGGGGTCGAGCCGGGCAAGGCTGCTGTCGGTCATGGTCACGGTCGAGGGCAACAGGCCCGTGTACGACGTGTAGGTGGCGTTGACGTAGAAGCCGACCCAATCCGGGCCGGCCGAGACCGACTGGCTGGCAGTCCGGGTCGCCGGGCAGTAGTTGACGTCCACCGCCGTGAGGGCGCACGTGGTGTCGGTGACGTTGCCCATGTTCGCCGAGGGCTCGTCCGCCGCGGCGGCGATGGCCGTCAGCTGCGCGTTGGTGTAGTAGTTGCAGTTCGCGGTGGACACTCCGAGGAGGCAGTTGGGTGAGGGTGGAGCGCCTGTGCTGTCGGTCTTGTAGATGACCAGGAAGTTGATCTTGATGTTCTTGGCGTTCGCCATGCCCGCCTCGAAGGCCAGGATGGCGTTGTAGTCGGCCGATCGCGTGGCCCCGTTCACCGTGTCGGAGCGCTCGGCGTTGCGCAGCGCGCTGCTGAGGCTCGACTTCTCGCGGAAGGCGAACCCGAACTCGAAGATGCCGAGCAGCAGCACCACCATCAGCGGCACGACGAACGCCAGCTCGATGACGAGCGCGCCGTCATCGCCGTGCAACCTCTTGTGAGAAACCAGATCGCGGTGCATGGGCTCAGTTCAACGATTGGGGTTCGATGCGGGTCAGGGAGGTCTTCGACATGGTGAGCGAGTTCCCGAACAGGCCGGTGACCCACGGGTGCTGGATCTCGATGTAGACGCCGATGTAGTCGGGAGGACCCGACACGCTCGCGATGCGGCCGCCCGGGCAGTAGAAGCGGTCGGGGTCGGTGTTCAACGAGCACGAGCCCCAGGTCGTGGTTCCCGAGGTCGGGTAGATCGACCCGGTGTAGAAGTTGCAGAGCACCGTGCTCGGACCGCGCGGCAGCGGGTTCTGGCTCACGGGTCCCGTCAGGCAGGAGGCGGGCACCGACGCGTCCGGCGAGTTGGCGTAGAAGACCACGATCTTCTGGATCTCGCCGGCCTGGAAGGCGTTGGTGGCCTTGGCGATCGCGTCGAGCGTGAGCTGGTCGGCGTTGGTCTGGTTGCCGGCGATGGACTCCTCGCGGGCCCCGGCGTTCACGCCGTTCGTCAGCGTCAGGTAGTCACGGAAGGCCCCGCCGAACTCGAGGACACCGAAGAGCATGGTCACGAAGAACGGGGTCAGCAGGGCCGCCTCGGCGATGACCGCACCCCGGTCGCCGGAGAGGCGCGCCGGGCGCGGAGCATCCACCATTCGTCGGCGCTTCGTGCCTGCCGGACGTTCGGACATGTCCCTCCGCATCGTTCTACTCAAGGCCCTATCGGCTGGAATCACCAGTCGACTGAGCGAAAATGGTCCGATCGACTCACGCTCGATGCATGCCGCGGCCGGGTGCGCAGCCCCTCATCTAACCACGTTGAGTGGTCAAATGGATAGCGCGAACCGCGAAAAGTCGGTTTCGCCCGCCCGGCCGGCTGCCGTCACACCCCCTTCGTAGCATGAGCGGCGTGTCAGTTGGACCACCCTCGAGCCTGCCCGCGTCACCCCCGAGCCCCGCCCGGCGAGGCGGTACGCCCGTCCGCGACTGGTCCGAGACCATGCACGCCCACGCGGCCGGCGGCGTCGCCACCGCCCACGACCGACGCCTCGCGATCGGGGTCAGCGGCCTGGCGAACCGCCTCGATCGCGAGGCGGCCGAGCAGGTCGAGCTCGCGCCGGGGGCCACCCGGGCCCTGGGCGCCGGCTCGCGCTCGGTCGCCGAGGTCGCCGATCCCTGGCGCACCTGCTTCGAGCGCGACCGCGACCGCATCCTCCACGCCACGGCCTTCCGCCGCCTGGCCGGCAAGACCCAGGTCTTCGTCTTCCCCGCCGACCACCAGCGCACCCGGCTGACCCACGCCCTCGAGGTGGCCCAGGTGGCCGGGGCGCTGGCCCGGGCGCTCCGGCTCAACGTGGCGCTCACCGAGGCCATCGCCCTCGGCCACGACTGCGGTCACGGCCCCGGCGGCCACGCCAGCGAGGCGGCCCTGTCGCCCTATCTCGCCGGCGGCTACGACCACGCGAGGTGGGGCGCCGACGTGGTGCTCGCCCCGCTCAACCTGTGCGCCGAGACGCTCGACGGCATCCGCAACCACTCGTGGTCGCGCCCGGCGCCCGGCCACCCCCGAGGGCGAGGTGGTCGCCTGGGCCGACCGCATCGCCTACGTCTGCCACGACTTCGAAGACGCCGTCTCCGCCGGGGTGGTCGCCGCCGACGACCTGCCCGACGAGGTGTCGCGGCGCTGCGGCCAACGGCGCAGCCAGCAGATCGCCACCTTCGTCGACGCGGTCGTCGAGGCACCGGCTCGATCGGGCCAGGTGGCCATGACCACCGACGCCGCCGAGGCCCTGGCCGCCTTCCGGGCCTTCGACTACGAGCGCATCTACCTCCGCCCCGACTCGGTGCGCCAGGCCGAGGCCGTCATCGCCGTGCTCCGCGGCCTGGTCGAGCACCTGGTGGCCCATCCCGAGCGGCTGCCCACCGGCGCCGTCCTCGACGACCCGGTGCCCGCCGCGGTCACCTATGTGGCCGGCATGACCGATCGCTTCGCCTGCCGCCGCGCCGTCGAGTGGCTCGACTGGCCACCCGACCAGCTCCCCCGCGGGGTCGACGTGGCGCTAGCGGCTGGCCGGCGAGATCAGGCCGGCAGGACGTCGACGAGCTTGCGCCCGTGGCGCTCGCCGAACTTGACCTTGCCCTCGGCCAGGGCGAAGAGCGTGTCGTCGCCGCCCTTGCCGACGTTCTCGCCGGGATGGATGCGGGTGCCGCGCTGGCGGACGATGATCGTGCCGGCGGTGACCACGATGGCCGTCGTAGGTCTTGACGCCGAGGCGCTTGCTCTGCGAGTCGCGGCCGTTGCGGGTGGAGCCGCCGCCCTTGGTCTTGGACATGGCTAGTCGTCCTTCTCGGCCGCTGGCCGCCGCCTTGGCGGTGGACCTGGCCTTCTTCGGCGTGGAGCCCGGTCGAGATGCGGTGATCTCGATGGTGGCGTAGTGCTGGCGATGACCCCAGCGCTGCGCTCGTTGCTCTTGTTCTTGTAGGTGAAGCCGTTGATCTTGGGGCCCTTGGCCTCGCCGACCACCCGGGCCGGACACCGTGGCCCTGGCCAGCTGGTCGGGGGTGGCCAGGACGGTGGTCGCCGTCGACGACGAGCACGGGGGTCAGCTCGACCTCGTCGCCTGGCCAGCTCGCTCGACGTCGAGGCGTTGACCCTCTTCGACCCGGTACTGCTTGCCACCGGTCTTGATCACGGCATACATAGGGGTTCCACGCTATCGGACCGGGACCGTGGTGACCAACCGGGCCGGATCAGCGGACCGCCACCTACAGGAGCAGGTCCCGGTCGAGCAGCAGGCCCCGGCCCTCGCACTCGGGGCAGAGGGTCGAGAACGACTCGAGCAGCCCCTCACCGATGCGCTTGCGGGTCATCTCGACCAGGCCCAGCTCGGAGATGTCGAACACCTGGGTCCGGGTCTTGTCCCGGGCCAGGGCGTCGCGGAAGGTGCCGATGACCTGCTCGCGGTTCTCCCGGATCTCCATGTCGATGAAGTCGATGACGATGATGCCGCCGATGTCGCGCAGCCGCAGCTGCTTGGCGATCTCGACCGCGGCCTCGAGGTTGTTGCGGAACACGGTCTCCTCGAGGCTCGACGTGCCCACGTTCTTGCCGGTGTTGACGTCGATGACGGTCAGCGCCTCGGTGTGCTCGATGATGAGCGAACCGCCCGAGGGCAGCCAGACCTTGCGGTCGAGCGCCTTGTGCAGCTGCTCGTGGACGTGGTGGCGCTCGTAGAGCGGCAGCGGCTCGACGTCGCGGTCGTAGAGCTCGACCCGGTCGGCCAGGGTCGGCGAGATGCCGGCGACGTAGTCGCGGACCTCCTCGTAGAGGGCCTGGTCGTCGATGACGACGCCGCGGTAGTCCTGGTTGAACTCCTCGCGGATCACCCGCACGGCCATGTCGGGCTCGCGGTAGAGCAGGGCCGGCGCGGTCGCCTTCTGGGCCAGCGCCTCGATCTGGGTCCACTGCTGCTGCAGGCGGGCGACGTCGCGCTCGATCTCCTCGGCGCTCACGCCCTCGGCCGCGGTGCGCACGATGATGCCGTGGCCCTTGGGCCGCACCCGGTCGAGGATGGACCGCAGGCGCTTGCGCTCGTCGTCGGCCAGGCGCTTGGAGATGCCGTAGGTCGTGCTGTTGGGGATCAGCACCACGAACCGGCCGGGGATGCGACACCTCCTGGGTGAGGCGGGCGCCCTTGTGGGCGATCGGGTTCTTGGTGACCTGGCAGATGATCGTCTGCTTGGCCTTGAGCAGCTGCTCGATGCGCGGGTTGGCGCCCTTCTCCTCGATGTCCTCGGCCTCGTACTGGACGTCGCCGCGGTAGAGCACGGCGTTCTTGGGCGTGCCGATGTCGACGAACGCCGCCTCCATGCCGGGCAGCACGTTCTGGACCCGCCCGAGGTAGATGTTGCCGTGGATCTGGGTGACGTCGTCGGCCGGCCGGGACACGTAGTGCTCGATCAGGCTGCGGCCCTCGAGCACGGCGATCTGGGTGGCGGTGGGCTGCACCGACACCGTCATCAGGTAGCGACCGACGGGCCGGCCCTTGCGCTCGCGCCCGCGGCGGCCCTTGGCGGTCTCTTCGTCGAGCTCGTAGGGCTCGCCCAGGATGGCCTCGACCGGCGTCGCCGGTCGCCGGCTGGCCGGCTTCGGCTCCCCCGCCGCCGCGGCCCCCGCCACGCCGCCGCGGCGGCGCTTGGCGGCGGGCGCCTTGGGGCCGTCGGCTCGCGGGCTCGGTCGGCCTCGGGCGCGGGCCGGCTGTCGCCGATCTGGGGCCGCCGCACCAGCGCCCGCTCGGCCGCCTCGGCCGTGCGCGGCCGGCCCTCGATCGAGCGCTCGGGCAGCTCGTCGGGATTGCGGTCCTTGGGCCGGCTGCGCGGCTCGGTGGCCGCCGCTCCGTCCTCGCCGGCGGGCGCGGAAGCATCGCCGGCTGCGGCGCCGCTACCGGCTGCGCTGCTGCGGGTGCGGTTGCGCCCGCCACGCGATCCTCGCCGCCGGGACTTGCCGCCGGCCGAGTCGCGCGGCTGGGCCGTCAGCCGGTCGGACGAGGAGGTCGAAGCGGTCGAGGCGGCCGGGTTGCTGGGGGCGGTGGGGCCGGGGGGCGTCGCCGCGGCGGCGCCCTCGGAGGCCGGTTCGGTCATCGGAGGTGTCCCTTCTCATGACGCCCGCCCGAAGGCGAGCGCCGCCGACGTCGCGCCGGCCAGCAGGGGCTCGTGCCGGGCGCCGTCGATCGTGATCCATTGGTGGTTCCTGCAGACCCGTCCCTCGTCGACGGTCCGGCCCGAGGGCCGCGAGCAGCTCGGCGGGACGGAGTCCCCGCGGCTGGGTGCCGAGCTCGGCGTCGAGCTGGACGCCGCCGGGGGTGATGAGTGCGGTCGCCCGACGGCGACGGCGACGCCGGGGATCGGGCCGGTGACGGCCAGGTGGAGGATGTAGGGCCGGATGTCGTCGGTGACGTCGTTGCCCTTGCGCTGCCGGGTGACCGAGCAGCGACTCGGCGCCGAGCAGCGCGGCTCGACCGCCGCGTCGGCCCTCGTCGAGGTCGAGGCCAAGGACCTCGATCGTCCAGGTGCAGCTCGTGACCGCCTGCTGCAGCGAGGTCTCGGCCGTCGAGATGGGCGCCGCGGCCTCGCACGTCGATGCCGTCGGGCAGCAGCGGGCTGAGCAGCTCGGCGAGGCGCGTCGACCGTCGAGCGTCGGCGCCGGCGCTCGTCGCGGAAGTCGACGTCGAGGTACTCGCCGAGCGACTCGTGCGCGGTCGGCAGGGCCAGCCCGAAGTGCACCTTGGGCCGGGGCGAGAAGCCCTCGGTCGACGGCCACCGGCAGCTGCGGCCCGGCGCAGGGCCCGCTCCCACGCCCGGGCGACGTCGCGGTGGCTGGTGAAGCGGACCTTGCCCAGCTTGGTGAACCGGAAGCGCACCCGCATCAGCGCCGCACCCCGAGCGTGACGGGCACCGCCGTCGAGGGGTGGGCGCCGCCCCGGCCCACGCCGACGAGCTCCTGGCCGGTGCCCTGGCTGCCGCCGGCCGGCGGCGTGGCCGAGGCCACGACGTGCTCGATGCCGTAGCCGGTGCAGGCCCCGCAGTCGTAGCAGGGCGTCCAGCGGCAGTCCTCGAGGCCGAGCTCGTCGAGCGCGTCGCGCCAGTCCTGCCACAGGAAGTCCTGGTGGAGCCCGGCCGAGAGGTGGTCCCACGGGCAGCACCTCGTGCTCGGTGCGGTGGCGGTAGACGTACCAGTCGATCGAGAGGCCGTGGCGCTCCATGGCGTCGAGCCAGAGCTGGTGGTCGAAGTGCTCGGACCACTCCTGGAAGGTGCCGCCGTGGCGCCAGACGTCCTCGATGACCGGCCCGAGCCGGCGGTCGCCACGGCTCATGATCCCCTCGACCAGCGTGGCCTTGGGGTCGTGCCACTTGAGCTGCACGCCGCGGGTGCGGCGCAGCGTCGTCGCGGAGCAGGTTGATCTTGCGGCTCAGCTCGACCACCGTGTTCTGCCCGAACCACTGGAACGGCGTGAACGGCTTGGGCACGAAGCCGCCGACCGACACGGTGACCGAGGCGCCCTTGGTGTAGCGCGAGCCGATCTCGACGCAGCGCCGGGCCAGCTCGGCGATGGCCAGCGTGTCCTCGTCGGTCTCGGTGGGCAGGCCGGTGAGGAAGTAGAGCTTCATCCGCCGCCAGCCCTGCGAGTAGGCGGACTCGACCGCGCCGTAGAGGTCCTCGTCGGTGATGAGCTTGTTGATGACCTGGCGCATCCGCCACGTGCCGGCCTCGGGCGCGAAGGTCAGGCCGGTGCGGCGGGCCCGCTGCAGCTCGGCGGCGATGCCGACGGTGAACGCGTCGACCCGCAGGCTGGGCAGCGAGACCGAGATCTGGTTGGCGCTCGGTCGGGTCGCGCGACCGTGTCGGCCACCACCTTCTCGATGCCGCTGAAGTCGGCGGTCGACAGCGAGGTGAGCGCCACCTCGTCGTAGCCGGTGCGGCCGCAGGCCCTCGTCGATCATCGAGCGGACCTGCGTCGGCCGGCCGCTCGCGGACCGGCCGGGTGATCATGCCCGCCTGGCAGAAGCGGCAGCCGCGGGTGCAGCCCCGGAACACCTCGACGTTGAGCCGGTCGTGCACGACCTCGGTGAGCGGCACGAGCTGGCGCTTGGGATAGGGCCAGTCGGCCAGGTCGGCGACGGTGCGCTTCTCGACCTGCGCCGGGCACGTCGGCGAAGCGCGGGGTGACCGCCGGCCAGGTGCTCGCCGTCGTAGGTCACGTCGTACATCGACGGCACGTAGACGCCCGGGACGCGGGCCAGCCGCCGCAGGACCTGCTGGCGGGAGCCCTCGGTGCGGCCCGACGCCTTCCACTCGCCCACCACCTCGGTGATCTCGCTCACGACCTCTTCGCCGTCGCCGAGCACCACGACGTCGAGGAAGTCGGCCAGCGGCTCGGGGTTGTAGGTGCAGTGGCCGCCGGCGACCACCAGCGGGTCGCTCGGGGCGGCGGTCGACCGCCCGGACCGGCACGCCGGCCAGGTCGATGCAGTTGAGCAGGTTCGTGTAGACGAGCTCGGCCGACAGGTTGAAGGCCAGCAGGTCGAAGGCGGCCGCCGGCCGGTGGGTGTCGACCGAGAACAGCGGCAGGTCGTGGGCGCGCAGCACCGCCTCGAGGTCGACCCAGGGGGCGTAGGTCCGTTCGGCCAGCGCATCGGGGCGCTCGTTGAGGATCTCGTAGAGGATCTGCAGGCCCTGGTTGGGCAGGCCGATCTCGTAGGTGTCCGGGTAGATGAGCAGCCAGGCCACCCGATCGGGGTGGTGATCGGGCCGCTGGGCGCCATCCTCGCAACCGATGTAGCGGGCAGGCTTCTGGACCTTGGCCAGCAGGGGTTCAACTGCGGCCAGATCGAATTCATTTGCCGCGAATGCTACTGGTTGCCATGCCCTCCGGTGGGCAAGCCGACCGGAGAGCCAGGCAAACCAGAGGTTCCGCTGAGCTTCGCTCAGCGGAACCGGTGCATGTGGACGTTGAGCACGAGGCCGATGCCCACGAAGCAGGCCACGGTCGACGATCCGCCGTAGGACATGAAGGGCAGGGGGATGCCGGTCACCGGCATGATCCCCATGGTCATGCCCATGCTCTCGAAGATCTGGAACACCAGCATGGCCAGGACGCCGACGCACAGCAGCGTCCCGAACAGGTCCCGGGCCAGCACGGGCGGTGCGCCAGATCCGCCACACCACGATCGAGAACAGGCCGAGCAGCAACGAGCCGCCGATGAGCCCGAACTGCTCGCCGAGGGCCGTGAAGATGAAGTCGGTCTGCTGCTCGGGCACGTAGCCCAGCCGGGTCTGCGGGCCCTTGAACAGCCCGGCGCCGCGTGATCCCGCCGTTGGCGATGGCGCGTCTGGCTCTGGTTGACGTTGTAGGCGGCCTTGGTGTTGCTGGTCGGGTCGACGAAGACGGTCAGGCGGTCCTTCTGGTACTGCGCCAGCGTGTTCGAGCTGCAGGATGCCCACGACGCCGATCACCGCGACCAGGGCCAGGATGACGAGGTAGCGCCCGCGGACCCCGCCGACGGCCAGGATGGCCGCGCTGATGGCGATGAACACGAGGGCGGTGCCGAGGTCGGGCTGCAGCATGATCAGCGCCATGGGGATGCCGGCCACGACCAGGGCGACCCCCAGGCGGCGAAGGTCGACCTCACCCTTCCAGGCGGCCAGCAGCGCGGCCGAGCGAGATGATCAGCGCCACCTTCGAGATCTCGGACGGCTGCAGCTGGAAGCCGCCGACCTCGTACCAGGACTGCGCCCCGTTGGCGTTCGAGCCGAGCGGCGAGACGACCAGGCCGAGCAGCAGCACCATCCCGCCGTAGATCGGGATGACCCAGTCGCGGTACTTGCGGTAGTCGATGCTGGCCGTGACGATCATGGCGCCGAAGCCGATGAGCCACGAAGAGCGTCTGCTTGAACAGGTACGAGTGGTTGTCGGGGCCGTTCGGGTCGTGGCTGATGCCGTGGATCGTGGCGCTGTAGACGGTGACGACGCCGAGCAGCGAGATGAACACGGTGCAGACCAGCAGCACGGGGTCGACGTGGCGCCACGGCGCGGACAGGTCGCGCCGGCTGCGATCGCGCCCGTTCCGAAGCCGCTCGCCGAGCCGCCGGTCGAGAGCGCCATCAGCCGATGATCCCGGTCTGCTGGTCGGTGACCTGGGTCGGCGCCTGGCCGGTCACCGTCTCCCACACGTGGCGCACGACCGGCGCGGCCGCGTCCGCGCCGAAGCCCGGACTGCTCGAGCACGGCCACGATCGTGTACTGGGGGCTGCCCACGGGCCCGAACGAGGCGAACAGCGAGGTGTCGCCCTTGCCGGTGACCTGCGCGGTGCCCGTCTTGCCGGCCAGCGGGATAGCGCGGTGAGGTCGAACCCGCGAAGGCCGGCGTAGGCCGGTGCCGCCCGCGCTGGCTCACCACGCCCTGGAGGCCCTGCAGGATCGGGTCGTAGACGTTGCGGCGGCAGCGCCACGTGGCCCGTTGACCACCGGCTTGACGACCGCGCACGCACGTCGGCCGGCTTGTTCGGGTCGCCCCCCGGCTTCAGGATCCTGCGCCACCACCTGGGGCTGGTAGACGGTGCCGTGGTTGGCGAAGGTGGCGTAGGCGTTGGCCAGCTGCAGCGGCGTGACGAGCACGTCGCCCTGGCCGATGGCGGCGCTGCACGCTGTCGCCCGCCGTGCCACTGCGAGTTGGGGAACGCCTTGGGTGCCTCCTTGTGGCGCTCGGCCTCGGTGGCCGCGTCGGGGATGAAGCCGACCGACTCGTTGCCGATCGGGATGCCGCGTCGGCTTGGCCATGCCGTAGCTCACGCGCGGTGTCGTGCAGCGCGGACGGGCCGTACTGGTCCGAGCTGCACGTAGAAGTCGTAGCCGAGCTGGTAGAAGAAGGCGTCGCTCGATCGGGTGAGGGCCTCGGGGCAGCGACACGTCGCCGAGCACCTCGCCCCCGGAGTTGCGCGGGATGCAGCCGCAGTGTCGCCCGTGCAGTTGGGAATGTGGAACGCCGCCCGTGTCGTCGAACGCCGGTCGAGCCCGTGATCAGGCCGTGCTGGAGCGCCGCGGTGGCGGTGATGAGCTTGAAGGTCGAGCCCGGCGCGTACTGGCCCTGCGTGGCCCGGTTGATGAGCGGGTTGTTGGCGTCGCCGTTCTGGGTGAGCTGGTCGTACTCGTCGCTCGAGATGCCGTTGACGAAGTCGGCCGGGTTGTAGGTCGGGTAGGTGGCCATGGCGACGACCCCGCCGTTGTTCGGGTTGATCGCCACCACCGATCCGGCCGGGCGCCTTGAGCACGGTCGCCGCCCTCGGTCTTGCCCCTGCGGCACGGCGAGCTCCTGGGCCAGCGCCGTCTCGGCCGAGCGCTGCGCGTCGATGTCGATGGTCAGCTCGAGGTCGTCGCCGGGGATCGGCGGCGTCTCGCTCAGCACGCGCACCGGGTTGTTCTGCGCGTCGACCTCGATCTTCTCGATGCCGGGCGTGCCCCGCAGGTAGTCCTCGTAGGCCGCCTCGACCCCGGTCTTGCCGATCTCGCTGTCGGCCTGGTACGGCTTGGCCACCTTGCGCGTGGGGGTGAGCCGCCCTGCTTGGCCACGAGCTCGGCGTCGTAGATGCGGCCGACGTAGCCGAGCACGTTGGCGGCCAGCGATCCGTACGGGTACTTGCGAACCGACTCGCGCTCGACCGCCACCGAGGGGAACTCGGGGCCCGCTCGGCGAAGTACAGCTCCACGTCGTCGGGCACGTCGACCGCGATCGGGATCGGCTGGAGGTGGTTGACGTTCTTGTCGATCAGCGCCTGCTTGATGGCGGCCACCTTGGTCGGCACGCCCGAGCTGGTCAGCTCGGTGGCCACCCGCAGCTCGAGGTCGTCGGTCTGGCGGTGGGTCAGCTTGTCGAGCGCGGACGGGTCCATGGTGACCACGAGCGAGGTGCGGTTCTCGACCAGGACGCGGTGCTTGTCGTCGTAGATGAGCCCGCGGGGCGCCTCGATCTGGACGGTGCGCACGCGGTCGGCGGACGCCTGCAGCTGGTAGCGGTTGGCCACCATGACCTGCAGGTACCACATGCGGGCGAAGAGCGCCCCGAAGAGCGAGATCACCACGACGGCGATGATGCTGAGCCGGAGCCGGGGCGAATGGGCCTCCATCAAGCCGACCAGTTCAGCACGGCGGCGCGCCTCATCTGATCGCGGCCCGGCTGATCGCCAGCGTCGCCGAGCGCCCATCGCATGACCCGCATCGCCAGCGGCGCGAGCAGGGCGTTGACCCCGGCCACCACGACGAGGACGGTGACGCAGGTGGGTGTTCCACAGCCCGGAGCGCCCGACCACCGACGAGGCCACGACGTAGACGCAGCAGCCCGATCACGCTGCCGGCCGCGGCCAGCATCGGCGGCTGCCAGCGGGACGGCCCGCACCGAGGTCCCGCGGAGCACGCCGGTGGCGTAGCCGGCCAGGCAGTAGGACGAGCGCGGCCAGGCCCATCGGCGCCGGCAGCAGCAGGTCGAGCGAGCAGTCCGGCGAAGAAGCCGACGAGGGCGCCCAGGTCGGGCCCGCCCACGAAGCCGGCGGACACCGCGCACAGCAGCAGGACGTCGGCCGACCGCGCCGGCGATGCGCAGCTGCGAGAACACGCCCTGCTCGAGCACGGTGGCGGTGATCAGCACCAGCGCCACGCGGACGACGACCTTCACGATGACGGGCCCATCACGACGGCGTCGTCGGCCACAGCACGACGCTCACGTAGCTGAGGTTGCGCACGTCGGCCAGCAGGTCGACGCTGAGGGTCTGCTGCAGGTTGTCGACGTCGCTCGAGACCGACGTGACCGACGCCGACCGGCAGGCCGGGTGGGTAGGGGCTCCCGGCTCTCGCCCCGCGTGATCAGGATGTCGCCGACCGACGACCTTGCCGCCGGTGTCGACGGTCGCCGACATGCGGTCCGCGGTCCCCTGCCCGGTGGCCACGCCCTCGACGCCGGGCGAGCCACCGACGCTGCTGCCGAGCACGGTCACCCCCACCGAGAACGAGGTGTCGGTGACGAGCTGGACGACCGACGTGTCGCGCGCGACCTGCGACGACGATGCCCGACCAGTCCGGTGCCGACCACGACCGGCATGTCGACTTGCGGATGCCGCTCGCGCGAGCCCTTGCCGATCTGGATGGTGTCGTCGAAGTTGGCGATCGCGCCCGACACGACCGGGGCGCGCACGGTGGTCAGGTTGCCGACGAAGGGGAGGTTGGCCTGCTCGAGCAGCTGCTGGTTCGACTGCTCGGCCACCGGCCCCGCTGCGATCTTGCTCTTCATCGCGTCGACCTGCTCCTGCAGCTGCTGGTTCTGCTTCTTGAGCGTCGTCGTAGTCGGAAGGCGCCGTCCCACAGGTTGCCGACGGGCCGGAACACGTCCTGCGCGCCGTGGCCGACCGGGGCCAACACCGAGAGCACGCCGCTGCGGGCCGGTCGATGGGGCCGAACCCGCGGAAGTCGAGGGTCAGCAGCGTGAGCGACGTGAGGATGAGCAGCACGAGGGTGAACCGGGAGCGGCTCGTCGCGCCGGGAGAGGGCCATGCCGCCGCCCGACTCAGTTGTTGTTGGACGAGAAGAGCACGCCCTTGAGCGCCTCGAACTCCTCGAGGGACTGACCCGAGCCGATGGCCACGCAGTAGAGCGGGTTGGGCGCGATCACGATGGGCATGCCGGTCTCGTGCTCGAGGCGCGAGCCGAGGCCGTTGAGCAGCGCGCCACCACCGGCCAGCACGATGCCCTGCTCCATGATGTCGGCGGCCAGCTCGGGCGGCGTCTTGTCGAGGGTGACCTTGACGGCGTCGACGATGGCCGACACCGGCTCCTCGATCGCCTCGCGGATCTCGTCGGTCGAGGTGACGATCGTCTTCGGCAGCCCGGTGACCAGGTCGCGACCACGGATCTCGGCGTGCAGCTCCTCTTCGAGCGGCCACGCCGAGCCGAGCGCCATCTTGACCTCTTCGGCGGTGCGCTCGCCGAGGGCCAGGCTGTACTCCTTCTTGATGAACTGGATGATCGCGTCGTCGAGCTCGTCGCCGCCGACGCGGATCGACTGGCTGGTGACGACGCCGCCGAGCGAGATCACGGCCACCTCGGTGGTGCCGCCGCCGATGTCGACGATCATGTTGCCGGTCGGCTCCTGCACGGGCAGGCCCGGCGCCGATGGCCGCGGCCATCGGCTCTTCGATGATGTAGGCCGGCTTGCGGGCGCCGGCGAACTCGGCCGCCTCCTGCACGGCGCGCTGCTCGACGGGGGTGATGCCCGACGGCACGCAGATCACCATGCGGGGCTTGGCCCACTTGCGCTGGTGCACCTTCTGGATGAAGTAGCGCAGCATCTTCTCGCAGATGTCGAAGTCGGCGATGACGCCGTCCTTCAGCGGGCGGATGGCCTTGATGTGCGCCGGCGTGCGCCCGATCATGCGCTTGGCCTCGGAGCCGACGGCCACCGGGCGCCCGTCGTTGACGTTGACGGCGACGACCGACGGCTCGTTCAGGACGATGCCCTCGCCGCGCAGGTACACGAGGGTGTTGGCCGTGCCGAGGTCGACCGCCATGTCGCGGCCCATGATCGAGGAGAAGGAGGAGAGCACCTTGTCGGCCATTCGTGAGGTCCCCGACGTCGCCTTCGGGAGGTGGGAGCTGCTCCCCGCAGGCTAGGCCACGTCGGCCTCGCCCTGCAGGGCGCATGTCGTGAGCAGGGACGACTCCGCCCGAACCCGGACCATCCTAGCCGTTCGTAACGCGATCGCAATGTGCAGTGGGTCGGGCGACCCAGATCACGGCACGCGGCGAGCAGTGCTCAGAGTCCGGGGAAGAAGATCCCGATCTCGCGCGTCGGCCGACTCGGCCGAGTCGGAGCCGTGGACCAGGTTCTCGGTGAACAGGATGCCGAGGTCGCCGCGGATCGTGCCGGGCGCCGCCTCGCGCGGGTTGGTGGTGCCCATCATCGTGCGCACGACCTTCCAGGTGTCCTCGGGACCCTCGACGACGAGCACGAGCGCCGGCGACCGGCCGATGAAGGCGACCAGGTCGTCGTAGAACGGCTTGCCCTCGTGCTCGGCGTAGTGGCGGCCGGCCAGCGCGGCGTCGATCGTGCGCAGCTCGGCGGCGACGACCGTGAGGCCCCTGCGCTCGAAGCGGCCGATGATCTCGCCGACGAGGCCGCGCTCGACGGCGTCGGGCTTGCAGATGACGAGGGTGCGATCCATGCGCGGAGGCTAGGTCACCGGCGTGCCGGCGCTGAAACCCGAACAACCCTTCAGCGAGTCAAATACGTGCGGGCCGCGCCGGCGACGTAGAGCGACCCGGCGACCAGGATGGCGTCGTCGGGGGTGGCGACGGCGCAGCGCGGCGTCGACCGCGGCGGCGACGTCGCCGACCGACCTCGGCGTCGACGCCCATGGCGCGCGCGGCCGCGGCGACCTCGGCCGCGGGCACGGCGCGCGGCGATGGCGGGGTGCACGCGACGACCAGGTCGGCGTCGGGCGCGCCGAGCGCCTCGAGCATGCCGTCGACGTCGCGGCCCTCGAGCAGGCCGACGACGAGGATGCGTCGGCCGAGCACGTCGAAGTCCTCGGCCAGGGTCTCGGCGGCCAGCTCGGCGCCGGGTGGGTTGTGGGCGCCGTCGATGATGACGAGCGGCGCGCGGCCGACCACCTCGAAGCGGCCGGGCACCGTCACCTGGGCGAAGGCGTCGCTGACCACCTGGTCGGTCAGGCCCCGGCCGAAGAAGGCCTCGACCGCGGCGAGGGCGATGGCGGCGTTGTCGCCCTGGTGGCGGCCGTGCAGCGGCACGAACACCTGCTCGTAGGACGCCGTTCGGCGTGCGGAGGTCGACCACCCGGCCGCCGACCGCGGCCAGGTTGGCCTCGACGCCGAAGTCGACGTCGCGCTCCCAGGTCTCCCGCGGGCCCTCGGCCTCGGAAGATCGGCACGAGGTCGCTCGTCGGTCTCGCCGAGCACGAGGAACGAGCCGGGCTTGATGATGCCGGCCTTCTCGGAGGCCACCGCGGCGCGCCAGTCGCCCACGCCGTCGGTGTGGTCGAGCCCGACGTTGGTGACGACGGCGACGTCGCGCGTCGACGACGTTGGTGGCGTCGAAGCGCCCGAGCAGCCCGACCTCGACGACCGCGACGTCGACGGCCACCTCGGCGAACCACGCGGAACGCGGCCGCGGTCATCAGCTCGAACCAGCTGGCGTCGACGCCGGCCAGCTCCTCGACGGCGGCCACGCTCGCTGATGAGCGCCGGCCAGCTCGTCGTCGGCGATCGGCTCGCCGTTGCGGGCGATGCGCTCGTTGATCCGCTCGAGGTGCGGGCTCGTGTAGGTGCCGACCTCGAGCCCGGACTCGGCCAGCAGCGCCGGTGACCATGCGCGCCACCGAGCCCTTGCCGTTGGTGCCGGTGATGTGGATGACCGGGTAGGCGAGGTGCGGGTCGCCCAGCACGTGCATCAGCCGGCGCATCGTGTCGAGCGACAGCCCCTCGATCTTGCCGGCGCGCGCCTCGCGGTTGAGGTGGCGATCGAGGTAGCTCGACCGCCTCGGGGAGATCCACCCCCGCGCTGAGGACGCGGCGCGGCGCGGGCGCGACTGCGCTGGGCGTCGCGGTGCGGGGCACGAGCGTCGGGTTGACCTTGTCGAGCACGACGCGTGCGGTCGATGACGACCTTCTCGATGTCGTCGCGGCTGGGCAGGTCGTACATGACGCTGAGCAGCACCTCTTCGAGGATGGCCCGCAGACCACGGGCGCCGGTGCCGCGCAGCAGGGCCTGGTCGGCGACGGCCGCCGAGCGCGTCGTCGGTGAACTCGAGCTCGACGTCCTCGAACTCGAAGAACTTCTGGTACTGCTTCACCAGCGCGTTGCGCGGCTCGACGAGGATGCGGATCAGCGCCTCCTGGTCGAGGTTGCTGACCGCGCCGATCACCGGCAGGCGGCCGATGAACTCGGGGATCAGGCCGAACTTCAGCAGGTCCTCGGGCAGCACCTGGGCGTAGAGCTCGCCGAGGTCGGGGCCGTTGGCGCTGCGCAGCTCGGCGGCGAAGCCGACGCCCTTCTTGCCGATGCGGCTCTCGATGATCTTGTCGATGCCGGCGAACGCGCCGCCGCAGATGAACAGGATGTTCGTGGTGTCGATCTGGATGAACTCCTGGTGGGGGTGCTTGCGCCCGCCCTGGGGCGGCACCGAGGCCGTGGTGCCCTCGAGGATCTTCAGCAGCGCCTGCTGCACGCCCTCGCCCGACACGTCGCGGGTGATCGACGGGTTCTCGCTCTTGCGGGCGATCTTGTCGATCTCGTCGATGTAGATGATGCCGGTCTCGGCCTTCTTGACGTCGTAGTCGGCGGCCTGGATCAGCTTGAGCAGGATGTTCTCGACGTCCTCGCCGACGTAGCCGGCCTCGGTGAGCGCGGTGGCGTCGGCGATGGCGAACGGCACGTTGAGCATGCGGGCCAGCGTCTGGGCCAGCAGCGTCTTGCCGCAGCCGGTCGGGCCGATCAGCATGATGTTCGACTTGGCCAGCTCGACCTCGGCGTCGTGGCCGGCGCCGAACTGCACCCGCTTGTAGTGGTTGTAGACGGCGACCGACAGGATCTTCTTGGCCCGGTCCTGGCCGATGATGTAGTCGTTCAGGAACTCGAAGATCTCACGCGGCTTGGGCAGCTCGTCGAAGCGGAGCTCGCTGGTCTCGGCCAGCTCCTCCTCGATGATCTCGTTGCAGAGGTCGATGCACTCGTCGCAGATGTAGACGCCGGGGCCCGCGATGAGCTTCTTGACCTGCTTCTGCGACTTGCCGCAGAACGAGCACTTGAGGAGCTCGCCACCGTCTCCGAACTTGGCCACGTCGTCTCCCCCAGGTATCGGGCTTGGGTGCAGGTGCCTAGTGGACGGCTGCGATCGGCCCGCTGTTGTCGGCCAGCGAACGGGCCGAGATGACCTCGTCGATGATGCCGTACTCCTTGGCTTCGGCTGCCGACATTACAAAGTCTCGGTCGGTGTCCTGGTGGATCTTCTCGACCGGCTGGCCCGTGTGGGTGCGCAGATGATCTCCTCGAGCAGGGTGCGCATCCGCAGGATCTCGCGGGCCGCCAGCTCGATGTCGGTGGCCTGGCCCTGGGACTGCGCATAGGGCTGGTGGAGCAGGATGCGGGCGTGCGGGCAGGGCCAGGCGCTTGCCCGGCGTGCCGGCCGCCAGCAGCACGGCGGCGGCCGACGCGGCCTGGCCGAAGCAGATGGTGGAGATGTCGGGCTTGATGAACGACATCGTGTCGTAGATGGCGAACAGCGCGGTGATGTCGCCGCCGGGCGAGTTGATGTAGAGGTTGATGTCCTTGTCCGGGTTCTCGGACTCGAGGTGCAGCAGCTGGGCGCAGATCAGGTTGGCGATCGTGTCGTCGATCGGCGTGCCCACGAAGATGATGTTCTCCTTGAGCAGCTTGGAGTACAGGTCGTAGCCGCGCTCGCCGCGGTTGGTCTGCTCGACGACGTAGGGGATGTTGTAGTTGCGGGGCGAGATCACTCGGTGTCCTCTTCGTGGTCGTCGTGGTCGACGGAGGCCTTGGCGGTCGGTTCCTCGGACGACGACGTCCGAGCTGGCGACTCTCGACGCTAGCGGCATCGTCCTCGTCATCCACGCCCGGGGCCGTCAGCCTCGTCGTCGGGCGCCTCGAGATCGGCCCGGTCGATGGGTTCGCCGTCCTCGTCGACGATCTCGACGTGCTCGACCAGCCAGTCGAGCGCCTTGCGCCGGCGGATGTCGGCGCGCACCGCCGCCATCTGGTCGCTGTCGTCGAAGCGCTTGCGCACCTCGTCCGGTGAGATCTTGAGCTGCTCGGCCACCTGGGCGAACTCGTCGTCGAGCTCGTCGTCGGTGGCCTCGATGTGCTCGGCCTCGGCCACGGCGCGCAGGGCCAGGTCGAACTTGGCGGCCTGGATCGAGGTGTTGCGCAGCTCGCTCGACGAACTCGTCGGTCTGCTGGCCCGAGCTCTCGAGCCACGTGTCGAGGGTGAGGCCCTGGGCCTGGAGGCGCATGGCGAAGTCCTGCAGGCGCTGCTGCATCTCGGTCGACACGAGCGGCTCGGGCACCTCGAGGTCGACCAGCTCGGCCGCCGCCTCGCCGACCTTGTCGCGCAGCGCCATCTGGGCCTGCATCTTGCGCACGGTGGTCATGCGGGTGGTCAGGTCGTCGCGGAGCTCGGCCAGCGTCTCGAACTCGGAGGCCTCGGCCGCCCACTCGTCGGTCGGCTCGGGCAGGACGCGCTCGCGCACCTCCTTGAGGGTGACCTCGAAGTGCAGGCCCTCCTCGTCGGGATCGGGGTGGTCGGCGTCGAAGACGAGCTCGTCGCCGGCGCTGGCGCCGACGAGCGCCTCGTCGAGCTCGGGCACGATGCCGGCGCTGCCGACCTCGTAGCAGTAGTCCTCGGCGGTGAGCCCGTCGAGGACCTCGCCGTCCTGGGCACCCGTCGACGTCGATGGTCACGACGTCGCCCTCGGCGGCGGGACGCTCGACGGTCTCGAGCTCGGCGTACTGGCGGCGGAGGCGGTCGATCTGGGCGTCGATCTCCTCGTCGGTGGCGGCGGGCCTCGGGAGGGTCACCCGCAGGCTCTCGTAGCCCGGCACGGTGACCACCGGGCGCACCTCGACGACGGCGTCGAAGGCGACGGGGCCCTGCTCCTCGCCGTCGGTGATGTCGATCTCGGGCGCCGCGATCACGTCGACGTCGTGCTCGCGCACCGCCTTGGCGTAGTAGTCGGGGATCGACGTCGCGCAGCGCCTCGCCGCGGGCCACGCCCTCGCCCAGTCGGGCCTCGAGCAGGCGCCGGGGCGCCTTGCCCGGGCCGGAAGCCCGGGATGCGCACCTCTCGGGCGATCTTGCGGAAGGCGGCGTCGAGCGCGGACTCGAACTCTTGCTCGTCGACCTCGACGGAGAGCTTGACCTTGTTGTCTTCGAGTTCGGTCACCGACGTCTTCACGGCCACGAAGTGTAGTGGGAGACAGAGATGCCCCCGACCGGGTGGTCGGGGGCATCTCGACGAACGGGAACCGCCAGGATCAGCCGGTGAAGGCCGGTGCCTGGTTCACGGGCGGCGGCGCCGTGGCGGCTTCACCGAAGGTCTCGGTGGCGGTCGCGGTGAGCAGTGAGGCCTGGACGCCCGCGGTGGCGGTGACCGTGCCCGAGCCGGCCACCTTGCTGGTGAAGCAGACGCTCGCCTCACCGCTCGAGTTGGTGGCGGCGGTCAGCGTCGTGGCGGTCGGCTTGTCGACCTTGAAGGTCACCGTGACGCCGGCGAGCGGGGTGCCGCTGCTGTCCTTCACCGTGGCCACCGGGCAGATGTTGGCCCCGACCGCTGCGCTGTAGGCCGACTTGTCGAGCTTGAGGCTCGACACCGACGCCACCGGCGACAGCGTGTAGCCGGCCGGGTAGCCGTAGGAGTTGAACGAGGCGTAGCCGTACACGAAGGCCCCGAAGTTGGCCGCGTCGATGAGCGTGTGGCTGCCCGGCTGCACGGTGAGCTGCGCGCCGCTGAATCCGCTCGAACCGATCGCCTTGAACTTGGAGGCGGCCACGCCGGCGCCGTCGAGCTTGAAGGACGAGATCGACGCCGTCGGCACGACGACGTTGACGAAGTTCGGGTTGAACGCTTCGACGCCTGTCGGCGTGGCGATGGTGTACGAGTTCTCGAACTGCTCGAACGGCGGGATGAGCATCTCCATCGGGTCGCTCGGCACCCCGTCGACGCTCTGGCTGTTCGAGTACTGCGCCACCAGCGCCGGCTTGCTCGTGGTGATCTCGACGCCGTCGTTGTTGGCGACGGTCTCGGAGGCGGGGAGCTCGGACTCGTAGAAGGCGCCAGCGGCGAGCGTGGCGACGGTGACGCCGTTCACCTTGACGACGGTGCCGGCCTGGTTGGCCAGCACCCGGTAGGTGTCGCCCTTCAGGCGGAGGGCGAGTCGCTCGGAGAGGAAGTCGGTGCCCCACGACGAGGTCGGCGGCATCTGCTCCATGACCGTGTCGCAGGCGAAGAACCCGACCGGGATGTCGGTGCAGGCGTTGTACCCGTAGACGCTGACCGGAGCCGTGGCGGTGACGAGCGAGCCGCTGAGATCGCCGCCGCCCGACTGCAGTTGGTAGGTCTGGCCGGCGTTGAGCGTCTCGTTGAAGGGGGTGCCGGCCGGATGGGCACCAACCGTCGCGGACGGCGTGATGGTGACCTTGGTGGCGTTCTTCGTGGCGGCGACTGCGAGGCCGCCACCGATGCCGCCCGAGTACCCGAGGGTGCGGTAGGTGGTTCCCTCGGATGAGGTGGGAAGGGCCAGGAACGCATCAGTGGTGGCCGTGATGTCGTTGAGGCCGTACACCGTGATGGGGGCGCCGGCGGTGACGTGGATCCCCTTGTTCTCGATGCCGTCGCTGGAGGACAGCTCGTAGCTCGTCGGGATCGACACGCTCGTGATGTGACCGGGGGTCACCGTGAACGGGATCGCCGAGCCACCGCTGGGGGACACGGTGCCCGAGGTGGCGCTCCCACCGCTGATGAAGAGGGTGAGGGCGGCGCCGGAGGTGTCGTTGGCGGTGAAGGCCACCCAGAAGTCGTTTCCGGTGGTCGTGGGCACGGCACCGGCCGGTTGCGGCGTCGAGACCACGAGCATGCCGACGGCGAAGGCGAGCACCGCCAACGCACCGGGCAGCTTCACTGCGAGCCGATGGTGTCCTGCACTTCTCCGAAGCATCTTTCGCCCCTCCAGGGTATGGAATTGACCGAGACGCTAGCACCTGGTTCGGCGCCCGTCGCCCTTGAGAGACAAGGTTCTCGCCGCTTGGATACAAATCATCTGCGCTGCATCTGCAGGGTTTCGAGCCAGCGGGGCCTCTCAGGTGAGATCACGCAGCGCGCGATCCAGGGCGGCGACCTCGCCATCGGAGGTCACGTAGTGCGGTGACAGGCGGACCGCCGGGCGGGTCAGGCGTCGCGCCTGGTCAACCGGGCTGCCGCCCACCTCCGCCACCCAGGCGCTGACGCCCAGGGTGGCCAGGCGGGCGCGGACCTCGTCGGGGCCCAGCGTGGCGTGGGTGAAGGACACGATCCCCGACAGCGGCGGCGGGGCCAGCAGCTCGAGATCGGGTGTGGCCTTCCACCAGCTCGACGACCTGGGCGGTCCGTTCGGCGACTCCCTTCTCGATGTCGGTCCAGCCGAGGGCCAGGGCGTGCCGGGCCGCTTCGGCCATCCCGAGCCGGAGCGCCAGGCTGTGCTCGAAGGTCTCGAAGCGGCGGGCTCCCGGTTGCAGGTCGAAGGAGGCGATGTCGAGGCTGGTCGTCGACGTCAGGTCGATGCCGAGCGGGCTGACGGACCCGGCCACCGCGTCGGCCACGTAGAGCAGGCCGGTCCCCCGGGGTGCTCGCAGGAACTTCCGGCCGGGGGCGAAGGCGACCTGGCAGCCGATGTTCGAGACGTCGAGCGCCATCTGGCCGAGCGACTGGCTCACGTCGACCGCGTAGACGAGCTCGCGGCCCGCCACCGCGGCCCCGACCCCCGCCACGTCGCTCACGGTGCCGATGTGGGTGGGGACATGGGTGGCGAGCAGCAGGCGGGTGCGGTCGTCGACCGCCTCGCCGAGCCGTTCGGGATCGATCGATCCGTCGTCGAGGGCGGGGGCCACCGCCACCTCGACCCCGGTGACGGCCCGCAGCCGTTGGAGCGTGGCCCAGCTGCTGGCGTAGGCGAACTGGTCGACGACCACCCTGTCGTCCGGCCCCCAGCGGTGGCTGTGGGCCAGCGCCCACAGGATCAGCTCCCAGGCCCGGGTGGCGCTCTCGACCGCCACGACCTCGCCCGGCGCGGCGCCGATGAGCGCTCCCAGTGCCGATGGGACGAGGGCGGCTTCGGCCGCCACGACCTCGGCCGCCTCGTAGCCCCCGATGCGGGCCTCGAGCCGCAGGTGCTCGACCACCCGGTCGACCACCGACGTGGGGGGGATCGACGCCCCGGCATGGTTGAAGTGAGCCGGGCGGGTGGACGGTCCGACGTCGGTCATCGGTCCATCCTCCGGCCCGGCGGCGAAACCGCCAAGCGCGTTCTCGCTATCCGGCTGCCGGCTCGGGCCGGCGACGGCGGGCCAGACCGAGAGCGCGCTGCTCGACCAGTCGCCACGACAGCTCGGCACACACCAGCGAAGCCACCAGGCTCGCTCCGATCCCGAACGTTCCCGCCCCGGCCAGCCAGGTGAGCCAGACGTAGTGCCAGAGGTAGAGCGCGTACGAGCGCGACCCCAGGTACACGAGGGTCCGGTGCGACAGCACGCTCGACAGGTGACCCCGATCGGCGGTGACGAGCACGACCACCAGAACAGGCGCGGCCACCGTCGCGAGCACCCACGCGACGACTCGGGTGGACGACCCATAGCGGCGCGGAGAGCCCGACCAGCGTCCAGACCAGCACGGCCACCGCGAGGAGCGTCGCTCCGATGCGAACCGCGGTCATCCGCATCCAGTCGAGGCGTCCCTCGCTCCACCAGATGGCCGCCGCGCTGCCGAGCAGGATGCCCGTCGCCCGCGTGTCGGTGCCGGCGTAGATGCGCAGCCAGTTGGCGCCGCCATGCATGAGCACGAGGGACTCGACCAGCGAGACCGCGGCCAGCACGAGCGCCGTCGGCACCACCCAGCGCCGGAACCGGCACAACAGCAGCACCAGCAGCGGGCACCCACACCAGGTAGAACTGCTCCTGCACGGCGACGAACCACAGAGTGGCCCAGCGCGAAGCGACCGCCGTACAGCTGCAAGATGTCGAGCCAGTTGGTCAGCAGGCCGAACGCGCCGGCCACGCCCGCGGGCGGCCACCGCCAGATCCGTCGGGCCGGGCGAGCCCCCGCCGGGCGTGGTCGTCGTCCACGCCGAGTGCGGGAAGACCGCGACGACGACCACCCAGACGCCGAGCATCAGGGCGAGGGCCGGACCGAGGCGCAGGGCGCGCCGGGTGAAGAACTGCCGGATGTCGACCTTGCCGTGTCGGCCGGCCTCGCCCACGAGCTGGGTCGTCACGAGGAACCCGCTGAGCGCGAAGAACAGGTAGATGGCCACCCCGCCGAACTGCCACTGCGGGAGCCACCGGGTGTGGTCGATGAACACCATCACGAACGCCACCCCGCGGAGCCCTTCGAGGGCGGGCCGGAACCCGAGCCGCCGAGGAGCGTCGCGGCACGCGCCGGTGTGCGCGGGTGCGTCTGGATGTGCGGGCGGGCCCGCCGCATCGAGAACGGCCGTCACGAGAGCTCTCTACCCGTCGAACGGCCCGGTCCGCGCCCCAACATGAGAGGATTCTCATCCAGCGCCCTTGGGAAAGCCTGGCAGCCGACCAGGGAACCGCTGGGAGCGTCCTCCCGGGTACGGTCACCCGATGCGCGTCGAGATCGAGGGTCGCGACCTCCCCGGAGCCCGTTGGTGCACCGACCCCGGCCGTCACGACGAGCAGGACATCTACGTCGGGATCGGTTCGAAGGGCCAGGGCGAGCAGCTGGTGGCCGGGTCCGCCGACTCGGCCCACTGGTCGGTCGAGGTGACGGTCGTGGCGCGGGACGACGGGACGGTCGACTTCAGGGGACGGCTGGTCGACGGTCCCCGCGGGGACCGGTTCATCTATCTCAACTGGGGCACCCTCGGCGCCGACGGCGCGTTCTCGATGTTCCGCCGCGCCAAGCTCGGGTTGTCCGAGCTCGACCACGCGCTGATCGAGCGGGCCGATAGGCCCGGCGCGTCGTTGCGCTGCGTCGTCAACCTCACCGACGACAAGGGCGGCCCACGGTGCGCGCGGGTACGACCGCCGGACATCGCGTGGCACGCGCAACGATCCCGGGCGCGCCGCTGACGCGCGCCGTGCCCCTCAGGACAGCGCGTCGTCGGGCAGCAGGCCGTGTTGCATCGCGAACAGGCTCGCGGTCACGCGGCTCGTGGCGCCGGTCTTGGTGTAGATGTGCTCGACGTGGTTGCGCGCCGTCTTCGGTGAGATCACGAGCTTGGCCGAGATCTCCTTGTTCGAGAGCCCACGTGCCAGCAGCCGCAGGACGTCGACCTCGCGCGCCGTGAGTCCGGCGGGACCCTCCCGCCGGCGCCCCACGCGATGGCCGGCCGCGCCGAGCACGGCATCCACGGCGTCGCCGTCGAGACGGCCGGCCTTGACCTCGGTGCGCAGCTCCGCGGCAGCCTCGTCGGCCGAGCGCGCCGACCGGTAGGGGCGCGGCTCGCACATCGACTGGTACGCGTCGACGGCGCCGAGGACGCGGGCCGGCCGCGAGATCGCGGCGCCGGACAGGCCACGCGGGTAGCCCGAGCCGTCGAGCCGCTCGCGGTGCTGGATGGCGAGCGCGCCGAGCGGCGCCAACGCCTCGGACTGCTGCAGCATCCGGCCGGTGAGGTAGGGCTGCAGGCGCACGCGCTCCCACTCGCCGGCCGCCAGTGGCCCAGGCTTGTCCCAGATGCCGTTCGACACCCCGAGCCGTCCGAAACCGTGCACCAGACCGGCTCGCCTGAGCGCACGGACCTCGGATTCGTCGAGGCCCAGGTGCGCGCCCGCGGCGGCGGCCAGGTCGGCGACGGCGCGCGAGTGGCCCAACGTGTACGGCGACTTGAGGTCGACGAAGTTGGCGATGGCCAGCAACGCCGAGTCGAACTCGTCGTCGGAGAGCAGGACGGTGAGCGCCGGCTCGGCGTCGATGACCGCGGTCCACGTCTCGACCTCGTCGAGCCCACCCAGGATCGTCTCGGCGTCGTCTCGCAGGCAGGCGGCCAGCTCGGGGTCGAACTGGGTGCCCGACCGGCCTTTGGCGACCGCCCGGACGCCGTCGATCCCCCGCACCCGGTTGGCCACCTCGGTGTACTCGGCGAGCACCGCGATCCGCGACGCGATGGGAACGTCCGCCCCCGACAGCTCGCCGGGCCAGCCCTTGCCGTCCCACTGCTCGTAGGCGCCGCCGAGGCCATCGCGCACCTCGTCCGAGAGCTCGAGCTCCTCGGCCAGCATGCGGGCGAGCCGCGCGTGCCGCGAGATCATGCCGGGGAGGTCGTGGCGTCCGTGCAGGGCGAGGTCGACCCCGGTCTTCACCCGGTCGAGGGGTGGACTGCCCGCTCCGATGAGACGGAGCATGGACACGGCCTCGCGGAAGCTCTTGTGGTCGTAGTCGTACTTCGCCGACTTCATCCGGATGTCGTCGCCGAACCACTTGGCCTGCTCGTACGCGTCGGTGTGGCAGCCGACGTTGATCAGGAGCGAGGTGTAGTAGACGCCGGCGCGCTGGTTCTCGTCGAGGCCCACCCGCTCGCCCAGCCGCGTGGCGATGAGGCACTGGCGCAGGACGTGCTCCATCGGCTGGCCGAAGCCGAGGTCGATGCCGAGTGACAGGGCGGCGACGACCTCCGCCAGTCGGACCCGCTCGGGTGCCCCAGCCATGTCGGCGAGCGTAGGTCACTCAGCTCATCCGCACCTGGGGTCACCCCCGGCTGACGCCCGCGCGTCCCGCACTACCCCTGGTGCTGCTGGCAGGCCAGCTCGATCGCGGGCAGCGAGGCTGCGACCTCGCGGCGCAAGCCGCGGCGCCGCAGTGGACCGGCGAGCAGCCTCCGATCGAGTGTCTTCAGATAGACGTCCCAGGTCACGCTGACCTGAGACGCCCCACCCGTGGGGGCCACCTCCCACCGCCACTCGACGTAGGAGGGGTTGCCGTTGGCGTTGACCGTGCGGTAGGCGAAGGTCCGGGTGGCGGGATCGATCTCTTCGACGGTGGATCGACTCTGCCACGTCCCTATGTGCGGCGGGTGCATCACCACGAGCCACTCGACGCCCGGAGCCAAGGCTTCGGGCGTCTCGACGACGCGCTCGATGGCCCGATTCCACTCGGGGAGCCGGTCGACATCGGTGATCAGGTCGAAGACGGCGTCGGCCGACGCGGCCACCTCGGCCGTCGCGGTCCCGTGGAACTCGTGCATCAGAGACTCCTCGCCCGGCCACCCACGACCGTGGTTGCGAATGCTTCCGCCGCTCACGGTACGGACGCGGGTGTCTCGGGATCATGGGGCAGTTGTCCCATCTTCCCGGGCGTGCATTCGAGTGTTCGGAAGACGATCTGATGTCTGCCCGGTCGGGTGTTGTCCCGCTCAGGCCGTAACCTCGCTGCGATGACATCTCGGTAGAACCACACGATCACGGGGAGTAGCGCAGCTTGGTTAGCGCGCCTGCTTTGGGAGCAGGAGGCCGGGAGTTCGAATCTCCCCTCCCCGACCACTGACGTATCGGGCCTCGGCGGTCCGTTAGCGTGTCAGGGCTCGCGGGTGTAGCTCAATGGCTAGAGTCCCAGCCTTCCAAGCTGGTCATGCGGGTTCGATTCCCGTCACCCGCTCTCCTACTCCGACAAGGGATCGCGGCCGGGCGGCGGAACTGCCGAGGAGGCCCAGTGCGCGCCAGCAACGCGACTCCCCCAGCGCGTCGCCGGCAAGCCGAGCGAGCGAGCCGCTGTAATCAGGGCGGGTGGAGTCCGTCTAGGTGAGCGCGGTGCCACCCGGCCCCCGACTCCAAGGAGAAACCGATGAGTGACATCCACACCGTCGCCGCCCGTTGCATCGAAGACCCGACCTTCGCCCGGCAGGTGCTCGAGGGCGACGACTATCCCGAGGTGCGCCAGGCGATCGTGGCCGACGCCGTCAACGGCGCCGAGGTGGCGGGCTACTTCAACCCCCAGCCCGACCCGCCCGGACGCAGCGGCGAACTGATGAAGTTCGACCGGATCGGCGACCAGTGGGGCCAGATCAGCCTGCCTCAGCTCAACCTGCTGACCCAGCCTCAGCTCTGAAAACCTGACCCGATATAGCCTCGAGCGGAAGCTCGTGCCGTGCCGTGCGTAGCCACACCCTGTGTCGGAGCCGCGACGATGACCACACCTCAAGATCCGGGATCCGACCTCGTTGCGACGGTCGAGCAGATCGCCGAGCCGGAGTGCTGGAACCTGTTGGCCGGCGCGCAGGTCGGACGCATCGGTCTGCGCGTCGGAGAAGAGGTCGAGGTCTTGCCCGTGAACTTCACCCTCGACGGCAGGTCCATCCTGTTCCGCACCGCGGAGGATTCGGTCCTGAACGAGGCTTCGATGCGCACGATCGCGTTCGAGGTCGATCGCTTCGAGGAGACCACCCACGAAGGGTGGAGCGTGCTGGTGAAAGGATTCGCCCGGGACATCGGCGATGCCATCGGTGCCGACGCCGAGCGAATGCGGCGTCTCTCGCTGGCGACCTGGGCGCCGGGGCCACGACCCCGTTGGTTCCAGATCGAGCCCGACACCGTCACCGGCCGCCGCGTCCGCGCCATGCCCGCTGCGCTCTGAGCCCACGCGCGCCGATGCCCACCCCATCGAGGGTGGGCATCGGCGGTACCCGGGAAGACCGGAACGGCTAGACCATCGCCAACTCAGGGGTCGTGGCGTCGTGACCGACCAGGACCTCGTCGGTCTCGTTGACCTTCTGCAGGTGGACGAAGCCCAGGGCAGTCAGCGCGGCCATCACCGCGGCGAGCACGAACGAGGCGATGGCGGCGTAGAGGGCGATCTGGCCCATCTTCCAGAAGCCGTATGCCTCGAGCAGCAGTCCACGCAGCGTCTGGCCCTGGAACAGAGCCTGGGCCTGCTTCTGCAACGTGGCGTTGGTGGGATCGGCCTGGGCCGCGGCGCTGACCTGCGCGTAGGTCTTGCCACCGGCGATCTCGGTCACGTGGACGCCGATGAAGTGGTCGGCATAGGCCTCGGCCTGAGGACCGGTGACCAGTTGCTGGCCGGCGTACTTGTCGAGGTAGGGACCGATCTCCTTCGGCGCCAGAGCGGCGCTGCCTGCGGCCGGGAACACGATCTTCTGCTGGGCGAGCTGGTCGTGGACGTTGCTCTCGGCGAAGTGGTAGCCCCACAACAGGAGGCCTCCGGCCACGAGCAGGACGGTGGTCAGGACGAGCCCTCCGGCGGTCAGGATGGTGTCGAAAGCCTTGCGGCGCATGGTTGGCTCCTCGTGTCAGGTTTGCTATGCACACAAGACCGCGAATCACCCACCTGGGGGCAGTGCCGAAGGTCCCCGGATGTGAGGACCAAAGTCCCGACTGACTGCGCTTCCCTCGGAGATACGTGCCGACCCGGATCGGTACGGGGCACTATGGCGGGCGATGCCCACCCGTGTGTTCCTCCTCGACGACCACGAGGTCGTCCGTCGCGGGGTGCGCGAGCTGTTGGAGGAGGCGGGCTTCGAGATCGTCGGCGAGGCGTCGACGGCCGCCGAGGCGCTCGCACGCATCCCACCCACCAGGCCCGATGTGGCCGTGCTCGACGTGCGCCTACCCGACGGAAACGGCGTCGAGGTGTGCCGAGAGGTGCGAGACCTCGTGCCAGGCCTGTCGTGTCTCATGCTCACCAGCTACAGCGACGACGACGCGCTCTTCGAGGCGATCATGGCCGGCGCGTCCGGCTACGTGCTCAAGCAGATCCACGGCAACGACCTCGTCGAGGCGATCCGCACGGTGGCGGAAGGCAAGTCCCTCCTCGACCCCGCGGCCACCGCTCGACTGATGGACCGGCTTCGGGACACCTCGTCCACCGACGAGCGGATCGCGTCGCTGACCCCCCAGGAGCGCAAGCTGCTCGACCTGCTCGCTCGAGGTCTGACCAACCGCGAGATCGCCGCTCAGATGTACCTGGCCGAGAAGACGGTCAAGAACTACGTGTCGAACCTCCTGGCCAAGATGGGCATGCAGCGGCGCACCGAAGCTGCGGTGTACGCCGCCCGGCTCGAGGAGCGCAACCGGAAGCGCCCGGCGGGGGACTAGCGATGGGTGCGAGATCGGCTGCGCTGGATGCGCTCGGCAACGACTTCTCGTGGTCACTGCTGGAGGCGGCGCCGGACGGCATGCTCATCGTGGACCGGCGCGGCGAAGTCGTCTTCGTGAGCGCTCAGGCCGCGGCGTTGTTCGGCTGTCCCGACCACGAGCTGCTCGGACGCACGGTCGAAGAGCTCGTGCCCGACGACGTCCGATCCGCCCACCTCGCCCATCGGACCCACTACCAGGCGGCGCCGACCGTTCGGTCGATGGGCGCAGGCCTGTTGTTGCGCGCCCGGCGAGTGGACGGAAGCGAGTTCCCGGTCGAGATCAGTCTCAGCCCCCTGGCGATGGGCGGCGACACCTACACCGTCGCGGCGCTGCGTGACGTCACCGAGCGGGTCGAGGCCGAGGACCACCTGCATCGGGTGCTGCACACGCTCGACGCATCTGACGATGCGGTCTTCATCTTCGACGCCGACACCCTGCGCTACTCGTATGTCAACGATGGCGCGGTTCGCCTCGTGGGGTACGAGCAGGTCGAGCTGCTGGACATGACGCCGTTGCACCTCAATCCCAACGCCACCGAGGCCGACTACCGCCGCCTCGTCGAGACGCTCCAGGCCAACCCCGACCACGCGGTCATGCACGAAGCCGTCCTCGTCGCCAAGGACGGCCGCGAGATCCCCGTCGAGAAGACCTTCCAGTCGGCACCCGTCGGCCGGGACGGCACGCGCTGGGTGGTGGTCCTGGCCCGCGACATCTCCGAGCGACTCGTGGCCGAGCGTGAGCTGCGCCACAGCCAGGATGCGCTGCGAGAGGCCGAGCAGGTCGCTCGTGCTGGCCGACGACCGGGAACGCATCGCCAGGGATCTCCACGACACGGTGATCCAGCGACTGTTCGGCGCCGGGCTGCAACTGCAGGCCACGTCCACCGGGGCTGACGAACGCACCCGCGAACGTCTGCAGGCGACGATCACCGACCTCGACGAGACGATCAAGGAGCTCCGGTCCGCCATCTTCGCGCTGCAAGGCTCGGGCCCGACCCCACGCGGCCTGCGCGGTCGACTGGTCGACATCATCGCCGAAGCCGGTGCCGGTCTCGGGTTCGAACCGAGGATCCAGTTCGACGGACCGATCGAGACCATGGACGCCACCGTCGCCTCCCACCTCGAAGCGGTGCTGCGTGAGGCGGTCACCAACGTCGCCCGCCATGCCGACGCCACCAGCGCACGGATCGCGGTGTCCCTCCACGACGACCGCGTCAGCCTCGTGCTGAGCGACAACGGCAAGGGCGTGCCCGACGACGTGGTCGGCGGCAGAGGGCTGACCAACCTGGCCAGTCGCGCCGAGGAGCTCGGCGGCACGTTCGAGGTTCGACGCGGACCCGACGGCGGCGCCCGACTCGAGTGGAACGTCCCGACCCCGGACGCCAGCGAGGCGACCCGCACCGGCTCCGCCGGCTAGGACCGCCCGAGCCGAAGCGTCGCGCCCGCATCAGCAAGGTACCGGTCGAGCTCCTCGGGCAGGATCTCGTAGCCGACTGACCCCGGCGTCGAGAGCGGACGGAGCACCGAGGTGATGTACGCCGCGTAGCGTTCCGCCTCGTCGACCCCTCGCCAGGCATACAGGCCGGCGTAGTCGGACGTGACGGGGTCAACCATCCAGAGCTTCACCCGATAGCCATCGAATCCGGCATAGAGCAGCGTGTTGAGGATCGATTCGCGCTCGAACACGAACCGTCGGATGCGCCCTCCAGCAGGGACGAACCGGAGATGGAACCACACGGCGAGCGTCACGGTCCCACGAACCTCGCCGCGGTCACAGGTGGTCTCCCGGAACACGACGAAGCGTCGACCATCGGGGAGCGGCACCTCGGCGTCGTCGAGGTCGTGACGCAGATGGAGCCGCCCGCGGACGACGAGACCGACCACCCGGACGGCACATCGGCACGCCGACCTCGCCGTGACGGCGGACGCGCTCATCGATCGGGGTGACCCGGGCCGCCCACGGACGCGTGGATCTCGAGGTCGTGGTCTTCGTCGGAGCTGGTGTGCCCGGCGACCGGTGGGCAGACGAGCACCGGGCACGCCGCGTCATGGATCGTGCGCATGGTCACGCTGCCCAGGAGCGTGCGGGGGGCACCCGACTTGACGTAGGAGGCCATCAGGATGAGGGCGGCACCCCATTCACGGGCGGCCTCGGTGAGCGCGAGTGGCACGTTCGACGCGAAGTGATGGACGACCTTGGCATCCACGCCCATCTCGGCGAGCTGATGCCCGGCCTCTTCGAGGCCCGACATGGGATGCTGCGCCTCCTCGACGTCGAGCGAGTGGCTGATCTTGATGAGTATCGGCTGCAGGTCGCTACGGGCGACGACGTCGGCGACCGGAGCGAGCAGGTCCCGGTAGCGATCGGAGCCGTCGATCGGCACGAGCAGGCCGCGGCGATGCCCCGGCCAGGGCAGCTTGCAGTGGTGTCCGACGAGGAGGACCGGTCGCTGGGCGCAAGCCAGGACGTCCTCGGCGGTGCTCCCCATGAGTGCGGAACCGATACCGGTACGACCGTGCGTGCTCATGCAGATGAACGAATCGTCAGCGTTGGTTCCGACGGCTCGGACGAGGCACTCGGCGACGGAGTCGCCCACAGCCGCCTCGACGACCTGGGTCACCGCGTCGCCACCTGGCAGCAGCGCGGCCGCGACCGCGTCCAGGTACCTGGTCGCGGAGCCGACCTCGGACTCGGGCGCGACCTCGATCAGACGAATCGACGCGCCGGTCGCCTCGGCGATGGTGCGGGCCACACCTACGGCGCGCTCGGCCAGGCCCGACTGGTCGAGCGGAACGATGATCTCGCGCATGGTCTCCTCGGTTCTCCGGTCCACATGGGTCGTGGACCGGGCGACTGGTCCGGCTGTCTGATGTCATGTTCCGTCCTGTCCGGTGCTCGGCGGCAGGGCCGAAGGTCCCGAGGCCGGCAGTGATGGTCGCCTCTCGAAGTCGCCCGGGACTTTGGCCCCTGTCCGATGGGCTCGAACCGTGCGTCAAATGGCCATATGACACCCGGTTCGGGAGCTGGCCCAGACTCGCCGCGGCCGTCACCGACCTCGGCGGTGGTCCCACCACGCGTGGGGCACATGAGCTGTCTCCAAGACGGGACCCCGGTCTCGGTCACACCGATCTCGACAGCTGATGCGGGCGATCTCGAGCGCTTCCATGCGGCGCTCAGCATGGAGACGACCAGGCTGCGCTACTTCTCCCCGCACCCGCATCTGAGCCGCGACGAGCTGGCACGGTTCACGACCGTCGATCACCACGACCGCGAGGCATTGGTGATGTGGTCAGGTGGGGCGATCATCGCGGTCGGCCGCTATGACCGGGCGCCGGGGCGTCCCGAGGCTGAGGTGGCCTTCGTCGTGCGCGACGACCAGCAGGGCCACGGGGCGGCCACCATCCTCCTGTTCCGCCTCGCCGAGCGAGCGCGGGAAGAGGGGATCACCCGCTTCGCCGCCGACACGCTCACGGACAACCGACGGATGGTGGAGGTCTTCCACCACACCGGCTGGGTCACCTCTTCGCGCATCGACTGCGGCGTGCTCCACCTGGTCATGGACATCACGGGGACGCCGGAACAGACCTAGCGCATCGGGTCAGGCAGCCCCCGGGCCCAGTACCAGCCACCGAGGCGCCGCCCGGTCACGAGATCCAGGCCGACCTTCACGAACGAGTCCGCATGCGGGTTGCCCCACGGGGCCAAACCGAGTTGGTCGGCATCGTGGAGCTCCGCCGGCGCGGACAGGACCGAGGCGGTTCCCTGCACGAGCACACTCCATCCCGTCTGGGTGATCGGGTCGAAACCGTCGACCTCGAAGGCCACGACCGCGTGGTCACAGGCCTGGTCGAGCTTGGTCCCGGCGCCGGTACGGATCACGATCCCATCGGATGCCAGGGCGAAGTTGACCGGCAGGACGACGGGCAGCGCTCGGACCGACAGCGCCAGGCGCCCGATGGCCGCGGACCGCAACAGCCGCATGCACTCGTCCTCGGCGAGCGTCTCGAGTCCGTTGCGGTCGAAGGTCACGATCTGATCCTCCAGCAGTGTCGGCCTCGGCTACCAGGGCCGATGGTCACAAGTGGGACGAGCGCCGCGTCAGACGATGCGGCGTCCCGTGAGCTCCTCGACCGTGACGCGCACCCACCGGTGACGGACGTCCGGATTCGCCCAGGGACGCACGGGCAGCGTCTCGAGGCGCGCGATCTGCGTGTCGTCGAGGACCTCCTCCGCCACGCCTCTGGCCAGGACGCTCCAGCCCGTGTGGTCGAAGTCGTCCCAGTCGTCGACCTCCACGCACACCGGGCTCGCCATCACCGCGGTCGAGAGCTTGGCGCCGTGCCCCGTCCGGAACACGATCGAGCGACCGTCGACCGCGATGTTCACCGGCAGGATCACCATCTCGCCCCTGTCGACGAACCCGATCCGCCCGACGTGCGCGTGGCGAAGCCGGTCGTAGCAGTCGTCGGGCGCCATGATCGCAAGTCCCGACCAGTCGAGTCCCAGATTGGTGTCGTCGGTCATGCCGCGATGGTCGCCCCGCCCTGCCGGGCGACACCAGGGTCTTAGGTCCATCGATGCGCGCCAGATGGCAGAGCGAGGTTCGGGACCTTCGACCCTAGGAACCCGGCGTTGCGGACGAGCACTGTTCGCTCAGTGGTGCCTATGAGGAGGCCGTCGTGAGCAGGTTGCTGGCTGCGTTGATCGATCTCGGGTCCGGTCCCGTCTACGTGAACTGGTGGGTCGTGCACATCTCGGCGGCGAACCTCGTCGTGATCGGGGTGATGGTGCTGCTGTTCGTGGCTGCGCTGTTCCTGCCGTTCCCGAAGGGGAGGCGGCCGTGACCGCGCCGACGACGGAACCGGGCACCGCGGAAGAGGTGCCCGCGAGCACCTGGACGGGCCGCGTCCGAGACCGCGCCGTGCGGGACCTGCCTCCCGAGACCCTGCTCCCGGATGTGCAACCGGCGTACGTGGCCTCGTGGATGTACGTGTTCGGCGTGGCCACGATCGCCGCGCTGGTCGTGGTGATCGCCTCGGGCACGGTGCTCGCCGTCGAGGGACCGCAGTGGTACCACGGGTCGGACCTCGGCCACTTCGTGAACAGCCTGCATCTCTGGAGCGTCGAGCTCTTCCTGGCGTTCATGGTGGTGCACCTCTGGGGCAAGTTCTTCATGGCGGCCTGGCGCGGCAAGCGGGCTGCGACCTGGATCACGGGGGCGGTCGCGTTCATCACCTCGGTCGGCACCGCGTTCACCGGATACCTGGTGCAGTCGAACTTCGATTCCCAGTGGATCGCCACCCAGGCCAAGGACGGGCTCAACTCGGTGGGCATCGGCGCGTTCTTCAACGTCTTGAACTACGGCCAGATGCTGCTGTTCCACGCACTCCTGCTGCCGGTCGTGCTCGTCGCCCTCACGATCTGGCACGTGCTGCTGGTGCGACGGCGCGGTGTCGTCCCGCCCCTCCCCGAGCACCGGCACGCGCACGCGAAGCCGAAGCCGCCGCCCACGGACGTGACGACATGACCACGGTCAGGCCCGAGCCCGCTCCGGTGACGATGTCCGACCGCGCGGCGATCGACGACGCCGCGCCCTGGCAAGGGCCCTGGCGCCGCTACGACCTGGTCAAGGAGCTGGTCATCGCCCTCGTCGTGGTGGCGGTCCTCACCACCACGCTGGCCGTCGTGTTCGGGTCCCCCGACGATCGGTCCATCAGCCTGGCCGCGTGGGCGAAAGCCGACTCGAACGACTTCGTCGCCACGACCGTGTCCGAGCTCGACGGCGCCAGCGGAACCGCCAGCTACGGCGCCCCTTACAACAACGCGGGACCCGGCCAGAAGCTCGGCCCGCTGTCACTGCAGAAGTGGGCCGGCACCACCATCCCGGTCGACACCGCCAACGACTTCGTGGTGAAGCCCCTCACCGGCATCCCCGGCGACGCGCAACTGACCGCCGCGCTCGATCAGTGGAACGGCGCCTCGGCCGACCAGCGCACGACGTGGGCCACCAACTACGGCGACGCCCTCGCCAAGGCACCCAACGGCGACCCGAGCAAGGTGGCCGCCGGCGATTACGGGCCGGTCCCGCTCATGGCCGACCGACTGCTCGGGCTGGCCCGATCCGGGGGACTCGACGGCGTGCTGCTCGGCGAGGGCGGCTTCTACCAGACCAACTACACCAAACCGCTCCTCTTCCTGGCCGACGGCAGCTACCTCGAAGCCCGAGCCCGCCAGCAACAGCTCGGCGGCGACCAGTGGGGGATGATGAACGAGACCGGCCGCTACCCCGGCCAGGCGTGGCTGTGGCTCTACACCTTCTGGTACCAGGTCAAGCCCTTCTCGACGTCGGGCAACGCCGACGCTCTGGTCTGGGGACTGATGGCGTTGCTGACCCTTGCCTTCGTGCTCGTGCCGTTCATCCCCGGCGTCCGCTCGATCCCGAAGTACATCCCGATCCACCGACTGATCTGGCGCGACTGGCATCGGTCGCAGCGAGCAGGCGAGACGAGCCGAACGCAGAGCTGACCGGGCGGCTGCCTACGGGTGGACGACTGCAGCGACGTGGCGAGCGATCATCCGCTCCTCGTCGGTCGGGACGACTCGCACCGTCACGCCGCTCGCGCCCTCGGACGAGGTGGAGATGACGTGCTCGCCGGTCTCGTTGGCCGACGGGTCGAGCGCGATGCCGAGGAAGCCGAGGTCCGCGCAGATCTCGGATCTGATGATCGGTGCGTTCTCACCGATCCCACCGGTGAACACGAGCGCGTCGATGCGTCCCATCGCCGCGGCCATGGCGGCGACCTGCTTGCGGACCGTGCGACAGAAGACGGCGACGGCCAGAGCGGCGTCCTGGTCGCCGTCGTCGCGTCGGGCGAGGAGCTCGCGCATGTCGCCGGTGGTACCGGACAACCCGACGAGCCCAGCCTGGTGGTCGAGCAGCTCGGCGACGAGGTCCGCGCTGCGTCGATCGCCGTCCGAGTGGTGGCCCAGCAGCTCGAGGACCACGCCGGGATCGAGATCGCCCGATCGCGTCGCCATGACCAGTCCCCCGGTCGGCGTCAGGCCCATGGTGGTGTCGATCGACCGCCCGTCCACCACCGCGCAGAGGCTGGCTCCCGCTCCGAGGTGAGCGATCACGACGTGGCCCGACGGTCCGAGCTGGTCGACGACGTACTCGAACGAGAGACCGTGGAACCCATAGCGACGAACGCCCCGCGCACGCACGGACGCCGGCAGCGCGAGCACGCGAGCGGCCGGATCGAGCGTGTGGTGGAACGCCGTGTCGAAGCACGCGACCTGCGGCGTCCCGGGGAGGGCGCCGAGCGTGACGCGGATGCCCGCCAACGCGGCGGGCTGGTGCAGGGGCGCGAAGCGCACCAGATCGTCGAGGTCGGCGAGCAGCTCTCCGTCGATCAGCTCGGGCGCGACGTGGTCGGCCCCACCGTGCACGACCCGGTGTCCGATGGCGGTGGGTGCCGGGAGGCCGAGGCGCTCGAGCTCGGCGAGCGCCGGCGTGAGGTTCGGTGTCGTGGCGGGATCGGTCTCGAGATGCGAACGCCACAGCTCGCGCTCCCCGGTCGCTCCGCGGTCAGGATCGACCTCGAACAGCGCCAGCTTCAGGGTGGACGACCCGGCGTTGACGCACAGCACGATGCATGTGGGTCACGGGTTCCAGGTCCAGTCCGCGATCTCGGGCAGATCCTCGAGGTGCTCGCGGATGTAGTCGTGGTGCCGCTCGAGCTGGTCGTGGCACAGCTCGGCCAACTCGGTCGCTCCGGGCGGGATGCGGCGGGCCCTCCGCAGCACTTCGGTCGCCAGGTGGAAGCGACTCATCTCGTTGAGCACCACCATGTCGAAGGGCGTGGTCGTCGTGCCGTGCTCGCGATAGCCCCGGACATGGAAGCGAGCGGGATCGGCCTGACCATGGACGAGTCCGTGGACCGCCCCGGGGTAGCCGTGGAACGCGAACACGACGTCGGTGTCCTCGGTGAAGAGCGAGGCGAACTCGCCGGAGGAGAGACCGTGCGGATGGTCGGCGGCCGGGCTGAGGCGCATCAGATCGACGACGTTGACGAAGCGGAAGACGAGGTCGGGCACGTGCTGACGCAGGAGCTCGGCGGCCGCCAGCAGCTCCATCGTCGGGATGTCACCTGCGCAGGCCAGGACGACGTCGGGCTGCGCGCCCTCGTGGTCGTCCTCGGTACCGGCCCACGGCCACACGCTCGCGCCCGCCGCGCAGTGCAGGGCCGCCTCGTCGGCGGTGAGGTACTGCAGCTGGGGTTGCTTGTCGATCACGATCAGGTTCACGTAGTCCCGACTGCGCAGGCAGTGGTCCGCCACCGACAGCAGGCAGTTGGCATCGGGTGGGAGGTAGACCCGGGTCACCGACCCCTGCTTGGTGATCAGCGTGTCGATCAGGCCCGGGCCCTGGTGGCTGAACCCGTTGTGGTCGTTGCGCCAGCACGTCGACGTCAGCAGGAGGTTGAGCGACGGCACCGGTCGGCGCCACGGCAGGTCGCGAGCCGCTTCCAGCCACTTCGAGTGCTGCACCGTCATCGACGCCGACACCATGGCGAACGCCTCGTAGGAGGCGAACAGCCCGTGTCGCCCGGTGAGCGTGTAGCCCTCGAGCCAGCCGTGGCACAGATGCTCGCTCAGCACCTCCATGACCCGACCGTCCGGCGAGACGTGGTCGTCGAGATCGGTGGTCGCCTCCACCAGGCAGCGATCCGTCGCGTCGAACACCGCACCGAGCCGGTTCGAGTTGGTCTCGTCAGGACAGAAGAGGCGGAACGACCCGGGTGTGTCGTCGGCCAGGTAGATGTCGCGCAGCAGCAGGCCCAACCGCCCGGTCGACTCGACCCTCGATGCGCCCGGGTGCTCGACCTCGACCGCGTACGCGCGCCAGTCGGGTATCGGCAGGGGGCGCGGGTGGGCTCCGCCGTTCGCGTGCGGGTTGGCGCTCATGCGCCGGTCACCGTGCGGTGCCAGGCCGGCCAGCCGGCCGGACGGCCTGCCGTTCTCGTCGAAGAGCTCGTCGGGCCGGTAGCTGCGCATCCACTCCTCGAGCTGCACCAGGTGCGCGGCGTTCCCACGTACGTTGGCCAGCGGCACCTGGTGCGCGCGGAACGTTCCCTCGACCGGTACCCCGTCGACGAGCTTGGGTCCCGTCCATCCCTTCGGTGTGTCGAGCACGATCGCGGGCCACGGTTCGCCCATGACGGGCCCGCCCTCGCGGGCTCGCTGCTGGATCCGACGGATCGTCCCCAGGCAGTCCTCCAGTACCGCGGCCAGCGCCTGGTGCACCAGGGTCGGGTCGTCGCCGGCCACGAAACGCGCCTCGTAGCCGTGAGCGGAGAGGAGCCGGCCCACCAACTCGGGTGCGGTCCGACCCAAGACCGTCGGACCACTGATCTTGTAGCCGTTTCGGTGCAGCACCGGCAGGACCGCCCCGTCCCGCGCCGGGTTCAGGAACCGCGCACTCTTCCAGGAACCCTCCAGGGGTCCCGTCTCAGCTTCGCCGTCGCCCACCACGCAGGCCACGATCAGATCCGGATTGTCGAAGACCGCTCCGAACGCGTGCACCAGCGCATAGCCCAGCTCGCCGCCCTCGTGGATCGACCCCGGCGTGGGCACGCTCACATGGCTCGGGATCCCGCCGGGCGTGGAGAACTGACGGAACAACCGCTGCAGGCCGATCAGGTCCCGGCTCACGTCCGGGTACACATCGGTGTAGGTGCCCTCGAGGTACGTGTTCGCAACCACGGCCGGCCCGCCGTGGCCGGGCCCCGCCACGAAGATCACGTCCAGGTCGTCGCGCCGGATCAGCCGGTTGAGGTGCGCATAGAGCAGGCTCAGGCCCGGCGACGTGCCCCAATGCCCGAGCAGACGAGGTTTGATGTGCTCCGGCCGTAGAGGTTCACGCAGCAGCGGGTTCGCCTGGAGGTAGATCTGGCCGACCGTGAGGTAGTTCGCCGCGCGCCACCACGAATCCACGAGCGCCAACTCGTCGGCGTCCAACACCTCGACCTCGCCATCATCCATGGCGCCATGATCGCCGCGCCTCCCCCGAAATGCTCAGGGCTGCCCGCTCACCGCCGTGCCCTCGACGACCAGGACCACAACCGCGTGGCCAGGTACTGCCGAACCAGTCCTCGAGGCGGCGGGCCGAGCAGGCGCGCGCCCTGCCTCGTGGCCCAGCCGATCAGGTCCACAACTCGAACGGTTCCTCGTCGGCGTAGTCGTCGAGCCTGTTGGCCCAGAGGTAGTAGCCGAGACCACAGGCCAGCCCGACCACGATCGTGGCCAGGAGCACGCGTCTGCGCCGAGTCCGGCGCGGTTTGTCAGCCACCACTGCGGAACGTACCGACCGCGCCGTGAGCCACGCATGAGGTGTTGGCAAAGACTCGGCAAAGCCTGGCGGGGATGCGCGGAGCCTGCCGACGATGAACCTGTGCAGCAGCGGTCAATCGGTCATGGTTGACGGGGCTCCGAGCTCGCGCAGCCAGGTGATGACGTTCTCCCGGCGGGTGCCGGATCCCGTGGCGGCATCGAGCGCGGTCCCCTGGGCGTAGTCCGGCTCCCAGGCGAGGTCGGCGCCGCGGCCCAGGAGGTGTTCGGCCGTGCGACGTTGCCCCGCCGCGCACGCGTGCCAGAACGCCTGTGACACGTCCTGGGGTTCGGGCTCGGGACCGAGCAGCTCGTCGAGCCGGCCCTGCGCGCCCATCGCCGCGGCCACCCAGGCCTTGTCGACGCGTGCCCCGCGTGCGACCAGCAGCCGGGCGACGTGCCAACAGGCGTACCCCACCGCGTTCTCGAGGGGCGTGCCGATCGATCCATTCGGTGTGTTGAGGTCCGCGCCGGCGTCGATCAACGCCTCGGCCACGTCGACGTCGTCGCTGCTCGCCGCGTAGTGCAGCGGCGTCTCGGAGCCAGGCCCTGGTGTCAATGAGTCCCGGCCCGTCGTGAGCGCGTTGGGGTCGGCTCCGGCATCGATGAGCAGCCCCACGATGGCGGGCCCGTTGGGGAAGTAGCCGGGCCAATCGGTGGGGAGGTGAAGCGGAGTGCTGCTGCCGCCCCGCCTACCCACGAGCGTGGCCGTGGCCAGACCGGGGTTCTCCCTCAGCAGGCGCCCGACGATCTCGACGTCGCCACCGCGGACCGCCAGGAGCAACTCGATTGCCACAGGGTCGTCCCACGCCAGCGTCAGAGGTGCATCGGCCATGCCCAGATCGTCGCGCGTCACAACCTCACCGAGCCGGCCCAACGGTCAAGGGGCGTTCTGTTCGCCCTCGGTCACATCGGCGTCGTCGTCGGAGGGAGGCTCGAGGTAGGGATCGGCCGCAGCTGAGCGGCGCGCTTCGTCGATGGTCTCGGTGAGCTCCTCGAGCTCGTCGGCCATCTCGGCGACACGCTCGTCAGGGTCCGGTGCCGCCTTCGTCGCTGGCTCCGTGGTTGCAGAGGGCTTGTCCATGCGCGTGTTCCTACCCACTCAGACGCCCCGATGTCCCGGGGGGAGTTTCGGGGGGTCGGGGGCTACTGGCCGTCGGTCGGGTCGGGGGTGGGGCGCATCGAGGGTCGGTTCAGCCACAGGACCATGAGCGCGAGCGTGGCGGCGAACCCGGCCGCGATGAGCGCCACCACCCCCAGCCAGTTCGTGTCGCCTCCCGAGGATGCCGTCGTGGTGACGCCGGCGGCCGCCTGGGTGGATGTGGTGGTGGCCGAGGATCCCGCCGGCGCCGACCCGGTGGCGGTCAGCGTGAGGATCGGCGCGGGGTGCTGCGGATCGGGGTTGCCCTTGGAAGCCTGTTCGATCCAGGCCACGGTCTGGCCGTTGCTGTAGACCTGCAGGGTGTTGAACGCGAGTTGACCGATGTCGTCGGGTAGCCCTTGCGCGAGCACCGAGAACTGGCCGAACTGGCCGGGTGGGATGGATCCACCGGTCCAGTCGATCTCGGACACCGCCGTCGTGAAGGTGCCGTCGTCGGTCTTGACCGGATGGGCGAGCAGCTTCGACTTGGTGGTCACGGTCCAGCCGGGGGTCGACTCGGGCGACAGCTGCGCGATGGGGTGGTCGGTGGGGATCAGCACGCGCAGGCCGACCACGTTGGCGTGGGGCTGCTCGTTGGGGACCCGGAAGACGAGCACGAGGTCGTCGGTCCCCCGCGGCGCGCTCGCGGGGCTGATGGTCACGTGGGCCGACGCCATCCCGGAGCCGGCCAGCATCGCCGCCGCTCCCGCCAGCGCGGCCAGCAGGACCGACACCCGCCGGCGGCGACGGCTCATCGGACCCGATCGGTGAAGGTCACGTCGGTCTCGTCGAAGTCGGACACCCGGATCTGCAGCGTGATCTGCCACGTTCCCACGATCGGCGGAAGCGGCGTGTCGTTCAGGGTGTAGCGCCCGACCCCCACCCGGGTCATGTCCGCCTCGAGGGGCCCGACGCTCGGCGACGCGAGGGTGAAGTAGGCGGCCACGCTCTGGGCATGGTCGACCGGGTTGCCGTTGGCGTCGGTGATCTGCACCTCGAGGTCGTTGACCAGGGCCTGGTTGGGGGTGATCCGAAGACGCAGGTGCCCCCCTGCGAAAGGCGCGGACTGCGAGAACTCCACCGGCCGAGCCACTGCCGCTGCGGACGCGGGCGGTGTCGAGTTGGCCAGCACGGCGGTGAGTCCGAGGATGACCACCACACCCAGGGCCTCGGCGCGGCCCGTGCGCATGAGGACGCGCCAGCCCGCCCCGAGGCGGGCGGTGCTCACGTGGCCCTGGCTGTCGGGCATCACCCAGGGCAGCAGGAACCAGCGGTTGTATCCGGCCATGACCAGCACCAGCGCGAACACGGCCAGCTTGACGAGCAGCAGCTGCCCGTAGGTGGTCTCGAACAGGGCGGACACCGACCCGACCAGCGACAGGGCCAGCACGGTCCCGGCCACCAGAAGGCACAGCACCGACACCGCGGCCAGGCTCGACACGCGCCGCACCGTGGTCACGGTGGCAGCCAGGACGGTGTCGGCCACGGGTCGCGACGGCGGGGAGGGCTGACGCTCCGTCGCCAGGATCGGCTCGGCGCGCGCCAGCACGGCCACGCTCCCGCTGCTCGCGGCGCGCTCGGGCGGAGCGGGTGGCCGTCCGGGGTGTCCGCCGTCGCCGTCCCTGCGTCGTTCGCCCTCGTCGTCGGCGGCCCGCAGGCGCGACCGCAGCACGACGACGAGACCGATCAGGCCCCCCAGCCAGAGCGCGGCGAAGAAGAGGTGCACCGCGTCGGCGGGGATGGTGGCCCAGGACGGCGAGGCCGCCTTGGCGTGGCCGAACAGCACGAAGGCGCCGGCCGCCCCGAGGGTGGAGTAGAGGGCCAGGCTCTGGGCGGTGGTGCGCCGGCGCGCCTGCACCGACCAGAGGCAACCGGCCAGGCCGACCAGCTGGACGGCGCTCTGCGCGCCGAGCCCACCCGAGAGGGCGGCGCGGGCCAGGGTGGTCGACCAGGGCGACGCCGCCCCGCCGTTCACCAGGGCCATCTGCGCCTCGACGGTGACGGCCATCCCCACCACGCCTGCTCCGGCGGCGACCAGCGTGAACCGGGCCAGTCGGGACCGCTCACGGTCGTCGTCCACCACGAAGGCGCGGAAGAAGGCCAGGCCGCACGCGCCGAGCACGCCGAGGTAGGTCAGGAACTGGCCCAGCTTGTCGAGGTCACCGGCCACCGGTGAGGTGTGGCGGGCCAGGAGCCCGATCCGACCGGCCGAGGCGGCGCCGACCAGGAACACGACCCCGCCCGACACGATGTGCCCGTCGGTCGAGGTGACGGTGTAGTCCCCCACGTAGGCGCCGTCGGGCAGACCGGGACGAAGGCGCACGCTGACCGTGTCAGGGTCGGGCTGGCTCACGTGGCCCGTGCTGACCCGGTGGCCGCTCGAGTCGAGCACCACCAGACCGCTGGCCGGCCGGGACCACCCGCTGATCGAAGCGCAGGGTGACGGCGCCGGGCGGCCGCGGACAGGTGCTGGCCGGACGCCGGCGACGAGACCACCAGGGTGGCGTGGGCCGACGCCGGGCGGCCGCGACCAGCAGCACCGTGATGGCCACGACCGAGATGAGCGCCGCCGCCAGCTGTCGCGGCGCGGCGTGGGGCGAGCAGCCCGGTCACGTCAAGACTGCCGCAAGCAGAAGCCCGAGCGGGTCGACGAGGTAGGTGTTGCCCGGGCAGTAGATGTGCAGGTTGGCGTGCGAGAAGACCCCTTCGGGGCTCTCCCAGCCGGGGACCACCCAGGCGTGCACCATCCACACCGTCTTGCGCATGAAGTCGCCGTGCACGGCCGCGCACTGCTCGGGCGTGACGCTCGAGTCGGGGGCGAACGGGACCTTGATCTCGCCGGGGGCGAACTGGATGCACAGGTTGGAGTGCTGGTGCCAGTGGTCGTTCGGACCCACGAAGCCGCTGGGCACGTTGTCCGACAGCGACTCGTACATGACGCCGACCACCGGGTCGTTGTCGGCGGTGCCGGCGTAGATCCACGACGCGGGGTAGAGCGCGTTGATGGTCCCGTCCGGGTTGACGCCCTTGAGCGAGGAGGCGTTGAGCGCCTGGTAGTGGGCGCCGACGCCGGGCGCCATGCCACCGGCCAGCACCATGTGCGCTGCCTTGGCGCTCGCCACGGTCGGGAACCGCATCGCGGCCTGCGCGGCCTGCGAGAGCTGCTGGTCGAGCAGGGCCTGGTCGGCCGCGCTGAGGGGGACGTACGGCAGGAGCTCGGACTTCTCGGTGTCGTTGCCCTGGGCCAGCTTCACGAAGGCGTCGGAGTTCTGTCCCGGGACGGGCACCGCGGCGAGGGGGTTGACCGTGCGGGGCGCCACGGTGGTGGCCGGCGACGCTGGAGGCCCGGACGACGACCGTGCTGCTCGTGCGCGGGGATGGTCACGGCTGCGGTCACGATCACGACCACGGCGACGGGCAGGACCGAGAGCAGCACCGAGGTGGAGGTGTCCCAGCGGCTGCCGAGCTCGGGACGGGCCAGCAGGGCGCCGCTGACCACACCCACGCCCGCGGCCAGGACGAGGCGGACGATCGTGGCGGCGGTCGGCGAGTGCGTCGCCGACGCCATCTGGACGCCCCACACCAGCGCCAGGCCCAGGCCACCGACCAGGCCCGCGGCCATGACCCGGGCGGTCGGACGCACGAGCACGAGCATGGCGAAGACGAGGGCGCACCATCCCACCAGAGCGAGGGCCACGGCATCGGCCCGCTGCCCGTGGAGATCGCCGGCGGCGGCGGTGAACGCGCAGGCCGCGGTCCCGCCCGCCAGGACGGCCAGCAGCACCTGGACCGGTCGCCGTCGCGACGGATCGGCCGGCGCGCGGTCGAGCGGATCCGGCTGGATCTCTGCGACGTCGCCGGGAGGGTTCCCCGGGTCGGTTCGATGCTGGAGCAGATCGGTCACGAGGCCGTCCTCTCGCTTGTCCCCCGCGGTCAGCATCGCTGACGCCTGCAAAAGTTAGCAGGGCGGGACCTGACGGCCCTCCCAGCTCGTTCACCACAGCTTCGCGAGGAGTTGATCTGGACGATCCGTGGTGTTGCTCTTCTGGTCAATCGGACTTCTTACCGTTCGCTGCATGACGAAGCGACGCGAATCCCTGGATCGAGACACCGCCTCGAAGCTGAGCGTGGCCGAGCAGCACGAGTGGTTCCGCCAGCAGCGCAGTCGGCGCACCGTGCTGCGCGGGGGCCTGGTGGGCGCCGGCGCCCTGCTGGCCGGTCCCACCCTCCTGACCGGCACCGCTACGGCCAGCACCCCCAAGGGGAACCCCTCCTCGCTCACCTTCCTGCCGGGTCCCTCCCACAGCAGCAGCAAGAGCGTGGCCCCCTTCGGACGCCACCTGGCCTTCGGCGCAGATCCGGCGAGCCAGATGTCGATCACCTGGCAGGTACCCGCCCCGGTCTCCGACCCCTTCGTGCGCATCGGCCTCCATCCGACCGACCTGGGTCAGAAGATCCCGGCGTCGCTGGTGGCCCTCTCGGTGCCCGCCATCGAGGCGAACCCGGCCGTCACCCAGTACTACGCCAAGGTCGAGCTCAGCCATCTGTTCCCCGGCACCACGTACTGGTACGGCGTGGGTCACCAGGGACTGGACCCGGCCGATCCCACGCTGCCGTCGGCCATCTGGTCGTTCAACACCGCACCAGGGGGTTGGGGGCCGGCCAAGCCGTTCACCTTCACCGCCTTCGGCGACCAGGGCAGCTCCTACAACGCGGTCGCCAACGACAGCGTGATCCTGGGCCAGGACCCGGCCTTCCATCTGCACGCCGGTGACATCAGCTACGCCGACTCGGACGGCGAAGGCCTCATCACCGACGCCTTCGACACGCGGCTGTGGGACTCGTGGTTCACCCAGATCGAGCCGGTGGCGGCCCAGGTCCCCTGGATGGTCGCGCTCGGCAACCACGACATGGAGGCCTGGCTGTCGCCCGACGGCTACGGCGGCCAGGTGGACCGGTTCGCGTTTCCCGGCAACGGACCCGCCAACAGCCCGGGCACCTACTCGTTCACCTACGCCAACGTCGCCATCATCAGCCTCGACGCCAACGACGTGTCGTACGAGATCCCGGCCAACGACGGCTTCACGGGCGGCGCCCAGAAGGCATGGCTCGCCACCACGCTCGCGGAGCTGCGGTCGAGCCGCACGGTCGACTTCATCGTGGTCTTCTTCCACCACTGCGCCTACTCGACCTGCGCGGTGCACGCCTCTGACGGCGGGGTGCGCGCCGAGTGGACCGCGCTGTTCGACCAGTACGACGTGGACCTGGTCATCAACGGCCACAACCACATCTACGAGCGCACCGACCCGATCCGGGCCGGCTCCCCCACCGGCGACGCCCCCATCGGCGCCACCATCACACCGGCCACGGCGGGGACCACGTACGTGACCGCCGGGGCGGCCGGGCGCAGCCTCTACGACTTCAACGTGCCCGACAGCTACGAGGGTCACCTCAACCCGGTCGCTTCGGTGGCCTCGTTCATCAACGAGCCGGGGGGCACGACCCAGGCCGAGACGGTCGAGTGGTCGCAGGTCCGGTTCACCGGCTACTCGTTCATCGCGGCCGACGTGACCCCGGCCTTCCCGGGCCGTACGACGAGCATCCACGTCCGGGTCCTGAGCGAGGTCGGGGTCGAGCTCGACCAGTTCACCCTGGCCCGCCAGGCCGGCGCCGCCGGCCACTGAGGTCGCGCCTCGTCACCGGTCCGACGCCCGGGACCCGGTCTCAGGACACCCGCGGTCAGACACCACCGACTCTGGGAGTAGCGATCGCATAGGCCGGATGGCCCGACTTGCGCGCCCTGAAGTGATCAGGCGGCCACAAGGCTTGAACCGCGCAAATCCGGCGCCGATAGGGGCCCGACCCGCCCGTCGGTCGCATGGAGAGGTGTCCCCGCATGTCCTCCGGTCGTCGCAGTTCTGCGATCTCTACCGCCACCCTCGCGGTGGTCCTGGTCCTGGTGGCCGCCGCGTGCGGCTCTCCATCGAGCTCGACCAAGACCGCCACCCCGGCAACGGCAGCCAAGACCTACACCGCGAACTTCGCGGCCGACGAGGGCACGCCCCGCGATGGCGGGACCGTGGTCTGGGGCCTCGAGGCCGAGAGCGACAGCCTCAGTCCGATCACCGGGCGATGGGCCCTGTCGGCGCAGATGATCGGTTCGGCCATCTTCGACCCGATCGCGACGATGGACGCCAACGGCAAGACCGTTCCCTACCTGGCCAAGTCGTTCAGCCACAGCCCCGACGACAAGACCTGGACCATCGCGCTTCGCAGCGGCATCAGCTTCCAGGACGGCGAGCCCTTCGACGCTGCCGCCGTGGTGCTCAACATCAACACCTACCGGACCGCGCTCATCACCTCCAAGGCCTGGAAGCCCGTCACCTCGGTGAAGGCCACCGGCCCGCTCACGGTGCAGATCGAGGTGAGCCAGCCGTGGGCCACGCTGCCGAACGTCTTCCTGGGCCAGGACGGCTACATGGAAGCACCGAAGATGATCGCCGACCCCTACGGCGGCCAGCACCCGATCGGGACCGGACCGTTCGTGTTCAAGGAATGGGTGGTCAACGACCACGTCACCGTGGTCAAGAACACCCACTACTGGCAGAAGGGCCTGCCGCATCTCGACGCGATCATCTTCAAGCCCATCCCAGACGCCGCCACCCGCCTCGCCGACCTTCAGGACGGCACCGTCGACGCCATCAACGAGGTCACCGCGCAGCAGGTCCGCGAGATCCGCGCCGATCCCACGCTCAACCGGCTGGAGTACGGCCACGGCGAGGAGCTGTTCGTCCCCCTCAACACGCAAAAAGCGCCCTTCGACAACATCCACGCCCGGCTGGCGCTGGCCTACGCCACCGACACGACGGCCTTCGTCAAGCAGCTCGGGGCCGGCATCTACACACCCGCCAACGGCATGTTCGCCCCCGGCCAACTCGGCTACACCGCCAGCTCGGGCTACCCGACCTTCGACCTGGCCAAGGCCAAGCAGGAGGTTGCGGCCTACACAGCCGCGACCGGGCAACCGCTGACCTTCACCCTCAACGCCACCTCCGAGATCGCCTACCTGCGACAGGACCAGCTGCTGCAGTCCATGTGGCAGGCGGCGGGAGCGCACGTCACCCTCATCACCGCGGCTCAGGCCGATCAGGTGCTCGACGTCGTGCTGGGCAAGTACCAGGCCGCCGACTTCCGGCTGTTCGGCCAGCCCGATCCCGACGCCGACTACTACTGGTGGGCGTCGACATCGGTGGGCGGCCCCAACGACGTGTCGCTCAACATGCCCCGCTACGCCAATTCGCAGACCGACGCAGCCCTTCTGGCCGGCCGGGCCACCACCGACCCCACCACCCGCAACCGCGCCTACCAGGAGTTCGAGCGGGCGGTGAACGCGGCGGTCCCCTACATCTGGCTGGCCCGGACCGACTGGGTCATCGCCTCGACCCCCAAGGTCCACGGCTACCTGCTGGCCGGCAACGGCACCATCGCCACCCTCGGCCCCAAGACCTGGGTCGCCGGCCTCTGGCTCAGCCCGTAGGGCCAGGCGAGCTGGGCGTACCGCTCAGTTGCCGCCCGAACCCGAGAACGGCGAGATGTTGGTCAGCGCCGCCAGCACCGTGAAGCCCGCGAACAGGCCGATACCGAACAGCACACACGCCAAGATCCCCGCCGCGGTCTTGCCCTCGTCGTCGGGGTGCGACTTGGTCCAGCGCTGGACCCGGCCCATACCACCGAAGGCGACGATGCACACTGCCAGCGCGGCCGCGCCGACGGCGATCCGGACACCCGCCGACCAGTGCTCGCTGTCCGTGCTGTCGTCGGCCGCAACGAGGCGCGCGGCATCGACGAAGGCAGGCAGATGGACGACCATCGCCGAGTTCTAGCTCACCCACCCCCGGCGCGGCACAGGTAGGGTCCGGGAACCGTCGTCCGCTTCGGAAGGACCGCCGCCGTGGCCCGAGTGAGCACGTACCTGAACTTCATGGGCAACGCCGAAGAGGCCTTCGAGTTCTACCGGCAGGTGTTCGGCACCGACTACCTCACGCCGATCATGCGCATGGGCGACGTGCCCGTCGATCCGACGATGCCGGCGCTCTCCGAGGCCGAGCAGCACATGGTGATGCACGTCGAGCTGCCGATCCTCGACGGTCACGTGCTGATGGCGACCGACATGCTCGAGTCGATGGGCCACGAGCTGAGGATCGGCAACAACACGACGATCAACCTCGAGACCGACACCCGGGAAGAGCTGCAGGGGCTCTACGACGCGCTGTCCGAGGGCGGCAGCGACGCCAATCCCCTGACCGACATGTTCTGGGGCTCGACGTGGGGCACGTGCCTCGACCGCTTCGGCGTCCGGTGGATGTTCAACTGCCCGACGAGCGCCGACTGACGACTTCTAGCGCGTCGAGAGATCCGGGGGCGCGGTGTAGACGACCTGGTCTTCGATCGAGACGTACATGCCTGGCGGCGCCGTCGTGGGCAGGCTGCACACCGGACATTCGGCATTGATCGGCTCGACCACCGTCACCGGCGCGGCCTCGGGGAAGTTGAAGCTGCGGAGATCGAAGTCGTGGCCGTTGGGGCACGTCATGCACAGGTACGCCACCCCCTGAGGGTGTCACAGCCCGCGTGACGTGACCATGAAGTTCGCGTCGAGCTCCGCGTGACCGGACCGACCTAGGACTGCGGGTGGCGGCGGGCGTAGAGCTTCTCGACCATCACCTGGGCGAAGCTGAGGTCGTCCGACTGGGGCAGGGGCGCCAGCTGGGCGATCGCCTCGGCGGCCGCCCACGCGTTCTCGCCCGTCGTGAGGTAGTGGTCGAGCCGGCCGGAGGCCAGCAGCGAGATCGTCGCGCTCACCGTCGCCTGGGCGACCCCCTCACGCCACTCGCGGTCGTACGGACTGGGCGTGCCATCGGTCGGCACCAGCTTGTTGAGCGTGGCGGCGGCATGGGCGCGCCCGCGTGCCGCATCGGCGTCGAACTCGGCGCCGAGCGCGGTCGACACCTCCCAGAGTGCTTGTTCGTCCTCCATCTCGGCACGCTAACGCGCGCCGACATCGGCGAGCGAAGTCACGCCACCGGCGGCGGCCGGGGCTACTCGGTGGCCGCCGGCATGGCCTGGGCGCACACGATCTGGCGCAGCTCGTCCACGGCGCGGCACAACGCGTCGACCTTGTCCTCGATCACCGCCAGCTGCTCGACCGGGGCCGGCTCGTCCGGTTTGCCCGCTGCGGCCCGAAGTTGCTGCCAGCACGAGCGCACCAGGCGCGCGGTGTCGCGCTCCTCGGCGATGTAGCGCCCCAGCAGCTCGCCGGTGCGGATGTCGATCGAGTGGTCGTCGAACACGTGCTCGAAGAGGTCGGGCTTGTCGCCGGCGTCGAGCTCGTGGAGCTTGAGCGCCTCCATCTTCTCGAGGTCGCTGCGCTTCGAGGTGACCAACGCCATCGCCTTCTCGTGACGCGGATCCTCCTTCACGCGGACGTGGTACCCGAGCTCGTCGATCCGCTTGGCGAAGCTCATCCCGTGCTCGCCTTCGCGGGCGGCGACGGTGCGGAGGACGTTGCGGACGTCCTTGCTCGGCGTGACCTCGCTCCAGGCGGTGAGGTAGGCGTGCGCCTGGCACTCCGCGTTGGCGATGGCGTTGAGGAGACCGAGGTAGCTCGGCTTGTCGGACATGAGATGTTCCCCCTTGGGCGGATCGTGACGACCGCGATCCGCCCGTCCACCCTCGCGCGCCCACCACCGCGTGGCAACGGCTGGGGTCAGGAGCGACCGGCGCCGACCAGGGGCCGCGGATCGACGGCGTCGATCAGGCGTCGGCGTCGGGTCCGGCTGCGCCGGGCTCGGCGGGTGATGGTGGCGGCGTCGCTCCACGCTCGGGTCGCGTCGGCCTCGGAAGGCGACGGGTCGGCGAACAGCGCCCGGTTGACCAGGAGCCCGAGGTCGTCGAGCGCCATGCCGGCTTCGGGTCCGAGTGCGGGCGCCGCGGCGACGACCACCTCGGTGGCCGTCAGGCTCCGACCGGGTCCCGACGCGCCCGCGCCGAGCTCGGTCGTCACCTCGGTCCAGGCTCCGGCGATGCGCCGCCGGGGCGACCCGCGGCGACGCCGGCGGGCCCGTCGCCGCTTCAACCAGATGACCACGAGAGGGCCGATGATCAGCACCGCCAGCAGCGCGGCCCCCGCGCTCAGCCCGGCGACGATCCAGTCGCTGAGCCCGCTCGCGCCGGTGGCCTGGCCCTGATCGGTCGAACCGCTCTCTTGGGGGACCAGCTCGGCGACGCCGTTGGTCGAGGAGCCGTTGCCGACCGTGGGCGCGGCGTCGGCACTGGCGCCGCCCGTCGCCACCAGATCGGGCGTCGGGTCGAACGGCACCCAGCCGAGCCCCTGGAAGTCGACCTCCGGCCACGCGTACGCATCGGCTGAGGTGAGGACGAAGTGCCCTCCTCCGGTCGGCACGCCCCGGCGGAAGCCGACGGCCACCCGCGTCGGGATGCCGAGCGACCTCGCCATGATCGCGAACGTGCTCGCGAACAGCTCGGAGGTTCCGTAGTGGTTCGGCCCGATGAACGAGGCGGTCCGCGCGTAGGACTCGCCGGCCTGGGCGAGCGCGCTGGTCGCGAAGGGCTGCGTCCGCAGATAGTCCTCGAGGGCGGTGAGCTGGTCGACCGTGTTGGTCGCCTTGCCCACGACGGCGCGCGCCTTGGCCTTGATGGCCGCGAGGTCCGTCGGGGCGAGCTCCGGCAAGCCCGTGTCGGCCCTGGCGGCCACGCCCCTGACGGGAGACGCGTCCGCCAGCAGGTCGGACGGCACGTCGGTGAGCCGCGCATCGACCGAGTACGACAAGCCCGCAGCGTGTCCACTCGGTGCCGCGAGGACCCCCGACCTCGTTCCCACGTCCACCAGCGACAGCGACGTGCTCACCGCGTCGCCCCCGACGGGCAGCCAGTACCCCGACAGACGCTGGACGGTGACGTGCTCGGTGACCTGGGTGGTGGGCGCGTCGGTGCTGGGCGGGGGCGGCAGCGTCCCGCCGGCCGGCACGAACGTCTCGTCGGTCGACCACTGCGTCCCGTCGAAGCGATCGAGCACGGTGAGGCGCCAGTCCGGCAACAGATCCACGGCACCGGCGGGGACGGTCACCTCGAACTGGCCGACCGGCGGCTGGGTGAGCAGCTGGCCCTGGATCTGGCTCAGCGGCGTGACCGCCGGCGGGAAAGGCTGGCCGGCGGGCAGACGGCTGTGGAGATCGAACTGCGAGGTGCTGGTCCCGAACGCGTTGCCCACCAGCGCGGCGCCGACGGCCATCACGACGACGGCGGGGAGCGCGACGCGGATCAGTCGTCGCCGTTGCCCGCGCCCGCTCGGGATGGTGATCCGGGCGGCGCGGACCGCGCCGAGCGCGCCGGTCGCGGCGACGAAACCGGCCGAGATGCCCACCAGCGGTGCCACCCCCCCGAACAGCAACCCGAACACGAAGCCGAGCAGCGCGGGAACCGCAGGAAGCAGCGGCGAGCGTGTCCGCCACGCCAGCTCGGAGCCGGCGAACGCGGTCAACCAGGCCACCGACACCGGGATGATCAACGCCGCGGGCACCGGAGGAGTGGGAACGGCGGAGGTGAGGATCCGTGCTGCGCCGTTGAGCGCGCCATCGGCCACCGCGTGCACGCTCGCCGGGGTCGGAAGGCCGAACCACGTCTGGGCGCGGAACACGACGGCGCCGACCACCACGACGTATCCCACCAGCGTCACGGCCACGCTCAGGGCGAAGCCGCTCCCCCGTCGACGGTGGACGATCTCGGCCAGCGCGGTCGCGGCGGCCGCGGCCGCCGCGGCGCGTCCTGCGACGGCCCCGAGCGGCAGGATGCGCGTGAACATGAGCGCGGCCAGCAGCGCGAGCCCCGCCACGAGCGCGGCGTCGATGAGTCTCGACCATGCGGGACCGACCCACCGGCCGGTCCGCTCCCGGGCGACCTCGGTCATCGCCGCGCCGCTCCCCAACGCTGGACGAAGTCGTCGACGCTGCCGACCTCGATGATCTCGGCTCCGGTGACGGCCAGATCCGGCGAGGCGTCGCCCGATCGCACCCGCACGACCGCGGGCTGCGTGAACCCGGTGCAGAGCTGGCTGATCTCGGCGTGGTCGGCGCGCGTGGTCTGGCCCGTGACCAGGCCGAGGGCCACCCCGTGGCGACGCCGCGGCAACCGGCGCCCGACGTCGACCAGACGACCGTGCTCGTCGGGATCGACGCCGGCCAGTTGGTCGAGGAAGGTGCGCTCGCCCGCCCGATGGTCGTCGAGCACGAGACCGCCGGTCGTGACGAGCCGGATGGGGAGGTGGGCGCGGGCCGAGGCCACCACGAGCGAGGCGGCGATCTCGACCGCGACCTCGAACGACTCGTCCGAGTAGAGCCGGGCGCGCGTGTCGAGCACGACCACCGCGGTCGGGATCGAGGCGTCGAGGTTGTGGCGCACCATCAACGTCCCGGTGTGGGCGGTCGAGCGCCAGTGGATCTGGCGGAGGTCGTCGCCGATCACGTACTCGCGCAGCGAGTGGAAGGCGAGGGTGGCCTGGGGAGAGATGGTCTCGGCTTGGCCCTCGGGGGTGAGCCGCAGCCCGGCCGCCAGGGGTGCGACGGCCTGCACGCGGGGGTGGATCCACAGGGTCGGCGTGTGGTCGTCGGACTGCACGCGCTCGGACAGGTCGAGGGGATCGGCGCGACGGACCACGAACGGGCCCACGGCCACGACGCCGCGCCGCTCGGTCGGCAGGTCGTAGGCCAGTTCGGCAGTGGCGCCGGCCGCGACGCGCGGCAGCTCGACGGGCAGGCGACGCGAGCCGTACGTCTCGACCGCGACGAGCGACGACACCCGCCGTCGCGTCAGGTTGGTCACGTGCACGCGGGCGCGGGCCGGGTCGCCGACGGTGACACGATCCCGCTCGAGCTGGCGGTCGATCGTCAGCCTCGGCCCGCCGAGCCGCCACACCACCGCCACGACCAGCGCGACCCCGCAGCCGGCCGCCAGGACGTCCAGCTCGGCGTAGTGCAGGGTGGCCGCACCGATGGCGAGGGCCACGCCCACGACGAGCAGGGCCCAACCAGAACGGGTGAGCACGGTCAGCTTCCCGAAGCGTCCGCGCCGCGCGGAGCGGCGACGGCGTCGAGCGCCTCGCCGACCAGCTCGGCGGAGGTGCGTCCGCTCAGCTGGGTGTCAGGGGCGAGGATCAGGCGATGGGCGAGGACGGGAGCGGCGAGTGCCTTGACGTCCTCGGGGATGACGTAGGTCCGCCCGTCCATCGCCGCGGTGACCTGCGCCGCACGCATCAGCGCGAGGCTGGCCCGGGGACTCACCGCGAGGCGGATGGCGGCGCTCGAACGCAGCTCGGCTGCGATGCGCACGATGTAGCTCTGCACCTCCGGGCTCACATGGACGCCGCTCGCCAGACGGATCATCGTCCCGATCTCGTCCGCGGTCGTGATGCTGCTCAACCGGTCGACGACGGGGCCGAGCCGTTGGGTCTCGAGGATCTCGACCTCGGCGTCGTGGGCGGGGTACCCGACCGAGATGCGCATCAGGAAGCGGTCGAGCTGGGCCTCGGGCAGTGGATAGGTGCCGTCCATGTCGATCGGGTTCTGCGTGGCGATGACCATGAACGGGCGCGGCACCGGGTGGGGCTCGCCGTCGACGGTCACCCGCCGCTCGTCCATCACCTCGAGCAGAGCCGACTGCGTGCGGGGCGAGGCCCGATTGATCTCGTCGCCGATGACCAGGTTGGCGAAGATCGGGCCCGGGTGGAACTGGAAGTCCTGGCTGGCCTGGTTGTAGATGGTCACACCCGTGACGTCGGACGGCAGCAGGTCGGGTGTGAACTGGATGCGGTGCCACGTGCCGTCGACCGACGCGGCCAGGGCCCGGGCGAGCGAGGTCTTGCCCACGCCGGGCACGTCCTCCACCAGGAGATGGCCCTCGGCCAGCAGACACACGACGGCCAGCCGGACCTGCTCGCTCTTGCCACGGACGGCCTTCTCGACGTTGGCTCGCAGGGCGTCGGCCCGTTGGACGAACCCCGTCAGGCGGTCGTCAGAGGTGGATTGGCTCATGGTCTCCCCATCGCTCGTGGCGCGGTCCGGTTCCTCACGGGGGTGGCGCCGCGGTCGTGGTCGTGGTCGCGTCGCAACCGGTCGTGGTGGTCGTGTCGCCGGCTGTCGTCGATGTGGACGAGGACGTCGTCGTGGTCGGACAGGGCGTGGTCGTGGTCGTCGTCGTCGGTTCGCGGCAGGGCACAGTGGTCGTGGTCGCGGCGGTGGTCGTCGTCGTCGAGCCCGTGGTCGTCGTCGTGCAGACGGGCAGCGTGGTCGTGGTCGTGGGTGCCGTGGTCGTCGTCGACGCGGTCGTCGTCGAGGTGGGCTTCGGCTTCGGCTTGGTCTTGACCTTCGGCTTCTTCTTGACCTTGTGCTTCTTGAACGTCCGATGGTGGTGGGTCGGCCGCTTCTTCACCTTCTTCGCTTTGTGGTGGATTGGGCGCACCTTCTTGTGGGCCCGTTTGAAGAGTCCGATCCCCCCTGGCTTGGGCAGGTACTTGTAGAACACCTTGACCGATCCGGTGGCGTCAGCCACGAACGCGCGGGGTCCGGCGAAGTCGTTCCCCCAGGCCAGCCCGTCCTTGCCGAACAGCGATACGCGGACGCCCTTCACGAAGAGCGCCTGGCGGGACACGCGCCCCGTGCGGCTGTCGACGGTGACCACCGACCCGGTCGACTGCTCGTAGAGGTAGACGAACCGGCCGGCGGGCTGGGGTGCCCCCCAGGTCGGGCCGTCGAGGCCCACCTGCACGCGATCGGTGAGCCCTTTGGACGGATCGACGGCGATCACGCTGCTGTCGCCCGGGTCGGACATCCAGAGCGGAGCAGCCGAGACGGACGACGGCATGATCAGCCTGGTCCCCGTGGCCACGCCCAGGGTGACGGCGCGCACGCCGCCCGACGCGCCGAGCGTCGTCATGGTGTCGTTGCCGGGGTCGACGTCGACCACGGTGGAGCCGACCAGGACCAACTGCTCGCCCTTCCCCGAACCGCCCTCGAGCTGCTCGAGCACCTGGCCCGAGCGCACGACCGACACCGTCCCCGATCCGGCCAGCAGCGCGTACAGCACGCCCTGGCCGTCGACGGCGGCCGAGGTCACGCCTTTGCCCAGGGCGAGCGTTGGTCCGACGGCGTGGAGCGTGGCCGGGTCGAACTGCTGCACCGTCCCCGTCGACTGGTACACCACGTAGGCGCGACCGCCTCCCGTCGCCACCGTGGGCGAGCCCGATCCCAGGGTCACGACGTGGGACAGGTCCATGGCGGCCCGGTCGATCGAGTGGAGCCGGTCGGCTCCGTCCACGAAGCCGCCGGCGCCGTCCTGCACGACCGAGAACAGGCCCGAGTCGGTGGTGATGGTCCAGTCGACCTTGGCCGAGGTGCCGTTGACGTGGACGACCCGGCCGTTGAGCGAACCCAACCACGCCCCGCCGTCGACGGTGTGCGGCGCCCTCGGGTGGTAGCCGCTGCCGACCGCCACCATGGTCGCCAGCACGGCGAGCACGACGACGACGGCCACCGAGCCGGTGTGGCCCCGAAGTCGCGAGACGAGTGCACGCCACCGGTCGCCGAGGCGCCGACGCGCGTGGCCGTCATGCTGCCCCGCAGCTGGTGAGACGCGGTTTCGGGGCACACGTCCTCCGGCTCGACTGCCACCTGGCCCGACCGCCGCGGACACGGCTGGCCGACGGGGCAGTCTACGAGCCGAACGGAGCCGCGTCGGGTCGGGCCACGGCCAGATGAGAGGGTGATGTGAGCGGGCGATGAGAGCACGCCGTGCGGGACAACCGTTGCGCTGACCACCGCGCGCCCGCGTGTACGTTGGTCGCAGGGTGTGGGTGGCCGGGACGCTGGGGAGCGGATGACTGGGGAGCGGATGACATCGAGCGGATCCATTCGGCGGTGCGGGTTCGTCGCGATCGCGATCGTGATGGCCGTGGCGAGTGCCTGCGGGAGCTCGGGCACGAAGCCCTCGGCGGCGCCGAGCTCCACCACGACGTCCACGGTGACGACGAGCTCGGGCGGATCGACGTCGTCGGTGTCAGATGCCGCTGTGCTGCGAGGCCTCGGCATCGCCTTCCAGACCGGGGACACGCCCTCGACCTACCCCGCGGGCTTCCTCGCCTGCATCGCGGCCAAGCTCGACGCCGGCGACCGGGCCGCGGTGGCCGAGCTGACCTCGGACGGCGATGTCCCTGATCGGATCACGGTCGTCACGATCCGCGCCGGGCTCCCCTGCAACCGGACCTTCCTCGTCAAGCAGCTGCAGAGCCAGCTCTTCGGCAGCGACAGCCCGTTCAAGGGCGTCCCGGCCGCCGGGCAGACCTGCGCGACCGGCGACGCGCTCGACGCCATCGCCAAGCTCGACGAATCCAAGATCACGGGGAGCAGCGGCGCGCCCGAGGTCGACGCGCTGCTCGACGCGCTTCAGCACTGCTACCCCGCCAGCCAGTTCCTCGCGGACGAGGTGCAGAAGGCCGGGGCGGGCGTGCTGACGCCGGCCCAGATCGACTGCATCGCCGGCAAGTTCGGCGACTCGGTCACCTACAAGGATCTGGCCAACTCGGACACCGAGACCTCGCTCGAGGCGCAGGCCGAGAGCTACGGGCTCGCCTGCCACTCCGCGGGCTGATCTCCCGAGTCGAGACCGTCACGAGCCGCCCGTGAGGAACGAGCCGAGGCCGTCGAGCAGTCCCGCCGTGCCTTCCTCACGGCCCTCGACGGTGTCGAGGCCGTCGAGGTGCACGGCCTGCTCGGTGTAGGTCAGGCGGGTCGAGTCGCCGTCGGGCTCGACGGCGATGGTGGTGAGCGAGGTCGACATGTGTCGTTCGTCGACCCACATGTCGTAGGTGAACACGATCCGCTCGTTCTCGACGATGTCGGTGTAGGTCGACACGAACCGCGATCGCGGTCCGCCCTGCCACCGACCGTCCTCGATCCCGTGGCCACCGATGCGGAAGTCGTGCGCCTTCTCGGCGACGTCGAACGCCGAGCCGCCCCCGAACCACTGGTCGCGTGCTGCGTTGTCGGAGAGGGCGTGCCACACGGCGTCGACGGGCACCGGGTAGGTGCGTTCGAGGACGAAGGTCGCGTGGGTCTGGCTGCGGTCGATGGTGTCGCTCATGGCATTTTCTCCTGGTTGTTCTGCTTGGGGTTGCTCTGCTTGGGATGGGTCGGATCGAGGAAGCTGCCGAGGCGGTCGAGTCGCCGCTCGGCGGGAAGCCGCTGGCCGCTGATCCATTCGCCGGCCGGGGTGAGTGCATCGGTGGCCAGCTGGTAGGTCCGGACGCGGCCGACCTTGGTCGACGTGACGATCGCAGCGGTCTCGAGCACACCGAGGTGCTGGACGATCGTCGGGAGCGCCATGTCGAACGGACGGGCCAGCTCGCTGACCGAGGCGGGTCCCTGCGCCAACCGTTCGACCATCGCCCGCCGACTGGCATCGCCGAGCGTGTGGAACATCCGGTCGAGGTCCCGTTGATACTTAGGCACTTACCTAAGTATAGGGATCGGCCAGCTGTTGTCAAGGCCAGCCAGCCGATGGCACGCGCGTGGGGTGACATGCTCTGTGCGAGGACACGACCCACTGGAAGTTGGGCACATGGATCACCTGGAAGTCGCCGCTCGGGACATCGAGCTCGCGCCCAACGGCGCGCCGGTGCTGCTGATCACCCTGTCGCGCCTGCCCGCGCCCGAGTGGGCGATCGTGTTCACCGAGGCCAGGCCGCCCGGACGATCCGGCTCGCCCGCGTTCCTGAACGGCAGCCCGAAGCTGCACGGGTCCGAGATCCGGTTCATGGTCGAGGACGACGACATCGCGCCGGCATCACGCTGGATCGACGAGTGCATCACCGAGGCCAATGAGGCCTACGAGAGCCTGCAGGTCGCGAAGCGCGACGCGGCGGACGCGGTCGTCGCCGAGGCCGCGGTCGTCGAACAGCGCCGCCTGGAGCTGAAGAAGCGCCTCGACGACGCCTACTAGCCTCGGCCCCGCTCCTGCCATCTACGTTGCCGGAGCGCCCTCGGCACGACTCGAACGTGCGACCGTCGGATTAGAAGTCCGATGCTCTATCCATCTGAGCTACGAGGGCCAGAACCGGCGAAACGGGCGCGAACCCATGTCCGCCAGTGCGGACGCGAGCGTAGTGGGGGGTCGGCGCCGCGGCGGCCCGCCCGTCCGAACCCGGTCGCGCCGTCCGGCAGTGCTTGACTGTGACCAGTGGTTGATTCGCACGACGCGCCGAACCTGCGGCTGGTCACCATCTCGGCCACTTACGGCGCGGGTGGGAGCGTCATCGCCCCGTTGCTGGCCGAACGGCTGGGACTGCCGTTCGCCGACCGCCTGCTGCGGTCCGACTCGGACCCGCGCCACCCGAGCGACGAGGAGGTGAGCGAGCGCGAGCTCGAGCGGGCGCCACGGGGCTCGTTCCTCGAAGGCCTGTCCCTGCTCACCAGTGAGTGGGGCGTGCCCGGGCAGCGCGATCCGGCCGACATGCCCGGCCACGTGCAGGCCGATGTCGAGGCCAGCCTGCGGCGCCTGTGCGAGACGACCGGCGGTGTGGTGCTGGGTCGAGCGGCGGCGGTCCCGCTGGCCGGCCACCCGCGCGTCTTCCACGTGCGGCTCGACGGTCCGGCCGATCGACGGGCGCACCGCGGGGCGCTGTGGGAGGGCGTCGACCTCGCGACTGCGCAGGCGCAGCTCAAGAAGACCGACGCGGCTCGGGCGCAGTACATGAAGCGCCTCTACCGGCGCGACCCGACCGACGCGTCGCTCTACCACCTGATCCTCGACGGGACCGTCATGGCCGCCGACCCGGCCGTCGAGATGATCGCGGCGGCGGCCGAGGCGTTCTGGACCTATGACGAGGACCAGCTCGCCCCGCGGGTGGCTCGCACCCGCGCCCGCCTGGCCACCCAGCGCACCCGTCAGCTACCGAGCTGACCCGCGCCACATCCGGATCCTGATCGTCCGCTCACGCCGTGCTCACACTCGCGCGGTCCACTCATCGTCGGAACGAGTCCTCGATGTGGAGATGAGACGATGGGACGAAGCACCGGAATGCTGATCCTGCGACTGGCCATCAGTGCCTTGGTGGTCACGCTCGGGGTGGTGCTGCTGGTGGACGGCCACGTCCTCATCGGTGGCCTGCTGGTCGCGATCGCGACGCTTCGGCTGGTCATGACCGGGCTCATGTGGCACCGCCGCCGCGATCTCCGGGCCCGGTTCGCCGCCCGGCGGGCCGCCGGTGCACAGGGATTCCGGTCCGAGCGACCCTCGGTCTGACCGGACGGAACCCGGATCGGCCACCTGGGCGGGTGCCCTATGCTGATGGCTCCCATGGTGGCCGTAGCTCAGCTTGGTTAGAGCGCCAGGTTGTGGCCCTGGAGGTCGGGGGTTCAAGTCCCCTCGGCCACCCCACGTCGAACGGCCGCCCGCGTCGGAGTCTCGATTCGGGCGGCCGTCCGCGCCCGGAACCGGGGTGAGGCACTCCCGACCGATCCACTACGCTGACCCCCGCACCGCGCGCCTCTAGCTCAATGGCAGAGCAACGGACTCTTAATCCGCAGGTTCTGGGTTCGAATCCCAGGGGGCGTACGAACACCCACCTCATCCAAGAGTCGTGAGCCGACCTCGGTGATGGCTGTGAACGAATCCGGCTTGGGCTCATCTGCCGACGCTGAGGGCGAGGAGGGTATTGATCGCGGTTTCGAACGGACGGGTGCTCCTTTGCACCTGGGCGAGTAGAAGCCCTCCTTGGAGCGTGGCGAGGAGAGTGGTGGCGAGGTCGTCCGGGTCGATCTCGGACGGGAGCTTCCCGTCGGCATGAAGGGACCTGAGTCCATCGCCAATGGCGGCTGCCCACTGATCGAACCCTGCGGCGATGAGCGCCCGGGCCTCGGGGTCGCTCTCGGCGAGTTGACCAACGAGCGAGCCAAGTTGGCAGCCCCCCTTTGCTTTGGTGCGCTTCGCTGCGGTGATCACCATGTTCCGCCAGGCTTCGACTCCGTTCGCGCCGCCGAGCGCCTGCCGGTTGCGATTGACGATGGTGTCGGCTTGGTAGTCGATGACCGCCTGCACGAGCTCGTTCTTGTCGGGGAAGTAGTGGTACATCTGCGAGCCGCTGACGTCCGCCGCCGCCTTGACGTCGTCCAAGGTGGTGCCCGCCACCCCGTGCTCATGGATCAGGGCGGCGGCCTCCTCCACTATTCGTGCCCGGACGCGCGCGCCCTTGGGGGTGAGCCTCGGCCGGTCACTCGTCTCGTTGACCATGCACCAATGTTAGCAGGATTCTGAGTTTGACAACCCAGTCCCGGACTGTCAGAGTGAGTTGCACAACCCACTTTGGAGCGAGAGGACGACACATCGCATGACTGACCTAGAGGGCAAGACAGCTCTGGTAACGGGCTCGACGAGCGGTATCGGCAAGGCGACGGCCACTGCGCTGGCCGCCCGCGGCGCTCACGTACTGGTAGTCGGGCGCGATGAACAACGAGCCAAGGACGTGGTCGCCGAGATCGAAGGCAGCGGCGGCAGCGCGTCGTTCAGGCTCACCACATTGGGCGACCTGGAATCGGCCCGAGAGCTCGTCGAGTGGGCCACTGAGGCCGGCGACGGTCATGTCGACATCCTCGTCAACAACGCTGGCGTCGCCTTGCTCGGACCAAGCTACGCAGCCACCGAAGCAGAGTTCGACGAGACCTTCGCACTCAACGTCAAGGTCCCGTTCTTCCTCGTCGCGTCACTGGCACCAGCCATGGCCGAACGCGGATGGGGTTCGATCGTCAACGTCAGCACGATGGTCGCCAGCTTCGGACAGGCCGGCATGGCTCTGTACGGCGCCAGCCGAGCAGCTCTCGAACTGCTGACGAAGACCTGGGCCGCCGAGTACGGCGCACGTGGTGTCCGGGTCAACGCCGTTGCGCCCGGCCCGACGCGCACCCCGATGATGGAAGGTGTCCCCGACGAGATGGTGAACCAGCTCGCAGCTCTAGCACCAGCAGGTCGCGTCGCTGAGCCCGAGGAACTTGCTGCGGCGATCGTCTTCCTCGCCAGTGATGACGCCAGCTTCGTCCACGGCGTCACCCTTGCGGTCGACGGAGGCCGAGTGGCGACGTGACTCCCGTCGTCGGCGCCGCTCGTCGACCCGCTACGGGTCCATGGCAACCCGGGACAACCGGTGGACACAACGCGGCAAGAGATGTCCTGCCTGACTTGGCCCGAAGAAACGAGAGGAAACAGCAATGAGCACACTTCCAGCAAAGACGGTGCTCATCACGGGCGCCAACGCCGGGATCGGCAAGGATGTGGCCCGGCAACTGGCTTTACGTCCCGACATGGCGCGGATCTACTTGGCGTGCCGGAACCAAGATCGGGCGACAACGGCAAAGGCCGAACTCGAAGCCGCGACCGGCCGGTCCATCTTCGACATCATCCTCATGGACGTCGCCGATCTGGGTTCGGTCCGCGCCGGCGTTGCGGCCATCGACGGATCCATTGATGCGCTGGTCATGAACGCTGGTGTCATTGGCCCGCAGTCGATGGACTTGACCGCTGACGGGGTCACCACCGTGTTCGCGACGAACGTCCTTGGCCACGTCGTCCTCCTCGAAGGGCTCCTGGCCGAGGATCGGCTTGGCGAGGTTGCGGTCTTGGCCGGAAGTGAAGCAGTCAGGGGGGTCCCGAAGTTGCGGATGAAGGGGCCATCGTTCGTCTCAACCTCAGCCGACGAGCTCGCCACCGTCATCGACGGCAGCTACTTCGCCGGCAGAAAACCTGACTTCAACCTCGCTTTCGGGCAGGCCAAGTACATCGGCGCCCTATGGATGGCCTACCTGGCCCGCCACGACCCCGACCGCCGCTTCATCACCGTGAGCCCCGGTAACACCACCGGCACCCAAGCAGCCAGTGACCTCCCATTGCCGATGCGTATAGCGGCCAAATACGTCATGCCCACCTTGGGTCTCTCCCACACACTTGACGTGGGCGCGAAGCGACTGGTCGACGGTGTCACCGACCCGTCCCTGTCGAGCGGCGCGTTCTACGCCAGCCCGGCCAACAAGTTGAAGGGACCCTTGGTCAACCAAGCAGACCTCCTCCCCGACCTGGCCAACCCGTCCTTTCAGGACCACGCCAACGAGGCCATCCACCGCTTCATCTCTTAATTGCGCCTGAAATGGAATGCTTTGATTGTGGCGCCGACGTCGCGAGAATTCGCCCTTCCGTTTGCTGCAGGTCGCCGGCCTCCTATGGAGCCGCCGAAAGAAGGCCACAGTGACGCCGCCCTCGCCGCGGCTTCACGTGGCCAGGACGGACGGTAGGCGAGGATGGGCGATCAGCCGACCAGGGCGGGCCGACGAATCCCGAAATGGCTGCTGGCGATCCTGTGCGGGGCACTCCTGGTGGCGGCGGGGTTGCTGGTCAGGGCCACGTTCGTGGGCACGACGACGACGGTACGGATCGTCCCCCTGTCAGGCGCAGGTCCGGGCTCCATCGTGTGGGCGGCGTCGTCCTGCCCTGGGGGACAGCGGCTCCCGGGAGTTGTCGTCGTACCGACCAGCAGGGACCAGGGATGCTGGTCCTGCGGAGCGTTCCCAACAACGGGCTACTTCACTGCCAACGCGATCGCGAGGAACCTCCACGGAGCTGCGGCGTTGGCGAGCGGTGACCGCGTGCGGGTCACTCGTTACTGGCTTCGGGGTACGCAGTATGCGTTCGTCGCCGACGACGGCACCGCAGTCCCGTTGCACCCGTTCCGCAAGTTCTGGTGCGTCGCCAGTACAGGCGGTTCCTAGGTGCGGTCTGATCATCCGCGACGCCGTCCCGATGATGCCTGTGGCCGACCCATCCGGTCTCCGTCCGCCCGATGTCGCTCCACAAGCGAGCGTCGACGTAGCGCTTCAGGTGCTTGCTGTTCGTGGTGGCGACCACCACGGCTGACGCATCGTCGAGGGCCTGCGCCTGAGCGGCAAGGATGACGTCGCCATCGAGCGCAAGATCATGGGCGGTCGGCATGCCCAGGTTGCGAGCAACCGCTGCTCGTTCGTGGGCGTCGGATCAGGGCCGGCCCGGGAGCGACATCGGCAGCCCGAACCACGGGAGCACGTGGCTCTCGAACCGGCTCAGGGCCGAGATCCGTTCGCCGCGAAGGGCGATGACGAACAGGCCGGTGCCGAAGCTGGTGCCGTCCGGTTTGCGCAGGTACGTGCCGAAGGCCGGTTGGCCGTTGGCCCGCGTCGGGACGAGGTCGAACCGGCGGCCCGGCTGCAGGATGCCGGCGCAGAAGCGGGCCACGACGTCGCGCCCTTCGTACTCGAACGGCATCGGCGGCATCGACATGAAGACGTCGTCGGTGAACAGGGCCACGAGCGCGTCGACATCGGCCGCCTCGTAGACCTGGACGAACTTCGCCACGAGGGCCTGCTCCGAGGGTGAGCCGGGCGCCGGGACCAGCTCGCGCTCATCGGCGGCCGACCGCCGTTGCTGCAGGCTGGCCCGCGCCCGCTTGAGCGCGCTGGTCACCGAGTCCAACGTCGAGTCGAGCATCACGGCCACCTCGTCCGCGTGAAACCCGAGGACGTCGCGCAGGACGAGCACCGCGAGCTGGCGCGGCGGCAGGACCTGCAGCGCGGTCACGAAGGCCAGCGAGATGGATTCGCTCTGCTCGTAGCGAGCCTCGGGGCCGACCGGCACGCCCATCGCGTCGTCGAGCAGGGCGTCGGGATAGGGCTCGAGCCACACGACCTCGCCGAGCCGGGTCGGTTCGGGCGGGACGACCCCGGCGATGTCCCACTCCTTGGCCGGGCGACGGCGGGCCGAGCGGAGCGCGTCGAGGCACCGGTTGGTGGCGATGCGGTACAGCCAGCTCCGCATCGAGGCGCGGCCCTCGAACCCGCCGAGGCCCTGCCAGGCGGACAGCAGCGTGTCCTGAAGCGCGTCCTCGGCGTCCTGGAGCGAGCCGAGCATCCGGTAGCAGTGCACCTGCAGCTCTCGACGGTGCGGCTCGGTGAGCGCGCGGAACGCCTCCTCGTCACCGGTCTGCGCCCGGGCGATCAGCTCCTCCGGCACCAGGTCCACGCTCACGTCACCCCTCCTCGAGATCTCTTCGCACTCCATCTTGTTCCGACGCCGCCAGGGGCGCGAACTGGGCGGTCCGACGGCGCCCAGTTCCCGGACCGGACGGCGTCTACATCGTTCGTACCTGACAACCGCAAGATGGAGAACCGACATGGGAAAGATCGTGATCAGCACGAACCTCTCGCTCGACGGAGTGGTCCAGGACCCCGACGGCCAGGAGGGGTTCGAGCTCGGAGGCTGGTTCGGCCGGTACGGCGGCGCCGACCTCGAGCCGTGGGGCAAGGTCATGCTCGCCGATTCGCTGGCCGCCGAGGCCCTGCTCCTCGGGCGGCGCACCGACGAGTGGTTCGCCTCACGGTGGAACACGAGGACCGGCGAGTGGGCCGACCGCTTGAACGGGCTGCCCAAGTACGTGGTGTCCTCCACCGCCGAGAAGGTGAACTGGGGCACCGGAACCGGGACGGTCCTGCGCGGCGACGTGGTCGAGGAGGTCTCGAAGCTGAAGCAGGAGGTCGCCGGGGATGTCCTCGTCTTCGCCAGCTACCAGCTGGGGCGGGCGCTGATCGAGCACGACCTGGTCGACGAGCTGCGGCTGACCATCTTCCCGGTCGTGCTCGGGGGCGGCCAGCGCCTCTTCGGCCCGACCGGCGACCTCAAGGCCCTGCGCCTCGTCGAGACGACGACCATCGGTGACGGCCTCACCTACGTCATCTACGAGCTCGCGGGAGGGGCCTGACGCACCCGCGGGCCGTACCCGATCCTGCGTGGACCGGGTGCGGCCCGGGTGAGAACGTCGGCCGAACATCGATTGTGCGGGAAAACCCAGGCCACTCCCAGGTTCGAGGCGCATCCTCGGGGCTGACCACGTGGAAGGGGGTGAAGACATGATTCGACCGAGACACGCCATCGCCACCCTGGCGGTGGTCGGCTCGCTGGCCGGCGCCGGCGCAGCCGCCGCCTGGGCAGACACGAGCACGACGACCGCCCCCGCGACGACCGCTCCCACGACGTCCGCTCCAGCGACGACCGCCCCCGCGACGTCCGCTCCAGCGACGAACGCACCGAGGACCACCGCACCGCCGACGACGGGCAAGGCCCCGTCCGGGACCCCGCACCCGGGCAGCGACCCCTGCCCCAACATGGGTACCAAGTCGCCGACCCGACCCGCTTCCTACTCCGGGGTCTGACCCACTCCACGCTCCGGCGCGCCGGACGCGCCGGCGGATCATCGCCCGGCCGAATTGCCTCGATCGCCGTAGGGCGAGCGGGCATCATTGTGGACGTGCGCCACCTGACCGCCGCCGAGCTCGAGATCGGCCTCGACGAGGTCCGCCGTTCACCGGCCGACCACGGTCGGGTCGAGATGATCGTGCGGCGGCCGGCCGAGGACGAGCGCGAGCTGCTCGACGAGGGCGTCCTCGACCGCGATGTAGGGCTGGTGGGCGACACCTGGAACGTCCGAGGCAGCAGCCGGACCCCTGACGGCTCGTCGCATCCCGAGATGCAGGTGACCCTGATCAACGCCCGTACCTCGTCGCTGGTGGCCGGCACCGACGACCGCCGCGCCCTCGCGGGCGATCAGCTCCACGTCGATCTCGACCTCAGCCGTACCAACCTCCCAGCCGGCACGCGCCTCGAGCTCGGCACCGCAGTCATCGAGGTCACCGATCAGCCCCACAACGGATGCAAGAAGTTCTCGGCGCGCTTCGGCCTGGCCGCGCTTCGCATGGTCAACTCGCCCACCGGCAAGGCGCTGCGACTGCGCGGGCTCAACGCCCGGGTCGTGGAGTCCGGCACGGTCCGCACCGGCGACGTGGTGCGCAAGGTGGACGGTCCGGTCGAGCTTCAGCCCGCCCGACCGGCCGGGGCCGACTTCGTCTCGTAGTAGTAGAAGAGGTCGCCCACGGTCGCGAGTGTGGCGAACAGCTGGTCGGGCAGGTCGAGACCCAGGTCCTCGGACGCGATCCACAGCTCGGTGCGCTGCAACGAGTCGAGGTCGACCAGCGAGGTGTCCAGCTCGATGGTTCCCACGGGCCACGCCGACCCGAGCCGATCGCCCAGCCACGCGGCGAACTCGTCGAACGACATCGTCGATCCGCTCTCGATCCGGGATGGGGAGTCAGGCATCGGCTTCGGTGGCCCCGAGCGCGTCGAGCAGGGGTCCGGCCGTCTTGGACCACTGCTCGCGGTGGATCGCCAACACGTGGAGATCCCAGTAGCGGCCGGCGTGGAAGCTGTGGTCGACGAGGCGACCCTCTTCGCGGAAGTAGGTGCCCATGCCGCTGGCGAACGCGTCCATCGTGTAGCCGGGGACCTCGGCGTAGAGCTGTCGGAAGTCCCAGGTGTGCAGCAGGTAGCTGACGAAGAGCAACGCGGCTTCGGGCATGAGTCCCGACGCATCGAAGGCCCGATCGCCGAGCAGCGCGACGTAGCCGGTGCCGTTGGCCAGATCGGCCTGATAGGCGGTCACCAGACCGACCGACTGCCCTCCCTCGCGTCGGATCACCATGAACTGGCACAGCACGCCCTGCCACAGCTCGGCCGCGAACTGCTCGGGCGACGGCGTCGCCCCGCGGTAGCGCCAGCGCCACGAGGCGGCCGGCTCGGTGGCGATGGTGAAGAGGAACGGGTAGTCGGCCGGCGTCACGACCCGCAGCGCGACGCGCCGCGTCGCGGTGCGCGGCGCGCCGAGGCCTTCGGCCGGCGTCCCGACAGGTGCGTCGCTCACGCGCACGTTCCCGCGTTGGTGAAGCTGATGGCCGGGGCGTCCGAGCTGTGCCACGACGGGTAGTCGGTCGTGATGTCGCTCTGCCACTTCCACGCGCCGTTCGGCAGCGTGTGGGCATAGGTGATGTCCGGATGCGTGCTGCCGAGGGGCTGCCAGAGGTCGTAGCTGCTGTTGCCGGGGCTCCAGTCGAGCCAGGCGCCGGCCGCGGCCCACGTGTTGGCTCCGACCACGCCGTCCTTGGTCAGACCGAAGAACCCCTGGATCGACTTGGTTCCGCTGGCCGTGGCGGGCGTGAAGTGACCGTCGATGCCGCCCGGGCAGGCGACCACCCCGTACGACGCCAGGAAGCCCTGCCAGAACGCCACGACATCGCCGGTCGCGATGTGGGAGCCGCCGAGCACCTCGCCGTGCGCGGCCGTGGACCACAGCGCGTTGGACGGCGCGCTGGCCACTCCGGACAGCGACGTCGCACCCGCGTAGGGCGCCGTCGTGGCACCGAGGGCCAGCAGACCGCCGGCCGCCAGTGCCGCCCCGCGCCCGCGATGACGGCGCCTCATCGGATCACCACCGCCTCGGCCAGCAGCTCGGTCAGGTCGGGGTTGATGCCGACCGTGGTGACCTGGACCTGCACCGTGTCGCTGAGCGCCACGAAGATCGACTCGGCGGCGACCTGCATGCGTGTGGTGCCGTCGAGGCCCGTCGTCGGGATGGTCCACGAGGACTCGTACGCGCCCCTGTCGCCCAGCGACACCGCCGACGGAGGCCGTGGGTTCTCGGTCAGGCCGAGCGCCGTGGACTCGTCCTCGGACGGATGGGTGGTGAGGTCGACCTCGACGTACGCGCCCATCGGTCGACCGCCGGGATCGAGGAACGTCGCGTTGGGCGAGGTCCATCGCCGCGACGACCGCACCACGTCGGGGTTGATCGGTTGTCGCGTCAGGCCGCCGGTGGCGCCGAAGCCCGATGGGAGCGCCGCCATCGCGATGTCCGAGGCGTCCTGGGGCGCGCACGTCGCCGACACGTCGCAACCCGACGGCGTCGGTTGAACCGGCGCGAGGACCTCGACGGCGCGCGCACCACCGTGGGCCGCACAACCGACCATCACCATCGACACCATCACCATCGACAACACCGCGACGGCACCGGCACCCCATCGGTGCCGAGCCGCGCGATGACCCCAACGACCATGTCGCACGCCCGCTGCCCTCTCTCTGACCGCCCATGCACGCGCCGACCTCGTTGCCCTCGGCTGGCGTCCGGCTGGGGATTGTGGGCTGACGGTAACATCGCAGGTGGCGATGTCAAGACCGCCCGTCGACCCTGAAATGTGCACGCGCGACTACCAAATGGGGATCGGGAATTGGGTTGAAACCGATCGCGGCGGCTCTTCGTCTTGTCGGATGTGAGGGACGACGCGCTCCCTTCAGCGCCCGTCGATCCTGACCGTGTCCGCACCCGAACCCGACATCGCTTTCACCGAGTTGTACCGGTCGACGTACGCGTCGCTGGTGCGGCTGGCGTTCGTGATCCTCGACGACAACGACGCAGCTGAGGAGGTCGTCCAGGAATGCTTCGCTCGCCTGCACCTCCGGTGGGAGCGGGTCGACGACCCCGCCAGCTACGTGAGGCGCTCGATCATCAATGCCTGCCGCGACATCCTTCGCCGCCGACGCGTCGAGCGGGCCTTCCTCGCCCGCAGCCGACCCGAGGCGTCGCCACCCGAACCCGACTACCTGGGCGACGCGCTGGCGGCGCTTCCCACCCGGGAACGGATCGCGCTCGTGCTGCGTCACTACGAGGGCATGTCCGAGCAGCAGATCGCCGATGCCATGCAGTGCCCGCCGGGCACCGTCAAGACCCTCCTGCACCGGGGCACCGCCCGCCTCAGAGGACGGCTCGACCCATGACCACCTCCGACGACCTCGCCCTGGCCCTCGAGCAGCGCTTCGGCGCCCGCGCCCGCATGGCCGTCCCGACCCCCGATCCGGGGCCCGCCATCCTGGCTCGGTCGGCCGGCCTCATCGCCCGGCGACGACGCCGCCGGCTCGGCGGTGTGGCGACCGGCGTCGCGGTCCTGGTCGTGGCCGCGGTCCTGGCCGTGGCCGGGCGCACCACCGACACCCGCGTGAGCACGGCGACGGCCCCGACCACCACCACCGGCGGCACCTGCTCGGTGGCCGAGACGTGCCAGCCCGCGAGCGTGTCGAGCGTCCGGGTCGGGGCGGTCCCGGCCGGGTACCGAGCCGTCCAGCTCACCCCGGTCACCGCTCCGGCGGGCCAGCACGTCGTCGAGCTCACCTACGCCAAGGCCCCGTCGGGCGGCACCGTCGGCCCCGGCCAGGACCAGATCGCCGTTCGTGTGATCACCGCCTCGAGGGCCGACACCACCTCGTTGGCCCAGCAGGTGCGCTCCCAGGGCTGGACCCCGCTCGCCATCGGCGCCCGGTCGGCCTGGTTCACCACCCGCGCCGTGGGGGCGGGAACCCCCGTGCAGGTCGACTACGGCTACCTGCAGCTGCAGCTCAGCCCCACCGTCACGATTTCGCTCCGGGGGCCGGCCTTGTCGGTCGATGAGCTCACGGCGCTCGCCATCTCGATCACGGTCCGATGAGCCGCTCCGCCCGCCACGATCCCCCGACACGACACCCCCGTACCCCCGCTGGAGGACCCGGAATGAACGACGACACCGACGAGCGAGACGTGGCCCCCGGCGACGTCGGCTCGTCGCCCACCCTGGTCGACGACCGCGCCGGCGACGGGTGGGACGAGGCCCCGGGTCCGGTCCACTCGCCGACCGACGTGGCCGATCGCGTCCGGCCCCGCCGTGGCCGTCCCCCGAAGGACGAGCATGCTCCGCACGGGCCCGACGAGGTCGTCCAGGCCGTCGTCACCGTCGCCACCGAGATGTTCGCCACCCAGGGATACGGCACCGTGTCGTTGCGCCAGATCGCGGCCGAGGCGGGGGTCAACCCGGGCCTCGTCCACCGCTACATCGGGTCCAAGGAGGACGTGCTGCGCGCCGTCTTCGCCAAGTTCTCCTACGAGCTCGAGCAGGGCCCCAACGCCGTCACGGGCTCACCGCTGAGCCCGGGCACCGAGCGCCTCGTGCTCACCCAGCAGCGGATCATCGCCCACCTCACCCTCGAGGGCTACGACATCGGCGAGTTCAAGACCGACTCGCCGATCCTCTCGCTCATCCTCGACGCCATCCTCGAGTACAAGCCGATCGACGAGCACGAGGCACGCGTGCGGGCCCTGCAGATCATGGCCCTCGGCCTCGGGTGGCGCCTGTTCGAGTCGTTCCTGCTCACGGCCACCGGCCTGACCGAGGACGATCACGACGAGGTCGCCCTCGCCATCCGCTCGACCAACTTCGTGATCGGCCGCGGCGAGTAGCCGCGGTCGCTCGCGTATCCCGGCGACGACACAAGGCTCTGTGAAGAGAGCAGGTGTCGTCCGAGACAGGAGAGCCCGATGGTCGATCACGCCAGCATGAAGCTCGGCAAGCAGAGCCCCGCGCCACGATCCACGCACGTTGCAGTTCGCCACCTACGTCCAGCCGACCGCCCTGCCGACTCCCCCGCCGTCGGTCGACTACTCGACGGCGGTCACCGTCCCCTGGGGGATGATGCACAACGACACGATCGGCGACTGCACCTGCGCGGCGGCCGGGCACCTGATCATGGAGTGGACGGCCAACGTCGGCTCCGAGATCACCCCCGGCGACCCGACATCCTGTCCGCCTACTCGGCCATCACGGGCTACGACCCGAAGACCGGCGCCAACGACAACGGCGCGGTCGAGACCGACGTCTTGAACTACTGGCGCAAGACGGGCATCGCCGGGCACCAGATCCTGGCCTACACCGCACTCGAGCCGGGCAACCGCCAGCACGTCAAGGACGCCGTCGATCTGTTCGGTGGTTGCTACATCGGCGTGGCGCTGCCCCTGTCGGCCCAGAACCAGGACGTGTGGTCGGTGCCGCCGGGCGGCGCGACCGGCGACGGCGCACCGGGGTCGTGGGGCGGCCACGCCGTCCCCGTCGTCGCCTACGACAGCCATGGGCCGACGGTCATCACCTGGGGCGCACCCATGCGCATGACGTGGTCGTTCTGGCAGACCTACTGCGACGAGGCCTACGCCGTGCTGAGCGACGACTTCCTCAAGCAGGGTCCGAACGGCACGCTCGCGGCCCCGAGCGGCTTCGATCTCGCCGCGCTCGAGGCCGACCTCCAAGAGGTCACGCACTGATCCACGCGGACGCGGGAACCACGCCGGCTGGTCGTTCGTTCAGGCGGAACGGGCGACCAGCACCGGCGCGTGGGTCGACTGCACGACGCCGCCGGCGACCTCGTCGGTGACCGCAAGGCCGGTGATCGTCCCCTTGCCGCTGAAGGCGGTGATGGTCGGATCCGGGCCGAGCAGGCCGAGCGAGATCACCTTGCCCGGCATGATCGCCCACAGCTGGTAGGTCCGGCTCGCGGCCAGCGGGGGCAGCTTGTTCGGCATCAGGAACCCGGTCCCCCCGGGCGAGATCACGGCGGTGGCGGTGGCCTTCGACCCCCCTGGCGACGTCAGGGTCGAGCTCCTGGCTCGACGGGTCGGCCAGCGCCTGCATGGCGGCGCGGCTGACCCCGTCGGCCGCCATGCGGCTGTGCAGGTCGTCGATCTGGCCCCCCTGGCGCACGAGCTGCACCCCCATGGCCACGATGACCACCGCCGCGGCCGCGGCCAGGATCAGACGGACCGGGCTGCGGCGAGGCTTCGGCGTGCCCGTCCCGTCCTGGACCACCTCGAGGCGCAGGGCCGGCGGTGGCTCCTCGAGCGCGGACGAGATCCGGTGCCACAGCCCTTCGGGGGCGGGCGCGCCCGGTGTGAGCCGATCATGGCCGCCATCTCGAGGTGATCGGCCAGCTCGGCTCGGCAGCGGGGGCACTCGGCCAGATGGGCCTCGATGACGAGCGCGCTCGTCGGGCTCGACCGCGTCGAGGGCGTAGGCGCCGATGAGGGCCTCGATCTCGGTCACGTCGAGAGGCTCGTTCATGGTGCACCCATCCCCGCGTCGACCAGGTCGACGCGCAGCTTCTTCAGCCCCGACCGGATCCGGCTCTTGACGGTGCCCTCGGGCTCGCCCAGCAGGCTGGCGACCTCACGGTAGGTGTGACCGCCGAGGTAGGCCAGCTCGATGGCCTTGCGCTCGCCTTCGGCGAGCTGGCTCATGGCGCTGCGTACGCGCTCGGCCGTGCTCAGGTCGAGGATCTCGTGCTCGAGGTCGTAGCCCGCCTCGGCGGTCCGACGGGTGTCGCGCTCCTCGCGGTTGCGACGCGACGACTCGGACCGCAGCAGGTCGACCGATCGACCGTGGCACTGGGCCAGCAGGTAGGACCGCAGCGAACCGCGCTCGGGGTCGAAGCGATCGGGCTGGTTCCAGAGCCGCAGGAACACCTCCTGCACGATCTCCTCGGCCATCGCCGTGTTGGCGAGCAGGCGTCGGGCCAGCCCGTAGACCGCGCCGGCATGACGGCGGTAGGCCTCGGCCAGGGCCTCCTCCTGATAGCGACTGACGCCGATGACGAGCACGGCGTCGGAGGCGCCGTCGAGGGGTTCGCGTGGCATATGCACCACCTGTTCGGAGCCGGTCGCCCCGGCGGATGGCCCCGAACGCCCACCCCCGGCCGCAGGTTCACCGCACGAAGCGCGACACGACCTCGACGTGGTGCGACTGGGGGAACAGATCGACCAGCTCGGCCTGCTCGAGGCGCAGGCCGTGCGACGGCGAGCAGCCAGGCATCGCGGCCCAACGAGGCGGCGTCGCAGCTCACCAGCACGACCACCTGGGCACCCGTGCGCGACCAGGACCTCCGCCGCCGGTCGCCCGAGGCCCGATCGGGCCGGGTCGGCGACGACGACGTCGACGGGCGACGACCGCCAACGCTCGACGGTCGAACGGACCACGCGCACGTCGAGGTCGGCCAGGTTGACCTGGGCGTCGGCCACCGACGAGGCCGACCGCTCGACGGCGACGACCGAGGCGGCGCCAGGGCCCGACGACGTCGTCGCATCGAGCACGCTGGCCGACAGCAGCCCGACGCCCGCGTACGCGTCGACGACGCGGGCCCCGGCGAGCTCGGCGCCCGCGGCGCGCACGACGGCCTCGGCCAGCGCGGCGGCGCCGTCGGCGCGGGTCTGGAAGAAGGACTGCGCCGAGATGCGCCACCGGCGGCCCGGCCACCTCGTCGTGGATCCAGGCCCGCCGCCCGGCGCGCAGCTCGTCGGTGCCGACGACCACCACGTCGGCGCGGCAGCACGACGCCCGCCGCGGTCGGGGTCACGACCGCCAGCCGCTCACCGGTGACCGCCCCCACTCGCAACGTCACCTCGGTGGCCTCGCCGAACCGTCCGTCGCGCGATCAGCTCGTCGATCGAGGGGTGGGCCACCAGGCAGCGGTCGGTCACCACCACGTCGTGGGAGTGGTGACGGCGGAACCCGGCCCGCCCGCCGCTCGACCGCCGCCCGCACCGTGGTGCGGAAGCCCACCGTCGGGCAGGGCCGGCCCGAGCACGACGGGCGGATCGCCAGGCGGCCGATCCGGCGCAGCGCGTCGACGACCGGTGGCCGCCTTCGAGCGCGGGCTGCGATCGCCGGCGCGGCGTGCTGAAGATCGCACCCCCCGCACCCCAGCGCCACGGCGGGACACGGTGGGCTCGATCCGGTGCGGGCGACGGGACCATGACCTCGACCAGCTCGGCCCGGTCGTAGCCGCCGTGGTGCTCGACCACCTCGGCCCGGACCCGCTCGCCGGGCAGGGCACCGCGCACGAACACGACGCGGCTCGTCGGGCCGACGGGCCAGGGCCTCGCCGCCGGCGACGAGGTGCTCGACGTCGATCTCGACCAGCTCGTGTTCGCCCGGTGTGGATGCCACCGTCGGGAGCGTAGGCGCCGCGGTAGGGTCGACCGATGGACGCGCCCCGCCCGATCGAGATCGCACCGTCGGTGCTGCCCGGTCGACTTCGCCCACTTCGGCGACGGCTGCGTGGCCCTCGAGAAGGCCGGGGTCGACCGCATGCAGTTCGACGTGATGGACGGGCGCTTCGTCCCGAACCTCACCTTCGGCCCCGACGTCATCGCCTCGGTGCGGCCCCTGCTCAGCGTGCCGTTCGAGGCCCACCTCATGGTCGACCGAGCCCGATCGGCTGGCCCACCTCTACGTCGAGGCCGGCTGCGAGCGGCTCATCGTCCACGCCGAGGCGTGCCTGCACCTGCACCGGGTGCTCGGCGCCATCAACGAGCTGGGCGCCAAGGCAGCCGTGGCCCTCAACCCGGCCACCCCGGTCGCCCACGTCGCCCACGTGCTCGACCTCGTCGACATGGTGCTCGTGATGACCGTGAACCCCGGCTTCGGCGGCCAGTCCTACATCGCCACGATGGAGCCCAAGGTCGCCGAGCTGCGACGCCTGGTCGTCGACCGAGGCGTCGACGTCGACATCGAGGTCGACGGGGGCATCTCGGTCCGCACCGTGGCCGGGGCCGTGTCGGCCGGGGCCAACGTGCTGGTGGCCGGATCCGCGCTGTTCGCCGACCCCGAGGGGCTCGACCACGCGGTCAGCGCACTGCGTGCCACCGCGGTCGCCGCCCGCCAGCCCTAGCGAGCGGGCGGGGCCGGCGAGGGTCCGCGTCCACCCGATCCTGGTCCGACATACTCACGCCGTCGTGGCTGCGGGTGTGGACAGGAGAGGCTGTGGCACACGCCGAAGCCGACACCATCGAGATGGATGGAGCTGCCAGCTCCTTCCGCGTGCGCGTCGCCAGCGCCGCGGTGGCCGCCGTGCTGGTCGTGGCCGCCGTCGTGCTGGTCACTCGCCACCAGGCCACCACCCGGTCGGCCAAGAGCTTCTGCGCCCAGATGGCCGCGTCGAAGGACCTGACCCAGATCCTGGCGTCGGGGGACGCCACCCAGATCACGACTGCCGTCGCGCGAGTTCGACCGCGCCGCCAAGGTGGCACCGGCCGAGATCGAGCCGCAGGTGCGCGTGATCACGACCTATGCCGACGGGCTGACGGCCGCGCTCGGGCGAGGGGGCGATCCCGACCAGGCGCTCGCCGCGGCGGTGCGGCGCCAGGAGGCTCAGATCCCGGCCGTCGAGACCGCCGGGCGCAGCGCTCGTGCAGTACGTGCAGACCACCTGCGGCCTCACGCTGCCGACCGCCACCAACCCGCCGACGACCGGTGGCTAGAGGATCTCGCCCCGCTTGACGATCACGTGGTCGATCAGGCCGTAGTCCTTGCGCCTGCTCGGCGGTGAACCAGCGGTCGCGCTCGGAGTCCTGCTCGATCTGCTCGACGGTCTGGCCGGTGTGCTCGGCGATCTTCTCGGCCATGAGCCGCTTGGTGTAGATCATCTGCTCGGCCTGGATCGCGATGTCGGACGCCTGACCCTGGATGCCACCGAGGGGCTGGTGCATCATGATCCGCGGCGTGCGGCAGCGAGAAGCGCTTGCCCGCCGCGCCGGCGCACAGCAGGAACTGGCCCATCGAGGCGCCGAGGCCCATGCAGATCGTGGCCACGTCGGGCTGGATGAACTGCATGGTGTCGTAGATCGCCATGCCGGCGGTGACCGATCCACCCGGTGAGTTGATGTAGAGCCAGATGTCCTTGTCGGGATCCTCGCCCTCGAGGTAGAGCATCTGCGCGGTCAGGTAGTTGGCGACCTGATCGTTGACCTCGGAGCCGAGGAACACGATCCGCTCCTTGAGCAGGAGCTGGAACATGTTCTGGGTGGGGTCGAGCGTGCTCGCCGGTGAGGCCATCAGCGCCGGTGGCAACGTCGGGGGGTGCTCCATGGGACTCGACTCCTCGGACTCGTAGAGCCGGCGGAGGCGCCTGCTCGTCGAACGTGATCGTTGAACCGTCGAGGCTAGCGGGCGGGGCGTGGATCCATGTCCTCGCGGCTCGTCCAGGACGCGCCCACCCCGAGGGCCGCGTAGAATCGGGGGTGTACAGGACGGAGGCACGGTGGGCGACGGAGGCGAGCGAGCAGCTTCTGGCCGTGAGAGCGGGCGCGAGGGTCTCGACGAGGCCACCGCCACGCGGATCCTCGACGCGGCCACCGACGTCCTGGCGACGGAGGGTCCGGCCCGCACCACGCTCAAGTGGGTGGCCCGCGAGGCCGGTGTGCCCACCGAGGTCGTCGTCGCCCACTGGCCCCACGTCTCGGACCTGCTCGGCGACGTGCTCGACGAGCTGGCCGGCCGCATCGAGGTCCATGCGCCGGTCATCCTCGGCTCGCCCGACGAGGAGACCGACCCGGTCCTCGTCGATCTGATCGGTCAGTTCGCACGCATCCTGGCCCGCGCCATCCTCGACGGGTTCGACACGGCGGTGCTGCAGAGCCGGTTCCCGATCCTCGAACGGCTGCTCAAGTTCGGGCTCGACCTGGGCATGGACGAGCGCACGGCCCGCTACCGCGTGTGCCAGTTCCTCGTGCTCGAGTGGGGTTGGCGGCTCTTCGGCGACCACCTGGCCGTGGCGTGCGGGCTGACCGACGAGCCCGAGGGCCGGAGCCTGTCCGAACTGCGCGTGCTCGAGCGGCGCTCCTGCAGCTCCCGCCCGTCGAACCGCTCTGACTGCATGGCCGCGCGAGCCGATCGGCCCGCGTTCAGCTCGACAGGTGATGGCGCCCCGCTCCGACGGTCATCACGGGTCGGCCGGGCAGCCGAACCGTGGCGCGCATGTTGGGCGGCACGACGAGGTCGAGGGTCGCGTGCTGCCCGCCGTCGGTCAGATGCCAGTCGACGGCGACCCCGCCACGAGCGGTCGGCAGCGTCGCCCGCACGTACGAGAGCCCGGTGCCCGGTGTGGGCGGTCGGACCGAGACCGTCGCCGCGCCGGCTGAGGTGATCGTCATCCCCACGACGTCCTCCACGAGCGAGACCAGCACGCTCGATCCCCACCCGTGCGAGGTGCTGTCGCCGTCGGCATCCGACGGCGCCCACGTCTCCCACGTGAAGGTCCCGCCCTGGGCGAGCACGTTGGCCCAGCCGGGCGACTTCGCATCGGTCACGATCCGCACCAGGTCGGCGTCCCGGCCCGCCACGTCGAGCCCGTCGAGCAGCTGCTGGGCGGTCATCGGGCCCATCTGCATGCCCGAGGCCGGCCACGTGGGCGCCGACGGTCGCCTGGTCGGCCGCCGGGACGATGCCGAAGGCCAGTGCCTCGGCGTTGGCGTGCTCGGACGCGTGCGCGCTCTGCTGCCCGTTCGCCTCGAGGCCGTCGACGTAGATGCCGTCGGGCCGGCGGAGGCGGCGGTTCATGGCATCGGTCAGCGTGGCGGCTCGCCGCTCCTGGCTCGAGACCTCGCTCGTGGGACGGTGCAGCAGCTGGGCGAGCTCCGCGACGCGTCGGAACGCGTCGACGGCCATGGCGTTCACCGTCGTGCGCGCCGCGGTGGCCATGTCGTAGCCGTAGCGCATCGGTGCCGGCCAGTCGACGATGCCGAACTCGTAGTCGCCCGTGCCCCCACCGGGGAGGTTGGTCACCAGCCCGGTCGAGTGGTCGATGGCTGCGGCGAGGTAGTCGGCGAGGTGCACGAGCACGGGGTAGACGTCCGTGGCCAGCACCGAGGTCGCCCGTCTCCTGCTCGTAGCGCCACACCCACTCGGGGTAGATCTCCGTGAAGTCGGGGATGTCGCGCTTGCCCTCACCGCTCGGGTAGATGGCGTTGAGCGCGCCCGTCGGGCCAGTAGCGGCCCTGCGACGCGGCGAACTCGAGGAGGGCCCGCCGGGTCAGGTCCTGCTCGCCGAACGCGGCCATGTCGGTCTCGGACTCGTTGAAGCCGTCGCGCAGGAACGGCCCCTTCTCGCGGGTCGGCGTGTCGAGGAACTGCTCCTGCGCCGTGTACAGGGCCGAGTGGGCGGCCAGTGCCCACACCGCGTCGAGCGTCGGGTCGGACGACGCGAAGGTGGCCTCGGATACGTCCGGCATCTGCGCGTGGCGGGCCAGCGCGACGACGTCGGCGGCCACGAGCGGCTCGCCCGGGTCGTCGATCTGGAGGTAGCGGAACCCCAGGTAGTCGAACGGGCGGAACGTCTGCGTACCGGCGCGCTCGACATAGGAGTAGCTCATGTCGGTCGCCTGCACGAAGTGGGTGGTCGACACCGCTCCGTCGGGGCCGAGGGCGTACCCCGCGTGCATCGGCACCCGGTGCCCGGCCTGACCGGCCCGGAAGGTCACCGTCGGCACCGCGGCGACGACGGCGCCGAAGTCCGCGACGTACGAGCCGTTGGCGAGCCGGGTCAGCGAACGGGCCGGGATCGGTTGGTAGACGATCGGCGTGTGGGTGCTGGTCAGGCTGGTCCATGGCGCCACCGGCGGCCGCCCGAGTGCGGTTGCGTGACTCCAGGTGTGGTCGTCGAAGCCTGCGGTGTCCCATCCGACCGGCTCGTGCTGGCCGTCGATGTTCTCGGTCATGTCGACCGGATCGCCCTGCAGGTTGCGGGGCCCGCTGGCGAGCCACGGCGCCCGGGCCACCCGCCACGTGGCGTCGGTCGTGATCAGCTCATGGCTGCCGTCGGCGTGCCAGACCGAGATCTCGGCGATCACCGCCGGCGGCCCGTTCGGCCGTCCCTTGCCCAGGCCGTACCAGTGGTAGAGCAGGCCGATGGCGTTGACCGCCCCGGCCTGCAGGTCGCGGGTCACGTCGGTCGCCTGGTAGTACTGCGAATCGGGGTAGCTGAAGGGCTGGCCGGTCCCGACCAGCCGGCCGTCGATGTGCAGCTGGTACTGCTGGGCGGCCGACACGTAGGCCGTGGCCCGGACGATCGGCGAGGGGCCGAGCCGGACGGTCCTTGCGGGCGTAGGTGTACTCGTCGGTGCTGTCGAGCGGGCTCCGCTGAGAGCGTTCGATCCACTCGGCGCGCCAGTCCGCGAGGTGCAGCCCGGTGTCGAAGGTGGCCGACGACGAGGCAGGTCCGGAGCGTCCGGCGCCGTCCCAGGTGCGGACGGTCCAGATGTAGCGCGTGTCACCGGCGAGTCGGGGGCCGCCGTAGGCGATGGCGCTCTGCGCCGACGAGCTCACCCGTCCGGAGTCCCACACGACGGCGTGACCTCGACTGACGACGATCCGGTACGCGCCCTGGAGCGCGTCGGGCCGTGGGTCGACGACCAGCCACGAGAACCGCGGCGCGGCGTCGTCGATCCCGATGGCCAGGGGCGCCGACAGGTCGTCGACCGCCAACCCGGTGGGCGCGCGCGGACCGGGCGACGCCGTGCCGCTCGACGAGCTCGAGCACCCGGCCGCGACGGACCCGACCAGCAACGCGGCGGCCAGGACCAGCGCAACACCCGCCCGGCGGCCCTCGTCCACTCGTTCCCCCCTCGTCGGTCAGACCGATGGCGTCCGGTCGAACGGTGCGTCAGCCGAAGCGGTCACCCGTGAGCGCCTGGGATCTGAACCCGTCGGGCCCGACCGGCACGTCGCCCACGATCGTCACCCGCTGCACCACCCGGTCGAGCGGCACCGCGCCGAGGTCGACCGGGCCGACGTGGGCGGTGGCGCGGTTGTCCCAGAACACGAGGCTGTCGGGCTCCCAGCGGAAACGGACCGTGAACTCGGGGCGGGCCATCTGGCCGTAGAGCAGATCGAGGATGGCGCGGTTCTCGCGGTCGTTGAGCCCGATGATGTAGCGCGTGAAGGTCGGGTTGACGAACAGCGCCCGCTCGCCGCTGACCGGATGGACGCGGACGACCGGGTGCACCGCAGACGGGGGCGGCGCGCTCGTCATCGAGATCGACACGCGCGGGGAGTCCGTCGTAGTCGTGCCAACGGTGCACCGCCTGCAGTCCGTCGATGAGATCCCGGATCGGCGCGGACAGGTCCTCGTACGCCGCGACGAGGTTGCTCCAGAGCGTGTCGCCGCCATGGGTCGGGATGACCACGCCGCGCAGGATCGAGCCGAGCGCGGGGTTGGGCACGAAGGTGATGTCGGTGTGCCAGCCCGTCTGGGTCGAACGGGGCGAGGCGTACTTCGGACGTTCGTCGATGTGGACCCGTGACACCTTGAGCTGCTTGGCCTCGACCGAGTAGATCTCGGGATGGCCGTCGAGCGGCGCGTGCACGGGGTGAGCCGGCGTGAGCTCGCCGAAGTTGCGGGCGAACGCGATCTGCTGGTCCTCGGTGATCGGTTGGTCGCGGAAGAAGAGCACCTTCCACTGCACGAGGGCCCGCTCGATCTCGGCCACCACCTCGGGGTCGAGCGGCTCGGACAGCGCGACGCCGTGGACCTCGGCGCCGATGACGGTGGTCACGGGCCGGATCTCGAAGTCGGTGGGGATCGTGGTCTTGCTCACGGCGACACGCTACCGAACGGGCCGCCCGGAGGTCCCGGCGCGCGAGTGAGGCGGTGGCTCAGCCGTCCCCGCCGTCGGGCTCGGCGTCGTCGTAGTCGGCGTCGGTGAAGCTCGTGTCCTCTTCGTACGAGCAGTAGAACTGCTGGGCCCACTTGCGGTGCTCGAGGATGGGTCGCTCGGACTTCGTCAGGACCGGACGGTCGCGGTAGATCTTGTTCTCCCAGATGGGGATGTCCTGGCTGACGCCCTCGCTGAACGAGTCGGCGGCCGCGGTGGTCGCCCCTTCCCCGTTGGTCAACGGGGCGGTGAAGATCCACCGCACGTGCACGTGCTCCTCGTCGATCGGCGTGGTCGACGAGAGGAACGTGACGTAGCCCTTGACCCGCAGGACGCCCAGACCGAGGCCGAAGCCCTCACGCACGAAGTTGCCGTCGCTGCCGACGGCGCGCTTGTAGGTGCCGTCGGTGAAGAACTCGTCCTCGGGGATGCCGTCGGTGCCGTGCACGAAGCGGAAGTGCGCGTAGTCGACGTTGTTCTCGGCCATGTCCTGCGCGGCGACCGCGATCTCGAACTCCCGCACCTCGATGGGCGCCCAGTCGGGATCGCTGAACTCGTCCACCTCGGGCACGTCGTAGAAGGGCTCACCGCCCTCGGCGTGGTACCAGACCCAGATCATCTGGTTGCGCTCGAGCGTCGGGTACGAGCGCACCGCCGCCCGGGTCGGGATGCGATTGCCGCCGCCATAGGGGATGTCGACGCACGAGCCCGACTCGCCGTCGTAGCTCCACCCGTGGAACGGGCACGTGATGCAGTCGCCCTCGACCCGGCCGCCGACGGCCAGGTGCGCGCCCAGGTGGGCGCAGTGGGCGTCGACGACCCGCGGCTCGCCCGACTCGGTGCGGAAGAGCACGAGATCGCGGCCGAGGTAGTAGAGGGCCTGCACCTCGCCCGGATCGAGATCGAGGCTGCGAGCCACGACGAACCAGCCGTTCGGCACGGGGAACGGGAACCGCCGGCCGGGGCGGCGGGTGGCGTGCACCCGTCGCGACTGGTCGACCAGCAACGACTTGTCACGAGGCATCGGAAGCCCGACGGGGAGGCCCTCGGTCTGGGCGGGGGCCTGAGGAGCGACGGCTCCGAGGAAGTCACGAACCTCGGTCATGTGATCACCTGTAGGGGGGTCTCGCCGTGGATGTCGTCGACCGCCGGTCCGATCCGTTCGACCAGTGGCGCCAGGGCGCCGATGTCGATGCCGTACAGCGCGGCGGCGTTGAGGCCGAGCATCCGCGCCGTCTCGCCGCGGTCCACGTCCTTGAAGCGCTGACGGACGAGCTCGCGGGTGTACGGGAAGGTGCCCTCGGGATGCGGGAAGTCGTTGCCCCAGAGGATGTTGCCCACACCGACCGCGTGCCGACGACCGATGTCCTCGACGCCGGGGGTCGATGCCGCCACGAAGCAGTTGCGGTCGATGTACTCGCTGGGCTTCATCGACAGGTTCTCGCGGAACACCGCGCCGAGCTTCTCGGTGTTGTGGCCCCCGATGTACTTCTCGTCCATCTTCGACACGAGATCAGGCAACCACCATGCGCCGTTCTCGGCAATGACGTAGCTGAGGCCGGGGTGGCGCTCGAACACCCCCGACCAGAGCAGGACCCATAGCGGCCGGGCGGCCCACCAGTACGCCTCGGTGGCGTAGATCGCCATGAACCCCGGCCCGATGTCGTAGTCGGCGGGCCCCGCCCCCGAATGCGTGTGCAGCACCATGCCGAGCTCTTCGAGGGTGGCCCACACCGGTTCGTAGCATCGGGTCGTGGTAGGCGGGCTTGTCCATCCACCGGGTCGGGATCATGACCGCGCGCAGCCCGAGCTCGTGCACGGCGCGGATCTCGGCGACGGCCTCGTCGATGCCGCACGTGATGGGCACCACGGCCACGCCGATGCGCCGATCCTCCTGCTTGGCGCAGAAGTCGGCCAGCCACCGGTTGTGCGCCCGCGCGCCGGCCAGCACGAGCTCGGGGTCGACGTCGATCGCCGAGCCGAGGCCCGAGCCGAACGGTGACGACGCCACGCGGCCGGTGCCGAGCACGTCGGCGTCGGGGAAGAGCACCTCGACTGCGACGCCCTCGCCGTCGAGCCGCTCGTTGCGGGCATCCGAGTCGTAGGCGGCGAGCAGGCCGCCGTCGCCGGTCTTGGCCTCCCACTTCTCGCGGAACTCCGTGTTGGACTGGGCGAGGGCGCGCAGGGCGGCCAACTCGCCCTGGTGCTCGTCGAAGCGCGGGCGGTACCGCTCCTCGAGGTAGTCCCGGTACAGCTCGGCGGGCGGGCCGGCGTGGCCGTCGGCCGAGATGAGCAGGTAGCGCTCGGTCATCGTGTCGGTCATCCTCGTGCTCCGATCGTCCTGTGCTCGTGTCGTGCGTAGGTGGTCATCCCATCGGGCTCTTGGGATGGACCGGCAGTTGGCCCCTCTCGAACGCCCCGGCGCGCTCGCGCAGCGTGTCACCGATCGACTCGCGGCCGATCATGAAGATGAACGACTCGTCGCGGATGCCGTCGACGACGATCGCGGCCAGCGCGTCGAGGTCCTGCCACGGCAGCTGGTAGCCGCCCTTGTCCGCCATCGCCTCGAGCTTGGCCACCGTCATCGGCTCGGTCGTGCGCGGGCGTTCGCGGGCCAGGTCGGCCGGACGGGTTCGCTCGGACTCCCACAGGCCCGTCTTCAGGAGCCCGCCCGACGGATAGAAGATCGAGGCGCGGAGGTTCGTGCCCTCGGATTCGAGCTGGCTGGCCAGGCACTCGGTGAAGATCGTGACCGCCGCCTTGCTGGCCGCGTACACCGAGGCCGTCGGCAACGGCGAGATGCCGCCGTCGCCCGACGAGGTGTTGATCACGTGACCGGGCTCGCCGGTCGCCAGCATCCGGGGCACGAAGGCGAGCACGCCGTGCACGACGCCCATGACGTTGACGCCGTGGACCCAACGCCAGTCGTTGACCGTGGTCTCCCAGGGAGTCGACGAGGGCGCACCCACACCGGCGTTGTTGCACAGCACGTGGCACGCGCCGAACGCGTCGAAGGTGGCGGCGGCGAGGGCCTCGACCGACTCCGCGTCCGACACGTCGGTGACCACGCCGATCACCCGCTGGCCCGGCTCGATCGCCGAGGCCGACAGCGCGGCGACGGCCTCGTCCACTGCCTCGGCCCGGACGTCGCTCACGACGACGTGCATGCCCCGCGCCCACGAACTGGCCGCAGAGGGCGCGGCCGATCCCACCTGCCCCCCCGGTGACGACGGCGACCTTGCCGGCCAGATCTTGCACAGCGCGTGCCCCCCATGAGTTTCCGAACTAATATCCAAAATGTCATGTCAGCTGCCGCTCGTCAAGCCAGCCCCAAGCCGACCGGCCGCCGCAAGGTGGGGCGTCCCCCGCGGATCGATCGCGCCATGATCGGGCGCGCCGCCCACGAGGTCGGCATGGCCGACCTGACCGTCAAGCGCGTGGCCGACCATCTCGGCGTCAGCGTGGCCGGGCTGTACCACCACGTCGAGGGACGGGACGACCTCCTGCGTCTGGCGGCCGAGTACTCGGCCACCCGACTGCCGGCGCCGGCCGACCGCGGGCAGCACTGGGCGCTGTGGCTGCTCGAATGGGCCAACCACAACCGCGACGCGTTCGTCTCCGAGCCCGGCCTGCTCGGCCAGTACCTCGACGGCGCCATCAGCACCGAGGCCATCGCCGACAACGTCGACGCCATCCTCGGCGTGCTGGTGCGCCAGGGCTTCAGCATCCACGAGGCTCGCGCGGCCTACGACCTGGTCAGCGTGTGCGCCGTCGGATCGGCCGTGGCCGAGATCCGCGAGAAGAGCGCGGCCGACGCCGGACGTCCGCTGGCCGCCGACCACCTCCGCGTGCTGGCTCAGCGCGACCCCGACGACCTCCCGTACCTCCGCCAGCTCAGCGCGGACATCGGCACCCGACGTCCGGAGCCGTTGCTCGCGCGCATCACGACGGTGCTGGTGGGCATCGCTGTCGGGCGCGGCGAGCCGCCGGCGCCGATCGTCGAGGCCATCGAGGCGGCCACCGGCCGGTCGACAACCCTTTCCTGAGCACCGGCAGTTGCTACGCTCCTGGCACCATTCGTCTCGGAGGGAGATGGTCGTGGACCGTCGTCTGTCGGCAGCACTCATCGGATCGTTGGGGATCGCAGGGCTGATCGGCGGAGCGACGCTTGCATCGTCCGCGACCGCGGCCACCACCGTGACCAGCCAGACCTTCGCCTACACCGGCGCGGCGCAGACCTTCGCCGTCCCCGCCGACATCTGCTCGGTGACCGTGAGCGCCACCGGCGCGTCAGGCGGCCAGATCGCGGTCACCGAGTCGGAGGAGAGCGTCGGCCAGTCGCGCCCGGCCGCCGTCACCCTCGATGGCACCGGCGGCCTCGCAGGCACCGTCACAAGCAAGGTGACCGTCACCGGCGGCACCCCGCTCTCCGTCCTGGTGGGTGGCGTGGGCACCAACGGGGCCGAGCCCGGCGGCGATGTCGCGGTCGACCCCGCACCCGGTGGGTTCAACGGTGGCGGCGCCGGCGGGGGTGCCGCGGTGGTCGACGACAACAACAGCAGCGGCGCCGGGGGCGGCGGGGCCTCGACGGTCAAGCAGGGAACGACCACCCTCGTCGTGGCCGGAGGCGGCGGCGGTGCGGGCGGGTTCCCGAACGCGGACGAGGCCGACGGCGGCAACGCCGGGCACCCTGCCGGGAGCCCCGGCTTGACCGGCGGTAGCGTGTCGACGACACCGGGCCAGGGTGGCACCCAGACCGCGGGCGGGGCCGGGGGCGGCAACGACACCGGCGGCGGCTCGGCCGCCGCAGGCACATCGGGCCAGGGCGGCGCCGGTGCCGACGGTGGCACCAAGTGGAACGGCGGCGGCGGCGGCGGGGGCGGCGGCTACTTCGGCGGCGGCGGTGGCGGGGCGATCCTGCCCGGCCACGGCTCCGCGGCCGGCGGCGGGGGCGGCTCGAGCTTCGCGCCGACCACCGCGACCTTCGGTGTCGCCACGACGGCCGGCGCCGGCACCGTGACGGTCTCCTACGACCCCGCCACCGACACCTGCGCCACCACGACGACCGTGGCGCCCACCACCACGACGGTCCCCGCGGCCGCGCAGGCGGTCGAGACGACGCCCGCCTTCACCGGCTGACGACTCCCCGCTGCTCCGAGACCTCTGAGACCTTCGCACGTGACCGTTTCCTGAGCGCACGTCGAGGCCAGGCGCGGCAGGATCGCGTGATGGAAGGCGCGGAGCGACGTCCCCTCGGCCTGGTGTTCGACGAGGTGCCCGACCTCTACGACCGCGTCCGGCCGACCTACCCCGACGAACTGTTCACGGATCTGGTTTCCATCACCGGGATGGACGAACGGTCGGCGGTGCTCGAGGTGGGCTGCGGCACCGGGCAGGCGACGGGCTCGCTGGCGGCCCTCGGGGGCCCGGTGACGGCAGTCGAGGTCGGCGCGGGCATGGCCGCCCTCGCCCGCGATCGGCTGGCCGGCCGTCCGAACGTCGAGATCGAGACGTCGTCGTTCGAAGCGTGGGCCGACCACGGTCGCCGCTTCGACGTCCTGGTGGCCGCGTCGTCGTGGCACTGGATCGACCCGTCGGTCGGCTGGCGCCGAGCCCACGACGTCCTCCGTCCCGCGGGGTGGATGGCATTGCTCGGCAACGTCGTCGTCCGACGACCGGGCGAACCCGAGGTGTATGCCGAGACCGCCGATCTCCACGAGCGCTTCTCGCCCGGCAACCCCGGCTGGGGCCATCCGCCCCTCGAGGACGAGGTGCGTGCCACCGACGACGGGTGGGGACCGCCGAACGATCCCCCTGACGGCCTGTTCGGACCCACGATCGTGCGGTGGTACCCGACCGTGCAGTGGTTCGACGGGGAGGGCTTCGCCGCGCTCCTCGACTCCACCTCGCTGTACCGCAAGCTCGACCCCGACGTGCGGGAGCCCCTGCTCGCCGCCATCGCGGAGCGCATCCGCACCCACTTGGGCGACCGGGCACCGCGCCACTACCTGAGCATGCTCCGCACCGGCCAGCGCGTCGACTGACGGGCCGACCGTCCGCCTGACGGAGCCCGATGTGCACCAGGTGGGAATCGAACCCACACGCCCTTGCGGACACAGGGACCTAAACCCTGCTCGTCTGCCAATTCCGACACTGGTGCGCGCCCGGACACGGTAGTTCGCCCGAGGAGGCGCCTACCGTGGCGCCATGCACGTCGACGAGCTGACCACACCTGCCCTGCTGGTCGATCTCGAGACGCTCGACGCCAACATCGCCACGATGAGCGCCGCATGGCCAGGCGGGCGGCTGCGTCCGCACGTGAAGGCGTTCAAGTCCACCGCACTCGCGCACCGACTGGCCGAGGCCGGCCATCGGGCCTTCTGCTGCGCCACCGTGCGCGAGATGGAAGGGATGGCGGCGGCCGGGCTGGGCGACGACCTCCTGCTCGCCAACGAGGTGCTCGACACCTCCCGCCTCGGGGTGCTGGTCGCGGGCGGCGCGCGGGTCACCGTCGCCGTCGACTCCGTCCCGATCATCGAAGCCGCGGCGGCAGGCGGGGTGCAGGAGGTGCTGATCGATGTGAACGTCGGTCTCCCCCGATGCGGGTGCGCCCCCGAAGACGCCGGCCGACTCGCCGACCTGGCCCGGGCCGCGGGCCTCGAGGTTCGGGGTGTGATGGGCTACGAAGGCCACCTCGTCGGCCTCGAGGACCGCCAGCAGCGTGAGACCGGAGTAGCCGAGTCGATGGCGCTGCTCCTGGCGGCCCACGATGCCGTCGGCGGTGAGGTCGTGTCCGGCGGTGGTACCGGAACCTGGGACTCGAACCGGTGGATCACCGAGCTCCAGGCCGGGTCGTACCTCCTGATGGACAGCGCCTACGCCAAGCTCGGCCTGCCGTTCGGCCCGGCGCTGACGCTGACCGCGACGGTCATCTCACTGAACCCGTCGGGCGGCTGGGCGGTCGCAGACGTGGGGCTCAAGGCCCTCGGGATGGACCACGGCAACCCCTCGATCACCGAGCCGGCCGGGGCCAAGGTCTGGTTCTGCTCCGACGAGCACCTGACCTTCGCCCTCAAGGGCGCCGGTCCGCTGTCCGTCGGCGATCGCATCCGCGTGCAGCCCGCCCACGTCGATCCGACCGTCGCGTACCACGAGCGCCTTCACGTCATCGAGAACGACGTGGTCGTCGATACGTGGCCAGTCGACCTGCGCGGCTGGTGAGGCGGTGTCCCGCTCAGGCGCGAAGCGCGGCGGCGAGGGCGCGGAAGGCCCGGCCGCGGTGGCTCACGGCGTTCTTCTCGGCCGGGTCCATCTCGGCGAAGGTGCGGTCGCCCGGCGAGCCATCCGGGTCGACGGGGACGAAGACCGAGTCGTAGCCGAAGCCGTTCGTGCCGCGGGCGACGGGGGCGATGTGACCATCGATGGCTCCCTCGGCTGACACCTCTCGGCCGTCGGGCCAGCAGACGAGAGCCACGGTCCGGAACCTCGCGGCCCGCGAGGACTGGTCAACGGCGCCGACGGCGCCGAGATCGGTGAGCAACTTCGCGACGTTGTCCGCGTAGGTCGCGTGCTCCCCCGCGTATCGCGCCGACCACACTCCCGGGGCACCGCCCAGCGCGTCGACCTCGAGGCCCGTGTCATCGGCCACCGCGGGGGCACCCACCTCGGATGCGATGGCGCCCGCCTTCAGGCGCGCGTTTCCCTCGAGGGTGTCGGCATCCTCCACGACATCGCCAACGGTCGACGGCCTGGCCACGAGCTCGGCCTCCGGTGCGAGGATGGCTGCGATCTCGGCCACCTTGTCGGGGTTGGCCGAGGCCGTGACGAGTCGCAGGGTCACCGGTGCACCGCTCGATGCGTCAGGCGGACGGGGTCAGAGGCGGAGGATCCGCGGTCATCTGGTTCTGCAGCCCGACGATCTCGACGATGCCGACTTCGGCGAGCCGCAACAGCTCATCGAGCTCGCTGCGACTGAAGGCCATGCCTTCGGCCGTGCCCTGCACCTCGATGAACCGACCGCCCTCGGTCATGACGACGTTCATGTCGACCTCGGCGGTCGAGTCCTCGACGTAGGGGAGATCGAGCAGCGGTACCCCTCCGATGATCCCCACCGACACGGCTGCACACGCCTCGCGGAGCGGGTGCTCCGGGAGGTCGCCCCGCTGCACGGCCCGCGCCAACGCGTCATGCAGCGCGAGGTAGCCACCGTTGATCGACGCGGTCCGCGTCCCCCCGTCCGCCTGGAGGACGTCGCAGTCGACGATGACCTGACGCTCCCCGAGCAGCACCATGTCGCACACCGCCCGCAGCGACCGACCGATCAGCCGCTGGATCTCGTGAGTGCGACCTCCGGGGCTGCCCTTGGACACCTCACGGCGGATGCGCTCTCCTGACGAGCCCGGCAGCATCGAGTACTCGGCGGTGACCCAACCGCTGCCGCGGCCTCGCATCCAGCGCGGCACGTCCTCGTCGATCGTGGCCGTGCACAGCACCATGGTCCGTCCTGCCGTGACCAGCACCGAGCCGTCGGCCTGGGTCGTGAAGTCGCGTTCGAAGCTCAATGGGCGCAGCTCGTCGGCCTCGCGGCCGTCCGGCCTCATCGGACCTGCCTCATCGGACCTGCCTGGTTGACGCTCACACGACATACCTCTCGTTGGTGACCGCGATCTCGACCGCCTGCCCGTAGGTCTCGGCCGCCTCGCGGCGGTGGGCCTCCGGGTCGTGGCCTGGCCAGATGTGGGTGAGCATCAATCGTCGCGCACCCGAGGACCGCCCGATGACGCCGGCCTGACGGGCGCTCAGGTGCAGGAAGTCGGGCGCCTCGTCACCGACGAGGCCGGTTGCCTCGCAGACGAGCAAGTCGATGGTGCGGGCGGCCTCGGCCGAGCCGGCGAAGACTGCCGACTCGCGAGTCAGCGTTGCCACGTCCCACTGCGGACCCGTATCAGCCGAATACACGAACATCTCGCCGCCGGGGCCGTCGACGCGCACGGCGTAGGTCTCCACGTAATGCACGGTCGGGGCGAAGGTGAAGCAGAGCCCGTTGACCACGACCAGCGTCGAGGCGTCGAGGTCACGCCAGTCGATGGTGGGGGCCAGGCCGCCGCTCAGCTGTTCGGCCAACACCCGGCAGGCCGGCGTACCCCAGACCTGCAGTCCCTCGCGGCCCAGTGCGTACTTCGAGGCCGTGTGCAGCCCGCAGAGATCGGTCCAGTGGTCTGGGTGGCCATGGGTCAGGACGACTGCGTCGAGGTCCTCGAGCGCCAGGTGCTCCTGCAGGTTGGCCAGCGACCCAGGTCCGAGGTCGACGGCGACGGCCGCGCCGCCGCCCTGCACGAGGTAGCCGCTGCAGGCGGCGCCCGGGCCCGGGTAGCTGCCGGAGCAGCCGAGGACGGTGATGCTCAGGCCCATGCCGTCGATCCCCCACCAGGTCGTGGCGGATCCCAGGAGATGGCTCGCGCCTGGTCGAGCTCGGGGCCGAGGAGCCGGCCACCCAGGTCGCCGAACCAGGACAGCTCACCGGACGAGTACCAGTGGTGGGCCACGGCCGGAGCCGGCTCGGCCTCGAGGCCGAGCCTTCGCAGGCTGTCGGCCACGGAGAACGCCGTCTCGTCGGCCGAAGACACCAGCACGACGTCACGACCCATGACGTCGGCGATCGTCCGAGCCAGGTAGGGGTAGTGGGTGCAGCCCAACAGGAGCGTGTCGACCGGCACGTCCTTCAGCGGCGCCAGCAACCGCTCGGCGAGCACGTGGACCTGGTCGCCGTCGGTCTCGCCCCGCTCGACGAACTCGACGAAACCCGGGCACGCCGCGCAGGCGACCTTCACCTCGCCGGCCGCGAGCTCCACCGCGCGTTGGTATGCACCCGACCCGATCGTGCCGACGGTACCGATGACGCCGACCTGGCCGCTCCGGGTGGCCGAGAGCAGGGCGCGCACCCCCGGATCGATGACGCCGACGATCGGCACACCCAGGGACCGGCCGAGCTGGACGAGATCGGCGGCCGCCGACGCGGTGTTGCACGCGACGACCACGAGCTTCACGTCGTGGTTGTCCACCAACCACCGGCCGATCTGGTGCGCGAACGCTCTGACCTCGTCGAGGGGCCGTGGACCGTAGGGATACCGACCGGTGTCACCCACGTACACGAGCGGCTCTGCCGGCAGCAGGTCGATCAGGGCCCGTGCCACGGTGAGCCCGCCGAAGCCGCTGTCGAACATGCCGATCGGGCGCGGGTCCACGACCGCTCAGACTACCGGCCCCGTCCTGGCGATCCCGACGCTCACGTCCGGTCGACGCGGCGCGAGATCGGCATGCGCCGACATCGATCAGATCACGTTCACCACCGTGCCCAGGTTCGCGATGCGCGTGAGGGCGGGCGCGTCGATGACCCGGGCAACCGCCTCGCGAGCCGTGCAGCCAGCTTCCTTCATGACTCGGACGAGGGCCCCGACCACCACCGGGGCCGCGAAGGACGTGCCGCTCCACATGGCCCACCCGTGGAACGAGTCGGGATCGACCGCGTCCGCGCCAGGCTGGCCCTTTCCGTCGAAGTCCGCAAAGAAGCAGCTCAGGAGATCGACGCCGGGTGCACACGCTCGGACCCACGGCCCGTAGTTCGTGAACGGAGCCGGCCCGGCGGGCCCGACCGCGCCCACGCTGATGACGCCTGGCAAGGCTGCCGGGAACGTCGGTCGACACGTGGCGTCGTTGCCGGCCGACGAGACCACGACGACCCCCCTGAGCTGCAGGTGTCGGATGGCGCGGGCGAGCGCGTAGGGATGGTCCAGCACGTATCCGCCGAAGGACAGGTTGACGATCGTGTGGGACGGGTCGTCGATCTGCAGCCCTCGCAGGCAGTGGACGATCGCAGCCTCGTCGCCGTCACCGAAGGTCGACAGGACCCGATGCACACTGATGTCGGAGCCCGGAGCGACCTGGTCGACCACACCGGCGATGAACGTCCCGTGACCAGCCGCGGGATCGAGCAGGCCGTCGTCGTTCTCGTCGGGCGCGTCGCCGTCGGTCGCCGATGCCGCACGGATCGACGTCGTGCCGCGAAGGGCTGCCGGCCTGAACGGCGACTCGGCCAGACCCGTGTCGAGCACGATCACGGTCGGTCCGCCCGTGGCTCGTGGCGTCTGCACCTCGGTGCTCAGCTCGGGGGTCGGTGCGCCCGGCGGTGCCGGCCGTGCGCTGCTGGTGTGGGGGGCGCTGGCGTAGACGGGCGACGCATACACCGGCGACGCATACACCGGCGACGCATACACCGGCGACGCATACACCGGCGACGCATACACCGGCGACGCATACACCGGCGACGCATACACCGGCGACGCATACACCGGCGACCGCGTACACCGGGGACGCTGTCGCACCGCCACCGGGTGCCGACGGGTGCGGTGGGCAACACCCGCAGTCGCTGCCATGAGCGAAGAACACATGGTTCGGGTGGGCGACGTGGCCGTGAAGCCGAAGCTCGTGCGCGAGCGCGACTGGCTCCTCGACGTTGACCAGGTGCACGAACTGATCGAGCTCGGCTCGGACGTCGACGTCGGGATAGAGGTCGCGCACGACCGAGACAGCCTGGTCGCCGCCCGTGGTCAGCACCTCGTTGGGTCGGTAGGCGAAAGGCCTGCCTCCCTGGACGTCACCGAAGTGCACACGCCCGGTCCAGGGGCCTCGGGGCCGTTCCCCCTGCCCACGATCTGCAGCTGCGTCACTCATGGTCGTATCCCTTCCGCGCGCCTCGGCGTGTCGCCGTGCGCCCGCCTCGTTGGTCTGTGTCTAGCATCGCCCCGTGCGATCGCTCCCGGCTCGAACCGAGCTTCGTGAGCTGGCCGAGCGTCGACACCGCGATCCCGCGCAGGTGCTCGTACGTGCCCGCCAGCTCAGCGAGGCCCACGATCCCGTCGTGGTGGCCATGTCGACCTGGGTCGTCGGGCTCGCGCTCCACGAACTGGGCCGGCCCGCCGACGCCGTCGCCAGCTACCGCGCCGCCATCGACGGGTGCGCCGCCGCGGACGGTCCCGAGCTGGATGAGATCGAGGCCCTGGCCACGGCCGGCCTCGCCATCTCGCTGCTCGGCCTGGGCCAGGCGACCGACGCCAACCGCGAGATGGCCCGCGCCCGACGCAGGGCCCCTGAGGCGGCCCAGCCGGTGGTCGAGATGCTCTACGGGCTGCTTTTGTCGAGGACGGGTCGACTCAACGACGCGCTCACGACCTACCGCCGCGCCGAACGGGCGCTCGAGCGGGTGGGCGACCTCCCGTCGCTGGCCCGACTGCGGGTCAACCGCGGCCCGTTGCGGGCCTACCGCGGTGACCTCGATGGGGCGCTCGTGGACCTTGACGGCGCCGAGCGGATCGCCATCGCCGAGGACCTGCCCGTGCTCGCCGCGATGGCCGCCCACAACAGCGGCTTTGCCGAAGGTCGGCGGGGCAACCTTCCCGCCGCTCTCGAGGCCTACGACCGCGCCGAGGCGCGCGTACCGCCGCCTCGAGCACCCCGACCGGCTCGTCGCCGTGCTGCAGGCCGACCGTTGCGAGATCCTCCTGCTGGCCGGGTTGGTCGTCGAGGCCGAGACGTCCGCCTCCGCGGCGATCGCCGCCATCGAAGCCACCGGCGATCAGGCCCATCTCGCCGAGTCCCGGCTGTTGTTGGCCCGCGCGTTGCTGGCGGGAGGCTCCTACGCCGAGGCCGCGACCCAGGCCGGGGCGGTGGCGCGCCAATTCGAGCAGGCCAAGCGTCGGCCATGGGCCGCGCAGGCCCGCTATCTCGCGATGCAAGCCGAGATCCTGCACGCGCAGGACGCCGAGCCGCCGCCCGAGCTGCTCGGGCGCAGCCGCCAGCTCGCGATCGAGCTCGACCGGCACGGTTGGCGCATCGAGGCGGTCCACGTGCGCACGTTCGTAGGGCGCCTGGCGCTCGCTCTCGGACGGCCAGCGGTTGCCCGGGCCGAGCTGGCCGACGCGGCTGCGGCCCGCAGCCGGGGACCCGCCGAGATGCGGGCACAGGCGTGGCACGCGGCGGCGCTCGTGTCCCTCGCCGAGGGCGACCGGCCCGCGGCCCGTCGAGCCCTCACCCACGGGCTGGCCGTGGTCGACCGCTACCGGGCCAGCCTGGGCGCGACCGAACTGCGCACCGGCGCTGCGGGCCACGGCGCCGAGCTCGCTCGCCTGGGCACTCGGCTGTCGCTCGACGACGGCCGGCCGAGCGAGGTGCTGCGCTGGGCCGAGCGCTGGCGGGCTGGCGCGCTGCGTCGCCCCGCGGTTCGTCCGCCGAGCGACGAGCAGGTGGCCTCCGAGCTGGCCGAGCTGCGCGCCGTCGACACCGAGATCCGCGGGGCCGCACTGGCCGGCCCCGTCCCCGCCGCCCTGACCCGCAGGTCGGCCGCCCTCGAGGAGACCGTTCGTCGCCTCACTCGCCAGGCCCACGATGTGGGCGCGACGCACAGCGGTCGCATCGAGGTGAGCGAGCTGCGCAGGGCGGTCGGCGAGCGTGTGCTGATCGAGTACGTCGAGCTCGACGGCGAGCTGCGCGCGATCACCGTGCACCGCGGTCGGTTGCGGCTCCACGAGCTCGGGCCGACCGCGGAGGTCGAGCGGGAGCGCGACTACCTGCTGTTCGGCCTCCGCCGACTGCTCGCAGGCCACGCGACCAGCGAACACGAGGCCACCGCGCTCGCCACCGCCGCCCGCCTCGATCAGCTGCTCGTGGCCCCGCTCAGGATCACGGACGACGCCGAGGTGATCATCGTCCCCACGGGTGGGCTCCACCGCGTCGCCTGGTCGGCGCTGCCGAGCCTGGCGGGTCGTGCGACCACGGTGGCGCCGAGCGCCACGATCTGGCTCGGCGCCGCCGGCTCCGAGAGGCGTCGTCGCGCCACGGCCGGGACCGCGCTCGTGGCTGGGCCCGACCTGCCCGGCGCCGAGGACGAGGTGCGGGGCCTGAGCGCCCTCTACCCGGACGCCGAGGTCCTCGTGGGACCCGAGGCCGATTCCGAGCGCGTCCTGGCCGCCCTCGAGCGCGCCGACCTCGTCCACCTCGCCGCCCACGGCCGCTTCAGGGCCGACAGCCCGTTGTTCTCGTCGGTCCGGCTCTTCGACGGCCCGCTGACGATCTACGACCTCGAACGACTCGGTCGGGCGCCCTCGACCGTCGTCCTGTCCGCCTGCGACGCCGGCGCCGTCGCGGTGAAGGCCGGCGACGAGCTGCTCGGCACAGCCGCCGCCATGATCGGGCTCGGCGTCCGATGGGTCATCGCCCCGGTGATGGCCGTGCCCGACGCCGCCACGGCGCCATTGATGCTCGCCCTCCACCGGCGCCTCCGCGAGGGCGACACGCCGGCGGCGGCCCTCGCCCACGCGGCCGTGGCGAGCCCCGGGCTGGCGGCCGCGACGTTCGTCTGCGTCGGATGTGATGACTCGACGGGCACGGGATGAGCGGCCAGGCGCCCACCCCGTCACGTTCGATCGGCGCTGCATCGCAATGGTCCACTCCCGCCCGGTCGGTCCCCCCACAGAGCCGTGACGGTCGGCGCGAATACAAGGAACGCGCCAAAGCTCGGGTGAATCCCAGGTGAACTAGGGTGACGCGCAGGTGATCGCGTAGCTGGGGGCGGTCCACCGATTTCGTAACTCACCCAGGACACCTACGTGCTGCCGCGGGCTCCACGGTTGAGGTCGGGAGTCGGAATTTGTGCGGCATCGTAGGCGTCCGGCGCTTCGACGGTGGTCTGGTCTCGAGCGACGTGATCCGCTCGATGGTGGCCCAGATCGCACACCGCGGTCCTGACGACGACGGGTACTGGATCGACGGAGCCATCGGCCTCGGGCACCGCCGACTCGCCATCATCGACGTGGATGGATCGCGCCAGCCGATGGGTTCCGCAGACGGCACGAGCCACGTGACCTTCAACGGCGAGATCTTCAACTACGAGAAGCTTCGTTCGGAGTGCTCCTATCCCTACTCCACCTCCGGCGACACCGAGGTGCTGCTGGCGTTGCACCAGCGCGAGGGCATCGGCGCGGTCTCGGCCCTGCGCGGCCAGTTCGCCTACGGGATGTTCGACGGCGAGGATCTCTGGCTCGTCCGGGACCGCCTGGGTGTGCTCCCCCTCTACTACTATCGCGACGACCGGATACTGGCGTTCGCGTCCGAGATCAAGGCGCTCGCGCCCGCCCTCGACCACGGGCTGCGTCCCGACGAGGCCAGCCTCGATGCGTACCTGGCGCAACGGTCCGTGCCGGCACCCCACACCATGTTCGAGGGCATCCGGAAGGTGCTCCCCGGACACTGGCTCCGCGTCGCCCCCGATGGCCGTACACAGGAGACCCCCTACTGGACGTTGTCCACGGGTGGACCGCCCCGGGCCGACGGCGACGCCGTTCGCGAAGTCGACCTCACCCTGCGCCAGGCCGTCGAGCGCTCCCTCGTGGCCGACGTTCCCATCGGTGCGCTTCTCAGCGGCGGGGTGGACAGCAGCCTCTTGGTCGCGCTGGCAACCGATCTGCGCGATGGCAGCCCGATCGCCACGTTCAGCGCCGGCTTCGGCGATCTGCGCCACGACGAGACCGAGCATGCACGCGACGTGAGCCGTCGGTTCCGAACCGACCATCACGAGATCACGCTCCGCCCTGAAGCCTTCTCCGAACGGTGGCGCCACCTCAGCTGGTATCGGGATGCGCCGCTGTCAGAGCCTGCGGACGTCGCCGTCTTCGAGCTCGCGTCCGAAGCTCGAGGCTTGGTCAGCGTGCTGCTGACCGGCGAGGGGGCCGACGAGCTCTTCGGCGGCTACCCGAAGTACCAGTTCGCCCGGTTCTCGAGCGGGTTGGATCGAGTGCCCGAGCGGGTGCGCCGCACGGTCTTCATGGGGGCTTCGGGGCTGCTGCCGCTCCACTCGACCCGGGCGTCGATCGCGCTGCGGGCGATGTCGCAGCCGGGCGAACGCGAGCGGCTCGCCACCTGGTTCGCACCCTTCGTCCCCGCGGAACGTCGGGACCTCCTCGGCGCCCTCCCCACCCGCCCGACGGAGACACGTCAGCTCGTCGGCGCCGATCCCCTGACCCGCATGCTCGAATACGACTGCGGTGCCTGGCTGGCAGACAACCTCCTCGAGCGCGCCGACCGCATGGCGATGGCCGCGTCGGTCGAGACGAGGCCGCCATTCCTCGACACCGACCTGGTCGAGCTCGCGTTCAGCCTGCCGCCGAAGATGAAGGTGCGCGGCACCACCGGCAAGTGGATCCTGAAGAAGGTCGCCGAGCGGTATCTCCCGTCGCACATCGTCCGCCGGCGCAAGGTGGGGTTCCGGGTGCCACTCGACGCATGGTTCCGCCGAGGGCTCGGCGACATGGCCCACGACATGCTCCTCGACCCGAACTCGTTCGTCGGCACCGTGACGAACACGACGCCGGTGCGCCGGCTGCTCGACTCCCACGCGAGGGGTCGCAGCGACGAGTCGATCCGAATCTGGACCCTGCTGTCACTCGAGGTCTGGCACCAGGCCTACTTCGGACTCGACGGTCCGGGCTCGGGGCGCCCCGGGTGGTCGACCTTGGCCCCCGGCTGAGGGCTCGGTGAACGGGCGAGGCTTCAGGGTGTGCAGACGACCCCGATGCAAGCGGGAGCCGACCCGTTCTGCCTGGCCTGGTTGCCACCGCCGTCGACGACACCGGTATCCGAGATGTTCGAGACCCAGGGCGCGTTGATGCCGAAACCGAGGTTGCGACCGACCCGGTTGTCCGAGACCGTCATGGGTCCGCCGACGTAAGACGTCGGCGGATGATCGGTCCCGGCGATGGTGATGCCGTCGAACCCGCTGCCCATCGCCCGGTTCCCACTCACCGCGAACGCACCGAAGTTGGTGAGCGCTCCGCCGAGGTCGATGCCGCCCAGAACGGCCTGATCGATCGTGTTCCCCGTGATGTCACCGATGACGTCGTCCTGGAACTCGCCACCCCCACCGAGGATCCCCTGGATCCCGTCGGCAGGGCTGTGGACGATCACGTTGCCCTCGATCGAGACCGTCATGCCGGTGAAGCTGTCGTCGAACGACACGCCTCCGTCGTTGATGAGGTTGGCGCGCACGACCGCCGAGGAACCGGTGTTCCGGATGAAGCCACCGTCGATCGTGTTGTTGTGCACGAAACCACCTGCGCCGGACAGCCACACGTCTCCGTGGACCGTGAGGTGCGACGCCCGTCCCGCGATCGGCTGCGAAGCCAGCCCGATCGATCCAACGACCGTGCCGTTGCGCACGACGGTCGGGGTTTCGCCGAAGATCGCGCAGGCCGCGAAGCTCACCGAGGGCTCGTTGAGCAGGCAGGGCGCGTCAGGCGTCGTGACGGTGAGCGTGTGCCCGCCAAGATCGATGACGATCGGCGGCTGGTCACCCGCCTTGCCGACGTCGAAGCTGGTGTCACAGGTGAGGTCCTCACGCAACACCACGCTCGTCGTGGGGTTGACCCCGCACACCAGGTCGGGCGGGCCCGTCGCTCCGGCCGGCGCGGCCCCCAGTCCGAACGCGACGATCGCCACCGCCGCGATGACGAGTATCCATCGACCTGCCATCGTCGCCCCCATCGAAGATCTGCGCATGGAGCGCCAACCTAGCCTCACCGCGATGCTCGGCTCTGACATCTCAGAAGGCGATCGGCTGGGCACGCGGGTCGGGTCGTCCGACCCGACGATCCGAGTCGGGCGCGACCACGACGCGCGATGACCGATCGCTCACCTACGGTGGCGTCAGGCGGGTGCATGTCCTGCCCACTCCTGCCCTAATCGTGGATCTCCGCAACTGGTGGCGCGAGCACTCAGCGCACAGCGATCAGCGACTTCGTGAGACCCGCGACACGTTCGAACTGGAGTCGCGAGTCGGGGAAGTAGAAGCGCAGCTGGGTCTGATCGAGCAGCTCGACCCCCATGGCATTGGCCACCGCGCTTCGTTGGTCGGGAGGACGCGACCATGCCAGCGGCCAGCTGCGGGCGACCTTCGACTTCATCTGCGTCGGCAGGAACTGGAAGCCTGGGAAGAGCCAGTGCGGCTCGATCGGGAAGTACCGGTACGGGGTCTGCACCCAGTGCCGGTCCGACAGCGAGTGGATCACGTCGGCCATCTGCTGACGGCGTGCGTGACCACCGACGTGCTCGATCACCGAGTTCGAGTAGACGATGTCGTACTGCTCGCGCCGCAGGTCGGCCCGCAACTCGCACACGTCGCTCACCACCGAGCTCATCCACGGCTCGGATCCGCCCTGGTCGGAGAGGTTGACCAGAGTGAGCTCAGCCGGCCGAGCGGGCGCCGAACGCCAGTAGGCCGCGGTGCCACCGAGGTCGATCACGCGCATCTCGCTGAAGTCGGGGAACAGGTCGAGGAACCGCTCCCACCGCCGTGCACGCAGCGTGGCGGCGACGGATCCGGCGGAGCTGGCATCGGCCAGCCGGTTCCGAAGTCGATCAGCTCTCGAAACCACTGGACCTGCTCACTCTTCCCCTCCGGTCCGTGGGCCGGTCGGTCTGTTTGCTCCGGGCCGCCCTTGCGGCCGTCACCCTACCTGTGTGGTCACGCACCGTCAGCGTTTCAGCAAGACCTCAGGGTGTGTTCAGCCCTGCTTCAGGCCCACCCAACACGCTCGGATGACGGGCTGGACCGGACGAGTGAAGGGGCATACGTGGCGGCAGCAGTGTCGCGATCGATCAACGGTCAGGAGGCGGGTCGCCGGCCCTCCTCCCGCTCCACCGCGGCCGCGCTCCGTGACCAGGCCGCACAGTGGAGTCTCCCGAACAAGGGACTGCGCCGGCGCCTGGTGACCCTCGACGCGCTCTGCATCGCGTCCGCTTGGTCGATCGCGCTCTCGCTCGGCATGCAGGACGACAAGATCAGCGGCGGGCTGGTCAGGCTGACCTTCGAGACGATCGCACTGACCGCCATCGGCCTCTTCCTGATGGCCATCCTCCGGCTCTACCAGTCGCGGGTGACCACCAACCGATCCGTGACACTCGAGCGTCAGGCGCTGGTGTCGGTCGCCCTGACCGGACTGGTGTGGGGCATCGAGCGAGTCGGGACGCAACACCCGTCGGTGATCCCGGCACTGACCGGCGGCATCCTCCTGTTCGTCCTCACCGCGACCACGCGCCCCTGCTTCGACGCATGGGTAACGCTGCTGCGCCGCCGAGGCCTGCTCAACAGGCCTGTCCTGCTCATCGGGTCGGTTGCCGAGGTGGCGGAGCTCGAGGATCTCCTGCTCGGCCATCCCGAGATCGGCTATCGCCCGGTGGGCTACCTGAGCGACGCGCCAGCTTCGGACGAGCGTCTCGAGGAGACCCCGTGGCTCGGACCTGTCTCGCGCGCCGCGGAGTGTGCCCGCCGGGCCCACGCACCGGGTGTGGTCATCGCAGCCAACGGCCTCAGCTCACCCGAACTCAACCGCCTGGTGCGCGAGATGCACCAGGCCGGTGTCCACGTGCATCTCTCGAGCGGGCTGTCACGCTTCCACCACCGCCGCGTGCGCCAGCTGCCGATGGCGCACGAACCGTTCTTCTACGTGGAGCCTCCGGCGCTGCGCCAGACCGAACGCGCGCTGAAACGGGCACTCGACGTCGTCGGCGCCGCGACGGTCCTGGTCCTCACCAGTCCGATCCTGCTCGTCGCCGCCGCGCTCATCAAGATCTCCGACGGGGGCCCGGTGCTGTTCCGGCAGGTCCGGATCGGCCAGCACGGCAAGCAGATCGGCATCCGCAAGCTGCGCACCATGACCGTCGACGCCGAGTCGAAGCTCGACTCGCTCCGCGGTAGCAACGACCGCACCGGCCCGCTGTTCAAGGTCGAAAACGACCCACGGGTCACGCGCGTCGGCTGGTGGCTCCGGGCCAGCAGCATCGACGAGCTGCCGCAGCTCGTCAACGTCCTGCAGGGCAGCCTCAGCTTGGTCGGGCCCCGGCCCGCCCTCCCCACCGAGGTCGCGCAGTTCGACGAGGAGCTGCTCGGTCGCCAGACGATCCGGCCCGGCCTCACAGGGTTGTGGCAGGTCGAGGCCCGCCACAACTCGTCGTTCTACGCGTACCGGCACCTCGATCTCTTTTACCTGGACAACTGGACCCTCGGTCTCGATTTCGCCATCCTGCTGGCAACGGCGCGCAGCCTCGTGAGCGACTGCGTGGACGCGCTGGCCGGGTCCCGCCTGTCCCGCCGGGTGCGAGCCGCGAGCCGAGGCCCCCGACCACGCCTCGCGTCGAACCCGATCGCCGACCCGGGCGTCGGAGCCCACAGCGCGGTGGCCGCCGAAATCCCGCCGCCCAACACGCCCACGATGGCCAACGCGCGATCGGCCGAACGATGATCTCTGAGCCCGACATCGAGCAGCCGACCGAGTTCGTCGAGCGGGCCACCCGCGAACACGTCCTGATCCTCGTGCAGAACCTGCCGGTTCCGCTCGATCGACGGGTGTGGCTCGAATGCCAAACACTCGTCCGCGCCGGTTACCGCGTGTCGGTGATCTGCCCGAAGGGCCCGGGCGACCCGGCCCGCGAGATGCTCGACGGCGTCCGTCTGCTCAAGTACGACCCACCGCCGGTGGCGGCGGGAGGCGCGGGGTTCGCACTCGAGTGCGGTGTCTCGTGGATGCAGACCGCTCGGTTGGCCAGGCGCCTGTGGCGCGAGGACCCGTTCGATGTCATCCAGGCCTGCAACCCACCGGACACCTTCTTCCTGATCGGCCGCATGTTCCGGTCGAAGGGCGTGAAGTTCGTGTTCGACCACCACGACCTCTGCCCCGAGATCTATCGCTCGCGGTTCCAGCGCGACCACGGCCTCGCCATCTCGTTCCTGCTGGGGCTCGAGCGGGCCACGTTCGCGACGGCTGATCACGTCATCAGCACGAACGAGTCCTATCGGTCAGTCGCCGTGCATCGCGGTCGCCGGCGTCCGGTCGACACGACGGTCGTGCGCAGCGGGCCCGACCCGTCGGTCATGCGGGCGACGGACGCAGTCCCCGAGCTGAAGCAGGGGCGCCAGCACCTCTGCTGCTACCTCGGCGTGATGGGCCACCAGGACGGCGTCGAGATCGTGATCCGCGCCGCCGCGGAGCTGACGCACACACGCGGCCGCGATGACATCACGTTCGCGCTGCTCGGCTTCGGCGACACGCTCAACGACCTGAAGGCCCTCACCGAGGAGCTCGGTCTCGCCGACCGTGTCGTGTTCACCGGTCGCGCCGACATCGACGTCATCGGTCCCTATCTCTCCACCGCCACGGTGGGGCTCTCGCCGGATCCGTCGAGCCCGTTCAACGACGCATCCACGATGAACAAGACGCTCGAGTACATGTCGTTCGAGTTGCCCGTCGTCGCCTTCGACCTGCACGAGACGCGCGTCTCGGCTGGCCCCGCCGCCATCTACGCCGACGGCCACGACCACATCGCGTTCGCCGACGCTATCGAGAAGCTGCTGGACGACCCCGCACGCCGTGTCGCCATGGGGTCCGAAGGACGCCGACGCATCGAGGCCAGCCTCGGCTGGCCCCACCAGGCCGAAGCCTACCGGGGCGTCTACGAGCGGCTGTTCGGGGCCGAGCCGGCCACGGTCACGCCCGACGATCAGATCCTCGTGCTCACTGACGACGCCCACCCGGATCTGGCCGCGGTCTCGACATCGGAGGGCGCCACGCCCGACACCCTGGTCACCCGCTGAGCCATGACCGCCACGGCTGCACCGAGCGATCTCGATGACCTTGCGCGGCCCCGCAGTTCGAGAGGATCGATGACCCGTTTGGCGCGCCTCGTGCGGCGGGCGGTCGAGTCGCTCGAGCTCGACCTCACCGGTGCGGCCGTCCTGACCGAGGCGGCCACCGGTCCCTACGTCGTGACGCCGGTGCTGGCCGCCCTCGCCGGGGCGACCCACGTGGACGCGGTAACACGCGACACTCGACACGGAACCGTGGCCGAGGTGGTCGCCGAGACGACCGCGCTGGCCGACGAGCTCGGAGTCGCCGACCGGATCGTGATCACCACCGATGTGCGGGCAGAGCTGTTCGCGCACGCCGACGTGGTGACCAACAGCGGGCACCTGCGACCCATCGAGGGTGGTGCGATCGCCGCGATGCGACCCGGCACCGCGCTCCCGCTGATGTTCGAGGCCTGGGAGATCGACGCCGGCCGGCACGACCTCGACCTCGATACGCTCCTCGACCGGGGCGTGCTGGTCGCGGGGACCAACGAACGCCACCCACGGATCGACGTGTTCGGCTACCTGGGCCTGATGGCCGCCGTCCAGCTGGCCGACGCCGGCGTGTCTGCCTACCGGGGCGACGTCGTGTTGCTCTGCGACAACCCGTTCCTCGAACCGATGATCCGCGGCCTGGTCGGGGCCGGCGCCACCGTGCGTTCGGCGGCGAGCCCGGACGGGCTGCTCGACGGACCTGACCCCGACGCCGTCGTGGTGGCCTTGACACCCACCGGTGGCTCCGTCCTGACCGACACGCAGCTGGACGACCTCGCCCAGGCCTGGCCGGGCGCGGTGCTCACCCAGTTCTGGGGTGATCTCGACCGCGTCGCCGCGGCGCGAGCCAGCCTGTCCGTCTGGCCGGCGGATCCGCCGCGCGTCGGGCACATGGGTGTGTTGCCGTCCCGACTCGGACCCGAACCGGTGGTCCGCCTCCAGGCCGGCGGGCTCAAGGTCGCGCAGGTGCTGCTCACCCCGCCGGACCGACGCACGGCTCAGGATCTGGAGTACCTCGATGCCATCTGACGCGCTCACCAGCTCGGCACGCTCGCCGTTCTTCTTCGACGGCGATCGACTCGGGAGCTTCGCATCCGCCAACGCCACCCGTTACCAGCACGCGGAGCCGTTCCCCCACATCGTGATCGACGACTTCCTGCCCGGGCCGACGCTGGACCATCTCCTCACCGCGTTCCCCGAGCCCGACGAGCTCGACTGGCGGCGGTTCGACAGCGACCAGGAGGTGAAGCTGGCATCCGAGGATCCCTCGGCCATGCCCGACGTCATTCGCCAGGTGCTGGCAGAGTTCAACTCGGCGACGATGGTCGGGTTCCTCGAACGGCTCACCGGCATCGAGGGGCTGATCCCCGATCCCCACTACTGGGGCGGTGGCCTGCACCAGATCGAGTCCGGAGGACATCTCGACATCCACGCCGACTTCAACTGGCACAACCGGCTGCTGCTCGACCGGCGGCTGAACCTTCTGCTCTACCTGAACCCCGACTGGCAGCCCCAATGGGGTGGCGCTCTCGAACTGTGGGACCGCGAGATGCGCGAGTGCCGCCAGCGGATCGTGCCGCTCGCCAATCGCTGCGTCATCTTCAGCACGACCGAGGACAGCTTGCACGGACATCCCGAGCCGGTCGCGTGCCCGGCCGGCCGGACCCGCCGGTCGCTCGCGCTCTACTACTACACGAACGGCCGGCCGGCCGCCGAGATCAGCTCCTCGCGGACGACGGCGTTCAAGCCGCGGCCGGGTGAGGCGTGGCGGCGAGCGCCGTCGGCGAGACCGGGCCTCGCCTCGCGGCTCGCCCCGCCGATCCTCGCCGACGCGGCACGGCGGACGCGCGAGCGCATCCGACGGGTCGGTCGCACCGATGACTAAGACGTTGACGTCGTTGCGCCATCTGGGACGGCGCGTGTCGAACGCGGCGACCGTGATGCGCACGCCCCTCTATGCGCCGCCGGGACACTTCTACTCGCCGGTGTCGAGTCCCGACGACGTTGAGGCGGCCCGGTCCACGCGGCGCGCGCCACCGGGCATCGTGCTCGACGACCAGGCGCAATTGACGATGCTCGACCGGGTGCTTTCCCATGCGATGCCTCCGGGCGGTCGCTACCAGCCGGACAACGAGTGGTATCCGTCGGCCGATGCCGACGTGTACTGGGGCATGCTCTCGGAGCTACGCCCATCACGCGTGATCGAGGTCGGCTCGGGGTTCTCGTCGGCCGTTGCATTGGACTGGGCCGACGCCACAGGCTCAGACGTGCAGCTCACCTTCATCGAGCCGAACACCGATCGGCTCCGCTCGTTGCTCCGCCGTGACGACGACGAGCGGGTGACCATCGTCGAGCGGCAGGTCCAGGCACTCGAGCCCCATGAGCTCACCGATCTCCGCGCCAACGACATCCTCTTCATCGACTCGTCGCACGTGGTCAAGTCCGGCTCCGACGTCGTCTACCTGTACCTGCAGGTGCTCCCTCAGCTCCCGCCGGGCGTGTGGGTCCACATCCACGACATCTTCTGGCCGTTCGAGCTGCCGGACCAATGGCTGGAGCAGCGGCGCGACTGGTTCGAGCCCTACCTCCTGCAGGCGCTGCTGGCCGACTCGTCGCGGTGGCGCGTGGCGTTGTGGTCGAACTGGCTCTGGACGAACCACCGTGACAGGTTCGGCGCGATCGCCCATGACTCGCTCGAGTGGGCCGGACCGGGATCGATCTGGCTCGAGCGCCTCTGAGCCAGGCTCCAGGTCAGCCGAGGGCTCGGACGCGGGCCATCGCCGTCGTGACGAGCGCCGAGACGACTCGGGCGTTGACCGGCACCCGGCTCTCGACCTGGGTCAGCACGACGTAACCGTCGAGGCGACCCACGAACACCACCACGTTCGTGTCGTGACCGATGTCGATCGAGTACATCGACGAGGCGTCCCCCCAGGTGGGACTGGTGAGGACGCGTGCCGGCGAGAACACGAGACCGGACTGGTTCGCCGCCTGGGATGGCCCAGGACAGCCGTGCAGGGCGATGCCCTGCAGCTCGGACAATCTCTTGGCGGCGCCGGGCGGCGTGTACTTCTCGATCTGCTCGATGACGTTCGGAATGCCCGCGGGCGCTCGGTAGGCCGTGGCGACGACGACCCCGGGAGACGAGGCGGATACGGTTCCCGAGCCCGTCAGGCACGCGATCTGGGGCGCGGCCACCAGGCTCGTCGGGGGGACGGGGACCCACCCCGACGGCAGGTCGGACTGCTGGATGAGCAGCTTGGAGAGCTCGTGCTCGCGGCTGGACGACGACGGCCCCTGCCGCGCCACCCCCAGCGCCGCGACGGCGGCGAGCACCGCGACCAGCCCGAGGACCATGAGCACCACGCGACGGTTGGGGAGTCGACGCTTGGGAGCGACCAGGAGGACTCCGGACGGGGGAACGCCGATGAACGGGAGCGCAGGTGTCGAGACGGCACGGTTCGAGCGAGCCCGCGAGACCGAGTTCGCCTGAGGTGACGGCGCACCGTCCGTGACGGAAGCCGCGACGGCGGGAGGTTGTCCAACGGGAGGTGCGGCCCCGATCACCGGGGCCGCACGAACGTCGGCTCGACTGGCCCTCGCGCGGGCGGCCGACGCCGGGCCCAGGTGATCGGGGTCGAACCCGCAGCTCTTGCACCAGTCCCAGTCCGCGCCGACGACGACGCCACACTCGGGGCATCGCACCTCGGGGGCTGCGTCCTCACGGGTCGGCCTCGTCCGGGCCGCCGGGTCACCAGCCACGGCTCCACTCCCCCCGTCGGCGCCAGACCTCGGACCAGGTGCTCGCCGGCGCCCGCCGATCCGGACGATCGGGGCGGGGCAGCAGCGAACGCACCCCTCGCGCCATGCGGGCCCGGACGGCGACACCGGTGAGCAGCAGGAAGACAGCCAGTCGCTGCCGGAGGCCGGTCCAGATCTTGCGAACGAGTGTGGCCTTCCCCCGGAACAGCAGGATCTCCTTGTCGACCGCGGCCGACGACGCGCTCACGAGATGGACCAGCGCAGCTGCCGGCGTGACCACAGGCATGTACCCGAGCGCACTGGCCCGGATCGAGAGATCAGCGTCCTCGCCGTACATGAAGAAGCGCTCGTCGAAGCCGCCCAGCCGCTGCCACAGGTCACGACGCGTGAGCAACAGGCACCCGCTCACGACGTCGACCTGACGCTCGCGATCGCGCCTCCATCCACCGATGCCCTCGGGATTGAAGAGCTCGCTCGAGGGGAACATGCTGGACAAGCCGCACGCGAAGCACGCAAGGCTCCACAAGGTCGGTCGGCCCCAGCACGATCTCGGGTCGGAGGTGCCATCGGCGCTCATCGTCCGGCCTCCGTACAGACCCGCCTCGGGGCGGCGCCGGGCGACGTCGACAAGGGCATCGAGGCAGCCCGCCTGCACGGTGGTGTCGGGGTTGAGGAGAACCACGTAGACGGTGTCGGAGCTGGCTGCGCCGAGGTTGCAGGCCCGACCGAACCCGAGGTTCACCTCCGAGCGGATCACCTGCACGTCCGGCCATCGGCGCTCGACGAGCTCGGCCGTCCCGTCGCTCGAGGCGTTGTCGACGACCACCACTCGCGACCCGTCGGTCGGCACCTGTGGCAGCAGGCTCTCGAGGCACGGACCGATGTAGGCCGCGCTGTTGTAGGTGACGATGACGACGGTCAGCAATGGAGCCTCGTCCTGCGCGTTCACAGCCTGGATCAGCCCCGGGCCCCGAACCGGTCCGCGATCGGTCATGACGAACTCGACTCTGCGATGCGGATGAGCTCCGCCGCCCGCTCGTCCCACGAGTAGGGCGCGACCGCCGCCCGCCGCCCGGACGGCGTTGAGGGCGCACCGCCGTCCAGCGCCCTTCGCACCTTGGCCACGAAATCGTCGGGGCTGTCGGCCATCAGCAACCAGTCGGTGTAGCGCGCCACCTCGGGCACCTCGGTCGACACCACGGGCAGGCCGAGGGCCAGGTACTCCTTCATCTTGATCGGGTTGCTGTTCCTGATCCACTCGTTGCGCAGGTACGGCATGATGCCGACGTCGAAGCCCGAGCCGTAGCGCGGGATCTCCTCGTAGGGCCGCGCACCGAGCCAGTGCACGTTCGCCAGCTCGTCGAAGCGCGCCATCGACGTCGTGGCCTCGCCCACCAGGACGAGCTGCACATCCGGCAGCTCGCGGGCCACCCGCTCGAGCAGGTCGAAGTCGACGCGGTAGTCGGCGAGGTTGCCGAAGTACCCGACCCGCGGGTGCGGGATCTGCGCCAGATCATCGGGCTCGGACTCGCGGGGCTGGTGGGTGAAGCGCTCGAGATCGACACCGTGGTCGAGGAACACGCCACGGCCGTCGACCGATGCGGCGTCATCGGCCATCAGTCGCCCGGCTGACATAGAGCACGTGATCGGCCTCGTCGAGCAGCCGTTGCTCGAGCGAGGCGATGTAGGCCCTGTCGACGTCGGGGAACGTCGAGAACTTGTCGGCCTTGTTGACCACCAGCGAACGCCGGGCCAGGGGCTCGACGACCTCCCAGCCGGTGGGCAGGGTGATCAGGTAGATCGGGGCGCGGATCTCCGAGGGCCAGGTACACGGCCCGGAGCTGGCTCCGCACCAGATGCCGGTTGAGGGCGCGCCCGGTCGGACTCCCATAGAACGGGAGACTCACCGGGCTGATCACGTAGAAGCGGTCGAGTGCGGGGACCGGTCGGCGGACGAAGTGCATCACGCTGCGCGCCTTGTCGAGGATCCGACGCATCGGCTGAGTGGTGCGGCCCGGCACCGGCATCCGCATCCCGATGCTGTTGACGAAGATCACCCGACGCGTGCGGGCCACCCGACGCATCAACTGGACCTCGGAATGGGCGTGGCTCTTGTACCACCAGTCGATGCCCGCCATGCAGACATACGTCGGCGCCTCGTCGTCGGGCGCCGACATCCGCTGTCTCCAGCGACGCCATCTCACCCGGGGTCCCACTCCGACAGATCCTAGCGGAGGCCCCGACTTCCGCCTGCCTGGTGCCCGGTCAGGACGGGCACCTCACACGGGTCGGTCGAGGTCAGTCGACGCCCGGCTGGCCGATCGGGGTGAGCGTGTCCGAGTTGTAGTTGTTCGTCCATACGTTGCCCGGCTGCGAGGGATCGAAGGCGTAGGTGAAGTCAGTGCCGCCATACCCGTTGCGGGGCGAGAGCGCGTTGTTGGTCACGACGATGTGGTGGAAGTAGGCCACGCCCTTGGCCGACGCAGCACCGCAGACGAGGTCGGCGCCCGCACCGCCCTCGAGGTAGTTCGAGTCGACCGTGGCGTACGAACCGGGATAGTCGTTGACCATCCCGACGGCAGCGGTGACGTAGCTGCCCTTCATCGAGATCCAGTTGTGCTCGATGGTGATGTGGCCTGCGCCGCCGTCGAAGAAGATGTCGTCGAGGTGGTCGGTGCCCGGCGTGTCGTTGTCGTGGAAGTAGCTGTCCTGGATCACCACGTTGGTGTCGATATAGGCGCCCTTGGCCCGCCCGTGGACGTTGCAGCGCAGGCAGGTGAAGTTGTCGGTGCCGATCGCATTCGAGTCGACGCCCGGATCCATGCCGTCGATCTCGGTGTCGACAACCTGAAGGTTGGTGATCGAACCTGCGCCGCCGTCACCGTTGCCGGTGTCGATGGCGGAGCCGGCCGAGTGCTGGTTGCCGCCCTTGCACTTGTCGGGCGTGTGGATCAGCACGTCCTCGATGGTCACGTTGCTGGCCTTGACCGCGATGCAGCCGTCGATCCACTCGTTGCTGATCACCGCGCCGGCCTGGGTGACGGTCACGTCACCGACCACGTGCTTCAGGGGACTCTGGCCGGCAAGGATCTGGGTCTCTGTCCAGCCCGGGACGCCGGTGTTCGAGGCCCAGCAGGACTCGGCCGACTCGGTGAGCCCGCACCCGCCGGGCGGCGGCGGGGCGGTCGTCGTGGTGGTCGGCGCGGTCGTCGTGGTGGTCGGCGCGGTCGTCGTCGTGGTCGGGGCGGTGGTCGTCGTGGTGGGAGCCTGGGTGGTGGTCGGATCGACCGTCGTGGTCGTGCCGCCTGCGACATTCGGCACGAAGGTGACGTCGACCCAGTAGTTCGACGAGCGCCAGGTTCCCGTCGGGTACTCGGTGGTCGAGCCATACCGATAGAGGGCGTTGTGGCCGGTCGAGACGTCGGGCAACGCCCGGACGTCACCGGTCCCGGCGCCGTGGCCGGCGAAGTACCCGGCGTCGTCGGAGTAGTGCCCGACGCTGGCGTGGTACGAGACCACCAGGATCACGCCGGCCTTGACGGCCAGCGGCGTCGAGAACGTGGCGCTCTGCCAACCGATCGACGTCTCATTGGTGAAGGTGGCGGTGGCCAACACGTGGCCGTGGGGACCCCACACGGTGCCCTTGTGGGTGCCGGTGTTGCCCACACCCTTGTAGAAGCGGACGCCCGTGATGGTGCCGGCGCTCATGACCTCGAAGCGGGTACCGATCTCGACCGAAGACGAGTCGGGGTCACTCGGATTGGCCGGCACGGCCGACCCGAAGATGGTCTCCACCTGCCCGGACGCCGAAGCAGACCCGAACAGCAGTGGGCCGGTGGCCGCCAGCGTGCCGAGCATCGCCGTGCACACGATCGCCGCCAGGAGGCGACGCTGGGCGGCGCTGAACGAAAGAAGGGCGCGCGTTGCTACAGATCTGGTCATGAGTTTCCTCAGAGTGACTGGCGTTGGTCGCCCAGCTGGATGCTCGACCGTCGAGCCAAACAGTCCGGTGGAAGGGCTGTGAGAGGTATCGGATGGGTCTGCGGCCGACCTTGAGTGGTTTGTGGGTCGTGCGACCTAGTAGCGGCCTTCGATCGGCTCCAGGGCGAATGTAACAAATCCATGACGACCACAGGTGCATCCCACATGGCCCCGGGCTGAACAGTCGGTCCCGGAGCTCGAGCTCTTCGCGCTCGGCGCGGTTGCACCCCGCCGCGCGTTATCGCGTCGAAGCTGGTCAGGCGGGGACCGGCGACGAGCGGGTCCGAGTCGGGGTCACGTTGGCCACACGCAGGGTGACCAGCATGTTCGCGGAGATTTTCTCGGAGCGGTTCGCCCAGCGCCGTCTTCGGCGTCATCGGAGACCCACGCTCCCTCCGGCTGCTTCTCGACCGACACACCGTCCACCAGCGCGAGGGACCGCTCATCGCGAGCTGATCTGGAGCTCGTCCTGCCCCTCGGCGGTCACCCGATTCACGTAACCGTACTGTAATGAAGACACGCGGCAACCGGCCACGCAGCGTGAGTCCTACGAGTCAGCCGCGAAGATGCCATCCGCGCCGGTCTGACTGGGAAATACCCTGGTGGCCGAGGCGACCGGGGGGCGGATCCGTAGTACCGTCATGGAGACGAATTGCCACGGGCGGTGGGCGAACCGGATGTCCGGTTGGAGGAGCAACGATGGAGTTCTGGACCTCGGTACGAGTGCTACGCCGACGCTGGTACGTGCTGGTTCCCTGCCTGGTGGTGTTCGCCATGGCCGCCGGGCTGGTCGTGAAGAAGGTCAAGCCGTCGTATCAGGCGAGCGGCAGCATCGTCTTCCTGCCCACGCAGGCGGGTACGGCCACCGACCCGAACGTCAACCCTTACCAGGCCCTCGACAGCTCCACTGCCATCTTCGCCAACGTCATCGCCCAGGACCTCGTGACGAACACGTTCAAGGACAGCCTGGTGGCTGCCGGGGCGAGCCCGACCTACACGGTCACGCCGCCGGTCGGGTCCACACCGGTGCTGGCGCTGTCGACGACGGCGGCCACACCAGAGGCGGCGCTGCATTCGTACCACCTGCTCATCCGTGCGCTGGACAAAGAGCTGATCGTGCGCCAGACGGGAGTGGCCACGCCTGGCAGCTTCATCAAGGAATCGCAGATCGCGCAACCGCAGCACGCGACCGAGATCATCGGCGCCAAGATCAAGGCGCTCATCGTCGTGGTCGCCATCGGTCTCATCGTCTCGCTCGGCTTGACCTTCCTCGCCGACTCGATGCTGCTGGCCCGAGCCCGGAACAAGCAGAGCGAGGAGGAAGCCGAGCCGAGCCGAGCCGCCGAGAAGGGCGAGGATGACGCGCTGGACCTCACGGACGACCCCGAGGATGGATCCGGCGATTCACCGGGCGGCGACGACGGGGAACACGCGCTCCTCGATCTGCTGGCCGACTCGTCGTTCGCGTCGGTGTCGAAGCTGGGCGGCGTGTCCGAGCACGCCGACAACTAGCTCCGGGAGCCCCGTGGACCCACCGGCACGAACCGCGGACCCCGGGCTCGCAGGCGAACAGGCGCAGGGGCCACAGGGCCGGATCCGCTCGGTGCAGGCGTCGCTCCGATCGCGCATCGACGCCGTCACCGCACTAACGCTGTTCCTGATCCTCTCGTTCTGCATCCCGTCCCCGCTCGTGATCAAGGCGATCGGCGCCAGCGGCACCCCAGCCAACCTGATCGGCATCGCCTTCCTGGCCTGGTGGGCGCTGTCCAAGCTCGGTTCCGGCCAGGGCGTCGACCGCGGTCGCCAACCCGTGCGGATCGCGCTGCTGCTCGTCATCCTCAGCGTGCTGGCCAGCCTGGTGCCTCTCTTCACCCGTCCGTTCCTGGTCGAAGAAGGTCTCGGGGCCGAGCGGGGTCTCCTCAACCTGGCCGCGCTGAGCGGCGTGGCCCTCCTGGCCGCTGACGGGATCACCAGCCTCGAGCGAGTCCACACGCTGCTGCACCGCCTCGTCCACGGCGTCTCGTTCGTCGCCGCCCTCGGGCTGATCCAGTTCCTCACGGGCTACAACCCTGCGCAGTCGTTGACCATCCCCGGTCTGACCCGCAACGAGGTGCTCCAGGACCAGGGCCGGTCGCTGTTCCTCCGGGTGCAGTCCACGACGCTGCACCCGATCGAGCTGGGATCGCTCCTCGGCCTGACCCTGCCGTTGGCGGTGATCTATGCGTTCCGGGCCAAGGGGCGGCGTTCGAGGCAGATCGCCTGGGTCGAGGTGGCGCTGATCGGCGCCGTGCTCCCCATGGCCCTGACCCGGACCGGCATCGTGGCCGCCACGATCGGCATGCTCGCCATCGCCGTCGACTGGACGTGGAGGCGTCGGGGCAGGGCGCTGGTCGTCCTGGTCGTCTCGGTCGGTGCGCTGCGGGCCGCCATCCCGGGCCTGATCGGCACCCTGGTCGCGCTGTTCACCAAGATCAACCAGGACGACAGCACCACGGCGCGGACCCAGCGCTATCAGATCGCCGGTCACTACTTCCTGCAGCACCCGTGGTTCGGGCGGGGATTCAACACGCTCTACCCGGCGACGAAGCAGATCTTCGACAACTGGTACCTCTACACCGCCACCGAGACCGGCGCCGTCGGACTCTTGGCGCTCTTCCTGCTCTTCATGATCATGATGTTCACCGCACGCGGGGCCCGCCTCCGCTCGACCGACCCGCAGACCCGGGAGATCTCGCAGGCGTTGGCAGGCACGGCGGTGGCGATGATGATCATGTTCGCCACGGCCGACATGATGAGCTACACGATGCTGATGGGCGTGTTCTTCATGCTGCTCGGGGTCGCCGGCGCGATGTGGCGCCTCACCGGAGGTCAGACCGGCGGCGTGCCCGCCCGCGGTCGCAAGCCCGAGCGCGTCGCTGCTCCTCGCGCCGGCCGACGCGAGTTCGTTGGATCCGCCTCGTCCTGATCGTTGCCGCGGCGGTGACGCCAGGCACATCAACCAGATTTGGTCGCGTCAGCTGCAGCCAGCCTGAAGCCCGGCCGGCCCTTGACTGAATGTGGCACCCTGCGTGGCGAGCTGGAGACCCCGCCGGAGCCCGGATTCGAGCTGGTCGGCAACGTGCTCCCACGAGTGCCGGGCCACGTGGGCGGCGGCGGCGGCCCGGATTTCCGCGGCGTCGGGAGCCTCGATCACCGAGCACAACTCGTCGGCCAGCTGATCGGGCAGCGCACCGGCGAAGCGGGCGCACGGGTTGTCGCACGAAGCCCGCGTGTTCTCGGCATCGTTCATGACGGGGATGCAGCCCGCGGCCAACAGCTCGTTGGGGAGCAGGGACAAGTTCGTGAGCGACAGGACCAGACCCGCGGCGCAGCTCTGGTACAGCGCAGCCAGCTCAGTCGGCGCGAGATGGCCGTGGTCCACGAAGGCAAAGCCGGGATGGCGCCACCGGATCGGCTGGCCGACCAGGTGGATCTCGATCTCGGGCTGGCGTCGGGCCAGCAGCTCGAGGGCCATCATCCCGAGCTCGAAGCCCCGTCGGGGCGTGTCGGGTCGGGCGTAGAAGACGACACCGCTGCGCCGTGCGGCCTCGTCGAACCGATAGATCTCGAGGTCGACCCCGAGATCGAACGAGTCGCAGCTCATCCCATAGTCGCGCCGCAGCTTGGTGCTGAGCCACGGCCCGGCGGTCAGTCCGTGGAAGCCGAACCGGTAGGTCTCCTCGGCGAGGATCGCATTGCTGCTCGCGGGGTAGAAGGCCGGCTCGAAGTCCTGCACGAGGTAGAAACGCGCGCCGGGCGCCGTCGCCGCCCGGGCGACGTAGGCAGTCGGCCATGCGGTGGCGAACACGGCGTCGGCGGCGCGCATGCCGTCGCTCACGTCCTCGATCGACGCCCGCACCGACGGGAACCGCTGGCGCGCGATCTCGCGGTGCGCATCGAGGTCGCGCTGCAGTCCCTTGTAGAGCACATAGATCCGGCAGTCGTGGCCGCGCGACTCGAGGAGGCTGATGACGCGCATGAGCGTCTGCATCCCCCCGGACTGCTCGGTCGGTGGGTTGACGATCCAGTTGATCGTGAGCGCCGAGCCCGAGGATCCGGCGACGGGCGGGCTCACCGGCGGGTGGCCGATCGGAGCGAGGACGTCGGCGGCCCGGGCATCGATGGCCGCCGGCCGGCTCCCGGCCATCAGACGCTCCCCCGCCCTGGCCAGCGTGGCTCCGGTGGTGACCCGCAGGCCGTCGCGCCGAGCGACCCGCCAGATGAGTCCCGGAAGGGCGGCAACCCGCCGCACGGCGTCGCGCCACCCCGAGGAATCGGCGGTCAAGTGGTCTCTCCGAAGACCCCGACCCCGACCGGTTGGTCGAGCGGCTCGACGGGATGCACGCCGGTCGCCGCGGTCGTCGGTGCCTCGTCGTCCCCGCCGGTCTGGGCGTCGGCGTCGGCCGCTCGCGATGCCTTGAAGGCGAGGTAGGCCCCGAGCAGGGCCTTGCCGTTGGCCGCGAGATACACGAGCACCCCGGCCGAACCGCCGATGAGGGTGGCGATGACGGGGTTGGACGCGCGCCCCGCAACGACGAAGGCCACCCCAGCCGCGACAGCCGCCCAGATCGTGGGCGGCAGCAGCGACCCCATGATCTTCCTGGGCGAGACCCCGGCGCGGCTGAGGAACAACAGGTAGATCGGGATCATCAGGCCCACCGACACGATGGCCTGGGCTGCACCAGCACCGGCGATGCCGTGAGTGTGCACGCCGACCAGCAGGCCGACGATCAGCCCCGCGAGCCACGGGAGCTGGGCGACGAAGACGGCACGCGTGCGACCCGAACGAGATGAGGAAGTCGCTGATGAGCTCGATCAGCACCCGCGCCGCACCGAGGATGGACAGCCCGACCAGCGCAGCGGCCGCGAGCGCCCACTTCTCGCCGTAGACGGTCTTGATCAGAGGCGTGGCCAGCGCGCCGAGCAGGAAGCAGACGGGGAGCGTGATGCTGGCCAGCAGGCGGAGGGCCGCCGCGAGGCGGTCGGGCATCGACGTCGCCGTCACGGCGCAGCCGGGCGAAGCTCGGCAGCGACACGCTGCGCACGACCGAGCCGAACACGTTCATCGGCCAGCCCGAGATGTTGAAGGCCAGGACGTACAGCCCGAGGGCGGTCGCCCCGAGCAGGCGACCCACGATGACGAAGTCGACGTTCAGGATCGAGAAGGAGATGATGTTGGCGCCGGCCAACGGCAGGCCGAACCGCAGGAGCCGTCCCGCCTCGCCCCGGTTCCACCCCGGCCGGAACCGACCCGGTTTGTAGGTGTTCATCAGGATCGTCGTGAGCAGCTGGCCGGCGACCCATGACCATGCCAGCGCCATCGGCCCCCATCCGTGGGTGGCCAGCAGGATGACGACGATGCCGGTGGCGACGACGTTGGACGTGTCGGCGACGAAGATGCGATCCATTCGGAAGTCGCGACGCAGCAGGGCGGCCGGGACGGCGGCGAGACCGGCGAGGGGCAGGTTGATCGCCATGATGGCGATCGCTCCCGACGCGCGGGGTGAGCCGAGAAGGTTGGCCAGGACCGGCGCGCTGAGCGCCATGAGCGCCCCGAGGACGCAGCTGGTCACGAGCGCGATCGTCTGGACGGTGGGGCCGCTGCGGCGGACGTCGGCGTTCTCGTCCCGGATCAGCGCGGCCGTGACGCCGAGCTCGCTCACGCCAATCACGATCACGTGCACGACCAGGGCCACCGCGAACACGCCGAAGTCGGCTGGGGCGAGGAGCCGGGCGATGACCACGCCGAGGGCGAACTGACCGAACCTGGCCACGACCACGTCGAGCGTGCTCCACATGGTGCCGCGGCGCAGCTGCGATCCGAAGCTCGCCGATCTCGGCTCGGTGTCCGCGCTCATCGTGCGCCGGTCCGTCGCCAACGTGGACGACCGATCTCGTCGCCCGCCCGTCGATGCAGGGCGCGTGCGACGAACGGTGGCATGACGCCCGAGGCGCGAACTCCCAGCTGTTGGCGCCGAACGACCGCCTTCCGAAGAGCTGCATCGAATCCAGGGGCGGGGGCCACCTGGACGAGCTCGCTCACAGGACGCCCGTCCGCTCCCAGCGACGCTTCTTCAGCTCCTCGGAAGCCCGGCGAACCAGCGCCCCCGCCACGAACGGCGGCATGACCCTCGCCCCGTGGGATCCACAGGCGCGACGGCGCTCGAGCGCTCGCCACCTCGGGAGCTCCCGGGCGTCGGGCCACGTCTCGAGCGCGAACGTCGACCAGCTCGTCGACCGGCACCACGCCCGTCCGTCCCCGGTCGTAGGCGCGACAGGCGCGGTCGAGGGCCTGCGAGGCCAGGCGCCGGCGGGCGCCGGTCGTGGAGCTCATGGGCGTCGCGCAGGTCACCGGCAGGTCCCTCGAACAGCGAGTCGAACGCGTCGCGTCGGCCTTGCAGGTCGACCAGGACGCCCGCGTAGATCGTGCGCTGCATGCTGTCGGGGTGGATCCGGTAGTAGCCCTGCGGGGGACCGTTGACCCGCCCGACCGACGGCCCGGGCGGCGAGCTGCATCCAGAGCTCGAAGTCACCGGTGTGGGGAAGGGACGGCTTCATGCCTCCGGTCGCCCGCATGACCGACGTGCGCATCACGACCTCGGGTGTGGCGATCGGGTTCGCGCCGTTGCGGCATCGCTGGCGGATCCACTCGTGGCCCTCCCAGATCGTCCATCCCGCGGAGCGGCTCGCTCGTCGGCCTGGGAGGCCGTCGCCTCGAACGTGAGCGGGCGACCGAACACGAAGCCCGACCTCGGGATGGGCCTCGAGCAGCGCGGCCGCCCTGGCCAGCGACCCCGGCGGCAACATGTCGTCGGCGTCGAGCAGGACGACGTACTCGCCGTCGACCGCGAACAGACCCTCGTTGAAGGTGGCGATGTGGCCCCGGTTGGTGAGGTGGAGGATCACCCGGACCCGGGGATCGCGGCTGGCCAGTCGGGTCGCTCGGGCCGCGGTGTCGTCGGTGGAGGCGTCGTCGAGGATCAGCACGTCGACGTCGACGCCGTGCTGGTCGAGGACGCTTCGCACGCAGTCCTCGAGGATACCGGCCGTAGTTGTAGGCCGGGACGACCACGGACACGCGGTGAGTCACCGCTGGACTGTCTCTGACGGGGGAACGCAGTCGGATCGATCACCGGCGGTCGCGTGCGCGCCGGCTGTCAGGAGACGGCCGGCTCGGTCTCGAGCACATAGCCGACGCTGCGGATCGTCTTGATCACCCTCGGGCCGTGCGCCTCGAGCTTGCGGCGCAGGTGGCTCACGTGCACCTCGACGAGGTTGACGTCGGAGAGGGCGAAGCCCCACACCGCATCGAGCAGCTGGGTCTTCGACAGCGTCTGACCGGCGTGCCGGCAGAAGACGGACAGCAGCTTGTACTCGAGGTGGCGCAGACGGGAGCACGTGGCCACCCCGCGTGGCGACATGGGAGCGATCGTCGATCCGGATGTCGCCCACCTCGAGCACCGGCGAGCGTCACGAGGTTGGAGCGGCGCAGCAGGACCTTGACCCGCTCGAGCAACTCGGCCATGACGAACGGCTTGGTGAGGAAGTCGTCGGCGCCGAGCCGGAAGCCCGTCAGCCGGTCCTCGACCCGGTCGGACGCGCTGACGAACATGATCGGCATGTCGCTCATCGCCCGCAGTCGCCGGGTGATGGCGAAGCCGTCGGGCCCGTCCGGGCAGCTTCAGGTCCACGAGCGCGACCGACGGGCGGAACTCGGTGATGCTGTTCTGGATGAAGGTGCCGTTCGATTCGGTCCGCACCTGATAGCCCTCTGTGCCCAACGCCATCGCCAACGCCTCGCACATGAATGGGTCATCATCGACAACGAGCACCCTGGCTGCTGTCGCAGTCATTGTCTACGTCCCTCCACTTCGCCCTGCGTCGCCCGGACCCCCATCGTCGCGTGCGAACGGGGCAAAGGGAAGGAAATTCAGCAGAACTTCAGGTTCCAATCCGCTCAGCTTCAGGCGGTCGACACAGGCTGCGCGTGGGGGGGAACGTATGAAAGGCGCGACGGTGAGCGAGCAGAGCTCTACTGGGGGATCCCGTTTCGGCGTGATCTGCGCCTGCGGGCAGCGGGGGGTCGGGGACGCCGTCGAGGTCATGCGACCTCCTGAGGTGGTCCAGGCGGCCCGCTGTCCCGACCACGGACCGATCCTGAGCGAGCCTCTGTCGGCCGACGGGTTGGTGGATCTGCTCATGGCCGCGCCCGGCGTCTCGCCTCAGTGGATCGACATGGCGACGGTCACGACCTCGGCGGCGCTGCTCGGCGCCGGGCTTCCGGTGCCCATGCTGATCGTCGACCCCGACGCTCAGGCGACGTTCTCCAATCAGGCGTGGAGCACGCTCACGGGCCTGTCGGGTCTGGCCTCGCTCGGCCAGCGCTGGCTCTCCGCCCTTCGAGTGGAATGGGCCGGAACGCTCATGAGCGCCGTCAGGAGCGACCTGCCCGTCACGGTCTCGTTGGCAGTGCGACCGAGCCCGAGCATCACGCTGCTCCTGACGCCGCGACCTCTCGTCGGTCTGCAGGGCGAGATGCTCGGGCACCTGATCACCCTGACCGGGGCCACGGGCACCGACGGACCAGCCCCGCCCGCTCAGATGTTCAGTCACGGGCGTGGCGGAGACGCCAGGGAGCTCATGATCGAGGGAGTGGCCCGGGCCCTCGAGCGCCGACACGGTCCCGACAGCACGGTTGCCGTTACCGTCGTGCAGGTCGAGAAGGTCGAGGGCGAGCCGACCGACGAGCAGACCCTGCCGATCACCGACCGCGATCTCCTCGACGACCGTCGGCAATCGGATCGACGCCATCTCGCGCGCCGACGACGTCTTGTACGAGCTCGGGGACGGATGCTTCGCGCTGCTGTCCGAGGAGACGTCGTCCTATGCCCACACCCTCGAGCTGGCCCACCGCCTGGCTGACGCAGTCGCCCAACCGATCGGCGACGTGGACGAGTCGGCCATCCGCGCCAGTGTCGGAGTGGCCTTCCCCCACCTTCCCGACGAAACCGCGGAGGACTTCCTCGCCAACGCCGAGCGAGCGCTCGACCTTGCCCGCAACATGGGTGGTCGCCGGGTCGAGGTCGTCATCGGCAGCGGGCCCGGAAGCAGCGACGCCTCGATCACCTAGGCATCGGCCCGCGGATCACCTCAGCCGACGAGGGAGGCACAGAGCGCGGCGACCCGCTCCTGCTGGAGCTCGGTGATGTGCGGGTGCAACGGCAGCGAGAGCAGGCGGTCGGCGGCTTCCTCGGCATGGGGGAAGTCACCTCGCCGGTGTCCGAGCGACGCGAAACGCGGGCAGGAACGCGAGAGGGGTCGGATAGTGGATACCGACCATGACCCCTTCCGCTCGCATGCCCTCGCACACCTCGTCTCGACGATTAACCCGGACGGGGTACAGGTGCCACACGTGCTCGTTGCCGGACATGGTCGAGGGCAGCCAGATGGACGGCAGATCCCTCAGGAGCACGTGGTACCGCTCGGCGGCCGCCCGTCGGGCTCGGTTCCAGTCCACCAGCCGGGTCAGCTTCGCGCCGAGCACGACTGCCTGGAGCGTGTCGAGACGGGAGTTGAAACCGAGCTCGGCATGGTCGTACTTGGACACCTCGCCGTGGTTGCCGAGCAGTCGGATACGCCGCGCCAACTCGTCTCGGTCGGTCAGGACCGCGCCCGCGTCGCCGTAGGCGCCCAGGTTCTTGCCTGGATAGAAGCTCGTGGCCGCGGCCAGCCCGATCGAGCCGGGGGCAGCCCCATGGCGACGAGCGCCGTGCGCCTGAGCCGCGTCCTCGAACAGCAGCGCGGGGGTCCCCGCCAGGACGTCGGCGAGGTCCTCCATCGGTGCCATCTGACCGAAGAGATGCACGGCGATGACGCCTCGCGTGCGCTTCGTGAGGTGTGCGTCGACCTCGGCAGGGTCGATGAGCAGATGCCCGGGATCGACGTCGACGAACACCGGCTTGGCGCCCACCCTCGCGACGGCCGCCGCGGTGGCGACGAATGAGTTCGCGGGAACGATGACCTCGTCGTCGGCGCAGATCCCCGCCCCCCGGAGCATCAGCTCGAGGGCGTCGGTGCCGTTGCCGACGCCGATCACGTGCTCGCGACCCCACCACCGCGCGAGCTCCCTCTCGAAGGTCTCGACCTCGGCGCCGCCGATGAAGGCGGTCTCGGACATGACCCGCTCGAATCCCGCCGACACCAGGTCGGCGACCTCGCGGTGCTGGGCCGCCAGATCCACCAGCGGGATCTCGAGTGACGCAGTCGGCGTCACGACCGATGCGCTCATCGTCACAGCCCCCGGCGGCTGCGGCTGGCCGCCCGCAGCACGGAGACGACCAGATCCTGATCGCCGTCGGTGATCCCGTGGTAGAGCGGAAGGATCAGTGACTGGCGCGTCAGGCGCTCGGTCACGGGGAGGCTGACCCGATGCGCCGCGTAGGCAGGCTCGAGATGGGCGGCCATGATCCCCCGACGGGCGGAGATCCCGGCCGCGTCGCAACCGGGCCAGGACGTCATCGCGTGAGACCGGGAACTCATCGGGCAGGACGATCCAGAACGACTGGAAGTTCGTGGTTCCGCCCTGCGGGTCCGTCACGAACTGCACCCCCGGAACCGACAGCAACAGCTCCTGGTAGCGACGGGCGCGGGCCCGTCGCTCCGCGACGATGTCCTCGAGGCGGCCCATCTGGACCAACCCGATCGCAGCCTGCAGGTCGGTCATGCGGTAGTTGAAGCCGGGCTCGACATACGACTCGAGGACGGGTGCGCCCCCGCTCGAGTGGCGCTCGAACGCGCTCCGGTCCATCCCGTGCTCGCGGAGCCGTCGCAGTCGCTCGGCCCACTCAGGCCGGTTCGTCACGATCATGCCTCCCTCGCCCGTCGTCACGATCTTGCGCGGGTGGAAGGAGAACACGGCCAGGCCCGCGTCTGCGCCGACCGCTCGACCGTCGATCGTGCTGCCGAGCGCGCATGCGGCGTCCTCGACGAGAGCCAGGCCACGACGCTCGCAGAGGTCGCGGATCGGACCCAACTCGGCCGGGACGCCCGCCTGGTGCACGACCATGACGGCGACGGCCCGCTCCGTCAACGCGACCTCGATCGTCTTGACGGTCAGGTTCTGGGTCGCCTCGTCCACATCGGCGAATACCGGCCGGGCTCCTGTCTGCACGACCGCGTTCGCGGTGGCGACGAACGAGAGAGAAGGCACCACCACCTCGTCGCCGGGTCCCACGCCGAGGAGGTGCAACGCCAGGTGCAAGCCGGCCGTGCAGCTCGAGACGGCGACACCCTGCACTGCTCCTGTGGCCGCGGCAACGCGCTCCTCGAACGATCGCACCTGGATCCCCTGGGCGATCCATCCCGACTCGATGACCGCGGCGACGGCCGCCTGCTCTTCGGGGCCCAGCCAGGGCCGCATGACCGGGATCGTCACGGGAGGACCTCGGCGAGAGCCCCCTGCTGCGCCCGCCACCAGTCCACCAGGTCGGCCAGCCCCTCGTGGAGATCGATCGACGCCGAGAAGCCGAGGAGCTCAGCGCGCTTTCGTGACGTCCGCCCGACGAGACCGAACACCGTTCGTCGCGCGCTCCGGGCCGTGCTCCGGGGTCATCCCGGGGGCACCCATGACCTCGGCCAGGGCCATCGCCAGCTCTCGGAGGCTCGTCGAGATGCCCGTCGCGACGTTGAAGACCTCGTCGACGTGAGGCGTCGCCGCGGCGAGCAGGTTGGCCCGCGCGATGTCGGCGATGTGCACGAAGTCCATGGTCTGGTCGCCGTCGCCGAGGATCAACGGGGGCTCGCCGCGCCTCGATGCGCTCCATCCAGCGGACCAGGACCTCGGTGTAGACGCCGTAGATGTCCATCCGGGGCCCGTACACGTTGAAGTACCGGAGCGCGACGTAGTCGAGGCCCCGCATCTGGTGGAACGAGCGCAGCATGCCCTCGTTGAACGCCTTCGCCGCGCCGTAGAGCGTGTCGTTGTTCCAGGGGTGATGGCTCTCGTCGGTCGGGATCACGTCGGCCTGCCCGTAGACCGACGCCGAGGATGCCGCGACGACCGCGACGGACCTCGGCATCGACGGCTGCCTCGATGACGTTGAAGGTTCCGTCCGCCAACACCTCGAGGGCGAGGCGCGGTTCCTCGGCGCACCGCGTGATGCGAATCGCGGCTTGATGGAACACGAGGTCGATGCCTTGCGTGGCCTCGGCGACCGCCACTCGGTCACGGATGTCTCCCTCGATCACCCTCACGCGGTCGGACACCACGGCGTCGGCCAGGTTGGCCATGCGTCCGCGGCTGAAGTCGTCGAAGACGATCGATCTCGGAAGGTTCGTACGGCAGGAGTGCGTCCACGATCGTCGAGCCGACCAGTCCGGCTCCACCGGTCATCAGGATCCGCCGTCCCCCGATCGCCTCTGACACATCGGTCGGCGAAGTCGTCGGGTCGGTGATCACTGGTCGTCCTCCACGTCCACGAAGGCCCCGCCGAGCTCGAGGCTCCGGCTGGCCGCGTCCAGGAGCTCGAGCACGCGCAGCCCGGCGCGCCCGTCGGTGAGGGCCGGACGGTGCTCGCGGATCGCCTCGCTGAACTCGGCGACCACGCCCTGCAGCGGCTCCCGCTCCGGCAGCGACGGGGCGACCATGTCGCCCAGCCGATAGGCGATGTGGGCCTGGTGGCGAGCGTCGCCGTCGGCCGGCGCGGTCAGATCGACGCCGCGGTCGTACACGCTCAGGAGCTGCGCCGGGTTGACGTCGTCCCAGACGATCATCTTCTTGGATCCCCCGATGAGCGTCGTTCGCACCTTGGTCGGGCTCAGCCAGTTGAGATGGACGTGGGCCACGGCGTCACCACCGAGCGGCATGGTGAGGTAGCCGACGCACAGGTGTCCGGCTCCGACGGGATCGGCTCCGAATGCGCCGATGCGCCGGGGCCGCATGTGAGCGGGAAGGATGAAGTCGAGGATCGACAGGTCGTGAGGACCGAGATCCCAGAGCACGTCGATGTCCGCTTGCACCAGTCCGAGGTTGACGCGCACGGAATCGACGTACTGGATGTCACCGAGCTCGCCGGTCTCGACCAGCTCGCGGATCTTCAGGACGGCTGGGGTGTAGCAGTAGGTGTGGTCGCACATGAGCACCAGCTCGCGTTGCTCGGCCACCATGACCAACTTGCGGCCGTCGGCCAACGAGGAGGCGAGCGGCTTCTCGACCAGGACGTGACGGCCCGAGTCGAGGGCGGCCAGCGCGACCTCGGTGTGCGTGCCGGCCGGCGTGGCCACCGCGATGGCCTGCACCCCGGGATCGTCGAGGGCGTCCGCCAGGTCGCGACTGACACGGACGCCGGTCGTATGGCGGATGGCGCTGTTCGCGCGCTCCTCGTCGCGGTCCACGACCCAGCGAAGATCCCAGTCCGGATTCGCGAGGAAGGTGCGGATGAGGTTGGGTCCCCAGTACCCCGCGCCGATGACGGCAACTCCAATCGGATCCATATCTCCCTCGTCAGGACGCGTGCTCTTCATCGGATCTCTCGTAGGCAAGGGTCCGGTCCTCGATCGCCAGCGCAGCGGCCATCGGAACCGGCGGGGGCGACGAGGTCGCCGCCGGCGAGCTCGTGGCTTGCACGCCCGCCGGCGCGACCGAGCTGAACACCGGATCGACCCAGTAGTTCGACGCCCCACTGCTGATGGTCGGGAAGACCGCTCCCGCGTACGTGTACAGACCGTTGGGTGTGCTGGTCGTCGAAGCGGGCGCGTGGAGCGGCGAGTTGTCGTCGGGCTGCGAGAAGAACCCGACGTCTTGGGAGTAGTGGCCGCTCGGCGCGTAATACGAGGCTACGTACGTCGTTCCGGCCGTGACCGGTACGGCCGTCCCGAACGTGAGCGTCTGCCACCCCGTCGCCGACTCACCGCCGAAGGTGCCGCTGGCCAACAGCGTGCCCGACGACGTCCAGAGCGCTCCGGTGTGCACTCCTGTGTTCGCCGCAGACTTGTAGAAGCGCACGCCTGTGATCCAGCCGTTCGCATCCGGGCTGAACTGCATCCCGAGCTCGACGGCGTTCGGGTCGCCGGAGTCGGCCGTGCCGGGCCGCTGTGTCGAGCTGAACAGGGTGCACGGGCACGCGCCTGCCCCGGACGTCGTGAACGACCACGTGGTGGAACCGACCATCGTGTTGCCGGCCAGATCGGTGGCTCCTGAGAGGCTGGCCGTGTACGTGGAGGCCGCGCTGAGGGGCGTCGAGGGAGTGAAGGTCACGACGAGCGAGGTCGGCGAATACGAGACCACCCCGGCGACCGACCCACCAGGTCCGGTGACCGTCAGGTGGGCGCTCGCGGCTTGGATCGATTCACTCATCGTGGCGGTGATCGCCATCGACGTGGGCACGCTCGTGGTGCCCGCAGTCGGACCGGTCGTGACCACCGAGGGCGGCGTCGCGTCGAGTCCCGGCGTGAACACGACGTCGACGAGATAGCTCGCACCCGCGGCGGACGAGGTCGGGAAGCCTCCCGACCCGTAGGTGAAGACGCCGTTGGGCGCCGTCGGGCTGTTGTCCGCATCGGCGTGCAACGGCGGATCGTCTGCGCCCTGGCCGGTGAAAAGTCCGGGCGTCTCGGAATAGTTGCCGGAGTTGGTGTGGTACGAGGCGACGTAGTCGGTTCCCGCGGTGATGGGCACCGCCGACGAGAAGGTGACGGTCTGCCACCCGGTGGTCGACTCGTTCGCGAAGGTCGCGGTGGCCAGGAGCTGGCCGGTCGACGTCCAGAGGCTCGCCGTGTGGGCGCCTCCGTTTCCCGGGCCCTTGAAGAACCGGACGCCGCTGATCACACCATCCTGATCCGCATGGAACCGGACACCGAGCTCGACCGCTCGAGGGTCGTTGACGGTGAGGATGCCGGGCTGGGTGCCGTCATTCCAGATGCTGCACGGGCACAACCCCGGCGGGTTGGGTGCCGTCGCGGTCGTGAAGGTCCACTGCGTCGCGTTGGCCTGCACGTTGCCGGCCAGGTCGGTCTCGCCCGCGACCGACGCGGAATAGGTCGTACCGGTCGCCAACGGGGACGACGGAGTGAACGTGGCCGTCTGGAGAGCGGCGTCGTAGGACGTGGTGCCCGGCACCGGGGTGTTGCCAGGTCCGGTCAGCGTGAACGAGGTCATCGCAGGCTGCACGGGCTCGTCGAAGATCGCCGACGCCGTGGTCGTCGGGGGCACGCTCGTCGAGCCGTCGAGCGGCGTCACCGACATGACCACGGGCGGGCTGGTGTCGGGCGGGAGCGTCGTCGCGAGCACCGGGTCCACCCAGTAGTTCGTCGCGCCGAACGACGAGATCGGGAACGCGTCGCCGCCGTAGCTGAAGACGCCGTTGCCCCCACTCGTGCCGTCTGGGAGGGCCTGCAGCGGGCCGGAGCCGGCACCCTTGTCCAGCCCCTCGTCGCGACTGGCGTAGTCGCCGTTGAGGTTGTCGGCCGCATAGTCACCGTTGGGCGCGTAGTACGAGGCGACGTAGGTCGTCCCGGCGGTCACGGGGACGGGAACCCCGAAGTCCGCCTCCTGCCACCCTGTCGAGGTCTCGTTGACGAAGACCGCGGAAGCGAGCCGCTGGCCCGTCGAGGTCCACAGGTTGCCGATGTGGGTGCCCGTGTTGCCGGCGCCCTTGTAGAAGCTCACTCCGGTGATCCAGCCGCTCACCTGGGACGAGAACTTCACCCCCACCTCGACCGAGCCGGTGTCGCCACTCGATGGGGTGAACGGCGTCTGGCCGAGCCCGAAGATGGAGCACGGGCAGGTGACGGTCACGGGGAGGCTGGTCGGGGTGGTCTGGATGTTGCCGCTGTCGTCGACGGCGCGGGCCAGGATCGACTCCGCGCCCCGTTCCGCTGGCCGAACCGCTGTAGGTCCAGGTGTTGGTGCCGCTGGCTCGGTGCCACGTCGCGCCGCCGTCGAGCGAGACCTCGACGGCAGCCACGATGCCGCCTCCCGAATCCGCCGCGGTGCCGGTCACGGTCAGAAGACCTGCGTTGGTGATCGTGCTGCCCGACGTCGGCGAGGTGATGGTCGCGACGGGCGGGGTCGTGTCGGTCGACTGCGCGGCAGGCTTCAACGTCAGCAGCAGTGTGCCCGGGTTGTGCACCCATGTCGGCAAGCACGTTGATGGTGGCCTGCTGCATGTCGACTGACGCGGGAGGGCCCGCGCCGTCGTGCGTGCTGTCGAGGCCCCAGGACCATCGGATCGTGCCCGCGCCGAAGACGAGCGCCCCGCTCGCCGCTCGGTACTCGGTCATGGAGTGGGTCGGGGTGCCGGTGCCCCAGTGCGTCCCGTAGTCGGTCAACATCTGGGTCTCGGGCAACGTCGTCGACGACAGGTCGAACAGGCCGGCCGGCCGGGATCCGTTGTCGATGTCGGAGTCCCACTCGTAGCCCAGCACGCCCTGAGGAAGCGTCCCGACCGTGCCGGGCGCGAGTGAGGCGATGGACGTGTTGCGCCAGAAGCGGAGCTTGCCGTCTGCCGCGGGCACCGTGATCGCGTCGTTGGCGTCCTGCACCATCGACATCGTCCCGCTCAACGCGTTCTCGGGTCTCCCGCCGTCGGACGGTGGACTGAATCGCGGATCGCGCCACGTGCCCGTCCACGTCGGGGTCGGATCGGTCTTGGCGCTGTCCGCGGTCTCCTTGTAGCAGACGAGCGTTCGATACGAGGTGCTGGTCCCGTCGATCGACGGCTCCCATCGGGTCTTCCAGAAGCTCTCGTTGCCCGAGAAGAAGGCCAGGTTCACGCCCGCGTCGCGGGCGGCCTCGACGTTCGCCCGTTGCGCGCCCGACCAGTATTCGTCGTGGCCGACGGACAGGAACACCTTGTGGTTCAACAGCAACGAGCCACTGCGATCGGTGTCGGCTTCGGCCTGGTAGCTGAGGTCGTACCCGTTCGCTTCGAGGAAGCGGATCATCGGGTACTCCTCGGACATCAGGTAGTCCTCACCGTTGGGCGTGTCCGTCCGGGTCGTGAAGGGTCGGTTGTAGCTGACCTTCTGGGCCCGCCCCGTCGGGCCGGAGTAGAGGCTGTATCCGCCCCAGGCGTTGTACGCCTCCCAGGTCGTGTCCGAGGTCTGGTAGATCAGGTCCGAATGGCTTGCGTCGTTGCGCACCACGAACGGGATCTGGTTGTCGCCGTTCGTGTCGTCACGCACGAGATGGGCGATGAAGACGCCCGACACGACCTTGGCCGGGATGGTCCACGACGCAGAGACGCTCCAGTTCCCACAGTCGACGAGACCCACCGACGTGTCGGTGAGGCAGGGCGGTTGCACCTGCGGCAGCGAGGCCGAAGGTTGGATCGTGGCCCACTTCCGGGCGCCGTTGGCGTGGTAGTAGCCGAGGCGGTAGATGTCGATGTGGTACTTGATCGAGGGCGTGTTGATCTTGAACGAGATCGTCTGGCCCGCCGTCACGCTCATCTGCGTGGCGAAGCCCTGGATCGAGTCGTTCCCCGCCCCCGAGTCCCATTTCGACTGAGGCGTGCCCGGGTAGCTGTTCTCGCACGCGACCGGGTTCACCATCGGCGAGCACGGGTCGATCGGGGGTTGGGGAGGGTTGAGCTGACAGCCGGTCAGCGCCAGCATCGCGAGCAGGAGACCTGCGTATACGGCTCCCCTCAACTTCGCCGGCATCGCGTCCTTGCTCTCGTAGTCGCCCAAGTCGGCCTGACGGGTCGCGACGCCGTGCCGGCTGGCGGGCGGCGCACGGCCCGTTCGGCCTGCTCACGACGACTTTCGTCGCTCGCCCTGAAGCGGGACTGAACCCGGGCTGAGGTCTTGCTGAAGCCGATGCGGGCCCGGGGCGCCGGTCTCAGGCCTCGCTCAGCGAGCTCGGGGCCGGTTCCGGGACGGCCGGGAGCGTGACGACGAAGCGAGCGCCGACACCGCCGGCGGCCTCGTACCGCACGCATCCGCCCATCGCCGTGGCCGCATGCGCCACGAGCGCGAGGCCGAGCCCACCGTGATCAGATGTGGCCAGCGCACCCTTCATCGGCTCGAACAGAAGCGCCTGGAGCTCGGGCGGCACGCCCGGACCGTCGTCGGACACCACCAACGAGACCTCGTCGTCGAGCGCCGTGGCCTCGACCAGCACGGCACTGCGGGCGAAGCGAACAGCGTTGGCGAGCAGGTTGGAGAGGATCGAGTCGAGAAGGCCGGCATCCGCGAGCACGTCAAGCGAGGGGGCCACGTCGAGATCGGTCCGTACGCGGTCGGTCGCGGGGAGAGCGGCGACGGCCGCCCGCATCGCGATGTCGACCGGTAGCGACTCGATCCGGAGATCGACGCGCCCTTCCTCGAGCTGGGAGAGCTCGAGCAGTTGCGTGGCCATCATCTGGATCCGCTCGGCCTGCGCGGACAGCGAGTCGAGCGCGGCCGCCATCTCTGGATGCTCGGACGCGCGCGCCTGGTGTGCGAGCGCCGCTGCCATCAACGCGATCGAACCGACGGGTCCGCGGAGCTCGTGCGCCGCGCGGGCCACGAACTCCTGGCGGGCCTGATCGAGCTGGCGGAGGTGGAGCGCGGCGCTGCTGCGCTCGAGCGCTCGACCCACCTCGTCAGCGAGATCCGCCACGCCGGCAACCACCGCAGGACTGGGCCGCCGCGGGCCGTCGACGAAGAACTCGAGGAGCGCGCCGATGCCGCCCTCGATGGTCACCGGCACGGTGATCGCAAAGCGGTAGCCGCTGGCGGCGGCCACCATGGACCGTTCGGTCGCCGCGGCATCGGGGAGCGCGTGCACGACCTGCTCGACCAGGATCACGGCCTCGCCGACCAGATCCGAATCGATGAGCACCGGAGCCGAGACGGTGTGCTCACGGAGGGGCGCGGAGCGGCTGGGTTCGGCCTCGTGCCAGGCTGCCGATACGACATATCCGGGATCGGCGTCGAGCAGGAAGCCATGGCCGACCGGCCAGCCCAGGTACGTGCACGCGGCCTCCAGCGCCGCCCGGAGCGTGGTCGCCGGGTCGGCCCCGTCGAGGTCGCGGGGCCCCAGCTCACGGAACAGGCGGGTGGCTCCGGCCGCGGTGGCGTAGCGGGTCTGCTCCTCGGCGCGCGCCGTCACGTCCCGAGCGATCGACTCGATGGCCAGGACCTGTCCCTCCCCGTCGAGCACCCTGGTGGAGCGCTGCTCGAGCACCAGGGTGTGCCCACTGCGGTGCTGGACGTGGAGCAACAACGGCTCGTGGGGCTCCCACCCGTCGTGGACCTTCTGCAACTGCTCGATCTCGTCGGGTTCCTCGATCAGCTCGTGCAGCAACCACGGGTCGGCGTAGAAAGCCCTCGGCGGGTAACCCAGCACGTCCTGCGCCGACGGGCTCACGTAGTCGAAGCCGGGCTCGGGCCAGAGGCGGTACCGGGTGATGAGATCGGGTGAGCGTTCGTCGAGCTGCGTCGCCCCGACCGCGAGCGGATCGGGATCGGCACCCGAGCGCATCAGCGGCTCGAGCACGAGCAGGATGGTGCTCTCGCCGGCGGCCGGCTCGCCCATCCCGAGAGCGGGGAGATGGGTCACCGTGAAGGTGACCGGGCAGGGAGCGCCGCGCAGGGGCAAGACCCGCGACTCGACCTTGGCCGAGGCGAGGCCGTCCACGACGAGGCGGCGGGCGAGCGCGTCGAAGCCGCTCACGTCGTCCTCGTCGAGGTATCGGAGGAACGGCTGGCCGAGCAGCTGGTCACGCCGGCGGGTCAGGATGCGCCTGGCGGTGAGGTCGACCTCGAGGATCAGGAGGTGCTGGTCGCAGCGGATGTGGCCGACCGGGATCCGCTCGAGGCCGGGGGCGCGGGCCGCGCCGTCCAGGTGGACGCCCCCTCCTGTCGCTCGTGCTGTCTCGCCCATGACGTCCAAGCCCTGTACTCCCCCAGGCCTAGCATTTGCGCGGAATCCCGTTTTCGCCCTGCTCCGCAACCCACTTCGGGACCACTGAAAGTACTACGGAGAGCGGAACCGCGACGAGCCGGGCCACTCTCCGTGACGAAAGTCACGCCAGAACCGGGCTGCTACCTTTCTCGGCGTGGCGCCTCACCAGCCCGCCCAGATCCATCCGGACGCCCGTTGCGAGACCGAACACGTCGGCGCCGGTACCCGGATCTGGGCCTTTGCCCACCTGCTCCCGGGGGCTCGGGTGGGCGCGGACTGCAACATCTGCGACTCGGTGTTCATCGAGGGCGGGGCGAGCGTCGGAGACCGGGTCACCGTGAAGAACGCCAGCCTGATCTGGGATGGCGTCACGATCGAGGACGATGTCTTCGTGGGTCCGCGGGTGACCTTCACCAACGACCGGCGACCGCGGATCGGGTTCCCTGTGCAACCCGGGGACTTCGTTCCGACCCTCGTCCGACACGGGACGACCCTCGGCGCCAGCGTCACGATCGTCTGCGGTGTCACGATCGGCCCCTACGCGATGATCGGCGCCGGAGCCGTGGTGACCCGCGACGTGCCCGCCCACGTCGTCGCGGCGGGTGTGCCGGCCCGGCCGGTCGGCTGGGCCTGCGTGTGCGGGAGGCCCGTCGATCCCCCGCACGCCTGCGAATGCGGACGTCGCTTCCGGCTGACAGCCGACGGGGGGCTCGCCGAGCTCGACCCCGCAGACCGTTCCTGACGGGGCCCTGACACCAGCCTGAAAGCAGCCTGGAGATCGTCAGGCGGCCCTTGACCGGCGGGGTACGGGAGCGATCATGGGCGGGAGCATCGCCGCCACGCTCCGAGCAGAAGGCCGCCCGACGTTGACCACCACCTTGCGATCTCCATCGGAGCGGTCGACCGGCGCGACCGGCGATGGCCGCCGGCACGAACGCGTTGCGCCGCGCGAGGCGATCGCCGCCATCGTGGTCGTCGCGGCGATCGGCGGCGCGGCAGCGGGCTGCCACCCCGCCGGTTGGGGACCGGCCGACGTGGCTCTCGCGGCGGGAACGGCCGCCCTGGTGACGTGGGCGACGATCCGGGCCGAGCCCTGGGCCCGCGCGGTGCTGGTGGTCGCGGCCACGCTCTTCGCGTCCGGGACGCTCCTCTTGATCGCCGCAGCGGCGATCGCGCTCCTCGCACTGGCCCAGCTGGCCGGGCCCCGTCGCCCCGCGGTCGCCGCGGTCCTCGCAGCCGGCGGTGGTGCCGTCGCCGTCAACGTGTTGCTCCGGCTCCCCACCCTGACGCTGGCGGGGCTCTGGCGTTCGCCGTCGGCCCCCACCGGCGCTACGGCGTTTGTCGGTGTGATCGCGTGCGCTCCCGTGCTCGGCTCCGCGTGGCGGGCGAGCAGCGAGGTCGTACGCCGCCGGCTCCGCCGTGGGCTGGTCTGCGCGGCGGTCTTCGTCGTCGTCGCCACCGCCGGGTTCGTCGTCGGTGCGGTCGTCGGGCGCGGCGACATGGCACGCGGGATCGTCAACGCGCAGCGAGGTCTGGACCACGCCGAACGTGGGAACCAGCCGGCCGCGGCCATCGAACTGCAGACCTCGGCGGCCGCCTTCGCCCGCGCCCAGGACGACTTCGACGCCATCTGGACCTGGCCTGCCCGGGCCCTCCCGATCATCGGCCACTACGCGCAAGCGACGAGCGCGTTGGCGCGAGCCGGGCACACCGTCGCGGCCGCCAGTGGGCAGGCGGCACAGCAGGTGCCGTATTCCCAGCTGACCGCCCGGCCGGGCCAGATCGACGTGGCCCTGCTCCGCTCGATCGTCGCTCCCGTCAGTCGGGCCGACGCAGGGGTTCGTGCGGCCGCGGCCATCGTCGACCGGCTGGACACCTCGTGGCTCATCCCCCCCATCACCGACCGCCTCGATCGCTACCGCCACCACCTCGACACGACGCTGCCGGAGGCGGACCGGGCCCTCGCCGCGGTGCGACTGGCCCCCGGTCTGCTCGGGGCGGGAGGCGCGCGCCACTACCTCATCCTGTTCGGCAACCCCGCCGAGTCACGGATGCTCGGGGGCTACGCCGGGGCGTTCGGCGAGTTGACGGCCGTCGGCGGCCGCCTCACCTTGAGCCGGTCGGGCCGCACGCAGGACCTCCCGGCGACGCCCGGGGCGGACTCGGCCCAGGTCGACGCCCTGGGATGGCCGGTTCCGCTCTACACACCGGCCGAGCACCTCGGCAACGTCACCACCTCGGCGGACTTCCCGGCCGACGGCGCACTGGCGGCGAACCTGTTCCGGGCCCCGCTCGGCACTCGCATCGACGGGGTGATCTACGTCGATCCAAAGGGCCTCGCCGCGCTGTTGGGCCTGGTCGGGCACATCGACATCGATGGACTCGACCAGCCGCTCACGGAGTCGAACGTGGCGACGTTCCTCCTCCGGGACCAGTACACGAAGTTCCCCGATCGCAGCGCCCGCTTCGACTTCCTGTCGATCGTCGCCAAGGACACGTTCCACCTGCTCACCACCCGCGACCTGGGCAGCCCGGTGAAGATCTTCGAGCAGCTCGCCCCGCGGTGCGAGGTTCCCATCTCCTCGTGTGGTTCGCCGACCCCGCCACCCGTCGGCTGCTCGACGAGGTTGGCGTGTCGGGCCGAATCGACCTCGGCCACAGCGACGTCTTCGACCTCCGGACCTCGAACACGAGCCAGAACAAGTCCGACGCCTTCCTGCAGCGCTCCGTCTCCTTCGTCGCCCACGCCGATGCCAACGGGTCGGTCGACGCCGACGTCACGATCCGGCTGCACAACGGCGCGCCGCCAGGTCTGCCCGACTACGTGCTCGGCAACCAGTGGCGACGAGGCCACCAGGCCGGAGCGCCTCCGTTCGGCAGCGACAGCGTGTTGGTGTCGGTGTCGACCGGACTCACGCTGGACCAGTCGTCGGTCGATGGGACCGCTCTCACGATGGGCAGCTCTCGGATGTTGCCGGGATCCGAGCCCGACGGCGTCGCTCACCGCTACGTCACCACCGTCACGATCCCTGCGGGTGACACCGTCGAGATACGGCTCCACCTGCACGGAGGACGCCTGGTCGGCGGTCACCGCTACAGCGTCACGTTCGTGCACCAACCGCTGGCCAACGACGACCGCGTGCAGGTGCAGCTCCGACGCGGCGACCAGGCCGCACCGTCGCAGGCCTTCACGCTGACCGAGTCCCGCACGATCGGGCTGTCCGTGCGCTGAAGGCGGTTCGGCGGTGACGCCGGCACAGCAACTAGCCCAGCAGGGCCTCACCGAGCCAGTGGTCCGCCTGCGCACCCGGCGGGCAGGCGAACAGTGCACTGGTTGTGTGGCGCGTGTAGGTGCTGAGGCCGTCGTTGGCTGCGAGCCTGCGTTGGATCGCCACGAACTGCCGCCGGGGATCCCGTTGGAAGCACACGAACAAGAGACCGGCGTCCTGCTCTCCCAGGCTGTCGACGCCGTCGTCGAACGAGTAGCCACGTCGGAGGATCCGTTCGCCGTCGTTGACCGACGGCGCAGCCTCTCGGATGTGGGAGCCGGCAGGGATGACGGTTTGGCCACTCTCGTCGAGCGCGGTGAGGTCGACGGCGTCGAACTCGTGGAGCGCGCCCAACGGGGCGCCGCTGTACTTGAGGCGGCCGATGGTCCGTTGCTGCTCGTCGAGCGACGAGCGATCCCACGCCTCGAGCAGCATGCGGATGCGACGCACGACCAGGTACGTACCGTCTCGCATCCAGTCGGGCCCCTCCGAACCGACCCAGACGTGCCGTTGCATCAGCGCCGCGTCTGCGGTCGGGATGTTGTTCGTGCCGTCCTTGTAGCCCATGAGGTTGCGCGGCGTCTGCTGTTGGCGGGAGGTGGAGGACGTCCGTCCGAAGCCGAGTTGGGACCAGCGGAGGACGGCCGTGCCGCGGGCCAGGCGGGCCAGGTTGTGCACCGCGTGGAACGCGACCAGGGAGTCGTCGGCGCAGGCCTGGACGACCAGATCGCCGCCGCTGCGCGCCGGATCGAGCTCGTCGCCGTCGAACGCAGGCAGATCGGCCAGCGCCGCCGGTCGCGCGGCCGCGAGTCCGTATCGGTCACCGCGGCCGTCCGAGAAGAGCCCCGGACCGAAGCCGAAGGTCACCGTCAGGTTGGCCGTGCCCGATCCGATGGCTTCACCGGTGTCGGCCGGCGGGGCCAGCAGGTTGTCATCGAGCGTTCCGACGGGCAGACCGGACGTGAGCCGGGCCGCAGCGGCGGTCCAGGTCTGCATGAGCCCGGCGACCTCGGCCCGGTCGGTGGCCACGAGATCGAACGCAGCGAGGTGGAGATGGTCCTGCGGCGCGGTCGCGATCCCCGCCTGGTGGGAACCGTGGAAGGCCACCACGGGGTCGGTCGCGGAGGTCGCCCCCGCCGACTCGACCTGCGCGCCGGTCACCCCGAGGGCGAGCCCGAGGCCTCCTGCGCCCGCCAGGAAGGTTCTGCGGTTCAGCCCGCCGTCGGGGCGACCATCCGCGCTCATCGGTCCACCGGCTGGGCCAGGACCACACCGACCAGCGAGAACGCGTCGGCCGAGGCGTCGAGTGCGCTGGCGAGCTGCCGGCGCGTCGCCGGGCTCACCGCCGAGGTCTCGGGATAGCCCGCCGCACCGCGAAGCGAGGTGAGCAGCTGCTCGACGGTCGCCAGACGGGCGGTCACCGTCGCCTCGAGAGTGGGGTTGCGACGAGCGAGCGCAGCCCGCAGCGCCGAGAGCGCCCCGATGCTGCCGTCGACCACACCCTGCACGTCGACGAGGTCGAGGTGGTCGGCCGGCTCGGCCTGACCCGCCACCTCGTCGTTCACGAGGTCGCCGAGCTGGTCAGCGGTGCCGTTGGCCACCGACACCGCATCGAGGTCGACGGACGCCAGCCGGGTGTCGAACCTGTCCACGTCTGCCGTCAGGGCCGCGGCCACGTCGGTCAGACCCAGCGTGGAACCTGCCCACAGACCCGCCGCGATTCGCGGCAGGCCTGATGTCGCTCCGTTCGGAGCAGGATCGATGGAGCGATCGAGGTCGCTGACTCCGGGAAGCTGCGCGTTGCCGAAGTTGCGTGCCGCCACCTTCACGCGGCTGTAGATCAGCCGAGCGGTCAGGTACGAGGCCCGCGCCCCTTCGAGATCTCCGGTGGACAGGTCGTCGCGGAGCGTCCCCACCGCGACCAGCAGCTGCGCGGTCTGGCCGTGCAGGTAGGCGCGGTACGCCGTCGTGGCGGCCAGGAGGTCGGCCGGCTGGCCGAGGCTCGGCGAATCGTGGGCCGCTCCGACCAGGAGCGTGCCGCCACCCGCCGAGCTACCCGCCTGGCAGGCGGTTCGATAGGCGCCGCGCACCAGGTCGAGATCGAACGAGGTGCTGGCACCACGGGGCACTCCCACGACCCGGCCGAGCGCCCGGTCGCCCGCGAACACCGCGAAGGATCCGTCTGCCGGACCGTGGTTGACGACCGAGAACCTCGACATGCCGACCGGCGCCTGAAACGAGCGCGGTTCGCACCCGGACCCGGTCAGCGTCACCGCGATGCCTGCGGCGGACCCGTCGCTCGTGGCGGTGGTTTGGGATGACCGCGACCCCGAGCTGCAGCCCACGACCAACAGACTGGCGCTCATCGCGACGACCGACACTCGAAGACCCATCGTGGGGCACGGAGCATACTCGCCGACGAACCCGACGAGCGGGCGGCCACGCCATCCGGTGGGTAGGCCGGGACCGAAACGTCAGCGCACGATGACGGGGGTGACGAGCGTGGACCCCTCGGCCCGCACGCGCAGCCGGATCCAACCCGGCGCCAAGTCGACCCGGAACCGGCCGAGGTCATCGGTCGTCGTGCGGTCGGTGGCATCGGCGGTCTCGATCTCGATCTCGATCGCCGTCGGACCGGCGGGCGACACGACGCCCATGAGCGTCCGCCCGTCGGCCACGAGCTCGACATCGAGGCTGAGACCGGAGCTCACATAGCTCAGCAGGCGGTTCGCCCTGTCCTCGTGCCGGACGAGGAGCGCCTCGTCGTGAAGCGAGTCGAGCACGAGTGTCGCCAGCTCCTCGTCGACACCGCGCAGCTGGAAGGCGGCACGTGCCACCGCGACTGCCGCGGCGGGGACGGGCGCCTCGTCGTGCAGGGCGGCCGCCCGATCGTCCGACAGCATCCGGCCGATCTCGGCCAGGAGGGTGTCGTCGTCACGCAGGTCACGGGGCTCGGTCATGAACGCCCTCCTCCGAGGAACGGCTGGAGCTCAGGGGTGGCCCGCAGCCTCTCGAGGCAACGTTGGCGCGTGGGGCCGATGCTCCCTCGGGGAATGTCGAGTTGCTCGGCGATCTCGTCGTAGGAGAGGGGTGGCTCCGCGGTGAGCATGCGGAGGAGCTCCTGGTGGGATGGAGACAGCCGGTCGAAGGCGGCCCGGACGGCAACGTGCATCTCGTCGTCGAGCAGCTGCTCGTCGAGCGGCCGGGTACCGGCCTCGCGATCGCCGAGGTTGTCGCGGGGTTCGGTCCGCTGGCGCGACCGTGTCAGGCCGAGAGCCTCGTGCCTCGTGGTCGTGGCCATCCACCCCGGCAGCTTCTGCGGTTCGCGGATCGTGTCGAGCCGCTCGTAGAGGCGGAAGAACGCGGCGGCGAAGACGTCGTTGCGGTCGTCGGCCGACAGGCGGAAGCCCGACACGGTGCTCCACACGATGCCCTTCAGCCCCTCGACCAACGCCTCCCAGGCGGACGCGTCTCCAGCCCGGGCTCGTTCGACCAGCTCGACGAAGTCTGGCCGCATGGCCCGGATTGTAGGGACGCTCCGTGACAGGTGGAGATCCCACGGGCTCGAGGTGGTCTGGGTGGTCATCGTCGGGTCGTCTCACGTCCGTCATGTTTCCTCGGGTGTGCAACAGAGAGCGTGCCATCGGTCACCGGATACGCAAGATCGCACCGAGCTCGAGCCGTTGAAGATCCCGTGTATCCAGCGTCGGCCCCCGACCTCTGTGGGGGGTGAGCGCCAGTCGTGGCGGGACTGGACACCGGCAGGGTCCGCTCCGCCCCGCCCGCCCCCCGGGCGGGCGGAGCGGACCGGCTGGATCCCGACTGTCCGGATTCCGGGTCCGGGTGCGGCGAGCGGACCCTCAGAAGTAGATGATCTTCTCGGCGCGGGCCACGACCTCGTCGATGTCATCGGTCCACGCGCCCGTCGACAGGTACTTCCAGCCGTAGTCGCAGACGATGAACACGATCGTGCCGCGCTCGATGTCGCCGGCGACTCGGACCGAGCCGGCCATGGCGGCGCCGGCCGAGATGCCAGCGAAGATGCCGACCTCCCCGAGACGACGAGTCCACTCGATCGACTCGCGCGGTCGCACCACGCGCTTGCGGTCCAGCAGCTCGCGACCGCCCCACTTCTCGTAGACCGGCGGGATGTAGCCCTCGTCGAGGTTGCGGAGGCCCTCGACCTTTTCGCCCAGGGGAGGCTCGACCGCGATCACCTGGATCTTGGGGTTCTGCTCCTTCAGGAAGGTGCCCACGCCCATCAGGGTGCCGCTCGTACCGAGACCGGCCACGAAATGGGTGATCTCGGGACAATCCGCCCAGATCTCGGGCCCGGTGGTCTCGTAGTGCGCACGCGGGTTGGCTTCGTTCGCGTACTGGTAGAGGAAGGCCCAGTCGGGGTGCTCCTCGGCCAACGCCTGGGCCCTGCGAACCGCGCCGTTCGAACCCTCGGCCCCCGGCGACGAGATGATCTCCGCGCCCCACAGCTCGAGAAGCTGGCGACGCTCGATCGAGACGTTCTCGGGAAGGACGATCTTGATCGGGTAGCCCCTGAGTCGGGCGATCATCGCCATGGCGATGCCGGTGTTGCCCGACGACGGCTCGATCAGCGTCTTGCCCGGGGTGAGGGTGCCGTCGGCCTCGGCCTCGGTGATCATCCTGAGGGCGATGCGGTCCTTGACCGAACCGGCGGGGTTCTGTCCCTCCATCTTGGCGAGGATCCGCACCTCGGGATTGGGGCTCAGCTGGCTCACGTCGACCAGCGGCGTGTTGCCGATGAGATCGAGCACCGAGGAGTGGACGGCCATGTCAGGGGCTCCGGGTCGAATTGTTGAGTCAGGGCGTCGGGATTCTACCGCCGTCGTTCCGAACGCACGCGGCGCAGGGCCAGCACCTCGTCGTAGCAGGCCGTGACCTGGGGACCGAGGACCTCGGGTGCGAAATCGCGCGCCCGCAGCCTCGCCGCCCGGCCCAGGTCGGCCCGCAGCTGCGGGTCCGAGGCCAGCCTGGCCATCCGGGCGGCCAGCGCCTCGGGGTCGTCTGGCGGGCACAGCAGGCCGTCGACGCCGTCGATGACGACCTCGCTCGGGCCACCGATGTCCGACGCGATGACGGGCCGCCCGGCGAGCATGGCCTCGACCACCACCTGCCCGAACGGCTCGGCGATCACCGAGGCGTGCACGACGCAGTCCGCCGAAACCAACAACGGCGACACGTCCCCGACGAATCCGGTGAACGTCACCCGGTCGCCGATACCGAGGCGCTCGACCTCGCCGCGGAGCTCGGTCATGTACTCGTCCTCACCGAACATCGCGCTCCCGACGATCAGCGCCTCCTCGGGACCCGTGGGAAAGGCCAGGGCGAAGGCCCGGAGGAAGACGTGCTGGCCCTTCCACGGCGCGAGGCGGCCGACCATGACGGCCCGGAACGAGCCTGACCGCGACGGCACCGCGGCGGCCTCCCAGGCCGAGACGGTGCCATCGCCGAGCGCGCCGACCATGTCGTGGATCACGTGGCAGGGCTGGCCGGGTCCGAGCGCGGGTGCGACGGTCTCGCGGGTCGACTGCGACGGGACGATCACCATGGTCGGGACGTGGCGGGCCAGGAGGTGGACGAGCCGGACCGCGGAGCCGGGCAGGTAGTCCGGGGCGATGCGATCGCGGATGTGCCAGACCACGGGCACGCCGGCGCCGCGGCCGGCGACTCCTCCGTAGAGCGCGGCCTTGAGCGAGTTGGTGTGGACCACGTCCGGGCGCAGCTGGCGAAGGCGCCGTCTCAACGCCAGGACGTCCTTTGCGAGCGCGGCAGCGCGAGCGACGCCGGGGCCTCTCACCGTCACCTGGGCCCGCGACACACTCCCCACACGCCGGTCGAGCGGCAGCACCTCCACGACCGCCCCGACCGAGCGAAGCCGATCCACGAGCGGACCGTCCTCGCCCAACAGCACGTGCGCTTCGACGCCGCGCTGGGCTCGGACCGCCCCGATGAGACGCACCAATGCGAGCTCGCCCCCTGACAGCTGCGCGCAATGGTCGACATACACGACGCGGAGGGGACGCGCTCCCTCTCGAGCGCGGGCCGCCGCGATGCACACCGCGAATGCCGCTGTGCGGGTCGCCCACGACGGAACGGTTTGGCCACCGTCGGCCGCGGTCCAGGCCGACCCCTCTCGGACCGCGGCCCTCACTGCGGCCGGGAACGCGTCCGGTTCGGCGCAGACCACCGCTCCTCCGAGATCGCGGAACCCCGCGACGGGGGTCGCCACGGTCGGCCGGCCGACCGCGACGCATTCGTACGCCTTGATCGGGTCGAGGCTCTCGGTGAACCCGGAGACCACGTGCGGGACGACGAGCACATCGGCGTGCTGCAGGTAGCCCGGCACCTCGTCGTACGGCCGCGGACCCAGCAGGTGGATGTTCCGGTGGGCGCGTAGGGCGGTCCGGCTCGCGGCCGACAACGAATCGGGTCCGACGAGGGCGACGGCCAAGTCGGGCTGCGAGGAGGCGAGCCGCTCGACCAGCGCAATGTCGAGGCGGTCGTCGTGCAGCGACCCGACGTAGACCGCCACCGGGCTCGGCGGCAGGTCGGTGGGTCGTGTCCGGGGGCGGGTGAAGTGGGCCACGTCGACCGCGTTCGGGATGACGACGAGGTCGGGCCGCGCGGCGCGACGCCCCTCGGCCAGGTCCTCCGAGCAGACGACCACCGATCCGCACTGCTCGAGCAACGCCGCCTCCCGGCGCTCGACCCTCCGGCGAAGCCGCGACGGACCGCCGGCCCTCGTCCAGTCGTCGGTCACGTCGTAGGTGGACGGCCACCGCGTGGCCTCGACCAGTCCGACGTGGCTCGGGTCGTTTATCCAGAGGTCGGGGTGCTCGAATCCCAGGTCGGCGGCGGCCCGCAGGATCTGTCGACGCAGGCTCCGATCGGCGAACGGCCCCAGCACGCGAGGCCACAGCTTGCGCGGTTCGAGGCGGACGATCCGGCCATCCGCCTCGAGGGGTCGCAGACCTGGTGCCCGTCGTCGCCCGGAGAGGTGGCGCCACTCGTGCCGCACGTCCCATGCCGGCTCGACGAAGAGAACGCGCCGGTTGGGGTCGGCGGCCAACAACTCGCGGACGAAGAACTGGTTGCGCCGCCACACGTCGTCCCACGTCTCGAGCGAGCACACCACCAGTCCGGCGCCGTCGGCCTTGGTCGCCGGGCTGTCGAGCGAGACCGATCGTGGATGCTCACGCAGCGCCCGCCACAGGCGACCGGCGCGACGCCGGTGGTATGCCCGTCGTCCAGGTGAGCCGGGCGCCATCCGCAACGCAGAGCCCACCAGCTCGGCCAGCCTCAGCGACACGACCGCGCGCCCGCCGGCCCGTTTGGCGACGAAGTGCTCGGGACCACGCTGGAAGTGCTCGAAGACGAGGCCCTCGATGCCCTCAGCACTGGCCCCGCCCTCGTGTCGGGCGAGCGCCGATGGCTCGACGCGGATGCCCCATCCCGCATCGGCCAGGCGTCCGCAGAGGTCCGCCTCCTCCCCGTAGAGCCAGAACCGGGTGTCGAACCCGCCGACCTCCTCGAACGCCGTCCTCCGCACCAGGAAGCACGCCCCCACCACGAAACCGGGCATCTGCGTGTGCGCCTTCGGTCCATTCCGGCGACCACTTCTCGGGAGAAGGGCCTCGATCCAGGCCGACCGGGTCGATGGAAGCGGCCAGGCGACCCGCTGTTCGCCGTCGGGGCCTTCGAGCAACGGAGAGACGACGGCGAGGCGGGGATCCTCCTGCAGGACCCGAACCAGTCGAGCCAGCCCGTCCGGGTCGATCGAGGCGTCCGGGTTCAGCAGGAGGAGGAACGGGCGGCTCCCCTTCGCCGCGCCGAGGTTGGCGGCGGCCGCGAAGCCGGCGTTGACCGGGTTGGCGATCACCATCGAGCCGTAGCGCCCGGCCACCGAGATCGACGCGTCGGTCGACGCGTTGTCGACCACCACTGCCGCGGGCGGGTCGGGGAGGTGCCCGAGCGAGCGGTCCAGATGATCGGCCGAGTTGTACGTGACGATGACGGCATCGACCAGGTCGAGCGGATGGGAGGCGGACGTCACGGCGCGAACCAGTCCAACCGTCGGTAGAACTCGGCGTGGCGCCGCGCCACGTTCGGCCAGTCGAAGGTGGCGGCGCGGCGCCGGCCCGCGTCGCGCAGCTCCGCGCGCAACTCGGCGTCGTCACGCAGACGGGCCAGGGCCGCGGCGAGGGCGTCGTGGTCGCCTGGCGCCACGAGCACGCCCGCGTCGGCGATCACCTCGGGGAGCGCGCCGCTGCGGGACGCGACCACGACGGCGCCCGATGCCATCGCCTCGACCGCGACGCGCCCGAACTGCTCGAGCCAGGAGGGCGTGTCGAGCGACGGTACGACGACCACGTCGAAGCGTCGGTAGATCTCGGCCAGGTCGCCTTGGTCGACGAAGCCGCCGAACGAGATGCGGTCTGCCGCGTCACTTCGGGTCACCTGGCCGGCGAGGTCGGTCTGGTCGGGGCCGGCGCCCATGATCTCGAGCGTGAGCCCCGGCGTCGCCGCCACCGCCCGGATCAGGACCGCGACGCCCTTGTGCGCCTCGAGGCGACCGACGTATCCCACCCGCAGGGTCGTCCCCCCTCCGGTGCGCTCGCCGGTCACCGCGGCTGGGCTCCGAGCGGGAGCGAACGAGTCGACGTCGACGCCGAGGCCGAGGTCGCGGATGGCACCGCTGAAGCCCTTGCTCCGCAGGATCTCGCCGGCTGCCGCGTTGCAGGTGTGCACTCCTGCGGCGCGGCGCAGGAGGAGCCGTTCGATCCACCGGAACGGAACCGGGTAGCGCTTCGAGATGTTCTGCGCGCTGTAGAGGCAGATCGAGGCCTTGCTCCCGGCCAGTCGAGCGAGTGCCCAACCCTCGGCTGCAGCCAGGCTGGCCGGCTCCTCGTGCAGATCGACGATGTCGAACCGACCCGAGCGCAGCACCCGCCAGATCGGGCGCGGGTCGTAGAAGAAGCCATAGGGATGGCGACCGAAGGTGCGGGCCGGCACGATGAACTCGTCGGCGCCGCGATCCAGTGACACGTCGCGGCCGCCCTCGTTCCAGCAGAGCGGGCTCACCAGCTCGATCTCGACCCCCAACGCTCGGAGCTCGCGGTCTCGGCGGCGCCACGGACCCACCACGGCAGAGTGGTAGATGCGCAGCACCCTCAAGCTCGGACGCACCGGCTCGTCTGGTGGATCGATCACCCGCGAACCGCGGCCGAGCGCGTCGACTGCACCGAACCGACCTCGTCCTCTTCGTCGCCGACCATCAGCCCGAGGAGCAGGAACGGCAGGGTGCCCGTGCCGGCTGTCCAGAAGATGCCGAGCATCGACTCGAGAAGCCGCGCCACCATCACCAGGAACGCGGCGTCGCCGAGATCGCTCGACGATCGCCGCGCGGTGCGGAGGATCACGATCAGGAACAAGGCGAGTGCGGCCAGACCGATCAGCCCCGCCTCGGAGAGCTCGGAGATGATCAGGTTGTGGGGAGCCCCCACCGGTGAGCCGGGTGCGAAGAACCACTTGAGGCCACTGCCGTCGAGCAGGTGTGGCTTCCAGACGTTCTCGATGGCGTAGTCATAGGTGTCGAGACGCGAGTTGAGGCTGTTGAACTGCTGGGTCTGCGAATTGAGATCGCGGTCGCGGTAGGTCGTCGCGCTGATCCCGATCAGCACGATGCTGGCCAGCAACAGGAGCGGCGCCATCCGCGCGATCCGAGTCGCGTCCCTTCGGCGACGCTGGCGCAGCAGGTGGATGGCGAACACGGCGACGAGGGCGAGAGCCGGACCTCTCGCCTCGCTGGCGGCCAGCCCGATCACGAGGACGGTCGACAGGACGGCGGTCTGCACCTTCGGGAGCCCGACGCGGCGCGGGACGATCAGGAGGATCACGAGCCCCATCACGATGAGCTCGCCCGCCGCGTTCTTCTGGATGCCCAACGGGTAGGCCGGTTGGAGGTGGTGCGCGAGCGTGTCGACCGCGGCGACGATCGAGATGAGCGCCGCCGTCCCGAGGAATGCCCGCAGCGCCAGGCGCACCCTGCCCAGCTGGGCGATCGCGGCGCCGATGAAGACCGCACCGACGACCATCGACATCCGGTGGAAGACCTCGATGAGCGAGCGCGAGGCAGGGTGGGCCAGCACGGTGAGCAGGAGCACGGCGCCGTATCCGGCCGAGGCGATGAGCAGGCGGCGAAGCGTCGGGCTCCGCCACGGGACGAACGGCAGGGCGGCCAGTGCGCCGAGGAAGGTGAGGGCGTCCGCCACGCTCATGCCGATGGACGCGGGCCCCACCCGCCAGTACGCGAAGGTGGCCGGAAAGGCACCGACCAGCAACAGCAGCGGGGCCAGCAGGACCGCCGCGACCACGACCACGCCACCGATCAGTCCGAGCGCAAGCGCCGGCTCACTGGCCGCCAGCGCGGCCAACACCAGCTGGGCGGCGGCCACCGGGGCGACCGCGAGCGCTCGCCACCTCGACGGATCGCGGCCATCCGACACCACGGCATTATAAGCTCCGGTCCCCGCGAGCCCCGGGTTCGCGCGTCCCGATCGGGGCCGACCAAGGTGGCTCGCCTGCACGTTCGACACCTCGTCCGATCCGACGGCTTCGCAGGCGTCGAGCGGTATCTGACCTACGTCGGACCCGAGCTCGTGCGGCGGGGCCACACCGTCTCGGTGGTCGGCGGGGCGCCCGACGAGATGCGCCGGGCGCTCACCGACACCGGTGTGACCTTCATCCCGGCCAGGTCCGTCGTCGAGGTCGTGCGGGGTGCGGCCACCTCCCCCGCGCCCGATCTGCTGCACGCGCACATGACCGCGGCCGAGCTGGCCGCCGTGCTCGTGGCCCCCCGGCTGGGGTGTCCGGCCATCGCCACGCTGCACTTCGGTGGAGGTCGCGGCCACTCGACCACGACCCGGACGGCCTATCGCGCCATCGGCGCTCGTCTCGACGCCGAGCTGGCCGTGAGCCGCTTCGTCGCCGACGAGGTCGGCGGAGGGGTGCGGGTGCTCGCCCCGGGGATCCCCGAGCCCGGGCCGGGATCCACCATCTCGGCGAGATCCACTGCGTCGGGAATCGTGCTGGTCGCCCAGCGCCTCGAGCCCGAGAAGGACACCGAGGTCGCGATCGAGGCCTGGGCCAGGGCCGGCCTCGGCGATCGTGGATGGGAGCTGCGGCTCGCCGGACTCGGGTCGCAGGACAGCGCGTTGCGTAACCTCGCCCGCCAGGTCGATCCGACCGGATCGATCCACTTCCTGGGCCATCTACCCGACCTCGCAGCCGAGCTGCGCGGCGCATCGATCCTGCTGGCGCCGACGCCGCGCGAGGCCTTCGGCCTGACCGTGGTCGAAGCCATGGCCTGTGGCGTGCCGGTGGTCGCCGCGGCTGGCGGTGGCCATCTCGAGACCGTGGGTCCGGTTCGTCGCGACCTGCTGTTCCCGCCGGGCGACGTTGCGGCCGCATCGGCGTGTCTCCTGCGGCTGGCGGACGCGCCAGAGATGCAGACCGAGGTCGGCCGTGCCCTCCGCGTCCGCTTCGAGGCCGAGTACCGCATCGAACGACACGCCGAACGACTCGAGGCGGTCTACCGGGATCTGCTCGACGGTCGACGCCGTCGAAGGCCGGCCCGACCGGCCCCAGCAGCCCGGACGGCCGGAGCGCGCCGGTCGGTCGCGCTCGTCTTCCCGGGATGCCACCGCGAAGGCGGCGTCGAGCGCGGTCGTGCGCGAGTTGGCCCGACGCCTTGCGACGACCCACGACGTCACCTTCGTGGGCGATCGCTTCGACCCCGACGGGATGGACGGCGTGGACTTCGTGCCGGTCGGTGGTCGACGACCCCCAGGGGTGCCCGGCCCCGTCTCGTTCCGTCGCGCCGCGGGCCGCGTTCTGGCCCGTGAGGGGTTCGAGGTCACCGTCGGCTTCGGCGTCGAGTGCCCACCCGGCGACATCGCCGTCGTCGGCAGCGTGCATCGCGCCTGGCTCGGACAAAGCGGGCCGGTCGGCACCCCGTTCGGCGACGTCCCTGCTCGCGCGAGGTTCGCCATGCCACGGCACGTTGCACTGCTCGCACTCGAGCGGAGCTACTTCGCGAGCTCTCGGACGAGCGCCGTGCTCGCCACATCGCCCATGACCGCCGCCGAGCTGACTCGCCTCTACCCGGTCTCGCCCGATCGGGTCGAGGTGATGCCGAACGGCTTCGACGCGACCGAGTTCCATCCCGGTGTCCGTGCCGCGCACCGCACCGCACTTCGGACCAGCCTCGGCGTGTCCGACGACATCGTCGCTGCTCTTCGTCGCCAACGAGTTGCATCGCAAGGGGTTCGGGACCCTCCTGGAGGCAGTTGCGCTCGTCGGTGACCGGCGGCTGCGCGTCGAGATGGTCGGACGCGCCTCCCCCGCCGCCTACCGCCGGCGCATCGCCGAGCTGGGCCTGCGCGAGCGGGTTCGCTGGAACGGCCCTCAACCTGACGTGGCCCGTTGGTACGCCATGGGCGACCTCCTGGTGCTCCCGACGCGCTACGAGCCGTTCGGCAACGTGATCGTCGAGTCGCTGGCGTGCGGGCTGCCCGTGATCACGACCTCGGTGGCCGGGGCCGCCGCCGCGGTCGTGCCGGGCGTGAGCGGACTCGTGCAGGTCGATCCGACGGACGCGACGGAGTTGGCCGACCTCCTGCGAGCCGCGCTTCAAGGAGACCACCTGACGCGATGGTCGCGGGATTCGCGCGCGGGTCTGGCGCCCTTCGAGTGGTCCATCGTCGCCGACCAGCTCAGACACGCCGTCGATGTCGTGTCGATGGCGACCAGCTAGGCCGCAGTCATCTCTGTGGCGCCGGGGCGGATCGCCGCCACGACGGCGCGGATGCGCTCGGTGAACGCCTCCCGGGAGAACTGTGCTGCTCGTGCCTCGATCCGCGGCCGACTCCAGGACTGCATCCGAAGATCCAGGATCCCCCGGCGCACGTGATCGGGCGTGGCCGCGTCGAAGAACACCCCGCTCTCGCCTTCGGTGACCGTCTCGAGGAAACCGCCCTCGCGGATGGCCACGACGGGCGTGCCGAACTGCATGGCCTCGAGCGGCGCCAACCCGAAGTCGTCGTGAGCTGCGGTCACGAGCGCTTCCGCGTTCGCGTAGAGCCACCGGAGCGAGGCATCGTCGACGGACCCCAGGAAGACGACTCCCGGCGGCGCCATCGCTTGGAGCCGACGATGGTCGGGTCCGACCCCGACGACGACCAGACGGCTTCCAGGCAGGGTCCCGATCGCCTCGACCAACGAGTCGATCCGCTTGTAGGGCAACAGGCGCGCGACGGTCAGCAGGTAACCGGGCTCGAGCGACTCCACCGCACGGGTCGGTCCATCAGGTGAGAGACCGGGGGGCGGTCGAAGGATCTCCGAGTCACGACCCCAGTGCTCGTGGACGCGAGCCTGGGTCACCGCAGAGTTCACGAGCACCACGTCTGCCGTGGATGCCGCGCGCCGATCCCAGCGACGGAGCGACGGGGCGAGCGACGCGAGCGTGCAGCGCGCGCCGACGTGGAGCTCGGCCGAGTACTCGGCCTTCTGGTAGAGCCACCGAGCGGTGTTGTGGACGTAGAGCACCTTCTTCCCGGAGGCCTGGACACCGTGGGCCCAGCCGGTGGTGCTGCAGACCGTGACATCGGCGTCGACCCGCACGCGGCGCGTGATGGCAGCGAGAAGCGGAAGGGCGAGGCGAGGATCGCGCCGGACCGGGCCGATCCGTTGGAGCGGCGAGGTGACGATCCGCGATCGGGAGAACGAGTCGAAGGTCCCCTCGGGGTCGTGCACGGCCGTGTGTATCGGGGCCGCGGGGAAGGCCGCCTGCAAGGCGAGGACGACGCGCTCGGCCCCGCCGCGCTGGGTGAGGTAGTCGTGCGCGATGGCGACATCGGTCGCCCCCGTGGCGCGAGGCCGCATCTCGACGGCCATCAGTAGGCCCCCGAGCCCTGGATCACGGCCTTGGCCGTCTTGACGATGATGGCCAGGTCCATGGCCAGCGACCAGTTCTCGACGTAGTAGAGGTCGAGGCGCACCGCTTCGGTCCAGGACACGTCGGCCCGCCCGCTCACCTGCCAGAGACCCGTGATCCCCGGCTTGACCATCAGCCGGCGGGCGATGTCACCGCCGTAGTTCGCGACCTCCTCCGGCAGCGGCGGTCGCGGACCGATGAGCGCCATGTCGCCCCGCACGACGTTCCAGAGCTGCGGCAGCTCGTCGATCGAGAACCGCCGCAGGTAGAGCCCGACCGCGGTGATCCGAGGATCGTCCTTGATCTTGAAGAGCGGACCGTCCTGCTCGTTGCGGTCGACGAGATCGTCGCGGAGGCCGTGCGCCCCCTCGACCATCGAGCGGAACTTGAGCATCTGGAACAACTGGCCCTCCCGGCCCACCCGCTCCTGGCGGAACAGCACCGGACCGCGGCTGGTCAGCTTCACCAGGAGCGCGGTCGTGAGGAAGATCGGCGCCAGGACCACGACGGCCAGCAGAGCGATCGTCCGCTCGGTGACCGTCTTGATGAGCTGGGCGGGACCTGCGGTCCGGGGTTCCTCGACCAGCAGCATCGGGAGCCCGCCGGCGGGACGCGAGACGATCCTCGGCCCGGCGATGTCCACGAGATCCGGCGCCATGAGCAGCTGGATCCCGGTCCCGTGCAGTCGCCAGGCCAACGACCGCAGGGACTCGGAGTGGAAGAGGCCCTGACTCGTGATGGCGATCGCGTCGATGTCGATGCTGTCGAGATCGGCGACCAGCTGGTCGGGCTGGCCGAGCACGGGTGGGAGCGCGGGACTGTCGTCGAGGTCCTTCGCCACACCACCCGGCACGTACGCACCTACGACCTGATAGCCCGCGAAGCACGCTCGGGTGAGGTGCTCGTTGAGATGCGTCGCCGCGTCGCGCTCGCCCACCACGACGATGCGTCGCATGTCCCGACCGACACGGCGTCGCCGGTGCAGCGCCTTGCGCACGGCGAAGCGTCCGACGATTCCGGCGATGATGAGCGTCGGGAAGAAGATGGCGATCAGTCCACGCGAGAGCGCGACCGAACCGAGGAACGAGGCGGCGCACACCACGGTGAGCAGCCCGGCGGCGACGGTGGCCACCTTGCTGTACTCGTCGGTCGAGCTGCCGAGCAGCGAACGGTCGTACGCGCCGCCGAGGGCCAGGCACACCAGCCACACCGGGATGACCACCAGGCTGAGGACCGGATAGGGAACCCTGACCGTGGCGATGAGCAGCGCCTGCTCGGCGGACTGGGTGCGCATCGCCCACGCGACCGTGCTGGCGAACACCACGGTCAGGATGTCGGCGAGGACGACCGCGACGAGGAGTCGATGCTCCCAGTCGCGCCGCGGGGGCGGTGCCACCGCCCCCGGCGCGTGCAGGCCGAGATCGACTCGGTCGATCGCGGCGGGAGGCGGGGCGGGCACCCGCCCGACAGGCATCTCGAGGTCGTCCGCGACCGCGATGTCGCGCGCCAGCATCCTCGAGTCGATGTGGTCCAACAGCGTCACGGCGGGGGCACCCTTTACACGGTCGGTAACAGTGATCCTGCCCAGAGTGACGCCTTTGCGCGTCGGCTCCCATAGGCTCTTCGGACTCTTTTAGCAGGCTGGGTACAAAGGGTGGGTGATGCTTTCGATCCCTGTGTCTGGGTCGAACGGACCTTTGTACGGGCATCGCTACATCGCAGGCAGCGGCTCGGTTACCCTGCCTCGTGGACTGTGTTGTCGTCCCTGAATTCCGACATGACAACCTCGTCCGGTCGCGTGAAATGAGCCCCCGAGCAAAGGGAATTTGGCCGTGAATCAGCCCGACCCCCATCGACCTTCGCTCCGCCACGAGCGGACCCTGGGCCAGATCGTCCCGGCCCAGCGCCTCGACCAGGGTCCCGTCCGACGACCGGTGTGCCGGCAGGCTCGCCTTCGCACGTGCGGGCACGTGTCGCTCCGCGAGGTCGACGGTGAGCCACAGTTGTTCGATGCAGAGACCGGGGCCACCCATCGCCTCAGCCCTGCGGCGGCTTCACTCTGGGCCTCACTCGACGGTCGCCCGCTGCAGGCGGTCCGTCCCGAGGTGTCGTTCGAGGACGCCGCCGCCGTCGAGGTGCTCGAACTGGTCCGCCGGCTCAAGGCCCTCGGAACGATCGAGGACCTGCGATGAGCGAGCTCGACCGCCGTCAGTTCGTGAAGAAGGCCGGCATCGGCGCGGCTGGCGCTGGTGCGCTGTGGGTCGCGCCGTCCGTGATCGGCTACAACGCCGCCTTCGCAGGCGCGAGCTGCCTGCAGAAGGACACGCTCAACTACACCGGTCAGAGTGGGGCACCCACCAGCCCACTGAACTTCGCGACGGTCGGCAGCTACCCGTCGATCGACGTCACAACCGTGCTCGGCACGGTGGGAACACCCGGGGCGGCCAACGCTGCCGGCGGCAACTTCGTCGTCACCACGTTCGAGCTCGGCGCCAACACCGCCAGCAAGCTCGTGCTCGACATGAACGACAATGCCACCGGCGAGGGCTACACGGTCACGTACACCTTCACCCGGCACAGCAACAACGCGGCCTACACCGTGTTCAACCTTGCGTTCTCGATGTTCGACATCGACAGCCAGGCCAACCCCGGCTTCATCGACAACGTGTTCCTGACCTGGGTGGGCACCGCGACGATGAACACCCCCACCCTCGGCAGCTATGTCCAGGGCTCGGGATCGGCGGGCACACCGTGGCAGGGCAACAAGGGCGGCGACCACAATGCTGCGGGCAACTCGGCCAACGGCAACATCGGCGTCAGCTTCACTGGTGGGCTCTCCTCGCTGACGATCCACTATCTGTCGGGCACGATCCTCGGCTCCGAGCAGTACATCGGGATCAGCAACCTCACCTGGTGCCGCTGAACCAGCGGTAGCCCCGTCGAGCGACACGGTCGAGACGTTCGGTCGGCCCTGGCCAGGTCCCGGCCAGAGGATGGACGGTGGCCGCCAGCAGGCAGCGGCGGGAGGCATTCGTGCGCAGCTCCCAGAAGGTCGCGAGGGGTTCGATGGCGGCCAGCGCCGCCTCGGGCCGATCGATGCGAAGCCACGCCCGGTCGACCCATCGAGGCTCGAACCCGCTGGCCCAGTGGGCGAGCGTCCCGAGCTCGTCGATCTGCAGGTCGAGCTCGGACATCGTCAGCACGATCGCCTCGGCCAGCACGGCTTCTGCCCCCCACCGTCGGGCCAGCCCGAGCACGCGATCGGCGTCAAGGGCTGGAGCGACGAGCAGTTGACCGACGTCGCGCACCGACAGACCTCGCCGCGTCCCGCCCACCACCAGGTGGTAGGCCACGTGCAGGAGCGTCTCCTCGAGTCCGAGCGTGCGGAGCTCGGCGCCGCCGACCGAGAAGCTCCGTGACGTGGTCCAGAGCTCGTCGGGCGGGAGGCGGACGCCGAGCGGCCCCCAGACGAGCAACCGATGCAGGTCGACCTCGACCCCGCTCGTCAGGCGGAGCGTGAGGCCCTTGCCGACGAGGCCGGCGTACCCGGGCACGGGCTCGGGATCGACCACGGTCGCGCCTTCGGGCGAGAGCGCGGCAACCGCGGCCACGAGGTCGCTCCCGCGGACGAGCAGATCGATGTCGCCCGTCACGCGTTGCTGGAGATCCGGATAGTCGAGCGAGGCCAGCGCGTAGCCCTTGAGCACCCGCACATCGAGACCGACCCCCTCGAGCGACGCGACGACTCGGACCAGACCTGGTTCATACGCCATCCGGGTCTGCGTCAGCAGCAGCTCCAGCTCGGCCAACTCCGCGAGTTGGTCGTCGGTGGTCGGTAGCTCCCGCGATGCCCCGGCGGAGACGAGCAGACCGTCCAGTCTGTGGCGAAGGCAGCCCTGCACCAGGTCGCGCCAGGCCGGCGGCGACAGGGGGCGTGCCGGCGCACGGAGTGCCGTCGGGAGTCCTCTTGCCGCCACCCAGCGCGTCGGACCCTCGAGGCCGATGCGCCACCGTGCTCGCACGGTGATCAGTGCTCGGGCGTGACGGGCTCGACGCCCGGACCCTCGCCGTAGCCGTACCCGTAGCCGTAGTAGTTGTCCATCTCGCTGTCGTCGCACCCGTTCAGGACGACTCCGAGCACCTCGGCACGGAAGCGGGCCAACACGACCGAGACACGTTGGGCCGGACCGCTGCGGGTCTGGCCGGCGCGCAGCACGAGCACGACCGCATCGGCCGAGGCGAGCAGATCGCTGGCGTCGTTGGTCGTCAACATGGGAGGCGTGTCGAGCAGCACGATGTCGAACTGTTCACGCAGCGCGAACACGGCCTTGCGCAAGCTGGCCACGGCATCGGCGGGGCTGTCGACGTCTCGGGGGGCAGCCAGGAACGACACGCCGTCGAGGCGGGTCTCGACCGGCTGGCCGGGCTCGACGAGGTTGAGCACGGGAGCGAGGTAACGGGCCACCGCCGGCTTGCGGAAGTCGCCATCGATGACGAGCGTGCGCATGCCGTTGTCCCCGAAGACCCCGGCCAGGCTCGCCACCGTGGTGGTCTTGCCCTCGCCGGGGTTCGGCGAGGTGACCATCACCACCGGCGCCAGCCCGGCCTCGGGCGAGCCGGCGCGAGTTGCCACCTGTCCGAGCGAGAAGAGGATCGAGGTGCGTGCGGCGCGATAGCGCTCGGCGGCACGGGATCCGGGCGCGTCGATCGCGGGGATGGCATGGTCTCGGGCCTGTTCGCGGGTCAGCTTCGGGATCTCGGCGATGACCGGCAGCCCCGTGAGGGCCTCGACCCGATCGCGACGGCGGAGGCGATCGTCCCAGGCCTCGACCAGGAACGCGGTCGCCGTACCCATCACCAGGCCTGCCGCACCTCCGATCACGAGACGCAGCTTCTTGGACACCGGCGGCGCCGTGCTCAGGTCGGTCTCGTCGAAGGTCGGAGGCGTGGTCTGCGCGTTGGTCACGAGGCCTCGGGAGTTCTCGTTCTGCGCCAGGCGGTAGGAGTACGCCCGGCCGTTGATCTGCACGGGTGTGGCCGCGTGCTCGGTCGACATCTCGCCGGTGGGCGCGCCGTTGGTGGCCAGCGTCTGGAAGTTCTCGTAGACCAGCCGGTACTGGTTGACGACCGAGTCGAGCTCGGCGTTGATGATGTCCTTGTTGGCGCCCGGCTGCGTGAGCTGGCTCTCGAGGTTGCTCTGCTGGGTCTTCAGCGAGTCGAGCTTGTCGTTGATGGACTTGAGCTGCTGGCTGAACTGCACCTCGTTGGCGGCGACGACGTACTGGTTGAGCTCGGCCGCGGCCGCGTTGGCCAGCGCCACGGCCTGCTTCGGGTTGGTCGAGATGGCGGTGACGTCGATCGCGTTCACGTCGCTGCGGGCCGTCGCGGTGACCAGGTTGCCGACCGTCTCGGGCGGCAGGTGGAGCTGCTGGGCCACCTTGTCGGTCACCTGGGCCGAATTGACCAGGAACGCCGCAGTCTGGACGTTGACGACCGGGTTGGTGGCGCCGCTGGCATCGGTGGTGGTCGGGGCGATGAGGGTGTTGGTGGCCTTGAAGTACTTGTTCGGGTCGACCCTCGTCGTGACGAACAGGGTCGAGACGAACCCGCCGACGAGACCGACGACCAGACCGAGCACGATCCAGAGGTACCGGCGGCGCAGGACGCCGACGTAGTGGCGCAGAACGTTCGATTCGTCGTCCGCCACAACCGGGGCGACACGCGCTCGTGCGTCGTGGCCTTCGGGGGTGGGGTCAACTGCGCTCAAGGAACTCGATCCTGGTGGAAGCGACATCAGAGCCTACGACATGCCGCGGACGCTGAACCGTCTGCCAGTCGGCCTCGTCGGCGCGAAGTGGAGGACTTCGCCCCTGGTCAGGACGGTGTTGGAGCCGCTCCCGAGCCTGTTGCCAGTGCGCTGACCGCCGCGACCGCCGCGGCCAGGTCGAGGCGAGGGAGCAGGACGGCGGGGACCTGTTCGCACAGCTCCGCGAGTGCGTCGAGCGCCCCTGCGTCACGCCAGGTCTGGGGGAGCACGTCCGACAGCAATCGCAACATCGCCTGGGCCGGGCTCAGCTCGACCGGTGCCTCGCCGCCGGCCGCGGGATCGTCGAGCAAGACGATGAGGCCGACGACCCCACCGTCGGATACCCAGCCGAGGTCGATGGGGGCCACATGGTGCTCGTGGGCTCCCCCGACCCGGTGCCGCTCGAGTCCCAGGCGGACCACCGCGTCGTCGTCGAGCTCGAGGGCCTTCGGATAGGTCGTGACCTGGTGACGTGCGGACTCGACGATGGCCAGCTCGTCGCTGACGTAGCCGAGCCCGTGCTGGACCAGCGCGGCGGTGAGGGTCGACTTGCCGCGGCCGCTCCTTCCCGCCACGAGCACGACACGACCGTCCGCCTCGACGACACCCGCATGGATCAACAGACGGTCCGCGGTGCCATCGGCCACGATCTGGTTGAGACCCGCCAGCGCGAGATCCACCGCGGCCGCCGGATCCTCCACCCACCCGACGCGCTGCCCGCCGGCGTGCACACGGAAGCGGTCGGTCGCTCTCACCGCGCGGCGATCGATCGTCAGGGTCGCGCTCGGCGCGTCGTGCGAGACCGGACCGGCTGGTGGAAGCGACGCCATCGCGTCGGCCAACAGGTCCGCCACCTCGGCCGAGTTCGTCCTGACGATCACGGTCGCGCCGCCCGCGAGTGAGGGACCGGTGAGCGTGGGCCACGACACCGCGTCGAGTCGATGCTCGACCACCGCCCTCCACCGATCGCGCGCCCGCTCGAGATCGTCGGGATGGGTGGTGGTCGCCGCAGGGGGATCGCCCGGGTCCCGGAAGAACCACGTCACCAGCCCGCCGTGCACGAGAGTCCCGAGCGTTTCGACGACGTCTCGGGCGAGCACATCGCGATCGACGCCGGTCTCCAGATGCAGCCCGTCGATGATCTCGTCGACGGTCGATCGTCCGTCGACCGACGTGAGTACCAGCGCGGCGCTCGGATTCAACAGGTGCGCGTTACCGGTCCGGGGGTCGAAGACCAGCAGTTGTCCCTCGACCACGGTCTCGAGCCGACCAGGCGATCGAGCCAGCACGTCGTCGGGCGCGACGACGGGCTCGGGTGGGACCAGCAACCCGAACAACCGCGCGCCGTCCTTCGCGCAGTCGACGCACGGAACGTCGTCGGACCCGTTGCTGCGATGCCGGCCGCGGGTGAACAAGCGTCGGCGCACGCGCTAGCCGCCCTCGAGCGTGATCGGTTCCTCGGCGATCGTGCCGTCGACGATCCGGTAGCTGCGGACCACGGGCTCCTCGCGCTTGAGCGAGACGATGACGTAGTGCCAGGCGGGGTCGGGAGCCTGGGCCACGTCGGTCGGAGAGGGATAGGCCTCGGTGTGGGTGTGGCTGTGCACGACGCCGATGATCTCGAGGCCACGATCCTCGGCGTCACGGTCGGCGAGCAGGTGATCCTTGGGATCGATGGTGTACACGCGGCTCGACTCGGCCACGTTGCGGCACGGATAGAAGAGGCCGGCACGCCCGTCGGGCACCGGCCCGACCCCCGCCGACCCGCCGAGCAGGCCGCAGGCCTCGTTGGGCAGGCCGTCGTAGGCGTGACCGACGAGGGCGAGGTGGGCCAGATGGCTGAGCCGCAGCATCGGCGGTGAGGCTACCGGCCCGCCGATCCGGCCCGGTAGCCTCGACTCCCCTATGGCTGCATCCGCGCGCCCCGCTGGCCCCAAGGCCGTCGCCACCAACCGCCAGGCGCGGCGGGACTACGAGATCCTCGACACCTTCGAGGCCGGCATCGCCCTGCAGGGCAGCGAGGTCAAATCGCTCCGCGAGGCCAAGGTCCAGCTGGCCGAGAGCTACGCCCGGATCGACGACGGAGAGGTCTGGTTGCTCGGGTTGCACATCTCGCCCTACAGCCATTCGGGTGCCTCCGACGGCCATCTCGCCGACCGGACCCGCAAGCTGCTGCTGCACCGCGGCGAGATCCAACGCATCCGGTCCCGCCTCGACCTCGAGCGCCTTACCTTGGTGCCGCTCTCGCTCTACTTCAAGGACGGACGGGCCAAACTCGAGCTGGGTCTGGGCCGGGGCCGGCGCCAGTTCGACAAGCGCCAGCTCATCGCCAAGCGGGACGCCGACCTCGATGCCGCCCGCGCCATGTCCGCCGCCCGGCGGCGCCGCGCCGACGCCGACTGACACGAAGCGCGCCGTCCGCCGACTTCAGCGCGCGGCCCAGCCTCACTTCAGGCCAGCTTCAGGTTGTGCGTCGAGGATGGCCTGCATGTATCTGGGTACGAGGCCGTCCCTCGACGAGGCTTCGCCACCCTCAGAAGCGCTGCGAAACCTGCCGAAGGTGTCGCGCAACGTCGTCATGCTGGGCTTCACCAGCATGTTCACCGACATCTCGACCGAGATGGTCGTGTCGGTGCTCCCGCTCCTCTTCGTGGTGCAGCTCGGGTTCTCGCCCCTTCAGTTCGGGGCGGTCGACGGCGTCTACCAGGGTCTCGCGGCCGTCCTGTGCGTGTTCGCGGCCGTTGCCGCCGATCGACGCCAGCGGCACAAGCGGGTCGCGGGGGTCGGCTACGGGCTGTCGGCCGGCGCCGGGTTCATCCTGGTGCGTCGCGAGCGGGAGCTGGATACCTGTGCTCGGTTCGATCTACCTCGATCGTCTCGGCAAGGGGATCCGAACTGCTCCCCGGGACGCGTTGATCTCGCTGAGCAGCGCGCGCGACCGGCTCGGCGTCTCGTTCGGAGTCCACCGTGCGTTCGACACGCTCGGCGCGGTGATCGGCCCGCTGGCCGCAGCCATCCTCCTGGCCCGCAACCCGACCGGCTTCAGACGTCGTGTTCGTGGTGAGCTTCTTCATCGCGGTCATCGGGCTCGGGCGTGCTGTTCTTCTTCGTCGAGGACCGCCGAGCGACGCACGCTCCAGCCCAGCCCCGCACCCGGCGCTCGATCATGGCCGCGGCCCTCGTCCTGCTACACGATCCACGGTTCCGCCGGGTGTGGTTGCTGGCGGTCGGCTTCGCGGTGCTCACACCTGGTGACGCGATGCTCTACCTGGCCCTCGAGCGGCGAGTCGACCTCAGCGCCGGGTACTTCCCGCTCCTCTACTTCGGAACCTCGGTCGTGTTCCTGCTGGCGGCGGTTCCCTGTGGTCGTCTGGCCGACAGGATCGGGCCGCTCCGCGTCTTCGTCGGCGGCGAGGCACTGCTGGTCGGGGCGTTCGCCAGCGTCGGATCGCGAGCCACCGGCCTGGGCATGATCCTGGCGATGCTGATCCTGTTGGGGGGCTACTACGCCGCCACCGACGGCGTGCTCATGGCGCTGATCAGCCCGCTGATCCCGGACGACCTGCGCACGAGCGGCATGGGCGTCGTCATCGGAGCCATGGCCATCGGCCACCTGATCGCGTCGGTCGCCTTCGGCGCGGCATGGGCGGCATACGGTCCGGCGACCGCCATCCACCTCTTCATGATCGGTCTGGTCGGCATGGTCGTGGTCGGGGCCCTGACGCTGCGCCGCACAGATCTCGTCGCCGGCTCCGTGAACCGACGTTCGACGTGGGGCTTCGCCTTGCTGTGCCTCGTCTGCGTCGTCGGCGCGGTCGGCTACTCGGTCATCGCCGACCGACGGGCTGACCGGGTCACCAGCAGAGGAGTCGCGAACCTCGCCACCCCGGCGCAGCTCGACGGCGGTCAGCAATGGCCCTCACGTGCGTGTTCCGATCGACGGAGGTGAACGGCAACTTCGGCCGGCTTGGGCGTTGCCGCCGCTCGACGACCTCGCCCATCCGCTGTTCACGTCGCTCCACTGCGAGCGCGTCGCCTTCGACGCCGACCGAGGGCTGTGCCTGGTCGCTGACCGCGGCGCGATCACCACGTACAAGACCGTCATCTTCGACCAGCACTTCGACACGCTCTACTCGATCGACCTGGCCGGTCTCCCCAGCCGCGCTCGGGTGTCGCACGACGGGCGATACGGCGCCACCACCACCTTCGTCTACGGCGATTCGTACGCCGGCACGAGCTACTCGACGCGAACCGAGCTCTACGACCTTCGATCGGGAAAGACGCTCGGCGATCTCGAGCAGTTCACCACCATCCGCGACGGTCACGCGGTCGATGCGGTCGATCGCAATCTCTGGGGGGTCACCTTCGACCCGACCGACAGCAACCTCTTCTATGCCACCGAAAGCACGGGCGGCGTGTACTACCTCGTTCGCGGGCGACATCGCAGCCCGCAGGCTCGTCGTCCTGCGTTCCGGCGTCGAGTGTCCGTCGGTCTCGCCGGACGGAACCAGGATCGCGTTCAAGAAGCGCCACATCGGCGCACTCGGTCGCGTCGAGTGGCAGCTCTCGGTGCTCGACCTCACGACGTTGGTCGACCATCCCCTGGCCGAGACCCGCAGCGTCGACGACCAGGCCGAGTGGCTCGACGACAACACCGTCCTGTACGGGCTCCCCCGAGCCTCGTCGGGGACGCCGGCCTACGACACGTGGTCGGTGCCGGCGGACGGCGGTGGCCGACCGGCTCGGATGCTGCCCGGTGCCTACTCGACCATCGTGGTGGGGTCGACCGCCGGATGAGCAGCGCTCGAGGGCGTACGGGAGGGAGGAACGGAGGTGGATCCCCGGTGACTGAAGACATTTTCAGCAATTGGGCATGGACTGAGGCTGAACCCGGAACCAAGGTTCTAGGACCGCTAGTGGAGGTGTCCCGACGGTGTCCAAGGTCATAACTACGCGTCGCAGCGTCGTCGCCACGGCGCTGCTCATCCTCGTGCTCGTGGTTCCCAACGCCGTGAAGCCGCAGCGGGCGGCCGCCGATCCCGTCATCGCGTACCCGAGCCTGCGCGTCCAGGTTCCGACCAACTCGCTGTCGATCGCCACGCCCGCCCCGTCGACCAGGGTGCTCGACTTCACCCACATCACGTGGAACGCCGGTGCCGGGCCGCTCGAGTTCGTTCCGTCCTACGACGCCGCCACGGGAACGTCGACGCGCGATGCAGAACCTGTACACCCTCACCGGCCCCACCACGTGGTCGTTGGTGACGTCGGTGCCGATCGTCAAGCCGCTCGTGTGGCACCCACCGACCGACTACGCCTTCCCGTTCACCGGATTCGGTCTCTACACCAACAACGGCGGCGCGGTGGGTTCGCTCCTGGCCACCAGTCCCAAGACCTTGTTCTGCATGGAGCCCGACGTGTTCGTCGGTTCGGTGCCCAATTCGACCGCCACCGGGTCGCCGGCCGAGAGCAACTGCACCAATCCCAATGGCACCTATGGGCTGTCCGTCGGATGGGGTGACGAGTACAGCTACCCCGACAGCGGCAACAACATCGACATCTCGAACCTGGCCAACGGCACCTACTGGCTGCGCGCCCAGGCCGATCCCAACGGCTACTTCGCCCAGGGCGGCCCCAACATGAGCGTGACCGACACCGAGATCACGATCACCGGCACGACGCTCACGGTCGTCAAGCAGGTGACCCCGGTGATCTCGCCTCCCGCCGTCACCATCACGAGCCCCACCGCCGGGGCAACGGTCACGAGCGGTTCGGTCCTGCAGGCTTCGGTCACCGACCCGGCCACCGTCACGAGCGTGCAGTTCCTGCTCGACGGCTCGCCCCTCGGTGCTCCGCTGACCAGCGCGCCCTATTCGCTGCCCGTGGCGAGCCTGCCTCCGGGGCAGCACCTCGTCAGCGCTCAGGCGGTCGACTCGAACCAGTTGATCGGAACCGCGCCCGCGGTGGCGTTCACCGTTCCCCTGCTGGTCGGGAACATCCAGATCGACAACCAGGTCAACGTGACCGGCAACGGGACGGTCACGAGCCCGGCCTTCTCGACGGCCGCACCAGGTGAGCTGCTGCTGGCGACGGTGGGGGCCGATGCCAGTGGGGCGGGTCAAACCGCGACGGTCACCGGAGCGGGTCTGACCTGGAGCCTCGTCAAGCGGGCGAACGCCCAGTTGGGCACAGCCGAGATCTGGCAGGCGACCGCGTCCGGGACCTTGAGCGGCGCGACCGTGAGTGCCACCGCCAAACAGAAGAAGGATCTGTCGCTCACCGTCATGACCTTCGAGAACGCGGCGGGCATCGGCGCCTCGGGCACGGCCTCGGCCAAGTCCGGCGCGCCCAGCCTCAGTCTGACCGCGACGGCGGCAGGCTCTCTGGGAATAGCCGTCGGCGAGGACTACGACAACGCCATCACCCGCACGTTGGGCACGGGCCAGACCCTGGTCTCCCAATGGCTCGACGCCACCGGAGACACCTACTGGACGCAATACACCTCCTCGCCCACCACCGCGGTCGGCGCCACGATCAAGCTCAACGACACCGCCCCGAGCGGCGATCGGTTCAACATGGCCGGCGTCGAGGTCACACCGGGGAACGGAGCGCCGCCACCCCCGGGCCCGTCGATCGTCATCAACACCCCGACCTCGGGACAGACCGTGTCGGGCACCGTGGCCATCACCACCACGGCCACGGCCAGCGGCGGGGCCACGATCAAGTCGGTCCAGGTGCTGCTCGACGGACAGCCACTCGGCCCGCTGCTGACCAGTCCGCCGTACTCCTACTCGTGGGACTCGACGCAGGTGGCCAACGGCGCCCACAGCATCGGGGCGAACGTCATCGACAGCAACGGAGCCGCAGGTACCGCGACCGCCGTCCCGATCACGGTGTCCAACGCCCCGCCCTCGTTCACCGCGACGATCACCACTCCGAAAGAGGGCCACACGGTGTCGGGCACCATTCCGGTGACCGCCACGGCAACGAGCACGAACGCGATCACGTCCGTCCAGCTGTATCTCGACGGCCTGCCCTTCGGGTCGGCCCTCACGACGGCGCCCTACACCCTGACCTGGGACACGAAGACCGCCCTCAACGGCTTCCACACCCTCACCGCCGTGGCGACCGACTCGACGAACGCCAAGGTGACGTCGGCCCCGGTCAGCGTGAACGTGTCCAACATCTCGGTCTGCTTCAACACCGACGTCAATGTGACCGCCACCGGCAAGAGCTCCGCGACGACTTCGTCGTTCAGCACGGGCATGACTGGTGAGCTCCTCTTGGCCTTCGTCGGATCCGACGGTCCCAGCGCAGGTGGCCAGACCGCTTCGGTGACCGGTGCGGGACTGACCTGGAGCCTGGTCAAGCGGGCGAACACGCAGGCCGGTGACGCCGAGGTGTGGCAGGCCACGGCCGCCAGCGTGCTCAGCGGTGTCTCGGTCTCGGCCTCGCAGTCCAAGACCGGCTATCACATGTTCCTGAACGTGATCGCCATCCAGGGCACAGCGGGCGTGGGGGCATCGGTGATCGGCAGTGCGCCGACGGGAGAACCCTCGGTGTCGCTGACGACCACCCAACCGCAGTCGTTGGTGTACGGGGTCGGCAACGACTGGGACCAAGCTGTGTCGAGGACCGTCGGTCCGAACCAGGTCATCGACAGCCAGTTCGCCGACACCTCCACGGGCGACACCTACTGGACCCAGAACACCACGGGCCAGTCGGGCGCAGCCGGATCGGTGGTCACGCTCAACGACACGGCTCCGACCACCGACCGGTGGAACATGGTGGCGGTCGAGGTCCTGGCCGCCAACACGTCGAACTACGTGCCCTCGTAACTCACGGGCGCGGTGCCGCGCGGATCGTGCACAGTGGGCACATGCCCATCCGGCAGCCCGATCTCCCATGGAACACAGCCCCCACCTCCTTCCGGTCGCCCACGTGGACGACACCGATTCCCCGAGCGACGTCGTCGACCTGCTCGGGTTGGACGCGTTCGTCTCGGGTGACCAGCCCTGGTCGAGGTCGGTCCGGCTTCAGCGGGTGAAGCCCGACGCGGTGCTCCTGCCGACGGGAGCCACTGCCCGCCGCACGGCGATCCGGTCCGAGCGCAACAGCCACGTCCTGGCCAGCGGCGCGGGCTGGACGCTCGTCGTGCGTCGCTGGGCCGATGCGAGCGCCGACCTGATCGTGACGGCGACCTCGCCCGAGGTGGGCGAGCGCGTGCTGGCCGAGGCGTCCGAAGATGCGATCGACCTGACGCCCCAGGACGACTCGACCGTCCCGATCGGCTTCTGGCACTCGGGCTCGAAGGGACCGAGGCGGTTCGAGCGGGCGGTGGCGACCGCCCCGTGGAGCCAGATCCGTGCCAACTACTCGAGCGCGGCGGGCGCCAGCCTCGAGCGACTGCTGGGGGTCGACCCGACCCTCCTGTCCGGTCGGCTCCTGCTGCTGCACGGCCCGCCGGGCACCGGCAAGACCACGGCGCTGCGTGCGCTGGCGCACGCCTGGCGCTCGTGGTGCCAGGTCGACTTCGTCCTCGATCCCGAGCGGCTCCTGAGCAACACCGAGTACCTCATGCGGGTGGCGCTCAGCGACGACCACTGCGACGACGATACCGACCGACGCTGGCACCTGCTCGTGCTCGAGGACTGCGACGAGCTCATCGGCGGCGACGCCAAGCAGACAACCGGCCAGAGCCTGGCCCGGCTGCTCAACCTCACCGACGGGGTGGTGGGCCACGGGCTCGACGTCCTCTTCTGCATCACCACCAACGAGGAGCTGTCTCGCCTGCACCCCGCCATCGTGCGCCCCGGCCGCTGCCTGGCCCAGATCCACGTCGGCCCGTTGCCCCGCGACGAGGCGGCGGCGTGGCTGGGCACCTCGGCCGACATCGGCACCCACGGAGCCACGCTGGCCGAGCTGTACGCCCGGCGGGGCGAGGTCGACCGCATCCGGTCCGAGCGCCCCGACGAGCCGATCGGCCTCTACCTCTAGCAAACCCGTCCCGCACCGCCGGGGCGTCACGGTAGGCTGGCGGTCCCCTTCGGGGCACATGCAGGACATCACATGCAGGACAGGCAGGACATCCAGGGGCTGATCGGTTTCGACGTTGGGACCGGGAGCCACATCGTGCGACCGGAGTTGCTCAGACTCCTTAAACGGGGCACCCAAGAACCGCCGATGGCGAGTTCGCTCTCGCTGCCTGAGCAATCAGACGGTAGAGAGTCATCGCGACCAGCAATGGCACGCGGGGCCTGTCCGCTGCAGCCCGGCAACAGAAGCAGTGGAGGACGGCAGGGAGAGACCGCTGACGGCGTGAAAGAACGCTGACACCGGAGAAAGATCCGGCGGTGGGCGCAAGCCCCTCCGACCCGGCGGTACGGCAGCCGTAGAGCCGTGAACCGGGAACGGTCGTATCACGGGTGGTGACCACTCGACGGACGAGGGTTCGATTCCCTCCAGCTCCACTTCACTCTGGCCGGCACTCGGGCTGGTCAGAGCACCGGCGGCCCTGACCGCGTCAGGCGAAAGAGATGTCAACGGAACCTGCATCAGACCCATGCGAGACCGCGCAGGTCGCGGAGCCTCGTGTCGACCAGCCAGGACGGTCCTGACCAGACCCGCAGGTGACAGACTGCGCGCATGCCTCACTGGGTGCGCTGCCTGGCAGTCGTCGGGATCGCGGCAGTTCTGGGCGGATGCGGCGGCAGCGGTACGGCGGGTTCTTCCGCCCCGACCACCGAGTCGGCCCCGAGGGCATCTGCGGCCTGGCCGATCTATGGGCACGATCTTTCCAACTCGCGGTCGAACCTCGCCGAGACCGAGATCGACCGCGCTTCGGTATCCAGCCTGGTTGAGTCGTGGTCGAAGAGTGGTCTCATCGGGGTCACGGGCACTCCTGTGGTGGTCGGCGGCGTGGCCTACTTCGGCGATTGGACCGGAACGGTCTGGGCGGTGAGCGCCACCACGGGCAGGACGGTCTGGAGCAACAAGGTCGGCGGCGGCGTTTTCGTCGGGTCCCCCGCGGTGGCCGGGTCACGCGTGTACGTCTCGATCGCCAACAACCTCTACGCGCTCAGTCGGTCGACGGGGACGATCGACTGGAAGACGGTCGTGAACGCGAATCCGTACTCGCAGATCAATGCGTCGCCGGTCGTGGCGGGCGGCCTCGTCCTCCAGGGAACCGCGCAGTTCGAGGAGGTCGTCGGCCACGCGCCCTTCACCTTCCGAGGTTCGATCGGGGCATTCGACGCCTCGTCCGGCCGTATGGTCTGGAACTTCTACACGACGCCCAACGACGCCACGAGCGGCGCCGGGGAGGGGATCTGGTCGACACCGGCGGTGGACGTGCACCTCGGCCTGCTCTACGTCGGCGACGGGCAGAACCTCAATCCGCCCAGTGGCCCCCTGGCCGACGCGATCCTTGCCATCCACCTCCGCTCGGGGAAGCTGGCCTGGTCACACCAGTTCAACCACCCTGATGTCTTCAGCACCGCGGACTATTCGGGCAAGGACGCCGACGTCGGAGCGTCGCCGAACCTCTGGACGTCCGACGGTCAGCCGCTGGTCGGGGTGGGCAGCAAGAACGGCACCTACTACGCGTTGAATCGCGCCACGGGCAAGCTGGCCTGGGAGACGTTCTTGACCCACGGCAGCACCTTCGGTGGTGTCCTCGGCTCGTCGGCCGTCGTCGACGGCAAGGTCCTGGCCTCGTCGAACGTGGGAGACCCGACGTCGAACTCGACGACCAACGTCTCCAAGGTGTTCGCGCTCGACCCGGCTACGGGGCACATCCTGTGGTCGGCGAACTTCGGAGGCAACGTGTTCGCGCCGATCGGCGCGGTGCCGGGACTCGCCTTCGTCGGGACCGACACCGGCACCATGACCGCGCTCGACACCAGCACCGGCCGGGTACTGTGGTCCTTCAGGGCGCCCGACAAGGTCGGGGGTGGGCCATCGGTCGTGGATGGACGGGTGCTGTGGGGATACGGCTTCACGCTCTTCAAGGGTCCCGGCAAGGGCGGGATCATCAGCTTCTCGATCAGCGCCGCCGGACGGGTGAAATCCGAACGCGGCGGGACTTCGCCATGAGCAGCCGGCCGGTCGCCCTGCTCGCGGGCGTCGTGCTCCTGGGTGCCGCGCTCGGGGCCTGCAGCAGCACGAAGGCGGCCACGCGCACGGCGTCCACCACGACCCCGAGACCGACCGTCGTGCCGTCGTCAGGGTGCACCAGGCCCGACGCCGTCAAGGCGGGACTCACCACGTCGACGATCCGGTCCGGCGGTCTCCAGCGGACCTATCTCCTCGATGTACCGACCTCGTACACGGGACAGAAACCGTACGCGCTGGTCTTCGGGTTGCACCCCTTGTCGATCAGCTACCAGTTCATGCCGTCCCAGATCGGGTTCGACGACATGCAGAAGAAGTACGACTTCATCGGGGTGGCCCCGTCGGGCCTCACCGTCCCCGCGCCGTTCTGGGACGCGGCGCCCAGCACTCCGAACTACGACGTCGACTTCATCTCGGCGCTCTTGACCCACCTCGAAGCCACCCTCTGCATCAACACCGCCAAGGTGTTCTCGACCGGCATCTCCAACGGCGCCCAGCTCTCGTCTCTCCTCGGTTGCCGCCTGTCGACCCGTATCACGGCGATCGCGCCCGTCGAGGGAGAGGAGTACTTGACACCCTGTAGCGGCCAACCCGAGCCGATCCTGGCCTTCCACGGAACCGCGGACAAGATCCTCCCCTACGGCGGCGGTGGACTCAACGCGACCCACATCGCCCAGCTCTACGCCTGGCACGGCGCGACGCCACCCGAGATGCCGGCACCGCTCGGCATCGACGAGTCGATGAAGCTGTGGGCCGCGCACAACGGCTGCAATCCCACTCCGACCGAGGTTCGCATCGCGTTCGACGTGCAGAAGCGCACGTGGACCGGCTGCAAGGCGCCCACCATCCTTTACATCATCGACGGCGGAGGTCACGGTTGGCCCGGCAAGCCGATCCCCGCGATGGAGAAGGTCATGGGCCACGACACCACCTCGATCGACGCCACATCCCTGGTGTTCGCCTTCTTCTTCCACCCACCCGCCGGCTAGGCCGGCCCGGATCGGGGTACGTGATGCCGCAGAGAGATCTGTCCGGATCCGCTCGGCCGATCAGCTGGCTCGGCGTGATGCTCTTCCTCCTCCTGGTCGTCCTCGGCTGGCCCTACGGCTACAGCGTCGGCTACCTGGCCGCTGCGCTCATCATCTGGTCCGGGACGAACCTGATGGTGCACGCGATGAAGCAGAACCTCTGACCCGATCTCGAGGACTGCCCGCGATGAACCTGCGGCGTCGGTTCCCCACCGTCACTGGTGCCACGCGACTGGGGCAACATGATTCTGTTCGTCTCCCGAAACCACGGAGGACAAGACGATGAGCACCAACCACACCCGCATCAGTGACGTGCGCACGGTCGCGATCCCGGTGACCGACCAGGATCGGGCGCTCGACTTCTTCGTCGGGACGCTGGGGTTCGAGAAGCGCCTCGACGTCCCGTTCGGCGGCGGCCAGCGCTGGATCGAGGTGGCGCCCGCCGGCAGCCAGACCTCGATCGCCCTGCCTCCTGCAGGCGGCACCACTCCGCCCGTCGACACCGGGATCCGGCTCTCCACCGCCAGCGCTGATGGCGATCACGCCGACCTGAAGGACCGAGGGGTCGACGTCGACCCTGAGGTCCTTCGCTTCGGCGAGGGCGTCCCACCGATGTTCTCGTTCCGCGACCCGGACGGCAACACGCTCTACGTGGTCGAGAGCGGCGACTGACTCGACCGGGGCCTCACGCAGACCAGAGCGGACGAACGCGGGAAGCTTCAGCCGCCCCTTGCCGCACCCCCGCGTCGAAAGCGGCGCCGGTTCGCGAGAAATCCATGAGGTAGCGGCCCCAGCCACTCAGGTCGGTGACCTCGTCGGACGGTTCGACGACCTCGACCGCGCTGCCTGCGGCGCGTGTGTTGGCGATCCGCTGGCGCACGCCGGGGAGCAGCCCGGCCAGCAGCTCGGGCATGGCGCCGTCGGGCGGTTCGAGGGCCACGCAGGACACGGCGACGACGACGTCGTAGCCGATGGCCAGGTCGGCGTTGAGCATGTCTCGCGCCCCGCCGTCGATGTAGCTGCCGTCGCCGACGGTCACGGGCGGGGCGATGCCGGGGATGCAGCAGCTGGCCGCCACCGCCCGGTGCAGCTCGACACCCGAGGTGCGGTCCCACACCACGGGTTGTCCGGACCCGAGCTCGAAGGAGCAGCAGCGGAAGGCGTCCGGCCACACGGCACCGCCGACGTACGCGAAGTGCGCGACGTACTCATCCTCCGGTACGACGTCGCCGCTGGCGCTGGCCAGCAACTCGGTGAGGTCGACGTCGTCGGACATCGGAGCGCTCGACGCCCATCGCGGAGCCTTCGACATCGCCGCCACCACGTCGGCCAGCGACCGGCCCGAGGTGAGCTGCGCGCCGGTCACCGAACCCGCCGACGTGCCGACGACCACGTCCGCCTCGTCCAGCATCACACCGGCCTCGGCCAAGCCGGTGATGAGACCCGCCTGCCAGCCGACACCGAGCGGTCCACCGCCGCCGAGCACGAGTGCACACGTCACGCGCGGAGGCTAGCTCCGCAGGGTGACCTTCACCGATGAAGGTCACCCTGCGGAAGAGCGCCTGACGGTCAGGCGGCGTACTCGACGCCGCGGCGGCGCGACCCCCAGGTGTGGCCGGTGAGGAGCCCAGCGAGCGCGATCACGGCGCCCACGATGACCGACATCCAACCCATGCGGTCGGTGAGGACCACGCCTTGGAACGTCGGGTTGGCCACGAGCACCGCGATCCCCACGGCCACCAGGATGGCGCCCATGAAGAGCTTGCTGGCGCGGTCCCAGCTGACCGCCGCGGCAAGGGCCAGCACGCCGAGCCCGGTGGTGACCACAGCGATCCAGGGACGGAAGACCATGCCGGCCACCGTCACGGCTGGTGCATCCATGCCCTGCCCACTCCAGTTGAACTTGGCCAACGCGATGAGGCCGATCAGAGTGGGCACGGCCGCAGCGACGACGGCAACGAACCGTCCGATCATGTTCAGCGTGTCGCCCGCGCGGTGGGCGGGCTCGACGGTGTCGGGTTCTCGGACAACGGTCATGTGACGTCTCCTTCACAGAAACCTCCGCCGACCGGAAGGCCGACGCGAGGATGCGTCCCACATGCCGTACCCGCGTCCCCGCGCCGACAGAACTCCAGCGCGCGCCCGGCGCGCTATCGGCGCGCGGTCGGGCATATGTGACGCGCGTCGTGGGTAGATGGCGACTCCCCGCCGACACTTCGGCCGCGCGTGTGGAGGATGCGGATGCCCGACGACACGACAGAGATGGACGCGTCTGTGGCGATCGCCGAAGAGGCGGGACTCGTGTACGTGTCGGACGCGGCACCCGGGATCCGTCGCAGCCGGCACGGCGCCCACTTCCGCTACCGCAACCCGGACGGTGGGGCGGTGTCGCACGCCACTCGCGCCCGCATCTCGGCGCTGGCGGTGCCCCCGGCGTGGAGCGACGTGTGGATCTGCCCACGGAGAGAGGGGCACCTGCAGGCCACCGGCCGCGATGCCAAGGGCCGCAAGCAATACCGCTACCACGACCGATGGCGAGAGGTTCGTGAGGCGGACAAGTTCTCCCGCCTGCACGACTTCGGCGAGGCGCTCGATGGGCTGCGCCAGAAGGTCGAGGCCGACCTGGCCGGTTCGATCCCGACTCGTGCGCGCGTCCTCGCCCTCGTGGTCCACCTGCTCGACGAGACGCTGATCCGCGTCGGCAACGAGGAGTACGCCACCGTCAACGACAGCTACGGCCTGACGACGCTGCGCGACAAGCATGCCGAGATCGACGGCGCCGAGGTGACCCTCTGCTTCGTCGGCAAGTCGGGCATCGAGCACGACCTGCAACTGCACGATCGCAAACTGGCCAACCTGATCAAGCGGTGCCACGAGCTCGGAGGGCAGGAGCTCTTCACCTACCGCGACGGGGATGAGCGCGGCTCGATCACGTCGAGCGACGTGAACGACTGGCTCCACGAAGTGGTCGGGCCCGAGACCTCGGCCAAGACGTTCAGGACCTGGGGCGCCTCGGCGGTCGTGGTCGGTGAGCTGGCCGGGCTCGACGCGCCGGCCACCGACGCCGAGGCCAACGATCAGATCGTGGCGGCGATCGACGTGGCCGCCGCCAGGCTGCGCAACACGCGAGCCGTGTGCCGCCAGTCCTACGTGCACCCGACCGTGCTCGATGCGTTCCGCGACGGTTCGCTCGGCGACCAGTGGGCTCAGACCCGAGCCGGCGCCCGGTTGAGCCGCGCGGAGCGCACCTTGCTCCGGGCGCTCGAGGAACCATGATGAGCGACGAGATCGCCGACCGGGCAACGGGCCACCCACGCGACGCAAGAACCTGTGCCGTCGCATGACCCCGTGAGGTCACGCGACGGCACAGGTTCGAGGGGGAGGAGGGGGGTCAGCTCTCCTGCGCGGCCCGCTGACGAGCCTCGTCGGCCTTGGCCTCGGCCCTGGCCTTGTCGGCCTTGGCCTCGTGCTCGGCGACCTCGCGCTCGTTTGCAGCCTTGTCCTGCTGCGCCTTGCCCTCTTGCTGCAGGTTCTCGTTGCCGGTCACGTTGCCGGCGACCTCTTTGACCTTGCCCTTGACGTCTTCGACGACGCCCTTGGTACCAGCTTTCGGTCCGGATTCGGTCATGGCGGAACACCTCTCGTGTAGTCGGACACCACTGCACCGGGGGGCGCGTGGCCTTCGCCTCGTTCCTTACCCATCCGACCGCGAACGAGAAGCGCGCCAGCCGCGCGAGTACACGACCGACTAACCCGTGACCGCGGGGGTAGGAGGATCAGCGCCGCGGGAGGACAGCCGCGGCCCGACCGAGCCTCCCGACCCGATGAAGTGAGGTCTTCATGGATGCCATCGCACTGCTGACCGCCGACCACAACCGAGTTCGAGGACTCTTCGCGCGATACCAGAAGGCGCACGAGGGCGACAACGGCGCAGCCATGACGACCCTCGCAGCAAAGATCGTCGACGAGCTCCGGATCCACACGACCATCGAAGAAGAGCTCTTCTACCCGTGGACCCACGACCTGTCCGACGAGATCGGCGAGATGGTCGACGAGGGCATCCAGGAGCACCACGTGGTCAAGGTGCTGATCGGCGAGATCGCCCAGCTCGAGCCCGGCGACGACGCGTGGTTGGCCAAGATGACGGTCCTGATGGAGAACGTCGAGCACCATGCGGACGAGGAGGAGAAGGACATGTTCCCCAAGATCCGCTCCCACAGCGGCGCCGCCGCCCGCGCCGACCTCGGGGCCCAGCTCGACGCCCGCAAGGGCCAGCTGGGCGCTCCGGTCCTGGCCGACACGATCGACCTCACCGACGCCCGGTTGCACGAGCTGGCGAGCGAACAGGACATCCCCGGCCGCTCGGCGATGGCGCACGACGAGCTCGCCGCCACCGTCGACCCCGGCTGACCCACCCGGTCGACGACGCCGGCTACATCCGCCGCGTGGCCTCAGTCACGTCGTTCGGTGACGGGGCGACCGTGACCCAGGACGCCACCTACTCGAACTTCGGCTGCACGCAGGGTTCGTCGGGCCTCGCCACCTGCTCGAGCTCGTCCACCACGTCGCCGAGCACCACGATCCCACCGGCGGCCACCACGCTCCCCGAGGCGACCACCACGACCTCGTAGCCTCGGCCCGCCACCGCCGCTCCACGACGCCCGAGCGCGAACGCGGCCACACTTGAGTCGTGGCACAGGTTCATGACCTGTTGGCGGACCTGTCGAGGTCCTACCTGCTCGAGGGTCTGCCGGCAGACGAGCTCGAGCTGCTCGCGACCACGGCCACTACGCGCTCGCTGGTGCGCGACGAGTGCCTGTGCCGACCGGGCGATCCGGCCGACGAGATCTGGATCGTCCAATCGGGCGAGGTGAAGGACTCGGTCGTCGACGAGGAGGGATACGAGGTCATCCACTTCGTGCACGGCCCGGGCATGACGCTCGGTGAGCCCGGGTACTTCTCGGTCGAGCGCACCCGCATCGTGCACGTCATGGCCGTCAAGCCCTCGACCATCATCCGGATCGATCGACGCGACCTCGGACCCTTGATGGAGCGACAGCCGTCCATCAAGGATCGGGCGCTCGAGGCACTCGCCTCCAACTCGCGGTGGCAGACGATCACGCTCTCGACCGCCGCCCGTCGGCCGATCCGCGATCGGCTCATCCTCCGACTGCTCGAGCTCGTCGACTCGGGCCCCGAGCGGACGTCGGGACACGCGGCGACCCCCAAGATCTCGCAGTCGACGCTCGCGGCGATGATCGGGGTCAGCCGTGAGAACGTGAACAGGGCTCTGTCCGTTCTGTCGATCGACGGCGCGATCCGCCAGGAGGACGGACGCTACGTGCTCGTCGACGAGGATCGCCTGCGGCGCGAAGTGTCGAGGGACTGGCCGCTGCCGAGCCGGCGGGATCGTCGGGCAGATCCGAACGAGACCTGAGCCGACAGGTGTGCCGCCACGTCACACCGAACCTGTGACGCAGAGCCATAGCGCGTCGTGCCCTCCTCGTTCATGATCCTCGCAGGCACTCACGAAAGTTGGGGACACCATGACCGGTACCGAGACAGACGAGATCACCCAGTCGTTCGCATCGACGTTCGCCGGCACGGTGATCACGCCGGCTGACCCCGCGTACGACTCGTCTCGTGCCATCTGGAACGGCAGCATCGATGCCCGGCCGGCGTTGATCGCCCAGTGCCGATCGACCGACGACATCGCCACCGCCGTGCGCCTCACACGGGCGTCCGGACTGGTGCTCGCCGTTCGCGGCGGCGGCCACAGCGTGGCGGGCCTGAGCACCGTCGACGACGGGGTCGTCATCGATCTCTCGCTCATGCGCGAGGTCGACGTCGACCCCGCTCGACGCATCGCGAGCGCGCAGCCGGGCGCGACGTGGTCCGACTTCGACCAGGCCGCGGCCGCGCACGGGCTCGGGACCACGGGCGGCCTGATCTCGACCACCGGCGTGGCCGGCCTCACCCTCGGCGGCGGTATCGGTTGGTTGCAGCGGAGATACGGGTTGTCCTGCGACAACCTCGTCGCGGCCGACCTCGTGACCGCGGACGCCGAGATCGTGCACGTCAGCGAGGACGAGAAGCCCGAGCTGCTCTGGGGTCTGCGGGGAGGCGGCGGCAACTTCGGGATCGTGTCGCGCTTCGAGTTCACGCTCCACCCCGTCTCGACGATCTTCGGGGGATTGATGCTGTTCCCGTTGGAGCGGGGCGCGAGGTGCTGTCGATCTTCCGCAGCTGGGCGGCAACCGCGCCCGACGACGCCTCGATGCTCGTATCGGTGATGACCGCGCCGCCCGAGCCGTTCGTGCCGCCCGAGATGGTGGGCCGGAAGGCCGTCGCCATCCTCGGCTGCTGGTGCGGCGACCTCGACGAGGGCGCGGCAGCCATCGAGCCCTTGCGCGCGCTGGGGCCGACTGCCGACGTCTTCGATTCGATGCCCTATGTGGCGCTGCAGTCGATGCTCGACGGCGGCGCGGACGAGGGCCAACGCAACTACTTCCGGGGCGGCTTCCTCGATGATCTCGACGACGACGTCATCGAGGTCGCACTCGCCCACGGTGCCGTCATGCCGTCGCCGATGTCGCAGATCCACTTCCACCAGATGGGCGGTGCCGTCGGCCGCGTTCGCCCGGACGCCACCGCATTCAACGGCCGGCAGGCCGGTTACACCTACAACGTCATCTCGACCTGGGTCGACCCGGCCGAGGACGAGCAGCACGTCCTGGCCAACCGCGATCTCGCAGCCGCCCTCGCCCCGTTGGCCAGCGGCGGCGAGTACGTGAACTTCGCCGGCGATGCAGACGTCGAGCGGGTGCGTGGGCTGTACGGCGGCGAGACCTACGACCGCCTGGCCCGCCTCAAGCGCGAATACGACCCGTCGAACCTGTTCAGTCGCAACCAGAACGTCCGGCCGGCGCGGTGAACCCACCTGGACGCTTCCTGATCGTGACCTGGGATGGCGGCGGCAACACGCCCCCGGCCCTCAACTTGGCCGAGCGCCTGATCGGCCTCGGCCACCATGTGCGGATCCTCGGATGGGAGTCGATGGGGGCGCGCAGCAAGGCGACCGGCGCCGAGTTCACGACCTACCCCTCGGTCGAGCCGTGGCCGCAGGGCGAGGCGATGGACGACGCGTGGGAGGACCGCGTCGTGCCCATGCTGCAGGGATCGGCCACGCGGGACGACATCGTCGCCGAAGCCGGGCGGATGCAACCCGACGTGATCGTCGTCGACTGCATGATGGGCGCTGGCCTCGACGCGGCCCGAGCGCTCGGGCTCCCCGCCGCGGTGCTCGTCCACCTGCCCTATGCGGCCTTCGTGTTCGAGTGGCGCGACCACGCCGGCCGAGCCGAGATGCTCTGCGTGCTCGACGACTTCGACGCCGTGCTGGCGCTGGTGCCACCCGGCTTCGACACGGCGTGCCCCCTGCCGGCGAACACGAGCTACGTCGGTCCGATCAACGCCCCACCGCCGCGACCGGCACTCGATCCGGTCGACGCCGAGTTGCTGGCCGAGCCCGGGGACCCGTGGGTGCTGCTCTCGCTCGGCACGACGGTGCAGGGTCAGGCCCGCGCCCTGCCGACCATGCTCGAGGCCGTCGCGACGCGGCGTGTGCGGGTGCTCCTGACGCTCGGCGGCGTCCTCCCGCCGAGCACCGTCGACGCGCCACCGAACGTCGTCGTGCGTGCGTTCGTCCCCCACGACCTCGTCATGGCGCACATGTCCGCGGTCGTCTCACACGGCGGCCTCAGCACCATCGGTGCCGCCCTGACCGCCGGCGTCCCGATCCTCTGCATCCCGCAGGGTCGTGACCAACCCGACAACGCAGCGCGCGTCGCCACGGCCGGTGTCGGGCACGTCGTCCCTCCCGACGCGAGTGCAGCCGAGATCGCCGCCGCGCTCGACCGCTTGTTGGGAGACGCGGACACGCGGCGCGCCGCGCGTCGGATGTCCGAGGTCATCGCGGGACTGGGCGGCGGCGAGGTGGCCACCCAGCGGGTGGTCGACCTCCTCACCGTCCGACCACGCGTCACTCGCTGCGCAGCGCCCGCACCGGATCTCGAGCCGCCCGCAGCCCAGGAACGACGCCGACCAGGTTCGCCAGGATCAGCACCGCCGATCCCACCGCGACGAGCGTGACTGCCGACACGACCGGATCGGATACCGCCCCGAGTCGGTCGGCCAGGACGGTCCACGTCCAACGCCCGACGACGAGGCCGACCGGTATGCCGACGACGACCGCGACGGTGCCGACGGTCGTCGCCTGCCACAGCACCGTCCGCACGACCTGCCCCGTGGTGAACCCGAGGGTGCGCAGCACAGCCAGGTCGCGCCGCCGTCGACGGACGGCGACGACGAGGGCGTTGGCCACCGCGGCAGCCAGGAGGAGCGCGACGAGCGAGGCGAGCAACGTCGGCGTGGCGCGCAGCCGTTCGAGGCTCACCACCCCGGCCGGGTGGTTGACCGCATCGACCGTGAGCGGCAGCTGCGTCGGCATCTCGCGTTTGAACGTGGCGGTGAGCGTGGCCAGCGATCCGTGCGGAGTCCAGCGGAAGATGTACTCGGGCTTGTCGAGATGGGGGCTGAACCGCAGCCAACCTGCATCGGTGAGCAACGCCCCCACGCCGAGTCCGGCCTTGTCCGAGCCCGGATACGGAGCCAGCCCGGGCAGCACCGCCCGGCCGACCACGCGAACGCGCTGGTTGGGGCCCTTCTCCGTCGGGGCCAGCTCGATGGACCCGCCGATGCGGGTGTGCAGGCGATCCATGGTGGTCTGGCCGAGCGCCACCTCGTCGGCGCGGGCCGGGGCCCGCCCCTCGGCGATCGTGGGCGAAACCGTCGGATGGCCCGGCCTGTAGCCGAGGGCCGGAATGGTGATCGGTCCGCTCTGCACCTCGCCCACATCCAACACGGCCGAGGCGGCCACCGAGCCCGAGTGATCGGCCACCTGCACGAACTGCTTCTCGAGCTGCTTCACCACCGCGGGGTCCTGATCGTTGTACCCGGCCGGGGTGTTGAGGTTGGCGAGTTGGATCTGTGCATCCCAGGCCGAGCCGTAGAGGCGGGGCGTCGCCAGGAGGTGGTCGAGGCTGGTCGAGAAGACGGCCACCGAGGTGACGAGTGCGACCGCGGTGGCGGCGGCCAGCAACGTCGTGCGGACCGGCACCGAGTTTCGACCGCTGCCGCCCTCGAGGCCGAAGCGCACGCCGACCACCCCCGCCACCGAGCCGCCGGCCCGACCCATCGCGGTGGCGACGCGCGAACGGACGGTGGCCGGGGCGCTGGTGATCAGCCGGGAGGTCCGCCAGGCGGTGAACCCCGCCAGCGCCGCACCCACCCCGACCACCGCCACCAGTCCGAGGACCAGCACGGACCAGTCGACGGCCACGCCCGGATGGATCTCGGCGACGCGCACCGCGCCGACCGGCCCGAGGGGCGACGCGGCCACGGCCACGAGGACGGCGATCACCGCGCCGGCGACGACCGCCACCATCGCCTTGGCCATCGACACCGCGGCGCGCTGCGATCTGGTCGCGCCCATCGCGGCCAGGGTGGGGTTCTGGACGGCGTCGACCTGCATCCGGCGCGACAGGGCCTGTGCCACCACGACCAGCCCGAGCAGTGCGGTCAGCGCCGCGAACGCCTCGAGGGCCATGACCTCGGGATCGGTGGCGTTGGTGACCTCGGCCTTCACGGCGGTGGCCCGCTGGAAGACGATCGTCTCGTGAGGCACCAGGGCCTGCACCCGAGCGGTGAAGGTATCCACGTCGGTTCCCGGCTTCAGGCGAACCATGGCGCCCCAGTACACGCTCTGGAGCAGGGGGTGCGCGACGCGGAACGCCGGGGTGAACAGGATCGAGGCCGGCGTGTAGCCGGGGTCGACGACCACACCGTCGGACATCACACCGATCCCGTCGATGCGGGAGTGCCCCTGCAGACCGGCGGGCGCGTCGTGGAGCACCTTCACGGCTCCCGCTTCGCTGTGCTGGGTCATCATCTGCTGCAGCAGCGCAGGCGTCATGATCACGTAGCTGAACGACTGGCCGACGCGCAGGTGCTGAGACCGGGCGAAGGACCGCTCGACCCACACCCCGTTGGGATCGCCCGGTGCGGGCTGGTGGCCTGCGACCATCAAGGGGCGACCGACCGTGTGAGTCGCGCGGTCGTCGGTGACGATGAGCGGCGGGAGGCTGAACGCGTCGGGCACGGACGCGACGAACGACGGGTACAGGATGATTCCGTCGACGCGACCGATGCGCTCGACGCCCGGGATCTTGGCCAGCTCGGCCATCGTCAGCTTCGAGTCGAGGCCGGCGTCGGGGTTCACCTCGACGTCCCACGCCTGGGTGGCCTGGCGCATCCGGGCGAAGGCGGTGCCGGTCCGTCGGGCGGCAGTCAGGCTGGCCAGGGCCGCGCCGCCGGCCAGGCCGACGAGCAGAGCGATCACCACCAGCGAACGCCATCCAGTTCGAAGATCCGCCCGCAGCCGATAGCCCACCGCATCCATCATCCCATCCAAGCCGACGACGACGTCGGCAACCAGGAGGCAGATCCCCCGAGCGCCCGGGGTGGTAGCACCCGGTCGATCCTGGCGGCTGCATCCGCCGCCCGGGACCGCACGACGACCCGAGCCGTGCCGCCGCGCCGACATCCGCGCCCGGGTGATGCCAAGGTGGGGGCATGAGACTCAGCACACGCAACCAGCTCGCCGGCACGGTCACCGAGGTGACCCACGGCTCGGTCATGTCGACGGTCAAGGTCGAGCTACGGGGCGGCGACGTGGTCACCGCGTCGATCACCCTGGAGGCGGCCCACGAGCTCGGCCTCGAACCAGGCGTCGCCGTGACCGTGCTGGTCAAGAGCACCGAGGTCATGCTCGGTGTGGACGACTGATCCGTAAGGCACACTGACGACCGTGCTCCACGAACTGGCCGACGAGGCCTCGCAGTGGCTCGACTCCGGGCACGAGGTCGTGCTCGTGCGAGGTGTGCAGACCTGGGGCTTCGGCAGCCGCCACAGCGGCGAGGTGCTGCTGGTCGACGACCAGGGCCGCACGCTCGGTCGGATCGGCGGCCCGAGCGCCTCGGGCCGGATCCGCGACGAGCTGGGCGCCACCATGCTCGGCGACTCGCCGTGCGGATCGCGCGCCGTCACCGCCGAGGTCAGCTCGCTCGAGGCCACCACCGAAGGCCTGACCTGCGGCGGTACCGTCCGGGCCCTCGCCCAGCGGATCGACCACGCGCCGCCTCTGCTCTGGCAGTCCCTCGCACAGGCCGAACCGGTCGTGCTGATGACCACCGTCGACGCCTCGGACGACGCGCCGCCCTGGTGGGTCGTCACCCGTGCCCAGTCGGGCGGCGACGCGACCGGCCTCGGTCCCGTCGACGGGCTGACCGATCTGGCCCGCGGGCTGCTCGCCGCCGGCACACCCACACGAACGATCGCGACCGTCGACGGATCCGAGGTGCTGGTCGAGCTGTTCGCACCGAGACCGCATCTGCTCGTCGTGGGCCGCGGCGAGCTGGCCGACGCGCTCGCCGAACAAGGTCGGCTGCTCGGCTGGGACATCTCCGACACCGATCAAGCCGACGATGCCATCGCCCGAGTCGGCGCGCTCGGGGCCGGCGACGCCCTGGTCATGCTGAGCCACGACGGCGCGATCGACGCGCCCGTCATGTCCGCTGCGCTGCGGCGAGGCCTCGGCTACATCGGCGCGCTCGGTTCGCGTCGCACCCAGGACGCGCGACGTCGACGGCTGGCCGACATCGGGGTCGACGCCGACGCGATCGCCACGATCTACGGACCGGTCGGACTCGACCTCGGATCGCGCACCCCCGCCGAGACAGCCCTCTCGGTGTTCGCCGAGATCGTGGCCCACCGCTCGGGCCGCAGCGGCGCGCCCCTGCGATCCCACGACGGCCCCATCCACCTGCAGCCGTCGGCGTAGCTCGAGGCTCCGGCTCGAGGAACCGCTGACAGAACCGGTCACGTGGTGGCCGGTTCAGGTGCGAAGCTGGTGCCGTGCGCGCCGATCGACTCGTGGCGGTCCTCATGCTGTTGCAGACCCGCGAGCGGGTGACGGCCGCCGAGGTGGCGATCGAGCTCGAGGTGAGCGAGCGGACAGCCCGCCGCGATCTCGAGGCCCTGGCGATGGCCGGCGTGCCGGTGTACTCGAGCCAGGGCCGCAACGGCGGCTGGCGGCTGATCGGTGGGGCCAAGACCGACCTGAGCGGACTGACCGGCCCCGAAGCCCGTGCGCTGTTCCTGGTGGCCGGTCCGGCGTCGGCCGCCACGCCCGAGGTCCGGGCGGCCTTGCGCAAGCTCGTGCGCGCCCTCCCCGAGCCGTTCCGCTCCGACGCCGAGGCGGCCTCCGCGGCGGTCGTCGTCGACCCCGTCGCCTGGGGCCGCCCGAGCGACGCCCGACCTGTCCCGGTCCACCTCGAGCTGCTGCAGCGCGCGGTGATCGAGGGCGAGCAGGTCCGGCTCGGCTACGTCGCTGCCGACCGCAACGTCAGCGATCGGGTCGTGCACCCGTTGGGTCTGGCGGCCAAGGGGCACGCCTGGTACCTGGTGGCGGACACGGCGTCGGGCCTGCGCACCTTCCGCGTCGACCGCGTGCAATCGGCCGAGACCACCGGCCAGCCGGTCGTGCGACCGCCCGACTTCGATCTGTCCGAGGCGTGGAAGCTGATCACCAACGAGGTGGACCAGCAGCGCCGCACGGCCTGGGCGCGCGGGCGCGCCGAGCCGGGGGCGATGCCGATGCTGCGAGCCGCGCTTGGACCACGCCTGCGGATCGGTCCCGCCGGCGACGACGGACGCATCGAGGTCGAGATGAGCGGCTGGAGCGACGAGGCGCTGGCCGTCGAACTGGCCGGGCTCGGCGCGGGTCTGCTGGTCGCCGAACCACCGGCGGTGGTCGAGCACCTCACGCGCATCGGCCGAGAGCTCGCCGCGACCTACCCGACCTGATCTTCGCCCCCGGACCGGGGCCGTCGGGCCGGGCGCTCAGCCGAGATCGAAGCCGTCGGGGAAGTCGAAGGCCCGGTGGCTGCCGGTGCGCGCCAGCGACTGGTAGGCGCGCTGCGCGAACCGCCACCGCCCGTCGATGCGCCGGTAATCGTCGTGGTAGACGCCATGGGTGCGCGACCACTCGCCGCTGGCGCGGTCCTGGCGGATCTCGCTGATGAACATGCGCCCGCGGGCCTGATCGGCATCGCCCCCCGAGCCGATCGTCACACGCGCGTTCAGGATCACGAACTGGAAGAAGCCGAAGCGCTCGATCGCCGTGCCGATGAAGTCACCCAACTGGGTCGGCCCCCGCAGATCGATCGGATCGGCGGTCACCGTGTCGACGCGGACCAGGGCGTCGGCCTCGAACAGGTCGAGCAGTTCGGGCCACGCCCGCCGGCTCACGACATCTGCATAGGTGGCCTGCAGCCGGCTGATGGCGACGTAGTCGACGGTCTCTGCATCCATCGCCCTACCGTACGGTGCCATGGCGCACGACGAACCCATCAGCCTGCTCGAGGGCATGGCCACGACCCGGGCGATCCGTCGCTACCGGCCCGATCCCATCCCCGATGCCGACCTCGCCACCATCCTCTGGCATGCCAGTCGCGCGCCGAGTGGCTCGAACCGGCAGAGCTTCCGCTTCGTCGTGCTGCGCGACGGCCCGCGTGCGCGCCAGGCCAAGGCGCTCCTGGGCGACGCGTTCCGGGCCGAGTGGGCGAACAAGCGGCGCGACGACGGGTACACCACCGGCTCGGGTGTCGACCCCGCGTCGCCGAAGGCGCGGATGGCCGCGTCGATGCAGCAGTTCGTCGACGGCTTCGAGCAGACGCCGGTGGTCGTCCTGGCCGCCAACGTGCGCGACCGCGCCCCGCACGTCACCGACGGAGCCAGCGTCTATCCCGCCTGCCAGAACCTGCTGTTGGCCGCGCGGGCGCTCGGCTACGGCGGCGTCATGACCATGTGGCACGGGTTGGTGGAGCGACAGCTCCGCCAGATGCTCGAGATCCCCGACATCGCGATGTTGGCGGCCACCATCGCCCTGGGGCGCCCCGAGGGCAGCCACGGGCCGGTGCGCCGGCGTCCGCTGGCCGAGCTCGTCTACGAGGACGGGTGGGGCGAGGCGGCCGATTGGGCCCACGACCCGCCCGGCACCCGCTTCACCAGCTCGGGCCCGCGTCGATGAAGTCGAGCAGCTCGGGCAGGGCCCTGGCGTCCTGCGCGAAGAAGGTGTGGCCGCCCTCGTACATGCGCAGCTCGGCGCCGGGGATGGCCGACGCGATGGCCGAGCTGTTGGCCGGCGGGGCGATGCCGTCGTAGCGACCTCCTGCCACCAGCGTGGGACAGGTCACCCGCCCGAGCCGATCGCGCACGTCATGGCCCGCTCGGGCTTCGAGCTGTGCGAGCTCGCCGCGTCGCTGGTCGTCCGCCTTCTCGCCCGTGCTGCGCTCCGCCATCATGTCGGCCAGGGCCCGATCGCCTGGATGGGCGTCGAGCCACTCGGACGTGAACCGGTCGTCCAGCAGCTTCGGGGCGAGCACCGCCCGCTCGGCCGGTGCCAGCTGCGCCAGCTCGTGCAGCGGATACGACGACGTGTCGGGGCCGCCCGGCGACGTGCACGCCAGCGCCAGGCGGGCCACCCGCTGCGGCCAGGTCACGGCCAGCTCCTGGGCCACCATGCCCCCGAAGCTCACCCCGAACACCGCGCACCGCTCCCATCCGACCTCGTCCAGCACGCCGGCCGCGTCGGCCGCGTAGTCGGCCATGGTGTACGGCCCCGGCGGCCGGGCTGTGCGCCCGAGGCCGCGCTGGTCGTGGGCCACCACGTCGAAGCGGGCGCGGAACGGCCGGATCAGGAGCGCGCTCGTCTCGAGGGTGGCGCCCGACCCGTTGAGGAACAGCAGACGGCGACCGCTGCCCTCCCGCTCGTAGTACAGCTCGAGCCCGTTGACCTCGGCGACCGGCACGCGCGCAGCCTCCGGTCAGGCGACCAGGTCGACAAGAAGGTCGCGCGTGCGTCGCCGCGAGGCCGGACGATCGTCGCCCACCGGGAAGATGGCCGCCCACACGTCGGTGGCGCCCGCATCGAACAGGCCCTGGATCTGGGCGGCCACGGCGCCTTCGTCGCCGACGATGGCCGCCTCGGCCGGACCGGCTGCACCTCCGATGTCGAGCAGGCGGCGGTAGTTGGGCAGCACGCCGTAGCCCGCGAACTGCTCGCCCGCCGCCTGGCGGGCCTCGCCCAGGTCGTCGTGGACGGCCACCGGCAGTCCGGCGACGATGCGTGGGGCGCCGCGGCCGGCCGCCTGCGCGGCCGCACCGAGGCGCGGGGCGACATGGCTCTCGATGGCGCGGGCGTTGCCCATCCAGAGGATGGTGCCGTCGGTCATCTCGCCGGCCACGCGCAACAGGCGCGGCGCCAACGCCGCCACCAGCACGGGCACCCGGTGTTCGGGAGCGCGCCCCGGACCGGCGTGCACCCGGAAGTCGTCGCCGTCGAGTTGCACGGATCCTCCGTCGAGCAGGGTCGTGAGGACGCGGACGTACTCCTCGGTGTGACGGCCGGGGTGATCGTAGGACAGGCCGTACGCGCCGTCGATGACGGGCTCGTGCGAGGGGCCGATCCCGAGGGTGAACCCGGACCGCCCCATCGCGTCGGCGACCGACGCGGCGCGGTTGGCCTGCAGCACGGGATGACAGGTGTAGGTCTGCAGCACCGAGGTACCGAGCTCGATGGTGGTCGTCGCCCGGCCGGCCAGCGCCATCGCCACCAGCGGGTCACCCCCGATCGCGCTCGCGTACCAGAGGCTCGAGAACCCCTCGGCCTCGGCGCGCTGCGCCTGTTCGACCATCCGATCGGCGCTCGCCGCGCCCCCACTCAACCCGATTCGCATGCCGCCGAACGTATCGGGCCCGCCGCTCCCATGCCTCGTCGACCGAGCCGATGAGGCCGATGTGTTCGAGGGTCAGGGAGTCACGTGCGCGGCGCGGTAGGCGTCCACCACCGGAGCCAGCTCGGAGGGCGTGGCGCCGTGCATGACCACGCCGGTGGCACCGAGCTCGAGTTGTCCGGCCACGCGCGTGGCGCACTGGGCCGGCGAGCCCGTGGCCGAGGCAGCCAACCACTCGTCGGGGATCAGCCGGGCGATGGTCTCGAGCTGCGCGACCGTGGCCTTGGCGTCGATCGCACCCGGGAACCCGGCCACGGCCTCGTCGGCCCGGAAGCGCGCCAGCACCTCGGGATCCCAGCCGTTGACGCGCACCAGCAGATCGCCGTAGCCCTGCAGGTAGGTGGCCAGGCGACCGACCAGCTTGCGCAGCCGCAGCTCCTCGTCGAGCTCGTCGCTGACCGTGGCCAGCACCGACCAGATCTCGACGGCGTCGGGGTCCCGGCCCGCCGCCTCGGCGCCGCGGCGCACGGCCGCCACCGACCGGGCCAGCGCCTCGTCGGTGAAGAACGTGTGCAGGATCACACCGTCGAAGATCCGACCGGCGAACTCGAGGGTGCGATCGCCGAGCGCGCACAGCATGACGGGGATGTCCTCGTCGAAGTCGGGATCGAGGCCCAGGAAGCCGAAGCGGCCCGCCGGTCCGTCATGGCCGAAGATCATCTCGCCGTGCCAGAGCCGGCGCATGATGTCGACGAAGTCCTCGAGCTGGGCCATCGTCACGCGCGGCAGCCCCATGACGTCGAACAACGCGTCGAAGCCCCGACCGAGCCCGAGGGTGAAGCGGCCCGCGGTGAGGCGCTGCATCGTCATGGCGAAGGTGGCGGTGACCATCGGGTGACGGGTGTTGTGGTTGGTGGCGCCGGTGGCGACCTGGATCCGACTGCTGACCGCTCCGGCCGCGCCCGACAGGGTGGCCGCGTCCTTGACGTTGAACCGCTCGGAGATGAACGCGGTGCCGAGCCCGAGTCGTTCGGCCTCGACGACCTCGTCGACGAGGTCGCGCGGCGAGTTGGTGTGGCCGGCGAGCGTGTAGAAGCCGAGCTCGGCCAGCGGTGCCGTCACCCGGTCGCGAATCAGGGCAGCAGGATGACGTCGTTGTCGGGCGCGCCCGCGATGCGCAGCGGCCGGCGATCCCAGCTGGGCCGCAGCCCCATCCCCGACCGGCCGTCGTTCAGCTTCACGCCGAGCACCTGGTGGATCAGCGTGCCGCCGTCGTCGAAGTTGACCGCGCAGCCGGCCAGGTAGAGCCGCCAGATGCGGGCCCGGCCCTGGCCCGACCAGCCGGACCGCCTCGTCCCAGTTGGCCTCGAGGTTGGCCAGCCAGGCGCGCAGGGTGAGCGCGTAGTGCTCGCGGAGGTCCTCGACGTGTCGGGCCTCGAGACCGACCGACTGCAGCTCGGTCACGACCGACCCGACCTCGATCAGCTCGCCGTCGGGGAAGACGTAGCGGGCCATGAAGCCACGGGGGTCGATGCGCTCGCCCTCGTTCGGCGGACGGCTGATGGCGTGGTTGAGCAACCGGCCCTCGGGCACCAGCAGCGCGGTAGAGCTGCTGGAAGTACTCGCCGCAGCCGGGCCCGGCCGACGTGCTCGAACATGCCGATCGAGCTGATGGCGTCGAAGGGGCCGTCGGTGATGTCGCGGTAGTCCTGCAGCCGGATCTCGACCTGGTCGGCCGAGGCCCTCGTCCTCGGTGCGGGCGCGGGCCCATCGAGCCTGCTCGGCCGACACGGTGATGCCGACGGCGCGCACGCCGTAGTGGCGCGCGGCGTGGCGCACCATGCCGCCCCAGCCGCAGCCCACGTCGAGCAGGCGCATGCCCGCGGTCGCAGGTCGAGCTTGCGGCAGATGAGCTCGTACTTGGCCTCCTGGGCCGCGTCGAGCCCGGTCACGTCGAGGTGGTCGGGGTCCTCCCAGACCGCCGCACGAGTAGGTCATGGTCGGACCGAGCAGCAGCTCGTAGAACTCGTTGCCCACGTCGTAGTGGTGCGGCGATGGCCGATGGCGTCGCGCCGACGCGAGTGCAGGCGACCCTTGGGCCGGGCCTCCTCGGGCGGGGGCGGCAGCGGACGCAGGACCGACGGACCCAGCGATCCGCAGGATCGCCGGCGACCTCGCGCCAGCCGATGTTGACGTCGGCCATGACCGTTGCGGATCTCGAGGGCGGCGAAGATGTCGCCCTCGAGGTCGATGTCGCCGGCGACATAGGCGCGGGCCAGCCCGAGCTCACCCGGCGCGGTCGCGATGCGACGCAACGCGTCGGGCGAGCGCACGACGATCGTCGCGGCCGGGTCGTCGGGGCCCAGACGGGTGCCGTCGTAGGCCTCGAAGCCGACGGGCGGCTCAGGTCCGAGCAGCGACTCGATGAGCGGAGCCAGCGGCCCCCTCGAGTTGGTGGATGTGGATGTGGATGTGCGAGCCGACCCTGACCCGAAGCCTGCGGTACCGGCTCGCCCTCGCGATGTCCACGACGGCCATGACGTGAAGATACCCACATGTAGCAGGGTTGAGAACCCCAAATGTCGTGCTCAGGGCCTCGCGGGTCGCCCGGGGCCGGTCCGCCGAGGCGCTGGGGCCGGCTAGCGGCGGCGCAGCAGCGGCCAGCAGGCGCAGGATCTCGAGGTAGAGCCAGACGAGGCCGAGACCATGAGGCCGAACGCGCCGTACCACTCCATGTAGCGCGGGGCCCGGGCCACGATGGCCCGCTCGATGAAGTCGAAGTTGAGCATCAGGTTCATCGAGGCCACGACCACGATGACCACCGAGAGGCCGATGCCGAGCAGCGACGGGCTGGTCGAGGAAGGGGACGCTGCCGCCGAACAACGAGACGACGAACGAGACCCCGTACAGCACGAGGATGCCGAGCATCGAGAAGATCACGATGCGGCGGAAGCGCTCGGTGACCTTGATGAGCCGGGTGGCGTAGAGGAACAGCATCACCGCGAACACCGACATGGTGGCCAGCACGGCCTGCAGGACGATGCCCTTGTACTGGAGGTTGAAGGCGGCCGAGATGGCGCCGAGGACGAGGCCCTCGCCCACCGCGTAGAACGGCGCGGTGATGCGGGCCAGCTTGGGCTTGAAGATCGTGAGGAAGGCCAGGCCGAGGGCGCCGAGCATCACCGGGAGGATCCACGAAGGGAAGTGCAGGGCGTAGGTCTGGACCTGCTGTCGGGTGGCCGGGTCGATCGTCTTGGTGACGGTCTGGCTGACGTTCTGCCAGCCGACCCAGCCGCCGGCCAGCAGCAGCATGAAGAGCACGAGGGTGGCGGTGAAGGTGCCGCCGGCGGTCATGACCTTGTCGTTGGTGGTGACGAACGGCGGAGGCGACTCGGGCCGCGGTCGCGGGTGACGGTGCCCGGACCGGCGGGGCCGGCCGGACCCACGGCGGTGGCCGGGCCCGACGGGCCTTCCGGCGAGGCCCAACCGGGTCGGGTGTCGCCCATCTCCTTGTCGAACACCGATCTCGTTCAGCGCCGGGTTGGCGATCGCCATGACGAGCTCCTCTTGGGGCGCCCCAGCGCGAGATGACGTGGATGAGATCGTGAACAGCCTACCGGTCGGTCGCTGGCGGCTGATCGCGGTGGGCCGGGCGCCGGGGCCATCGCCACTGGCGCTTGCGGGGTGGCTCGGCGGTCATGCGCGACTCGACGACCTCGTGGCGCTCGAAGTAGGCCGATCCGATCGCCTGCAGCACGGCGGCGGCCGGCAGGGCGATCAGGGCGCCGATCGGCCCGAACAGGCCCACGCCGGCCAGCACGGACCCGAAGGCGACCGCGGGATGCAACGACATCGTCCGGGCGGTGATGCGGGGCGCCATGAAGTAGTTCTCGATCTGCTGGAACACGATGGCGAACACGATCACCCAGAGGGCCTTGACCGGATCGACCGACAGCGCGATCAGGGCCGGGAAGCCGTTGGCGATGTAGGTGCCGACCACCGGGACGAACTGCGAGACCACGCCCACGAACAGGGCCAGGGCCACGGGGTAGGGCACGCCGATCACGACGAAGGCGATGTAGTGGAACACGGCCTGGATGATCCCGAGCAGCAGGCGCGAGTAGAGGTAGCCGCCGGTCTTCTGGATGGCGACCTCCCAGTTGGCCAGCACCTCGCGCTGGCGGTCCGGGCGCATGAACGAGCAGATCAGCGCGACGGAAGCGGGGTCCGTCGGCCACCAGGTAGAAGGTGAACAGCAGGATGGTGAAGAAGCGGAACACCACCTCGAGCGCACTGAGGCTGAAGCCGAGCGCGTTGCCGGCCAGCCTGGTGGCGAAGTTGCGGATCGGCGCCGTTGGGGTCGTTGAACTCCTTCTGGATCTGCTTGTTCGAAAGGTGCGTCCCGAAGTGCGCGTTGATCCAGTGCTCGATGTTCTGGCTCTTGCTCGGCGCCTGGTCGATGAACTGCGACACCTGGTCGACGACGAGCTTGCCGATCAGCCCGAGGAAGATGACCACCGTGCCGAGCAGGACCACCAGCACGAGCGCGGTCGCCGGTCCCCGCCGCCAGCCCCGGCGGGCCAGCGAGTCGACCGCGGGCTCGAGCGCGAACGACAGGAAGAGGGCGACGACCAGCGTGAGCAGCAGGTCGTGCAGGCGCGTGAGCAGGTAGCTGCCGGCGGCCAGCGCGATGACGCCGACGAACACGAGGGCGATGGCCCGCGGGAGCCATCGCGGCATCTGCTCGGGCACGCGGTCGCCCGGACCCGCGGACCGACCCGTGGGCTGGTCCGTGGGCGGATCCGGGGACGACCCGGATTGCGGCTCTGGTTGCGCCGCGGTCGGACCGGGCGGCCCTACGTCCATGTCCGCACCGTGGCACGCCGGGCGGGGTCATCGGTGGATGGGCCCTGGGTAGCCTGGCGCCATGGCTGCGGTCCCCTCGACGATGCTGCCGCTCGGCACGCCGGCACCGCCGTTCTCGTTGGCCGATCCGTCAGGACGGATCACCGACCTCGACGATCTGGCCGGCGCGCCTGCCCTGCTGGTCATCTTCCTCTGCAACCACTGCCCCTACGTCAAGCACCTCGGGCGCGAGCTGGCGCTGCTGACCCAGCGCTTCATGGCGGCCGGGGTGGCCGTGGTCGGGATCAACAGCAACGACGTCGAGGCCTACCCCGACGACGCGCCCGAGCTGATGGCGGTCGAGGCCCGGCGGCTCGGGTGGGACTTCCCGTACCTGTTCGACGAGGACCAGGCGGTGGCGCACGCGTACCGGGCCGCCTGCACCCCCGACTTCTTCGTGTTCGACGCAGACCGGCTGCTCGCCTACCGCGGCCAGTTCGACTCGAGCCGTCCCGGCAACGGCGAGCCCGTGACCGGCCGAGACCTGCGGGCCGCCGTGAACGCCGTCGTCGCCGGGCGACCGGTCCCCGAGCCGCAGCTGCCGAGCATCGGGTGCAGCATCAAGTGGCGCCCGGCTCGGGCTCAGTCATAGGGCCGGTCGGGCCACCAGGGGTACCAGTCCGGCAGGTCGCGGCCGGGCGACAGGGTCCACGACGCCGGACGCTTCTCGAGGAACGCAGTGACCCCTTCGCGGGCGTCGGCCGAGCGACCGGTGTAGTAGATCGCCGCGCGAATCGAGCTTGTGTGCCTCCATCGGGTGGTCGGCACCGAGCATCCGCCACAGCATCTGGCGGGTGAGGGCGGCCGACACGGGCGCGGCGTTGCGTGACGATCTCGTCGGCCAGTCCCCGGGCCACGTCGAGCACCTCGTCGGCCGGGTGCACGCTGCGGACCAGCCCGCCGGCCAGCGCCTCGGCCGCGCCGAAGACGCGGGCCGTGAGGCACCACTCGAGGGCCTGGCTGATGCCGACGACGCGGGGCAGGAACCAGCTCGAGGCGGCCTCGGGGATGATGCCGCGGCTGGCGAAGACGAAGCCGACCTTGGCGTTGTCGGCCAGGATCCGGATGTCCATCGGCAGCGTCATGGTGACCCCGATGCCGACCGCGGAGCCGTTCATGGCCGCGATCACCGGCTTGGTGCACTCGAAGATGCGCAGGGTGACGAGCCCGCCGCCGTCGCGAGGCGCCGAGTCGACCGGGGCGGCCGGCGCGCTGGCGCCGGCGTCGAAGGTCGCGCCGCCGCCGCCGAGATCGGCGCCGGCGCAGAACGCGCGCCCCCGTCCGGTCACGATCACCACCCGCACGTCGTCGTCGGCGTCGACCTCGGTCGAACACGTCGATCAGCTCGCGCATGCATCGACGGGGTGAAGGCGTTCATCCGGTCGGGCCGGTCGAGGGTGATGGTGGCGACGCCGTCGTCCACCTCGTAGGCGATCTCCGTCGCAGTCCATCGCCCGACGCTACCCCCCTCGCCCACCCACCCTGTCACGGTCCGGCACCCCCCGATCCGGCACCCGGCCCACGAGGCGGCATGCACGTACCGAATCGGTATGGAGCTGCCGCCTCGTCAGGCGGCGGCCCGAGCGACCGCACGGATCTCCGACTCGACCCGCGCGTCGCGCGCGGACAGGTCGAACCAGGTGTAGCGGAGCGTGCGATGGCCGTGCAGCGCGGCCGCCCGATCACGCTCGCGGTCGCGCTCGAAATCCGCCACCCGGCTGTGCCATCGCCGTCCGTCGACCTCGACGATCACCGGTACGTCGAGGAGCAGGGCGTCGACCCGCTGATCCGGGGCCCACGGGAGCGCCGCCTGACGCCGATGCCGTGGCATCCCTGGTCGATCGAGCACCCTGTAGAGCATGCCCTCGAGCGCTGAGGCAGGTGGGACGTAGGAATCGACGCTCCTGCGGGCGATCAGGCTGCGCATGGTCGCCATTCCGCGCCGACGACCGGCGCGCAGATCCACATAGCGATCCTGCAACTCGGCGACGGTGATCCGGCGAGCAGCCAGGACGTCGTCGACGGCAATCGCCAGCCGCGAACGGGAGACGACGGAGGCGATCGAGAAGAGGGTGTCGCACAACGTCAGGACGGGGATGCCGTCGACGACGGTGCCCCGGTAGTCGGAGCGCTCTCGCACCACGGCGAGGCTCGACCGATGGTTCGAGCCGCGAGGAACGATGATCGTCGCTCGACCAGGTCGAAAGCCCGGCAGCTGGTGGATGGCCGCGGCAGAGACTCCGCCGACGACCGCCTCCGGCTCGCCCAGCACCGCCGCCATCAGGTTGCGGGCCCAGTCGGCCGGATGGCTGGGCAATGCGTAGACGCCGGGGGCCACCGCCTGCCATCGTCCGCTGCGAAGACGCCGATGGATCATGCGCTCGGTCGCGCCCACCGCGGTGGCCTGCCCGTGTGAGAAGACACCCCGCTGTCGACACGCCACTCGATCAACCGCCCGGTCGACATCCACCGCCGTCATCGCACACATGCTGCCCGGGGCGTGTGACACTCTCGCCATCCGGCTTCCCCGCGCCCATCGAGGCGGCAAGCACGTACCGAATCGGTACGCAGGTGCCGCCTCGTGAGGGGGGGTCAGACGTCGAGGAAGCGGGTGACGGCGACGCCGGCGCCGATGACGCCGACCAGGCAGCCGGTGACGATCATGAGCGCGTAGATGGTGAACAGCTCGCGGCCGCTCAGGACGAAGCCGCTCACGAGCGGGAAGTCGGCTGCGGGTTCGGCAGCCAGCTCTGGAAGAACGGCTTGAACGCTGGCCAGCGCCAGCACCGCGAGCGACGGCACCGACCACGCCCTGGACCAGTCCCTCGAGCATGAACGGCACGCGGATGAACCAGTTCGTGGCGCCCACGAGCTTCATGACCTCGATCTCGCGGCGACGGGCGAACATGGCCATGCGGATCGTGTTGAGGATCAGCAGGATCGCCGCGCCCAACAGCACGAGCGCCACCACGATGATGCCCACCGTCAGCCGCTGCGACAGCTCCTGCGACGGCCCGGATGGTGGCCGAGGCGTAGGACACCTCCTTCACCCCGGGCTTGCTCTGGAACAGCTTGCCGAGCGAGTTGATGACGTCCTCGGTCTTGCCGACCGGCACCACCCGGAACGACGGCGGCAGCTCGCTGGGGCTCACGCTGGCGATCAGCTCGGGCTGGTCGTGGAACAGCTGCTTGAACTCGACGTAGGACTTCTTCTGGTCGACGTAGGTGAAGTGCTGGATCTGCGGGTTGTCGCTCAGGTCCTTGCCGACACGCTGGCGGTCTGGGCCGCGCTGGCGTTGGGCTTCATGAACACGACGAACTCGATGCCGCCCTGCCACCGGCGGGTGGCGTTCTGCACGCCCTGGCGGAGCATGAGCGACGCGCCCACGAGCGCCAGCGACACGACGACGGTCATGATCGAGGCCAGCGTGATGGTGAAGTTGCGCGTGAGGTTGGAGGCGGTCTCGCGGATCGCGTAGTCGACCTTGGGCATGTTGGGGGGAGTCCTACTCGTAGACGCCGCGGGACTGGTCGCGGACGATGGCGCCGCGGTCGAGCTCGATCACGCGGCGGCGCATGGTGTCGACGATGCCGCGATCGTGGGTGGCCATCACCACGGTGGTTCCGGTCTTGTTGATGCGATCGAGCAGGCGCATGATGCCGACCGAGGTGGCCGGGTCGAGGTTGCCGGTCGGCTCGTCGGCCAGCAGGATCAGCGGCCGGTTGACGAACGCCCGGGCGATCGACACGCGCTGCTGCTCGCCGCCGGACAGCTCGTTCGGCAGGCTCGATCGCCTTGTGGCCGAGACCGACCAGGTCGAGGATGGCCGGCACCTGGGTGTCGATCGACGTGGCGCGGCCGGCCGATCACCTCGAGGGCGAAGGCCACGTTCTCGGACACGGTCTTGTTCGACAGCAGCTTGAAGTCCTGGAAGACGCACCCGATGTTGCGACGCAGGAACGGGCACCTTCCAGCTGGAGAGCTCGCCGATGTCCTTGCCGGCCACGAAGATGCGCCCCTCTCTCGGGCACCTCTTCCTTGTTGAGCAGCCGGATGAAGGTGGACTTGCCCGATCCGGAGGGTCCGACGAGGAAGACGAACTCGCCCTTTTGGATGTCGACGTCGGCGTCGCGGAGGGCGGCGACCGTCGCCCTTGTAGGTCTTGGTCACGTTTTCGAGGCGGATCATGTTGCGATCAGGTTACTAGCGGCCCGACACCTGTTGGGACACCCCCCAGGGCGCCCGGGGGCCCCTAATCGCCCGTCGCGGCCTCGCCCAGCTCCCGCATCCAGCGCAGGTAGGCCTCGATGAACGGGTCGAGATCGCCGTCGAGCACGCCGTCGACGTTGCCGGTCTCGTGCTCGGTGCGCAGGTCCTTGACCATCTGGTACGGCTGCAGCACGTAGGAGCGGATCTGGCTGCCGAAGTCGACCGACCGCTGCACGCCCCGGATGCCGTCGAGCTCGTGCTCGCGCTCCTCGTCGCTGGCGCTCGGCCAGCTTGGCCATGAGGATCTGCATGGCCCGGTCCTTGTTCTGGTGCTGGCTGCGCTCGTTCTGGCACGACACCACGATCCCGGTCGGCAGGTGGGTGATCCGCACGGCCGAGTCGGTCACGTTGACGTGCTGGCCGCCGGCCCCCGACGAGCGGTAGGTGTCGATGCGCAGGTCCTTCTCGTCGACCTCGATGTCGGGCACGTCCTCGAGGAAGGGCGTGACCTTGAGCGCGGCGAACGCGGTCTGGCGCTTGCCCTGCGCGTTGAACGGCGAGATGCGCACCAGGCGGTGCACGCCGTGCTCGGAGCGCAGGCGTCCGTAGGCGTGGCGGCCCTTGCACCAGGAACGTGGCCGACGAGATGCCCGCCTCGGAGCCGGGCGACACCTCGTCGAGCTCGACGTCGAAGCCGGCGCCGCTCGGCCCAGCGCAGGTCCATGCGCAACAGCATGTTGGCCCAGTCCTGCGCGTCGGCCCCGCCCGCGCCGGACTGGATCTCGCAGATGGCGTCGGCCTCGTCGTGCTCGCCGGTGAACAGCGAGCGCAGCTCGAGCTCGTCGAACGCGCTCGGCCACCGACGCGATCGACTCGATCCAGCTCGGCCTCGACCGAGTCGTCGCTCCTCCTCGCGGCCGAGCTCGAAGAGCGTCTCGGCGTCGTCGATGCGCGCCGCCAGCCCGTCCCACAGCTCGAGGTCCTCGGCCACGGCCGACAGCTCGCCGGTTGACCTTGCGGGCCAGATCCGGGTCGTCCCACAGGTCGGGGCGCGACGCCTCGGTCTCGAGCTGGGGCCGCGACCGCCGCAGCTCGTCGATGCGCAGGTAGCGCGCCGCCTCGTCGAGGCGCCGGCGCAGGGCGGCCAGGTCGTCGGTGAGATCACGCATGGGAGAGGATCGCCGCGCTCAGGCGCCGTGGCACTGCTTGAACTTCTTGCCCGATCCGCAGGGCACGGGTCGTTGCGGCCCGTCTTCTCCCACTCGGTCTTGACCACCGGCGTGTTGACCACCGGCTCGTCGGGCTCGACCACGCTCGGGCGGGCGAGCTCGGCGCCCTCCAGCGCGGCCTGGACCCGCGCCGCCGCCGCCATGTTGTCGCCGCCCTCGGACGGATCGCGTCGGCGCCGAGTACTGCACGTCGCGCAGCTCGGTCTCGGTCGGCGCCTGCTCGGCGACGGCCACCTCGGCGTGCATGCACGTACTTGACGAAGTCCTGGGCGATCGCCTCCATCATCGACGCCGAACATCTCGAAGCCCTCGCGCTGCCACTCGACGAGCGGGTCCTTCTGGCCCATGGCCCGCAGGTTGATGCCCTCCTGCAGGTAGTCCATCTCGTAGAGGTGCTCGCGCCAGCGCTGGTCGATGATCTGCAACATGACCTGGCGCTCGATCTCGCGCATCGTCTCGGCGCCCGAGCTCGGCCTCGCGCGCCTCGTAGTACGCGGTGCGCCTCGCCCATGAGCAGCTCGTAGAGCTCGTCGGTGCCGGCGCAGCGCCTTGAGCTCGTCGACGGTGGCGGCGACCGGCCAGAAGGCGGCCATCTCGGGCAGCAGGCCCTCGAGGTCCCACTCCTCGTTGAAGTCGGTCGACGCAGAAGGTCGAGATGACGCCGTCGACGGCCTCGGCCAGGTACTCGATGGCCTCGTCGCGCAGGTCGGCGGCGTCGAGGATCTGATCGCGGCGCTTGTAGATCACCTTGCGCTGCTCGTTCATCACCTCGTCGTACTCGAGGACGTTCTTGCGGATCTCGGCGTTGCGCTGCTCGACGGTGTTCTGCGCCCGCTCGATGGCCTTGCTGACCATCTTGGCCTCGATGGGCACGTCGTCGGGCAGGGCCTTGCCCATCACCCAGTTCATGGCGCCGGTGGCGAACAGGCGCATGAGCTCGTCCTCGAGGGACAGGTAGAAGCGGCTCTCGCCCGGGTCGCCCTGGCGGCCCGACCGGCCACGCAGCTGGTTGTCGATGCGACGGCTCTCGTGGCGCTCGGTGCCGAGCACGTAGAGCCCGCCGAGCTCGCGCACCTCGTCGCCCTCGGCCTTGGTCTCGGCCTCGTACTTGAGCGGTCAGCTGCTCGAGGCGGGCCTTGCCCTCGTCGGCCTCGGGGTCGAGCCCCTCGGCCACCACGTCGACCCGGGCCAGCTCCTCGGGGTTGCCGCCGAGCACGGATGTCGACGCCACGACCGGCCATGTTGGTGGCCACGGTGACGGCGTGCAGGCGCCCGGCCTGGGCGACGACGTGCGCCTCTCGCGTGTGCTGCTTGGCGTTGAGCACCGCGTGGGCGATGCCCTTCTTCTCGAGCGCCCGCGACAGCTTCTCGGACTTCTCGACCGAGATCGTGCCGACCAGCACGGGCTGGCCGGTCTCGTAGCGCTCGAGCGAGGTCCTCGACGACGGCGTCGAACTTGGCGTCCTCGGACTTGTAGATGAGGTCGGCCTGGTCGTCGCGGACCATCGTCGCGGTTGGTCGGGATCGGCACGACGTGCAGGTTGTAGGTGCTGGCCAGCTCGGACGCCTCGGTCTCGGCCGTACCGGTCATGCCGGCGAGCTTGTCGTAGAGGCGGAAGTAGTTCTGCAGCGTGACGTGGCGAGGGTCTGGTTCTCCTCGTTGATCTTCACGCCCTCCTTGGCCTCGACGGCCTGGTGCAGGCCCTCGGACCAGCGACGACCCTCGAGGATGCGGCCGGTGAACTCGTCGACGATCTTCACCTCGCCGTGCTGCACGACGTAGTCCTTGTCCCGCTTGAACAGCTCCTTGGCCTTGAGCGCGGCCTGGAACTGGTGGACGAGGTTGGTCGACACCTCGTCGTACATGTTCTCGATGCCGAGCGCCTTCTCGACCGCCTCGACGCCCTCGTCGGTCGGGGCGACGGTGCGCTTCTCCTCGTCGACGTCGTAGTGCTCGTCGCGCTTGAGGCCGCGCACGACGCTGGCGAACTGGTAGTAGAGCTTGGCCGCGTCGCTGACCCGACCGGCGATGATCAGCGGCGTGCGCGCCTCGTCGATGAGGATCGAGTCGATCTCGTCGACGATGCAGAAGTTGTGGCCGCGCTGCACCTGGCGGTCGCGGCTCATGGCCATGTTGTCGCGCAGGTAGTCGAAGCCCGAGCTCGTTGTTGGTGCCGTAGGTGATGTCGCAGGCGTACTGGCCCCGCTTCTCGTCGCAGTCGTAGTCGCCGGGGATGACCAGCCCGACGGTGAGGCCGAGCCAGCGGTGGATCTGGCCCATCCACTCGGAGTCGCGCTTGACCAGGTAGTCGTTGACCGTGACGAGGTGGACGCCCTTGCCGGTGAGCGCGTTGAGGTACATGGGCAGCGTCGACACGAGGGTCTTGCCCTCGCCGGTCTTCATCTCGGCCACCCAGCCGAAGTGCATCGCCGCGCCGCCCATCAGCTGCACGTCGTAGTGGCGCTGGCCGATCACCCGCCGGGACGCCTCGCGCACCACGGCGAAGGCCTCGATCAGCAGGTCGTCGAGTCGACTCGCCGTTGTCGAGGCGCTGGCGGAACTCGCCGGTCTTGGCCCGCAGCGCGTCGTCGGACAACGCCTGCATCTCGTCCTCGAGCGCGTTGATCTCGGGCACGAGGCCCTGCACGGCCCGGACCTTCTTGCCCTCGCCGGCTCGGAGGATCTTGTCGAAAACGCCCATGAGACCAGAGAGTCTACCGGTGGCTCGGGGGAGGCCGAGTGGCGCGGGTCAACCCTGCTCGAACACCTGCTCGTCGACGGCGTAGGCCATCGCCTCGGTGCGGGAATGGCGGTGCAGGCGGGCCAGCGCGCTCGCCACGACGCCGCTCACGGCGCTCTCGGCCATCCCCAGGTCCGAGGCGGCCTCGGCCGGGGTGCGGCCCGCGGCCAGCGCGTCGAGCACCGAGCGGGAGAGGTCGTCGAGGCGCGGGGGCTGCAGCTGCTGCTGCACCGACGCGGCCTGGCGCCCGAGCGCCTCGAAGGCGTCTCGCAAGGCGACGAGGTCGCGCTCGTCGAGCCACGTCCCGCCCCACGCCAGCCTGCTCGGTGACCGCCACCGACTCGCCTGGTGCCTCTTCGCGTCGGACGAAGCCTGACGCACCGACGCGCAGCGCACGGTCGCGGTCCTCACCGTCGTCGGGCCCGTACGTCACGACGAAGCGCGTGGTGGGGACCAGCTCGTGGATCGAGGCGATGAGGCGGGCGCCGGCCAGGGCGCCGAGCTGCAGGCCCATCCACACGACGTCGGGCGTCGACTCGGCGGCCTCGGCCAGGGCGGTGTCGCCATCGGCGGCCTCGGCCACCACCTCGATGTGGTCGGACGGCTTCGAGCGCCACGGTCAGCTGGCGCCGGGCGAGGGCCGCGTCGTCGCAGACCAGCACGGTGATGGTGGCGTCGGACCACTTGTCCGCCGAGCCGAGCACGTCAGCCGCGATGGCCGCGCACCGCGACCTTGCTCTTGAGCGTGCCGAGCTGGTGCTCGAGCTTCTCGACGGCCAGGTCGAGCGCGCCGAAGCCGTCGGGGCGGCGACCTTGCAGTGGACGCGCTGGCCCCGTCCCTCGATGACGACCTCGCAGATCTCGCGGTCGACGATGCGCGGGTTCTTCTCCTCGGAGAAGTGGACCGCGGGCGATCTCCATCCCCTCGATGAAGCGGGCCAGGCGACCGATCTTGCGCCGTGTGGCCGCGGTCAGCGTTTCGGAGAGCTCGGCGCCCCGGCTGCTGATCTCGATCTCCACCCCTCCAACCTTAGGAGAGGGCGGGCGTCAGCGCAGCCGGTCGCACACCAGGCGCCCGACCATGCGCTGCGCGAGCGCCTCGGCGGTCGGCTGGTCGCCGGTCTCGAGGCGCTTGCGGGCACTGGCCAGGCGGTCGCCACGCATGGCCGGCGCGCTGCTCAGCTGCTCGACCAGGCCTTCGGGCACCACGGCCGGGCCGGCCTCGGGGGTCGCCGCCATGGGGCCGTCGTGGGTCAGCGCCTGCAACGATCGCTGGACCTGCAGCTCGGTGACCTGCATCCTGGCGCTCCGGGTGGTGGGGGGATACGAACCGGCGGACTGGTTTCATTGTCGACCTCTCAACGGTCGAGCTTGAGCGGAGTCCGCGCTGCCGTGAGACCGCGGACCTCGGCCGCGCCAGCCGCGCGCAGCGCGAGGGCCGCGGCACGCAGAGTGGCTCCGGTGGTCAGGACGTCGTCCACCACGAGCACGGCACCGGCGACCGGCGCGCACGCCGTGAACCGCGGACCGGTTCGGCGGTCGGCCAGGCTGCGGCCCGTCTGCGGCGCGCCCCGGGACCGTCGGAGCAACGACCGGCTCGGTCGCCCGAGCGTCCGGGCCACCGCCGCGGCCAGCAGTCGCGACTGGTCGTACCCGCGGGCGGCGCGGCGGGCCGCCGAGGTCGGCGCCCAGGTGACCGTGTCGACCTCGCGGGGATCGACCAGGGCCGCCATGCCCGCGGCCAGGACGCGGGCCACGCCCCGCCGGTTGCGGTACTTGAGCGCGACCACGAGCTCGCGCCCCGGCCCGTCGTAGTCGATCAGTGACCAGCACCCGTCGAGACCGGCCGGATCGTCGCCCTTGACCGGCGCGTCGAGCTGGGCCGAGCACGCCGCGCACGGGGTGGGTCCCACCCGGGCACATGCCGCACACCGCCGCTCCAACAACATCCCGCCGAACCTACCGAGGAGGTATGACGGTTCTCTTGGCTCTCCGGTCGGCGGAGCCTCCCTCCGAGCGGCTTCGCCATCCGCCTGTCACCTTGCGAGCTGCTTCGCTCCGCTCCGCAACGTCGTCTCACACCAGGTCGGTGGCGCTCAGGATGCCCCGCTCGGTGATGTAGCTGGTCACGAGGGCGGCCGGGGTCACGTCGAAGGCGCGGTTGTCGACCGGCATGCCGGCCGGGGCGATCATCCGGCCGCCGATGGTGCGCACCTCGTCCGGATCGCGCCGCTCGACCACGATGGACCGGCCGTCCGCGGTGTCGGGGTCGATGGTCGAGGTGGGCATGGCGACGTGGAAGGGCACGTCGTGGTGGTGGGCCAGCACGGCCAGCGCGTAGGTCCCGATCTTGTTGGCCACGTCGCCGTTGGCCGCCACCCGGTCCGCGCCCACGACGACGAGGTCGACCTCGCCCGCCGCCATGAGCGAACCCGCCATCACGTCGGCCACCAACGTGGCCGGGATGCCGAGCCGGGCCAGCTCCCACGCCGTGAGCCGTGCCCCCTGCAGCACCGGACGGGTCTCGTCGACCCAGACCGATGGGTGTCGCCCCGACTCGTGGGCGGCCCGGATGACGCCGACGGCCGTGCCGTAGCCGACGCACGCCAGGCTGCCGGCGTTGCAGTGGGTGAGGATGCGGGCGCCGTCGGGCACGAGCTCGGCACCGTGGGCCCCGAGTCGACGGTTGCGGGCCACGTCCTCGACCGCGATCGCGATCGCCTCGGCCACCGGATCGGCTGCAGCCAGCGCCCGGTCGGCCCCCCACGCCAGGTTCACGGCAGTCGGACGCGTGGCGACGAGCCGGTCCCGGGCCGAGCGCGGGTCGCCTCCCGTGACGACCGCCAGGGCGACGCCCATGGCGCCGGCGGCGCCGAGCGCCGGAGCGCCCCGGACCGCCATCGCCTCGATGTAGCCGCACAGCTCGTCGACCGATCGGGCGTCGACCAGCTCGAGGACCCCGGGCAGGAGTCGCTGGTCGATCAGCCGGACGCGATCCCCACCCCACTCGATGGTGGGCGGGATGGGATCCGGCGGAACGTCTCGAGTCGAGTCCCCGGCCACGTCCCGGTCACTCGGGCATCAGGAGCGGGGGTGTCCCGCCGTCGACGATGGCCTGCATCCGCGCGCTGACGGCCCCGACCGAGCCCGGGTGGGTCAGGATCCACATGCGGCCCGTGCGCACGGCGTCGACCACCTGCTCGGCCACCTCTTCGGGAGCCAGGCCGCCGGCGATGAGACCGCCGATCATGCCGGCCATCACCGAGCTTGTCTCGTCGTCGGCGTCGGTCGGCTCGTTCTGCAGGGCTTCGGGCCGGTTGCGCGCGGACTCGTGGATCCGCGTGCGCACCCACGACGGGCAGAGCACCGACACCCCCACGTCGGACCCGAGCAGGGTGCAGCTCGTGATGGGCCGTCTCGCTGATGGCGACGACGGCGAACTTGCTCGCGTTGTACGGACCCATGAACGGCGCCGCGAACAGGCCCGCCAGCGACGCGGTGTTGACGATGTGGCCCTCGCCCTGCTCGATCAGCATGGGCAGGAAGACGCGCATCCCGTGGATGACGCCCCACAGGTTGACGCCGAGCACCCACTCCCAGTCGGCGGTGGTGAACGACTCGATGCGTCCACCACCGCCGACCCCGGCGTTGTTGCACACCAGATGGACCGCGCCGAAGGCGTCGAGCACGGCGCGGCCCAGCCCGTCGACCTCGTCGCCCTCGGACACGTCGGTGACGTGGCCGACGACATCGACGCCCCCAGCGCGGAGGTCGTCGACCACCGCACTCGAGGGCGTCGGCCTCGATGTCGGCCAGCACCAGACGCATCCCCTCGGCCCCGAACCGCTGGGCCAGGCCGCGGCCGATCCCGCTGGCCGCGCCGGTGATGACGGCGACCTTGCCTTCGAACGCGTTGCATCGTGGACCGGCGTTCAGTACCGGTAGTGGTCGGGCTTGTACGGGCCCACCGGCGGGGATGCCGAGGTAGGCGGCCTGCTCGTCGCTGAGCTCGGTGAGGCGCACGCCGAGCGAGTCGAGGTGCAGCCGGGCCACCTTCTCGTCGAGGTGCTTGGGCAGCGTGTAGACCTTGCGCTCGTAGAAGTCCTGGTGGGTGAACAGCTCGATCTGGGCGATGGCCTGGTTCGAGAAGCTGCACGACATCACGAAGCTCGGGTGGCCGGTGGCGCAGCCCAGGTTGAGCAGACGACCCTCGGCCAGCACGATCACCGAGTGGCCGTCGGGGAAGATGAACTCGTCGACCTGCGGCTTGATGTTGAACTTGCGCACGTCGCTCATGCGGTAGAGGCCGGCCATGTCGATCTCGTTGTCGAAGTGACCGATGTTGCCGACGATGGCCTGGTGCTTCATCCGGGCCATGTGCTCGGCGCTGATGATGCCGCCGTTGCCGGTGCAGGTGATGAAGATGTCGGCGGTGTCCATGACGTCTTCGAGGCGGGCGACCTGGTAGCCCTCCATGGCGGCCTGCAGCGCGCAGATCGGGTCGATCTCGGTGACGATGACGCGGGCGCCCTGGCCGCGCAGCGAGGCCGCGCAGCCCTTGCCGACGTCGCCGTAGCCGCACACGACGGCGACCTTGCCGCCGATCATCACGTCGGTGGCGCGGTTGATGCCGTCGATGAGCGAGTGCCGGCAGCCGTACAGGTTGTCGAACTTGGACTTGGTCACCGAGTCGTTGACGTTGATGGCCGGGAACAGCAGCGTGCCCGCCTCGTGCATCTGGTAGAGCCGGTGCACGCCGGTCGTCGTCTCCTCGGTGACGCCCTTGATGCCGTCGCCGATGCCGGTCCACAGACGGGGCTCCTCGGCCACGGTGCGAGCCAGCACACCGAGCACCACCGTCCACTCCTCGGAGTCGTCCTCGGTCGGCGTCGGGCACCTTGCCGGTCCGCTCGTACTCGGTGCCCTTGTGCACCAGCAGCGTGGCGTCGCCACCGTCGTCGAGGATCATGTTCGGACCCTCGCCGTCGGGCCAGCGCAGCACCTGCTCGGTGCACCACCAGTACTCCTCGAGCGACTCGCCCTTCCAGGCGTAGACGGGCACGCCCTTGGGGTTCTCGCTCGTGCCGGTGGGACCGACCGCCACCGCGGCGGCCGCGTGGTCCTGGGTCGAGAAGATGTTGCACGAGCACCAGCGCACCTGGGCGCCGAGCTCGACCAGCGTCTCGATCAGCACCGCGGTCTGGATGGTCATGTGCAGCGACCCGGTGATCCGGGCGCCGCTCGAGCGGGCGGCTGTCGCCGTACTCGGCGCGCAGGGCCATCAGGCCGGGCATCTCGTGCTCGGCCAGGGTGATCTCGTGGCGTCCGAACGGAGCCAGCCCGAGATCGGCGACCTTGTAGTCGCCATCGGGGTAGAGGTGGGCGTGGTCATGTGGACCCTCCAGCAGAAAGTGGGCGGATGGTGGTTCGGTTTGTCTCGGGCTGGGGTCCACTGACACCACTCACGTCAGCCCGGTCGACGAGTGTAGGCGACGCCGCGCCGCCGCCCGACTCAGCCGGGGGCGAGTTGGCGCTTGATGTCGTCGAGGATCGGGCACGGGACCGGGGTCGAGGCCCTCCTGCTCGGCGCGGTGGAGCGTGACGAAGTCACCGATGAGGACCAGGTCGAGCAGCTGGGCCAGGGCGCCCTCGCCCTCGGCCACCACCTCGTCGATCCCGCCCACGACCTCGGCGAGGACGTCGTCGACCAGCTCGAACCGACGCGCGATCTGCGGGTGCTCGAACTCGTGGCGCAGGTCGACGATCCGGAAGACCTGCCGGGTCACGTCGCCGTTCTGGCCCCAGCCGCAGATCTCGTTGTGGCAGAGCTCGGGAAGCTGGTTGCAGAACGCCGGGACCTTCGCGTTCTCGTTGAACTGGGTCTTCCAGCGCTGGGCGGCCACCGCGCCGACGCCTCCGCCGCCGTAGATGATCGGGATCTGGCGCCCGATCCGGCGAGCCAGCCGGGCGGCCAGGTTGTCCTCGGCCCCGAGCTGGTCACGGCGACGGGCGAGCTGGTCGACCGCGGCCGAGATCCACGCCGACGCGCCCGGGAAGAGCCCGATGCGCTCGAGCACGACCAGCGGCGGGATGGCGACCGCCCCGAGCCCGGCGCGCGGCATCGGGATGCCGTCGGCCACCGGGATGACCGGCGCCGACCACCGCTCGGCCAGCTGCGCCAACTCGCCGCCGCGTGTGATGGCGATGAGCCGACCGCCGGCGACGACCGCGTCCGACGCCGCCTCGACGGTCTCTTCGGTGTCGCCCGAGAACGACACGGCGAACACGAGCGTGTGCTCGTCGACGAAGTTCGGCAGGCCGTACCCCTTGTGCACGACGACGGGGACGGGCATGAACGGCCCAGCCACCACCGGCAGGATGTCGCCGGCGATGCCGCTGCCGCCCATGCCGAGCACCAGCACGTTCTCGATGTCGTCGTGGTCGGGCAGGTCGCCGATCGACTCGGCCGCCCGCGCCGCCTGCTCGATCTGTTCGGGCAGCCCCGCCGCGGCTGCGAACATGCCGAGCGAATCGAGCACCGCGGTCATCTCAGGACGACGAGCTCGACTCGACCCCGTCGGCCTCCGCCTTGGCCATGAGGCGATCGTGCTCGGCGTCGTCGACCGTCTCGGCCTCGTCGATCAGCATGATCGGGATGCCGTCGCGGATGGCGTAGCGACGGTGCAGACGAGGGTTGTAGAGCGCGTCCTCGTCCTCGAAGTAGAGCAGCGGACCCTTGTCCTCGGGGCAGGCGAGGATCTCGAGCAGTTGCGGGTCGAGCGCCATCGGGTGCACCTTCCGTGTCGTCGCGACCGGTCGGTCCTCGACCGGCGGGCCGGCAGTGCCGGCGGGCGTCACCCTAGTGGCCGGGCCTGCTCGGGCCCGGCGGGAGGGCGCGGGCCACCAGCGCCACCTCGTGGGGCTCGAGGTCGTAGCGGCCGTGGGCCGCCCACCACCGCACGGCGAACAGGTCCCGCACCATCCGGAGGGCGTCCCGCACGACATGGACGGTCGAGCGGCTCGAGTTCTGCACCCGGACGGGGACCTCGGCCAACGAGAGGTGGTACGCCTCGATGAGGTGGAAGATCTCGACGTCGAAGGCGAAGCCGTCGACGTGCGAGTGGCTCGAAGATCAGCTGCGCCATGTCCGAGCGGAACGCCTTGAGCCCGCACTGGGTGTCGCGGTAGCGCCCGAGCAGGACCAGGCCGGTGAGCAGGTTGATCGCCGCGGCCGCCGATCTCGCGCAGCCGGCGGGCCTGCACGAGCGTGGTCGTGTCGTCGTGGCGCCGGCTCCCGACCACGACGTCCCAGCCCGACCTCGACCTGCTCGAGCAGATCGAGCAGGTGGTCGGGCGAGTAGGAGAGGTCGGCGTCGGTGAACGCCACCGTGCGACCGTGCGCGGCGAGCACGCCCGACCGCACCGCCGCTCCCTTGCCGCGGTTGGCGGCGTGCACGATCACCTGGTCGGCGCCCGCCCCGTCGGCCTCGAACGCGGTGCGGTCGCTCGAGCCGTCGTCGACCACCACGATCTCGAGGCCGCCGTCGATCGACACGTCGGCCAGGTCCTTGTGCAGGCGTCGGATGGTGTCGCCGATGCGATCGGCCTCCTGGTAGGCCGGGATGATCACCGAGAGCCGGACCACACCGGGCGAGGCCGCCCGGGCGACGCGATGGCCGAGGTCGAAGCGCACGCGCAGGTGCGCGACCCTGCGCTGGCGGACCAGGCCCATGAGCCATCCGGCGATGGCCGCCAGCCCGATGGCGCGCACGAGCGTGCGCCGGCCGCTCACGGATCGGTCTCGGGCGGGTCCGGTCGGTGCACGTCGGCCAGGATGATGGCAGCGGGATCGATCTGGGACACCGGTACCCGGCGGTCGCCGGCGTCCGCGCCGACGTCGGCCTCGGGGCGCGGGCGCGGGCGGATCAATGGTGTCCGCGGGGCTCGACGGACCCGGCGGACTCGGCGGACCGAACACATCGGGGGGGTCGTCCGGATCGACCCACCAGCCGGGATCGCGCGGGTCGTAGACGGGCACCTCGTCGAGGTCGGTGGCCAGCTCGTCGCGCCACATCGGCGCGATCGGCCCGACCGACACGGGCTTGGCCCGCCAGAGCACCACCAGCCCGATGAGCCCGAGCAGGGTGAGGAAGTACGACAGGTAGTCGGTCGAGGTGTACCCGTAGGACAGCACGACGTGCTTGCTGTGCGGGATCACGACCATGAGGTTGGGGCTCACGCGGTAGGGGCCGCTCGGCCCCCGACACCTGCCAGTTGGGGAAGTACGACGCCTTGACCAGGACGGGGACCCCGACCTTGGTGACGTCGAACGAGATCGTGTCGGTGGTCGCCCTCGATGTTCGAGACGGTGGTCGTGCCGACGGGGATCTTCCCCGCCAGGTCGCCCGAGTCGATCCGGTGCCAGTTGGACGGTCCCGACGCGGCCAGCAGGACGCTCCACTGGTGGGGATCGAGGTACCAGTTGACCGTGTCGTCGAGCCAGGTCTTGCCACCGGTCGCCGCCCCGTTGACGACCACGGGCTGGTTCTTCAGCGGCTGCACCAGGGCCGAGTCGGCCACCTCGTAGATGACCCACGGTCCGCTCTTGGCCAGCTGGTGCAACGACGTGTTGTTGGCGGCGAAGTCGATGGTCTGCTGGGTCGAGGCCATGTAGTAGCGCACCCCGAGCATCTGCAGGTGCGCCACGCCGAGGTCGAAGTCGGACTGGCTGAGCGCGGTGGCCCGGTAGGGCAGGCCGCGCATCGCGTCGGACGGCGAGGTCGACAGCTCGCTCTGGTTGAGGAAGTGGTACGGCGTGGTGGCCGAGGCCTCGAAGTAGAGGCCCTCCATCGATCCGATGCAGCCGTTGGTCCAGAACGGCAGGAGCATGAGCGCCATCGGCGTGCCGTAGTTGTTGAGCGAGTCGGAGTACTCCCACATGGCGCGACCGCAGCCCTGCTGCTTGCCGATCTTGGCCATCGTCTGCACGACCGCGTAGTACTCGGGGTAGACGCCTTGCCCTCGTAGCCGGTGAAGTTCCAGTTGGCCCAGCTGGTGACGAAGCTCGAGTCCTTGGTGCGTCAGCGGTCCCCAGTGTAGGTGCCGTCCGTCGGACGAGGGTGCCGAAGGGCATCGAGTGCAACGGCATGGCCAGCACGAGCATCCACACACCGAGCCCGCGCCAGCGCGGTGATCCAGAGCGCGACGCGCGGCGGTCGGCGCACGTCGGACGCGATGATCCGCGCGATCGTGCGCCCCAGCTCGGCGATGCCCGACCGCCCCGACCAGGTACACGGCGAGGTAGTAGAAGGGCAGCAGCCGGGCGTTCCAGAGGCGGCTCTGGGGCACGTACAGGAAGCCGATGGCCGACGACGACGGCCATGACCACCCAGAAGATCGCCGCCGCGTCGCCGGTAGGCGAAGGCCATCAGCGCGCCCACGGCGGCCAGCACGAGCAGGTACTGGATGCCGGGCCGGTCGCTGAGCTGGGCGGCCAGCTGGGTTCGCGAGAACAGCGAGTCGGAGTAGGTGGTGATCTTCTCCCACCCCATGTCGGTCATGTACGCGCTGTTGAGGTAGAAGGGCCCGGTCCAGAACGCGCTGATGCAGGCGCCGACGGGCAGCACGACGGCGAGGTACTTGAGCTGCCCCCACGGCCGCTGCATGCAGAACAGGACGCACGGCGGTGACCGCCACCAGCGCGGCGAAGAACACCGCCGCCGCCGCGTAGCTCGGCCATGCTGCCGCTCGCCGGTCGGGACGATCGCTCCCGCCGGCGATCGCGCGCCATCGCACCGGCGATGGCGACGAGCCCCAGCCAGACCCACCACCGGACCCGGCTCCAGTCGAGCTGCAGCGCCAGCAGCACCAGAGCGCCCGCAACCGCGAAGAACACGGGGATGATGTGGCACAGCGCGGTGAGCGCGAGCAGCGCGGCGGCCCACGCCCGGTAGCGACCCGTCTCGAAGCCACGGGCCAGCACGCCGAGGAAGAGCAGCGCGAAGGTCAGCGAGATCGAGAACGAGAACTCACCCGCGAGCGTGGACGCGATGTTGCCGCCGTAGATCGAGAACGACCGGTCGAACAGGTAGGCGGTGGCCCCGACGGCCAGCAGCGGCGGGTGTCGGGAACGGCATGCGGGTGAGCCGGCCGAACGCCCACGCCGCGATCGGCAGGGTGAGCACGCCGCTGATGGCCACCAGCTTGAAGGCGATGCCGTAGGGGATGACGTAGCTGAGCAGGGCGATCGCCAGCGACGGGACGATCATGTAGAACTGTACGCGGGGAAGCCGTCGTACCAGTCGGGCGTCCAGCCGGTCAGACGCCCCTGCGGAAGCAGGTGGTCGCGCAGGAAGGCCGGGCCCCACACGTGCGCGCCCATGTCGCCGCCGGCGGGCGTGTTGTTGGCCAGGACGTTGGACCGGACCGAGCTGATAGAAGACGAACGCCACGCACGACGCGATCACGAACAGGGTGATCCAGCCCTCGACGGGCATGCCCACGAAACGGCCCCAGGCCCGCGCCAACCGTCCCTCGGGCCGCTCGACCGGGCCCGAGCCGTCGCCCGCGGGCGCGTCGGATCCGGGGGTGGGCGCAGCTCGGTTGCAGTCGGGTCGGCGTCGTCGGGATCGTGACCGGCCCGGTCGTCGATCAGCGTCTCGGACATGGCCTGTTCATGGTGGCATCCCAGGCGGGTGGTCATGCGGTCACCGGCGCGCAGAATTTCGCCGGAGTTTCTCGTGGCCCGGCGCTGCGCACTCATCCCGGGAGGTGCAGGTTCCACACGAGCGTGGCCGCCGCGACCGCGTTGAAGGTGAGATGGGCCCAGATGCTGGGACCGAGGCGCCCGCTGCGCCAGGCCAGGTACGCCGAGCACCAGGCCGAAGGCGAACAGCCCGGGGAACTGCAGCGGCTCGAAGTGGCTGGCCGCGAAGAACGCCGCCGTGAGGATCACCGCCGACCACGGGTTGGCACGGGCGCAGAGGCCCAGGACGGTGTTCGCGTTGTCGCCCCGCAGCTTGAGCAGCGAACGCTGGGTCAGGCCCCGGAAGAAGATCTCCTCGGCCACCGGTGCACCCACCGCCACCAGCAGGAAGATGACGATCACGTCCGCCGGCCCGTGCACCTTGTTGGTCAGCTGCTCAGCCACCTTCGACACGTTCTCGCTGTGGCCGATCAGCTTGAAGATCGGCCAGTACACGATCGGGATCAGCACGAGCTGGCCGGCCAGGCCGGCGGCGATGCCGATCGGGGCGTCGACCCACCGCATGCGCAGCCCGAGGTCCCGGTCGACGCCCCCGCCCTTGCGCGTCACCGCCCACACGGGAACGCCGATGAGGAAGGCCCACAGCGGGATCTCCAGCACGTAGGTGAGCCACAGCGGGAGGTTGTCCGGCGTGTACGTGGTGGCCGACAGCACCGCCACCGCCACCACCGCGCTGACGACCTCGGCGAGCACGAACCCGAGCCCGACATCGCCCAACCCCCACCGCGGGGTGTCGGCCGACTCGTCGACCGGGGCAGGAGGACGGCTGGTCACCGGTGCAGGCTACGCGTCCACCACAAGCGGGTCGTATCGGGGTCCGCGAGCCGCTGCGGACCCTTCGCTACCGTGCCGCCATGACCCGCCAGTGCGCCCGCCCCGGCTGCGGCGACCCCGCGTCGGCCACGCTCTCGTACCAGTACGCCGCCAGCACGGTCTGGCTCGACGACGTGGCCACCGAGGCCGATCCGTCGACCTACGACCTGTGCCGCCGCCACGCCGGCGGCATGACGGTCCCGAACGGCTGGCGCCTCGACGACCGCCGCTCGTCGGTCCGATCGCTGTTCGCCGCCGAACGGGCGTCCTGACGCCCGGCCCTGCGGCGCCCGACCGGCCAGTCGGGCGTCTTGACGGGTATTTTCGGCGATCTCTTCTACGCTGTGAGCCATGAGTCCTGAGATCCCGCCGCCGCCCCCGGGCCAAGAGCGGCGCCGATCGGGACGCTTCGGCGGCGACCAGGGCTGGCCGCGGTGGATGATCTGGGTGCTCGTCGGCGGTGATCATCGGGGCCGTCGCTGAGCCTCAACGCTCGCAAGTGCCAGCTCGGGCACCGAGATCTCCTACGGCACCTTCGTCAAGAAGGTGCAGGCCGGCGAGGTCAAGTCCGCGCACCTACGACAACACCAACGGCCACATCACCGCCACGCTGACCAACGGCGACAAGGTCACCACCACCGGTACCGACGCCGCTGCCCGACACCGACGCGCACCTGTTCGCCGCGAAGGGCATCAAGTTCGCGACGCCGTCGGCCAGCCTGCTCGGAGACGCTCATCCCGCTGCTGCTACCGGTGCTGCTGCTCGTCGGGTTCTTCATCTGGATGCAGCGCCGGCCAGCAGGGCCAGATGGGCGGGATCATGTCGATCGGCCGCTCGCGGGCCAAGACCTACAGCGCCGAGCGACCAGGCACCACCTTCGCCGACGTGGCCGGCTACGAGGGGGTCAAGCAGGAGATCAAGGAGGTGGTCGACTTCCTGAAGTACCCCGACAGGTTCGCCGAGATCGGCGCCCGCATCCCCAAGGGCATCCTGCTGGTCGGCCCTCCCGGCACCGGCAAGACGCTGATCGCCCGGGCCGTGGCCGGCGAGGCCGGCGTGCCGTTCATGTCGGTCAGCGGCTCGGACTTCATGGAGATGTTCGTGGGCGTCGGCGCCAGCCGGGTCCGCGACCTGTTCGCCTCGGCCCGCAAGATGGGCCGCGCCATCATCTTCGTGGACGAGATCGACTCGATCGGCCGCAAGCGCGGCGCCGGCCTCGGCGGCGGCCACGACGAGCGTGAGCAGACCCTCAACCAGATGCTGTCCGAGATGGACGGCTTCGAGGCCACCACCGGCATCGTGATGATGGCGGCCACCAACCGGCCCGACATCCTCGACCCCGCCCTGCTGCGCCCCGGCCGCTTCGACCGCCAGGTCGTGGTGCCGCTGCCCGAGTACCCCGAGCGCCTCGCCATCCTCGGCGTGCACTGCAAGGGCAAGCGCATCGCCCCCGACGTCGACCTGAGCATCGTCGCCCGCGGCACCCCCGGCATGAGCGGCGCCGACCTGTCCAACCTGGTCAACGAGGCCGCCCTGTTCGCCGTGCGGCGCGGCGCCGAGTCGGTCTACATGCGAGGACTTCGAGCAGGCCCGCGACCGCGTGCTCATGGGCCAGGAGCGCGAGTCGACGGTGCTGTCCGACAAGGAGAAGGAGCTCACCGCCTACCACGAGGCCGGCCACGCCGTCTGCGGCGCGGTGCTCCCCAACACCGACCCGATCCACAAGGTCACGATCCTCCCCCGCGGCATGGCGCTCGGCGTCACGCAGTACCTGCCGGCCGAGGAGCGCCACAGCTACGACCAGGACTACCTCGAGGAGTCGATCGCCGTCGCGATGGGCGGTCGCATCGCCGAGGAGCTGGTCTTCGGCGTCGTGTCCACCGGCGCCAACAACGACCTCGTGGTGGCCACCGAGCGGGCCCGCAAGATGGTGCGCGAGTGGGGCATGAGCACGCCGCATCGGCCCGATGGCGTGGGGCTCGCAGGGCCAGGTCTTCCTCGGCGACGACCTCATGCACACCCGCGACTACAGCGACGACACCGCCCGGGTCATCGACGAAGAGGTCGAGCGCATCCTGCGCGAGCAGGAGCAGCACTGCCGCGAGGTGCTGACCGAGCAACCGCAAGGGCCTCGACCTCGTGGCCCGGGCGCTGCTCGAGTACGAGACCATCGACGGCGCCGAGGTGACCCGCCTCATCGAGCTGTCCAAGAACGCGGTCACGGTCAAGGCCACCGAGCACCCGCTCGGCGACGCCAACGGCCACGACGCCAACGGCCACGACGCCAACGGGCACGGAGGCCAACGGCCATGGCACCGACCTGGCCAACGCCTCGGACCGGCCGCCCACCGAGATCGGCTGACGCCAGGCTGATGCCGGCCTGAACCCGCCCGACGCTCGCGGAGCGCGGGCGGCAGTTGGTCGAGCCGCGGCGACGTCGAGCGATTACGATCTGCGGACGCGTTCGGTTGGTCCTGGGGTCCCAGCTGTCGGGATGTCGGGCTGGGGCGCTCCTGTGATGTCGAGGCACTCGGGAGGAACGGGACATGGTGCTCGCGGCGACCATCGCGGCCTCCGAGCTGGCCCCCAGGGTCCTGCTCGCCATCGCCGTCATCGTCGTCGTGGCCCAGGCCGTCGGCTGGGCCGTCGGCAAGATCGGCCAGCCCCGCGTCATCGGCGAGATCGTCGCCGGCATCCTGCTCGGGCCGAGCCTCCTCGGCCTGGTGTGGCCCAACGTGTTCACCTACCTGTTCGCACCCGGCGTCGTGGCCGTGCTCAACGTGCTGGCGCAGCTCGGCCTGGTGATGTTCATGTTCCTCATCGGCCTCGAGCTGGAGCTGGGCCTGCTGCGCGGTCAGGGGCACCGGGCCGTGGTCATCAGCCATGCGTCGATCCTGCTGCCCCTCGGGCTCGGCGCCTGGCTGGCCTTCGGCCTCTACGGCCGCATGGGCAGCGGCACGGGCCGCACCGCGTTCGTGCTGTTCATGGGCACGGCCATGGCGATCAGCGCCTTTCCCGTCCTCGTCCGCCTGTTGCAGGAGACCGGCCTCCAGGGCACCCGCCTGGGCACCCTGACCACCGCGTGCGCGGCGGTCGACGACGTGACGGCCTGGTGCATATTGGCCGTCATCGTGGCCGTGACCAAGGCCAGCGGGTTCGACAGCGCGGTGCGCACCATCGTCCTCGCCCTCGTGTTCCTGGTGGTCATGTTGAAGGTGGTGCGACCCGTGCTCGCCCGCTATCCCACGATGCCGGTGTGGGTCGGCCTGGTGCTCGCACTGGTGGCCGCGTTCCTCACCGACCGGATCGGCATCCACGTCATCTTCGGGGGATTCCTCGCCGGCGTGGTCATGCCCCACCAGCCCGCCGTCCAGAAGACCGTCCGGGACGACCTGTCGCCGGTGGTCACGACGGTCCTGCTCCCCATCTTCTTCGTCTCGGTCGGGCTGAGCACGCGCATCGGCCTGCTCGACACCTGGTACCTCTGGGGGATCGCGGCCGCCGTCATCGCGGTCGCCATCGTCGGCAAGCTCGTCGGTTCGACGCTCGCGGCCCGCATCGTCGGCGAGACCTGGCGCGACGCCACGACCATCGGTGTGCTGATGAACACGCGCGGACTCACCGAGCTGATCATCCTCACCGTCGGGCTCCAGCTCAAGGTGCTGACGCCGACGATGTTCACCATCATGGTCATCATGGCGCTGGTGACCACGGTCATGACCGCACCAGGGCTCGCGCTGCTCGGACACAAGGTCCGCGACGTCAGACGCCCGACGGTTGACGAGCCGATCCAACCGTCAACCGTCTGAGCGCCGGATCACTCCCCGCGGATCTCGGCCACCCGGGCCCAGAGCTCGGTGGCGGTGACGGGTCCGACGTAGCTGCCGCGCACGACGCCCTCCGCGTCGGCCACGATCAGGGTGGGCACGGCGTCGATGGCGTATCGCCGGTGCAGGTCGGCCCGCTCGACGAGCTCGGCTTCGACCACGACCACCGCGTCGCTGGCCAGCGGGCGGGCCGCCTCGACCACGCCGTGACAGGTCGTGCACGTGGACGACGTGAACACGGCGACCAACCAGGGCGCCTCGGGCCGGTCGAAGTCGGCGCGGTCGACGAGCGACGGCACGGCCCAATCGGGCTGCGTCGGGGCGTCGGGTCGCCGCCGACTCACGATCAGCGCCACGACGACCGCCACGACGACCAGCACGGCCGCCAGGACCAGGCGCTCCACCTCAGCCGACGACCGGGACGGCCAGGGGGCTCGACACGCCCCACTTGGGGAAGGACAGGCGCTCCTCGACCACCACCGGGTCACGCGCGTCGACCTCGATGGAGAGCAACGGCGCGGCCGTGCCGGCGGCGACGGTGAAGCCGCCCCGGCCGCCGGCGGGGATGATCTCGACGGCATCGGTGCCCCCGAGCGGCGCCAGGCGGCCGCCCGTGACGGTGGAGACGCTGACGCTGACCTGATGGCTGGCCGAGAGGTTGGTCACGATCAGGGTGGCCTTGTCGATGGCTCCGGACGAGCCGAGCGGGATCAGCCATCTGCGGGCCACGAGCGGCGAGCCGAGCGCGAGATCGAACCCGTTGGGCTGGGCCGGCGCCAGCGCCGTGACCATCCGCTCGACCGCGATCGGCTGACCGCCCGCCGAGCGGGCCACGGCGGTGAACCCCACCCCCACCGGAACGCGGGTGTCCTTCGACAGATCGATCACCCAGTACGCCCCGGGTTGCACCGTGGCCGTGAACGGCGAGGCGGTGCCGTTCTGGGCGGCGTTGTCCAGGCGGACCTGCAGCGACACCCGCGCCGCGCTCGATCCGACGTTCTGCACCACGAACGTGGTCTTCGCTCCCTGCGTGGCCGGTCCGTCCGCGAACCACCACGTCGATGCGCCGCGCGGCGCACCAGGCGTCACCGACATGCCCTTCGCCGTGCCCGCGGTGCCGTCGGCGGTCTGCAGCTGGTCGACGATCAGTCGACCCTCGCGCACGGTGATCGTGGCCGCCAGCTCCGTGCGCAGCGTCACGACCGGGGTCACGTCGAGCACGGTCACCTGGCCCCCGGGCACGACCACGGCGTCGTAGCCCTCGGGCGTGCGCACGCCGTCGTCGGTGGCGAAGGTGACCGTGGCCAGGGCGTCGCTCGGGAACGGGTTGAACAGCGCCAGGAGCTCGTGAGTGCCCGGGCGCGTGGTGCCTGCGGGCACGAACCAGCTGGCCGACGGCGCGGATGAGCACGCGGCCACCGCTGAGCCCGTCGGGCCGGTCAGCAGGTGCGAGACCGCCACCTCGCCCCCGTCCATCTCGACCATGGCCGAGGCGAAGTCGGCCTTGATCAGATCGGACACCCGCACCTCGATCTGGTCGCGCGCGGACACCGCGATCGAGCGGGAGGCGGACTTGCCGTTGTCGGTCATGACGGTGATGCGGCCGTTGAGGTCGCGGCGTCCTGAGTTCTGCACGATGACGGTCTGCTCGGCCATTCCCGACGCCCGGCCCGTGGCCGAGCCCGCCGCGCAGTACCACGTGGAGCTGAGCGTGGCCGGTCCCGAGGCGGTGGGCATCAACAGGGTCGGCGACGTGACCACCACCGCCTGCGCCTCGTGGTCGCGCTGGCGCTGCGCCACCACGCCGGCCACGAGCGCGACGAGGACGACGACCAGGATGGGCCACCGCAGCCCGGACGACCCGCGCGCGGCGCTCACGCCAGCTCGCCTTCGGCCTCGATCACGGCCAGGTCGCGGACGGCCTGGGCCCGGACGCGCGTGCGGAACAGCGCGATCAGGACCACCAACCAGAGCACGGCCTGGCCGAGCAGCCACAACCAGCGCGTGGTCGCGGTGTGGTAGCTGAGGGACGCGTTCGTGCCCGCCGGCGCGTCGAACGCGTTGGCCCAACCGAGGACCGTCGAGCGCGGCGCCGAGTGGCCGTCGACCTCGAGCTCCCAACGCGACGACGCCGCGTTCGAGAGGTAGAGCGAGCTCGACGGCAGCGTGCCCGAGAACGACTGGTACGACCCCTGGTCGGCCAGCGCGGTGGGCGCGCCGGCCAGGGCGGGGACCACGCGGGCGGCCAGCCCGGGCCCACCCCTCGGGTACGACGTGCCCGGCGGGAGCTCGGCGCGGGTGGGTCCCCACGCCGCGTTGCGGAACACCACGACGCCCTCGATGACATCGACGTTGGCCAGGTCGAGCTGGTCACCGAGGACCGAGAGCAGCGCGCTCGGCCGGCTGGTCGGCCCCGTCTGGAAGGGCACGGGCGCGTCGGCCAGCGGCACGATGATGTAGCGCACCCCCATCGGCGCCAACAGCGCCCCGAGTCGGGTGGTTCCTCCCCGGGCCGCGATCCGCAACGTCTGGGCCAACCGCGCGGTCGCCCCCGAGTCGGTGCCCGGCAACAGGTCGCTCACGTCGCCGATGCCGTTGTCGGTGGTCGTGTAGGCGAGGGTGGCGTCGCGGCCGAGCCGGTCGATCGGGGCGGCGTCGAGCTTCCAGGGCGCGCCCGGCACGAGGTCGGCCTCGCCGAGCCAGAGCACCCGGTACGGGCCCTGGTCGCCCGCCTTGGCGTCGAGGTTCGAGAGCGTGGACGAGAAGTCGCTGGTGGGCAGGCCCCACTGTCCGGACAGGGTGGCGCCGACGGCCGGCAGGATCCCGAGCACGAGGGCGGCGCCGGCCAGCACCGACGCCAGCTGGCGCCAGCCGAAGTGGTAGTCGGGCAGGTCGACCTCGAAGGCCACCATGCCCAGTCCGCACGCCAGGGCCAGGGCCGTCGCCGCGGGCGCCAGCATGACCTCGGGAGCGGGGAACCAACCGGGATGCAGGCCCTGGGCCACGAACACCGCCGCCATCCCCCCCACGACCACGAACCAGCAGCGCGCCCCCCACCGCAACCGCCAGCTCCGGCCGATGGCCAGGATCAACAAGCCGCCGACGAGGAAGACCCAACCCAGCGGCGGCTTGCCGAAGGGGCCGGTGGCGAAGCGGGTGATGGCCCCCAGCGAGAGCTCCTGACCACCCGTCGAGGGCAGACCGACCAGGGCGCGCCAGCCGCCGGTGATCGCCGTGAGGCTCCAGGGCAGCTGCAGCGCGACGGCGACGGCCGCACCTGCGACGGCGGTGAGGACGAGGCGCAGCGCGCCCTTGAGCTCGCCGGCGAGCAGCCCACCGAGCGCCAGCCCCACCGCGGTGACGAGGGTGACGGCCACGGCGACGGGCGCCACGAGCGAGGCGAGCGCGACGACGAGGCCCAGCAGCAGGATGCGCTGCAGCACCGGTCGATCGAGGACGCCGGGGCCGGCGTCGCCGCCCACCGAGCCGAACGGCGCCAGGCGCGACGCGCGCGCCAACTGGTTGACGATCCACGGCATGAACCCGTACATGACGAGCCCGTCCCACCGGCCGCGCGCCACTGCGTTGATGCCGAGCGGCAGGCAGGTGTAGACGACCAGCGCGGTGATCCGCGCCCGCCGGGATCCGAGCGGTCGGGCCAGGCGCCAGATGCCGAGCGCGCCGAGCGGCAGCGCGACCAGCACGACGACGGTGCGCAGCAGGCCCATCGCGCCGAAGAACACGTATCCCAGCCCGCCCAGCACGGCCAGCAAGGTGGGCGCGGCGGTCTCGGATCCGAGCCCGGTGTCGCGGAAGCCGCTCAACCACTGCTGCACGAGCGCGGACGGATGACCGGGGAAGGGGCTGAACTGGCCCACGACCGGGATGCTGCCCGTGAACAGCTCGCGGCTGCCGAACGCCAGCAGGGCCAGCACCGCCCCCCAGGCGATGAGCGACGTGCGGGCCCGCGCCGATCGCAGGTTGCTGACCATCTCGCGGCCCGACGCGGTCACCACCCCGAGACGGTTGTCGGCTGGACCGAGCTGGCCGCGCACGAAGGCCGACCAGCGGGCGCTGCCGTGGACCTGCATCCGGCGGACGTCGCGGTCGGGCACCGTGCGCTGCACGGCCAGCGCGGCGACGGAGCCGGCGCGTGCCGCCGCGGTGGCGGACGTTCCAGACCCACGCGTGCAGGACGTCGCCGGCGTGGCGGAAGCGTCCGGTCACGATGCCGTACACGAACTCGACCAGCGCCACCGCCGCGGCCTGGGGCAGCACGCGCAGCCGCGTCATCGGCGAGTAGCAGACCCGGCTGGTGCGCAGGCGGTGACGCATCTGGAGGCGACGTCGGTCCTCGACCGGCCGCCGCAGCCCGAGCGCCTCGAGGTGGGCGACCCGGGCCGCCGGAGCCACCAGGACTCGGGCGCCGACCACGTGGGCCCGCCACGACAGGTCGAGGTCCTCGCCGAGGAGCTCGATGCCCGGGTCGAAGCCGCCGAGCGCGGCGAACAGGTCGGCGCGCACCAGGGTGGCGGCGCCGGGGACGTAGAAGACGTCGCGGACTCCGTCGTGCTGCTCCTGGTCGAGCTCGCCGCGCTCGACGTAAGGGGCCGGGGCACCGGTCTTGTCCGCCCCCATCCCCACCTGCAGCAGCCGCTCGGGGTCGTCCCACTCGACCAACTTGGCGCCCACGATGCCGGCGTTGGAACGGAAGGCCTCCTCGACCATGACCTGCACGACGTCGGGCTCGAGACGCACGTCGTCGTGGCAGAACAGGTAGAAGGCCGCGCCCTCGACGGCTTCGAGCACCTCGTTGGACGCGGGGCCGAAGCCGACGTCGGCGTCGAGTCTGCGCACGTGGGCGTCGGGCGCGATCGCCGCGACCCGGGGCGCCAGGTCCTCGGCGCTGGCGCCGTCGACGACGAGGAGGGACGTGTTGCGGTAGGTCTGCGCCGTCATGCTGCGCAGGGTGTCCTCGAACCAGTCCCCCGGATCGTGGGCCACGACCACCACCACGACTGCGGGTGCCACCGCCTCGACCTGCACCGATGGCGGCCCGAAGGGCTCGTCGGGCCGGTCGGGCTCGGGAGGCCCGGCGGCTGGCCCCGCGGGAGGCTGGGGCTGGTCAGGCACATCCACGACCGCGGCAGGGTAGTCGCCCTCCCCCAGGGTTCCGGTCCACCCCTGGTGGGCGGGGCCCTCTTGCCCGCCCTGTCGCGTTCTGGAACGCTCTGAGCATGGCCAACGAGACCGTTCGCGTGTTGCGCAACACGTTCTACGCGAGCGTCGGCTTCGGTGTGCTGGCGTTCCAGAAGGCCCAGGTCCGCCGGCGCGAGCTCGAAAAGGCGATCCGTCCGCCGATCGAGGCGATCGTCGAGCAGCTGCGCCAGTCGAGCCAGACCCCGCGCTGAGCCTCGTGCGCATCGCCCTCGACGCGACCTCGCTGCTCGGCCCGCGCACCGGCGTGGGCGTGGTCACCGCCGAGCTGCTGTCCCGGCTGGCGGCCGAGCCCGACATCGACGTGCGGGCCTTCGGGATCACCTGGCGGGGCCGGCGCGAGCTGGCGCAGGTGCTCCCGGACGGCGTCACGGCCGTCGGTCGCCCGATGGCCGCCCGACCGCTGCGAGAGGCGTGGGCGCGCTGGGATCAGCCGCCCATCGAGTGGTGGACGGGTCCGGTCGACGTCGTCCACGGACCGAACTACGTGGTCCCGCCGACCCGACGGGCCGGCGGCGCTCGTGTCGGTGCACGACCTGACCTTCGTCCACCATCCCGAGCTCTGCACGCCCGACACGCTGGCCTACCCCGGGCTCATCCGGCGGGCGCTGGCCCGCGGGCGCGACGGTGCACACCGGATCCGACTTCGTCGCCGACGAGATCGCGACGAGTTCGCGGTCGACCGCGACCGCGGTCGTCGTCGTCCCGTACGGCACGACCGACCTGCCGCCCGACGATCCCGACACCGACGCGGCCGCCGGGCGGGCGCTGGCCGGTCACGCGCGCTACGTCCTCGCCATCGGCACCGTCGAGCCCCGCAAGGACCTCCCCTCGCTCGTGCGCGGCCTTCGACGCACTGGCCGGCGACCGCCCCGATCTGGGCCTCGTGATCGCCGGACAGGACGGCTGGGGGGCCGACGCGCTCGACGCGGCCGTGGTCTCGGCCAGCCCGCACCGCGCCCGCATCCGGCGTCTCGGCTGGGTGGACGACCGGCGCCGCGCCGCGCTGCTGCGGGGCGCGGCGGTCTACGCCTACCCGTCGGTCTACGAGGGGTTCGGGCTCCCCCCGCTCGAGGCGATGGCCGCCGGCACGCCGGTGGTGACCACGACGCGCGGGATCGCTCCCCGAGGTCGTGGGCGACGCCGCGCTCGTCATCGCCCCCGGCGACGTCGACGCGCTGGCCGGGCGCCATCGCCACGCTGCTCGACGACGAGGCACAGGCCGATCGGCTCCGCGACCTGGGTCACGCGCGCGCTCGGCAGTTCACGTGGGACCGCCACCGCGGCCGGTCTCGTCGACACCTACCGTCGCCTCGCCGACCTACACTCCGTGCCCTGATGCGCGCACTCGTCACCGGAGCGGCTGGCTTCGTGGGCCGCCATCTCGTCGGCCACCTCGAGTCGATGGGCGACACGGTCGTCGGGCGTCGACCGCCACGACGGCCCCGACCTGCTCGACGCCGCCGCGCTGGCGACGCCTTCGTGGCCGAGGTGGCGCCCGACGCCGTGTACCACCTGGCCGGGTGGAGCGACGTGGGCGGATCGTGGGCCGAGCCGCTCGCCGCGTTCGAGGCCAACGCCGTCGGCACGCTGAACCTGCTGCAGGCCTGCCGGCCGCTGTCGGCGCCGCGTGCTGTCGGTGAGCAGCGCCGACGTCTACGGCCGTGTCTCGCTGGCCGAGCTGCCGCTGACCGAGGACGCGCCGCTGCGACCCGTCACGCCCTACGCAGCCAGCAAGGTCGCCGCCGACTTCCTCGGGCGTGCAGGCCCACCTCGGCTACGGGCTCGACGTGATCCGGGTCCGCGCCTTCAACCACCTCGGCCCCGGCCAGACGAACCGGTTCGTCGCGCCCGCCATCGCCGAGCGCATCGCCCTCAACGAGTTCGACGGCTCCGAGGTCGTGCCCGGTCGGCAACCTCACCCCGCGGCGCGACTTCACCGACGTGCGCGACGTGGTGCGGGCCTACCGGCTGCTGATCGGCCACGGCGAGGCGGGCGAGGCCTACAACGTGTGCTCGGGCGTCGACATCGCCATCAGCGAGCTGGCCGACCAGCTCGTGTCGATGGCCGCACCGCCCGATGCGCCTCGAGGAGGACCCGACGCTCCAGCGCGCCGGTCGACGTGCCCGTCCTGCGCGGCGACCCCACCAAGCTGCACAAGGCCACGGGCTGGGAGCCGGAGATCCCGATGACGCAGACGCTCAGCGACCTGCTCGACGAGTGGCGGCGGCGGGTCGGTCCCTGAGCCGAGGCCAGCTCGGCGACGACCTGCTCGAGGGCCCGCGCGACGGCCTGGCGCTCGCGGCGGTCCCACGCCTCGTCGGCCAGCAGCCCGAGGGTGGCCCGCCAGCGCTCGAGCACGGTCTCGGCCGGTGGTGGCCGGGCGCGGTCTCGAGCCAGATGCGGTCGGCGTCGAGCAGGGCCAGCTGGTGCTCGACCTCGGTGTAGCGGGCGGCCACCACGGGCAGCCGGTCGGCCTTGGCCCGGGGGTAGGTGGTGCCGGCCACCAGCTCGTGGGGCTCGACCTTGAACAGCCCGGCCAGCAGCGTGACCGTGCGCTCGCCCGGATCGGAGGTCCCGCCCTCGACGTGGGAGACGGCCACCCGGGAGATGCCCAGGCGCTCGGCCAGCTCCTGCTGGGTCAGCCCCAGCTTGGCCCGATGGTCGGCCACCCGCCGTCCGAGGCTCTCGGAGGGCGGTCCGGCGGGATCGGCCTGTGGGCACATGTGCCAACTCACTTAGCAGACGTGGGGGGACGATCCACGGTAGACCAGTGCCATGGCCACGCCGCGCGCTCATCACCGGGATCACCGGCCAGGACGGCTCCTACCTCGCCGAGCTGCTCCTCGAGAAGGGCTACGACGTCGTCGGCATGGTCCGTCGCAGCAGCACCGTCACCTTCGAGCGCATCGCCCACCTGCAGGACGACCTCACGCTCGTGCCCGGCGACCTGCTCGACGAGGCGTCGCTCATCGAGGTGCTGCGGATGCACCGGCCCGACGAGGTCTACAACCTCGCCGCCCAGTCGTTCGTGCAGACCTCGTTCGGCCAGCCCGTGCTCACCGGCGAGACCACCGCGCTCGGCGTGACCCGCCTGCTCGACGCCATCCGCATCGTCGATCCCGGACGTCCGCTTCTACCAGGCCAGCAGCAGCGAGATGTTCGGCAAGGTGGTCGAGGTCCCCCAGACGCGAGAGCACCCCGCTCTATCCGCGCAGCCCCTACGGCGTGGCCAAGGTCTACGGGCACTGGATCACGGTCAACTACCGCGAGAGCTACGACCTGCACGCCACCAGCGGCATCCTCTTCAACCACGGATCGCCCCGCCGCGGCCTCGAGTTCGTCGAGCGCAAGGTCACCCACGGCGTGGCCCGCATCAAGCTCGGCCTCGACACCGAGCTGCGGCTCGGCAACCTCGAGGCCCAGCGCGACTGGGGCTTCGCCGGCGACTACGTCGAGGCCATGTACCTGATGCTGCAGCAGGACGAGCCCGAGCGACTTCGTGATCTCGTCGGGCAAGACCCACTCGGTGCGCGAGCTGTGCGAGCTCGCCTTCGGCCACGTCGGTCTCGACTACCAGGACTACGTCGTGCAGGACGAGCGGTTCTTCCGACCGGCCGAGGTCGACCTGCTGGTCGGCGACGCCTCCAAGGCCGCGCACGTGCTCGGCTGGGAGCCCAAGACGTCGTTCGCCGAGCTGGTGCAGATGATGGTCGACGCCGACCTCGACGCTGACCCCGTCGTGATCGTCGCGTCGTGATCACCACGCTCGCCGGCGGCGTCGGCGCGGCCCGGCTGCTGGCCGGGCTGATGCAGGTCGTCGATCCCCGACGAGCTGGTCGCCATCGTCAACACCGGCGACGACCTCGTGCTGCACGGGCTCGAGATCAGCCCCGACCTCGACACGGTCACCTACACGCTGGCCGGGGCCATCGATCCCGAGCGGGGCTGGGGGCTGGCCGGCGAGACCTGGCAGGCGATGGAGACGCTGCGCCGCTACGGGGGCGAGGCGTGGTTCAACCTCGGCGACCGCGACCTCGGCACCCACCTGTACCGCACGGCCCGCCGGCACGCCGGCGCCACCCTGAGCGAGGTCACCGCCGAGATCGTGGCCGGCTGGGGTCTCGGCCTGACGCCTGCTGCCCGTGACCGACGACGAGCTGCGCACCCGGGTCACCACCGCCGAGGGCGAGCTCTCGTTCCAGGAGTACTTCGTGCGGCCGCCAGCACTCGGTGCCGGTGAGCGCCGTGCGCTTCGACGGCGCATCGGCGAGCACGCCCGGCTCCCGGCGTGCTCGCCGCCATCGCGGCGGCCGAGCGCGTCGTGATCGCACCGTCGAACCCGATCGTCTCGATCGGACCGGTGCTGGCCGTGCCCGGCGTCCGCGACGCCGTCGTGGCCCGCCGCGACGACGTCGTCGCCGTGTCGCCCATCGTCGCCGGCGCCGCGCTGAAGGGTCCCGCCGACCACATGCTGGTCGAGCTGGGCCACGAGTCGTCGGTCGTCGGCGTGGCCCGCCTGTACGCCGAGCTGGCCGGCACGCTCGTCGTCGACACCGCCGACGCCGACCTGGCCGCGGCCGTCGAGGCCGAGGGTGTGCGCTGCGTCGTGGCCCCGACGATCATGTCCGACCCCGCTGCGGCGGCCGCGCTCGGCCCGTACCGTGCTGGCCGATGAGCCACATGGAGGTCTTCGGACTCGACGGCATCGGCGAGATCGCCGTGGGCGACGACCTCGCCGGCATCATCGCGGCGGCCGCCGCACGGCGAGCACCGCGCTGGCCGACGGCGACGTCGTGGTGGTCACCCAGAAGATCGTGTCCAAGGCCGAGGACCGGCTCGTGGCGATCGACCCCGACGATCCGCTCAGCCACAAGCCGCTGGTCGAGCGCGAGTCGGTGCGCATCCTGCGGCGGCGCGGCGACCTCATCATCAGCGAGACCAGCCACGGCTTCGTCTGCGCGAACGCCGGCATCGACCTGTCCAACGTCGAGCGGGGCTACGCCGCCCTGCTGCCCGGTCGACAGCGACCGATCGGCCCGGCGCATCCGCGACGGCCTGCGGGCCCGCGCCGGCGTCGAGGTCGCCGTGATCGTCAGCGACACGTTCGGGCGCACGTGGCGTCGCGGCGTCACCGACGTCGCCATCGGCGTCGGCCGGCATCGCGGCGGTGGTCGACCTGCGGGGCACCCCCGATGCGCTCGGCCGCGAGATGATGGTCACCGAGGTCGCCGTCGTCGACGAGATCGCCGGCGCCGCCGAGCTGGTCATGGGCAAGTCCACCGGGATCCCCGTGGCCGTCGTGCGAGGTCTCGACCCGTCGTGGTTCCGCACCGGCAGCGTCCACGACGAGATCGTCCGCCACCCGGCCGAGGATCTCTTCCGCTGATAGCCGCTGGATTCTCCTGAGGACGGGTGATACCAGAGTGGTATCATCGTGCACATGGCCATGACCCTGCGCCTCACCGAGGACGAGACGGCGGCGCTGCGCCGCCAAGCCGAGCGCGAGGGGCGCTCCATGCAGGACGTCGCACGCCGGAGCATCACCGAATACCTCGCCCGCAAGACCCGGGCCGACCAACGAGAGGCCCTGCTGAGCGAGGCGGTCGATGAGCATCGTGAACTGTTGGAGCGTCTGCGAGACACATGAGTGAGCCCGAGGACGAGGTCCGTTTCCTCGATCTCGACGACCTCCTCGATGTGATCCGATTCGCGACGGGTGGCCCGCCCGTGGTTCGGGACAGCGGACTCCTCGAGTCGGCGCTGCACCGACCCATGTCCACCGTCTTCGGGGAGGACGCGTATCCCTCGCTGTTCGCGAAGGCGGCGGCCTTGCTCGAGTCGCTGGTCCGCAACTACGCGCTCGTCGACGGCAACAAGCGGACCGCGTGGCTCGCGTGCTGGTTCTTCTTGCGCTTGAACGGGTTCCGGCTCGCGTCCTCGGATGGTCAGCTCGAGCTCATCCTCGGCATCGCGGAGGGGCGCATCGAGCTGGCCGATTCGGCGGCCGCCCTCGAGGGTTGGAGCGCGCCGACCTGACCGGCGACGGGCTCAGCTGTTGCTCTGGCGGAACCATTCGAGCACGGCATCGGTGCCCGTCTCGAGGTCGGTCCAGGGCTTCCACCCGAGGTAGAGCTCGGCCCGGCCGGGGTCGAGCGCCGAGCGGGCCAGCTCGCCGGGCCGCGCCGCGCACGTGCACGGCGGGCGCGGACACATCCGCGCCCCGGGCCATCGCGCGGTAGAGCTCGTTGACCGAGGTCTCGACTCCCGTGCCGATGTTGGCCAGCAGCCCCGATCCCTTGTCGGCCGCCCGCACGAACGCGTCGACCACGTCGTCGACGAACACGAAGTCACGGGTCTGCGTGCCGTCGCCGAAGATCGTGCACGTCTCTCCCCGCAGCAGCCGCCCGGCGAAGATGGCGACCACGCCGGCCTCGCCGTGGGGATCCTGACGCGGTCCGTACACGTTGGCCAGGGCCAGCGCCGTGAACTCGAGCGCGTGCAGCTCGCGGTAGGCGTACAGGTAGTCGCCGACCACCTTCTTGGCCACGCCGTAGGGCGAGACCGGGCGCTGGGGGTGGCTCTCGTCGACGGGCAGGGCGTCGGCGTCGACGGTCGCCGTAGATCGTGCCGCCGCTCGACGCGAACACGACCTTGCGGCTCCCGGCCGCCCGGGCGCCCTCGAGCACGTTGAGGCTGCCGATCACGTTGACCTGGGCGTCGAACACGGGCTCGGCCACCGAGACCCGGACGTCGGCCTGGGCGGCGAGGTGGAACACGACCTCGGGCCGGCGCCGAGCGATCAGGTCGACCAGCGCGGGCTCGCGGACGTCGATCTGGTGGAAGCTGAAGTCGTTGGCCCGATCGGCCCGGGCCGTCGGCCAGGTTGGCCAGCGAGCCGGTCGACAGGTCGTCGAGCACGTCGACCGCGTGGCCCTCGGCCAGCAGGCGGTCGACGAGGGTGGAGCCGATGAACCCGGCGCCGCCCGTGACCAGCGCCCTCAAACGAGCTCCTCGTCGGGCACGCGGGTGCCGTCGAGCTGGGCGCCGGCGCTCGACGGTCACGTCGTCGCCGACCACCGAGAGGCCCCGCAGCGCGGCTCCGGCGCCGATCGACCGACCGGGCACCGACGATGGCGCCGTCGATCATCGCGCCTCGCCCGACGCGGGCCCCGGGCAGCAGCACCGAGTCGCGCACGACCGCGCCGGCCTCGACCACCGCCCCGGCCATCACGACCGAGTGCTCGACGACCGCGCCGCCCGCCGACCTCGGCGGACGCCGCCACCGCGGGTTCGGGCGGGCCACGGTGACCGTCGATCAGGTCGAGCTGGGCCTGCAGGTAGGTGCGCCGGCGTGCCGGCGTCGATCCAGTAGGCGTCGGAGTGCAGGGCGAAGAGGCTGCCGTCGGCCACCATCTCGGGGAACGTCGCCCGCTCGATCGACACCCGACCGGCCCGCCGGGATGCGGTCGAGCACCGACGGCTCGAGCACGTAGGCACCGGCGTTGATCCAGTTGGTGGGCGCCTCGCCGGCGCGGCGGCTTCTCGACGAACGCCTCGACCCGACCGTCGTCGTCGATCGGCACGACGCCGTAGCGCGACGGGTCGTCGACCGGCGTGAGCGCGATCGTGCCCTCGGCGCCCGACCGCTGGTGGAACGCCCAGAGCGCGCCGACGTCGAGATCGCTGAGCACGTCGCCGTTGAAGACGAGGAAGGTGTGCTCGATGCCGCCGTCGAGCGCGGCGAACCGGACCGCGCCGGCGGTGTCGAGCGGTTCGGGCTCGACCGCGTAGTGCAGCGCGACACCCGCACACGAGTCGTCGGGATACGCCTCGAGGAACGCGTCGGGCCGGTAGCCGAGCGAGAGCACCGCGTCGGTGACGCCGAAGCCGGCCAGCGCCCGCCACGACGCGCTCGATCATCGGGCGGTCGACCACCGGCAGCATCTGCTTGGGGGTGTGCGCGGTGAGCGGTCGCAGCCGTGTCCCGAACCCGCCGACGAGGATGACCGCTCTCACGGTTTGGCCGTGGTGGTCGACGTCGCGATCGTGGTCGTGGTGGACGCGGCGACGGTGGTGGCGGTCGACCCGGTGGCTGCGGTGGTGCCCGTGGCGGCGGGCGTGACCGGAGCCGTGACCACCGTGCTGGGCGAGCGCGACCGTCGTGGTCGTGTCCTCGTTGGCGATCTGCGGCGTCGGCACCGGATTGCTGTCGCGGCGGGCCTGCACGATCACCACGCCGCCGACGACGAGGATGAGGACGAGGCCCAGCGGCCACAGCCAGCGACGGCGGCTCGGCCGCGTGGGTTCGGCCGCCCGCGCCGGCGCGCGCCACCTTCTTCGCCTGCGATGCCTTGCCCATGAGGCCGAAAATCTACCCGCGACCCGGACCTCGACCCGAACGGAGCTCGTCGAACAGGGCCTCGTAGGCCCGTGGCCACCACCGCCGGCGAGGCCCAGGACTCGACGAACGCCCGCCCGGCCGCTCCCATCGCCGCCGCCTCGTCGGGATGGTCGAGCAGGCGCCGCGATGGCCTTGGTGAAGGCTTCGGCGTCGTCGGGCGGCACGGCCATCGCCGGCGCCGGCCCGCTCGACGGTGCGGGCCACCTCGGTGCCCGGGATCGACGCTGGCCACGATCGGGCCGACCGGCGGCCAGCACCGAGTAGAGCTTCGAGGGCACGCTCGAACGGGCCAGCCCCCGCTTCAGCGGCACCACGTGCACGTCGCCGGCCGCCAGCACCTCGGGCAGCCGCCACTTGGGCTGCATGTCGACGAAGTGGACGTTGTCCATCCCCTGGCGCGCGCCGCTCGCAGGTCCAGCCGGGCCGCTCCCCCGCCGTTGATCACGAACACGATGTCGGGCTCGTGGCGCAGCGCGGTCGGCCGCGGCGAGGACGAGATCGAGCGCCTGGGACAGGCCGACGTTGCCCGCGTAGGTCACGACCCGCTTGCCGGTCAGGCCGTACTCGGCGCGGTAGCGCGTTCTCGCGTTCGCCGGGCGACGATCCAGTCGGTGTCGATGAAGTTCGGGATCACCCGCACCTTGTCCGCCGCTCGCGCGGCGACCAGCCCGACCGTTGCGACTGGACGGCCGCGCCTGCAGCTTGGCCCGCACGTTGTCGGCCAGGTCGTCGGACAGCACGGTGACCGCGTCGGCTCGTTGGTAGGTCGCCCGCTCGAGCCACGAGGCCGCGGCGATCAGGCGGCGGTCCGGTGAGCAGCCCGAGCTCGACGGCCACGTCCGGGAACACGTCCTGGATGTTGAACACGAACGGCACGCGAGCGGGCGCGCGCCACCGCCCAACCGGCCAGGCCGAGCGTCAGCGGGGGCGACATGGCCAGGACCACATCCGGGCGCAGCTTCGTCAGCATCCCCTCGACACGACAGCGAGCGCCGTGAAGCCGCCGAAGGCCACCGCGCGGGCGGGGATGTTGCGCTTGTCGGTCGGGAACGGATGGACGCGGGTGATGGTGCCCCACGCGGTCTGCTCGTGGCGTACGAGCTGGCCGTCCCAACCGACCTCGAGCGCGTGGTGGCGGTACCAGGGCAGCGCCGTGACGACGTGCAGACGGTGCCCGAGCTCGGCCAGCTCGGTGACGATGCTGGTCATCACCTCGCCGGTCGGCGCCACATCGGGACGGAAGTGGGGGCACAGCACGAGGATCGTTCATCGCGCCATCCGCTCGAAGGCCGTGGCGTACGCCTCGGACAGCGCCTGCGACCGAGCGCTCCCACGAGAACTCGCCGGCCCGCTCGTAGCCCCGGTCGCGCGAGGCGCTCCCGCTCGGTCGGGATCGTCGCAGCAGCCGTCTGCATGGCCTCGGCCCAGCCGACCACGTCGTCGGGATCGACCAGGAGCCCGGCGTCGCCGATCACCTCGGGCAGGGCGGTGGCGGTCGACGCGATCACCGGGCAGCGGCGACTCATCGCTTCGAGCACTGGGATGCCGAATCCCTCATAGGTGGATGGGAACGTTAGTGCGGTGGCCCCGTCGATCAGCACGTCGAGATCGGCCGCGGGATGCGCCCGAGGCGCCGCACGCGATCGCCGACACCGAGGTGCGTCGATCTCGGCCTGCAGCGCCGGCTCGGCGCCGGCCGCGCCCGCCGGCAGCAGGAGCAGCGGCTCGGCGTCGGCGGCCGCGACGCGGGCGAAGGCCCGAACCAGGGTGATGTGGTTCTTGTGGGGATACGTGATGGTCGGATAGATGAAGTACGGCCGCCCGCCGATCCCGTAGGTGCTCTGCACGCGCTCGAGCGTCGGCGCTGTCGGTCACCTCGTGGCCCCGCGTGACACCCGGCGGCACGACGACGATGCGACCGGGATCGACGTCCATCCGGTCGACGACGTCGTGGCGGGTGTGCTCGGTCAGGGTGACCACCAGCACCGCCCGGCGCAGGGCGCGTGGCACCGTCGAACCGAGGTAGCCCCGCTTGAGCCGGCTGAAGTTGCGCGGGTGGGCGAACGGCTGGAGGTCGTGGATGGTGACGATCCCCGGCGGGGTCGATCGCAGCATGTTGCCGCCCATGTGGTGCATGAGATCGATGTGGTCCGCGCGGGCGCTGCCGGGCCAACCAGGTCGCTTCTGCGGCGACCCGCAGGCTCTTGTGCCCGCCCACCACCGGCGCCACCACGGTCGGGGTACGCCGCCACCAGTCCCGGATGGGCGACGCAGGAACGACCGGTTGACGAACAAGGTGAGATCGGTGTCGCCCTTGCCGAGCGCGGGCGTAGGACGCCAGCAGCCGCACGGTGTAGTCCTCGCTGCCACCGACCACGCCCGGCACCAGCCAGAGGAGGTTGGCCCCGAGTCGCCGAGCCGCTCACCCGACCGCCTCGTGGAACACCTCGTCGAGCAGCTCGGCGGTACGGCTCCACGGGAGCTCGGCGGCTCGGCGGCGCGACGCCGTCGCGCATCGGTGCCGCCCGGTCCGGCGCGTCGAGCACCCCGGCCATCGCGTCGGCCAACGCGGTGGCATCGAGGGGGTCGACGAGCACACCGGCGTCGCCGGCCACCTCGGCGGTGGCCGTGCCCGTCGACGTGATCACGGGCGCGCCCTGGGCCATGGCCTCGAGCACCGGAAGGCCGAACCCCTCGCGCAGGCTGGGCAGGCAGAACACCTCGGCCCCGGCGTAGAGCGCCCGCTTGTCGGCCTCGGGCACGAACCCGAGCTGTCGCACGCGCCCGTCGGCCGAGCCGAGATGGCGCTCGAGGTCCTCGTTCCAGCCCTTCGGCCCGATCAGCACGAGCTCGATCGCCCCGGCGGTCGAGTCGACGGAAGGCCTCGAGGAGCGTGGGCAGGTTCTTGCGGGGCTCGATCGTCCCGACCCAGAGGACGTAGGGCTGGTACAGGTGGTACGTGGCACGCACACGCTCGACGTCGACGGCGTCGGCCCGGGGGGCATCGACGCCCAGCGGCACCAGGCGGAGTCGAGCGGGATCGAAGCCGTACTCGACGCACTCGTCGATGGTCGCCTGGGAGGGGCAGGCCACCAGCCGGGCGTCGCGCCGGGCCAGCTCGACGGCCCGGTTGAAATAGCTCAGGCCGCGCCGGGTGACGTGGGCGGGCTCCTTGATGAAGCTGAGGTCGTTGACGGTGACCACCAGCGGCGCCGACGCGGGGGGCATCGCCATCCCCGTGACCCACACGAGGTCGACGCGCCCCGTGGCCCGCTGCACCGCCGGCCAGCGGAGGCGGTGCCACGACTCGTACAGCGCCACGCGCGACAGCGGCAGCGACCGCACGGGGATCGTCGGCACCCACGGCTCAGGAGGAGGCTGGCGATGGCGGGCGCTGACCCCGATGAGCGAGAGGTCGGGGCGGGCGACCAGCGCCCTCACGGCCTCGAGCGCGGCCGAAGCCGTGCCGCCGGGCACGCGCTGCCAGCACTGCTCGAGTGTCACCGCGACCCGGATCGGAGCCATGAGAGTCGTGAGTCTCGCGCGTGCACAACCGCCGATAGGCTCGAACGCCATGTCGAGCTTCTGGTCGGACCGGCGCGTCGTGGTCACCGGAGGCAACGGGTTTCTCGGCTCGGCCGTGGTGGCCCGTCTGGCCGAGGCGGGCGCCAGCACCGTGATGGCCCCCTCGAGTGGCGATTTCGACCTGCGCGATCCAGTGGCCGTGGCCGAGATGTTCGCCACCACCGAACCCGACCTCGTCATCCACCTGGCCGCCCGGGTCGGGGGCATCGGCGCCAACCAGGCCCGGCCCGCCGACCTCTACCTCGACAACCTGCTGATGGGCACCTACGTCCTCGACGAGGCCCGCAAGCGCGGCACCGACAAGACCGTGATCGTGGGCACCGTGTGCTCGTACGCCAAGTACACCCCGGTCCCGTTCACCGAGGACTCGCTCTGGCAGGGCTACCCCGAAGAGACCAACGCGCCCTACGGGATCGCCAAGCTCGCCCAGCTCGTGCAGCTGCAGGCCAACCGCGCCCAGTACGGCCAGCGCGCCATCTACCTGATCCCGACCAACCTCTACGGACCGGGCGACAAGTTCAACCCCTCGGTGTCGCACGTGATCCCCGCGCTCATCAAGGCTGCGGTCGACGCCAAGGAGTCGGCCGCCGACCACATGACGGTGTGGGGCACGGGCTCGGCCAGCCGCGAGTTCCTCTACGTCGACGACGCCGCGGCCGGGATCGTGCTGGCGGCCGAGCGCTACGACAGCGACGAGCCGGTCAACCTCGGGGCCGACCGCGAGCTGCCCATCCGCGAGCTCGTGCAGATCATCGTCTCTCTGGTCGGCTACGAGGGCGAGATCCGGTGGGACGCCTCGCGCCCAGACGGCCAGCCCCGTCGCGGCGTCGATGCCACCCGGGCGCAGAAGGAGTTCGGGTTCACCGCCTCCACCTCGTTCGCCTCCGGGCTCGAGCGCACCCTCGAGTGGTACCTCGGCCACCGCGTCGAGGCCGAGGCACGCGTCATCTGACGTCGCTCACCTGGGCCGAGCTCGGCCCTCGACAGCCCATCCGGCGGAACCAGCTGCGATACTGCGAGGGTGCACCTGCGGGCGAGCGCCGACGGCGACGAGACCCCCAGCGAGCCGCGCCGGGGGGCTCGAAACCGGCGTCGCGCCGTTGCCGCGTCGGCCTCGCTGTCGTTCGTCGTCGTCACCTCGCTGGCGGTGATCGCGGTCCTGCCCGGGCCCGCCCGCAAGGCGCCGGTGCCCGCACCGGTCCGGCTGATCCCACCCGTCACGACGGCCCCCCCACCGCCGCCACCGTCCCCGGTGCCGGCCGCCACCACGATCGCCCAGGTCACCGGGCCCGTGGTCTTCCGGGCCACGCCCGGCGGCCCGCCGGCCGGGACGGTCCCGGTCGGGAGCTGGTGGGGTGAGACCAAGGAGCTGCCGGTCATCGACCACGTGCCCGGTTGGCTCGAGGTGCGCCTTCCCGAACGGCCGAACGGGCTCACCGGGTGGATCCCCGCCGCCGGCGTCCACCTCTCGACCACCACCTACGGGATCCTGATCAACGTCATGACCCGACGCGTCCAGCTCTACGACAAGGGCCATGTGGTGGGCGAGTTCCCCGCCGGCGTCGGCACCGTCGACGATCCGACGCCCACGGGACAGTTCTACGTGATGGACGTGGCGCCCCCGCCGGGTCCGGGCTGGGGCCCGTTCGTGGTCGACACCAACGCCCACTCGGACGCCATCACGAGCTGGGAGGGCAGCGGCGACGCCTTCACCGCCATCCACGGCCCGCTGGGGGCCGACGCCGAGATCGGCACCACCGGTGGCGCCATCAGCCACGGCTGCGTGCGCATGCACGACGCCGACCTGGCCAAGCTGCAGCCGGTGCCGCCCGGCGCCCCCGTCGTCATCGTGGGCTGACCGGCAGGTGGACGAGCAGACCTACGAGGGGACCACCGGCCGGTAGGTCAGTCGGTAGAGCACTGCCTCGCCCTTCAGCTCCTCCCAGCGGGCCAGTTCGGTCGGGGTGAGGTGGCCGCGGTCGTGCCGCTCATCGAGGGTCTGGTACTCGTGGCGCTCGGCCGGCGACAGCGAGTCCGAGGTCGCCAGGGTCGTCGCGCCGGACGCGTCGGCGGGCCGGGCACCGGTCAGCGCGGTGACGATGAGGCGACCCACGATCGGCCGGTCGCCGACCACGCCGTCCTGGCCCACGAGGACGAGCCGGGCGTTGGTGGTCGTCACGTCGAGGCCACGGCGCGCCAGCTCGGCCTGCAGCCCCGACTCGATCGCCGACGTCTCGAGGGTCCAGCGGCCGTTGCTGACGTTCGGGAGCGATGCGGTGATGAGGACCAGACCCCGACCCGCGATCGCCTCGGCGGCGGGCGCGGCGAACTGCCCGACGGCGACTCCTCCCGAGTCGGTGCCGCCGACCTGGGTCATGTCGACCCTCGCGACCGCACCGGCGGCGAACACGACGAGGGCCACGGCCGCGATCGCAGCCGGGACGACCGACCGGCGCGTGCCGACCTCGGTCGGCACGATGGCGGCCGACGTGCTCGCCGGCCAGAGCGAGCACACCACCGACCAGACCGTGCTCAGCACCAGGTACGCCGCCACCACCATCAGCCAGTAGCTGAGGTAGAAGTACGGGAGGCCGCTGATCCGCGCCATCGAGATCCACGAGACGGGGACGAGCACGGCGGCGACCGCCTGCAGGCGGAGCGCATCCCAGGCCCGCCGCCAGATCGCCAGGACGGCCGCCCCGGCGAACGGCACGAGCACGACCACCAGGCCCCAGAGCGAGGCACCGGTGGCCGGGAGGAGCGCTCCCCGGCCGGCGCGGCGGAACAGCGGACTCGACGGGCCCACCATGTGGCTCAGGATCCCCAGCGCGGGGCCGGCACCGACCTCGTCGTGTCCGGCGCGGGCGAAGTCGAAGATGGCCGAGAGGTTGCCCGGCTGGTGGGTGAGCTGTTGGATCAGCGGGGGCAGCCAGAGGGCCACGAAGACCCCCGACGAGACGGCGAGCACCCCGCGGGGGCAGCGAGCGCCGGCCCCGGGCCGCACGGCCTCCACCACCCCCCAGAGGGCGCTCGAGCCGAGCAGCACCACTCCGACGGGCGCGAAGCCGAGATGGCACTGCACCACGAAGCTGATCACGGCGGTGAGCCACGGCAGCATCCACCAGTCACGGCTCCAGACCGACCAGGTCAGCGCGACGGCCAACGCCAGCGGGATGATCGGCACCAGAGGGTTCCAGATGTTCGCCACGTCGACGCCGAGGGCGCGGACGAGCAGGAGAGCCATGACGGCGCCCAGGACGACGAGGAGCTGCCCGCCGCGTCGGTACAGCACGACGAGCAGGCCGGCCACCGCGGCGAGGTTGATCGCGGCCGCGACGACCATCAACCCATGCGGACCGAGACCCCGCACCGGCAGCGCGGCCAGGTAGAAGAGCAGGGGCCCGGGGTGGTGGAACCCGAAGCGCGAGTACATGCCGATGAGCGGCAGGTGCCGTGGCACGTCGAGGGCGCTCATCTCGATGATGGCGTTGTCGCCCGACGGAAGCCCCGCCTGCGTCACCGAGTGGATGAGGGCGAGCGCGATCGGGACGGCCACCACCAGCACCACGGCGACGAGCGCGTACCACTGGCGGCGGGTCGGTCGGGGGGTGTGCGCCATGCGTCCGTGTCCTGGCGAGGGGCGTCCTACGCGGTCGGCGGGATCATAAGGTCGTGCCGACCGGGTGCAACCGCGGCTGCGGCTCGGTCTGGGGGCGAGCTAGGCGCCGAGGCGCTCGCGGAAGTAGGCCGTGGTGCGGACCAGGCCCTCACGGAGGTCGATCGTGGGCTCCCAGCCGAGCTCGGCCCGGGTCCGCGTCAGGTCGGGCTGGCGCTGGCGCGGATCGTCCACCGGAAGATCCTCGAACACGATCTCGGAGGTCGAGCCCGTGACCTCGAGGACGAGCTGGGCCAACTCGAGGACGGTGAACTCGCCGGGGTTGCCGATGTTGAGCGGACCGGTCGTGTCGGCGTCGAGCAGGGCCAGGAACCCGTCGATCTCGTCGTCGACGTAGCAGAAGCTGCGGGACTGGCTGCCGGTGCCGTAGATCGTGAGCGGCTCGCCCTTGATCGCCTGCACGAGCAGGTTGGACACCACCCGCCCGTCCTGGGGACGCATCCTGGGGCCGTACACGTTGAAGATCCGGGCGATGCGCACGTCGAGGCCGTGCGCACGGTGGTACGCCATGGTCATGGCCTCGCCGAAGCGCTTGGCCTCGTCGTAGACGCCACGCGGCCCGATGGGGTTCACGTGGCCCCAGTACGACTCGGGCTGCGGGTGCACCTCGGGATCGCCGTACACCTCGCTGGTCGAGGCGAGCAGGTACCGCGCGCCCTTGGCCTTGGCCAGCCCGAGCGTGTTGTGCGTGCCGAGGCTGCCGACCTTGAGGGTCTGGATGGGCAGCTCGAGGTAGTCGACCGGCGAGGCCGGGCTGGCGAAGTGCAGCACGGCGTCGACGGGCCCGGGCACCCACACGAACTGGCTCACGTCCTGCTGGACGAAGGTGAATCCGGGTCGGCCGAAGAGGTGCTCGATGTTGCGCACCGAACCCGTCGACAGGTTGTCCAGCGCGAGCACCTCGTCGCCCCGCTCGAGGAACCGGTCACACAGGTGCGACCCCAGGAACCCGGCCCCGCCGGTGATGGCGACGCGGGCCATCAACGCCGCCCGATGGACCGGTAGGTGAAGCCGCGGCGCGAGATGGCCGACCGGTCGAGCACGTTGCGGGCGTCGACGATGCAGGGGGCGGCCATGAGGCTGGCCAACTTGTCGAGGTCGACCCACTTGAACTCGTCCCACTCGGTGAGCACGGCCAGGACGTCGGCACCCTCGCACGCGGCGTAGGCGTCGCCCACCACCTCGAGGTCCGGGGTCTGGGCCAACGGGCCCTTGACCGCCGGGTCGTAGGCCCGCACCCGGGCTCCACGGGCGAGCAGGCGGTCGATGATGTGCAGCGCCGGCGACTCGCGCAGGTCGTCGGTGCCGGCCTTGAAGGTGAGCCCCCACACGCCGATGGTGCGGCCCTCGATCGTGCCCCCGGCCAGGTCGACCACCTTGTCGACCGTGCGGTTGAACTGCTCTTCGTTGACCGAGATGACCCCGGCCAGCAGGTCGAAGTCGTAGCCGGCCTCTCGGGCGATGTACAGCAGCGCCTGGACGTCCTTCGGGAAGCAGCTGCCTCCCCAACCCGGTCCGGGCCGCAGGAAGTCGTGGCCGATGCGCTTGTCGTAGCCCATGCCGAGCACGACGTCGTTGGCGTCGGCCCCGACCGCTTCGCACAGCGCGGCGACCGCGTTGACGAAGGACAGCTTCGTGGCCAGGAAGGCGTTGCTGGCGTACTTGATGGTCTCGGCCGAGGCGGGATCGGTGACCATGAGCGGGGCCGGCACACCGACGTAGAGCGACGCCACGCGGATGGCCGCGCCCTGGTCGTCGGATCCGATCACGACCCGATCGGGGTGCAGGAAGTCGGTGACGGCGGAGCCTTCGCGCAGGAACTCGGGGTTCGAGACGACGAACACGTCGCTGCGCCCGAGTGCCTGCTCGACGAGCCGCGTCGAGCCGACCGGCACCGTCGACTTGTTGACCACGATCGACTCGGGGGCCAGCACCGGCGAGATCTCGTGGGCAGCCGCCTCGATGTAGCTCAGGTCGGCCGAGCCGTCGACGCCCTGCGGTGTCGGGACGCAGAGGTAGGAGAACTCGGCGGACGCGGCGGCCGACGCCGATCCGAGCGCGAAGCGCAGCCGCCCCGAGTCGAGGCCGTCGCGCACGAGCTGCTCGAGACCGGCCTCGAGGATGGGGATCTCACCCCGCGACAGCAGCTCGATCTTCTCGGGCACCACGTCGGCGCAGACCACGTCGTGGCCGAGGTGGGCGAAGCACGCGCCGGTCGTCAAACCGACGTACCCGGTCCCGATGATGGCGATCTCAGCCATGGTGCATTCTCCCTTGGACCCTCAACCGCAGAGCTGACCCGGCGGGGTGCTGGGCACCATGCTGGCCTCGCTGGTGGTGGTGACGCCAGCACCCGGACTCGCACCGGGGGTCGTGGTGGTGGTCGTGGCCAGGAACCCGGCGAAGACCGAGGCCGGCTGCGGAGTGGTCGCGAGGCCCGTGAAGTCGAGCCCCGTGTCGAGGACCACGCTCGGACCCGAGAGCGTGTCGTCCTCGACGAAGCGCGGCACGAAGGGCAGGTAGCGGGCCACCTGCACGGCGTCCGCCGCGCCCCCGGGGGCGTAGCGGACGGTCGTGTGCGAGTTGCGGAAGCTCGAGGCGTCGCCCGATCCGTCGGTGATGAACCCGAGCTTGGCCAACTGCGCCAGCGTGATCTCGGCCTGGCCCGAGACGCCCGATCCGTTGGTCACCGTCACCTCGACGGCCCGGTTCGGGTTGTTCGAGTCGCTGAGATCGCGGAAGCGGTCGAAGATGGGCTGGGCGCCCACCGTGTCGAGCAGCAGGACGTCGGCGCCGCCGATGATCGCGCCCGACGTCGGTGGCGTGTACACCTGGAGGCTGTTCGGGTCGAAGTTGCGGAACTGTTCGGCCAGGCTGACCAGGTCGCCGGTGGTGAGCTGGTCGTCGAGGGTGACGTTCCTCTCGGCCGTGCCGATGAGGCTGCTCACGACGAACGGGTTGCGGGCGCCCTTCGCGATGGCCCGCTTGAGGGCCAGCTTGATGAACTGCTGCTGGCGCGCGATCCGGCCGATGTCGCTCGTCGGATCGCTCTTCCACTCACCGTCCTGCTCGCTCTCGAAGTAGCGCGAACGGGCGTAGGCCAGGCCCTGGACGCCGTCGAGGGTGACGCAGCCCGCCTTGGTGACGTCGAGGCCGGTGTGGAGGTCGCGGGCCGGCCACGGGAAGTAGATCGGGATGCCGCCGACGGCGTCGACCAGCGACCGGAACGCCTCGAAGTCGACCTGCACGAAGTGGTTGATCGGGATGCCGAAGTTCTGCTGGATCGTCTTGATCAACCGCAGCGGGCCGCCCGTCGCCAGCGCGGCGTTGATCTTCTCGTGGTAGTCGGTGTCGGCGATGCGCACCCACAGGTCGCGGGGCAGCGACAACAGCTGGGCCTTGTCCGATCCGGGGTCGACCCGCAGGATCATGATCGTGTCGGTGTTCTGCGTGGCGCCGCGCCCGATGTTGATCGGGTCGGACTTGCTGATGCCCTGGGCGCTGTCGACGCCGACCAGCAGGAAGTTCTCGGGCTCGCCCTTGCGTGTCGGCTGGTTGAGCGTGGACGACAGGCTGAACCGGGCCACGTTGGTGGCCTGGCGGAACACGTACAGCAGCCCGCCCGCCGACGCGAAGCACAGCAGCACCACGAGGACGTTGAAGGTGAGAAGGATCCGCTGGGGCCACGTCCGGCGCCGCCGCGGCCTGCGCGAGCCGTCAGACACCCCATCACAGTAGTGGCGCATGGTGCGTGCCAGTGTGCGGGGGTGGTTGAGCGCTCCGACCGACCCGCCGTGTGGATCGACGGCGATCTCGTGCCCGCCGACCGGGCCACCGTGTCGCCGTTCGACCACGGCTTCACCGTCGGCGACGGCGTGTTCGAGACGCTCCAGGTCGTCCGCGGCCAGGCCTTCGCGGTGCGCCGACACCTGCTGCGGCTCCGCCGATCGGCCGCCGGACTCGGCCTGCCGCTCCCCCTCGACGACGACGAGCTGCGCCGGGCCGTGGCGTCGGTCGTCGAGGTCAACGGGATCGAGCGGGGCCGGGTGCGCCTCACCGTCACGGGGGGCATCGGTCCCCTCGGCTCCGACCGCGGCGAGCACGGCGCCACCGTGATCGTGGCCACCTCCGCCCTCCCCGACTGGACCGCATCGACGAGCGTGGTGGTCGTGCCGTGGCGGCGCAACGAGCACAGCGCGGTCGCCGGCCTCAAGTCGACGTCGTATGCCGAGAACGTCGTGGCGTTGTCCTACGCCCACGACCGGGGCGCCACCGAGGCGATCCTCGCCAACACGGCCGGCGCGCTGTGCGAGGGCACCGGGACCAACATCTTCGTGTCGGTCGGCGGGCGCCTGATCACCCCGCCGCTGTCGTCGGGCTGCCTGGCCGGCATCACGCGCGAGCTCGTCTGCGAGCTGCTGGGCGACGCCGTCGAGCAGATCGACCTGCCGATCGCCGAGCTCGGCTCGGTCGACGAGGCCTTCCTCACGTCGTCGACCCGCGACGTCCAGGCCATCCACGCCATCGACGGCCGCGAGCTGCCCGACGTACCCGGACCGCACACCTCGGCTGCGGCCGTAGCCCTGGCCGCCCTGCTGGCGCGCGACCTCGACCCCTAGTCACCCGCCCCTCCGCGACCGGTCAGTCGGTCGTCCGCAGGTGCACCACGTCACCCGCGACGACCGTGCGCAGCTCACCCGAGCCCGTCTCGACGACCAGCTCGCCGGCATCGGTGAGCTCGTGCGCCGTGCCTTCGATCTCCTCGGATCCCACCTCGGCGCGGACCGTCCGGCCGAGCGTGGCCGAGCGCGACCGGGCCTCGTCCATGAGCTGCGCCCGACCGGCAGGCCCCGCCGCACCGCCGCCCGCGATCTGCGCGCACCGCGGCTCGAGGCCGGCCAGGATCGCTACCACGAGGTCTTCGCGGTCGATGTCACGACCGGCCAGATGGTTCAGCGCGACGGCGACCTGTTCGAGCTCGTCGGGCAGGTCGGCCGGCCAGTTGACGTTGAGCCCGAGACCCACCACCACCGCGGACAGCCGACCCTGGTCGACCCACGATTCGGCCAGGATCCCGGCCAGCTTGCGGTCGGGGCCGCGCCCGGATCGGCCACCACGAGGTCGTTCGGCCACTTGAGCCGCGCCTCGACGCCCGCCACGGTCGCGCAGGCCTCGACCGCGGCCAGCCCGGCCGCGGTCGTGAGGAGGTGGGCCTCGGAGACCGTCAGGTCTGCGCGCAGCAGCACCGACATCAGCAGCGAGGCACCGGGCGGCGCGACCCACGAGCGGTCGAGACGACCCCGACCCGCGGTCTGGTGGTCGGCCACCAGGACGACCCCGTCGGCGGCGCCCTCGGCCGCCGCGGCCAGCAGATCGCGGTTGGTGGATCCCGTCTCGGCGACCCAGCGGAGATCGGCGAACCGGGTGCCGGCCAGAGCCGGTCTGGCACGATCCCCTCTCATCCCTGTAACCATATGGCGTGCTCACAAAGGTTCTGATCGCCAATCGGGGCGAGATCGCCGTCCGTGTGATCCGTGCGTGCCAGGAGCTCGGCATCGCCACGGTCGCCGTCTACAGCGAGCTCGACCGCGACGCCCTCCACGTCCGACTCGCCGACGAGGCCTACGCCCTCGGGGGCGAGACCGCGGCCGACAGCTATCTGCAGACCGAGAAGATCCTCGACGCCATCGAGCGCAGCGGCGCCGACGGCGTGCATCCCGGCTACGGCTTCTTCTCCGAGAACACCGACTTCGCCCGCGCCATCACCGAGCGCGGCGTGGCCTTCATCGGCCCGCCACCCGAGGCCATCGAGGTCATGGGCGACAAGGTCAGCAGCCGGATCGCCGCGCAGAAGGCCGGCGTGGCCGGCGTGCCCGGCACGACCGAGTTCCTCGCCGACGCGCAGCGAGGTCGTCGCCTTCGGCGACGAGTTCGGCTGGCCGGTCGCCATCAAGGCCGCGTACGGCGGCGGCGGCCGGGGCATGCGCGTCGTGCACGCGGCCGACGAGGCCGCCGAGGCGTTCGACTCGGCGCAGAGCGAGGCGCTCAAGGGCTTCGGCCGCGACGAGTGCTACGTCGAGCGCTACCTCACCTGGCCGCGCCACGTCGAGATGCAGATCATCGGCGACCAGCACGGCAACTGCGTGTGGGTGGCCGAGCGCGACTGCTCGGTGCAGCGCCGCCACCAGAAGCTCATCGAGGAGAGCCCGGCCCCCGACGTTCCCGGCCGAGATCCGCCAGGCGATGGGCGACGCGGCCGTCAAGGTGGCCAAGGCCTGCGGCTACTACAACGCCGGCACCGTCGAGTTCCTGTTCCAGGACGGCGAGTTCTGGTTCCTCGAGATGAACACCCGCCTGCAGGTCGAGCACCCGGTCACCGAGCTGGTGTCGGGCCTCGACCTGGTGGCCGAGCAGATCCGCGTCGCGTCGGGCGAGCCGCTGTCGTTCACCCAGGACGACATCGCGCTGCGCGGCCACGCCATCGAGGTGCGGGTCAACGCCGAGAACCCGGCGGGCGGCCGGTTCCTGCCGTCGCCCGGTCACATCACGACCCTCGTCGCCCCCGACGGCTTCGGCACCCGCTGGGACGGTGGCTACGAGTCCGGCGACACCGTCAGCCAGTTCTACGACAACCTCGTCGGCAAGCTGATCGTGTGGGGCCACGACCGGCCCACCGCCATCGCCCGCATGCTGCGCGCCCTGCGCGAGTTCCGGATCGAGGGCATCGCCACGACGATCCCCGCCGACATCGCCATCCTCGAGCACGCCGACTTCGTGGCCGCCCGCCACTCGACCAAGTGGGTCGAGGACACGCTCGATCTGACCGGCGTCGACTCGGCCCCTACCGCGCCGAGCGCCGACGACCCCGAGGCCAAGGTCAAGCGCGAGGTCGACGTCGAGGTCAACGGCAAGCGCTACGCCGTGTCGCTGTGGGTGCCCGAGTCGGCGTCCGCGCCGGCCGCCGGGCCGGGCCCCGCGGCCGTCGCCCGCGCCGCGGCAGCTCGGGGGGCGGAGGCGCCGCGCTCGGCGGCTCGGGCGCGGTGACGGTCCCGATGCAGGGCACCATCGTCAAGGTGCTGGTCGAGGTGGGACAGGCGGTCGAGGCCGGCCAGACCGTGTGCGTGCTCGAGGCCATGAAGATGGAGAACAACATCGCCGCCGAGATGGCCGGCACCGTCAAGGAGATCAAGCGTCGGCCCCGGCGACTCGGTCGGCAGCGGCGACATCGTCGCCCTCATCGAATAGCCCGCACTCCCCGCTAGTTGCCGCGCCGCTCCCAGCGGAAGGTGCGCGCCGCGACCCCCACGCCGACCACGGCCCAGAGCGCGAGGGTCAGGATGTCCTTGCCGGCCGGCGCGGTGGTGACGTGCTGCGGGTCGAACGAGGCGAACAGCGCCTGTTGGAACGGCCGCACCGGGAACAGGTTGCTGATGTTGGTGAGCGTCAGGCTCTGGATCGGGAAGAACGTGCCCGAGAGGAACACCAGTGGCAGCACCAGCAGGTTGATGATGGCCGGCGCCGCGTCGGCGTTCGGGATGACCGCCGTGACCGCCACGCCGAGCGACGCGAACGTCATGGCGCCGAGAGCCAGGACGATGAACATCCACACGACGTGCTGGGGCCAGTGGTTGTCGTAGAGCACGACACCCAGGCAGATCGTGGCGACCGCCAGCACGAACGCGACGATGATCGAGCTGCCCACCAGGCCGGCGATCAGCGCCCACGCGGGCAGCGGGGTCGACCGCTTGCGCTTGAGGATGCCCTCGTCGCGCTGGCGGGTGAGGTTCATGGCCAGGCTGCTGAAGCAGGCCGCGATCACGCCGTAGGCCAGGATGCCGGGGATGTAGTACTCGATGAAGCGGATGTTGCCGAGGCTCTTGATGCGCGAGTCGCTGTTCAGGCTGGCGAACACGACGAGCAGCATGAGCGGGAACACGATCGTGAAGCCGGCCGCCGCCGGGTTGCGCCAGAAGCTCTTCTGCTCGGCCACGACCTGGCGGCCGGCCATGGCGGAGTCGCTCACGACGCCTCCTCGCTGCCGGCGGTCAGCTCGAGGTAGACGTCCTCGAGCGACGGGCGCGACACGGTCAGCCCCGGCAGCTCGATGCCCCGGGCGATGGCCCATCCGGACAGCTCGGTGCAGCACCTGGGTCGGCTTCTCGGTGTCGATGATCAGGCCGTCGCCGTCACGCAGGGCCCGGATGGGCAGGTCGGCCTCGGTGGTCCCGGCCGGGAGCGTGAAGCGGATGTGGGCCTGGCCCGTGTCGCGCCCGCCCAGCTGATCGGGCGGACCCACCGCCACGAGCGGTCCCCCCGGCCATCACCGCGACCCGATCGGCCAGGTGCTGCGCCTCGTCCATGTAGTGCGTCGTGAGCAGCACGGTCTTGCCCAGTCCCCGCAGGCCCGAGACCACCTCCCACGCGCCGCGCCGGGCGCTCGGGTCGAACCCCGTCGTGGGTTCGTCGAGGAAGACCAGCTCGGGGTCGCCGATCAGCCCGAGGGCCAGGTCGACCCGTCGCTGCTGGCCCCCCGAGAGCTGGCGGACCCGGCTCTTGGCCTTCTCGACCAGCCCGACCGTCTCGATCACCTCGTCGACGTCGCGCGGGTGGGGGTAGTAGCCGGCGTACAGCGCCACCACCTCGCGCACGGTGAGGAACTGATCGATGCCGCTCGACTGCAACACGATCCCGACGCGGCGGCGGAACGCTCGGCCACCCTCGGCCGGGTCGATCCCGAGCACCGTCACCGAGCCCGAGTCGCGCTCGCGGAACCCCTCGAGGATCTCGACGGTGGTCGTCTTGCCCGCCCCGTTGGGCCCGAGGAGCGCGAGGATCTCGCCCTCGTCGACGGTGAGGTCGATGCCATCGACCGCGACGGTCTCGCCATATGACTTGCGCAACCCTTCGATGACGATCGCCGCAGCCATCCGGGTCCTAGCGCGTCCGCACGACCACGGTGCCGGCCGCGTGGTCGTGGATGCCCCGACGCATCGGGCTGAACATGGCTGACAGGTAGACGAACGGGTAGCAGAGCGCGACGAGCGGGATGGCCAGCACCGACACCGGCACGAGCGCGCGCAGGGTCGCCTGCGACACGTCGGGATGGGTGCCGTTGACCAGGCGGGCCACACGAACCCCGAACAACATCTTGCCGAGCGTCTGGCCGACCCAGGTGTCGAGCGCGACCTCGTAGGCCACCATCATCCCGATGAACGGCAGGATGCCCCAGGCGGGGATGGCGGTGACCTGGTTGCCCTTGATGGTGACGAAGGGCAGGAGCACGAACACCGCCGGGATGCCGATCAGCACCGTGTCGAGCGTGCGCGCCAGACCGCGCTGGCCGATCGACGCCGAGCGAGTTGGGCCCCGACGGTGGGAAGTCGCCCGGATCGCGCGGGCGCGGCGCCTCGTCGGGGAGCACGTTCATTCGGCCGCGTCAGCCAGCGCTTCGGCCAGTGCGGGATGCACCAGCAGGCTCTCGACGATGTCGGTGACCCGCAGCCCCGCGGTGACGGCCAGCGCGATCACCGAGATGAGCTCGGCCGCGTTGCGCCCGACGATCGAGCCGCCGAGCACCACGCCGGTGGCCGGGTCGGAGATGATCTTGACGAAGCCACGGGGGTCGTTCTCGATGAGCGCCTTGGCGTTGGCCGAGAACGGCACCTTGGTCACGCGGATCTTGCGCCCGTCGGCGAACGCGTCGGCCTCGGCCAGACCCGACGTCGGCGATCTCGGGGACGGTGAAGATGGCCGACGCCGCCTTCTCGTAGTCGAGGTGGCGGTGCGGACCGGCGTGCAGGCCCATGGCGTGCTCGGCGATCTTGCGTCCCTGCATGGCGGCCACCGACGAGAGCGGCAGCTTGCCCGACAGGTCGCCGGCCGCGTAGATGTGCGGCACCGACGACTGGCAGTTGTGGTTGACCACGACGTAGCCGCGGTCCTCGTCGACCCCCGCCTCGTCGAGGCCGAGGCCCTCGGAGTTGGGCAGCGACCCGATGGCCAGCAGGGCGTGGCTTCCGGTGGCGACCCGACCGTCGTCGCAGTCGCACCGTCGCCGTGCCGTCGCCGACGTCGATGCCGACGGCCCGGGCGCCCTTGAGCAGCCTCACGCCCCGGCGGATGAAGTCCTCCTCGAGCGCGGCCGCCACCTCGGGGTCCTTCTGGGGCAGCACCTGCTGGCGGCTCACGATGAGCGTCACCTGGCACCCGAACGACGAGAACATGTGGACGAACTCGACCCCGGTGACCCCCGAACCCACGACCACGAGGTGCTCGGGCAGCTCGGGGGGCGGGTAGGCGTCGCGGGTGGTGAGCACGCGGACGCCGTCGAGCGGCGCCCACTCGGGCACCCGGGGGCGGCTGCCGGTGCTCAGCAGGATCACGTCGGCCTCGAGCTCGGTCAGGCCGTCCGTCGGTCTCGACGACCACCTCGTTGGGGCCCTTGAGCCGCCCGGTGCCGTGCAGGATGCGGACGCCCTGGCTCTCGAGCAGGCCGCTGACCGAGTTGCGCAGCTTGTCCTCGATGCCCAGGATCCGCCGCCGCAGCGAGTCGAAGTCGAGGCTGGCGGACACGTCGGTGATGCCCATCCCCTGCGACGCGTTGATCTGGGACAGGGCGCCGCCGGTGGCGATCATCGCCTTCGACGGGATGCAGTCCCACAGGTGGGCGGCGCCGCCGACGATGTCGCGCTCGACCAACGTGACCTCGGCGCCGAGACGGGCGGCGTGGGTCGCCGCCTGGTTGCCGGCGGGGCCTCCACCGATGATGACGAAGCGCTTGGCCATGCCGCGAGGCTACCTGGCGCCCGCGAGGTGCCCGTGAGCCTGAACAGCTGAGCCGAGCGGGGCGTGAAAGGGCCTCGCCCCGCTTGCACGCACCAGCGCGATTGCGTCGAAGCGAACACCGACGCCACGCGCGACGAGAGGCGCCGGCGCTGATTCGGCCGGGCGATCGAGCGCCTGGCCCGCGGCTCGAAGACGCCCAGTCCGTCGTCGGCCTCGACCTCCTGCCGCCGCGATCTCCGGCCGTGTCCGCCGGCGCAGCTCAGCCGCACGAGCGCGGGCTGACGCGATCGGCTGACGATTCCTGTGACCATTTTCATATCAATTCGCCTTGTTCCACCGTGACATGCGCGCCTATCATCGTACATATGTTTGACACGGCGGCGGCGGTCGCAGAGGTGGAGCAGGCCATCGACCGGCTGTCGCGCGGGCTCGAACCGGAGACGATCCCGGCGTCGGCGGCGATGGGCCTGGTCCGCACCGTGGCCCACGCCGAACGGCAGCTGGGCGGGGTGAAGATGCGCCTCGCCGGCCGCGTGGCCGAGACGCCGGTCTGGAAGCACCAGGGCCACCGCTCACCAGCCCACTGGCTGGCCGGCGAGTCGAGGTCGTCGGTGGCCGAAGCCGCGGGCGTGCTCGACACGGCGGCCAAGCTGGCCGAGCTCCCGGCCACCCTCGGCGGCCTGCGCGACGGCGTGCTGTCGCGACCACAGGCGGCGGCGATCGCCGACGCAGCCGCGGTCGCCCCCGGGGCCGAGGCCGACCTCGTCGCCCTGGCGGCGCGCGAGTCGCTCAAGGGCCTGCGCGACGAGGCAGCCCGACGCAAGACCGCCCACCTCGACGAGCAGGCCCGCCACGCCGCCATCCTCGCCAGCCGGCATGTCCGGTTCGGCGTCGAGCCCGATGGGGCGGCCACCCTGTCCGTGCGGGCGACCGCTGACGCCGTGGCCGAGATCCGCGCCGGCATCAGCCACTTCCAGAACCAGGTCTTCGACCAGGCCCGCCGTGACGGCCTTCGTGACCGGTTCGAGGCGTATGCGGTCGACGGACTGGTCGCCATGGCCCGGTCCGCCCTGGGCGGCGGTGACGCCGCCGCCAAGCGGCTGCCCACCAAGGTCGTCGTCCGCGTCGACGGCACGGTGCTCGACCGGGGCCATGCCCGCGAAGGCGACACCTGCGAGGTCACCGGGGCGGGCCCGGTCCCCGCGTCGCACGTCGCCGAGCTGCTGGCCACGGGCGAGGCGTTCGCCGCTGTCGTCGCCACCGATCCCGCAGGTCGGGTGACCCGTGTCGCCCACGTCGGCCGGCGGCCCGTGGCCGACACCTCGGTCCTGGTCGACGCCCTCGCCGCACGGGGCCGCGACGTCACCGTCGCCCACCACTCGCCGCCCGCCGGATGCCTACCAGCGCACGGCGCTCGAGTGGACCACGCCCATCTGCGCGGTGCTGGGCTGCGATCAACCCCGCCAAGAGATCGACCATCGCGAGGACTGGGCCCACACCCACCGCACCAAACTCGACGAGCTCGACGGGTTCTGTTGCCATCACCACCTGCTGAAGACCAGGTACGGCTGGCGCCTCGATCCCGGAACCGGCCGCCGCCCCATGCGCCCGCCCGACGAGCCCCGGCCGCCCGGGCACGACCCGCCGTGACCCGAGCCGCACGACGACGAGGTTTTCCGGCGGCGCAGGTCGACCTCGTAGGCTGGCGCGCGTGACCGGTGACCAGCACGGCGACCCGCCGAAGCCGACTGTCGACGACTGGCGCGACCTCGTGTCGCAGCGAGCTCAAGGGCGCCGATGCCGAGACGCCTGACCTGGGCCACGCCCGAGGGCATCGACGTCAAGGCGCTCTACACGGCCGACGACCTCGACGCCGTCCCGGCGGCCCAGCGCGACGACCTGCCCGGGCTTCGCGCCGTTCGTGCGCGGCGTGCGTGGCTCGATGTACGCCAACCGGCCGTGGACGATCCGCCAGTACGCCGGCTTCTCGACCGCCGAGGAGTCCAACGCCTTCTACCGGCGCAACCTGGCGGCCGGCCAGATGGGCCTGTCGGTGGCCTTCGACCTCGCCACCCACCGCGGCTACGACAGCGACCACCCCCGCGTGCGAGGGCGACGTCGGCAAGGCCGGCGTGGCCATCGACTCGGTCGAGGACATGAAGATGCTCTTCGACGGCATCCCGCTCGAGAAGATGTCGGTGTCGATGACCATGAACGGCGCGGTCATCCCGGTGCTGGCCATGTTCGTGGTGGCCGGCGAGGAGCAGGGCGTCGATCAGGCGCAGCTCAGCGGCACCATCCAGAACGACATCCTCAAAGAGTTCATGGTCCGCAACACCTACATCTACCCGCCCGAGCCGAGCATGCGGATCGTGGCCGACATCATCGACCACACGTCGCGCCAGATGCCGCGGTTCAACTCGATCTCGATCTCCGGCTACCACATGCAGGAGGCCGGCGCGACGGCGACCCAGGAGCTGGCCTTCACCATCGCCGACGGCCTCGAGTACGTGCGGGCCGCGCTGGCCAAGGGACTCGACGTCGACGAGTTCGCCGGTCGGCTCAGCTTCTTCTTCGCCATCGGCATGAACTTCTTCATGGAGGTGGCCAAGCTGCGGGCCGCCCGGCTGCTGTGGCACCGGGTCATGACCCGGTTCGACCCGAAGAAGCCGCAGTCGCTGATGCTGCGCACCCACTGCCAGACCTCGGGCGTGTCGCTCACCGAGCAGGACCCGTACAACAACGTCGTGCGCACGGCCGTCGAGGCCATGGCGGCGGTGCTCGGCGGCACCCAGAGCCTGCACACCAACGCGTTCGACGAGGCGCTCGGCCTGCCCACCGAGTTCAGCGCCCGCATCGCCCGCAACACCCAGCTCATCCTGGCCGAGGAGACCGGCATCACCCACGTGGTCGACCCGCTCGGCGGCAGCTACTACGTCGAGGCGCTCACCGACGCGCTGGCCACCGAGGCCTGGGCGCTGATCGAGGAGGTCGAGGCGCTCGGTGGCATGACCAAGGCGGTGGCGTCGGGCATGCCCAAGCTGCGCATCGAGGAGTCGGCCGCCCGCCGTCAGGCCCGGGTCGACCGGGGCCAGGACGTGGTCGTCGGGGTCAACCGGTACGTGCCCGACGACGTCGAGCTGGTCGACGTGTTGAGCATCGACAACACCAAGGTGCGCGAAGAGCAGATCGCCAAGCTGCAGAAGGTCCGGGCCAACCGCGACGAGGCCGCCTGCCGCGCCGCGCTCGACGGCGCTGACCGAGGGCGCCCGGGGCGACGCCAACCTGCTGGCGCTGGCCATCGAGGCCGCCCGGGCCCGCGCCACCGTCGGCGAGATCTCCGACGCGATGGAAGAGGTGTTCGGTCGCCACAGGGCCGAGACCCGTAGCATCAGCGGCGTGTACCGCGAGGCCTACGAGGGCGACGAGGGCTTCGCCGAGATCCAGCACGACATCGAGGCCTTCGCCGCCGTCGAGGGGCGCCGGCCCCGGATCCTCGTGGTGAAGATGGGCCAGGACGGCCACGACCGCGGCGCCAAGGTGATCGCCACCGCCTTCGCCGACCTCGGCTTCGACGTCGACGTCGGCCCGCTCTTCCAGACACCGGCCGAGGCCGCCCGCGACGCCGTCGAGAACGACGTGCACGTGGTCGGCGTGTCGAGCCAGGCCGCCGGCCACCTCACGCTCGTCCCCCAGCTCATCGACGAGCTGGCCGCCGGCCGGGGCCGGCGACGTGGTGGTGGTCGTCGGCGGTGTCATCCCGCCGCAGGACTACGACGCGCTCTACGCCGCCGGCGTGGCCGCCGTCTTCGGGCCCGGCACCAACATCACCGACGCCGCCCGCCAGGTGCTCGCGCTGGTGCTCGAGCGCCGCGCCGCCGGCCTGATCCATGACCGATCTGGTCGACGGCATCCGATCGGGTGACCGGCGGGCCCTGGCCCGGGCGATCACCCTGGCCGAGTCGACCCGACCCGACCACCGGGCCGAGGCCGAGGCCGTCCTCGACGGCCCTCCTGCCGGCCAGCGGCGGGGCCATCCGCATCGGCATCAGCGGGGCACCCGGCGTCGGGCAAGTCGACGTTCATCGAGGCGCTCGGCCTGCACCTGGTCGGCCAGGGCCACCGCCTGGCGGTGCTGGCGGTCGACCCGTCGTCGGCGCGCACCGGTGGGTCGATCCTCGGCGACAAGACGCGCATGACCGAGCTCTCGCGCCACCCCGACGTGTACATCCGGCCCTCGCCCGGCGGCACCCAGCTCGGCGGGGTGGCCCGCCGCACCCGCGAGGCCATCCTGCTGTGCGAGGCCTTCGGCTTCGACGTCGTGATCGTCGAGACCATCGGCGTCGGCCAGTCCGAGGTCACCGTGGCCGACATGGTCGACCTGTTCTGCCTGCTCGTGTCACCCGGCGGCGGCGACGAGCTGCAGGGGCTCAAGCGCGGGATCATGGAGCTGGCCGACCTGGTGGTGGTCAACAAGGCCGACGGCGACCTGGCCGCCGCCGCGGGCCGGGCCCGGTCGGACTACGCCAACGCGCTGCACCTGCTGCGACCCCGCTGGCGGGCCTGGTCGGCCCAGGTCCTGGCCTGCTCGGCGCTCGAGGGCACCGGCATCGCCGAGGTCTGGCAGGCCGTCGAGGCCTTCCGCGACGCGATCGGCCGGTCCGGCGAGATCGAGACGGCCCGAGCCCGCCAGGCGGTGGCCTGGATGTGGTCCGAGGTGCACGACACGTTGGTCGACTCGTTGCGGAGGTCCGACGAGGTGGCCGAGCTCATCGACCCACTCGAGGCGCGAGGTCGCCGCCGGCACGCTCACCGCCCGCGCGGCGGCCGACGCGCTGCTCGAGGCGTTCCGCGCCTGACGCGGTCAGCCCGTGAAGCTGGGCTGAACGGTGACCGGGGCCGGGGCCGTGGTCGTGGTCGGCGCCACCGTGGTCGAGGTCGAGGTCGTCGTGGGCGTCGGCTGGGTGGCGACGGCCAGGTAGGCGAAGATGTTCTTGATCAGCACCTCGTTGGTGACCGATCCCTGCGGCGGGCTGTCGGACCCGCAGTCGGAGAACACGTCGACGTCGGACACCATCACCACCGGGCCGGATCCGGCCGAGAGGGCGCCGGGCGGGATCACGACGATGGCCGGACCCTCGGGGTTGGTGCCCACCGTGGTGCCGGGACCGATGTTGGTGTAGTGGGCGACGCTGTCGTACTCGTCGAACGTCGTCACCTTGCCGAACGGGCCGTCGGCCAGCGGGCTGGTCGCGTCGGTGATCGTGCCGGTCTCGAGGCCTCCGGGCGAGTTGGCCAACGTCAGGCCGAAGATCGAGGACATGTCGAAGCTGGTGGCGTCGGTCGTGCCGATGAGCGCCCCGCCGCCCTTGACGTAGTCGAGCAGGGCCGTCTTCTCAGCGGTGGTGTAGCTGGTGGTCGACACGTAGCCGGTGAAGAAGATGTTCACGCCCTTGAGCGACGCGGCGGTGGCCGTGGCGACGCCCGTGCCCGGCAGGGTGATGGTGTCCTTGACGACACCCGACGGCCCGAAGTTGGCGGCGTCGGTGAGGTAGCCGTGGGTGGTGGCCAGGCAGGACTCGAAGATGCCCCAGTTGCCGGAGGTGCGGCCGGCGTCGAAGCCGCTCACGACGGTGGTCGGCGTGGCCGCGCCACCCGACCCGGACCCGACGACGAACGGCGTGACGACGAAGGCCAGTGTGGCCGCCACCATGCCCAGTCGGCCGGCTGTGCGTCGTGCGTTGATCTTCACGTGCGGACACTCCCGTGTGTGTGCAAACCGTGATTCAGCTCGCCGCATGCTAGTTCGCCCGCAAACTGGGGACGCGCCCTTGCGCCCGGCCGTCACCCGAGCGTGCGCCTCCGGGTCGGTGGCCACAGCCGCGCCAGCCGCAGGCGGCGCCAGTCGTTCGGACGCTCTCCCTGGAGCCGGGCCACCGTCGCCGCCAGCTCGTTGCGCTCGGTCTCGAGGCGCTGCAGCTGGCGGGTGAGCGCCTCGAACCGATCGTCCCGTCGCACCTCGAGCGCCCGCCCGTGCTCGAGGGCGGACAGCAGCTCGCCCTGCAGTCGTTGCTCGTTCGCCCGCGCCGTCGAAGCCAGGTCGCGCAGCGACAGCAGCCGTTCGGACGAGTCCGAGGGCAGCAGGATGGGCTCGCGGCCGAGCGCCTCGACCACCCCGTCCGAGCGCAAACCCGGTGCCGTGGGTCCCGCGCTCAGCACCACGCGGTCGTCGAGGGCCACCAGGCCGGCCAGCTGCACGCAGCGCGCCAGGAAGACCGTGACCGAACCCGCACCGTCGGCTGGTTCGGGTCCGAGACCGGTGGTCCGCACCAACGCGGTCGGCACGGCAAAGGCTGCGCCCACCACGGCGCCGGCCGGTTCGGCCGACAGCACGTCGAACGACTCGAGGGCGAGCGCGTCGCCGGTCGCCAGCTCGTCGAGGTCAGCCGGGTCCGCGGCGGCCAGCGCGTCGGCGTCGACGTCGGCCACCGAGACGCGCAGCACCCGCCCCGCGAGCCCTCGGCCGCGTCGACGAACGCGGCCAACCATCCCGGCGTGACGCGTTCGAGGCCCGACAGCACGAGCAGGTAGCGGCTCGTCGATGCGGGCCACGACATCGGCCACCCCGCCGGGCGACGCATCGACCTCGACCAGCTCGAAGTCGATGTAGGTCTGCTCGGCCAGGTCGCCCTTGATGCGGTCGGTGTCGACCCCGTCCGGCGGCCGCGAGCACGACCGTCGCGAAGCGGGGGCGGGCGTCGTCCGACCGGCGGGGCGTGACGTCCGGGGTCGCATCGGGGACGGGATCGGGCTCGACCGTCGGCGCCAGCGCGAAGCGGCGGACGAACTGGTAGGTCGCACCGCTCGGCTCGGCCCGGCGACGGATCGCCCGGAGCAGGTCGCGCAACGGCGCGCCCGGTCGCAGGGCCGGCGACTCGTCCGGGAAGCTCTGGTCGCTGTGCTCGTCGACCACGTCGGCCGCGTCGTCCTGGCGCCAGCCCGACTGCGGCCAGCACCTCGATCAGGTCGTGCTCCGCGAAGAACTGCAGGTGGGTGCGGTCGAGCAGCCCCTCGTCGGTGCGGTCCCATCGCCCCAGCAGCAGCTTGGCCGCGATGTCGAGGTGCGTGACGTTGGGATAGCTGACGACGAGGTCGGCGTCGCCGTGCGCGGCCGCGAACGCAGCCAGCGTGGCGGCCACGCGGCCCGGTCGGGGCAGGTGCTCGAGCACGTCGAGCACCAGCACGTACGCGACGGGGCGTCCGGCGGCGATCTCGTCCAGGCGGGCTCGCAGCTCGTCGCTCGTCGAGTCCGAGATCGATCTCGTGGCTCTCGAATCCCCGCCCGGACAGATCGGCCAGGCCCTCGGGCGCGAGGTCGGCGCCGACGTAGGTCAGGCCCAGCTCGGCCAGCGGCTCGGCCACAGCCCCGAACCCGCACCCGAGATCGAGGACCAGGCCCTCGTGTCGCTGCGCCCGCCCCACCAGCTCGACCGCCGAGCGGTACGAGCCGCCCTCGACGAAGCTGTGGTGGTACCGGTCGGGCTGTCCGGGCTGGTCCGGCTGGTCGTCGCGCTGATCGGTCACGGGACCCACCTCGGGCCGCTCATACGACCAGGCCGTCCGGGTCGCGACCAGGCGGCGTCGACGCGCCTCGGGATCGGACAGCAGCTCGTAGATGCCCGACCGAGTGCCTGGTCCCAGCTGCTGTGGCGGGCCGCGATGGTGTCCAGGGCGGCCGCGCCCAGGCGGACCCGCAGGGCCGGATCGGCCACCAGCCGACCGATGGCGCCGGCCAGCCCGTCGACCGTCTGATGGCAGCGCAGCGAGTTGACCTCGTCGTGCAGCATCCAGTCGCCGGCCGGGTTGTCGAAGGCCACCACGGGCACCCCGGACGCCATCAGCTCGAGCGGCAGGTACGACGGGTGGGCCGACACGGTCAGGGCCACGCCGACGTCGCACTGGCGGTAGAGCTCGCCCGTGTCGCGGTAGTCGAGCAGCCCGAGGTGGTCGATGCCGCGGCCGATGTCGTCGGGTCGGGCCCACGAGCCGGCGGTGACGATGCGGACCCCGTCGCCGAACCGGCGCTTCACCTGGTCGACGGCCTGCTCGGCCATCTCCCAGCAGTTGCGGATGTGGCCGGGGCGGGCGTAGATGAACACGGTGACCGGACCGTCGTGGTCGAGCGGCCGCCGACCCTCGGGGCGGAACACGCCGAGCTGCCACTCGCGGGCCGTCGCGGGAACCTGGCGGTCGACCGCCGGCAGGAAGGCGCCGCCCTGCCCGCCGTACTTGCGGTAGATGGCCATCAGGCGGTGCGTGTTGCAGATGCCGTAGAGGCCCAGCCGGTAGCTCTCCTCGGCCAGCGCGTAGGCGGTGCCGGCCGGGTAGAACTGCGGCTCGAAGTCCTGGATCAGGTAGAACTTCCGCTTGCGTCCGCTCGAAGTTGGCCACGGTGAACGCCGTGGTCCAGAGCGTGGCGATCGAGACATCCGCGTAGGGCAGCAGATCGAGGGCGGCGCCCGACGCGGCGGCGGTGAACACGATCGGCGAGTCGACGATGGCCGGGAACACCGCCGCCAGCGCCGAGCGGAAGAACGCCTCGTTCGGGTTCGCCGCCACCACGAACTGGTTCTGCACGCCGTGGTGGGTGGCCAGGTGATCGGCGATCCGCAGAGCGGTGGCCACGCCGCCGTAGAACGGGCTGTCGATCTCGGGCAGGAACCAGTTGACGGTGCGCGGCGAGAACCGGCTCGCGGTGCTCGGCGTGCAGCGCCCGCACCCCGGCCACCACCGATTCGTCGGCCCGGCACTGGTCGGCCAGCCACGAGGCCTCGGCCGAGTCGTTGACCTGGCGGAAGACGGTGAAGTCGCGCCGCAGCGGGCCGGCGATCATCTCGCGCGGCGTCGGTTCGTGCGCGGCCTGGAAGTGCGGCTCCCGGCTCGACAGCGAGAGCGACGGCGAGAAGTACGGGTCGCCGCCGAACAGCCACTTCTGGTAGCGCCAGTAGCTGGCGAAGAAGTCCGACTCGGGCACGTGGGTGCTGCGGGTCGCCGACTCGAGGTGGCGGACGTCGGTGAAGGGCGTGACCACGTTGCGCAGCCCGAGGAACCGGGCGTCGAGGCCGAGCACGACGTCGCTGCCGCACAGCACGAAGCGCTCGTCGAACCCCCCGATGCGCTCGAACACCTCTCGCCGCACCGCCACGCAGGCCGCGGTGACCGACAAGGTGTTGCGGTACCAGTCCGTCGGGCCCATCAGCGAGTCGCTGTGGGGCTCCATGCCCTGGAAGAGGTGGTCGGCGAACCCGTTCAGGCCGAGGATCACCCCACCGTGCTGGATCTCGCCGACCGGCCCGATCAGCTGGACGCCGACCAGCCCGATGTCGGGCTGCGAGGCCCAGCCCACCAGCTCGGTCAACCAACCCGGATCGCGCAGCTCGGTGTCGTCGTTGAGGAACACCAGCACCTCGCCGGTGGCCTCGGCCGCGGCCAGGTTGTTGACCGCCGAGTAGTTGAACGGCTGGGTCCACCACAGCACGCGGAGGTCGAGGCCGGCGGCGTGGGCGCGGTACCACTCGTCGTGGTCGACCGTGTGGCCCCCGTTGTCCACGATGACCACCTCGAAGCTCGGGTAGTCGGTGCGCGCCAGGCTGGGCAGGCAGGTCGAGAGCAGCTCGCGGTTGTGCCGGGTCGGGATGACGACGGTGACGCGGGGCGGATCGGCGAGGTGCCACGCCACGCGGACGACGCCGCGGGACCAGCTCAGGTCGGCGGGGCGGCCCAGGCGCTCGAGATGGCCGGCCACGGTCGCGAGCGACTGCGCCTCGGTCGGACAGGGGCCGGCGCACGAGGTGGACGAGCACGCGCGGGAGCCGCAGCGTCGTCTCGGCGGTGAGGTCGGCCCGCAGGAGCAGCTCCCACCAGCGCGCGTCGCCGGCCTCGGCCGCCGCGGGCAGTCCCCCGGCGCGCTGGAGCGCACGCCGTCGGATGGCGAACGAGCGACCGAGGTAGTTCGCGCCGAGCAGCGTCTCGGGTGACCACGAGGGATGGATCGCGGGGTCGCACGGGCGTGCCGTCGTCGTCGAGCTCGTCGTCGTCCCACGTGACGAGCTCGACGGTCGGGTCGTCGCGTCCCGCCACCGCCACGTGGAACAGCAGGTCGGGCTCGGCCACGTCGCCGGCCTCGAGGAACACGAGCCACTCGTCGGCCGGACCCGCCGACAGACCCGCGTTGGCGCTGTCGCCGCGGACCACGAGCGAGTGCCAGCCGGTGACGGTCTGGGACTCGAGCGAGGCGAGGGTGTCCTCCAGGCGGTCAGATGCCGCGTCTTCGGCCGGACCGGATGGCTGGTCGGAGGCCGAGCCGGCGTCGACGACGACGGTGATCTCGAGGCCGAGGTCGCGGACGGCGAGCAGGTCGATCTGGCCCACCAGGTGCTCGACCCGTGCCGAGTTGGCCTGGAACCAGTCGCGGTACAACGGCTCGCGGGGGTGGCGGCGCCGGGAGAGGTCCCAGGAGCATCCGGAGGCGTCGGGCGTACCGCAGCCCGTCGCTGCTGACCTGACGGCCGATGCGGGCGGCGTCGCGGCGGCCGCTCCCGGGCGGCAGGGCGACCTCGGCCCACCGGCGCAAGGCCAGCTTGGCCCGGACGTCGTCGATCGCGCTCACGCCTTGCCGTCGCTCGGCGGCGACCACTTGCCCATGAGGTCGACGACCCCCGACACGATCTCGCGACCGGGCTGCACCCGGAGCTGCAGGGCGCGGTCCTGGTGGTCGAAGCGGATCATCCCGTTGGCGTCGTGGATGGCCAGGCTGAGGGTGTACTCGCCGGCTCCGAGCACGAGCCGCTCGATCTCGTAGTCGACGTAGCCGTCGCCCGACACGGTCTTCTCGGGATGGTGGGTCGGTCGCATCCCCGGTGTGGCCACGTGCAGCCCGTGGTGGTTCTCGATGGCGAACGAGAACAGCGGGCCCTCGACGGGCTGGATGGCGTGGTAGTGGAACCGCACCTGCAGCGGATCGCCGGTCGACGCCGAGTGCACGACCTCGCCGGCCGCGTTGAGGAACTCGACGCGCTCGATGCGGATCGGGCGCAGCGACGCGTCGATGTCGGTCTCGACCGCCAGTCCGCCGGCACTGCCCTCGGCCCCGTCGAGGCGCGCCTCCTCGGCCTCGTTGACGGTCTTCACGTATTCGAACACGACGTCGGGGGCCACGCCTTCGGCTCGCACCTTGCCGTGGTCCATCCAGGCGGCGCGGTCGCACATGTTCTGCACGATGCTCGAGCCCGTGGGTGACCATCACGATGGTCACGCCCTCGTTGCGGATCTTGTAGAGGTGCTCGAAGCACCGGCGCTGGAACTCCTCGTCGCCCACCGCGATCACCTCGTCGATGATCAGGATCTCGGGGTGCACGTGCACCGCCACCGAGAAGCCGAGGCGGACGTACATGCCGCTCGAGTAGATCTTCACCGGCGTGTCGATGAAGTCACCGAGCCCCGAGAAGTCGACGATGTCGTCGAAGAGGTCGTCGATCTCCTTGCGGGGCAGCCCCAGGATCGAGGCGTTGAGGTACACGTTCTCGCGGCCGGTCAGCTCGGGGTGGAACCCGGCGCCCAGCTCGAGCAGCGCCGACACCCGGCCCTTGATGCGGACCTTGCCCTTCTCGGGATGCTGGATGCCGGCCATCATGCGGAGCAACGTCGACTTGCCCGAGCCGTTGTGGCCGACCAGTCCGTACACGGTGCCCCGCTCGATCTCGAGCGACACGTCGTTGAGCGCCCAGAAGTCGTCGTAGCGGGAGATGCTGCGCCGGGTGAACGACCTCTTTGAGGCTGTTCGAGCGCTCGCGGTAGAGCCGGTACCGCTTCGAGACGTTGTCGACGATGATCGCCGCGTCCTGGTGGTCACAGCTCCTCCGACACGTTGAGGGCCCGTCGCTTGAACAAGGCGTAGCCCACGAAGAAGGTCACGAGCGAGACGACCATGGTGCCGGCGAACGCCGCCAGGCTCGGCAGCTGTGCAGGTAGAACAGGTCGCGTGACATCTCGACGAACTGGGTGAGCGGGTTGAGCTCGATGATGCTTGCCGCATCGGCAGGCCCCACTTCTCGACCGGCACCAGGGTCAGCGGGTAGATGATCGGCGTGGCGTAGAAGAGCAGGTTGATGGCGATGCCGACCAGGTAGCCGATGTCGCGGAAGTAGACGTTCCAGATGCTGAGCACCAGGCCGAGGCCGAGCGAGAACAGCACGATCATCACGACCACGATCGGGAACAGCAGGAACATCCAGCTGCCGTTGTCGACGACGAACATCATGATCACGACCATGATCGTCGACTCGATGACCGTCTGGAACAGCACGGTGATCGTGTAGGCGATGCCGGGGCACACCGGCTGGGAAGTACACCTTCTTGAGCAGCGGACCCGCGCCCTGCAGCGCGCCGATGCAACCGGTCACCGTGCCGTTGAAGAAGTTCCAGATGATCAGCGCGGCGAACAGGTAGAGGCCGAAGCTCGAGAACTGGCCGTTGCCGGCCACGGGCGGCGTCTGACCTTGAGGAACACGCCGAACACGACGCGTGTAGATGGCCAGGGTGGCCGCCGGGTTGATCAGCGACCAGGCCCAGCCCAGCACGCTCTTCTTGTAGCGGGACCGGAGCTCTCGCTGGGCCAGGTTGCCGATGAGGCGCCGGTAGCTCCAGATCTCGGTTACGGCGGTCACGTCTGCTCTCGTTGTCGGGTGCGGTACTCGTCGTAGCTGGCCACGCCGCGGTGGGCGACGGCTCGTGCCCGGCGGCCCACGGCCTTGGCCATCCGCTGGGCCCGGGCCCGGATCCCCCGTCGGAGGGGACGGGCGGGTGCGATCGGGGGCCAAGGCGGGATGACGGCAGAACTCGACGAGCGGGCGGCGACCCGGTCCCAGGCGTAGAACGGGGCGATCGAGCCGAGCGCCAGCCGGGCGGCAGCGTAGCAGCGGGGTTCGCGCAGCGTCACGATCGCGCCGGCCACCGCGGCCGGATCGGACGGCGCCACGACGTCGCCGAGACCCTGGCGATGGACCAGCTCGGCCAGCTAGTCGCCCTCGGTGCAGATCGACCGGCAGCCGGGTCCAGAGGGCGTCGAGCAGCCGGGTGCGGAAGGCGAAGGTCGCCTCGAGGCCGGGCCGGTGCAGCGAGACCGAGACGTCGGCGTCGAGCAGCCAGGCGGCGCGCTCGTCGTAGGGCACCCAGTGGTCGCCGAACACCACCCGAGGCTCCGCGCCCCCGGTCAGCCCCAGCTCGTCGGCTCGGCGCCGGGTCCGGCTCGGCCATCGTCGTGGCCGCCACCGTCGGCGTGGGATGGCGACCGGCCAGGAGGTAGGCCTTGACGCGGGGATCGTCGATGGCGGCGATCGCCTCGATCAGGGTCACCGGATCGAGCCACTCGTAGAGCCCACCGCCCCACAGCGCCACGAAGTCGTCCGGCTGCGAACGGGCCCTCGGGCCCGCGCAGCGGTTGGCGACCGCCGGCGTCGGGTGGCGTGGACGGCAGACCGAACGGGACGACCTTCACGAACCGGTCGAAGGTCGGATCCGCCGCGTAGGTGGTCGAGTTGATCCGACCCAGCCCGGCCATCAGCCCGAGCAGCAGGTGGCGCTGGCGGGTCGAGGCGCACAGCACCAGGTCGGCCACCTCGAGCGGGGTGGTCATCCGGGCCAGGGCGTCGACGCCGTACTGGCGGCCGTGCGAACGGCGGTCGCCCGTCGGACAGGGCGAGGACCTCGAACAGCACGGGGTCGTAGGCGTCGGCCACCACGGCCGGCCGGCGACCACCCGGCTCGGCCGGCTCGGCCGATCCAGCGGTGCTCGTGCAGCAGGCTGGCCATGGCGACCACGACGTCGGCCGGCCCACCAGCCGGCGCAGCTCGCCCTCGTCGCCGAAGGTGGCGGCCTGCACCCCGGGGAGCTGACGGCGGATCGGGATACGGCGAGGCCAGCGTGACGTCGCTCTCGGCCGCCAGCACCTGGGCCAGCTCGTAGCTGCGGATGCCCGGGCCGGCCATCTCCGTGTCCCACGGTGTCGGGCGTGAGCACCAACACCTGGGTCGGATGAGCAGCGGGCATGGCCAGCCGATCGTACCGGCTGTCAGGAGCGGGGCCGGTCAGGCCGGCCTTCGGGGTACCTCCAACCCGATCGATCGGGCAGCAGCCAGGCCATGAGCTCGCCGTCGGGCACCACCTGGCCGGCCCGGAGGCGCCGGCGCTGGCCCACCGCCGGCGGCAGCGCCCGCACGAACCGGCCAGGGCCTGGGCGCCGGCGTTCGGCGATGGGCCCCGGTCGGAGGCCCGTCTCCGGGCCCCGATCCCCGCAGGCCGTAGGACGCGGTGGCCGTCACGAACCGCGCCGACGGCCACGCAGGGCCATCCCCGGCGGGGCGTTGCGGACCAGCATCAGAAGGCGGTTGCGCTCGGCGTAGCGCATGGCCAGGGCGCTGGCCACGCCCCCGCTGGCCGCGTGCACGTGCCGGGCCACCGCCCAGGGCACGTAGGCGTAGCGCCACCCCCGGGCCCGACCCCGCCACGAGAGGTCGACGTCCTCGTAGTAGAGGAAGAACGACGGCTCGAACAGGCCGACCTGGTCGAGGTAGGACGGGCGCAGCAGCACGGCTCCCCCACACCAGCCGAAGACCTCGGCCGGCTCGTCGGGCCAGTCGGCGAGCGCGGTCGCCGAACCCCCGGTCGATCCCGTAGCCGTCGGCGCGCAGGTCGTTGCCGGCGTTGTTGACCACGTCGTAGGGCTCGCCCGCGATCTCGATGCGGTGCCAGGTCGGCCGCTCGGACACCTCGATCTCGACCTCGCCGGCGCCGCCCTCGAGGCGCACCGGTGCGGCTCGGGCGCGGACAGCTCGATCTCGACCGACCACCGCGAGCGGCCGTCGCCGCGGCTCGGTCCCGTCGAGCACCGGGACCCGCAGGCGCGCCCAGCTCCGCGTCCACTCGACGATCGCGCCGTCCCCGGCCGGCTCGGGACCCCATCCTCCGTCGCTGATGCAGCGCGGCCCGCCAGCAGCTCGACGCCGTCCACCCGCAGCCCGCTGATCCGCACGCCGAGCCGGCGCCGGTCTCGCGCGGTCGGCGCGGCCGGTCGGGCCCTCGATGCACAGGTCGACGAACCGGGCGTCGAACACCAGGGTCCCGTTGACGGCGCCGAGCTCGCTCGTCGCCGTCGAGGGCGGCCACCAGCGGCGCCAGCCAACCCGGTTCGACGAAGGCGTCGTTGTTCACCAGGCCGACGTAGCGGACGCCGTCGAGCGATCGGAGCGCCGTGTTGTTGCCCGGGAAGCCCACGTTGGTCGGGTTGCGGATGACGCGGACCTCGGGATGGCGCGCTCGATCTCGTCCGCGCTGCCGTCCGACGAGGCGTTGTCGACCACCACCACGTCGAGCTGATCGGGCGGCCAGTCGAGCGCCAGGAGGGCCGAGACGCATCGCTCGAGGTGGTCGCCACCGTCGTGGTTCAGGACCACCAACCGCACGGGTGACGCTTCGGGGGCCATGAACACACACCCTAGGCAGCACTCACTAGGGTGATCCGACGGATGGCAGACTCACTGGCGAGGTCCCCCACGTCGAGCGGTGCGCCGGCCAGGCGGCGGTGGTGGATCTCGTTCGCCCTGTTCGTCGCGATCGGAACCGTGTGGGCCCTGTCGTCGCCGGTCATGAGCATCCCCGACGAGCCGTCGCACGTGATCAAGGCCGTGGCCACCGCCGACGGTGTGCTCGACGGACCCCTTCGGATCGTGCACAGCACCTTGCACTCGCGGCCGTCGGGCACCTGGACCATCTACCGCGAGACAGGCCTCGAGGCCGAGCTCGGGCTCAGCGCCCACTGCTACGCCTACCGGCCGCGGATCCCCGCCGGCTGCCTCGATCACCTCACCGCTGACAGCCAACCAGCCCTGGTCGAGACCCAGGTCGGCCAGTACCCGCCGCTGTACTACGCCTGGGTGGGGTGGCCCGTGCACCTCGGCCTCTCGCCGAACCGGATGGTCCTGGCCATGCGGATGATGGCCGTGCTCCTGGGCGGGGCCCTGTTGGCGTCGGGGCTCAGCTCGGCCATCGGGGGATCGTTCGGGCCGGCCGCGATCGCGGGTGCGGCCCTCGCCACCACGCCGATGGTCTTCTTCATGGTCGGCGCAGTGAACCCGAGTGGCATGGAGATCACCGCCGCGTTCTGCCTGTGGCTCTCGCTGCTGCGGTTGATGCACGACGACGGACCGCCGGGTTGGCACCTGCTGGTCCGGGTGGCGGTCTCGGCTGCCCTGTTGGCGTGGACCCGACCCTTCTCGCCCGCCTTCGTGCTCTGCATCGGCGCGGCGGTCCTCGTCGCCGTGGCCCGGCGCTCGCGGCTCGCCGAGCTGTGGTCGCTCACCGCGGTGCGCGTCGCCATCGCGGCCACCGCGGTCGCGGGCGGGCTCGCCACCACCTACATCCTGGCCTCGGGGGCCCTGAACGCCTTCACCGGCTTCCCCCACCCGGGTCTGACCACCGCGGCGGCGGCGCAGCACTCGTTCGACAAGGTCCCCCACCTGGCCCAGGACATGATCGGCGTGTTCGGCTGGGGTGACACGCATCCGCCGCCGTGGCTCACCCTCGGCTGGCTCATCGCGGTGGGGGTGCTGGCGGTCGTGGCCCTGGTGGTGGGCAGCTGGCGCCAACGGCTGGCCATCGTCGGCACGGGCGTCGGCATCCTGGCCATCCAGGTGGCCTCCGAGGCGATCAAGGCGCCGGCCATCGGCTACGTGTGGCAGGGCCGCTACTCGCTGCCGGTGGCGATGGGCGTGCCGATCCTGTCGGGATGGGTGGTGGCCACCTCGCCCCGGGTCGAGCGGCGCATCCAGGTCGTGCTGGCCGCCCTCGCGTCGGTCTGGGTCGCGATCGGGCTGCTGAGCGCCCACGCCGTGTGGATGCGCCGCAACATGACCGGCGTCGCCCATCCGGTCCTGTCGTACCTGACCGGCCACGGGTGGAGCCCGCCGCTGCCGGCGTGGGTCCTCGGCGCGTCGATGCTCGTGCTGGCCCTGGCCTACGGGGTCTGGCTGTTCGTGTCCAGCGGGTCGCTCGGCCCGACGAGTCTCAGTCTGACGAGAGACGAGCCACCAGACGGCTGAGGGGCTCGCGGAAGTCGGGAGCCAGGTCGACGCCGTCGAGACGGAGCGCCGCGTTGTCGAGCACCGAGTTGGCCGGGCGTGGCGCCGGGCGGGGCGGGTCGAGGTCGGCGGTCGCGATGGGGTGCACGCGGGCGGGGTCGAGTCCGGCCGCCGACAGCACCTCGCGGGCGAACTCGTACCAGCTGACCGCGCCCTGGTTGGTGACGTGGAACAGCCCCGGACGGCGCTCGACCACGAGCCGGCGCACCATCCGCGCCAGGTCGTCGGCGAAGGTGGGCTGGCCGCGCTGGTCGTCGACGAAGTGCAGCGTGTCGTGCTCGACGCGGCCAGCCGGAGGATCGTCTTGACCATGTTCGCCCCGTGGTAGCCGCACACCCACGACGTGCGCACGATCGTGTCGCCCGGCCCGAGCTCGAGCTCACCGCCGAGCTTCGAGCGCCCGTACATCGACATCGGGTTGGGTCGGTCCCACTCGACGTAGGGCTCGTCCTTGGTGCCGTCGAACACGTAGTCGGTCGACAGGTGGCAGACCCACGCGCCCGACGCGGCGGGCGCCGTCGGCCAGGTGGCGCACCGCCAGGGCGTTGACCGCCCATGCCCGGTCGGGGTCGGCCTCGTTGGCGTCCACGTCGGTCCAGGCCGCGGTGTTGACCACGACGTCGGGCGCCACCGAGGTGACCGTGCCGAGCACGGCGTCGCGGTCGGCCACGTCGAGCTGGTCATGGTCGACGGCGACGACGTCGTGGCCGTCGAAGGCGTCGACCAGCTCGCGGCCGACCTGGCCTCCGGCGCCGGTGATCAGGACGCGCACGGCAGGCCTCGTGTGTGATCAGGACACTCGCGTGGTTCGCTCATCGGGCCTTGAGCGGTTCCCACCACCACCGGTTGTCGCGGTACCACGCGACGGTCTCGTCGAGCGCCTCGTCGAGCGAGCGGGCCCGGCTCCAGCCCAGCTCGGTGATCTTGGCGATGTCGACCGAGTAGCGGCGGTCGTGGCCCAGGCGGTCGGTGACGTAGTCGACCATCTCGTCGCCGGCGCCGAGCAGGGCCAGGAGCTTGTCGACCAGCACCCGGTTGGGCGTCTCGTTGCCGGCACCGATGTTGTAGATCTCGCCGGCCGCCCCCTCGTGCAGCACGAGGTGCACCGCTGGCGCAGTGGTCGTCGACGTAGATCCAGTCGCGCTCGTTGAGGCCGTCGCCGTAGAGCGGGATCTTCAGGCCGTCGAGCAGGTTGGTCGTGAAGAGCGGGATGGCCTTCTCGGGGTACTGGTAGGGCCCGAAGTTGTTGGTGCAGCGCGTGACGCTCACCGGCAGCGTCGTAGGTCGAGTGGTACGACAGCGCGATGAGGTCGGATCCGGCCTTGGACGCCGAGTACGGCGAGCGCGGCTCGAGCGGGTCGGTCTCGCGTCGACGATCCGACCTCGACCGAGCCGTAGACCTCGTCGGTGCCGATGTGGATCACCCGACCGATCTCGAGGTGGCGGGCGGTGTCCATCACGACGTTGGTGCCGAAGCAGTTGGTGTTGACGAAGTCGTCGGGCCCGGCGATCGAACGGTCGACGTGGCTCTCGGCCGCGAAGTGCACGACCGCGTCGTGGCCGACCATCGCCTCCTCGAGCGTCGAGCGGTCGCAGATGTTGCCCTTGACGAAGTCGTATCGCGGGTCGTCGTCGACGTCGCGCAGGGTCGAGAGGTTGCCGGCATAGGTGAGCGCGTCGTACACCGTGACCTCGTCGTCGGTGTTGGCCAGCACCCAGCGGACGTAGTTCGAGCCGATGAACCCGCGCCCCGGCGACCGGATCTTCTGCCGATCCTCGCAGCTTCACGGCTCGGGACGGAGCCCGAAGTGCGGCTGCCACTCGGCTCGAGCTCGGCGCGGCGCGGGTTCGCCTGGTCGCGGGCCGACAGGATCGGCTCGGTGACGCCCCAGTCGGCCTGCACCGCCGGGTCGTCCCAGGCCACACCCCGCTCGTCGGCGGGGTTGTAGTAGCTGTCGACCAGATAGGTGATGGTCATGTCGGTCAAGCGCCGCGAAGCCGTGGGCCACGCCGGGCGGGATGAACACGCCGCGGTGCGAGTGGCTGCCGTCGGCCTGGCGCCCGAGGTCGATGGTCAGCGTCGCCCCGTCGGTGGGTGATCCCGTGCGCAGGTCGTGCAGCACGACCCGGGCCGGTGCCGTACGGGACGTACCAGTAGTCGGCCTGGTGCAGGTGGTAGTGCAGGCCGACGATGGCCCCGGCCTGGCGATCGCCCCGGTTGCCCTGGAGCATCTCGCGGCCCTGGGGGAACCACTCACGCCGGTAGGTCTCGACGAAGTAGCCCCGCTCGTCGCCGTGGATGTCGGGATCGACGATGTAGACGCCCGGATGACGTCGGACGGTGTGACGGTTGGCATGGCGGGAGTTCCTCTGGCCGGCGACGAACCCCGCGACGTATAGCCAACCTCAGGAGACGCGTCTGGCAGCCCCAGCGACGGGTTCGAGGCGCCCAGGCCGACGTTGATCGCGTAGGCGCACACCGTGTGCGCGCCCGGCGACAGCGGCCAGGAGCTGCTCGAACCCGTGCAGGGGCCCCGACGAGATGAAGGTGGCGCCGACGTCGGGCCGGCTCACCCCGGCGAGGACGCCCATGCTGAAGACCCCGTCGACGTAGAGGTTGACCGTGATGGGCGAGGCGGTGTTGGGGTCGATGGCCCAGCCCGCCACCTCGACCCCGTCGTCACGCGACGTCACCGAGTCGAGGTGGCCGAACGGCGCACCGGTCACCGTGAACGTCTGGCAGCCGAGCATCGAGTTCTGCGATGTGCTGGGTGTCGATGCCGTAGACGCAGAACTGGTGGGGGCCGTCGACCATGAGCCGACCGCGACCGAGAAGGACGTCGGGCGTCCCCGGCGACCGTGGGCCACCACGTGTCCGTCGACGTACACGTCGACCGACGCCGCCGTCAGCCGAATCGGGATCGGTGACCCATCCCTGCACCTGCACGCCGCCGGGCACCTGCGTCAGCGAGCTGAGCGCGCCGACCGGCGAGCCCGACACGGTGCGGCAGCCGAGCTGCGGGTTCGACGTGCCCGTCCCGATGTTGATGGCGTAGACGCACACCTGTGGGTGCCGGGCGCCACCGGCACGGTGACCGAGTAGCCGCGGTTCGACCCCCATCCGGGATAGGCGGCGGCCACGTCGGGCCGCGACACGCCGGTGGTGGTCATCGCCGTCCCAGTGCCCGTCGACGTACACGTGCACGGTGAGCGGGCTCGTGGTGTCGGGATCGATCGCCCATCCCGACACGGTGATGGTCCCCGGCGCCCGGGTGGCCGAGTCGAACGAGCCGAACGGGTTGCCCGCGGCCTGGTCCTGCGTGCCGTCGGCCAGCGCCGCGAGGTTCGAGCAGGGTGCAGCAGTACCGGCTGAGGTCGACGCCGCCGGCGATGCCCGGCACCGACCCGACATCGGTGTACTGCCACATCGTCCAGGTGCCCCAGCCGCCGGGGAGGGCGCCCGGTGTCGCCGCCGAGGTCCAGCTCGCGATCCAGAGCTGGTAACCGGACATGGCCTTCGTGTTGCCCATCGACGTCTTCCAGAAGTTCGGGCTGGTGTAGATCATCGGCGTGCGGCCGGTCAGGCGCTGTCGCCTCGGTCAGCCATGTCTGGACCCAGACCGCAGGTTGGCCGAGCTCAGCCCGCCCGTCTCCTCGAGGTCGAGCACCGGCGGCAGCTGCCAGGTCTCGTGCAGCGAGCCGATCACCGAGACGAAGGCCCGGGCCTGCAGGGTGGCGGTGGTGAAGGGCAGGGCGGGCAGGGCGAAGTCGTACGAGCCGACGTAGAGGCCCGCCGCGGCCGCTCCGGCCGCGTCGGTGGCGTACCACGGGTTCGTGTAGAAGCCGGCGCCCGACCACCGACGGTCCCTGGGTGGCCTTGACGAAGGCGAAGGTCTGGCCGGCGGCCCGCACCTGGCCCCAGTTGATCCCCACCCCGCCGGGATGGTTCCAGTTCGACACGTCGGGGCCGGTGGCCGCGGTGGCGCCCAGCGCCGATCCGAGGATCAGCGAAGCGAGGGTGACCAGTGCGACGAGTGCTCGGGAGGATGCACGCACCAGGGTTGCATCGGCCCGACCCGCGCGGTCCTGAAGGCTTACGGACGCGAACCGCGAGATGAATGCGGGGAAATGCGAGCGCGCCCGCTACTCGAGGTCGATCATCGAGTGGTCGCCGAGCATCAGCCGCGTGGCCCGGGGGCGCGTGCCCGTGCGGTGGACGACGACCTCCTTGCCGATCAACGAGTCCTGGATGCCGTGATGCCGACGATGCTGCTGTGCTCGAGCACCACCGAGTACTCGATCTCGGCGTCGATGATCTCGCAGTGGTGGTACACGGATGTGTACGGACCGACGTACGTGTTGCGCAGCACGGTGTCCTCGCCGATGATCGCCGGCCCGCGCACCGTGGACGATTCGATCCGGGCGCCGCGCTCGATCACCACCCGTCCGTCGATGCGCGAATCGTCGTCGACGAACCCGTCGACGCGCCCGGCCAGCTTCTCGAGCACCAGTCGGTTGCAGTCGAGCAGCGGGTCCTTCTTGCCGGTGTCGATCCACCAGCCCTGCAGCACCTCGTGGCGCACACGGTGCCCGTGGTCGACCAGCCACTGGATGGCGTCGGTGATCTCGAGCTCGTTGCGGGCCGACGGCTCGATCGAGCGCACCGCTTCGTGGATGGTCGGATCGAACAGGTACACCCCGGCCAGCGCCAGGTTCGAGGGCGGATCGGCCGGCTTCTCGACCAGGCGGGTCACATGGCCGTCGTCGTCGATGGCGGCGACGCCGAACTGGCGGGGGTCCTCGACCTCGGCCAGCAGGATCTGGGCGGCGGCCGGCGTCGACGACGACCCGAGGGCGGGGGCCAGCGACGCCCGCCGGTCGGCCTCGAAGGGCTCGACGAAGTCGACCAGGCGCTGCTCGAGCATGTTGTCGCCCAGGTACACGACGAAGTCCTCGTCGCCGAGGTAGTCGCTGGGCGATGAGCACGCAGTGGGCCAGGCCGCGCGGCGCGTCCTGCTGGATGAAGGTGATCGTTGCGCCGAACTGCGAGCCGTCACCCACCGCGGCGCGTCACCTCGTCGCCGGTCTCGCCGACCACGATCCCGATCTCGGTGATGCCGGCGGAGACCATGTCCTCGATGCCGTAGAACAGGATGGGCTTGTTGGCCACCGGCACGAGCTGCTTGGCGCTCGTGTGGGTGATCGGGCGCAGCCGGGTGCCCGATCCGCCCGAGAGGATGAGCCCTTTCATGGGCAGTGGTCTAGCAGAGCGCCCGAGCGGTCAGACCAGCTGCAGGTTGCGGTAGATCACGCTGCCGGTGGTCAGCTCGAACAGGACGAGGTGCCCGTCGGCCTGCGGGGCCACCGCCAACGCGGCCGCCGCCGGGCCACCGAAGGTCTGCCAGGCCGACCAGGTTCCCCCGGCAGCCACCTGCCAGATGTGCCACGGCACGCCGCCGGTACGAACCGCGAAGACCTCGAGACGCCCGTCGCGGTTGCGCGGCCACGGTCGGCGTGCCCGTCAGCGAACCGCCGAGCGAGGCGGGGGCCGACCAGCCGCCGTTGACCGCTGTCTGCCACAGGTGCCAGAGCGCGCCGTTGATGCCCCGGTAGAACACCTCGAGGCGGCCGCCGACGTTGAAGCCGATGCTGACCCCGCCCGACACGTTGCCGCCGAGCTGTCGCCATGGGACGAACGGTCCGCCGGCGGTGGACTGCCACGCGTGGTAGACGGTGCTCAGCCCACCGACGAGGAAGACCTCGAGGCGACCGTCGAGGTTGGTGACCGCGGTCAACGAGGTGGGGCCGACCGGCCCGCCGAGCGAGACCCATCCGGACCACGTGCCGAACGACGTCTGCCACTGGTGCACGACGGCGCCGGCGGTGCTGATGGCGAAGAACTCGGCTCGGCCGTCGCGGTTGGTGGCCGCGCTGAGCGACGCGGTGATGCTGCCGCCGATGGTCGACCAACTGGACCACGCGGTGCCCGAGTACGACGCCGTCGAGGCCGACCCCGACGAGGTCTGCACCACGACGACGACGTGACCGCCCGTGCCGAGCGTGGCCACCAGCGAGCGTGCGGTGGTGAGGCCCGGGAGCTGGCCCACCCCGACCAGATGCCGTTCGGCGTGGCCTGCCAGGCGTGGTACACGACACCGTCGAAGCCGGTGGCGAAGATCTCGAGGCGGCCGTCGGCGTTGGCCACCACCGACGGGCGGCTGCTCCACACCGAGTCGAACGGCTGCCACCCGCTCCAGCTGCACGCGCCGGCCAGCGTGGTGAGGTCGCACAGCCCGGGCGCGGTCGACCAGGTGAGGCTGGTGCGGGCGTTGGCCGTCACGGGCTTCGACGCCGAGATGCTCACCGGGTAGCCGGTGTCGCTGCTGAGCCACACCCGGTGCTCGGTGCCGGAGGAGACGAAGTCGTAGAACGGGGCTGAGATGGGTGACGGGCCGAACCCGGGCACCGCGAAGGCGTCGTCGCCCTGGGCCAGGCTCGGGTCGATCCGTGAGCAGGTCACCGTGCCGATGCCCGCCACCGTGCAGCTGCGCGTGACCATCGCTCCCCCTCGGGTGACCGCAGCATCGGTGGACACGTTGAGCGTCGTCGGGTCGTAGATGGCCTGATAGATCGTCTCGCAGGTACCGCCTCCGGCGCAGCCGGCCCACGGCTTCCAGGCGACGGCGCGGCGAGCGGCGTCGGTGCCGCTGGCCGCGCACCAGGCTGTGGCCATCGTCGCCGCCGCGGCAGCCGATGCGCTGTCGGTGCTGATCTCCTGGGCGGTCGAGAGGTTCCACCCGCCGGCCGAGTCGAACTGCCAGGCGCCGACGCCCGGGTTCCAGAACGCCTTGCGGTACGGCGTGGACGGGTTGTCCTGAAGTAGAGTTGGCGTTGGACGGGTTGACGCCCACCGTGTCGTAGCGGCTGAGGGTCATGGGCGACGGCGCCAGCGTTCCCGACGCCCCGGTCTCGGGATAGGTCGGCGCCAGCATCATGGTGGCCAGCTCGTTGCTGGTCAGCCCCGCGCACTTGGTCTGCGCGCCCGCCGACGCCTTCACGTCGGCCAGGGGCTGCGGCCGAAGGTGTAGGTCGTCGACTGGGTGACGGCCAGGGGCCGCACCGGACTGAAAGCCCCCGGAGCCGGGCTCGCCGGGCCAGCGACACGGTTGGCGGCGGGTGTCTGCGTGGCGGCCGCGGCGGGGGCGGCGGCGGCGGCCAGCACCAGCAGGGCGGCCGCGAGGGCGAGTCGGCTGCGCATGGAACAGGCGAGGGTAGCAAGCCCGCGCCCGGTCACCCGGGCAGCACCGGGCAGCCGGGGTCAGGAGTCGACGTTGAGGTCGGCCAGCCCCTCGCTGAGGTCCATGAGGTGCAGCCGCCGGTGTCGCCGCAGGCCCCACCACAGGCAGGTGACCATCCAGGCGAAGGCGAACACCGCCGAGGCCAGCAGGCCGAGCTCGACCCGCTGGAAGAGCTCGGTGCCGAGCGCCGTGACGCCGACGAAGACCAGCAGCGCGCAGGAACCAGCCGATGGCCATGCGGCTGTGGGCGTGCAGGGCGACGAGCCCCTGGTCGACGCAGATCGTGGCCATGATCAGGATGTAGGCGGCGGCCAGGGCGGCCAGGTCCCAGCGCGTGAGCGCCGATCTCCTTGCCGAACACGATGTGGATCACGGTCGGGCCGATCAGCGCGGCACCCAGGATGGCCACGAGACCGAGTCCGAGGATGGCGAGCGACGAGCCGTCGCAGCCCGCTGGTGAAGGCGTCGAGCTGGCCCATCTCGGCTTGCCGCGACAGCTTGGGCAGCAGCGACGCCAGCATCGCCTGGAACAGGAACAGCGGGATGCGCGCCGTCTGCAGCCCGTTGAGGAACTGGCCTGCCGCGCCCTGCTGGCTGCTGGTGGCCAGGTGGTTCACGGCGATGGTGCCGCCCTGCACGATGAGCGAGATCGACACCGTGCCCATCAGCAGCCAGCCGAGGTTCTGGGTCAGCTCGCCCCATGGCGCGCGGGGCCCGGCTCGAGCAGCCCGTGCTGGCGCCACGAGCGCGACCCCGACCGCCGATGAACGGGGTGACGCCATCACGATCCCCCACGGGCCGGCCACCAGCACGCCGATCACGCCGAGGATCGCGGCCAGCACGACCCGGGCGATGCCGTCAGCGCTGAAGAACAGCCCGTAGTTGCGCGAAGCGATGGTGCGACGAGAGGGTGCCGCGGGTCAGGTGGCCGACGCAGAACCCGCCGAGGCCGAGGATCAGGGCGAACGTGAGCACCTGGTCCTGATGGAAGTACCGGGCGAACAGGCTGTGCATGGCCAGGATGACGAGCGACACGAACAGCCAGAACAGCACCCCCGATGATCACCGCCCGCCGGATGACCGGTCCCGAACCGACGGCCTTGGCCCGCCGGGCCGAGCAGGCTCGGGCGACCTCCTGTTCGAGGGGCTGCATGATGCCGTTGCCGATGGCGTAGAGCAGCGCGTAGAACGCGCCGATCGTGCTGTAGGTCGCGGCGGCGAGCGTGCGCGACGCGATGCCGAAGAAGGCGTAGGTGGCCGCGCCGTTGATGACGAGGCCGACGGCGACCGGCATCGCCCCCTCGGGCAGCGGGTTCTGCTCGGCGAGAGCGGCGGATCAGCGAGCGGATCAGCCGAATCTAGTGCTGGTCTAGCGCCACCTGGGGGCCGGAGCCTGCAGGGGATGCGGCATGCACAGCCCGTCGAGCTCGGCCACCACGATGCGATCCCGGTTCTCCCACGTGATCTCGTTGGCTGGGATCGACGTGGACCTTGTAGGTGCGGAAGCTCTGCTCGAGCGAGTCGTAGGCCAGCAGCCGGCCGATCAGCGGGTCGCCGAGGTCGAGGATCAGCTTGATGGCCTCGAGGGCCTGGATCGAGCCGATGATGCCGGGCAGCACGCCGAGCACGCCGGCCTCGGCGCACGACGGCGCCATCTCGGCCGGAGGGCGGCTCGGGCACCATGTCGCGGTAGGTCGGGCCGCGGCGGGGGTCGAACACGGTGACCATGCCGTCGAAGCGGAAGATCGAGCCGTGCACCACCGGGATGCCGAGCTTCACCGACGCGTCGTTGACCAGGTAGCGGGTCGGGAAGTTGTCGGTGCCGTCGACCACGATGTCGTAGCCCTCGAGGATCGACATGACGTTGTCGGCCCCGAGGCGCACGTCGTGGGTGACCACGTTGACGTCGGGGTTGAGGGCGGTGAGCGTCTTCTTGGCCGAGTCGACCTTGCGCTCGCCGATGCGGTCGACGTTGTGCAGGATCTGGCGCTGCAGGTTCGAGTCGTCGACCACGTCCATGTCGATGATCCCGATGGTGCCGACGCCGGCGGCGGCCAGGTAGAGCGCGGCGGGCGAGCCGAGGCCGCCGGCGCCGAGCAGCAGGACCTTGGCGTCGAGCAGCTTGAGCTGGCCCTCCTCGCCGACCTCGGGCAGCAGGAGGTGGCGCTGGTAGCGGTTGCGCTGCTCGGGGCTGAGCACGCGCGGGGCCCGCCACTCGCGGCCCTCGTCCTTCCACTTGTTGAAGCCGCCGGCGACCGACACGACATCGGTGTAGCCGAGCTCGGCCAGCGTCTTGGCCGCGAACGCGGACCGGATCCCCGCCGCGCAGATGACGATCAGCGGCGTGTCGTGGTCGGGCACCCGGCCCTCGATGTTGGACTCGAGCTGGCCACGGGGGATGTGGATGGCGCCGGGGATGGCGCCCTGCTCGTACTCGTCGGGCTCGCGCACGTCGAGCACGACCGCACCGGGGGCGTGTCGCAGCTCGTCGGCCTCGGCCGTGTCGACCTCGCGGATCTCGGACTTGGTCTGCTTCAGCAGGTCTCGGAAGGTGGCCATGCGTGCCTCTCATCTGCTCGTCTCGGTCCTAAAGGCTACCGGATGAGGTCAACAATCATCCCAGCTCGGGCATTCCGCAGCCGGTCGGCGGGCGGCCGTCGGGGTGGCCGTCGGGTGGTCGTCAGGGGGCGACCATCGCCGGCAGCAGCTCGCTGATGGAGCCCCGGACCACGACATCGGCCAGGTCGTCGAGCTCGGTCGGCTCGGCGTTGACGATCACGATCCGGGCGCCCATCCGGCTGGCCGTGGGCACCATGCCGGCCACCGGGTAGACGCTGAGCGTCGAGCCCACCGCGAGCAGGAGGTCACACCCGGCCGCCGCCTCGAAGGCCCGATCGAGGTCGGCCTCGACCAGGCTCTGGCCGAACGAGATGGTCGCGGACTTGAGCATCCCGCCGCAGTCGAGGCAGGCCGGATCGTCCTCGCCCGCACGGACGCGGTCGAGGGTCGGCTCGACGGGCGAGCGGGCGCCGCACTGCAGGCAGACGACCTCGCGCATCGTCCCGTGGATCTCGACGATCCGCGCCGGATCGAGCCCGGCCGCCAGGTGCAGCCCGTCGATGTTCTGGGTCACGAGCAGGTCGAGCACGCCGCGCTCGTCGAGCGCCACCACCGCCCGATGGCCGTCGTTGGGTTCGCGCGGCGTCTCCCATCCGGTTGATCCGTCCCTGCCACGCCAGTCGCCGCACCTCGGGATCGGCGACGTAGTACTCGATGTTCGACGCCCTCTCGGCCTTGGGGTCCTTGGTCCACACCCCGTTCGGCCCCCGGAAGTCACGGATGCCGCTGTCGGTCGATATGCCCGCGCCGGTGAGCACGACGATGTGGCGCGCTGCGCTCACGAGCCCGCGGGCCTGCTCCACGACGTCTGGTGCGGGGCTCATGGCCGTCCAAGGTAGCGATCTCGCATCCAGCTCTCGATGTAGCTGCTCGCCAGGCCGGCGACCGACGTCATGTCGCCAGTCTCGCATCGAGCCCGGGGCGAACCCGGTGGTCTAGGCGGCGACGAAGAGGCCGGCGTTGGCGCGGTGGCGGCGCGCCACCTCGACGAGGAGCGTCTTCACGATCGAGGGCGCAACGTCGAGCAGTTGGAAGAACTCGCGCCGGTCGAACACGAGCAGCTCACCCGGGCTGACCATCGCGATGGTGGCGGTCCGCGGACCACCGTCCAGCAAGGACAGCTCGCCGAAGAAATCTCCCGGCTGGTACGTCGCGACGGTGCGTCCGTTGATCACGCACTCCGCCCGTCCGCCCACCAGCAGGACGAACTCACGACCGGGCTGGTCCTGCCTCGTGAGCGTGGCGCCGGGCTTCACGTGCACCAGCGTCCCGAGATGTTCCACCGAAGCCATCTCGCGCCGGCTGCAGTCGGCGAAGAGCGGCATGTTCGCAAGTGATCTGGCCACGCCAGTGGTGGGTCGTGTACGCATGGTGTCCCTCGCCTCCCACTCGGTAGGACTGGTCGAACCGCTCGCCGCGTTCCGCCAGTCAGATCAACGAGCGCTCAACGGCTCGTTGGATACAGCGGAATCGCCCCAACTGTGCACGGTCGATGTGTCACGAGGCCGACCGGACCGTGACGAGCGTGTGAACGGTGTCAGGCCTCGATCCATCGGGAGAGGACGGACACCTCCGCATCCTCGTAGCCGAGGCCCTCGTAGAAGGCGGTGACCGAGGCGTTGGAGTGACGGACCATGACCTGGATCTTCGGTGCACCCCTCGTCCGCAACCAGTCCTCCGCCGCAGCCATCAGGGCAGCACCGTGGCCGTGGCCCTGGTGGGCCGGCGAGACCGCGACGTAGTACGCCCACCCCCGGTGGCCGTCGAAGCCGACCATCGCCGTCCCGACCAGACCACCGGCCGCGCGGATGCCGAGCACGGTCGAGCTCGGCCCGACCAGGGCGCGGTCGAAGTCGGCCCACGGGTCGTTCCAGGGCCGGACGAGCTCGACCTCGGCCCACAGGTCGGCCGCGGCCGACCGATCCTCGGATGTCAGCTCCTCGACGGTCATCGGCTGATCGTACGAGGCCGACCTGGAAGACGAGGAGGTCCCGACGCGGGTCGCGTGCGAGCGGCCACAATGGAGGGCGTGACCGAGTCGTTCGCCTCGCGGTTCGCCGCGGTTCGATCCAAGTACGGGCCGCTCTCGTGGGGACTGGACCCGTCGGGATCGCTCCTGGCCGACTGGGAGCTCGGCGACACGCCCGACGGCCTCGACCGGTTCGCCGACATCGTGCTCGAGGCGGCGGTGGGGACCGTCGGTCTGGTGAAACCGCAGGCGGCCTTCTACGAGCGCCACGGTTGGCGCGGCTTCCGCACCCTCCAACGTCTGATCGTCGAAGCCCGCAGCGCCGGGCTGCTCGTGATCGTCGACGCCAAGCGCGGCGACGTCGGCTCGACCAACGATGCCTACGCCGAAGCCTTCCTCGGGCCCGATGCCCCGCTCGGAGCCGACGCCCTGACCGTCCACCCCTACCTCGGGCTGGGCGCGATGGGGGCGTTCGTGAACCGGGCGAACGACGCGGGGAGCTGCCTGCTCGTGGTCACGCGTTCGTCCAACCCCGAGGGGCGGGCGATCCAGTCGGCCGCTGAACACCTCGGGTCTCACGACCGAGGAAGCAGCTGCTGGTCGACATCGGCGCGCTCAACGCCCGCCTCGCGCCCGGCGCGATCGGGCCGATCGGCGCCGTCGTCGGGCCCACCCACATCGATCCGGCCCTCGACCTGCGCTCGGCGCAGTGCGTGTTCCTCGCGCCGGGAGTCGGCACGCAGGGCGCCAACCCGGCCGACGTGGCGCGCGTGTTCGCCGCCTGCCCTGAGCGGGTCGTGCCGAGCGCCTCGCGGTCGCTCCTCGAGCCCGGACCGGACATCGGTCGACTGCGCGACACGGCCGCCGACCTCGCGCTCGAGCTCCGCGAGGTCCTCTCCGCCTCCTGACTCGATCGCCGCGGCCCACCGCCCCTTGACACCGCGGTGGTGGAGTGACACGGTCTGGACTGAAATAGGCGGAAACATCACACCCGTCACCACTGGCGGATCCTGATCAGCGATGAGGAGCGGACCATGCTGACCGACACCCCCCGGCCCGATCTGGCCTTCCCGACCGACCAGCTGGCCATCGCGGCCTGGCCCGACCCCGTGATCGACCAGCTGGGCCACGATCCCCGATCGGCCTACGTCGAGCACTTCTGGCTCGGGGTGCTCGGTCCGTCGACGGTGTGGCTGCTCCGGCGGCTGGCCGACGGTCTCGACCAGCACCCCGACGGCTTCGTGCTCGACCTCCCCGACACCGCCCGCGCCCTCGGCGTGGGCATGCGAGGCGGCCGACAGAGCCCGTTCATGCGCAGCCTCGAGCGCGTGTGCCGCTTCGGCGCGGCGCGCTGGCAGTCCCCCACCGAGCTGGCCGTCCGGCGCAAGCTGGCGCCGCTCACCCGCGCGCAGATCGAGCGGATGCCCCCGAGCCTGCAGGTCGAGCACCAGCAGTGGACCGAGTCGCGCCCCGCGCCGGCCGACCCCACCGAGCTGCGCCACCGCGCCGACCAGCTCGCGCTGTCGCTGCTCGAGCTGGGTGAAGACCCGGCTGCCACCGAGCGCCAGCTGCACCGCTGGCGCTTCCATCCGGCCATGGCCCATGCCGCCGTGCAGTGGGCGGTCGACCAGCACGACCAGCGCGATCAGCGAGACCCGCGGACCACGCCCTCTACTCCCTCGGAGGGCGCCAGCCCACCTGACGGACCGGCCTGACGGAGCGGCCTGACGGGACGGCCTGACTACGACGCGGCTCGAGCCGGCTTGCGGAACCCGCGGGCCAGCTCGACCAGCAGTCGCACGCCCCAGCCCGTGCCGCCCTTCGAGATGTCGAGGTCGTCGGCGTCGCTCCAGGCCGTGCCGGCGATGTCGAGGTGGACCCAGGGGATCCCGTCGCCCACGAACTCGCGCAGGAAGAGCGCGGCGATCACCGCACCGGCCTGGGGCGGCTTGCCGATGTTCTTGATGTCGGCCACGTCCGAGTCGATGTGCGCCCGGTACTTCTCGACGAGCGGCAGCTCCCAGACCCGCTCGCCCGAGCGGTCAGCCGCCGCCCGCACCTGGCCGGTCCAACCCTCGTCGGTCCCGAACATGCCCGCCACGGCCCCGCCGAGCGCGACCTCGACCGCGCCGGTCAGGGTGGCCACGTCGACGATGGCGTCGGGTGCGCCCTCGCTGGCCATCGACAGGCCGTCGGCCAGCACCAGCCGACCCTCGGCATCGGTGTTGAGCACCTCGACCGTCTTGCCGTTGCGGATGCGCAGCACGTCGCCGACGCGGGTGGCGTCGCCGCCGGTCATGTTGTCGGTGGCCGGGATGTAGGCCCGGACGGTCACCCGCGGGGCGGCGGCCCGGATCACCGACAGGGCGCCGAGGATGGCGGCCGCGCCGCCCATGTCGTCCTTCATCGTGGTCATGCCCTGCGCCGTCTTGAGCGACAGACCGCCCGAGTCGAAGGTGATGCCCTTGCCGACCAGGGCCAGCGATCCCGCGGCGCCGGCCGGCTCGTAGGCCAGCTGGATGAAGCGCGCCGGCTGGGTCGAGCCGCGGTTGACGCCCAGCAGGCCGCCGAGGCCCGCTTTGACGATGGCCTTCTCGTCGAGCACCGAGATCGCGAGGCCCTCGCGCTCGGCGATCTCGGCGGCCACCTCGGCCAGCCGGGTCGGCGTCATGTCGCCGCCCGGCGTGTTGACCAGGTCGCGGGCCAGGTTCACGCCGCCGGCGATGCGAGCGCCGAGCTCGAGCGCGTCGGCGACGCGGCGACCGCCCTTGGCCACGACGACGGCGCGGGCGAGCGTGACCGGGTCGGGATCGGACTTGTAGGTCGAGAAGCGGTACGAGCCGAGCACCAGCCCCTCGCCCACCGCCTGGGCCGCCGCCGGACGATCGGCCGCGTCGGCGACCGCGTCGAGCAGGCGCACCGCGACGACGCGCTCGCGCCGGCAGGCCCGGGCCACCGCGGCGGCCGCCGTGCGCAACCCGTCGGGCCCGACGTCGCCTTTGGCCCCGAGGCCCACGAGCAACGTGGTCGGCTCGCCATCAGCACCCGCCAGCACGAGGGTCTGGCCCACCTTTGCCGTGAAGCCGCGAGCGGTGGCGAACGCGGGGGCGACGCCGACGGGCGGCGATCCGTCGTCGAGCTCGTCGCGGGTCACTCCCACGGCGACGACGGTCGCCTCGCGATCCACGTCGGTCGCCATCGAGATGTCGAGGGTCATGTCAGTGCCGTCCCTGCGGGTCGGGCCCGGTCGAGACCGGGGCGGTGCCGATCGAGCGCGTCGCCACCGAGGCGCCCTCCTGCCAACGGGCGAGCGTCCACAACAGGTCGCTCAGGCGGTTGAGGTAGGCCAGGCTGTGCGAGTCGGGCACGGCGGCACCGATGGCGTCGCGCTCGGCCCGGCGCACCACCGTGCGGGCCACGTCGAGGCGTGCCGACACCTGCGACTGGCCCGGCACGACGAACTCGGTCGGCGGGTCGAAGCTGTTGCTGATCTCGTCGATCAGCTCTTCGAGCGAGGTGACCATCGCGGCGGTGACGCGGCTCTGGCCGTCGACCAGACGATCGTGATGGCTCGGATCGGTGGCCAGCTCGGCCATCAGCACCCAGAGGTCGCGCTCGAGGCCGAGCAGGATGTCGGCCAGCTCGCCCGGGCTCTCGTCGGGGTTGGCCAGGGCCTCGGCCCGGGCCACGCCGATGGCGGCCTGCGCCTCGTCGACGCTGCCGTAGGCGCTGGGGGCGGCGCCGTCCTTGGGCACCCGGCCTCCGTAGAGCAGGCCGGTGGTGCCGTCGTCCCCCTTGCGGGTGTAGATCTTCATCGGCGCCACACTAGGCAGCCGGTAGCCTGGACCGATGGCCAGCTTCCTCGATGCGGTGCAGAACCGCGTGCGTCATCTTCGACGGCGCGTTCGGCACCGGCATCCAGCAACGGGGCCTCACGGCCGACGATTTCGGCGGCGAGGCGCTCGAGGGCTGCAACGAGATCCTCGTCGTGACCCGGCCCGACATCATCGGCGAGCTGCACGCCGTCCTACCTCGAGGTCGGCGTCGACGTGATCGAGACCTGCACCTTCGGCGGTCTGCCCGCGACCCTCGGCGAGTACGGCCTGGCCGAGCGCGCCCACGAGATCAACCTGGCCGGCGCCCGCCTCGCCCGCGAGGCCGCCGACAGCTTCGCCACCCCCGACCGACCCGCGCTTCGTGGCCGGCTCGATCGGGCCCGGCACCAAGTTCCCCTCGCTCGGCCAGATCCGCTTCGCCGACCTGCGCGACCAGTTCGAGGTCCAGGCCCGTGGCCTGCATCGACGGTGGCGTCGACCTCATCATCATCGAGACGATGTTCGACCTGCTCGTCGGTCAAGGCCGCCATGATCGGCTCGCGCCAGGCCATGGCCGCCGCCGGCCGAGAGGTGCCGATGCAGGTCCAGGTCACCATGGAGCTGACCGGCCGCATGCTGCCCGGCACCGAGATCGCGGCCGCCCTCTGCGCCCTCGACGCCATGAAGCCCGACGTCATCGGCATCAACTGCGCCACCGGACCGGTCGAGATGGGCGAGCACCTGCGCTACCTCTCCCAGCACGCCCGCATGCCGATCTCGTGCATCCCCAACGCCGGGCTGCCCGTCGGTGGTCGACGGCCACATGCACTACGACCTCACGCCCGAGGCCGCTGGCCGAGCACCACCGCGTGTTCGTCACCGAGCTCGGCGTCGACGTCATCGGCGGGTGCTGCGGCACCACGCCGGCGCACCTCGCGGCGGTGGTCGACACCTGCCGCGGGCTCGAGCGCGCCCCGCGCCATCCGGTGCACGAGGCCGGCGCCACCTCGATCTACTCGATGGTGCCGTTCGACCAGGACACCTCGTTCCTGATCATCGGCGAGCGCACCAACGCCAACGGCTCGAAGAAGTTCCGCGAGGCCCTGCTCGACGCCGACTGGGACACGACCGTCGCCACGGCCAAGGACCAGGTCAAGGAGGGCTCGCACGTCCTCGACGTGTGCGTCGACTACGTCGGCCGCGACGGCACCGCCGACATGGACGAGGTGGCCTCGCGCTTCGCCACCCAGTGCAGCGTCCCCCTGGTGCTCGACTCGACCGAGCCCCAGGTCATGGAAGCCGGCCTGCAGTGGCTCGGCGGACGGGCCATCCTCAACTCGGCCAACCTCGAGGACGGCGAGCGCCGAGGGCTCGCGGCTCGACCGGGTGTTCAAGCTGGCCCGCGACTACGGCGCCGCCGTCATCTGCCTGCTCATCGACGAGGAGGGCCAGGCGCGCGACGTCGAGTGGAAGATGCGGGTGGCCCACCGCATCCACGACCTGGCCGTCGACACGCTACGGCCTCGAGCCCGGCGACCTCATCTTCGACGCCCTGACCTTCCCGCTGTCGACCGGCGACGACGACCTGCGCGCGCGACGCCATGGCCACCCTCGAGGCCATCACGCCGCATCAAGGCCGAGCTGCCCGGCGTCCACACCATGCTCGGCCTGTCCAACGTGTCGTTCGGCCTCAAGCCGGCGGCCCGCCACGTGCTCAACTCGGTGTTCCTGCACGAGGCGGTCGAGGCCGGGCTCGACTCGGCCATCGTGCACGCGGCGCGCATCATGCCGCTCAACAAGATCCCCGAGGAGCAGCGCGAGGTCTGCCTCGACCTGATCTACGACCGCCGCCGACCCGCGGCCGACGGCGAGTCGGCCTACGACCCGCTGCAGAAGCTGCTGGCGGTGTTCGAGGACGTGAACGCCGCCGAGGTGGTCAAGGAGGATCGCTCCGGCTGGCCGGTCGAGCAGCGCCTGTCGCAGCGCATCATCGACGGCGACCGCGAAGGCCTCGAGGCCGACCTCGACGAAGCGCTCGCCAAGGGGATCCCCGCCCTCGAGCATCATCAACGACGTGCTGCTGGCCGGCATGAAGGTGGTCGGCGAGCTGTTCGCCTCGGGCGAGATGCAGCTGCCGTTCGTGCTGCAGTCGGCCGAGACGATGAAGACCTCGGTCGCCTACCTCGAGCCGCACATGGAGAAGGACGAGTCGGGCGGCAAGGGCCGCATCGTGCTGGCCACCGTCAAGGGCGACGTGCACGACATCGGCAAGAACCTGGTCGACATCATCCTCACCAACAACGGCTACGAGGTGCACAACCTCGGCATCAAGATCGGCATCGCCGAGATGATCGAGAAGGCCGCCGAGATCAAGGCCGACGCCATCGGCATGAGCGGGCTGCTGGTGAAGAGCACGCTGATCATGCGCGACAACCTCGAGGAGCTGAACGGCCGCGGCCTGGCCGACGACATCCCGGTGCTGCTCGGCGGCGCCGCGCTCGACGCGCACCTACGTCGAGCGCGACCTGCGCGAGGTCTACGAGGGACGGCTCTTCTACGGCAAGGACGCCTTCGAGGGCCTCCGCGTGATGGATCGCCTGGGCGAGCTCAAGCGCGGCGTCGGCGAAGCCGACGATCCCGCCTGGGGACGCGTGCCGAGCGAGTCCAAGGTGGCGTCGAGGCTGACGACCACCCCCGGCGGCGGCTCCAGCGACGACGGCGCCGAGCGACCGGCGCGGTCCCCCGACGTCGAGATCGACAACCCCGTGTTCGAGCCCCCGTTCCTCGGCTCGAAGGTCGTCAAGGGCATCCCCATCGACGACATCGCCGCCTACCTCAACGAGACGGCCCTGTTCCGCAACCAGTGGCAGTTCCGGCCCGAGAAGGACCTCGTCGGGCCGACGGCACCTCGCGGTCGAGACCGACGACGAGTTCAAGGACCGCATCCGCCCGATCCTGCGCGCCCAGCTGGCCGAGGCCAAGGCCAGCGACGTGCTCGTGCCCCAGGTCGTCTACGGCTACTTCGCCGCCAACGGCGACGGCGACGACATCGTGATCTGGAAGGACGAGAGCCGCACCTCCGAGTGGCTGCGCTTCTCCTACCCGCGCCAGCGCAAGGCGCCGTGGCTGTGCATCGCCGACTTCGTGCGGCCGGTGGCGTCGGGACGAGCCCGACTACGTCGCCTTCCACATCGTCACCATGGGCCAGCGGGTGAGCGACCTGACCGCCCGCCTGTTCGCCGAGAACAAGTACCAGGAGTACCTGCTGGCCCACGGGCTCGGCGTCGAGATGGCCGAGGCCCTGGCCGAGTACTGGCACCACCGCATCCGCGAGGAGTGGGGCTTCGCCGACGAGGACGGCCCCACGCTGACCGGCCTGTTCCGCCAGCAGTACCGCGGCGGTCGTTACTCGTGGGGCTACCCGGCCTGCCCCGACCTCGAGGACAACGAGAAGGTGGCCGAGCTGCTCGACGCCGGCCGCATCGGCATCGAGGTCAGCGCCGAGACCGGCTTCCAGTACCAGCCCGAGCAGACGACCTCGGCCATCATCCTCCACCACCCCAAGGCCAAGTACTTCGTGGCCAGGTAGGTCCGACCGACGTGGCGCCGAGCGGCTCGAGCCCCTCCGACGACGGAACCGCCCCGCCACGGGTGTTCGCGCCCTGGCCCGGCTCGCACCGCGGCGCCGCGCTCGGCCTGCCCCCGGACGGACCCGGCTCGATCGGCGGGCTCGGTCGGCGGTTCGCGGGCGCCACCCTCGACGCGCTCATCCTGTTGCCCTTCGTCATCGCCGGGTTCATGGTCCACCACACCCGGTGGGTGACCCAGGTCAGCGCCACGGGCGTCCGGACCCAGCACCTGCTCAGCAACCGTGTGTCGGTGACCGCGGGACTGCTGTTGCTGCTCCCCGCCGCCATCTACCAGATCGGCCTCATCGGTTGGCGGGGCCAGACGCTGGCCGAGCAGCTGCTCGGCCTCCGGGTCATCCGCATCTCGGACCGCCAGGTGCCCGGGCCCACCGCGGCGATGGTCCGGTGGCTCGTGGCGGCGGCCAGCTCGATCATCGTCGTGTTCACCGCCGCCTACGGCGGCTGGCTGGCCTGCTATCCGCTGGTCGTGTTCGGTTGGGCCATCTGGGACCGCAACCGCCAGGGCCTGCACGACCGCGCCGCCCGGGTCATCGTCGTCCGCACCCGCTGACCTGTCACACCCCGGCACCACACTTGTGCGATGACCGACGAGAGCGGCGTGGTCGATCCGTGGGCCGCGCACTGGACCCGCCGATGGATGGACGACCAGTCGGGCGACGAGTGGGACTGGGCGGTCGAAGGGCCCGACCGCCCGAGGGCACTCGATGCCGCTGAGATCCGGATCCGCCACCCATCCCCCTTCGGCGCCAGCGGGACGGTGCGGGACCAGTTGCTCGAGCGGCGGCGCCTCGCCCAGATCCAACTGGCCGAGATCGACCACCAGCTCGCCGATGTGATCTTGCGCCGGCGCCGCATGCTCGAGCGCATCGATCGTTGCCAGGTCGCGCTGGCCGGGACGGGCGAGATCGTCGACGCGAAGACCGGCCGACGGCTCCAGCGCCTACTCCGGCGGCGTCCGCCGCGCCGCGGCCCTGCACCCGACGACCGAGCCGCAGTCCCACGACCGAACCGCTGCCGACGCCGGTCGCAGGCAAGCAACTCTGCGCCGCCGTGCGCTCGCTCCTGGGCGCGGTCGGCGACCCGCTCGACATTCCTGAGATCGAGCGTCTGTTGCGACTGCAGGGCTTCGTCGTGCCCGGCCGCGCCTCGCAGACCATCTCCAACGCGGTGCGCTCCGCGTTGTCCGACGGCTCGATCGTGCGGGTGGCGCGCGGCCGGTACGCACCGGGCCGCTAGGCGGCTGAGCCGCCATGCCGATGCCGCCATCTCGCCGATCCGCGCCCGTCGCGCCCACCCCGTGGCGAGCATCGCGGGCCTGTCTCGATCTGTCTCGCGGCCGGATGACCCCATCCTGATCGGACGCGCGTCGCCGTTCCGGTGAGACAGACTGTGACAGCGGCGCGAGGCTCGCCGAGGGGGTACCCCCAACGGGGCAACCTCGTCGGGCAGATCAGCTTCGCGGCAACGTCTGCTCGAGCGTGGCGGTCTCGGCGAACAGATCGCCGTGCTCGTCGATCCGCTCGAGGACCTGCTTCGCCTCGAACGAGAGCTCCTCGCCACCCGCGGCCGCCTCGACCTCGTCCCAGGTGACCGGAGTCGACACGGTCGGGTGGGGTCGGGCCCGCAGCGAGTAGGCGCAGATGGTCGTCTTGTGGCGCGAGTTCTGGCTCCAGTCGATGAGCACCTTGCCCGAGCGGAGCTCCTTCTTCATGTTCGAGACCACACGGTCCGGGTGGTGCTTCTCCATCAGCTGGGCCAGCGCCAGCGCGAACTCGCTCGCCTGGTCGTGGGTGTGGGGCGTGTTCAGCGGGAGGTACAGCTGCAGGCCCTTCGATCCCGAGGTCTTGGGGAACAGCGCCAGCCCGACGCCGTCGAGTGCATCGTGGATGTCGAGCGCCACCGCGGCGCACTCGGTCATCCCTGCGGGTGGCCCCGGATCGAGGTCGAACACCACCATGGTGGGGGTCTCGAGTCGACGGCCCGCGCCATCGGCGCGTGCAGCTCGAGGGCGGCCAGGTTGGCGGCCCACACCACCGCTGGCGCGCTCGTCGAGCAGGCAGTACTCGACGGTGCCGGCCCGGTCGCCGGGGCCGACGGCCACGTCGACCCAGTCGGGCCGGTGCGACGGGCACCGCTTCTCGAAGAACGACGTGCCGTCGACGCCGTTGGGGAAGCGGCGGAAGGTGATGCACCGACCGTCGAGGTGGGGGAGCATGATCGGCGCGACGCGGGCGTAGTAGTCGATGACCTCACCCTTGGTGAACCCGACCTCCGGGTAGAGCACCTTGTCGAGGTTCGAGAGCTTGAGCTCGCGCCCGTCGATGTCGACGACGGTGGCGGGCGCCATGGGCTAGGCCGTCTTGCGGGCGCGTGCCTTCTTGGTCGCCGGTGCTCTGGCGGCGGACTCGTCGCCGTCCTCCTGCTCGTCGTGCGCGGTGGGATGGCGGCCGCGCGCCTGCTTGGCCGCGGCCACCGACGCCTCGAGCGCGGCCATCAGGTCGATCACCTTGTCGGGCTCGAGCGCCGCCGCCGGCGCGACCACCTCTTCGCCCGCCGCCTTGCGCTCGATGAGCTCGAGCACGGACTGCGCGGTAGGTGTCCTGGAACTTCTCGGGTTCGAAGTCGACCGCCAGCGAGTCGACGAGCTGACGCGCCATCTCGAGCTCCTTGTCGGACACCTCGACGTCCTCGAGGTCGGCCAGCTCGGGGATCTCGGCCGGCGGGTTGACCTCGTCGGCGTAGACCATCGTCGACAGCATGAGCACGCCCGTCCTTGGGCCGCACGGCCGCGAGGTACTGCTTGGTGCGCATCACGAAGCGGGCGATGCCGACCTTCTCGGACTGCTGCATCGCCTCGGCCAGCAGCACGTACGGCTTGGCCGCCTTGTCGGGGGCGAGGTAGTAGGCGCTGTCGTAGAAGATCGGGTCGATCTCGGCCAGGTCGACGAACTCGTCGATGTCGATCGTGCGCAGCGCCTTGGGATCGAGCGCGGCCAGCTCGTCGTCGCTCACCACGACGTACGCGCCGGACGCCAGCTCGTAGCCCTTGACGATCTGCTCGTAGGGCACCTCGGCGCCGTCGTCGCCCGAGACGCGCTTCTGCTTGACGCGGCTGTTGGTGCGGGCGTCGAGCTGGTTGAAGTGCACGGTCTTGCGCGACACCGCGCTGTACAGCTTCACCGGGATGTTCACGAGCCCGAAGCTGATCGATCCGCTCCAGATGGCGCGAGGCATGGCGACGACTCCTTGTCGGGAGAAGGTCCGTCCTGGCCCGATCGTACCCCTCAGGACCTCACGACAGTAGCGCCCGGGCCACCAGATCGGTGCCGAACGCGGTCAGGATGGCCAGGTAGAGCAGCCCGGTGGCCGCCATCACCGCCGAGTAGTACCGCTCCTTGAGGGCCAGACGGGTCACGATCACCAGTCCCACCGTGGTCACCACGCAGGCCACCCAGAACCACCCGAGCAGGCCGTTGTAGTTGTCGTCGATGGTGCCGTCGAGCACCGAGACCATGCCGACGGGCACGAGCAGCAGCAGCACCTCGGGCAACCACGAGGTAGCCCGTCCAGCGCACCAGCTCGAGCAGCGGCCCGCGGGCCAGGCCGGGCTGCACCAGGTACCAGTGCCCGAGCAGCATGGCGTCGGTGACCGCACCCAGGAACGCGGCGCCGACCAGGAACCGCGCCACGGCCAGCCACTCGGAGCCGCCGCCGTGGCCGGCGTGCAGCCCGGCCGCCACGATGCCGATCGCGCCGATGACCGGCGCGACCAGATCGAGCGCCGGCGGGAACTCGCGGGCGGAGGGATCGCGCTCGGTCGGCGCGCGGTCGATCCCGGTCATGGCTGCGACCCGCGCGCGTGCGCCGCTCGCTCGACCTCGCGCTGGCCCGGACACCCCGGCTCGGCGGCGCACCACCGACACGGCCAGCGCGACCGCGGTCGCCAGCGCCACGCCGATCGACGAGAGGTCGCGGACGGCGAGCGGCGTCGATCACCGCGATGCCGACGTAGGCGGCGCCGACCGCCATGGCCAGGTAGATGCCGCGCATCAACCAGCCGTAGCCGAGCCCGACCTCACGGCGGCGCGTGGTGACCCACAGGAAGAACAGGCCGCCGGTCGCCCACTGCAGCAGCAACGAGGCGGCGTCGAAGTCGATCATGGCGGCGGCCGCTCGGGAGAGCCCGAGCGGTCAGGCGTCGACCACGACGAGGTCGTGGTTGGCGACGTTCAGCGATCGCGGGCCGGCGGCCGTGGCGACGACGATGTCCTCGAGGCGAGCGCCCCAACGACCTTCGACGTAGATGCCCGGCTCGATCGAGAAGGCGTTGCCGGCGACGAGCGGCACGTCGTTGCCGGCCACGATGTAGGGATCCTCGTGCTCCTCGACGCCGATGCCGTGGCCGGTGCGGTGGAAGAAGTGGTCGTCCGTGGCCGGCGTCGTCGATGATGGTCCGGGCGTGGCATCGACGTCGGCCGCGGGCCGCCCCACCGTGGCGCCGGCCACGCCGAGCGCCTGGGCGCTCTGCAGCACCTCGTACAGCTCGGCGAACTCGGCCGGCGGCTCGCCGGTGTACACGCAGCGGGTGATGTCCGAGCAGTACCCGGCGCCGCCGTCGGTCAGCATCGTGCCGCCGAAGTCGCACAGCACGACCTCGTCGCGGCCGGATGACGCGCTCGCCGGCGTCGTGGTGGGGGCTGGCCGCGTTCTCGCCGGCTCCGACGATGGCGAAGTTCACCCGGTGGTGGCCCTCGGCCAGGATCCGCCGGCTCGAGATCGGCCGACACCTCGGCCTCGGTGCGCCCGACCAGGGGGATCTCGCCGGCCTGCAGGGCGCCGGCGATGCGGTCGACCGCCGCGCCGGCCCGGGCCAGCGCCTCGATCTCGACAGTCGTCCTTGACGGCGCGGAGCGGACCCGTGACGCTCGCTCGCCCGGCTGAAGGCGACCTCGGGCAGCCGTCGCTGGAGTCCGAGCACGAACTGGCGCCCAGGTGCGGTCGCCGATGGCGATCCGGCTGGCCCGGCCCAGCCAGATCGGCCACCACGTCGAGCGGGTCCTCGGTCTCGGCCCACGGACGCAGCGACGAACTCGGGCCGCTCGACGACCCGGGGCGCCTCGAGCTCGGGGCACGACCAGGGTCGCCTCGCCGTCGACGGGGACGACCAGCATCGTGAGCCGCTCGAGCGGCATGGCCTCGTAGCCGATGAGCCACGGCAGGTCGGCGCCGACCGACAGGGCAGCACGTCGACGCCCTGGCTCGGCCATGGCGGCGCGGACGCGGCCCAGGCGCTGCGCGTGCATCAGCGAGGTCGATCGCCCACGATGGTCACCCGCTCCATCACCCGGCGGTTGGGCCAGTAGTCGCTCACCGCGTAGTGCTGCACGCAGCGGTTGTCCCACAACGCCAGCGAGTTGCGCTCCCAGCGGAAGCGGCACTGGTACTCGGGAACGCCGGCCTGCCGGTAGAGGTAGGTCAGCAGCTGCGCGCTCTCGGCCGGGCGCAGGCCGCGGATGTGCGAGGTGAAGGCGACGTTGACGTAGATGGACTTGCGGCCGCTCACGGGATGGGTGCGGATCACGGGGTGCTCGGCCGGCGGGTACTGCTCGCGCAGCTCGGCGATCTCTTCGTCCGACTTGCCCCGGGCGAACACCTGGACGAAGTCGTGCACGGCGACCAGCCCGTCGAGCATGGTCTTCATGGTGTCGCCGAGCCCGTCGTAGGCCGCCTCCATGTCGGCGAACAGGGTGTCGCCGCCGACGTCGGGCACCTCGATCGCCCGCAGCATCGACCCGAGCGACGGCTCGACCCTCCACGTGACGTCGCTGTGCCAGTTGTTCTCGGCCCCGGGCCGGTTCTCGTCGTGACGCAGGACCATCACCTCGGGAAGCCCTGCTTTCTTGGGCGCGAACGGATGCACCTCGAGGTCGCCGAACTGGCGGCAGAAGGCGACGTGCTGTTCGGTCGTGATGTCCTGGTCGCGGAAGAACAGCACCTTGTGGTCGCCGAAGGCCTTCTCGAGCTCGGCGAACACCCCCTCGTCGGGGATCTCGGCCAGGCTGAGGCCGTGGATCTCGGCGCCGATGGTGGGGCTGAGCGGTCGCACTTCGATCATGACGTCGATTGTGTCAGATGATCTCCGCGACAGCACCAGCACCGGTGCCCACACCCACCGCGGCAGCCGATTCGGCGGCGTGGTAGCTCGAGCGGGTGAGCGGTGACGACTCGACGTGGCCGATGCCGATGGCCTCGCCCAGCACCCGCAGGTGGTCGAACTCGTCGGGGGTCCACCAGCGGGCCACCGGCAGGTGGCTGGCCGTCGGGCGGAGGTACTGGCCGATGGTGACGCTGTCGACGCCGACGCCGTGCAGGTCGGCCAACGTGGCCTCGACCTCGTCCTCGGTCTCGCCGAGCCCGACCATGATCCCGGACTTGGTGGTCAGGCCGGCCGCCCGCGCCCGGGCCAGCACGGCGAGGCTGCGGGCGTAGGACGCCGACGGGCGGACGGCCCGCTGCAGCCGTGGCACCGTCTCGATGTTGTGGTTGAGCACGTCGGGTCGGGCGTCGAAGATCGTCTGCAGCGCGTCGGGATCGCCCTTGCAGTCGGAGATGAGCACCTCGACGCCGACGCCGGGCCGGCGCGCCCGGATGGCCGCGATCGTCTCCGCGAACCCCGACGCACCGCCGTCGTCGAGGTCGTCGCGGGCCACCGCGGTGAGCACGGCGAACCGCAGGCCCAGGCGTTCGACCGCCTCGGCCACGCGGTCGGGCTCGTCCGGGTCGAGCGCGCGCGGGTGGCGCGTGTCGACCAGGCAGAAGCCACAGGCGCGGGTGCACCGGTCCCCGTTGAGCATGAAGGTGGCGGTGCCGTCGGCCCAGCAGTCGAAGATGTTGGGGCAGCCGGCCTCTTCGCACACGGTGGTGAGCTCGAGCTCGCGCATGGTGGCCTTGAGCCGCGTGTAGCCCGGACCCATGGTGGCCGGCGCCCGCAGCCAGGCCGGCTTGCGCTCGCGCAGACCGAGGCCGTCGTGCACGCCGGCCTCGACCAGGCGTCCCTGACGACGGCTGGTGGTCGTCAGCTCGACCGCCACGCTGCCCTGGCGGCTGAAGGCCGAGAGGTCGTCAGGGGTGTGGCGCCACACCACGTCGTGGCGCTCGTGGCCCTCGCCCCCCCAGCGCTCGACGGCCCGGCGGGCGACGGCATCGACCACCTGGCGCATCGTGACGTCGACGCCCTCGGCGGCCAGCGACGTGACCCCCTTGTCGGCGATGCCGCACGGCACGATGTGGTCGAAGTAGGCCAGGTCGGGGTCGACGTTGAGGGCGAAGCCGTGCATCGACCGGCCGCGGCTGAGGCGCACACCGATGGCGGCGATCTTGCGCGGCCGGGCGCCGTCGGGATCGACCCACACTCCGGGATGGCCTGGCAGGCGCCCGGCACCGGCCAGGCCGAGATCGGCCAACACGTCGATCAGCAGCTGCTCGACCCCGTGCACGTAGGCGACGGTGTCGGCCATCCCCCCGCCCCGCTTGCCGGGCACGGTCAGGATCGGATAGCCGACGAGCTGGCCCGGTCCGTGGTAGGTCACGTCGCCGCCCCGGTCGGCGGTGACCAGCTCGGCGCCCGACGTCCGCCGGCGTCGACCAGCACGTGGGCCGGATCGGCCCGCACGCCCAGGTGTAGATGTGCGGGTGCTCGAGCAGCAGCAGCCAGTCGTCGGCGCCGTGGGTGAACAGGCCGTGCTGCAGGGCGTGCGCGTCGCGGTAGCGGACGGGGCCGAGCCAGCGCACGCGCAGGGTCACGAGATCTCGGCCTGCCAGTCGCGGGTCTCGAGGATCGCCTTGACCTCGCGCAGGAAGGCGGCCGCGTAGGCGCCGTCGAAGGCACGGTGGTCCCAGCTCATGGCCAGCATGCCCGACCGAGTGGATGGCGATCGCCTCGGTGCCGTCGGCGTCGGTGACCACGACCGGCTTGCGGGTGACGCCGTCGGTCGAGAGGATCGCCACCTGGGGCTGGTTGATGACCGGGATCACCATGAACGTGCCGAACGGGCCCGAGTTCGAGATGGTGAACGTGCCGCCGGAGATGTCGTCGGCCGACAGCTTCTTGGTGCGGGCGCGGGTGGCCAGGTCGTGGATGTCACGGGCGATCGCCCGCAGCCGCTTGTCGTCGGCCTCGTGGATGACCGGCGCCAGCAGACCCTCGAAGTCGAGGTCGACCGCGATCGCCAGGTTGACGTAGTTGTGGACGACGAGCTCGCCCTCGCCGACCGTGGCGTTCAGGTGGGGGAAGTCGCGCAGCGCGTCGATGACCGCCCGCGAGATGAACGGCAGGTAGGTGAGCGAGAAGCCCTCGGCCGCCTTGAACTCGTCGCGGTGGGCGCGGCGCACGCGCTCGACGTTCTCGAAGTCGACCTCGACGGCGGTCATGGCGTGCGGTGACGTGGCCTTCGACCGCACCATGTGCTCGCCGGTGATCCGACGGATGTTGTTGAGCTTCTCGACGGTGTCGCCCGAGCCCGAGCGCGGCGCCGGGCCGGCCGGCCGCGACGGCACGGCGGCCGCGGCGGTCGGCGCGGAGGCCGCAGGCGCCGGCGCGGCAGCGCCGGCGCGGACGCCGGTGTCGAGCCCACGGCGCCGGCTTCGATGGCCCGCTGCACGTCGCTGCGGGTGATGCGACCGCCGACGCCGGTGCCGGGGATCGAGCCCGCGTCGAGGCCGTGCTCGGCGATCAGGCGCCGGACCACCGGCGAGAGCACCTTGCCGCCGGACGGCTCGGACGGCTCGTCGGCTGCAGGAGGGGTCGGCAGCGGCAGGCGGCGGGTGCGGGCGGTGGAGGCGGCGCGGGCGCTGGGCGCCGGCGCGGGTGCCGGCGCGGGCGGAGGCGGCGGTGGCGCGGCCGCGGCCGGCGGGGGTGGCGTCGCGGCCGCCGCGGCGCCCGCCGGCGGGCGCGGCGTCGACGACCGCCAGCACGGTGCCCACGTCGACCGTCTCGCCCTCGGGCACCCGGATCTCGGTCAGGTAGCCGGCGACCGGCGACGGCACCTCGGAGTCGACCTTGTCGGTCGAGACCTCGAACAGCACCTCGTCCTCGGCCACCGGCTCGCCCACCGCCTTGAACCACTTGGTGATGGTCCCCTCGGTGACGGTCTCGCCCAGCTGGGGCATCTGGATGTCGGCCATGGGTCGGGTCTCCTCGGAGGGGTCAGCCGTGCAGCGAGCGGCCGGTCAGGGCCAGCACGCTCTCGCCGAACAGCTCGCTCAGCGTCGGATGGGGTTGGATGAAGGCGGCCACCTCGTCGACGGTGGCCTCCCAGTTGACGGCCAGGTAGCCCTGGCCCAGCTGCTCGGTGACCCACGGGCCGACCATGTGCACGCCGACGATCTGGCCGGCGGTGCCGTCGGGCCTGGTCGGACGGCGACGATCTTCACCATGCCGTCGGGCTCGCCCAGGATCAGCGCCCGGCCGTTGCCGATGTAGCGGTGGCTCGAGGTGACCACGTCGAGCCCGGCCGTCGCGGCGGCCTGCTCGCTCAGCCCGGCGAAGGCGACCTCGGGGAAGCAGTAGATGCACCACGGCACCCGGCCGTAGTCGACCGGCGTCGGATCCTCGCCGAGCACGTCCTTGACGACGTTGATGCCCTCGATGAACCCGACGTGGGCCAGCGCGGGGGTGGCGATGACGTCGCCGACCGCGTAGACGCCCGGCTCGCCCGTGCGGCCCAGCTCGTCGACCTCGACGAAGCCTCGCTCGTCGATCACGCACGCGCGGTGCCTCCGGCCAGCAGCGCCCTCGGTGTAGGGCCGGCGGCCGACCGACATGACGACGATGTCGACGTCGAGCGTCTCGCCGTCGCCGAACGCGACGGTCGTGCCGCCGCCGGCGCGGGGCGTGTGGCCCGTGACGGCGACGCCGGTGCGCACCTCGATGTCGCGCTTGTCGAACTGGCGCACCACGAGCTTGGTGATGTCGTCGTCGCAGCCGGGGAGGATCTTCGGCAGCGCCTCGAGCACGGTGACCTTGGTGCCGAGGTCGGTCATCATCGAGGCGAACTCGCACCCGATGGCCCCGCCACCGATGACGGCGGCCGTGGCGGCAGCGGCTGCAACGACAGCAGCTCGTCGGAGGTGAGCACGATCCGGCCGTCGACGTCGAAGCCGGGGATGCGTGCGCGGCACCGAGCCCGAGGCGAGCACGACGGCGTCGCCGTGCAGCTCGACCTCGCCCGACGATCGCCCCCGACGACGGTGACCACGTGGTCGGGCCCAAGCGTGCCCACGCCGTCGAAGATGGTGACCTTGCGCCGCTTGAGCAGGGTGGCCAGCCCGCCCACCAGCTGGTCGACGACCTTCTGCTTGCGCTCCTGGGTCACCGCGAAGTCCATCGTCGGCTCGCTGCGTGTTGACCCCGAAGGCGGCGGCACCGGCCACGGCCCGGCGGATGGCGGCCGTCTCGAGCAGCTCCTTCGCCGGGATGCACCCGACGTTCAGGCAGGTGCCGCCGAGCTTGCCCTTCTCGATGAGCGCGATCGAGCAGCCCGGCCGACGCCCCGTAGAGCGCGGTCGCGTAGCCGCCCGGCCCGCCGCCGATGATGACGACATCGAAGTCTCGGCCGTGGGGACCACCTCCCGGATCGGGTCTGCGCCTGCAACGGTGGCTCACGCGGGGACGGGAGCCGACGTGTGATCCTACCGGCCCCTCCGACCACTGCTGTTGCTGCCTACTGCTGTTGCTGCATCTGCTGGTACATCGGCTGGCTCGACGACGGGAGCGACGACGAGCCCAGCGACAGGCCCGGCGGCTGCACCGGGTGCAGGCGGCGGATCTCGACGCGAGCGTCGACCTCGGGGTGGGCCGAGCCGGCGAAGACGCCCCGGAGCGGCTGGACGTCGTCGTAGTCGCGCCCGTGGCCGATCTTGACGTGGCGCAGGCCGACCTCCTGCTGGTTGGTCGGGTCGAGGGCGAGCCATCCGAACCCGGGGATGGCGGCCTCGAACCAGGCGTGGGTCTGCACGTCGACCAGGTCGCCGTCCTCGACGTCGGCGCCGGTGCGGTCGTCGCGGGTGAACAGGTAGCCGGACACGTAGCGGGCCGGGATGCCCTGGCTGCGGCACAGCGCCACGGCGACGTGGGCGTAGTCCTGGCAGACGCCCTTGCCCCGGGCCAGCACCTCTTCGACCGGGGTGCCGACGTCGGTCTCGCCCACCGCGTAGCTGAGCCGGGCGCCGGTGACGCGGTGCAGGCCGAGCACGAGGCTGACCAGGTCGTCGCCGATGATCTGGCGCTGGCGGGCTCGCCTCGGTCTCGATGCCGTCGCCCCAGTCCGCGTGCGGCGACGGCTGCAGGTACTCCCAGTGCTCGTCGCAGAACGCCTCGTCCCGCAGGACGTCGAGGTGCGGCGCGACGGTCAGCAGGGCCGCTGGTGGGTCTCGACCGACGCCTCGGCCACCACCTCGAGCGCGACGTGGGGCAGCCGCAGGCCGAACGCGTCGACGCGGGTGCCCCAGTAGTCGGGAACGAGTACACCTTGGCGCTCGGCGAGGTCTACACCCGGTAGCTGATGAGCTCCTGGTGGTCGTCGCTGGCCGGGCAGGCCCGCAGCTCGTTCTGCGACTCGCGCACGAGGTCCTCGTAGGTGAACGCGGTGCGGTAGCGGATGTCGAACCTCACGGCGCTCCCGCTCGGCGTCACCGGGCATGCAGCTGCAGGCTGTGCAGGTCGAACTCGTGCGAGTTCGAGAAGTACTGCGTGGCCACCGACAGGGCGACCTGGCGGATGCCCTCCTCGACCAGGAACAGCTCGTGGCCGAGGTCGCCGCTCATGAGCTCGCGCACGTCGGCGAACTCGAGGCCGGCGCACACCCGGCCGAGCTGGCGCGCGGGCGCGAGACATCTCACCCGTCGGCAGTCGAGCAGATCGAGCTCGGTGCTGGCCGTGCGCAGCGAGAACAGGACGCTGCGGGGGAAGGTGCGCGAGAGCAAGCAGGAACTCGACCACGTCGACGGGATCCATCGACGCCCGGTAGGTGCGCCGGTAGGCCTCGAGGGCCGAGGCCGAGCGCAGCGTGGCCATCCACTCGTGGAAGGCGGTCGGGCGAGAGCTGGCGATAGCGCACCGACAGCAGGCGGCACGCCATCTCGGCCCGCTCGAGGTTCCAGCCGAGCAGGAAGAACCGCCAGCCCTCGTCGCGCGCCATCGTCTCGGTGGCCACCCCGGCGACGGTCTGGCACTGGCGGCGCACGAGCCCGTAGAGCTCGTGGGGCTGGAACTCGAGGTCGGCGCGCAGGTCGCGGGCCCGGAGCTGCGAGGCCGAACGAGTTGAGCGACTCCCACAGCTCGGTCGGACAGCTGCTCGCGCACCGTCCGGGCGTTCTCGCGGGCCTGCTCGACCGCGGCGAGGATCGAGCCGGGGTTGTCGGGGTCGATGCACGAGGAACTCGGACACGGCCGCCGCGGTCGAGCGGTCGGCCCGTCTCGGCGAACCCCTGGTCGAGGCGCACGGCCGACAGCACGCCCTGCCACGCCTGCGGCCTCTTCGGCCGGGGTCGTCTCGAGCAGGCTGTGGTAGGTGACGTCGAGCAGGCGGGCGGTGCTCTCGGCCCGCTCGAGGTAGCGCCCGGCCCAGAACAGGCTCTCGGCGTCGCGGGCCAGCATCAGGTGTCCTCGCCTCTTCGTCGGCGTCGGCGTCGGCGGTGAGCACCCAGGTGTCCTTCGAGCCGCCGCCCTGCGACGAGTTGACCACCAGCGAGCCCCGGCGCATCGCGACCCGGGTGAGCCCGCCGGGGATGACCTCGATGCGTCTCGCCGGACAGCACGAACGGGCGCAGGTCGACGTGGCGCCCCTCGAGGTGGTCGTCGACGAGCGACGGGGTGCCGCGAGAGCGCCGACGACCTCCTGGGCGATGTAGCCGCGCGGGTCGGCCTCGACCTGGCGCCGGCAGGCGCTCGAGCTCGGCGTCGGTGGCGGCCGGCCCGATCACGATGCCGTAGCCGCCGGCCTCGGCCACCGGCTTGACGACGAGCTCGTCGATCCGGTCGAGGGCCTCGGCCCGCTGGTCCTCGTCCCACAGCAGGTAGGTCTCGACGTTGGGCAGGATCGGCATCCTCGCCCGAGGTAGTAGCGGATGAGGTCGGGCACGTAGGCGTAGACGGCCTTGTCGTCGGCCACCCCGTTGCCGACCGCGTTGGCGATCGTGACGTTGCCGGCGCGGGCCGCGGCCATCAGCCCTGGCACGCCCAGCGTCGAGTCGGGGCGGAAGACGACGGGGTCGAGGAAGCCGTCGTCGATGCGCCGGTAGATGACGTCGACGCGCTGCAGGCCCCGGGTCGTGCGCATCGACACGACGTGGTCGTCGACGACGAGGTCGCGGCCCTCGACCAGCTCGACGCCCATCTGCGAGGCCAGGAAGACGTGCTCGAAGTAGGCGGAGTTGAACACGCCCGGGGTGAGCACGACGACGGTCGGCCGGTCGCCCGAGGCCGGCGGCGCGACGCGGGCCAGCGCGCTCAACAGCGAGCGGCCGTAGTGGTCGACCGAGCGGACCTGCTGGTCGGCGAACACGGTCGGCAGCACGCGGGTCATCGCGACGCGGTTCTCGATCACGTACGAGATGCCACTCGGGTTGCGCAGGTTGTCCTCGAGCACGCAGTAGGTGCCCTCGCCGTCGCGGACGAGGTCGACGCCCGAGACCAGGCAGCGCGCGCCGAGCGGGACCGGGATGCCGAAGGCCTCGCGGCAGAACCCGTCGGACGACTCGACCAGCCAGGTCGGCACGATGCCGTCGTGCATGGCGGCCCGCTCGCCGACGTAGAGGTCGTCGAGGAAGGCGTTCAGGGCGGTGACCCGCTGCACCAGCCCGGCCTCGATGTGGTCCCACTCGTCGGCGGGCACGATGCGCGGCAGCAGGTCCATCGGGAAGGTGCGCTCGATGCCCTCGCCCTCGTCGTAGACGGTGAAGGTGATGCCCTGGCTGCGGAAGGCGGCGTCGCGCAGGCGACCCTGGCGCACCAGGTCCTCGGGGGTGAACCCGCTCAGCCGGGCCAGCAGGGGCACGTAGTGCGGCCGGACCGGCCCCCGGCGTCGAACACCTCGTCGAAGAACCCGTCGACCTCGTAGCCCTCGAACAACCCAGGCGCTGCCGCGGTCGATGCCACCGACCCACGCTAGCCAGCGGCGCGTTAACGGGCGATGAACAGCTGCAGCGCGAACGCCACGATGAGCGCGAGCCCGCACAGCAGGGCCAGGACTATCAGCTTGCGCGTGCTCATCGGCCCCGGAGGCTACCTGCCCTATCATCGACGCCCATGACGACGACAGGATCCGACGAGTCCGATCGTCAGTCCGATCGTCTCGTCGTCGTCGGTCAGGGCTACGTCGGACTGCCGCTGGCCATGCGGGCGGCCGAGGTCGGCTACCTGGTCGTCGGCTTCGACGTCGACGACGCCAAGATCAAGCGCCTCGAGGCGGGTGAGTCGCCGGTCGAGGACGTCGACGACGCCCGCCTGCGGTCCGCCCTCGACGAGGGGCGGTACCACCCCACCACCGACCCGGCACGGCTCGGCGACTTCGACGTCGCGGTCATCTCGGTGCCGACCCCGCTCACCGACGGCAACCCCGACCTCTCCCACATCGAGGACGCGGCGCGCATCGTGGCGGGTGCCCTCACGCCGCGGCGCCACCGTCGTGCTCGAGTCGACCACCTATCCGGGCACGACCGAGGAGCTGGTGCTGCCGCTCCTCGAGGACGGCTCGGGGCTGACCGCCGGCACCGACTTCCACCTCGGCTACAGCCCGGAGCGCATCGACCCGGGCAACGCCGTCTACACCCTCGAGAACACACCCAAGGTGGTGTCGGGCATCGACCGCGAGTCGCTCGCCGCGGTGTCGGCGTTCTACGACCGCATCGTCGAGCGCACGGTGCCCGTGTCGTCGCCCCGCGAGGCCGAGCTGACCAAGCTGCTCGAGAACACCTTCCGCCACGTCAACATCGCCCTGGTCAACGAGCTGGCGATGTACGCCCACGACCTCGGCATCGACCTGTGGGAGGCGATCGACGCGGCCTCGACCAAGCCGTTCGGCTACCTGCGGTTCACACCCGGCCCGGGCGTCGGCGGCCACTGCCTGCCGATCGATCCGTCGTACCTGTCGTGGCGCGTGCGCCAGAGCCTCGGGCGTCCCGTTCCGCTTCGTCGAGCTGGCCAACGACGTCAACGACCACATGCCCGACTACGTCGTGCGACGCCTCACCCGCGCCCTCAACGAGCGGCACCTGCCGGTCAACGGCCAGCGCATCCTGCTGCTCGGCCTGGCCTACAAGCGCAACACCGGCGACGCCCGTGAGTCGCCGTCGAGGCCCATCGCCCGGCTGCTGGTCGAGCTGGGGGCCGAGGTGCTCGCCGCCGATCCGCACGTCGACGACCGTTCGCTGCCCGAGGGCGTCACGCGGGTCGATCCGACCCCCGACGTCGTCGCGGGTTGCACCGCCGTCGTGCTGCTCGTCGACCACGACGAGTTCGACCTCGAGGCCATCGCCGGCAGCGCCGGCTACCTGCTCGACACGCGCCACCGGGTGGCCGGCGCCAACGTCGAGTACCTCTAGGTGCGTTTGCGGCGACGGCCGCCGAACAGCCAGCCGGCCACGAACGACAGCACCATGATCCCGCCGAGCACCAGCCACATCGGCTCGGACGCGGTGAACAGGATCAGGTGGAGGTTCGCGTTGTTGGTGTTCTGCAGCACGAGGATCGCCACGACGGCGAGCAGCCCCCCGCCCACGATCTGCTTGGGGGTGAAGCGCCGCGGCTCGACCTCGCCGCCCTTGTGCTTCTCGAGCCCCGAATCGTCGGCCACGGTTCGAGGGTAGTAGACGTTCTTCGATGAGAGTCGCCGTCACCGGATCGAGTGGTTTGATCGGGACGGCCCTGTGCTCGCGGCTCCGGGCCGAGGGCCACGACGTGGTCGCGGTGGTGCGGCGACCGGTGGCCGGCGGCGAGTCGGCGGTCCGCTGGGACCCGACGGCGGGCACGATCGACACGGCGGGGCTGGGCGTCGTCGACGCCGTCGTCAACCTGGCCGGTGCCGGCATCGGCGACGAGCGCTGGACCGACGACCGCAGGCGGGTGCTGGTCGAGAGCCGCATCCGCGGGACCGAGCTGCTCGCCGCCACGCTGGTGGGCCTCGACGCGGCGCCCGCCGTGCTGATCAGCGGATCGGCGATCGGCTACTACGGCGATCGGGGCGACGAGGTGCTGACCGAGGCGAGCCCTCCGGGCGACGACTTCCTGGCCCGGCTCTGCGTCGACTGGGAGGCCGCGACCGCGCCGGCCGCCGACGCCGGCATCCGGGTCGCCACGGTCCGCACGGGGGTCGTGCTGACCCCGAGCGGCGGTGCGCTGGCCAAGCTGTTGCCGTTGTTCAAGCTCGGACTGGGCGGACGCTTCGGATCGGGTCGCCAGTGGTGGAGCTGGATCACCCTCGACGACGAGGTGGCCGCCATCGTCTGGCTGCTGACCGGCACGGTCGCTGGCCCGGTGAACCTCACCGCTCCCCACCCGACCACCAACCGCACGTTCGCCAAGGACCTGGGCGGGGCGCTGCACCGGCCGTCGATCCTGCCGGTCCCCCGCTTCGGGCCGGGACTCCTTGTGGGCCGCGAGCTGGCCGACGCGCTGCTCTTCACCAGCGCCCGCGTGCAGCCCGCCGCCCTCGGGGCGGCCGGCTTCACCTTCACCCGACCCGACCTCCCCGCTGCCCTTCAGGCCATGTTGACCTGACCTGACCGCGTGCTACTTCGGGGGCATGCGGATGCCGCCGTCGACCCGGATGGTCTCGGCGTTCATGTAGCTGTTGCCGAGCAGCTCGACGACCATGCTGGCCAGCTCCTCCGGCGAACCCAGGCGTTTGGGGAACAGGACGCCCTTCTCGAGGTTGGCCTTGAACGCCTCGGAGCCCTCGCCCGGTGCCGTAGATCGGCGTGTCGATCAGCCCGGGCGCCACGGTGTTGACGCGGATGCCGACGGCGGACAGGTCACGGGCGATCGGCAACGTCATCCCCACCACGCCGCCCTTCGACGCGGAGTAGGACGCCTGGCCGATCTGCCCGTCGAACGCGGCGACCGAGGACATGTTGACGATGGCGCCACGCTCGCCGCTCTCGAGGGGCTCTGTGGTGCTCATGGCGGTGGCGGCGAGACGGATGCAGTTGAAGGTGCCGATCAGGTTGACCTCGATCACCTTGCGGAAGGTGCCGAGGTCGTGGGCCGAGTCGTAGCTCCCGTCCTTGCCGATCGTGCGGGTGGCCCAGCCGATGCCGGCCGAGTTGACCAGCGCCGCGCAACGGACCCATCTCCTTGGCCAGCTCGACCGCCGCGATCACGTCGTCGACGTTGGTCACGTCGACGTGGGCGAAGGCCCCGCCGATCTCGGTGGCGAGCGCGTTGCCCTTGTCGTCCTGGAGGTCGGCGATGACGACCTTGGCGCCGCGGCCGGCCAGCTGCCGGGCGACCCCCTCGCCGATGCCCGAGGCGCCACCGGTCACGATCGCGGAGATTCCGTTCAGTTCCATGGCGCGGGAGCCTAGGCAGCCGGCTGGCGGGCCGTCGAAAGGGGCAGAGGTGCTCAGGGAGGTGGCCCCCAACCGCCGCCCCCCGGTGTGAACACCCGGACCACGTCGCCGGCGTCGAGCTCGATCGTGACCTTGTCGGGGAGCCGCCGCGCATCGGCTTCGCGCCCCCGGGCAGCAACCAGTTCTCGCCGACCGATCCCGGGCCGCCGCCGTCGAGGCCCCACGGTGACGATTGCCGCCGCTCGGTGATCAGCGAGAGCGTGGCGGCCTCGAGCACCTCGAGGTCGCGCTCGACGCCCTCGCCGCCGGGGTGGGTTCCCGCGCCGCCGCTGCCGCGCCGGAGTCGCAGGCGCCGCACGCGCAGCGGGTAGGCGCGCTCGAGCGCCTCGACGGGCGTGTTGCGGGTGTTGGTCATCTGCGTGTGCACGCCCGACATCCCCCGTCGGTACGGTCGGCCGCCCTGCCCGCCGGCCAGGGTCTCGTAGTAGACCCACCGGTCGTTGCCCACGACGATGTTGTTCATCGTCCCCTGCGAGGCGGCGCCGACGCGACCCGGAACGACCTGGGCCAACGCGCCCAGGCAGACGTCGGCCACGCGCTGGCTGACCTCGACGTTGCCGGCGCCGACCGCGGCCGGCGCGACGGCGTTGACGAGCGAGCCGACGGGCGCCAGGACGTGGACCGGACGCAGCACCCCGCCGTTGGCCGGGAGCGTCGGATCGGTGGCGGCGCGCACGGCGTAGGCCACCGAGCTGACGGTGACCGCTTCGACCGCGTTGATGCTGCCGGCGCGCTGCGGTGCCGTCCCGGCGAAGTCGAAGGTGATCTCGTCGCCGGCCACGGTCACCTCGACCGCGATGATCGACGGCGCCTGCTGGTCGGGGCGGGGACCGAAGCTGTCCATGACGTCGGTGAACGTCCACCGCCCGTCGGGCAGCGCCGCCAACGCGGCGCGCATGCGGCGCTCGCCGTAGTCGAGCACCTCGTCGAGCGGCGCACTGGCCAGGCCCGCCAGCCGAGCCGCGCCCAGGACGTTCGCGCCGATCTGCGCGTCGAGGTCGCCGGCGCGCTCGAGCGGCGTGCGCGAGTTGGCGAACAGCATCTCCCGCACCTCGCGGGTGAGCCGCACGCGGCGGGATGCGCAGCCCCTCGGCGAACACGTCGGTGGCGTCGGCGGGCAGCGATCCGGGCGCCGCGCCGCCCACGTCGGCGTGGTGGGCACGCGTGGCCACCCACCCCACCAGGCGACCACCACCCTCCGACGCAACGGCGAAGCACGGCGCGACCACCGTGATGTCGTTGAGGTGGGTGCCCCCGGCGTAGGGGTCGTTGAGCACGATCTGCTCGCCCGGCGCGATCCGCTCGGCGGCGGGCGCGGCCGGGCCGAAGCGGTCGATGGCCGCCCGCACCGACGCCGGCATCGAGCCGAGGTGGACGGGGATGTTCTCGGCCTGCGCCAGCATCTCGCCGTCGGCGGTGAACAGCGCCGCAGAGCAGTCGGCGCGCTCCTTGATGTTGGGGCTGAACGCGGCGCGCCGCAGCACCGCGCTCATCTCCTCGGCCGCCCCCGCCAGGCGCGAGGCGAGGATCTGCAGCGAGGCCGGATCGAGGCTCACGGCCGCACCCGCGTCAGCACCAGGGCCCCGGCGGCACCCGGATCGGCCCGCCAGCCGGCCGGGACCCAGATCGTGCAGTCCGGCTCGGCGATGGCACCCGGACCCACGGTCGCCGGGCGGGCCGGAGCATCGAGGGCGGCGACGTCGACCGGCGAGGCCACCCGCGCCGTGGCGCGCACCGCGACGACCTCGACCGGCGCGTCGGTCCGCGCGTAGCCGTTGCGCCGCTCGTGCTCGGCGTGGAACCCGTCGATCCGTTCGACGCGCAGCTCGTGGCTCTGGCCCACATACCGGCAGTCGAACCCCACCGTGACCGACGCGCGACCACCCGCGACGGCCACGCGGGCGCGCTCGGCCAGCGCGGCCACCCGGCGCTCCGCGTCGGCGTGGTCGAGTGGATCGGGGCACGACTCGACCAGGTCGACCTGCCGCGGCGCCCCCAGGATGCCGACGGCCGACAGCACGCCGGCCCGGGCCGGCACGATCACGGCCGGCATCTCGAGCGCGTCGGCCAGCGTGCACGCGTGCAACGGTCCGGCGCCGCCGAAGGCGACGAGCGCCAGGCCACGCGGGTCGACGCCGCGCTCGACCGACACCTGGCGAAGAGCCTGCTCCATGGCCGCGTCGACGACGTCCAGCACCGCGTCGGCCCCCACGCCGAGGCGCATCGAGGGCGGCCCGCGCCGCGGCGAGGTCGAGCCGACCCGAGCCCCGGGAGCTCGACGTCGGCGGGGATGCGGCCGGCCACGAGGTCGGCGTCGGTGACGGTCGCCCCGGTGCCACCCCGGCCGTAGCAGGCCGGCCCGGGCACGGCGCCGGCGCTGCGCGGTCCGACGAGCAGCGCGCCGCCGGCGTCGAGCTGCGCGATCGAACCACCTCCGGCCCCGATGGTGTGCACGTCCAGGGACGGGATGCGCACGGCGAAGCCGCCGACCACGCGCTCGGCCGCCGGGGCCGGCCGCCCGTCCAGCACGAGGCACACGTCGGTGCTCGTGCCGCCCATGTCGAAGGTGACGGCGTCGGGCCAGCCGTTGGCGCCGGCGGCCAGTGCACCGGCCAGCACGCCACCGGCGGGTCCGCTCAACAGGAGCGCGACCGGCTGCTCGGCTCCGACCTCGGCGGGTACGAGCCCGCCGGCCGACGTCATCACGAAGACCTCGTCGGCCAGCTCGGTCAGGCTGCGCAGGTAGGCCCGGCAGGCAGGCCGCAGGTAGGCGTTCACGACTGTGGTGACCGTGCGCTCGTATTCGCGGAACTCGGGTGAGACGTCGTGCGACGCGGTGACGTCGAGACCGGCGGGCGACGAGCTCGGCCGTCACCCGCTGCTCGTGGTCGGGCTCGAGGTCGGCGTGCAGCAGGCGACGGCGACGGCGTCGACGTCCTCCTCGTCCGCGATCGCGTCGCCGATCGCCCCGAGCATCGCGAGGTCGAGCGGCTCGATCTCACGGCCGGTCGCGTCGAGCCGGCCGCGCACCTCGTAGCGGTGCCGGCGCTCGACCAGCGGATCGGGCCGGTCGGCCGTCTGGTCGTAGAGCGACGGCCGGTCCTGCCGCCCGATCTCGATCAGGTCGGCGAAGCCCTCGTTGGTCACCAGCGCGACGGTCGCCCCTCGCCGCTCGAGCAGGGCGTTGGTCCCCACGGTCGTGCCGTGCGCCAGCACGCCTCCGGTCGACAGCTCGCCCAGCCGGTCGCCCGCCAGCTGGGCCACGCCGGCCCGGAGCGCCCGCGCCGGATCGTCGGGCGTCGACGGCACCTTGGCGATCGTGCCGTCGGCCGCGACCAGGTCGGTGAAGGTGCCGCCGGTGTCGCTGGCCAGGCGCACGTCACACCAGCTCGGTCGGGTCGAGCACCCACACGTCGTCGCCGAGGCGATCCTCGAGGGAGCGGAACAGCTTGCCGAGCGACGGGTCGCGACCGTCCCACACGACCAGCGCCTCGGCCGCGTGCCGGGTCAGCCAGGCGTCACGGCGCGCCAGCGCGGCGCCGCCTGCTGCTTGGACGACGGATCGCGGGCTTCTGCAGCACCACGACCTGCGCGGCCCGGCCGACCAGGCCCTCGAACCGGACGCGGCTCGCCGCCGGCCAGACCGACTGCGGCTCCGGGTAGCCGAGCACCGACCGCCAGGGGCACGCCGACCTCGAGCGCCGCCTCGGCGCCGAGGATCTCCGCCCCGAGCCCCAGACCGCTCACCACCACGAGGCCCGGCTCGAGGTCGGCCTTGGCCCGGATGATGTCGGCCAGGCGCGCCCGCACGGCGTCCGCCGTCGGGTTGTCGTCGTAGCCGCCGAGATCGGCGGCGCGATGGCCGAACACCACCAGCACCCGACCGTCGATCCCCGGCTCGGGCGCGACCGCCGTCCCCGTGCCCGCCGATCTCCCCGCCACGTCGGCCGGTCCGAGCCCCTCGGGGCGCCCGTTCCCGGACCGGGGCTCCTGGCTGGCCGCCGCCTCGACGGCCAGGCGGTCGACGAGGTCGTTCATCGGGTCGCCGGAGTGGCCCTTGACCCACCGGAAGGTGACGTCGCCCCGCCCGCGCACGAGCTCGACGAACGGCTCCCACAGGTCGCGGTTGGCCACCGGCTTGCGCTGCGAGTTGCGCCAGCCCTTCGCCAGCCAGCCCTCCCACCACCGGTCGCGGAAGCAGTTGACGACGTAGGTCGAGTCGCTGACCACCTCGAGGGCGCCGGGCAGCGATTTCACGGCCTCGAACGCGGCCGTGATCTCCATGCGCTGGTTGGTCGTGTGCGGCGTCGGCCCCGCTGGCGAAGGGGCCGCCGTCGACCGCCCACGCCCATCCGCCGGGGCCGGGGTTCCCGCTGCACGCTCCGTCGGTGTACACGACCGTCGGTGCGGACTCGTCACGCCACGAAGCTACCTGCCGGTAACCGACCGCCATCCGGCATCATGGCTCAGATGACCATCGACGGGTACGTCCACCAGCTCCCCGACCGCGATCCCGACGAGACCGCCGAGTGGCTCGAGTCGCTCGACGCGGTGATCGACGCGCAGGGCCGCGACCCGGGCCCGCTTCCTGGTCACCAAGCTCACCGAGCGGGCCCGCGAGCGCCAGCGTCGGCACGCCCGCCGACGTGTCCACGCCCTACATCAACACCATCCCGACCGACGAGCAGGCGTGGTTCCCCGGCGACGTCGAGCTCGAGCGGCGCATCCGTGCCTTCATCCGCTGGAACGCCGCGGTCATGGTCGTCAACGCCAACCACCGCGCCGACGGCATCGGCGGCCACCTGTCGACGCTTCGCCTCGTCGGCCGCGCTCTACGAGGTCGGCTTCAACCACTTCTTCCGCGGCAAGGACGACGGCCAGCCCGGCGACGCCGTCTACTTCCAGGGCCACGCCGCGCCCGGCATGTACGCCCGGGCCTTCCTCGAGGGTCGCCTCGACGAGGCCCAGCTCGACAACTTCCGCCGCGAGCTCTCGGGTGGGTCGGCCGGGCTCTCGAGCTACCCGCACCCGTGGCTCATGCCCGACTTCTGGGAGTACCCCACGGTCTCGATGGGCCTCGGCCCGATCAGCTCGATCTACCAGGCCCGGTTCAACCGCTACCTGCACAACCGCCACATCGACGACACCAGCGGCACCCGGGTGTGGTGCTTCCTCGGCGACGGCGAGTGCGACGAGCCCGAGACCCTCGGCTCGATCTCGCTGGCCGGCCCGCGAAGGCCTCGACAACCTCACGTGGGTCATCAACTGCAACCTGCAGCGGCTCGACGGTCCGGTGCGCGGCAACGGCAAGATCATCCAGGAGCTCGAGGCGCATGTTCCGCGGCGCCGGGCTGGAACGTCATCAAGGTCATCTGGGGCTCGGGCTGGGACGAGCTGCTGGCCCGCGACGTCGACGGCGTGCTGCTGCACAAGATGAACACCACCGTCGACGGCGAGTTCCAGCGCTACGCGGTCGAGTCGGGCGCCTACATCCGCGAGCACTTCTTCGGGCCCGACCCGCGGCTGCGGGCGCTGGTCGAGCACCTGAGCGACGACGACCTGCGCAACCTGCCCTCGCGGCGGCCACGACTACGAGAAGATCTACGCCGCCTACAAGGCGGCCACCGAGCAGGTCGGCGCCCCGACGGTGATCCTGGCCAAGACGATCAAGGGCTGGACGCTCGGCACCGACGTCGAGGCCCGCAACGCCACCCACCAGATCAAGAAGATGACCAAGGCGCAGCTCGAGACCCTGCGCGCTCGGCTGCACCTCGACGAGGTCATCCCGACGAGGCGCTCGAGGGCGACGACCCGCCCTACTACCGCCCGCCCGAGGACTCGCCCGAGTACCGCTACCTGGTCGAGCGCCGCACCGCGCTCGGCGGCCCGCTGCCGTCGCGGTCGGTCGCGGTGCGCCGGCCGCTGACCATGCCGGCCGACACGACCCGTTCGCCGAGCTCGACGCCGGCTCGGGCGCGCAGGCGGTGTCGACGACGATGGCCTTCACCCGCCTGCTGCGCAACCTGGCCCGCGTCCGAGGGCTTCGGCCCCCGCATCGTGCCGATCATCCCCGACGAGGCCCGCACCTTCGGCATGGACGCGCTGTTCCGCGAGTTCGGCATCTACGCCGCCGAGGGCCAGCACTACGAGTCGGTCGACGCCGAGCTGCTGCTGTCCTACACCGAGAGCCAGGACGGCCAGATCCTCGAGGAGGGCATCACCGAGGCCGGCTCGATGGCCAGCTTCACCGCCGCCGGCACGTCGTACGCCCACCGCGGCGTGCCGATGGTGCCGTTCTTCGTCTTCTACTCGATGTTCGGCTTCCAGCGGGTCGGCGACCTGATCTGGGCGGCGGCCGACGCCCAGGCCCGCGGCTTCCTGCTCGGCGCCACCGCCGGTCGCACCACGCTGCTCGGCGAGGGCCTGCAGCACCAGGACGGCCACAGCCTGCGTGCTGGCCTCGACGGTGCCCACCTGCCAGGCCTACGACCCGGCCTTCGCCTACGAGATGGCCACCATCGTGCAGCGCCGGCATCGCCCGCATGTACGGCGACGCGACGGCGAGCCGGTCTTCTACTACCTCACCCTCTACAACGAGAACTACCCGATGCCGGCCCGACCCGACGGGGTCACCGACGACGACATCCTCGAGGGCCTGTACCGCTGGGCGCCGCGCGCCCGACGGGCTCGAGCCCCAGCGTCACGATCCTGTTCTCGGGCATCGGCGCAGGCCGCGGCCCGCGACGCCCAGGCTGCGCTCGCCGAGGACCACGGCATCGGCGCCGAGCTGTGGTCGGCGACGTCGTACAAGCGGCTGCGCGAGGACGCCCTGTCGGTCGAGCGCTGGAACCGGCTCCATCCCGACGACGAGCCCGAGGTGGCACCCGGTCACGGCCACGCCTGGCCACCAGCGCCGGGCCGATCATCGCCGTCACCGACTTCATGAAGTCGGTGCCCGACCAGATCGCCCGGTTCGTGCCGGCCGGCCGCACCTTCGTCCCGCTCGGCACCGACGGCTTCGGCCGCTCCGACACCCGCGAGGCGCTGCGACGGTTCTTCGAGACCGACGCCGCCCACGTCGAGATCGCGGCGCTGGCCGCCCTCGCCGACACCGGCGAGGTCGACCGGGCCGCGGTCACCGAAGCGATCAAGCGCCACGACGTCGACCCCGACACCGCGGATCCGCGCACCCGCTGAAGCGCCGGTACGATCCGGCGATGGCCGATCCCTCGATGCCCATGACGGGCGATCCCGACGCGGACGGGCTGCTCGTCACCGATCCGCTGGCCCTGCTCATCGGCATGCTGCTCGACCAGCAGGTGCCGATGGAGTGGGCCTTCAAGGGCCCCGCCACGCTCAAGGCGCGGCTCGGCGGGACGCTCGACGCCACGGCCATCGCGGCCATGGATCCCGAGGACGTGGTGGCGGTGTTCGTGGCCAAGCCGGCCGCTGCACCGCTACCCCGCAGCGATGGGCCGTCGCTTCCACGAGCTGTGCCAGTTCGTCGTCGACCACTACGACGGCGACGCCGGCGCGGTGTGGCGCGACGTCGACAGCGGCGACGAGCTCTACCGACGGGTGCGCGAGCTGCCCGGCTACGGCGACGAGAAGGCCAAGATCTTCGTGGCCATCCTGGCCAAGCGCCTCGACGTGCGGCCGACCGGCTGGGAGGTCGTCGCCGCGCCGTTCTCGGACGCGACCCCGCGATCGGTCGCCGACATCGACTCGGCCGAGACGCTCGGCCAGGTCCGCGAGTTCAAGAAGATGATGAAGGCCAAGGGCAAGGGCAAGGCCGACTAGTCAGGGAGTGCCCGCGGCGGAGCGGAGGGCCAGGAGATCAAGCTCAAGCTCGGTTGCGCTGGCGGTCGAGCCAGCCGAGCAGCACGGCGACGGCCCGGGGGTCGTGGCGCAGCTGGTGGCTGGCTCCCTCGATGATGCGCAGGTCGGCCGACGCCGTGGGCGTCGGCCAGCACCCGGGCGTCGAAGACGGGCACCGACTCGTCGTCGGAGCCGTGCAGCACGAGCAGCGGGCGCGGGGCCAGCAGCGGCGCGGCGGCCACCGCCCGGATCTCGCGCAGCTCACGCGACCAGGCGTCGAACGCGCTCGGGGAACGACGGCGAGCGGATGATCCCCACGTCGCGGGCGTGCAGCAGCAGGCGGCGGGGATGGCTGGCCCAGTCGTCGAAGTCGGCGGGCGCCCCCATGGCGGCCACGCCCCGGACCCGCTCGTCGGTCGGCGGCGGCGCACACGGTGAGCGCGCCCCCGGTGCCGAACCCGGCCATCCACACCCCGCCGACGTCGTCGACGCCGTGCAGGTAGTCGCTGGCCGCCCGCAGGTCGTCGAGCCACCCGGCCAGCGAGAAGTCGCCCTCGGAGTCGCCGCACCCGCGGAAGCAGAGCACCAGCACCGCCCAGCCCAGCTCGGTGGCGATCCGGTCGGCCAGCTCGGGGAACGACTTGGCCGACAGCTGCCCGCCGCCGCGCCCGTTGGGGAAGCCGTGGCCGATGACGAGGCCGGGCGTCCACGTGCCGGGCGCGCTGCGGGGCCGGGCCAGGTGGCCCCAGATCCCGACGCCGCCCGACGACTCGAACAGCCGCTCCACCGCGGGACTAGCCGGCGGCGCGAGCCGCGCCCGAGCCGTCGCCCTTGTACGGGTGGTAGCCCCGGTTGCGGGCCTCGGCCAGCGTGTCGGGCCCGAAGGCGAGGAAGGTCTCGGCCGCCATCAGCTCGTCGATGATCGCCGGGTCGTCGATGTCGTCGACGTCGTAGACGACCTGCGTGCGCTTGTCGCCGAGCCAACGGTTGTGCTCGAACCTGGTGGGCCGTTCCATGGGCCCACTCTAGGAGAGCCACGGGAACGGCGAACGGCGCCCCGTTCGGGGCGCCGTTCCGCACAGCATCTGGAATACCGGTCGACGCGTTGGTATCGTCGGGTGGGACCAGCTCCCGACCGCGATCGCTGGCGGTGGATGGCGGGAATTCGCCTGGTGGTCCAGCGGGCCGCCTAGCGGCCAGCCACCTCCAAGGTCCCAAAAGAACAGTGACTACTCAGTTGGACCACCTCCTTTCCTTGGTGCTCCCAGGATACGCGAGTCCCGGCCCCGAGGGGGGCGATTTACACGGCTGTTCACGAGCTCGGGCTCACGCTCCGGCGACCTCGGGCCCGATGGCCCCGATCGCCTCGAGGTAGGCCCGCTCGGTGTCGAGCACGGCGACGATCTGGACGTCGTCGGCGTCGAGGCCCGCCTCGGTGGCCCGGCCGAGCACGTAGGCCAGCGCGTCGTCCTCGCCCACCACCACGGCGTCGGGGGCTTCGGCGAAGGCCGACTCGGTGGCCACCCCCTCACCCTCGAGGTATTCGAGGTGCCAGACCACGAGCTGGCGGACGTCGTCGTGGCTGAGCTGGGCCGCCACGTCGAAGGGCAGCCGGTCGGCGATCCACTCGACGGCCTCGTCCTCGTCGAACACCGACGTCGGCGGCTCGACCGACAGGCGACCCACGGCCCAGCCGACCGTCACGACCGCGATGACGAGGATCGCCAGCCGCGGTCACGGCGAGGATGATCCAGGTCATCGAACCAACCTACGCGGGTCCCTAGATCCCGATGCGCTGGGCCAGCAGCTCGCGGTGGTAGGTGGGGTCGCCGAAGAGCAGCTCGGAGGACTTGGCCCGCTTGAAGTACAGGTGGGCCGGGTGCTCCCAGGTGAAGCCGATGCCGCCGTGGATCTGGATGTTCTCGGCGGCGGCGTGGAAGTAGGCGTCGGAGCAGTAGGCCTTGGCCAGGCTGGCCACCGACGGGCAGCTCGTCGTTGAGCTCGGACGCGCACCAGCCGGCGTAGTAGGCGGCGGACTTGGCCGACTCGACCTCGAGCAGCATGTCGGCGCACTTGTGCTTGATGGCCTGGAACGAGCCGATCGGGCCGGCCGAACTGCACGCGCACCTTGGCGTACTCGACGGACATGTCGAGGCACTTCTGCGCGCCACCGACCTGCTCGGCGGCCAGGGCGACGGCGGCGAGGTCGAGGACCCGGCTCAGGACGTCCCAGCCGGCGCCGTCGGTGCCGATGAGCGTGCCGGAGACACCGTCGAACTCGAGCTTGGCCTGCTTGCGGGTCTGGTCCATGGTCGACAGCGCGGTGCGGGTCAGGCCCGCCGCGTCGCCGGGCACGTGGAACAGGCTGACGCCGGCCGGCGTGCGGGCGGCCACGAGCACGAGGTCGGCGGTGTGGCCGTCGAGCACGAACGACTTGGTGCCCGAGATCTTCCAGCCGTCGCCGTCGGCGGTGGCGGTGGCCTCGATGCCCGACTCGTCCCACCGGCCGTTCGGCTCGGTGAAGGCGAGCGTGGCGATCGTCTCGCCCGACGCGATGCCCGGCAGCAGCGCCTTCTTGGCCGCTTCGTCACCCGAGTGCAGCAGCGTGTTGGCCGCCAGCACGACGGTCGAGAAGTACGGCGCGCACAGCAGGGCGCGGCCCATCTCCTCGAGCACGACGGTGAGCTCGACGTAGGTGTAGCCCGGAGCCGCCGTACTCCTCGGGGATGATGAGGCTCTGCAGGCCCATCTGCTCGGACATCTGCTTCCAGACGGCGTCGTCGAAGCCCTTCTCGGTGTCCATCTGCTCGCGGACCGCCGACTCGGGCGACTTGGCCTCGAGGAACTGGCGGACGATGTTGCGAAGCTCTTCCTGCTCCTCGGAGAAGGCGAAGTTCACGGCGGTTGTGCCCCCTGGTGCTGGATGTGGTCGGATCGAGATCGGGAAACTGTTTACTAGACCGGGCGGTCAAGAACCACTCGACGACTTGCGTGGCCCTCCGGTCGGCAAGCCTCCCTGCGGGCGCCTTCGGCATCCGGGTGTCACAGGTCGGGCGGCTCCGGCCTGGCGGCCTACGCCTTCCAGGGTCTGCCGGGCGGGCCCGGCGATACGGTGAACCCCATGGGAACGCTCCGCTACGAGGACACGCAGGCCGAGATCCACAAGGTCGTGGTCGGGCCGATGGACAACAACGTCTACGTGCTGCGCTGCCGTGAGACCGGCGACGCCGTGCTGATCGACGCCGCCAACGAGCACGAGCTGCTGCTCGAGCTGTGCCGCGACCTCGGCGTGCGCACCGTGCTCGAGACCCACGGCCACTGGGACCACATCCAGGCGGTGCCCAGCGGTGCGCGACGCCGGCTACGAGGTGGGCGTCACCGCCGAGGACGCCGACATGCTCGACGCCTACGACTACGTGATCGGCGACGAGTCGGTGATCGACGTCGGGCGGCTGCGGCTGCACACCATCCACACGCCCGGCCACACCCCGGGGTCGATGTGCTTCCGCATCGAGGGCTCGCCCGTCCTGTTCAGCGGCGACACGCTCTTCCCGGGCGGGCCGGGCAACACCAGCTTCCCCAACGCCGACTTCGACACGATCATCGCGTCGATCGACCGCCGGCTGTTCGCCCCGCTCGACGCCGACACCATCGTGCTGCCCGGCCACGGCGACCAGACCACGATCGGCACCGAGCGTCCGCACCTCCAGGAGTGGGTCGACCGAGGTTGGTGAGCCGCGGCGCTAGCTCCCAGCTGCTGGGGTCGTCGACCAGCTTCTGCACGTGAGCGCGGCAGGTCCGCGCCGACCACGTCGGCCAGGGTGACCTGCTCGAGCACCGACCGCAGGCTGGCCCGCACCGCGATCCACATGTCCTGCAGCGCGCCGGCCGTCGATCGCCGTAGTCGAGCTGCTCGGCCCGCTCGCCGCGCACGGTGGCCAGCGGCCCCTCGACGGCCCGGATGATGTCGGCGATGGCGACGTGTCGGCCGGGCGCGGCCAGCCAGTAGCCGCCTTCGGCGCCGCGCTGGCTGCGCACCAGGCCGCCCTGGCGCAGCTCGCTCAGGATGTTCTCGAGGTACTTGACCGGGATCTTCTGGTCGGTGCCGATCTGCTCGCCCTTCATCGGGCCCGCTGTCGGCCTCGGCGGCCCGCGCCAGCACCATCGCCGCCCGCACCGCGTAGTCGACCTTGGCCGTGACTCGCACGTCGGCACGGTACCTTGCCGGTGATGCCTGGTCCCGCGCTACCCGCCGACGAGCGACCGATCGACGACGACGCCCGGTCCACACCGCCGACCTGCCGCCCGACCCCGATCCGCGACCGCAACATCCCGGCCACGCGCGTGGATCGAGGCCCCCGACGAGCTGCTGCACCTCGGCGACGACATCGGTCGGCCCGTGACCACCTACAAGCGCCGCATCGGGCGCTGGCTGCTGTGGCGGGCCGGACCGGCCAGCCGGGCCGACGCCCGCTACCTGGCCGTCGACGCCGACGACCTGCGCCGCCAGCACACCTTCCGCCTGTACCCCGACGGCACGGGCGACGGGCTCGGCCCGAGCGGCCATCGCCACACCCGGTTCCGGACCTGGAAGGAAGATCTCCGCGACGCCCCGTGACATTACCACTATCGCCGTAGTGCTAATACACTGATGACGATGTCGGACGCCGCCACTCCACTCGCTGTCCCAGCCGCTTTCCCGGACCCCCCTGTTCCAGATCGAGGACCTGCACGTCCGCCCGGTCACGCCCCCCGCCGACGGCTCCGGGCCGGCCGGCGAGATCCTCCGCGGCGTCGACCTGACCATCGCCGCCGGCGAGGTCCACGCCCTCATGGGCCCCAACGGCTCGGGCAAGTCCACGCTGGCCAGCACCCTGCTCGGCAGCCCCGAGTACGAGGTCACCGCCGGGCGCATCCTCTTCCAGGGCGACGACGTCACCGACTGGGGCCCCGACGTGCGGGGCAAGGCCGGCATGTTCCTGGCCTTCCAGTACCCCCAGGAGATCCAGGGCGTCTCGGTGCTCAACTTCCTGCGCCAGGCCCTGTCGGCCCGCAAGGGCATCGACCTGTCGATGCTCGAGCTGCGCCTCGCCATCATGGAGTGGATGGCCCGCCTCGACATGGATCCGTCCTTCGCCGACCGCTACCTCAACGAGGGCTTCTCCGGGCGGCGAGAAGAAGCGCAACGAGATCCTGCAGATGGCCATCCTCGAACCCGAGATGGCCATCCTCGACGAGACCGACTCGGGCCTCGACATCGACGCCCTGCGCGTGGTGGCCAAGGGCGTCCAGGAGGTGCGCGCCGCCCGTCCCGAGCTCGGCGTGCTGGCCATCACCCACTACCAGCGCCTGCTCGACGAGCTGGCACCCGACCACGTCCACATCATGATCGACGGTCGCATCGTCGAGAGCGGCGGTCTCGAGCTGGTCGCGCGACTCGAGTCCGAGGGGTACGACGCATGGCGCTGACCGCAGGGCTCGACGTGAGCCGCATCAAGTCCGACTTCCCGCTGCTGACCAAGGTCGAGGTCGGCGGCCATCCGATCGTGTACCTCGACTCGGCGTCGTCGTCGCAGAAGCCCCGCGCCGTCATCGAGGCGATGGACGACGTCTACGAGACGACCTACGCCAACGTCCACCGCGGCGTGTACAGCATCGCGGCCGAGGCCACCGAGCGCTACGAGGCGGCCCGGGCCAAGGTGGCCCGCTTCATCGGGCGCGCCGTCGACCGAACGGCATCGTGTTCACCAAGAACGTCACCGAGGCGATGAACCTCGTCGCCTACAGCTGGGGCCGGGCCAACCTGGCCGAGGGCGACGTGGTCGTGCTGACCGAGATCGAGCACCACGCCAACCTCGTCCCGTGGCTGATGCTGCGCGAGGAGCGCGGGCATCGAGCTGCGCTTCATCCCGATGGCCGACGACTACACGCTCGATCTCACCGACCTCGACCGGCTGCTCGACGGCGCCAAGCTCCTCGGCGTCACGGCCATGTCCAACGTGCTCGGCACGCTGACGCCGGTGCGCCAGCTGGCCGACGCCGCCCACGCGGCCGGCGCGCTCTGCCTGGTCGACGGGGCCCAGTACGTCCCGCACCTGCCCACCGACGTGGTCGAGCTGGGTTGCGACTTCTTCGGGTTCACCGGCCACAAGATGCTCGGCCCGACGGGCATCGGCGTGCTCTGGGCGCGCGACGAGCTGCTCGACGCCATGCCGGCCTTCCTCGGTGGCGGCGAGATGATCCGCGACGTCCGCCTCGACGGCTGGACGCCCAACGACATCCCCTGGAAGTTCGAGGCCGGCACACCGCCGATCGTCGAGGTCATCGGCCTCGGCGCCGCCATCGACTACCTGGACGAGCTGGGCATGGCAGCGGTGCGCGAGCACGAGATCGCGCTCACCGGCTACGCGCTGCGCACCCTGGCCGAACGCTTCGGCGACGAGCTGATCGTGCAGGGCCCGACCGACCCGGCCGGTCGAGGCGGCGTGCTCTCGTTCTCCTACCGCGACGTGCACCCCCACGATCTGTCGCAGGTGCTCGACGAGCGTGGCGTGTGCGTGCGGGCCGGGCCACCACTGCGCCAAGCCGCTCATGCGACGACTCGGCGTCGGGGCCACCGCCCGGGCCTCGATCTACGTGTACAACGACGAATCCGACATCGACGCCCTCGCCGACGCCCTCGACGCCGCCGGCACCTTCTTCTCCCTCTAGATCAGAGCAAGGACACCCCATGCCCGGTCTCGAAGACCTCTACCGCGAGATCATCCTCGATCACTACCGCAACCCCCGCAACCGCGGCGAGCTCGAGGCACCCCCGGCGCACCGCGTCGAGGGCTTCAACCCGTTGTGCGGCGACGAGATCGTCGTGTACCTCGACGTCGACGACGGCGTGGTCGACGACATCCGCATCAGCGGCCAGGGCTGTTCGATCAGCCAGTCGTCGGCGTCGATGATGTCGGCGGCGGTCAAGGGCAAGTCGCTCGACGAGGTCCGCGACCTCACCGGGCGTTCAAGGCCATGATGTCGATCCACGAGAGCAGCCTCGAGGGCGACGATGCCGAGCCCGACGACGAAACCGACGGCGAGGCGGCCGCCGCCGCGGAGCTCCGCTCGGCGACCTCGAGGCGTTGCGCGGCGTGGTCAAGTTCCCGGTGCGCATCAAGTGCGCCACCCTGTCGTGGAACACCCTGACCCAGGGCATCGACGAGGTCAGTCGATCAGCTGATTGATCCTCGTCGCCAGCTCGACGCAGGTGTCGGTGATCCCGCCCTTGTCGTGGCTCGTGAGGTCGATCACCACGCGGTTCCAGCTGTTCGACCAGTCCGGATGATGATCGAGCTTCTCGGCCACGAGCGCGACGCGCGCCATGAAGCCGAACGCCTCGGAGAAGTTGGCGAAGGTGAGCTCGCGGTGCAGGCGACCCTCCTCGGTCGTCCAACCGGGCACCTGGGCGTCGGGTACGAGCTCGGCCATGGCGTGGCTCCCTTCTCAGTTCTGGTTTCTCACTTCTGCACGTCGTCGGTCAGGGCGAAGTCGGCCACCAGGCCGGCCATCGTGTCGGGCTGCTCGAGCGGGGCCAGGTGGGCGAGGTGGGCGACCTCCAGCAGGCGGGCCCCCTCGATGTGGGAGGCGTAGTACTCGGCGTGGGCCGCTGGCACGAGCGTGTCGTGGTCGCCCCGCACCACCAGTGTCGGGCAGTCGATCCGCCACAGGCGCTTGGGGAGCTTGGGATCGTGCAGGTAGGGATCCCAGCCCAGCCGGGCCGTCGCGGCCATCGTCTGGAACACCGGCCGCAGCAGCTCGAAGGGCAGCTCGCCGACGCGGGTGGGGTCGCTCGACAGCTCGTCCATCGCGTGCATGCCCGCCGCGATCGGATGGGACTGGTCGAAGAAGAGGTCGTCGGCCATCTCGCCCGGTGAGCGCCCGAATATGTCCTTGATCTCGGCGCCCCGGATGTAGAGCCCGACCGGATTGACCAGCACCAGCGCACCGACCCGTTCGGGATAGCGGGTGGCCAGCTCGACCGCCATCCAGCCGCCGAGGGACAGCCCGACCACCACCGGCGCGTCGAGCTCGAGCACCTCCCACAGGTCGAGCAGGTGGAAGACGGCGTCATCCATGTCGTCGATCTGGTCGATGCCCTCGGACTCGCCGTAGCCCGGGAACATGGGCGCCACCACCTCGACGCGGTCGGCCAGCGCGCCGAGGAAGGGCAGACCCTCGCCCTCGCCGGTGGCCGAGTGCAGGTACACGACGGTGGCCCCTCCGGGAGTCCCGCCCCGCCGCACCTGGATCTTGCCGACACGGGTCTGCACCAGCTGCGTGACGAGCTCGGCCATCACGCCGCCCCCTCGGTCGAGATCGCCTCGAGCACGGGATGGCCTTCGGGGAAGCGCTCACGCAGGCGGGGCATCACCTCGCTGGCGAACAGCTCGAGGTTGCGCTCGGTCTCGGCCTGCGGCAGCGTCCCGAGCTGGAACAGGCCGAGCAGGTTGCCCGTGCCGAAGCGGCTGAGGCACTCCTCGAGCTGGTCGTAGACCGTCTCGGGCGAGCCGACGATGGCATAGCGGCCCTCGACGACCTGCTCCCAGGTCTGCAGGTTCACGGCGAAGGTGCCCGCGCCCTTCATCTGGCTCTCGAGCGAGCGCAGGGACGTGTAGCCGGGCGGGGTGATCGTGATGCCGGGCAGCAGCTTGCGGACCCAGTACCAGAAGTGCGACTCGTACTCGGCCCGCGCCTGCTCGTCGGTCTCGGCGACGTAGATCGGCGTGAGCCAGCCCGACTGCAGCGGATCGGCGGTGTAGCCCTCGCGCTCGCAGGCGTCGCGGAACATGCCGAAGGTGCGCTCGAACACCGAGCGGTGGAAGTACGGGATGCCCATGTACGCGTACCGGTGGGCGGCCACGAACTCCATCGTCTCGAGCGAGCCGGCGCCGGGGATCCAGATCTCGGGATGCGGTTGCTGCACGGGCCGGGGCCAGGTGTTGAGGAACCGCAGCTTGTAGTGCTTGCCGATGTACTCCTGCGGACCGGGCTCGGTCCACGCCTTGAGGATGATGTCGTGCGCCTCGGCGAAGCGCTCGCGGGCGTGCGCGGGATTGATCGAGAACGAGTAGTACTCGGGCCCGCCCCCGACCACGAAGCCGGCGATCAGGCGACCGCGCGACAGGTTGTCGATCATGGCGAACTCTTCGGCGACGCGCGTCGGCGGGTCGTACAGCGGCAGCGCGTTGCCGACCACGGCGATCTTCACGCGGCTGGTCTCCCGGGCCAGCGCCGAGGCGATCAGGTTGGGCGACGGCATGATCCCGTAGGCGTTCTGGTGGTGCTCGTTGACGCAGACCCCGTCGAAGCCCAGCTCCTCGGCGTAGACGAGCTCGTCGATGTAGCGGTTGTAGATGTCCTGGCCGATCGACGGGTCGAACAGCTCGTTCGGGCACGTCACCCAGGCCGGTCCGTCGTAGTCGTCGGGCAACCCCGGATAGGGCATCAGGTGGAAGCTGAAGAAGCGCACCCGCGGGAGCCTAATCCTGACCGGATCTCAGTAGCCGAGGCGGTCGGCCAGGTCGACGGCCTCGTCGCACCAGTTGACCAGGCGGGCCAGGCCGATGCCCCTCGCGGTGTACTTCAGCGTCGGCGCGACGTCGCGCCAGTAGGCCTTGGCCACCGGGTCGTGCGCCTCGGCCAGCATCTGCGGCAGCAGCCAGGCGTACTTGATCCCGGACGCCATCATGGCCAGCCGCACCTCGCGGTGGTCGCCGTCCCAGCCGGCCAGGCGCAGGCCGTCGAGGTACGAGGTGAACACCGCCGTCTCGAGCTCGCCCATCCGGTCGGCCGGCCAGAAGAGGTCGAAGACGCCGTCGGGCACGAGGTTGCCGATGTCCTCGCCACGGGCGCCGTCGCCGCAGAACGACCAGTCGAACAGCGCCACGGTCCCGTTGGGACGGCGGGTGGCGTTGCGCGGCCCAGACGTCGAGGTGGCACTGGGTCCGCGGCAACCGCTCGAGCACCCCGAGCAGCCGATCGCGGCTGGCCATGACCCGCGCCCATCCCGCCCGCAACGATGTCGGCCAGCAGTCGCGGATGATCGGCTCGGACCACGGCCGGTCGTCGTCGAGCAGCTCGTACGGTGCCGGCTTCGAGGTCGAGTAGTCACGGATGAACCCGTGCGAGCACCAGGGTTCGTCGAGGGGCGGTCCGGCCTGCCAGCGTCCGAGGCCACGGGCCAGCGCCTCGTGATCGCCCAGCTCGAAGGACGTGCCGGGGGTGCCGGGCACGTAGTCGATCCACAGCGTCACACCGGGGTCGTCCACACCGGGCTCGCCCACCTCGATCTCGGCCGTCGGCAGCTCCAGGCCGGTGCCGTCGAGCGATCGCGCAGGGCCGCGCTGGCGTAGGCATCGGCCTCGCGGCGCCACCAGTTCCAGTGGCGGGGATCGTCCGAGGCGAGCCAGTGATCGGGCGCCGCGGGCTTGTGCTGCCCGATGCGCTTGCACACGAGCATCCGGCCGTCAGCCGTCTCGACCTTGTCGATCGAGGTGGTCACCGCGTTGAGCTCGTTGTGACGGAGAGGCTCGCGACCGACGATGTCCACCGGCCCAGTATGGGCGGTCAGGCGAACGGATCGGCGAACGGGTCGGCCGGAGCCGCCGCGGGCTCGTCGTCGGCCCATTCGGCGTAGCCGGTCTGCTCGAGCTCGGTGGCCAGCTCGGGTCCGCCGGTGGCCTGGATGCGACCGCGCGCCAGGATGTGCACGACATCGGGCCGGAGCTCCTGCAGCAACCGGCTGTAGTGGGTGATGGCCAGCACCCCCAGGTCGGTGTCGTGGGTCAGTGCCTCGATGCGTCGGCTGCACGCACGCAGGGCATCGACGTCGAGGCCGGAGTCGAGCTCGTCGAGGATGGCGAAGCGGGGCTCGAGCACGGCCAGCTGCAGGGTCTCGTTGCGCTTCTTCTCACCGCCGGACAGGTCGACGTTCAACGGCCGGGTCAGGAACTGGGCGCCGAATCCGATGCGCTCGGCCTCGGCCTGCATGCTCTGCACGACCGCGTTCGGATCGCGGTCGGACGCCTCGGCCGCCGCCGTGAGGACGGCTTCGAGGCTCACGCCGGGGACCTCGGTCGGGTACTGCATGGCCAGGAAGAGCCCGGCCTGGGCGCGCTGCCACGGATCGAGCGCCAGCACGTCGACGTCGTCGAGGGTGACCGAACCGCCGGTGACCGTGTAGCCGGGCCGGCCCATGATCACATGCGACAGCGTCGACTTGCCCGATCCGTTGGGTCCCATCACCGCGTGGACCTCGCCGCTGCCCACGACCAGATCGATCCCCTGCAGGATCTCGCGGCCGCCGACAGACGCGTGCAGTCCCGTGACGCGCAGCTCGCTCATGGCACCTCGACCATCACGTCGTCGCCCTGGACGCAGACCGCGTAGACAGGCTCGGGGCGGGTGGCCGGCAACGAGCTCGGCTCGCCGGTCACGAGCGAGAAGCAGCTCCCGTGCTTCCAGCACTCGATCTGCAGGGTCTCGGGATCGACCTCGCCCTCGGCCAGGCTGATCTTCTGATGGGTGCAGGTGTCGCCGAGGGCATACCAGTCGTCGTCGATGCGGACCACGCAGATCTTGTGCCGGCCGATCGCGAAGGCCCGGGCCTGGCCCGGATCGATGTCGGACACCGAGCACACGCGCTCGGCGCTCATGCGTCGTCGTCCACGAGGTCGCGACGTTCGAGCCGCTCGGCGATGCGCGCTCGCAGCGGAGCCACCACCTCGGGCACGGGGAGCTGGTCGAGCACCTCGTCGAAGAAGCCGGCGACGATGAGCCGTTCGGCCACCTCGGGCGGCACGCCGCGGCTCTCGAGGTAGAAGCGCTGCTCCTCGTCGATCGGACCGACGGCCGACGCATGGCTGCAGTGCACGTCGTTGTTCTCGATCTCGAGGTTGGGGACCGACTCGGCCCACGCGTGCTCGCTGAGCTTGATCGTGCGGTTGGTCTGCAGCGCATTGGTGCCACGGCCATCGGGACGGACGCGGATGAGGCCGGTGTACACCGAGCGCGAGTGGCCGCCGACCGCCCCCTTGAACAGCAGGTTCGAGCTCGTGTCGGGGGCGGCATGGTCCTGGAAGGTGCGGAAGTCGAGCGTCTGGTCGCCCTCGCCGAAGTAGATGGCCAGCAGGTTGCCCGTGGCGCCCCGACCGACGAGGCGGCAGTCGGCGCGGGTGCGGGCGTAGTCGCCGCCGAGGGCGGCCTGCGCGGCGACGAGGGTGGCATCGCGCTCGACGCGCGACAGCTGTGAGGCGAGCTGCCAGGTGCCCGCGCCGCGCTGCTGCACGTTGAGGTAGCGAAGTCGGGCGGCCTGACCGACGTCGAGCTCGATGGTCGGCACCACCAGCGCGGACACGTCGTCGCCCCCGTGGTGGTCGAGGACCGAGACCTCGGCGTCCTCGCCGAGGCGCACGATCAGGCGCGGGAACACGACGACCTCGTCGGCATCGATCCAGTCGACGACGACGAACGGACGGTCGATCACGACGCCCCGCGGCACCGTCAGCGCGATCGGGTCGTGTGCATAGGCGTCGTTGAGGTTGGGGAAGAGCTCGTCGGACGCCCCGCCGTGGTCGGCCACCGAGCCGAGCAGCTCGGGGCCGTCGTCGAGCGCGGCAACGGGTCCGAAGGTGACCCCCCGAGCGGCCCACACCTCGGCCAGCTCGACGTGGGCGACGCGCCCGTTGCGCACCACGATCGATCCGGCCCGATCGGCGACCGCATCGACCACCGCCAACGCGCCCAACGGGACCTCGGGCGGCGGCTCGGCCAGGTCGACCAACGAGAACTGGTCGAGGTCGAGATCGTCGATGGGGCTGTAGCGCCAGACCTCCTCGTCGGTGGAGGGGGGCTCGAGTCCGAGGGCGCGCTCGGCGGCCGCCACCCGCCGGGCGCGCAGCCAGTCGGGCCCCGGCAGGGCCCGAGCGATGGCCGGATCGAAGGTGGCAGACGTCGTGGTCATGGGAGAGTCGGAAAATACACTACCGGCGTAGGAGAAATTCAACTCGGCCGAGATCCCGGTCAGGGCGCGCCGGGTCTTCGGCTGTGGAGGGTGGTGCCGGTGGGGGTGGTCCAGGTGAACCCGCCGGAGGGGAGTGCGGTCATGGTCCAGCCGTGGCGGTGGGTGACGCCGTGGTGGTGGCGGCAGAGCAGGGCCATGTTGGCCATGTCGGTGTCGCCGTCGTGTTCCCATTCGATGATGTGGTGGGCGTCGCACCAGCTGGGTGGGGCGCCACAGCCGGGGAACACGCAGCCGCGGTCGCGGATGGCGAGGGCGCGGCGTTGGGCGGGGGTGGCGTAGCGGACCGATCGTTTCAGGTCGAGCGGCTCGGAGGGTCGGACGACGAGGGTGTGCAGGATCGGGTCGCACCACAGATGCGAACAGGTCCTCGGGTCGACGGGGTCGCCATCGGGGTGGCGACGGTGCCGTCCGCGGCGTTGATGACGAGGGTGATGTCGGTCACCGGGCCGGGGCGGGTTTCGGCCAGGCCGTGGCGGCACAGCTCGACCAGCGCCAAGGCTCGCAGCACCGACCGGGGTGGGATGACCAACTCGGGGGCGGCGTCATGGTCGGTCTTGTAGGTGCGCCACAGGGCGTCGGTCGCCTGTTCCAGCGCCTGGGTGAAGGTGAGCGCCGCCGGCCCCACCAGCTGCCCGCGGATCTCGACGCTGTCACCGACCCGGTCGGCGTGCAGGCGGTTGCGGGCCAGCTCGCGTTCGGGGTCGAACCCGCCGTCCTGGTCGACCAGGGCCACCAGCTCGGCCACCTGGCGCCGCCAGATGGCGAAGGGGGCGTGCTCGGCCCGGCTCACCAGTTCGTCCTGCGCGGCGCCGATGGCCGCCTCGATGCGCGGGTTGGCCGCGTCGGTGAGCACCCGGGCGTGGTCGAACCCGACCCGCCCCTCACCCAGCGCCTCGTCGACCGACGCCCAGCACGCGTGCGCAGCTTGGTGGCCACCCGCACCCGACCGGTGGCCACCGCACGCGGCACCCGGGTGCGGTCGGCCACCCACCCCGCGGTCGACAAGCCGAACTCGCGATCGCACACCCCCCGAGCCTCGAGCTCGGCCAACACATGGCCCTCCGCCGCATCCAACGCCGACCGGGCCGCGGCCAACCCGACGACCGCCCCGCACAACTCGTCGTCGCCGGCCACGCTGACATCCTCGATGGCCGCCTTGCGGCAGAGATCCCGGATGTCGGCCGAAACGAACATGTGTCCGATCGTAGTTACCTCTTTACGACCTTTCAACACCGTTTCCGATGTTTCTCGCCCTTCCCCATATATAACCATATGTTCAAAACCGGGTCCCGATAGCCCTCGTCGGCGCCCGTATCGTGTCCCCGTGCGCATGATCCCGGGGGCCACCGCGACCGCGCTCGGCGGCCTGGCGGTGCTGCACCTCGTGTGGGCCAACGGTTCGTCGTTCCCCTTCTCGAGCCGAGCCGAGCTGGCCGAGGCGGTCATCGGCAGCGAGTCGGTGCCGGGGCCGGCTGCCTGTGCCGCCGTGGCGGCCGGGTTGTCGTCGGCCGCCCTGCTCGTCGGCGGGAGACGGCTCGTGCCACCGCGTCTGCGGCGGGTCGGCGTCGGGGTGGTCACCGCCACGCTGGCCACGCGTGGGGTCCTCGGTCTCGTCGGTCGGACCGACGTCGTGTCCCCCGTGAGCACCTCGGCCCGCTTCCGCCGGCTCGACCGGCGCCTGTTCGCTCCCCTGTGCCTGGCGCTGGCCGCAGGGGCGGCCTCGACGTTGCGTGAGTCCTGACGGCACCACGGAACGATCAGAGCTCAGCGGCCGAAGCGGAACCAGCCCTTGCGCTTGCCCTTGGAGCGGCCGTCGCGCTTGGCGTCGTCGGCCTCGACCTCGGCCACGATGGCCGGACCGGCGGCGTTGACGATGTCCTCCGCCTCGTCGAGCAGCTCGGCGATGCCCTCGTCGTCAGGCTCGTCCTCGAGGGCGGGTTCGACCAGGGTGCCGTGGTCCCAGTTGACGTCGGCCAGGCGCCGCTCGAAGCGCGGGCAGTCCTCCGGGCATCGCCACGGCGCCTCGGGCGCCAGGTCGAGCACGCATTTGCGGACGGTCTCGCCGTCGTCGTAGGTGCGGCTCTCGAAGTGCTTGCATTCCTCGCGCATCGGCATGGTTCGATGCTACGCCTGCGCGACGGTCAGCCGACCGAGCCCTCCATCTGCAGCTCGATGAGCCGGCTCCACTCGACGGCGTACTCCATCGGGAGGGTGCGGGTGACCGGCTCGATGAAGCCGTTGACGACCATGCCCATGGCCTGCTCTTCGGAGAGCCCGCGGCTCATCAGGTAGAAGAGCTGCTCGTCGGCCACCTTGGAGACGGTGGCCTCGTGGCCGATGATGGCATCGCGGGCCCCGACCTCCATGTAGGGGAAGGTGTCGGACACGCTCTGGTCGTCGAGGATCAGGGCGTCGCACTGCACGTGGCTCTTGCAGCCGTAGGCGTCGTCCTCGACCCGGACCAGGCCGCGGTAGCTCGTGCGGCCGCCGTCCTTGGAGATGGACTTGGACACGATCTTCGAGGTGGTCTCGGGCGCGGCGTGCACCATCTTGGCGCCGGCGTCCTGGTGCTGGCCGGGGCCGGCGTAGGCGACCGAGAGCACCTCGCCCGATGCCTTGGGGCCGACCATGTAGACCGCGGGGTACTTCATGGTGAGGCGGCTGCCGATGTTGCCGTCGATCCACTCCATGTGGCCCTCGGCCTCGACCCGGGCCCGCTTGGTGACCAGGTTGAACACGTTGTTCGACCAGTTCTGGATGGTGGTGTAGGTCACGCGGGCGCTGGGCTTGACGATGATCTCGACCACCGCCGAGTGCAGCGAGTCGGTCGTGTACACCGGCGCCGAGCAGCCCTCGATGTAGTGCACCTGGCTGCCCTCGTCGGCGATGATCAGCGTGCGCTCGAACTGGCCCATGTTCTCGGCGTTGATGCGGAAGTAGGCCTGCAGCGGCATCTCGACGTTGACGCCGGGCGGCACGTAGATGAACGAGCCGCCCGACCACACCGACGAGTTGAGGGCGGCGAACTTGTTGTCGTTCTTGGGGATCACGGTGCCGAAGTAGGCCGACGATCTCGGGGTGCTCGCGCAGCGCCGTGTCCATGTCGGTGAAGATGACGCCCTGCGCCTCGAGATCCTCGCGGTTGCGGTGGTAGACGACCTCGGACTCGTACTGGGCGGTCACGCCGGCCAGGTACTTGCGCTCGGCCTCGGGGATGCCCAGCTTCTCGTAGGTGTCCTTGACCGAGTCGGGCAGCTCGTCCCAGGCGTCGACCTGATGGTCGGTCGGCTTGATGTAGTAGTAGATGTCGTCGAAGAAGATCTCCGACATGTCGCCACCCCAGTTGGGCATCGGGCGGCGCTTGAAGTGCTCGTAGGACTTGAGCCGGTAGTCGCGCATCCAGTTGGGCTCGCCCTTCATCCAGGACATCTCCTGGATGATGTCCTCGTCGAGCCCGCGCTTGGGCTTGAAGACGTAGTCCTCCTCGTCGCTCCAGCCCAGCTTGTAGCGACCGAGGTCGAGGTCGAGATCGGTGGAGGCCATGGGGGAGGTGCTCCTGTCGACGAATTTCTCCTACGTGGATAGTAACAAATCCCCTGCCCGGATCATGCCCGGCTCCGCCACGTCCTTACAGTTCCACCGGGCGGTGCCGACTGGGTTGGACGACCTATGAGCGACCCCGACGCGCGCCCACGCCCTCGTGGCGAGAGTGCAGACCCCTCCGACCCGTTCCGCCAGATGGCCGAATGCGGCGCCGATCGGCATGGTCGCGGCGCGCCCCGACGGCACCGTGGTGTTCGCCAACGCCCGCTGGCGTGAGATCACCGGGATCGACCACCCGACGCCCGATCCCCTACGAGGTGATCTCGCCGATCATCCACCCCGAGGACCGCCACGACCTCGCCACGGCCTTCACCGACGCCGGCGAGAAGCTCGACGAGTTCGAGATCGCCTCGCGGATCGTGCGCCCCGACGGCCAGGTCCGCCACGTGCTGGCCCAGGGCGCACCGATCCTCGACGAGGACGGCCGAGTCACCGGGTTCGTGGGCATCACCGCCGACGTGACCGACATGGTCGAGCTGACCGCCGCCCAGCGCCGGAGCGACGAACGCTTCCGCAACCTCATCGCGCAAGGCCCCCCTCGGCCAGACCGTGGTCGATCTCGACGGCAAGATCATCGAGGTCAACCAGGCCTACGCCACCCTGGTCGGGTCGACCCCCGAGGAGCTGGTGGGCACCAGCGCCATCGCCCTCGTGCATCCCGAGGACCGGCACACCGCGATCGAGATGGCGACCAGGCTGCTCGAGGGCGAAGGTCGAGTCGATCGAGCACGAGCGCCGGCTGCTGCGCGCCGACGGCACGTCGGTGTGGGTGATCGAGCGCCACCACCCTCGAGCGCGACGCCGACGGCCGGCCGGTCCTGTTCTTCGCCCTCGCGCTCAACATCTCCGAGCGCAAGGAGGCCGAGGACGCCCTGCGCGCGCAGCGAGGCGCGCTACCGCAAGCTGATCGACGAGGCGCCGGTCGGCCAGGTGCTGTGCAAGCTCGACGGCACGCTGGTCGAGGTCAACCAGGCCTTCCTCGACATGATGGGCAGCACCATCGACGAGATCCAGCCGCATGCTCAGGAAGGGACTGCTGCATCCCGACGACGCCGGGCCCTACCACGACGAGATCCGCCGCCTGCTGCGCGGCGAGATCGACCGCATCGACCGCGACCGACGGCTGATGCGCCCCGACGGCGAAGGTCGTCTGGGTCAGCGGCGGCACGACGTTGCTGCGCGAGAACGGCGAGCGGGTGCTGCACTCGGTCATGGAGGACATCACCGAGCGCAAGCTGGCCGTCGACGCCCTCACCGAGAGCGAGAACCGGTTCCGCACCCTGACCGAGTCGATCCCGGCCGGCGTGTACCAGGCCGACACCGAGGGCCGGGTCGTCCTACGTCAACCCGCAGTGGGCCGAGATCACCCGCATGGCCGTCAACCCGACCACCTACGACGAGGCGATGGCCCCGGTGCACCCCGACGACTACGACCGGGTGGCCAAGGGCCTGCTCGGCGTGCTCGCGCGACGGCCTCGTGTACCGGGACCAGTACCGCATCATCGACTCGCTCGGCTTCGTGCGCTGGATCCGCAACCAGAGCGCGGCCACCCTCGACGAGGAGCGGCTCGGTCACCGGCATCATCGGTTCGCTCGAGGACGTCACCGAGCTGGTGGTCGCCCAGGAGCAGAACACGCCGACTGGCCGAGATCGTCGAGACCACGAGCGACCTCGTCGGCATGACCGACGGACACACGGGCAAGCTCGTCTACCTGAACCGGGCCGGCCCGGGAGACCTTCGGGTTCGTCGACCGCGACATCTCGAACGTCTCGAGCGCCGCTCTCTACACGCCGCGAGGGCCTGCCGATCTACCAGCGCGAGATCCAGCGCCGCTGCGCCGGGGCGAGCGCTGGACCGGCGAGCTCCCGATGTTCGCGGCCGACGGCACCGAGATCCTCGTGTGGCAGGTGATGACGCCGATCGTGCGGGCCGACGGTTCGATCCACCAGGTCTCGACCGTCGGTCGCGACGTGACCGAGCGCAAGCGCTTCGAGTCCGACCTGGCCCACCAGGCCACCCACGACCCGCTGACCGGCCTGCCCAACCGGGCGCTGCTGCTCGACCATCTCGAGCTCGAGCTGGCGCGGGCCGAGCGCGAGTCCCGGCTGGTGGCCCTGCTGTTCCTCGACCTCGACCGCTTCAAGCAGGTCAACGACACCCTCGGCCACGACGCCGGCGACGAGCTGCTGGCCCAGGCCGCGCAGCGCATCTCGGCCGTCGTGCGGCCGGCCGACACCGTGGCCCGCATGGGTGGTGACGAGTTCGTGATCCTGTGCGGTGACGTCGACGGACCAGGACCACGCCCTGGCCGTCGCCCACCGCGTCGCGGCCAGCATCGAGAACCGACCCTTCGACATCGGCGGCGCCGACCTGACCATCACGGCCAGCATCGGGATCGCCCTGTCCGCCGGCCACGTGCACCCCGAGGCGATCCTGCGCGACGCCGACGCCGCCATGTACCGCGCCAAGGACCTCGGTCGGGCCCGCCTCGAGATCTACGACGAGAGCATGCGGCGTCGGACGGCCCACCGCCTCGAGCTCTCCGAGGAGCTGGCCAACGGCATCGAGAACGGCGAGATCGTCGTGCGCTTCCAGCCGGTCGTCGACCTCGGTTACCGGCCGGGTCACGAGCGTCGAGGCGCTGGCCCGCTGGGACCACCCGACGCGGGGCCTGATGGTTCCCCACGACTTCATCGGACTGGCCGAGGAGACCGGGCTGATCGTCGGTCTGGGCCTGCGCGTGCTGAGCACCGCGTGCGAGCACGGTCGCCGCTGGGAGGAGCAGTTCGGGGCCGACGCACCCCGCATCCACGTCAACCTGTCGGCCCGCCAGCTGACGACGTCGAACCTCCCCATCCTGGTGCAGGGCGTGCTCGACGGGTCGGGCCTCACGCCGGCCAAGCTCTGCCTCGAGATCACCGAGAGCGTGCTGATGGACGACGCCTCCGGCGGTGATCGACACGCTCTGGGAGCTCAAGGCCATCGGGGTGACGCTGGCCATCGACGACTTCGGCACCGGCTACTCGTCGCTCAGCTACCTGCGCCGCTTCCCCGTCGACGTGCTTCAAGGTCGACCAGTCGTTCGTGGCCGGGCTCGGTCCCGATCCCGAGGACTCGACCATCGTCGCCGCCATCGTCAACCTGGCCAACACGCTCGAGCTCGAGGCCATCGCCGAGGGCGTCGAGACCTTCGACCAGCTCGAGCGCCTGCGGGGCCTCGGCTGCAACCTGGCCCAGGGGTACTACTTCGCCCAGCCCTCCGAGCCGGACGCACGTCGGCGAGATGCTGGGCCACTGGCTTCACCGTGTGAGTCAGGCCACTGCCGGAGAGACCGCCGGACCAGGTGGCGAACAGCGCGGCGTAGTGGCCCTCGTCGGCGACGAGGTCGGCGTGGGTGCCCGACCTCGACCAGCCGCCCGCCCGACACCACGCCCACCCGGTCGGCGCGCTCGGCGGTCGACAGGCGGTGGGCGATCACGACGACCGTGCGGCCCTGCATGATCCGGTCCATGGCCCGCTCGACCAGCAGCTCGGTGCCGGGATCGAGGCTCGAGGTCGCCTCGTCGAGCACGAGCAGCGCCGGATCGACGAGCGCGGCGCGGGCCAGCGACACCAGCTGCTTCTCGCCGGCCGACAGGCGCGTGCCGCGCTCGTTGACCTCGGTGTCGAGCCCGTCGGGCAGCGCCGCGAAGCGCTCGTAGCACGCCGACGTCGCGCAGCGCCGCGTCGACCTCGTCGTCGGTGGCGCCCTCGCGGGCCACCCGCACGTTGTCGCGGATGGTCCCGTGGAACAGGAAGCCCTCTTGAGGCACGACGACGATCCGGTGCCGCAGCGAGCCGAGGGTGGCCTCGCGCAGGTCGACGCCGGCGAAGCGCACCGCACCCTCGGTCGGGTCGTACAGCCGGGCGATCAGCTTCGCCAGCGTCGACTTGCCGGCGCCCGTCGGTCCCACCAGCGCCAGCCGCTCGCCCGGTGCGATCGTGAGGCTGACGTCGTGCAGCACCGGCGCCGCCCCGGCGTAGGCGAACGACACGTGGTCGACGACCACCTCGCCCTGGCTCGGCAGATCGACCGCCCCGGCCCGCTCGGGCACGTCGACGGGCGTGTCGAGCAGCTCGAACAGCTTCTTGAGGCCGGCGCCGGCCGACTGCAGCATGTTGAACAGCTGGCTCAGCTGCTGCACCGGCTCGAACAGGTTGTTCAGCGTGAGCAGGAAGAACGCGATCGTGCCGATCGTGACCACGCCCTGGATGGTCATCCAGCCGCCGATGCCCACCACGAGTGCCGTCGATGCCGAGTCCGGCGAACTCGATCACCGGCAGGTACCACGCCTGGGCGCGCACCGAGCGCATGTGCGCGTCGTAGAGATCCCGGCTGCGGTCGGCGAAGCGGTCGATCGGTGACCTGCTCGCGGCCGTAGGCCTGGATCACCCGGACCCCCGAGATGCCCTCCTGCAGGCGTGGACAGGGTGTGGCCGATGCGGTCGCGCACGTGCAGGTAGGCCCGGTTCGACTCGCGCTGGAAGCGGATGCTCGCCACCACGACCAGCGGCACCGCCAGCAGGCACACGAGCAGCAGCTGCCACGACACGATGGCCAGCACGATCAGCGACAGGACACAGCAGCAGCCCGTTCATGAGGAACATGAGCAGGCCCATCTGCACGAGCTCGGCCAGCGAATCGACGTCGGAGGTCATGCGCGACACCAGGACGCCGGCCTTCTCGCGGTCGTAGAACGGCATCGAGAGCAGCTGCAGGTGATCGAAGACCCGCGTGCGCAGGTCGCGCAGGAACCCCTCGCCGGCCAGGGACACGTCGACGACCAGGCGGCGGTACACGAAGTAGGTGCAGATGGCGACGACCACGTAGGCGGCCACCGCACCGTCGAGGGCGGCGTAGTCGTGTCGGGTGATGCCCTGGTCGATGCCGTAGCGGACGAGCAGCGGACCGGCCAGGACCGACAGGGTCCACAGCACCATGAGCGATGAGCGAGACGATCACCTGCCGCCGGTACGGGCGCAGCATGTCGAGGGCGCGGCGCAGCACCAGCCGCGCCTGCTCGCGGTCGAGGCGGTCGGCCTCGTCGACGCCGGCGTTACCCCACATCGCCCACCAGCTCTCCGTCGCCGGTGAACGCCTCGGCCGCCGCCAGCACCTGGCGGTAGGCGTCGCTCGTGGCCAGCAGCTCGTCGTGGGTGCCCTCGGCGACGATGCGCCCGTGGCTCGAGCAGCACGACGCGATCGGCGAGCGCGATCGTGGCCGGGCGGTGGGCGATCACGATCGTGGTGCGGTCCCGCATGACCTCGGCCAAGGCATCGCGGATCTCGTGCTCCTTCGTCGGGTCGACCGACGATGTCGCGTCGTCGAGGATCAGCACCCGGGGATCGGCCAGGATCGCCCGGGCGATGGCGATGCGCTGCCGCTGGCCGCCCGAGAGCGAGAAGCCCGCGCTCGCCGATCTCGGTGCGGTAGCCGTCGGGCAGCGCGGCGATGAACTCGTCGGCCCCGGCCAGCCGGGCGGCCCGGTCGATCTGCTCGTCGTCGGCGTCGGGATCGGCGAACGCGATGTTGTTGGCCATCGTGTCGCTGAACAGGAAGGTCTCCTCGAACACGATGCCGATCGCGCCGGCGCAGCTCGTGCAGCCCGAGGTCGCGGACGTCGACCCCGTCGAGGCAGGACCCGTCCACCGTCGACGTCGTAGAAGCGGGGCAGCAACCGCGCCACGGTCGACTTGCCGCTGCCGGTCGCGCCCGACCAGCGCCACCGACTCGCCCGGCCCGATGACGAGGCTCAGGTTCTCGAGCACGGGCACGTCGCGGCCGCCCTCGTAGCCGAACGACACGTCGTCGAAGCGCACCTCGCCGCCGGTCGGCGGAAGGCTGGCCGACGCGTGGTCGTCGACGATGACGGGATCGGTGGCCAGCACGGCCTCGACGCGCTGGGCCGACGCGGCCGCCCGCTGACCGAGCGCGATGATCTGGCCGATCATGCGCAGCGGCCAGATGAGCAGGCCGATGTAGAGGTTGAACGCGACCAACGTGCCCAGCTCGAGCTGGCTGGTCGAGCACCTGGTGGCCGCCGTAGGCCAGGACCAGGATCAGCCCGATGCTCGGCAGGGCGTCGAGCGCAGGCAGGTACCTCGCCCGCACCACGCGCCGCGCCCATCGACGCGTCGTAGAGGTCGTCGGCCTCGGTGGCCAGCCGGCGCCGCCTGCACCTTCTCGGCGCCGAAGCCCTTGACGATGCGCACCCCGCTCACCGTCTCCTCGACCACCGACGCCAGCTCGGCCGACTCGCGCTGGATGGCCATCGCCTTGGGTTGCAGCCGCAGGCTGAACCGGCGGGCCAGCACGTTGACGAGGGGCAGCGAGCCGAGCGCCAGCACGGTCAGCCACGGATCGATGATCGCCAGGATCACCGTGACGGCGAGCACCGTCACGAAGTTGCAGATCGTCAGAGGGATCATCACGACGAACTGCTGGACCTGCTCGAGGTCGGTGTTGGCCCGGCTCATGAGGTCGCCGGTCTGCACCGTGTCGTGGAAGGCGAAGTGGAGGCGCTGCAGGTGGGCGAAGATGCGGTCGCGCAGCATGCGCTCGGACGTGCGTGACACCTTGAACGCCCAGAACCGGCGCAGACCCGTGTTCACGGCCACGACCAGGGCGACGGCCAGGATGACCGCCGTCCAGGGCCACAGCGCCGAGGTGTGGCCGGGCGTGATGGCGTCGTCGATGGCCGCCGAGACCAGCAGGGGCACGCTCACGCGCCCGATCGTCCAGATCAGGCCGACCACGACGCCGAAGGCCACCGATCCCCGCTGCGATCGCAACGTGCCGAGGATCAGCCTCCAGCCGTCGCGGGTGCTCGCCGGCGCGGCGATTCCAGAAATCGTGCTGCTCCCGTGTCCCGGTGTATCCGACGCCCGTCCCTCGAGCGCCCGCCCACGCTACCGGCCGGGACCCGCCCGCTCCGAATGCGATTCGGGCCCGGGCGAGCAGGTTCGGGCGAGCAGGTTCAGGCGAGCAGGGCTCCGGCCAGCCGGCGCCACTCGTCGGGGGCCGGGCTGTGGTCGGGGGTCACGACCTGGATGCACACATGATCGGCTCCGGCGGCCAGGTGGGCGTCGACCCGGGCGACGACGGCCTCGAGATCGCCCCACGCCACGATGGCGTCGATCAACCGGTCGCTGCCGGCGTCCGCGAAGTCGTCGTCGCCGAACCCGTGGCGCCGAAGGTTGTTCGTGTAGTTGGGCAGCGTGACGTAGAGCGCCGTGTGGATCGCGCGCGATCTCGCGCGCCTTGCGCCGGGTCGGCCTCGAGCACGACGGCCTGCTCGACGCACAGGAGCGGGTCGGGCCCGAGCTCGCCGCGGCGCCCATGCGGTGTGCTCGACGGGGACGAAGTACGGATGGGCGCCGGATGCCCGCTCGGCCGAGAGCGCGCGTCATCTTGGGACCGAGCGCGGCCAGGACGCGTTGGGGGTCGTGCGACGGCGCCGCGCCGAAGAACAGCGCCCCGTCCATCGCGTCGAGGTAGGTGCGCATCGCGGCCAGCGGACGCGAGTAGTCGTGTCCGCGCAGGCCCTCGACCATGGGCTGGTGGCTGACGCCGAGGCCGAGCAGGAACCGGTGCGGGAAGGCCTCGGTCAAGGTGCGGTGCCCGGCCGACATCGTCATCGCGTCACGGGCGTAGATGCTGGCGATGCCGGTGGCCAGCACGATCCTGGGCGTGGCGCCGAGGAGCATGGCCGGCGCTCACGAGCGGGTCGCGCCCGACGGCCTCGGGCAACCACACGGCGCCGTACCCGAGCTCGTCGAGCTCGGCCACCCGCTCGGCGGCCTCGGCCGACGGACGGGGGTCGAGGGAACCGGTCCAGATGCCGATCCGACCCGGATCGACGGCACGTCGCAGCGGGTGTCGGGGCCATGGCTCGGCACCCTATCCGGCGGGGCCTTCGCTACAGTCGCCGTGATGTCCGAGGTCGCGACCCGATCGGGTCCGTTCACCCCCAAGCTGGCTCCCTGGGCGCTGCCCGGGGCGGCGCTGGTGGTCGGCCTGGCGGCCTGCGCCTACATCGCGGCGGTCGACCCGAACCACTCGTCGGCCTATCCGCAGTGCCCGACCAAGATGCTCACCGGGCTCGACTGCCCGATGTGCGGCGCCACCCGAGCGGTGCACTCGTTGCTGCACGGCGACGTGGTCGGCGCCATGGACCACAACCTGCTGTTCGTGCTGCTGCTGCCGGTGCTGCGCCTACGCCTTCGTGGCCTGGACCGCGACGCGCATGGGTCGTCCGCTCAAACCGATCCCCATGTCGTCACCGTGGCTGTGCGTGCCCCTCGTGGTGGTCATGGTGGCCTTCACCATCGTGCGGAACCTCCCGATGTCCCCCTTCCACTGGCTCAACTCCGCGACCTCCTAGGTCCTCTGGTCGGCAAGCCTCCCGGCGGACGGCTTCGCCATCCGGGTGTCCTCGTGCCAGCGACTTCGCTCCGCTCCGTCGCGTCGACCACCTATGCCAGCCGTCGGAGATCTCTGCGGTACCTCGCGCCGCGCGCCACGTAGCTCTCCATCCCGGGCTGGATCAGCGGGGCGAGGTCGCGGCCGGTCTCGCGCAGCTTGGCCGGGACGCCGAGCGCCATCGCCCCCGACGGCACCTCCATCCCGTTGGTGACCACCGCGTTCGATCCCACGACCGCGCCCGGCGCGGACGACGGCGCGGTGCAGCACGACCGAGCCGTTGCCGACCAGGGCCCCGTCCTCGATCGTGCAGCCCTCGAGGTGGACCATGTGGCCGATCACGCAGCCGTCGCCCACGATGGTCGGTAGGTCCGGCGCGCAGTGCAGCACGCATCCGTCCTGGATCGACGTGCGGGCTCCGATGCGGATGTCGCCGTCGTCGCCGCGCAGCACCGCGCACGGCCACACCGACGACTGCGGACCGATCGTCACCGAGCCGATGATCACCGCGTCGGGGTGGATGTAGGCGTCGTCGGCGATCGAGGGTTCGCGATCGCCGAGGGCGTAGATCGGCATCCGTCGCCGCTAGAGCTGGAAGCGGCCGTAGCCGCCGCGGAAGAACAGCAGGGGGCCGCCCTCGTGCATGCACCTCGAGGTCGTGCACCGCGCCCACGACGATGTCGTGGTCACCCGACGGCACGATCGAGGCGATCTCGCAGTCGATGTAGGCCAGCACGCCCTTCGATGCAGCGGCGAGCCGGTGCCCGAGCGCTTCCACCCGATCTCGGCGAACTTGTCCTCGGCCTTGCTGGCGAAGACGCGGCACACGTCCTCCTGGCTCTCGGACAGGATGTTGACGCAGAACGAGCCGGCCTGGCGGATCTTGGGCCAGCGTCGTCGAGCTGTGCGCCGCGCAGAACAGCACCTGGGGCGGCTCGAGCGAGAGCGAGGCGAACGATCCGACGGCCATGCCCACCGGCGTGCCGTCGACGATGGCGGTGATCACGCGTGACGCCGGTCGGGAAGTGGCCGAGCACCTGGCGGTACTTGGCCGAGTCGAAGGACGAGCCGTCGCTCGTGATGTCGGTCACGGCTCGTGAGGCTACCGGGGCTAGCGCAGGGCGGCGGCCACGGTGCCGAGCGGGATCGTGGCGCCCTCGGACGCGGCCACCACCGACACGCCGATGGCGTTCGGCCCGGCGGCGGGCGTCGGCCACGATGCGTCGATCGTGGCGTCGTCGTGCTCGGGATCGTGGTGGAACAGCGCCAGGCGGCGCGCACCGGACTCGGCGGCCACGCGCACGGCGTAGTCGACCGTGCAGTGGCCCCAGTGGGCCTTCGTCTCGAACTCGTCGGGCGTGTACTGCGCGTCGTGGATCACGAGGTCGGCGCCGTCGCACAGCTCGAGCACCGCGGTCGGGACGGCGGACGACCCGTCGACCGGCTGCTGGTGGTCGCTGATGTAGGCCACCGAGACGCCGTCGCGCTCGACGCGGTAGCCGTTGGTCGGGCCGATGTGGGGAACCGAACGGGACAGGACGCGCACGTCGCCGATGGCGAACTCGGCCGTCGGCCACCGGGTGGAAGGTGAGCTCACCGGGCAGGTCGGCCACCCGCACCGGGAAGTAGGGCGGCGCCATGAACTCGTCGAAGGCCTGCTCGAGCGTGGCGGTGTCCGGCGGCGGCGCGTAGACGTCGAGGCGTGGCGCCCGGCCGCAGCACCGGCGCGAAGAACGGCAGGCCCTGCACGTGGTCCCAGTGCAGGTGGGTGACCAGCGCGTGGCCGTGGAACGGCGCCTCGGCGGGGAACCGGGCGCCCCAGAAGCGCAGGCCGGTGCCGAGGTCGAACACGATCGGGTCGGCACCCGGGAAGTCGACGCTCACGCAGGCGGTGTTGCCGCCGTAGCGGCGGTTGGCGTCGCACGAACACGGGGTCGACCCCCGGACCCCGTAGAACGTCACGTTCAACGAACGTTCACCCCCCGATAGCCCCGTGGAAACCCCCGGGTCGTGCACACCAGAATCTGCACGCAGCGTAATCACACGGCTACACGTCTGTCCCGCAATGTGACAAGAGTCTCGGCCGCCTGAAAAGGTGAGCAGATGAGCATCCATCCCGCGGATCTGCACGAGGGCCGCGTGACGGCCAACGGGATCGACTTCGCCTACCTCGAGGCGGGCACCGGGCCCCTCGCGCTGTGCCTGCACGGCTTCCCCGACACGCCGTGGGGATGGCGCCACCAGCTGCCGGCGCTGGCCGACGCGGGGTTCCACGCGGTCGCGCCGTTCCTGCGCGGCTACGCCCCCACCTCGCTCGCGCCCGACGGCCACTACCAGCTCGGGGCGATCGTCAGCGACGCGATCGCGCTGCACGACGCGCTCGGGGGCGACGCCGACGCGGTCATCCTCGGCCACGACTGGGGCGCCATGGCCACCTACGGTGCGGCGGCCTTCGAACCCGATCGCTGGCGACGCGTGGTCACCGCCGCGGTGCCCCCGCTCAACGCCATCGCCGCGGCGATGCTCGACTTCGACCAGCTGCGGCGGTCCTGGTACATCTTCTTCTTCCAGAACCCGCTCGCCGATCTGGCCGTCGGCCTGAACGACCTCGAGTTCATCGCCCGGCTGTGGCAGGACTGGTCGCCCGGCTACGACGGCGCCGTCGACGTCGATCACGTCCGCGACGCGCTCGGCGAACCCGAGCACCTGGCCGCCGCCGTCGGCTACTACCGGGCCATGTTCCAGCCCGACCTGCAGGTGCCGGAGCTGCAACCGCAGCAAGAGGCGTGCAGCCGGCCCACGCCCCAACCGACCCTGTACCTGCACGGGCCGACGACGGCTGCATGACCGTCCGGATCGCCGACAACGCCTCCGCCTACCTGCCGGCGGAGGGTTCGCGGGTCGAGATCATCGCCGACGCCGGGCACTTCCTGCTGCTCGAGCAGCCCGAGATCGTCAACCGGCTCGTCCTCGAGCACCTGACGTCCTGATCACCGGCCGGAGCCTGATCACGGGAGCCTGATCGACCCGTCGGGGTCGGCGACGGCCAGGCCGTCGCGCACCAGTCCCACCGCCACCGCCGTGGCGCGACCGGTGTCGTCGGGCCACCCCGCGGCCTCGGCCATCCGGCTCGCCGCGACGCGCCCGTCCCGGCGCAGCGCGGCCACCAGCCGACCGCGGCCCTGGCGGTCCGAGCCCTCGAACCGGGACTGCCCGGTCGTGACCCCCGCCGACCCGACGCGCCGGGTCGGGGTCGGGGCACCCGGCGCGGTGCCACTCGCACCCTCCCGTGACAGGGCACTCGTCGCAGCGGGGACGGCGGCTCGTGCACACGGTCGCGCCCAGGTCGAGCATGGCCTGGTTCCAGGCCCACGCCTGCCCGGGCGGCACCGACTCGTCGGCCATCTGCTGGACCTCGCGCCGCCCGAGCGACCGGCCCGCCCGACGGGCCAGGACGCGGGCCGCGTTGGTGTCGACCACCCCGACGTCGCGCTCGTCGGCGAAGGCCAGCACGGCGCGTGCGGTGTACGGACCGACCCCGGGCAGGGCGAGCAGCGCGTCGAGCTCGTCGGGGACGCGACCACCGTGCCGCTCGACGATGCAGACCGCGGCGCGGTGCAGGCTGACGGCGCGGCGGTTGTAGCCGAGGCCCTCCCATCGGCGCACGACCTCGCCCACCTCGGCCGACGCGCAGGTCGTCGGATCGGGGAACCGTGAGATGAATGCCTCGTAGGGGCCGAGCACCCGGGCAACCTGCGTCTGCTGCAGCATCACCTCGCTGACGAGCACCCGCCACGGCGTCGCGCGTCCGCCGCCACGGGAGGTCGCGTCGGTGACCGTCGGCCCACTCGAGCAACGGGTGCGTGGCGGACCGCGCGGTCAACGCTCGGGCGCGTCCCAGATCGACTCGTCGTAGGGCCGCCCGCGGGGCGGGGCCGAGTCGCGCTTCCAGACCATCACCTTGCGGCGGAAGTAGCAGACCTCTTCGCCCCGCTGGTTGATGCCCTTGGTCTCGACGGTGACGATGCCCGCGGTCGGGCTTGGACGACGACGCCTTGGTGTCGAGCACCCGCGTCTCGGCGTAGATGGTGTCGCCGTGGAAGGTCGGGCTTGCTTGTGGGTGAGCGTCTCGACCTCGAGGTTGGCGATGGCCGAGCCGCTCACGTCGGGCACGCTCATGCCCAGCACCAGCGAGTACACGAGGTTGCCCACCACCAGCGGCTTGCCCATGGGCGACTCGTGCTCGGCGAACCAGTTGTTGGTGTGGGTCGGGTGGTGATTCATGGTGATCATGCAGAACAGGTGGTCGTCGGCCTCGGTGATCGTCTTGCCCGGCCAGTGCCGATAGACGTCACCGACGCACGAAATCCTCCAAATAGCGGCCGAACGGCCGATCGTGAATCGTCACGTGACACCTCTGCGCGGTCGATGGGGGGTGCGGGTGGACAGCTGAGCCTACGCACGCGTGCCCGACCCGAGTCGACCATTGGAGGGACACAAGGCGGCAATGAGCGGGGCCCCAATCGAGCACGAGCTCGGCGGAGCGTGACGACAGCTCGCTCCTCGAGTCACCGGGAGCGCCAGCTGCAGGTCTGGCGCATGACGCTTGCGCGCCCGCTACGTGGCGATCGTGGCCGTCGCCGGTGCCGCCCTCCTGCCCGTGGCCGGTCCGCACGGACCTTGGATCGCCGCCGCCCTCATCGTGGCTGATGATCCCGTACAACTACCTCTACGACGCGGCGATGCGCCGCACGCAACCGCCTGAGCCCGATCATCGCGTTCAGCGACCAGGTGGTGGTCGTCGCGTTCCTGGCCTTCGCCCCCGAGCTCGTCAGCGCCGATCCTGCTCGTGATGCTGGCCATCAACGCCACCTCGGCGGTCGCGTTCGGTCGCAGGATCGCGGCCGAGGGCGCGTCGTCGGCTGCATCGGCGTCGCCGGCGTGCTGTGGGTCAACAACCCCGGCCACGGGTGGGCGCCCTTCCTCGTCTACACGCTCGCGTCCGCGTTCATCATCGCGGTCGTCGGCGGCATCGCCGAGGTCGAGCGCGAGGTCCGGGGCCGCTACATCGATCTCATGGGCGGCATCGACGCCGTCGTGTGGGAGCAGCTGACCCACAGCCCGACGACGCTCTACGTCAACCGCCGCGCCGAGGAGATCATCGGCTACCCGGCCGACAACTGGGCCCAGCCGCACTTCTGGGCCGAGCACGTGCACCCCGACGACGTCGAGTGGGTGGCCGAGCGCTACCAGACCGCGGTCAAGGCGGGCGAGAACTGCGAGGTCGAGTACCGGTTCATCCGTCCCGACGGCAGCGTGGTGTGGCTGCAGGACCGCATGCGGGTCGAGGTCGACGCCAACGGCGCGGTCGGCCAGCGTCCGCGGCGTCATGGTCGACGTCACCGACCGCAAGCTGGCCGAGGAGCACATCGACCAGTACGTGAACCTGGTCGAGCGACCTCGACGTCGCGCTGTTCGTCTTCGGGCTCGACGACCGGAGGATCGCCGTCGACGACGCCTCCAGCCTCGTCGCTGCTGGCCGTCAACCCCGAGGGTGCCCACCTGATCGAGCCGCCCGCCGACGACGCCATCGGCCGGCGCCTGTCCGAGATCCTGACCCCGGCCAACGAGACCGCGGGCCAGCTCATCACCGAAGCCCTCGGCGACGTGATCCGCTCGGGTGAGGGCTTCCGCTTCGAGGACCTGCGGTTCGAGGGCGACAAGCTCGGCGGGTCGATCTTCTCCGCCAACGTCTTCCCGCTGCCGGGCGGGTCGGTCGGCGTCTCGCTGCAGGACGTGACCGAGCAGGTCACCGCGGCCGAGGTGCTGCGACGCCAGGCCCTCCACGACGGTCTGACCGGGCTCCCCAACCGGTCCAACCTGACCGACCGCCTGCGCCGGTCGTTGCGGCGGTCGTCGCACACCCTCGACCCCGTGGCCCTGCTCGTGATGGACCTCGACCAGTTCAAGGAGATCAACGACGCGCTCGGCCACGACCACGGCGACCGCCTGCTGATCGAGCTGAGCCACCGGCTCGAGGAGCTGCTCGAGGGCAGCGAGCGTCGTCGCCCGTCTCGGCGGCGACGAGTTCGCCGTGCTGTTGACCGAGCCGGGCGACCTGCCGGCCGGCCCAGGAGGTGGCCACCCGGATCCGGGCCGCGCTCGAACAACCCTTCCACCTCGGCGGGATCAGCCTGCAGGTCAACGGCAGCATCGGCATCGCCGTGTACCCCGAGCACGCCGTCGACGCCGAGACGCTGGCCCGCCGGGCCGACGTGGCGATGTACACGGCCAAGCGCACCGGTGGTGGCGTGGCCGTCTACGCGCCCGAGCACGACCAGTCGAGCATCCGTCGCCTGTCGCTTGCTCGGCGAGCTGCGCCGCGCCATCAACGAGGACGAGCTGGTGCTGCACTTCCAGCCGTCGATCGACCTGGCCACCGGCGAGCGTCCGCGCCGCCGAGGCCCTCGTGCGCTGGGACGCACCCGATCCACGGGCTGCTGCCGCCGAGCGAGTTCATCGAGCTGGCCGAGGTGTCGGGCATGATCCAGTCGCTCACCCGGTGGGTGCTCGAACATGCAGTCGACAGCGATCTGCGAATGGCGCGACCGTGGCGTGCACGCTGCCGGTGGCGGTCAACCTGTCGGTGCGCAACCTCTACGACCTCGAGCTGCCGCGCGTGGCTCGACCAGCTGCTGGCCGAACGCGGGGTCGACGCCGTCGATGCTCATGCTCGAGATCACCGAGAGCGAGCTGATGGACGATCCGCTCTACGCGATGGAGGTGCTGGGCAAGCTCAAGGCGCTCGGCGCCGCCACGAGCATCGACGACTTCGGCACCGGCTACTCGTCGCTCGCCTACCTCAAGAACCTGCCCATCGACGAGCTCAAGATCGACCGCTCGTTCGTCGGGACGATGGTGACCGACGAGAGCGACCTGACGATCGTGCGCTCCATCATCGACCTCAGCCACAACCTCGGCCTCGACGTCGTGGCCGAGGGCGTCGAGGACGACGACACCCTCGAGCAGCTGGCCGAGATGGGATGCGACCGGGCCCAGGGCTACTTCGTGTCGCGACCGGTGCCGTCCGACGACTTCGTGACCTGGATGCTCGACACGCGGTGCCGCGAAGCGACGGCTCAGGTGCTGCAGCGGGCGGCGGCCCGGCGCTGGCAGGCGATCTGATCAGGCGCTGATGTAGTGCTCGGCCACCCACGTGTCGCTGGGCGTGGTGCCCGCCGCGATCAGGGCGCAGCGCACGCAGTACGGGGGCTTGCCCCGTCCGTACGAGTAGACCAGGCACTGCTCGCAGAACTCACGGTGGCAAGCGCGGCACAGGCCGCTCGCCTCATCGTGCGTGTGCGTGTGGCAGTGGTCCATCAGGGCCTCTCTCGACGCGGTGTCAACACCAGAGTGGCACGCGTCCGTGTGCGGCTGAATAGGGCTTTCGACCCTACTTTTCGGTCGCGGTTGCGCCGTCGGTACTGTCTGGCCATGACCGCTCACGAACCCGCGGCGGATGCGCCCGCGACGCCCGATCTGCCCGCCGCCAAGGCTGCGCTCGACCTCGCGCAGGAGGTGGTCGTGTCCGCCACGCGTGCGTTGGCCGCGTCGGGATCGATCGACGACCACCAGGTGCTCGCCTACGACCTCGCCCACGCCGCGGCCGCGGTGGGAACGGGTCGGGCGATGCTCAGCTACGGCGACAAGGGCGACGTCGAAGCCGCGATGGCGTGCGCGTTCGTGGCCGATGCCGTCGCCGACCTGGCCGCCAAGGTCTACGGACGCGAGGCCGACTGGGGGGTCGACGCCCGACGCGCTCGACGACGCCCGCGCGTTCGTCGCCGCGTACCGCGCCCCGCGTTCCTGGCCGGCCTGGCCGCCGACGAAGGTCCGCGGCACCTCGACGCGGACTTCGAGCTCGTGCAGGACGCGTTCCGCCGCTTCGCCGAGGACAAGATCCGACCGGTCGCCGAGCACGTCCACCGCCACAACGAGGACATCCCCGACGACATCATCTCCGGGCTGGCCGAGATGGGTGGGTTCGGCCTGTCGATCCCGGCCGAGTACGGCGGCTACAGCGAGGGCGGCGAGAGCGAGTACCTCGGCATGGTCGTGGCCACCGAGGAGCTGTCCCGCGGCTCGCTCGGCGTCGGCGGATCGCTCATCACGCGTCCCGAGATCCTGACCCGCGCGCTGCTGGCCGGCGGCACCGAGGAGCAGAAGCAGTCGTGGCTGCCGCGGCTGGCCACGGCCGAGGTCATGGCGGCCGTCGCCGTGACCGAGCCCGACTACGGCTCCGACGTCGCGGGCGTGAAGGTCACCGCCACCCGCACCGACGGCGGTTGGTTGATCAACGGCGTCAAGACGTGGTGCACCTTCGGTGCGCGCGCCGACGCGCTCATGCTGCTGGCCCGCACCGATCCCGACCGCTCGAAGAGCCATCGAGGGCTGTCGATGTTCGTCGTGCCCAAGCCGGTCGGGCAGGGACACGGGTTCGAGTTCGTGCAGAGCGAGGGCGACGTCGCGGACGACTCGCCGGGCGGCGGCAAGATGGAGGGCCGCCCGATCGACACGATCGGCTACCGCGGCATGCACTCCTACGAGATCGCCTTCGACAACTGGTTCGTCGCCGCCGAGAACCAGGTCGGTCTCGACGACGGCCTCGGGCGCGGCTTCTACTACCAGATGGCCGGGTTCGAGAACGGCCGGCTGCAGACCGCCGCGCGCGCCGTCGGGGTCATGCAGGCGGCCTACGAGGAGGCACGCCAGTACGCGGCGGACCGCGTCGTGTTCGGCCATCCCATCGCCGACTACCAGCTCACGCAGGCCAAGCTCGGACGCATGGCCGTGCTCATCCAGGCCGCCCGCCAGTTCGCCTACGAGGTGGCCAAGATGATGGGCCGCGGCGAGGGCCTGCTCGAGGCGTCGATGGTCAAGGCCTACGTGTGCAAGGCCGCCGAGTGGGTGACCCGCGAGGCCATGCAGATCCACGGCGGCTTCGGCTACGCCGAGGAGTACCCGGTCAGCCGCTACTTCGTCGACGCCCGCGTGCTGTCGATCTTCGAGGGCGCCGACGAGACCCTGTGCCTCAAGGTCATCGCCCGCCGCCTCGTCGAACAGATCTGACTCTCAGACCAGGTCAGCCGGGATCAACTGATCGTCGAGCAGGCGCTGGAAGCGGGTGGGGTCGCCGTCGACGAAGTCCGGCACAGTGGCAGGCCCTCGAGGTAGCAGGAGATGTAGGCGCGCCAGGTCGGGTCGGTGAGGAACTGGATCATCTTGCGCGCCCGGTCCTTGTTCACGAGCCCCCATCGCATGGCGTAGCCGACGGCGTCGGCCTCGTCGACGCCGTCCTCGTGCAGCAGGAAGGCGACGTTGCCGCGGACGTGGTCGAGCGCCTCGCCGGCCACCGACACGGCCGCGGCCACCTCGGCGTCGTAGCGGACGCCGAGCGGACGCAGGTGGTCGGCGACGGTCGCCTCGGGCCGGCGACCCATGACGACCTCGAGCCCGAGGTCGGCCAGACCCTCGGCCAGCAGGCACTGCGGGGTGCCCACCGGGAAGATCGTCTCTTCGAGGTGGCCGCGGGTGCGCACGAGCCCCACCTCCTTGCGGGTGTGCTCGGTGTGGTGGCCGGGATAGGCCTCGTGCGCCACGAGGTGGGCGATCGAGGTGGACAGCACGGGCAGGTCGAGGTTGATGGCCACGCGGCTGCGCAGGTCGCCGAGGTAGTAGTTGAACCCCGACCACGGCTCGTCGGTGACGAGCTCCCAGTCGATGTGCTCGCCGTCGGGCAGGCCGAACATCCGGTCGGTGCGCTCGCGGAGGTCGTCGGCCAGCGAATCGATCACCGCCGGCAGCGTCTCGGGCGCGATGGCCTGGGCTCTCGCGCCACGCGACGAAGCGCTCGCCGAGCGGACCCGAGCCGGGCAGCACCTCGTCGAGACGCCGGTGGGCATCTTCGAAGGCCTCCTCGTCGCGTCGGCGGGGTCGCACGCCGTAGCAGAGCTCGACCTCGTCGGCGTAGGAGAGGCCGTCGCCGGCCAGCTTGCGCGCCGAGGTGTGGAGCCCGACCACGTGGGCGCGCAGCCACCGGCGCCGCTCGGCCCCGAGCTCGGGCTCGCCCGCACCGCCGTCGAGGTCGACGATCAGCCGCGCCGCGTCGACCACCAGCGCCGCCGGCGCGTGGAGGTCTTCGGCGGCGACACGGTCGGCCATCGCGGCCGGCCCGTAGTACGCGTCGATGAAGCCGTCGACGTGACGGCCGAGCCGCAGCGCCAGCTCGATGTACCGCTCGACCGGGGTCACGATGGCAGGGTCACGGTCGGACGCGAACCCCTACTCGTCCAGGTTGGAGTGCAGGAACCCGACGGACTGGACCCACGCCCGCGCCGACGCCTCGGCGTCGTAGACCTCGTGCCGGGTGTCGTTGAAGAACGCGTGCTCGACGCCGGGATAGACCTCGAGGTCGGCGTCCTTGCCCAGCGCATCGAGCTCGGCCTGCAGCGCGTCGACCAGGTCGGGCGTGAAGAACCCGTCGTCGCCGGCGTAGTGCCCGAGCACGGGCCCCGACAGCTGCGAGTAGTCGGGCTGGGCGTGCTCCCAGGGGATCAGCCCGTAGAAGGGCACCGTCGCGCCGATGGCGTCGGGCCGCTTGCACGCCAGCACGAGCGCCAGGCCGCCGCCCATGCAGAAGCCGATGACGCCGACCTTGTCGCTCGTGACCGCGTCGAGTCCGAGCAGGTGGTCGACGGCGCCGCTCATGTCGCGCGCCGCCTGGTCGATGTTCATCGCCATCATCAGCTTGCCGGCCTCGTCGGGCTCGGTCGTGGTCTGCCCGTGGTAGAGGTCGGGGGCGAGGATGGTGAACCCCTCGGCCGCCAGGCGGTCGGCCACGTCGGTGATGTGGGGCACCAGGCCCCACCACTCCTGGATGACGATGACGCCGGGACCGTCCCCTTGGGGATTGGGCGCCAGGTAGCCGCTGGCGGAGTGGCCGTTGCTCGGGAACTCGACGATCTCACCCATGCGCGCACCCTAGCGTCGTCACGTCAGTAGCGACCGCCGAGCTTGCCGTGGTCCCAGCTGACGATCTTCTCGGGCACGATCTCGATGCACACCCGCTTGTTGGCCAGCATCTCGGCGATGGCCGGGATGTCAGTCGGGGTTCGTCGATCGGGAAGTACCGCTCGACCACGTTGGCCGCGACGGCCATGAGCGGCTCGCGGTCGTCGTGCACGATGGCCCGGCCCACGATCTCGACCCCGCGCAGCTGCTCGTAGGCCGCGCCGTCCTCGACCAGCACGGTGATGCGCGGATCACGGCGGAGGTTGAGCACCTTCTGGCTCTTCGAGAACGTCTCGAAGGCCGGGTTGTCCCCGAGGAACCCGTACCACATGGCCACGAGGTGGATGTTGCCGTCGGGGCCGAACGAGGCGATGTTCATCGTCTGGCGTTCGTGCAGGAACGCGTCGATCTCGTCGTCGGTCATGCGGATGAGGTCACGTCGTGAAGGCATGCGACGAACCCTCAAAACACATCTCCTTTGAAGAGCTCCGGAGCGACGGGGCAGTCGATCCGGCGCAGGGCCTCGGCCACCGGTCTCGACGCCGCGGGAGCCGACGATGCGGTCGACCAGGTCGAGCGGGACGAACTCGTCGTCGGCGTCCCACGGCTCGTCGTGCTCGACGCGACCGCGCAGCCCCTCCCACATGCGGCCCGGCAGCATCCGCCCGACGCCCGCCACGAGCCACACCGGCACGCCGGCGTGGTGGGCGACGGCGGCCGCGGCATGCGAGCCGCTCACCGCCAGGAACTCGTCGGGCCCGATGGCCGTCGACTCGAGCAGCAGCACGACGCTCGACGACACGGCCGCGCCCAGCCCCGCCTGGGGCACGTCGGTGGCCTCGACGTCACAGCGCCACAGCCGCCCCACGAACCCCGACGCCTCGCCGGCCGTGTCGACGGCCAGCACCTCGACGTCGCCGCGCCGCGGCAGCGCCTCGCCGATCTCGTCGGGCCAGCCCAGCACCGTCACCGTCGCGCTCTCGGGGATGGCGTGGGCCAGCTCGCCGGCGGTGCCGTCCGCGGCCATGGCGCCCGCTGCCTCCCAGATCTCGTTGGACGCGTCGCCGGCCGTCAGCACCCGGGCGCAGAACCACACGAGCGGACCCGAGGTCGGTTGGCGCCACACGATCCGCCGGCACGCGGTGACCAGGGCCTGCGGATCGGAACCGAAGCTGGCCAGCGCGGTCGCCGTCTCTTGCACGAGGACGCTCTGGGGCGCGCCCGAGGCCCGGGCGACGTAGCGGAGCCGCTCGATCGGGTGCATCGACCCGACGCTAGCGGTCGCCGGATCAGATGCCGTGGGCGCCGGGGCGCCAGATCATGAGGTACAGCATCACCAGCAGGCTCAGATGGATGATGCCGGTGACCATCGGCATGCGCTTGGCCGCCTCGGCGTCGCCGGCGGCCGCCTTCCGCTGAGTCGGCAGGATGGCGAAGATGAACAGCGCCACCTGGACGATCCAGATGGCGAGAGCGATGCTGACCCACGCCTGCTTGAAGCTGAAGATCTCGACCCCGCTGGTCTTGCTCATGCCGACCATGGCCAGGCCGAAGAAGCCCGCCAACACCACCGCCGGGGTGGCGAAGCGCTGGAGGTAGAGGAGGACGCCGTCACCGGATGCGCCGCCGCCGTCGCCGGATCGGGCCAGCAGGGGCAGCGACGAACAACGGTCCGAAGGCGACGAGCACCGACAGGATGTGCAGGAGCAGCACGACCTTGAAGCCGGTGTCGTTGTACGCGGCGAAAACCATGAGGCCTCCTGGGTACGAGTGTGCCTTGTCGAACGTAGCCGCGCTACGTTCTCCTGCCGTGGCAACCGACGTCCCCCCCGACCTCGTCCTCTCGCCCATCGGACGGGCGCCGAGGACGATCTCCGAGTGGACGACGATGTTCCACCTCGCCGTCGTGGTGATCGATCCGTACACCTACGAGAGCTCGTGGATCCTCGACACGGCCACCCGGGTGCTGCGCACCTATGCCGGCGCCGACTGCCGGGTCGCGTTCCTGTCCACCGCCGACGAGGCCGACACCCGCACGTTCCTCGGCCCGCTGATCGACGAGTTCCTGGCCTTCTTCGATCCCGAGCGCCTGGCCGTCAAGAGCTTCGGTCTCGAGCACCTGCCGGCCTTCGTCCACATCAACCAGCGCGGCGCCCTCGACGCCAAGGCCGAGGGATGGCAGCCCGACGAGTGGCGCGCCGTCGCCGAGAACCTCACGCGCCAGATGAGCTGGGGCCGCCCGAGCATCCCCGCCGCCGGCGATCCCCTCCCCTTCGAAGGCAGCCCGGCTCTCTAGCCATGCGTCGGAGCGAAGCGAAGCCGCTCGCTCGATGAGACCCGGATGGCGAAGCGCCCGTCGGGAGGCTCGCCGACCAGAGGGCCAATGAACTAGATGATCCCGCCCTTGGTCATCGCGATGACGTCGAGGGCCTTGTCGAGCTCGGCCTCGGTCATCAGCCCCTCGGCCAGCACGAGCTCGCGGATGGACCTGCCGGTCTTGACCGAGGCCTTGATGATCTCGGCCGCCTTCTCGTACCCGATGTAGGGGTTGAGCGACGTGCCGATCGAGGGCGACGACTCGGCATAGGCCTTCAGACGCTCGACGTTGGCGGTGATGCCGTCGATGCAGGTGTCGGCGAACACGACGCTGACGTTCGACAGGAGACGCACCGACTCGAGCAGGTTGCGCGCGATCACGGGCATGAACACGTTGAGCTCGAAGGCGCCCTGCGCGCCGCCGAAGCGCGACGGCGGCGTCGTTGCCGATCACCTGCACGCTGACCTGGGTGACGGCTTCGGGGATCACGGGGTTGACCTTGCCCGGCATGATCGAGCTGCCCGGCTGCAGGTCGGGCAGGAAGATCTCGGCCAGCCCGGTACGAGGACCGCTGCCCATCCAACGCAGGTCGTTGGCGATCTTGATCAGCGCCACCGCCAGCGTGCGCAGCTCGCCCGAGGCCGCCACCAGTTGGTCGCGGGCGCTCTGGGCGGCGAAGTGGTCGGTGGCCTCGGTCAGGGGCAGGCCGCCGGTCCGCTCGACCAGGCGGACGATCACCTTGCGGGCGAAGGTCTTGGGCGCGTTGATCCCGGTGCCGACGGCCGTGCCCCCGAGGGGCAGCTCGCCGATGCGGGGCAGCGCGGCCTCGAGGCGCTCGATGCACTGGTGGATCTGGGTGGCGTACCCGCCGAACTCCTGGCCGAGGGTGACCGGGGTGGCATCCATCAGGTGGGTGCGGCCGGACTTGACCACCTTGGCGAAGGCGCGCTGCTTGCGCCGCAGCGAGGCCTCGAGGTGCACGAGCGCGGGGAGGAGGTCGTGGGCGATGCCTTCGGTGACCGCCAGGTGGATGGCCGACGGGAAGACGTCGTTGGACGACTGGGACGCGTTGACCTGGTCGTTGGGATGCACCGGCGAGCCGAGCTTCTCGGTGGCGATCGACGCGATGACCTCGTTGGCGTTCATGTTGGACGAGGTGCCCGAGCCGGTCTGGAACACGTCGATCGGGAACTCGTCGTCCCACCTGCCGTCGGCCACCTCGGCGGCGGCTTCGACGATGGCCGCGGCCACCCGCTTGTCCACCGCCGGGACGTCCTTGAGGGTGGCGTTGACGGCCGCCGCCTCGCCCTTGATCTGGGCCAGCGCACGGATCAGCCGCGGCTCGATCGTCAAGCCCGAGATCGGGAAGTTCTCGACCGCCCGCTGGGTCTGGGCGCCGTATCGGGCGTCGATCGGGACCTTCACATCACCCATCGAGTCGTGCTCCGTTCGGAACGCTGGCTGGGGGGTGGGCGCAGAGCTCGTCATGGCTCCGAACCTAGCCCCTGGGCCAATTCTGCCCCAACAGCCGCCGGCTTTAGCCGAGCGTTAGCGCCGCTCCGCCATGCTGGGACGCATGAGCCATCATCCCGCTCGCCGCGCCCGGACCGTGACCGCGGTGCTGAGCGCGGCTGCGTTCGTCGGCATCGCCGGAGGTTTGGCCGCCGAGCACGCCGGCGCCACCGCCACCGGTCGGGCCGGCACGTCGACGCGGGGCTCGACGACCGTCACCGACACCGGTGACCAGGGCGGTCCCGCGGACAACGGTGCATCCACCGGCGGGGGCTGGTCGGCCACGCCGGGTCAGGTCGGCCAACAGGGCCAGCGTCGGCCAGGTCGGCCAGGATCATGGGAGCTCCGGTGCGAGCTGACATGCGCTTCGAGGCCATGGGGACCCGCGCCCGGATCCTGGTCGTCGGCGAACCCGCCGGGCTGAGCGCGCGTCTGCGTGACCGCGTGCTGGCGCTCGAGGCGCACTGGAGCCGCTTCATCCCGACCAGCGACGTGAGCCGGCTCAACCGGGCCGGGGGTGCATCCGTGGCGGTGGCCGACGAGACGCTCACGCTGCTCGAACACGCGGTGACGGGTTGGGAGGCGAGCTACGGGCTGTTCGACCCGACCGTCCTCGGCGACCTCGAGCGGGCCGGCTACGACCGCAGCTTCGACGAGATCGGCTCCGAACCCCGACGCCGCTCGTGGCTGATCCGGGGCTGCGAGGGCATCGAGATCGACCGCGAGGCGCGGACCGCCCGGCTGCCGGCCGGCGTGGGCTTCGACCCGGGCGGCATCGGCAAGGGGCTGGCCGCCGACCTGGTGGCGGCCGAGGCCATCGACGCCGGAGCCGCCGGCGTGCTCGTCGACCTCGGCGGCGACCTGCGCGTCTCCGGTCGACCCCCCGGTGACGACCAGTGCTGGCAGATCGGCGTCGACCACCCCACCGCGGACCGCAGCATCGCGTCGGTCCGACTGACCGACGGTGCGGTCGCCACCAGCACACGGACGCGCCGCCGCTGGACCACCGCCGAGCGGCGAGCGCCACCACCACCTGATCGATCCGCTGCTCGGCCAGCCGACCGACACCGACGTGCTGTCCGCCACCGCGGTGGCCGCCGAGGGCTGGCAGGCCGAGGTGCTGGCCAAGGCGGCGTTCATCGGCGGCCGCGTGCAGGGCCTGGGCCTGGTCGACACGCTCGGCGGGGCGGCGATGGTCGTCGGCTCGGACGGCGCGGTGACGACCGGGCTGGCCTGGAACGAGTTCGTCGCCCGGGCGGCATGACCAGGTGACCAACAGCCTGTGGTGGTACACCGCCCGGGCTGGTGGCCTGGTGGCCGCCGCACTGCTCGCCGCGTCGGTGATCGCGGGCCTGGCGCTGTCGACTGCACCGCGGCGCGCCCGCCCGAAGTCGTCGTGGCGCCTCGACCTGCACCGCTTCCTCGGGGGCCTGGCGTGCGTCTTCGTCGTGATCCACGTGACCGCGATCCTGTTCGACCGCTTCGTGCCGTTCGGCCTCACCGACATCCTGGTGCCGCTCGCTTCGCGCTGGCGCCCGTGGGCGGTGGCCCTCGGCGTTGTGTCCATGTACCTGCTCCTCGCAGTCGAGGTGACGTCGCTGCTCAAGGCGCGGCTGCCGCTGCGGATCTGGCGCGGCGTGCACTACGCGAGCTTCCCGTTGTTCGCGTTCGTGCAGCTGCACATCCTGCTCGGCGGCACCGACCGCAACTCGCCGTGGGTGCTGGCCGTGATCGTCGCGTGCGACCTCGTCATCGCCGCGCTGCTGGTGCGCCGCGGCCTGGCCCAGGAGGACGCCTACCTCCGCAGCGAAGCCCTCAGGTCGCCAGGGCGTACTGCTTGAAGAACGCCCAGATCAGCTTGGTGGCGTCGACCTGCATGGTGGTGAAGCCGATGATCGCCGCCCTGCCACCGTGGCCCGCCGCCGATTCGACGGCGCTGCCCGGCCAGGCGTGCCCGCCGTCGGCCACCACGTAGAAGCGAATCGACGTGTCGGCCGAGCACGGCGCGTAGATGCGCTGCTCGACGTCGGACCCGGCCGGGAGCACGACCGGCTCGGACGGGCAGCCGTTGGTCTCGGCCCAGCTGGCCACCACCTGCTCGACGGGCGGGAACCCGTCCTGGTGGGCGACGGGGGCGGTCGGCGCCGTCAGGTTCGGGGGCACCGGCTTGCCCGTCAAGAGGTCGCGCAACGCCTCGCCCAACCCGCCGTAGAACGGCAGCACGAGGTCCTGCTTGCCCCAGAACACGATGATGGGCACGGGACGGCCGGGCTTGCACGCCGGCCCGTGCGTGATGCCCGAGACCAGGCCGACCGCGGTGATCCGGTCGCTCTCCTGGCAGGCCAGCACCGACGACATGAGCCCGCCGTCCGAGTAGCCCGTGGAGTACACGCGGGCGGTGTCGACGCAGACGCCGCTCTCGACCTCGTCGAGCATCGACATCAGGAAGGTGACGTCGGCGTTGGGCGTCACGTTGATCGTGTTCCACTGGCTCTTGATGCCGTCGGGGGTGAGCACGACGAAGTGCTGCAGTGCGGCCAGGGCCTCGAACTGGGTCACGGCCTGCTGCTGGGTCATGTTGCTGCCCAGCCCGTGGATGTCGATCACGACCGGGAGCGGCTGGGTGGGCGGGACACCCGGCGGCACGTAGCGCAGGTAGGTGCGCGAGACGCCGCCGCTCGTCATGGTCTCGGTGATCTCGCCGGTCGCGGGCGGCGTCGTCGCCGCGGCCGTGCAGCCCGAGGAGGGTCGGGCGGGCGCGGTGGACACCTGCGTGGGCGTGGCGGTGACCCCGGGCGGCAGGAGCGTGGTGCCGGTCGGCTCCGTGCCCGACGGGCGCGACGTCGTGCCCGAGGCCGAGCCGTTGGATCCGCCGCTGCTGCCACACGCGGCAGCCAGGGCCGCCACGAGCAGGACCGCGACGATGCCCGAGCGTCGTGTTGACCCCACGCCAATCCCCCTTCGACCGACCGGCTCGGTCACCGCTTGTGCGACCGGCCGAACCGTACAGGCCCGGGGTCGATCCGGTCCGGTCAGGCCATGGCCACCAGGTCGAGCAGGTCGTCGTCCCAGTAGTCGAGCTCGGCCTCGGGCATCACCAGCACGCGGTCGGGGCGCAGCGCTTCGACGAACTCTCGGTCGTGGCTCACGATCACCATCGTGCCCGGCCAGGCCGCCAAGGCCTCGGCCGTGGCCACCCGTGAGCCCGGGTCGAGGTTGTTGGTCGGCTCGTCGAGGAACAGCAGGTTGTGGCGGCCGGCGACGAGCTGGGCCAGCACCAGCTTGGTCTTCTCGCCGCCCGACAGGGTGCCGGCCGGCCGGAAGACGATCTCGCCGCTGAGGCCGAACATGCCGAGCAGGCCGCGCAGCTCGGTGTCGCTGACCGTCGCGTGCTCGCGCATCTGCTCGATCAGCGAACGGTCGACGTCGATCAGGTCGTGCTCCTGCGCGTAGTAGCCGAAGTCGACGTGGTGGCCGTAGCGCACGGTGCCGAGGTCGGGGGCGGCCACGTCGGCCAGGATCCGCAGCAGCGACGTCTTGCCGGCGCCGTTGAGCCCCATGACCAGCAGCCGCTCGCCGCGCTCGACCGAGAACGATCACCGAGTCGAACACGTCGACCGGTCCGTAGGAGCGGGCCAGGTCGGACACCTCGAGCACGGTGCGACCGGCCGCCGGCGGCTCGGGGAAGCGCACCCTGATGCTGCGCCGCTTGGCCGGGCCCTCGGCCGCGACGTCCTCGAGCTTGGCGACGCGCGTGTCGAGCGACTTGGCGATGCGGGCCCGCTTCTGGGTCTGGTGCCGCATCGAGTCGGCCAGCGTGGCCAGCCGCCGGATCTCGGCCTGCTCGCGGTCGACCTGGCGCGCTGAGCTGCGCCTCGTCGCGCTCGCGGCCCGACAGGTACTGGCTGTAGGTGCCCTTGTACTCGGTGAGCGGTGCCGGTGTCGTCGTCGCCGTAGCGCTCGAGGTGCAGCACGCGGGTGATCGACTCGTCGAGCAGGTCGAGGTCGTGGCTGATCACGAGCAGGGCGCCGCGGTAGCGGCGCAGGAACTCGAGCAGCCAGCCCTTGGCGTCGGTGTCGAGGTGGTTGGTGGGCTCGTCGAGCAGCAGGACGTCGCTGCCGGCGAACAGGATGCGGGCCAGCTCGACCCGGCGCCGCTCGCCGCCGCTCAGCGCGCCGAGCGGCAGGTCGAGGCGCCCCTGCGCCAGCCCGAGGCCGTCGGCCAGGCGGTGGGCCTCGCTCTCGGCCGCGTAGCCGCCGTCGAGCCGGAAGCGCTCTTCGGCGCGGGTGTAGCGCTCGACGGCCTGGTCGGTGGCCTGCTCCTCGACGGCCAGGCGGAGCTTCTCGAGCCGCGCCGCCGCCTGGTCGAGCCCGCGGCCCGACAGCACGTGGGTCAGCGCGCGTGGCCCGCTCGTCGACCTGGTCGACCCGTGGGTCCTGCGAGAGGTACCCGAGGCCTCCGGTCCGCTGGACCACCCCGCGGTAGGGCTCGGCGTCGCCGGCCAGCACCCGCAGCAGCGAGGTCTTGCCGGCACCGTTGCGCCCGGTCAGCCCGACCTTGTCGCCGGCGCGCACGGTGAAGCTGGCGTGGTCGAGCGTGACCACACCACCGACTTCGACCGCCAACTCGCGCACAGCCAACATGGGCCCAGTCTGGCCGCTCGCCCCCCGCCGAACTGGGCATCGATTCAGTTGACCTGGCGGTCTCGGCCTTCCCAGTAGGGGGCGCGCAGCTTGTACTTCTGGAGCTTGCCGGTGGCCGTGCGGGCCAGCTCGTCGCGGAACTCGATCGACGTCGGGCACTTGAAGTGGGCCAGCCCGCCACGGCAGTGCTCGATGAGCTCGGCCTCGGTGACCTCGGCCCCCGGCGCCACGACGACCAGCGCCATCACGGTCTCGCCCCACTTGTCGTCGGGCACGCCGATGACCGCCACCTCGGCCACCGCCGGATGGCTGAAGAGCCGGTCCTCGACCTCGATCGACGACACGTTCTCGCCGCCGGAGATGATCACGTCCTTCTTGCGGTCGGCGATGGTGAGGTAGCCCTCGTCGTCGATGCGGCCGCCGTCGCCGGTGTGGAACCACCCGCCGTCGAGCGCCTCGGCGGTGGCGTCGGGGTTCTCCCAGTAGCCCTCGAGCACGACGTTCGAGCGGGCCAGCACCTCGCCCGTCTCGTCGGTGTCGCAGGGTGACGCCGAGCGCGGGCGCCCCGGCCCGGCTGAGCTTCGACGCCCGCTCGCCGGCCGGCAGGTCGTCCCACTCGGCCCGGGTGCGGTTCATGGTGAGCAGCGGCGCGGTCTCGGTGAGGCCGTAGATCTGGATGAACTCCCAGCCGAGCTCGGTCTCGACCCGCTCGATGGTGCGCGTCGGCGGCGGCGCGCCGGCCACGACGATGCGGGTGCGGCCGGCGCCCGGGATCGGACCGTCCCAGTCGGCGGCCGCGTCGAGGATGGCGGCCACCACCGCGGGCGCGCCGCACAGCAGCGTGACGCCCTCGCGCTCGACCCGCCGCAGGATCTCGGCGCCGTCGACCTTGCGCAGCACGACGTGGCGCACGCCCATGCCGGTGACCGCGTAGGGCATGCCCCAGCCGTTGCAGTGGAACATCGGCAGCGTGTGCAGGTAGACGTCGCGATCGCTCACCCCCGAGTGCCAGCCGAAGGTCGCCGCGTTGATCCACAGGTTGCGATGGGTCATCTGCACGCCCTTCGGGCGCGCCGTCGTGCCGGACGTGTAGTTGATGGTGGCGGTGGCGTCCTCGTCGGGCGTCCACGGCTCGGGCTCGGTGCCCTCGAGGTAGATGTCGGCGTCGTCGCGACCGAGCACGAAGCGGTGCTCGGCGGTCGACGTCGGCCAACGCCTCGTCGAGCTCGGGATCGACGAGCAGCACGCTCGCCCCGCAGTGCTCGACGATGTAGCCGATCTCGTCGGCCGACAGCCGGAAGTTGATGGGCACGTAGACCCGTCCCCACGCGCTCACGCCGAAGAACCCGACGAGCAGGCGCGCCGCGTTGTGCGACACGATCGCCACCCGCTCGCCCTGGCCGACCCCCAGCTGGTCGAGCCGGGCGGCCTGCGCGGCGGCCAGCTCGTAGAGCCGCGCGGTAGGTCAGGCCCGTCGAGCGGCGCGGCCGGCTGGTCGGGCTCGTCGACGCACGGCCAGGCGATCGCCGTAGACGAGCCGGGCCCGATCGAGGTGGTCCCGGATGGTCAGCGGGACCTTCACGAGGCGACGATCGGGGTCGTGCTCACGATCACCGGACCGCCGTCGTTGGTGCACACGGCCGGCACGCTTCCGCCGCCCCCACCGAAGGTGAAGTCGTAGAAGACCTGGTCGAACTCGTAGCCGATCGACCCGCCGACGTCGCCGGTGGCGTGGAAGAACCGGGCGTAGGTGGCGAACACGATCGTGTCACCGGCCGAGTACGCCTGGGGTCCCTGGGTGAGCACCCCTGGACTGGCCGGGCTCACCGCGCCCTGCAGCTTCCACGTCGACGACAGCGAGAACGCGGACAGGTCGATGAGCACGGGGTTGAGGTAGGGCAGCTGGACGGTGAAGAAGACCTTGATGTTGTGGCCCACCCGGGCGAAGTTGGGCGCCCTGACCGTCACGATGGCCGTGGTGTGCTGGGGCGGGGTGTTGGGCAGGTTGCAGGTGACCGCCACGTCGACCGTCGTGACGGCCGCGCTCGCCGGCGCCGCCACGACGACCAGAGTCGCCGCGGCCACCACCGCAGCCACCGGTACGGCCAACATCGTCGTCAGGCGCGATCTCGTCGCTGATCTCATTCGGGACCTCCCCAGGCTGGTGCCCGGACCCGGGCAACCGGCGTCGTCCCGATTGTGTCAGGAACCTGCATCCGGTGCCCCGCCGTCCGCGAGCGCGGCGGTCGGTGACCAGTGGGTTTTCGCCTGGGCGGGGGCAGACTCCCCGAGTCCTGCGAACGAGGAGACCACATGACGCGGCTCGGCTACCAGATCCCGAACTTCACCTACCCCGGCATCGGCTCGGCCGGCCTGTTCGAGGTCGTCGCCGCCCAGGCGGCCGCCGCCGACCGATCGGGCTTCGACACGGTCCTGCTGATGGACCACTTCTACCAACTGCCCATGCTGGGCGATCCCGACGCCAACATGCTCGAGTGCTACACGACCCTCGGCGCGCTCTCGCAGCGCACCGAGCACGGTGCGCCTCGGGGCGCTCGTCACCGGCAACACCTACCGCAACCCGACGCTGCTGGCCAAGGTCGTGACCGCGCTCGACATCGCCTCGGGCGGACGGGCCCAGCTCGGCATCGGCGCCGGCTGGTTCGAGTTCGAGCACGACTCGCTCGGCTTCGAGTTCGGCACGTTCACCGATCGCTTCGAGAAGCTCGAGGAGGCGCTGCAGATCATCCTGCCGATGCTCCGCGACGAGCGGGCCCACCTTCGAGGGCAAGCACTACCGGTGCACGACGCGATCAACCACCCCGCCCCGGTCGGCCGCATCCCGGTGATGATCGGCGGATCGGGCGAGCGCAAGACGCTGCGGATGGTGGCCCAGTACGCGGACGAGGCCAACCTCACCGCGCCGGTCGACGAGGTGCCGCGCAAGCTCGACGCCCTCGCCGCGCACTGCCAGCGCCTCGGGCGCGACCGCTCCGAGATCACGGTGAGCAAGCAGCTCAACGTCGTGCATCGCGCCCACCCACGACGAGGCGTGGGCCGAGGCCACGACCTACCTGACGGTGCCGCGGCCTCGACCTCGACACCATGGACGACGCGACCCGCGACTCGATCCTGGCTCGATGATCATGCTGGGCGATCCCGACGAGGTCGGCGAGCAGCCTGACCGAGGTGCTGGCCCTCGGCGTCGACGGCTTCACCTGCAACCTGCCGGCCAACGGCCACAACCCCGAGCGGGTCGAGCTGCTCGGCCAGGTCGGCGCTCGAAGGTGCTCGCTGCCGACCTACCCGGCCTGGCGCGTGGCGCGCGATCACCTCGGGGCGGCGCAGCGGCGGCACCGACGTGGGCGGCTGGCTTGCGGGGCGGCAGCTCGTCCAGCAGCACGGCTGGTGACCCTGGCCACCTCGGCCACCGCCCAGCTCGAAGCGCTCGGCAGGCCTGGGCCGACGGCTCGCGGATCCCGCTGACCTTGCGGACGTACTGGCGGACGGCCGCCTCGATCTCCTCGGGCGTGGCGGCCGGCTCGAGCCCCCGCAGGATGGTGATGTTGCGGCACATGTCAGCCTCCGGTGGAGTCGTCAGGGGACGCTGCGACACCTGGAAGGTAGCCACCCTCGGCCCGGATGGCGCGGCTCCATCCCGACGAGGGTGGTGATGAGCTCGTCGGCGTCGTCGCCCAGCGCCTCGATGGCGGGGCGCATCTGCGCGTCGGTGGCCCGCTCGACCGCCTCGCGCGCGGCCCGGCCGGCGTCGGTGAAGGCGTCGTCGGCGACCAGGCCGCGCGCCGTCAGCCGGTCGAAGCCGCGTCGAGCTGCGTCGTCGCACCAGGCCCGGCTGCGCACGTAGGTGCGCATCGGGATGCCGATGAACAGCTCGGTCAGCAGGCCGATCTCGGTGGCGTCGAAGCCGGCCGAGATCCAGGCCGCGGTGTGGCAGTCGCCCCGGTACTCGCGGAGCGGTCGCCGAGCGCGGAAGAGTCGCCGACCGCGTCGCCGGGCAGGCCCTGGTTGAGCACGCCGGCGTACAGCGGGCGCCCTTCGACGCGCAGCGGCTCGCCGGCCTGCAACAGCAGCTCGGTGGCCCGGTCGATCCCTTCGGGCTCGTCGCCGAGGATGCGCGACAGCTGGCCGCTCGCCCCGCGCAGCCGCGCCGTCGGCGATGGTCGACGGCGTCGGTCACGCGTCCATCCCCGATCGACGCAGGGGACGACCACCGCCGGGTTGAACACGGCGAACGCCGCCGCCACCAGCTCGCCCGGCGCCTGGCCCAGCGCCGAGCCGCGACTGGTGAAGTAGGCGACCGGTCGGGCATGGCCACCCCGCCGCGCTCGCCCGGACTGGCCGACGAAGCCAAGGGCCTCGTACTCGGCGTGGCACTCGGGGCTGAAGTACACCTGGCCGATCACCGGCTCGAGCGCACCGGCCAATCGCCGGGACCGGTCACGCACGACGTCGTCAGTCACCATGTCGAGGACTGTACGACGACCGCGGGCCGGCATCAGCGGCAGGTCGAGGTAGGTGCGGATGCCGGGCTCGGCCTCGCACGACGTAGGGCACCGCGTTCACGCAGTGCATGGCGGTGGCGAGGATGCCCTCGTTGTGGTCGAGGTCGGCGGTCTCGACGTCGGGCGGGTGCATGCCGTGGAAGCTGGCCCGCAGCGGGCGGATCGGCGTCGAACTCGACCTCGAACCGCTCGCCCTCGGGACCGAAGGTCCACGGCGGGTCGAGCGTGCGCTCGCCCATCAACCAGTTGACCCGGACGGTCACGAACGGCCGCCGTCGACCAGCCCCTCCCAGGTGAACCGCTGCGCGGCGACCGTGCCCGGCTTCGATGACGCCGACCGGCGTGTCGAGCGCCTCGGTGGTCACCGCCATCTCGTGGGTGGTGCGCTTGCTCGGCGTCGAGGGTGACGCCCGAGCCCGTCGGCCACCATGTCGATCGACTGGCAGAACCCGTCGCCGAGGATGTCGAGCATCGGGCTGGCCGCCGCCTCGCTCGGGGTCTTGCCGAACAGCATCACCTCGCGCACGACGAACTCGGTGGCGTAGGTGCGGATGTCGGAGAACTCCTCGGCTCGCACGTGGCGGATGTCGCGACAGAACGCCGAGAGCAGCAACGGGATCTGCTCGGTGATGCCGCCGGGGTTGATGCCCGTGCCGTGCAGGCTGACGCCACCCGTGCCGACAGGCAGCTTCGACGGTGGCCACGTCTCGGCTCGACCCGGTGGCTCCCGAACGGATAGATCCACCCCACCGGGGTCACGACGTTCTTGCCCGACTCGAGCAGCGCCACCACCTCGCTCGGCGTGGCCAGCATCGGGCTGTAGATCACGCAGTCGGCGTCGAGGGCGAGGATGGCGTCGACGTCGGTCGGTGGCCGCCACGCCGATCGGGTCGAGGCCGCACAGCTCGCCGACGTCGCGACCGGCCTTGGCCGCGCTGTAGACGTACGCGCCGACGAGCTCGAGATCGGGATGGGCGAGCACGCCCTCGATGGCGGCCCGACCGACGTTGCCGGTGGCCCACTGGATCACGCGGTAGGTCATGGCGGTCCCCTTCGCTTGTACGGTTTGCCTCGATGATCCTCGACCTGTTCAAGGTGCCCGACAAGGTAGCCATCGTGACCGGCGCCGGCCGCGGCGTCGGCGCGGGCATCGCCGTGGCGCTGGCCGAGGTCGGCGCCGACGTGGTGTGCGCGGCCCGCACGCCCGACCAGATCGACGACGACCGCCGAGCGGGTGCGCGGCCGCCGGCCGCCGGGCCCTGGCCGTGCCCACCGACGTCACCGAGCGGACCCAGCTCGAGGCGCTGGTCGAGGCCACCATCGCCGAGTTCGGACGCATCGACATCCTGGTCAACAACGCCGGCGGGTGGCCGCCCCACGCCGCTGCTCCGCACCAGCGAGCACGCCTTCGAGCAGGCCTTCCGCTTCAACGTGACCTCGGCCTTCCTGCTCACCCGCTTCGCCGTCCCCCAAGATGATCGAGACGGCCGGCGGCGGCGTCATCATCAACATCTCGTCGCGGGCGGGCAGCATGGTCCAGCCCGGCTTCACCGCCTACGGCACGGCCAAGGCGGCGCTGTCGTTCATGACCCGCAACATGGCGCCCGAGCTGGCGCCCGAGATCCGGATCAACGCCATCGAGCTCGGCGGCGTCGAGACCGACGCGCTGGCCACCGTCCTGACCGACGAGTCGATCCGCCGCCAGATGGAGGACAACACGCCGATGCGGCGCGTCGGCCAGGTCGAGGACATCGCCGCGCTCGCCGTCTACCTGGCCTCGCCGGCCTCGTCGTGGGTGACCGGCAAGGTCTTCGAGATCGACGGCGGCGTCGAGCACCCGTCGTTCACGATCGGCTGAGCGGAGGGGCACCATGCGAACCCCCGCATCCACCATGGCGGCGACGGCGGCACTGGCGATCGTGCTGGCCGCCTGCAGCTCGTCCGGCACCAAGGTGACGACGGCGCCGCCGAAGGTCCAGTCGACCACCTCGACCACGAGATCGTCGGGTTCGGGTTCGGGCGGCACGCCCGAGACGATCGACGGCACCATCGCCTCGACGGCGCCCACCCATCACCTGGGCCAGACCCAGACCGCGGAGGGCGGCGCGGCCGCCACGCTCGAGGTCACGCCCACCAAGATCATCGACCCGGGCACGCCCGCCACCTCGCAGGACCAGGCGCAACCGGGCACGCGACTGGTCGGTGTGGTGCTGACGATCAAGAACACGGGAACGGCGCCCGCCGACATCGAGCCGGGCAGCGACCTGCTCGGCTACGGCCACGACGGAACCGCCTTCCTCAAGGCGTTCTCCGCCACCAACATCAAGGAGTGCACGGGCTCGCCCGAGCCCGTGACCATCGAGGTGGGCCAGACGCTCGACGACTGCATCGTGCTCGGCGTCACCACCGCTGACGAGGTGACCAGCCTGCAATGGATGATCGAGGGCGTGGGCAACCACCCCGACCCGCTCGTGTGGGCCGTCCCCTGACCACCGCCATCGGGACGCCCGGCGCCGGTCCGACACTGGTGCCGGCCGACCGCTACACCGACGCGGACTTCGCGCGGCTCGAGCACGAGCGGCTGTGGCCGGCGGTCTGGCAGATCGCCTGCACGGTCGACCACGTGGCCCGTCCCGGCGACGTCTTCGAGCTGCGCTGCGGCAGGTACAGCGCCATCGTCGTGCGTGGAGACGACGGCGAGCTGCGGGCCTTCCAGAACGTCTGCCGCCATCGTGGCAACAGCCTGTGCCAGGGTCCGAGCCACGACCGCACCGAGCTGCGCTGCCCGTTCCACCGGTGGACCTGGGATCTCGAGGGCAGGCTGCGCGAGGTGCCGTCGCGGCGCGGCTTCGGCGAGATCGACGACGCCGACTTCGGCCTGTTCCCGGTGGCGGTGGGCGAATGGGGTCCGCTGGTGTTCGTCAACCTCGACGCGCAGGCGATGCCGCTCGCCGAGTACCTCGAAGGCGTCCCCGCCGACGCGGCGTGGGCCCGGCTCGACGAGTTCCGGTGCGTCGCCACGACGACCACACCGGTGCGCGCCAACTGGAAGGTCGTCTCCGACGGCTTCTCCGAGACGTACCACATCCAGGGGTTGCACCGCGAGATGTTGGCGTCGGTCGACGACGTGCACGCCCCGCAACGCCTGTGGACGCGGCAGAGCGTGTCGTACCAGCGCTACGGCGTGCCCAGCCCGCGCGCCGGCCGCGACGTCGACGACCGCGCCATCTGGGACTCGTTCGTGCTCACCCAGGGCGGGCGCATGGGCGCGGACTACGTCGCCGGGTGCCCCATGCCGGTCGTGCCCCCGGGCCAGACCATCCGCGACGTGATGGCGCAGTTGCTGCGAGAGCAGCAGGCCACCTTCGGGGCCGACATGTCCGACCTCGACACCGACCAGATCATGGGCCTGTCCCAGTACAACCTCTTCCCGAACGCCACGGTGCTGGTGTGGGGCGAGATGATCAACGTGATCCTGTCGCGGCCGGGACCCGGTCCCGATGAGGCCGAGATGGTCACCTTCCTGCTGCTGCGCCACTCGGCCGACGCGCCCCACGATCCGCCGGTCGACGTGCCGGTCCCCGACGGGACCGACCTGGGCTGGATCCTGAGCCAGGACACCTCGGTGCTCGAATCGATGCAGCGCGGCCTGCACCAGCCGGGCTTCGACCACCTCACGCTGTCGAGCGAGGAGTGCCGCATCATCAACATGCACCGCAACCTCGAGCGGTACCTCGGGATCGAGCCGGCGTGACCGAGCGGATCGTGGTCGGGACCCTCGACGACCTCCGGTCGCAGGGCTGCCTCACCGGCAAGGCCGGCGCCCAGCCCGTCTGCGTGTTCTGGAGCGACGGCGAGGCGTTGGCCATCGACGACCGGTGCCCGCACATGGGCTTCCCGCTGCATCGGGGCACGGTCGACACCGGCCTGGTCACCTGCCACTGGCACAACGCCCGCTTCGACCTGACCACCGGGGGCACCCTCGACCCGTGGGCCGACGACGTGCGGCCCTACCCCGTCGAGATCGACGACGGGAAGGTGGTCGTCCTCGTCGACCCCGCACCCGATCGCCGCGCCCACCTGCGGAGCCGGCTGGCCGAGGGGCTCGAGCAGGGCATCACGCTGGTGACCGCCAAGGCCGTGCTCGGCCTGCTCGACGCCGGGGTGGCGCCGGCCGAGATCGTGCGCGTCGGCGTCGAGTTCGGCAGCCGCAACCGGGGCGCGGGCTGGGGCTCGGGGCTGACCGTGCTCACGGCGATGGCCAACGTGCTCGACGACCTCGACCCCGAGGATCACGGGCTGGCACTCGTCCACGGACTGGCCTTCGTGTCCCGCGACACCCGCGGCCACGCGCCCCGGTTCCCGTTGGGTGGGCTCGGCGGCGACCTGCCGCTCGACCGCCTGGCCGCCTGGTACCGCCGCTTCATCGAGACGCGCTCGGCCGACGCCGCCGAGCGGACGCTCGTCTCGGCCATCGACGCGCACGGCCACGTCGCCGCCGCCGACCTCATGCTGGCCGCGGTGACCGATCACGTATTCCTCGACGGCGGCCACACGATCGACTTCACCAACAAGGCCTTCGAGGCCGTCGGCCACCTCGGCGACGACGCCGCCGTCCTGCTGCTGCCCACCCTGGTGACCCAGACCGCTGCCGCCTCGCGATCCGAGGAGCAGGGGTCGTGGCGCTATCCCCACGACCTCGCCGCGCTGCTCGCCACGGCGACGGCCGCGCTGTCCGATCGCCTGGCCCGCCACGGTCTCGACGAGCGCACGGCGGGCCAGATCGACGTGGCCCGGCTGGCGTGGTCGGTCCTGGCCGAGGATCCCTACGAGGTCGTCGCCGCCCTCGACGGCGCAGTCGACGACGGCGCCACGGCCGAGGAGCTCGGGCGGGCCGTGGCCTATGCCGCGGCCCTGCGCATCACCCGCTTCCACACGCAGAACGACCACGGCGACTGGGACGTCGTGCACCACGCGTTCACCGCCGCCCACGGCCTGCACCAGGCCCTGGTCCGCGCTCCGACCCCCGAGCTCGTGCGTGGCGTGTACCACGGCGCCCTGCGCGTCTATCTCGACCGGTTCCTCAACATCCCGGCCGCACGCCTGCCGGGCGCCGCGCCCCAGATGGACGACCTGGCCGAGGTGGCTGACCTGGCCGGTCTGCAGGCCTGCTGGGACCGGGAAGGCGGAGTGGACGAGGCCGGGACCATCGTCTTCGGCCATCTCGTGGGCGGCGGCGACCCCGCGGCGGCGACCGCCGCTCTCGGGCGGGCCCTGTTGTCCGAGGACGCCGGCTTCCACTGGTACCAGACCTTCGAGGCGGCCCTCGGCCAGTTCCACGCGTGGCCCCCCGGGTCCGAGGAGGGGGCGCTCATCCTGGCCGGCGCGGCGCGGTTCCTGGCCGCGCACACCCCCACCCGCCGCGAGCTTCCGCAGGTGGTGCGGATCGCCACCCGGCTGCGCCGCGGCGAGGCTCTGTTCGAGGAGAGCTGACCGTATCCTGGCCGGATGAGCACGAGCCCGGTGATCCAGACGGTCGATCTCGGCATGCAGTGGCCGACGCTCGACCCCTTCCTGTTCTGCGTCCACCACCTCGACGCCTATCCCGCCGGCAACGAGCACCTCGGCCCGGCCGCCCCGCTCGACGGCCGCGACCTCGGCCAGGACTTCGCCGGCATCGACGGCTGGCGCATGTACCACGGCCAGGTCGTGCCCGGCTTCCCCCAGCACCCCCACCGCGGCTTCGAGACCGTCACGTTCGTGCGACAGGGGCTCATCGACCACTCCGACTCGCTCGGGGCCACCGCCCGCTTCGGCCGCGGCGACGTGCAGTGGCTCACGGCGGGCGCACGGCATCGTGCACTGCGAGATGTTCCCGCTGCTCGACCCCGACGGCCCCAACCCGGTCGAGCTGTTCCAGATCTGGCTCAACCTGCCCGCGGCGGACAAGCTCGTCGACCCGCACTTCACGATGCTGTGGGACCGACGACATCCCCCGCCACGTCGAGGTCGACGGCGCCGGGCGCACCACCGAGGTGACCGTCGTCGCCGGGCGCCTCGAGGGCCTCGAGCCACCCCCGCCGCCGCCCCACTCGTGGGCCGCCCGCCCCGATTCGGATCTGGCCATCTGGCATCTGCGCCTCGACCCCGGCGCCCGCTACGAGCTGCCGGCCGCCACCGGAACCGACACGGTCGCGTCCTGTACCTGTTCGAGGGCTCATCGCTGCAGGTCGCCGACACCGACGGCGATCACCCGACCGAGCTCGGCGCCGACACGGGCGCCGTCCTGCGCGCCGACGCAGCCCGTGGCGCTCACCGCCAGCGCCTCGGGGGCCGAGATCCTCGTGCTGCAGGGTCGCCCGATCGGCGAGCCCGTCGCCCAGTACGGCCCGTTCGTCATGAACAACGAGGCCGAGATCCGCCAGGCCTTCGCCGACTACCGGGCCACCGAGTTCGGCGGCTGGCCCTGGCCGACCGACGATCCCGTGCACGGCCCCGAGCCGCGGCCGGTTCGCCCGCCACGCCGATGGTCGGGTCGAGGAGGCGGCGGCCCTACCCACGCCCTAGCGGGCTACGCCGCATCCACGCCCTGACGGGCTAAAGAAGCGGGGGTGCACCGCCGAAAGGTACGGATCGGCGTATCTTTCGTCGCCCGCGCCAGCACATACGTTCCAGACGTTCCAGAACCAGACGTTCCAGACGTTCCAGACGTTCCAGAAAAAGGACGACCTCTCATGCGATCCGGCCTCTTCGGCTCTGTTGCCCACCCCTCCGCAGCCCGGCGGCGCCTCTCGGGCGCCGTGCTGGTCGTGGCGGTGCTGGGCGGCCTGATGGCGTCGTCCACCGCGGCCTTCGCCGCCAACGTGTCGCCGGCCGGGTTCCGCACGAACCACGGCGCCGGTGGCGAGAGCGACGTCAACGTCTGCTCGACGGCCACCGCTCCCGGCTACGTGCACTGCCTGGCCCACCTCCGCACCGACAGCCGCGCCCGCCAGGAGAGGCCGGCCCGTCCTGGACACGCCACGTCGGCCACCACGATCGGCAACAACGGGGCCTATGACCCCGCGTACCTGCAGTCGGCGTACAACGTGCTGGCCTCCGGTGGCGCCACCCAGACCGTCGGCATCGTCGACGCCTTCGACGATCCGAACGCGGAGGCCGACATGAACGCCTACCGCGCCTTCTACGGGCTGCCGGCCTGCACCACTGTCGGCGGCTGCTTCCACAAGGTCAACCAGTCGGGCGCCGCCTCGCCGCTGCCCACGGCCAACGCCAGCTGGGGTGAGGAGATCTCGCTCGACCTCGACATGGTCAGCGCCATCTGCCCCAACTGCAAGATCCTGCTCGTCGAGGCGTCGAACACGAGCATCGTCAGCCTCGGCACCTCGGTCAACACGGCGGTCTCGATCGGCGCCAACGCCGTCAGCAACAGCTACGGCGGCCCCGAGTACAGCAGCGAGGTCAGCGACGCCAACACCTACTACAACCATCCGGGGGTGGCCATCACGGTCAGCTCGGGTGACAACGGCTACGGCGTCGAGTTCCCGGCCGCGGCCGGGACGGTGACCGCCGTGGGTGGCACCAGCCTCCGCCAGACCACCAACACCGGCACCCGCACCGCGACCGAGAAGGCGTGGACCGGCGCCGGCAGCGGCTGCAGCGCCTTCGTGGCCAAGCCCTCGTGGCAGACCGACACCGGCTGCACCCGGCGCACCGTCGCCGACGTGTCCGCCGTGGCCGACCCGAACACGGGCGTGTGGGTGTACGACACCTACGGCACCGGCTTCACGCAGGCCATCTTCGGGGGGACCAGCGCCTCGTCGCCGATCATCGCCTCGATGTACGCCCTGGCCGACAACGCCGCCTCGACCAACACGCTCAGCCAGTACCCCTACGAGACCCGCACGGCGCTCAACGACATCATCCTGGGCTCGAACGGCTCGTGCACCCCGGCCTACCTGTGCAAGGGCGTGGCCGGCTACGACGGCCCGACCGGTCTCGGCACCCCGAACGGCACGGCGGCCTTCGCGCCGCCGAGTGGCGTCGTGGCGTCGCCGCCCAACACACCGACGCTCGTCGCGGCCACCTCGGCCACCAAGGGCATCACGCTGAGCTGGAGCGCGCCGGCCGACAACGGTGCGCCCATCACCTCCTACGAGGTGTACCGCGGCAAGACCACGGGCAGCGAGGTGGCTTTCGTCGCCGTCAACTGCACGGCCGCGACCTGCACGTACAACGACAGCAAGCCGGCCGCCGGCTTGACGGCCTTCTACCAGCTGACCGCCATCAACAGCGCGGGACCCAGCACGAAGTCGGCCGAGGTGTCGGCGGTCGCGAAGTAGGCCCCCGAGGTCTGCCCGTCTGATCGTCGTACCCTCGATCGTGTGGAGCACGCGATCGACCTCGTGACCGTCGACGAGATCCGCGCCGCGCGCGGGTCTCGAGGGTGTGCTCCGACCCACCCCGGTCGAGCCCAGCGACAACATCTCGAAGCTCTGCGACCGCACGGTGCGGTTCAAGACCGAGTACCGCCAACGCACGGGTTCGTTCAAGATCCGCGGCGCCCACCATCACATCGCGTCGCTGCCCGACGACGGGTTGCCGATCGTCGCCGCGTCGGCGGGCAACCACGGCCAGGGCGTCGCGCTCGGCCTCGTCGCTGCTCGGGCGGACCGCGCTGGTGTTCATGCCCGTCGGCACCGCCCTGCCCAAGCTCGCCGCCGCGCGCGCCTATGGCGCCGAGGTGGTGCTCGTGGGCGAGACGGTCGACGACGCCATCGCCGCCGCGCACGCGTACACGAGCGAGCACGAAGCCCACATGGTCCCGCCGTTCGACGATCGCCACGTGATCGCCGGCCAGGGGACGCTCGGCTGCGAGCTGGCCGAAGAGATGGGCGACGCCGAGACGGTGCTCGTGCCCGTGGGTGGGGGCGGGCTGATCTCGGGGGTGGCGGTCGCGCTCGGCCGCCGAGCGTCCCGGCGTGCGGGTCGTCGGGGTCGAGGCCGCCGGCGCGGCGTCCATGACCGCATCGCTGGCCGCCGGACACCCCGTCGCGCTCGACAGCGTGCGCACGATCGCCGACGGCATCGCGCTCAAGGCTCCGTCCGCGTTGACCGTCGCGCACGTGCAGGCCCGCGTCGACGAGGTCGTCACCGTCACCGACGAGGAGATCGGCCGTGCGCTCATCCTGCTGCTCGAGCGGGCCAAGGCGGTGGTCGAGCCGTCGGGCGCGGTCGGGCTGGCCGCGCTGCTGGCCGGCAAGGTGGCGGGATCGGGTCCGGCGGTTGCGGTGCTGTCGGGCGGCAACGTCGATCCACTGATGCTCATGCGCCTGATCGAGCGGGGCCTGTTGGCCGCCGGCCGCTACCTTCGCCTGCGCGTGGTGGTGCCCGACCGGCCCGGCGTGCTCGCCCAGATGACCCGGACCATCGCGGAGCTGGGCATCAACGTGCTGGCGGTCGAGCACCATCGGGCGGGCGTTCCGCTCGGAATCGGCGAGGTCGAGGTGGCGCTCACCCTCGAGACACGCAACCGCGAGCATCGCCAGCAGGTGGTCGCGGCGCTGCGCGACCAGGGCTACACCGTCGACGCGCTCGACGGAGATACCTCTTCCTAGCTGTTCACAGCCAACGCCAACACGCACCCCCCTGACGGGCCCCCTCACCTGTGCGACGATCTGGAACGTGAAAGCAGCCGTCAACCACGAGCCCGGCGGGCCTGATGTCCTGCGCTACGAGGACGTCCCCGATCCCGTCATCGGCGACGGCGACGTGCTGGTCAAGGTCGAGGCCATCAGCATCGAGGGCGGCGACACGTTGGCCCGCGCCAACGATCCGTCGACCGGCGCGCCCCACGTCGTGGGCTACCAGGCCGGCGGCACGATCATCGCCGCGGGCGCGGCCGTGGTCGGTCTGCACGAGGGTGACCAGGTGGTGACGGTGGGCCTCGACGGTTCGCACGCCGAGCTGCGATCCGTACCCGAGTCGTTCTGCTGGCCGGTGCCGGCCGGGCTCGGCATCGAGCAGGCGGCGTGCGTGCCGATCCCGTTCGGGACCGCCGACGACTGCCTCTTCGAGTTCGGCCGCCTGCAGGCCGGCGAGACCGCCCTCGTGCACGCCGGCGCCAGCGGCGTCGGGATCGCCGCCATCCAACTGGCGCACCGGGCGGGCGCCACCGTGCTCTCGACCGCCTCCCGCCAGGACAAGCTCGAACGACTGGCCGACTACGGCCTCGACCACGGCATCAACTACGTCGAGGTCGACTTCGCCGACGAGGTCCGCCGCCTGACCGACGGTCGCGGCGCCGACGTGATCGTCGAGTCGGTCGGCGGGCAGAACCTGCAGGACAGCCTCCGCTGCCTGGCCTACCGGGGCAGGTGCGTGTCGGTCGGCGACGCCGGACGTGGCGTCGCCCAACCCCTCGACGTGTCGACCATGCGGGGCAACAACCAGACCCTCAGCGGGTACTTCCTGGGGGCCGAGCTGTTCCTCGGCACCCGGGCCCACGAGATGATCGCTGGCCACTTCGCTGACATCGCCGCCGGCCGGCTGCAGGTGGTGATCGACCGCACCTATCCCCTGGCCGAGGCGGCGGCCGCCCACGCCTACATCGAGAGCCGCCAGGCCTTCGGCCGCGTCGTGCTCATCCCTTGATCCCGCTGTGATCCCGCTGTCGTCCACCGCCTGCCGCGTGCTCGGGAGCCTGCTCGAGAAGGAGCGCACGGTCCCGGCGACCTATCCGCTCACGCTGAACGCCCTGCAGGCGGCGGCCAACCAGACCACGGGCCGCGACCCGGTGCTGGCGCTCGACGAGGCCGACGTGTCCGGTGCCATCGACGAGCTGCGCCAGGCCGGGTTCGTCCGGCTCGTGCACCCGAGCCACGGCGCGCGCATGGTCAAGTACCGCCAGGTCGCCGACGAGGCGTTGGGGCTCGATGCGCCGGGCCGGGCCGTGCTCACCGTCCTGTTGCTGCGCGGGCCGCAGACCACCGGCGAGCTGCGGTCGCGCAGCGATCGACTGCACGAGTTCGACTCGGTCGACGAGGTCGAGCGCGCCCTCGAGCGCCTGGCCGGATTCGAGCCGCCGCTCGTGTCGCGGCTGGCCCGACAGCCCGGGCAGAAGGAGCCGCGGTGGGCCCACCACCTGGCTGGGACGCCGAGTGCCCCGCAGAGTGCGAGTGCGCAGGCATCGATCGACGTCGTCCCGCCGGCACTCTCGGCCGTTGCCGCGTTCGTCGGGACGTGGAGCGGAGACGGCAACGGCGTCTATCCCACCATCGACCCGTTCGCCTACACCGAGCAGATCGAGCTGCGGCCCGTTCCGGGCAAGCCGATCCTGTCGTACCGGTCGACCACCCGCGCCGCCGACGACGGTCGCACGCTGCACGGCGAGTCGGGTTTCGTGCGCGTGATCCCCGGCGACGACGACGCGGTGGGACGTCGTCGATCGAGATGGTCATCGCGCAGGGCGCCGGTCTGGTCGAGATCGCCGAGGGTCTCGTCGAGGGTGGTCCGATGCAAGGTGGCGAGCTGATCGTGAGCTCGACCCAGGTCGTGGGCACGTCCACGGCCAAGCACGTGAGCGCCACCGAGCGGCGCTACCGCGTCGACGGAGACACGCTGACCTACGAGATCGCGATGGCGGCGGTGGACCAGCCGCTCCAGGTCCACCTTCGGGCCACGCTGCGCCGGGACGCGGCGCGCGACTGAGTCACCCGGCCCTTCTCTCGCGAAAACGCTCATAGGTCGTCCGGCTCATGCCGATAAGGGCAGAGTGGATGGTGAGGGTGATTCGGTGATCCCGCGCCGCGGGCGCGCATCTGGACTCGGCGCGGGCAGCTCGAACGGCAACGCCGTCTTCTCCCGCGACGCCATACTTCGCGAGGCCACCAAGATCGGCGTGTGCCGCGAGGATCGGGCCCGCCTCGAGGCGTTGGCCCGGTTCGCCTACGCCAGCCCCGGCTTCCGGGCCGTCACCCCCATCTCGGTCGGCGAGGACCGCGTCCAGCAGGTGCTCTTCGAGGTCTGCTACACGGCCGAGGGCCCCATCGCCCGCCTGATCGACGAGGACGACGGCGCCACACCCGATCGCCCCGACGCCGGTGCCGACGCGCCCCGCCCGGTCACCGCTCGTCGGGCCGAGCTGCCGGCCCGCCCGTCGCGGTCGGCCGACCTGCTCCGCCAGGACATCCCCCCGCCGGTGCGCCCGCTGGCCACCCCCGACCTGGCCGCCATGTTCACCGATGCGGCCGTCCACACCCCTGATCTGGTCGCCGCGTTCAGCGCCACCGGCCGACAGATGGTGTGGGCCAACGAGAGCCTGCGCGCCCGCCTCGGAGTTCCGGCGTGGGCCGCGCCCCGCTCATCGAGCTGCTCGACGACGCGTCGCAGGGTCAGTTCGTGGTCAAGGTCCTGCCCGTCCTGCTGCACACCGGGTGGTGGCAGGGGAACCTCACCATGGTCGGCCCCGACGCCGACCCGGCCGTCGCCGCCGTCACGATCGTCGTGCACAACACACCCGGCTCGGCCGGTGACGTCCTCGTGCTCAGCGCGCACATGACCCGCGCCGCCGTGCCCCCGCGCCGGATGCGCGGTGCCGACGAGAACTTCGAGGCGCTCGTCGAGCACGTCAGCGATCTCATCGCCGTCATCGAGCCGGGCGGGATCATCCGCTACGCCAGCCCGGCGGCGTCGACCATGCTCGGGCGCGAGCCCGGCGAGGTGGCCGGCACGCCGCTCGTCGAGCTGCTCCACCCCGACGACGTGGTCGACCGCATCGACACGCTCGTGCGCGTCGATCCCCACGACGGCACCGGCCTGCCCGTCTCGTTGCGCCTGCAGTCGCGGGACGGCACGTGGCGGTCGATCGAGGCCGTCGTCACCGATCTCACGGCCAACCCCGCCATCAAGGGCTTCGTGCTCAACGGCCGCGACACCACCGAGCGGGTGCGGGCCAACGAGATGCTCAGCCGTCTCGCCTACACCGACGCCGACACCGGGCTGCCCAACCGCCTGCGGCTGCTGGATCGGATGACCACCCTGCTCGAGGCGCCCGAGGGGCAGCGCTCGGTGGCCGTCATGGTGCTCGATCTCGACGACTTCCGGGCCGTCAACGAGAGCCACGGGCCCCGCGTGGGCGACGCCCTCCTGTCCGAGATCGCCCGGCGACTCGTCGAAGGAGCCGGAGCCGACGCGGTCGTCGCCCGACTGCGCAGCGTCGAGTTCGCCGTGCTGCTGCCCGACGTCGACGACGCCGGCGTGGCCGAGCGCGCCGCCGAATCGCTGCGCGTGATCGTCGCCCGCTCCTTCATCTTCGAAGGCCACGCGGCGCGGGTGTCGGCCAGCATCGGGATCGGCGTCGGCGCGTCGCCGATGGCGGCCGACGAACTGCTCCGCCACGCCGGACGCGCGGCCAGCGAAGCCAAGCGCTCGGGCGGCAACCGCGTCGCCACGTGGGGAGAAGAGACCGCTCGCCGCGAGAACCGTCGCCGCGCCGTCGAGCAACGACTGCAGCGGGTGCTGTCCGAAGGCGGCCTGCGCGTCGACTACCAACCGGTGGTCGAGGTCGAGACGTCCGAGCTGGTCGGGGCTGAGGCGCTGCTGCGGGTGCGCGACCGCGAGGACGAGCTGCTCAACCCGGCCGAGTTCGTCGAGGCGGCCGAGTCGTCCGGACTGCTGGCCATCCTCGGCACGCAGATGCTGGAGACCACCTGCGAGCAGCTCTCCCGTTGGGACGCGCAGTTGCGGGGCCGCGCACCCGACCACGTCTGCGTGAACGTGTCACCCCGACAGCTGCTCGACCCGGGCCTGGCCACGCAGGTGGTGGCCGCGCTCGAGGCCAGCGCCATCGAGCCCGGACGGCTCTGGCTCGAGGTGACCGAGAGCGCCCTGGTCACGCAGAACAAGCAGCTCGGCGATCGCATCGCCTTCCTGCACGACCTGGGGGCCAAGGTCGGTCTCGACGAGTTCGGCGCCGGGCACTCGACCCTCACCTACCTCAAGCGGTTCCCCCTCGACTTCGTCAAGATCGACCGCTCGCTGGTGGCCGGACTCGGCGTCGATGAGCGCGACGCCGCCATCGTGCGCGCCACGATCGAGCTGGCCCACAGCCTCGGGCTCATCGTCGTGGCCGTCGGGGTCGAGAGCCCCCAGCAGCTCGAGACGCTGGCCGCCCTCGGCTGCGACCACGCGCAGGGGTATCTGTTCTCGGCGCCCGTCGCGCCCGACGACCTGCTCGGGCAACTCGAGCTGGGCCGCCTGGCCATCGACACGACGGTCTGATCCCCGTCCGGGACGAACCGGTCAGCGACCGAGCTGGCGTTCGGCCTGCCGGATGCGGGCCTGCATCTTGCGCCCGGCCGAGATCCGGCGCACGCCGCCGATGAACGTGCCGATCGAGATGATGAACAGTCCGCCGGGGGCGAGGACGACGGTCCCGACCGTGATGACGATGCACAGCGCGATGAGCCCGAAGCCCTGGACGATCACGTTGTTCGCCCGCTTGCGGGCCTCGGCCAGCCGCGCCAGGTCGGCCGGATCGACCGCACCGCGCCCGACGGGTGCACCGGCCGGCCCGGGCGACCCGGGGACCGCGGCCTGGTAGGCGGGGCCGGGCATGGCGGCCGGGGGCGCGAACGGTGCTGCCGGCGACGTCGGTGATGCCCAGCCGGCGGCCGCGTCGTCGGGCCCCGCGGGCGCCGAGCCGGCCGCGGCGCGGAACCGCTCCGCGTCGCCCGGCTGGATCTCGTCGCCCGCCGAGGCCGTGTGGATGCCCAGCTGCGCGCACAAGGCGGCGGCCGAGCTGCTGGTCATGTGGAACTCGTCTGCCAGCTCGAACAGCTTCATGGCCCCCCCGTCGCCGTCCCGTTCTCGTCCCCGCCACTCCCGCTGCGCGTGACTCTACGACTCAGCGCGCCGTCCATCCGCCATCGACGGCCAGGATCTGGCCCGTGACATACGAGCTGGCGTCGCTGGCCAGGTAGAGCAGGGCACCGTCGAGCTCGTGCTCGTCGCCGCCACGCCCCATCGGCGCGTTGCGCGAGATGTAGGCCAACGAGCCTTCGTCGGTCCACATGTCGGCGTTCATCTCGGTCGGGAACCAGCCCGGCGCGATGGCATTGACCCGCACGCCTCGCCGGCCCCACTCGGCGCCGAGCTGGCGCGTGAGGTTGACCACCCCGCCCTTCGACGCGGTGTAGCTGGCCTCCTTGATGGGCGACGAGGCGACGAGCCCGAGGATCGAGGCGATGTTGACGATCGATCCGCCACCCTGTTCGAGCATCTGACGGCCCACCCGCTGGCTGAGCGCGAACAGCGCGATGAGGTTGACCTCGACGATGCGGCGGAAATGATCGAGCGGCTCGTCCTCGGCGGCCATCGGCCCGCTGATGCCCGCGTTGTTCACCAGCACGTCGATGCGGCCCGACACCTCGAGGGCGCGGACGACCAGTCGCTCGAGGTCGGCGTCGTCGGTCACGTCGCAGGCCACCGCCACCGAGCCGGGAAGCTGTGCGGCCAGCTCGTCGAGTCGCTCGATCCGCCGTGCCGCCAGCACGACGCGGGCGCCCGCCGCGTGCAGGACGCGGGCGAAGCGGAGACCCAACCCGCTCGAGGCGCCCGTCACGATGGCGACGCGCCCGTCGAGCCGGAACGCGGCCAACGGATCGAGCGGGACCTCGTCGGGAGTCGGGTCACCTGCGGCCATGCGCGCCGAATCTAGTAGCCGAGGTATCACAATGTTCGACCTCTTGTTTCACGGTATTTCGCCGCGTAGGGTGGGCCGGGCAGGGGCGGCGGCTCCTGCATGTGCGGCTCAGGCGGAGGCGGACCACCGATGCGACAGCAGCGACTGCCCCGGCGGGCGACGCGGGGAACGATCGTCGTCCTGACGTTCACCGCGCTCGCGGCAGCGGTTGCCTCCGCCTGCGCCGGGCAGTCCCGCACCTCGCGGCTCGCCCCGGCCACCTCGTTCACCGCGCCTGCGTCCACCGCCGCCCCCGACCCCACCTCCGAGGTCCTGGCCGCCTACCAGGAGTTCTGGCGAGTCTGGCTCGAGGCCAACGATCCCCCCAACCCCGACGACCCCAACCTCGAGAAGGTGCGATACCGGTGCACAACTCGCCGGCGATCGATGAGCGATCGATCAGCAACGAGAGGCGACGAGGCGATTCGCCTACCCTGCCAGCCACGCTCGATATCGCCACTACGCGACAGTCGACCGTGGCAGCTGACCGGAGCTGGCGACGGTCAGCGACTGCGCCGTTGACGACTCGCGTCGTGGTCTGCTGGGCAACGGGCGAAGCAATCGACGACTCCGTCAGACACAGCTAATCCACGCGTGACCTGGTGATTCGAGGCAGGTCGCTGGAAGGTCAGCAACACCCAGTTCGTGAAGAACTGGAAGGGCAGTGCGGATGCGGCGCGTGTAGTCGCTGGCTGCGCATGGCCTGCTTGTACGCGCTGCTGCTCGTAGGCCCGTGCCAGCGCGGAGCACGCTCGGGACGGCGATCAGCACTCCGACTCCGGGGGGTGGAGTCGTGAACAACTCGCCGGTGGCGGTCGTGGTCGTGGGGCCCGGTGGCGTGCTGCACGAGATCGACCATCCGGGTGCGGGACGAGCCGGCACCTGGACGTGCCACTACTACGCCACGATGGCCGAGGCGCAGCCGACGAACCTCGAGATCGACGTGTCGGCGACGATCGTGCCGAAGCCGGGTCAGGTCGTGGGGCTCGAGTGCTGGGACGACGCGGGCAACCTCGTGCACACGGCGATCTTCGTGTACGACCCGGCCGACCCTGTTCCGGGGATCGACGATCCGGCGCAGGCGGCGGCCAACGCGCTGCGGGTGCTGCCTCTGCCGGCGCCGACGATCCGGCTGAGCCCGCCGGTGGGGTCCGTGCAGCTGGTCGGCGTGGCGACGTGGCTGTGGATCGCCGATCCGTGGGTGCCGCGGCACGCGTCGGCCACCCTCGAGGGGGTGACCTCGACGGTGACGGCGACTCCGGTGTCGGTCCGGTGGCACCTCAGCGACGGGACGTCCACGACCTGCGACGGACCGGGCACCGCCTACGACCCCGGCCGTGGTCCCGACGAACAGCACAGCGACTGCACCGAGCTGTTCGAGACCGCGGGATCGTACGGGTTGACCGCGACGGTCACCTACGTGACCTCGTGGGTGGCCACCACCGGCGACACCGGCGTGCTGCCACCGGTCACGCGCACCGCGGCCGTCGCCATCGTCGTCGACGAGGCTCAGGCGTTCATCCACTAGATAGCGTCGCGGCATGAAGATCCGCATCGGCTACGGGCTCGGCACCCGCACGGTCAACCACGACGGGCCGACCTTCGGCGCCTTCGTCGACGACCTCGAACGCCTCGGGTTCGACAGCCTCTGGCTGAGCGAGCGGATCAGCGGTGAGGCCCCCGATCCGCTCATCGCCCTCGCGTTCGCCGCCGGTCGCACCACCAAGCTCAAGTTCGGCATGTCCGTGCTCGTGCTGCCCGGGCGCAACCCGGTGCTGCTGGCCGAAGAGCTGGCCACCCTCGACCGGCTGTCCGACGGCCGGCTGCTGCCGGCGTTCGGGCTCGGCGTGGCCGACCCCCACGAGCAGCAGGCCTTCGGGGTCGAGCGGGGCGACCGGGCCAAGATCTTCAACGAGGCGCTCCCCCTGCTGCGGCGCCTCTGGACCGAGGACGCGGTCGACCACGACGGCGACTGGTTCCACTACGAGGCGATCACGGTCCGACCCAAGCCGGTGCAGCAGCCGCTCGAGCTGTGGCTCGGAGGCATCGCGCCGAGCGAGATCAAACGGGTCGGCCGCCTGAGCGACGGCTGGCTGCCGTCGTTCTGCACCCCGGCCGACATCGCGGCGGCCATCCCCGTGATCGTCGAGACGGCCGACGCCCACGACCGCCGGATCGACCCCGAGCACTTCGGCGCGCTCGTCGCCTACTCCGACGGCCCGCTGCCCGACGCGTTCGCGCAGTTCGTGGCGCGGCGCCGGCCCGACCTCGCCGATCCGGCCGAGCTGATCCCGAGCGGGTTGCCGGCGCTGCGCGAGCGGCTCGAGGCGATGATCGAGGTCGGCGCGTCGAAGTTCGTCGTGGTGCCGCTGGGCGAGCCCGACCACGACGGGTGGACCACCGAGCTCGAGCAGGTGGCGGCCGAGCTCAAGCCCCTCGAGAACTAGTCCCGAGCGCCGGCGTCCACCGGCGACCACGCCAGGTAGAGCGCCACCAGGCCGTCGGTGGCGCGCTGGACGAAGTCGTCGTCGCGGGCGGGGTCGCCCACCTCGAGCCAGGCCAGGACGCTGTCGTTCAGGTACCCGACGACGGTCCGCGTGGCCCACGGGCGGAAGCCCACGTCGGCGATCGTCTCGCCGAGCAGCTCGTCGGCCAGCGCGACCTGCACGGCGCGCACCTCTTCGGCGAACGTCGTGAACTGGGGCTCGCGGGCCGCGTACTCGAACAGCAGCCGGTAGCCGTCGGGCTGCTCGCGGGCCACCGTCAGCACGGCGCGGAACACGAACCCGCGGTCGGGGTTGGCCAGGTTGGCCGCCCACTCCTCGGCCAGGCGCTCGGTCACCCGGGTCAGCACGGCCCGGTAGAGCGCCTCTTTCGAGTCGAAGTGGCGGTAGACGATCAGGCGGGTGATGCCGGCCTCGTTGGCCACGTCCTCCATCGACGTCGACGCAAAGCCCCCGCGGGCGAAGGCGGCGGCCGCCGCGGCCAGGATCTGCGCCTGGCGTTCGTCGCGGCGCAGCAGGCGGCGGGTCGTGGTCTCGGACACCTCGCCATCTTCGACCTTGCCAGGTGTATACGCAAGCGTTTACACTTGCTGTGCAACGGCACCTCGTGGCGTGTCGGTATGCGCGTCGGTTTATGTGTCGGTATGAAGGGGGAAGTGTCCATGACCACCGCACAGGTCGAGTTCACCGAGACCGAGCTGCTGGCCGACCACCCGTACGTCGAGCCGCTGGTCGTGGGTGGCGTCCGCTGCCACGGCGGGTTCGACGAGTCGGGCACCTACGTGTCGCCGCGCACCGCCAACCGGTGGCCGGCCATCGAGGCGTGGGAGGCCCAGCGCGTCGAGCAGTTCGCCACGCCGTTGCTCGACGTCCCGCTCGACACCTGGCCCGAGAGCTTCCCCAACGTGGCCCAGACCAAGCTCCTGCTGCGCCATGGGGTGACCGCCCCCACCGTGGCCGAGCTCACCCGCATCGGCACGGTCGAGGGCTTCGGGGCCATGCTCCGGGTGCTGCCGATGCCCGACGTCACCCGCGCGTTCGACGAGGACATCACCGGCACCGCCACCGACCACCTCGACCGCGGCCTGTTCGAGGCCCACGCCCGCGACGAAGCGGGCTTCGAGGACGAGGCCGGCCACGACCGCATGTGGTTCATCGCCCGCGACATCGCGTTCGAGAACCCCGTGACCCAGGACGAGAAGGCTCGGATGCTGGCCCGCATGGGCATCGATCCGTCCCCCAAGACGGCCGAGCAGCTCGCGACCCTGCGTCAGGCCGCCATGGCCGCCCGGGTGCTGCCCGACGACATCGACTTCGTGCTCGAGATGGTGGTCGGTCGCATGATCGGCCTGCTGCTCATCGAGATCTCGGCGTTCCACGGCTTCAAGTGGGCCGAGGCGGTGCTGTCCGACACCGATCTGGTGGCCGGCGAGGGCGAGGCCGCCCGCCTCATCTCGCACGTGCGCGCCGACGAGACCCCCCACGTCGCCTACCTGCGCACGGCGCTGTCCGAGATGCGCGACCGCACCTGGGTCGGCGACACCGGCGAGCGCCACAAGGGCGAACGAGATGATCTCGACGTTGTGGGACCGGGCGCTCCACGATTCGCTGCTGCTGCGACGGTCCGAGCGCCTGCAGTTCACGATGGGTGAGATCGACCGGGCCCTCGAAGGTCGGACCGACGCCGACGACCTGGTCGACGAGATGCTGACGATGGGCACCGTGCAGCGCGGCGCTGACGGCCAGATGATCGACACGAGCGGCGACCACCTCATCGGTTGAGCGAGGAGCACACGTGAAGTTCGGCATCTTCTACGAGCACCAGCTGCCGCGCCCCTGGCACGAGGGCAGCGAGCAGCAGCTCGATCCAGCGACGCGCTCGACCAGATCGAGCTGGCCGACCAGCTGGGCATCGACTACGTGTGGGAGGTCGAGCACCACTTCCTCGAGGAGTACAGCCACTCGAGCGCGCCCGAGGTGTTCCTCGCCGCCGCCAGCCAGCGCACCAAGAACATCCGGCTCGGCCACGGCATCATCCAGACCGCGCCCGGCTACAACCACCCGGCCCGCACCGCCGAGCGGGTCGCCATGCTCGACCTCGTGTCGGGCGGGCGCGTCGAGTTCGGATCGGGCGAGTCGTCCTCCGAGGCCGAGCTGCGCGGGCTTCGGCATCGACCCCGTCGTCAAGCGCGAGCAGTGGCTCGAGGGCCTCGAGGTGGCCATCCGCTGCATGACCGAGACGCCGTTCGGCGGCGTCGACGGTCAGTTCGTGCAGATGCCGCCGCGCAACGTCGTGCCCAAGCCGGTGCAGAAGCCGCACCCGCCGCTGTGGGTGGCCTGCAGCCGGCGCGACACGATCCTGCTGGCCGCCGAGAAGGGCATCGGGGCGCTCACGTTCGCGTTCATCGATCCCGAAGAGGCCGAGCAGTGGATCGGCGACTACGAGCGCACGATGCTCGAGAAGTGCGTGCCGGTCGGGCTGGCGGTCAACCCGCAGGTCGCCTGCGTGACGCCGATGATGTGCGCACGCGACGAGACCGAGGCGATCGCCCGCGGCCTCGAGGGCGGCAACTTCTTCGGCTACTCGCTGGCCCACTTCTACGTGTTCGGCGACCACGTGCCGGGCCAGACGAACGTGTGGGACGAGTTCCAGGAGCGGCGCGGCAAGATGGGCTACTCGCCCGAGGCCGCCATCGCCGTCGGCGCCAGCAGACCCTCGGCGCCAAGGCGGCCGCCGGCGACGAGACCGGCCTGCGCGGCGCGGTCGGCACGCCCGAGCAGCTGCGCGAGTTCCTCCGCCGCTACGAGGCCGCCGGCGTCGACCAGCTGATCTTCGTGATGCAGGCGGGCAAGAACCGCCACGAGCACATCATGGAGTCGCTCGAGCTGTTCGGTCGCGAGGTGCTGCCCGAGTTCGCCGAGCGCGACGAGGCGGCGTCGAAGGCCAAGGCCGAGCGCATGGCGCCGATCGTCGAGGCGGCGATGGCCCGCAAGGTCGACGACGCGCCCCGCATGCCCGACGACTACGTGATGAAGGCGCTCCCCAGCAGATGGTCGACGCCATGCACAACGACGAGGCCGAGAAGTGGCTCGAGGACATCGCCGACACCTCGGCCGCCGGCGATCCCGAGGGCGAGTTCCAGCGGGGCCTGCTCAACAACTAGCTGATCAGGCCGTGCATCAGGTCGTAGCGGTCGTAGCGGTGGCCGAGGATGTCGTCGGTCGGGCCGCCCAGCCAGTCGAGGGCGGCGGCGTAGACCGAGCGCGTGTCGATCTGGATGGGGAGGTCGCCGTCGTCGAGGTGGGCCAGGTCGGCGGTGCCCACCACCTTGCCGCCGTTGACGCCGGCGCCGGCCAGGAACTGCACCGACGCCTCGCCGTGGTCGGTGCCGCTGCCGTTCTCGGCTCGACCCGCCGCCCGAACTCGCTGGTCGTGACGACCAGCACGTCGTCGGCGTGGCCCTTGGCCTGCATGGTGGACGAGGAAGCCGTCGAGGCCCTGGGCCAGGTCGGTGAGCAGGGGCGGCTGGCGGGCGGTCTGGTCGGCGTGGGTGTCGAACCCGGTGACCGACACCATGATCACCTGCGTGCCGATGCCGAGGTCGATGATGCCGGCCGCCACCTCGAGCAGGCCCGTCACGGTGACGCCCTGGCCCGTGCCGCCGGCGACCTGGCCCCCGAGCACGGCACCTGCCGCGGACGCGCCGGTCGGCTCGGCGTTGGTCGAGTCCGACGACGGGAACGTGACCGCCTTCGAGCCCGTGAGCACCGGCGTGAGCGTGTCGATGGCGTGGATCGCGTCGGGCACGGCCTGCTGGCTGGCCGCCATGATCCCGTCGGATGAGGCGGGCCGGGCCGTGGCCAGGAACGCCCGCGTCATCGCATCGGCGTCGGCCCCCGCCGGTGCCATCAACGAGAAGCTGGCCGGATCGGACACGACCGTCGCCATGGCCGTGTGGCCGGTGAGCGCCAGGGTGTCGAGCCCGAGGGAGATTCCCCGGAGCGGGTTCGACGCGGCATCGGGCTGGCTGTCCAACCATCGGCCCAGCCAGCCCGTGCCGCGGGGGTCGTCGGGCTCGGCGGTCCACCACACGTCGCTCGCCATGAAGTGCGACCGCGACTGGTCGGGGATGGCCAGGCCGTCGACGGCGACGAGCTGGCGCCGGCCCCACCACTTCTGCAGGGGCGCCAATGCGGGGTTCAGCGCGTACGCCGTCGTGCCCTCGAGTGCGAGCAGGGTCTTCTCGGGGACGCCCAGGGTCGGGCGGGCGTCGCGGTAGCGGCCGTCGGAGGGCACGAGCGTGTTGAGCCCGTCGTTGCCGCCACCGAGGTCGATGACCACCAGCACCCGTGACCGGTTGGCGGTGGGGCCTGACCGGGACTGGTGCACCTGGTGGTCGACGAGGTCGCGCCACATCGCCGGACCGGCGACGGCCACGGCGGCGCCGGCCGCGACGGTGGCGCCACCGAGGCTGAGGAACCTTCGTCGGGAGATGGACACGAGGGCCTCCCCTATCCGAGCGCCATGTCGGGGGCGGCGATGGCCAGTGCGAGCCGGCTCACACCCGGGGCGGCGCCGTCGTCGGGCAGGTCACGCAGCGCGGCGGCGGTGGGCGCGGCGAAGCCTTCGGGATGGCCGAGCGCGTCGGCCAGGGCATCGATGTCGCCCGACACCGCCGCCCGGCCCGCGGGGCTGCTGGGCCCCGTGTGCTCGGCCAGGACCGAGGCCAGGTCGAACCGCGCCAGGGTGGCCGACGAGGTCAACCAGGCCGGTCCACCCGGCCATCCGCCCACGTTCGGGGCGTCGAGCGGGATCTGGCCCGCGCCGCGGAGCGACCGCTCGAGCGCGGCCCCGACCCTCCCGAAGCCGACGCCGGTGGCACGCAGCATCTGGGTCGACCAGGGCACCGGCGCGGCGACCAGCGGCGTCGAGGCGCCGTCGAGGCCGGCCTCGACGATCTTCTGCACGAGCGGCCGGATCTGCAGGCCCGACGTCGCGAAGCCGGCGGCCAGGGACGCCACCAGCTGCGTGTCGACGCCGGGGCCGAGGATCGACCGGGCGAGCTTGCCGGCGATGAACGGCGCGCAGGCGGGGTGGTCCACGATCGCGTCGACGCACCGAGTCGACGTCGTGCACCCCCGAGCGACCGAGGTAGGTCTGAGCGGTATCGTCGTGTCGACGCGGCACGAAGCGCGCCGTGCCGAGCTTGGGCGAGACGGTCCAACCGGTGAGGGCGGTGGCGCCGGCGCGCACGTCCTGTTCGGTGTAGTGGCCGATGCCGAGCGTGAACAGCTCGAGCACCTCGCGGCCGTAGTTCTCGTTGATCTGGCCGGCGACGTTCGTGTCGCCGTTGAGGTAGACCGAGCATGGCCGGGTCGACCGTGACGGCTCCGCAGCAGGGTCCGGAAGTCCCCGAGCCCATGGGTCCCCAGGGTGCGCAGCTGCTGCACCGCCAGGGCCGGCGAGTGGCACCACGCGGATGGTCGAGACGAAGTGGCCGTGCCAGAACCAGCGCATCCACTCGTCGAAGGGTCGCGGCGTCTCGGCCATCGCCTGCAGCCACGCGCCGATGACCCCCCGGGCCAGCGGGGCGACGGGCTGGCCCCGCTCGTAGGTCAGGTCGAGTCCGGTCCACGGATCGGGCTCCGCCGCCCCGCCGTGGGCGTCCGGCTCGAGCCAGCGATCGACGGTGGGTGTCAGGCCCGCCGCGCTCAGCGCGTCGAGCTGGCCGGGAGCGAGACCGAAGCCGACCCGGCGGGCCAGCCATGCGATCGAGGCCCGGTCGTCCATGCTGCGATCTTCCCGCCACGATGTGAGCGTTCCGTGATGAGCGCGTCAACATCCTCAGAACGTCGGTCAGAACGTGCGCTCGAATACCGCGATGAAGTCCCGCGAGTCGGGCGACAGGTAGCGGTCGGCCGGCTTGTCCTGGTTGGGCAGCATCTTGGTGCCGAGCACCGACGCGGGGTTGCCGGCCTCGACCGGGCCGTAGAAGTTGAAGCTGGTCCACGAGGTGTTGATGTCGAGCTCCATGGCCCGTTGGCAGCCGGCCCGCTGCATCAGCTCGGCCAGCGACAGCGCACCCAGCCCGTTGCCGTAGCCGAAGATGATCCCGCCGTGCGCGTCGACGCAGACCGCCGAGCGCCACACGAGCACCCGCTGGCCGACGGTCTGGCCCCACTGGCCCTTGACGTTGTCAGCCAGACCGGGGACGAGTTTGCCACCGTCGACGATCAGCTCGAGGTTCTGGCGCACGGCCTCGGTGCCGCGGTCATGCGGACGTCGCGGCCCCACTCACCCACCGTCGCGGAGCCGTTCTGGTCGATCACGAACGACGCCGCGCCGTCCACGAGGCGGTGTTGGGTGACACCGTCGAGGTAGAAGCCGCCGCGGGCGTCGCGGATGCGGAACCCGCTGTTGAAGGCGGCCACCAGCGCCAGCCGGGCGTCGATCGGCACCTCGCTCGGCTCGGTCCAGTGGCCGCCGGGCTCTTGCAGGCCGGGGTGCAGCTCGAACCGGACGAGCTTGGGGTCCATCCACACGAGGCCGTCGAGCAGGCTCGTGTGCACCGCGTCGGGTCGCACCTGGGTCTCGTACATCATCGGGATGCCGTCGTACGCGGCCCGACCGGCATCCAGCGGCCCTCGTTCGGCAACGGGTCGGGCGCGGGCGACACGACGTCGGCCGGGCGGGGCGTGTGGTCGATCCCGCCGGCCTTGTGCATCGACGCGGTGACCCCGGGTGGGGCTACGGCCGTGATCGGACGCGAGGGAAGGCCGCCGCGCTTGGGTGGGTGGCTCGAGTACCACCAGTTCTCGACGCCGTTGACCACGCGGTCGAAGCCGTTGTCGCGCAGCCACTCGACGGCCTTCTCGGACGGGCTCAGGTTCCCCGGGGCCGTCATGGCGAGGGCGAAGGAACGGCCGGGAACGGCCAGCACGAGGATCAGGACCACGAGCGCGATGGTCCGGGCCCGCCGGCGCCCGGGGCGCGGTGGCGGTGCAGCCGGCGTGTCGTCGAGCTGATCGAGCTCGAGCGTGGTGATGGCGCGCTCCGTTCCCTCGGCGTCGTGCGGCTGGTGTCAGCCTCCCCGCGCCCAGCCACGGAGCAGGGCGACCTTACCCCCGGCCGAGCGCACCTCCTCAGCGGCGATCAGGCTATTGCGCCCACCCCGCCGGCGAAACCCGGATTTCGCTCAGCGCACCATCGTGCCCCGGGTGAGGCGGCCCCGCTCGCGATCTCGGGCCGGGTCGACCGGGGCCGCGACCAGCCAGGTCATGGCCTCGTCGTAGGTCATCCAGGTGCCGGCATCGAAGTCGTAGAGCTTGCACTGGCGGCTGTTGCGCATGAAGTCGCGGAAGCGCAGCGGCTCGTCGTGGATGGTGTCGGGGAACGCCTCTTTGATGGCGTCGGCCGCCGGCTCGAGCCCGTAGAACGGGATCCGCATGTCGACGTGGTGGGGGATGTGCACGAAGATCGAGTGGAAGAACAGGTCGAGCACCCGAGGCGCCCGCAGGATGGTGGTGCCCTCCATCTGGCCCCGGAACTTGGTCCACTCACGGCGGGGGTACCAGCGGATCTCGGGATGCGATGTGGTGCACGTGCACCACCGAGCCGATCACGAAGTTGAAGCCGAGGAACGGGATCACCACGACCTTGACGATCATCCAGATCACGCCGGCCACCGAGCCGTACATCGGCCCAGCCGAGCCAGCCGAACAACGCCATGCCGATCCCGACGCCCACGCACATGAAGATGAGGTCGCGGCGGATGGCCTTGGCCCACTTGGCCGGCGGGTTGAAGGTGATCATCTTGTTGAGCCAGATCTCGCGCAGGTAGTACGCGCCGGCGCCCCACCACGACCACTCGACCCGGTGGCGCAGTCGCTTCCACGTGCTCATGGCCGAGTACTGCTCGGGGGTGATCGGGTGCCAGACGAAGTCCATGCCCTCACGCACGGTGTGGCCGTGGTGGATGCGGTTGTGGCCGAGCACCCAGGCCTCGTACACGTGCCACGAGGGAAGCATGGCGACGTGGCCGACGATCGAGTTGAGCCGCCGCGACTTGAACAGCGCCTCGTGGGCCGCGTCGTGGCCGACGATGAACAGCCCGGCCACCGCCAGGCTGGCCAGCAGCCAGAGCACCACCAACAGGATGGGGTTGTCGGTGAGGACGAGGCCCACGACGATGGCGCCGTAGATGACCAGGTCACGGGCGAGGTACGCCAGGCCCTTCCAGGTGGGGTTGTCGTAGGCGCTGGCCGGGATGACGCGGATGACCGGGAGCAACGACCCGGCCCTCTCGTCTGCGCCGGTCGTCTCGTCGAGCCCTTCCGTCACCGTCATGCATCCAGCCTACCGACCAGTCGGTAGGGACGCCACCGATGCGGTCTGACCAGGGCTTTTCAGCTCGCGAGAGGCCCCAGAGCCTCGGCCAGCGGCTCGAGCACCGCCGGGCTGTGCGGGGTGGGCAGGGAGATGATGCCCAGGTCGAGCCCGGCCTCGGCCCACTCGGCGGCCGAGTCGGCCAGGGCGCCCGGGCCGTCGTCGGGCGAGAAGCGCAGGTGCGTCGAGGTGGTGATCTCGGCCGGGTCGCGCCCGATGTCGGCGCACCGCGGCATGCAGCACGTCGAGCTTGGCCTGCCAGTCGGCCACCGAGGTGCCGGGGTGGTTCCAGTGCTGGGCCCAGCGCGCCACGGCCGGCAGGGTGCGTCGCTCGCCGGTGCCGCCGATGCAGATCGGAGGATGGGGCTTCTGGACGCCCTTCGGCTCGAGGTACGCGTCGGTCACCTTGTAGTGCCGGCCGGCGAACGTGGTCGTCGGTCGCGTGAGCAGGCTGACGAGGATCTCGCACGCCTCGTCGAAGCGGTCGAACCGCTCGGTGAGATCGGCACCCAGGTCGATGCCGTACGCGTCGGCTTCTTCCTGGTTCCATCCCGCGCCGATGCCGAGCTCGAGGCGCCCACCAGACACGACGTCGAGCGTGGCGGCCATGTTGGCCAGCACGGTCGGGTGCCGGTAGGGCATGCCCGTCACGAGCACACCGACGCGCAACCGCTTCGTCGCCTGCGCCAGCGCGGCCAGGGTGACCCAGCCCTCGAGGCACGGGCCCGACGAGTCGTCGGTGAAGATGGGATAGAAGTGGTCGAAGGTCCAGCCGGACTCGAAGATCTCGATGTCGTCGGCGGCCTGCCACACGGCGAGCATGTCCGCCCAGGTCGTGTACTGGGGTGAGGTCTTGATGGCGAAGCGCATCGCGTCAGCGTAGAACCGGAGCAGACCGGACGAGGCGGCCGGCGAACAGCGCGAAGCCGATCGTGTCGGGCCAGCGCGCGACACGGTCGTGCGCGGCGTCGGCCGCAGCCGTGAATCGGGCGGCCTCGGGATCGTCCGGGTGGGCGGCGACGTGGGAGCGCAGACCGTCCTGCCAGGCGGACTCGTAGCGCGACCACTGCTCGGACGAGGCGACCCGCTCGAACAGGACCTCGACGCCGGCCGCCTCCAGCGCGGCGCGCGTGCCCGCCAGGTCGCGCATCTCGTCGGGGTCGGCGCCGAGGGCTTCGAGCAGGGCCGCGGCGGGCGGCCGGGCCCAGAAGCCGTCGGCCAGCAGCACGTGGCCGGGTCGGGCGACCAACCCGGCGGCGGCCACGAGGCCGCCTGGCACCGTGTCGGCCAGAGCGCCTGAGGATCCGACGCAGGTGACGAGCCCGTATGACCCCCGCGGCGCCACGTCGGTCTCGAGGACGGTGACGCCGGGTCGCCCGGCCAGCCGAACGGTGGCGGCCGCGACCGCGTAGGCCGAGGCGTCGTAGCCGGTCACGACCGCGCCGCGATCGGCGAGCCGCTCGACCAGGTCACCCGTGCCGCATCCCACGTCGAGAGCGGCCACGTCGTTCAGTCCCCCGTCCAGTCCCCGGGTGTCCTCGGCGATGGCGTCGAGCGCCCGCTCGAGGTCGTCGGCATCCAACGGGTTGGCCCGCGCCAGGGAGGCGTGGGCGACCGCCGACAGCCGCCAGCGGTCCGGGCGGGCCGGGTGCCCAGCGGTGTCGGAGCTCACCCGGGCGACGGTACCGGTGCGGTGGCGTCCAGATGAAACGGACGTTTCAGGCAGGTCGGTGAACCTGACAGGATGATGCCGTGGATGTCGCCGCGCTCATCGAGCAGCACCAGGACCGACTCACCCCCGCCGAGCGTCGGGTGGCCACCGTCGTGCTCGACCAGCCCCAGCTGGTGGCCTTCGGCACGGTGGCCGAGCTGGCCCGCCAGGCGTCGACCAGCGGCGCATCGGTGATCCGGCTGTCCACCAAGCTCGGGTTCGACGGCTTCTCGTCCCTGCAGGACACCGTCCAGCGCGACCTCGGCCGCCAGCTGCGCCCGGCCACCGCCCGCATCCGCCAGCCCGAGGCCGGCGACCTGCTGGATCGGGCGCTGCACGTCGAGCTCGACAACGCGCAGGCCACCCTCGACAACGTCGACCGCGAGCGGTTCGGCCTCGCCATCCGCTCGTTGGCCAACTCGGCCAGCCGCGTGTTCGTGCTGGTCGGCGAGGCGTCGCTCGGCATCGGCGTGCAGGCCGTGTCGCACCTGGCGATGCTGCGACCGGGGGTCACGCAGGTGAGCGGCAGCGCCGTGCGGGTCCACCGCGCGCTCGCCGAGCTGCGCCCGGGCGACACCGTGCTCATGCTCGACCTGCCGCGCTACGACGCATGGCTGATCGACGCGGCCGAGGCCGCCTCCTCCCGTCACGCCACGGTGATCGCGTTGTCCGACAGCGTGCTGTCCCCGCTGGCGCGCTGCGCCGACCTGCACTTCGTGGTGCAGGCCAAGGGCGTGGGCCCGTTCGACAGCTACCTCGGGGCCCTGGCGTTGATCGACGCGCTGGTGGCCGGCGTGGCCGACACGCTGCGGGCGTCGGCGACCGAGTCGCTCGATCGCATCGAGGTCGCCTGGTCAGAGGCGGGCGTGCTCGTCGACGAGTGACGCGATGCCCGTCGCGAACCGCTCGACGTCCTCGGTGGTCGTGTCGAAGCTGGTCATCCAGCGCACCTCGGTCGTCGCCTCTTCCCAGACGTAGAACGGCGACCAGTCCTGCATCGCGGCCAGGGCGGGGCGCGGGACGGTGGCGAAGACGGCGTTGACCGCGGGCGGGCGGGTGATGGTGATGCCCGGGATGCCGTCGACGCGCTTGGTGAGCAGCTGCGCCATGTCGTTGGAGTGGGCGGCGTTGCGCAGCCACAGCTCGTCGTGCCAGCAGCGCCTCGAACTGGGCGGCGACGAACCGCATCTTCGAGGGCAGCTGCCCGGCCTGCTTGCGCACGAACGGCACGTTGCGACCGAGCTCGGGATCGAGGAAGACGACCGCCTCGCCGTAGACCATGCCGTTCTTCGTGCCGCCGAAGGTCAGGACGTCGACGCCGGCGTCGACCGTGAAGCCGCGCAGGTCGCCGCCGAGCGCCGCCGCCGCGTTGGCGATGCGGGCGCCGTCGAGGTGCAGGCGCATCCCGTGGGCGTGGACGACATCGGCGAGGGCGGCGATCTCGTCGATCGAGTACAGCGTGCCCTGTTCGGTGGACTGCGTGATCGAGACCACCTTCGGCTGCACGTGGTGCATGTCGCCGAGCAGGTGGAGCTGATCGAGCACCTGCTCGGGCACCAGCTTGCCGTCCGGGGTCGGGAGGTCGATGAGCTTGGCGCCGGTGAACCGCTCGGGCGCACCGCACTCGTCGACGTTGATGTGCGCGCGTCTCGGGACAGATGACCGCGTCGAACGGGGCCAGCAGGCACTGCAGGCCGACGACGTTGGCCCCGGTGCCACCCCAGGTGAACGCCACCTCGATCGGCACGCCGAACAGCTGGCGGAACGAGTCGATCGCCCGGGCGGTCCAGGCGTCGGCGCCGTAGGCCGGCGCGTGGCCCTCGGTTGGCGGCCACCAGTGCGTCGACGACGTCGGGGTGCGCCCCCGAGGAGTTGTCGCTGGCGAACGAGGCGACGGGAGCAGGAGGCGTGACGCTGTCTGGGGATGGCTGGGCCATTCCGGCACGATACTTTCCGGCCTCCTCACTCCGGCTCAGCTCCGCTTCGGCGACTCCGGCTTCCTCACTGGCATGAAACATTCGTTCCATCTCCTGCTGTGGATAGAATGAACGTGCCATGGATGCCCAGGATCCCGCCGCCGCCCCCACCCAGGGCGATCTCGCCGTCGACGTACTCGGGCCTGCCGTCGCTCCTCGTGGCCATGCCCCAGCCGGTCGGGCTCGGACTGGGGCACCTCGACCCCGGCCTCGCGCCGACCGCCCCGCTCGTCCTGGTGCTGCCCTCGGCGCCCGACGCCGACACGGTCGAACGACTGCGACAGCACCTGCACCGGGGAGGCCGGGCCCTCGTGGCGCACCGGTTCCGAGGCGGCGGGGACTCTGCCGTTCGGCGACCTGTTCACCCCCGATGCCGAGATCCTGACCGGGCCCGATGCCGGACGACCCGCTCGTGCTCGACCCGCACCTGCGCGCCGAGGGCCTCGAGGGAGCCGGCCTCGACCTCGCGGCCTGTGGCTCGAGTCCGACGACCTCACCGCGTTGGCACACCGGCGTCGGCACCGCGCTGGCCCGCGTGGTCGGTGACGACGCGGCCGACCGTCATGGCGTCGATCGTCGTCGGCGACGGCACCGCGGTCGTGCTCGGTTCGGTCGGCGCGTTGAGCAACGGCTGGATCGCGGCGGCGACAACGCCACGTTCGTGCACCGTGCCCTGTTCGGTGATCCCGGGCCCCTCGCCGCGGACGACGACGGGCCGAGCCGCGCCGCCCGCCGGCACCGCCCGCGTGCCCGACGCGGCCACGCCGAGGTCCGTGTCGTCGACAACGCCGGCGACGACGCGCTGCTGGCGCTGCTTCCCCCTCCCGACGTGGCCATCGGCTCGAGCGACGTTCGTCGGCGCCGCGGCGCGAGGCCGGGCGCCTGCTCTCCGAACCCGTCCACGACGCGGTGTGCGAGCTCGTCGACGAGGGTGCACCCGCCGGAGCGCTGCTGCTCCGCGGGCTGCCGGTGGGCGCACGTGCCGCCGACGCCCAGCTCGCCGGTCTCGCCCACCGACAAGGACCACGTCAGCGAGTTCGTCCTGCTGAGCGTGGCCCGGCGCCTGGGCCAGCCCGTCGGGTACGCCCCGGAGCACGGTGGCGACATCGTGCAGAACCTCCTGCCCACCCCCGACGACGCCGGCGCGCCAGACCTCGACCTCGTCCGACGTCGAGCTCGAGTTCCACACCGAGACCGCCTTCCACCCGCACAAGCCGCGCTACCTGCTGCTGCTGTGCCTGCGGGGCGATCCCCGGGCCGAGACCCTGCTCTGCTCGATCCCGCAGGTGATCGATCAACTGCCTCTCGGGGTCCGCCAGGTGCTGCGCGAGCCGCGGTTCCGCACCGGCGTCGACGAGTCCTTCGGCCACCTCCACCGATCCCACGACGGGTCCCACCCCCGGGCGCTCGGCCATCTCGTGCCGGTGCTGAGCGGCACCGCGGCTCGTCCGACCTCGACCTTCGACGCCGACCTCATGGTGGGCGTCGACGACGAGGCCCGCGACGCGCTCGAGGCCCTGCGCCAGGCCATCCGGAGCGATCATGTGGGCGTGACGCTGCGCACCGGCGATCTGCTGGTCATCGACAACGCGGTGGCGGTGCACGGACGTTCGTCGTTCGCGGCCCGCTTCGACGGCACCGACCGCTGGATCCAGCGCACCTTCGTGGTCGCCGATCTGGCGGCCAGCGCCACCGAGCGCCACGGCCGCGTGATCACCACCCGCTTCGTCTGAGCCCGACCCCGGCGCCGGCACACCGGTCACTAGGGTCTGGCGCCGTGAACCGACCCCAAACCCTTCATCGCCGCGCCCCGCACCGGGTCGTTCTCGCCGCCTGTGTGATCGCCGCCGGCGCCCTGGCTGCGTCCGCCTGCTCGAGCTCGTCGAACCACGCCGCGGCGCCCGCCACCACCGCGTCGAGCGCTCCTGCCGCACCGTCCTTGCGTGCCCTGCACGCCATCCGGGGCACCGATGCCCGCATCGTGGACGACCAGGGTGGCCAGGTGCTGCTGCGCGGGGTCAACGTCAACTCGCTGGGCGACTACTTCCAGGCCGATCCCGGCCTCGCCACCACGATCCCGGTGACCGACGGCGACTGGGCCACCATGCAGGCCGACGGCTTCAACGTGGTCCGTCTGCTGATCAGCTGGTCCCGGGCCGAGCCGACCAGGGGCCACATCGACCAGCGGTACCTCGACGAGGTCCACACCGTCGTCGCGGATGCGGCTCGGCACGGCATCTACTCGGTCATCGACATGCACCAGGACGCGTGGGGCAAGTACGTCGCCACTCCCCCCGGGACGACCTGTCCGTCAGGAGCCAAGCCCGGCATCGGGTGGGACGGCGCGCCCCAGTGGGCCACGATCACCGACGGCGCCGACACCTGTGCGGCGGCCGGGATCCGAGAGCTGGCTCCCGCCGTGATGCACGCCTTCGACAACTTCTACGCCGACAAGAACGGCATCCAGACCGAGCTGATCAAGACCTGGGCGGCGGTGGCCAAGTCGTTCGCCGGAGATCCGGCCGTGGCCGGCTACGACCTGTTCAACGAGCCCAACTGGGGCACCGACGTCGCCACGTCCGGCGCGCGGCTCGGCGCGTTCTACCAGCGGGTGGTGCCGGCCATCCGGGCTGCCGAGCAGTCCGCCGGCGGGTTCTCGCACATCGCCTTCTTCGAACCGGCCGTCGTGTTCCCCTCGGCCGGGACGCTGCCCCCGGCCGACACCGTCACCGATCCGAACATGGTGTTCGCGCCGCACAACTACCACGGCTCGATCGATCCCGGCACCGTCGAGCAGGGCTTCGCCGAGGATGCCGCGGCCGCCAAGTCCTACGGCACGACGTTCTGGGTGGGTGAGTACGGGTGGTTCGGCGACGGGGCAGCCGACGCACCGTCGGTCGCCCGCTTCGCGGCCGCGCAGGACGAAGCCCTCGTCGGCGGCGCGTGGTGGCAGTGGAAGCAGGCGTGCGGCGATCCGCACTCGGTCGGCCAACGCAACGGCACCCCGGCGGCCACGATCGTCGAGTTCAACGACATCGGCTGTCCGGGCGACACCGATGGCGGCCCCGTGCCTGCGTGGTACCCGATCCTGACCCGGGCGTACCCGCGCACCGCGCCGGGGCGGCTGACCTCGCTGCGAGCCGGCACCGACGGCACGCTGTCCCTCAGCGGCGAGGCCGACGGTGCCTCGAGCTCGGCCCGCCTGAGCGTCTGGGTGCCCGATCGCGGGCACGGGCTGGCCAAGATCGGCGGCCAGGGCATCAGCGGCGTCACCACCACCGCCGTCAAGGGCGGGTGGATCGTGACGATGAAGGTGTGCCACGGCGGGTACACCCTCACCATCGCGGCGGGCGCGCCCGAGCAGTCGTCGTCGTGTGCCACCTCGGGGCTCACCGACGACAACCCCTGACCGACGCGTTGGTGGGCGGGGTGGCGGGGTTACGCTTCGCCCCCTCGCCCGGGTGGCGAAACTGGCAGGCGCAGGGGGCTTAAACCCCCCGGTCACCGATGGTGGCGTGCGGGTTCGATTCCCGCCCCGGGCACGAAGGGCGTCAGCCGAGGTCAGGCGGCGCGGAGCTCGTCGGTCTGCTCGAGGGCGGCCCACAGCGCGGTGCGGGCGCGGGTGGCGTCGTGGCCGGCCAGGCGGTTGGCGACGATCACGCCTTCGATCATGTCGCCGAGCACGGCCACCCACGGGCGGCCCCGCAGGCGGATGGCGATGGTGGCCCCGCCATCGCCCCGGTGGCGCACCGTGCGCTCGGCCCCCTCGACGCGGGGCGGACTCCGGAAGCCGGGCACCCGGAGGCCGCGACGGCGCGTCGCGTCGCCGAGGGTGCGGGCCGCCGAGGCGAAGCGGAGGGACGTGGCTTCCATCGACGTCATCATGCCCCGGGGGTGTGACACCCCCGCCGTAGGGTTGATCCGATGGAGGTCGAGGCCGAGCTCAATCCCGCGCAGCGCCGGATCGTCGACCTGCTGGGGGCGGCGGGGTCCGAGCGGCCGAGCTTCGACCCGGACCTGGGCGCCGACCTGCGGCTCCAGCTCGAGCGGGGCCTGGCCCCGATCGTCGAGGGGCTGGTCCCCGACGACGACCTGTTCGTCAACAAGCACGCCCTCTCCGGGGTGCACGGGTGCGAGACCCGCTTCCTGGCCGAGCGCGACGAGCCCTTCAGCTGGACGGTCCCCAAGGCTCGGGGGACCGTGGCCCACAAGGCCATCGAGATCGGCGTGTGGTGGAAGGGTGAACCGATCCCGGCGCTGCTGGTCGAGGAGACGCTGGCCAAGGCGGCGGCCGACACCGACAGCCTGGGCGACTGGCTGCGCACCTGCGGCGACGTCGACCGGGCCGAGCTCAAGGGGCAGGCGATCGAGCGCGTGACCACCTTCTTCGAGTGCTTCCCGCCGCTCAAGGCCCAGTGGCGGCCCACCCTGGAGGGCCGGCTGCGGGCCGACCTGTTCGGCGGGCGGATCGTGCTGTCGGGCAAGTACGACCTGTCCCTCGGGTCGGCGCGGGGCACGACGGCCGGAAAGGTGCTGATCGACTTCAAGACCGGCGGGTTCTCGCCGACCCACGTCGATGAGATGCGCTACTACGCCCTGCTCGACACCCTCAAGATCGGCACGCCGCCCCGGCTGGTGGCCACCTACTACCTCGACTCGGCCAAGCCGCACCCCGAGGCCGTCACCGTTCCCCTGCTCGAGGCAGCCGTCGCCCGCACGATCGACGGCGTGACGCGCATGGCCGAGCTGATCGCCGATCCGCTCGAGGCCGGCAAGCGCACCGGCCCCGCCTGTCGCTGGTGCGTGGCTCTCAGCGGCTGCGCCGAGGGCCGCGCCCACCTCCGCGACGTCGACGACGCCACCGGCGATGGCACCGGCAGCGACGGGGCGGACTGGTAGATGTCGGTGACTCGCTGACCGGCGTACCCTGGGCCGATGGCTTCGCGGCGAACGGCAGACGCAACCCGCCGCGACCCGGCTTCGACCGAGGTCGAACCCAGCAACGTCTCGCTGCTGCCGGTCCGTCGGCGTGACCCCGACGACGAGCTCGACGATCCCCGTCTGAGCGACGTCGACGAGTGGGGCCGATCCGAGCGGATGCGCCAGATGGCCCGCGCCCTGTACGACCCGATCTACAGCAAGTGGTTCCGCGCCACCTGGGAGGGGCTCGAGCACATCCCCGCCGAGGGCGGCGCGCTGCTGGTGGCGAACCACGCCGCCGCCATCCCGAGCGACGCCCCCGTGATCATGCACGGCATCGAGACCGAGCTGCACCGCCCCTGCTACGGCCTGGCCGACCACATCTTCCGCACCATGCCCGTGATCGGCACCTACTGGAGCCGCCTCGGTGGCGTCGTCGCCCATCCCGACAACGCCTACCGCCTGCTGCGCGAGCAGCAGCAGCTCGTGCTGGTGTTCCCCGAGGGCACCAAGGGTCCGGGCAAGTCGTTCGGCGAGCGCTACCAGCTGCGGCGCTTCGGCCGGGGCGGCTTCGTCGAGATCGCCATGCGCGCCGGGGTGCCCATCATCCCGATCGCGGTCGTCGGCGCCGAGGAGTCCATGCCCATCGTCTGGAAGTCGCCCACCCTGGCCCGCGCCCTGCGGCTGCCCTACTTCCCCGTGACGGCCAACCAGCTCGTGCTCGGCCCCGTGCTCGGCACGGTCGGGTACTTCCCGGCCAAGTTCAAGCTGCGCGTGCTCGAGCCGGTGCACTTCGACGTGCCGCGCCGACCAGGAGCGCTACTCGAAGAGCCGGATCATGGACGAGTCCGAGCGCATCCGCGACACGATCCAGGCCGCGCTCTACGACATGCTCCGCACCCGCACGTCCGTCTGGTTCGGCTGACCGTGGGACGTCGCGTGCTGGTCACCGGGCTGGCGTCGTTCTGGGGCGGCCTGGTGGCCAAGGCCCTCGAGCAGGACGATTCGGTCGACGTCATCGTCGGCCTCGACGCGCACGAGCCCACGGTCGAGCTCGAGCGCACCGAGTACGTGCGCAGCGACGAGAACTACTCGATCCTCAGCCGCATCGTGCAGGCCACCAAGGTCGACACGATCGTGCACACGTTCCTGATCGTCGACTCGACGATGATGCGCCCGCGCCACATGCACGAGATCAACGTCATCGGCACGATGAACCTGTTCGCGGCGGCGTCCGCGCCGGGCAGCACGGTGCGCGACGTCGTCGTCAAGTCGTCGAGCTACGTCTACGGCACCGCCCGCGAGGACCCGGTCTGGTTCTCCGAGCTGACGCCCCGCAGCCATCCCGCCCGCAACCGCGTCGAGCACAGCCTCGAGAGCGTCGAGGGCTACGTCCGCGACTTCGCCGAGGACAACCCGCACGTCACGGTGAGCCTGCTGCGCTTCGCCAACGTGCTCGGCACCGACATCGTCACCCCGATCAGCCGGGCGCTCGAGCTGCCCGTGGTCCCCTCGATCTTCGGGTTCGACCCCCGCTTCCAGTTCGTGCACGAGGACGACGTCGTGCGCTCGATCCTGTTCGTGCTCGACCGCAGCCTGCCCGGCATCTTCAACGTCGCCGGCGACGGGCTGCTGCCGTGGAGCGAGGTCGCCCACCTGTGCGGCAAGCGCACGGTCCCCATGCCGCCGATCGGCACGGGCCTGGCCACCTGGCCGCTCAACCGGATCGGCGTGCCGCTGCCGCCCGAGCTGCTCGACCTGCTGCGCTACGGCCGTGGCCTCGACAACCGCCGGCTGAAGGAGGCGGGGTTCCGCTACGACTACACCTCGGCCGGGGCGGTCAAGGCCTTCATCGAGTCGGTGCGCCTGCGCCAGACCATCGGATCGACCTCGCCGAGCTACACGCTACGAGCGCGACGTCGAGCAGTTCTTCCGGCACTCGCCGGCCGTCGTCCGCGACGGCAGCTGACGCGCCCATGGCGTTCGTGCGCACCGAGTCGGTCGACGGCGTCGGCCTCGTCACCCTCGACGATCCCGATCGGCGCAACGCGCTCAACGCTGAGATGGTCGGCGAGATCGTCGTGGCCTTCGACGCGCTCGAAGCCGATCCTGCCGTCGGCGCCATCGTGGTCACCGGCGCGCCACCGGCCTTCTGCGCCGGCGCCGACCTCTCGCACCTCGGTGCGTCGCGGCGCGAGGGCCTGCGCGGGATCTACGAGGGCTTCCTGCGCGTCGCCCGCTCGCCGCTGCCGACCCTGGCCGCCGTCAACGGCGCCGCGGTCGGCGCCGGCATGAACCTCGCGCTGGCCTGCGACGTGCGGCTGGCCGGCGCCTCGGCCCGCTTCGACACGCGCTTCCTGCAGCTCGGGATCCATCCCGGCGGGGGCCACACGTGGATGCTGCAGCGGGCCGTCGGGTCGTCGGCCGCCGCCGCCATGGTGCTGTTCGGCGAGGTGCTCGACGGCGCCGAGGCCGAGCGGATCGGGTTGGTGTGGCGCTGCGTCGCCGACGCCGAGCTGGCCGGCGCGGCGCTGGCCATGGCGGCGCGTGCGGCCGCCGCCCCCCACGAGCTCGTCCGCCGCACCAAAGCCACGTTGGCCGACGTGGCCGGCATCGACGAGCACGACGCCGCGGTCGAGCGCGAGCTCGACGTGCAGCTCTGGTCGATGGACCAGCCCGAGTTCGCCGAACGCCTCGCCGCGATGCAGGCCCGGATCTCGGTCAGACCACCCACTCGGTGAGGAGCTGCTCGCGGCGGTCGAGCCAGTCCTCCTGGGTGATGGCGTAGCGCACGTGGTCCTCCCAGACGCCGTTGATCTCGAGGTAGCGAAGCGGCGGTGCCCTCTTCGCGGAGGGCGAGCTTCTCGACGACGCGGCGACTCGACGCGTTGCGCGGGATGATGGCGATCTGCAGGCGGTGCAGGTGCAGCTCGTCGAACACGAAGCGGCACAGCACCACCACCGCCTCGGGCGTGTAGCTGTTGCCGGCCAGCTTCTCGTCGATCCAGTAGCCGACGTACGCGCTCTGGAACGGACCGCGCTGCACCGACGACAGGTTGATCTCGCCGCCGAACTGACCCTCGACGAAGATGCCGAACCCGTAGCCGGTGCCGAGTTGGCGTTCGCGTTGGCGGGCGCTGCACCGCACGGCGAAGGCGTCCTTGTCCTCGATCACGTCGGGCTGGCCGGGGATGCGCGACGGCTCCCACTTGCGTCAGCCATTCTTCGTTGCGGCGGCGGACCTCGCGCCACGCCGGGAAGTCCGACACGACGAGCGGCCGCAGCACGACGCGACGCCCGAACTGCGCGCTCATGGGGCCAGCACCTCGCCCAGCGCGCCGAGCAGCAGGGCCACGTTGGCCAGTCGGGCGGTGTGGCCCATGCAGCCGATGCGCCACACCCGGCCGGCGAACTCGCCCAGGCCCGCCGCCGATCTCGATGCCGTAGCGGTCGAGCAGCAGGCGGCGGACCGCCGCCTCGTCGAGCCCGGCCGGCAGCCGGTCGGTGGGCACCCAGGCGGTCGTCAGCTCGGGCAGGCGGTGGCCCTCGGCCGCGAACAGCTCGAACCCGAGCGCGACCAGGCCGGCCTGCAGCACCTCGCCGCACTGGCGGTGTCGTGCCCACGAGGCTTCGAGCCCCTCGTCGAGCACCGCGCCCGAGCCCGCGTGCAGGGCGAAGATCATCGAGATCGGCGCGGTGTGGTGGTACACGCGGGCGCCCTCGCCGGTGACGTAGCGGGCCAGCATGTTGAGGTCGAGGTACCACGACTGCGGCCGCTCGACCAGGCGTCCGACCGCGCGCTCGCCCGCGGTCAGCGGTGCCAGACCCGGCGGCACGCCGAGGCACTTCTGGGTGCCGCTGTAGGCCAGGTCGACACCCCAGGCGTCGATCTCGACGGGGATGCCGCCGAGCGAGGTCACGCAGTCGACCAGCACCAGCGCCTCGGCGTCCTGGTGGCGCAGGGCCTGGCCGAGGCAGCGCGACGTCGTTGCGCACGCCGGTCGAGGTCTCGGCGTGCACCGCCGCGATCAGCGCCGGCGACGGGTGGGCGTCGAGCAGGGCCTGCGGGTCGAGCGGTCGGCCCCACGGCGCGTCGACGCGCACCACCTCGGCGCCGCAACGGCCCGCCACGTCGCACATGCGCTCGCCGAACACGCCGTTGACACCGACGACGACCACGTCGCCCGGAGCCGACCACGTTGACGAACGCCGCCTCCATGCCGGCCGATCCGGTGCCGCTCACCGGGAAGGTCAGCGCGTTGGCGGTGCGGAAGACCTGGCGCAGCCGCTCGTTGGTCTCGTCGAGCAGGGCGATGAACTCGGGATCGAGGTGGCCGAGCAGGGGTCGGGCGAACGCGGCGGCGACCTCGGGATAGGGGTTGCTGGGCCCGGGCCCCATGAGCACTCGGTCGGACAGCGGCACGGCAGGCATCGTAACCAGGGCGCTACGAGCCGAGCAGCGACAGGGCCAGCCCGTCGAGGATGTCGGCCTCGCTGACCAGGCACGAGTCGAGACCGAGGCGACGCATGATCGTGACCAGGACGCACAGGCCGCCGACGATGACGTCGGCCCGGGCCTCCTCGAGGCCCGGGTTGAAGATCCGTTGGGCCCGGTTCTCGGTGGCCAGCGTGCGGAACACGTCCTCGGCCGCTTCCTTGGTCAGGACGAAGTGGTGGATGCGGTCGCGGTCGTAGGTGGCCAGGCCGATCTCGACCGCGGCCGCGGTGGTGACGGTGCCGGCCAGGCCGACGAAGGTCCGCGCCTCGCCGATCTCGGGGATGGCCTGGCGCACGTCGTCGACGTAGGCCTCGGCCACCGACAGCGCGGCCACCAGCTCCTCGGGTCGCGGCGGGTCGTGCTCGATGTACTTCTCGGTGAAGCGCACGCAGCCCATGTCGGTCGAGATCGCCGGCCTCGAAGGCGGTCGTGCCGAACGAGAACTCGGTCGAGCCGCCGCCGATGTCGACCACCAGGAACGGTCCGAGGGCGGGATCGAGATCGGCGGTGGCACCGACGAACGACAGCTGCGCCTCGTCACCGCCCGACAGCAGCTCCGGGCGCACGCCGATGGCGTCGGTGGCGGCGTCGAAGAAGTCGTCGCGGTTGGCGGCGTCGCGGGCGGCCGAGGTGGCGGTCATGCGGATGCGTTCGGCACCGTGGCCGCCGGATGACCTCGCCGAACTCGCGCAGCACCGCCACGGTGCGCTCGATGGCGGCCGGGTCGAGCCGCCCGGCCGCGTCGACGCCGGCCCCCAGCCGGGTGATGCGCATCAGTCGTTCGTGGGTCACGAGGGCCGGTCGCGCGCCATCGGTCGCCGCTTCGGCCACGAGCAGGCGGACCGAGTTGGTGCCGATGTCGACCGCCGCCACGCGGTCGCTCACGGACCGACCTCGGGCAGCTGCGTCGGCGACCCACGCGCCGACGGGGTCGTCGCCGCCGGCCAGGTACCAGGCGTAGTGGGCGTGCAGGCACTTGACGCCCGTGCGCGTGCCCCCGACGCCACCCGAGGGGCGGGGCCCGACGTGGTGGTCGGGCGGCAGGGCGGCGTCGCGCTCGGCCCGGTAGCGGTCGTGGGCTCGCCGCCAGCGCGACCGGATCGACCTCGCGCCTCGGCGCGTCGCACCCCGCCGGCAGCCTCGAGCCGCCCGATGGCCGCGCGCAGCGTCGGATCGACCAGCCAGTAGCGGGTCGGCATCGGCGTGCCGTCGTCGAGCAGCGGCGCGTTGCGGATCACCATCGGATCGCCCGACGGCGCGCGCACCACCACCTCGAAGCCGCCCTGCGGCGGCCGCCCGAGCAGCTCGGCGACCCGCTGGCGATCGACGGCCGCGTCGAGCTCGGCGGTCACGCCCGGCGGCGGCGCCGACGACGCCGGCCCAGCCCGAAGACCAAGGCCAGCGCGGTGATGACCGCGGCCACCGTCACGACCCGCTTGGCCACCGGCGCGCCCGCCGTGCTGAGCAGGTCGACCGGCTCGGCCTCGGGGCTCTCGATCCGCCGAACGACGGGCTCGTCGGCCAGCGCCACCTCGGGCTGGTCGACGACCAGGTCGTTGAGCGCGTCGGCCGCGTCGAAGTCGGCCTCGGCGGCGGCGGCCGCCGCCAGGGCCTCGTCGGGGTCGTCGCTCGTGAGCGCTTCGAGCTCACGATCGAGCCCGGCGATGGCCAGGTCCTCGGCCAGGACCGTGGCCTCGAGGTTGACGACGAACTGGTCGAGCAGCTTGGCGCTCACGTCGGCCAGCACGCCCCGTCCGAACTGGGCCACCTTGCCGGTGACGGTCAGGTCGGTGAGCACGCTGACGTGGGTGCTCTCGCCCGCCGCGGTGAGCTGCGCCTCGATGTTGGCCGACGCGTTGCCGGCTCCGCGCGTGTCGCGCCCGGTGGCCTGCAGCAGCGCCCGGTGGGCGGCGTCGTCCTTCTCGACCATCGTGGCCTGGCCCTTGTACTGCGCGGTGATGGGCCCCACCTTGACCTTGACGATGCCGCGGTAGTGCTCGCCCTCGACCTCTTGCAGCTGCGCCCCCGGCAGGCACGGCGCGATGCGTTCGATGTCGGTGAGGATCGCCCAGGCCTGGTCGATCGGCACCGGCACCTCGAACTCGTTGCTCAGCTCCATCGCCTCAGGTCCTCCACGGTGTCGATGTCGGCCGGTTCTCCCGGGCACGGTACCTCGACCACGAGCTCGGGCCGCCTCGCATCAGCGCCCGGGCGCCCTCGTCGCCGTCGACCGGCAGCTGGTCCCACACCGCCTGGTCGAGCCGCACCGGGTTGCGCCGCCGACCGTCGTAGGTGGCCACCGCGATCGGGGCGGTCGCTGACCACCGATGCCACCCGGCGCCAGGCCTCGTGGCTGATCAGGGGCTGGTCGCCGAGCCCGACGACCACCGCGTCGCACCCCAGGGCGGACGCCGCGGCCACCCCGGCCGCGAGCGATCCGGCCTGGCCGTCGGCCCAGTCGGGGTTGTCGACCAACGTGACCCGTTCGAGCAGGCCGGCCTGCTCGAGCGGCTCGGCCAGGTCGACCGCGCCGGTCGACGACCACCGTGGCGTCGAGCCCCGCCGCCACGGCCGACCCGACCGCCCACACCACCACCGGCCTCCCGCGGAAGTCGGCCAGCAGCTTGTGCCCGGACCGCGAAGCGGGACCCACCGCCGGCGGCCAGCACGACCGCGGCCGTGCTCACCGGGCTCCTGGCTGGCTCGACCCCACCGGACCATCCTCGCGTGCCTCTAGTGTCTCGGCGTGAGCAACTTCGAGCACGGGCCCGGACAGATCCGCGTGACGCTGCTGCTGGCCGACTCGGCCCAGGTCGCGGACGGCAAGCTCTACATCCTCGGCGGGGGCATCGGGGTCGTACCGGCCACGCCGGCCCCGCTCGCCATCGCCGCCAAGATCGACGTGCCGTGGGACCGCGCCGACGTGCTGCACGACTGGAAGCTCGAGCTGCTCGACGCCGACGGCATGCCGGTGCTGCTCAACGACCTGCCCGTGCTCGTCGCAGGGCCAGTTCCAGGTGAGCCGGGGCGAAGCGATGCAGCCAGGGTCGCCGCTGCCCATGCCGCTGGCCGTCAACTTCAGCGGGCTCACGCTCCCCGCCGGCCTGCGCTTCTCGTGGCGCCTGGTGATCGACGACGACACCGAGCCCGACTGGCAGGTGGCGTTCACCGTCGCCGACGCGCCGGTCACCGAGGACTGACCCGACCGCCGGCCGTCGCCTAGCGGTGGATGGCGCCGTCGGCGTCGCGCAGGCTGGGGGCGACCCGCCCGGTGCGCAGGGCGATGATCTCGGCGCAGATGGCGATGGCCGTCTCCTCGGGTGTGCGCGACGCCGATGTCGAGCCCGATGGGCGCCATGATCCGGGCCAGACCGTCGTCGTCGACGCCTTCGGCCCGCAGGCGCTCGACCCGCTCGGCGTGGGTCCGCCGGCTGCCCATGGCGCCGAGGTAGCCGACGTCGGTGTCCAGCGCGGCGACGATGCGCGGGCACGTCGAACTTGTGGTCGTGGGTGAGCACGCAGATGGCGTCGCGCGGCCCGAGCGATGGGCCCGACGCGCTCGAGCAGGCGGTGGGGCCAGTCGACGACCACCTCGTCGGCGTCGGGGAACCGTCGCCGGGTGGCGAACACCTCGCGGGCGTCGCACACGGTGACCCGGTAGCCGAGCACCTTGGCCACCCGGACCAGCGCCGCGGTGAAGTCGACCGCGCCGAAGACCAGCATCCGCGGCGGCGGCGCGAACGACTCGATGAACACCGACACCGTGCGCTCCCGAGCCTCGCCGTGCGGGCCGTAGTGGCGCACCGCCGGTCGTGCCCGACTCGAGCTCGCCGAGCGCGTCGCGCGCGACGACCCGGTCGAGGTCGGGATCGCCGAGCGAACCCACCGGCGGACGATCGGGGCCGACCAGCAGCTTGGCGCCCAGGTTCGGGCCCTCGATGACCGTCGCCAGCGCGACGGGCTCCTCGGCGCGCAGCGCCGCCTCGAGGGCGTCGAAGACGCCGCCGGCGGTCACCAGTCGAGCGGCTCGATGAACAGGTGCACCGTGCCGCCGCAGGTCAGGCCGACGGCGAAGGCCTCGTCGTCGCTGTAGCCGAAGGTGACGACGCGTCGGTCGCCGGTGGCGAGGATGTCGAGCGCCTCGGTGACCACGGCGCCCTCGACGCAGCCGCCCGAGACCGAGCCGGCCACCTCGCCGTCCTCGTTCACGGCCATGGCCGCTCCCGGGATCGCGCGGGCCCGAGCCGTCGATGTCGACGACGCGGGCCAGCGCCACGCGCTTGCCGGCGCCCGCCAGCGATCGAGGTCGTCGAGGATCTCCTTCATCGTCGCGCCGATCACCGCCGGCCAGCTCCTCGAGCGACGCCAACGAGTGGCCCTCGACGAAGTCGTCCACGTAGGGCAGGGCGGCGGCCATGCCCCGGGCCAGCGGCTGCGTACTCGGGCGAGGCCTTGAGCGGGTTGACCCACACGACCCGGTGGGCGACCCGGGCCAGGCGGGCCATCTGCTCGGCCAGCTCGTCGGGGTCGCCACGGTCCCAGCCGTCGGAGAGGATGACGACGATCGCACCGCGGGCCATGCCCCGCACGCCCCACCGGTCGTTGAACCGGCGCAGGCCCTCGCCGAGGCGGGTGCCGCCCGACCAGTCCTGCACCGCATCGGCGGCTGCGGCGAGTGCGACGTCGGGATCGCGGGACGACAGCTCGCGGGTCGAGCCGGGTCAGGCGGGTGCCGAGCGTGAACGCCTCGACCCGGCCGCGGCCGGCCACCGCCGCGTTGGCGAAGCGCAGCAGCGCCCGCGAGTACGGCTCCATCGAACCGCTGACGTCGCACAGCAGCACGACCCGTCGGGGCCGTTCGTCGGGTTGCAGGTGGCGTAGGCGCATCGTGTCGCCCTCGGTGCGCAGCGATTCGCGCATCGTGCGCCGCAGGTCGGGATGGCCGCGCCGGCGCGACGAGCGTCGATGGCGGCGGCTGACGCGGCGTGGCGCCGGTCAGGCGCAGGTCGGCCATCAGCCGTCGGGCCTCGTCGAGCTCGGCGTCGGTGTAGGCGGCGAAGTCCTTGTGGCGCAGCACCTCGTGCGGGCTGAACCGCACGGTGACGACATGGTCGCGTTCGACCTCGTCGTCGAGCAGGTCGGGCTCGTCGTCGCCGTCATCGTCCTCGTCGTCGAGCAGCAGGGTGAGCGTCTCGGTCGGCGGTGGCGGGCGAGGCCACCGGCACCGCCTGCCAGAACGAGTCGAAGACGCGGTCGTAGGTGGCGATGTCCTCGGGCCGGCTGACCAGCGTCGCCCGTCCGGCCCAGTACAACGACGACCGCTGCGCCGAGTCGAGCGCACCGACCGCCTCGACGAAGGCGACGGTGCTGCCGACCGGCTCGGCCAGGCCGGCTCGGCGCAGCGCGCGCACGAAGCCCACCAGGGCCTGCTCGGGACCGGTCACCCGTCGGCCCGTCGGGCCGCCGCCTCGACGAGGTCGCCCAGACCGTCGTGGCGGGCCCGCTCCTGGTCCTCGCGGTACTTGAGCACGCGTGCCGAGGGTGGCCGCCACCGCCGCCTCGTCGAGCTCGCTGCGCCCGAGCACGGCCAGGGCCTGGGCCCAGTCGATCGTCTCGGCCACGCCCGGCGGCTTGTACAGGCCCGCCCCCCGGAACGACCTCGGTGGCGGCCGCCACCTGGCGGGCGAGGCGCTCGGGCACCTCGGGCGCGCGCACCCGAACGATGGCGACCTCGCGCTCGAAGTCGGGGTGCTCGACCCAGTGGTAGAGGCAGCGACGCTTGAGGGCGTCGTGCACGTCACGGGTGCGGTTCGAGGTGATCACCACGACCGGGGCAACTGCGGCGCGGAAGGTGCCGAGCTCGGGGACGGTGACCGCGTAGTCGGCCAGGATCTCGAGCAGGAACGCCTCGAACTCGTCGTCGGCCCGGTCGACCTCGTCGATCAGCAGCACCGGCGCGATGGCACCGACGGGAGCCGACACCGCCCGCAGCAGCGGCCGATGGACGAGGAAGCGCTCGCTGAACAGCTCGTCGGTCAGCTCGTCGGTGGCGGTGCCCGCCGCGATCGACCCGGTCGCCTCGGCGGCCCGCAGGTGCAGGAGCTGGCGGGCGTAGTCCCACTCGTAGACCGCCTGGCTGGCGTCGATGCCCTCGTAGCACTGCAGCCGGATCAGCTCGCCGCCGGTCCAGCGAGCCAGCACCTTGGCCACCTCGGTCTTGCCCACCCCGGCCTCGCCCTCGAGCAGGAGCGGCCGCCCGAGCCGCAGCGCCAGGAAGATGGACGTGGCCAGGCCCTCGTCGGCCAGGTAGCCGTGATCGGCCAGCGCGGCGACCACGCCGCCGACATCGTCGAGCTGCATCGCGACAGTGTGTCAGGCAAACAGCCCAGATCGGTCGTTCCGACGGGTCCCGCCGGCCCATTTCCCTTTAGTGGCTTCGGTCGCGGTCGATGGAGGCTGGAGAGAACGACGCGTTCGAGGAGGCGCATCCGTGGCCCCGCAACCGACATGCCCCGAGTGCAATGGAGACGTCCGTCCTTCGTGGGACTGGTGCCAGAACTGTGGCTACGACCCGGCCGGGCTCAAGCCGACAGGCTGGACCCCCGAGGCCACCTCCGCCTCCCCGCCGTCGTCCCCCCGGGCGTCCGCTCCGAACGCGTGGGTGGCCCCCGCCCCCACCCCTCGACCGGCCCGGCCCGGCGGCGGGCAGGCCGTGACCACCCTCGTCGACCCCGAGGCGGCCCGACCCCAGCGCATGCGCGATCCGGACTGGGTGCAGGCCGCGCCCCGCACCGGCCTGCCCGTCCCGGCGCTGGTCGGCCTGGTGGCCGTGGTGGCGGCCGCCGTCGTCGGCCTCATCATCGTGACCCTGCTCGTGCTGCACCGGCCCATCGGCACGACCAACGACGGTGCGCAGGCCCCCGGCACCACGACTGTGGTGCTCAGCTGACGGTCAGCGGCCGAGGCGTTGCTCGAGCTGGTTGAACGGCCAGACGTCGGGCACCGCCAGCGGAACCTGCGGGGCCGGCAGCACCTGGTAGACCTCTTCGCCCGGGAAGACCATGTCGTGGTCGCGTCGGGCCTGCTCCTCGATCTCGGAGCTGGTCTGCAGCCGTTTGCTCTCGGCCTGCATCGCCTTGTTCGAGGTCTCGAGCTGGTTCAGCTGCCGGGCCGCCGCGGTGAGCGTGTGGCGCTGCGACAGGTACGTGCGCGTCGGGAAGACGGCCACCACCAGGATGGCGACGAACAGCGCCGTGGCCAGCACGGGCAGGATCACCCGACTGCCGCGCGGGACGCGTCGGGCGCGGCGCTCGGGCTCGGTCACCGTCCACCCCGGGCCAGCGCGGCCGAACCCCAGTAGGCGGCGGCCTCGTCGAGATCGGCTTCGATGCGCAGCAGCTGGTTGTACTTGGCGACGCGGTCGCTGCGCGCCGGCGCGCCCGTCTTGATCTGGCCGCAGTTGGTGGCGACGGCCAGATCGGCGATCGTCGCGTCCTCGGTCTCGCCCGAGCGGTGCGACATCACCGACGTGTAGCCGGCCCGCGATGCCATGCCCACGGTCTCGAGCGTCTCGCTGAGCGTGCCGATCTGGTTGACCTTGACCAGGATCGAGTTGGCCACTCCGGCGTCGATGCCGCGCGCCAGGCGCTCGGTGTTGGTGACGAACAGGTCGTCGCCGACGAGCTGCACCCGCGCTCCGAGCGCCTCGGTGAGCGTCTTCCAGCCGTCCCAGTCCTCTTCGGCCATGCCGTCCTCGATCGACACGATCGGGTACCGGTCGACCAGGCCCGTCGCAGTAGGCGACCATCTCGTCGGCGGTGAGCGAGCGGTCCTCGCTGGCCAGCACGTAGGCCCCGTGCTCGTAGAACTCGGACGAAGCCGGATCGAGGGCGATGGCGATCTGGTCGCCGGGCGTGAAGCCGGCCCTCTCGATCGCCTCGACCAGCAGCTTGCACGCGTCCTCGTTCGACGCCAGGTCGGGCGCGAACCCGCCCTCGTCGCCGACCGCGGTCGACAGGCCCCGGTCGTGCAGCACGCCCTTGAGCACGTGGTAGGTCTCGACCCCCCACCGCAGCCCCTCGCTGAACGAGGCCGCCCCCACCGGCATGATCATGAACTCCTGGAGGTCGACGTTGTTGTCGGCGTGCGCACCGCCGTTGAGGACGTTCATCATCGGCACCGGCAGCACGTGGGCGTGGACGCCCCCGACGTAGCGGTACAGCGGCAGCTCGAGCTCGCCCGCCGCGGCCTTGGCCACCGCCAGCGACACACCGAGGATGGCGTTGGCCCCGAGGCGCGCCTTGGTGTCGGTGCCGTCGAGGTCGATGAGCACGCGGTCGACGTCGCGCTGGCAGAGCGCATCGAGGCCGATCAGCGTGTCGTAGATCTCGCCGTTGACGTGGCCGACCGCGTCGAGCACGCCCTTGCCGCCGAACCGGTCACCGCCGTCGCGCAGCTCGACCGCCTCGAACTGCCCGGTCGAGGCGCCCGACGGCACGATGGCGCGGCCCCGCGCTCCGCTGTCGAGCACGACCTCGACCTCGACGGTCGGGTTGCCCCGCGAGTCGAGGACCTCTCGTCCGACGATGTGCTCGATCGTGCTCACGGCGCGGGCAGACTCCTGGCGGGAAGTGGGTTCTCAGCGTTGCAGGCGGGTCACGACCGGTGGTGGACCCAGAACTCAGCCGAGCTCGGTGCCGAGGATGCTCACGAAGCTGACCATCTCGCCCGGGTAGCCGCCGAGGTTGTGGACCAGGCCGAGCGAGCGACCGGCCGGGCCGGCGGTGGTCAGGATCCGGCGGTCGTCGGGCGCCTCGCCACGCAGCTGGAGCCAGTTCTCGAAGTGCATGCGCAGGCCCGAGGCGCCGACGGGGTGGCCGAAGCTCTTGAGCCCGCCGTCGGGGTTGACCGGCAGCTCGCCCTCGAGGTCGAACACGCCGGCCTCGACGTCCTTGTAGGCCTCGCCGCGGTTCGAGAAGCCGAGGTCCTCCATGAGCACGAGCTCGGTCGGCGTGAAGCAGTCGTGCACCTCGGCCATGGCCAGCTCGTGGCGGGGATCGGTGACGCCGGCCTGGGCGTAGGCGTCGGCGGCGGCCAGGGCCACCTCGGGGAAGGTCGTGTAGTCGTAGTCGGGGTCGATGAGCCCCGAGCCGTTGCCGGCCACGAACGACAGCGCCTTGATGTAGAGCGGCTTGTCCGTGTAGCGGTGCGCGTCCTCGGCGCGCACGACGATGGCGGCCGCCGCGCCGTCGGCCACGCCCGCGCAGTCGAAGACCCCGAGGCGGCCGGCCACGGCCGGCGCGTTGCAGATGACCTCGAGGTCCATCTCCTTGCGGAACTGCGCCCGCGGGTTGCGGGCCCCGTTGTGGTGGTTCTTCCACGCGATGCGGGCCAGCACGCGCTTGAGCTCGTCCTCGTCGACGCCGTAGCGACGGGCGTAGGCCGGCGCCACGAGGCTGAACATGGCCGCCGCGGTCAGCGTGCGGGCGGTGCCGTCGTTGGGGATCGGGAAGGCGTTGAGGCCCTGGTAGCCGCCGTCCTTGACCTTCTCGACCCCGACGGCCATCGCCACGTCGTAGGCACCGGACGCGACGGCGTAGGCCGCCTGGCGCAGCGCTTCGCTGCCCGACGCGCAGAAGTTCTCGACGCGGGTCACCGGCTTGCCCTCGAGCTTGAGCGGCGCGGCCAGCGTGATGCCGCTCATGCCCGACTGGGCCGTGCCCGAGCCAGAACGCGTCGACGTCCTCCTTGGCCAGCCCGGCCGACGCGAAGGTCTCGGTCGTGGCGTCGACGAGCAGGTCGTCGAGCGCCCTTGTCCCAGTGCTCGCGGAACGGGGTGCAGCCCATGCCGACGATGGCGACGCGGTCCTTGATCCCGTGCGAGCTCATGTCGTCTCCTCGGTCGGGCTCGATGCTGCGATGGGCTTGGCCTTCCAGAAGTAGTTCTGGATGCCGTCGGCCTGGTTGAGCCGGCGGAAGGTCATCTCGACGCGATCGCCGATGGCCACGGCGTCGGCGGCCACGTCGGTGAGCTCGATCGGCAGGCGACCGCCGCCGTCGTCCGCGTCGAAGTCGACGACGGCGAACACGATCGGCGGGCTCGGCGAGTAGGCCAGGCGGTCGACGGTGAAGGTCACGACCGTGCCCTTCGCGTCGGCCATCGGCTGGGGTGCCATGTCGTCGGTCGCGCCGCCGCGGTAGGACACGCGCGCCGGCGGCATGTGCACCGCACCCGAGCTGCGGTCGCGCGAGCCGACGAAGCCGAACTTCCAGTCGTCGTTGCGGGCCGCGGCCGATGGCTGACGCCCGGGCCGGCTCGGGCCGGCGCGGCGGCTCGAGGGTGACCATGCCCTTCCAGGAGAGGAAGGTGAGGTAGCGGAGGCCCGGGTTCCCCGGTCGATCTGCTCGTCGATCGGGCGCACCGGTGTCCAGGCGCCGAGGGCGTCGGTGGTGCGGAAGAGCGAGCACCTCGGCGCCGTCGGCCAGCACCACCAGCGCCACGACCTGGCCGGGCTCGGCCTGCTCGAGGGCCCGGGCCAGCAGCAGCGACGGCTGGGCCGCTCCGGGGTTGCCGATGCTGGCGGCCAGGCCGTCGGCCACGCCGCCGGTGCCGGCGCCGACCTTGCCCGACACCTGGCGCACGGCCCGGGTGTGGGTGCCGGCCACCACCACCTGGGCGACGTCCTCGGGCGCGAGGCCGGCCTCGGCCAGTGCCAGCTTCCACGCCTCGTCGCCGAGGGCGACGTAGTGCAGCTCGCCGAACCGCTCCTCCCACTGCTTGGACCGACGATCGCCGGGGGTGCGCCAGCGGTCGAGGAACTCCTCGGTGACCGCCGCGTCCGCCGATGAGCTCGGCCAGCACGGGCGTCTCGTCCGTGTCGTCGCCGACCAGGATCGCGGCCGCGCCGTCGCCGCCGTCGCGCTCGTCGGCGCTGGTCGGCAGGCCGGTGCGGGTGTCCGAGGCGATCACCAGCGTCGTGCCGCTCCCCTGCAACGCGGCACTGAGCGCGCCCGCGGCCGAGCGCACCGAGCCGTTGATGTCGAGCGCCGCGGCGGCGCGGTCGAGGCGCAGGGCGGCGTGCACGATCGTGGCGTTGGTCTTGTCGACGTAGGCCGGATCCGTGGTCGACAGCCACACGGAATCGACCCCCTCGCGGGCGGTCGGCCCAGGGGTCGCAACGCCAACCGCGCCGCCTCGACGGCCATGGTGGTGGTGTCCTCGTCGTAGGAGGCCACCGACCGCGTGCCCTTGCCGGCGTTGGTGCCGCTGGCCTGGCTGATGGCGGCCCGGTCGAGCCGGTGGTGGGGCACGTAGCCCGCGAAGCCCAGGATCCCTCTCATCCCTCCGAGTCTAGAGCCGCCAAATCTGACGCCACGTCAGGTCGATGGTGTCGCCGCTAGGGAGAGTCAGGCGGTGCGACGCAGCAAGGCGTTGGTCATCCACAGGCTTCTGCGGTTGCGGAGGCGGAACTCGAACGTCTCCACCCGGACGGCTTCGACCTGCGGCGGGAGCAGCCCACCGACCAAGGTCGGCGTGAGCGTGTGCTCGACGAGCTGGGCGAAGCCGCCGGGTTGCAGGATGCGAGCCATCTCCGCCACGTGAGCGGGCCAGTCGGCCACCGGGAACAGGTGCATGCACCCACGGTCGAACACGAAGTTCATGCTCTGATCGCGCAGCGGGAGGTGCGGGGCCTCGGCCACCACCCCGAGAAGGCGGAGACCTCTCTCGGCAGCCAACTGGCGCGCCTCGTCCACCGCGGTCTCGGACACGTCGAGGGCAACGACCGTCCCGAGACGCGGAGGCGAGGTACCCCCCGATGGCTCCCGAGCCACAGCCGATGTCACACGCGGGGCCGACCGAGACGCAGAAGTCATCGAGGGCCGAGACGAGCTGCGGCGGCGTCTCGCTCAGGAGCCACTTCGGCGTCCCGCTGTTCCGCCATCCGGCATGTCGAGCCTCCCACCGCCATCGGGTAGGGGCTTTGCGGCTGCTCCGGTGCCTGCCATGGGCCCTGAAGCTCGACAACCGTGACCGCACCCGTCCGCGCATCGCCACCGCCCCCTCAGCCGGGCGGGCGGTACGCGACCGAGCGACCTATGGCCGCGTCCGCTTCCTCGGGAGTCAGCAGCTTGACCGTCTCGAGCTTGACCGCGCCGGCCGCGCCGATCGTGAACGCCACCGCCGCCGCCGTCTCGTCGTCGGGCAGGTCGCAGATGGCGAAGACATCGACGTCGCCGAACGCAAAGTGGAAGGACTCGAGGCTGCCGCCGACGCTCTTGCACGTCTCGCTGACCGCCGCAACGCGACTCGCCGCGCCCGCCTGCTTCAAGCCGCTGAGTCCCTCGCTGGTGTAGCTCGCCTTGAACAGGAACTTGGACATGATGGCCCCCTCGAGGTTGGCAGTGTCCTCGGCATGAAGCCTGACACGAACGCCGTCCGATTGCGCCCGAAGGTCGGAGTCAGGGGCCCGGGGTGACCTCGGTGCCCTCGACCCAGATGCGCTGGCCGGTGGTGGTCGCCAGGTGGACGGCCGAGATCTGGGCCGCCTGCTCGGCCGTGATGCCCGTGAGCGTGCCGAAGTAGCTACGCAGCGTGAGGTCGTCGGAGCCGTCCGGGTCGGGCTCCGCGGTGACCTCGTCGGCCCCCGCCAGCTCGAGGTCGGCGATGAGCCGGGCCACGCCCGTGTCGGGACCGATCAGGGTGAAGGCGACGGCCGCCTGTGAGGTCTCGTCATCGGGATCCGTTGGGGAGGTCATGCCCTGTCTCTACCCACGGGTGGGGATCGGTACGCTCCCCGGATGCAACTGGGAGACGTCGCCAACGCAGGGGCCGGCGAGTGGGGCAAGCCCCTCGAGGGGGTGCGCATCCTCGCCGCCGAGCAGATGCAGGCCCTCCCCTACGCCACGCAGCTGCTGGCCCGGCTCGGGGCCGAGGTGGTGAAGGTCGAGCACCCGGTGCACGGCGAGTCGGGCCGGGGGGCGGCGCCGGCGATGACCGACCCCGAGGGCCGGGCCATCGGCTCGACCTTCCTGCGCAACAACCTCGACAAGCGCAGCGTGGGCATCGACCTCAAGGCGCCCGAGGGTCGCGAGCTGTTCCTGCGCCTGGCGGCCAACTTCGACATCGTGGCCGAGAACTTCAAGCCGGGGACGATGGACCGCATGGGCCTCGGCTACGCCGATCTGGCCGAGCGGTTCCCCGAGCTGATCTACGTGTCGATCTCGGGCTTCGGCAACGGCGTGGCCACGCCCTACCGCGAGTGGCCGGCCTACGCCTCGATCGTCGAGGCCATGTCGGGCATCTACGAGTACAAGAACGGGCCCGACCGCCCGCCGACCACCATCCCCGTCGGCGCGCTGGGCGACATCAGCTCGGCCTTGTTCGGGGTGATCGGCATGCTGGCCGCGCTGCGCCACCGCGAGCGCACGGGACTCGGCCAGTACGTCGACATCGCCATGTTCGACGCCATGATCGCGATGACCGACATCGTCACCAACTTCTGGTCGATGGGGGTGCGACCCGACAAGCAGGTGCCGGTGCTCTGCGAGGGCTTCCGAGCATCGGACGGCTACGTCGTGCTCCAGGTCGTGCGCGAGCCGCAGTTCGACCGCCTGGCCGAGCTGGTCGGCCATCCCGAGTGGAGCGACGACCCCCGCTTCGCCGACCGCTCGGGGTGGATGCCCCACCTCGACGACGTCATCCGTCCTGCGGTCGAGGCGTGGCTCTCGACGCGCACCAAGCTCGAGGCCGCGGCTGAGCTGACCGCGGCGGGCATCGTGGCCGGGCCGAGCAACAGCGCGGCCGACGTGATCGCCGACCCGCACGTGCAGGCGCGCCACATGCTGGTCGAGATGCCGCGGTCCGACGGCGTGGACCAGCCGATCCTCATCCCCGGCAACCCCGTCAAGCTGTCGCGCATGGCCGAGGGCCCCGAGGCCCGCGTGCCGTGGGTCGGCGAGCACACCGCCGACGTCCTCGCCGCCGAGCTGGGCCTCGACGACGATGAGGTGGCCGCGCTGCGATCGGACGGCATCGTCACCTGAGCCGGGTTGTCACACCCCCTTCGTAGGTTGGGGTGATCAGTCGGCTCGGTGCTCCCGGCGGGGCGCGGCGGAGGTGGCAGCGTGATGCACACGATGGTTGCGACGGGAGATCGGTCGTTGGCGGATCTGACGACGGAGCGGCTCGAAGCGCAGATATGCGCCATGGCGGGTCGACGTGCCGCCGACGAGTGCGCCTGGCTGCTGCTCATCGCCGAGTTCGATCGGCGGGAGGGCTGGGCGGTGTGGGAGTGCCGCTCCACCGCCTACTGGCTGAGCTGGCACTGCGGTCTGTCCCTCGTGGCCGGGCGTGAGCGGGTGCGCGTGGGCCGAGCCCTCGAACACCTGCCGCGGGTCCGAGCCGAGTTCGCCGCGGGTCGACTCACGTATTCGAAGGTGCGGGCGATCACCCGCGTGGCCACTCCTGCCAACGAGCGATCCCTGGTCGAGCTCGGCTTGGCCGCCACCGCGGCGCAGCTCGAACAGATCTGTGCCGCCTACCGCAGCGTCCAACCCGCCAACGGCGCGCACCAGCACCTCGACGAGGGTGCTTGTCGCAGTAGCGCTTCCGCGGAAGCACCCCGGCCCACCCGGGTCGACGGGCTGGTCGAGCTCGCCCGGTCCTACCTGACCCAAACTGCGCCCTCGCCTCGGGTCGAACGACGTCACCTGCTCATGCTCGTCGACGTCGGCGAGCTGACCGCCACCGGTGAGCTCGGCATCGACCCCGACGGCCGCTGCACCCTCGGCGGACGGCGCATCAGCCCCGAGACCGCCCGCCGACTGGGTTGCAGCGCATCGATGACCACCGTCCTGATCGACCATCGGGGCTTGCCGCTGTCGGTCGGGCGCCGCTCCCGCTATCCCACGCCCGCCCAACGCCTCGCCCTCCACCTCCGCGACGGTGGGCAGTGCCGCTACCCGGGCTGCTCGAGTCGCCACGTCGACGCCCACCACATCATCGACTGGGACCCCGACGGGCTCACCGATCTCGACAACCTCGTGTTGCTGTGCACCTATCACCACCACCTCATCCACCGGCTCGGCTTCGGCATCACCCTCGACCCCACCACCAACACCGTCGAGGTCCGCCGCACCGACGGAACGGTCGTCACGCACCGCATCCCTGACCTCGACGATGCTCCCGACCGGTCCGACGTCGTCGACGACACTCTGCAGCCCGGCGAGGCCGGCACCCGCACTCGACCTCGACGACATCGTCGAGGGCCTGGCCTGGCTCGACGACCACGACGGGCCGAGCGCGCCGGGATGACCTCTGGATCGCACCGCCTACTATGTGACGGCCCGTCAGATATCGATCCGCCCGATCCTGGAGCACCCGATGGACTTCGAGTTCTCGCCTGAGCAGCAGGCCTTCCTGGCCGAGGTCGAGGCCTTCCTCGACGATCACGACGACCCCGACGTCTTCGACGTCACCCGCGAGAACATGGCCCAGATCGTCGACACGCCCAAGCGCCGCGCGTTCATGAAGCAGCTCGGCCACAAGGGGTGGCTCGGCCTCACCTGGCCGGCCGAGTACGGCGGCAGCGAGAGCGAGGGCGTCTACGAGTACCTGCTCAACGAGGCCCTGGCCGGGCGGGGCGGACCGCAGATCGGCAAGGGCGTCGGCATCATCGGCAAGACGCTCATCGCGCACGGCAGCGACTTCCTCAAGGAGATGTTCCTGCCGATGATCCTCGAGAACGACGTCGAGTTCGCGGTCGGCTACAGCGAGCCCAACGCGGGCAGCGACGCCGCCTCGATGAAGCTGCAAGGCCGAGCGCCACACCGAGGGCACCCAGACCGGGTGGCTCCTCAACGGGCAGAAGACCTGGACCACCTCGGCCCACTTCGCCGAGTGGTACTGGCTCGGCACGCGGACCGACCCCGACAACAAGCACCACGGCATCACGCTGATGCTCGTGCCGCTCGACCACCCCGACATCGAGATCCGCGGCATCTGGACGATGGGCGACGAGCGCACCAACGAGGTGTTCATCGACAACGTCTTCGTGCCCGACGAGTTCGTCGTCGGCCAGGTCAACAGCGGCTTCCAGTACATCAGCCAGGCGCTCGACCTCGAGCGCTTCACGATGTTCACCTTCTCGCCCATCAAGCAGCGCCTCGACCTGCTCACCGACTACGTGCAAGACCGAGACCCGCGACGGCGTGGTCGCTCAAGGACGACCCGGTCGTGCGGGCGCAGATGGCGCGCCTGCACACCGATGCCGAGGTGGCGCGGGTGATGGGCCTCAAGGTGGTGGCCGAGTCGGTCAAGGGCGAGCACCAGACCAAGGCGACCGGCATCCCGGCCTCGCCGCCCACCGTCGAGTCCTCCGAGTACAAGCTGTTCGCCACCGAGTACTCGCGGCGGCTGGCCAACGCGTCGATGGACATCGCCGGCCCGGGCAGCCAGCTGCGCGTGCACACCGACGACGCGCCGATGAAGGGGCGGTCCGAGTCGACCTACCGCTACACGGTGATCGACACGATCGGCGGCGGCGCCTCCGAGATCCAGAAGAACATCATCGCCCGCCGCGGCCTCGGCCTCCCGAAGAACTTCTGACGGTGCCTCTCTCGCCCGCACTGGCCGGCATCACCGTGCTCGACTTCGCCACCGTCGGTCCGGCGGCGCGCGCTTCGCGCATGCTGAGCGACTACGGCGCGACGGTGGTCAAGATCGGCGCCGTGCCCGCGGCCGGGCGTGCAGATCGATCCGCCGTTCTACGCCTACAGCGGCGGGCGCGACACCAAGCGGATGCGGGTCGACCTCAAGTCGATCCGGCCGGGCGCGACGCGTTCCTGCGCGCTGGCCGCGCGGCTCGGACGTCGTGCTCGAGAGCTTCCGGCCCGGCGTGGTCGACCGTCTCGGCATCGGCTACGAGGCGGTCCGGGCCGTCAACGACGACGTCGTCTACTGCTCGACCAGCGGATTCGGCCAGACCGGGCCCTACGCCCAGCGGGCCGGCCACGACATCAACTACCTCGCTCTGGGCGGCTACCTCGACTGCAGCGAGCGGGCGCCCGGCGACAAGCCGCCGCTGCCCGGCGCGACCGTGGCCGATGCAGCCGGCGGCGGCATGCAGGCCGTCATGGCGATCATGGCCGCGCTCGTGCGGCGCTCGACCACCGGCGAGGGCGCGTACCTCGACGTGTCGATCACCGACGGCGTGGTGTCGCTGATGGCCCTCTACATCGACGAGTACCTGGCCACCGGCACGGTGCCGGGCCCGGGCCACTACATCCTCACCGGGCGCTACGCCTGCTACGACACCTACCGCTGCGCCGACGGCGGGTGGGTGGCCGTCGGCGCCATCGAGCCCGCCTTCTACCGCAACCTCTGCCGGCTGCTCGACTGCGAGCGCTGGGCCGACCTCCAGCTCGACGACGACGTGCAGGACGACATCCGTGCCGACTTCGCGCGCCGCCTTCGCCCGCAAGCCACGCGACGAGTGGGTGGCCGAGCTGGCGCCCGCCGACACGTGCGTCGGTCCCGTGTACTCGGTGCCCGAGCTGGTCGCCGACGCGCACGTCGTCGAACGTGGGCTGATCGGCGAGGCCACCCGCGACCCGGGCGACGGCTCGACGGCGACGTTCCCCCAGCTCGGCACGCTGCTGGCCGGTACCGACACGAGCCGCCGCGAGTTCCGGGCCCGCGATCAGGCCACCACCGACACCGACGAGCTGCTGGCCGGCGCCGGCCTCTCGCCCGCCGAGATCACCGCGCTGCACGAGAGAGGGATCGTGGCATGACGACCACCGACGACCTGCCGGACGACCTGCCTCAGGATGTCGTCGCGCTGATCGACCAGGTCCAGTACGCCGAGGTCGGCGCCTTCCCCGTCGAGCAGGGCTACATCTGGACGAGCTGCGCGTCGGTCGAGAACGGCAACCCGCTGTTCTGGGACCCGGCGACCGCCGAGGCCCTCACCGACGGCCCCATCGCCCCGCCGAGCATGCTCTCGGTCTGGTTCCGGCCCCACCACTGGTCGGTCGGGCGAACCGAGCCGGCGGTGCCGCTGCAGGTCCACTTCGACCTGAAGGAGCGCTTCGACCTGCCCGAGGCGATCATGAGCGACAACACGATCGTCTTCCACGAGCCGGTCCGGCCCGGGGACGTCCTGCGCACCCATCAGGTCCTGCGTTCGGTGAGCGGGCCCAAGACGACCAAGCTCGGCACGGGCCGCTTCTGGGTCATCGAGGTCGAGTACTTCAACCAGCGCGACGAGCTGGTCGGCGTCGAGAGCTACACCGGCTTCGGCTACCGGAGGCAGGCGTGATGGCCGATCTGCTCACGCTCGACCAGGTGCACGTCGGCGACGCGCTCCCGACCCTCAGCTACGACGTGTCGGCGACCACCGTCGTGCTCGGCGCGCTGGCCACCCGCGACTGGCGTCCGATGCACCACGACCACGACTTCGCCGTGAACCGCAACGGCACGAAGGACATCTTCCTCAACACGCCCAACCAGGCGGCGTGGTTCGAGCGCTACGTGACCGACTGGACCGGGCCGCGTGGCCGCCTCGGCCGCATGACGTTCCGCATGAAGGGTTCGGTCTTCCCCGACGACACCATGCACCTCGACGCCACCGTCCAGGGCGTCGGCACCGACGACGACCGGCTGCGGCTGGGTCGACCTGCTCGTGTCGCTCACCGTCGACGGGGACCTCAAGACCGACTGCACCGCCCGCGTCGCCCTCCCGCTCGATCCCGACGACAACCCCTGGCGCCGCCGCGGCGACCAGTGGATCCCCTAGGAGCACCGATGGACCTCGACTTCAGCGACGAACAGGAGATGCTGCGCGAGATGACCCGCGGCGTCTGCGCCGACTTCGCGTCCCTCGACGTCGTGCGCGAGCTCGAGGACGACCCCGTCGGCTACCCCGACGCCTTCTGGAAGCAGCTCGCCGGCCTCGACCTGATCGGCCTGACCCTGCCGGCGGCCTACGGCGGCTCGGAGATGACCACCCTCGAGGCCGCCATCGTCTACGACGAGCTCGGCCGTTCGCTGGCGCCGTCGCCCCACTTCGCCAGCGCCGTCATGAGCGCGGGCGTGCTGGTGGCAGCCGGGACGGACGAGCAGAAGCAGGCCTGGCTCCCCCGCATCGCCTCCGGCGAATCGATCCTGGTGCCGGCGTGGATCGAGCCCCACCACGGGTTCGGGCCCGACGGCGTGCAGATGGAGGCGAGGGCCGACGGTGACGGCTACGTGCTCGACGGCGTCAAGTGGCACGTGCCGTTCGCGTCGTCGGCCGAGCGGATCGTCGTGCTGGCCCGCACCGCGGACGGCGTCGACCTGTTCCTCGTCGACCCGAGCTCGGCCGGCGTGACGCTCGACCAGCAGATGACCATCGCCTCGGACAGCCAGTACGCCGTCACCTTCGACGGGGTGCGGGTGGCCACCGGGGACCGGATCGGCGCGGCCGGCTCGGGGTGGGCGACGTGGTCCGAGGTGATGAACGACGGGATGATCCTGCAGGCGGCCCAGGCCATGGGCGGGGCCCGCCACGCCCTCGACGTGACCGTGCAGTACGCCAAGGACCGGGAGCAGTTCGACAAGCCGCTCGGCGCCTTCCAGGCCCTGGCCCACTACATGGCCGACGCCAAGACCTCCGTCGACGGCGCCACGTTGCTCGTCTACGAGGCCGCCTGGGCGCGGGCCAACGGCCGGCCGGTCGATCGCCTCGCCCCGATGGCCAAGCTGTTCGCCACCCAGACCTACCGCGACGTGACCGCCATGGCCCAGCAGATCTTCGGCGGGGTCGGCTTCACCGTCGAGTACGAGATCCAGCTCTACTTCCGGCGGGCCAAGCAGATGCAGATCAGCTGGTACGACAGTCGCCGGCTCGAAGACCTCATCGCCGTCGCCGTCCTCGACTGACGGACCGGCACGACCACGACCAACCACCACGTCACACCACGAAGATCAGGGGAGAGAACCATGGGGAGATGGACGCGAGACGAGCTCCAAGAGGCGCACGACACCTACGTGGCCGCCGCCCACGAGGCCGGCCGGACCCACGACTGGACGATCTGGGCCGACCGCTTCACCGACGACGCCACCTACATCGAGCACCACTACGGCAACTTCGACGGCAAGGCCGCCATCACCGAGTGGATCACCTCGACCATGGGCGAGTGGCCCAACTCCGAGATGACCGAGTTCCCGCACAACTGGTGCGTGTGCGACGAAGAGACCGGCCGCTGGATCTGCGAGATCGAGAACCGCTTCGACGATCCGGGCGACGGCAAGGTGTACGAGGCGTCGAACATCACGATCCTCACCTACGCCGGCGACGGCCGCTTCTCGTGCGAAGAGGACGTCTACAACCCCGCCACCTTCACCCCGGTGGTGCTCGGCTGGGTCGAGGCGAAGAAGGCGCACTCCTGACCGCTACGACGCGCGTCGAGCTGTAACCGAGGTCGGGCCTCATCGTCTCGAAGTCAGGAGCCGACCGACCGCGAGGAGACCACCATGACCGACGAGTCGATCCAGGCCGCCGCCGATGCCTTCGAGGCCATGTCCGACGACGAGGCCTCGGCGTGGCTCGCGGCCGGTGACTACACCGCCGTGAACGGGATCGCGCTGCCCGAGCGGGCCGTCCAGGTGTTCACGGACCTGGCGTCGGGCGAGGAGGTGGCCGGCTTCGCCCTCGATCCTGGCTCCCTCGGCTTCGGCCTCGAGCTCGGCGGCCCCCAGCTGTCGTTCGTCCACAATGTGGACAAGGCCTCGCCCTCGCTGTTCCAGCACTGCTGCACCGGCCAGCACCTCAAAGAGGCGGTCATCACCGTCAGGTAGCGAGCGGTCACCCAGACGCTTCGGCAGCGCGCAGTCGGTCGCGTTGCCGTGTGGCCGAGGCTCGCAGCGCGTCCTCCGGGTCGACGCCGGCGCGGCGCGCCCGATCGACGATGCCGTAGAGCACGTCACCCAACTGCGCGGCGAGGGCCGCGTCGTCGAGCGAATCCAGGGCCTCGCCCGCGGCTGCGGCCGCGTCGAGGCCGGGGCCCGGGTCGATGCGGAGGTCGAGCGACTCGGCCTTCTTCTGGATCTTGAGCGCGAAGAGCAGCGCCGGCATGGCGGCAGGGATGCCGTCGAACACGCTCTCGCGACCCTTCTCGGACTTCTTGATCTGCTCCCAGTTGGCCACCACGTCGTCGGCCCCCGACACCACGACGTCGCCGAACACGTGGGGGTGGCGGCTCACCAGCTTGTCGTGCACGCCGCGGGCGACGTCGGCCAGCGTGAACTGGCCCTCCTCGGTCGCGAGGCAGGCGTGGAACGCGATCTGGAACAGCAGGTCGCCCAGCTCCTCGGCCAGGTGGTCGAAGCCGGCCTCGGTGGCGACGTCGAGCTCGTCGATCGCCTCGAGCACCTCGTAGCTCTCCTCGAGCAGGTGGCGGCGCAGCGAGTGGTGGGTCTGCTTGCGGTCCCACGGGCACTCGCGGCGCAGGGTGGCCACCAGCTCGACGAACCGCTGCAACTCGGCGCCGATGGGCGCGGCCAGCGCCGGGATGTACAGCGAGGTCAGGTGATCGGCGTCGGCGACCCGATCGAGCTCCTCCCAGGCCACGTCGAAGACGCGCTCGTCGCGCAGCCCGAGGTGGTGCAGGACCGTGACGGTCGCGTCGGGCGCCAGGCAGGGGTCGAGGCCCGCGTCGAGGGCCAGCTTCACGTCGGACAGGACACGGGTCGAGTCGCACTGGGCGACGAGCAGTGGCCCTCGCTCGCCGGCCGCCTCGACCTCGAAGCGCTGGCCGTCGACGACCCGGACGCCGCGGGCGACGGGATCGATCCCCAGCCGCACCCAGGCCAGGTCGAGGAACGACAGGGCGGGGACGAGCTCGACCTCGAGGTCGGCGTCGGCGGCCGCCCGCTCGACCAGCAGCTCGACCGTGCGCTCGGCCACCACCGGTGAGCCGGGGACGGCGTAGGTGATCTCGGCGCCGTCGGCCGCGGCGGCCACCAGGTCGTCGACGATCCGGACGTAGACGTCGTCGAGCACGTCGGCCTGCTCGTAGACGTGGTCGAAGGAGGGGGCGCCCGCCACCACTGCGGCCGCCGGATGGCGCGACGTGCGCAGCCACAGATGCCCGTCGGCGCCGGCGCGCTGGAGCCGATCGAGCGTGTCGGCGGTCACGAGGCCCGGGCCGGCCGGGCCCAGCCCGACCACGACGATCCGGCGCGGTCACGGCTCATCGTCGTCGTCGCCCGGTCAGGGCGACGTCGTGGTCGTGGCGCCCGAGCCGATGCCGAGCCCCGAGCCCAGGCCGCTGGCCTTGGTCGTGCTGGTGGTCGACGAGGTGGCCCCGACCGGCGCCTTGACCGCGCCCGTCTTCGGAGTCCCACGAGCCCCACTGCGGATCGACGGACACATCCGCGCTCTTGGCCGCCGTCGTCGTGCCACTTGTTGTAGTCGGAGACGGACTGGGTGGCCGCGGCCTTCTGCAGCTCGGGCTTGGCCTCGTCGAAGGTCAGGTTGCCGCGGGCCGAGATGTAGATCAGCAGGTAGCCCGAAGCCGACTCGATGGGCTGGGACATCGCGCCGACCGGCGAGCTCCAGATGGCCGGACTCGAGCGCCGGTTCGCTCGAGGTGTAGGTGCCCTTGGCCTGGCAGCCCAGGTCGCCGTCGGAGTTCAGGCCCTCTTGCTGCGCCACCGAGGCGGCGGCCGACGAGAACTCGGTGGCCAGGCTGCCCGATCCCGCCGCCGCGATCGATGCTCGGATCTGCTTGGTCTCGCTGAGCGCGGTGGCCAGCTCGGCTGCTGTCGGCGGCACCGGGTTTCCGCTGGAGTCGGTGGCGCCGCTGCCGGCCGGCACGTCGATGACGCTCACGCACGCCTTGTTCTCGAACGGCTCGGTTGTCGTCGTAGAGCTTGCGCAGCACGCTCTCGGCGCCCCGCTTCTTGGCGTAATCCTCCTGGAGGGCGGTCTGGCCGGCGATGGCCCGGATCAGCGCGGTCTTGAACGAACCGAGCGAGTCGAGCACCGCCTTGCCCTTGCGCGGCCGTGCCCGCCACCTGCTGGCCGGTGGTGGGGTCGGTGGTGGGCGGCGCCAGGCTGCGTCTCGAGCGACGTCTCGGCCGCGGTCGAGCTCGGCGCTGGTGAGGGTGATGTGGCGCTTGGCCAGCTCGCCCTCGATCAGGGCGAAGGTGACCTGCTTGTTGAGCACCGACACCGTGAAGCCGGTGTTGTACGTGCTCGAGTTGACCCCGGTGGTCTGGGTCTGCTTGGCCAGCACCTTGTTCGACGCGATGAGGTGCAGCCAGTTCTCGAAGTCGCGGTTCGACAAGGTGATGCCGTTGACCGACAGCGCCGTGCTCGTGGTGGCTCCGCAGGCCGACAGCACCGTGGCCAGCGCCAGGACGAGTGCGGCCAGGGCCAGGGGGATCGAGCGGAGGCGGGTCACAGCCCGGTCAGCCTAGGGAACGGGCGCGCGCCGGGCCAGTCGCCCCCGTCTCGTCGTCGCCCGCCTCGGCCGGCGGGATCAGCTCGCGCAGCGCCGCCACCACGGCGGTCGCCGACTCGGCCGCGGTGGCGATCGGCAGCTGCAGGTGGCGCAGCTCCTCCTTGTAGACCGTGTCCTTGTACAAGCGGCGGAGCCGGATCACCTTGCTGGTGGGCAGCTCGACCGGCGCCAGCCGGGCGATGTAGCGCGGGCCGCCGAAACCGGGCCCCTTGGTCACCGCCACCTCGCGCACCCCCGTGCGCACGCACTCGGCCCGCAGGCGCGGCCACCTCGAGCAGAGCCTCGGCCTCGGGCGGGACCGGGCCGTAGCGATCGACCCACTCGGCCGCGATGTCGTCGACCTCGGCCTCGGTGGTGACCGCCGCGAGGCGCCGGTAGGCCTCGAGCCGCAGCTCCTCCTTGGCCACGTAGACGGGCGGCAGGTTGGCGTCGAGCGGCAGCTCGAGCTTGATCTCGGCCGGCTCGCGGACCTCCTCGCCCTTCAGCTCGGCCACCGCCTCGGTGACCATCTGGCAGTAGAGGTCGTAGCCGACGGCGGCGATGTGGCCCGACTGGCCGGTGCCGAGCAGGTTGCCGGCGCCGCGGATCTCGAGGTCGCGCATGGCGATCTTGAAGCCCGAGCCGAGCTCGGTGGCCTCGCCGATCGTCTTGAGCCGCTCGTAGGCCTCCTCGGTGAGCGACCGGTCCGGCGGGAAGAACAGGTAGGCGTAGGCCCGCGACCCGGCCCGGCCGACCCGGCCGCGCAGCTGGTGCAGCTGGCCGAGCCCGAGCAGGTCGGCGCGGTCGACGACGAGCGTGTTCACCGTCGGCATGTCGATGCCCGACTCGATGATGGTCGTGCAGACCAGCACGTCGTACTCGCCCTCCCAGAAGTCGAGCACGACCTGCTCGAGCGTGCCCTCGTCCATCTGGCCGTGGGCGACCGCGATGCGGGCCTCGGGCACCAGACCTCGCACCTCGGCGGCGACCTTCTCGATGTCCTGCACGCGGTTGTGCACGAAGAAGACCTGGCCCTCGCGGAGCAGCTCGCGGCGGATGGCCTCGGCCACCGCCCGGTCGTCCTGCTCGCCGACGTAGGTGAGGATCGGCTGGCGCTCGGCCGGCGGCGTGTTGAGCAGCGTGAGGTCACGGATGCCGGTGAGGCTCATCTCGAGCGTCCGCGGGATCGGCGTGGCGGTGAGCGTGAGCACGTCGACGTCGGCCCGCAGCGGCTTGATCGCCTCCTTGTGGGTCACGCCGAAGCGCTGCTCCTCGTCGACCACGAGCAGGCCGAGGTCCTTGAACACGACGTCGGCCGACAGCAGCCGGTGGGTGCCGATGACGACGTCGACCTCGCCGGTCGCCAGACCCGGCCGCCACCTTGCGCGCCTGGGCGTTGGTCAGGAAGCGGCTGAGCACCTCGACGCGCACGGGGTAGCCGGCGAAGCGGTCGCTGAAGGTCTGGAAGTGCTGCTGCGCCAGCAGCGTCGTCGGCACCAGCACCGCCGCCTGCTTGCCGTCCTGCACCGCCTTGAACACGGCCCGCATCGCCACCTCGGTCTTGCCGAACCCGACGTCGCCGCAGACCAGCCGGTCCATCGGCGACGGCGGTCTCCATGTCCTGCTTGACCTCGTCGATCGCCATGCGCTGGTCGGGCGTGAGCTCGTAGGGGAACGCCTCCTCGAGCTCGTGCTGCCACGGGGTGTCGGGCGGGAAGGCGTGGCCGGCCGTGTGCACCCGCGTCTGGTACAGCACGACGAGCTCCTGCGCGATCTCGGCCACCGCCGAGCGCACGCGCGCCTTGGCCTTCTGCCAGTCGCCTCCGCCCATGCGGCTGAGCGTCGGCGACTCGCCGCCGGTGTAGTGGCGGACGGCGTCGATCTGGTCGGACGGCACGTAGAGCCGGTCGTCGCCGCGGTACTCGAGCAGCAGGTAGTCGCGCTCGACGCCGCCGATCGCCCGCTTGACCATGCCGCCGTAGCGGGCCACGCCGTGCTGGTAGTGCACGACGTAGTCGCCGGGCTTGAGGTCGTCGAAGAACGCCCTGTGCCTCGCGCCGACGAGGGCGGGCCCGGCGATGGGCGCGACGCCGACCGGTGATGTCGGCCTCGGCCAGGACCGCCAGCTTCACCGACGGCAGCACGAAGCCGCGCTCGAGCGGGGCGACGACGACGTGGCCTCGAGGCTGGATGCCCTCGTCGCCGAGCAGCCTCGTCGGCCAGCCGGCGATCCGGGCCGAGCCTTCGCCGTCCGCGGCGACGACCAGCCGGTAGCCGTCGCGCAGCAGCTCGCGCGAGCTGGTTGACGAGCGCGACGGCCGTCGCCCACCACGGGCGGCCAGCCGGCGGCGGCCACCGTGGCCACGTCGGGGCCTTCGGGCGCGGTCGTCACCGTCCAGGCCGGCACCGCGGTGTGGGCCAGCAGCCGGTCGAAGTCGAGGTGCAGCTGCGGGAACCCCGTGGCGCCGCCGGAGGTGGCGGCTCCCCACGTCACCGCCAGCGTGGCCGCCAGGTCGGCCTCCTCGGCCAGGATGTCGGCGGCCCGGTCGCGCATGCGCCGGGGCTCGACCAGCAGGACCTGCGCCGGTCGGCTCGAGCAGGTCGAACAGCACCTGCTCGTCCGTCGGCCAGCCACGGCAGCCACGACTCCATGCCGTCGAACACCAGCCCGTCGGCCAGAGCGCTCCCACTGCTCGCGGCCCCAGGGCTCGGTGGCGATGAGCGCCTCGGCCCGCGCCCGGACCTCGTCGGTGGGCAGCAGCTCGCGGCACGGGAAGATCTCGACCTCGGCGATGTCGGCGGTCGAGCGCTGATCGGTGACCGAGAACTCGGTCAGGCGGTCGACCTCGTCGCCCCACAGGTCGATCCGCACGGGCACGTCGGCCGTCGAGGGGAACACGTCGACGATCGAGCCGCGCACCGCCACCTCGCCCCGGTGCTCGACCAGCTCCTCGCGGCGGTAGCCGGCGGCCGACCAGGTCGGCCACGAGCTCGGCCGGGTCGAGCGGTCCTCGTGGCCGACGACGACGGGCTCGACGTCGTCGACATGGGGGCCGAGCCGTTGCACCAGCGCCCGCACGGGCGCGACGACGACGCTCGGCGCGCCCAGTCGGTCCGACCGGGAGGGGTCGCCCACGGCGCCGTGGGTCAGCCGCCACATGGTGCGCAGGCGCCGACCCATCGCCTCGACGCTCGGGCTCACCCGCTCGAAGGGCAGCGTCTCCCACGCCGGGAACAGCTCGACGTCGTCCTCGCCCAGGAAGGCGGCCAGATCGTGCACGAGGCGCTCGGCGTCGGTCGAGGTCGGGACGGCCACGACCATCGGACGCCGTGACGACAACCGGGCCAGGCCGGCGATCGTGATCGCCCGGGCCGGCTCGGGCACGGCCAGGACCGCGCTGGACCGACCGAGCACGCGGGTCAGGGCCGGCTCGTCGTGCAGCAGGACGGGAAGCTGGCGGAGAGACGTCGTCACCGAGGGACCATGGGTTCGGGGGCAGGACCGGGGTCCCAAGCTACCGGCGGGTCCAGCCGGCCCGATGAACGCCATGTGACGTCTGGACGGTTCGGGTTCCGTTACGGCTCGGGCGCGGTGTTGAATGTGTCCCCATGGCCAAGGCTTCGATCACCCAGGACCGCACGGCGATCAGGCCGCTCCCCCCGACCCAGCGGGTCGACCTGCCCGAGACCCGGGCCTTCCGCTTCAAGAGCAAGGTCCTCGGCCGGGCCCTCAACAACGACCAGCTGGCCCACGAGCGCCTCGGCAAGCCGACCGCGCTCGCCGTGTTCGCGTCCGATGCCCTGTCCTCCACCGCGTACGCCACCGAGGAGATCCTGCGCACGCTGCTCTTCGTCGGCGGCATCGGCCTGCTGGCCTTCACCTACGTCGTGCCGATCACCATCGCGCTGGTCTGCGTGCTCGTCATCCTGGTGTTCAGCTACCGCCAGACCATCAAGGCCTACCCCTCGGCCGGCGGCGCCTACATCGTCACCAAGGACAACCTGGGCATCATCCCGGCACAGGTCGCGGGCGTGTCGCTGCTGACCGACTACATCCTCACCGTCGCCGTCTCGACCTCGGCCGGGGTGGCCGCCCTCTACTCGGTGGTGCCGGCGCTGTATCCGTGGCGGGTGCCGATCGCGCTCGGCTTCATCGCCATCATCGCCATCGGCAACCTGCGCGGCGTCAAGGAGTCGGGACGCATCTTCGCGGTGCCGACCTACGCGTTCATCCTGGCGATGTTCACGATGATCATCACCGGGCTGGTGCGTTCGATCTTCGGCAGCGGCCTGCAGCACGTCGTGCCCACCGACCCGGCCGCCCTCAAGGCCACGGGCACGGTCAGCCTCTTCCTGCTGCTGCACGCCTTCGCCTCGGGCGGGGCGGCCATGACCGGCGTCGAGGCCATCTCCAACGGGGTCCCCGCCTTCAAGCCGGTCGAGTGGAAGCACGCCCGCGAGACGCTGATGGTGATGGGCGTGCTGCTCGGCACGATGTTCCTCGGGATCTCGTGGCTGGCCGCCCACATGCACGTGGTGCCGAGCAACAGCAAGACGGTCATCGCCCAGATCGCCCAGGCCATCTACGGCACCTCGCCGCTCGGCCACGTCCTCTACGTGTTCACCCTCGGCGCCACCATGTTCATCCTGGTGCTGGCGGCCAACACGAGCTTCGCCGACTTCCCCCGCCTGGCCAGCTTCGCCGCCGACGACCGCTTCCTGCCCAAGCAGCTCACCAAGCGGGGCCACCGGCTGGTGTTCTCCAACGGCATCATCGCCCTGGCCATCGTGGCCGCCATCCCGGTCGTGATCTTCCAGGCCGACGTGACCCGGCTGATCCCGCTCTACGCCATCGGCGTGTTCACCTCGTTCACGCTCTCGCAGGCCGGCATGGCCAAGAAGCACATCACCGACAAGGAGCAGGGCTGGCGGGTCGGGCTGTTCGTCAACGGCCTCGGCGCCGTCACCACCGCGGTGGTCACCGTCGTGATCGGCACGTTCAAGTTCGGCGGTGGCGCCTGGTTCATCATGGTGCTGGTCCCGGTGCTCGTCGTGATCCTCGTCCGCCTCAACAAGGCCTACGAGGCCGAGCACGAAGAGCTCGAGCGCGACGCTCACGAGGCGGTCACCGCGCCGATCCTGCGCTACCACACGGCCATCGTCCTCATCGAGAAGGTCGACCAGAGCACGGCCCGCGCCGTCCAGTACGCCCGGGCGCTCACGCCCGACGAGCTCATGGCCGTGCACATCGCCACCGACGACGATGCGGCCGCCGTGCTGGCCGAGGAGTGGACGCGGCTGGGCCTCTCACGGGTGCCTCTCGAGGTGGTCGAGTGCCCCGACCGCCGCATCAACCGCTGCGCGCTCGAGGTCGTGGCCGAAGCGGCCGCCGACGGCAACACCGAGGTCAGCGTGCTCATCCCCCGGCGCGAGTACACGAAGATCTGGCACCGGCTGCTGCACGACCGCACCGGCGACTCGATCGCCAAGACGCTGGCCGACGTGCCCCACGCCAACGTGACCTTCGTGCCCTACCACCTGGGCAAGCGGCCCCAGGTCGGTGCTCGAAGCGGCCGGCGCGCCCGCCGCGCCGATGAGCCGATGAGCGTCCGCAAGCCGATCGGCGACTGCCGCTGGCGCGAGCGCGTGCGGGTGGTGGGACGCATCCGGGCGCTGCGCGTGCAGCCGTGGGAGGGCGGGGTGGCCACCCTCGAGGCCACCCTCGTCGACGACACGGGCGGCATCACCGTCATCTTCATGGGCCGCCAGCACATCGCCGGCCTCCGCCTCGGCGCCTTCGTCGAGGTCGAGGGCACCGTCATCGAGAGCCGCAGCCACCTCGCCTTGATGAATCCTGAATACACGCTGTTGCCGCACGTGAGCGTCCCGGCCTCCGGCAAGCGAGGCTGACCGCGCGTCCAGCGGCTGCCGCGATCACTGCTGTGGGGCGACAAAAGAGCGTTAATAAGAGGCGAGATGGTTCCCCCGTGCGGCTCGGCTCGGGTTGAATCGCCGCATGCCCTCCGGCTCGCTCACCCAGGACCGCACCGCGATCCAGCCACTCCCCCCCACGCCCAAGGTCGACATCCCCGAGTCGCGCGGCTTCCGGGTCAAGTCGAAGGTCCTCGGCCAGGCGCTGAACAACGACCAGCTCGCCCACGAGCGTCTCGGCAAGCCGACCGCGCTGGCCGTGTTCGCGTCCGACGCGCTGTCGTCGACCGCGTACGCGTCCGAGGAGATCCTGCGCACGCTGCTCTTCGTCGGCGCGATCGGCACGCTCGCCTTCGCCTACCTGATGCCGATCACGATCGCCCTGGTCTGCGTGCTGGTCATCCTGGTGTTCAGCTACCGCCAGACGATCAAGGCCTACCCCTCGGCCGGTGGCGCCTACATCGTCACCAAGGACAACCTCGGACTGCTGCCCGCGCAGGTCGCCGGCGTGGCCCTGCTCACCGACTACATCCTCACCGTGGCCGTGTCGGTGTCGGCCGGCGTCGCCGCCCTCTACTCGGCGGCCCCGTGCGGTGTACCCCTGGCGCGTGCCCGGTGGCCCTGGCCTTCATCGCCATCATCGCCGTCGGCAACCTCCGAGGCGTGAAGGAGTCGGGGAAGATCTTCGCCGTCCCGACCTACCTGTTCATCATCTCGATGTTCCTGATGATCATGCACCGGGATCTACAAGGCGTTGTTCGGCGGCGGGCTGGCCCACGTCGTGCCCACCCATCCCGGCCGCGCTCGAGGCCACGGGGGCCGCCAGCGTCGTGCTGATCCTGCACGCCTTCGCCTCCGGCGGCGCGGCCATGACCGGCGTCGAGGCCATCTCCAACGGCGTGCCCGCCTTCAAGCCCGTCGAGTGGAAGCACGCCCGCCAGACGCTCGTGATCATGGCCATCCTGCTCGGCACGATGTTCCTCGGCATCTCCTGGCTGGCGGCCAAGATGCAGATCGTCCCGAGCGACACCAAGACCGTGATCTCCCAGGCCGCCCAGGCCGTCTACGGCAGCGGCTCGGTCGGCCACGCCCTCTTCCTGTTCACCCAGGCGGCCACCATGCTGATCCTGGTGCTGGCGGCCAACACCAGCTTCGCCGACTTCCCCCGCCTGGCCAGCTTCCACGCCAACGACGCCTTCATGCCCAAGCAGCTCACCAAGCGGGGCCACCGCCTGGTGTTCTCCAACGGCATCATCGCCCTGGCCATCGCCGGCGCCATCCCGGTGATCATCTTCCAGGCCGACGTCACCCGGCTGATCCCGCTCTACGCCATCGGCGTGTTCACCTCGTTCACCCTGTCCCAGGCCGGCATGGCCAAGAAGCACATCAAGGACAAGGAGGCCGGGCTGGCGCACGGGTCTGTTCGTGAACGGCCTCGGCGCCTTCACCACCGGCGTGGTGACCATCGTGATCGGCGTGTTCAAGTTCACGGGCGGGGCCTGGTTCATCATGATCCTGGTCCCGGTCATGGTGTTCGGCCTGGTCCGCCTGAACCACGCCTACGAGGCCGAGAAGGAGCGAGCTCGAGCACGACGCCCGCGAGGCGGCCGAGGCCCCGATCCTGCGCTACCACACGGTGATCGTGCTGGTGGACGACCTCGACCAGAGCTCGGCTCGGGCCATCCAGTACGCCCGCACGCTGACCCCCGACTCGCTCAAGGCCGTGCACATCGCCACCGACGAGCACGAGGCCGACGAGCTGGCCGAGGAGTGGACGCGGCTCGGGCTGACCCGCGTGCCCCTCGAGATCGTCGAGTGCCCCGACCGGCGCATCAACCGGTGCGCGCTCGAGGTGGTGGCCGAGGCGGCGGCCGACGGCAACACCGAGGTCAGCGTGCTCATCCCCCGGCGCGAGTACAGCCGCTTCTGGCACCGCTTCCTGCACGACCACACCGCCGACGCGATCGCCAAGACGCTCGGCAACGTGCCCCACGCCAACGTGACCTTCGTGCCGTACCACCTGGGCAAGAAGCCCGACGTCACCGTCGAGGCGCCCATCCGATCCAGCGCCGACTCGTGAGCTTCGTCCCCCTCGACCCGGCCACCGGAGCCGGCGCCGCGACCTCGGCCAGCCTGCTCCGGCCGACGCGCGCACGCCCATCGGCGAGTGCCGCTGGCGCGAGCGCGTCCCGGTGGTGGGCCGCATCCGGGCCATGCGGGTGCAGCCGTGGGACGGCGGGGCCGCCACCCTCGAGGCCACGCTGGTCGACGACACCGGCGGCATCATCGCCTGATCTTCCTCGGCCGCCAGCAGATCGCCGGGCTGCGGCTCGGTGCCCACCTCGAAGCCGAGGGGATGGTCATCGAGTCCCGCGGCCAGCTGGCCATCATGAACCCGAGCTACACGCTGCTGCCCCACGAATCCGCCGCGCAGGCCAAGAAGTAGCGCTCGTCACCTCTCGGGGTCAGCTCTCGGGATCAACGCTCCGTCAGGTCGTCGGGCAGGTCGTTCAGGTCGGGCAGGGCGTTGAAGCGGTTCATGGTCGCCTCGACGCCGAGCTCGAGGATCGACTCGACGGCGTCGGCCGCCCGCCCGACCATGTCGGCCAGGATCTGGCGCGCCTCGCGTCGCCGGGACGGCTGCAGCACGTGGTCGGCCCCGTGCTCCTTGGTGGGAGGCTTGCCCACGCCGATGCGCACCCGGGCGAACCCGTCGTCGTGCAGGTGGGACTTGATCGAGCGCAGGCCGTTGTGGCCGGCCAGGCCGCCCCCGAGCTTGACCTTCATCCGCCCCACGGGCAGGTCGAGCTCGTCGTGGACGATCACCAGGCGGCTCAGGTCGTCGATGTCGTAGCGGCGCACCAGCGGGGCCACCGCCTGGCCCGACTCGTTCATGTAGGTCTGCGGCTCGGCCAGCGCCACCCGCGATCGACCGATCTGCACCTCGTCGGCCACGCTGCGCTCACGCTTGGCGCGGCGCAGCCGACCGCCGTGGCGCGTGGCCAGCAGGTCGACCACGTCGAAGCCGACGTTGTGGCGGGTGCCCTGCGTACTCGGCGCCCGGATTGCCGAGCCCGACCACCAGCAGGTCGGACACGGGTCGCGATCGCTCGGACGGGGCGCGCTCGAGCTACTCGGCGTCGCCGGAGGCGCTCGCCTCGGCGCCGTCGGCACCCTCGGCGCCCTCGGCACCCTCGTCGCCCTCGCCCTCGCCCTCGGCGCCCTCGGGGACGGCCTCGGCCTCGGCGGCGCGGGTGATGCTGGCGATGGCGATCTGCTCGTCGGCGTCGACCTCGGTGGTCACGCCCTCGGGCAGGGTCAGGTCGCTGACGCGCACGGCGCCACCGATCTCGAGCGCGCTGATGTCGACCTCGAGCTGGGAGGGGATGGCGCTCGGGCTTCGAGGTGATGAGCAGCGAGTGCAGCAGCTGCTCGACGATGCCCTGGTCCACCTCGACCTCGTGGGCCTCGCCGACGAGCACGACGGGCACCTCGACCGAGATCGAGGCGTCGCGGTCGATGCGCAGGAAGTCGACGTGGGTCACGGCCCGGCGCACCGGATCGCGCTGGAGGTCCTTGACGATCGTCAGGTCGCGGTGACCGTCGATCTCGAGGCTGATCAGCGCGTTGAGGCCGGCCTCGGTGGTGAGCACCCGGCGCAGCTCGGCCCAGGGGACGGCGACCGCCACGGGGTCGCGGTTGAGCCCGTAGACGACGCCGGGCACCTTGCCCTCGCCGCGAAGGCGGCGGGCGGGGCGGCTGCCGGTGGGGCGGCCGACCTCGGCGGTGAGGCTGAGATCCATGGACGATGCTCCTGCGGACGCAGAGAACGGCGAACCAGCCTACCGGTCGCGGTGCCAGAACCGAAAAGTCAGGCCTGGTTGTCGCCGCCGAAGATCTCGCTGACCGAGGTGTCCTCGAACACGGCGTCGATGGCGTCGGCGATGACGCCGGGCGATCGACAGCACCTCGATCTTGTCGATCTGCTTCTCGGGCGGCAGCGGCAGCGTGTTGGTCACGACCACCTTGGAGATGACCGAGTTCTTGATCCGGTCGATGGCCGGGCCCGAGAACACGCCGTGGGTGGCGGCCGCGTAGACCTCGCTGGCGCCGTGGTCGACGAGCTGCTCGGCCGCCGCGCACAGGGTCGCGGCGGTGTCGATCATGTCGTCGATCAGGACGCAGGTGCGCCCGCTCGACCTCGCCGACCACGTCGCGGGCCTCGACCGAGTTCTTCTGCCCCTTGACCCGGCGCTTGTGGACGATGGCCAGGTCGGCGTGCAGCACGTTGGCGTAGCGCTCGGCCACCTTCACCCGGCCGGCGTCGGGCGAGACGACGACCAGGTCGTCGCCCAGCCCGGCCAGGTGCTCGACCAGCACGGGCATGGCCGCGAGGTGGTCGACCGGCCCGTCGAAGAAGCCCTGGATCTGACCGGAGTGCAGATCGACGCTGACCAGGCGCTTGGCTCCGGCCACCCGGAACATGTCGGCCACCAGCTTGGCCGAGATCGGCTCGCGGCCCTCGGCCTTGCGGTCCTGGCGGCTGTAGCCGTAGTAGGGGCAGACGACGGTGATGCGCTTGGCCGAGGCCCGCTTGGCCGCGTCGACCATGATCAGCTGCTCCATGATCGAGTCGTTGATCGACATCGTCTCGGTGGCGCTGTGGGTCTGGATGATGAAGACGTCGGTGCCGCGGACCGACTCGCCGAACCGGCAGTGCAGCTCGCCGTTGGCGAACTCGCCCAGGTTGGCGTCGCCGAGCTCGACGCCGAGCCGTTCGGCGATCTCCTCGGCCAGCGGCAGGTTGGCCCGCCCGGACACCAGGTGCAGGCGCTTCTTGGTGACGAGCTCCATCGCGATCGCTCCCCGGTCGCGCCGTCAGCGCCGGTGTCACTCGGTCGTGGTCGCAGTGTAGAACGCGCCGGTGCGGGTCGATGCCGGCACCAGGCTGCCCGGCTCGAGCACGGCGAACGGGCCCACCACCGCGTGCTCGCCGACCTCGGCGTCGCGCCCGACGGTCTGGTCGACGATGGCGCCGGCCCCGACGACGCAGTCGACCAGGCGGGTGTCGGGCCCGAGCTCGGCGCCGGCGCCGACGACGCAGCGGCCCTGCAGCATCGTGCCGGGGAACAGGGTGACGTCGGGGGCCAGCTCGACGGTGGCGTCGATGTAGGTGCGGTCGGGATCGAGCATGGTGACGCCGAGCCGCAGCCAGCGCTCGTTGGTGCGCCGGCGCAGCTCGGCCTCGGCCCGGGCCAGCTGCACCCGGTCGTTGACCCCTCGGTCTCGGTCGGATCGGCGGCCACCACGCCTCGACGCGGTACCCGGCGTCGTGCAGCACGCCGACCACGTCGGTCAGGTAGTACTCGCCCTGCGCGTTCTCGGGGCTGAGCCGGCGCAGCGCCGGGGCCAGCAGGCTGCGGCGGAAGCAGTAGATCGACGTGTTGATCTCGTCGATGGCCAGCTCGTCGTCGGTGGCGTCGGCCTGCTCGACCACCCGGTCGACCCGATCGTCGGCGCCGCGCACGACCCGGCCGTAGCCGGTCGGGTCGGGCAGGCGGGCGGTGAGCACCGTGCAGGCGGCGCCGGACTCGCGGTGGGCCGCGACCAGCGCGGCGATCGTCGCGGCACGCAGCAGCGGCGTGTCGCCCGGGCAGCACGAGCACGTCGCTCGTCGTCGTCGGCCAGCTCGTCGTCGGCGAAGACGGTCAGCCCGACGCTGGCCGCGTCGCCGGTGCCCCGCTGGACGTGCTGCTCGACGAAGTCGAGGTGCAGGTCGGGCGCCTCCTCCTGCAGCTTCTTGGTGACCCGCTCGGCGCCGTGGCCGACGACGATCACCGCCCGGCCCATCTCGCAGTCGCCGAGGGCGTCGAGGACGTAGAGCAGCATGGCCCGACCGCAGAGCAGGTGCAGCGGCTTGGGGCGGGTCGAGCGCATGCGCACGCCCTCACCGGCGGCCAGGACGACGGCGGACAGGGGTCGGGAGCTCATCTCCCCTGTTCTAACGCGGCCAGTAGGCTCGGGCTACCCATCGGGGGTGATGTAATCGGCAACATGCGAGGTTTTGGTCCTCGATCTTCGGGGTTCGAGTCCCTGCCCCCGAGCTGGCCGTGGCACCCACGTTTCGCACCGACGGGGGTCGGCCCGCTAGATTGCCCGACGCCATGGGTTCACTGATCAAGAAGCGCCGCAAGCGCATGCGCAAGAAGAAGCACAAGAAGATGCTGAAGCGCACCCGCTTCCAGCGCCGCGCCGCCGGCAAGTAGCCAGCCGGCCCGGCGACCGGGCCCTACGCTGCGCCCGATGCCGCCCGCGCCTGCCCTGGTCGTCCTGACGGCGCCCGCCAAGCTCACGCTCAGCCTGCGCATCACCGGGGTCCGCCCCGACGGCTTCCACCTGCTCGACGCCGAGATGGTGTCGCTCGATCTGGCCGACAGCCTCGAGCTGGCCGACCTCGACCCGGCGCGGGCCGAGCGGCGTCGACGTGGTCGACGGGCCCACCGGGGCGAGGCTCGACCTCGGACCGCCCTCGTCGAACCTGATCGTGCAGGCGTTGGCCGCCGCCGGTCGCCGCGCCCGCGTCCGGGTGGTCAAGCGGATCCCGCCCGGCGCCGGCCTCGGCGGCGGCTCGTCCGACGCCGCGGCCGTGCTGCGCTGGGCCGGCGTCGACGACCTGGCGACGGCGGCCCGGCTCGGCGCCGACGTGCCCTTCTGCCTGGTCGGTGGCCGGGCGCGGGTCACGCGGCATCGGCGAGCTGCGTCGAGCCGCTGGCCTTCGAGGACCGGCACTTCACGCTGCTGACGCCGCCCTTCGGCTGCTCGACGCCGGCGGTCTACGGGCGCTGGGACGAGCTCGGCGGGCCCATGGACCCCCGGACCGGGCCCGCCAACGATCTCGAGGCCGCCGCGCTGTCGGTCGAGCCGCGCCTGGCCGAGTGGCGCGACCGCCTGGGCGAGGCCACCGGCCTCGAGCCGCGCCTGGCCGGCAGCGGGTCGACCTGGTTCGTCGAGGGCGAGTTCCCCGGCGACGACCGCGTCGTCGTGCCGGACCGTCCCGGCCTGACCGCCGGTCAACTGAGTCGGGTCAGCTGATCGCGTCGGTGAGGCGGCCCCACGCCTCGATGTCGAGCTCCTCGGGGCGGGCATCGGGCCGGACGCCGGCCGCGCTCGAAGGCGTCGGCGTCGACCACGTCGGCCAGCGAGCGGCGCAGCATCTTGCGCCGCTGGCCGAAGGCGGTGCGCACCAGCGCGAAGAGCCGATCGGGATCCGACGCCACCGCCGGGCTCGGCCGCCGAACGATCTCGCACCAGCACCGAGTCGACCTTGGGCTGGGGCAGGAACACCGTCGCCGGCACCCGGCCCGACGACCCGGGCGGTCGCCCAGTAGGCCACCTTCACCGACGGGATGCCGTAGGCGCGCCTGGCCGGCGGCCGGCGGCGAGGCGCTCGCCCACCTCGCGCTGCACCATCACCAGCATGCGCTCGATCTGGGGGACGTCGTCGAGCAGGTCGCACACCAACGGCGTGGCGACGTTGTAGGGGAGGTTGGCGACGAGCGTCCAGCGCGGGCTGGCGGCCAGCACCGTCGACCAGTCGAGCTGGAGCGCGTCGCCCTCGACCACGGTCACGCGTGGGCTCCGTCGGCCTCGACGACGGCTGCGCGCACGCAGCGCGGCCACGACGCGGCGATCGATCTCGACCGCGACGACGTGGGCGCCCGGTCGCGGCCAGCGGGAGGGTCAGCGAGCCGAGTCCCGCCCCGATCTCGACCACGTGGTCGCCGGCGCCGACCTCGGCCAGGCGGACGATCCGCTCGACCGTGTTGGGGTCGACGACGAAGTTCTGACCGAGCGCCCGGCTGGGCCTCAGGCCGTGGCGATCGAGCAGCTCGACCACCTGGCTGCGGGTCAAGGTCACCGGTCCAGCTTGCCCGACCGTGCCGCCGGGGCCGGACTCAGCTGCAGGCGCCGCCCCAGGGCGCCGAGCCCATGCCACTCGTAGAGGACCAGGGCCACCGCATCCTGGTCGGCCGGGGCCACCAGGTTGGCCAGCTGGCCCACCAGGTCGGGACGACCGGCGTGGCTGGCCGCCGAGTCCCAGGCGTCCTGGCTGAACTGGTAGGCGCCCCGGTAGAGGCCGTTGGCCGAGACGGCGCCGTAGTTGTCGTGCGACTCGCGCTCGCGGACGCAGGCCAGGAAGGCGGCGGCCGCCGGCCGGGACCGTGCTGACCGGCGCCGCGGTGGTGGTCGGGGCGACGTAGGGCGGGGCGGTCGTGGTGGGCGCCACCGTGGCCTGCGGCGTGGCTGGCGAGCGACGTCGAGCGGGCCAGCGCGGCGCGGCTGCGCGGTGGTCGACGACGAGTCGGTCGTGGTGGACGGCGCGGCGGTGGTCGACGGCGCGGCGGTCGACGGCGCGGTCGACGACGGATCGCCGGGCCGACGCCGTGGGCGACGGTGGCCGCATCGGCCGAGGCCTCGACGCGGAGCGGATGCGGTCGAGGGGGTCGTGGTCAGGCCCACGGCCAGCGCGACCACGAAGGTCGCCGCCAGCAGCAGTGCGAATGCAGACCCTGCGGCGCGACGCCGCGACTTCGTCCACCCGGCGTCCTCCCTCTCGAGCCCAGGACCGGTGACCGGCGCCAAGCTAGGAAGGCCGTAACGTGATCGCAACTTCCGTAACGGGAATGAGATGAGAAAAGCCGGGGTGACCAGCCCAGACCCGCCGTCGTCGGCGGTGACGTGTGTCACACGATGCGGCGAGGCCGAAGTGACGGCCTCAGGTGTCGAGGCGGTAGCAGCCGCTCGGCCGACGGCCCAGCTCGCCTCGGCCACCGTCGGCCACCTCGACGCCGCTGCACCTCGGCCACGGCCGCGCCCACGAGCGGGCACCAGCGCCGGCCGGTTGGGCTGGCCGCGGTGGGGCACCGGGGCGAGGTACGGCGAGTCGGTCTCGACCAGCAGCCGGTCGAGCGGGCACAGCGCGGCCGCCGGCGCGCACGTCGTCGGCCGTCTTGAAGGTGACGATGCCGCTGAAGGACAGATGGATGCCGAGGTCGAGGCCTCGACGCGCCTCGTCGGGGCCGCCGGTGAAGCAGTGGAACACCGTGCGCTCGGGCACGCCCTCGGCGGCCAGGATGTCGAACGTGTCGGCCCACGCCTCGCGGGTGTGGATGACCAGGGCCAGGTCGTGGTCGTGGGCCAGCGCGATCTGCTGCGGCGAACACCTCGCGCTGGACCTCGCGGGGCGAGTGGTCGTAGTGGTAGTCGAGCCCGCACTCGCCCACCGCCACGACCTCGGGCTCGTCCAGCAGCCCGACGATGCCCTCGACCCCCTCGGTGGCGTCGTGGGGATGCACCCCGGCGGTGGCCCACACCCCGTCGTGGCCGCGGGCCACCTCGATGGCCTGGCGGGAGTGCTCGACGTCGGTGCCGACGTTGACCATGCGGCCCACACCCTCGGCCCGGGCCGCCTCGATCATGCTCGGTCGCCTCGTCGCCGGCCGGGCAGGTGGCAGTGGTTGTCGGTCCAGCGGGGTTCCGGGCTCACGAGCCGGCGTGTCGATCCGGGGGAACAGGGGCTCGCCCTTGTCGACCGGCAGGCCGCCGGGGTAGCCGCCCCACGGCCGCGGCCTCGGGCAGGCGCTGGTCGGCCGGCGAGCCGGGCAGGCCGATCCGGCGCCAGAGCTCGGCGCAGGTCGACGGCACGGCCGGGGTGGCCAGGATGGCCACGATGCGCAGCGCCTCGAGCGCGTCGCCCAGCACGCCGTCGACGCTCGGGACCGGGCTCGGCCTTCCACGGCTCGTTGGTCTCGAGGTGGGCGTTGGTCTCGCGGATCAGCCGCCAGGTCGCCTCGAGCGCGACCGACGGCTGCACGGCCTCCCAGGCCGCGGCCGCGTCGGTCCAGGTAGACCTGCGGCCACCGCCGCCAGCGGGCTGTCGGCGCGCGGCGCCGGACCGATGCCGTCGCACTTCTTGGCCACCACGGTCGCGACGCGCGACAGCAGGTTGCCGAGGTTGTTGGCCAGGTCGGTGTTGTAGCGGGCGACCATGCCCTCGTAGGAGAAGTCGCCGTCGGGACCGAAGGGCGCGGTCGCGCAGGAAGTGGTAGCGGAACCCGTCGACGCCGAAGTCGGCCGACCAGGTCGGCCGGGTAGATCTGGCCCAGCCCCGTCTTGCTCATCTTCTCCCCGCCCACCAGCAGGAACCCGTGGACGTTGATCGTGCCGGGGCGGGTCGATGCCGGCCGCCAGCAGCATCGCCGGCCAGTACACGCAGTGGAACCGCAGGATGTCCTTGCCGATCAGGTGGTGCACCGCCGGCCACCACTGGGCGAAGCGCTCGGGGTCGTCGCCGTAGCCGATGGCGGTGGCGTAGTTGATGAGGGCGTCGTACCAGACGTAGAAGACGTGGTCGGGGTCCCACGGCACCGGGACGCCCCAGTCGATCGACGTGCGGCTGATCGAGATGTCGTCGAGGCCCTGGCGGATGATGCCGAGGGCCTCGTTGCGCTTGCCGCTCGGGCGCCACGGCGTCGGGGTTGGCCTCGTACCAGTCGAGCAGCGGCTGGGTGAAGGCCGAGAGCTGGAAGAACCAGTTCTCCTCTTCGAGGTGCTCGACCGGGCGGAGGTGGATCGGGCAGAGGGCCCCGTCGACCAGCTCGTCCTCGGTGTAGTACGCCTCGCAGGACACGCAGTACAGGCCGCTGTAGGTGTCCTTGTAGATGCAGCCGTTGTCGTAGCACCGCCTGCAGGAGCGCCTGCACGGCCGCGGGCGTGGCGGGGCTCGGTGGTGCGGATGAAGTCGTCGTAGCTGATGTCGAGCAGCTCCCACACCTCGCGGAACCGGGCGCTGGTGCGAGTCGGCCTGCTCGATCGGGGTCAGGCCCGCCGCCTCGGCCGCCCGCAGCACCTTGAGGCCGTGCTCGTCGGTGCCGGTCAGGAAGAAGGTCTCGTCGCCGAGCAGGCGGTGCCAGCGGGCCAGCGCGTCGGCGGTGACCGTGGTGTAGGCGTGGCCGATGTGGGGGACGTCGTTGACGTAGTAGATCGGCGTGGTCACGTAGAAGCGGTCGCTCACGGCCTAGAGGCTACGGGCTGGACCTCACGACCGGAACCGCATTGGCCGAGAGCTACGAGCTCTTGGCCACGTCGAAGCCGAGGTCGGCCCGCCCGTCGTCGCGGTTGGCCGACCGCAACGGGCGCACGACCGACACGTCGAGCTCGTCGCCGCGCCGGTTGCGCAGGTCTTCGACCTGGTCGAGCTTGCGCTGCAGGGCCCGCCGGCGGACGCCCGACAGCTCGTCGTAGACCTTCTGGCTGCTGTCCATCTGCAGGCCGAGCTTGTCGACGTGGTCGGAGAACTTGTCCCACTCCTTGGTGAAGCCGCCGAGGCAGGTGAGGATCTCGTCGCTGGTGCGCTCGAGGCGGTAGGCGTCCATCGACTGGCGGATGACGGCGAGCACGGCGAAGAGGGTGAACGGCGAGCACAGCACGACCCGCTGGGTGAGGGCGAGGTCGACCATGTCGGGGTCGTGCTCGTGGATGAACGAGTAGACGCTCTCGTTGGGGATGAAGGCCAGCACGTAGTCGACGGTCGTGACCGGGTCGATGTAGTCGCGGGTCGTCAGCTCCTTGATGCGCTGGCGCACGTCGCGCAGGAAGGCGGTGGTCGCCGCCCTGACCTCGGGTCGGCCGGTCGGCCTCGATGGCCCGCACGTAGTTGTCGATCGGGAACTTGACGTCCATGTGCAGCACGCGGCCCTGGGGCAGCAGGAAGGTGACGTCGGGGATGCCGCCGCCGGCCACGCCGGTCTGGCGGCGGTAGTTGACGCCCTCGACCAGGCCGGCCATGCGCAGGACGTCGTCGGCCATGCGCTCGCCCCACTGGCCGCGGGCCTTGGGGCTGGCCAGCGCCTGGCGCAGGCTCTGGGTGGTGGCGGCCAGGTCGCGGGTCTGCCGGGTGGCCTCGGTGAGCTGGGCGTGCAGGTCGCCCTGCTGGGCGGCCCGCTCTTTCTGCAGCTCGACCACCAGGCCGGTCGAGCCGTCGGTGCCGGTCGAAGGCTGTTCCTCGATGACCTGGTTGCGCAGGTCGAGCTGCTGGTCGGCGGCGGCGGCCGCTCGCCCAGCTTGTCGGCGGCCATCGTGAGCACCAGGTCGACGGTCTGCTGGGTCGAGGCGTCGCGCTCGGCCGCGAACGCCTGGCGTTCGGCGGCGAAGGCCTGGCGAGCGCCGCCTCGAAGGCGGCCGCTCGGTCGGCCGCGGCGTCTCGACCGCGGGCGCTCGACACGACGGCGCCACGACCACACCGACGGCCAGGCCGCCGAGGAGGCCCATGAGGCCGATGAGCAACGTGATGATTCCCATGGCCCCGACCCTACGCACGGGGTGTGACAGCCTCGGGGATCCCAGTGCTGGCGCGGGATCCCCCGCACGATACGGCGCGATCAGGCGTGCGATCAGGCGCGGATGGCCAGGTCGTACACCCGACGGCGGGGCACCCCGAAGCGGGCGGCGACCAGCGCGACCGCGTCCCGGGTCGACCGGCCGGACCCGACCGCCACGGCCAACGCGTCGGCGAGCTCGTCGTCCGAGGCCGCCGCGGGCTCGGGCGCCCCGCCACCACCAGCACGTGCTCGCCCCGGGGGACGACCTCGCCGGCCCGCGCCACGGCGGCCTCGAGCGTGCCGCGCCAGACCTCCTCGTGCAGCTTGGTCAGCTCGCGGGCCACCACCACCTGACGGGTGCCGCCGAGTGACGTCGGCCAGGTCGGCCAGGGTCCGGGCCAGCCGGTGAGGGGCCTCGTAGAGCACGATCGTGCGCCGTTCGCCGGCCAGCTCGGCCAGCCGCTCGGTGCGGCCCGAGCCGCGCCGGGGCAGGAAGCCCTCGAACACCCACCGGCCCGTCGCCAGCCCGCTGACCACCAGCGCGGTGATCGCGGCCGACGGTCCCGGCACGACCTCGACGACGTGTCCCGCGGCCGACGGCCAGGCGCACCAGCCGCTCACCCGGATCCGAGACCCCGGGCATGCCGGCGTCGGACACGACCGCGACGCGCTCGCCACGGTCGAGCCGGGCCAGCACGTCGCGTCCGGCGGCCGCCTCGGTGTGGTCGTTGACCACCAGCAGCTTGGGCGCCGTGACGCCCGCGTGCGCCAGCAGACGACCGGTGCGGCGGGTGTCCTCGCAGGCGACCGCGTCGGCGCGCGCCAGCTCGTCGACGGCGCGCGGCGAGAGATCCCCGAGGTTGCCGATCGGGGTGGCCACCAGCACGAGCCGGCCGTCGCTCACGGCGCGCCCCTTGACCTCGAGGCGGTCACCCACGGAGATCGCCCCACCGCTCGAACGACCCGGCCTCGGCCTCGATGACCGAGCGCGCCCGCCAGGACGGGCCGGCCGAGCCGGTTCGGTCGCATCGTGACGACGCGCAGCACCACCAGGTCGCGATCGCAGAAGGCGACGTCGATGGCGAACCGCATCCGGACGGTGTGGATCGACCGGGCCCGTTCGAGCAGCAGCGCACCGTCGATCCGGTCGCGGCCGAGCAGGCCGCGCATCCGGTCGCGGCGCGACGTCGGCCACCTCGAGGGTGGCCAGCACCTTGCCGTCGTGGACCAGCCAGGGCACGCGGCGCCTCCGTCAGCGGATCTGAGCATGGGTGGGACGAGCCCGAACCGGGTGAACCTACCGCCCCGAGCCCGGAAGGCGTCACGGCTCCATCCTGCCCCGGCTCACCGGCGGTCGCTCACCGGTGGTCGCGGACGAGCCGACGGCCCAGGGCGCGGAGCTCGGCCTTGCACCTCGTCGCCCTCGACCACCTCGAACGGCGACGTCGAGGCCGGCCAGGTAGCGGGCGATCCAGTCGGCGTCGCCGCCGATGCGGGCGATGCAGCTCCCGGGTCGGTCTCGGCCTCGAGCACGCCGACGGTGGGCGGGACCATGGCGCGCCGGCCCGCGTCCGAGCGGCAGTCGCAGGCGGACCTCGACCTGCAGGTCGTAGGCCGCCACGGCCACGCCGCGGGACACGAGGGCGACCGCGTCGGGGGGATCGTCGATGGCGGTGAAGCGCACGCCGGTGAGGTGCAGCTCGGTCATGCGGTCGACGCGGAAGGTGCGCCAGTCGTCGCGGGACGGGTCGAAGGCGACGAGGTACCAGGACCGCTCGGTGTAGACGAGGCGGTACGGCTCGACCAGGCGGTCGGTGGCGCCGGTCCGCGGCGTCGAGGTAGGCGAAGCGCAGCCGCTCAGGTCGCCGACAGGCCAGGCCGGCGGTGACCAGGGCATCGACGTCGACCTCGGGGACGCGGGCGCCCGCAGGCCGACGGTCACCGCGGCGAGCGCGGCCACCTGCTCGCGCAGCCGGACCGGCAGCACCTGGTCGAGCTTGGCCAGCGCGGAGAGAGCGGCCGACTCGGCGCCGGTCGCGCCGCCCGCCGCGGCGCGCAGGCCGATGGCCACCGCCACCGCCTCGTCGTCGTCGAGCACCAGCGGCGGCAGCCGACCGCCGCGCCCGAGCGTGTAGCCGCCGTAGCGGCCGGTGGTGGCCTCGACCGGGTAGCCGAGGTCGCGCAGGCGCGTGATGTCACGCCGCACCGTGCGCTCGGTCACCCCGGTCTCGGCGGCCAGCTCGGCCGCGCTCCACCAGGCGCGGCTCGACAGGAGGCTGAGCAACCGCAGCAGCCGGCTCGGGGTGTCCATCGGGTCCATCTTTCCAGAGATTTCTTCGAGTTGCGGACCTGATCTGTCCGCAATGATTCATATGTTCGATGGTGCCCAGGAGATCAGCACGAACCCGATGACATGGAGACGACGTCATGGCCCCCACGATCCCCACCACCCACCAGCAACTCGTCGCCGACCGCCGCGATCAGGTGACGGCGAGCTTCACCCGCGCCGGGCAGCGGCGCGACGCGCGACGGCGGGCAGAGCGCCGGCGTGCGATCGTGGGCGCACCCGCCCGCCGTCCGCGCCCGCGCCGGCTCGCGCGGTTGACCTGGAGGCCCCTGTGGTCGCTGCACGTCCACCTCGACCGGCGGTGACCGGCGCCGACATCGAGGCCGCGGCGGGTGCCAGTGTTCGTCTGCTGCGCTCGACCACCGACCGGTCATGGACGGCCCCGGTCCCCGACCTCGACTTCACGGTCTCGGCGCTGGTCGCACACGTCGCGCAGTGCTGCATCTGGTACGCGGTCGACCTGAGCAGCGGCGGCCCGGATCTGGCCGTCATCCAGCCGACGGTGAGCGACACCGGGTCGCCCGACCAGCTGATCGACAGCCTCGGGGCGCTGGCCCGGTTGCTGGCGCGGGTGGTCGATGGTGCCGCTCCCACCGACCGCGGGTTCCACCCGTTCGGCCAGGCCGACGCCAGCGGGTTCGCCGCCATGGCCTGCGACGAGATCCTCGTGCACACCGCCGACCTCGGCACCGCGCTGGGCTTCGAGCTCGAGCCCGACGTCGGCGTGGCCGAGCGCACCCTGTGGCGGCTGTTCCCGTGGGCGCCGACCGACGTCGAGCCGTGGCCCGCGCTGCTGTGGGCGAACGGTCGCATCGCCCTGCCGGGTCGACCGCGGCTCGAGCGCTGGCGCTGGCAGTGCGCCCCGCTCGACGAGTGGGACGGCGAGGTGCCGGCGCCGCGGGTCAGACGTTGAAGCGGAACTCCATGACGTCGCCGTCGGCCACCTCGTAGTCCTTGCCCTCGATCCGCAGCTTGCCCACGTCGCGGGCCTTGGACCACGAGCCGATCTCGAGCAGCTCGTCCCAGTGGATCGTCTCGGCCTTGATGAACCCCCGCTCGAAGTCGCCGTGGATCACCCCCGCGCACTGCGGGGCCTTCCAACCCGCCTTGAACGTCCAGGCCCGTGACTCGTCCTCGCCGGTGGTCAGGAAGGTGCGCAGCCCCAACAGGTGGTAGGCGGTCTGCAGGAACCGGGGCAGCGCGCCCTGGCCCAGGCCCAGTGCTTCGAGCATCTCGGTGCGCTCGTCGGCGTCGACCTGGGCCGCCTCGGCCTCGAGCTGCACGCACATGCCGATCACCTCACCCCGTCCCCCCAGCTCGGCCACCACCGGCGCCACGATCTCGTCGGTGCGGTCCAGATCGTCCTCGCTCACGTTGACCACCGCGAGGACGGGCTTGTTGGTCAGCAGGAAGTAGGGCCGCAGCAGGGCCCGGTCGTCGCCGTCCAGATCGCTGCGATACAGCGGGGTGCCCTCGGCCAGCTGCTCGTAGGCCCGGCCCAGGGCCGCCACCTCGTCGGCCAGGCCCCGATCCTGCTTCGCGGCCTTGCGTCGCTTGTCGATCTGGGTCTCGACGGTGGCCAGGTCGGCCAGGGCCAGCTCGGTCTCGACGATGCGCAGGTGTTCGAGCGGGATCGGACGGCCCCGGCACGTCGTCGTCGGCGAAGGCTCGCAGCACGAAGGTGATGGCGTCGGCCTCGCGGATGTTGGCCAGGAACTTGTTGCCCAGGCCCTCGCCGGTGCTGGCTCCCTCGACCAGGCCGCCGATGTCGACGAACTGCACGGTGGCCGGCACCACCTTGCGGGACGCGCTCATCTCGGCCAGTCGATCCAGGCGATCGTCGGGCACCTTGGCCATGCCCACGTTGGGGTCCTTGGTGGCGAAGGCGTAGGGGGCAGCCAGGGCGGAGCCGCCGGACAGGGCGTTGTACAGCGATGACTTGCCGGCATTGGGGAGTCCGACGAACCCGAAGCGTTCCACTTGTCCAGGCTAGACGCCGTCCCTCTAACCTCATCCGGGTGACACCGCTCGAAGCGCTGGACCGCGTCGTCTACCTGCTCGACCGATCGCTGGCCCCGGCCGAGAAGGTCCGGGCCTTCCAACGGCGCTTCGCAGGTCGTGGCCGGCCTGGCGCCGGGTGAGCTCGAGGAGCGGGTGGCGGCCGGCACGCTGCTCGACCTGCCGGGAATCGGCAAGTCGACCGGCGCGGTCATCACCGAGGCGCTGGCGGGCGAGGTGCCGCGCCGGGTCGCCGAGCTCGAGGCCACCACCGAGGTGCCGCTCAGCACCGCGGGCCGCCCGTACCGCGAGGCCCTGCGCGGCGACTGCCACTGCCACAGCCTCTGGTCCGACGGGGGCGCCACCGTCGAGGCGATGGCGCGCACCGCCATGTCGCTCGGCCACGAGTACATGGTCATGACCGATCATTCGCCCCGGCTCACCGTGGCCCACGGGCTGTCGCCCGACCGGCTCCGCGAGCAGCTGGTCGAGATCCGGTGGATCAACGAGCGCCTGGCGCCGTTCCGCATCCTCACCGGCATCGAGGTCGACATCCTCGAGGACGGGTCGCTCGACCAGGAGCCCGACCTGCTGGCCGAGCTCGACGTGGTCGTGGCCAGCGCCCACTCGAAGCTGCGCATGGACCGCGACGCGATGACGCGACGGATGGTGCTGGCGGTGGCCAGCCCGCACGTCGACATCCTCGGGCACTGCACCGGCCGCAAGCTGCGCTCGACGGTGGCCCAGGCCGACAGCGATCCCGAGCTGGTGCGGCCCGAGTCGACCTTCGACCCCGAGCTGGTGTTCGCCGCCTGCGCCCGGTTCGACACGGCCGTCGAGATCAACTGCCGCCCCGAGCGCCAGGACCCCCCGGACCGCCTGCTCGACCTCGCCCTCGAGTGGGGGTGCAAGGTCAGCATCGACACCGACGCCCACGCCCCGGGCCAGCTCGAGTGGCAGCGGCTCGGATGCGACCAAGGCCGCCGACCACGAGATCGCGATCGACCAGATCGTGAACACCTGGACCGCCGACGCCCTCGTCGAGTGGGCCGGCTCCCACGGGACCGACTAGCTGATCGCCGCGCCCGACCGGTAGCGTGGCTCCCCTATGTCGAAGAAGACCGCCAAGCGCAAGACCAACGCCCGCCGCAAGAAGGCCAACCACGGGCGCAAGCCCAACGCCGGGCGGGGCTGACCGCGCCTGGCCGGCGCGATGACCACGCCGACCGCTCCCCCGCCGCCGCCCACCCGCGACGACGGCACCGTCGAGGTGATCCACGGGATCACCGTCGCCGATCCCTACCGGTGGCTCGAGGACGCCGACCAACCCGAGACGCGGGCCTGGGCCGCCAGCCAGAACGACCGCACGCGCCTCGCCCTCGATGCCCTCGACGGCCGCGACGAGCTCCACGGCCGCCTGAGCGCCCTGCTGCGCGCCGGCTCGTCGGTGGCGTGCGCCGTGGCCGGTCCGCGGGTGTTCTCGCTCGAGCGGTGGGGCCACCACGATCAGGCAGTGCTCGTCGTGCGCTCCGCCACCCAGCCCGGCCTGGCCCGCACCATCGTCGACCCGGTGACGGCCGGCGGCGATCCGACCTCGGCCATCGACTGGTACCACCCCTCCCGCGACGGCTCGCTCGTGGCCTACGGGCTGTCCACCCACGGCGACGAGCGTTCGACGCTGCACATCGTCGAGGTCGGCACCGGGCGCGCGCCTGACCGACGCCATCCCCAACACCCGCGCCGCGTCGGTGGCGTGGGCGCCCGACGCCAGCGGCTTCGCCTACACCCGCTACCCGCTGCCCGACGAGGTCCCCGACGACGAGCTCGAGTACTGGCGCAAGGTGTTCTGGCACCAGCTCGGCGACGCGCCCGAGCGCGACACGGTGATCTGGGACGACCTGCCCGACAAGACCGCGTGGCCCAACGTCTCGCTGTCGCGGGACGGCCGCTGGCTGCTCGTGCACACCTCGCTCGGATGGTCACGGGTCGACGTCCACCTCATCGACCGCCAGACCGGAGCGCGGACCGCGATGATCGAGGGGATCGAGGCCATCTCGTCCTTCGAGGTGGTCGGCGACCAGCTGATCGGGGTGACCACCCTGGATGCCGACCGGGGCCGAGTCGTGTCGGCGCCCCTCGTGGCCGCCTGGCACGACAACTGGTGCACGATCGTGGCCGAGGGCGACTCGGTGATCGAGGCCGCGGTCACGACCCCGTCGTCGCTGCTCGTGCTGCGCTCGCGCTCGGCGGTCGCCCTGCTCGACCGCTACGACCACGACGGCACGAACCACCAGCCGGTCGATCTGCCCGAGCTGGGCTCGGTCGTCGCCCTGAGCGCCAGCGACCGCTCCGACCAGGCCTTCCTCTCCTACACCTCGTTCGCCCGGCCGCCCACCCTGCTGCGCTGGCAGCCGGACGGGCTGACCGACTGGAGCCAGCTGGGCAAGGGCGACGGCGCGCCCGACGGGCCGCAGGGCGAGTACGTGGTCGAACAGGTCCAGTACCCCTCGAGCGACGGCACCGACGTGCCCATGTTCATCATCCGCGCCGCGGGCACCGAGCCCGATGCGGACACGCCCTGCGTGCTCACCGGCTACGGCGGCTTCGCGGTCACGATGGGGCCCGCCTACAGCGCCGCGGTCGTGTCGGTCTGCGACGACGGCGGCGTCTACGCGGTGGCCAACCTCCGCGGCGGGGCCGAGCACGGCGAGTCGTGGCACCGCGCCGGCATGCGCGACCACAAGCAGCAGAGCTTCGACGACTTCATCGCCGCGGCGGACTGGCTGGTCGACACGGGCCGCACCTCCCGCCACCGCCTCGCCATCCGAGGCGGCAGCAACGGCGGACTGCTGATGGGCGCGGCGATCACGCAGCGTCCCGACCTGTGCCGGGCCGCCCAGATCGCGGTGCCGCTGCTCGACATGGTGCGCTATCCCCGGTTCCTGATCGCCGAGCTCTGGATCCCCGAGTACGGCGACCCCGACGTGGCCCACGAGCTGGCCTGGCTCTACGCCTACTCGCCCTACCACCACGTGGTGGACGGCACCTGCTACCCGGCCGTGCTGCTGACCACGGCTGAGGACGACTCGCGGGTCGACCCCATGCACGCCCGCAAGATGGCGGCGCGGCTGCAGGCGGCCTCGTCGTGTCGCGACCGACCGCCCGATCCTGTTGCGCCAGGAGGCGAGCGCCGGCCACGGGCAGGGCAAGCCGGTCAGCCGCCAGGCCGACGAGCTGGCCGACGTCCTCGCCTTCCTGTGGTGGCAGCTCGGCTGACCGGGTCTCCGGTGGCCGCTCGCGGTCCCACTAGCGTCCTGGTCGTGCAGGCCACCCCATGAACGGGACATGAAGGTGCCATGAAGGTGATCGACGAGCGCGCGACCTGGGTCGACCGACTCTCGGGCGCGGTGGCCAACCGCATCGACCGGCGCGGCTTCCTCGCCCGCTCAGCCGTCGTCGGCAGCGCGCTGGCCGTGTCGCCGGTCGACTTCCTGCTGCGACCGACGTCCGCCTACGCCGCGGTCTGCGCGTGCGTCGGCCAGAACTGCGACTGCGGCGCGGCGTGCTGTGACGGCTACACCGAGTTCTGCTGCACGATCTACGGGGCCAACGCCTGCCCCGCCGGCACCGCGGTGGCCGGGTGGTGGAAGGCGGACGGGTCAGGCTTCTGCAGCGGCCCCCGCTACTACATGGACTGCAACGCCGGATGCCGCAGCTGCGGGTGCGGCAGCTCGGGCCTGTGCTCGGGCAGCTGCTCGGGGACGCCGTGCTCGTGCGCCAAGGGCAACTGCAACGACCGGCGCGCCGGCTGCAACGAGTTCCGCTACGGGCAGTGCAACCAGTCGACCCCGTGCCTGGGGCCGATCGTGTGCCGGCTCGTGACGTGCATCCCCCCGTGGGAGATCGAGCCGAGCTGCACCCACACCGTGGCGACCGACGACTCGACCGCCTTCCACGACGCGCCGTGTCTGCACCTCCCCAACGGCGGGTTCGACACCCTCAGCATCTTCGGTGGTCAGGTCACGGTCTCGGGGTGGGCGGTCGACGCGGACATCGACGAGGCCATCGACGTCGACCTCTACCTCGACGGCAACTTCCTGAAGCGGGTCCTGGCCAACCAGGCCCGACCCGATGGCATCCCCGCGCACGCCAACCACGGGTTCTCGACCAGCTTCACCACGACCGTCGGCACCCACACGTTGTGCGTCTACGGCATCAACGTCGGCTTCGGCAGCACCAACCCGCAGATGGCGTGCGAGACGGTCACCATCACCGACAACCCGGTCGGCCACTTCGAGACGATCACGGCCGGCCCCGACCAGATCACCGTCTCGGGTTGGGGGATCGACCCCGACACCACTGGGCCGATCGATGTCGACGTCTACGTCGACGGCCAGTTCTCGACGCGGGTCCTGGCCAACGGCAACCGTCCCGACGTCGCCGCCGCGTTCCCGGGCTTCGGCGCCGCCCACGGCTTCACCGCGACCGTGCCGGCGACCGGCGGCACCCACTCGGTGTGCGTCTTCCTCATCAACACCGGTGCCGGCAACGCCAACCCGTCCCTCGGGTGCCGCACGATCGCGGTCGGCGGCAACCCCTTCGGCCACCTCGAGACCGTCGCCGCCGGCCCCGACCAGATCACCATCAGCGGCTGGGCCATCGACCCCGACACCACCGCCCCCATCAACATCGACATCTACCTCGACGGCACCCTCGACACCCGCATCCTCGCCAACATCAACCGTCCCGACGTCGCCGCCGCCTTCCCCGCCTACGGAGCCACCCACGGCTTCAGCACCACCATCGCCGCCCCCGGCGGCACCCACACCGTCTGCGCCTACTGCATCAACACCGGCACCGGCAACGCCAACCCGTCCCTCGGGTGCCGCACGCTCGCCGTCGGCGGCAACCCCTTCGGCCACCTCGAGACCGTCGCCGCCGGCCCCGACCAGATCACCATCAGCGGCTGGGCCATCGACCCCGACACCACCGCCCCCATCAACATCGACATCTACCTCGACGGCACCCTCGACACCCGCATCCTCGCCAACATCGACCGTCCCGACGTCGCCGCCGCCTTCCCCGCCTACGGAGCCACCCACGGCTTCAGCACCACCATCGCCGCCCCCGGCGGCACCCACACCGTCTGCGCCTACTGCATCAACACCGGCACGGGCAACACCAACACCCCGCTCGGCTGCCGTTCGGGCATCGTCGTGCCGACCTAGCCTTCGGCCATGCCCAGCGAGCCCTCCAGCGACCTCGTCGCCGTCGACAACCCGCACCCCGGCCGCGACTACGACGTCGTGTACTCGACGCCCGAGCTCACCTGCATCTGCCCGATGACGGCGCAGCCCGACTTCGCCACCGTCACCGTCACCTACGTGCCGGACCGGCACCTGGTCGAGCTCAAGTCCCTCAAGCTCTACTTCTGGAGCTTCCGCGACGTCGGCGTGTTCCACGAGGACATCACCAACCGCATCCTCGACGACCTGGTGGCCGCCATCGCCCCGCGCCGCATGACGGTGCACACGGTCTGGAACGTCCGCGGTGGCATCGCCACCGAGGTCACCGCCCGCCATCCCTGACGGCGGATCGTCGCCTACTCGACCGCCCCCGGCACGTGCGGGGGCACCACCGTTCGCTCCTTGACCGATGCCGGCGGCAGGTCGTTGGGATCGGGGGTGGCCCTCGAGCCGGACAGATCGACGAAGGCCGCGAGGTCGCGCAGGACGACCCAGGAGAGACGCGTGCCGCCGATGTCGCTCATGTGGATGTTGTCCTTCTGGCGCAGCCCGCGCACCTCGCCGGTGGCCGACGGCAGCGAGTGCTGGAACTGCAGCTTCGCGTCCGAGAAGTAGACCCACGTGTCGACGTAGCGGACCCACGGCCGTGTGCGCGCCTCCATCCAGTCGATGTGGGAGATCAGGTCCATGCCGGGCACATGGGTGCCGGGACCCATCGGCGGCGGGCCGGCCCACAGCACGACCCGGTCGTCGGTCGGGCTCTCGAGCAGGTCCATCACCGCCCCGACGCGCCGGGCGTACTCGATCTGCCACTCAGGGCTGAAGGCCGTCAGGATGCGGCCGTCGGCCAACTGGATGTTCTGCCCGTCGTTGGCGCCGAACATGATGACCACGACGTCGGGGTCGTCGTGGGGAAGGACGTCCTCAGCCAGGTGCAACGGCCAGTTGAAGTAGGACGGCACGCACAGGCCGGTGCCCAGGTGGAAGTCGAGCGTGCTGGTGAACAGGCCCGTCAGCTGCGACACGCGCACGAGCTGGGTCCCGAACGTCTCGGTGACCGAGTCGCCGCCGACCCAGAGCTTGAGCGGATGGCCGGGGGTCGGCGTCCGCAGGTGCGGGGGGCCGGTCGCGGCCGCGGTCGTCGTCGTCGTGCCGCCCGAGGATCGCTGCTGGTCGGCACGCTGCTGGGCCAGCACCTGTTCGGGGGTGAGGCTGCTGCTGTGACGACCCATGGCGTCGTCGAGCGCCCGGCGCGGGGCGGTCAGGTGCAGGAAGTCCGACAGGTCGGCCACGTCCCGGGCGACGTCGGTGCGCCAGGCAGGGTTGTTGCGCTTGGCCTGGCTGTTGCGCAAGGTGGCGTCGGCGTTGATCGCCATCGCCACGAGCAGGGCCCCGACCATGATCACCAGCACCATGCCCGCCGGCATGGTGCCGCGGTCTCTGGGGGGATCTGGCCGGGATCGGGACGAGGGCACGGGTCTCCTAGAACTGGAAGTAGATGAAGGGGGCGATGCCGGCGGGGCCGAGCGCGTCGACGACCACCAGGCCGAAGCCGAGCGCGGCCACCTGCAGGGCCGGCGCCACCCGGGCGAACGCCTCGGTGGCCCGCTCGGGCAGCCTGGGCGGCACGAACTGCGAGGCCAACATGGCGAGGACGGTCACGACGAGCAGCGGCGTGACGAGCGACGAGGATCCCCCGCCGCTGAACAGGCGACCGAGCACGGCCATGGCCTGGGAGAGGCTCGGCGCCCGGAAGAACACCCAGGCCAGGCTGATCACCTGGAAGGTGAGGAACCACTGCAGCCCGCTCACCAGCCACGACGGCAGGCCGAGCGGGGCCGGCCGCCGCGACCAGGCCTGCTTGACGATGCGCTCGCCGACCAGGGCCGCACCCTGGATCGTCCCCCAGATCACGAAGGTCCAGTTGGCCCCGTGCCACAGACCGCCGATGATCATCGTGAGCATCAGGTTGCGGTAGACGAACGCGGTGCTCCCCCGGTTGCCGCCGAGCGGGATGTAGAGGTAGTCGCGCAGCCAACGCGACAGGGTCATGTGCCAGCGGTGCCAGAACTCCTGGAACGACAGGGCGCGGTAGGGGGCGTCGAAGTTCAGCGGGAACCGGATGCCCAGCAGGAGCGCCACGCCGATGGCGATGTCGGTGTAGCCCGAGAAGTCGGCGTAGATCTGGATGGCGTAGGCCCAGATCCCCCACAGCACCGCCCACCGGCTGTGCAGGCCGGGAAGGGCGAACACCGGATCGGCGATCGTCGCCATGTAGCTCGCGATGACGACCTTCTTGAACAGGCCCCGGAAGATCAACATGAACGCCTCACCCGAGCGAACGAAGCGCGGGTCGGGGGTCGTCTCGATCTGGGGGATGAACTCGCTGGCCCGCACGATCGGGCCCGCCACGAGATGAGCGAAGAACGTCAGGTAGACGGCGAACTCGAGCAGGGGCACCGGCCGCGTCCAGACGCCGCGACCGATGTCGATGACGTAGCTGATGGCCTGGAAGGTGAAGAACGAGATCCCGATGGGCAGCACGATCGACAGGGTGGGGTTCGAGACGTGCACGCCGATCGACTGCAGGCGGCCCGCGACCGAGCCTGCGAAGAACTCGGCGTACTTGAAGTAGCCGAGCACCGCGAGGTCGACCACCACCGCGGCGGCGACCAGCGCCCGGCTGCGCGGCGTCTTGGTCCCGTCGGCGGCCAGCGCCGAGTGCACCGCCCGTCCGAAGGCCCAGTTGACGACGACCGTGCCGAGCAGCAGCGGGACCAGCCGGAGGTCCCAGTACCCGTAGAAGTAGATGCTCGACGCCAGGATGAACAGGCGCCAGGGCACGGTGCGGGGTCGCAGCAACCAACTCCCGGTGAAGACGACCAGGAAGAAGATGGCGAAGTCGATGGTCGGGAACAGCATGGACTGGACGACCCCCGGGCGTCGCCTGGCCCCTGCGTCGGGCGACGGCTGACGGTACCCGCAAGGGTGGGCCGATGCCCGTCGGAGGCTCTCGCTCGCTACTGTCGCAAGCTGCTCTGCCGACGCCGTGAAAGAGACGGAAGATGCGCGGGACCAAGCCAACGCAACGCGTGCGCGCCCTCGGGGTGGCACTCGTGGTCGTGACGGTTGCGCTCGCCGGTGGGATCGTCGCCCACGCCGCCGTCGCCTCGTCGCCGTCGTCGCGCGCATCCTCGTCACCCGCGTCGAAGCACGCCGCGCCGATCCGGCACACCAGCCTGCGCTGGGAGGCGCTCGGCGACTCCTACAGCGCCGGAGTGGGCTCGGACAAGGGCCCCGACGGCTGCGGCGACGGCCACATCGACGCGCCGTCGGCCAGCCGGGCCGAGGCGACGTTCGCGGCCGAGAGCGCCACACCGCTGAAGACCTTCGAGCTCCTCGCCTGCGGCGGCGCCACCACCGCGTCGATCGAGCGCGACCAGGTGCCGCGGACGCGGGACGCCGACATCGTCACGCTCACCGCCGGCGGCAACGACATCGGCTTCGTCCGGTTCGTGGAGAAGTGCTTCTTCCTCGAGCCCTCCGGGTGCCCGTCGCAGGACCAGGCTGGCGACGTGCTCGATCCGGGCGACCACGCCGACCACGCCGGAACGTGGAGCGCGCTGCACCAACGACTCGTCGATCTGTACGTCACGATCCGGAGGACGATGCAGTCGGGCGGGTACACGGGCGGGCAGCTGTTCGTGATGACCTACCCGATCCCCTTCAGCGTTCCGGATCTGCAGCGCGGTCCGTCCTGCTGGTTGTTCGACCACCGCTACCACTCGAACGCCCTGCTGGCCAACGCGCTCACCGAGCGGCTCGACGACGAGATCGCCAGCGCGGTCACCGACGCCGCCCGCGTCCTCCACGACGACGGAGTCGACCCCGACGTGCACCTCGTCGACTGGCGCACGCGCGACGGTGCGGCCCCGGTCCTGCACCTGAGCGTGCGGGGCAAGGTGCGCGACGTCGCCACCAACCCGGACGGCATCTGCTCGGGCCACGCGATGACCCACCTCTACCGCGAGACCTTCAGCGCCCGCGCCGGCCAGGACTCGTTCCACCCCACCCAACGGGGCTACGACATCGGCGCCGACCGGCTGCTCGCCGCGTTGGTCGGCTCGTTCCCCCGCCGCGACGACCATGGCGGTACCGGCCACCCGAGCCCGGTCGCCTTCTGCGCGGTGCGCCGGTCCGGATCGTCCTGCCGCCCGGCCCCCGCACCGGCACCGGCACCCCCACCGACGTCCAGCTGACCCTCTAGGGTCTGTCCGGATGGGAGGTTCCCGCTCGCTCACCGAGGCCAGACGCGACGCGTGGGAGCGCGACGGCTTCTTCCGCATCGACGGGTTCGCGCCCGAGTCGGTGGGCCAGGCCATGCTCGACGACGTCGTCGACCTGGCCCGGCGGGCCGACCGCGGCGATGACGTCGGAGGCTCGCTGGTCCTGCCCGAGCAGCAGCCGGACATGGCGGCGCGGCACCAGGCCGAGGACCTGCTGTCCAAGGTGTTCCTGCTGGCCCGCAGGCCCGCGTTCCACGACTTCGTCACCGATCCGGCCGTCACCGCGGTGGCGGCCGATCTGATCGGCACCGACGACCTCGACTGCTTCCTCAGCCAGTTCATCTTCAAGAACCCCGGCGCCTGGGGCCAGCCGTGGCACCAGGACAGCTTCTACTTCCCGTTCGACCCACCGCGGCCGGTCGTCGGGATCTGGTTGGCGGTGACCGGGGCCACCCTCGACAACGGCTGCCTGCACGTGCTGCCGGGATCGCAGGCCGAGCCCGTCCACGCCCACGAGCCGGACCGTCGACCGAGCGCCAACTACGGCTACGTCGAGATCGTCGACCACGACATGGGCGGCAGCATCCCGGTGCTGATGGACCCCGGCGACCTGCTCGTGTTCGACAGCCACCTGATGCACCGCTCGACGGACAACACGAGCGCCGGCCGCCGCGCCGCGATGGTGTTCCACCTCGCCGCCGCCGGCACCGTCGATCGCACCGTCGAGCAGCGCGGCTACACGGTCAACGACTGGATCCCGGTGCGCCGGGCCTCATGAACAGCAGCCCGACGGTCGACGCCATCGTCGTCGGCGACGAGCCCGACTCGTGGCGGGCGGCCGGCTTCACCGTCGACGACGACGGCACGTGCCGCACGGGCTCGGTGCGCATCCGGCTGGTCGGGCGCGAGGGCGGCAAGCGGATCCGGGCCTGGTCGCTGCGCGACACGACCCGATCGTTCGTGGCCGACGGCTCGCTCGACGGACTGGCCACCCATGTCGGCACCGAGCCGCCACCTCAGCCCGCCGTGCACCCCAACGGCACCCGCTCGATCGACCACGTCGTGATGGCCACCCCCGACTGCGCCCGCACGGTCGGCGCGCTCGAGGCGGCCGGGTTCGACGTCCGGGGCGTGCGCCAGACGGACAGCTACGGCGCGCCGATGCGCCAGACGTTCTTCCGCGCCGGCGAGGTGATCCTCGAGCTGATCGGCCCGGAGGAGGCACCGGCGGGCGACGAGCCACCGGGGCCGGCCGTCTTCTTCGGTCTGGCCTTCACCGTCGACGATCTCGACGCCACGGCCGGGCTGCTCGGCGAGGCGATGGGGTCGATCAAGGACGCGGTGCAGCCGGGACGGCGGATCGCCACCCTGCGCCACAAGCTGGTCGACATCAGCGTGGCCATCGCCTTCATGAGCCCCGAACCGGGTGGTCCGCCGACCCGGTAGCCTCGGCTGCACCATGCTCGATCACGTCTTCACCGATGCCATCGGAGCGCTGCGAGACGCCTTCGAGAACGCGCTGCTCGAGCGGCAGGCCTTCGAGGAGCGGTTCCAGATCGACGTGCTGCTCGGCGACACCACCTGGGAGACGAGCTACAGCCTTCCGGGCGAGGGCATGCCGCCGCGCATCCAGGCCGACATCACGATGGGTTGGCCCACGTGGGCGCAGAGCTCGTATCGCTCGTGGTACATCGGCGAGCCGATCGACGAGCCGCCGCGGATCGAGATCGAGATCGCGCTGCGGCTCCAGCGCCTGCGCACCAGCCCCGATCCGGCGAGGCTGCTGGCCGTGCTCCCCAGCCAGAGCCCGCCGATCGGCACCCACCGACTCGAGCGGTCGGGACCCACCATCGAGACCCTCTTCCTCGGCGACCTCGACCAGGCCGAGTACGCCATCGAGGTGTCCTACGAGGGCTCCTACGAGTTCGACGAGGCCACGCTCAAGGACGGCTCGATCCTCGACGACCACTTCTCGGCCATGGGCGGCTGGATCGCGTCGGTGCTCGTGCGGGCCGGCGACCTCACCTTCGACTTCCTGCCCCCGCTCGACCACGACGAGCCCTGAGGCCGGCCCGTACGGTCAGGCGTGGGGGAGCATCACGTTGCCGAACGGTCCGATCAGGTCCCAGTCGGGGATGGTGGTGCCGCTCGTCTGGCCGGGCTTGGTGTCGCCCTTGAAGTAGTAGAGGAGGTGGCCGTAGTAGGTCACCTGGTCGGCCACCTGCCCGTGGGCGGTGGCGACCTTCGTGGTGGCGATGCCGGGCCCGGCGGTGACGGCGCCGGTGGCGGTGAGCGCCGGCCAGAACTGCACGCACTCCGCGCTCAGGCAGGCGCTGGTCGTGCCCGTGTCCTTGGTGAAGATGTAGAGCGTGCGGCCGTCGGGGCCGATCAGGAAGATCCCCTTCGGCGACTTGGCCAGGCTGACCGTCTTGCCGGTGGCGGTGGCCGGACCCACCTTCCCCAGCGCGGCCAGGATCTGGGCCTGCGACGCGGTCGTGGTCGGGGCCGCCGTCGTGGTGGTGGTGGGCGCCGCCGTCTTGGTGGACGACGAGCTGCCGCAGGCGGCCAGCACGACGGCGATGGCCATGGCCGCCCCCACCCGCCAGGGCAGGGTTCGATCGACGCTTCTCAGGGTTCGTTGCATGGGAGCGCATACGACCGGCGGCGCCCGCGCGGATTGCCGATCCGGAACTTTTGTCCGGCGTGTTGTCCGGGCCGGCTCACGAGCTCCCCACGAGGAAGGCGCCGGACTGCGCCACCTGGTGATCGAAGAACACATCGAAGTCGTGGATCACGTTGTGCAGGTGGCCGAACAGCTCGAAGCTGATCGCGCCGAACAGCTGCGTCCAGATCCACAGACCCCGGGCGAGCACCACGTCAGGCACGCCGGGTGCGACGCTCATCGCCGCAGGGCGGCCAGGTCGCTCTTGACGGGACGTGGGAGGGCGCCGGTCGGCGTGGTGTCGATCTCGCCGCGGGCGACCCCGTCGACGAGCAGGCGCAGCAGGGCGAGGGCGGGCCGGGCGGCCGGCTCGACGGTGTCGACGGGCGCGGCGTAGCCGGGCACCGGGCTGCCGTAGATGAGCGCGTACTCGTTGGGATGGGCGATGGCCCACGCCCGCACCGCCCGGGCGACGTGGCCCCAGCGCACCGCGACGCCGGCGTCGCGGGTGGTGGCCTCGGTCTGCTCGACCTCGGCGCCCAACGCGTCGTAGGCGTCGACGATCAGCGCGGTCAGCAGCTCGTCGCGGCTCGGGAAGTAGCGGTAGACGGCCGACGACACCATGCCCAGCTCGCGCGCGACCGCCCGCAACGAGAGCGCGGCCGCGCCCTGCTCGGCCAGCTGGCGGCGGGCGGCCTGCTTGATCTCGGTGGTGAGCTCGGCCCGAGCGCGGGCCCGGGCGGTCGTGGGAGCGGAGCTGGTCACGCCATCCATTGTGGCACGTTCCGCCCCTCTCCGAGAGCACCGACACGACATCAAGAGCAGTGCTCTTGACAGATCTGTCCCGTCGTGCGCATGATGGTGGCGAAACGAGAGCAGTGCTCTCGCCAAGCCGCTGAGAACGATCAGGAGTCACCATGAACGACACCGCCCACGAGTCCCGCTACCTGCGAGCCGGGATGGTTCACCCACCACGTCTTCAACCCGCTCGTGAAGTTCATGACCCGGCACGGGGTGAGCGTGCTCGGACTCACGTGAGCTGCGGGTCCGCGGCCGCACGACCGGCGAGTGGCGCACCGTGCCGGTCAACCTGCTCACCCTCGACGGCCAGCAGTACCTCGTGGCGCCCGCGGGGCGAGACGCAGTGGGTCCGCAACCTCCGGGCCGCCGGCGAGGGCGAGCTGCGGGTCGGGCGCCGCGTCGAGCAGTTCCGGCCGACCGAGTTGGCCGACGACGCCAAGGTCGACGATCCTGCGGGCCTACCTCAAACGCTGGAAGGTCGAGGTCGGCGTGTTCTTCGACGGTGTCGGTCCCGACGCCCCCGACGCCGATCTGGCCCGCATCGCCCCCGGCTACCCCGTGTTCGCCATCGAGCCCCAGGCCGCCTGAGCTCAGCCGGCGACGGCGCGATCGATCAGGCCGACCAGGTCGGCCCCCGCCGGCGTCGAGCGGATCGGCTCGAGCGGCGACGAGCAGGGCGGCCTGCGCCGGTCCGACCGGGTCGCGACCGGGGATGATCTGGCGCAACGTGTCGACCAGCCGGGCCCAGGCCGGGTCGATCCCCTCGGTCTCGACGGTGACCAGCAGCGTCGGCCACGGCTGCGTCGAAGCGCACCTTGGCCTCGACCGCCAGCACGTCGGGCAGCAGCACCGCCGCATCGGAGATCGGGGCGCCGACCCGGTGGGTGAGCTCGCCGTAGAGCCGGGCGGCGATCGCCTCGGAGGCCCGCTGGGGTCCGTCGGGATGGTCGACCTCGGGGGTGGTCTGCACGTAGAACTTGAGCTTGGGCTCGGTGCCCGACGGCCGGAAGGTGATCCGGCCCCCGGCGAAGGAGAACACGACGATGTTGCGCGCTTCCCGGTCGGTCGGGCTCGAGAACTCGGGGAACGAGTCGAGGTCCCACCGGTCGCGGCGGCCGGTCACGGTCATGCCGCCGACGGTCGCGGGCGGGTCGTCGCGCAGCGAGACCATGGCCTGGGCGATGGCCTCGATGCCGTCGCTGCCCTTGAGCACGAGCGACCGCCCGCAGTCGCCGAACTCGCCGACGTCCTGGTAGATGCGGTCGAGGTAGTCGACCAGCGTGTAGCCGTCGGCCGAGAGCTGGCCGTGCAGCGCGGCCAGGTACACCGCGGCGGAGGTGGCGTCCTTGTCGCGCAGCTCCGGGGTGACCAGGTAGCCGTGGCTCTCCTCGGACGCGAACGACAGCAGCGCGTCGCCGGTCACGCCCGACTGCTCGAGCTCGTGGACCGCCCGACCGATGTACTTGAACCCGACCAGCAGGTCGTCGACCACCGGGCCGGCACCGGCCGTCGTCCGCGATGGCCGGCACGCACATGGTGGTGACGAGGGTCTGGTAGACCGCGCCGCGCAGCTGCGGGCCCGCCGGGTCGGCCAGCAGGAAGTAGGCCAGCACCGACGAGATCTGGTTGCCGGTGAGGTGGACCCAACCCGAGTTGGTCATGACGTCGACACCGAGGCGGTCGGCGTCGGGATCGGCGGCCAGCACCATCTGGATGCCGGCGTGCTCGGCGGCGGCCCGGGCCGGGAGGGTCGATTCGGCCACCTCGGGGTTGGGCGCCAGCAGCGGGATCTGCGAGAAGGTGCCGTCGGGACCCTGCCCCTCGGGCACGAACACCTCGTAGCCGAGCGCCTCGAGCACGGGCACGACGCTGCGCTCGCCGCAGCCGTTGAGCGGCGTGAACGTGACCCGCGTGCCCGCGGGCGCCTCGAGGTGCTGGCGCCGGAGGCGATCGACGTACTCGTGCTGGTAGGCGTCGATCAGGTCGTCGGGTATGTCGGTGATCCGCGATGACGCCAGGCCATCGGCGAACGGCGCCCGCTGCACCGTCGTCACCTCGGCCGCCGCGTCGACGAGGGCCTGGTCGAACGGGGGGACGAACTGGCCACCGAGGTCGTCGTAGATCTTGATGCCGTTGTCGTCGGGCGGGTTGTGCGACGCGGAGAGGTTGACGCCGCCCACCGCGCCCATCCGACGGATCAGGAACGAGAGCTCGGGGGTGGACAGCAGCCCGGCCTCGGCGTCGGGTGCGGACATCGCCACGTCGAACCCGTTCGCCACGTAGACCTCGGCGGCCAGGCGGGCCAGCGACCGCGACGTGATCGTGAGCAGCGGGTTGTCGTCGAGGAAGTCGTAGACGCCGGCGACGTCGTGGAACTCGCGCACGTCGTTGGCGATGACGATCAGCGGCGGCTCGGCGAACGTGCCGTGCCGTGCACGAGGAAGTCGCAGTGACCCTGCACCGCCAGCCCGATCAGGGTCTCGTTGATCCGGTTCGGACCGAAGCCGACCGTGCCGCGCACGCCCCCGGTGCCGAACGGCACGCGTCGCCAGAACGAGTCGTGCAGCAGCGCCAGCGGCGCCCGCTCGACGAACTGGGCGAGGGCCTCCTGGTGGACGAGCGGCAGCTCGCCCGACAGCCACCGGTCGAGGTGGGCCGCGCGCGGTGGCCGCCGTCCTGGGGAACTGCACCTCGAGCTCGGTGCCCGTCGACCATCGTCTAGCCCCCGGCCGGTCGGAGGGAGAGCCGGGCGATGGCGGCGCGCATCCGGTCGACCGCCTGCTGGGCCCGCTCGGAGGTCGTGGCCTCGGCCATCACGCGCACCACCGCCTCGGTGCCGCTCGGCCGGATGATCACGCGGCCGTCGTCGCCGAGCAGACGGCCCTCGTCGTCGGCCTCGGCGCGGATGGCCTCGACGACCGCCCTGGGATCGTCGACGTCGACGGCGACGGTGACCTGCGGCATCTTCTGCATGGCGGTCGAGGCCAGGTCGGCGAGGGTCCGCCCCCGGCCGCGCCACCACCCCGAGCAGGGCGATCGCGATCAGCAGCCCGTCGCCGGTGGTGGACTCGTCGCGCAGGATGATGTGGCCCGACTGCTCGCCCCCGAGCGAGAGGCCGTCGCGTGTCAGCACCTCGAGCACGAACTTGTCGCCGACCTCGGTCTCGATCACGTCGATGCCCTTGGCGCGGAGCGCCTTGAACAGCCCCAGGTTGCTCCAGTGCGTGACGACGACCTTGTCGTCGGTGAGCACGCCCGCGCTCGAGCATGTCGTCGGCCAGGATGGCCAAGAGGAAGTCGCCGTCGAGCACGTCGCCGGTCGCGGTGATGGCCATGACGCGGTCGGCGTCGCCGTCGAACGAGAAGCCGAGGTCGAGCCCTTCGCGGATGACCTCGTCGCTCAGGTGGTCGATGTTGGTCGAACCGACGCCGTGGTTGATGTTCTGCCCGTCGGGCTGGTCACCGATGATGACGAGGCGACCGGTCTGCAGCTCGCCGAACAACATGGGGGCCACGGCGGTGGCCGCGCCGTGTGCGCAGTCGATCCCGATGGCCAGCCCGCTGAGATCGATGCCGGCGACCTGCTCGAGCAGGTGGCGCAGGTAGGCGTCGATGAGGTCGGGATCGACCGTCAGGGTGCGATGGTCGAGCGCCGGCAGCGTCTGCGAGCCGAGGTGCTGGTTGGCCCGATCGGCGATGGCCGCCTCTTGCGCGTCGGTCAGCTTGAGACCCGACGAGTCGAAGAACTTGAGGCCGTTGTAGTCGCTCGAGTTGTGCGAGGCGGTCACGCTGCACCCGGCGCACCGCGTGGCCGAGGCCACGAACGCCACCGCCGGGGTGGGGGCCACGCCGATCTGGCGGACCGCGACGCCCAGGTGCCCCACCCCCGCCGAGAAGGCCTGCACGAGCGTCTCGCCCGACTCGCGGGTGTCCCACCCGACCACGAAGCCGTCGTCGACCGAGCACCTCGGCCGCCGCCTGGCCGATGGCGTAGGCGACCTCGGCGGTCACCTCGGAGTCGACCCGCCCACGCACGCCGTCGGTGCCGAACTTGATGGGGTTGGCGTTGGCCACGGGGTCCTCTCGAAGGGGCGCCCGATCTTACCGGCAACCGAGGATCGCCTCCGGACCGCGTCAGCCGGTGAAGTGCGGCTGGCCGGGCACCGCCGGCGCTGGAGCCACCGTGTGGGCCACCTGCAGGGTGACCGAGACGCCCACGTTGCCGCCGGCGCACCGCAGGCCGAGGACGTACGAGCCCGCCGGGGTCGAGGTCGGCACCCGGTAGGCCACCGAGAAGTCGCCGGACGCGTTGCGGGGCACGGTCGGTCCGAACCCGCCCTCGGGGAACAGCGCAGCCGTCGAGGTGATCGTGACCGGATCGGGCCGCGCGCACGCGGCGGCACCGGTCGTGGGCACCGAGCCCGAGATGGTCACGGTGGCCCCGGCGCGCACGACGGCGGGCGAGACCATGATCGCCGGACCGGACGCCGACGCCGACGACGGCACCACCGCCATCGCCGCCATGGCACCTGCGGCCACGAGCAGCAGCATGCCCAACATCCGACTGACACCGTCCATCGCACCCATGTCCGTCCTACCTTCCTGAGCGCGCCGAGGGCCGCTCGCTGGCCTGTGGGGAATGAGGCCCGATACCGTCGCTGGATACAAGCAACCAGCCCGATGCGATCGGTTCGGAGGTGCGGCGTGGCGGCCAGTTGGAACGACCAGGCGACCGTCGACCGCTACCTCGGCCGGGTCGGCGTGCTGCCCGCCCGCCTCGCCGGCGAGGAGGTGCTGGCCGACATCGCTCCGCCCGAGCCCGCCTCGGTGCTCGACCTCGGCTGCGGCGACGGGCGCCTCGCCGCCCTGATGCTCGAGGCGCGACCGTCGGTCGGGCGCGTGGTCGCCGTCGACGTGTCACCGCCCATGCTCGAGCGGGCGCGGGCGCGGTTCGCCGACGACAGGCGCGTCGAGGTGCGCGAGGGGGATCTGGCGGTCCCGCTCGACCCGCTCGCCGCGCTCGGCCCGTTCGACGTCGTCGTGTCGGGCTTCGCCATCCACCACCTCGAAGACGGGCGCAAGCGCGAGCTGTTCGGTGAGGTGAGCAGGCTGCTGGCACCGGGCGGATGGTTCGCCAACCTCGAGGTCGTGGCCTGCGCCACCCCTGAGCTGCACGCCGAGTTCCTGGCCGCCATCGGCCGTCCCGACGACGACCCCGAGGACCGGTTGGCCCCGGTCGGCGTGCAGCTGGGCTGGATGCGCGACGCCGGGCTCACCCAGGTCGACTGCATGTGGCGCTGGCGCGGGTTCGCCCTGCTGGCCGGCTCAGCTCCTGCCTCACGATCCGCCTGACTGAGCGCCGAGCAGCGCCACCATCATCACGCACGGCTCGTCGGACCGGTTGTGCCAGGCGTGACGGGTGCCGTTCTGCACCACGCAGTCGCCGGCGCGCAGCAGGCGCTCCGCGCCGTCGTCGAGCTCGAGCCAGACCTCCCCCGACAGCACCAGGTCGAAGTCGACGGTGTCGGTCGTGTGCATCAGGGGATGGTCGGGCTCGTTGACGCCGAACATCCCGGGCAGCTTCTCGTCGACCTCGGCCAGAGCCGACGCCAGGTCGAGATCCGTCGGCGCGGGCGTCGAGGCCGGAGCCAACGTGAAGAGCCCGAAGCGGTAGCCACCGGCCGGCGGGAAGTAGGTCGGCTCGTCGGGCGGCGTGCCGTCGGTGGGGAGCCGCGCGCCGACGTCGCTCCCCCACAACCGGTGCCAGGCCGTGCCGGGCACGAGCGCCACCTCGATCGGCTCGACCGGCGCGTCCGAGACGAACACGGACGTGCCGTCGGGTTGGCGACCGGTGACGACGCGGCGGACGTTCATGGTGGCTCCCTTCGCGGGTCGCTCGGTGCGCCCGCCCTATGGTGGCGCCATGTTGACGCGCGGCGAATCGACATGACGTCCACGCCGGAGGTGACCGTCACCGTCGACGACGACCTCGTCGCCACCGTCGAGATCCACCGCCCGCCCGACAACTACTTCGACGCCGACCTCATCCGCGGGTTGGCCGACGCCTACCGGGACATCGACGCCGAGGGTCGCGCCCGGGCGATCGTGCTGTGCTCGGAGGGCAAGCACTTCTGCGCCGGCGCCGACTTCCGGTCGCGGCCGGCTGCGAGCGGCGGCCCCGACGGGCTCTACCGCCAGGCCGTCCGCCTCTTCGAGGCCGAGACGCCCGTGGTCGCCGCCGTGCAGGGCGCGGCCATCGGTGGCGGCCTCGGCCTGGCCTGCTCGGCCGACTTCCGCGTGGCCAGCCCCGGGCGCGCTTCGCGGCGAACTTCGCCCGACTCGGCTTCCACCACGGCTTCGGCCTGACCGTGACGTTGCCCGCCATCGTCGGCGGGCAGGCGGCGCTCGACCTGCTCTACACGGGCCGCCGGGTGGGCGGGGACGAGGCCGCGCGGATCGGGCTGTGCGACCGCCTGGTCGACTCCGACGGCGCCGACGAGGTGCGAGCCGAGGCGCACCGCCTGGCCGCGTCGATCGCGGAGTCGGCGCCCCTGGCCGTGCGCTCGATCCGCCAGACCATGCGCGGCGGCCTGGCCGACCAGATCCGGTCGGCCACCGCCCGCGAGCTCGACGAGCAGGCCCGCCTGCAGCAGACGTCGGACTTCTCCGAGGGCATCCGCGCCGCGGCCGAGCGCCGCCCGCCCCGATTCGAGGGGCGATGACCCAAGCCGACGAGGATCGCGACGAGGTCCGCGACGAGGTGCGGTCCTGGCTCGCGGCCAACTGGGATCCCGAGTTGAGCCTGGTCGAGTGGCGCAGCCGGTTGGCCGACTCGGGCTGGGCCTGCCCGACGTGGCCCCGCGAGTGGTGCGGTCGCGGCCTGCCGGCCTCGATGGCGTCGCTGGTGACCGACGAGCTCGCGGCGGTTGGTGCGGTCGGACCGGCCGACGGGGTGGGGATGCACCTCGCCGCCCCCACGATCCTCGAACACGGATCAGAGGACCTGAAGCACCGGCTGATCCGCCCGACCGTCACCGGCGAGATCAGCTGGTGCCAGCTCTTCAGCGAGCCCGGTGCGGGCTCGGACCTGGCCGGCCTGACCACCCGGGCCGACCGGGACGGCGACCAGTGGGTCGTCAGCGGCCAGAAGGTGTGGAACACCTCGGCCCACCACGCCGATCTCGGCCTGCTGCTGGCCCGGACCGACTGGGACGTGCCCAAGCACCGCGGCATCACCTACTTCGCCATCCCGATGCACCAGCCCGGCATCGAGGTCCGCCCGCTCGGCAGATGAACGGCCACGCGTCGTTCAACGAGGTGTTCCTCGACGAGGCCGTGGTGGCCGCCGCGGACGTGATCGGCGAGGTCGGCGGCGGCTGGCCGGTGGCGCTCACCACCCTCGCCCACGAGCGCCGGCTGGCTCCGATGCACGCGGGCGCCTCGAGGTCACGCGCCGGTGGCCGCGTGATCCGTGAGGCGGCGGTCGAGCAGGCCGTGGCCGCCGAGCCCTACAAGTGGTATCCGCAGCGCGCCGGGCGACCCGATCTCGTCGTCGAGCAGCGCCGTCGCGACCGGCCGGGCGTCGGATCCGCTCGTGCGCCAGGAGATCGCCCGCGTGCTCACCCTGGCCCGGGTCGCGCAGTGGACGGCCCGGCGCGCCGCAGCCGCACGCGCCCTGGGTCGACCACCGGGTCCCGAGGGCTCGCTCGGCAAGCTGGCCAGCAGCCACATCGCCCAGGCCGCGGCGCGGGCCCACACCCTCATCACCGGGTGCCCCCGGCATGTTGTCCGGCGCCGACAGCCCCCTCGACGGCATCATCGCCGAGATCTTCGTGTCGGTGCCGGCGGTGTCGATCGCGGGAGGCACCGACGAGATCCAGCACAACATCCTGGGCGAGCGGATCCTCGGGCTGCCCAGGGAGCCCGACTCCGCCCGCGACCTGCCCTTCCGCCAGGTGCCCAAGAACGCCGGCCGCTGACCACCGGGAGATCCGACCGTGCCCCTCCTCGACCGCGGCGACACCGCCGTCCACTACGAGATCACCGGTCCGTCGACGGGCCGTGACCCGCTGCTGCTCTCGCACGGGTACTCGGCCTCGTCGTCCATGTGGGCGCCCAACCTGGCCGCGCTCGCCGCCGACCGCCAGGTGATCACCTGGGACCTGCGGGGCCATGGCCGCAGCCCGTCACCGGCCGATCCGGCGTGCTACTCCGAGGCGACGAGCGTGGCCGACATGGCCGCCGTGCTCGACGCCTGCGGGGTGGCCCGCGCCGCCGTCGGCGGCCTGTCGCTCGGCGGGTACCTGTCGTTGGCCTTCCACCTGGCCCACCCCGAGCGCGTGTCGTCGCTGCTCCTGTTCGACACCGGGCCCGGCTTCAAGGACGATGCCGCCCGGGCCACCTGGAACGAGTTGGCCGAGAGCTTCGCGGTCGACTTCGACCAGCACGGACTCGACGCGCTGTCGGCGAGCCCCGAGATCGGGCCCGGCCCGCACGACCCGGTCGGGCTGGCGTTGGCGGCGCGCGGCATCCTCACCCAGCACGACGCGTCGGTGATCACCTCGCTACCGACGATCGCGGTCCCCACGTTGGTGCTCGTGGGCGAGCGCGATCGACCCTTCCTGGCCGCCGCCGACTACATGGCCCGCAAGGTGCCGGGCGCCGCCAAGGTCGTGCTCGCCGACGCCGGCCACGCCTCGAACCTGGATCAGCCCGACGCCTTCGACCGCGCCGTCACCGCGTTCCTGGACGACCTCGACCTCGCCCTCCCCCTGACGTGGCGGCACCTGCGTACCGATTCGGTACGCTCCTGCCGCCTCGTGGGAGGTTCGCGTCGTCAGAACCCGTCGGGGCTCGGCAGCAGGTCGTCGAACTCGGGCTCGCGGCCCTCGCTCTTGGCCGCGAACGTCTCCATCATGTCGCCGGGCTGGAACATGCCGGTCTGCCAGGTGGCGATGTAGTTGAGGCCGTCGGCCACCGAGTGGTCGCGGGCGTAGGTGATCATCTCCTTCGATCCCCAGATGGCCAGTGGGCTCTTGGCCGCGATCTGCGCCGCGATGTCGAGGGTGCCCTCGACGAGCGCGGCGTGGTCGTCGAAGACGCGGTTGACGAGCCCGACCTCGTAGGCGCGCTGGGCGGGCAGGCGCCCACCCAGGTAGGCCAGCTCGCGGGCGATGCCGTCGGGCACGATCTTGGGCAGCCGCTGCAGCGTGCCGACATCCGCGGTCATCCCGATGTTGATCTCCTGGATCACGAAGAAGGCGTCGGCCGACGCGTAGCGCAGGTCGCAGGCGGTGACCATGTCGACCGCACCGCCGATGCAGCCGCCCTGGATCGCGGCCAGCACCGGCATGCGCGCCTGCTCGAGCGCGGTGAAGCTCCCCTGCAGCATCCGCGCCGTCTCGCGGAGGCGGGCGCGGGTGCGTCCGGGCTCGACCGGGCCCTTGGGCGCGCGGAGAGCTCGTCGGACGAGCTGCCGCCGGTGAACACGGCGAGGTCCATGCCGGCCGAGAAGTGGCGCCCGGTGGACGAGAGCACGATGGCCCGGGCCCGACCTTCGGCGCTGATCGTGCGCACGATCTCGGGGAGCTCCATCCAGAACTCGGGGATCATCGTGTTGAGCTGGTCGGGGCGGCTCAGCTGCACATGGACGACGTGATCGCTCTCGCTGACCTCGAAGCAGGTGTGACCCATGCGGGCCAGACTAGGCCGAGGCCGATCCGCCCGCCGCGGCCACGCGGTCCTGGCTCACGGCGTCGAACTCGAGGTACTCCTCGCCCGTGTCGGCCCAGTCCTCGAACTGGATCACGCCGATCTCCTCGAAGCGGTGCCGCAGCCAGGCGTCGCTGGCGTCGAGCAGCCCGAGCTTCTTGCAGTTCGGCACGATCTTCGAGAACAGCATCTGCTGGAAGATCATCTGGTCGGCCGGGGCCTCGAGCAGGATCTTGACCATCTGGCGGCCGTCGACGCCGAGGCGCTCCCACACCTCCTGCTGCAGGAACCGGTCGCGCATGCGCACGGCGGCCTCGAAGGCGAACTCCTGGCGCTCACGCAGCTCGCTGTCGCTGAGGCCCGCGTAGTACTCCTTGAGGCTGAGCACGCCGAAGGCCACGTGGCGGGCCTCGTCGCTCATGACGTAGCGCAGCAGCTGCTTGAGCAGCGGCTCCTCGGTGAGCTGGTACATGAAGCCGAACGCGGCCAGCGCCAGACCCTCGACCATGATCTGCATGCCGAGGTAGGTCATGTCCCACCGGCTGTCGGAGATGATGTCGTCGAGCAGCATCTTGAGGTGGGCGTTGATCGGGTAGAAGCCGGTCAGCTTCTCCTGCAGGTACTTGGCGAACACCTCGACGTGGCGGGCCTCGTCCATGACCTGGGTCGACGCGTAGTACTTGGCGTCGATCCACGGCACCGTCTCGACGATCTTGGCCGTGCACAGCAGGGCGCCCTGCTCGCCGTGCATGAACTGGCTGAGGCGCCAGTTGGTCGACTCGACGCCGAGCGCGGTCCACTCCTTGTCGCTCCAGTTCTTCAACGGCGAGTCGGGATGGGTCTGCACCCATTCGAACGGCCCGGCCGCGTTCGAGCCCTGCAGGGCGCCGACGATGTTCTCGGGGTCGACCTGGATGGACCAGTCGAGATCGGTCTCGGCGTTCCACTGCGCGTGCTTGGCCTTCTCGTAGAGCTTGTTGAGCGCGGGCCGCGCGCCCTTCTCGTAGTCCCACGTGAAGATGGCATCGGCGTTGTCGACGACGGTGTGGATCGCCTCGGTGACGTCGGTGTTGGTGATGGCGATGATCGACTCGAGGTCGTTGACGTCGCTGCGGCCCAGGATGTCCTGATCGGATGCCATGGCGGGGATGCTACGTCAGAGGCGGCTGGACTCGAGGCCGGCCAGGGTCACCTGGGGCCGGGCCCCGACGTGGCTGATCACCTCGCCGGCGGCCAGGGCGGCCAGCCGACCGCACACCGCCAGTGGGCCGGCCGTGGGTGAAGCCGTGCAGGAAGCCGGCGGCGTAGAGGTCGCCGGCGCCGGTCGTGTCGACCACCCGCCGCAGCATCTGGGCCGGGACCTCGACCCGCTCGCCGTCGCGGGTGGCGATGACCGAGCCGTGCTCGCTGCGGGTGAGGCAGGCGATCTCGAGGTGGCCCGACGACCTGCTCGGCCGCCTCGTCCCAGGTGTCGGTCTGGTACAGCGAGCAGATCTCGGCCTCGTTGGCGAAGAGGATGTCGATCTTGTTCTCCACCAGCTCGAGGAACTCGTCGCGGTGGCGCTCGACGCAGAACGAGTCGGACAGCGAGAACGCCACCTTGCCGTCGGTGTCGCGCGGCGACGTCCATGCCCTTGACCAGCGCGGCCTTGGCCGCCGGGCAGATCCCACAGGTAGCCCTCGCAGAAGACGACCTTGGCCCGGGCCACCAGATCGTCGTCGACGTCGTCGGGACCGATCAGGCTCGAGGCGCCGAGGTAGGTGCTCATCGTGCGCTGGGCGTCGCGGGTGACCAGCACGAGGCATCGGGCCGTCGACGGTCCGTCGGTGGCGGCCGGCACGTCGTAGCTCGACGCCGATCGAGCGGATGTCGTGGGCGAACACCCGGCCGAGCTGGTCGTCGCGCACCTTGCCGACGAACGCCACCCGGCTGCGGAACGACGCCAGCCCGGCCGCGGTGTTGGCGGCCGATCCACCCGAGGTCTCGGTGCCGGGCCCCATGTCGGCGTAGATGGCCTCGGAGACGTCCTGCGTCGACGAGCTGCATCGACCCCTTGACCATGTCGTGGGCGTCGAGGAACGCCTCGTCGGCGCGGGACAGCACGTCGACGATGGCGTTGCCGATCGCCACCACATCGAGGGTCTTCTCGGCCATCGATCCTCCGTCGTCGGATCGGTCGTGTCGGAGCCCCGTTGGTAGCACATGGTGCGGCCCGCCCGGCGGTCAGACGCCGGCAAGCCGCTCCGTGCCGACAGGTCGGCCCGCCCGGGCGTCGGTACGCTCGGTCCGTCCCGACCGTCCGTCCCCGGAGCCCACCGTGCCCGAAGCCGCCGCTGCCCCGACGCCGAGCGCCGACCCCTACCGGCTGCCGCGGACCGCGGTCCCGTCGCGCTACGAGCTCGTGCTCGAGCCCGACCTGTCGAGCCTTCACCTTCACGGGCACGCTGCGCCACCGCCCTCGACGTGCCGGCACGAGACCGACGTGCTCGTGCTCAACGCCATCGAGCTCGACGCTCACCGCCGCCTGGGTCGTCGACGCCCGACGGCGCCGGGTCGAGGCCGACCGCGATCGAGCTACGACGAGACCACCGAGCGGCTGACGCTGCCGCTGGCCACCGCGCTGCGCCGCGGGAGCCTGCGGTGCTGCACACCGAGTTCACCGGGCTGCTCAACGACAAGCTGCACGGCTTCTACCGCAGCACCTTCACCGACGCCGACGGCCAGCCGCAGGTCATCGCCACCACGCAGTTCGAGGCCACCGACGCCCGCCGCGCCTTCCCGTGCTGGGACGAGCCCGAGTACAAGGCGGTCTTCGCCGATCACGCTGGTGGTCGACGCCGACCTCGCCGCCATCTCCAACGCGGCCGAGACGAGCCGCGATCCGCCGCGGCCGACGGCAAGGACGTCGTGACCTTCGCCGACACGATCGTCGATGTCGACCTACCTGGTCGCGTTCATCGTCGGCCCGCTCGAGCTCACCGACCCGGTCGACGTCGACGGCACGCCGCTGCGCGTCGTCTACCCGCGGGGCAAGGGCCACCTCACCGCCTACGCGCCTCGAGGTCGGCGCCTTCTGCCTGCGCTTCTTCGCCGAGTACTTCGGCCTGCCCTACCCCGGCGACAAGGTCGACCTGGTGGCCGTGCCCGACTTCGCCTTCGGCGCCATGGAGAACCTCGGCTGCGTCACCTTCCGCGAGGCCCTGGTGCTGATCGACCCGGCCGAGGTCACCCAGCCCGAGCTGCAGAACGTCACCGACGTGATCGCCCACGAGCTGGCCCACATGTGGTTCGGCGACCTGGTCACCATGAAGTGGTGGAACGGCATCTGGCTGAACGAGGCCTTCGCCACCTTCATGGAGATGCTGGCCACCGACGCCTTCAAGCCCGAGTGGGACCGCTGGGTGGCGTTCGGCCTCAGCCGGACCGCGGCCTTCGACACCGACGCGCTCGAGACCACCCGCCCGATCGAGTTCCCGGTGGTGTCGCCCGACCGACGCCGAGGGCATGTTCGACGTCCTCACCTACGAGAAGGGCGCGGCGGTCGTGCGCATGCTCGAGCAGTACCTCGAGCCCGAGCTCTTCCGCGAGGGCATCCGCGACTACATGCGGAGCCACCAGTACGGCAACACCGAGACGACCGACCTCTGGGACGCCATCGAGGCAGGTCACCGACGAGCCGGTGCGGCGCGATCATGGACAGCTGGATCTTCCAGGGCGGCTACCCGCTCGTCACCGTCGAGCTCGTGCACGACGAGTTCGGTGAGACGCCCGGCGACCGTGCGGTTCCGCCAGGAGCGGTTCCGCTACGCCGGCGACATCGGCGAGGGCGACGCGGCCGCAGAGCGCGGCGCTGGCCGACACCCAATGGGTGGTGCCGCTGATCTTCACGCCAGTCGGCCGGCGACCGTGGTGACCTTCGAGAAGGCGCTGCTCGACGCGGCCGAGGTCGAGATCGAGGTCGAGCTGGTCGAACCGGTCGACTGGGTGCTGGCCAACACCGAGGGCACCGGCTTCTACCGCGTCGCCTACGAGCGCGACCTGCGCGAGGCCCTGGTCGCCCGGGCCCAGACCGATCTCTCCCCCATCGAGCGCTACGGCCTGGTCGACGACGCCTGGGCGGCCGTGCTGGCCGACCGCATGACCGCCGTCGAGTTCCTCGAGATGGCCCTGCAGTTCACCGACGAGACCGACCTGTCGGTGTGGCAGCGCCTGGTCGGCGCGCTGGGCTCGATCGACCGGCTGGTCGACGGCGACGCCCGAGAGGTGCTGCGCGGCCAGGTCCGCGACCTCGTGGGTCCCGCCCTGGCGCGTCTCGGACGTCAGGCGTCCCCCGGCGACAGCCGACCGCGACCGCGAGCTGCGCGGCGTGCTGCTCGAGGCCGGCGGCGTGCTGGGCGCACGACCCCGAGCTGCAGGCCTACGCCCGCGAAGTCGTCGCCTCGGTCGACCAGCGCGGCGACGACGCCGGCCCCCGACCCGAGCCTGCTGGCCGCGGCCATCGGCGTGGTGGCCGCCATCGGCGGCGACGCCGAGTTCGACCAGTTCCACCACCGGTTCGGCGCCGCCGCCACCCCCCAGGACGAGCTGCGCTACCTGTACGCGCTGGCCGGCGTTCGACCAGAGCCGAGCTGGTCGACCGGCTCGTGGGCGTCACCCTCACCGACGAGATCCGCACCCAGAACGCGCCGTACGTCCTGGCCCGGGCCATGACCAACCGCGACAACGGCCAGCTGGCGTGGGCGTTCGTCCGCGACAACTGGGACGAGATCAACGAGCGGTTCCCGAGCAACAGCATCGTGCGCATGCTCGGCGGGGTGCGCTCGCTGCGCACGCCCGACGGTCGCCGACGACGTCTTCGCCTTCTTCGAGACGCCACGAGGTGCCCCAGGGCGACAAGCAGCTGGCCCAGCACCTCGAGCGACTGACCGTCAACGTGGCGCTGGCCGCCCGATCGTCAGACGCGCTGGCCCGCCACCTCACCGCCTGACTGTGAAGCCGGGCCGGCCGGGCGACGGCTTGTGGCTGTTCGGCGTCGACACCACGTCGATCCAGGTCACGTGGCGCCACCTCGGCCCGGCTCCTGCGATCATCGGCGCGGACGGCCACCGCATCGATCTCGCCGGCGACGGCGGGGCCGGATCGATCGTGTTCGACGGCCTCGAGCCCGGCCGCGACACCACCGTCGTCGTCGAGGGAGGCGGCCGTCCCGCCTGGCGCAGGCGCGTGCGCACCCTGAACCCGCCGCCCGGCCGCGAGCTGTTCCGGTTCGCGACCGTGTCGGACCTGCACCTCGGCGAAGCGCACTTCGGCCTGCTCAAGACGATCGCCGAGGCGCCGGCGCCGGCCGAACCCCACCCGATCAGGGCGACGAGGGCCGCCCTCGACGAGCTGTCGGAGTGGGGCGCGCAGCTCCTGGTCGTCAAGGGCGACATCACCAACGGCAGCCGGCGCCGCGACTGGGACGCCTTCGCGGATCTGCTGGCCGACCGATCGCTGCCCGTGATCGCCGTGCCGGGCAACCACGACACCCGCGACCCGGCACCCGTGACCGTGCCCGAAGGACCCGCGATGGTGAGCGCGCGGCGAGGGCCTGGCCCGGATCGGCCAACCGGGCGAGGCCGTGCAGATCCGCGACGTCGAGGGCCTGCGGATCGTGGCCGTCGACACCACCCATCCGGGGCGGCGCCCGGGTCGCATCGCCCATGCGGCCGACGAGGTCGTCCAGGCCGCGGCCGACGCGGGCACCCCCACCTTCGTCGTCCTGCACCACCAGCTGATGACCGCGCCGGTGCCCACCTACGTCCCGGTGGGCATCCCCCGCGCCGAGGCCGTGCCCTTCCTCGACGCGCTGGCCCGCGCCAACCCGGCCAGCTTCGTCACGTCGGGCCACACGCACCGCCATCGACGGCGCGACCACGGCCCGGTGGTGCTGACCGAGGTCGGCTCGCCCAAGGACTTCCCGGGCACGTGGGCCGGCTACGTGGTGCACGAGGCTGGCATCCGCCAGGTCGTGCGTCGTGTGGCCCGACCCGACCTGCTCGCCTGGACCGATCAGAGCGCGAGGGCCGCGCTCGGCGCGTGGGGCTGGTGGTCGCCGGGCCGGCGGTCCGATCGTGGTTTCTCGCACGTCTGGCCGACCACGCGGTGAGTCGACAGGCCGGCCCGGCCGCGCCGTCCTCCTACACTCCGCTCCCGTGCCTCCCCCTCCCGTGACGCTCTGGCCGGGCCAGCCGTTCCCGCTCGGCGCGACCTACGACGGCAACGGCACCAACTTCTCGCTGTTCTCCGAGACGGCCGAGCAGGTCGAGCTCTGCCTGTTCGACGACGACGGCACCGAGGCTCGGGTGACGCTGCCCGAGATCACCGCCTTCATCCACCACGGCTACGTGCCGGGCGTGCAGCCGGGCCAGCGCTACGGGTTCCGGGTCCACGGCGCCTGGGACCCGGCCCACGGGCTGCGCTCGAACCCGGCCAAGCTGCTGCTCGACCCGTACGCCAAGGCGGTCGAGGGCGAGGTCGACTGGCACGACGACGTCTTCGACTACGTGGTCGGGCGGCGACCCCGGCGGCGACGCCGAGCGCGACCGACAGCGCCCCCCACGTCGCCCGTTCGGTGGTGGCCAACCCCTACTTCGACTGGGGCGACGACCGTCCGCCGCACGTGCCCTGGCACGAGACGATCGTGTACGAGACCCACGTGCGCGGCCTGACCATGCGCCACCCCGACGTGCCCGAGGAGCTGCGGGGCACCTACGCGGCGTCTCGCCAGCCAGCCCGTCCTCGACCACCTGCGCCGGCTCGGCATCACCGCCGTCGAGCTCATGCCGGTGCACCAGTTCGTGCACGACCGCCGCCTGGTCGAGCTCGGCCTGCGCAACTACTGGGGCTACAACTCGATCGCCTACCTCGCGCCCGCACAACGCCTACGCCAGCTACGGCCAGCGGGGCCAGCAGGTGCAGGAGTTCAAGCAGATGGTGAAGACGCTGCACGGCGAGGGCATCGAGGTGATCCTCGACGTGGTCTACAACCACACCGCCGAGGGCAACGAGGCAGGGCCCGGCGCTCTCGTTCAAGGGCATCGACAACGCCGGCGTACTACCGGCTCGATCCCGACGACCCGCGCCGCTACGTCGACTACACCGGCACCGGCAACAGCCTGAACATGCGCCACCCCCACGTGCTGCAGCTGATCATGGACAGCCTGCGCTACTGGGTCAACGAGATGCACGTCGACGGCTTCCGCTTCGACCTGGCCGCCACGCTGGCCCGCGAGCTGCACGACGTCGACAAGCTGTCGTCGTTCTTCGACCTCATCCAGCAGGATCCGGTCGTGAGCCAGGTCAAGCTCATCGCCGAGCCGTGGGACGTCGGCGAGGGCGGGTACCAGGTCGGCAACTTCCCGCCGCTGTGGTCGGAGTGGAACGGCAAGTACCGCGACGAGGTCCGCGACTTCTGGCGCGGCGCCGACCACACCGTGGCCGAGTTCGGCTACCGCTTCACGGGCAGCTCGGACCTGTACGAGTCGACCGGGCGCACGCCGTCGGCCAGCATCAACTTCATCACCGCCCACGACGGGTTCACGCTGCACGACCTCGTGTCCTACGAGGCCAAGCACAACGAGGCCAACGGCGAGGACAACCACGACGGCACCGACGACAACCGCTCGTGGAACTGCGGGGTCGGAGGGACCGACCGACGACGCGGCGGTGCTCGCGCTGCGGCGCCGCCAGCGCCGCAACCTGCTGGCCACGCTGCTGCTGTCCCAGGGCGTGCCCATGCTGCTCGGCGGCGACGAGATCGGGCGCACCCAGCGCGGCAACAACAACGGCTACGCCCAGGACAACGAGATCGTCCTGGTACGACTGGGAGGCCGCCGACCTCGACCTGCTCGAGTTCACCCGCCGCCTGACCGAGCTCCGCCGGCGACCACCCGGTGTTCCGCCGCCGCAAGTGGTTCCAGGGCCGCCCGATCATGGGCGAGAAGGCCGACGACATCGAGTGGTTCACCCCCGACGGCGCCATCATGACCGACGACGACTGGCAGGTGAGCTACGCCCGCTCGATCGGCGTGTTCCTCAACGGCGACGCCATCAGCGCCACCGACGTGCCGGGGCCAGCGGGTGGTCGACGACAGCTTCTACGCCGTCTTCAACGCCTACGAGGAGTCGCTCGACTTCGTGCTGCCCGGCGCGGCCGTACGCCGACCGCTGGGTGGTGGTGCTCGACACCGACGTCGACACCGGCAGCCACTCCGACGCCGCCGGCGGCACGACCGGGGCGCCCGAGATCGAACACAAGGCCGCCAGCCACCGTGACCGTGGCCGGTCGGGCCGTGGTGGTGCTGCGCGCCGTCAGATCGCCGTGAGCTCCGACATCTCGGACAGCTCGGACAGACTCGGACATCTCGGACAACTCGGCTTGCTCCCGCCGGGCGCGCTCGGCCCACATGCGCTGGCCCACCCAGCAGACGCCGATCACGAAGGCGACGACGAGCGGGCTGATGCCGTTCTGGTAGTGCTGCACCGAGGCGAGCGGGCTGATGCCCGACGGCCAGACCAGCGCGGTGGCCGAGACCAGCAGCACGATGTAGGTCGGCCGCCAGCGCCCGACACCGGTCGCCGCCAGCAGGGCGAAGCCGGTGGCCAGGTACCACGGCCAGACGACCGGGCCGAGCATGACGATGGCCAGCGAGCTGAGCGCGAAGGCCCGCACCAGCCCGATGCGTGGGCTGCGCATCAGCAGCACGAACGAGATGGCTCCGGCCACCGCCAGGCCGACCAGCCGGAAGGCGGCGATCATCGAGCCGGTCGACGGGTGCAGACCCACCCACTGCAGCATGTCGGTGACCACGTAGGCGCGCCTTGGTGGGCAGCGAGTAGGTCGACAGCGACTGGCCCGTGCTGCGCAGAGCGGCGATCCAGCCGGCGCCGACGCCGACGAACAGGCACAGCACCGCGATGACCACCGACGGCCCCGACGACGACGAACGCGGAGGTGCGGACACGCGACGCAGAAGGTGAGGGTCGGGTCGTCACGCCAGTTCCAGGCCATGAACACGAGCGCGGGCGCAGCGGTGAGCTTCACGCCGATCGCGAACGCGACGAGGACGACCGCCAGTCAACTTGCGCTCGCGCAGGAACGCGGCGAACCCGAGCGCCAGGAAGCCGAGCATCAGCGCGTCGTTGTGGCTGCCGCCGAGCAGGTGCAGCAGCACGAGGGGGTTGACGATGCCGAGGGCGAGGGCCACCGCCACCGACCGGCGGTACGAGGCCGCGATCAGCGCCACGCCGACGCCGGCCATGAGGATGCCGATCAGCGCCACCACCCGCATCCCGAACACCGAGGCCGAGGCCACGTGGTTGGTGGCCTCGACGACGAGCTTCTCGGCCTCGATGGCGACGGGGCCGTAGGGCGCAGGTGCGTCGTGCCAGAGCGGTCGGCCTGGCGGAGGTACCAGCCGTAGCGCAGCACCTCGGGCCCGTTCGAGGTGGGGTCGATGTGGCGGCTGGCCATCTCACCCTGCGCCGCGTAGCTGTAGGCGTCGTGGCTCAGCAGCGGCGTCGCCATCATGATCGGGATCGCACCAGATGCATCCGACCGCCACCACCGCGATCACCCGGCGCGCGGTTGCTGGCGGGCGCCCGGTCGGATCGACCGATCAGGATCAGCCAGCCGACGACCATGAGCACGAGCCCGATGATGAAGGTCGAGATCGACGAGACCGACGAGCCGGGGTGGGGGATGAACGGGACGGTGAGCCGCCAGATCGGCTCGGCCAGGTACCAGACCGGCGCGGAGGCCACGATGCAGCAGCGAGCCGAGCAGGCCGACGAGCGCGGCCAGCACGAAGCGGCCGTAGCGGGCGACCCGGCGTGGCGCCACCACCGGCTCGGGGTCGGGCGGCAGCGGCTCATAGGCCGACACCGCCTCGCCGGGCACGGGGCCGAGCAGCAGGGCTCGCACCATCTGGCGCGCGCTGCGTGGTGAGGCCGGGGTGGGCAGCTCCGCCTGCGGGGGGGCGGGCGCGCCCGCGGAGGTGGAGCCTCGGTGTCGGGCCCGATCACCCCTTCCGGTTGCGTGGCCACTGCCCTGCTCCTCGGTTCGATCGGGACGCGATCAGGATCCTACCGCAGGCGCCCGTGCGTCCGGGGACGAAGCCGTCACCGGGGACCGGTCTCCGGGGCCAGGAAGACCACCGACAGCGGTGGCAGGGCGAGCGGGAGCGAGCAGGGTCGCCCGTGGGCCGCCTACCAGCTCGGCCTCGATCCCGCCGAGGTTGCCCCATCCGCTGCCGCCGTGGTCGCGGGCGTCGCTGTTGGCCAGCTCGAGCCCACCGACCCGCCGACGGCACGCCGACCGAGTAGCCCGGTCCGCGGCACGGGGGTGAGGTTCGCCACCACGAGGACGTCACGCGCGCCGGGCGTCGTGGCGGCGCCCACCGTGTCGCGGCGCGGCCGGCGCAGGAACGAGAGCACGCTGGCCGCCGCGTCCGAGGCGTCGACCCACTCGAACCCGGCCGGTTCGAAGTCGAGCTCGTGCAGCGCGGGCTCGGAGCGGACCAGGCGGTTGAGCGTCTCGACCCAGCGCCGGATCCCCTCGTGCTCGGGTCGGTCGAGGATCCACCACGGCAGCTGGTCGTCGTGGTCCCACTCCATCTCGGCGGCCATGTCGTCGCCCATGAAGAGCAGCTTCTTGCCCGGCTGGCCGTACTGGTAGCCGAGCAGGGCGCGGAGGTTGGCCATCTGCTGCCACCGGTCGCCGGGCATCTTGGACAGCAGCGAGCCCTTGCCGTGCACCACCTCGTCGTGCGACAGCGGCAGGGTGAAGTTCTCGGTGAACGCGTAGACCATGCGGAAGGTCAGCTCGCCCTGGGCGTAGCGCCGGTGGATCGGGTCGCGCTCGAAGTACCCGAGCGTGTCGTGCATCCATCCCATGTCCCACTTGAGCCCGAACCCGAGCCCGCCCATGTCGGTGGGGCGCGACACCATCGGCCACGCGGTGGACTCCTCGGCGAAGGTCTGGACGTCCGGGAAGCGCTCGTAGACCGTCTCGTTGAGCTTCTTGAGGAACCGGAGGGCGCCGAGGTTCTCGTTGCCGCCGTGCTCGTTGGGCACCCACTCGCCGGGCTCGCGTGAGTAGTCGAGGTAGAGCATCGAGGCGACGGCGTCGACCCGCAGCCCGTCGGCGTGGTAGCGGTCGAGCCAGAAGTGCGCGCTCGACAGCAGGAAGCTCCGCACCTCGAAGCGGTCGTAGTTGAAGATCAGGCTCTTCCAGTCGGGGTGGAAGCCCTTGCGCGGGTCGGCGTGCTCGTACAGGTGCGTGCCGTCGAAGAACGCCAGGCCGTGCTCGTCGTTCGGGAAGTGGCTCGGCACCCAGTCGAGGATCACGCCGATTCCGTGCGGTGCAGGGTGTCGATGAGCGCCATGAAGTCCTGCGGGGTGCCGAAGCGCGAGGTCGGCGCGAAGTACCCGGTGGTCTGGTAGCCCCACGAGCCGTAGAAGGGGTGCTCCATCACGGGCATCAGCTCGACGTGGGTGTAGCCCGTCTCGGTGACGTAGCGCGCCAGCGGCTCGGCGATCTCGCGGTAGTTCAACGACCGGTGCTCGCCCTCGACGTGGCGCCACGAGCCGATGTGCAGCTCGTAGATCGTCATCGGCGCGTCGAGCGCGTTGGCCCGGCCGCGCCGCGCCATCCAGTCGCCGTCGCGCCATTCGTAGGCCAGGTCCCAGGCCACCGATGCCGTGCGGGGCGGCGGCTCGGCCGCGAACGCGAACGGGTCGGCCTTGTCGACGCGGTAGCCCCGCGCCCTCGAGTCGATGTGGAGCTTGTAGCGCCCGCCCGAGACCAGGCCGGCGACCTCGCCGCCCCAGATGCCCGAGCGGTCGTGAGGCTCGAGCGGGTCGGCACCCGGCCGCCATCCGTTGAAGTCGCCGATGACCGACACGGTGGACGCGTTGGGGGCCCACACCCCGACGTGGGTCGGTCCGTCGGACGACACCTGGGCGCCGAGACGCTCGTAGAGCGTGGTGTGCGCGCCCTCGTTGAACAGCCAGAGGTCGTCGGCGCCGAGCAGCCCGTCGTCGCTCATGCGTGATCTGCCTGCCTGGCGGCCGCCGTGGTACAGGCGCGGGCATAGCTGGCCAGGCGGGCCGACTGCACGTCGTCGAGCACGCGGGCGATGGCCGGATCGGCGGCCAGCGCGTGCAGATCGGCTGGCAGCCGCAGGACCCAGTTGGGCCGTTCGGGCCCGGTCCCGGGGACGTTCTGCGGCTCGGTCTCGCCCACGAGGTCGTCGAGCGCGACGAGCAGCGCCGGGCTGTCCGAGCCGGCCAGCAGGGCCAGCAGCCCGCCGAGCAGCGACGCGGACTCAGGGTCCTCGGGATCGCCCAACCCGCGGGCGGCCAGCACGTCGGCCAGGCCGTCGCAGGCCCGCCGGCGGTCGGCCAACGCCCGGTCGGCCGCGTCGGCCGACAACCGACCCTGGTCCCGCCGGTCGCGAAGGTCGAGGCCGGCGACGAAGGCGGCGAAGGTCGGCGTGTCATGGGTGTCGACCGACGCAACGGTGCGATGGTCGGGACCGACGAACTCGTGGCCCGGACCTTCGGGCATCGAGAACTCGGCGACGTAGCTGCGCAGGACACGGTGGCGGTCCATCGCCTCGCGCACCTCGGTCGGGACGGTTCCGAGGTCCTCGCCCACCACGACGCACCCGGCGCGCACCGATTCGATGGCCACGACGGCGAACTGCTCGTCGGCCGCGTACTGGACATAGGCGCCGTCGGTGGCGGGCATGCCGTCGGGCACGAAGAACAGCCGGTGCAGCCCCATCACGTGATCGAGGCGCAGCATGCCGGCGTGGGCCATGTGGTGCCGCAGGCACTCGGCCAGGTGCCGGTGTCCCTCGGCCCGGGCGTCGGCCGGGCGCAGGGGCGGGAAGCCCCAGTTCTGCCCACCGGCGAAGAACGCGTCGGGCGGCGCGCCGACGGCGGTCCCCCATGCGTAGGCGTCGCGGTCGATCCACGTGTCGAACCCGTCGGCGCCCGCGCCCACCGGCAGGTCGAGGTACAGCAGCTGGTCGCGCGTCGACAGCGACTCGGCCAGCTCGGCCAGCTGCCGGTCCATCGCCCACTGGGCGTACACATGGCGAGCCGCCACCCGCAGGTCGTAGTCGGTCGCCTCGATCCGTCCGGCCTGCAGGCGTTCGGGCCAGTGCTGCCACCCCTGGGCCTGGCGTTCGGCGACAGCCCGGAACCGGGCGTAGTCGGTGGCGAGCGGATGTTCGGCCACCCAGCGATCGAACCCGGGCGCGCCGCGCGAGGTCTGGGCGAAGAAGGTCACGGCCAGCTCGTCGAGCACCTGGGTCACCAGGCGGGCCTGGCGCGCGGCGTCGAAGCGCGGCGCGTCGTGCAGGGCCCGGATCTCGGCGATGGTCTCGGGGCGGTCGAGCCAGGCGCGGGCCTCGGGTGACACGGCCAGCTCGGGCAGGCGTTCGACGTCGAGGTACACCTCGTTCCAGAAGCGCCGCGAGACCGGCGAGTAGGGGCTGACCTCGCAGGGGTGGCCGAGATAGGCCGACAGCATCGGCAGCGTGGCCACCACCTGGCCGCCGTGACGGTCGAGCCAGGCTCCGAGCGCGTCGAGATCGCCGAGATGGGGCCCGAGCCCGCCGGCGCGACGAAGCGCGTAGACCGGCGCGACCGCGCCCCAGAGGCGCTCGGTCTCGCCCAGCTGATGGACGTGGTTCGGCGCGGCGAGCACGCGCACGCCGTGGCTCTCGCGCCCGTGCTCGACGGCCAGCTCGTGGTAGCCGATGGGGAGCGAGTCGGGACTGCAGTCGACGCCCTCGGAGCCGCCGGGCACCGGGACCGACCGGCGCGTCCAGCGCCGGCCGTCGACCTCGATCGTCTCGATCACGTCGAGCTCGGCCAGCACGTGGTCGGCGACGCGGCGGCCGCCGTCCTCGCGGGTGAGCTCGACCCGCACCCGACCGACGTCGCCGTCGCCGGCCAGGCACAACCCGAAGGTCAGGGGTTCGGGCCCGACGGCGGCCACCACCGGCTCGACGGGGGCCACGCGCGCTTCGAGGGCGTGGCGCCCGACCGCGCCGGCGGCACGCGTCAGCCCCTGCTCGGACCGGGCCGCGTCGAGGGCGTCGACCGGGGCACCGAGCGCGGCCACGACGGCGAGGACCGACTCGACCGAGGCGTCGTGCCACGTGCCCCCCACGTCCCAGTACCCGGTCTCGACACCCATGCGGGTCGCCCGCGTGAACAGCGTGGCGACCGCCTCGTCCTTCCGGCCGGTTCGACTCACGTTCGGCTCACGGTCGGCTCACGATCCGCTCATGCGATGCATCACGGGCCGGACTCGACGAGGGAGGCGATGCCCCGCAGCGGGATGGAGGCCCAGTCGGGCCGGTGGTTGAGGTCGTAGCGCACCTCGTAGAGCGCCTTGTCGAGGACGTAGGCGGTGAGCAGGTCGTGGCGGTCGACCGGGTCGGCCGGTACGAAGGACTGGCCCTCGGCCTCGTCGAGGTAGCCGGAGAGGAACCGGATGGTCACCCATGCCTGCCAAGCCTGGCCGCGTCGCGCCAGCGACGCCCGCAGCTCGGGCCCGAGCAGGTTGCGCTCGGCGTGCTCCCGCAACCCGGCCTCGGCCGCGTACTGGTAGGAGCGCACGATGCCGGCCACGTCGACCAGCGCGCTGCGCTTGATGCGGCGCTCGGTGGGCGACCTCGACGGCTCGCCCTCGAAGTCGATGATCACGAAGTCGCGACCGGCGTGCAGCACCTGCCCGAGGTGGTAGTCGCCGTGGACACGGATGCGGTCGACGTCGTAGCGGTGGCGCCGGATGACCCCGAACCGTTCGAGCAGCCAGGACTCGGCCCCGGCCACGGTGACGGCGTCGGCCTGGTCGTCGCCGTCGTAGCGGTCGACCATCTTCCTGATCAGGGCCAGCGTCGGCCGCACCTGCGCCGCGCATCGACTGGTACACCGAGCGCTGGTACAGCGTGGTGAACGGCTCGGGGGCGAACTCGTCGGTCGTGCCCGCGGCCAGCGCCCGGTGCAGGTCCGCGGTTCGTCGCCCCAGCATCTCGGCCGAGTCGAGGTACGGGCCGATCGCGTCGGCCGCGGTCGGCGGCGGCGCCACGTCGATCAGGTCGGGCACCTCGTCCCACCGTGGGACCTCGAGCTCGTCGTCGGGCAGCTGCCCGAGCGCCGATTCGTAGAACAGCCCGAGCGCGTCGAGCGTGTAGTGCCAGACGTCGCCCTCGTTGGGCACGTAGCGCGTTGAGCACGCCGAGCGTGCGCGGCTCGGTGCGCCCACGCTGGTACTCGAGCGCACCGAGCAACGGCGCGCTGTGCTCGAAGCCGACGTCGGACAGGAACCGGCCGATCTCGAGATCGGGGTTCACGCCTTCCTGGGCCCGGCGGAAGATCTTCATGACCACCTGGTTGGCGAAGATCGCCGAGGTGTTGCTCTGGTCGAACGAGGCGTGCGACACCGACAGGTCGGTCGACTCGGAGATGACGCGGCGCAGGTCGGCCGAGGTCGAGGTGCGCAGCTCGCCCCCACCCAGCGAGTCGAAGGTGCGGCTGCGGCTGAACGCGGCGAGCGCCGCCTCCATGAACGAGTCGTCGACGGTGGCGTCGAACAGCAGCACCCGCTCGCCCCACGCCGCGCACGTCGACCCAGGCGATCGCCGCGTGCGGGTGGTCGGCCAGCACCCGGTCGGCCTGGTTGCCGGCCGCGGCGGTGATGGGGACGATGTAGGTCTCGGGTTCGCCGTCGGTGTACTCGACCTGCACGAGCGTGACGAAGGCGGCCGGCTTGCCCCGGCCCACCACCACAGGCACGGCGTCGAGCATCTCGGTGGTGCGGACGGTGCGGGTACGTCCGGCGTACCACCGGTTGCGCTCGAAGAACGCCGGCCACGCCCGTGCCAGCGGGCTGCGACCCCTGCCGCGGGACGGGAACAGCTGGCGCCAGTCGTCCGACGCGGCGATGACCGGCAGCGACTCGGGCTCGGGTGCGGTGCCGAGGGCGTCGTGGTGCTGCGGCTGGAGGGCGAACCAGTAGAAGCCGTACGGGCCGAGCGTGAGGTTGTAGCCGCCTTCGACGATCGGCGCGAACTCGCTCCCGCCGAACAGCTCGACCGGCACCGACCCGCGGTGCTCGTGCAGGTCGAGCATGACGGTCTGCGCGAAGCGCGACAGGTTGGCGACGACCAGCACGGTCTCGCCTTCGAAGTGACGGGTGAAGGCGAGGACCTTGGCGTTCTCGGGCAGCAGGAACTCGATCGAGCCGCGGCCGAACACGCGGTGCTGGCTGCGCAGGGCGATGATGCGCCGCATCCACCAGAGCAGCGAGCTCGGGTTCTGCTGCTGGGCCTCGACGTTGACCGTCTCGAAGTGGTACTCGGGGTCGATGATGACCGGCAGGAACAGGCGCTGGGGGTTGACCGTCGAGAACCCGGCGTTGCGATCGGGGCTCCACTGCATCGGCGTGCGCACCGCGTCGCGGTCGCCGAGGTACACGTTGTCGCCCATGCCGAGCTCGTCGCCGTAGTAGATGACCGGCGTGCCGGGCAGCGCGAAGAGCAGCCCGTTCATCAGCTCGATCTTGCGCCGGTCGTTCTGCATGAGCGGCGCCAGCCGGCGGCGGATGCCCACGTTGACGCGCATCTGCGGATCGGCCGCGTAGGCGCGGTACATGTAGTCGCGCTCTTCGTCGGTCACCATCTCGAGGGTCAGCTCGTCGTGGTTGCGCAGGAAGATCGCCCACTGGCAGCCCTCCGGCAGCTCGGGCGTCTGCTGGAGGATGTCGATCGACCGGGAAGCGGTCCTCCATGCGCAGCGACATGAACAGCCGGGGCATGAGCGGGAAGTGGAAGGCGGTGTGGCACTCGTCGCCGTCGCCGAAGTAGGCGACGCTGTCCTCGGGCCACTGGTTGGCCTCGGCCAGCAGCATCCGGCCCGGGTAGTCGCGTGTCGACGTGGGCCCGCAGCTCCTTGCAGGAACGCGTGGGTCTCGGGCAGGTTCTCGCAGTTGGTGCCGTCGCGCTCGAACAGGTACGGCACGGCGTCGAGCCGCACGCCGTCGACGCCCAGGTCGAGCCAGCGGTCGACCGTGCGCAACATGGCCGAGCGCACCTCGTCGTTGTCGAAGTTGAGGTCGGGCTGGTGCGAGAAGAACCGGTGCCAGTAGTACGCGCCGGCCACCGGGATCCCAGGTCCAGTTCGAGGACTCGTAGTCCTCGAAGATGACCCGCGCCTCGCGGTAGCGGTCGTAGGTGTCGCTCCACACGTAGAAGTCGCGCCACCGGCTACCGGGTTTGGCCCTGCGGGCGCGCTGGAACCACGGGTGCTGGTCACTCGTGTGGTTGAGGACCAGCTCGGTGATGACGCGCAGCCCCCGGCGGTGCGCCTCGCGCAGGAAGGTCTTGAAGTCGCGCAGCGTGCCGTAGGCCGGGATGATGTCGTCGTAGGCGGCGATGTCGTAGCCGTCGTCACGCAGCGGCGACGGATAGAACGGCAGAAGCCAGATGGCGGTGACGCCGAGCTGCTGGAGGTAGTCGAGGCGCGCGGTCAGGCCCGGGAAGTCGCCGACGCCGTCGTCGTTGCTGTCGCCGAACGAGCGCACGTGCAGCTCGTAGATGACCGCGTCCTTGTACCAGAGCGGATCGTCGCCGTCGTCGTGGGCCATCGCCGATCACGACCGACCGCGTCCGGCGCCTGGGACACGCGCAGGACGTGGGCCGCCTGGTGGGCCGGGTCGAGCTCGACCCAGCTGCGGTCGCCGCGCCACGTGAACGAGCGTCCGCCGAGCAGGTCGTCGACCGCGTAGTGCGAGCGCCGGGTCGACGCCGAGCGCGCCGAGGTCGAGGGTCAGCGTGCCGGACTGCGGGCGGCTCGGGTCGAGGTTCACCACCACGAGCATCGTGGCAGCTGACGGGCGCTCGGGGTCGACCGACGGCCCGGCGTGGGGTGTCTTCGAGAAGCAGAGGATCGCGTCGTTGTCGCAGTCGTGGAAGTGCAGCGTGCGCAGCGTGTGGAAGGCCAGGTGGTCGCGGCGGATGGCGTTGATCTCGCCGATCAGCGGGCGCAGGTTCGGCCCGTCGTCGAGGTCCCACCGCCGGAGCTGGTACTTCTCGGAGTCGCCGTACTCCTCCTTGCCGTTGCCAGCCGGCTCGGTTGTCGCCGACCTCGAAGGCCGGCCCGTAGACGCCGTAGCTCGGGCGAGAGGGTGGCGGCCAGCACCAGGCGCACCGCGAACGCGGCCAGCGGGGCGTGCTGCAGGTGCCAGGGCAGGATGTCGGGTGTGGTCGGCCACACGTTGGGGCGGAGCTCGTCGACGCTCGGGGGCGAGCTGAGCTCGGTGAAGTACTCGACCAGCTCGTCGACGGGTGGTCCGCCAGGGGAAGTACGTGTAGCTCTGCGTGAAGCCGATCTGCGCGAGGCGGTGCATCACCGCCGGTCGGGTGAACGCCTCGGACAGGAAGATCGTGCCCGGATGGCGGGCCAGCACCTCGCCGATCAGCCACTCCCAGAACGCGAAGGGCTTGGTGTGGGGGTTGTCGACGCGGAAGGTCGTCACCCCGTGCGAGCACCAGAACAGCGTCACCTCGAGCAGTGCGTCCCAGAGGGCGCGCCACGTCGGTGGCGGTCAGGTCGAGCGGATAGATGTCCTGGTAGCGCTTGGGCGGGTTCTCGGCGTACTGGATCGTGCCGTCGGGCCGGTGTCGGAACCACTCGGGGTGATCGCGGACCCAGGGATGGTCGGGTGAGCACTGGAAGGCCAGGTCGAGCGCCACCTCGATCTCGCGCTCGCGCGCGGCGGCCACCAGTGCGTCGAAGTCGCCCAACGTGCCGAGCTCGGGGTGCACCGCGACGTGGCCGCCCTCGGGCGAGCCGATGGCCCACGGGCTGCCGGGATCGCCGGGCTCGGCCACCTCCGCGTTGTCGCGGCCCTTGCGGAACGACGTGCCGATCGGATGGATCGGGGGGAGGTAGAGGACGTCGACGCCCGAGGTCGGCCAGCGTCGTCGAGCTGGCCGACCACGTCGGCCAGGGTCCCGTGGCGGACAGGCGCCGGTGCCGGCGGGCCCGCGGATCGCGGGAAGAGCTCGTACCAGGTCGAGAACAGCGCCCGGTCCGGCTCGACGAACGCCTCGACCACCATCGACGTCTCGGCGTCAGCGGCCGGGAAGGCACCTGCGGGCTCGCCCTGGTGGTCGATCGGCTCGTCGGCTCCGGCCGCGACCTTGCGGTCGAGCGCGTCGCGCCACGTCGCCCGCTCGTCGATCCACGCCCGAACCCGGAACGCGTGTCGTCCTTCGAGCTCGGGGACGAACGTGGCCTGCCAGCGATCGAGGCCCGGGTTGGCCGACGTCATGGCCACCTCGATCCAGCGCTTCGCCCCGGGCGGCCGATGCGACACCACCACCCGCAGGAGGTCGTGCCCGTCGGCGAACACCCGCGCCGACACCGACGACCGGTTCGCCCACCACCCGCTTGACCGGATGGCGACCGCCGTCGACCACGGGCGCGAGATCGTCGATCACGATCCGACTCGGTGGCGCGGGCGGCTGGCTCATCGCCTAGTTCTACTCCGCGCCTGCGTCGACGCCATCCGAGCGCGCCGACTGACGAGTCAGACGAGCGACAGGACGAGCAGGAGCTGGGCGAGGTGGTATGTGACCATCACGGCCAGACGGCCCCCGCGGCAGATCGCCCAGGAACCGGGTCCACGCGATCAGCGCGTCCGAGACGTAGAAGAGCGTGGCACCCGCGATGGCCAGGGCGTCGGTCGTGCCGATGGCGCTGGCCACCATGAGCGAGATCATGCCGATGTAGACGGCGACCGGGGCCACGAGCGAGGAGTCGGGACCGGCCGCCACCCCCGAGATGATCCGCCGGCCGAGCACCACCATCGCGACGGCCACGAGCAGGATCCCGACCAGGAAGGCCGGAGCCGAGACGCCGGAGATCCAGAAGGCGACGACGTAGGCGACGTGGGCCAGCAGGAACGATCCCAGCCCGAAGACGAAGAACCGCTCGCCGGGGAGCATCAGCAGGATGTCGCCGCCGAGCGAGAAGACCAGCGCGACGACCACGGCGGTCTGCGCCGATGTGTCGTGCACGTCGAGCTTCGAGGCAGCCAGGACCAGGGCCACCAGCGTGAGCGGCTTGGCCACGTACTCGAGGCCGCGATGGCCCGTCCCGACCGCATACCAGTCGGCGACGGCCGCCACCGCGCCCAGCGCCAGCAGCAGCAACGACACCCCCGTCATGGGCGCCAGTGTGACCGAGAGATGCCGCAGACGTCACCTAGGCTCCGCCCGTGCTGCACCTGACCCTGGCCAACATGCGGGCCAAGCCCGTCCGCTTCCTCGCGACGTTCCTGGCGATCATCGTCGGCACCGGCTTCCTGGCCGGGACGATGGTGCTGAGCGACTCGCTCGGCCCCGCGGTCAAGTCCAACGCGCTCGTCGCCCTCAAGGGCGTCGACGCCGCCGTCGAGCCGGTGCTCGGCACCTCGACCCTGCGCACGCGCGGGCCCAACCGCTCGCTCAGCACCAACAGCCTCCCCGCCTCGTTGCTGACCCAGGTCGACGCGACGAGCGGCGTGCACGCCAGCGCCGGCATCCTCACCGGGACCCTGAACGTGATCGAAGGCTCGAAGCAGGTGCTCAAGAACGCCACGGGCTCGCTCGTGGTCCCGGTTCCTGCGCTGAGCCCCTACCAGTTCGTCCAGGGCCACGCCCCGAACCAGGCCGGCGAGATCAGCGTCGACCAGCTGTCGGCTGGCAACCACGGTTGGCACGTCGGCACCTCGTTGCAGCTGGCCACCGCCTCGGGCGCCCATCGGGTCCGGGTGGTGGGCATCACCACCTACGGGGGCGAGCCGGCCTCGAGCACCACCGGCGACATCGTCGTCAACCAGGTCGACGCCTTCTCGTTCCTGGCGGCCGGCGCACGCAGCTTCGACTCGATCTACGTCCAGGCCGACCCGGGCGTCAGCGAGGTGACGCTGGCCGCGTCGTTGCAGCAGCAGGTCGGGTCGCGGTACCAGGTGCGGACGGGCGACGACCTGCGCACCGAGGCGGCCGGTGACGTCGCCCAGATCGCCAGCGTGCTCGGCACCGTGCTGCAGGTGTTCGCCTACGTCGCCCTGTTCGTCGGCATCTTCATCATCTACAACACCTTCTCGATCGTCGTGACCCAGCGCGTCCGCGAGTTCGCCCTGCTCCGCGCCGTGGGGGCCCGGGGCTCACAGCTCGGGTGGGCCGTCGTGCTCGAAGCCCTGGTGGTCGGGATCGTGGCCAGCGCCATCGGCATGCTCGCGGGGATCGGGCTGTTCGTGTTGTTCGGCAAGGCCGTGCCCGTCGTGTCCGACCTCGTCGGCACCGGCTCGATCTCGCTGCGCGTGCAGCCGCTGCGCATCGTCGAGGTCGTGATCGTCGGCACGATCGTCACGGTCGTCTCGGCCGCCATCCCGGCCTTCCGCGCCGCCCGGATCCGGCCGATGGCCGCCATGCGCACCGCCGCGGTCGACCGCAGCGGCACGAACCGCATCCGAGCGGTGCTCGGCGTGATCGCCATCGCCATCGGCGCCATCCTGCTGCTGACCGGCATGGCCACCCACTCGGGCACCGTCAGCGGACTGATGATCGGTGCCGGACCCGTGTTCCTGTTCATCGGGGTGCTCATCGGCGGTCCCGTGCTGGCCCGCCTGTTCGCCGGCGGCGTCGGGCTGCTGCTCGACCGGCTCGGCATGTCGTCGCGGCTGGCGATCGCCAACGCCAAGCGCAACCCCAGCCGCACGGCCACCACGGCCAACGCGCTGATCATCGGGATGTTCCTCGTCGTGTTCGTGACGGCGGCCGGCGGCGGCCTGCGCGACTGGATCGTCACCCAGGCCGACCAGCTCAACGGCGCCGACCTGTCGGTGACCACGACCAGCGGCGGCATCCCCACCGATCTGCAGCACACGATCCGCACCACATCGGGCGTGCGGGCGTCGACCGCGCTCTACAGCGACATCGGCGCGCTCGGCTCCGGCGCGGGCGCGGGCGGGGACGCCGGAGGGGGCGGAGGCGGCGGGGGCGGGCTCCGCGACCGCGTGTCGGCCGGCACCTTCTCCGAGGTGGGGTCGGTGCTCGACGCCAAGACCGAACAGGGCGACCTCGCCACCCTCACCGACGACCAGATCGCCTACACCAACAACTCGTTCGGCGGGGGCCGCGGCCAACAGTTCGAGGGCCCCCCGATGGGCAGCGAGATCGACGTCACGTTCAAGAACGGCGTGACCAAGCGGTTCACCGTCGGCGCCATCATCAAGCAGAACTTCGACCTCACCGGCTACCTCGTGTCGTCCAAGGCCGCCCTCGCCGCCGATCCGCAGCTGCTGGTGAACAAGATCTCGATCGACGTCGAACCGGGCCAGCTCGACAAGGTGCAGACCCGCCTCGAGGACGAGACAGCCAACTACTCGACCATCACCGTGCAGCCCGGCAACGTCATCGCCCAGTTCATCAAGGCCGCGTTCAACTTCATCATCTCGTCGGTCAACGCGCTGCTCGCCTTCGCGGTCGCCATGGCCGTGTTCGGCATCGTCAACACGCTGATCCTCTCGGTCACCGAGCGCACCCCCGAGATCGGCCTGTTGCGATCGGTCGGCATGTCGCGCCGCCAGCTGCGCACCTCGATCCGCGCCGAGTCGATCGTGCTCGCGGCGGACGGCACCTTCGTCGGCATGGCGTTCGGGCTCTTCGTCGCGTGGGCCGTGACCCAACCGCTGTTCACGGGCACCGAGTCGTTCTCGTGGCCGTGGCGCGAGATGGCGGTGATCGCGGTGATCGGCCTGATCATCGGGATGGTCGCCTCGCTCGTCCCCGCCTGGCGGGCGGCGCGCATCGACATGCTCGACGCCATCTCGAGCGAGTGAGTCGGCGCTCGGCGGCGGAGGGTCAGGGCGCGTCGAGGCGGGGCAGCACCACGGCCAGGCCGTCGGGGCACAGCTCGTGCTCCCCGACCCACCGCCTGAGCTCGGCGAGAGGCACCCACGCCGTCTCGGCCACCTCGCCGTCGTCGTGGCGGAACGGGCCGTCGGTGCGGGCCAGGTAGATCCGCGCCAGCTCGCGGACACGGTCGTCGTCGTAGCCGTCCTCGCCGAGGTACTCGAGCGGCACGTGCACGCCCGCCTCCTCGGCCAGCTCGCGGGCGGCGGCGTCGTCCCAGGCCTCGCCCGAGCCGACCACCCCGCCGAAGGCCAGGTCCCAGCGCGAGGGCCAGACGTCCTTCCAGTCCGACCGGCGGTGCACCAGCAGGTGGTCGTGCGAGTTGACGACGACCACGGCCACCGACCGGTGGCGCAGGTTGTGCAGCCGGATCTCGCGTCTCGGCACGGCGCCCACGACCGCGCCGTCCTCGTCCAGGTGGTCGACCAGCTCGCCCGACGGCGAGACGATCGTCATCCGAGCTCCCCGAGCGCGAGCCAGGGCTTCGTCCCAGCTGGTGCGGGCCGCGACCAACGGCCGCAGCCGGGCCACGTGCGACGGTCGGTTCATCCCGAGCACTCCTGCCACCGTGTCATCCCTCCCGTACAGGGCGACGAAGCGTCGCTCGTCCAACGACCCGCTCACGATCTCGACCTCGTCCTCCGCGCTCGAGCGACCGGCCAGCTGGATCTTGCGGTCGTACTGATCGCTCCAGAACCACGGCACGGGATCGAACACCTCGGGCTCGGAGGCGCCCGGCTCGACCAGCAGCCGCCGGGCCGCGGCCTCGCCCATCTCGATGGCCGTCTCCCAGTGCTCGACGCGGAGGTACTGGCCGTAGCGGCGCGAGGGCCACCGCGCGATGTCGCCGGCAGCCACGACGCCGGGCGCGGCGAGCAGGGTCTCGTCGCACACCACCCCGTCGTCGACGTTGAGCCCCGAACCGGACAACCAGTCGACGTTCGGTGCCACCCCGATGCCGACCACGACCACCTCGGCCTCGACACCGGGTCCGTCGGCCAGGCGGACGGCCTCGACGTGACCGTCGCCCTCGAGGCCGTCGACGCCGACCCCCAGGCGGACATCGACGCCGTGGTCCCGGTGCAGATCGGCCATCAGGCCGCCCGATCCGGGTGCCGAGGGCCCGTTCGAGCGGGACCTGCGCCGCCTCGAGCAACGTCACCTCGAGGCCACGGCCCCGGCAGGTGGCGGCCACCTCGGCGCCGATGAACCCGGCGCCGACGACGACGACGCGGGCCGGGCCGGCCTTCGAGGGCGCGGCGCAGGCCGAGGCAGTCGTCGAGGGTGCGCAGCACGTGGACGCCCGCCAGCGATTCGCGGCGTGGCAGCCAACGGGCCGCCGCGCCCGTGGCGATGACCAGGCCGTCGTAGCCGAGCCGGTCGCCCCCGTCGAGGCGCACCACGCGCTCGACGCGGTCGAGGCCCATGGCCCGACGACCGAGATGCAGGTCGAGGTCGAGGTCCTCGTCGACCGCCGGCAGGACGATGCGATCGGGCTCCCACTCGCCCGCCAGCACCTGCTTGGACAGCGGCGGGCGGTCATAGGGCGTGGCCGGGTCGGCGTCGACGACGGTGAGCCGGCCCTCGAACCCCTCACGGCGCAGCGTGTGGGCCGCGTGCATCCCCGCGAGCGAGGCGCCGACCACCACCACCGATCCGATCATGCGCGCTGTCGTCCCCGGTGCCGCCGCCGCGTCAGCGCCGTCAGTCCTCGACGATCGAGATGGCCTGCTTCGGGCAGCGCTGGACCGCCTCTTCGATCTTGGGTCGCATGTCTTCGGGCGGCGTCTCGTCGAGGACGTAGAGGAAGTCGTCGTCCCGCACCTCGAACACCTCGGGCGCGATGCCCATGCAGATCGCGTTGCTCTCGCACAGGTCGAAGTCGACGACCACTCGCATCGGGCCCCCTCAGGGTCTGGATGTCCGTCAGTCCGGTCATCATGGCACGCCCAGGATGGGCCAGCGCCCGGACGGCAGACCGGACCCGAGACCCGACCGGGGCCGGGTTTGCCCCCGGATCTGACGTCGTGTCAGATATGGCCATGACCCAAGGTTCCGACCCCACGACGGCGCCCCCGGCCCCCCTGGCCGGCGTCCGCATCCTCGAGGCCTCGCTGCTCGGCCCGGCCGCGATCACCGGCCAACTGGTCGACCTGGGGGCTGACGTCCTCAAGATCGAATCGCCGCAGGGCGACTACATCCGCGAGATGACGTGGCCGATCGTCGAGGGCGTGTCGCTGATGCACCTGCACGTCAACCGCGGCAAGCGCAGCATCGTGCTCGACCTCAAGACCGAGGAGGGCGCCGCCACCTTCCTCGAGCTGGCCCGCCACGCCGACGCGGTGATCGAAGCCATGCGTCCCGGCGCGCTCGAACGCCGCGGGCTGGGCTTCGAGCAGCTCCGCGAGGTCAACCCGGCCATCGTGTTCTGCACGATCTCCGGCTACGGCATGACCGGTCCGTACCGCAACATGCCCAGCCACGGCGTCGCCTACGACACCTGGGCCGGCATCGTGAAGCCGGCCTACGACGAGGACGGGCACTGCTACCTGCCCGAGCACGTCTCGATCGGCATCAACGCCGGGCCGCTCTACGGCGCGCTGGGCGTGCTGGCCGGGATCATCCGGGCCCGCGAGACCGGCGAGGGCTGCCGCATGGAGATCGCCCAGAGCGACGCGGCTGCCGCCTTCGACTGGTACCGCAGCGAGAGCTACAAGGCCTACGAGCGGCCGCAGTCCGAGGTCACCGGCAACAAGTCCGACGACTACGTGCGCCGGGCGCCCGGCACGGCCGGCATGAAGGACGGCGTGCGCTACCAGGTCTACGAGTCCTCGGACGGCCACGTGCTCTTCATGGCCAGCGAGCGCGAGTTCTGGAAGAACTTCTGCGAGGGCGTCGGTCGGCCCGACCTCTTCGAGTCCCACCCCGGGTCCAAGTACGCCGATCACGCGGTGGGCGACCTCGAGCTGCGCGACGAGCTCGAGCAGATCTTCCGCACCCGCACCAGTGCCGAGTGGATCGCCTTCGAGCGAGGAGGTCAACACCCCGATCGCGCCCGTCAACACGCCGGCCAACATCGCCCAGGACCCTCAGTTCCAGGACCGGCTCGGCTTCCTGCCCGCGTCCGAGCACGGGGCCGACATGCTGCACACGCCGATCAAGCTGATGGGCGAGGAGCTGGCCCCGCCCGCCCTGGCGCCCACCGTCGGCCAGCACACCGACGAGGTCCTGGCCGACGTCCTCGGCTGGGACGACGCGCACATCGCCGAGGTGCGCGCCACCGGCGCCTTCGGCTGAGCGGCGCCGCCGGACCGGGCCGGATCACGGATCTTCGCCGCTCCCGCCCTAACGTTGCGTCGATGGAGAGCCTCGGGGGCCGCCACGCGGTCGTGACCGGTGGATCGAGCGGCATCGGGCTCGCCACCGCGCACGCGCTCGGCCGGCGCGGCGCACGCGTCACGATCCTGGCCCGGCGCGCCGAGGTGCTGGCGTCGGCCGTGGGCGACCTCACGGGCCGTGGCGTCGATGCGGTGGCCCACTCGGTCGACGTGAGCGACCACGCGGCGGTCAGCTCGACCTTCGAGACCCTCGCCGCCGACCGCGGCCCGGTCGACGTCCTGGTGTGCAGCGCGGGCGTGGCCCACCCCGGGTACTTCGAGCAGCTCGACGACGAGATCTTCCGCGAGATGATCGAGATCGACTACTTCGGCACGCTGTGGCCGATCCGGGCGGTCGTGCCGTCGATGATCGAGCGCCGGACCGGCTCGATCGTCGGGGTCTCCTCCGGTGCCGGCATCGTCGGCGTGTTCGGCTACACGGCGTACGGCCCGGCCAAGTTCGCCGTGCGCGGCCTGCTCGAGTCGCTCCGCGCCGAGCTGGCGCCCTACGGCATCCACGTCGGGTGCTGCTTCCCACCCGACGTCGACACCCCGCAGCTCGCGTACGAGAACCAGTTCAAGCCCGACGAGACCCGGGCGATCAGCGGCACGATCAAGCCGATCCAGCCCGAGCGGGTGGCCGACTGCATCCTCAAGGGCATCGACAAGAAGCGCTTCGCCATGGTCCCCGACCTGGGGACCCGCCTCTTGGGCGTCGGGTCCGGGCTGGCGCCGGGGCTCATCGCGTCGGTGATGGACCGCTCGGTGCGCAAGGCCCGCCGGGACCGGGGACCCGCGGCGCCATGACCACCCCGCCCGAGCCAGAGGCCCTGCCTCCGGGCATCCCGACCCGTCCGCCGCGCGAGTCGACGCTCGGCGCCACCACGCCGGCCACCCTGCCGCCCGAGGGACCGCCGCCGCCACCGACGTCCTGGGGACGGATCATCTGGCGGATCATCGTCCTGCTCGTCACCGCCATCACCCTCTACATCCTCCTGCCCCAGCTGCTCGACGTCTGGGAGCAGATCCCCAAGCTCACGACCATCAAGTGGTGGTTCGTCGTGATCCTGCCCCTCGAGGCCGGCAGCTTCATGTGCCAGTGGAAGCTGACCCGCACCGCCCTCCCCCAGGTCAGCTGGTTCGTGGCCGCCACCGCGCAGCTGGCCTCCAACGCGGTCAGCAAGGTCGTCCCCGGAGGCGCCGCGGTCGGAGCCGCCACCGGCTACCGGATGCTCTCGGTGTCGGGCGTCAACCGGCCCACCGCCGGCGCCGCCCTGGCGGCCACCTCGATCGCGTCGAACGGCGTGCTGTTCGCCCTGCCGGTGGTGGCGCTGATCGGCTCGATCCTGACCGCACCGGTGCCGGGCGACCTGGCCGTCATCGCGTGGGGCGGGGCCCTGCTGTTCCTGATCCTGTTCGGGTTCGTGTTCACGATCGTGCGCTTCGACCGTCCGCTGCGCACGGTCGGGAGCATCGTCGAGCGGGTGAGCCGGTGGCTGATCGCCCACGTCATCGGGCCGGTGCGGCGCTGGGCCGGCCCCAAGCTGCACCGCTCGGCCGGTCGCGACGCCTCGGCCGACCACGGCCCCGTCGGCCCGACCGCGGCCGGGCTCGAACGCCAGCGCGACATCATGGTGGCCACCCTCGGGCCGCGCTGGAACACCGCGTTGGCCGCCGCCGTCGGCAACTGGGGCCTCGACTACCTCGCCCTGGTCGCCGCCATCTACGCCGTCACGGGCGCCAAGCCCAAGCTGAGCCTCATCCTGCTGGCCTACGGGGCCGCCGCGGTGCTCTCGATGATCCCGATCACACCGGGCGGCCTGGGCTTCGTCGAGGCCGGGCTGACCGCCACCCTCGTGGTGGCCGGCATCAAGCCCGCCGACGCCCTGTTGGCCACCCTGGCCTACCGCGTCGTGTCGTACTGGCTGCCGCTGCCGGCGGGGCTGGTGGCGTCGATCCTCTTCCGCCGTCGGTACGGCCGGGTCGAGGATGTCAGCGTGACGAACGCCACAGCCTGAGGAGGACTACTCGGGCGGTCGAGCGGGTTGGAAGAGGGTGACGCCCCCGCTCCCCCGGGGCGGTGGCGATCCAGATCGTCGCGGTGCCCCCCGGCCCCGCCCAGAGAGGGAGAAGCGCATGAGCCACGTCGCCGAGATCGACCGTGAACTGGTCGAGCAGTCCCACGTGTTGCGCCAGCGGGCCCACAGCCTCCGCCAGCAGGCGCTGGCGCTGACCCGCCCCCTGGCCACCGCCTACCGACGTCGGGCCAGCGAGCTCGAGTTCGAGGCCTGGGTCTCCGAGCTGCAGGCCGGCGTGCCCTACGACGAGGTGCAGCCCGCCGCCTGACCGACTGCACGCACGATCCCGCAGGGCATCGGTCTCCCTCCCTGCCCCTGCGTGAGCGACACCCGCCCGCCCCACCGGGCGGGCGTCGGCGTTCTCGGGCCCATCGCCGGGCCGGGCGGGGCGGGCACCCGAGCGACAGAAACTAGAACCCGTTCTATACTTGGTCGGTGAGCCGCCATGACTGACGTGACCGAGTCCCCGACGACCGCCGCCGCGCCCATCCACCCCGAGATGGGCCCAGACGAGCCGCGGTACCCGTTCGGGATCCCCTTCGGCTGGTTCCAGGTCGCCTGGTCGAGCGACGTGGCCATCGGCGACGTGATCCCCCGCTACTACTTCGGCCGGCACCTGGCCCTGTGGCGCGACGAGTCGGGGGCGGTGCAGCTCAACGACGCCTTCTGCCCGCACCTCGGCGCCCACTTCGGCTACGGCGGTCACGTCGAGGGCGCCGAGCTCGTGTGCCCGTTCCACGGCTGGCAGTTCGACGCCGACGGGTTCAACACGCTCATCCCCTACGGCAACCGCGTCAACCAGCGGGCCCGCATCCGCACCTACGCCGTGCGCGAGTTCGACCAGTTCGTGCTGGCCTGGTTCCACCCCGACGACGCCGAGCCCGTGTACGAGGTCGAGCCGCCCGACGAGTTCGACGACGACGAGTACTCCGACTGGACCAACGTCGTGTTCAGCGTGGCGGCGGGCTGCCAGGAGATGGCCGAGAACTCGGTCGACGGGCCCCACTTCCGCTACGTGCACAACACCGCGATCGTGCCCGAGATCCAGAGCTACGACACCGAGGGCACGCGGTCGCGGATGCGCTCGGTGCAGCGCTTCCCGACGCCCCGTGGCGTCGTCGACGGGCGCATCGACGTCGACAACCAGGGTCCCGGCTTCGCCATCACCCGCTTCAGCGGCATCGTCGACACGCTGCTCATCGGGGCGGCCATCCCGGTCGACGCGGTGCGGTCCGAGGTGCGCTTCAGCTTCAAGACGCGCAGCCTCGGCGACGCGCGAGACCACCTCGAGTGTGGGCGAGGCCTTCGTCGCCGAGGTGTGCAAGCAGTTCGAGGAGGACCGGCCGATCTGGGAGAACAAGGCCCACGTCGTGCGACCCGGCGCTGGCCGACACCGATCCGCCGTTCATGAAGTTCCGCAAGTGGTACGCGCAGTTCTACGCGGAGGGCGTCGACACCAGCCGGGCCGTCTGGGCACCCGGTGCGCCCGAAGGCGACGGTCAGCCGGTGTTCGTGCGCCCCGAGCGCACGGCGTCGGCCCGCTACCGCCCCGACGCCTGACACTCGACGCCCGAAGCCCTGCTCAGAGCACCCCGCGGCGCTCGAGGCGGTGCAGGACGATCCAGCCGGGCAGCATCGGCAGCCAGAAGGCCACGACCCGCACGAGCACCATCGTGGCCACCGCGGCACCGGGACCGACACCGGCCCAGATGAGCCCGAGCACCATGACCGCCTCGACCAGGCCGGCCCCGTCGGGCGTGGGCGCCACCACGACCGCCACCGCCACCAGCAGCCCGACGGCCAGGACCGGCGCGGCCGCGCCGCCGGCCCCGAACGCGTGGGTGGCGGCCAGCAGGACGAGGCTGTTGACCAACGCGAGGGCCAGGCACGAGGCGGCGATGCCGGACAGGCGCACCGGATCCGCGGTCAGCTGTCCGAGCTCGGCGAGCGAGCGTCGATCGGGGCGCACGACCAGGGTCGCGTAGCGGCGAGGCGCGTCGATCAGACCGACGACGACCATCACCGCGACGAACACCCACACCGCCCACTGCCAGCGCAGAGCGGGAGCCGCGACCTGGCCCGCCGCCAGCGCGACGACGCCGACGAGGACCAGCAGGACGGCGTGCACCACGACGGCCACCGAGGCGATCGTGACCAGCCGACGACGCGCCCGCGACGCGCTCGACGCCCGCACGGATCAGCTGGTGGACGGCCAGGCCGGCCGATCCGTACTCGGGCAGCAGACGTCCGGTGAACGACGACGCGACCGCCGTCGCCAGCAGCGGCCCGAACCCGCGACGACCCCCGTCCGCGGGCTCGCCGGCCGCCAGGAGCCGCGCCGGCCGCGATCGGGAAGGTCAGCCACGACGAGCACGACCACCACCGCGATCCATCCGAGGCTGACGTGCGACAGCGCCACGTGCACGAGGTGCCAGGGGGCCAGCCAGAGGAGCGCGAGCGTGGTGGCGATCCCGACGCCGAGCACGACGCGAACCTCGCGCCACTCGATGTCGGGGAGCCGCTCGCCCAGGTCGTGCTCAGGGACGACGGGCAGGTCCCAGGGATCCGACGGGGCGCCGGACGGGCGCTCACGCAGGTAGGTCTCGAACCGGGGCGAGTGGCGGTAGCCGTTGCGGTCGTCCAACAGGCCGATGAATGCGCCCAGCAGACCGGTCACCACCGCGAGGGCGACCACCAGGCCCGAGATGAGCAGGCGATCGTCGACGCGCTCGGTGGCACGGTGGCTGCGCGAGCAGCGTGGTGACGTCGGCGGGGGCCGACGGCGATCCCGGGCCGGGGAGCACGACGTCGTTGGTGGTGCGCCACGAGAACACGAACGGGCTGCCACAGTTCTGGACGCCAGGGTTCGAGACGGGGACGAACCCGACGACCACTGCCGCGATCAGCGCCAGCATCGCGACCACCATCAAGGCCTGCTCGACGAGGCGGATCGGCGAGTGGATGCGCCTGGTCCGCGTGTCGGTCACGGCGAGCGACGGTACCACCGCGCCCGTCGCGGTCCGCGGCTACCGTGCACGGGTGATCCACGATCCGGCCGACGTCGGGGTCGACGCGGAGGCCCTGACGGCCCTGATCGACCGCTGCCGCCGCGAGGTCGACGAGGGCATCCTCCCCTCGTGCCAGGTGGCGGTGGCCGCGGGTGGACGACTCGTCGCCCACGAGACGATCGGTGACGCCGAGCCCGACAGCCGCTACGTCATCTTCTCGGCCACCAAGGCGGTGGTGGTCGGCGCCTTCTGGCTGCTGTTGGCCGACGGCTCGGTGACCCTCGACCAGCGCGTAGCCGAGGTCGTGCCCGAGTTCGCCACCAACGGCAAGGACGTCGTCACGGTCCGCCAGCTGCTGCTGCACGAGAGCGGCTTCCCCCACGCCCCGTTGAACCTGGCCGCCCTGCCCGACCGCCAGCAGCGGCTCGAGCGCTTCTCGACGTGGCGGCTCAACTGGGAGCCCGGCACCCGCTTCGAGTACCACCCGACGTCGGCCCACTGGGTCATGGCCGAGATGATCGAGCGGCTCAGCGGCACCGACTACCGCCAGTTCATCCAGCAGCGCATCCTCGATCCCCTCGGCCTGGGTGCCTTCGGCCTCGGGGTGCCGCCCGAGCGCCAGGGCGACATCAACGACCTCGAGGTTCGCGGCGATCCACCCACCAGCGAAGCCCTCGAGGCCGTGTTCGGCGTGGCCGGCCTGACCCTCGAGGGCCTGCAGGGCGAGGTCACCGACGCCGCGTTGATGGCCTTCAACCAGCCGGGGATCCGTGAGCTCGGCGTCCCGGGCGGGGGCGGCGTCTCGAACGCGGCCGACATGGCCCTCTACTACCAGGCGCTCCTGCACAACCCGCAGGATCTGTGGGATCCCGCCTGGCTGCACGCCGGCACGCGCGAGGTGCACGGCCACCTGCCCGACCCGCTGATGGGCGTGTCCTCGAACCGTGCCCTCGGCCTGGTCGTGGCCGGCGAGGGACGCGACGCGACGATGCGCGGCTTCGGGCACACCGTCTCGCCCCGCACCTTCGGCCACGCCGGAGCCGGCGGGCAGATCGCGTTCGCCGACCCGGACTCGGACATCTCGTTCTGCTACCTCACCAACGGCCTCGACGCCGACGTGCTGCGCCAGCATCGCCGCACCTCGAGCATCGCCAGCCGCGTCGGTCCCCTCGCACTCGCGTAGTCCCGCCTCTTCTCAGCCTCGGCTCGCGGTCAGCACCAGGCCGCTCGGCGCGCGGGTGACCTCCATGGCGAAGTCGAACGCGTCGACGCACGTGGCGTACTCGATGTCCGCCGGATCGACATCGGAGCCGCCCAGCGCGAGCGTCCGCTCGGCCTCGTCCGAGGTGGCCACGGCTCGCCTGGTCTCGTCGATCCGGAGGTCTTCGCCGACACGCGCCCGCTCGATCAGCTGGGCCGTGAACAGGTCGTCGGATCCCGAGACCTCGGGAGCGTCCTCGAACCGGCCCGAGATCACATAGGTCGGCGGTCCGAGCCCCGCCGACTCGACCGCGGCCGCGGTGGCCGACGCGCACACGAGGCTGGCGCACCAGAGTCGCTCGGCCGATCGCGCCGCCAACGCGCCCTGGACGCCGGCCCCCGTGCGCTGCACGAGCTCGCAGCCGCTCAGGTCGGCCTGCGACACCTCGACGGGAGAGTTCGAGAAGTCGAAGCCGGGTTGGCGCCGGCCCCCCTCCTCGCCCATGGCCAGCACGCCGGGGTGGGCCGCCTTGTAGGCGACGGCCTCGCCGACGGTCCCGACCAGGTGGATGTGCCGAGCGCCCGCCCCGAACGCGTAGGCGGCGGTGGTGAAGGCGCGAAGGACGTCGACCACCACCACCGCCCCGGTGACGCCCTCGATCTCCCAGCGCGGCACGAACCGGGACGACGCCATGGCGGCGCAGCCTAGGCTCGCCCGATGGCCATGCCGACCGGGATACCGGTGATCGAGACCTTCCTGGGCTTCCCCAGCCGCAACCGCAAGGACGTCTACAAGTTCCTGGCGCCCCACCTGCGCGACGACGAGAGCAAGGGCTTCTCGTTCCCCGCGCAGTACATGTTCAAGGACGTGCCGGCCGACCTCGACGACAACGTCGACCCGGTGGCCGTCGTGCTCGACAACCTCGACCGCTTCGGCATCGAGCGCGGCATGATCAGCGTGGGACGGACCAACGAGGACGGCCGAGCGCGCGCTGACCGAGCACCCCGACCGCTTCTTCGGCAGCGTGGCCGTCGACCCGAACGACGGCATGGACGCGGTGCGCCTCATCGCCGACATGCACGACCAGTGGGGCATCAAGGCCGTGACCACCTTCCCGGCCGGCTCACAGGTGGCCATCAACGACAAGCGCTACTACCCGATCTATGCCAAGTGCTGCGAGCTCGGCCTGCCGATCTTCTGCTGCGCCGGGGTGCCGGGTCCACGGGTGCCGATGGAGCCGCAGCGCGTCGAGCACATCGACGAGGTGTGCTGGTTCTTCCCCGAGCTGACCTTCATCACCCGCCACGGCTGCGAACCGTGGACCGAGCTGGCCGTCAAGCTCATGCTCAAGTGGCCGAACCTCTACTACTCGACGTCCGCCTTCGCCCCGAAGCACTATCCGAAGGCGATCATCGACTACGCCAACACCCGCGGCGCCGACAAGATCATCTACGCCGGCTACTTCCCGGCCGGCCTGACCTACGACCGCATCTGGGGCGACATGCCCAACGTCGCCTTCAAGGACGACGTCTGGCCCAAGTTCCTCCGCGAAAACGCCCTGCGAGTCCTCAAGCTCTGACGTCAGGGCTTGTCGGCGCCCACCACCCACATGGAATAGAACTGCGAGCCGCCGCCGTAGGCGTGGCCGAGGGCGGTGCGGGCGCCGTCGATCTGGTGCTCGCCGCACTGGCCGCGGACCTGCATGGCCGCCTCGGCGAACCGCAGCATGCCCGATGCGCCGATGGGGTTGGACGACAGCACACCGCCCGAGCAGTTGACGGGCAGGTCGCCGGTCATCTGGGTCACGCCGTCCTCGACCAGCTTCCACCCGTCGCCCTCGGCCGCGAAGCCCAGGTTCTCGAGCCACATCGGCTCGAACCAGCTGAAGGGCACGTACATCTCGACGACGTCGATCTGCCCTCGCGGGTCGGTGATGCCGGCCTGGGCGAAGACGTCCCTGGCGCAGTCCTGGCCGGCGATGGGCGAGACGGTGTCGCGGCCGGCGAACATCGTGGGCTCGCTGCGCATGGCCGTGCCGTGGACCCAGGCCGCCGGATGGGCGGCGGCGTCGCCCCCGGCCTCGTCGGTGAGCACCATGGCGCAGGCGCCGTCCGATGACGGGCAGGTCTCGGAGTAGCGGATGGGATCCCAGAGCATCATCGAGTCGCGCACCGATTCGAACGACGTCGTCTCGTCGTGCAGGTGGGCGTAGGGGTTCTTGAGCGCGTTCAACCGGTCCTTGACCACGACGAGGATGCCGATGTGGTCGGGCGCCTTCGAGCGCTGCATGTAGGCGCGCACGTGCGGGGCGAAGTAGCCGCCCGCGCCCGCGTGCATCGGGGGCTGGAACGGGATCGGCAGCGAGAGGGCCCACATGGCCTCGCTCTCGCTCTGCTTCTCGAACGCGACGGTCAGGACCTTCTTGTGGATGCCCGACTTGATGAGGTCGGAGGCCACGATGGCGGTCGAGCCGCCGACGCTGCCGGCGGTGTGCACGCGGAACATCGGCTTGCCCACCGCCCCGAGCGCCTCGGCCAGGTACAGCTCGGGCATCATCACGCCCTCGAAGAAGTCGGGGGCCTTGCCGATCACGACCGCGTCGATGTCGGACCACTCGTACTGCGCGTCGTCGAGCGCCCGCTGCGCGGCCTCCCGGACGAGCCCGGCGATCGACACGTCGCCGCGGGTCGACTGGTGATGGGTCTGGCCGATGCCGACGACCGCTATGCGCTCAGCCATGTCACTCCCCCTCCAGGACGCAGACCAGGTTCTGTTGCAGGCAGGGCCCCGAGGTGGCGTGGGCCACGGCCCGGTCGGCGTCGCCGCGGCTGACGCGGCTGGCGGCCTCGCCGAGGCGGATGAGGCCCGACGCCATGACGACGTTGGCGGCCAGCGCGCCCCCGAAGGGTTGACGACGGTGTCGTCGCCGAGGCCGAGGGACGTGCGCAACACGAGCTCCTGGTGGGTGAAGGGGGCGTGCAGCTCGGCCAGGTCGACCTGACCACCCGCCACGCCCGCCTTGGCCGCGGCCTGCTCGGTCGAGACCGACCGCGTGAGGTCGCGCAGACCGAGGTTGTGCGGCTCGATGCGATGGTCGATGCCCCGGATCCAGGCCGGCCGCTCGCACAGCTCGCGGGCGACGTCACCGGCGGCCAGCACCACCGCCGCCGCGCCGTCGGTCACCGGCGGGCAGTCGTGCACGCGGAGCGGGTCGACGAACATCGGCTCGTCGAGCAGCGCCGAGGCGTCCGCGCTCGTCGTCAGCTGGGCGAAGGGGTTGTCGGCGGCGGAGCGACGGCTGCGGGCCGCCACCTCGGCCATCTCGGCCTCGGTCACGACGCCGGCCTCGAGGCACTGCCGGGCCTGGAGCGCGGCCAGCGCCACCGGGTCGGGCCAGAGCGGACCCAGGTAGTAGGGGTCGAGCTGACGGGTCAGCACCCGGCGGATGTCGCCGGCCGAGGACTTGCCGTAGGAGTAGACGAGGGCGGTGTCGACCGTGCCCGTCTGCATCTTGACCCAGGCCTCGTAGAGCGCCCAGGCGCCGTCCATGTCGACGTGCGACTCGGAGATGGGCGGCCAGGGCCCGACGCTGTCGAGGGTCATCACGAACGAGAAGGCCTGGCCGGCCAGGTAGTCCGAGCTGCCCGAGCACACGAACCCGATCTCGTCGTGGGCCAGTCCCGCCTTGCCGAGCACCTCGCCCACGATGGGCATGAGCATCTCGACCTCGTTGCGGGTCTCCTCCTTGCGCACCAACGGCGTCTGGGAGAAGGCGATGATGGCGACGTCCCTCATCAGACGTTGTCCTTCTGCTTGGGACACGTCATCAGACGTTGTCCTTCTGCGGGACGTCATCAGACGTTGTCCTTGCTGGGACACGTCATCAGACGTTGTCCTTGTAGGTCTCGTAGTCCGCGTCGGGCTGGCCGTTGGGCCGGAAGTAGCGGATGCTCTCGAGCGTCGGGCCGACCTCGTCGTCGGGCACCCACACCGCCTCGACCCGCAGGCCCATGTGCACGTGGTCGGCCGGGACCTCCTGGATGAGGTGCATGATCGGGATGTCCGAGCCGTCGAGCAGGATCAGCGCGCTGACATAGGGCAGCTCCATGGCCTGGCCGTAGAACTGCACGTTGACCACGCAGAAGGTCGTGACCGTGCCCACGTGGGGCAGGTCGACCACCTCGACGGTGGGGACGCCGTCGGTCGGGCAGGCGCCGCGGGCGGGCACGTAGACCTTGCCGCAGGCGGGGCACCGCTGACCGAGGATCTTCTTCTCGGCCAGGCCCCGCAGGAAGGTCGAGGTGGCCTCGCCGGCGGTGAAGACGTAGTCGAGTCGGGCCGGCGTGCGGATGCTCCGCACGAGTTCGACGCCGGCCAGGCTGTCGGGCAGCACGAGGTCGGTCACGCCGCACCTCCGACCGGCTCGAAGCACTCGATGTCGGTGATGCTGCCCTCGCGCTCGGCCCGCCACCGCACCTTGACGCGCATGCCCGTCGACATGGCCGCGGGTGATCCGGCGTCGACGGCGTGCAGGAGGCCGGAGTCGGCCCCGTCCAGCTTGACCAGGGCCCAGGCGAAGGGGCGGTCGAGCGGCTGGTCGTCCATGGGATCGGCCATCCACGCCCAGGTGAGCACCTCGCCCTCGTCGCCCACCTCGACCAGTTCGGTCAGCGGCTCGGCCGTGTCGGCGTCGTATTCGGGCGGCGGCACCAGGACGCGCCCGTCGCTGGACCTGATGCCGAGCAGGACACCCTCGCGCAGCCCGGTCATGAAGGCGCCGATGACCGGCCCGGTCGTGCGGGTGAAGGGGTACTCGATGATGTTGGGCGCGGAAAGGACTTCGCGGTCGGGGGTCGAGCTCACCGCGGTCCTCAGAACTCGATCACACTGCGGATGGTCTCGCCCCGCAGCATCTTGGCGATGGCGTCGTTGACATCGTCGATCTTGATCCGCTGGCTGATCATGCCGTCGAGGTCGAGCCGGCCCGTCTTCCAGAGGCGCAGCAGCCGGTTGAAGTCGCGAACGGACGTCGGCCGAGCCGTAGTACGAGCCGTGGAGGGTCTTCTCGTTGAAGAACAGCTCGAACATGTTGAACTCGACGAGCTTGTCGAAGCCGCCGACGCCCACCACCGTGACCGTGCCGCCGCGGCGGGCCGCGTCGTAGGCGGCCCGCACCGTCTGCGGGAAGCCGATGGCCTCGAAGGCGAAGTCGAAGCCGCCGGCCGCGCCGGTGACCTCGCCCTGCAGGGCGGGAAGGTCGTCGGGCTTGCAGGCGTGGGTGGCCCCGAAGCGCTTGGCCGTCTCGAGCTTCTCGTCGTTGAGGTCGACGGCCACGATGATCGAGGCGCCGGCGATGCGGCAGCCCTGGATCACGCTGATGCCCACCCCGCCGCAGCCGATGACGACACAGGTCGAGCCGGGCGTGACCTTGGCCGTGTTGATGGCCGCACCGACGCCGGTGGTGACGCCGCAGCCGATCAGCGAGGCGATGTCGAAGGGGACGTCGTCGTCGATCTTGATGGCGCCTTCCTGCGGCACGACGATCTCTTCGGCGAAGGTGCCGAAGCCGGCCATGCCGAACAGGTCGGTGTCGCCCTCCTTGAACCGGGGCAGCCCGGCCACCGCGAACTGGATCATCACGCACAGGTGCGGCTGCTTCTGGTCGACGCAGGCCACGCAATGCCCGCACGGGGGCGACCAGGCGATGATGACGTGGTCGCCGACCGCCAGGCTGTGCACGTCCGCGCCGATCTCGGTGATGACGCCGGCGCCCTCGTGGCCGGGCACGAAGGGCACGCCCTGGGGCAGGTCGCCCTTCATGGCGTGGACGTCCGAGTGGCACACGCCCGTCGCCTTGATCTCGACCCGCACGTCGGTCGAGCCGAGTGGTGCGGACTCGATGCCGTCGGCGATCTCGAGGAGCTCGTCTCCCGTGTTCCGTAGGACCGCTGCGCGCATGGCCTTCCCCCTGAGGTGATCTTCGGTCTCGATCTGGGTCACGGCGGGCGGAACCGGGGTGCCGTCCGTCGGACTAGTTTTGGACACTACTGCAACACGTTCTACTTCACGCCGGCCGACCGCCACCAAACGGGTGCGGGTCCGCGGCGGGCGCTCCGGACACACGAGAGGGCACGAGCCGATGACCGAGTTGGGCTTCTGGAGGATGGCACAGGCCGATCCCGATCGGATCGCCGTGATCGCGCCCGACGGCACCGAGCACACCGCCGGATCGCTGCTGGCGGCGGCCAACCAGGTCAGCCACGGCCTGCGAGCCCTCGGCTGCACGGTCGGCGACACTGTCGCCTGTGTGGTGCCCAACGGGCTCGAGATGCTCGAGTTCTACCTGGGTGCGACCCAGATCGGGCTCTACATCACCCCGATCAACCACCACCTGGTGGGCCCCGAGATCGCCTACATCGTCGACGACAGCGACGCCAAGGTGCTGCTCGGCCACGAGCGCTTCGCCGCCGAGCTCACCAAGGCCGCCACCGAGATCTCGGTTCCGGCCGAGCAGCGCTTCGCCGTGGGCCACATCGACGGCTTCCGCCCCTTCGCCGAGCTGACCGCCGGCCAACCGACCACCGCCCCCGACGACCGCATCGCGGGCGCTCCGATGCACTACACGTCGGGCACCACCGGGCGGCCCAAGGGCGTCAAGCGTGGCCTCGTCGACCTCGATCCCGACGTGCTGGGCGAGCTGTTCAGCGGCTTCCAGGGGATGTTCGGCGTGCAGCCGCTCGACGGGCACGTGCACATCACCGGTTCGCCGCTCTACCACACCGCCGTGCTGATGTGGGCGGCCAACGCGCTGCACATGGGCCATCCCGTCGTCCTCATGGACAAGTGGTCACCCGAGGGCATGCTCGAGCTGATCGACCGCCACCGCGTGACCACCAGCCACATGGTCCCGACCCAGTTCCACCGGATGCTGGCACTGCCCGAGGACGTGCGCCTGTCCTACGACGTGTCGTCGCTGCGCTGCATGGTGCACGCCGCCGCGCCGTGCCCGCCCGAGGTCAAGCGCCGGATGATCGAGTGGTGGGGCGACGCCATCATGGAGTACTACGCGGCGACCGAGGGCGGCGGCACGATCGTGACGGCGAGCGAGTGGATGGACAAGCCCGGCACGGTCGGGAAGGCGTGGCCCAACTCGGAGATCCGGATCCTCGACGACGACGGCCACGATGTGGCCACGGGCACCGAGGGGACCGTCTACATGAGCCTGGCGGTGGCCGACTTCGAGTACAAGGGCGATCGCAAGAAGACCGACGACAACCGCAAGGACGGCTTCTTCACCGTCGGTGACTGGGGCCTGCTCGACGACGACGGCTACCTGTTCCTGAAGGACCGCAAGTCGGACATGATCATCTCGGGCGGCGTCAACATCTACCCCGCCGAGATCGAGGGGACGCTTCTGACGTTCCCGAAGATCGGCGACGTGGGCGTGTTCGGGATCCCGAACGAGGACTGGGGCGAGGAGATCAAGGCCGTCGTGCAGCCGGCCGAGGGCGTCGAGCCCGACGACGCGCTGCGGGACGAGATCTTCGCGTTCTGCGTCGAGAACCTGGCCGGCTACAAGCGCCCGAAGACCATCGACTTCCTGCCCGAGCTCCCCCGCGACCCGAACGGCAAGCTCTACAAGCGCAAGCTCCGCGACCCCTACTGGGCCGACCGCGACACCCGCATCTGACCCCGGCCGCGAGAGGGGTCAGGCGTCGAGGGCGGTGCGGTGGCGCTCGATGTCCTCGTAGAGGGCGTTGAGATCGGCGACCGGGGGGAGCTCGACGCGCTCGCCCGAGTTCAGCTCGATCTCGAGGTTCCAGAACCCGGGGACGACGTCGGTGGCCAGGATCCGGTACCAGGGGATGTCGCGGCGGTGCGGCCAGGCCTTCTGCACCCGGAGGCCCTTCTCGCGCACGATCAGCACCGGGCCGACCAGGGTGCGGACGCCCAGCACGGACGTGACGAAGCCGACCACGCTCACGGCTCTCCACCACAGGCCGATGTCGCCATCGACGACCCCGGGGATGAAGAAGAGACCGATCAGGACGAGCAGCGTCACGCGGATGATCCGGCTCGTCCGGCTCAGGCGCCAGCGGTACTTCGTGGTGGCCACGACGCCATTCTCGCAGCGCCCGGCGCCGATGCCACCGCGGCAGCGATCCGTCAGCCGGGTCCTCAGCCTGGCTGGCGTCCCCAGGCGCTGATCGTCAGGGGTCCGAGCACGGTGAAGCCCGGATCCCGGGCCTGCGCCAGCGCCGCGTCGGCCACGTCCTGGGCGATCGCCCCGTCGGCCACCAGGGCGGGCACCGTGCGCTCGAGGGCCAGCACGTACCACTCGGCCGAGGGGGTGCCCCCGTGCATCGTCGAGACCTTGCCCCGGGACTCGACCTGCTCGAGGCCGGCATCGTGCAGGGCGCCCAGCATCCGCCGACCCCAGTAGGCGTCGTAGCCGTACGCGGCCCTCGAGCTCGCCAGGGTGACCCGCGACAACGTGGCGAACGGCTCGGGCAGGTCCTGGCTCTCGAACACCTGCCAGTCGACGTCCTCGACGACCACCCATCCGCCGTCACGGGTGGCCGCCACCATGTTGGCCAGCGCCTGCTCGCGACGGGCGAGGTGCTGGAGCACGGCGCGGGCATGCGCCAGGTCGAAGTGGGCGGCGGGCAGCGGATCGCCGACGATGTCGTGGCGCCGCACCTCGACGTTGGCAGGTTGATCGCCCACGAACTGCAGGTCGACGTCGGTGGCCAGGACCTCGCCGTCAGGACCGACCTGGTCGGCCAGCCAGCGGGCCAACGACCCGCCGCCGGCGCCCACCTCGAGCACGCGCCACCCGGCGGCCAGCCCGAGGCGCGCCATGAGCCGGGCCGAGCCCTGGTCGAACCCCGAGGCCAGGTGTCCGTGGCGGGTGGCCTCCCGGGTCGCGTCGGCTTCGTCGGTGGGGCCGGCGTAGCCCGACCCGGTGCTCACGACCGGACCAGATCCCGCCAGGGCACGTCCTTGTCGGCCCGCGGCTCGGCCGGCAGCCCGAGGGCGCGCTCGCCGATCATGTTGCGGTGCACCTCGTTGGTGCCGCCACCGATGCGCGACCCGAACTGGCCCATCACCTGCTTCTGCCAGAAGCCGTCCTGCGGTGCGTCGCCGTCGGCCAGCATCCCCGCCGCGCCCTCGAGCTCGACGGCCAGCTCGACGCGCCTCGACAGCGCGGTGGTGAACGCGTTCTTGAGCACCGACGGATCGGGGGGCGTGCCCCGCTTGTGCATGACGGCGGTCTGCATCCGCCACTGCAGGAAGGTCAGGATCCGCTCGCGGATGTACACGTCGGCCAGGCGCTGGCGCAGCACAGGGTCGTCGGTCCGCCCGCACGCCCGCGCCAGCTCGATGACCGCCTCGAACGTGCTCGTCTGGCCGGCCCCGCCGATCATCCCCGACTCGCTGGCCATGACCGTGCGCGCCACCGACCATCCCCCGTCGACCTCGCCGATCACGTTGGCCGCCGGGATGCGCACGTCGGTCAGGAAGACCTCGTTGAAGTGCGACAGCCCCGTGGCCTGCACGAGTGGCCGCACGTCGATGCCGGGCGTGCGCATGTCGACGACGAAGAACGTGATGCCCCGGTGCTTGGGCGCGTCGGGATCGGTGCGGGCGATGAGGATGCCGAAGTCCGCGTGGTGGGCCTCGGAGGTCCACACCTTCTGACCGTTGACGACCCACTCGTCGCCGTCGCGGACGGCGCGGGTGGCGAGCGCGGCGAGATCGCTGCCCGCGCCCGGCTCGCTGAACAGCTGGCACCACAGCTCGTCGCCGCGCAGGAGCGGACCCGAGGTAGCGCGCCTGCTGCTCGGGGTTGCCGTGGCGCATGATCGGCGGCCCGACCAGCTGCTGTGCGGCTCCGATGAAGCCGGTGGTCACGTCGTAGCGGCGGGCCTCCTGGTCGAAGATGATGCTGTCGCTCGGCGTGCCGCCCCGGCCCCCGAAGGCCCGCGGCCAGGTGATCCCGGCCCAGCCGTTGTCGTAGAGGGTCGCCTGCCATTCGTGGCACCGGCGCAGGTACTCGGCCTGGATCGACCGGATCCGAGGCCACCGCGCCCCGCGACCAGTCGGCGTCGGTGCCGGTCTTGAGCGACGGCGTGGGCCTCGAGGAACGCCCGGGCCTCGGCCCGGAACGGCCGCCTCTTCTGGGGTGTCGTCGAAATCCACGAGCCGGTCGCTCCTGCTGACGGGGGAGGCTGCATTCTAGAACACGTTCTCGTCGGCTCAGCTCGCTCGCGCAGCAGGACGGCGGACCGGCCGGACCTGGTCCGGCACGCGGGCCATACTGCCGGCATCGACTCGTCCCGCCGCCGCCCGGCGCTTCTCCCGACCGCCTCGCTCGTCGTCGCATTGGTCCTGGCGGTCGCCGTCACCGCCTGTGGCTCGAGCGGGCGTGCCGACCCCACGGCGACGACCCGCGCCGCATCGGCCGGGTCCGCCCTGGCCGCTCCGCGCGTGTACAGCGACCCTCGTCAGCCCATCCGGGTGGCGCTCGGACATGAGTTCGTCATCGCCCTGCCTGCCGACCCGCGGTCCGGCCTGAGCTGGCAACCCGTCACCCCGCCGAACCCCGCGGTGCTGCTGTCCATCGGCAGCGCCTTCCGCACCACCCGCACGGCCCGGGCGCGACCGTCGTGCAGCAGGCGCTGCTCTTCGGCGGGCGCGCCTACGGCACGGCCACGATCGCGCTCCGCTACTCCCGGCCCAGGGCCGGATCGCCCGTGCTCAAGACGGCCACCTTCACGGTGACCGTCGTCAACCCGAACGCCCCGCCGCCGCCCCCCACCACCACGACGACCGCACCGCACGGGGGATCGGTCACGACGGGGTCGACGACGGTGACCACAGCCGGGCAGCCGACGCCGACTTCGACGCCGACCTCGACGGTGGCCACCACCACCTCGACCGCGCCGGCCAGGACGACCACGACCAAGCACGTCGTCCCCCCGACGACGACCACCACCGCCGGACCGTGAGTCAGGCGCGACGGGCCGTGTCGAACTCGAGCTCGTAGCCGGGGGCCACGCCGTCGTCGAGCTCGAGCGGCTCCATGATCAGGTCGAGCGCCGTCCACATCGTCCGCGAGAACGGGAAGAAGGCCAGCGGCACGAACGACCGCCACGAACGCGCCGAGCCCACCGACGATCGCCATCGGCGGCGTCGGATAGGTGGCCGCCACGCCGACGATCAGCACCAGGACGATGGCCGACTGGGCCACGCACAGGTTGAGGAACCACGAGCCCATCCACTGGCCGGGCGCCCGCCGGAAGTGCAGGCCGCAGCCCGGACAGTCGTCGGCCATCGACACCCAGTGGCGGAAGAGATGGCCTTCACCGCAGACCGGGCAGCGCTTCGACAACCCCCGTCGCACCAGGACCGCTGGGGACATGCCCACGACCCCAGTGTGACAGGCCCGCGGGCCGGCGTCACCCGGCCGCGAGCAGGCCCGCCATGCGGTCGGCCCAGTCGTCGCGGCCGCCGAAAGCCGGCTCGAGCACATAGGCCCGCTTGAGCAGCAGGTGGGCGTCGATCTCCCACGTGTAGCCCATGCCCCCGTGGACCTGGACGCAGGTCTTGGCGTTGCCGATGGCCGCCTCGCCGGCGGTGACCTTGGCCGCCGCCGCCGCCCGCTCCACCGAGCCGACCGCTGGATCGTCGAGGGTGACGCCGGCCGCGTAGACGGCGCCGCGGGCCAGCTCGGAGCGCACGAACATGTCGGCCATCAGGTGCTTGAGCGCCTGGAACGCGCCGATCGGACGCCCGAACTGCTGGCGCTCCTTGGCGAAGGCGACGGCCAGGTCGGTGCTGGCCTCGGCCACGCCGAGCTGCCAGCGCGGAGGTCAGCACGGCCCCCTGCACGCGCAGGGCATCGACCTCGTCGGGTCCGAGCCACGCGCTCGCCCTGCGGGAGCGCCGCGGTGAGCCGTGAGACCGGGGTCAGCGGATCGAGCGGCGGATCGAGCGGCTCGACCTCGACGGTCGACGCGTCGACCGCCCACGCGCCCGTCGTCGTCGAGCACGACCAGCACGTCGAGGGCAGCTGCGAGCTCGATCACACCGCTCGGGTCGTCGCGGTCGACACCGCCCACGACCACCGCCCCGGAGTCCGCCCCGTCGACGGTGCCGGCCATCAGGTGGGTCCACACGAGCGGACCGGGCACCAGCGACCGCCCGAGCTCCTCGAAGGCGAGCACGGCGTCGGTCCAACCGAGCTCGGCCCCGCCGTCGGACTCGGGCAGGCGCAGCGAGAAGAGACCGAGGTCGGCCAGCTCGCGCCAACGGCTCGGGTCGACCCCGCCGGACGTCGACGAGGTCGCGCACCACCGCGATCGGGAAGCGGCCCGCGCAGAAGCTGCGCACCCCCTCGGCCAGCGCGGCCTGGTCCTCGCTCAGCTCGAAGTCCACTTCACTCCCGCCAGTTCGTCGGTGACGCGCGATGCAACACACTCGACGGTGGCGCGCACGATGCAACAGTCGACACCGCTACTCCCTCGGCAGGCCGAGGATGCGCTCGGCGATGATGTTGCGCTGGATCTGGCTCGTGCCCGCGGCGATGGTGAACGACGTGCTGCGCAGGCGCTCCTCGACGAAGCGACCCGACGGCCAGTCGCCGAGATCGTCACGCGACAGGCTGCCGCGGTCGAGCACGCGCATGGCCACGTCGGTGATGCGTTGGAACAGCTCGGAGTACGCCACCTTGACCACCGAGCCGAGCGGGCCGGGCACGCCCGATCGCGCCGCCTGCGACAGGTTCCGCTTGGTCAGGGCCCACAGCGCGTCCATCTCGGCCTGCAGGTGGCCGATCTCGCGGCGCAGGGCCACGTCGTCCCACGCCGTCGCCTGCTTGCGCGTGACCATGCGGGCCAGCGTCACCAACTCGGACAGCAGCCGGTCGGTCTCGACGAGATCGGACACGAATCCGGTGCCGCGCTCGAAGCCGAACGTGACCATCGCGACCCGCCAGCCGTCGTTCTCGAGGCCGACGCGGTTGATGATCGGCACACGCGCCTCGTCGAAGAACACCTCGCTGAACTCGGAGCTGCCCACGATCGTCTCGATCGGGCGGATCTCGATGCCGGGCGAGTCCATCGGGAACATCACCCAGGTGATGCCCTTGTGCTTGGGGGCCTCGGGGTCGGTGCGGATCAGCAGCTCGCACCAGTCGGCCACCTGGGCGAAGCTCGTCCAGATCTTCTCGCCGGTGATCACGTACTCGTCGCCGTCCCGCACGCCCCGGCACGACAGCGACGCCAGGTCGCTGCCCGAGCCGGCCTCGCTGAAGCCCTGGCACCACACCTCCTCACCCCGAAGGATGCGCGGCAGGTGCTCGGCCTTCTGCTCGGCGCTGGCCTCGGCCATGATCGTCGGCCCCGCGTGCAACGTGCCGACGAAGTTGACCCCGACGTAGGGCGCACCGGCCCGGGTGGTCTCCTCGAGGAAGATCAGCTGCTCGACCAGGGTGGCCCCGCGGCCCCCGAACTCGGCGGGCCAGTTGACGCCCGCGTACCCGTTGTCGAACAGGGTCCGCTGCCACGCCGTGTCGTACGCACGCCGGGCCGGCCAGTCGTCGGGCGCCGGCTTGGCCTCGAGGGTCGGCAACACGGAGGCCAGCCATCCGCGCAGCTCGTGGCGGAAGCGCTCGTCCGATTCGGAATACCGCAGATCCACTCGTCACCCTTCACGCCCGTCCGCGTTGAACCGGCGTTCGAAATCTGACGACACGTTAGGTCGATGTGGTTTTGGGTGACCAAATCGATCGCGTCATCGTCACCAGAGGCCGGGGACGAGCCTCCAGCGCACGGCGGCCTGGTAGCTGGCGTACTCGGTCCCCGCGGCGAGGAAGCGCTCCTCGGCACGGATCCGCCCGACGTTGCAACCGCAGACGAAGATCATCACCAGGGCGTTTCGCGTCGAGAGGCTCTGCGACAGGTAGCCGAGCATGAGGAGGACGTAGGACGCGTAGATGGGATGACGGACGATCGCGTAGGGACCGCGCCGCCTCACGCCCCGATCGGCCGGCGCGAACCCGAACGAGCGGCCGAGGGCGATGAACGCGGCCGCGCACAGGGCCAGTCCCGCCACCTGGAGGACGAGCCCCGCCACCACCCCCACGTGCGTGTGCAGGCCGTCGGGCCTGAACAGCACACCGCCGAACGTGCCGCCGAAGGCGAGCAGCCAGTCGCTCGTGCGCAGGCTGACGCGGCGGGCCGGGCGTCGCACGAGGTAGGCGATCACGATCCACAGCTGCACGGCGAAGAACACCGCGCCGATCAGCGAATGGCTCTGTTGGAAGTGGCGATATCCGGCAACCGCGAACCACGCGGCGCCCGCCGCGCCGACGAGGTTGGCACCCGTGCGGAGCAGGAGCGTACGGCGTGACGGCCCGGGCGCTTCGACGACGGCGTCGTCTGGCCGGGGCGCGCCGTCGGTCATCATGACGGGTGATCGGTGTCGGATCCGGCCCGGAGGCGGCGCCCGATGATCGCGTCGACGCTCGGTCGGCCCGCGCCGATCCCGACGATCACGAGGGCCATGGCCACGAGCGCCAGGTTGAGCTCGTAGCCCGGCGCGGTCGAGGACGAGAGACCCTGGGACCAGGTCACGGTGATCATGGCGACGACCTGGTCACCGAGCAGGGCGAGGGCGGCGAGCCGCGACGCGAGACCGAGCGCGAGCGCCAGGCGCACCGACCGAACTCGATCACGCCGGCGACGACGGCGAAGAGACCGCCCGGGTGCAGGTGGGCGGTCTGTGCCATGAACAGCGACGTCTCGTGGATGCCCGGACCGTTGAACGCACCGAAGAGCTTGCCCGCCCCGTAGTAGATGAAGATCCAGACGAGCACGACGCGAACGGCGACCGCGGCGATGTCGGTGCCCAGGGTCGAAGGTTCCGTGCGGAACGCGGTCGCGAGCAGTGACCGGCCGCGGGCGCGCGCTGCTCGTTCCACGTGGCGGCGCGATCACGACCCGGCCACGTCGTCGCCGCGATGATCGAGCGGGCGGAACGGCCCCCAGAGCTGGCCGAGCATGGTGGCGAGGTGGTGCGGTCGGTCGCCCGCCTGCTCCACGACGAGTGGTCGTCCGGGCAGCCCGGTGTCGGCGCGGATCGTGGCCTCGGTCGGGAACACCGCCCGATGGAAGAGCTGGTCCCAGATCGTGAGCGCGAAGCCGAGGTTGACGTCCTGGGCACCATCGAGCCTGTGGTGGATGCGGTGGTAGTTGGGGCTGACGAAGATCCGCTCCAACGGACCGAACCCGAGGTTGGTGTTCGAGTGCTCGAACGCCACGAAGCCCGCGTAGCCGACGAGCAACGCCGTCGGCACGGCGCCGTTGGCCACGAGCACGATCCCCGGGATCAGCGCGACGAGGTACGACACGTGGATCAGCGGATGGGTCCGGAACACCGTGAGCACGCTCATGTCCTCTTGGGAGTGGTGCAGCTCGTGGAAGCGCCAGAGCGGGCGGACCCGGTGGTTGGCGAGGTGCGCGAGCCAGTTGCAGGCGTCCATCGCCACGAAGATGAGCGCGATGACGGCCCATCGCGGCAGGTAGCCGAACTGCGGCACGACGATCCACCGGAAGTCCCGTTGCGCGACCGTGGCGAACGACAGCGAGAGGGCCACCACGAGGGGCACGACCAGGGTCGCGTTGAGCACCGTGTAGAGGGCGTCTTGTCGATGGCCGCGGGCGACGAGCGGCCGGATCTGGGCGGGTCGCACCCGCTCGACGACGAGGATGACCGCCAGGATGGCGAGCGTCAGCGGACCGACGACGACCACTCGCTGGTCGGTCATCGAGGCGGCGAAGCTCGCCCCGCCCCAATGGCTCGACCACCCGACGGCGATCAGCGTGAAGGCGGCCGCCACGATCGCGACTGCAGGCAGGTAGACCCGTCGTGCATCGACGGTCGGTGGCGGCCCGAGCTCGGACCGCTCGGCAAGTCGGCTAGAACCCGACGCCACCGCCGGATCCTCCCGCCTTCGTCGTGGCGGTCGTCGTCGGAGTGCTCGGTCGTCGGGGATTGCCCCCCGTCGACACCTTGGGCGACGACGAGCACGCGGCCCCCAGCAAGGCGAGGGCGACGACGCATCCGGCCAGCCCGGCCCGACGGCGCGGGATCCGCCGAAGCGGTGAGGGGGACGGGTCCAGGGTGGTGGGAGTGAGGTTCTTCATGACGCTATCTACCGGGCGGGAGCCCGGTTCGGTTCACCGAGATCGAGATTACCCGGTCGCGCCCGCCCGGGCTCAGCTGACGGCGCGTGCCCGCAGCTCGTACTTGAGCACCTTGCCGGTGGCGTTGAGCGGGAGCTCGTCGACCACCTCGACGCGTCGCGGCACCTTGAAGTTGGCCATGCGCTCGCGGCTCCACGCGATGAGCTCGTCCGGCTCGATCGCCTCGCCGGGTCGGGGCACGACGAACGCCATGCCGACCTCGCCCATGCGTTCGTCGGGTATCCCGATCACCGCCACCTGGGCGATCGACTCGTTGGCCAGCATCAGGTTCTCGATCTCCGCCGGGTAGGCGTTGAACCCGCCGACGATGAACATGTCCTTGGTGCGATCGGTGATGCGCAGGTAGCCCGCCTCGTCCATGATCCCGATGTCACCGGTGTGCAACCAGCCGTCGACGTCGATGGTGGCGGCGGTCTCGGACTCGTCGTCGAGGTAGCCCTTCATCACGGTGTAGCCCCGGATGATGACCTCGCCCGGCTCGCCGCGCGGCACCTCGGCGCCGTCGGGATCGACGCAGCGCACCTCGAGCTCGGGGATGGCGCGCCCCGAGGTGGTCGCGATCGTCTCGGGGTCGTCGTCGTAGCGGCACATCGTGGCGATGCCGCACGACTCGGTGAGGCCGTAGCCGGTGATGATGTTCTCGAAGTGCAGCTCGCGCCGCATCCGCAGGATCAGCTCGACCGGGATGGCCGCCGCCCCGGTGACGGCGAGCCGCAGCGACGACAGGTCGAACGACGCGAAGTCCGGATGGTTGAGGATGGTCTGGTAGAGCGTCGGCGGTCCGGGCAGCATCGTGATGCGCTCGGCGGCGACGCGTGCCATGACCTGGGGCACGTCGAACACGAGCTGCGGATGGATGGTCGCCCCCATCATGAGCGAGGCGAGGATGCCGGCCTTGTAGCCGAAGGCGTGGAAGAACGGGTTGACGATCAGGTAGCGGTCGCCCTCGCGCAGTCCGACGACCTCGGACCAGTCGCGATAGGCCCGCAGGTTCTGACCGTGGGTGGTCATGACGCCCTTGGACCGCCCGGTGGTGCCGGACGTGAACAGGATGTCGGACAGGTCGCCGCTGTCGACCGCCAGCGCGCGTTGGTCGGCCGCTTCGGTCGGCGTGGCATCCCCGGAACGGAGGAAGTCGGACCAGGACTCGCAGCCCTCCGCGGTCGCGCCGCGCAGGACGACCACCCGCTCGAGCGACGGGAGCGCGGCCACCGGTCGGCCGTCGCCGGGACCGCCGAGCGCGTCGCGGAGCAGCACCGTGTAGTCGGCATCGAGGAAGTCGGTCACGGTGAAGAGCAGCCGGGCCCCGCTGCGGTCGAGGATGTCGCCGGCCTCGTGGCCCTTGAAGCGCGTGTTCAGCGGGACGAGCACGCCCCCGGCCGAGTGCAGGCCGAGCGCGGCGACGATCCACTCGGCGATGTTTGGCGCCCAGATGGCCGCGCGGTCGCGGGGCTGCAGTCCGGCGGCCATGAACGCCCGTGCCGCCTGGTGAACGGCGTCGGCGAGGTCGTCGTAGGTCAGCGTCACGTCACCGTCGACGACGGCCGGACGGCCGGCGAAGGCCAGCGCCGACTGGCGCACCAACCTCGGCGTCGTGCCCCACATGGAGGTCGCCACGCGTGCCCTCGCCGGACTCGCCGCCGCTCGTCGCATCCGTCATGGCCGCATCGTATACATCCGCCTGGAGCCGACATTCCGACTCCCCGGACGGGTGGGCCGCGGCCGGTACCCTGCGCACGTGACCGGCGCACCGCTCCCCGACGCCGCGGTCAAGGTCGCCGGCATCTTCGGGTTCCTCGCCGATCGCGACTTCCACGGCTACAGCCCGCTCTACGAGCACCTCGCCCGTCACATCGCCCAGGACGACGCCATCCCCACCCTCGTGACCGAGGCCAACCAGCGCAGCCACGCGCCGGTGCTGTTCTTCGCGTGCGTGCACGACATGCTGCTGCGGCGGCCCGACTGCGACCTGGCCCGCGTCTACGCCGACATCGTCGACGGGGCCGATCCCGCCGATCCCGACGTGTGGCCCGCCTTCCGCGCCTTCGTGATCGAGCAGGCCGGAGAGGTCAGCGAGCTGTTGAGCACCCGCCAGGTGCAGACCAACGAGGTCGGGCGCTCGGCCGCCCTCGTCCCCGCGCTGGCGACGTTGGCCGCGCTCGACGATCGGCCCGTCGGTCTGATCGAGCTGGGCACGAGCGCCGGCCTGAACCTCCTCTTCGATCGCTACCACGTCGACTACGTGCCCGTCGGGTCGACGGGTCCAGACGACTCGCCGGTCCACCTGCGATGCGAGCTGCGCGGCACCCGTCGCCCCCCGATCGGCGCGACCCCGCCGGTCATCACGTCGCGTCTGGGTGTCGACCGCGCCCCCGTCGACATCGGCGACGACGACGCCATCCGATGGCTGCGCGCCTGCATCTGGCCCGACGTTCCCGGCCGCGCCGAGCGGTTCGACGCCGCGGTCACGGTGGCGCGGGCCGATCCGCCCGAGCTCTGGACGGGCGACATCGTCGACCTGGTCGAGCGACGCGGTCGCCACCGTCCCCGATGGCACGCTGCCCTGCCTGGTGTCGACCTGGGTGCTCGCCTACCTGCGCCCCGAGGCCCGCGCTGCGCTGCACGACCGCGTCGAGTCCATCGCGCGGCACCGGGCGATCGCCTACATCACCGCGGAGTACGAGATGACCGTGCCGTGGCTCGGCCCGGTCAGCCGGCGACCGGCCATCGACACCGGCGAGGTCCCGACCCGCCTCGGCCTCGCGCTCTGGGACGGTCCCCGGGTCGAGCAGTGGTCGTTGGCCTGGATGCACGCGCACGCCCTGTGGATCGAGTGGCTCGACGAGCGCTGACCGGCGCTGACCGGTCGCGGATCCCCCACCGTCGCCGCGGCGCTCCGTAACCTCTGGCCGGCGGCCATGATCCGAATGGATCAGATCGTCCGATCCAGACGGCCCTTCCCGGTCGGGGCGCTCAGCTTCGGCGGGTCGACCGCCGATACCCTCGACAGAACCAGAACACCGCACGGCTGCAACCCGCTCAACGAGGAGATGGTTCCGCCATGAACGCTCACGCCGAGTCCGCCGACCGACGCCACGACCCGTCGGCCACCGCCCACCTGGTGTGCGCCTACTCGCCGGTCTGGTTGAGCGGGCCGAGTCACTACGAGGGCCTGGTGGCCACCTGCGCCGTCGCCGACGACGATGACGCCGCCCGCACCGACGGCGGCAACGAGTCCGGCCCGACCTAGGCTGCATCGTTTCGATGCGAGGTCACGATGAGCCCCTACACCCTGCGCCGCCAGGCGGCCCGTGTCGTGTTGCTGAACGCGGCCTCGCAGGTGCTGCTGCTGTCGGCGTCCGATCCGGCCGACCGCGCCAAGCCCTCCTGGTGGGAGATCCCCGGTGGCGGCATCGACGGGGGCGAGTCGAGCGAGGATGCCGCCCGCCGCGAGCTCTACGAGGAGACGGGCATCACCGACGCCCGGATCGGGCCGTGCGTCTGGACGCAGCACTCGGTGTTCGACTTCGCCGGGCTGCACTTCGACCAGCACGAGCGGGTGCACGTGGCCTGGTGCGACGAGGCCCACGACGTGCGTCCGGCCGCCCTCGAGCTGCTCGAGGCGGCCGCCTTCGCCGGTCACCGCTGGTGGGACCTCGATGCGCTGCTGGCCAGCGCCGAGCCGGTGCTGCCCCATCCGCCTCCGCGAGTTCCTGCCCGACCTCGTCGCCGGCGTCATCCCCGAGGTGCCCCTCGACATCACCCACATCTCCCAGCCCTGAGCGGGGCTCCCCGGCGTCGGAGCGGAGCGAAGCCGCTCCAGCCGTGACAGCCGGATGGCGAAGCGCCCGCAGGGAGGCTTGCCGACCGGAGGGTCAATAGATCAGTCGTACTGATCGAGCAGGAGGTGGGCGGCGGAGGCGAGGCGCTCGCCGGCGTCGCCGATGCCGACCCAGCCGTTGGCCCAGGCCAGCAGCGACGAGAACCAGATGAACTCGATGGCGTCGATGATGCGCTGCTGGATGTCGGGATCGAAGTGGTCGGGGAAGGCCTGCGCCTGGATGCGCCCCATGACCAGACCCATCTCGCGCTGGCACTCGGCCACGCCCGGATCGGGTGACGACATCGCGGTGACCAGCGCGGCGGTCAGCGCCGGCTCGCGCTCCATGGCGCGGGTGGCGCGGCGCAGGATCTCGACCATGCGGTCGGCGGTGGTGTCGCCCCGGGGCGGGCGCTGGCCGACCCGGCGCTCGAGGTCGGTGACCCACTCGACCTGGGCCGCGGCCAGCAGGTGGTCCTTCGAGGTGAAGTACCGGTAGATCGTGCCCAGGGCGACCCGGCCCTGCGCGGCGACGTCGCGCATCTGCACCGCGTCGTAGCCGCCGTCGGCGGCGAGCTCGATCGCCGCCCGGATGACCCGGCTGCGCCGGGCCGCCTGGCTCTTGGTGAGCTGGTCCTCCTTGACCGCCGGCGCGGGGTCGTCCAGCGCCGCGCTCGCCCGATGCGAGGTCGTCCGAGCTGGAGGCCATCGTGGCCGGAGCCTACCGGGTGGCCGCGACGGGCTCGCGGCTCATCGACGGTCTGGGCGTGTCGGGCGGACGCTCCTCGCGGGGCAGCCCGAGGACCCGCTCGCCGATGATCGAGCGCTGCACCTCGTTGGTGCCCCCGGCGATGCCGGTCGACGGCGAGAACAGGAACCGCCACGTCAGCAGCCGTCGAGCCGTCGGTCGCCGTCGTCGTCGAGCATCCCCGACGCGCCCTGGACGGCCTTGGCCAGCGAGGCCAGCGCGGCGGAAGTGCTCGGCGAAGGCCAGCTTCACGCACCGACGTCTCGGGTCCCGGCGGCTCGACCCTGGCTCATCGCGGTGCGGGCCCGGTAGCCCGAGGTAGGTGATGATCCGCATGCGGATGTGGGCCGCGGCCAGCTCCTGGCGGACCACCGGATCGCCGAGCAGGCCCGTCCGGCGGGCCAGCTCGACCACCGGGCTCGATGTCGGTCATGGACTGCGCGCCGCCGATCATCGCCCGCTCGTTGGCCAGCGTGTGCACCGCCGCCCGCCAGCCCTCGCCGACCTCGGCCGTGGCCGCCGAGCACCGCCGCGTCGGGGATGGCGACGTCGGTCAGGAACACCTCGCTGAAGTGGGACTCACCGGTCATCTGGCGCAGCGGACGCACGTCGATGCCCGGCGTGGTCATGTCGACCAGGAAGTAGGTGATGCCGCGGTGCTTCGGGGCGTCGGGGTCGGTGCGGGCCAGCAGGATGCCGTAGTGGCTGGTGTCGGCGTTCGAGGTCCAGACCTTCTGCCCGTTGACGACCCACTGGTCGCCGTCGCGCTCGGCCCGCGTGGACAGCCCGGCCAGGTCGCTGCCCGCGCCCGGCTCGCTGAACAGCTGGCACCACATCTCGTCGCCGCGCAGCATGGCGGGGATGAACCGGTGGCGCTGCTCGTCGGTGCCGAGCTCGAGGATGGCCGGCCCGACCATCGAGTGGGCGACCGCGAACGCGCCGGTGATCACGCCGAACGTGCCCGATCTCCTCGGCGAAGATCACCTCCTGGATCAGCGAGCCGCCGCGCCCGTACCACTCGCGCGGGTAGCTGATGCCGGCCCACCCGCCGTCCCACAGCGTGCGCTGCCACGCCGCGTTCAGCGCGCATGGTGGTCGCCGGTGTCGGCGCGGCTGGTCGAAGAACGCCTCGGAGAAGTCGTCCGCCGAGCCCTTGGCCGGCGCGTTGGCGCCCAGCCAGGCCCGCGCCTCGGCCCGGAAGGCCGCCTCTTCGGGGGAGTCCTCGATGTCCACCGGCGGAACGATAACCCGTTCTAGTTCTGCGACGACAGGCCGGGACCCGGTCGGACGGGCAGAGGCAGGTCGCCGGGCGTCCTGGGCCACGATGGTGCCGTGACCACCTGGAGACGCCGCCGAGCCGGACGATGTGGTCGCGGGCGTTGCGCCGCCGCTGCCCGGTGTGCGGCCAGGGCCACCTCTTCCGGCGCTGGTTCCGGATGGTCGAACGCTGCCCCCGCTGCGGCATCTGCGCTTCGAGCGGGCCGAGGGCACGCTGGACGGGCAGCGTCGGCCTCAACACGATCGTCAGCTTCGCCTTGCTGTTCGTGGTGCTGATCGGCGTCTTCCTGCTCACCTACCCCGACGTGTCCACCGTGACGCTGGCCATCGCGCCGGTCGCCGTGGCGGTCATCGTGCCCTTCGCCTTCTTCCCGTTCTCGAAGACCATCTGGCTGGCGATCGATCTGGCCCTGCGCCCTCTCGAGCCCGGGGAGACCGGCCGACAGGCGTGAGCAACAGGGGAAAGACGTCTCGGCACGCCCCGGGGAGAGATCCAACAGATTTCCCTACCGTTCCGCGACCTCGTGCCGATAAGAATCAACGAGCAGGGTGAAGCTCCGAGCCCCTCAGTCACGCCACACCCAGTCCGCGCCAGGCGACGCAGGCGGAGGTCATCGAAACGTGAGCAGAGAGTCCAAGGTCCTCATCGGGATCGGCGGGATCGTCGTCCTCGGCATCATCCTGGCGGTGGCGATCGAGCACGACCGTCGGGCTGTTCGTCGTCCTCGTCGGCATCGGCGCGGCGGTCGTGGCCCTGCGCGTTCACCGAGCCCGACACGACCGATCCGTTCGCCGAGGCCCGCCACGAGGCCGACGAGACCCAGGTCGGCAACCTCACGCCCAGCCAGCCGCTCGCTCCGTGGAGCCCCGACGCCAGCCTCAACGCCTGGACCCCCCCGGTCAGCACACCTCCCTCCCCGATGCCCCGCCCGCTCCGCTGGCCCCGGTCCGCCCGCCGAGCCCACCGGTCGAGCCCGCCGCTCCGACCACCAACTGGACCGACGACCTGGAGCAACGACGACACCTGGGCCGGCACCGCCACCTGGGACACCGACCACCGCACCGAGCGACACCAACCCGCTCGACGAGCTCCAGGGCTTCGACACGCTCGACCCGATCGCCGAGGTCGAGCGGATCGAGGCCCGGTCGACCGACGACCAGATCGTCGCTCCCGCCCGCCGATCGCGGAGCGAGACCTTCGAGAGCTTCAGCTTCGGCCAACGCCGGATGCGGGCCTTCGAATCCCCTGGTGAACGAGGACGTGGCCGGCGCGGATGACATCATGGCGGCCAGCCAGGCCACCGAGCTCCACTTGGCCGACGGCGAACAGACCGAGCTGCAGAAGCTGCTCGCCAAGGTGCAGATCCGCCTCAGCGCGTACGAGTAGATGCTCGCCGTCAACCCCGGGGAGAGGCTGCGATGAGTGATCACGGGACATCCGGTACCGAGCGCAGCCGCGTGCTCGGGCGACGCCGACAGAAGGGCGCCGCACCGAACGCCGAGGTGGCGCCCGACGCTCTCAGCGTGACCCGCTCACGGGCCTGCCCACCCGCGCGCGTGCTGCACGACTGGCTGAACGCAGGCCGCGGCCGCCAGCCGACCGACGAGCACGCGGGTGATCCTGGCCTTCGTCGATCTCGACTCGCTGCGCGACGTCAACGACAGCTTCGGGCCCGACGCCGGCGACTTCGTGCTGCGCCAGGCGGCCGAGCGCCTGGTCAGCCTCGGCTGGGAGGGCACCCAGGTCCTGCGCTGGGGCGGCGCCGAGCTCGCGGTCGTCGTTCCCGGAGTCGGACTCGGTGGACGCACCCGACCAGATCGCCCGGGCGCTGCTCGAGACGGTCGGCGCCGCCCTACCAGCTCGGCAGCCAGCAGGTCACCGTGGCGCTGCCACCTCGGCCTGGCCATCGCCAGCGACTGCCTACGGCAACGTCGGCGAGCTCGTCCGCGACGCCCACCAGGCGCTGGTGTCGGCCCGCGACGGCGGTCCGGGCATCTACGTCATCCACGACGAGACCAAGCGCGGTCGCTACACACACCCGCATCGACGAGGCCCGCCTGTACTCGGCGCTCGAGAACCACGAGTTCCTGCTGCACTGGCAGCCGATCGTGCGCGCCGACACCCACGAGCTGATCGGCGCCGAGGCCCTGCTGCGCTGGCAGGCGCCGGGCGCCACCAACACGGGCGTGATGTTCCCCCACGACTTCCTGCCGCTGCTCGAGAAGTCCGGCCTCATCGTGCCGGTGGGCGAGTGGGTCATCGACGAGACGTGCCGCCAGGCCGTGGCCTGGTCGGCGACGCACCCGGCGCGCCCCCGCTGTTCGTCACCTGCAACGTGGGCGCCCACCAGCTGGCCATGCCCGGGTTCGACGAGACGGTGCTGCGCATCCTGGCTGCCATCGGGCATGCCCCCCGATCGGCTCGTGCCTCGACATCACCGAGGAGGCCATCCGCTACAACGGCTCGTCGACGTGGACCGCGCTGCGCCGGCTCAAGGACGCGGGCGTCAAGCTCGGGCTCGGCAACTTCGGCACCGGCATGGCGTCGCTGGCCGCGATGCGCGACATGCGCCTCGACCTCGTGCGCATCGACCGGCTCTTCGTGCAGGAGCTGGCCATGAGCCACGAGGACCAGGCGATCATCCGCCACGTCACCAACCTGGCCCACGACCTGGGCATGATCGCCATCGTCGAGGGCATCGAGACCGAGGAGGAGGCCGGCGCTGCTGTTCGGCCTGGGCGTCGACCTGGCCCAGGGCTTCCTGTTCGGACGCCCCGAACGCGGCCGACCACATCGACGCCTGCTGCTCGATCCGCCCGACCCCACCGCGCCCGTACGGCACCGGGCGACACCGACTTCCCCCCGCCGGCCGGTCGGTGGCCCGCCCCGGCCCCGCCGCCCCGCGCCCCGCCGTCGCCCTACCCCGCCTACGCCCCCGACCCGCCTGCCGCCGCCCCCGCCGCCTCCGCCGCGACTGAAGCCGTCGGGCTGACGTCCTGCTGGGTCTCGCTCGTCGTCGCGGCCGTGCTGTCGCCTCGGCCGTGCCGTCGGCGCTGGTGCAGCATCCGCCGGAACCAGCGCCGCGACCGAGATCCCCGACATCGCCGCGGCCAAGGGGCTCCAGTTCTCCGAGGTCGATCCCGTTCGGCTCGCACCGAGGTCGCCTTCCCGCTGTTCCGCGAGGGCGACGGACGCGCGGGTCGAGAACGTGATGTGGCGCGACGCCGACGTCGCGGAGCCGGGCGGATCGCCAGGCCCGCGTCTTCGACTACGGCTTCTACCAGATCAGCCACGACCGTTACGGGCCGCGAGGTCGAGACGTGGCACTGGTTCACCTGCGCCGCTGGCCCAGCCCGACGGGTCGTTCCCCGAGCTCCGGGTCATGCACCAGGAGCGTGGTCGGCGAGGCTCTCGACGGCTGGCCGGCGACCCGATCCACTTCGAGTCCGAGGAGTTCAACGACACCTTCCACGTCACCTGCGACGACCGGCGCTTCGCGTCGGCGCTGATCGACCCGCAGATGATGCAGTTCCTGCTCGAGACCAAGGGCGCGGTCGGCTTCGAGACGATGGGCCGGTTCGTGCTGCTCATCAGCCACCAGATCCCGCCCGACGAGATGCCCATCCTGCTCGGGCTGGCCGACGCAGTTCGTCAAGCGCATCCCGCCCGCGGTCTGGGAGCTGTACCCGAAGCCCGCCCCGGTCGAGCCCGAGCTCCGCCGGCCGACGCCGGCCGGCGCCGGGATCGCCGACGCCGAGCCCGCCGATGCCGTGGGACCCGACGCCGGGCGTCGACTACGACCTCGACGGCCACCCGGTGACCCGCCCACGCCGAGGATCCGTGGCACGACCACCCCCTCCGTCCGCACGACCCCCGACCGCCGGATCGCGATCGGTCGAGCACGACCCCGTAGCCTGCCGGACGTGCGAGCGCTGCGACGTCGCCATCGTGGGGGCCGGCCCTGCCGGTGCGCCGCCGCCATCACCCTCGCCCGCGCCGGGCGTCGACGTCGTCGTGGTCGACAAGGCGACCTTCCCGCGCGACAAGTGCTGCGGCGACGGCCTGACCGCCGGCGCCCTCCGGCTGTCTCGAGGCGCCTCGGGCTCGACCCGGCCGCGGTGGCGTCGTGGCGCGACGTGGCCGACGTGCGGACCCTGCGCACACCCGCGGGTCGCGGGTCGCGACCTATCCCCTGCCCTGCCGACGAGGGGCTGTTCGCGGCCGTGGCCCGCCGGCTCGATCTCGACGCGGCCCTGGTCGACCTGGCCCGCGACGCCGGCGCCGAGGTCGTCGAGGGCGCGGCCCTGGTCCGCGGCCTCGCAGCGAGCCGACCGGGTCGTGCTCGGACTGCGCGCGCCGGCCAGCCCGGTGGTCGACGCTCGAGGCCCACTACGTCATCGGGGCCGACGGCATGTGGTCGCCGCTGCGCAAGGCGCTCGGGCGTCGACGTGGCCGGCTACCTGCGGCGAGTGGCACGCCTTCCGCCAGTACTGCACGGGCGTGACCGAGGCGGCCGCCGACCGAGCTGTGGGTCCTGTTCGAGCCCGACCTGCTCCCCGGCTACCTCTGGTCCTTCCCGGTCGGCGACGGCCAGGCCAACGTGGGGTTCGGCATCCTGCCGCGGTGGATCGCGTGACCACCCACGACATGAAGCGCCGCTGGCCCGAGCTGCTCGACCGACCCCACGTGCGCGAGCTGCTCGGTCCCGAGGCCGAGCCCGAGGCGCCGCACCGGGCCTGGCCCATCCCGGCCGCGGGTCGGCCGACGTCGTGCTGGCCGACGGGCGGGTGCTGTTCGTCGGCGATGCCGCCGGCGGCCACCGATCCGATGACCGGCGAGGGCATCGGGCAGGCCCTGGCCACCGGCATCTGGGCGGCCGAGGCCATGCTCGAGGCGGGCAGCGACGCGGCCGGGATCTGGCCTCGGTCGCGCTACGAATCGCACGGTGCGGCACGCGGCTGGCGCTCGACCACCGCCTGGCCGGCGCGCTGGGCGGCGTGCTGGCCTCGCCCCGCACCGCCGCAGCTGGTGCTCGACACCACCGCCCTCAACCCCTGGACCCGGCGCAACTTCGCCCGCTGGCTGTTCGAGGACTACCCGCGGGCCATCCTGGCCACGCCGGGCCGCTGGCACCGCGGGCATGCTCACCGGAACGGGCGCCTACCGACAGCGCTGAGGCGCGTCACACCACCGGATGGAGATCGCCATGCCCATCACCCACCTCCCGGCCGACACCGACGCCAGGCCGTGGCCGCCGCGCTCGCGCGCGACGGCGCCGTCATCGTCGACCGCCTGGCCCCGACCGAGCTGCTCGACCGCGTCGCGGCCGAGCTCGAGCCGCACCTCGCCGTCACGCCGACCGGCCCCGACGACTTCAGCGGCTTCAACACCCGACGCACGCGGCGGGCTGATCGGCCGGGTGCCCGTCGAGCCGCGAGCTCGTGATGCACCCGCTGGCGCTGGGGGCGAGCGGCAGGTGCTGGCCCACGCCACCAACTTCCAGCTGCACCTGACCCAGGCCATCGCCATCGGACCGGGCGAGCCGGCCCAGCCGCATCCACCGCGACCAGTGGGCCTTCGACTTCTTCCCGTTCCCCGACGGCTACGAGGTGCAGTGCAACACCATCTGGGCGCTGACCGAGTTCACCGAGGCCAACGGCGCCACCCGGGTGGTGCCCGGCAGCCACCGCGCCGAGGACGGGCAGCGCTTCGCCGAGGCCGACAGCGAGCCGGCCGAGATGGACGCGGGGCTCGGTGCTCTTCTACACCGGCGCGGTGTACCACGGCGGCGGCGCCAACCGCTCGGACGAGGTGCGGGTCGGCGTCAACATCACCTACAACCTGGCCTGGCTGCGCCAGGAGGAGAACCAGTACCTCACGCGTGCCCCGCGAGGTGGCCGCCACGCTGCCGGAGGATCTGCTGCGCCTCATGGGCTACGCCCGCGGGCGCCTACGCCCTCGGCTACATCGACGACCTCCGCGATCCCATCGAGGCCGTGCGCCCCGACCTGGCCTCGATCGGGTTCGGCGACACCGTGGGGTGAGGCGGGCGGGGCCTACGATGCCGGCCATGCGCACACGACTGACCGACATCCTCGAGATCGAGCACCCCGTGATGCTGGCCGGCATGGGAGGGGTGTCGTACCACCAGCTCGTGGCGGCGGTCAGCGAGGCCGGCGGCTTCGGGTGCCTGGGCGCGTCGACGATGGGCCACGACCGGATGGTCGAGCGAGATCGCGGCGGTCCGCGAGCTGACCGACAAGCCCTTCGGCGTCGACCTGCTGACCGCCGCGCCCGGCGACATGGCGACGCAGGTGCAGGCCATCATCGACGGCGGCGCCCGCGTGTTCGTGGCCGGCCTCGGCGTGCCCCGCGACGTGATCGAGCAGTGCCACGCGGCACAACGTGCTGGTCGTCAACATGTGCGGCAAGGTGCGCCACGCCACCGCCGCGGTGGCCGCCGGCTGCGACATCGTGGTGGCCCAGGGCACCGAGGCCGGCGGCCACACCGGCCAGGTGGCGACCATGGCGCTCGTGCCCCAGGTGGTCGACGCGGTCGGCGACCAGGTGCCGGTGGTGGCGGCCGGCGGCCTGTTCGACGGACGCGGCCTGGCCGCGTCGCTGGCCCTCGGCGCCGACGGCGTGTGGATGGGCACCCGCTTCATCGCCACCCCCGAGGCCCGGGCCGTGCCCGGCTACAAGGACGCCCTGCTCTCGATCGGCGAGGACGGCACCGTCGATCACCCGCGGCTACACGGGCAAGACCTGCCGGGTGGTGCGCAACGACTACACGCAGTTCTGGGACGAGCACACCGACGAGATCCAGCCCTTCCCCGCCCAGTTCATGCGGTCGATGAAGGACGGCGCCAACCACCTCGGCGTCGACGAGCACCGCCGACCGACATCGACCCGCACCGGAGTTCTGGCCGAGCGGTCAGGGCGCCGGCGCCATCCACGCGCTGGTCCCGGCCGGCGATCTCGTCCAGCAGATCGTGGCCGAGGCCGAGGCCGCGCTCCAGCGGGTCGGCATCGACCTCGTACGCGCGCTACTCGGACCAGGCCTTGAGCTTCTCGATGACCTCGAGGGGGTCGGCGTCCGACCGGGGTGACCGTCAGCATGGTCACGCCGGCCTCCTTGAACGCGGCGATGCGCTCCTTGACCCAGCCCTCGGGACCGCAGAGGTTGGTCAGGGCCAGCAGCTCGTCGGGCACCTTGGCCGCCGCCTCGTCCTTCTTGCCGTCGAGGTAGAGGTCCTGGATCTCCTTGGCCTCGGCCTCGTAGCCGTAGCGGCAGGCCAGGTCGTTGTAGAAGTTCGTGCCCCTGGCGCCCATGCCGCCCACGTAGAGGGCCACCATCGGGCGGGCGAGCTCGGCCACCGCGGCCGCGTCCTCGCCGATGGCCACGATGCCCCCGGCCACCACCTCGAGCGGCCCGAGGTCGGCCGAGCGCTTGGCCGCGCCGGCCGCGCAGGTCGTCGCCCCACACGCTGGCGGCCCGCTCGGGCACGAAGAACAGGGGCAGCCACCCGTCGGCCACCTCGGCGGTCATCTGCACGTTCTTGGGACCGAGCGACGCCACGTAGATCGGGATCGAGTCGCGGACCAGGTGGGGGATGATCTTGAGCGGCTTGCCGAGCCCGGTGCCCTGCTCGGGCGGCAGCGGCAGCGTGTAGTAGCGGCCGTCGTAGACGAGGCGCTCGCGCTTCCAGACGATGTGGCAGATGTCGATGATCTCGCGGGTGCGGCCGAGCGGCGCCTGGTAGGGCACGCCGTGCCAGCCCTCGATCACCTGCGGACCCGACGCACCCAGCCCGAGGATGCACCGACCGTCGCTCATGGCGTCGATGCCCGCCGCGGTCTGGGCGATCAGCGTCGGCGTGCGCGAGTAGATCGGCAGGATGGCCGACCCGATCTGGATGGTGTCGGTGGTGGCGGCCAGGTAGCCCATGAAGCTCGGGGCGTCGAAGCCGTAGGCCTCGGCCACCCAGACGACGTCGAGCCCGGCCCGCTCGTAGTCGCGCACCTGGCGCGGCCGACTCCTTGAACCCCCCGGCATACGAGACCTGCATCGACAGCTTCATGCGGCACTCCCTTCGGTCGGTGCGGCCGCCGGTGCGGCCGTCGGCGCGCCGGTTCGTGCGGCCTCGGCCGCCAGCGCCTGCTCGCGCAGCGCGGCCACCTCGACCTCGCGCTCGGCCCGCCGGGCCTCGGCGGCCGTCGTGCGGGCCTGTTCGGCCGCGGCCTCGGCGGTGGTCAGGTCCTTGGCGTCGAGCATCCCCCGCTCGGCCCCGTTGTCGAAGCGCACCCGGTAGCGCACCCACGAGAACCCGCCGATCAGCAGCACCTTGCCCGTCGTGCCCGCCGGGACCCCCGGCAGGTCGTGGGCCGCCGCCACCTTCTGGTGCTGGGTGAAGACCGGGTGTCGTCGTTCTTGCGGGCCATCAGGGGTCGTCGCGGGCTCGGCCCAGGTCGGCCGACCTCGACGTCGATGTCGTGGGGCAGGCCGAGCACCCGCTCGGCCATGATGTTGCGCTGCACGTCCCCGGTGCCCCCACCGATGGTGAGCGCCTGCGAGAACAGCCAACCGTAGTGCCACATGCCGGGGTCATCGCCAAGCGGGTGGCCGTCGGTCGAGCAGGCCCTCGGTGCCGCACAGGTCCTGGGCCAGGGCCATGACGGCCTGCCCGTGCTCGTCGGCCAGCACCTTGCGGATCGACGCCTCGGCACCCGGAGCCTCGCCCTTGATCGCCGCGCTGACCGTGCGCAGCCGGATGAGCCGCAGGATCTCGTCGTGGATGTGGAGCGCGGCCAGGCGCTGGCGCAGGTGCGGATCGGCGATGCCGCCCCGCCGGCGCACCAGCTCGACCAGGTCGCCGCCGGTCGGCCCGAGCCCCCACAGCGCGCCGCCGCCCGACAGCGACACCCGCTCGTTGCCGAGGGTCACCTTGGCCAGGCCCCAGCCCTCGTCGACGTCGCCGACCAGGTTGGCGGCGGGCAGGCGCACGTCGGTGAAGAACACCTCGTTGAACAGCGCCGAGCCGGTCATCTCGACGATCGGGCGGATCTCGATGCCCGGTGCGTCCATCGGGCAGATGAAGTACGAGATGCCCTGGTGCTTGGGCACGTCGGGATCGGTGCGGGCGATGAGGATGCCGAACTGGGCGATCTGGGCCATCGACGTCCAGATCTTCTGGCCGTTGACGACCCACTCGTCGCCGTCGCGCACGGCCCGGGTCGACAGGTTGGCCAGGTCGCTGCCCGCGCCCGGCTCGCTGAAGAGCTGGCACCAGATCTCCTCGGCGGCCAGCAGCGGGAACAGGTAGCGGTCCTTCTGCTCGTCGCGTGCCGGCGAACACGATCGTCGGGCCGGCCCAGCCGATGCCGATCTGGTTCGACGGTCGCGCCACGCCCGCCCGCCGCAGCTCGTCGTCGATGATGAGCTGGTGCACCGGGTCGGCGTCGAGCCCCCACGGTCGAGGCCAGTGCGGGGCGACGTAGCCGGCCTCGGCCAGCTGGCCCGCCCGCTGGGCCGGGGATGGGCCGCGAGCCACTCGCGGACCGCGAGCCGTCGAGGATCGTCGTCGGCCGGCAGGTCGAAGTCCATCGGCCGCGACGCTACAGGGCGACCGCTCGTAGACTCGCGCCGCTCGCCGCCCGGACGGACCGGCCAGGGGGCACCGGCACGACGCCGAGGGGGAACCATGACGGCCTGGAACTTCGCCACCCTGTGGGAGATCGCGGCGGACGCCGTCGGCGACGCGCCGGCCGTCGTGCAGGGCGACCGCACCGTGACGTGGCGCGAGTTCGACCGCCGGGCCGACGGCATCGCCGCCACGCTGCTCGACCCGAGGCGCCGTCCACCAGGACAAGGTCGCGCAGTACCTCTACAACGGCCCCGAGTACCTCGAGTCGGTGTTCGCCGCCTTCAAGGCCGGGCTCGTGCCCGTGAACACCAACTACCGCTACGCCGACGACGAGCTCGTCTACCTGTGGGACAACGCCGACGCGGTGGCCGTGGTGTTCCACGGCTCGTTCACCGACCGCGATCGAGCGCATCCGCGCACCGCCTGCCCAAGGTGGCCACGTGGCTCTGGGTCGACGACGGCACGGGCCCCTGTCCCGACTGGGCGCTCGACTACGAGACGGCCGCGGCCACGCCGACCGAGCGGGTGATCGGCGCCGTGGGGACGCGGCGACGACGACATCCTCCTCATGTACACCGGCGGCACCACCGGCATGCCGAAGGGCGTGATGTGGCGGCAGGACTCGCTGGTCGCGCGCCGTCGTCTCGAGCGCCAACCCCATCTGGCGGGGCGAGGCCGACTACGACGCGCGTGCGCGCGCTGCTCGACGCGCAGGGACCGGGCGGCGCGCTGCTGCCCGCACCGCCGCTCATGCACGGCACCGGCCAGTTCACGACCTTCATCACGCTCAGCACGGGGGGTCAGGTCGTGCTGCTCGCCCAGCGGAACTTCGATCCGTCGAGATGCTCGACAAGATCCAGGCCCGCCGGGTGCAGTCCCTCATCATCGTGGGCGACGCGTTCGCCAAGCCGATGGCCAACGCGCTCGACGCCGACCCGGACCGCTGGGACATCTCGAGCCTGTTCATGGTCACCTCCTCGGGGGTGATGTGGAGCGAGCCGGTCAAGCAGCGGCTGCTGGTCCACAACCCGAACATGTTGCTCATCGACGTGTTCTCGTCGTCCGAGGCGCTCGGGCTCGGCGCGTCGGTGTCGTCGGGCCAGCGGTCGTCGAGCACCGCCAAGTTCACCCTCGGCGAGACGGCCCGCGTCCTCGGCGACGACGGCCTCGACGTCGAGCCCGGGTCGGGCGCAGTCGGGCCGGGTGGCCGTCAAGGGCCACACCCCGATCGGGTACTACAAGGATCCCGAGAAGTCGGCGGCCACCTTCGTGCTGATCGACGGCGAGACCTACTCGATCCCCGGCGACTACGCCCGCGTCGAGGCCGACGGCACGCTCACCCTGCTCGGGCGCGGGTCGGTGGTCATCAACACCGGCGGCGAGAAGGTCTACCCCGAAGAGGTCGAGGAGGTCCTCAAGGAGCACCCGACGGTGCTCGACGCCGTCGCCGTCGGCGATCCCCGACGACAAGTTCGGCGAGGCGATCACCGCGGTCGTCGCAGGCCCAACCCGACGCCGAGCTCTCGATCCGACGACCTGATCGCGTGGGTCAAGGGGCGGCTGGCCTCGTTCAAGGCACCCAAGCACGTCGTGGCGATCGACACGATCGGCCGCGCCCCCAACGGCAAGGTCGACTACAAGCGGCTGAAGGCCTACGCCGCCGCCGAGCTCGGCGTTGCGCTGCCGACCTGAGGATTCGGAGCCACCGGGGCGCCGTCGCTAACCTGCCTGCGTTCTCGGACCGACCGCTCGACGAAGTGAGGCAGCAATGGCAGACATCGGCTACGACGGCAAGGTCGCGATCATCACCGGCGCCGGCGGCGGGCTGGGCCGCGAGCACGCGCTCGAGTTCGCCCGCCGCGGGCGCGCGCGTCGTCATCAACGACCTCGGCGGGTCGGTCAGCGGCGAGGGCGGCGGCGAAGGCCCGGCCCACGCCACCGCCAAGGAGATCAACGACCTCGGCGGCGAGGCGGTGGCCGACACCAACAGCGTGGCCAGCGCCGAAGGCGGCCAGGCCGTCGTCGAGACCGCGGTCGACGCCTTCGGCACGGTCGACATCGTGGTCAACAACGCCGGCATCCTGCGGGACAAGACCTTCCACAACATGACGCCCGAGCTGCTCGAGCCGGTCATCTCGGTGCACCTGCTCGGCGCCTTCTACGTCACCCAGCCCGGCCTACGTGATCATGCGCGAGAAGGGCTACGGCCGCATCGTCAACACGTCGTCGAACTCGGGCATCCTCGGCAACTTCGGCCAGTCGAACTACGCGGCGGCCAAGATGGGCCTGGTCGGGTTCACCCGGGTGCTGGCCAACGAGGGTCGCAAGCACAACATCAAGGCCAACGCCATCGCGCCGGTGGCCAAGACCCGCATGACCGAGGAGCTGCTGGGCGCCGTGGGCGACAAGCTCGAGCCCGAGCTGGTCACCCCGGTCGTGTGCTGGCTGGCCTCCGAGGAGGTCGACGTGACCGGCGAGGTCTACTCGGTGGCCGGCGGGCTCGTCGAGCCGCTTCTTCATCGGCCTGACGCCCGGCTACCTACAACCCCGACCTGACGGTCGAGGACGTCCGCGACCACTGGGCCGAGATCCGCGACGAGGACGGCTACATCGTCCCCGACGGTCCGAACGACGAGCTCCGCAAGATCTTCGAGATCCTGAGCGCCGGCACGAGCTGAACATTTCGTCGGGCGCACCCGTCGGAGTTCCGGTCGCCCGGGCGATGATGGGGTGTGACCGGCGAACCTGAGCGCACGGACGACCCCGACGCCGCCGGCGCCGCACTCCTCGCCCTGTACGACACGGCGCTCCCCGAGGTCTACGGGTACCTGCTGGCCCGGTGCGGCCAGACCCCCGTGGCCCAGGACCTGACGGCCGAGACCTTCCTGGCCGCGGTCAAGGCCGCGCAGTCGGGGCGCCCCCTGATCCGATGTCGACGGCCTGGCTGGTCGGGGTGGCCCGCCACAAGCTCGCCGACCACTGGCGCCGCCTGGCCCGCGAGGAGCGCCGGCTGGCGGCGGTGGCCGACGAGCCAGGTGCGGTCGCGCTCGTCGATCCCTGGGACGTCCGCCTCGACGCCGTCCAGGCGCGGGCCACCCTGGCCGAGCTCGCGCCGCACCACCGTGCCGCGCTGACCCTGCGCTACGTCGACGACCTTCCCGTCGCCGAGGTGGCGACGCTGATGCAGCGCAGCGTCCACGCCACCGAGGCGCTGCTGACGCGGGCCAAGGCGGCCTTCCGCCGCGCCTACTGCGAAGAGGACCGTGATGACTGATCCCTTCGACGCCCTCCGCGATCCGATCCGACCGACCCGACCCGACCCGGGCTTCACCAACCAGCTGCGCGCCCGCCTGCTGATCGCCCTCGGTCTGCCCGCCTCCAGCTCGAGAGGAGCAACTTCCATGAACACCACCACCGCTGTCACCGACCGCGCGGCCGCGCTTCCGACCGACCTGCCCGCCGGCGCGGCCATCCCCTACCTCGCGCGTGAACGACGCCCGAGCTGCCATCGACTGGTACGTCGACGTCTTCGGCGCCCGGCTGTCGTACGACCCGATCGTGATGCCCGACGACCGCATCGGCCACGCCGAGCTCGCGCTCGGCACGGGCCTGCTCTACCTGGCCGACGAGTACCCGGAGATCGGCCATGTCGGCCCGACGTCGGGCGGCGCCGCCGTCAGCCTCGTCCTGCGGGTGCCCGACGTCGACGCCACGGTCGCGGCCGCCGTCGCGGGCGGGGCCGAGCTGACCCGCGAGGTCTACGAGGACCACGGCCACCGGGGCGCCACCCTGGTCGACCCGTTCGGCCACCGCTGGATGGTGCAGACGCCGCTACCGGCACCGGCCGCGGCCGAGACGGCAGGCGTGCCCACCCGCCAGGGCGACATCGTCTACGCCTCGTTGTGGGTCGATGACGACGAGCGCGCCGCCGCCTTCTTCGGCTCGGTGCTCGGCTGGCAGACCGAGCCGGCTGGGCCGGGCCACGCCCGCCACGTCGAGGGTGCGGTACCCCACCTCGGCCTGATGGCTGGTCACGGTCGCCCGAACCTGATGCTCTGCTACGCCGTCGACGACCTCGAGGCTGCGCTCGATCGGGTCCGGTCCAGCGGCGGCCAGGCCGGCGAGCCCAGCGACGAGCCGTTCGGCCGCGTCGCCGACTGCGAGGACGGCCAGGGCCTCGGGTTCGCCCTCTACCAGCTGCCCGGTGACGGGGTCGTCCCGGTCGCGGACGCCTCGGTCGATCTACGCCCGATCAACGGGCTGGGCCACGGCGACCTCTGCTACACCACGATCGAGACCGTCGATTCGGGCCGGATCCGCGCCTTCTACGGCTCGGTGCTCGGCTGGACCTTCACCGAGGGACGCGTCGACGACGGCTGGCAGGTGGACGACGCGGCGCCGATGGTCGGGATGCAGGGCGGCCACACCGAGGTCACCGTCGTGCCGATGTACCGCGTCGACGACATCGAGTCAGCCGTCGCCCGGGTCCGGGCCGCGGGCGGCACGTCGACCGATCCGGAGGTGCAGCCCTACGGCATCACGGCCGAGTGCACCGACGACCAGGGAACGCGCTTCTACCTCGGTCAGCTCGGCTAGGTCAGGTCGCCCGAGGTCAGCGTGACCGCATCCGGGCCGAACGGGTCGACGGTGATCTGGACCCGGTGGGGCGGAGCGGCGACCATGGGGGCATGAGCGATCCCGCACCGGGCGAACCGTCCGCCAAGCCGCCCCTCGGGACCGGCGACGCCCGCGACTTCCTCGACGTCGACGCGCCTGCTCGACGACGACGAGCGGCTGCTGCGCGACACCGTCCGCCAGTTCGTCGGCGACCGCGTCCTGCCCGACGTGGCCGAGTGGTTCGAGGAGGGCACCTTCCCGAAGGACCTGGCCAAGGAGATGGGCGCGCTCGGCCTGCTCGGCATGCACCTCGAGGGCTACGGCTGCGCCGGCACCAGCGCGGTGGCCTACGGCCTGGCCTGCCTCGAGCTCGAGGCCGGCGACTCCGGGCGCCCGCAGCTTCGTGTCGGTGCAGGGCTCGCTGGCCATGTTCCCGATCTGGAAGTTCGGGTCCGAGGAGCAGAAGCAGGAGTGGCTCCCGCGCATGGCGGCGGGCGAGGCTCATCGGTTGCTTCGGCCTGACCGAGCCCGACTCGGGCAGCGACCCGGCCAGCATGCGCACCCGGGCCCGCCGCGACGGCGACGACTGGGTGCTGAACGGCACCAAGATGTGGATCACCAACGGCGGCATCGCCGACGTGGCCGTCGTGTGGGCCCGCGGCGAGTCCGAGGGCGACGGACCCGGCCCGATCCACGGCTTCATCGTCCCGACCGACACGCCGGGCTTCACGGCCAACGACATCCATCGCAAGCTGTCGCTGCGCGCGTCGGTCACCTCCGAGCTCGTGCTCGACGACGTGCGCCTGCCCGACTCGGCCCGCCTGCCCGGGTGTCGACCATGCGCGGCCCGCTGTCGTGCCTCAACGAGGCGCGCTACGGCATCCTCTGGGGCGCGGTGGGCGCCGGCCGCGCCTGCTACGAGGCGGCGCTCGACTACGCCAAGGCGCGCGACGCAGTTCGGCGTGCCCATCGGCTCGTTCCAGCTCACCCAGCGCAAGCTGGTCGAGATGATGGTGCGGGTCAACAAGGCGCATCTCGTCGCGCTCCACCTCGGGCGCATGAAGGACGCAGGGCGAGCTGAGCTCGGCCCAGGTGAGCTTCGGCAAGATGGACAACGTCCGCGAGGCCCTGTGGATCGCCCGCGAGGCCCGCTCGGTGCTCGGCGCCAACGGCATCACCCTCGAGTACCCGGTGATCCGCCACATGAACAACCTCGAGTCGGTCTTCACCTACGAGGGCACCAACGAGATCCACACCCTGGTCCTGGGCCAGGCCATCACCGGACTGAGCGCCTTCAGCTGACCGGACCCGCCTTGGGTCGTATCGGCCTACATCTAGGCCTAAAGACCCATGGGTCGGCGGTCGATAGAACGACCGTGAGCGTCACCCACCCGACACCGCTGAGCGGGATCGACGACATCCTCGCCGGGCTCCCGTCCGAGTGGCTGATCGGCCGTCTGGACGAGGCCCGCCTGGTCGATCGGGCCCACCGGGGCCTTCGTGCTCATCCCCGGCCGACGGCGACCTGGCCGCGGCCGCCGACCGGGCCCAGGACCTGGCCCACCGCACCCGGGCGGTGCTGGCCCACCACATCAGCTGGGTCCCGTTCATCGACGCCGCCGTGGTCACCGAGGCGGACAGCCCGACCGAGGACGCGGCCATCGTCGTGCCCGTCGACCTGCTGGGCGAGCTGCTGATCGAGGGTCCCCCGTCATCGACCGACCCGCCCTCGCCGTGCTGCGCAACCTGCTGGCGAACGGCAGCCTCGACGGCTGGCAGGTGGGAAGCGCCCCGGCGGATGTCAGTATTGACCTGTGCGAGAGCGAACCGGCCGAGCCCCCGAGCCGCGCCCGACTCTGACCCGCGTCACCTCGACCGATCAGGTCGTCCGTCAGCCTGCACGACTTCGGCCATCGCCGACGGCCGACCGGTCCTGCTGGCCCACGCCACCGGCTTCCACGGCGTGGTGTGGGCGACCGCTGGCCCGGCACCTCACCGGCTACCACGCGGTGGCACTGGACTTCCGCGGGCACGGCGACTCGCCCCGCCGGTGGACCGCGGCATGGACTGGAACGGCTTCGCCGACGACGTGTTGGCCGTGGTCGACGCGTGGGGGGTGTCTCCGCTGTGGGCGGTCGGGCACTCGAAGGGCGGCGCCGCCCTGCTGCTGGCCGAGCAGCGACGGCCGGGGACCTTCGAGGCCCTCTACTGCTACGAGCCGGTCGCCGTGCCTCGGCTCGATGCCCCGCCGGGGTTGGCGGGGGCGGACAACCCGCTGGCGGTCGGGGCGCTGAAGCGGCGGCCCACGTTCGACTCCTTCGACGACGCCTACGCCAACTTCGCCTCGAAGCCGCCGCTGTCGATCCTCGATCCCGAGGCGCTTCGCGCCTACGTCGAGCACGGCTTCGCCGACGAACCCGACGGCACCGTCGAGCTCAAGTGCCGTCCCGAGGTCGAGTCCGAGGTCTACCGCATGGGCGGCCCAGCACGACCTCATCGAGCACCTCGCGCGAGGTGACCTGCCCGGTCACGCTCGGCTCGCGGCGCCATCAGCGAGTTCGGTCCGGCCGCCCTGGCCGCCGCCGATCGCCGAGGCCCTCCCCAACGGACGGCTGGTGGTCTTCGACGACCTCGGCCACTTCGGTCCGCTCGAGGCGCCGGCGCGGGTGGCGGCCAGCGTCCTCGAGGCCTTCGGACCCGTGTCCTGACCGCCCGTCCGGGTGATCCACGGGGCTGTCACACCCCCGGCGTAGGGTGAGCCACATGGCCCTCGAGCTGCCCGCCAGCCTGTCGCCCTCCAAGGTGTCGAGCTTCACCGACTGCGCGCTGGCCTTCCGCTTCTCGACGCATCGACCGCCTGCCCGAGCCACCCTCGGTGCCCGCCACCAAGGGCACCCTGGTGCACGCCGCCCTCGAGCGGCTGTTCGCCCTGCCGGCCGACGAGCGCACCCTCCCGGCCGCGCTGACCGCCCTCGACCAGGCGATCGACGCGCTGCGCACCGATCCCGACTTCACCGACCTCGCGCTCGACGCCGAGGCCGAGGCCCGGTTCCTCGACGACGCCGAGCGCCTGGTGCGGCGCTACTTCGAGCTCGAGGATCCGCGCGCCATCACCCCGATCGGCCTCGAGCTCAAGCTCGAGGTGGCGGTCGGCGCCCTGCGCCTGCGCGGCATCATCGACCGGCTCGAGCTCGACGAGCGACGGCCAGCTGGTGGTCACCGACTACAAGACCGGGCGGGTGCCCCGCGCAGAACAACGAGCAGGGCAAGCTCGGCGGCGTCCACTTCTACGCCTTCCTGTGCGAGCGCCTCTTCGGCCAGCGGCCGTCACGGGTGCAGCTGCTCTACCTCGACGAGCCGGTCGCCATCGTCACCACGCCGACCGAGCAGTCGATCCGCGGCCTCGAGCGCAAGGTCACCGCGATCTGGACGGCCGTCGAGCGGGCCTGCGCCACCGAGGACTTCCGGCCCAAGCCGTCGAAGCTCTGCGACTGGTGCGCCTTCCAGGCCTACTGCCCCGCCTTCGGCGGCAATCCCGACGACGCCAAGGCCACCAGCTCGATCTCGTAGCATCACCCGGGTGATCGATCCGCCCGCTGACGCCGCCGCCGACCCGACGCCCTCGGCTCGCTGGGCGACGCCGTCCGGGCGCGCCGAGGACGCCCTGCCCCACCCCGTGGACCGTCTGGCCGAGCAGCGGCCCGCACCAGGTCGAGCCCCCCCACCAGCTCGGTCTGGTCGCCCGCTTCGACCAGACCGTCGACCAGGCCTTCGACCAGCTCCGCGGCAACCCGGTGGCCGACCGCGTCTTCTACGCGGCCACCGAGCTGGGCGACTTCGGCCTGATCTGGGTGCTCATCGGCGCGACCCAGGCGCTCGGCGGCGACCGCCAGCTGGCCCGGGCCGGCCGGCTGACCGCCACCCTCGCCGTCGAGTCGGTGCTGGTCAACGGCGTGATCAAGAGCTTCTTCAAGCGCGAGCGCCCGGTCTCCCAGGAGCCGCGGCCCTACAAGATGCGGATGCCGCTGACCACCAGCTTCCCGAGCGGGCACTCGAGCACGGCGGTGGTGGCCGCCATGCTGCTCTCCGAGGGCAGCCCCGTGTGGCCGCTCTACTGGGGGGTGGCCGGCCGTGGTGGCCACCAGCCGCATCTACGTCCGCATCCACCACGCCAGCGACGTGGTGGGCGGTCTGGCCACCGGGCTGGTCATCGGCACGACGGCCCGGGCCCTCTGGCGCCGCGTCGGCCGCTGAGCCGCGGCCCGGGAATGCCACGAGCACGGCGGGCGTTCGCCTTGGTATGGCTCTGACCTTCTCCGTCACCTGGGACTACCGCTGCCCGTTCGCCCGCATCGCCCACGAGCACGTGCGTCGAAGGGCCTGGAGCCGGCGCCGACTGGGACGTCACCTTCGTGCCGTTCAGCCTCGGGCCAGGTCCACGTGGCCGAGGGCGAGACCGACATCTGGGAGCGCCCCGAGGACGACACGGGCCTGCTGGCCCTCCAGGCCGGCGTGGTGGTGCGCGACCGCTTCCCCGACCAGTTCCTGGCCGTCCACCGCGGCCTGTTCGACCTCCGCCACGTGCACAGCGGCCAGCTCAACGACGAAGCCGCCATCCGCGAGCGTGCTCGGGGCCAACGGCGTCGACGCCGACGCCGTGTTCGCCGAGATCGCCGACGGCGCCGTCCTCGAGGTCGATCCGCAAGGAGCACGAGGCGGTCGGCGGCCAGCCACGACGTGTGGGGCGTGCCGACCTTCCTGGTCGGCGACCAGGCCACCTTCGTGCGCCTGATGCACACGCCCGACGGCGACGGCGACCTGGCCCGATCGCACGGTCGAGCGGATCGTCGACCTGGTGGGCGGCTGGCCCGACCTGAACGAGTTCAAGCACACCAGCATCCCCGCTGAGCGCTGACCTACCCTGCGCGCTCGATGGCCACCGCCGAGCCGACGCGCACGTGGCACCCCGACGAGGTCCTCGGCGATCGACGCATGTCCGACCTCGAGGCGCTGCTGTGGAACGTCGACAAGGACCCGTACCTCAGCTCGAACTTCGGCAGCGTCACGCTGCTCGACCGCTCGCCCGACCTGAAGCGCTTCCGCCGGCGGATGCTGCGTGGCCGTCGTCGCGCATCCCCCGCCTGCACCAGCGCGTCGTGCCCGGCCCTCGGCCGGCTGGCGCCCGCCGGAGTGGCGCGACGCCCCCGACTTCGACATCGACCGGCACGTGCGCCACCTCGCCCTGCCCAAGCCCGGCTCGCTGCGCCAGCTGCTCGACCTGGCCACCGCCGTTCGTGCAGGACCCGCTCGACCGCACCCGCCCGCTGTGGGAGTTCGTGATCGTCGACGGCCTGCCCGACGGCCGCGCCGCGCTGGTGCAGAAGATGCACCACACGATCACCGACGGCGAGGGCGGGATCCGCCTGTCCGAGCAGTTCATCGACGTGACCCGCAAGGTCGCCGATGGACCGCGAGGTCGCCATCCGCCACCGAGACCCGCCGGCGACGGCTCGCTCTGGGCCTCCACCACCGACACGGTCGCCCACGGTCTGCGGCGCACCGTCGGGATCGCCAACCGGACCGTCGGCATCGCGGCCTGGACACCGCCCGCAACCCGACCCAGCTCGGCCGAGTTCGGCGTCGGCGCGGTCGAGACCGGGCGCTCGGTCGCCCGCCAGCTCACCGTCACCGACCACCACCACTCGCCCGCTGCTGGACCGAGCCCGTCGCTCGGCCGGCACCTCGAGATCCTCGACGTCTCCCTCGACGACGCCCGCCGAGCCGCCAAGGCGCTGGGCGGCAGCATCAACGACCTGTTCGTGACGGCCACGCGTGGCCGGGGCCGGCCGCTACCACCGCGAGCTCGGCGCCGAGGTCGACGAGCTGCGCATGGCCATGCCGGTGAGCACCCGCCAGGACGGATCGGCCGGTGGCAACAGCTTCGTGCCCACCCGGGTGCTCGTGCCGACCGGCGACCTCGACCCGGTGACCCGCTTCGAGCAGGTGCACGAGGTGCTCGGCCGCACCAAGACCGAGCGGGCCATCGGCCTGGTGGCCGGCCTGGCCGGCGTGGTCAACCTGCTGCCGACCTCGGTGGTGGTGCGCATCGCCCGCCAGCAGGCCGAGACGGTCGACTTCACCACGTCGAACCTGCGGGCCGCGCCGTTCGACCTCTACATCGCCGGCGCCCGCATCGAGGGCACCTACCCGATCGGGCCGCTGGCCGGCACGGCCTTCAACCTGACGATGATGTCCTACCGCGGGATGCTGAACATGGGCCTGCACGTCGACAGCGGCATGGTCGACCGAGCCGGCGCGGTTGCGCGACGACATCGACGAATCGTTCGCCGAGCTGATCGCCGCCGGCGCGTGACCGGCGGCTGACCGCCCGCGACGTCAGTTGGCGGCGGCGCCGGCCCCGTCGAGCTCGGACACCGGCAGCTCGGTGGTGGCCAGGACCATGCGCACGTCGAGCAGCAGGTCGGCGACCTCGTCGGTGGAGACCAGCTCACGATGCATCATGTCGCCGAGGCCCTTGTCGATGATCGACAGCGCTTCGTTGATCACGTGCAGCTCGTGGGTCTCGGTCATCACGTCTCCGATCTCGGGTTGCCGCCGATGGCGGCTACGACTATTCAACCGCACACCAGGCGTTCGATGTTCCGGCTTTCGCTTCGGATTTTCCTGACTTCGCACCTGTAGCGACGGCCTGTGACGGGAACGTTTCATGCTCGTGATCTTCCGGCGTACGCGACAGGCCGCCGGACCCCGGTCGACGCGGCGGCCATCCACGGCCGAACGGCCCGCTCCGGCGGCTCGTTACCCTGTCGCCGTGTCCTACTCGCTGCATGCAGCGGCTGGGCCGCGGCGGCATGGGGGTGGTCGACCTGGCCGTCGACCGCTCCGGCCGTCCGGTCGCCCTCAAGCGGCTGGCGCTGCGCGGCAGCGCGCGACGAGATGCACCGCGCCCGGCTGCGGGTCCGCCGCGAGGCCGAGGTGCTCGGCGCGCTCGACCACCCCCACATCGTGCCGCTGCTCGACGTGGTCGACGAGGGCGACGACATCGTGCTCGTCATGCCGTACCTGTCGGGCGGCACGCTGGCCGAGCTGGTCGCCGTCCACGGGCCGATGCCGCCCGCCTACGTCGACCACCTGGCCGACGCGCTGCTCGGCGCGCTGGCCGCCGCCCACCGCGCCGGCATCGTGCACCGCGACATCAAGCCGGCCAACGTGCTGTTCGACGACGTCGGGCCAGCGCCTACCTGACCGACTTCGGCGTGGCGCTCATGCGCGGCGCCACCTCGGGGCTGACCGCCACGGAGATCGTCATCGGCACGCCCGAGTACATGGCGCCCGAGCAGGCGCGGGGCGAGCGGGCCACGCCGGCCAGCGACGTGTTCTCGCTCGGCGCCACGCTGCGCTTCGCGGCCACCGGCGAGCCGCCGTTCGGCCGCGGCGACGCCCGCGTGATCCTGCAACCGGGCGGCCGCACGGCCAAGGTCGAGCCGCTCCCGCGGCACGCTGCCCCGCCACCTGCGCGCGCCGCCTCGCGCCCCTGCTGGCCAAGCGACCCGAGCGGCGCCCGACCGCCGGCTGCCCGGGCAGCGGCCGACACCCGGCGCTCGGCCGCCTGTGGCCGGCGCGTGGCCGGCGGCCGTGGCCGTCGCCCTGGTGGCGCGTGGTCGGCCGCCACCGTGCGCCGTCGCCATCGTGCGGCACGCCGGCCCGACGCGGATCGCCGCTCGGCCCACCGCCGCCACCACCACGGTGCCCACCGTGCGCGCCGCTCGCGGTACCAGCCGTGCGGCCAGCCCGCCGCGCCGTTCACCAACGGCCGGACCTGCATCGACGACCACGCCGACTACGACGGCAACCGGGCCAACGGGTGCGAGGCCGCGCCCGACACGGTCGACGGCACCGACGCTCGACCACCCCATCAGCGCCAACCTCGTGCCGGCCACCGACGTCGACCGCTACCCGTTCCACCTCACCCAGCACTTCCACCTGCTTCTGCAACGGCTCGGTCGACGTGACCCTCACCGCGCCGGCCGGCGTGTCCATGCAGCTCGACGGTGCTGCACGGATCCACCGTGCTCGGCTCCGCTGTCAGCCGCGACGGCCAGCCGGCCACCGTCAACCTGCAGCCCGAGTCGTGCTTCGGGGACGACGAGCGACGACCTGGTGGCCCCGGTCGAGCTGGGTGGGATCGGCCCGCAGCGCGGCCGACTACGTGCTCGAGCGCCGCGGCTCCTGGTGACCGGTCGCCGCCGGGCGTCAGGGTCGGGCGATGAGCGAGACCGCACCCGTTCCCGCCGGCTCCGGCGTCGAGCTCGGCGTGACCTACGCCAGCCTCATGACCCTGGGCCTCGACGCCGCCCTCGACACCGCCCGCTGGGCCGAGGAGCTCGGCTACCGGCTCGTTCTGGACGGCCGAGACGGTCGGCCCCGAGGCCTTCTCGGTGCTGGCCGCGGCCGGCTCGGTGGCGCCGTCGCTCGGCCTGGGCACCGGCGTGCTGGCCCTGCAGCTGCGCACCCCGGCCCTGGTCGCGATGGCCGGCGCCACCCTGCAGGCCCTGCATCCCGACCGCGACATCATCCTCGGCGTCGGCATCTCGTCGCCGGTGGTCACCCAGCGCTGGCACGGCGCGCCCTACGGCGAGCACCCGCTGGCCCGGGTCCGCGAGTACGTCACGCTGCTGCGGCTGTGCCTGAGCGGCGAGTCGGTCTCGTTCGCCGGCGACTTCTACCAGGTCAGCCGCTTCCGCCTCGGCGTGCGCCTGGGCGAGCGCCGACCCAAGATCGTCGTCGGCGCGCTCAACCCGAGCATGCTGCGCCTGGCCGGCGAGGTGGCCGACGGCGTGCTGCTCAACTACCTGCCCGCCTCGCACGTGGCCTGGTCGGTCGACCAGATCAGGCAGGGGGCGGCCCGGCGCAGCGGCGAGCTGGCCGGCTCGTCGCCCACGATCTACGCCTACGTCCACGCCGGCGTGGGCCAGCGCAGCGACGGGGTCGACCACGCCCGACGCGACCTGTTCTCCTACGCGGTGGTCGACGCCTACGCAGCCAACTTCGAGCGGGCCGGCTACGGCGACGAGGTGGCCGAGATCCGAGCCCACCACCAGGCCGGCGACCGCGACGGCGCGCTGGCGGCGGTCAGCGACCGCATGATCGACGGCATCGACTTCATGGGCGACGCCGAACAGGTCCACCGCCTCGGTCCAGGCCTACGTCGGCGCCGGGGTCGACGTGCCCGTGCTCATGCCGCTGCCGTGGGGACCCGACCGCATGGGCGTGGTCGAGGCCACGATGCGGGCCGCCGCCGGTCGCGGCTAGACCGGGCACCACGAGGAGGTCGGCATGGACGTCGAGGGCAAGGTCGTGGTCGTCACCGGCGCCGCCAGCGGCATCGGCCGCGGGCTGGCGCTGCGGTTCGCCCGAGAGGGCGCGCGGGCCGTCGTGGCGGTCGACTACGACGCCGAGGGCGCCACGGCCGTGGCCGGCGAGATCGCGTCTCGTCATCCTCCGCGTCCACGAGCACGGGGCGGCCCGTGCAGTCGCTGGCCCTGCGGGCCGACGTCGGCGGTCGAGGCCGACCTGGTCGCCGCCATCGACCGCTGCGAGGCCGACCTCGGCCCGATCGACCTGTTCTGCTCGAACGCCGGCATCCTCGTCATCGGCGGCCAGGAGCTGCCCGACGACGAGTGGCGGCGGATCATCGACGTCAACCTCATGGGCCACGTCTACGCCGCCCGCCACCTGGTGCCCCGCATGCTCGACCGGGGCGGCGGCTACCTGCTCAACACCTGCTCGGCCGCCGGGCTGCTGACCCAGATCGGCTCCGCTCCCTACTCGGTGACCAAGCACGCCGCCCTGTCGTTCGCCGAGTGGCTGGCCATCACCTACGGCGACCGCGGCCTCAAGGTCTCGGCGCTGTGCCCGCAGGCGGTCGAGTCGAAGATGACCATGGGCATCGACGGCGGCGGCGTGGCCGGCGTCGACGGCATGCTCACGCCCGACCAGGTCGCCGAAGCGGTGGTCGAGGGCCTGGCCGACGAGCGGTTCCTGATCCTGCCCCACCCCGAGGTGCATCGAGTACTTCCGCCGCAAGGCGTCCGACTACGACCGCTGGCTGGCGGGCATGCGCCGCCTCCAGGCCCGCTTCGGGATCGAGATGTGAGCGGCCGGCGACCCGCTCGCCGAGCTCGGCCTGTCCGCCGGCGACCGGGTCCGCTTCCGCCGGCACGACCGGCAGCGGTGGAAGGAGGCGACGGTGGTCCGCCGCGAGCGCGACGGCAGCGTCGGGCTGCGCGACCAGAAGGGAGCGGCGCGGGCCATCGAGGTCGCCACGATCGAGGTCCGCGTGGCCGGGCCGCGGGGCGGGGCGACGTGGATCCCGCTGCCCGAATGGGCCGCCCGCACCGAGCAGCTCCGGCTGCTCTGAGCGGCTCCGGCTGCTGAGCTGCGCACCGATGCACCGCCCCACCGTCGAGGTCTACGAGCGCCACGCCGCCGAGTGGCAGTCGCAGCGAACCCCCAGGCGCACCGACGGCGCCGCCGCCCTGCACGAGCGGGTCACATCGCACCAGCGGGTCACATTGCACCAGCGGGCTGCTGCGGCGGGACCGGTCGTCGACCTCGGGTGCGGTCCGGGCTGGTACGCGCCCGCGCTCGGGCCGCCCGACGGGCGGTCGGTGGTCGCGCTCGACGCGGCCCGGGCCATGCTCGATCTCGTGCCCGGCCACGCGCCGGCCGCGTGGCGCGTGCAGGCCGACCTGGCCGCGCTGCCCTTCCGGCGCGCCGCGTTGGGCGGAGCGTGGGCCAGCAAGTGCTACGTGCACCTGGCCCGCCACGAGGTGCCGATGGCCCTCGGCGACCTGCACGCCGGCTTGGACGTCGGCGCGCCACTCGAGCTGCACGTGTTCGAGGGCGACCTCGAGCACGGTCCGCTGTTCGACGACGACTTCGCCGGTCGCCTCTTCTCGCGCTGGCCGCCGCAGCTGCTGGCCGACGTCGTGACCGGCGCCGGCTTCGTGATCGACGCGACAGCCCGCGAAGAAGCCCGAGACGGCGTCCACCTGATCAAGGTGCAGGCGACGCGGGCGCGGACGCTGGCCGACACGGTCGGGCCCGACATGCGCCTGCTGGTGTGCGGCCTGAACCCGCGCGTGGACTCGGCCGACGCCGGCATGGGCTTCGCCCGCAACGGCAACCGGTTCTGGCCGGCCGCCGTCGCCGCTGGAGTGGTCAGCCGAGCTCGCGATCCTCGCCATGCCCTCGCCGCGCACGGTGTGGGGATGACCGATCTGGTCAAGCGGGCCACGCCCCGCGCCGACGGCCTCACCGCGGCGGAGTACCGGTCCGGGGTGGCGCGGATCGAACGGCTGGCCACCTGGCTGGCGCCGGCCGCCATCTGCTTCGTGGGGCTGGCCGGCTGGCGCGCGGCGGTCGATCGCCACGCCACCGCGGGGCCACAACCCGAGGGGCTCGGTGGGAGCCCGGTCTATGTGATGCCGTCGACCAGCGGGGTCAACGCCCGGGTGTCCCCCGACGAGTTGCGCGACCACCTGCGCTCGGCCATGTCGCTCGGCGACCGCTGACTAGGTCGGGAGCCGACGCCGGCGGCGCGAGGCGACCAGCAGACCGCCGCCACCGGCGACCAGGGCGGCACCCGCGAACGCCCACGGCGCCGAGTCCGTGCCGGTGTGGGGCAGGGTCCCGGCCGCCAGCTGGGTCGGCGGGGTCGACGCGGCCGTCGTGGTCGGAGCGGCGGACGTGGTGGTCGTGGCCGGTGCATCGGCGATCTCCACCGCCAGCGACGCATCGCTCTGGGGGGCCACCGTGGCGCCGAAGCGGGCGGCCACCCGGAACGTGTAGGCCGTGTCGTGGGTGACCGAGGGCAGGTCGACCGAGGTGGCGGTGCCCGCGACGTCGAGGGTCTGGTGGGTCGGCTCGACGGTCACCTGGTACGCGTCCACCGCGTCGGTCGTGTCCGGCGGGGCCCAGGTCACGTGCACGCCGTTGCCGACCACCGTGGCCACGACGTCGGTCGGCACGCGGGCCGGGAGGTAGGCCCGGCACGGCTGGTTGCGCAGCGACGGGCAGGGCGGGTCGGCCGCGGGCACCTCGGGCAGCAGCGCCGTGGGCAGCAGGGGCAGCACGACCCGCGACGGCATGCCGACCGAGTGGCCGATGTCGTCCACCTCGTGGCCGACCGCCGGCAGGTCGGCGAACTGCCAGAACGGCTGGTTGCCGCCCGGTGCCTCGATGTTGAGGCGCAGCCGATCGCCCGGACGCAGGACGGTGGCGAACGGGAACAGCTCGACCCGCACCGGCACGAACTGGCCGGCCGGCAGATCCTGCGCGTCGGACTGCAGGAAGGTGTGGAAGGGATACAGCTCGGTCGACTTGCCGGGGTCGAGCTTGCGCAGCGAGGCGCGCAGCCAACCGCTCTGCACGTAGGTCTCCTGGCCGTCGGGGCGCACGATCGTCAGCGTCGTCTCGAGGTCGGTGTCGACCGCGGTCGACCGCAGCCAGAGGTCGACGCTGCCCTCGCCGGCGTAGGCCGTCTCGGTGGTGTACGGAGCGGTCACGAAGCTCGAGCGAGTCGCCCTCGGTGAGCGGGTTCCAGTGGACGTTCGTGCTCGTCTGGGTCGCGACCGTCCATATGTCGTCGGTCGAGCCGTCGAAGGTCGAGGGCCGCTTCGACGCCGGGTCGTAGACGTAGCTCGAATAGGCGCGGGGCTGCGTCGTCGGGCACCGTGTCGGGCGTGGCGGCGAGGTGCCCGTCGGGTTGCAGGTACAGCGGCGAGGCGATGGTCCCGGGCACCGGCCAGGCCGCGAACTGGCTGACCCCGGTGCCCACCGGCTCGCCGGGGGCCGCGCCGGCGCCGTTCTCCCACACCAGGCGGATCGGGGGCACGGCCTGGTACGCGGCGAGCGCCGCTGCGTAGCTGGTGTAGGTGGCGTACTTGCTCTGCGGTATCGGGATGGGCGCGCCGCCGAAGATCCCCGGCAACACCGCGGGGACGATGGCCAGCAGCAGCGGATTGACCTTGGGTATGCGCTGGCCGACGTAGAAGTCGAGGAACTCGAGCAGGTGGGTGAAGTCCTGGCCGGCCAGGCTCTCGACGTGGGTGCCGTTGGTCATGAAGACCTTGAGCGGCGTGCCCGGCGCGAAGTCCGACAGCATCGTCGACCACTCACCGCCGGTCTGCTCGTCCTGGAACGCGCCGCCCATGTAGGTCGGCACGTCGATCTTGTTCACGAACGTGCGCGGCGACAGCGCGTCCCCGCCAGGCGCGTAGTACGGGTTGGCGTAGATCTCGGACTCGAGGTTGACCGACTGCAGCCGCAGCGCTGGTTGTCGAGGCACGTCGTCTGGCCGTGACAGGGCTTCGGTCGCGATCTGGTCCTTGACCCACTGGTGCGCCTCGGGTTGGGCCGCCTCGTCGCGCTCGGCCGCCCACGGGACGGCGAAGCCGGTGTTGAGGATGCCGCCGGGGCGCAGGGTCGAGCGGTACGGTGTCGGCGATGACCGACAGCGGCGTGATGGCCCGCAGGTGCGGCGGCCGGGTCTGGGCCACGAACAGCTGGCTGATGCCCATGTAGGAGATGCCGACCATGCCGACGTTGCCGTTCGACCAGCGTCTGGTGGGCCAGGGTCTCGATGGCGTCGTACCCGTCGAGGTCCTGCAGCTCCTCGAAGTAGTCGAAGGCGCCTCCCGAGCAGCCGGTGCCCCGCATGTTCAGGCCGACGACGACGTAGCCCTGGTACGGGAACATGGCCGCCTCGGACGGCGGGCCGCCCGGCTGGGACGGGTCGTAGCCCGAGTAGTCGAGCAGCACGGGCCACGGGCCCGTCGAGCCGTCGGCCGGGAAGGTGATGTTGGCGCTGAGCAGTGGTGCCGTCGCGGGTGGGGATGTAGTTGAAGCCGGCGTGCAGGGGGATGCCCTGGTACGCGCTCTCGGGTGGGTTGTCGGTCGGCGACATCACCGTCAGCGGGCCCGACGTGGCGCCGTCCTGGGACACGGTGTAGCCCGTGCCGGTGGGCACGTGGCGGAACAGGAACGCACCCTGCGCGTCGGCGGTGCCCGACGCCACGAGCACGTGGCTCGAGTTGCGCAGCTGCACCGCATCGCCCGGCGCCAGCTTGGTCACGTAGACCTGGTTGACGCTGCCGTGCGCGTCGAAGGTGGGGATGGCCGCCGCCGGGGGTGAGGTGACCACCATCGACACGGCGGCCAGCACGCACACCACGGCCAGCGACGCCGTCACGCGACGGCACGACGAGCGAAGTCTGCTCACGTCGGACGTTCCCCCTGATCGTCGTGTGTGTACCGGTCGAAGCTAGCAGGGCCGCTCGCGCCGGAGCCGGGCCGACGACGACGCGGAAGCCCGGGCCGGATCTAACGTGACGCCATGGCCGTCCGCCTCGAACCCGTCGACGAGTACCTCCACGAGCTCGGCCCCGAGCCCAACTTCAACGAGTCGCATGTACTTCAACGTCTACGACCCGGCGACGCAGCGTCGGCGCGTGGTTCCGCCTGGCCAACCGGGCCAACGAGGGCCGCGGCGAGATGACGATCTGCCTCTACCTGCCCGACGGGCGGGTCGGGTTCATGTTCAAGCGACCCGAGATCGCACGACAACGACGCCTTCGACGCCGCCGGCATGCGCTTCGAGGTGGTCGAGCCGTTCGAGCACCTGCGCGTCACCTACTCGGGCAAGGTCGTGCTGCTCGACGATCCGCTCGAGATGGCCGACCCGCAGGCCGCGTTCACCGGACAACCCCTATGCCGAGTGCGAGGTCGAGCTCGACTACCTCCGCGTCAGCGACATGTTCGGGGGCGAGCCCGACGAGTCACACGAGCGACCCGGCGAGGAGTTCGCCAAGGGGCACTACGAGCAGCTCGGTCGCGGCCGCGGCCACATCACCGTCGGCGACACGACGTGGCCGATCGACGGCTTCGGCCTGCGCGACCACTCGTGGGGACCGCGCTACTGGCAGGCGCCGTGGTACTACCGCTGGCTGACGGCCAACTTCGGTTCGGACTTCGGCTTCATGTTGTCGCGCATCGCCCGACGCGACAGCGACGGCACCCGCGGCGGCTTCGTGTGGGACGGCGAGCGCCTCCACCTGTGCGACGACGCCGAGCTGTCGAGCGAGTGGACCGACGGCGAGCCGTACCACCAGAGCATCGAGGCGGTGCTGCGCGCCCACAGCGACGACGAGACCCCGCTCGAGTGGCAGATCACGGGCAAGGTGCTCAACCTCATCCCGCTGCGCAACCGCCGCGAGGGGCTGGTCACCCGCATCTCCGAGGGCCTCACCGAGTGGACCCTCGACGACGGCCGGGTCGGCTACGGCCTGTCCGAGTACCTCGACCAGATCGTCGACGGCCAGCCCGTCGGCCTCGACGAGTAGCGCCTCGACGACCGGATCAGCGGGGCGCGAGGTCGCGGACGGCCTGGCGCTGGTCGATGCCCGGGAACGGCAGGATCGCCAGCGCCGGCGTGGTGACGCCGTTGTCGATGTAGCGCTGCACGTGGGCGCGGCACTCGGCGGCCGAGCCGTGCACGATGAGCTGGTCGACGACCTCGTCGGGGATGGCGGCGAGCGCCGCCTTGCGGTCGCCCTCCTTCCACAGCCGCCACATGTCGGCCAGCTGCGGGCCGCGCCCGAGCCAGTCGTGGAAGGCGGCGTAGACGGGCACGTTGAGGTAGGCGGCGATGGCGTAGCGGCCGAGCGTGCGGACCGTGTCGGCGTCCTCGCTCGGGGCCACGAAGATGCGGGCCACGATCTCCTTGTCGGCCCCGTAGCTGCGCACGACCGGCGCGACCGTCGACACGTCGTCGGCCGAGAGCCAGTTGATGATGGCGCCGTCTCCCTCGCGGCCGGCCAGGCGCAGCATGCCCTCGCGCAGCGCGGCCACCAGGATCGGGACCGGCTGCTCGGGGACCACGCCCAGCTTGAAGCCGCGCACCGAGAACGTGTCGTAGGTCTCGGTGATCTTCTCGCCGGTGAGCGCGGCGCGGACGAAGCGCACCATGTCGCGGGTCTTCTTGTAGGGCTCGTTGAACTCGATGCCGTTCCAGCGCTCGACGATCACGTCGCTCGAGGTGCCGAGGCCGAGCACGAACCGGCCCTCGGCCGCCTGGGCCAGCGATCCCACGCTCTGGGCCAGGCAGGCCGGGCCGCGGGTGAAGGTGGGCACGATGGCGGTGCCGAGGCGCAGCGATGGGACCCCACACCGAGGCCAGCGTCAGCGGCGTGAAGGCGTCGGCCCCGTTGGCCTCGGACGACCAGACGTCGGTGTAGCCGAGGTCGGCGCAGCTCCTCGATCCACTCGCGCTGCGCGCCGAGCGGCACGTTGTCGAACGGGATGGTGATGCCGTAGCGGCGAGGTGGCGTCGGTCATGGCGCGTCCTTCCGGGTGCGGATGATGGCGGATTGGCTGGCGGTGGCCATGAGCGTGCCGTCGGTGGCCCACAGGTACACCACGCCGTGGCCGAAGCCACGGCTCACCAGGTCGATGCGGATGTCGATGAGCACCCAGTCGGTGGCCACGATGGTGCCCACCCGCAGGGTGTTGTCGAGGCTGTTGCTCATCGTGTCGAGGTCGAGCGCCTGGCTGATGCCCATCGGCACGTAGTCGCCGAGCACGGCCAGGGACGGCGCCGAGACCTCGAGCAGGTCGGGCATGCGGCTCCACAGCACGGTGCGGCCGTGCTCGGCGTCCTGTCGGGCCCAGCGCTGGTCGAGGCGCGACAGGATCGAGTCCTCGACGTTCCAGCGGCCCTCACGCGGCGGCAGGCCGTCGGGCGGGTCGACCTCGGGCATGTCGGGCCACTGCCCCGTCTCGGTCGAACGAGCGCTCGCCCAGCGCGGCGTTGACGGTGAGGATCTCGATGTTGCCGACGCTGGCCACCGCCCGGGCCTGCGTGGTCTGACGGCCCTCGGAGGCGATCGTGATGTCGATGTCGACCACCGATGGCGGTCGGGCGTAGGAGAGGTACTGGGCCGTCGCCCACACCACCGGGCGGCCGGTGCTGCCCTCGAGCGCGGAGATGGCCGCCCCGAGCGCGCAGCCGCCGAACAGGAACCGGTGGCCCGTGCAGATGCCCGGGGTCACCGGCAGGTACCAGCGCATCGGGTTGTGGGTCGGCTGCAGCCCCAGCCACTGGCGTGCGTCCACGATCCGGCACTCTAGGGCCGGGGGCCGGACCGACCGCTCGGACTAGGAGCTGGCGTCCGGGATCATCGCGTACGCGCCGAAGCACATCTCGTCCTCGGTCCCCTCGGCGAACACGATGTACTTCGGCGCGCGGTTGGGGTCGAGCGAGCGGTCCCACGAGCACGACATCTGCAGGGTCTCGCCCTCGGTCACGTGCACCGGCGTGGCGAGCGCGTAGTTCATCTGCCAGTCGAAGTTCCAGACCGGGATGTCGAGCAGGATCTTCTGTCTGGGCGTGCCCGGGTCGAGCGTGAAGCGGAACGCACTTGCCCAGCGTGTGCATGTGCCCCATCACCGACACGATGTCGCCCGAGAACGGCACGGTGTAGGTCGCAGGTGGTGTGGGCGATGCCGTCCTTGAACTCGGCCGCGAGCTGCTGGTAGGTCGTGCCGCACAGGCCCAGCAGGCCGGGCTCGATGAGCGCGCCGGCCGGTCCGTAGAGGCGGGCGTCGTCGGCCAGCGCCGCGTTGCGGTCGCACAGCGGCGCCGTCACCCCGGGCATGCACGGGATCTCGACCGGCGCGATCGGGTTGACGATCTGGATCGGCTTGACCTTCTCGGTGCCGGGCGTCAGCTGCAGCGACGACCGTCGAGCGGTCGGCGATGGGCGGCGAGTCGTAGTGGTAGTGGATCTGCAGGACGAGCGCGTCGCCGGGCTCGAGCAGGATGCCCGAGTCGTGCGGGTAGATGACCGGGTCCTGGCCCGGCACCCAGCCGGCCACCAGGCCTGGCTGTCCCGTGAAGCCCCCGCCGAGGCCCTCGTGCAGCTTCTTGCGCCCGGACTTGCTGTTGAACGACTTGTACGCGTCGCGGTCGGGGAGCGTCGGGCCCGGTGTAGCAGGACCAGCCCGGCCGGCCGTCGCTGCCGCTCAGCTGGTTGCCGGCGGCGGCCTGGCCCGCGTCGATGTGGAAGATCTGGGCGTGGTGGATCTCGGTCGGATCTGGCCAGGGGTCACCGTGTAGCCGGTCATGTAGGTCGGCTTGGTGATGTGGGGGTCGAGCACGAAGCAGCGGTAGTCGTTCGTGTTGGCCAGCGTGCCCTGGTAGGCCTGCGGCATCTTCATCACGACGTCCTGGCCGGGGCAGGGTGCCGGGCTTGGGCTTGGCCGGCGTGATCGGGGTCGTCGCCGGCTCGTCGAGCTTGCCGCCGGCCTCGGCCCACGCCGCGACGGTGTCGATGTCGGACTGGCTCATGGCCTTCGAGTGCAGCATCGGCACACTGAGGCTCGACGCCGGCCACGGCGGCATGTACTTGGCTTCGGTGACCACCTGGAGGCCGTCGGCGACCTTCGCGGCGTCCGCCGCCGTCTTGAGCTCCCAGTGGGCCGCACCGACCTGGCCGGGGGCGTGGCACGACGCGCAGTTCTGCTCGAGGATCGGCTGCCACCGCGCTCTTGAACGACGGGCCGGTGCCGGTGTGCGCCACGCCCGGGGGCGGCGCGATGGTGGTGGGGATGGCGTACTTGGACGGGTCGAGCGCGGTCAGCTTGAAGGTGAGCGCCACATCGTCTCCGGTGCTCACCAGCCCCGCCAGGTTGATCGGCCCGACCCCGAAGGTGGACATCTTGACGGTGGTGGTGGCGGTGGCGTCGACCTCACCACCGGCGGACACCTTGGCGGTGACCTTCCACGACTCGGGTGCGCTGACCGACTTGACCTTGAGGTCGCCCGACATGGTGAACGTGTAGGTGTGCCCGTCGACGATCGCGCTCGGAAGGCCCGAGAGCTTGGTGGTGGTGAAGCTCACCAGCGGGTTGGCCGCCGAGTCGAGGTAGCGCTGGCGGATCTGCGCGTCGCGCAGGTTGTTGTCCGAGTGGAGCTGCTCGACGTTGGCCACGATCGTGCCGACGCGGCTGGCCGACGGGTCGACCGTGTTGAGGGCGAGGTCACCGGCGATGCCGTTGGTCGAGCCCGTGGCGTGGTGGGCCGTCTGGCCGACGATGTTCTCGTCGACGCCGTAGGTGAGCGACGAGTGGGTGGGATCGATGCGGTAGACCGTCTCGCGGTTGCCGGCGACGAGGTGCGGCGCGTCGGGCACCGTGTAGCTGACGGCGACGTCGGCCACCGAGAGGAGCGGCTTGACCCGGCTGTACACGTACATGGCCCCGCCGAGGACCACCACGAGCACCACCGCCAGCGTCGACAGGACCCAGTGGCTGCGCGAGGCCCTGGCCGCCCGGCGTCCCCACGAGGCGCGGACCGGCGCGACGTCGGCGTAGCCCTTCTCGGGCTGGCCGTAGGACTCGGATCCTGACATCGTGCCTCCAGCGCGCGGGCTCCCAAGGATGGCACCACCGGCCCCCCGAGGCTGCTCCCCCGCCTGAGAAGTGGGTTCCGGGCGTGGATTGCACCCTGGGTGCAAGCGTAGTGGATCGACCTCGGGGAGTCAGGCCGGTCTACTTGTCACACCCCCTGGGCATGATTGAGGCATGGAAGCACAGCTCCACCTCCTCCCCACCGAACCGGACGAGGCGTCCCGCCCCGGCGCCGACTGGCGCCTCGACGAATCGACCCGGGCCCTCGGTCGGCGGGGCATCGCCGATGCCCGCTCCGCCCTGCAGGCGGCCCTGCGCCATCGGTGCGGCGACGAGGCCGACGAGGCCCGCCAGCACCCCTCCGCCGCTTGACCCAGTCGGTCGAGCGTCGGCCTAGGCTCCCGCTCATGAGCGAACGCGAAGTCGTCATCGTCGAAGCCGTCCGCACGCCCGATCGGGCGTCGCAACGGCGGCCTCTCCACCATCCACTCGGCCGACCTGCTGGCCACCGTGCTCAGCGGTCTGATCGAGCGCAGCGGCATCGACGCCGCCGAGGTCGGCCAGGTGGTCGGCGGCTGCGTCGGCCAGGTCGGCATGCAGTCGTTCAACGTGGCCCGCACGGCCTGGCTCACCGCCGGGCTGCCCCTGTCGGTGCCGGCCACCACGGTCGACACCCAGTGCGGGTCGTCGCAGCAGGCCACCAACCTGGCGTCGAGCCTCGTCGGCCTCGGGCGTGATCGACGCGGCCGTCGCCTGCGGCATCGAGGACATGAGCCAGGTGCCCATGGGCTCGGGCACCGCCCGGGAGCTCAACGTCGGGTCGGGCCATCCCCAAGAGCTACTTCGGCCAGTACGAGTTCACGACCCAGTTCGAGGGCGCCGAGCGCATCGCCGACAAGTGGGGCATCACCCGCGCCGACGCCGACGAGTTCGGCCTGCGCTCCCAGGAGCTCGGCGGCCCAGGCCTGGGCCGAGGATCGCTTCGCCACCCAGATCGTGCCCGATCGACGCCCCCGACCTCGACGACGACCGCAAGCCCACCGGCACCACCCACCACGTCGCGCGCGACGAGGGCCTGCGCGACACCACCCTCGAGGCGCTGGCCAACCTCAAGGCCGTCGCCCGCGAAGACGGCGTCCACACCGCCGGCAACTCGTCGCAGATCTCCGACGGCGCCGGGGCGGTGCTGATGATGACCCGCGAGAAGGCCGACGCCCTCGGGCTCACGCCGATGGCCCGCATCGTCGACACCTGCCTGGTCGGCGTCGACCCCGTGCTCATGCTCACCGGTCCGATCGACGCCACCCAGCGCCTGCTCGACCGCAACGGCATGACGATGGCCGACATCGACATCGTCGAGATCAACGAGGCCTTCGCCTCGGTGGTGCTGGCCTGGCAGCGCGAGCTCGGCATCGACCTCGACGGGGTCAACCCCAACGGCGGCGCCATCGCGCCTCGGCCATCCGCTCGGCGGCACCGGCGCCATCCTCACGACCAAGGCCGTGCACGAGCTGCACCGGGCCGACAAGCAACATGGCCCTCGTCACCATGTGCTGCGGTGGCGGCCTCGGCACCGGCACCCTCATCGAGCGCCTCTACCGCGCCACCCCTCCCGGGCTGACCGGCGGTCGGCGCTCGCGGCTGCGGCCGCCGTCCACCCGCCGTCACCCCGGAGGTGCTCGACATGGCGTCGAGATCATCGGCCGCGCCCGCTCGCGGTCGCCACCCTGCTCGCGTTCGTGATCGCCGCCTCGCTCGTCGGCGCGGCCTGCACTGGCCCGCGGCGGCCGGTCGGTGGTGGCTGGCGCCGCGGCCGCCGCCGGCCCGCCGGCTCGGCCACCGTGACCCGCGTCATCGACGGCGACACGATCGTGGTCGACCTCGGCCGGCCGCGACGAGCGGGTGCGCCTCATCGGCATCGACACACCCGAGACCGTGAGCCCCGTCAAGCCGGTGCAGTGCTACGGCAAGCAGGCGTCCAACCACACCAAGGCCCTGCTGCCCGGCCGGCACCGCCGTGCGCCTCGTGCGCGACGTCGAGGCCCGCGACGTCTACGGGCGGCTGCTGGCCTACGTGTACCGCCGGTCCGACGGCCTGTTCGTCAACCTCGAGCTGGCCGACCGACGGCTACGCCTCGCTGCTCACCTTCCCGCCCAACGTGGCCCACGTCGACCAGTTCCGCGTCGGCCGTCGACGCCGCCCGTCGCCGCGACCTCGGGCTGTGGCGGACGTGCGGCGGACCGGGTGTCCCGGCCAACGAGCCGTTAGCGTCTGGGGCGTGACGACCCTCGCCGAGCGCCTCGGCTACCGCGCCGACGACCGCCTGCTCGATCGATCAACTGCGACGACCTCGGCATGTGCCACGCCGCCAACGTCGGCGTCTACGAGAGCCTGCGCACGGGCGTGGCCACCAGCGCCACGCTCATGGTCCCGTGCCCGTGGGCCCGCGAGGCCTCCGCCCGCTACCTGGGCGAGGACATCGGCGTGCACCTCACCCTCAACGCCGAGTGGGACCTCTACCGGTGGGGTCCGATCACCCAGGCGCCGTCGCTGCTCGACGGCGACGGCGGCTTCCCCCGCACGCAGACCGACGTGTGGGACCACGCCGACGTCGACGAGGTCCGGCGCGAGTGCCGGGCCCAGATCGAGCGGGCCATCCTGTGGGGCTTCGACGTCAGCCACCTCGACAGCCACATGGGCACGCTGCAGCTGCGGCCCGAGTTCTTCGACGTCTACCTCGAGCTGGCGGTCGACTTCGGCCTGCCGCTGCGCCTGTCGGGGGCGTCGAGCGAGCGGCTCATCGGCTTCCCGTTCCGCCGCTGGCCGCCGAGGAGGGCGTCGTGTTCCCCGACTACTTCGTCACCGTGACCAACGGGGTCGGCAGCCGCGCCGCCATCGAGAAGGTCGCTGTTCGACCTCCGCCCCGGCGTGACCGAGGTCTACCTGCACCCGGCGGCCGACACGCCCGAGCTGCGCTCGCTGGCCCCCGACTGGGCCAACCGCGTCGACGACCACCACCTGCTCGTGCTCGACTCGGCGCTGCGCGCCCGCCTCGAGCGGTCGGGCGCCCAGCTGATCGGCTACCGCGCCGCTGCGCGACCTGCAGCGCAAGGGCTGAGCCCGAGACCGCTCAGGGCGGCGCCGGCGGTAGGTGCGGTAGCAGCGGGAGATCGTCCCGCCGGCTGCGGCGTAGAAGCCGACCGGCCCGATCCAGCAGATCTCGACGTCGGTGAAGCCGGCCACCATGCAGGTCCGCGCAGACCTCGCCGAGCAGCGCGAGGCCGATGCCCCGGTGCAGGTGCGGTGGGCGCGGTGCCGGTGGGGCCGAACCAGCCCGCCCGGTTGACCGAGTGGCAGGCGAAGCCGACCGCCTCGCCGGTGCCGACATCGAAGGCGGCGAGGCAGGTGCCCTGCTCGATGCCGCGCCGGTGCCTCGGCCAGCCAGTGCGGCCACTCGCCGCCGACCAGACGCCTCGACCGCCGCGGCCGTCGGCGTCGTCCAGCGCGCGGCGGAGCTCGACGCCGTCGGGCACCGGGTGCGCGGAAGTCGGCAGGCGACCGACATGTCGAACGCGGCGCCCGTCTCGTCGTAGCCCGCCGCCTCGGCCAGGCACAGCATGGCCGGCGCGTCGCACGTCGACGCCGGGCCACAGGTAGGCGGGGGCGGAGCCGGACAGGTGCAGCTCGCGTGGCGCCCCGGTCCCACGCCCACTGCTCGGCCGCGGCCAGCAGCGCCGATCCGTGACCTCGATGCTGCCCGTCGGGATGCACGACGAGCAGCTTGACGAACGCGAGCGTGTGCGGTCGCCGAACGCGCCGCATCACCACCGACACCGCGCCCGTCGCCCGCCGCCGACCCGAGCACCACGCCCGGATCCTCCCAGCAGCAGGCCAGCAGCTCGTCGGCGCTCAGCCGCTCGTCGGGCAGGGCTGCATCGGTCAGCGCCGACCAGGTCACCGAGCCGGTCCGGCGTCCCAATCGTCCACCGCGGAAGGATCGCACACCTGTGCCAGACTCGACACCCATGCGCCGCGCCGCCTCCGCCGCCCTCGTCGCGCTGGCGCTGACGATCGTCGCGGCGGCCTGCGGCAGCGCCACGGCCACCCCGGGCATGCCCCGCGTGCACTTCACGCCCACCGTCGAGCTGACCATCGGCTGCCCGAGTGACATCGGCTCCCCGTGCACGACCGATCCGCCTGCTCACGCTCACGACGGCCGGGACCGGCGGCGGCTCGACGGTCCGGTCGGTGGCCGACTCGTCGGTGCTGAAGGTCGTCAACGACGTGTCCACCGTCCATCGGCTCACCGGCACGGTGCAGCGACGACGAGGTGTTCGACACCGGCCAGATGCACGAGGGCAACTCGACGATCGTCGTGCTCGACACCCCAGGCACCGTGGTCATCACCGATACCACCACCGGGCGTCACACCTCACTGGTCGTGCGCCCGCCGCCGGGCACCAAGGGCTGAGCGACGCTCAGCGCAGGCCGGCGAAGAGATCGGTCTCGGGGATCTCGGGCTCGACCAGGCTGCGGGCCAGCTCGTAGTCGTCGAAGGGATGGATCGTCGCGCATCACCTCGCGGCGGCAGCCCGAACCAGAACGGCGAGGTCGGGTCGACCTGGGTGGCGTGGGCCCGAAGCGCGTCGGACCGCACGTCGGCGAAGCGCGCCGTCGAGCTGGATCGAGGTCGTGATGTGCTGCTCCTGGCTCGGGCGCTTGAACCAGTCCTCGCCGAAGGGCGACTCGAGGCCGAGCTCGAGGAACTTCTCGTGGGTGGCGAGCACCCGGGCCCGCGACCACATCGTGTAGTAGAGCTTGGACGGCTGCCACGGCTCGCCCAGCTCGGGGTAGGCGTCGGGGTCGCCGGCCCGCGTCGAAGGCGGGCACCGAGATGTCGTGCACCCGGAGGTGGTCGGGGTGGGGGTAGCCCTGCTGGTCGTCGCCGTAGGTGACCACGACCTGCGGACGCTCGCGGCGGATGACCTCGACCAGCCGGCCGACGGCCTCGTCGAGCGGGGCGTTGGCGAAGGCGGCGGGGTTGGCGTTGGCCTCGCTGTCGGGCATGCCCGAGTCGCGGTAGCCGAGCATCACGACCTCGTCGTAGCCGATGATCTTGGTGGCGGCGGCCAGCTCGTCGCGGCGGACGTCGCCGATGTGCTCGCGCACCTCGGGCTGGTCCATGGCCGGGTTGAGGATGTCGCCCTCTTCGCCGCCGGTGCAGCACACCAGCGTGGTGTGGATGCCCTGCGAGGCGTAGAGCGCGACCGAGCCCGCCCCCTTGGACGACTCGTCGTCGGGGTGGGCGTGGACGGTGAGCAGCGACAGGCGGGAACCCATCCCTGCAAGCTATCGCCGGTTCGGCCCGCTTAGGCTCGCCGCCATGTCCGTTCCCCCCCGCCGGCCCCGGCCGTCGCCGCGGCCGCGCCGTCCTCGTGGCCGCGCTGCCGTGGCCGCCGTCGCCTGCGGCACGACGGGCCGCACGCTGCGCCCTCCCCCGCCCGGCGCCACCGCGCCCACGACCGCGCCGACCTCGACCACGCTCGGCGCCGCGGCCTCAACACCGTTGCGACCGACCGCGAGCCTCGTTCGTCCTCAGCTCGTCGGCGTTCACCCCGGGCGGCATCGCTGCCCTCCACCTACACCTGCGACGGCGCCGGCACCGTCGCCCCCGCTCGACGTGGTCCGACGTCCCGAGCGGCACCGTCGAGCTCGTCCTCGTGATCTCGCGATCCCGACGCCAAGCGGCTACGTGCAGTGGATGGTGGCCGGCATCAAGCCGACCTCCACCGGCATCGCCATCGGGTGAGAAGCCGGCCGGCGCGGTCGTGCTGGCCAACAGCGCCGGCACCCACGCCTATGCGCCGCCGTGCCCGCCCAAGGGCCAGACCCACAGCTACGAGTTCACCCTCTACCCGCTCAAGGTCCCGTCCGGGATCGGTGCCTCGTCCGACGCCACCGCCTCGATCGCCAGGCTCGACGCCATGAAGCTGTTCCCGGCGGTGCTCACCTCGGACTACACCCGCGCCAAGAGCTGACCCGATCGCCCATCGCGTAGCGTGTCGGCGTGATCTGGCTCATCGTCGCCCTGGCCGTCGTCGCGTTGGCCGTCGTGCATCTTCATGGCCAGCTACAACCGCTTCGTCCGCCAGCGCAACCTCATCGACAACTCGTGGTCGAACATCGACACCGAGCTCAAGCGTCGCTACGACCTGATCCCCAACCTGGTCGAGACCGTGAAGGGCTACGCCGCCCACGAGTCGGCCACGCTCGAGCGCGGTCACCGCAGGCCCGCAGCCAGGCCATGGCCGACAACGGGCTCGCCCGAGCAGCAGGCCCGCAGCGAGAACGCACCTGGTCGGCAGCCTCAAGTCGCTGCTGGCGGTGAGCGAGGCCTATCCCGACCTCAAGGCCAACACCGGCTTCATCGACCTCCAGCACCAGCTCGTCGAGCACCGAGGATCGCATCCAGGCGGCCCGGCGCTTCTACAACAACAACGTCCGGGACTACAACCAGCGCGTCCAGTCGTTGCCGACCAACGTGATCGCCCGGCTCTTCCACTTCCCCGCCCGCGAGTACTTCCAGGTCGACGAAGCCGTCGTGTCGACCGCGCCGGACGTGACTTCGAGCAGGACCTCCCGGACCTCTGAGGCGGCGGAGCAGAGCGCAGTGGCTCGCACGATGACACCCGGATGCCGAAGGCGCCCGCCGGGAGGCTCGCCGACCGAGGCCTAGCGATCGGGCGTCCCGAGGCGGACGGCGCGGCGGGCCCAGGTGCTCGATGCGGTCCGATGACCACGGCGCCGGCGGGCGCGCCGGTCAGTGCGCACAAGCCCAGCAGCGGCGTGTCGTAGTTGACCCGCCAACCGGCGTAGTCGCTGCCACGCCAGATCGAGGTCGGCCCTGATGGGCAGGCCTGCCTCGCGCAGCTGCTCGACCAGCGCGTCGTACTCCTCGCGGTGGATCGAGATGGGCGCGTCGGGGGCCGGGTCGGGATCGAAGGGCAGGTGGAAGAACTCGGCCAGCCGGCGCAGGGCCAGGAACCCCGAGCGGATGGTGATCTGGACCTGGGGGTTCGTCTCGATGTCGATGGTCGAGACGATCAGCGACGCGGTGTCGAGCACCGCGCCCGGCCGCGGTGATCCACGAGCTCTTGGGTCGCGGCGAGCGGAAGAAGACGAGCGCCGGGTTGCGAGGCGTGGCTCTCCTCGAGCTCGACGAACCACTGCTCCCACTCGTCCCAGTTCGACTGGAAGTAGTCGAGGCCGCGGATGCGGTGGACGCGGATGAGGAACTCGGCCGCGCTCGGCGGGCTGCCGGCCCGGACCTCGAGCTTGACCACCTCGGCCTCGCGCTCGGCGAACGACGAGTAGATGGCCGGCAGGTAGCTGATGAGCAGGGCGACCAGACCCGAGCCCGATGAGCGCTTCGACGAAGCAGGCGACATCGGCCGCCGCCGTGCTCGGGCCGGGCGAAGCCGAGGGTGGTGAACGACGAGCCGCTGGTGATCAGCGCCTCGCGCCACGTCAGGCCGAGGCCCCAGAAGATGGGCACGAACGCGCCGACCACCAGCAGCGCCCAGCAGGCCGGCATGATCAGCAGGCTGGTCGGCGCGTAGCGGGCCATGATCCGGTCGTAGCCCTCGTAGCTGCGGGTGCGGCGCGCCGCCAGCTCGAACACCTCGCGCATGACCAGGAAGATGTTGCGGCTCAGCCAGACCGACTCGCCCCGCGGGACGACCACGGTCCGGATGGCCGACCACAGCACCCAGGCCGCGACGACGAGGCCGGCCAGGGCAGCGAGGATCCGCGCGACGATCATGGGGACCGAAGCCTACGGGGCGAGCAGCAGGTCCGGCAGCTGCGCCATGTCGTCGACCACCCCGCCGCTGGCCCCGGCCAGCAGGCGACGAGGGGTGAGCGCGGCGTAGGCGAAGGCGGTCATGCCGGCCGCGTCGGCGGCGGCCACGCCCGCCGGCGCGTCCTCGACCACCGCGCAGCGGGACGGCTCGACGCCCATCTCGGCCGCCGCGTGCAGGAACAGGTCGGGGGCGGGCTTGCCCCGCCCGACGTCCTCGGCGCTGAACATCCGACCGGCGAAGCGGTCGATGAGCCCGGCGGTGGTGAGCGTGATCCGGATGCGCTCGTGGATGGCGCTCGACGCCACGCACGACGGCGACGCCGGCCGCGTCGAGGGCGTCGAGCACGCGCGGCCACGCCGGGGATGGGCTGCACCGACGCGGCCAGCTCGGGATACACGACGGCGCGGTAGTGCGCCTCGAAGTCGGCGGGGATGGCGTGGCCCAGCTCGGCCTCGACCAGCTCGCGCACCCGCCCGAGCGTGCTGCCCAGGTAGCGCTCGACGCAGTCGCTGCCAGGTGACCGCCAGCCCGTAGCCGGTGAGGATCTCGGCCAGCACGCGTGTTGGCCACCGGCTCGCTGTCGACCAGCACTCCGTCGTTGTCGAAGATCACCAGGTCGAAGCGGGGCATCGGGTGACGCTACCCGTCGGGGTGCGCGAGGCTCTGTCCGTGAACCCCGGTGACCGCGTGAAGTTCGTCGTCGAGACGGCCAAGGCCGTGCTCGAGGAGCGGCTGTCGGTCGACCAGGGTGCGGCCGCCGTGCAGCTGCAGGCCGAGCAGCTGACCCCGCTGCTGCGGGGCGACCGCGACTCGGTGACGCGCTCCGAGGCCGAGACGGTGGCCACCACGCTGCGGCTGCTGGCCGAGCAGGTCAACGACCGGGCGTCCGGCCTGGCCGACACCGAGGACTACGAGACCATGGCCCGATCGATCGGCGAGATGGCCCAGGCCCTGCGCTGACCGGCGTCGCCTAGTCGGATTCGGTCTCGGACCCTGTCTCGGGCGCCGTCTCGGGCTTCTTCTCGGGGCGCCAGAAGACGGCCAGCAGCAGCAGCGCACCGCCGATGCCCGCCACGGCGGTGATGGCCAGGCCCTCGAACCCGGCCGGCTGCGCAGCCCGGTGAATCGGTCGAGCGACCAGCGGCCCGGGCCGAGCGCGCCGAGCGCCAGCCCGGCCACGGCCAGGTTGAGCACGTACTCGTAGCCCTCGCCCGGCCGGAAGATGAAGAAGCCGTTCTTGAAGTGGTTGGTGATCAGCGCCACCGTCATCACCCCGACCACGCCGGCGGCGGCCAGCGGGTTGAGCAGCCCGACGATCAGCAGGACCCCGGCGCCGAGCTCGGTGAGGCTGGCCAGCCACGCGTGCAGCATGCCCGGGCTTGAGGCCCGAGGCTCTCGAACCAGCGTCCCGTGCCCTCGATCTTGCCGCCGCCCCAGATGTGGTTGTAGCCGTGGGCGATCATGGTGATGCCGAGGATGAGCCGCAGCAGCAGGCCGGCGATGTCGACCGCCCGGGCGTTGTAGTGGTAGACGGCGAGACAGAGCGGAGACTCACCCGGCCACGCTAGATCAGCGGAAGTCCCGCGACGGGATGGTCGCCGACAGCGGCAGCAGCTCGAGCTTCTCGGCCACCACGTTGATGACGCCTTCGACCTTCTCGAGCCGACCCCGGACCAGCAGGGCCGGGGCGCTGCGGGCCACCCGGCGGTAGCGGGTCCAGCACCCCAGCGAGCACACCACGTTGATCAGCCCGGTCTCGTCCTCGAGGTTGATGAACATCGTGCCGCCGGCGGTGGCCGGGCGCTGGCGGTGGGTGACCACCCCGCCCACCACCACCTTGGCCCGGTCGTCGACGTCGCGCAGCCCGGCCGCCGTGCACCACCCCCAGCCGGTCGAGGGCGTCGCGCACGAAGCGGGTGGGATGGCCCGTCGGGCGACACGCCGGTGGCCCACAGATCGGCGACCGCCTCCTCGCGCTCGCTCATGCCCGGCAGCTGCGGGGCGTGCACCCCGGTGACCATCCCGGCCAGGCGGTCGGCGCCGGTCTGGGCCACCGCGCCCGCCCCCCACAGCGCCCGGCGCCGGTCGAGGGCCCCGCCGTCGGGATCGGCGAAGCACCCGAACGCCCCGGCGGTGGCCAGGGCCTCGAGCACGTCGAGGCGCGACCGGGACCCGCCGCTTGAGGTCCTCCATGTCACGGTAGGGCCCGTGCGTCGTCGCGCTCGGCCACGATCCGCTCGGCCAGCTCGTCCCCACGTTTCGCACCGAAGACGAACCCAAGCGAACAGCCGGCGAGATGCGGGGTGACGCTGCCCAGCCGCCAGGCGGTGCAGCTCGCGGATGGCACCCGGATGGCGAAGCCGCTCGGAGGGAGGCTTGCCGACCGGAGAGCCAGAGTCGTCTGTTCCGGCGGACTCAAGCGTCGCTCCCGCTCTCGAGCGGTTGAGGTCGGGGGTGAGCACCTCGACGCCGTGGCGGCGGGCGTCCTGCACCAGGGTGTGGGGCGAGTAGAAGCCCATGGGCTGGGCGTTGAGCAGGGCGGCGCAGAAGGCCGCCGGGTAGTGCAGCTTGATCCACGAGCTCGAGTAGACGAGGTAGGCGAACGACACCGAGTGGCTCTCGGGGAAGCCGAAGTTGGCGAAGGCGGCCAGCTTGTCGAAGATCTGGTCGGCCACCTCGCCGGTGATGCCGCGCTCGGCCATCCCCTCGTAGAGCCGCGCGCGCAGCCGCTCCATGCGCTCGCGGCTGCGCTTGGACCCCATGGCCTGGCGCAGCTGGTCGGCCTCGCCCGGGCGTGAAGCCGGCCACGTCGATGGCCATCTGCATCAGCTGCTCCTGGAACAGCGGGACCCCGAGGGTCTTGGCCAGGCTGGGCTCGAGCAGCGGGTGCAGGTAGGTGACCGGCTCCTGGCCGTTGCGCCGGCGGATGTAGGGGTGCACCGAGCCGCCCTGGATCGGCCCGGGCCGGATGAGCGCCACCTCGACCACCAGGTCGTAGAAGGTGCGGGGCTTGAGCCGGGGCAGCGTGGCCATCTGGGCCCGGCTCTCGACCTGGAACACCCCGATCGAGTCGGCCCGGCACAACATGTCGTAGACCTCGGGCTCCTGGGGGATGTCGGCCAGGTCGAGGTCGACGCCGTGCGCCTCGCGCGATGAGGTCGACGGCGTAGTGCAGGGCGCTGAGCATGCCCAGGCCGAGCAGGTCGAACTTGACCAGCCCGACCGCGGCGCAGTCGTCCTTGTCCCACTGCAGCACGGTGCGGTTCTCCATGCGGGCCCACTCGACCGGGCACACCTCGACCACCGGCCGGTCGCACAGCACCATGCCGCCCGAGTGGATGCCGAGGTGGCGGGGGAAGTGCTCGACCTGCCGGGCCAGATCGAGCACCGCCTCGGGGATCTCGTGATCGGTCTGGGCCTGCGTGCCGGCCACCGGGGACCAGCGGTCGACCTGCTTGGACCAGGCGTCCTGCTGGCCGGTGGCGTAGCCGAGGGCCCGGGCCATGTCGCGCACCGACGAGCTGGCCCGGTAGGTGATGACGTTGGCCACCTGCGCCGCGTACTCGCGCCCGTAGCGCCCGTAGACGTACTGGATGACCTCTTCGCGGCGGTCGCTCTCGATGTCGATGTCGATGTCGGGCGGACCGTCGCGCTCGGGGGACAGGAAGCGCTCGAACAGCAGGCCGAGGGTCACGGCGTCGGCCTTGGTGATGCCGAGGGCGAAGCAGACCGCCGAGTTGGCCGCCGACCCCCGGCCCTGGCAGAAGATGTCGGCCCGCCGGCAGAACTCGACGATGTCCCACACGATGAGGAAGTAGCCGGGGAAGCCGAGCTGCTCGATGACGTCGAGCTCGTGGTCGATCTGGGCCCACGCGCCCGGGACCTGCTCGGATCCCGCCCGGCGCCGGCCGGGTGCCGTACCGCCGGGTGGCGCCCTGCTCGGCCAGCTCGCGCAACCAGCGTCATCTCGTCGTGGCCCGGCGGGCACGGGTACGGCGGCAGGTCGGGCGCGACCAGCGCCAGGTCGAAGGCGCACTCGCGCCCGAGCTCGCGCCGCCCGCTCGACCACGCCCGGGGTAGCGGGCGAAGCGGCGGGCCTGCTCGGCCCCCGAGCGCAGGTGGGCGCCGGCCGCGGCCGGGAGCCAGCCGGCCAGCTCGTCGAGGCTGCGGCGGGCCCGCACCGCGGCCAGCGCGGTGGCCAGCGGCGGCGGGCCGGGGTGGCGTAGTGGACGTTGTTGGTGGCCACGACGTCGACCCCGGCGCGCACGGCCAGCGCGGCCAGCGCGTCGTTGCGGGCCGAGTCGAGCGGGTCGCCGTGGTCCCACAGCTCGACGGCCACGTGCTCGCGGCCGAACACCTCGATCAGCCGAGCCAGCTCGCGGCCCGCGGCGGCCGGCCCCTCGGCCACCAGCGCCGCCGGCACCGCCCCCTTGCGGCACCCGGTGAGCACCTGCCAGTGGTGGCCACCGGGCGACCCGCCAGCGCCGCCAGCTCGTCGAGCGAGGTGCGCGGCGCGCCCTTCTCGCCCCGCAGCTGGGCCTGGCTGATGGCCCGGGCCAGCAGGGCGTAGCCCTGCGGGATCGCGGGCCAGCACCAGCAGGTGGCGCTCGTCGGTGCCCGCGCCCGGATCGGGCTGCGGGGCCCGTGGATCGCGCCGGGCCGGCGGTGCGCCCGAGGGTGAGCTCGGCGCCGAACACGGTGCGCAGACCGAGGGCCCGGGCCGCCTCGGCGAAGCGGACCACCCCGTAGCAGCCGTCGTGGTCGGTGACGGCCAGGGCCTCGAGGCCGAGCCGGGCCGCCTCGACGGCCAGCTCCTCGGGATGCGAGGCGCCGTCGAGGAAGCTGAAGTTGGTGTGGCAGTGCAGCTCGGCGTAGGGCACCAGGCCGGCGTCGGCCCGCCGCTCGATCGGCGCCGGCCTCGTAGGGGCCGCGCTTGCGCGACCAGGCCGGGCTGTCGCCCCCGTCGCCGGGCACCGGCTCGACCCAGGGACCCCGGCCCAGCGGATCGTCGGACAGGTGCCGCTCGATCTGGGACCAGGGCACCTGCGGGTTGCGGAACGACATCGAGGCGACTGTATCGAACGTCTGTTCGTCCTGCCAGGGGGCTCGTCATCGAGATCGCACCCTCGCCCGGGGCAGCAGCTAGTCGAGGTACTTGCGGGGATGGCGGCCGTCGACGTTGCCCACGAACGGCGGGTAGACGTTGTAGCCGAGCAGCTCCTGCAGCCGCGGGTCGAGGTCGCGCACCACCTCGCGCGGCACGCCGATCACGTGGTTCTCCTGCGGGCGGATCCACGCGGCCACGAACTCGAGGATGACGCCGAGCCGGGCGCGGTCGGTGCGGTTGGCGCCGCCTCCGTGCAGGACCGTGCCCGGATAGAAGATGACCGAGCCGGCCGGCATCTCGACGGCGACGGTGGTCATGTCGTCGGGATAGGCGGCCGTCGGGCGGTGGTGGCTGCCGGGGATGACGCGGGTGGCGCCGTTGGCCTCGGTGAAGTCGTCGAAGGCCCACATGCTGTTGATCACGACGTCGTCGTGGGGCCACGGCAACGGGTAGACCGAGTCGTCGGTGTGGATGACCTGGGCCGCCTCGCCCGGACCGATCTCGATGCCGACCGGCGCGCTGAACTGGTAGAAGCCGAGCGTCCGGTCGAGCACGCCGAGCAACAGCGGGTGCAGCGCGATCTGGTCGAAGGCGCGGGTCTTGGCGAAGAGGTTGTAGATCCGCTTGGTGCGGTGGCCCTCGAAGTCGTTGCGACCCAGGGGGACCGTCGTCGAGCACGGCGGTCAGGTCGGCCCGGACCGAGGCCACCTCGGCCGCCGACAGCAGGTGCTCGACCACGGCGAAGCCCTGCTCGTCCATCGTCGCCACCACCTCGTCGGCCGTGGCCGTCGGCGCGAGGTGCTCCGTCACGGCGTGGCTGTCGCGGGTACCGACTTCATGGTGGTACCCGTCACGGGTACCCGTGTCATGGTGGTGCCCGTCGAGGCCGCGGACGTGCCGTTGGTGCACACCTGCGTCTCGCCCACGACCCAGTGGGCGCCGTCGATCGCGTCGACCTCGATCACCGCGGTGACCCGGCCGTCGTCGTCGCGGTGTGCGTACCACTGCGTCGCCGGTTGGGCCAGGGTGGCCGGCGGGCTCGAGACGGTGGCGAAGGTGGTGGCGGTGACCGCGCCCGAACCGACGACGCTCTGGGGCGGCGAGACCTGCGGCGGGGGCCGCGCGGGGTCGAACGTCAGGCCCCGCAGCGAGGCGGCCGGCGCCGTGGCCAGGAAGGTCTGGACCGCCGCGTCGGCCGTGGCGGCACCGTCGTTGCCCCCGTAGTCGATGGCCATGCCGTCGACGCCCGAGCACGACGTCGACAGCTTCGCCACCAACGGACCATCCACCGTCGCGTCGGCTCCGCCGGTCCCGCCGGTCGTGGTGCTGACCGAGTCGGATCCGCACGCCGCGGCCAGCAGCGCCACTGCCGCCATCGACGCGGCCACGGTGACGGCTCGGGCCCACCCCTGCCGCCCGGACGGTGTCATGGCTCAATCGTAGGTCGCCTCGATCCACCATCGACCGCCTTCGACCGCCAGCAGGTGGGCCCGGCCGTCGTCGATCGACGACCTGGAAGCGGGCCCGACGTCGGTGGGCCGGGGGATCCCACCAGCGCTCGTCGACCGGCCACGGCCCGGCCCACCCCTCGATCTCGATCCACGGACCGCCCCGCACCGACAGCCGCGCCGGCGCGGCGCTGGCCGCGCCCCGCCCGTTCACCGACACCACCGCCCGATCGGCGTCGACCACCTCGCAGGCCAGGGGTTCGGCGTGGACCGTGGCCGGCGACGGCGACGGCACCCGACCCGGCCACGGCGCCGCACCGGGGGTCGCCCGGGCCGAGCCGGGGCGGTCGGACGTCGCGGCGGGCGAGATCGACGGCGTGGACCGGCACCCGCACGATCCGGTCGGCCGGGCCGCGCCCGCCCCGCCACTCGGGCACCGTCACCGCGTCGGGACCGAGCAGGCCCTGGCACCCGGGCGAAGGCCCGCGACCGCCCGCTCGTCGCCCTCGGACTCGCCTCCCCAGAACCCGAGCTGGCGGCCGGTGGCCGCCACCACCTCGTCGGGGGCCAGGACGAGCAGGGTGATGCCGCTGGTGGGCCGCCGGGCGGCCGACGCGTTGAGCCACCCGTCGAGCTGCCAGCGCACCCGATCGGCGATCGCCGCCGGCGACAGCGCCCCCTCGTGGCGCCAGAGCCGCTCGATGCGACTCGCCGTGCTCGGTCTCGGCCCGGACCGCCACCCGGGTGCAGGCCAGGCCGAGGTCGGTCGAGCCGGGCGTGCAGCTCGTCGGCCAGCGCCTTGGCCACGAAGGCGGCGGTGTCGACCCGCTCGGCGGGGGGATCGAGCACGGCCTCGACCCGCAGGTGCGGGGGCGGGACGCGGGTGTCGGGCGGCCGCTCGTCGAGGCCCCGGGCCAGGCGGTGGGCGAGCCGGCCCTCGGACCCGAAGCGGGCCACCACGTCGGCCGCCGGGACGGCGGCCAGGTCGCCCAGCGTGCGCAGGCCCAGGCGGACGAGCACGTCGATCAGGTCGTCGGCCCGGGCCAGCGCCGCCAGGTCGAGTGCGCTCGACCGGGAGCGGAGCCAGGAAGGCGGGCGTCTCCCCCGGTGCGACGACCAGGGTGGACCCGGCGAGCGCCCCGGCCCGGTGGGCGGCCAGTCCGGCCGCGAAGGGCCCGTCGGCCACCCCCACCCAGGTGGCGCCCGGCCCGGCGCGCTCGGCCAGCGCCGCCTCGACCTGCCGGCGCACCCGGTCGGCCAGGACCTCGTCGCCCCCGAAGTAGCGCGACGGACCACGGGTGGGCAGGGCGCACACCCCCGGCTTCGGGAGAGCTCGATGCGCGGGGTGAAGGCCTCGACCGCGGCGGCCACGACCTCGAAGGCCCGGGCGTCGCGGTCGACGTCGTGGTCGACCACGACCAGACCGGGACAGCGGCCCTGGGCCTCGCGCCGGCGCTGGCCGACCGCCACCCCCTCGGCCCGAGCCGACGGCCGAAGCCGCCACCACCCGGTTGGCGTGCACCACCGCCACTGGTCCGGCCACGGGCCGGCCATGGAGCCGGGACCGGCCATGGGGCCGTCGAGCGCCAGCACCGGCCAGTCGCGGCAGCACACGACCAGGGTGCGGACCGGCTCGTCAGGGCTCATCGCCTCGGCTCGTCGTCAGCTCACCTGGTCGAGCCGCGACTCGACCAGCCGGTCGGCATCGGACCCGGCGAACGCGGGAGCCGCCGGCACCACCGACACCGCGCCCCCGACGTCGGGGCACCACAGCTCGACCCGGCGCGGCCGCGCCGGCCCGCCGCCGACCCCCGACCTCGACCGTGATCCGTCGGGCCTGGACGTGCCCGTGGCCGTGGCCCACCCCCTGCCACCGGGCCTCGACCACCGTCAGGCGCAGGTCGGCTTCGAGGCTCTGCTCTGCTGCTCGACCGGCCGGTCGAGCGGCTGCTCGAGCTGACCGGCCCGGGAGCTGCACCAGGACGGTCCCCCGCTCCCGGGCCCGGGCGGCCAGCCGACGGGCATCGGCGGTGCGCACCCGATGGGTGGGACCGACCACCACCACGTCGACCGCGCCGATGAGCGCGGCCACCACCCCGGCCCAGTCGGCCGACGCGGGCTCGGCCACCAGGGCCAGGCGCTCGAGCGCCACCCCGGCCTCGGCCGCGGCGGCCAGGCCCAGGTCGGGACAACCCACCACGACGGTCCACGACCCCGCGGCCGACGGGCCGGCCACCAGGGCCAGGGCGAGCGAGGTGGCCGCCCCGTCGCCCCCGACACGCGTCACGCTCCCCCGCACGAGCCCCCCGTCGGGCACCAGCGCCTGCAACCCCGCCGGCACGGCCACGCACCTGATCGCGGGCCAGGGCCACCGGACGGATGGCCCGGCCCACCTCGGCCAGCGTCAGATCGGGACGTGCCGAACGGGGTGAGGCCGAACGGGGTGAGCCAGGACGCGGTGAAGCCGTCATGGGAGCAGTATCGAACGAATGTTCGTGGCTGGCAAGCCGGTCCCGTGCGCTAGAACCGGGGCCATGGCCGACCCCCGCCCCCTGGAACCGAGCACCCGTCCCGGACCCGGCCACCCGGCTCCCGATCCGGCCGCCAGGATGCACACCTACACCCCGGCCACCGACGACCTGGCCCACGAGGTGATCGCCTACGCCCTCGAGCGCATGCGATGGATCCGCCCGCCGCTCGACGCCCCCCGCTCGCCCGCCGACCTGGCCGACCTCGATCGGCCCCACCATCACCGCCGAGGGCATGGGTGGATCCGGCCGCCCTGCGCCTCTGGATCGACGAGCTGGCCCCCGCCTGCATCTCCGAGGACCACCCCCGGGCCCTCTCGTTCGTGCCCACCGCGCCGACCGAGGCCGCCACCATCTTCGACCTCGTCGTCGGCGCCTCGTCGATCTACGCCGGCTCGTGGCTCGAAGGCGCCGGCGCCGTCTACGCCGAGAACCAGGCCCTGCGCTGGATCGCCGACCTGGCCGGCCTGCCCGCCGACGCCGGCGGATGCTTCGTGTCCGGCGGCTCGGCCGGCAACCTCAGCGCCCTCGTGGCCGCCCGCGACACCGCCGCCACCGCCCGGGCCGACGCCGGGCTCGACCGGCCCCGCCGCTGGCGCATCGCCGCCTCGGCCGAGGCCCACTCGTCGATCACCTCGACCGCCAAGGTCATGGACATCGAGGTGATCGACGTCCCCGTCGACGAGCGCGGCCGCCTCACCGGCGCACCGCGACGCGGACCGTGCTCGACGGGCTCGGACCCGACGAGCTCGACGGGCTCTTCGCGGTCGTCGCCACCTCGGGCACCACCAACGCCGGCCAGATCGACGACCTCGCCGGCGTCGCCGCGGTGGCCGACCGACCGCGACCTGTGGTTCCACGTCGACGGGGCCTACGGCGGCGCCGCGCTGGCCGCACCGAGCGTCCGTCCCCTCTTCGCCGGCATCGAGCAGGCCGACTCGCTCGTGGTCGACCCGCACAAGTGGCTGTTCACGCCGTTCGACTGCGCGGCCCTGCTCTACCGGCACCCCGAGCTGGCCCGCCGGGCCCACACCCAGCACGCCGCGTACCTCGAGGTCAATGCAGGACCGCAAGACGATCGACGCCCACGAGTGGGACCCGAGCGACTACGCCTACCACCTCACCCGCCGGGCCCGCGGCCTGCCGCTGTGGTTCTCGCTGGCCACCCACGGCACCGACGCCTACCGCGACGCGATCGAGGCGACGCTGGCCACCACCCGGGCCGGGGGCGACCCTCATCGCCGGGCTCGACCACGTCGAGCTGGTGATGGAACCCACGCTGTCGGTGCTGATGTTCCGCCGGGTGGGCTGGACCGCGGCCGACTACCGCAGCTGGAGCGACCGCCAGCTGGCCGACGGGCCTCACCCTCACCGTGCCGTCGACGTGGCGCGGCGAGACCGTGCTGCGGTTCTGCATCGTCAACCCGCGCACCACCGTCGACGACCTGGCCACCATCCTCGACACGATGCGCTGAGCCGGCGCTGAGCGGTCAGGCGTCTCGCAGGTCGAGCAGGCGCTGCACCGGGCTCAGGTCGAACGGATCGCCCAGGCCCTGGATGAGGTGGGTGGCCCCGGCCGCCAGGTAGTCGTCGACGTGGTCGATCTCGTCGGTCGACATCAGGCCGATGGTGCGCTCGATGTCGGCGGGGTCGCGCCCGACCTCGGCGCACCACTCGTCGAGGATCGCGTTCTTGCGGGCGTAGTCCTCGGCCGGGCCGAAGGCGTTCCACGCGTCGGCGTGGGTGGCCACGATCCGCAGCGTGACCTTCTCACCGGAACCGCCGATCAACATCGGCAGCGGGCCGACCGGGGGCGGGTTGAGCTTCTCGAGCCGACTCGTGATCCGCGGGATGGCCGCCTCGAAGGCGCGCAGCCGGTTCCCGGCGGTGCCGAACTCGTAGCCGTAGCTGTCGTAGTCCGCCTCGAACCAGCCCGAGCCGATGCCGAGGTAGAGCCGACCGCCGCTGATCTGGTCGATGGTGCGGGCCATGTCGGCGAGCAGCTCGGGGTTGCGGTACGAGTTGCACGTCACGAGCGTGCCCAGCTGCGCGTGTGAGGTGTCGGCGGCCATGGCGGCCAGCAGCGACCACCCCTCGAAGTGCGGACCGTCGAGCGGACCGAACAGCGGGTGGAAGTGGTCCCACACCCAGATGCTGTCGACGCCCATGTCGTCGGCGGCCTTCCACGCGTCGCGCAGCGCATCGATGGTCGTGTGCTGCGGCCAGAGCTGCACGCCGACCTTGAAGCGGGCCATCAGTCGGCTGCGACGCCTTCGGGCACGACCACCTCGACACCCTCGCGGTAGTAGAGGAACAGCTCTTCGATGAGCTCCTTGATCCCCGCGGTCGACGCGCCGTCGTCGAGCTGCACCGTGATCATGTTGCTGTTGACGGTCACCGAGCTGACGCCGCCACGATCGAACAGGCGTGCGGGCCAGCAGGTCGGGCGGGCGGTCGTCGATCACCGACTCGGGTGACGGGTAGCGCTCGATGCCCATGCCGGTGATGCTGCGGTTGATCTCGAAGCGCACCACCCCCGGGGTGGACGACGGCTTCTCGATGACGGTGACGGGCTGTCCCATGGCGGCGGCAGCCTACCCAACCGGGGCGGGCTCGACGGCGGGTCGACCTCGGTGGTGCGCCACAGCGCGACCGACAGCCCGATCGAGATGAGCCCGAGCGTGACGTGCACGGCCTTGAAGGCGATCGGATGGTGGTGCACGAGGATCAGCGTGGCGAACACCAGCCAGACGCCGGTCGTCCACACCGCGAACGCTCGCAGCACGAGCACCTCGGTGCGCGTCCACGGCCGGCCGCGGGCGCGAACCCACTCGACGGTCCCCGCGATCGCGAACCCGATGAAGCTGACCGACAACAGGGTGGCCCCCCACTTGGAGGCGAGGCTGGCGGTGTGGTCGCTCCAGGCGTTGTTGATCCGGGTCGACCACACGAACAACGCCCACGCCACCATGGCCACCACGAGTCGGCGGCTGGTCCGGGTCGATCGATCCACGGGCCGAGGCTACTTGGCCGCGCGGGACCGATCCGTCTATCTTGACCGCACGGTCAAGTTCTGGCCGGCAGCCACCCGCTGGCCGGCCAGCCAGCGATCTGGGGGACACATGCCCGACATCACCATCGACGAGTTCCGCGACGAGGTCACGGCGTTCCTCGACGCCCACGCCGAGCGGCGCCAGGCCGAGCGGAAGTTCGAGTGGGGCAAGGGCAGCGACGAGGTGTCGCTGTTCGAGGAGATCAGCCGCGAGCGCGAGCAGGCCGCGCTGGCCGCCGCGCAGGCGTGGCGGGCCACGCGCTACGACGCCGGCTTCGGTTGGATCAGCGGCCCGAGCGAGTACGGCGGCCGCGAGCTGCCCGAACGCCTACGACCGCCTCTACGGCCAGCTCGAGACGGGCTACGACGTCGGCCGACCAGAGCTTCTTCGGCATCGGCCTCGGCATGGTGGCCCCGACGATCCTCGCCCACGCCACCGACGAGGTGCGCGACGCGTACCTGGCCAAGCTCTACCGCGGCGACCTCGTCGGCCTGCCAGCTCTTCAGCGAGCCCGGCGCGGGCTCGGACCTGGCCGGCCTGCAGACCCGGGCCGACCGCGACGGCGACGAGTGGATCGTCAACGGCCAGAAGGTGTGGACCTCGGGCGCGCAGTACAGCGACATCGGCGAGATCATCTGCCGCACCGATCCCGACATGCCCAAGCACAAGGGCCTCACCGGCTTCGTGGTCGACATGCACGCGCCCGGCGTCGAGATCCGCCCGCTGCGCCAGATGACCGGCGGCGCCTCGTTCAACGAGGTGTTCTTCACCGACGTGCGCGTGCCCGACACCCACCGGCTCGGCGACGTCAACCAGGGCTGGACCGTGGCCCTGACCACGCTCATGAACGAGCGGGCCTCGATCGGCGCGGGCGGTGGCGGCGGCAGCCGGCCTCGGCAACGTGACCCGGCTGGCCGAGATGGTGCGCCACTTCGGGCTGGCCGACGATCCGATCACCCGCCAGGAGCTGATGAAGGTCTACATCGGCTTCCAGGTGTCCAAGTACACGAACCAGCGGGCCATGGACAAGATCAAGGCGGGCCAGCTGCCCGGCCCCGAGATGTCGATCGCCAAGCTGTCGCTGACCAACAACATGTGGCGCAGCGCCAACTTCGTGTCCACGCGTGCTCGGTCCGCGCATCATCGCCGACACGGGCGAGTGGGGCACCTTCGCCTGGTCGCCAGTTCCTGCTGCGGCGTCCCCGGCATGAAGGTGGCCGGCGGCACCGACGAGGTCATGAAGAACATCGTCGGCGAGCGCGTGCTCGGCCTGCCGAAGGACCCCGGCATCGACTCCACCACGCCGTTCCGCGACCTGAAGGTCGGGACGCAGGTCAAGTAGTCAGCAGGTCGGGTGGTCAGTCGAACAGCGTGGGATCGGGCTCGGGTTCGGGTTCCCAGGTGGCCGGGCGCTGGCGAGGCACACCGGTCCAGGGCAGGTGCTCCATGAAGACCCAGGTGCGCCGGTGGATCGACGTCGGGCCCATCCCCCGCAGCGCCACCTTGTGGCGAGGGCAGGGATAGCCCTTGTTGAGCTCGAAGTCGTAGCCGGGGAAGTGCTCGGACTCGGCCCGCATGATCCGGTCGCGGGTCACCTTGGCCAGGATCGACGCCGCCGCGATCGACAGGCAGGTGGCGTCGCCCTTGACGATGCGCGTCGTGTTGCCCCGGCCGACGAAGTCCCACGACCCGTCGATGAGCACGTGGTCGGGCTCGACCCCGAGGCCGTCGATGGCGCGCCTCGCCGCCAGCTTCTGGGCCGCCGACATGCCGAGCGTGTCGCATTCGGTGTGGCTGGCGTGGCCCACCGACCAGGTCACGCACCACTCGGCGATCCGCTCGAACATCGCCTCGCGCTCGGACTCGGTCAGCATCTTCGAGTCACGGATCTTGTAGACCCGGCGGTCCCGGGGCACGACCGCCGCCCCGACGCTGAGCGGGCCGGCCCACGAGCCTCGGCCCACCTCGTCGACGCCGACCACCACGGCGTTGCCCTCGGCCCAGAGCTCGCGCTCGAGGGCCAGACCGGGTGACTTGGCCTTGATGGCCTTGCGCAGCTTCGGCGCGGTCGCCGTTCGTCCCACGACGTCCGACCCTACCGCCCCCCGGAGGTCGCCAGTTGCTACGGTCGCACCGTGCTCGACGGCCGATCCGCCCTCGTCATCGCGCCCCAGGCAGCCCGACGCGTGCGCGCCACGGCCTCGGCCAGAGCCTCTGCGACGGCCACCCGCGGCCGGGTCGGCCTGCGCACGGTCGCTGCCGCCGGGTCGGTGCGCTCGCACCGCAGCCGGGGTTCGATCCTGTCGAACCGCTCGATCGGGTCGGTGGCGTCGTCGCTCTCGCTGTTCTCGGCCGGCTCGCTGCTGTCGATCGGCAGCGTCGGATCGATCCTGTCGATCGGTTCGGCCGGATCGGTGCTCTCGATCGGCTCCAGCGGATCGATCCTGTCCATCGGCGCGGCCGGCGGCTTCCTCAGCTTCGGCCCGGGGCTCCGCTCGCGGGTCGACCCCGACGAGGGCGACGACGCGATCCCGGCCCGTCCCCGCCTGATCAGCTGACGTCTCGAGGGCCGGTTGAGCCTCGAACCGAAGGGCCATCCCGCGGCGGGTGACCCCGTCGAGGTGCGCAACCGGTTCGACCGGCGGTGGGCCCGTGGCTTCGAGGTCCTGGCCGTGACCGAGCGCGGCTACCGGCTGCGGCGCGTGTCCGACGGCCTCGAGCTGCCGACCGAGTTCGACCCCGCCGACGTGCGCCCCCGACGTGAGTCCCGGCGCGGCACGTGGTGGTACTGAGCGTCGACCGGAGGTGGTGGTGGCACCCCCCGGCGCCGGGCGGGGGGCCTCCTTCCGCCCACCGCGACCCGATGAGATGATCACGGGCCATGAGCCCACTCGCCTACCGCATGCGAGCCGATCTCCGGGTCGGTTGGCGGTCGTTCGTCGCGGTCGCCCTGCTCATCGGTTTCGCCGGCGGTGCGGTGTTGGGCGGGCTCGCCGCGGCTCGGCGGACCGCGTCGGCATACGACCGGATGCGCAGGGCCACCGACGCCTGGGACGTGGTCGTCAACCCCAACGACGGCGACAGCAGCAAGCTCAACGCGGCCCGCCTGGCGCGGGTGCCGGGCATCGAGTCGATGGGGGTCATCAGCGGGATCTCCGTCATCCCCGCGAACGTGACGACCACGCAGCAGATCGTCTCCGACCTGACGACCGGTGCACCCACTGCTGCCCTCGATGACCACGCCGGCTACACAGTCGACCGGCCGGTGGTCCTCCAGGGACACATGCCCGCGCCGACCGATCAGGACGCCGTCTTCCTCGACCGGACCTTCGCCTCGAACTACCACCTGCACGTGGGCCAGCTCCTGCCGCTGGTCGTGTTGTCCCAGCAGCTGCAGCAGGAGCTGGGACAGACCCACAACGCCCAGCAGATCCTCTCGATCATCCACACCGCGCCCGCCCCGCTGCGCGAGACGGTGCGCGTCGCCGGTATCGGGGTGACTCCGGACGGAGTCGTGGTCGACCAGGGCTACGCCCCGATCGGCGTGCTCTTCACCCAGGCGTTCTGGAGGCGGCACGCCGACGCATCCGCCGGCTGGTGGGGCGCGGCGGTGAAGCTCCGAAGGGGAACCTCGGTGGCGTCCTTCACCGCGGCCGTTCAGCAGATCGTGCCGAACGAGTCGATCGCGTTCCAGCGGGCCTCGGCGGTGACCGCCGAGGTGAACGAGGCCGTCGAACCGAACGTCATCGCCCTCGAGGCGTTCGCCGTGCTGGCCGCGATCCTCGGTGTGGTGGTCGTGGGCCAGGCCGTCTCCCGGCGGATGCTGGCCGACGCGCGGACGAACCCGACGCTCGCGGCAATCGGCCTCACCCGCACGCAGCTGGCGGCCGGCGCGCTGGCCAAGACCGGGCTGGCCGCCTTGGTGGGCGCGGGGCTGGCGGTCGCCATCGCGTTCGCGATCTCACCACTTGCACCGGTGGGGGTGGTGCGCGTCGCGGAGGTCCATCCCGGGCTCGACGGCGACGCGCTGGTGCTGGTCGGTGGATACCTGGCGATCGTTGCCGTCGTCATGGCCTGCGCGGCGGTCCCTGCCTGGCGCTGGTCCGGGGTCCGTGCCGCCGGGACGTCGTCACGCCGATCACGCGTCGCCGAGGTGCTCGCCGGCACGGGGGCCTCGGTCCCCGCGGTGGTCGGCACCCGCTTCGGTCTCGAGTCGGGCTCCGGACGCACCACGGTCCCGGTCCGCACGACGCTGCTCGCCGCCTCAACTGCCGTCGCGCTGGTCACCGCCGTGCTGATCTTCTCGGCCAGCGTCGATCACCTGGTCACGACCCCCGGCCTGTTCGGCTCGCCGTGGCAGGAGCAGCTCGGGCTGGACAGCTTCGGGTCGAGCGGACCCCAGGGACCGACACTCGGCGAGATGCTGTCGCTCGCGCACCGGTTCGACCGCTCCGGCCTGGTGGCCCGTTCCTCGGTGCTGCGCCTCGGCGAGGTGCGGGTCGGCTCTACGGGTGTGCCGGCCATCGGCTTGCAGCCGGAGGGCTCGATCACGCCGACGATCGCGGCCGGCCGCCTTCCTCGTTCCGCCGACGAGATCGCCCTGGGGGCGACGACCATGGCCCGGCTCCGCACGCGGCTCGGCGGCACGGTCGCGCTGGCCGAGCACGAGACGGGACCGACGCACGTGGTGCAGGTCGTCGGTCAGACCGTGCTGCCCGGACTGGCCACCTACGAGGGGTCGGACAAGGCCGGCCTCGGCGTCGGGGCCGTGCTCACCACCGCGGGGTTCGACCGGTTCAGCCCGGATTTCGGCAAGGCCGAGTACGTCTTCCGGCTCCGGCCAGGCTCGACGGCCACCGACTTCCGCCACTTCCTGGTGCACCTCGACCCGACGTACGCGACGGCCGTCGTCGACGCCGCCTTCCACCCAGCCGGCGTGGTGAGCGTCCAACGGCTCCGCTCGACCCCCACGGTGCTGGCGGGCCTGGTCGTCGTGATGCTGGCGGCCGCGGTCGGCAACGCGCTGGTGATCGCCATCCGCCGCCGGCGTCACGATCTCGCGGTTCTGCGCACCATCGGCCTCACCTCGGGCCAGGTGACCCGAACGGTCCTCTGGCAGGCCGCCACCGTCGGCGCCATCGCCGCGGTCGTGGGTCTCCCGCTCGGGGTCGTCCTGGGCCGCTGGACGTGGCGTCTCCTCTCGGAGCAGCTCGGCACGATCCCCGTCCCGATCGTGCCGGTCGGCCTGGTCGCACTGATCGGCGCGGCCACCTTCGCCGTGGCCCTCGGCGTCGGCGTGGTGCCCGGCTACCGCGCGGGACGGGCGCAGGTGGCGACGGTGCTGCGCTCGGAGTAGGCAGGCGTCGCCTGGAGGGTCAGCCCACGCCTTCGCCCAACGACTCGATGTAGTCGTCGATGGGGATGGCGCCGAGGGTGTGGGTCTTGAGGGTGCCCCGCGCCGCCAGCGTCGTGGTGATGCGCAGCATGGTGGTCTGATCGGGCGCCTCGATGACGGTCAGGAAGTCCCACTGCCCCATGACCGCGTACTGGTGCAGGACGGTCGCACCCATGGCCTCGACCTCGTCGTTGACCTCTCGGATGCGCGCGGGGTTGTCGCGAACGGTGGCGAACCCGTCGGGCCCGAGGATCGAGAGCATCACGAAGGTCGGCATGGGGCGAATGTACTGCTGCGCCCGGGGGCGGCTGCGCACGCCAGCGCGTACGCTCGCCCTGATGCAGCCAGACGCCGGGCCACGCGAGGTCGTCATCGTCCCCCACACGCACTGGGACCGCGAGTGGTACCAGCCGTACCAGACCTTCCGGTTGCGCCTGGTCGAGCTGCTCGACGACCTGCTGCCCCGCCTCGACGCCGACCCGGCCTACGCGCACTTCCTGCTCGACGGGCAGATGGCGGTGGTCGACGACTACCTGGCCGTGCGGCCCGACGCCGAGCCCGTCCTGCGCCGCCTGGCCACGTCGGGACGCCTCGCCATGGGGCCCTGGTACATCCTGATGGACGAGTTCCTCGTGTCGGGCGAGACGATGATCCGCGACCTGCAGCTCGGCCTCGACCGGTCGGCGGCCTTCGGCGGCGCGATGCAGGTCGGCTACCTGCCCGACATGTTCGGCCACATCGCCCAGATGCCCCAGCTGCTGGCCCAGTTCGGGTTCGAGCACGCGGTCGTCTGGCGCGGCGTGCCCGCCCACATGCAGACGACGGCGTTCTGGTGGCGGGCGCCCGACGGATCGATCGTGCGCACCCAGTACCTGCCCGACGGCTACAGCAACGGTGCCACGTTGCCCGACGACGGCAAGGAGCTGGTGGCCCAGATCGAGCGCTTCGAGCAGACCTACGGATCGCTGGCCGGCGGGGCGGCCGACGGGCCGCTGCTGTGGATGAACGGCACCGACCACCAGATGCCGCGGCCCTGGCTCGGGCGCGGTCGTGGCCGAGGCGAACGACGCGTCCGAGCGCTACTCGATCCGCGTCGGTTCGCTGGCCGGGTATCTCGCCTCCGCGTCGACCGACGGCCTCGACCAGGTCGACGGCGAGCTGCGCTCGGGCGCCCGCGCCAACCTGCTCATGGGCGTGGGCTCGAACCGGGTCGACGTGCACCAGGCCTCCGCGGTGGTCGAGCGCGAGCTCGAGCGCCTGGCCGAGCCGCTCAGTGCGCTCTGGCTCGATCCGGCGCGCTGGCCCGCCGCCCTGCTCGACGAAGCCTGGCTCGACGTCATCCGCAACGCGGCCCACGACTCGGTGTGCGCCTGCTCGGTCGACGAGGTGTCCAACGCCGTGCTGCACCGCTACGCCGAAGCCCGCCAGATCGCCGAGGGCCTCACCGAGCGCGCCGTGGCCGCCCTCGGTCGATCGGTGGGCGGCACGCGCCCCGTCGCCGTGAACCCGTCGGCCCGCCCTCGCAGCGGCCTGGTCGAGGTCTCGGTGCCCGGCGTGGGACCCATCCCCGGCACCCAGCTGCTGCAGACCTTCCCCGGCGACCGGGTCCTCGACGGCCTGACGCGCGCGCAGGTGGTGGCGGCCATGCTCGGCCTGCTCCACGGCGCCGAGGACGTGGTCGACGGCGCCGTCGAGCTCGACGACACCGGCGTCCTCGAGCTGCGGCTGTCACGCGATCCGCAGCGCGCCGGGCGTCCCTGGACCGGAGCGGCGCGTGCCGACCATGAGCGACCTGGCCGCCGCCGATCCCGACGCCCCGGCCCGGCTCGTCGTGCGCCGCCAGCCCGGACGGAAGGTGCTGGTGCGCGTGAGCGACGTGGCCGGCTTCGGATGGAAGCGCATCGACGCCACCGCCGAGGGCGCCGCCCTGGTCGGCGCGGCCATCGCCCCGGTGACCGCGGAGGCCACCACGCTCGACAACGGCCTGGTGCGCATCGACGTCGACCCGCAGGACGGGACGTTCGCGGTGGACGGGCTGGCCGGCTTCGGTCGCCTGATCGACGACGGCGACGAGGGCGACACCTACAACTACTGCCCACCCGCGGACGACCAGGTCGTCGACACGCCCACGGCGGTCGAGGTCACCGTCGTCGAATCGGGCCCGCTGCGCGCCGCCCTGCGGCTGCGCTCGACCTACACGTGGCCCGAGCGCATCGCGACCGGCGCGCGCGTCGGCCGGCGCGACGTCGAGGTGGTGACGCGCCTCGAGCTTCGGGCCGGCGAGCGACTGGTGCGCGTGACCACCGAGCTCGACAACCCGAGCCGCGACCACCGGCTCCGCGTCCGCCTGCCGCTGCCCGAGCCCGCCACCGCCTCCGAGGCCGAGTGCGCGTTCACCGTCGTGACCCGCGGGCTCGACGCCGAGGGTGGGCCGATCGAGGCGCCGATGCCCACCTACCCGTCGCGGCGCTTCGTCCGCGCCGGTGGCTGACCGTCGTGCACGAGGGCCTGCTCGAGTACGAGCTGGTCGACCTGGCCGAATCCTCCGCCGAGTCGTCCGGCGGGTTCTCCGCCCGCGCGCTGGCGCTCACGTTGCTGCGCTGCACCGGGGCGATCTCGCGGGGCCCGATGGCGACGCGCCCGATGCCGGCCGGGCCGTCGACGCCCGTCGAGGGTCCCCAGATGATCGGTCCCCAGCGCTTCCGCTACGCCCTGCAGACCGGCGAGGCCGACCCCTACGCCCTGGTCGACGACGCCTTCCTGCCGCTGCGGATCGCCGACCCCGTCAAGATCCGTGGCATGGCCGACGCCCCGGACGCGTCGTCCGACGACCAGGGCCACGCGCTCGAGGTGCGCGGCGCCGAGGTCTCGTCGGTGCGACGCGTCGCCGGGCGGCTCGAGGTGCGGGTCTGGAACCCCTCCGACCGCGACGCGGTCGTCGAGATCGCCGGCCGCTCGGGTTGGTCGGTCGACCTGCGGGGCGCGCCGGTCGAGCCGTTCGAGGGTCGGGTGCCGCTCGGACCCTGGCGCATCGCCACCCTCGCCCTCACCGATCGCGACTGACCGACCGCGACTGACCGACCTCAGTCGCCCTTCGAACGCTTCTTGCGCTCGGCCTTGCGCTTGGCCTTGCGACGGGCGTCGCGGGTGGCCTGCTCGGCCTTGCGACCGGCGTCGTCGATGGCCTGCGCCACCTTGCGGTTGGCCTGATCGTTGGCGCGCCGCGCCTTCTCCTCGGCCTCGCGCAGCGCGTCGGCCACCTTGCGCTGCGCCTCGGACTCGGCCTCTTCGACCTTGCGCCGGGCTTCGGCCTCGACCTCGGCCACGCGCAGATCGGCTTCGAGCTCGGCCTGATCGGCGCGGCGGCGGGCCTCGACCTCGAGCTCGTGCAGCCGGCGGGTCGTCTCGATGTCGGCCAGCAGCTCGACCTGCAGCTCGGGGTCGAGGTCGGCGTCGAGCACGGCCTCGGATGATGGCCGCGATCTGCTCGGTGGTGGCCTGCTCGTTGAAGTCGGCGCCCGTCGCCGCCAGGGCTTCGGACGCGACGGGCGCCAGCGCCTCGTAGAGGTGGGCGGCCGTCTCGCGGCTGGTGCGCTCGAGGATGGGCGAATGCCGCGACGAGCGCCGCTTGCGCTCGCCGGCGTAGGGCTGCACGTTGACGTCGTCGGCGCTGCGCAGCGCCCACAGCGGCACGCGACCGATGTCCTTGAGGTAGTGCGAGCGCAGGCTGCGGAACACGAACCGCGGGTCGGTCTCGAGCGCGTCGTGCAGGTCCTGGCTCACCACCACCGCGCCCGGGTAGGCGACGTTGACGATGCGGCTGGCCAGGTTGACGACCGGCCCGAACACGTCGCCGTCGCGTTCGAGCACCCGTCCGCTGGCCATGCCCACGCGGACGTCCGACAGCGCCTCGTCGTTGCGGAACGTGGCTGCCATGTCGATGGCCAGCGCGCCGCCCGACGGGACGTCGTCGGTCATGAACATGACCTCGTCGCCGATCATCTTGATGACGCGGCCGCTGTGGGCGGCGGTGAGGTCGTAGGCGAGCGTCTCGAAGCGGCCGACCACCTCGGCCAGCTGGTGCTCGGGCAGCTCCTGGGTCTGGGACGTGAAGCCCACGAGGTCGGCGAACCCGATGCAGACGATCTCGCCCTCGTCGGCGCCGGCTCGCACGATGCGACGTCGGGCCACGCCCCCGAGATGGCGGCGCCACACCATGTCCATGATGAGCGGCATCAGCGGCAGCACCTCGCCCGCCGCCCAGGATCGCCTGCTCGGTCTGGGCCCGGTCGGCCTCGGGGCTGACGAGCGCGCTGAGCTGGCTCTCGATGGCGTCGACCTCGGCGGTGGCCACCCGCTCCATCGCCGATCCGATGACCCGAGCCATCTGCAGGGCCAGGCCGCTCTCGAGCGCCCCCTCGCGGATGAACTCGACCACCGTCGGCCAACATCTCACGTCGGTCTCGGTGAAGACCCGCTCGCCCGGCCGGGGATCGGGGAAGCCGAGCGCCCGCCAGAACGCCCGGATCTGGGCGGCGTCGACCCCGGAGCGCGCCGCGACGTGCTCGAGATCGCAGCGTCGGCTTCTCGGTCACCACCGCGTGTTCGAGCGCGAGCAGCTCGAGCACGCCGTCGGTCTCGGCCTGGTCGACCTCGTCGACCGGCACGCCGAGGGCCAGCACGACGTCGCGGAGCGTGCCCGGGCCGCTGAAGACGTTGCCCACCTCGGTCTCGCTCACGAGAAGGATGCTCCCTGTTCGTGCGTCCGGCTCGCCAGCGCGTTCGGGCGGGGGCCCGAGCAGCGCCTCGCCCCGAGGGTCGCACGTCGTCCATGTGCGCGTCGAGACCGGGGGCGACGAGCGCGACCGCCGGATCGCGCTCGTCCTGCGGATCCGAGCTCCCACAGCAGGGCGGGCCGGGCGCCGTGCCAGCGCACTGCGAAGGACAGGCGCCCGAAGGCGGTGGGCGCGTCGTGGACCTCGAGCGCCCTGGCCGCGCCACTCGGCCGGCAGCACACGGCACAGCACCAGCCCGGGCTCGGCGTCGGTCCCACCTTCGATCACCAACATCGAGCGAACGTCGGTCAGGAAGCGTGCGCGGTCGGCGAGATCTGAACCGGGCTCCGGATCCGCGTCGCCCGACGCGCCGCACGCTCGGCGCGGCGCGCCACCGAGCGCGCCGCCCGGTGCTGGCCGACCGCCTCGAGCAGGGTGGCTGGCCGCGTCGAGCGCGCCCCGGCTCGACCGACGTCGGTCGACGGTGCGCACGGCCACGGCGATGACCGGCACCAGGCGCTCGATGAGCTCACGATCGCGGGTCAGTCGCCAGTGGTCGGCCAGCGCGAGCAGCACCTCACCTTCGTGATCCGAGGTCACCGTCGCGACCACGTCGTCCGACCCGATCGCGTCGAGCAGCTCGGTCGACTCGGGGACGAAGCCCCACCGATCGAGGGCGCCCACCACCGCCCGCAGGTCGCGCCAACGAGGCGGCTCGTCCCTCGGGTCGGGCCATCCGGCCAGACCCGACCCGCCGTCGGCCAGCAGCAGCAGACATCGGTTGACCTCGACCTCGGAGGCCAGCCGTGGGTCGGGAAGGCTCAGCACGAGGCCCCGGCGGGTCTGCGCCTCCCATCCGCTGGCCACCTGGTCGGCGGTGGGCAGCACCGGGGGGAAGCTCGGCGCCGGCGCGCCCTCGTCCTGCCCCGCTTCGCGCCGGGAGTCGAGCAGCGGCAGCACCACCCTGAGCACGGCCGTGTGCGGCACCGGGAAGATCACCGCGGCGGTCGCGCCACCGTCGGGACAGTGGATCGGCGCCATGGCGACGCCGGCCCGGCCCTCGAGCACCACGTCGGCGACATCGCCGTCGGCCGCGCAACTGGCCGCCGCACGCGCCGGCGGTCGGGCCATCAGCACGCCGGCGACGCCCGTCGACCAGCAGCGTCGTGCCGTCCAGCTCGATCCGCTCGACCGCGCGCCTGCCCGAGCGGGTTGGCCGGTCGCACGGCCAGCGCCACGGCGAACGGCACCGCTGACCGGTTCTCGATCTCGACGACGAGGACGTCACCGGCGGGGCGGTCGGCCCCGGCGTGCACGACGAAGGCGCGGTGGACGGCGTCGCCTCCGGGGATGCGCATCGCCGTCTCGACCACCGGTGCGTCGCCGACAGGCGCTGACGCACGCCGGCCTCGTCCTGGGGGAGGTGCCACCGGTCGTCGGCGCCGATCCACCAGTCGAGCGACCAGCCGAGGCTCGTCGACGTGACCCGGCCCCGCGGGTCGACGATGCCGCGCCCAGGGGTGGCGACGGACACCGACGAGCGTCCAGGCGCGGGGCGCCACGCTCGGGGCGCCCGTCGTCACCTCAGCGGGTCCCGAGCGGTTCGGTGAGCCCGTGCAGCTCGTGGCGGTAGTCGCGTCCGAGCAGCCCCTTGTAGGCCTCGGTGGCCGGCCGCCCTTCGTGCACCACCGAGTAGACCTGTTCGGCGATCGGCATCTCGACGCCGTACTGCTCGGCCAGCTCCATGACCACCGACGCCGTCTTGACCCCCTCGGCCACCATGCTCATCTCGGCGATGATCTCGTCGATGGCGCGCCCCTTGCCCGAGCTGCTCGCCGACGTAGCGGTTGCGGCTCTGCGTCGAGATGCAGGTGGCCACCAGGTCGCCCATGCCGGCCAGGCCGCTGAAGGTGATGGCCTCGCCGCCCATCGCCACGCCCGAGCCGGGTCAGCTCGCCCAGGCCACGCGTGATCACCGCGGCGCGCGTGTTGTCGCCGGTGCCGAGTCCGTCGGCCATGCCCGGATGCGATGGCCATGACGTTCTTGAGCGCGCCCCCGACCTCGCAGCCGACGATGTCGGGGTTGGTGTAGACGCGGAACAGGCGGGTGGCGAAGCGGGTGTGCAGCTCGCCCGCGATCGTGTCGTCGCTCATGGCCAGCACCGACGCCGCCGCGTCGCCGGCCATGATCTCCTTGGCCAGGTTGGGTCCGGTCAGCACGCCGTAGGGGTGCCCCGGCAGGACCTCGTTGATCACCTCGGTCATGCGGAGCCGGCTGCCCTGCTCGAGGCCCTTGGTCAGGCTCACGATCGGCACCCACGCCCGCAGGTGCTCGGCGACCTGCTCGAGCGTCGAGCGGAAGCCGTGGCTGGGCACGCCCATGACCACCAGATCGGCCTGCGCCACCGCCTCGGCCAGCGACGACGTCGCCCGCAGGTTGGGATGCAGCGTCGAAGTCGGCCAGGTAGCGGGGGTTGACACGCTGGTCGTCGTGATCGCCGTCGCCACGTCGGGATCGCGGGCCCACAGCACCGTCGAGCTGTTGTGCGCCAGCAGGTGCGCGACCGTGGTTCCCCACGATCCGGCCCCGATCACCGCAGCGCAGATCTCCATCGCGCAACCCTAGACTTGGCCCGTGGCCCACCGCTCCGTCGCCGTGCTGGTGCCGGTCAAGGCCTTCGCCGACGCCAAGCTGCGGTTGGCCTCCGCGCTCGACGAGCCCGACCGGGCCGAGCTGGCCCGATCGATGGCCACCACCGTCGTCGGAGTGGCCGCACCGCTGCCGGTCTGGGTCGTCTGCGACGACGAGGTGGTCGCCACGTGGGCCACCGAGGTCGGTGCCACGCGTCATCTGGCGACCGGGCCTCGGGCTCAACGGCGCCGTCACCGACGGCGTCGACCTGCTGGCGTCGCTCGGCGTACGCCCAGGTGATCGTGGCCCACGCCGACCTGCCCCACGCCGTCGACCTGGCCTGGGTGGCCGACTTCGACGGGGTCACCCTGGTGCCCGATCGACACGACGACGGCACCAACGTGGCCTGCGTGCCGACCGGCGCCGGCTTCACCTTCGCCTACGGCCCCGGCTCGTTCGCCCGCCACCGCGCCGAGGCCGAGCGGCTCGGCCTGCCGCTGCGCGTCGAGCGCGAGCCGCACCTCGGCTGGGACGTCGACCTGCCCGACGACCTGGCCACCCCCGAGCCTGGCTCACGCTGTGACCGTCACCCGCGACCTGCCGACGCCGGCCTGCGCGCTGGCCATCGCCGCCCACCCCGACGACATCGAGTTCAACGCGGCGGCCACGCTGGCCAAGTGGTCGGCGGCCGGGTGCGACGGTGCACCACCTCGTGCTGACCGACGGGTCGAAGGGCACCTGGAACCCCGACGAGGACATCGCCACGCTGGTCAAGACCCGCGAGGTCGAGCAGCGCGCGGCCGCGGCCGCCCTCGGCGCCACGGGCGAGGTCATCATGGCCGGCCGAGGTCGACGGCGAGCTCGAGTCCGGCCTGGCCCAGCGCGAGACGGTGGCGCGCTACTGGATCCGCGAGCTGCGTCCCGACGTCGTGCTCGGCCACGATCCGTGGAAGCGCTACCGGCTGCACCCCGATCACCGCCACGCCGGCTGGCTCACCGTCGACGGCATCGTCGCCGCCCGCGATCCGTTCTTCTTCCCCGACCAGGATCTGCCGCACCACCGGCCCGACGTGCTGCTGCTGTTCGAGGCCGACGAACCCGACCACGTCGAGGACGTGATCGGCTTCGAGGCCACCAAGCTGGCGGCGCTGCTCGAGCACCGCAGCCAGTTCGTCACCACGATGTACATCGACGACGACCGACACGGGCGAGCAGCTCCAGGCCTTCCGCGACCGGGTCTTCGACCGCATGCGCGTCGCCGGCGCGCCGATCGGCGCCACCTTCGGCGAGGCGTTCAAGGCCATCCGCGAGCTCTGACGGTGACGGCGCGGCCTCCGACGAGGTCCTGGCCGCCGTCACCGAGCGGTTCGAGGCCTCCCGTGACGCCGACCGCGCCGTCGCCATGGCCGCCTACATGCGCGACCAGTTCCCGTTCTTCGGCATCCCGAACCCGCCTCGCGTCGCGGTGACCCGCCAGATCGAGGACGCGCTCGGACCGCTCGGCGAGGCCGATCTCGTCGACCTGGCGCGACAGGCCTGGACGCTCGACGAGCGCGAGCACCAGTACGCCGCCTGCTGGTTCGTGGCACGGCGGTCCGAGGTGCTCACGCCCGACTTCCTGCCCACCGCCCAGGTGCTCATCTCGACCAAGCCCTGGTGGGACACGGTCGACGAGCTGGCCAAGCACGTGGTCGGCCCGATCGTGCGGGCGCACCCCGATCGCCGAGCGCTCATGGACGAGTGGCTGGTCGGCGACGACCTCTGGCTGGCGCGCACGGCCATCCTGCACCAGGAGCGGTGGAAGGACGACACCGACCCCGACTGGCTGTTCGCCGCCTGTCTGACGCCGGGCCGCCGACACCGAGTTCTTCATCCGCAAGGCGATCGGGTGGGCGCTCCGCTCGTACAGCTACGTCGATCCCGATGCCGTCGAGGCGTTCGTGGCCGAGCACCACGACGAGCTGTCGGGCCTGTCGCGCCGCGAGGCGCTCAAGGCCATCGAGCGGTCCCGCCGGTCGTGATCCCCCTGAGCGCCTGGCCTCAGTTCGCTCCGGCGTGGCCGCCGATGGAGCCGGTCGGCAGGTAGGTCGAGATGCTCGGACCCACGATGACCGAGGTGCCGCCCGACAACGCGCCACCGTGACCGGGAGCGCGGTTCATCCCGACGGCCAGGCCAGGGGCCCCGACCTCGAAGGTGAAGCCCTCGACCTCGATCCCGGCCAAGGCCTCGTCGACCTCGCCGATCGTCTCTTCGGACATGCCGGCGCCGGCCAGCACCCGACGGGGATCCTCCAACATGGCCTGGCGCAGCGCGGGATCAGCCTCGAGCTGCGCGATCAGGCGGTCGACGTCGGCCTGGGCCTGTGCTTCGGTGTACTCGGTCATGGACCGCCTCCTCATCTCGTTCTCATGACGACGTCGGCGGCCCCGGCCGGTTACAGCAAAGTCGATCCCGACGCCGCCGGTCCTGATCTCCGTCGCAGAAATGCACGCTGTGTCAACCTTCCGGCGGGCTGGCGCGTTGAGATGGGGTGATGACGGGGACCGATCCGGGGTTCGACGAGCGGGCACCCGCCCTGGCGGCGGTGGCCTACCGCGTCGCCTTCCGGATCCTGGGTGACCGACAGGACGCCCAGGACCTGACCCAGGAGGCGCTGGCCCGGGCCTACGCCCGCTGGTCGCGGATCGGCCCGTACGACGAGGCCTGGATCACCAGGGTGGCCACCAACCTGGCGCTCGGCGTGGTCCGCCGGCAGCAGCGCTCGCGCCGCCACCACCCCGACCGTCCGGCGGCCGGCGCCGATCCCGGCGCGGTCGTGGCGCAACGGGCCGAGCTGGTCGCGGTGCTGCGGACGCTCCCCCGGCGCCAGCGCGAGGTGGTGGCGCTGCGCTACCTCGCCGATCTCCCCGAGGCCGAGGTCGCGGCGGCCCTCGGCTGCACGGTCGGATCGGTCAAGCAGCACGCCTCGCGCGGACTGGCCGCCCTCCGGACCGCACTGAACCCCACCGCCCCCACGGTGCAAGGAGCTTGAACATGCTCGACCAACTCGACGATCCGATGCCCTTCACGCCGACCCCCGAGCTGATCACCTCGGCCAAGGCCCGCGGCCGACAGCTGCAGCGGCGGCGGCGCGCCCGCCTGGCCGTCATCGCCGTCCCGGCGCTCGCCGTCCTGGCCATCGTCGCCGGCGGCGTCTACGTCGGCCACCGCGCCGACGAGGTGCAGCGCGTGAGCATCGCCGCCGGGGTGCTGACGCCGGTCGCGGGCAGCCAGCCGTTCAACATCCTCGTCGTCGGCACCGACGGTCCCCGCGGCCAGGCCGACGCCCGGACCGACACGATGCTGATCGTCCACGTCGACGAGGCCGCCAACCGCGTGCGCGTGCTCTCGATCCCCCGCGACCTCGCCTTCACCCCGAGCGACGAGAAGCTCGACGCGGTGCTGGGTCAGGGCGGGCCACAGGCGCTGATCCAACAGCTCGAGGACCACCTGGGCATCCCCATCGCCCACTTCGTCGCGATCGACGAGCCCGGCCTCGCCGCGTTGGTCGACCAGGCGGGCGGCGTGCAGGTGCAGGTCGCCGCGCCCATGCGCGACCTCCGCACCGGGTTGACCCTCCACGCCGGCTGCAACACCCTCGACGGCGACGAGACGGTGGCGTTGGTCCGGTCGCGCTACGTCGAGGTCGACGCGGGCGGGGCCGCGGGTGGATGGATCGCCGACCCGTCGAGCGATCTCGGGCGCGAGGCGCGCCAGCAGGAGCTCATCGCCATCGTCGGCCGGAAGCTGGCCACGATGCCGATCGACTCGTCGTCGTTCACCACGCTGCTCGACGTGTTCGCCGACCACACCACCCTCGACTCCGGCTTCGGCCGGTCCGAGCTGCTCGACCTGGCGACGTGGGCCCACGGCCTGAGCCCGGACGACCTGGCCACCGAGACCGTTCCGGTCCAGTCGCTCGTCCGGCCCGACGGGGCCGACGGGTTCGTGCCCTCGGCCGCCACCCCGACCGAGGTCCGCGCCTTCCTGGACGACGGCACGCTGTCCCCCTCGACAGGCTCGGGCCTGCCGCCCGGAGCCGCCGGCACCGAGCCGATCACGGCCTGTTCGTGATCCGCGCCATGCTGGCGGCATGGCTGACGCGACGAACCAGGCGTTCGACGACGGCACCTATGACGCCATCGTGGTCGACGCCGCCGCCGGGGTGGCCGACGACGGCACGGCGGTCATGCACCTCGAGCTGACCATCCTGGCCGGTCCGCGCAAGGGCGAGATCGTCGCCATCGCCGCCACCGGGCTGCCCGGCACCGAGATCGATCTGCTGGGGATGCCGGCCACGGTCACGGTCTCGGCCGGCCAGCCGTCGGTCCGCCTCGACTAGCTCGATCAGCGCAGGGTGGTGCCGGTCACCGGGCAGTCCCGCAGGGCCGGCGAGCTCTGCGGGACCATCGGGCCGACGGGCGTTCCCGGAGGGAACGTGACGTGGACCGGCACGGTGTCCTGGTCAGAGGTCGGGACCCGGTAGGACGAGCCCGGCTTGAACGAGAACTCCTTGACCCCGGGCCCGCCGTAGATCGTCGCGTAGAGCCGGTCGACCTCGGCCTGGCCGCCCACGAAGTCGACGCCGAAGCTCGGGGGCAGCTCGTCGGGCTGCACGCTCTCGACCAGCTGGGGCTGGTCGGCGAAGAGGCAGCGGAAGCGGGCGTACGACCCGAGCTCGTCGGTGTAGACGAGACCGGTCACGTTCGGATCGGCCATCAGGGCCTGCTGCACGCTCGAGGTCTCGGCGGCGGTGGCCGCGGGGTTCATGTAGATCGTGATGTCGAAGCTCGGCACCAGGGTCGTTCCCGGCGAGGTCCCGACCTGGACCGGGTGCTCGCGCCCGGACAGCGCCAGCGCCGAGCCGGCCGTGACCAGCACGATGACGGCGGCCAGGCCGAGCGCAGTGGCCCGGCGCCGGGCCCGGCGGGCGGCGGCGCGGCGGCGGATCTCGGCGACGGGGGTGGGGGGGATCGGCGAGTCGGCCAGCATCGGCCCGGCCAACCGGCGGAGCTCATCCACGGGGGCCTCCTGAGGGTTCGGTGTCGTCGACCAGGGCTCGGCCGAGCGACCGGTTGGCGTCGGCGAGGGTGGACGACACGGTGCTGCGGCTGATGCCCATCGCCTCGGCGATCTGGGCTTCGGTCATGTCGGCGACGAAGCGCAGCACAACCGCGGTGCGCTGCCGCTGAGGCAGGTCGCGGACCAGGGCCCAGGCCTCGCCGGCGGGAGCGGGCATCGTGGCCTCGGGTCGGGCCCGGTGGGCCAGCAGGCGCTGCTCGAGCGCGGCCCGGCGCGCTCGGCGCGCCACGACGTTGAGCGCCACCCGGTAGGTCCAACCCGAGGGCGAGTCCATGGCCTGGACGCGTCGCCACGCCTGCCAGGCCCGCACGAACGCCTCGTCGGCCGCGTCGCGGGCCACGTCCGCGTCGCCGGTGGCCAGCAGCAGCGACGTGACGAGCCGGGCGTGCTCGGCCCGGTAGAACGCCTCGAAGTCGTCCATCACCCTTCTAAGTCACGAGCGGCGAAGAATGCCGGGTCAGCCCACCGGCTGCTCGGACGGCTCGCCGGCCGGGAGCGGCACGCCTCCCCCGCCCTTGGTCGTGAGCGACGAGTCCGGGACGAGGTGGCGCGACACCCAGTTGCGCCCGTCCGAGTCGGCCCACACGAGCATCGGCGGCAGGAACACGAGGGCGCTGATCAGCGCGACGGCCACGTTCATGCCGACCACGATGCCGAAGTCGCGCAGCAGCGGCATCGACGACGTGGCGATGACGGCCACACCCGAGATGGCGGTGAGGCCCGAGACGATGAACGCCCGACCGGTGCGCGACGCGGTGTGGTCGACTGCCTCCTTCGGCGCGTAGCCCTTGCCGCGCTCCTCGACGAAGCGCAACAGGATCAGCGACGTGAACTCGGTGCAGACCGCGACCACCAGCGGACCGCCCACCGCGGTCAGCGGGCTCAGCTTGAGGTGCAGCACGTAGGCGACGAGCGACGCCGCGCCGACCGCGATGAGCACCGGCACGAGCGAGAGCAGCGACCGGGCCAGGCTGCGCAGCCGGACGGCCAGGAACAGCCCGACGAAGATGATGGCCAGATAGGTGAGCAGCACGCGGTTCGACTCGAGGTTGATCGAGCAGGCCGACGCCGACCACGGCCAGGCCCGACGGCGTGGCCGAGATCCCGGCGGGCAGCAGACCGTGGACGCTCGCGCCCTGGCCGACGAGGTCGTGTGCCCGTCGGCTGCAGCTGCGCCCGCATCGTCTCGACGACGCCCTTCTGCTTGTCGAGGGGCAGGCTGACGCGAGTCGGGCGTGCCGGTGCGGAAGACGATGTTCATGGCGTGCGCGTCGGCGGTGGCCGACGAGATCTGCAGGTCGTGGGGCGCGACGATGTAGGCGTCGTGCACCTCGTTGCCGGTCGGCGACGACGTGGTTCGCGCCGGGCACGTCGTTGATGAGGTCGCTCATCGTGGCGACGATGCTCGTCGCGGTGACCAGCTTCGTCCGTGTTCTCTGGCAGCGCGTGGTGGTGAACAGGTCGACGGTGCGACCACGACGTCGTTGGAGAAGACGTCCGGCGCCTGGACGAACACGCCGAACTCGTTGGCCGAGCCGGTTCCCTTCTCGAGGGCGTGGATGTCGTGGATGACCTGTCGAGTGCGGGTTGACCCACTGCACCGGATCGGTCTGCAGGGTGAGCTTGCCCTCGACCAGGATGCCGCCGAAGAAGATCACCAGGCTCACGACGATCAGCGGCAGCGCCGCCGCCTTGGGCAGGTTGCCGAGCTTCGCGACCACCAGGCGACCGAGCGCCTCGCTGCGCTTCGACGGCTGGCGGCTTGGTCGGCGACTTGTACTCGCGGATGCCGAGCGCGGCCAGCGGGCAACAGGATGCTGCACAGGCAGATCATCACGATGCCGACCGCCAGCAGCGCGCCGAACTGGCGGATCATCGGCACCTTGGCGAAGTACAGCGCCGCGAAGGCGAACACCGCGTCGAAGGTCACCACGAGCAGGGCCGGGACAGAGGTTGCGGGCCGTCTCCTGGATCGGGTGCTCGGCCTTGTTGAGGATGACCTCCTCCTCGACGCGCGCGTGCATCTGGATCGCGTAGTCGATGCCCACCCCCAGCATGACGGGCAGGCCGGCGATGGTGGCCAGCGTCAGGGGGATGTGGAGGTAGCCCGGCCAGGCCGAAGGCCCAGATCAGACCGACCGCGATGACGCGCCAGCGGCAGCAGGCGCCACCGCACGTCGAACAGCACCAGCAGGATCAGCACCATCACCGCCGCGGCGATGCCGCCCAGCAGGAACATGCCGCCCTTGAGGTAGTCGTTGATGTTCTGCAGCAGCGAGGGTGCCCCGGTCGTGAGCGTGGTGGCGTCGTCGAAGTGGTACTTCGCCGCCGTCTGCTGCACGTAGTCAGCCGAGGCGCTCTGCGCGTCGAGGGGCTGGTTGCCGTCGAGGCGCACGATGATCTCGGCGTGGGTGGTGTCGGGGATGAACGTGCGCAGGGCCAGGCGGATCGTCGGCGTCGGCTCGTTGTTGTAGAGCAGGAACTTGACCCACGCCGGGTTCAGCAGGTTCTTCGGGCCCTTGACCGCCGCCTCGCGGTTCAGCGTCGTCACCGCGTCCTTCTGGCGGGCCGCCTTGCCGACGCCGATGGGATCGACGGCGCTGGCCCGCACGCAGCGCCTTGCCCGCGATGCTCGAGGTGATGTCTTGGCGCGGCCACGACCTTGCCGCCCACGACGTTCTCGCAGGTGAGGTCGGCGCTGAAGTTGAGCACCGACGGCCGGATCGATCACGTCGACAGATCGTGCTTCGGCTTCGCGTTGGCGTGCAGCTCGGCGACCATGCTTGTCGAGCTGGGACGAGGTTGTGCGGCGTGAAGAACTGGTCGATGGTCTTGCCCTGGTCCATGGTGATCATGACGACCATCGCCTGCCCGCCGAACAGGTCCTCGTAGTGGACGTCGTCCTTGTAGATCTGGTCGCTCTTGTTCAGGTAGCTCGACTGGCTGGTCTGGAACTTCAGCTGCGTGGTGCCCGAGCGCCATGATCACGGTGAACAGCAGGCCGATGATGGCGACCAGCCCGGCGTGCTTGCCCAACCAGACCGCCAACCACGACCAGAAGCGCTTCATGCGCCAGCGACGTCTACCCCCGGCCTGCCGCCGGCCGCGTGACCGGCGACCCACCTTCCGGCGGGAACCAACCCAGGAAACCGTTCGTGGGCGGGCCGGTCACCGGTCAGACTCGCCGCCATGACCGCTTCGCACTGGCCCCTGTTCGACCTGTGCGTCACGACCCCCCGCCTCGAGCTGCGTCCGCCGGACGAGGCGACCGTGCTGGCCCTCATCGACCTCGCCGCCCGCGGCATCCACGACCCGGACTTCATGCCGTTCGAGCCACCCGTGGACGCACGCGACCGTCGCCCGCAGCTCGAGCGCGAGTCGTTCCAGTACTTCTCGCGGTGCTGGGCCGAGTGGACGCCGGCCAGCTGGGACCTCCCCTTCGCGGTCTGGGTCGACGACGAGCCCGTGGGCGTGCAGGGCATCAGGGGCGTCGACTTCGCGGGCCGGCGCACCGTTCGACACCGGCTCGTGGCTCGGGCCAGGCCCACCAGGGCCAGGGCATCGGCAAGGAGATGCGCGCCGCGGTGCTGCACTTCGGGTTCGCCGGCCTCGGCGCCCGGCGGGCCGAGACGGGCGCCTTCCACGACAACGCCGCGGTCGCTGGCCGTGACCGCGGCGATCGGCTACGAGCCGAACGGCGACGCACCTGAAGGCCGCGCGACGGCGAGCCGACGCGTCTGCGTCGAGTTCAAGCTCGACCGCGACGGCGTGGGAGCCGGACCGCCGCGACGACATCGCGATCGAGGGCCTCGACGCCTGCCTCGAGCTGTTCGGCGCGGCGTGACCACGTGAAGGTCGGCGGCCTCGACGGCTGCCGCGGCGGCTGGGTGCTGGCCGTCGTCGACACGGCGAGCGTCGAGATCACGGCGGTCGAGCGACTTCGAGTCGGCTCTGGCCCGCGGTCACGAGCGGCGAGCTCGCCGCGCTGGCGGTCGACATGCCGATCGGGCTGCCCGACGACGAGCGCACGCGCCGCAGATCACGAGGCGCGCCGACGGCTCGGCGCCGCGACGCTCGACCGTGTTCCCGACCCCTGTGCGCGCCACGCTCGACGCGGCCGACTACGCCGACGCGCTGGCCATCTCGCGACGGGTGATCGGCAAGGGGCTGTCGAAGCAGGCCTTCAACCTGCTGCCGCGCATCGCGCGAGGTCGACCGGCGCATCACGCCCGACCACCAGGACCGAGTCTTCGAGTGCCATCCCGAGCTCGCCTTCGCCCGCCTGGCCGGCGCGACCGCTGCTCACGCTCGAAGCACACCGCCGGAGGGCATGGCCGAGCGGGTGGCACTGCTCGACGCCGCGCTCGCCGGCCGCGGCGATCTGGTCGCGGCCGGCCCGCCGCGGGCGGGCCCGGCCCGACGACGTGGCCGACGCCCTCGCCATCGCCCTGGTGGCCCGGTGGCTCGTGGCCGGCGCAGGTCGAGCACCTCGGCGACGGCGCTCGCGACCGCCGCGGGCTGCGGATGGAGATCGTCGTCTGAGCCCGGAGTGGCCCGACCGAAAGGTGGCAAGATCGGGGCGACCGAGGAGGCTGCGATGCAGCGACTCACGGGGCTCGACGACAGCTTCCTCTGGATGGAGACGGCCACGTCGTACATGCACGTGGCCAGCCTGATCGTGGTCGACGGCGCGTCGTTCGCCGGGCGGGCTCACCTTCGAGCGGGTCCGTGCGCTCTACGAGTCCCGGCTCGACGAGGCGCCGCCGTTCCGGCGCCGGCTCGTGCGAGGTGCCGTTCGGCATCCACCACCCGCTCTGGATCGAGGACCCCGACTTCGACCTCGACTGGCACCTCCGGCGGATCACCCTGCCCGAGGGCAAGGGCACCATCCGCGACCTCACCGAGCTGGCCGCCAAGCTCGTGGCCGTCCCGCTCGACCGCACCCGCCCGCTGTGGGAGCTGTGGATGATCGACGGGCATCGACGACGGCCAGCGTCGGCCCTGCTGACGAAGGTGCACCACGCCGCCATCGACGGCGCCTCGGGCGAGGAGCTGATGGTGGCCATCCTCGACCTCGAGCCCGATCCGCCGCCGCGGCCGGCGCCCGAGGTGCCGTGGAAGCCCGACCGCGGTGCCGACCGACACCGAGCTCATCGGCCACGCGACCTGGTCGCTGGCCCAGCAGCCGGTCCGGGCGGCGCGGGCGCTCCGGCGCACCGTCGGAGGTGGCGCTCAAGCTGCGCGAGCAGAACCGCCAGCCGCACATCACGCCGCCGCCCGCCCCGTTCAGCGCGCCGGCCACGTCGATGAACGGCCCGCTCACCGCCGATCGCAGCTTCGCGGCGTCGTCGCTGTCGCTGGACACGGTCAAGGACGTCAAGAACGCCTTCGGCTGCACCGTCAACGACGTGGTGCTCACCATGTGCGCGGGCGCGCTGCGCCGCTACCTCGACGAGCGCGACGAGCATCCCGACGGGCCGCTCGTGGCCATGGTGCCGGTCTCGGTCCGCACCGAGGACCAGAAGGGCACCCACGGCAACCAGGTCTCGATGATGCTCACCTCGCTGGCGACCGACCTCGACGACCCGGTCGAGCGGCTGAACGTGATCCACCAGAGCACCGTGATCGCCAAGGAGCAGCAGCACGCCATCGGCGCCGACACGCTGCAGGAGTGGGCCGAGTTCGCGGCACCCGCGATCTTCGGGCGGGCGGCCCGGCTCTACTCGAACACGCGCATCGCCGATCGCCACCGCCCCATCTTCAACGTGACGATCTCGAACGTCCCGGGGCCGCCCTTCCCCCTGTACGTCGCCGGCGCACGGGTGCTCGACACCTATCCGATGGGGCCGATCTTCGACGGCGGCGGGCTCAACATCACGCTCATGAGCTACCTCGACCGCGTCGACTTCGGGCTCGTCGCGTGCCCCGACCTCATCCCCGACGTGTGGGTCATCGCCGACGGCCTGTGCGACGCCCTCGACGAGCTCGAAGCCGCGGCCAGGGCCGTCCCGACGACCAAGGCGAAGCAGACGGCGAAGGCCAAGAAGTCGAGCAAGGCGACGAAGGCCAAGAAGACGACCAAGGCGTCCAAGTCCACGAAGGCGAAGAAGGCGAGCTAGCTCCCCGACCGCGGCTCGAGGGACGCCAGCCCGGCCCGCAGGCGCTCGCCCATCGCCTCGGCCTGGCCCGGGTCGTAGCGGGTCCGCGGCCAGAAGAAGCCGCGCAGGCCGTCCTTGCGGTTGCGCGGCACGACGTGGGTGTGCAGGTGGGGTTGGCTCTGGCTCACCCGGTTGTTGACCGCGACGAACGAGCCGGCCGCGCCGAGCACGGTCTCCATGCGCCGATGACAGCCGCTGCACCGCGCCGAAGTAGGGAACCAGCTGGCCGGTAGGGAGGTCGGCCAGCACGTCGACGTGGACGCGCGGCACCACCAGGGTGTGGCCCGGGAACAGCGGGCGGATGTCGAGGAACGCCACGACGTCGGGCTCGTCGAGCACGATGTGGGCCGGGGCGCGGCCGGCCGCGATCTCGCAGAACAGGCAGGCCGCGGCTCCGTCGGGCCCATCGGATCCCGCGGCGGCCGTCATCCCTCCACTCTGGCAGCCGCCGATCGGCGCCGCGCCGGGCATCGGGCCGGCCATCGGGCCGGGCATCGGGCGACCATCCACCACGGTCGCGACGGCAGGGGCTTTCATGGGCGGCGGTGACCATTCCCGCACCCGTGTCGGCATCCAAGATCAACGAGCCTCGAGCCTGATCGTGCCGACGCCGCGGTGCCCGAACCTGTGGGAGTCCCGTGACCGACCTGCTCGTCCCCCCGTCGCGCCCGACCACGCCCGCTGTCGCGGCGGGCGCATCCGACACCGCCGTGGCCGGCGCGTCGACCGGGTGGTGCTCGACACGTCGGTGCTCATCTCGGACCCTGACTCGCTGTTCGCGTTCCCCGACGGCCGACGCGGTCATCCCGCTGGTCGTCGTCGAGGAGCTCGACCAGCACAAGACGCGCATGGACGACGTGGGCCGCGCGGCGCGCGCGGTGATCCGCACGATCGAGGAGCTGCGCATCGCCAACGGCGGCGACATCCGCCACGCGGTGCAGCTGCCCGGCGGCGGCACGCTGCGCATCGAGACCAACGGCCTGATGATCGACGAGGTGGCGGCCAAGGGGCTCGACCCCACCAAGGCCGACAACCGCATCCTGGCCGCCGCCCTCGGCCAGCGCTCGCACGGCCCGACCGTGGTCGTGTCGAACGACGCCGCGCTGCGCATCAAGGCGGCGCAGGTCGGGCTCGACGCCATCGAGCACCAGCGCCGTCGCGGCCGGGCCGACGACCGTCGCCCCAACGGGTGGGTCAGCCTCGACGTGTCCGCCGATCTGATCGACCGCCTCTTCGCCACCCCGGGCGGCGTCGCCGTCGACGAGGTGGCGGGCTTCGATGCCGATGCCTGCGCCGACCTCGAGACCAACCAGTTCGCGGTGCTGCGGGCCGGCAGCCAGTCGGTGCTGGTGCGCCACCGCGACCACGCGCTGGTGCCGCTCGTGCGGCCGATCGAGGCGTGGGGGCTGCGACCGCGCTCGAAGGAGCAGCAGTTCGCCCTCGACCTGCTCTGCGATCCCGCCGTCACCGTGGTGGCGCTCGACGGCACGGCCGGCACGGGCAAGACGATCCTCGCGCTGGCCGCCGGGCTCGAGCAGGTCATGGAGAGCGGGCGCCTACGACAAGCTCAGCGTCTACCGGCCGGTCGTGCCGGTCGGCAAGGCCGAGCTGGGCTTCCTGCCCGGCAACCTCGACGAGAAGCTCGACCCGTGGATGACCGCGGTCAACGACGCGCTGGTGGCTCTCACCGACACCCGCAGCCACGCCGACGCCCGGGCCATCCTCGACGAGATGACCAGCCGCGAGAAGCTGTCGCTCGAAGCCGTGACCTACCTGCGCGGTCGATCGCTGCACGACACCTACATCGTCGTCGACGAGGCCCAGAACCTCGAGCCCACCACCCTCAAGACGATCCTGACCCGGATCGGCGAGGGCACCAAGGTGGTCTTCACGGGCGACACGTCGCAGATCGACGCGCCCTACCTGTCCGAGCAGAACAACGCGGTCGCGGTGCTCATCGACGCGTTCGCCGGCGAGTCGTGCTTCGGCCACGTGCGCCTGACGCACTGCGAGCGCAGCGAGGTGGCGTCGCTGGCGGCCGTCCGGCTCTGAGCGACCCGTGGTGTGCGATCCTGTCCGACGATGGGGCCGGGAGCGCGAGAGCCGCGGGTGAGCGTGATCGTGCCCGTGCGCAACGGAGCCGAGTTGATCGACGACCAGCTGTCGGCGTTGGCCGGGCAGACCTACGCCGGGCCGTGGGAGCTGCTCGTCAGCGACAACGGTTCGACCGATGCGAGCCGTGAGATCGCGCTCGGGTGGGCGGACCGCATCCCCGATCTGCGCGTCGTCGACTCCGGGGCCCGCCGCGGCCCGAGCGCGGCGCGCAACATCGCGGTCGCCGAAGCCGCTGGCGACCTGCTCCTGTTCTGCGACGCGGACGACCGCGTGTCGAGCGGTTGGATCGAAGCGATGGTGGAGGGCCTCGAGCGGTGCGAGATGGTCACGGGGCCGGTGACGTTGGTCAGCGACGACGGCGGCGAAGTGTCGCGCTCGAGGGAGGTGCCCAGATACGTCGGGCGCTACCCGTACGCATCGGGCGCGTCGCTCGGCGTGCGGCGCGCGCTGTTCGACGAGCTCGGGGGCTTCGACACGTCGATCCCCGGCAGCTCGTCGACCGACGTCGAGTTCGGCCTCCGCGTCACCGGCGCGGGCCACGAGATCGCGTTCGTCGACGGCGCCGGGATCACCAAGCGCCGCCGCGACGGCGCGGCGGAGCACGTTCGCGCAGTGGTACTGGTACGGACGGGGCGGAGCCTGGATCAGCCGTCGCCACCGCCGGTCGGGGGTCGGGCGGGCCGTGCGGCGATCGCACCTCCGCGCCACCGGATGGCTGGTCGTGCACATCGCCATGATCCGCACCGCAGAGGGCCGCCGGCACTGGGTGCGCACGGGCGGCATGACCGCCGGATGGCTGGTCGGCAGCCTGCAGTACCTCCGGATCCCCGCCTACGCCGGGCCACGTCACACCCCGTCCGTAGGATGAGCACATGACCCCCCTCTACGGCCTCGACATCGAGACCGACACCGCGGTCGACGGGCTCGATCCCGAGGTCGGCCGGGTCCTGGCGGTGGCGCTGGCCGGCGCCGGGGGGACCGAGGTCCTGGCCGCCGCCGACGAGTCCGAGCTCCTCCGCCACCTCGACACCGCCATCGGCGCCCTGGCCCCCGGCGTCCTGATCACCTGGAACGGCGCCCGCTTCGACCTCCCGTACCTGGCCAGCCGGGCCGAGCGCCTGGGCGTCGAGCTCGGCCTGCGGCTCGAGGCCGACCCCGACCGGCGCAGCCCCCACGCCCCCCTGCCCGGCCACGACGGCGCCTACCGCGCCCGCTGGTACGGCCACGCCCACCTCGACGTGTACCGCAGCTACCGGGCCGACGTGGGGCCCGGCCTGCGCATGCCGTGCTCGCTCAAGGCCATCGCCGCCCTGGCCGGCCTGTCGCCGGTCGAGGTCGACGCCTCGCAGGTCCACACCCTGGGGTCGGCCGAGCTCGCCACCTACGTCGCCAGCGACGCCGCCTGCACGCCGCGAGCTGGCGCGCCGCCGCTGGCCCACCGCCCGCCTCGCCGTCGACGTGCTGTCATGAGCGACTCGTCCCCGCGCCGCCGGCCGACGTCGACCTCCAACTTCGGGGTCGGCCGGCGCGAGGGCCACGACGCCACCGCGTTCTACGAGCGGTTCACCCCGCCGGTCATCTCCGACGACGAGTCGGTCGAGCCGCCGTTCGACATCGTCGAGCCCTTCCGCACCGGCGACTCGCGCCAGCTCGACCTGCCCGACAACTCGGTGGCCCTCGTGGTGACGTCGCCGCCGTACTTCGTCGGCAAGGACTACGAGCTCGACCGCGACCACCCACAGGTCCCGGGCTCCTACGGCGAGTACCTCCAGCTGCTGCACGAGGTGTTCGCCGAGTGCGTCCGCGTGCTCGAGCCCGGCGGACGCATCGCGGTCAACGTGGCCAACCTCGGCCGCAAGCCCTACCGCAGCCTCTCGGCCGACGTCATCCGCATCCTGCAGGACGAGCTCGGCCTGCTGCTGCGCGGCGAGGTCATCTGGAAGAAGTCCGAGGGTGCGAGCGGCAACTGCGCGTGGGGATCGTTCCGCAGCGCGTCCAACCCGGTGCTGCGCGACGTCACCGAGCGCATCGTCATCGCGGGCAAGGGTCGCTTCGACCGGGCCTTCTCGGTGGCCGACCGCGCGGCAGCGCGAGCTCCCCCATGCGAACTCGGTCAACAGCGACGAGTTCATGGCGGCCACCCTCGACGTCTGGGACATCCCGCCCGAGAGCGCCCAGCGCGTGGGCCACCCGGCGCCGTTCCCCGTCGAGCTGCCCGAGCGACTCATCCACCTCTACACCTTCGAGGGCGACCTCGTGCTCGACCCGTTCATGGGCTCGGGCACGACGCTGCTCGCCGCGGCCAGGCTGGGGCGCCGCTACGTCGGCTACGACCTCGACCCCGAGTACGTCGACATCGCCACCACCCGTGTCGAGGCCGCGCTGGCCGAGGTCGGGCGGGCACCCAGCACGGCGCCGCCCCCGAGCACGGTCGTCGACCCGGGCGATCCGATCACCGTGGCGAGCGACCCCGCCGACGACTTCCAGGCCCGGGCGACGCGCGAGGGCAAGGTGGCCCAGGAGATCGCCAGGTCGGTCCTCGAACGGGCCGGCTTCCAGATCGCGGGGCGCAACGTGCGCGCCCGCGGCCTCGGTGTGACCATCAACCTGGTCGCACTCGACGCGCTCGGCCAACCCTGGAACTTCGACGTGACGGGCGCGTTCACCACGACCCGCGGTGGCCTGCTGCGCACCGACTCCGTGTGGAAGTCGCTGGGCCGGGCCTCGGTCCTGGCCAACAACGGCTACGGCCGCGGCACCGACGCCGTGCACGGCCCGGTCGTGCTGCTCACCTCGCACCTCCCGCGGCCGGGCTCCGACGGCGACCGCGCCCTCCGCAAGGCCGGTCCGTCGGCGTTCTTCGACGCCATCGAGATGCTGTCCGACGACGGACAGGCTCGCCTGAAGGCGTATGCGACCGGCGCCCACCGCCGGCCGCTCGCCGGGTTCTGGTCGCAGGACGTCGTCGACCGGATCGAGTGACGGATGCAGCTCGCCTACGCGGTGGTCAGGTTCGATCCGCCCAAGGTGTTCGTGGCTGACGACGTCGACACGCTCCAATGGGTGTTGGCCCTCAAGGTGGTGGCGCGCACGCCCGCATCCGTCCTCGACCGGGCGACCGCCGAGTCCCTTCGAGACGCCCTCCTCGCCGAGGAGTGGGGCCGGGCCGTCTTCGAGTGGATCAACGCCACCGGTACGCCCGTCGACGTGTACCCCGAGATCGAGGTCTACGAGACCACGCACGTCGCGATGGGCCCGGCCGAGCTGCAGTTCACGCCCCTGTTCCAAGACGAGAGCTGACCGGCCGCGTGGCCACCGACAAGACCAAGCTCACCGAGCTCGCCACCGCCGTCGGCCTCGTCTACGAGCCGGCGCGGGCCGGGCCGCTCGACCTCGACGGCCTGGTCGTCCCCGGGCTGCCCGGCGAGGTCTGGAGGCCGGCCCTGCTGCCGGCGACCCAACAGGGATCGGCGCAGCGGGAGCTGCTGCTGAGCGCGCTCGACAACGGCCGCACCTTCCGCACGCAGGTCCTCGGCGGCCGCCGACCGACGCGCGTCGACTGGCTCGGGGCCGCCCGGTCGGTCTGGACCTCGGACATCCCCCGCGACCTGGTCGTCGACGGTGTGTGGTTCATCCAGACCAAGTACGACTCGACCTGCATCCTCAACACGTCGCCCGGCTCGCTGGTCGACGACCTGCTGGTCGACCACAGCATCGAGGCCCGCCAGTCGTGGTACGAGGAGGTCGCCCTCGACCAGCTGCAGCACCTCTACGACCGCGTGCGCGCCGCCGGGACCGACGGCCTGCTGGCCGAGTCGTCGCTCCCCCACGACGTCCGCGACCTCGACAAGGCGGCCAAGGCCCAGCTCAAGGCGGCCATGCGGGCCCGCCCGACCACCCCCGCCGAAGACGAGGCCTACACCGAGCTCTGCCGGGCCGTGTCGCTCGAGACGATGCTGCGGTGGCGCCACCGCCTCGAGGCGTCGACCCAGGCCCAGCGCAGCCAGATGCTCTGCCGGATGCTGCGCATCGCCGGCGGCCCCTACTGGCTGCTCGGCCTCAAGGGACCACGACGCGGTGCGCCTGCACGTGATCGACACCCGCACGTGGCGCCAGAACTTCGAGCTGCGCAGCTTCCAGGTCACTCGACGCCCACGCCGGCCAGCCGCAGGTCGACTGGCGGGCCGACGATCCTCGAGCGCGCCACCGGTGACCGCCGGCTCGTCGAGGGCTCCTGCGAGCTGCGCTGGTCCCACGGCAAGCTGCAGGGCAACCCCGAGTGCAAGGTCCAGGTGACCACGCCGCTCGAGCAGGTGCCGGGCTACGAACCCATGACCTGACCCGCCTCGTCATGCCATGCTGAGGACCGGGTTCGCGATCCCCCGAGCGATCGCCTGACGTCAGCGCCGCCCCGGCGGCGAACCGATCAGGAGATCCCGTGAACCCCCGATGCACCTCCCGCGCCGACGCGCGCCGCGTCGACCCCGAGCGGTTGGCGACCGTGCTCGACCTGTCGCTCCGCCACGCCTCCGACGGCACCGATGACGGCTCGGGTGGCGGCCCGGCGCTCGCCGTCGGCGTCCACGGCATCCGGTCCGAGGCGTTCGAGCTGGCCCTGCACCCGCTGGTGGGCCCCGATCCCGTCCGGTCGCTGTTCGGCTTCGTCGCGCCGCGTCAGTGGGACGCCTTCGGCGTGGTGGCCGGCGGCACCAGCCGCCGCCCGCACGCGGAGACCGGCCACGCTCCCGGCGACGGCGACGACCCCACGCCCATCCACATCGGGGTGCTCGTGTCGCGGTCGGGGACCCAGGCGCTGGCCACGCGGCGACCCGGCGGTGCGATCGACCGCATCGTTCCCGCCGACCAGTGCGGCGGCCGGGTGCCCGACGCCTGCCGACGCGTGCTCGGCCTGGCGACGGCGCCACCGGCGGGCGACACGGCCGAGCTGTGGGCGACGCTCTGGCTCGAGACGCTGCTGGCCGGGTCGCTCACGGACCTCCGCACGATCGGGTGGGCCGAGGCCGTGCGCGCCTTTCCCTGCTTCGACGTCGTCGTGGCCGGTGATCCCGACCTGGCCGCGCTCGCCGCCGACCACATCGTCGAGCTCGGCCAAGCGGCCCGCCGGGCCTGGCCCTGGGAGCAGCTGCTGGCATCGTGTCGGGCCGGGCTCGTCCCCGCCTGTGGACTCGAGGCCGACGAGGCCCGATGGATGGACGCCGGGATCTTCAGCCGCGAGGTCCTCGGCCGCTTCCCCCCTCTCGCCGACCTGCTGGGTGACCTGACGGCGGTGCTCACCGTCGAGGTGGTCGCCCGGATCGAGCAGGCCCTGGCCGCCTGGGGCCTGCGGTAGGGGGCGTGGCCGCTCGACCGCGACCCCGATCTAGATTGCCAGCCATGCGTCGCCCGCCGGACCGTCCCGTTCGTGCTGTGCGCGGCGCTGGTTCTGGCGGCCTGCAGCAGCACCACCCACCGGTCCGACCCCGTCGTCGGCGGTGCCGGCGCGGCGACCAAGACCCCGACCTGCACCATCAAGATCCCGGCCGGAGCCACCGCCGGCGGGCACCATCACGGTCACCGTGGCCGAGTCGTTCGACGATCGCAGCCAGGCGGCCGCCGCGCTCCTGGTCGGCCAAGTTCAACAACTCGCAGAGCCAGATCGACGTCGTGCTCCAACCGCGCTCGTCGGACGCCGCGGTCGAACAGCAGCTGGTCTCGGCGGGGTCGTCGCGCAAGTCCCCGAGCCTGGTCGTGCTCGACGACATCCGCACCCAGGCCGTGGCCGACAGCGGCAAGGTCCTACCCGCATCGCTGTGCCTCTCGGCATCGGGCACCGACAACAGCGTCTTCCTGCCGGCTGCCCGCTCGTACTACACCGTCGCCGACAGCCAGCTGGCGGCGTCGGCCAACCTGACCGCCCCGCTCCTGTACTTCGACCGCACCACCTTCAAGGCGGCGGGGCTCGATCCGTCCAAGCCCCCGACCACCCTCGCCGAGATCTACCAGGACGCGGTCAAGCTCAAGGCGGCCAACCCGACCAGCCTGCCGCTGGCCATGACGCTGTCGTCGTGGTGGGTCGAGTCCTGGCTCACCGGCGCGGGCAACGCCTTCGTCAACAACGACAACGGGCGGTCGGCCCCGGCCAACGGCTCGGACTTCAACAGCGCCAAGACGCTGGCCATCCACGAGTGGTTCCAGAAGATGTACTCGGCCGACCTGATCGATCTGGTCCCCGACTCGCCGGATCAGCACGCGCAGGACCTCGACCTGGCCACCCACCGCTCGGCCATGCTCATCGAGTCGTCCACCGCCATCAACGACTTCGACGCCCTCGAGTCCGACACGCTCGACCCGACGGTGTGGGGCCAACCGGCGACGGCCGTGCTGCCGCCCGCCGGACCGCCGATCGACATCGACGTGGCCCCGGTGCCCGGGCTCAGCGAGGCCGGCCGCGGCCAGGTCAGCGGGAGCGCCTGGTACCTGCCGGCCGCGGACTCCCCGGCCACCCAGGCGGCGGCCTGGACCTTCATGACCTGGTGGAACGCCTCGGCCCAGCAGGTGCAGTGGAGCCTGCAGAGCTCGTACCTGCCCTACAACACCAAGGCGATCAGCGACCCGGCGCTCGAACAGGTCTGGCAGCACACGCGCCGCGGCCGCTGGCTCGACACCGCCTACACCGAGATGACCGACTTCGACACCCAGTCGCCGGGCGCGCTCATCGGCCCGTACTCGGCGGTGCGGGCGGCCATCGACCAGTCGGTCACCGCGGTCACCCGCGGCGACATCGACCCCCAGATCACGGTGATCGAGACCGACAGCGCCATCGAGTCCGATCTGGTCGAGTACCAGCTCGCCCACTCATGATCGTTGACAGGAACTTTCCGGTCCCCTGTCATAGTCCTCTGATCGCCGGACGCGCCGGCCCTTCGACTCCCGACCCGTCGAACGAGGCCCCGCATGCGCTCCCACCGGTCACGACGAGCGCGGCTGGCCCGACTGGCCCGACTGGCCCGCCTGCTGTTGGCGATGGCGATGGCCTCGTTGGGGGGCGGCCTCGGACTGCTCGCGGCCGGCGCCACCTCGCGCCCGGCGGTCGCCGCCGTGGTGCACCGGGTGGGCTTCGAGGCCACCGTCCTCGGCTGGACGAGCTGGTACGGCAGCTACGACCTCGGGCCGCTGGGCGCCGGATGGTGCATCGACCACGGCCTGCGCGCCCCCGACCCCGCCCTCGACTACCGGCCCACCGCGCCGACCGATCTCGACGCGGCCACCCAGGCCGCCATGGCTCGGGCCGTGACGACGATCGGAGGCGGCACGGGTGCCACCGACGCGGTCGACGCCGCCGCGTTGATGCTCGTGCTGCACGACCTGCGCGGCGCGATCTACCCCTTCGGCCGCCTCGACGTCGACACCCTGGCGACGTCGCAGCTGTCCGGGTTCGCCGGCCACGAGGGCGACGTCGTCGCCCAGGCGCGCGCCATCAAGGCCGACGCGCTGGCCCACGGCGGCCTCCGCGGTCCGGTGCGCCTCACGATCGCGCTCACCCCCACCACACCCACCACGGGTGCCGTCACGTTCTCGCTCACCGCCGCCGGCGCGCCGATGGCGGGCGTGGCAGTGCACGTGAACGCCAGCGGCGCCACCCTGGCCGAGCCGTCCGGCACGACGACCGGACCCGACGGCACGGTGCACGCCACCTACCAGCGGGCGGCGTCGTCGGTCGTGACCGTGACCGCCACCGCCGTGGCCGCCGATCCCACGCTGCACGCCTTCGCCCCGATGGCCGCCCCGGCCCAGCGCATCGTCATCCCCGCCTGGGCCACGGCGCAGGCCACCGCCACCGAGGCCCCGGTCCCCACGACGACCACGTCCACATCCACCACGTCCACATCCACCACGTCCACGTCCACCACCTCGTCCACCACCTCGACCACGTCGACATCCACGTCCACCACCTCGACGGCGTCGACCACGTCGACCACCGCGACGACGTCGACGAGCGCGCCGACGACTGCGCCCACGAGCGTGCCGACCACGACACCGACGACGGTCGCGATGGCCACCCTGCCGCGGACCGGGGCCCAGACGCAGGCGTGGGCGCTGATCGGCGCCGGGCTGGTCCTGCTGGGCGGGGCGCTGGCAGCCATGGGGCGAGGCGCGACCCTGCCTGACTCGTGAGCACCCCGCCGGTAGGGTGGACCCCCGTGGCGAGCGCAACTCCATCCGGCCCCGAGCCCGTGATCAGCCGCCGCGCGCTCCTGTTCGGCGCCGGCTTCGGAGTCGCCAACCTGGCTCTGATCGGCATCCTGCTCGACGACGAGAGCAGCGGCTCGACCCCGGCCACCAGGGCGTCAGGCACCCGGGTCCAGGTGAAGGGCGAGCGGGTCGCCCCCGGCCCGCCCAGCCTCGAGGGGGCGGCGGCGCCCCCGCCGGCCGGCCACGTCTTCGATCGCGTGATCAACGGCGGTCGCGTCATCGATCCCGAGACCGGCTACGACGAGGTCGCGAACGTCGGCATCGACGGCGCCCGCATCACCAAGATCAGCGGCGAGGCCCTGCAGGGCAGGACCACGATCGACGCCGCCAACCTGGTCGTCGCCCCGGGGTTCATCGACCTGCTGTCCTACGAGCCCAACGACTACGGCACCTGGTACAAGATCGGCGACGGCGTCACCACCAACCTCGGCATGCACGGGCTCAACGCGCTGCCCGAGGACTTCTTCGCCATCTACTCGCGAACCTGGCATCCGGCCGCCCGTCCACTACGGCGGCGCCTTCGACGATCCGTGGATGCGCACCCACGACGGCATCGGCACCCACGCCGCCTACCCGTCCGAGGTGTCCCAGCTCACCCAGCAGGTCGAGGATGGCTTCGCCGCCGGCTGGCTCGGGCGTCGACTTCGAACCCGAGTACACCCCCTGGGTCACCGACGACGAGATCACGGCCATGGCGCAGGTGGCCGCGGCCAAGCACCACATGCCGGTCTTCTTCCACGCCCGCTACTCGTCGCCGACCGAACCCGGCAAGGACAACGCGACGGCGCTGGCCGAGATCCTGCAGGTGGCCGAGTCGACCGGCGCCTCGGTCCACGTCGACCACATCACGAGCACTGGCGGCACCCACACGATGCGCCAGAGCGTCGAGACCCTCGAGACAGGCCCGCGGCCGCGGCGTCGACGTGACCGCCTGCATGTACCCGTACGACTTCTGGGCCACGTACCTCACGTCGGCCCGGTTCGACTACGGGTGGCAGCAGCGCTTCGAGATCACCTACAGCGACCTCCAGGTGCCGGGCACCGACGAGCGCCTCACCGAGTCGACCTTCGCCCACTACCAGAGCGAGAACGCCCTGGTGGCGGCCTATGCCATCCCCGAGACGGACGTGGTCACGGCCCTGCAGACGCCGTGGATCATGATCGGCAGCGACTGCATCCTCGATGCACCGGTGCCGGGGCAACGCCCCGACAACCACCCACGCGGCGCGGGCTGCTTCACCCGTGTGCTCGGGCACTACGTGCGCGAGAAGAAGGTGCTGTCGCTGATGGCCGCGCTGAGCAAGATGACGATCCAGCCGGCCAAGCGCCTCGAGAAGCGGGTGCCCGCGCTGCACCAAGAAGGGGCGCCTGCAGATGGGCGCCGACGCCGACATCACCGTGTTCGACCCGGCCACGGTGGCCGACAGTCGACCATCGACAACCCGGCGCAGATGGCCAAGGGCGTCGAGTACGTGATCGTGATGGGCCAGGTGGTCCACGACGGCCAGGGCGTGCACCGCGACGTGCGGCCCGGCCTTCCGATCAAGTCGGTGGTGGCGTAGCGCAGCTCGGGTTGGTGGCGAGCACGCGTCAGCACCTGCGGCCTCGGCCCGCGACGCCGACGGACCGTAGGCCGAGATCAGCACGCCGCGGACCCCCGATGCCGAGTCGTGCACGCCCATGACCACCGACTCGTCGTCGGGGTCGCTCGCGCCCTCGAACCGGAACTGCAGGTCGATGTGCACCCCGCGCGGATCGACCGGTCCGAGACCACGCACGATCAGCTCGTCGCCCTGCACGTCGAAGTCGGCGTCGAACCCCGCCTGCCTGAGCACCTCGAGCTGCGAGGTCTCGGTGCGTTGCTGGCCGGGCACTTCGGGATCATCAGCCATGGGAGCTCCGAACGGGTCAGCCCAGCCGCTGGCGCGGACCGAAGGCGTTGTCGGGAAAGGGTACGTCCGTCGGGCTCAGCATCATCACCCGGTAGCCGCTCGAGGCCGACCGGAACTCGGTGACGAGCAGCAGCGCGGCCGCCAGGGCGTGCGCCGGGGTGGCCGCGCCCTCGTCGATCCGGCCCGGCACCAGCCGGTCGAGCGCACCGGGCGAAGCCAGGTCGATGGGCGGCACCTCGAGCGCGCCCTGCGGTCCGGCGAACCGGACGTGCAGACCGTTGCGCCGGGCCAGGCGCCCGACCTCGCCGAAGTCGACGTCCCAGGTGAGGTCGCTCGTCCCGGGCGACCGGTAGGGATCCGAGCCGTGGACCTGGTCGGCGGCGTAGACGCGCAGGCGCGCCTCGTCGGTGTCGATGCCGTCGATCGTCGCGTCGCCGTAGTCGATGAACAGGGCCACGCCGAGCGAGCCCGGCCGGCGCAGGACGTCGGCCAGGTTGGCGATGAGCCGCGGCAGCGCAGGCGCCCAGTAGAGGTCGGCCGGCGGCTCACCCGTGTCACGGACCTGCTCGACCATCGGGACGACCCGGTCGAGGTAGGCGACGAGCTCGTCGGGCAGCGGCCCGGGCCGGCCCGCGTCGTCGAACCACCCCCAGTCGAGCGGGACCTCGAGCTCGCGGCGACCGCCGGAGGACTCGGTGACGTGGACGCGCACGACCGTGCCGTCCTCGTCGACCCGCAGGCACTCGTGCGCCAGCGCGTCGAGCAGCTCGTTGGCCACGATCGCGCCGCGGAACGGCCCGTCCCACTGCAGGTCGACGGCGTCGATCGGACGCACCTCGGCGCGGCCCTCCTCGACGTGCGGTCGGCCAGCGCGTCCACCTGGCGCTCGCGCATCGCCGCGCTGCGGTCGCCGAGCACGTAGCGCAGCCCCTCGCGATAGGGCGCCCAGGTCTCGCTGGTCGGCGCCCACACGTGCTCGAGCAGGTCGATGGCCAGGCGGCCCTCGCCCCCGCCCAGCTCGAGGATGGTGAGGGGGTCGACGTCGTCGAGGCGGCCCGTCCCAGGTCCACTCGTCGAAGATCGTGCGCAGCGACTCGGCCACCATCGCGCCGAAGAGCGGCGACATGCGCTCGGGGTAGGTCCAGAAGTGCCCGTCGGTGCCGAACCGGACCTCGCCGGTGCTGTAGTAGCCCGTCGTCGTCGTCATAGAGGCAGCGCTCGGCGAAGGCGGCGAAGCTCGGCGCGCCGACGACCTGCGCCGGATCGGTCGCCCGCTCGGGCTCGAGCGATGCCACCGAGCTCGGGGGCGCCGTCCCAGGCCGCGGTGTAGACGCTGTCGGTGTAGCGCACGGCGTCGCCGTAGGCCCCGAACCGCCCGCCTCGACCCGGCCCGCTCCGCTGCCCTCGGGACCGGCCAGCTCGGCGAAGCTGCTGAGGTCGCCCTCGGGGTAGCCGGCGGCCGCCGCCTGCACCAGCTCGCGCTCGTGGTCGTCGAGCTCGTCGGCGTCGTCGATCACGTCGAGTCGTCCGACGGCCAGCTGGCGGCGGAGATCGGGATCATGCATGGCGTCGAGCGCCCGGAGGACGTCGCTGACGGCCATGGGGCGAGACGTATCGACCCCACCACCCCCGAGGACGCGGAGGACACGGCCCGCAGCGGTGCTACAAACAGGGTCCAGGACGGGCAAACGAGCAGACGTCCACGTGATGTGCGGCGGAGGAGCAGAGGACCCCGATGACCGAGACCCGGAAGGCGATCCACGCCTTCCTGACGCCCGGCCTCGCACGAGGCCTGGCACGAGTTCGCCGCCGAGAACGGCGTCTCGGTGTCGGCCATCATCGAGGCGATGGCCATCGACTGGCCCGACCGCCGGAACGGCGAGTCCTTCGAGCTGCCCGAGCTCGAAGAGCTGGCCCGTGACGCCCGCCGCATCGATGCCCAACGCCGACGCCGACGCCAGGTCCGGTCCTGACGAGCGACGTGGCCCGGGACGACGACCCCGAGGTCACCCCGCCCAAGACGTGGGCGGCCGGACTCCCCGGCGTCGTCGTGTCGGGCCAGCAGGCCCTCCGCCAGATGGGCGTGCGCGCGCTCGGTCCGCACGCTGCTGCGGGTCAACCAGCGCGACGGCTTCGACTGCCCCGGGCTGCGCGTGGCCCGAGCCCGACCACCGGTCGCCCGTTCGAGTTCTGCGAGAACGGCGCCAAGGCGGTGGCCGAGGAGGCCACGACCGAGCGCGTCGACCGGGCGGCTCTTCGCCGACCACTCGGTCGCCGAGCTGCGACGCCACAGCGACCACTGGCTCGGCCAGCAGGGCCGGCTCACCGAGCCGATGTGGCTGCCACCCGGCGCGCGACCACTACGAGCCGATCTCGTGGGACGCCGCCTTCGCTCTGATGGCGCGCACGCTGCGCGGCGCTCGACCAGCCCGGACGCAGGCCGCGTTCTACACCTCGGGCCGCACCAGCAACGAGGCCGCGTTCCTCTACCAGCTGTTCGTCCGCGCCTTCGGCACCAACAACCTGCCCGACTGCTCGAACATGTGCCACGAGTCGAGCGGCGCGGCGCTGACCGAGACGATCGGCATCGGCAAGGGCAGCGTCACCCTCGACGACATCCACGCCGCCGATCTCATCATCGTGGTCGGCCAGAACCCGGGCACCAACCACCCGCGGATGCTGACCGCGCTCGAGCGGGCCAAGCGCAACGGCGCCCGCATCATCGCCGTGAACCCGCTGCCCGAGGCCGGGCTGCTGGCGTTCCGCAACCCGCAGACGGTCGCGCGGCCTGGTCGGCTCGGGCACCGCCCTGGCCGACCTCTTCCTGCAGGTCCGCGTGAACGGCGACCTGGCCCTGTTCCAGGCCCTGAACCGGCTGGCTCGATCGAGCGCGACGCGCGGTCGACCACGCCTTCGTCGACGCGCACTGCGAAGGGCTTCGACGCGCTGGTCGCCCACCTGCGCGACGCGTCGTGGCCCGAGCTGCTCGAGGCGTCGGGCCTCGTCGCGCGACGACATCGAATCGGCCGCGCTAGCTCGTGCTGTCGGTCGAAGCGGATGATCGTGTGCTGGGCGATGGGCCTGACCCAGCACCGCAACTCGGTGGCCACGATCCGCGAGATCGTCAACCTGCTGCTGCTGCGCGGCAGCATCGGCCGGCCCGGCGCCGGCCTGTGCCCCGTGCGCGGCCACAGCAACGTGCAGGGCGATCGCACGATGGGCATCTGGGAGCAGCCCGGCGCCGGCGCTGCTCGACGCGCTCGCGCGACGAGTTCGGCTTCGACCCGCCGCGCGAGCACGGCTTCGACGTCGTCGACACGATCCGCGCCATGCGCGACGGGCGGGTGCGGGCGCTTCGTCGCGCTCGGCGGCAACTTCCTGTCGGCCACCCCCGACACCGCCGTGACCGCCGCGGCGCTCGCCGGCTGCGAGCTCACCGTGCACGTCTCGACCAAGCTCAACCGCTCGCACCTGCATCCGGGCCGCCAGGCGCTGATCCTGCCCTGCCTCGGACGCACCGAGGTCGACCGCCAGCGCTCGGGACCGCAGTTCGTCACGCGTCGAGGACTCGATGAGCGTGGTGCACCCGTCGCGGGGTCGGCTGACGCCCGGCCTCGCCGCACCTGCTGAGCGAGGTGTCGATCGTGTGCCGCCTGGCCCGCGCGCACCCTCGGCGACGACCACCGGCGCTGCCCTGGGAGGAGTTCGAGGACGACTACGACGCGATCCGCGATCGCATCGCCGGGTGATCCCCGGCTTCGAGCGACTTCAACACGCGCCTGCGCGACGACGGGGGGTTCGTGCTGCCCCACCCGCCGCGCGACGAGCGCCGCTTCCCGACCCCCGACGGCCGCGCCCACCTCACCGTCAACCGCCTCGAGGTGCTGCGGGTGCCGCCGGGCCGGCTGCTGCATGCAGACCGTCCGCTCCCACGACCAGTACAACACGACCATCTACGGCCTCGACGACCGCTACCGCGGGATCCACCACGGCCGGCGGGTCGTCTTCGTGCACCCCGACGACCTGGCCGAGCTCTCGATCTCGCCGACGGCGCACTGGTCGACCTCGTCGGCGAGCACGCAGGGCACCGAGCGCGCGCGCCGCAGGCTTCCGCGTCGTCGCCTACCCGACCGCGCCGGGGCTGCTGCGCGACCTACTTCCCCGAGGCCAACGTGCTCGTCCCCCTCGACAGCACGGCCGAGATCAGCAACACGCCGACGTCGAAGTCGATCGTGGTGCGCCTCGAGCTCGCCTAGTCGGCGAGCTCGCTCAGTTGGCGAGCGCCATCATGTCGGCGAAGTTCGGACGAGTAGAAGCGCTCGCGGCTCTCGTCGCTCACGTCGTCCATCGTCTCCTCGAAGCGGCCGAGCGGATCGCGACCGCCCTCGGGGTGCGGGAAGTCCGACGAGAACAGGAACAGGTCGTCGCCGGCCTGCTCGATCAGCCAACCGACCGGCTCGGTCGGGAACGGCGTGAACCACAGCTGCTCGTGCACGTACTCGGCGATCGGCCGGGGCAGCGCGAGATCGGGCTCGGTGCGCCGGAACGTGCGCTGGGCCAGCTCGAGGCGCTTCAGCCAGCGGGCCACCCACAGCGCGCCCTGTTCGATGCACCCGCCGCGCAGGTCGGGATGGCGTTCGAGCACGCCGTCGAGCACCATCGCCGAGAGGAAGATCTCGGGCGGGTGGTAGATGGCCATGTAGTCCTTCGAGCGGACGTTCTCGCCACCGCCGATGAAGTCGGTCACGTTCTTGCCGTTGCGGTGGAAGAGCGGGCCGGAGCGAGCTGGCCGCCGCCCCCGACGTGCAGCATGAACGGCACGCCGTCGCTCGTCCAGGGTGGCCCACACGCCGTCGTAGTCGGGATGGGTGGGCGACGAGGTTGGCGCTCGGCGGCAGCCGAGGGCACCAGCACCGCGGCGGCGCCGAGGTCGATGGCTTCGTCGACGGCGCGGCACGGTCCTCGGGCGAGCCCCACGGCACGAAGCCGACCGGCAGGAGGCGGTCGTCGTCCGAGCAGAAGTCGACCATCGCGCGGTTGTGCGCGGTCGTGCCGCCGAACACCACGTCGACGTCGTGATCGTCCAGGAACTGGTCGGCGGCGAACGTGCTGAACACGAGCTGGCGGTCGAAGCCCATCAGGTCGAGGGCGCGGCTCCGCTCGGACGAGGTCGAAGGCACCGAGGCCGCCCCATCCCTTGGCTCGACATGAGCGAGTCCTCGAGCCGCGCGGCGCGCCTCGGCGTCACCGCGACGCGCCTCGGCATCGGCCACGGCCCGATCGGCCAACGCGCCGGCCGCGCCGAGCGGGAGCGGGTCGGATCCGGTCACGGATGCCCGGGTCGGCGTAGCTCTCGAGCCAGCCCGGCAGCTCCATGATGTGGCTGTCTGCATCGAGGAAGACACGACCCTCGCGTGGCATACGGCATGAGGTCATGGTAGGTCTGCTGAAGCTCCCGTGTCTCCCGGCCCCGGCTGCGAAACGCATGGCGCCGTCGAGGGACTCGCCCGAGGCGAGCGTGACCAGGCCAGGTCGGTCTCGTTGGCGAGTGCGGCGTCGAGGTCGCGGCCCCACTGGTCATAGGAGGATCGACGGTCGTTGCGCATGCAGACCTGCGGGAAGGCCGCCAGCTGACCGGGCCAGCTCGACCGCGGCGGCGAGCGCGCCGCCGGGCTCGGTCAGCCGGTTGGCCAGCCCCATGTGCAGCGCCTCTTCGCCGCTCACCCCTCGACCGGTCAGGATGAGATCGAGCGCGTGGCTGTGGCCGATCAGTCGCGGGCAGCCGGACGGTGCCGCCGTCGACGAGCGGGACGCCCCATCGCCGGCAGTAGACGCCGAAGGTGGCGTCGGTCGCCGCCACCCGCAGGTCGCACCACACGGCCAGCTCGAGCCCGCCGGCCACCGCATGGCCCTCGACCGCGGCGATGACCGGCTTGGCCAGCAGCATCCGCGTCGGTCCCATCGGGCCGTCACCGTCGACGGTGACCCGGTTGCCGCGCCCGTCGGAGATCCCCTTGAGATCGGCACCCGCGCAGAACGTGCCGCCGGCGCCCGTGAGCACGGCGACGGCCAGGTCGTCGTCGGCCTCGAAGCGGCGGAAGGCGTCGGCCAGCGCGTCGGCCGTCGGACGGTCGACCGCGTTGCGCACCTCGGGTCGGTCGATCGTGATCGACCACCACCGGCGCATCGGGTTCGTAGTGGACCGTCACGGCTGCTCTCCCCCGGTCGTCGGCGACAGCCGCACGGTGCAGCGCGCCACGGTGTGCCCCTCGACCTCGGTCAGCTCGAGATTCTCGGCCAGCGATGCGCACGATCGCCAGGCCCCGGCCTCGGACGGCCAGCGGGTCGGCCATGTCGGGGATGACCACGGGCTCGGATCGGCGCGAGGGGTTCACGCACCTCGACGCGACACGAGTCCGCCCACCTCGGCCAGGGCGACCGCGATCTCCTCGTCGGCTCGAGCCGGCCTCGACGGCGTTGGCGACCAGCTCGCTGACGACGACCTGCACTGACCAGAGCTCGGTCTCGGCCAACTCGAGCGGCGCGAGCCAGCCGGTGACGGCGCGGCGCACGGCGGGCTGCGCGTCGCGCTGGGCCGGCACCCGGATGTCGAGCGCCTCGAGCGGCTGCGGATCGGGCGACTGGGGCGGACTGCGCCTGAGGGCGAGGATGCACACGTCGTCCTCGCGCACGAACCCCTCGCGCACCGACTCGGTCAGCGCGTCGCAGAGCTTGGTGAGGTCGTCCCACTCGGCGGAGTGGAGGCGCTCGCACACCTCGACGATGCCGTCGTCGAGCGAGCTCGCCGCGGCGCTCGATCAGGCCGTCGGTGTAGAGCATCACGACCGCACCCTCGTCGATCTGCATCTCGCAGGTCGGGTACGACGTCGACCAGGCGCGATCCGAGCGGCGGGCCGCCCGGCGAGACCACCGAGGCCGCCTCGCGTTCGAAGGTGCTCAGGATCGGGCAGCGGATGGCCGGCCCGACACCACTGCAACCGGCCCGAGGCGGGGTCGTAGATGGCGTAGATGGCCGTGGCCAGCTCGCCCGGCGCAGAGGCATCGAGCAGGCGATCGAGCTGCTCGATGACGGCCGCGGGGTCGCCCGAGCGCGCCGTGTCGAAGGCGTACGCCCGCATCGCCACGCGGATCTGGGCCATCAGGGCCGCGGCGTCGAGCCCGTGCCCGGTCACGTCGCCGATCGAGAGGCCGATGCGACCGTCCTGCAGGGCAGAACGCGTCGTACCAGTCGCCGCCCAGCTCGGCCCGCTCGTCGACCGGGTTGTAGCAGGCGGCGAGCTCGAAGTCGTCGGCGCTCGGGCAGGCGGGGCGGCAGCAGCGCGTGCTGCAGTCGTTCGACGATGCGGTGCTCGACCCGGAGCTCGACCTCGGCCTCACGGAGCCGCAGGTCGGCCTCGCGCTCGGCGGTGATGTCACGCGAGCAGATCAGCAGGCCGTCGCCGAACCGCAGCGCCTGGATGGCGTAGTAGCCGGTGATCGGGACGCCGTCGACCACCACCTCGTAGCGGACGTGGTTGTCGATGAACGCCTCGCCGGTCTCGACCGTGCGGACATACGAGGCGAACAGCCGCGAGCCGGCCATGTCGGGCCACGACTCGAGCATCGTGGCGCCGACCAGCTCGTCACGCTCACGCCCGGCCAGATCGTTGACCACCGGGTTGAGGTACTCGATGCGGAAGTCGACGATCGTTCCCCGGTCGTCGCGGATGGCCACGTCGATGGCCACCGAGTCGCGCATGATGTCGAGCGCGGCAGCGGAACCGGTCGCTGAGCTTGGCGCTCCTGCAGGTCGCGCACCATCGCCTCGGTGCGGTTGCGCTCGGTGATGTCGACGGTCGTGGCTCCGACGCCGCGGAGCGAGCCGTCGGGGCGACGAACCGGGAAGTAGTTGACCAGCCAGTCCCGGTCGAGTCCGCCGTCGGGATCGGGGCCACCGCTCAGCTCGAGGCCGAGCAGCGGCTCGCCCGTGTCGAGCACGCGCTGCAGCAACGGCTCGATCAGCTCGCCCAGTGGCGCGGAGACGCTCGCGCGACCCGCCGACCGATGTGGTCGTCGACCGCAGACCTGGTTGGCCCCCGCCATCGTCTCGTTGACCACCTCGAAGCGCAGCTCGGGATCGACCAGCGCGAAGCCCGACCGGCGACCCGGTGAGGAAGCTGTCGAGCAGCCGCCCCAGCCCCGCCAGCTGCCCTTCGGCCGCCAGCCGGTCGTTGACGTCGGCGAAGGCGGCCACCACCTCGGTGACCTCACCACGCGAGTCGGCCACCGCGACGAAGTCGGCCCGGGTGTGACGCCAGCGATCGCTGTCCGCGTGGCGCAGGCGCAGCGTCATGCCCGCCGGTCCGGGCGACGGACTCGCGGCTGCGCGCCAGCTCGAGCGACCGCGGCGCGCTCGTCGGGATGCACCTGCTCGAGCCAACCGAGGTTCGCCGCCTCGACCGATGTCTGGCCCGTCACCTCCTGCCACGACGGTGACGGCTGGTCGAGCGCGGCGTCGGGGCGCAGCGCGAGCACGATCGGCGGACGGCGGCCCGGCACCGGCTCGTCGTCGGCCTCGAGGGCGACGCCGGCGATGGCGGCCAGCCCCGTCAGGAACGCCTGCTCGTCGCTGGCCAGCACCCGGGGTCGGTCGAACACCACCCCGAGCGCGGCCAGCGAGCGGCCGGCGGACGGGATCGGCAGCCAGCCCCCGGCTTCGAGCGTCGGCACGAGGTCCGCCAGGATCGGATAGCCGGTCTCGAGCTCGGCCCGGTCCGAGATCCACACGGCCTGCTTGGCGCGCCAGCACGTCGGCCAGGGGGAACGAGCGCTGGGTGGGCGACGGGTAGACGGCTTGGGCCGCCTCGGCGTAGCCCTGGTGGGCCACCAGGCGGATGAGGCCCGAGCGCTCGTCGACCACCCCGAGCGCGGCGCCGGCCGCCTGCAGGCCGTCCACGGCCGCCCGCACGATCGCCTCGGCCACGTCGTCGACCGAACCCGACCCGCTCGCCTGGGCGCTGACCGCGGCCAGACGGGCCAGGTGGGCGGAACCGTCGTGGGACACGGGGCCTCGTTACGAGTCGGGTTCGGCGTCAGGCAGCTCGAGCAGGTCGGCCGACGCGGCCAGCGCCACCGCCACGCCGGCCGCCTTCTGGTACATCGCCTCGAGGTAGTGGGCGGCCGAGCCGCTGTGGATGCCGAGCGGCGGCGGACCGAGCGAGGCGACGACCGCGGTCGGATCGTCGGCCGGGGTGATCGGCTCGGCCGGCTCGAGCCCGCCCGCGGTGCCCCAGAACCGCTGGGTCGAGCGGGGCGCGTTCGGCGATCGACGGCGGCGGCTCATGCCGCACTCCCGCCGGCGCCGGTCCTCCATGACGACCAGCGTCGTCGGTCGAGCCCGAGCGCCTGGCGCAGCTGGGCCGCGTCGAGGTCGGCGATCGAGCTGCTCTTGGGCAGCACGAGGTCGGCGATCTGGCGCTTGCCGGCGACGACCTCTTCGACCCGCTCGTCGACGGTGCCGGGGCAGACGAGGCGGTGGCACACCACCGCCCGGGTCTGGCCGATGCGCCACGCCCGGTCGCGGGCCTGGTCCTCGACCGCCGGGTTCCACCAGCGGTCGTAGAGCACGACGTGGCTGGCCGCGGTCAGGTTGAGCCCGGTGCCGCCGGCCTTGAGCGAGAGGACGAGCGCGCCGGGGCCGGTGCCGGCCTGGAACTCGTCGATCATCCGATCGCGCACCGGGCGGGTGAGGCCGCCGTGGTAGCACTCGATCGTCACGCCGGTGCGCCGGTCAGGTGCGTCGGCCAGCTGCTGGCCCCACTGGGCGAAGTGGGTGAAGACCAGGATGCGCTCGTCGGCCGCGAACACGGCCTCGACGATCTCCTCGAGGCGGCTGAGCTTGCCCGAGCGGTCGGTCAGCGGCAGGTCGTCGGCGCCGGTAGGCGGCGGGATGGTTGCAGATCTGCTTGAGGTGGGTGATGGCCGCCAGCACCTGGCCCTTCTTGGCCGCGCCCTCGGCCTGGCTCGGCGCTCCACCACGAGCTCGTCGAGCACGGCCTGGTAGAGCCCGATCTGCTCGGGGGTCATCGAGCAGTGGTCGAGCTGGTCGATGCGCTCGGGCAGCTCGGCGGCGATGGCCGGCTCGGCCTTGGTGCGGCGGAACACGAGCAGGCCGTTGAGGGCCCGCAGGGCGGACTCGCCGCGGTCGGCTGGTCGGCCCTCGCGCTCGTGGCGATCGACCGACAGGTTGGCGATGAACGGGCGCCCGGGCCCCGACCAGGCCCGGGTTGGTGAAGTCGAGGATGGCCCACAGGTCGCCGAGGCCGTTCTCGATCGGCGTGCCGGTGAGGGCGAGGCGGCTGCGGGCCTCGACGCGGCGCAGCTGCTGGGCGGTCTCGCTGGTCGGGTTCTTGATGACCTGGGCCTCGTCGAGCACCAGCGCGGGCCCACGACGAGCTCGGCCAGCGCGTCGATGTCGCGCACCGCGGTGCCGTAGGTGGTCAGCACGACGTCGGCGCCGACCACGGCCTTGGCCAGCTCGTCGGTCGACGCCCGCGACGCGCCGTGGTGCACCACGACCTGCGAGGTCGGGCGTGAAGCGGCGGGCCTCGGCCGCCCAGTTGCCGACCACGGCCGGCGGGGCGATGACGAGGGTGGGCCCCTGCCTCCGCGTGGGCCAGCACGTGGGCCAGCATCGTCGGGGTCTTGCCCAGGCCCATGTCGAGGGCCAGGCAGCCGCCGAGGCCGGCGCGGTCGAGGAAGTCGAGCCAGGCCAGCGCGTCGGCCTGGTAGGTGCGCAGCTCGCCGACGAAGCCCGTCGGGCGCCGCCATCGGCTCACCGGCCACCCGCTCGGCCTGGTGCGAGCAGGTCGGCGGCCCAGCTGCTGCCGGCGATGGTCAGCCCGCCCGCGAGCGGGCGTGCCCTCGAGGCCGAGGGCGTGGCGCAGCAGCTCGGCCCCCGACAGCTTGGTGGTCGACTCTGCCGCTCGGCCAGCGCGGCCGCGGCCGCCACCAGGTCGGCGTGGTCGACGGCCACCCACTGGCCGCGGGACTTGACGAGCGGGCCGGGCCTCGGCGGCCAGGCGGGCGATCTCGGCCGCGTCGAGCTCGACGTCGTCGAACAGCACCGACCAGCGGACGTCGGCCAGCTGGTTGGCGCCCACCACCGACGGCGTGGACGAGTCGGCCTCGAGGCGCAGCGTGGGCGTGGCCCGCCGGGTGGCCAGCTCGGGCACCCGGACGTCGAAGCCGGCCGCGGCCAGGCGGCGGCCGAGGCTCGACATCAGCTCCCAGGCCTCGTCCTGGCTGAGGATGACCTCGCCGCGGCGGTGGCCACCCGGACGCAGCAGCGCCGGGAGCAGGCGCTCGAGCCGGCCCAGCTCGGTCTCGGCCAGGCGACGCTTGTCGGTCGGGGCGGTGACCAGCGCCCGGTCGAGGGGCACGGGGTGGCGGTCGATGCCCGCGGCCGACACCGTGAGCTGCCAGGCGTTGCCCTGGTCGGGCGGGTCGAGCTGCACGACGAGCTGCACCGACGCCGGCCTGGGTGACCGGCTTGGCCCAGCGCTCGAGGCGGTGGGTCAGCTCGGCGGCCACCCGCTTGGAGGCCCGGAAGCGGCTGCCGTCGAAGCGGGACAGGAACGCCTCGGACATCTCGGCGCGCCGACGTCGGCGCCGGGGGCGGCGCCGGCAGCTCGAGGCGCTCGGCGCCGACGCGGCAGATGGCGTCGACGAACGCGGTCAGCACGCCGCGGGTGAAGCCTTGGGTTCGGGGTGGCCCTCGAGCGCGGTCACCACGCCGGGCAGGCCGCTCGACGAGCGCGCCGAGCCGCTTGGCGTCGACGAGGGCCGGGGATCCACTGGACCGCCGCCTCGACCGGCTCGTTGGCCGGCACCTTCTCGGATCCGTTGCGGCTCTGGGCCCGGTAGCTCAGCTGCGGGACCATGCGGCCCTGCGCCACCAGCTCGACGGCCCACACGGCCATGCTCGGCCATCCACCGGACGCTGGCCCCGAGATCGGACGCCTCTTCCTCGGCCGACACGTGCGCCAGCCAGCCGAGCACGGCGGTCAGCGGTGCGGCCAGGGCCGGGGCCTTGTCGCCGCCGGGCACGGGCACCCCCGGGTGGTCGGACCCAGCCCGAGGTGGGCGCCTCGGCCTCGGCCAGCCAGGCCTGCAGCTCGTCCGACGCCGACCGGGGCGCCGGTCGGGCCGCCCACCCAGACCACCAGCTCGCCGCTCGACCAGCTGGCCTGCAGGCGGGGAGGTTCGCTGGCCAGCTCGAGCTCGGGGCTGATCGGCGCACCGGTGAGGCGGGCCAGGGCGACGGCCAGCCGATCCCGCTCGGCCTCGAAGTCGGCCACGACCTGCAGGCGCTCGGGCCCCGGGAGGCGCCGGAGCTTGGCCAGCTCGTCCTCGGTGTCGTCGAGCAGGTGCTCGAGGGCGGCCTGCCAGCGTTCGGGGGTGGCCTCGAGCAGGGCGCGCTCGTCGGGACGTGGCCTCGCCGGATGCGTCGGCGGTGACCAACGCCTCGAAGTATTCGGAACGGTCTGGGCCCAGCGGCATGGCCGGGCCTGCCAGTTGCTGACTCACACTTCCTCCGCCGGACCATCGACCACGTCGGGACAGTCCAGGTACCGAGCAGTGTAGCCCCTGGCCGCCCGAAACCCCTCCATGGGCCAAGATGGCGGATGCCCTCCGCCGATCCGGCCCCGCTGCGAAGCACCCGCCTGAGCCTGCACACCGTGGCCGAACACGTGCTCGCCCCCGCCCGCTACCGGGCAGACGGCCACATCGGGCTGCGCCAGTCCCCCGGCGGGTTCGCCACCCCGCCCTTCCCGAGCGACGCCGGCGAACGCCAGTTGGCCGTGGACGGGACCGACCTGGTCGTCACCGACGCCGGGGGCGAGCGACGGGCCCCGCTGACCACGGTGCGGGCAGCCGCCGAGCAGGCGGGCATCGCACCGGGCGCCCCGAGCGACGTCTACCCGCCGGCGACCCCACTCGAACCCGACCGCCCCCTCGACCTCGACCCCGGCGCCGCGGCCGAGCTGGCCGACTGGTACGCCCTGGTCGACGAGGCGCTCGAACGCCTGGCCGACGGTGACGAGATCGTCGTGCAGCTGTGGCCCGAGCACTTCGACCTGGCCGCCCCGCTCGACGAGGTGAACTACGGCGGCTCCCCCGGCGACGAGGCCCACCCGCTGCCGTACCTCTACGTCGGTCCGTTCTCGCCGCCCTCGCCCGACGGCGGCTACTGGAACGAGCTGTTCGGCGCCAGCCTCAGCCGCGAGCACATCCGGTCGGTGGACGACGCGCTCGCCTTCTTCCGCGAGGGTCGGTCGCGGCTCGCGGGCTGATCAGATCCGCTCGAGGCGGTCGCCGTCGAAGAGCGGCTCGATCTGCTGGGCCACGAGGTCGGCCTCCATCTCGGCGTCGGGTGGGCGCCGGAGCGTCGCTCGTGGCCGCTTCGAGGGTGGCGCGCAGCAGGTCGCGCGTCGCTCGACGAGTTGAGGAACAGCCTGGGGTGGTCGAGCACCCAGCGCACCGAGCGGGCCAGCGCGTCGGGATCGACGAGCGGCTCGTACCAGCTGTACTTGGGCTGCGAGTCGTCGGTCCAGCGCCGCCGGGCCAGCGACTTGATCGTCTGCACCGCGACCTGCCGGGCCGCGCACAGGTCGAGCAGCGCGTCGACATCGGCGCGGTAGCCCGCATCGTCGAGCAGCACGAAGTTGTAGGGCAGCAGCACCGAGTCGAAGTCGAACGCCTCGAGGCTGCGCCGGTGCATCCCGGCGATCCGCAGGCCGTGGCCGGTGACCCCGATGAAGCGCACGAGGCCCTCGTCGCGGGCCGGGCCAGCGCGGCCACTGCTCCGCCGGGGCCGTGGGCCGTCTGCCACTCGTCTTCCTCGACCAGGTTGTGCAGCTGGATCAGGTCGACCTGGTCGACCCCGAGGCGCTCGAGCGAGCGCTCGAGGCTGGCGCGGGCAGCTTCGCCGGTGCGCTCGTGGGTCTTGGTGGCGAGGAACACCTCGGCGCGGTGCTCGACGAGCCAGGGGGCCAGCCGCAGCTCGGAGTCGCCGTAGTCCACGGCCGTGTCGACGTGGTTGACGCCGAACTCGGTGAGCAGGGGGCAGCGTCGCGTCGGCCCGCTCCTGCGACATCCGGCCGAGCGCGGCCGCTCCGAAGATGACCCGGCTGCTGAGGTGGCCGGTGCGCCCGAACTCGGCCTGGGCGATCGTCGGGCTCATGAGCCGGCCTCCGCGTCGAGGCGGTCGGCGAGGTCGGTGATGTACGCCGCCACCTCGCGGGGTCGTTCCTGCATGAGCTGGTGTCCCGCGCCGGGGATGACGTGCAGCTCCGCGTCGCGCAGGTGCTCGACGACGCGGCGGGCCACCGCCGGCGGCGTCAACAGGTCGCGCGACCCCACCAGCACGACGGCGGGCACGTCGAACGACTCGAGGCCGGCCTCGCCGTCGTAGTCGAGCAGGTCCATCCACAGCGGGACGTAGTAGCGCAGGTCGACCTCCTCGCCCATGCGGCGGACCTGCTCGACTGCCGCGCCGGGAGGATCGACGCCGAAGGCGATGCGCGTCGCGACGAGCGAACGGTCGTTGGCGCCGACGAGCCGCGGCATGCGCCCGCCCGAGCTGACCCGGCTGTCCGCGCGGCGGCGCAGCGAGCGGACCATCGGCACCGCGGCGGGCGGCACGACGTGGGACGCGGCCGTGTTCATGAGCACCAGCCCGTCCACCCGTTCGGCCACCACCTCGGGATACAGGCTGCACAGCTCGCCGATGATCATCCCGCCCATCGAGTGCCCGCCCAGGATCACGCCGTGCAGGTCGAGCTGTTCGATCAGGGTGACCAGGTCGTGGGCCGCGGCCACGCGTCCGACGCCGTCGTCGCCGACGCTCGAGGCGCCGTGTCCGCGCACGTCGACGGCGATCACCCGGAAGCGGTCGGCCAGCAGGTGCAGGAGCGGCGCCCACACCTCGGCCGCCAGCGTGACCCCGTGGACGAGCACGAGCGGGCGGCCCGAACCGACCTCGAGCGCGTGGATCGTGCCGCCGTCGTGGGACGGGATGTCGTGGACCACGACGCCGTCGGGCAGCTCGTAGAGCGGGTCGAGGTCGTCGTCGTGGGAGTTGCGGATGCGCCCGGCCGCCGAGCGGGACGCGGCTCGACTGATCAGGGCGGTGGCACCGGCCATGGCCCCGATCGCGAGGATCTGCTTGGTGCGCGTCTTCATCGTCTCCGAGGTTATGTGGTTGCCTGGCGGGATGTTCGCTCCGCACGAGTTGGCCGAGCGGGCCCGGTCGTTCGCCGATCGGCCCGCCGTGCGGGTCGACGGCGGCAGCTCGCTCACCTACGGCCAGTGGGAGGCGCGGGCCGACGGGGTCGCCCGTGGACTGGTCGCCTCGGGCGTCGAGCCCGGCGACCGGGTGGTGCTGCTGCTCACCAACGACGAGGCCTGCGACTTCGCGGTCGGCTACATCGCGTGCCAGCGGGCCGGGGCCGCGGCCGTCCCGGTCAACCCGCGCTACGCAGCCCACGAGCTCGACCACGTCCTGGCCGACGTCGGGGCGCGACTGGTGATCGCGGACAGCCAGGCCGACCGGGTGCGTGGGCTGCCGGTGCGCTCGTGCGCCTCGCTCGACGATCGTGACGGGCCGGCGGTGGTGGTCGAGCTGTCCCCCGACGACCTGGCCGAGATCTTCTACACCTCGGGCACCACCGGGCTCCCCCGCGGCGTCGCGTCGACCCACGCCAACACGGGCCACCACGACCTCTCGCCGCTCGAGCACGGCGGTCTGCTCCTGCACTCGATACCGCTCGCCACCTTCACCGGGGTGCAGGGCGGGCTGCTGACGCCGCTGCACCTGGCCATCACCGTGCTCGTCCTTCCGCGGTTCGACACGGCGCGCTTCGTCGAGCTCATCGAGGCCGAGCGCCCGATGTGGTTGCTCATGGTGCCGGCCCACATCCTGCTGCTGCTCGAGTCTGGCGCCCTCGAGGGCCACGACACGACATCGGTCGCCATCGCCATGTTCGGCGGCGCGCCCACGCCGCCCGACGCGGTGCTGCGGCTCGGGCTGGCGCTTCCCAACGCCGTGCTGTTCAACGGCTACGGGCTGACCGAGGGCGGCGGCAGCGTCTGCGTGCTGCCGCCGGGCGAGAGCGTGCGCCGGCCCGGCTCGGTCGGCAAGCCGATGCGCGGCGTCGACGTGCGGATCGTGGCCGCCGACGTCGGGAACGTCGAGCACGTCGAGGTCGACGTCGGGAACGTCGCCGACGTCGAGGTCGACGTCGGCGAGGTGGGCGAGATCGTGCTGCGGCTGCCGGCGGGCGAGCGCCGCTACTGGAACGACCCCGAGGCCACTGCCCGCACGTGGCGCGACGGCTGGGTGCGCACCGGCGACCTGGGCCGGCTCGACGAGGACGGCTTCCTCTACGTCGTCGACCGGGCGAAGGACGTCATCATCCGCGGCGGGTACAACGTCGCTTCGGTCGAGGTCGAGGCCGCGCTGCACACGCTGCCCGAGGTGGCCGAATGCGGCGTCGTCGGCGTCTCGCATCCCGTGCTCGGCCAGGACGTCGCCGCCGTCGTCCGCCTGCGCGAGGGCGCCCCGCCGCTCGACCTCGACGACGTCCGGCGCCGCCTGGCGGACCGCCTGGCCGACTACAAGCTCCCCCGCCGGCTCCTGGTGGTCACCGAGGCGCTGCCGCGCAACGCCTCGGGCAAGCTCGACAAGCCGGCCCTGACCGCCATGGCCGAGGAGCTCGCCTGATCCGTGCCTGAACCGGGCGGAAAATACCGCTATCCATGTTGCGGATGAGCATGCCTATCCTCTAGAGTCGTATGTATGTTCGATGCCGTCGAGCTCGCCGAGGTGTGCCGCAAGGCGGCAGGAGCCGACGCTCGGCTGGCCGGCGACGACGAGTTGTGTGGGGCGGTCGTCGAGTTGGCCGCGGCCCGGTCGGCGTTGGATGCGGCCGAGGGCCATGTGTTGGCCGAGCTCGAGGCCCGGGGGGTGTGCGATCGCGAGTTCGGCTTGTCGACCGCGGGGTGGGTGGCCGACCGCACCCGGGCGCCGCGGGCGGTGGCCACCGGTCGGGTGCGGGTGGCCACCAAGCTGCGCACCGTGCTGGGGTCGGTCGACGAGGCGCTGAGCGAGGGCGATCCGGTTCGACCACGCCCGGGCGCATCGTCGACGCGGCCAACCCGCGCATCGAGGCGGCCATCGGCGACCGCGCAGGACGAACTGGTCGAGCCAGGCCGAGCACGCCCCGTTCGCCATCTGGCGGCGCCAGGTGGCCGAGCTGGTGGCCCTGGTCGACCAGGACGGCGGGTTCGACCCCGAACGCGACCTGGCCCGCAACCACCTGAGCCTCAGCCCCGTCGGGCCCGACACATCGCTGGTGCGGGGCGAGCTGGTCGGCGACGCCGCGCTGATCGTGCGCGAGGCCCTCGAGGCCGCCGCCGACCAACTCTGGCGCCGCTACCGAACCGACCACGACCAGACCACCGAGCTCGCCATCCCCCGTCGCCCCACCCTGCTCGCCCTCGGCCTGGCCGAACTGTGCCGGCAAGCCCACGGCGTCGACCCCGACACCAGCCACGGCCCGACGGTCGATGTCACCCTGGTCATGTCCAGCGCCGAGCCCGACACGCTGCGCACCGTCGACGGCGACCACCTGGTGCTCGACCGCTACCGCCACCTGACCTGCGACCCCAGCATCCACGCCCTGGTCGTCGACTCGCTCGGGGTGCCCCTCGACCTCGGGCCGCACCATCCGCTACGCCAACCGGGCCCAACGACGGGCCCTCGCCCGCCGCGACGGCGGCTGCGTGTTCCCCGGCTGCGACGCCCCCGCCACCTGGTGCGACGCCCACCACGTCATCCCCTACGAATCAGGCGGGCCGACCGATCTGTGCAATCTGGCCCTGTTGTGCCGCCATCACCACGGCGTCACCCACCGCAACGGGTGGACCATGGTCGCCACCGACGACCAACGGTTCACGTGGACCACCCCACTCGGGGCCCGAACTCCACTCGCAACGCCACCGGGGCGGACGATTATGAGTCGGCCACCGGCGCGAACAACGCCAGCGCCACGTCGTCGCTGACGCGCTCGAAGCGCACCTCGACGCGCTGGCCGACGCGCGCGCGTCCGCAGGGTCGACCTCGACCAGGTTGGTCATGATCCGAGGCCCTTCGTCGAGATCGACCAGCGCGACCACCAGGGGCAGCAGGTGCTTGAAGGAGCGGAGGTGGTGCTGGCGGATGACGGTGAACGAGTACACCGTGGCGAAGCCCGAGGCGTCCTCCCAGTGCACGGTCGACCGGCAGCGGATGCAGTGCAGCCGCGGATAGAGCTGCGCGTGGCCGCAGCGGTCGCAGCGCTGGATCGTGAGTCGTCCCTCGGCGGCGGCCGCGAAGTAGGGCGCCAGCTCGGGATCGGGCGGCGGTCCCGGACGCGGCTTGGCCCCCTCGGGCAACGGCGCGGGATCGTGCACGGGCCGGATGACCGCGCTCATCGGTGCGTTCCCAAGATCACGGTGGCACCGGTGGACAGGTAGCCACCGGTGCCGTGCACCAGCGCCACCTCGGCGTCGGGCACCTGGGTGGGCCCCGCTTCGCCCCGCAGCTGGCGCACCGCCTCGACCAGCAGGAACATCCCCCGCATCCCGGGATGGCAGGCCGACAGCCCCCCGCCGTCGGTGTTGGTGGGCAGCGGGCCGTCGAAGGCCAGCCGGCCGCCTTCCACGAACGGCCCGCCCTCGCCCGGGGCGCAGAAGCCCAGGCCCTCCAGGGTCAGCACCACGGTGATGGTGAACGAGTCGTAGAGCTGGAGGGTGTCGACGTCGCCCACCGACAAGCCGGCCCGGGCCAACGCCTCGGGACCCGATCGGGCCGCGGCGCTCACCGTCAGGTCGTCGGACTGCGACACGTTCAGCGCGTGGGTCAGCGTGTGGGCGGCACCCAGCACGAACACCGGCTGGCCGGGCAGGTCGCGGGCCCGCTCCTCGGTGGTGACGACGCAGGCCCCGCCGCCGTCGGACACCACGCAGCAGTCCAGCTTGTGCAGGGGATCGGCCACCAGCTTGGAACCGAGCACGTCGTCCACCGTGATCGGGTCGCGGTACTGGGCCATGGGGTTGAAGCCGGCGTGGCGGCGCATGGTCACCGAGATCTCGGCCAGCTGTTCGGAGGTGGTGCCGTACTGGTGCATGTGCCGGGTGGCGGCCAAGGCGTAGGAGCCCACCAGCGAGTTGCCCCACAGCCCGTCCCAGGTCTGAGGGGCCATGACCCCGCCTCCGCCCCCGCCGCCCCCGATCTGGCGGCCCATGGACGAGAGCTGGATGCTGCCGTAGGTGATGAGCACCACCTCGCAGTCGCCGGACTCGACCGCCCGGGCCGCGTGCTCGAGGTGGACCTCGAAGGAGGCGCCGCCCACGTTGGTCTCGTCCAGCCAGCACGGGACGCAGGCCCAGGTACTCGCACATGGCCACGCTGTAGAGCGGGTGGTAGCCGGCGCTGGCGTAGCCGTCCACGTCGTCGAAGCCGAGGCCGGCGTCGGCCAGGGCCCGCTCCGCGGCCTGGGCGTGCACCGCCCCCTCGCTCATCTCGGGCAGGTAGGGGTAGTCCGAGGTGGCCACCCCCACGATCACCGCGTTGCGGCTCATGTCGTGGGGGTCACCGGCGGTTGCCGGATTCGCCGATGTGGATGAGCTCGGCCGCGCCCGTCCGGTGACTGGTGCGAGGCGCGTGCGACACCGTCGACACGTCCACGTCGGAAGCGCCGGCGCGCAGGGCACCGACCGTGCAGTCCTCGCGGGTCCGATCGGCGAACGGGTCGAAGCGGAAGTGGCGCATGGCGTTGAGGTGGGTGATCCGATCGATCACGTCGTCGCTCAGACCGTCGATCGACGGCCACAGCGTCTCGGGCGAGATCGGCCAGGTCGAGTCCGAGTGCGGGTAGTCGGCCTCCCAGCAGATCCCGTCGACCCTCATGCGGTCGAGGTTGGCCACACCGGAGGGGTCGTCGATGAAGCAGAGCACCATCCGCTCGAGGAACACCTCGCTCGGGAGCCGCCCACCGAAGTCCTGGCCCGTCCAGGCGTGGTGGCGGGTGTAGATCCAGTCGATCCGGTCGCAGAAGTACGGGATCCAGCCGATGCCGCCCTCGGACAGGGCGATGCGCAGGTCCGGGAACTTGCGGAGCACGGGCGACCAGATCAGGTCGGCCGCGGCCTGCACGATGTTGATCGGCTGGAGCGTGATGAGCACGTCGACCGGGGCGTCGGGGGCGGTGATGACCAGCTTCGACGACGAGCCGATGTGCAGGCAGACGATCGTGTCCTCGTCGACGCACGCCTGCCAGAACGGGTCCCAGTGGTCGTCGTGGAAGCTCGGCAGCTTGAGCTTCGACGGGTTCTCCGAGAACGAGACGGCGTGGCAGCCCTTGGCCGCGCACCGGCGCACCTCGGCCGCCATCAGCTCGGGATCCCAGATGGGCGGGATCATGAGCGGGATGAAGCGGCCCGGCGCCGAGCCGCACCACTCGTCGATGTGCCAGTCGTTGTAGGCGTTGAGCACGGCCAGGCCGACGTCGAGGTCGCTCGAGCGGCTGAAGAGCTGGCCGCAGAGGTTCGGGAACGACGGGAAGCACATCGACCCGAGCACGCCGTTGGCATCCATGTCCCGCACGCGGTCGGACACGTCGTAGCAACCGCGGCGCAGCTCGTCGAACGAGGTCGGCTCCATCCCGTACTCCTCGGGCGGTCGCCCGGCGACGGCGTTGAGCCCGATGTTGGGGATCTCGTTGCCGTCGTAGACCCAGACGTCGCTGCCGTCGGCGCGGCGTTCCACCCTCGGAGCCACGTCGCGCCACCGGTCGGGGAGGTGCCGCTCGAACAGGTCGGGGGGCTCGACGACGTGGTCGTCGACGCTCACCAGGATCAGGTCGTCGAGCCGCATCGGAACCTCCCTGAAGACCCCCCTGAAGCTGACACGACCGTCAGGTTAGTATCCGACGGTCATGGGGGACTCCGCAGGAGAGGTGCGAGTCGGCCTGCTCTTCGATTTCGACCAGGGCGACGGCGGCGAGTACTTCGCCAGGGGCGTGCGGCTCGGTCTCGACGAGGTCGATGCCGAGTCGCGCCTCGGTGCAACGATCCAACTGGTGCTGCGCCACGCGGACGGACTGCCCGGCGGGTCGGCCGAGTCGGTGGTGGCCGAGTTCGGCGCGCTCGTCGACGCCGGAGCGGTGACCGTCGTCGGGCCGTCGATCAGCGACAACGGCCTCATCGTGCGCGAGCTGGCCGACGCCGCCGGCGTGGCGTGCATCAACTACACGGGCGGGGCGATCACGCGCAGCCACTGCATGTTCCACTATCAGGTCGGCTCGCTCGAGGAGGAGCCGTACGTCCTGGTGGACCATCTGCTGGCGTCGGGGCACCGGCGCATCGCGGTGCTGCACGACGACACCCCCGTCGGCACCAACTACTGCCTGTGGCTCCGCCGCGCCGTCAGCGAGCGCGCCACCGACCTGCGACCTCGTCCATGTCGCTGCGGTGTCGCCGCTGGCCGACGACCTCGAGCCGGATGTCGGCGCCGCGCTGGCCGGACGGCCCGACGCGCTCGTGTACCTGGGCCTCGGGGTGGCCGCCCGGGCCGTCGCCCTCGGCGTCGAGGCCTGCGGGTGGTCCGGGCCCGTGGTCGCCAACTCGGCGCTCATGTTCGGCTACAGCCGCAAGCCCTGGCGGGCGGGTTGGGACGGGTGGGTCTACGTCGACACGATCAGCGACGCCAACACGTCCAGGCTCGAGTTGCGCGAGAAGTCGGCCGCCCTGGCCGCCAGCCCGATCGGCGTGGCCGCCTACGACATCGGGCGGCTGCTCGGGCTCGGGCTGGCCATGGCCGACGACCTCTCCCCCGGCGCCGTGCGCGACGGGCTCGAACGGGTCAAGCGCCTGCCGCGGCCAGCAGCGGGATCGAGGGCACGACGATGGGCTTCGGTCAGTGGGACCATGCCGCGCTCAAGGGCGGCGGCCTCGTGCTGCGCACCTGGCGGGACGGCAGGAGCGTCGAAGTCGGAGATGTGGAGGTCACATGACGACACCCGTCGACTGGGACGCATGGGCGCGCCGCGCCGAGCAGGCCCTGGACTTCGAACAGGACGGGCGGTGGCGCGATCTCTTCGCCGCCGATGCGACGTTCGGTGATCCCAACACGCCGAGCACGTCGGACCTGCGGTCGGTGCAGAGCGGCACGGCGCGCATCTTCCCGGACTGGCGCCAGGAGATCACGACGATCCGCGGGGGTCGCGACTGGGCGGTGTTCGAATGGATCGGTCGGGCCACCTACGCCGGGATGGGTCCCGACGATCCCGCCGCCGGCACCGCGATCGAGATGCACGGTGCGACCATCGTCGAGGTCGACGACGCCGGGCTGGTGACCATGTGGCGTGACTACCTCGACCGCAAGGAGCCCGAGAACCAGCTCCGGGCCACGGCCCGGCGGGGCTGACCTCCCGGCACTAGGTTGCCCGGGTGACCAGCACCGAGACTCCCATCGCCCCACCCGTGGTCGAGCACCCGACGGCGTCCGAGCGCGCCGCCCACGGCAAGGCCGCCCGCCAGCAGGTGCCCCGTAGCAGCCACGCCGACTGGTCGCCGAGCACCAACCGGCGCGACCCGGTGGCCATGCTCGAGGAGCAGGGGGTCACCCGGCTGCAGGACCTGCTGCCGATCCGGTATGGCCGCATGGCGGCGTCGCCGTTCGCCTTCTTCCGCGGCGCGGCCAACGTGTTCGCGGCTGACCTGGCCGAGACCCGCTCGGTGCCGCTCAACGTGCAGCTCTGCGGGGACGCCCACCTGGTCAACTTCGGCGGCTTCGCCTCGCCCGAACGCTCGCTCGTGTTCGACATCAACGACTTCGACGAGACGCTCCCGGGGCCCTTCGAGTGGGACCTCAAGCGCCTGGCCGCCAGCCTCTCGGTGGCGGCGCGCAGCCGCAACTTCGAGCCGACCGCGTGCAACGACATCGTGACGGGCAGCGTCCGCGCGTACCGCGAGGCGATGCGCAGCTTCGCCCTCATGCGCAACCTCGACCTCTGGTACGTCCGGATGGGCGTCCAGACCATGGTCGAGCGCTGGGGTCCCGAGCTCACGTCCGAGCAGCTGCGCAACTTCCAACGAGGGATCGGCAAGGCCGAGTCGAAGGATCGCCTCAAGGCCAAGAACAAGCTGACCCACGAGATCGACGGCGAGCTGCGCTTCCTGAGCGATCCGCCGCTGCTGGTGCCCGTCGAGGAGATCTTCACCGAGACCGAGCACGAGGCGCTGTCCGAGACGCTCCGCGGTGCGCTGCGGTCCTACCGGCGCAGCCTCAGCGCCGACCGCCGCCACCTGCTCGAGGGCTACCGCTTCGTCGAGGTGGCGCGCAAGGTCGTGGGCGTCGGCAGCGTCGGCACCCGGTGCTGGCTGGTGCTGCTCGTGGGACGCGACAACGACGATCCGTTGTTCATCCAGGTCAAGGAGGCCGAGGCCTCGGTGCTCGAGGCGCACCTCAAGACCAGCGGGTACGCCAACCACGCGCAACGGGTGGTCGAGGGCCAACGGCTCATGCAGGCCAGCAGCGACATCCTGCTCGGTTGGGAGCGACTCGACGGCGTCGACGGCCGCACGCACGACTACTACATGCGCCAGCTGTGGGACTGGAAGACGTCGGCCAACATCGAGATCATGGACGAGAGCGGGCTGCGCGTGTATGGCCAGCTCTGCGGCTGGACGCTGGCCCGCGGGCACGCCCGCTCGGGCGACCCGATCGCGATCGGGTCGTACCTGGGGTCGGGGACCGTCTTCGACGACGCCGTCGCCGAGTTCGCAGGCATCTACGCCGACCAGAACGAGATCGACCACCGTGCCCTGGTCGACGCCATCGACTCGGGCCGCGTCAAGGCCGAAACACGGCTCTGAGGACGCGGCTCTGAGGCGCCGGAACCCGCGGTCTGGCACCCCCAACGGGATTCGAACCCGTGCCGCCACCTTGAGAGGGTGGTGTCCTAGGCCGCTAGACGATGGGGGCCGGGACGAGCCGAAGCATCATAGCCAGCACCCCCCTGGGCCCCCAATGCGATAGAGGTCCGGTCTTTCCGGCGTGGGGTTGGGTAGAACAGGCCCGTGACCAGCGAGCCTCGGCAGGCCGGGCCGTGAGCGTCAAGCAGCTGGCGATCACGGTCACGCCCGACACCGACAGCGTCACCATCGCGCGTCACTACGTCGAGACGGCGTGCCGGACGCTCGGCGCCCGCGTCGACCCGGACATCCTGGCGGTGCTCACGAGCGAGCTCGTGGCCAACGCCGTGGCCGTGGCGGCCGGCGAGATCTCGGTCATGGTCTGCCTGGTGGACGACCGGTTGCGGGTCGAGGTCCGCGACCACGGCTTCGGCATGCCCGAGGTCCTGCACCCGCAGCCCTCGGATGCGTCGGGCGGGCGGGGCCTGATGATCGTCGAGGAGCTGGCCGACACCTGGGGCGTGCAGCAGTTCCTGCCCGGCAAGATCGTGTGGTTCGAACTGGCCCCCACCACCACCGCAGGCGGACGTGAGCACATCCGGGGTGAGAGCATGCCTGGGTGAGCGCCACCCTCGAGGGAACGCCGTCGGCCGACGGCTTCCACATGCCGGCCGAGTGGGCGCCCCACGACGGCTGCTGGATGGCGTGGCCCGAGCGCGGCGACACCTGGCGCGACGCGGGCGGCCCGGCGCAGGAGGCGTTCGCGGCGGTGGCCGAGCGCGATCGCGGCGGCCGAGCCGGTCACCATGGCGGCTTCGGCCGCCCAGTACGAGCGCGCCCGTTCGATGCTGCCGCCCGAGGTGCGCGTCGTCGAGATGTCCACCGACGACGCGTGGATGCGCGACATCGGGCCCACCTTCGTCGTCGACGACCGAGGGGTGCGGCGTGGCGTCGACTGGGTCTTCAACGCGTGGGGCGGCCTCGACGGCGGGCTCTACAGCCCGTGGGCGCTCGACGACCTGGCCGCGTCGAAGGTGTGCGAGGTCGAGCGGGCCGACCGCTACCGGGCCCCGATGGTGCTCGAGGGCGGATCGATCCACGTCGACGGCGAGGGCACGCTGCTCACCACCGAGGAGTGCCTGCTCAACCCGAACCGCAACCCGGGGCTGGCCCGGGGCGAGATCGAGCAGCACCTCCGCGACCACACCGGCACGTCGACGATCATCTGGCTCGGCGCCGGGGTGCACGACGACGAGACCGACGGACACATCGACAACCTGGCCTGCTTCGTGCGGCCCGGGGTCGTCGCCCTGACATGGACGGATGACCCTGACGATCCCCAGCACGCCATCTCGGCCGACGCCCGCCGTCGCCTCGAGGCCGCGGTCGACGCCCGCGGGCGTTCGCTCGAGGTGCACCTCGTGCCCCAGCCCGGTCCGCTGCACATGACCGACGCCGAGGCGGCCGGGCTCGTCCCCGCAGCCGGGTCCAAGCCCCGCCCCGGCGGCGCCCGGCTGGCGGCCAGCTACGTCAACTTCTACCTGGCCGGCGACGGGGCCAGCAGTGAGGGGGCCGGCCGCGACGGGGCCGGCAATCGGGTGATCATGCCGCTGCTCGACCCCGCCCGCGACGATGCCGCCGCCGAGGTCGTCGAGCGCCTGTTCCCCGACCGTCGGGTCGTCGGCGTCGACGCCCGCGAGATCCTGCTCGGCGGCGGCAACATCCACTGCATCACCCAGCAGGTGCCCGGTCTGCAGGCGCCTGGCTAGCGACCCCCGAGGGCCCGCTCGAGCTCGGTCTTGCTCATCTTCGAGCGGCCCTTGATGTTGCGGCGCTTGGCCTCGTCGTAGAGCTCGTCGTAGGTGCGCGTGCTGCTACGGGACATGCCGGCGCCCGGGCGGTCGTACTGGTACGGGCGCTGACGCTCGGCAGTCCAGGTGGTTTGGGACATGTCGCTCTCTCCTCGAGATCGGCGGTCGATGCACGACTCCCTACCCCGACGACGCCGGCCGCAGTACCTGTTCTACCGACGAAACCGGATGGGTAGGGGTCTGGCTGGACCTCATTGAGACGTCCAGCCAGCAAGCCGTCGATCGGGTCCACCCGCACCCCGGTCGACTCAGCCACAGGACCCGGGCACCTTCCCTCCCGCCCGGGTCCTGTGTGCTTTTCGAGTCCGGTTCTGTCCGCCCGCGAGGTGGGTAGACGCTCTGGAGATGGCGAAGAACGCCACGAGAAGGAGAGCCCTGTGCCCAGTTCGATAGCCTCTCGGCCATGAGCACCACCGAGGGACCGCTCGAGGTCGATGTGTCGTCTCACGATGACGAGGTCGTGCTCGTGCTGCGGGGCGAGCTCGATCCGCACACCGCTCCCGCGTTGCGCGAGCAGATCGACGAGGCGACCCTCGACTCCACCCGCACGCTCGTGCTCGATGTGAGCGGCCTGCGCTTCATCGACTCGTCCGGCCTGCGCGTCATCATCGGGGCGCACAAGGACATGACGGCCCGGTCGGGCCGGCTCGTGCTGCGGGCCCCGACCGACACCACGCGACGCCTGCTCGACATCACCGGGTTGGCCGACCACATCGCCGTCGACTGACCACGGCGACCGACGCACATGACCGACGAGATCCGAGTGGTGATACCCGCGCAGGCGCGCTTCCTGCGCATCGCCCGCCTGACCGCCGCCGGTGTGGCCGGCGACCTGGGCTTCGACCTGCGTGACATCGAGGACCTGCGGGTGGCGATCGACGAGATGTGCGCGGTGGTGATCGAGTCCGCCGGCGACGGCGTCGAGCTGGCGCTCTCCTACCGCGCGGTCGACGGATCGCTCGAGATCGAGGGCCGCTGCGGGCTGGACGGCGCGCCGCCCGAGATCCACCCGATCGCCCGCGAGCTGCTGTCCATGACCGCCGACGAGTTCGACGTGGGCTCCGACGGAACCGCCCGCACGTTCCGGCTCGTCAAGCGGCGGACAGACCACCCGGCGTGACCCCGACCGGGAGCGACCCGTTCGTCGAGTACCGGCGCACCCGGGATCGCAACCTCCGCAACCAGCTGGTCGAGGAGAACCGCCACGTGGCGGACTACCTGATCCGGCGGTACAGCCACCGCGGCGTGCCCGAGGACGACCTGCGCCAGATATCGCTGCTGGCCGTGATCGCGGCGGTCGAGCGCTTCGATCCGAGCATGGATGTCGCCTTCTCGACCTTCGCCGGTCGCACCATCGAGGGCGAGCTCAAGCGCTACCTGCGGGATCGGACGTGGATGGTCCGGCCACCCCGGCGATCGCAGGAGCTGCACCTCGAGCTGCGCAGGGCCGACGAGGACCTCACCCAGCAGCTCGGCCGATCACCGACGATCGCCGAGCTGGCCGCCGCGGTCGACGAGTCCGAGGACCACGTGCTCGAGGCCCTCGAGGCCGGCGTGGCCCACCAGTCGACCTCGCTCGGCGACCACGTCCTCGTCAACCGCGAGACCGGCTTCGACGACATCGAGGCCCAACAGATCGTGGCCGACCTCGTGGCCGGCCTCGACGAGCGCGACCGCGAGGTCGTGCGCCTGCGCTTCTACGAGCACCTGACCCAACCCGAGATCGCCGAGCGGCTGGGCGTGAGCCAGTCGTACCTCTCGCGCATCCTGCGCCGCATCCTCGTCGACCTGCGCGATCAGCTCAACGTCGAGGACGCCCCCGACTGACGCCGGGATCTGTGGCGGGATGTGTGCTCGGGGGGGAGGACTCGAACCCCCAACAAGTGGACCAGAACCACCCGTGTTGCCAATTACACCACCCCCGAAGGTGGGGCACGTCACTCTAGGCGAGCTCGGACAGCCTGCGGTAGCCGATGATCCGGCCGAGCGACACCGCCGCCGTCTCGCGGCTGAGCGAGTACAGGCTCGAGCTGACGTCGTCAGGTGAGACGTGTGGCGTGAGGCCCAGCTCGCCGGCGATCTGCGAGATCCGCAGCGAGTGGTAGGGGTCCGACACCAGCAGCACGTCGGGCCGCAGGTGCTGGGTGCGCATGATGTTGGCCGCGGCCGACAGCTCGGTGTAGCTGTTGGTCCCCTGGTTCTCGAGCTTGACGTCGGCGGCCGGGATGCCGGTGGCGGTCAGGTAGTCGTAGCCCGTGACGCCCTGGGTCACGCGGTCGCCCTTCTGCTTGCCGCCGGTCACGATGATCTCGTGGGCCCGCCCGGCGCGGAACAGGGCCGCGGCATGGTCGAGGCGCGCCTTCAGGTCGGGCGAGGGCCGCCCGTTCCACTGGGCCGCCCCCATGACCACGATGGCGCTGGCCGACGCGTCGCTGTGCTGACGCGAGGCCCACCACACCTGGACGAACGTGAACGCCAGGTACAGCACCAGGACGGCGAGCACGGCCCCGATGATCCTGAACGGCAGTCGGACGAGCGACATCGCTACAGGCGACGGCGAGCCGCGCGCAGGCGGTCGAGCGTCCGCTCGCGTCCGAGCACGACGAGCGACTCGCCGAGCGGGGGTCCGACCGATCGACCGGTCACCGCCACCCGCACGGGCGCCTGCCACTGCTTCTTCGGGAGCTCGAGCCGCTCGCCCTGGGCCTGGATGACGGCCATCACCGTCTCGGAGGTCCACTCGCAGGTCTCGTAGGCCTCGATCACGGCGTCGAGCATGAGCCTGGCGGAGTCGCCGGACTTGACCATCACCTTGTCCCACGACGCCTCGTCGACCTCGGCTTCGGGCAGGAACAGGAAGTCGACGTAGCCGGGCACCTGGTCGAGGCGCACCACCCGCTCCTGCACGAGCGGGGCCAGGGCGGCGAACGCGCCCGGCGTCGAAGTCGTCGGGCGCCCACGGGACCGGGTGGTGGGCCATCCACTGCCCGCTCCGGGCGATGAAGTCGTCGCGGGCCAAGCCGCGGATGTACTCGCCGTCGAAGTGGTCGAGCTTCTTGAGGTCGAAGAAGGCGCTCGACTGGCTGACGTCGGCGATGCGGAAGAGCTCGACGATCTCGGCCAGCGGTCGGATCTCGATGCCGTCGGGCGCCCCCCAACCGAGGGTGACGAGGTAGTTGACGAGCGCCTCGGACAGGTACCCGCGGTCTCGGTAGTCGCCCACCGACACGTCGTCGCGGCGCTTCGACAGCTTCTGGCGCTTCTCGTTGACGATCAACGGCACGTGCGCGTACTGGGGCGAGTAGTCATAGCCCAGCGCGGCGCGCAGCAACAGCACCTTGGGGGTCGTGTTGATGAGGTCCTCGCCCCGGATGATGTGTGTGATGCCGAGATCAGCGTCGTCGACGGCGTTGGCCAGCAGGAACATCGGCACGCCGCCGCTGCGCACGATCACGAAGTCCTCCAGGTTGGCGTTCTCGAAGGACACGTCGCCGCGGATGAGGTCGTGGAAGGTGATGGCCGCGCCGGCGTCGGGGATCCGGAACCGGACGACGACATCGGGGCCGTCGGCCACGTCGCGATCGCGGCAGAACCCGTCGTAGCCGGGGGTCTTGCGGCCGTTGGCCAGGTTGCGGGCGTCGACGTCGGCTCGGGTGCAGTCGCAGCGATAGGCCGCGCCCGACGCCAGCAGCTGGTCGGCGGCCGCGCGGTAGAGGTCGCCGCGATCGGACTGGTGGACCGGGTCGCCGTCCCAGTCGAGGCCGAGCCAGCCGAGGGTGTCGTAGATGGCGTCGACCAGCTCGGGCCGGGACCGCTCGGCGTCGGTGTCCTCGACCCGCAGCACCAGCTCGCCCCCGTGCTGGCGGGCGAAGAGCCAGTTGAACAGCGCCGTCCGGGCGCCCCCGATGTGCAGGTAGCCCGTCGGTGCGGGCGCGAAGCGGACGCGGACGGTCGGATCGGGATCGAGGGCGGTCACGGGGTCGATCGTACCGGCGGTCTCCGGGGCCGGTGACCGGTGCACGGCGCCCGTGCGCCCCCGGACTGCTCTGCTCGTTCTCGCTGTCGCGGCCGTGCTGGCCCCCGTGGCCTGTTCGAGCAGCCACCCCAAGGCGGCCGCGAAGCGGTCGTCGACGACGACCTCCGAGGTCACCGCCACGACCGAGGGGGCGAGCCGTCGGTGGATCACCGAGATCGCCACGGCCAAGGTGCCCGTGGTCCAGGTGCTCCGTCGACCGAGCCGGGCGGCCGACCCCGACCACCACCGTGGCGCCCGTGGCCGCCCCCAGGCTGCCCGCCATCCCCCGCGTGGGGCTGAACTCGTCGGGGGTGGCCAAGACGCCCAACGGGTTCACCTACACGAACCCCACCTACTTCGGGAACCCGCTCGTGTTCGACGTCGTGCGCGACGACGGGGCCTGGCTCGAGGTCTCGCTGCTGGCCCGGCCCAACCACCAGACCGGCTGGGTCCGCCGCAACGACGTCACGTTGAGCACCACGCAGTACCACCTCGTGCTCACGCTCTCGACCTTCGACCTCAAGGCCTTCGACGGGTCGCACCAGGTGGCCGACGACCAAGGTGGTCGTGGGCACGCCCGGCACGCCCACCCCGCTCGGCACCTTCTTCCTCACCGAGAAGATCTCCCGCCCGCCGAGCGGCGCCTACGGTCCGTGGATCCTCGCCACCAGCGCCTACTCCGAGGTGCTCGACAGCTTCGACGGCGGGCTCCCCCAGGTCGCCTTCCACGGCACCAACCGACCCCAGCTCATCGGCACCCAGGCGTCGAACGGGTGCATCCGCATGCCCGACGCGGTCGACCTGCAGCTGCACGCCGTGCTCCCCGCCGGCACGCCGATCACGATCAACGCCTAGTCAGGAAGTCAGGCGGTCAGGAAGCCAGGCGGTCAGGAAGTGGGTGTGCGCCGCTTGAAGAAGGCGCGCCAGTCGGTGGCGGCCACCTTGGCGATCTCGTGGTGGCTCAGGCGCAGCACGGCCTGGGGCACCAGGTCGGCGATCCGGCGCAGCTCCATGTAGTGGTGGGGGTTGGCCACCTCTTCGAACAGCGGGCGGCGCAGGCGCAGGAGCTCGGCGTCGGCGGTGGCCAGGAAGCCCCAGATGGTGAAGGCGGCCGTGAGGTCGTGCACCACCGGGGCCCGTCCGAACAGCGACGCCCGCTTGAGCGCCGACCGCGGTGCACCCGACGATGGCATCGTGGGCCGACTCGCCCTCGACCAGCACCAGCTTGGGCTCGAAGGCGTTGGCCAGCTTGAGCACGAAGCCCTGGTCGGGACCCGGATAGCCGAGGCGGGGGCCGAGGGGCTGGCGGCCGAGCAGCTCGCCCGGCCGGTCGGCCAACCACGGCTCGCCGCTCCACGGCGGCGAGTGGTAGACCCGGGGCTCGTCGGTCGGTGACCGGGGGACGTACTCGGGAGCGGCCATCGGCGGCGACTCTAGGCCGCCGGTGTGCAGGAGCCCGTAGACGAGCGAGTCGACCAGCGCCTGCCAGGACGCCTCGATGACGTTGGTGTCGACGCCGACGGTGGTCCACACGTTCTCGCCGTCGGTCGAGTCGATGAGGACCCGGACCACGGCGCCCGTGGCCGATCCGCCGTCGAGCACCCGGACCTTGAAGTCGGTCAGGTGGATGCGGCTCGAGCGCGGGGTACGCGGCCGTGAGCGCGGCGCCGCACCGCGACGTCGAGGGCGTTGACCGGGACCGTTGCCCTCGCCCACCGCGGCGACGCGCACGCCGTCGACCCAGAGCTTGACCGTGGCCTCGACGCTGATCTCGACCGCGTCCTCGCGGGTCACCGGGCCTTCGCGGTGGTAGCTCGACACCCGGTAGGCCTCGACCTCGAAGAACTCGTGGGACCAGCCCGCGGCCCGGCGCATGAGCAGCTCGAGCGAGGCGTCGGCCGCCTCGAACAGCCAGCCCTTCGACTCGAGCCGCTTGAGCTCGTCGCTCAGCGCGCCGGCGGCCCGGTCGTCGAGCTCGACGCCGAGCTCCCGGGCCTTCATCGCCATGCCGGCCCGCCCGCCCAGGTCGGACACCAGCACCCGGGTGTGGTTGCCCACGACGGTCGGGTCGACGTGCTCGTAGGTGGCGCCACCGGCCCGGCCCGAGCGCCGAGGTGTGCAGGCCGCCCTTGTGGGCGAAGGCCGAGACGCCGACGAACGGGTCGGCCGGCGGCGGCGGCACGTTGACCAGCTCGGCCACGTGGCGGCTCACCGCGGTGAGGCGCTCGAGGCGGCCCTCGGGCAGCGTGGCGATGCCGAGCTTGAGGGTCAGGTCGGGGATCACCGTCATCAGGTTGGCGTTGCCGGTGCGCTCGCCGTAGCCGTTGACCGTGCCCTGCACCTGCGTGGCCCCGCCGAGCACGCCGGCCACCGAGTTGGCCACCGCGCAGCCCGTGTCGTTCTGGGTGTGGATGCCGATCGCCACCGCACCGAGGTAGGCGCCGACCTCGGCGGTGATGCGCTGGACCTCGTGGGGCAGCGAGCCGCCGTTGGTGTCGCACAGCACGACGCAGTCGGCGCCGGCCATGGCCGCGGCCTCGAGCACCGACAGGGCGTAGTCGGGGTTGGCCTTGTAGCCGTCGAAGAAGTGCTCGGCGTCGAAGAACACCCGCCGGCCGGCCGCCTTGAGGAACTCGACCGACTCGCCCACCATGGCCACGCCCTCGTCGAGGGTCGTCTGCAGCGCCTCGGTCACGTGGAAGTCCCAGCTCTTGCCGACGATGCACACCGTCGAGGTCTCGGCCGCCGACCAGGGCGGCCAGCGTGGGGTCGACGTCGACCTTGCCGGCCGGGCGGCGGGTCGACCCGAAGGCCACCAGCTCGGCCGTCGACAGGTGCAGGTCGGTCGGGGCGCGGCGGAAGAACTCCTCGTCCTTCGGGTTGGCCTGCGGGTAGCCGCCCTCGATCCAGCGCACGCCGAGCCAGTCGAGCTGCTCGGCGACGCGCAGCTTGTCCTCGACGGTCAGCGAGATGCCCTCGAACTGCGCGCCGTCGCGCAGCGTCGTGTCGAAGATCTCGACCGACGTCGGCAGAGACGTGGGTACCGCCGGGTCAGCCGACATGTTCGAGCCAGTCCTTGTAGCGGTCGACCTGGCCGCGGACGGCCTCGGCGTACTCGGCGGCGATCGCCGTGGTCATCGGGCCCGGGCACGGGATCGGAGCGGTCGTCGACCGAGCTCACCGCGCTGATCTCGGCCGCCGTGCCGCAGACGAACATCTCCTCGCAGACGTAGAGGTCGCTGCGGGTGAGGTGGTCGAAGCGCGATCTCGAAGCCGAGGTCGCGGGCGATGGTCATGACCGAGTCCTGCGTGATGCCCTCGAGGGCGCCCGCGGCCAGCGGCGGGGTGATGAGCACGCCGTCGACGGCGGCGAAGATGTTCTCGCCGGTGCACTCGCTGACGAAGCCCTGCGGGTTGAGCATGATCGCCTCGTCGTAGCCGGCCTTGAGCGCCTCGACCTTGGCCAGCGACGAGTTGACGTAGTTGCCGGTGGTCTTGGCCGCCGGCGGCATCGTGTTGTGGTCGTGGCGCATCCACGACGAGATCTTCATGCGCACGCCCTTCGAGGCGGCGTCGTCGCCCAGGTAGGCGCCCCAGGGCCAGCAGGCGATGGCCACGTCGACCGTGCACGGCAGGGTGTTGAGCCCCATCTCGCCGTAGCCGTAGTAGGCGATCGGCCGGATGTAGCACGAGGGCAGCCCGCGACGCGGCCACCACCTGCTTGGTCGCCTCGACCAGCTCGTCGACCGAGTACGGCAGGTCCATCATCATGATGCGGGCCGAGTTGTGCAGCCGCTCCATGTGGTCGGTCAGGCGGAACACCGCCGGGCCGTCGGCGGTCTCGTAGGCGCGGATGCCCTCGAACACGCCCATGCCGTAGTGCAGCGAGTGGGTGAGGATGTGGATGTTGGCGTCGTCCCAGTCGACGAGCTCGCCGTTCATCCAGATCTTGTCGGTGGGCGTGATGGGCATCGGGTCGTCCCCCTGTGCAGGCGCGTTCAGTCAGAGTCGGTCGGCGACCGCGTCGCCGATCTCGGAGGTGCGGCCGGTGAGCGACGACGGCGTCGTCGCAGGCCTTGCGGATGCGGGCGGCGGCGTCGGCCTCGCCCAGGAACTCGAGCATCATGGCGGCCGACAGGATGGCGGCGATCGGGTTGGCCTTCTGCTGGCCGGCGATGTCGGGAGCCGAGCCGTGGACCGGCTCGAACATCGACGGCCCGGTGCGGTCGGGGTTGAGGTTGCCCGACGAGGCCAGGCCGATGCCGCCCGATACCGCGCCGCCGAGGTCGGTGAGGATGTCGCCGAAGAGGTTGTCGGTCACGATCACGTCGTACTGCGCGGGCGACTGCACGAAGTAGATGCAGGCGGCGTCGACGTGGTTGTAGGCGGTGGTCACGTCGTCGTAGTCGGCGGCCACCTCGTCGAAGGTGCGCTCCCACAGGTCGCCGGCGAAGGTCAGCACGTTGGTCTTGTGCACCAGCGTCAGGTGGCGGCGGGGCGCGGCTGCGGGCCAGCTCGAAGGCGTAGCGGACGCAGCGCTCGACGCCGAGGCGGGTGTTGACCGAGCCCTGCGTGGCGATCTCGTGCGGCGTGCCCTTGCGCAGGAACCCGCCCTCGCCGGCGTAGGTGCCCTCGGTGTTCTCGCGGATGACGACGAAGTCGTGGGCGGGGGCGCCGCGCGGCGAGGTGAACGGCCGCTGGTTGATGTAGAGGTCGAGGTCGAAGCGCATCTTGAGCAGCAGGCCGCGCTCGATGACGCCCGGCGGCACCTCGGGCGTGCCGACCGCGCCGAGCAGCAGGGCGTCGAGGCCGCGCCACTCGTCGACGATCTCGTCGGGCAGCACGGTGCCGTCGCGCAGGTAGCGGGCGCCGCCGAGGTCGTAGTCGACGGTGTCGAGGTCGACGCCGGCGGCGCGCACGACCTTGAGCGCCTCGGCGATGACCTCGGGACCGATGCCGTCGCCGCCGACGACCCCCACGCGATGCGTCGTGTTCGTGTTCATCCGGAATGACCTTTCTGAACCTGCGGAAACCTGCCCCGAGAACGAGAAAACCGCCCACCGAGGTGGACGGTCAGGAGCGCACGCCGCGAACGCAGCGTGCGCTAGGGAATGATGGCTACGGCGGTGAAGGCGGTGGCAAGCACTCCGCACAGTGTGGTGGTGGCGTCGGCTTTCGTCAACCTCATACCAACCTCATCGACCAATCCCGAAGCGATCGGTAGCATGGACGGGTGCCCGACATCCCACCACCTCTCCCAGGACGCCTTCGACCGGCTGCAGGCCGAGCACGAGCAGCTGACCACCCACGGCCGCACCGACATCGCCCGCAAGATCCAGGCCGCCCGCGAGCTGGGCGATCTCTCCGAGAACGGCGACTACCACGCCGCCAAGGAGGAGCAGGGCAAGATGGAGGGCCGCATCCGCCACCTCGCCGCGCTGCTGGCAGAACGCCGAGATCGTCGAGCCGCCTCCGACAACGACCAGGTCACCGCCGGCTCGATCGTGGCCATCGTCTACGAAGGCGACGACGAGGCCGAGCGCTACCTCATCGGATCGATCGAGGAGCGCCGCGACGACCTCGAGGTCATGTCGCCGGGCTCGCCGCTCGGCGCCGCCCTGCTCGACCACGCGCGTCGGCGACGTCGTCCAGCTACGAGGCTCCCGGCGGCGCGCTCAAGCGTCGAGATCCTGAGCATCGAGACGTGAGCCCACCCGCGTGACCGACGTGAGCCCGCCGCCCGGCTTGCCGGGGGGCGCCTACGTCGAGCTCCCCGGACCGCGGCGTCACGTACTACCGCCGGGCCCCCGGTCCGACCGGCGCGCCGACGCTGGTCCTGCTGCACGGGTGGACGGCCAACTCGGCGCTCAACTGGTTCCCGAGCTTCCCCGTGCTCTCGCGACACTTCGACGTCGTGGCGATCGACCACCGCGGCCACGGCCGCGGCATCCGGTCGCGACGGCGGTTCCGCCTCGAGGACTGCGCCGACGACACCGTCGCGCTGGCCGACGTGCTCGGCATCGACCGGTTCGTCCCGGTCGGCTACTCGATGGGGGGCCCGATCGCCCAGCTCATCTGGCGCCGCCACCCCGAGCGGGTCCGCGGCCTCGTGCTGTGCGCCACCAGCCGCTACTTCGTCGGCGGGCGGCCCGGCGAGCGGGCGGCCGCGCCGATGCTCGGCCTGGCCTCGCTGGTGGCCCGGGCCACGCCCGGGCGGCTGCACCGGTCGCTCGGCGACCGGCTGCTGGCCACGCCGCTACGACGAGACCGAGCTCGGCCGGTGGGCCCGCAGCGAGGTGCCGCCACAACGAGCCCGCGGATGATCGTCGAGGCCGGCCAGGCCTCGCCACCTTCTCGTCGCGGGACTGGATCGGCGAGGTCGACGTGCCCACCGCCGTGCTGGTCACCGAACACGACACGGTCGTGCCGCCCCGCCGCCAGCGGGCCCTGGCCGCGGCCATCAAGGGCTCGGTGGTCTATCCGGTGGCCGGCGACCACGGCGTCTGCGCCCTCGATCCCGGCGCCTTCGTCCCCGTGCTCGAGCAGGCCTGCCTCGCCGTCACCGCGCGGCAGCCAGCTCGCGGTCGGCAGGGCGGCTGACGACGCCTCGACCCGCCGCTCGAGCACCTGCTCGAGCAGCTCGCTTGCGCTCGGTGGCCGTGTAGAGCTCGAGGGAGATGTCGGCGCCGTCAGCCGGCTCGACCTCGATGACGAGGGTGCCGTGGTCGAGTCGGCAGCGCAGCGACACGCACGCGCCCGCCGTGGGTCCGGTCGAGTCCGATGGCCACCCGCAGGATGCCGGCCAGGGCGCGCACCGCCTGCTGGTCTCGGGGGCGCAGGGCCGCGAACTCGGGGTGCTTGGCCGAGGGCGCGCTCTTGCGGTGGTAGCGGGCCACCAAGGCGATCATCTCGATCTCGTGGTCGGTGAAGCCCGAGAGGTGATCCGAGTTCCGGATCACGTAGTACGTGTGCTTGTGGTGCTTGCTGTGGGACACGAACAGGCCCACGTTGGCCAGCAGCGCCGCCGCCTCGAGCAGCTCGCGGTCGTCGTCGCCGAGCCCGTGGAGCGGTCGCCCGTCGCTGATCTCGTCGAACAGCATGAGGGCCAGCCGGGCGACGTGGGCCGAGTGCGCCGGCTCCTCGTCCATCATCTCGGCCAGGCGCACCACGCTGCGCCGGCGCAGGTCGTGCAGGTGGTGCAGCGCGGCCGACCCGTGCGTGCGCTGGAACGCGTCGAGCAGCGCCCCCTCGCGCAGGGCGTAGCCCGACACGACCATCTCGTCGATGCCGAAGGTGGCCATCGCCTGTTCGAGGATGATGGCGCCGGCCAGGATGATGTCGGCCCGGGGCGCCTCGAGCCCGGGCACCTCGCGGCGCTTGGCCACCGACAGCTGGCGCCAGCGCGGCGGACCAGGGCGTGGGTCTCGTCGTAGGTGAACGTGGCGTTGTCGCAGGGTCCGGGGCGGCGGCGGTCGGGGGCGGCGGCGTGGGCCATCGCCGCCACCGCCTCGATCGTGCCCGAGCTGCCCACGGCCACCTCGAAGCCGAGCCGCTCGACCTCGCGCGCCAGCGGCGCCAGCATGGCGTCGACGAAGCGGCGGCAGGCGTCGACCGCGCCGGGGTGCACGCGGTCGGTGCGGAAGAAGCGCCGGGTCAGGCGGATGGCGCCCAGCTTGAAGCTGCGGACGGCCAGGACGTCGCTGCCCTCGCCCACCAGCACCTCGGTGCTGCCGCCGCCGATGTCGATCATCAGGAGGCGACGGTCGAAGACGGGCACCGACTGCAGGACGCCGAGGTGGATGAGGCGGGCCTCCTCGACCCCGGAGATGACCTCGACCTCGACGCCGGCCTCGTCGCCGGGCCCGCTCGAGGAAGTCCTCGGCGTTCTCGGCCTCGCGCACCGCGCTGGTGGCGACGGCCACGACGCGGCGCGTCGGAGATGTCGGCCACCCGACGGAACCGGGTGAGCGCGTCGATGCCGCGGTCGATGGCGTCGGGCGCCAGCTCCTTCATGTCGCCGCCGCCCGAGCCGAGCCGGACCGTCTCCTTCTCGTCGGCGATGACCTCGAAGTGGCCGACGTCGTCGAAGCGCGCCACGACCAGGTGGATCGAGTTGGTGCCGATGTCGATGGCCGCGAGGTTCTCGCCCATTGCGGCGCGAGCCTAGGCAGGTGCCGGGCCGCGCAGCACGAGCCCGGCGGCCTGTTCGATCTGGCGGGCGGCGGCGACCACGGCGTCGCCGTAGCGGCGGCCCGGGCGACGCGACGGTGCGCTCGATCGGGCCCGACACGCTGACCGCCGCCACGGCCGGCCGTCGGGTCCGACGCACCGGGCGCTCACCGACGCCACGCCCGCCTCGCGCTCGCCCACGCTCTCGACCCAGCCGGTGGCGCCCGGCGCAGCCGACAGGACCCGACCCGCCGACCCGACGTCGAGCGGCAACGACGCTCCCATGGCGACGATGGTGCGCAGCCCGTGGGGCGACTCGAGCGCGGCGACGCAGACCCGTCGGTCGCCCTCGCGGACGTACAGCTGCACCGATTCGCCGGTCGCGTCCCGCAGCGCCCGCAGCGCCGGCTGGGCCGCGGCGGCCAGCGGCAGCCCCTCGGCGGCCGCGCGCCCGAGGGCCACCAGCCGCACGCCGAGCGCGAAGCGACCGTCGTCGTCGCGCCGGACCAGGCCGTGGTCCTCGAGGGCGACCGCCAGGCGATGGGCGGTCGCCCGGGAGTAGCCGGTGGCCTCGACCAGCTCGCCGAGCGAGCAGGGAGCCCGCTCGAGCGCGTCGCAGCACGGCGACCGCCTTGTCGAGCACGCCCGACGCCGCTTACACTCGATCCCATAGCGCAAGACTACTGTCTCACATCCTGAGATGCGCAAGTCATCGAAGACGCTCAGCGAGAAGACGCTCAGCGCGAAGACCCTCAGCGAGAAGATCTGGGACGACCACGTGGTCCGGTCCGGCGACGACGAGCCCGACCTGCTCTACATCGACCTCCACCTCGTCCACGAGGTCACCTCGCCGCAGGCCTTCGACGGGCTGCGCCTGGCCGGGCGCGGCGTCCGCCGCCCCGACCTGACCGTCGCCACCGAGGACCACAACGTCCCGACCGCCGACATCGACCAGCCCATCGCCGATCCGATCTCGCGCAAGCAGGTCGAGGTGCTGCGGGCCAACTGCGCCGAGTTCGGCATCACCGAGTACCCGATGGGCGATCCCGGCCAGGGCATCGTCCACGTGATCGGGCCCGAGCAGGGCCTGACCCAGCCGGGCATGACCATCGTGTGCGGCGACAGCCACACCTCGCACCCACGGCGCCTTCGGCGCGCTGGCCTTCGGCATCGGCACGAGCGAGGTCGAGCACGTGCTGGCCACCCAGACGCTGCCCCAGCAGCGGCCCGGCACGATGGCCGTCACCGTCGACGGCGACCTGCCCGCCGGCGTCACCGCCAAGGACGTCATCCTCGCCATGATCGGGCGGCATCGGCACCGGCGGCGGCATCGGCTCGGTCATCGAGTACCGGGGCTCGGCCATCCGCGGCCTGTCGATGGAGGGCCGGATGACGGTCTGCAACATGTCGATCGAGGCCGGCGCCCGGGCCGGGCTGATCGCCCCCGACGACACCACCTTCGCCTACCTCGAGGGCCGCACGCACGCGCCGACCGGCGCGGCCTGGGAGCAGGCCCTCGACGCCTGGCGCGCCCTGCGCCACCGACGAGGGCGCCGACCTTCGACAAGGAGGTCGCGACTCGACGCCGCCGACCTCGAACCGCTCGTCAGCTGGGGCACCAACCCGGCCCAGGTCGTGCCGCTCAGCGGCGCCGTGCCCGACCCCGACGCGCTTCGCCGACGCCAACGCCCGCGAGTCGGCCGCCCGGGCCCTCGAGTACATGGGCCTCGACCGCGGGCACGCCCGATGCGCGACGTCCCGGTCGACACCGTCTTCATCGGCTCGTGCACCAACAGCCGCATCGAGGACCTGCGGGCCGCCGCCGCGGTGGCCGAGGGCCGCACGGTGCGCGCCGGCCTGCGGGCCATCGTCGTGCCCGGCTCGTTCCAGGTGAAGGACCAGGCCGAGGCCGAGGGCCTCGACGCAGGTGCTTCCGCGCCGCCGGCTTCGACTGGCGCGAGCCGGGCTGCTCGATGTGCCTGGCCATGAACCCCGACAAGCTGCACGTCGGGCGAGCGGGCCGCCTCGACCAGCAACCGCAACTTCGAGGGCCGCCAGGGCCGCGGCGGGCGCACCCACCTCGTGTCCCCCGCCGTGGCCGCCGCCACCGCCATCGCCGGCACCTTCGCCACCCCCGCCGACCTGACCTAGCGACCTGTCCTGAAAGCGAGTCCCATGGAACCCGTCATCGTCGTCACCGGCACCGCCGTCCCGCTCGACCGCTCGGACGTCGACACCGATCAGATCATCCCGAGCGACTGGCTCAAGCGGGTCGAGCGCACCGGCTTCGGCGCCGGGCTGTTCTCCGAGTGGCGCGACGACCGCGACTTCGTGCTCAACCAGGAGCAGTACCTCGGCGCCAGCATCCTGGTGGCCGGGCCCAACTTCGGCACCGGCTCGTCGCGCGAGCACGCGGTCTGGGCGATCATGGACTACGGCTTCAAGGCCGTCGTCTCGCTCGCGCTTCGCCGACATCTTCCGCAACAACTGCACCAAGAACGGGCTGGTGCCGGTGCAGGTCGACCCCGACGTCGACGAGCACCTGCTGCAGGCCGTCGCCGCCGATCCGACCCTCGAGCTGACCATCGACGTCGCCGCCCGCACCCTGGCGGCGCCGGCCATCGGGCTCGAGGTCGACGTTCCCGCTCGACGACGCCACCCGGCACCGCTTCCTCGAGGGCCTCGACGACATCGGCATCACCCTGGCCGGCGAGTCCGACATCACCGGGTTCGAGGCACGTCCCGACCCGACCTGGAAGCCGCGCCTCAGCTCGGCTGACCTCGACCACCCGGTAGCGGTTGCCGCCGGTGGCCTTGGCCCGGTACATCGCCTGGTCGGCCGACGGTCAGGATCCGGTCGCCGGTCACGCCGGGCTGGTTGGCGATGGCCACGCCGATCGAGATGCCGACCTGCACCTGCCCGCCGACCGACGTCGATGGGCTGGTGGACGGTCTCGATGACGCGCTCGGCCAGCGCGGCCAGCGCGTCGGGATCGATCGAGCCGTCGCACAGGATCACGAACTCGTCGCCGCCCACCCGCGCCACCATGTCGTCGCCGCGGATGATGGTCAGCAGCCGGTCGGCGATCTCGACCAGCACGTCGTCGCCGTCGGCGTGGCCGTGCTCGTCGTTGACCTCCTTGAACCGGTCGAGGTCGCAGAACAGCACCGCCAGGCCCCGTCCGGTCCGGTTGCCGCGGGCCACCACCTCTTCGAGCTGCTCGGTGAACAGGGCCCGGTTGGCCAGGCCGGTGAGGTGGTCCGAGGTGGCCAGACGGCGCAGGCGCTCCTCGGCCTCCTTCAGCTCGCTGATGTCGCGGGCCACCATGGCCACCCAGTCGACCTCGCCGTCCTCGTCGCGGCCGACCACGCCGAGCGCCGAGACCGGGATGATCTGGCCCGGCGCCACGTTCATCATGAGCTCGCCGTGCCAGGTGTCCGAGACCTCGACGGCCTCGAGGCCGCGGCTGGATGAAGGCGTCACGGTCCTCGATGAGATCGCCGAGGCGGCCCGTCCCGCCGGCCCGCCGGTGGTCTTCGAGCACCTGGCTGAGCACCGCGTTCAGCGTGCAGGATCTCGCCGTTCGGGCGGAAGATGGCCACGTAGTCCGAGGTGGCGTCGAGCATCTGCAGCAGGCGCTCGGACTCGGTCCGGGCCTCGACCTCGGCGGTCACGTCCTCGAGGGCGACGATGACACCGACCGGCTGGCCGCGGGCGTCGAGGTGGGGCGCGACCCGCACCCGCATCCACAGGTCGGGTGCCCTCGGGCAGCACGAACGGGCACGTGATCGTGGTGGGCGGCCCGCCGACCAGCCCGTCGGCGACCAGCGCGTCGATGGCGCCGCGGCCCGACGGCGACGACGCGGTCGCGCCAGTCGGTGGCGTCGTCGACCTCGCCGAAGCCGAGCAGGGCGCGGCCGACCTGGCTGGCGTACATCACCCGCTCGATCCGGTTCATGAGCAGGATCCCGACCGGCGCGGCCTCGGCCATCGAGAGCATCGGGCCCTCGGTCTGGCCGGTCGACTCGATCTCGGACCCGGCGTCGATGTTGCGCACCTGCACGACCACGCCGGCCAGGTCGGGATCGTCCACCCGGCTGGCCCCGACCAGCTCGATCAGCTGCCAGAGATCGTCGTTGTCGATCGACCGCGACCGCACGACGCGGGCGAGCCGCCCGCCGGGCTGACCGGCCAGGTCGGCGAAGGCCTCGAGCACCATGGGCAGGTCCTCGGGGTGGAGCCGCTCGACGGGGTGGGTGCCCAGGTTGGCCGATCCCCCCGGGCACTCGGGCGGCCAGGGCGTCGGACTGCCAGAGCAGGGCGCCGTCGGCGTCGAGCACCAGCGTCGAGTCGGCGACCGCGTCGATGACCGCCGACAGGCGCCGCTCGGTGGTGAGGTCGCGCAGCGTCACGATCAGGCGGTCGCCGGTCTCGTCGCCCACGTCGACGCCGGTTGCCGTCATGCCCACGATGCGGTGAGGAGCCGAACGGGCGCGCGCCACGATCTCGGTCCCGCCCGACAGGTTCATGAAGTCGTCGGCGAACAGGTCGTCGAGGCGCGCGCCGACCAGGGCGTCGGGCTCGACCCCGAGCAGCCGGGACGCGGCCGGTGAGGCCCCGGTCACGACCCCGTTGCGGAGGACGATGACGGGACCCGGGATATCGCCCACCTCGACGATCTCGTCGGGCACCGACCACGCTCCTTCCCGCGCCGGAACACCGGCCGCGAGCCTTGAAGGTGAGCTTCGGTCGGTTTCGGCACCCGGCTGAGCGCCGCCGGGGATTCGAGCCGGACGGACTAGGCCGATCGGCCCTGGTCTGTGTGGGGCGTCAACGCAGGTCAGCGGCGTGCACCGAGACGATGCCGGCGGTGGCCTCGAGGGCCGCCACCACCTCGGGCGGGACCGTCGAGGCGGTGGCCAGCACCATGAGCGCGGCGACCCCCGACGACGACTGACCGACGTGGATGCCGGCGATGTTGATGTCGGCGGCGCCGAGGGCCGAGCCCACCGCGCCGATCATCCCGGGCCGGTCCTCGTTGCGGACCACCAGCATGTGCGGCGACGGCGGCACGTCGACGGTGTGATCGTCGACCATGACGATGCGCGGCTCGCCGCGCAGCCCGACCAGCGTGCCGGCCAGTGCGTGCTCGCCGGTGCGCACCGTGATCAGGTTCACGTAGTGGTGCGCCGTGGTGGTGGCGGTCTCGCGGACCTGGATCCCCGCCTCGTCGGCCATCTGCGGCGCGTTCACGAACGACACCGGCTCGTCGCTGATGCGCCCGAAGTAGCCCTTGAGCAGCGAGAGCGTGAGGATGCGCGTGTCGTACCCGGCGATCTGGCCCTGGTACTCGATGTCGAGCGTGTCGGCCCGACTGGCGACCGAGGGAGGCCAGCAGCTCGCCGAGCCACTCGGCCATGACCAGGAAGGGTCGCACCGTCTCGGAGGCCTCGGCCGCGCTGACGTTGACCGCGAAGGGGACGAACTCGCCGGCCAGCGCCAGCTCGACCTGCTCGGCGATGGTGTCGCCCGCCTTGTCCTGCGCCTCGTGCGTGCTCGCTCCCAGGTGCGGCGTCACCACGACCGAGTCGAGCTCGAACAGCGGCGACGCGGTGGTGGGCTCCTTCTCGAACACGTCGAGGGCGGCCCCTCCGATGCGTCCGTCCGCGATGGCCTCGGCCAGCGCGGCCTCGTCGACGATGCCGCCGCGACCCACGTTGATCACGCGCAGCCCGGGCTTGGCCTTGGCCAGCAGCGTCGGCGCCGATGAGGCCGATCGTGTCGGGGGTCTTGGTCACGTGGATGGTCACGAAGTCGGCCACGGCCATCGAGCTCGACGAGCGTCGACGAGCTCGACGTTGATCTGGCGGGCCCGCTCGGGCGACACGAACGGGTCGTAGGCCACCAGCCGCATGCCGAAGGCCAGCGCCCGCTGGGCCACCAGCTTGCCGATGCGCCCGAGGCCGACGATGCCGAGCGTCTTGTCGCTCAGCTCGACGCCGGTCCACCTCGACCGCTCCCAGCGGCCGCTGATCAGCGCGGCGTGGGCCTGGGGGATGTTGCGGGCCTGGGCCAGGAGCATGGCCATCGTGTGCTCGGCGGCCGACAGCACGTTGGACTGGGGGGCGTTGACCACCATCACGCCGCGGGCGGTGGCGGCGGCCACGTCGACGTTGTCGAGGCCGATGCCGGCCCGGCCCACCACCACGAGGTCGCGGCCGGCGTCGAGCACCTCGGCGGTCACGGTCGTGGCCGAGCGGATGATCAGCGCCTGCGCGCCCGCCACCAGCTCGAGCAGCTCGTCGGGCGATGCGCCCTCGCGGACGTCGACGTCGTGGCCGGCGGCGCGGAGGCGGTCGAGACCGCCCTCGGCGATCGGCTCGGTCACCAGGATGCGGGCCATGGGCTCATCCTGGCCGCTCGCCCCGACCGCCCGCCAACCGGAAACCGGGACCGGGAAGGCTCGGGTCAGCCGCCCGAGAGCTTGAACGTGACGAAGAAGGCGATGAGCGGGACCACGAGCAGCACGACCGCGCCGACCAGCACCGGGATCAGCACGGAGCGGGTCTCGCGGGTCAGCTCGGAGGCGTCGCCGTCGCGCAGGGTGGTCACGGCGATGCCGAGCATCTCGCGGGCCCGGTCCGCATCGGTGGGCAGCACGCGCCAGCTCCCACACGCTTCCCGCCTCGTGGCCCGAGTCGGGCACCTCGTCGACGGTGGCCCCCATGCCGTGCTCGACCAACGTGGCCGCGGCGCGCTCGGCCTCGTCGACGGTGGGGTAGGACCGCAGCGCTTCCATCGGTCGAGCTCCTGGTCAGAGGTTCCGGATCGGTACCGGCTCTATCGGTTCGGCCAGATCGAAATCGAACACCTGGGAGTAAAAGTACAACTCGGCCTCGAGCGCCCGCTTGATGCTCGACGCCTGGCGGAAGCCGTGCTGCTCGCCGTCGAAGGTCAGGTAGGCGACAGGGAGGCCCTTGGCGCTGCACGGCGTCGACGATCATCTCGGACTGGGCCGGCGGGACGATCTCGTCCTCGAGGCCCTGCAGCACGAGCAGCGGGCAGGCGAAGCCCTCGACGTGGTGGATGGGCGAGCGCTCGAGGTAGAGGTCGCGCGTCGGCCGGGATAGGGGCCGACGAGCGAGTCGAGGTAGCGCGACTCGAACTTGTGGGTGTCGCGGGCCAGGGCCTCGAGGTCGGCCACCCCGTAGAGGCTGGTGCCGGCGCTGAAGTCGTCGCGGAAGGCGAGGGCGCACAGCGTCGTGTAGCCGCCGGCGCTGCCGCCGCGGATGGCGAGGCGGTCGCCGTCGGCCTCGCCCTCGGCCACGAGGTGGCGGGCCACGGCGATGCAGTCGTCGACGTCGACCACGCCCCAGCGCGCCGGCGAGGGCCTGGCGGTAGGCCCGGCCGTAGCCGGTGCTGCCCCGGTAGTCGACGTCGACCACGGCGAAGCCCCGCGACGTCCAGAACTGCACGGCCAGGCTGCAGCTGCGGGTCGGGCCGCCGAGGTGGGGCCGCCGTGGCTCAGGACGAGGAGAGGTGGAGCGGCACCGGGGGGACCGACGGCGGACGGGTGGGTGGGGCGGTAGTGGAGGGCGTGGGTCGTGCCGCCGTCGGCGGTCGGGACCTCGATCGAGCGGGGCTCCGCGATCCAGCCCGGGTCGAGGCCGACGTCGCGTGGGCCGCGCACCACCGCCAGGGTCACCTCGCCGTGGGGCGGCAGGTCGACCACCACCACCGCCGACTCGGCGCGGGTGGTGGCGCCGACGAACACGAGCCCGTGCCCGTCGGCCTGCAGCGACGAGATGGCGACGAAGTCGGTCTCGAGGTCGACCAGCGACTGGCCGGCGGGCCAGGACGGCCAGGTGGTCGGTGCCCGCTGCCGCGTAGGCGAGCGCCACCCGTCCGTCGGCCAGGATGACGTACCGGGACTGCCCGAAGACCCAGGCCGGCACGCCGACCTCGCCCTCGAGCGGGGCGACAGCCTCGACCGTGCCGGCGCCGGCCGGGTCCGCCGCGTCCGCGATCCGGTACAGGTTCCACCAGTCCGAGCGGTCCGAGACGAACCAGAGCGAGCCGTCGGCCTGCCACTCGGGCTGGGCGATCGAGTCGTCGCGGCCCCCGGCCACCACCCGCGGCGGGCCCAGGACGCATCCGTCGGGTCCGCTCGAGAGCGGGGCGACGACCAGCTCGGTGCCGTCCCACGGCATGTCGGGGTGGTTCCACTGCAGCCAGCACAGGGCCAGGCCGTCGGGGCTGACCCGGGGGGCGGCGACGAAGTCGGGCCCGGTGACCAGGACGACCGGCTCGCCGCCGGCCTCGGCGTCGACCGCGACGATCTCGTTGGCCGCCTCGGTGCGCCCCGGCCGGCCGTGCAGCTCGCGGACGCAGATGATCCAGCGGCCGTCGACGCTGATGACGCCGTCGGCGTAGCGGTCGCCCTGGGGCTGGATCGGGCTCGGGGGTGAGCGGCAGCGGCGGCCGGAACGTGCCCGGATCGACGTCGGGCACCACCTTGTAGAGCCGCTGGTCGGCCCAGTTGGCGAAGACGAGGGCGTCGTCGTGCAGCCACCAGGCGCCGCCGCCGTACTCGTGGACGCGGGTGCGGGCCGAGAAGCCGGCGGGGACGACGTCGACGGTGGCCCCACCCGGCGTGTGGCGCACGACGCACCACGCGCCCGCCCTCGTCGGGGCGCAGCTCGGACCACCAGAGGTCGTCGTCGCCGGAGGCCACCTCGCCGATGCTCGACCGCGCCGGCGACGACGACATCCGCGGTGACGGGCGAGGCCCAGCTGCCGAACGGTTGCGGTGTGGTCATCGGTGCGGTCATCAGGCGGCCTGGGCGAGCAGGTCGCCGATGCGACTGACGCCCTCGACCAGGTCGTCGTCGCCGAGGGCGAACGACAACCGGGCGTAGCCCGGCGCGCCGAACGCCTCGCCGGGCACGATGGCCACCTTGGCCACGTCGAGGATGACCTCGGCCAGCTCGACGGTCGTGGTGGGACGGTGGCCCTTGATGTCGCGGCCGAGCACCGCCTCGAAGGACGGGAAGGCGTAGAAGGCGCCCTGGGGCTCCATGCAGCTCACGCCGGGGATGTCGTCGAGCATCGTGTGGATCGTGCGCCGGCGCCGGTCGAAGGCGGCGCGCATCATCTCGACCGCATCGAGGTCGCCGGCCACCGCGGCGAGCGCGGCGCGCTGGGACACGTTGGCGACGTTCGAGGTGGTGTGGGACTGGAGGTTGGTGGCCGCCTTGATGAGGTCGGCCGGTCCGATCATCCACCCGACCCGCCATCCGGTCATGGCGTAGGTCTTGGCCACGCCGTTGAGCACCACGCAGCGGTCGGCCAGCTCGGGCACGAGCGTGGGCATCGAGGTGAACCGGTGCTCGCCGTAGGTCAGGTGCTCGTAGATCTCGTCGGTGACGACCCAGATGCCGTGCTCGACGGCCCACTCGCCGATGGCCCGGACCTCGGCCTCGGGGTAGACGGCGCCCGGTCGGGTTGGACGGCGACACGAACACCAGCGCCTTGGTGCGCGGCGTGCGGGCCGCCTCGAGCTGGTCGACCGTGACCCGGAAGCCCGAGGCCACGTCGGTCGGCAGCACCTTGACCACCCCGCCGGCCAGGACGATCGGCTCGGGGTAGGTCGTCCAGTACGGCGCGGGGAGCAGCACCTCGTCGCCGGGGTTCAACAGCGCTTCGAAGGTGTTGCTGACCGCGTGCTTGCCGCCGTTGGTCACGAGGACCTGGCCCGGCAGCGCCTCGAAGCCCGAGTCGCGCAGGGTCTTGGCGGCGATGGCCTCCTTCAGCTCGGGCAGCCCGCCCGCCGGCGAGTAGCGGTGGTTGCGCGGGTCGCGGCAGGCCGCCACCGCGGCCTCGACGATGTGGTCGGGGGTCGGGAAGTCGGGCTCGCCGGCGCCGAAGCCGATGACGGGCTCGCCGGCCGCCTGGAGGGCCTTGGCCCGGGCGTCGACGGCCAGGGTCGCCGACTCGGTGATGGCGCCGACACGACGCGAGATGCGGTCGGTGGTCGCAGGTGCGGGTGGATCGGGGGTCATGGCTTCGACGCTAGCGGGAATGGATTTCGTGGGACGTCGCCTCGACCGCGATAGTGGCATCGATGCCCGAGACCATCCCTGCGATTTCGATCCCCGACATCTCGATCCCCGGCGAGCTGCTCCCCGTCGACGGCCGGTTCGGGTGCGGGCCGTCCAAGATCCGGCCCGAGGCGGTCGCACGCGCTCGAGCGGCGTGTCCTCCACGCTACCTCGGCACCAGCCACCGCCAGGCGCCGGTCCGGGACGCGGTCGGCCGGCTGCGCCACGGGCTGGCCGAGCTGCTGGCGCTCCCCGACGGCTACGAGGTGCTGCTCGGCAACGGCGGCTCGACCGCAGTTCTGGGACGTCGCCACGTTCGGGCTGATCGACCAGCGCAGCCAGCACCTCAGCTTCGGCGAGTTCTCGTCGAAGTTCGCGGCCGCCGCCCGCGCCGCCCCCCACCTGCGGCGATCCCGAGATCGTCGAGTCGCCGCCGGGCACCCACCCGCGGGCCCACGCCTCCGACGACGTCGACGTCTACGCCCTGACCCACAACGAGACCTCGACCGGCGTGGCCATGGACCTCCGGCGCCCGGCCGGCGCCGATCCCGACGCGCTCGTCGTCGTCGACGCCACCTCCGCCGCCGGCGGGCTGCGCTTCGACCCCGCCGAGGTCGACGTCTACTACTTCGCGCCGCAGAAGTGCCTGGCCTCCGACGGCGGGCTGTGGCTGGCCGCGGTGTCGCCCGCGCGCCGTCGAGCGCATCGAGCGGATCGCACGCCAGCGGCCGCTGGGTCCCGGCCTCGCTCGACCTCGCCATCGCAGTCGAGAACTCGCGCAAGGACCAGACCTACAACACACCGGCGCTGGCCACCGTGTTCCTGGCCGCATCAGCAGGTCGAGTGGATCAACACCAACGGCGGCCTCGAGTGGTCGGCGTCGCGCTGCGACCGGTCGGCCGCCACCATCTACGACTGGGCCGAGGCGTCGAGCTTCGCCACCCCGTTCGTGGCCGATCCGGCCGACCGGAGCCACGTCGTGGCCACCATCGACCTCGACGAACGCGTCGACGCCGGGCACGGTGTCGAAGGTGCTGCGCGCCAACGGGATCGTCGACACCGAGTCCTACCGCAAGCTGGGGCGCAACCAGCTGCGCATCGCGCTGTTCCCCGCCATCGACCCCGACGACGTCGAGGCGCTGACCCGTTGCATCGACCACGTCGTGGCCGCGCTGGGCTGAGCCAACGGGCGAGACTCGGGAGACTGCCATGCCGACATTGACCGAGGTGCGGGCACAGCTGACCGGCCCGGGTGGCCCTTTCGAGGTCGTCGACGACACCGTCGACGGGGTCGACATGTTGGTCTACAAGGAGCGGTTCGCCAACCTGCGGGCCGTGGCCGAGATCGCCGCGCAGCGCGGCGACGCCGAGCCCTTCATCGTCTTCGGCGAGCGCCAGATCGGGTTCGGCGCGTTCTTCGCCGGCGCCAACGCGGTGTCGGCCGCGCTGGCCGAGCAGGTCGGACTGGGTCACGGCGACCGGGTGGCCGTGCTGTCGGCCAACAACCCCGAGTGGTGCACGAGCTTCTGGGCCACCGTCAACCTCGGGGCGATCCTGGTGGGCCTCAACGGCTGGTGGAAGACCGACGAGATCCTCTACGGGCTGCGGGACAGCGGCGCCAAGGTGCTCGTCGCCGACCGGGGGCGCTTCCAGCGCATCGCCGACCAGCTCGACGACCTGCCCGACCTCGAGCGCATCTACCTGATCGACGCCGATCCGTCCGACTTCCCCGGCGCACCGAATCTGCACCGCTTCGACGAGTTGACCGCGACGCCGGCCGACGCCTTCCCCACCACCGAGATCGACGAGGCGGACCCTGCCGTCATCTTCTACACGAGCGGCACCACGGGCCGGCCCAAGGGCGCCATCTCGTCGCACCGCAACATGATCGCCAACCTCCAGAACACCTTGTTCAACACGATCGCGGTGGGGATGGCGTTCCCCGACGCGGCGGGCACCCCGTCGGCGGGACGGCGCACGACGGCGCTGCTCACCTCTCCCCTGTTCCACGTCTCGGGCTGCCACTCGAGCCTGGTGGTCGGCACCCTCGGCGGGATCAAGCTCGTCATCCCCGAGGGGCGCTTCGAACCGGACAAGGCGCTGCAGCTCATCCAGGACGAGGCGGTCACCATCTGGGCGACCGTGCCCACCATGGTGTGGCGGGTGTGCGAGTACCCGGGCCGATTCGACTACGACACGTCGTCGGTGACCGGTGTCGCCTTCGGCGGCTCGCCGTCGGCCGACGAGCTCCAGCGGATGGTGCACGAGACGTTCCCCAACGTCAGCAGCACGAGCAACGCCTACGGGCTGACCGAGACCAGCTCGGTCGCCACGGTGATCAGCGGGCTGGACTCGCTGGCCAAGCCGACGTCGGTGGGTCCACCGGTCCCGGTGGTCGAGATCCGGATCGCCGACCCCGCGGGGGCACCCCTGCCCAAGGGGGCGACCGGCGAGATCCTGATCCGGGGCCCGATCGTCATGCCCGGCTACTGGGGCAAGCCCGAGGCCACGGCCGAGGCGATCCGCGACGGGTGGCTGCACACCGGCGACATCGGCCACCTCGACGAGGACGGGTATCTCTTCGTCACCGATCGGGCCAAGGACATGATCATCCGGGGGGGCGAGAACGTCTACTGCGTCGAGATCGAGCAACGGCTGGTCGAGCACCCGGCGATCGCCGACGCGGCCGTGATCGGGGTCCCGCATCCCGAGCTGGGCGAGGAGGTCAAGGCAGTGGTGCAGGTGGCCCCGGGCGCCTCGATCACCGAGGACGAGGTCCGGCAGTGGGTGTCCGAGACCCTCGCCAACTTCAAGGTGCCCACCTATGTGGAGCTCACGGATGAGAAGCTACCGCGGAACGCCTCGGGCAAGCTGCTCAAGAACGTGCTGCGCGGCCAAGGCGAGGTGAGCTTCTCGGAGACCATGTGAACCAATGAGGGCCGAACTGACCGCTTCGAGGCCGCGGCCGCTCATCGTGCTCCTGGCTGCGGCCGGAGCCGTCACCGTGGTCTGGCTCCTGATCGTCGTGCTGTGGCGCAACGCGCCGTTCAGCCTCACCTTCGACGACGCGTTCTACTACTTCGGCATCGCCCGCAACGTGGCCCACGGCCACGGGTCGACCTTCGACGGGATCGATCCCACCAACGGGTACCACCCGCTCTGGATGCTGATGTCGGTGCCCGTGTACGCGTTCGGGATGGACGGCACACCCGCCGTGCGCCTGCTGCTCGTGATCCAGGTGCTCTGCTACGGGGGCGCACTGGCGTTGATCGGTTGGATCGCCGCCCGCGCCATCGACGGGTGGCCCCGGCTGTGGGCCAGGCGGCCCGACGACGCCCAGCGGGCCAGCACCTGGTGCACCGCCATGGTGGCGCTTGCGCTGGTGGCCGCGGCGGCGGATCCGTTCGTGGTCAAGGTGTTCGTGAACGGGATGGAGTCGGGCGTCCTGGTCGTGCTCGACGCGGCGCTGCTCGCCGTCGCCGTGACCTGGCGTGGCCGGATGCTCAGCGCGGGGACCGGCGCCAGCCGTTGGGCGACCGGGGTCCTGCTGGCCCTGATCGTGCTGGCCCGAACCGACGCCGTGCTGCTGCTGGCCGTCATGGGGCTGTGGGCGCTCGTCGAGGCGCGAGCGCTCGGACGCGCCGGCATCCGACCACTCGTCGAGTTGTTCACGCTGCCCGCGATCACCCTCGTCGTGTACCTGGTGTCGAACCAGGTGATGTTCGGGCTCGTCCTGCAGATCAGTGGGCTGACGAAGCGCTCGTCGGTCACGGTCGGGCGGCTCGGATGGCTGGTCGTCGCCCTCCTCGTGGCAGGCCTCATCGCCCGGTGGGGCTATCGGCGATCGTCGGTCCGGCACGCTCGCACCCGTTTCGGCCGCGTGGCCGAGTTCGTGGCCTCGACGTCGTGGTTCGCCGCCTTCTGCGTGCTGGTCGTCGCCTACTACCAGCTGTTCCAGTCCCAGCAGTGGCTCTGGTACTACTGCCCGGTGACGCTCTACGCGCTCTGCCTGCTCGTGATCGGCGTGGCCGACTTCGCCGAGGCGGCGCTCGTCGAGGCACCGACCTCGTCGCCGGCCAAGGCGCTGCTGCCCGTGAGCGCGATCCTGCTGCTGCCGCTGCTCGCCGCCATCGTGTTCGAGACCCGCCAGTTCGCCTCGCCGGACCGGTACTCGATCGCCATGGCCGACCGCGACGCCGGTGAGTGGATCGATCACCACCTGCCGGCCCACACGGTGCTCGCATCCTGGGATGCCGGTGCGCTCGGCTACTACGCCCATCGACCCGTCATCAACCTGGATGGGGTGGCCAACTCGTACGCGTACTACAACGCCAGCCGCGACGGAACCGTCGGCGCGTTCCTGCGGGCTCGAGGGGTGACGGGGATCGTCAACATCGGCACGCCCTCCCACGGCCAGGACCCCGAGGTCACCACGTTCGTGCGCCAGGAGCTCGGGACCGACACCGCGGCGCATCTCGCCGTCGTCCGGACCTGGCCGCTGACCTACTCGGGCACCACCACCGGGTCGGCCGGCGTCCGGTCCGGCGCCCGGCAGCTGGCGGTGTTCCTCTACGAATTCCCGCCCGCCCCCGCCCCCGCCCCCTGACCACATCCCCCACCTGCCACTTGGCACCGAATCGGCACAGATTCGGTGCCAAGCGGCGCGGGGCGATGGGGGGCGCCGAGGGTGTCTCACGGGGTCGGCATACTCAGGCTCATCGGCGGCCGAGTCGGCGCCCATCCCGTTGCCGAATTTCCCGGGAGCCCGCCCCGATGAAGCGCCACAACGCCCTCGTCCCGAACCGTATGGCGTCCGACCTGCGACCGCTGCAACGTCACCGCCTGCACCTCGAGCGCGACAGCCTGCTCGTCGAGCTGAGCCGCCTCGATCGTGACCTCATCGACCTCCACGCTCGGCGGGTCGCCCTGCTGCAACCGCTCGAGGAGATCCGGGAGTCGCTGTGGCCCCGCATCGACACCTACCACGGTCGACGACCCGACCCGCACGCGTGCCCGCCGCTCCGGCCACTACCGGCCGAGCACCGCTACCTGTGGGGACGAGCCCTGCGCGCATCCTGTCTCGCGTTGCTGCAGCGTCACGGCCAGCAGGCCCTGCCCGAGCTGCAGTCGCTCCTCCACCTGTACGGGTACGGCGTCGCCGGCCCGCATCCTGTCAAGGCCCTCGGCCGACGCGATGGGCTACGAGGCGCGCAAGGGCCGCGCCATACGGGTCGAGCGAGGCATCTACGCGATCAGCCCTCGGTTCCGCCCACGTCGCGGTCGGTTCGGGCACATGGGTGGGCTGCCGCCGATCGTCGATCCGACGATCAGGGACGACCCCGACCCGACCTGGCCGGAGTCGGGCGACGCCGACGCGGCGGCTGCGGCCGACGCTGCGGCTGTGACCTCAGAGCTTGGCGGCGCGGAAGCCGGCGTCGAGGTCGGCGATGATGTCGTCGATCGACTCGAGACCGACCGACAGCCGCACGAGCCCCGGCGCCACGCCCGTGCTGAGCTGCTCGTCGGGCGATGAGCTGCGAATGCGTGGTCGAGGCCGGATGGATGACGAGGCTGCGCACGTCACCGATGTTGGCCACGTGGCTGTGCAGCGACAGCCCCTCGACGAACCGCTTGCCGGCGTCGAGCCCGCCCTTGATGATGAAGGCTGGGACCGACCCGGCCCCACGCCCCGCGCTGTAGCGCTGCCCGCGCTCGTACCACGGCGAGCTGGGGAGCCCGGCGAACTGCACCGACTCGACCTGGTCGTGGGCCGCGAGGTACTCGGCCACGACCTGGGCGTTGGCGATGTGGCGCTCCATGCGCAGGCTGAGCGTCTCGAGGCCCTGCAGGAACAGGAACGAGTTGAACGGCGTCGTCGCCGCGCCGATGTCACGCAGCAGCTGCACCCGGGCCTTGATGATGTACGAACCGGCACCCAGCGCCGGCCAGTACGCCAGGCCGTGGTAGCTCGGATCGGGCTCGGTGAACTGCGGGAACCGATCGCCGGCGCCGAAGTCGAACGATGCCACCGTCGACGATGAGCCCGCCGATCGAGGTGCCGTGGCCGCCGATGAACTTGGTGGCCGAGTGCACGACGATGTCGGCGCCCCACTCGAGCGGGCGGATGAGATACGGCGTGGCGACCGTGTTGTCGACGATGAGCGGGACGCCGTTGTCGTGGGCCAGCGCCGAGATGCCCTCGAGGTCGAGCACGTCGTTGCGCGGGTTGCCGATCGTCTCGCCGTAGAACACCTTGGTGTTCGGGCGGATCGCCGCCCGCCACGCGTCGAGGTCGTCGGGATCGTCGATGAAGGTCGTCTCGATGCCCAGCTTGGGCAGCGTGTAGTGGAGGAGGTTGTAGGTGCCGCCGTAGAGCGACGGCCGACGCCACGAGGTGGCTTCCGGCCTCGGCCAGGTTGAGGATGGCCAGCGTCTCCGCCGCCTGGCCGCTGCCGACCGCGAGCGCACCGGGGATGCCCACGGCGGTGCTGGTCGCCCCCTCGAGGCTGGCGATCCGGGCCTCGAACACGGCCTGGGTCGGGTTCATGATCCGGGTGTAGATGTTGCCGATCTCGGCCAGCGCGAACAGGTCGGCGGCGTGGCTCGTGTCGCGGAAGGTGTACGACGTCGTCTGGTAGATCGGGACCGCGCGGGCGCTGGTGGCCGCGTCGGGCTCCTGGCCCGCATGGATCTGTCGGGTCTCGAAGCCCCACTCGTCATCAGGCATGTCAGGTCCCCTCTTCGGCGTGCGGTCAGGCTAAACGTGGAAAGCCGACCTGTCTAGTCGGGTTTAGCCCTGACCGCCCGACGCGTCCTGCACCCTCGTCTTGCCCGCCGAGATCCACGGCATCATCGCCGCGCAGCTCGGCGCCCACCTGCTCGATCTGGTGGTCGTGCCCGGCCTTCTCGAGCTCGTGGAAGCGCGGGCCGCCCGGCCTCGCTCTCGGCGATCCACTCCTCGGCGAACGCGCCCGACTGGATCTCGTCGAGGATGGTGCGCATCTCGGCCCGCACCTGCTCGTTGATGATGCGCGGCCCGCGGGTGAGATCGCCGTACTCGGCGGTGTCCGAGATCGAGTAGCGCATGCCCGGTGATGCCCTGCTCGTACATCAGGTCGACGATGAGCTTGAGCTCGTGCAGGCACTCGAAGTACGCCGACTCGGGCTGGTAGCCGGCGCCGACCAGCGTCTCGAAGCCGGCCTGCACCAGCGCGGTGAGCCCGCCGCACAGCACGACCTGCTCGCCGAACAGGTCGGTCTCGGTCTCCTCCTCGAAGGTCGTCTCGAGCACGCCGGCCCGGGTGCCGCCGATGGCGTCGGCGTAGGCCAGGGCCAGCTCGCGGGCGTGGCCCGTGGCGTCCTGGGCCACGGCGATCAGACAGGGCGTGCCGCCACCCTCGTCGTAGGTGCGCCGCACGAGGTGACCCGGCCCCTTCGGCGCGACCATGGCGACGTCGACCCCGGCCGGCGCGACGATGCGCCCGAAGCGGACGTTGAAGCCGTGGGCGAAGAGCAGCGCGTCGCCGTCGCTGAGGTTGGCGGCGATCGTCGGCCTCGTAGATCGCCTTCTGCTCGGTGTCGGGAGCGAGCACCATGACGACGTCGGCCTCGGCGGTGGCGTCGGCGATCGAGCGGACCGCGCAGGCCCGCGGCCTCGGCCTTGGCCGCCGAGCCCGAACCCTCGCGCAGCCCGACACGCACGTCGATCGCCCGAGTCCTTGAGGTTCAGCGCGTGGGCGTGGCCCTGCGAGCCGTAGCCGATGACGGCCACCTTGCGGTTGGCGATGAGCGAGCGGTCGGCGTCCTTCTCGTAGTACACGTTTGCCACGATGTGCTCCTGGTCACGCTGGCAGCGGTTCGATGTGTCAGATTCGGTGCCGATGTGTGAGCGGTCGAGCTTGGGCAGGGCCACCCGGCCGGTGCGCTGCAGCGCCACGATCCCGTAGGACCGCAGCAGCTGCTCGAAGTCGTTCACCTTCTGCGGTGACCCGTCGAGGCAGACCGTGAGCTCGTCCGAGCCGACGCCGAGGATACGGCCCTCGAACACCCCGACCAACTCGATCACCTGGCCCCGCAGCTCGGGCGTGGCCGACACCGTGGCCAGCAGCAGCTCGCGCTGCACCGACTCGGCCGCGGCCAGCTCGGTGATCTCGACCACGTTGACCAGCTTGTCGAGCTGCTTGACGACCTGGTCGAGCAGCGTCGGACTCCACGTCGACGACCACGGTGAGCCGGCTGAAGCGCTCGTCGTCGGTCGGGGCGACCGCCAGCGAGAAGATGTTGAACCCGCGCCGGGCGAACAACCCCGCCACGCGCGCCAGCACGCCCGGCTTGTTCTCGACGAGGACGGTGAGGGTGTGGTGGTTGCCACGGCCGCCGGCTCATCGCCCCCTGGCCCTGGCTGGGGTCGACCACGATCTCGTCGTTGGACAGGCCCGACGGCGACCATCGGGTACACCTTCTCCCGGGCGTCGGTGCGGAAGTCGATGACCACCGGCCGGTCGTCGATCTGGTTGGCCTTCTCGATGGCCGGCAGGACCTCTTCGGGCGACTCGACCCGCATGCCGATGCAGCCCATCGCCTCGGCCCAGCCCTTGTAGTCGGGCAGGTCGGGCGACAGGTAGACCTCGGAGTAGCGCTCCTCGTAGAACATCTCCTGCCACTGGCGGACCATGCCGAGGTAGGCGTTGTTGAGGATCGCGACCTTGACCGGGATGCGCTCGCTGGCCGCGGTGACCAGCTCCTGGGCGGTCATCTGGAAGCAGCCGTCGCCGTCGACGGCCCACACCATGCGGTCGGGTCGGCCGACCTTGGCCCCGATGGCGGCCGGCACCGAGAAGCCCATGGTGCCGAGACCGCCCGAGTTGACCCAGGTGTAGGGGTGGTTGAACTTCCAGTACTGGCTCGTCCACATCTGGTGCTGGCCGACGCCCGAGGCGACGATGCAGTCGTCGGGGGTGTTGTCGCGCAGCGTCTCGAGCACGTACTGCGGCTTGAGCGCGTCGCCCGGCTCGGACATCTCGTAGGTCAGCGGGTAGGTCTCCTGCCACCCGCTGATGCGCGACTTCCAGGCCGACCGATCGGGCTGGGCCTCGGCCCCACCGAGGTCGCGGATCGCGGTGATCAGCTCCTCGATGACGAGGCGGCAGTCGCCGACGATGCCGACGTCGGGACGGCGGACCTTGCCGAGCTCGGCCGGGTCGATGTCGACGTGGATGATCTTGGCCTCGGGCGCGAACCCGTCGAGCTTGCCGGTGACCCGGTCGTCGAAGCGGCTGCCGAGGGCGATCAGCAGGTCGGACTGCTGCATCGACGTGACCGCGGTGTAGTTGCCGTGCATGCCCGGGCATGCCGAGGCCAGGCGGATGGTCGTCGGGGAACGCGCCCCGGGCCATCAGCGTCGTGACCACGTGGCAGGTCGCACAGCTCGGCCAGCTCGCGCAGCGCCTCGGCCGCCCGGGCCTTCAGGATGCCGCCGCCGGCGTAGATGACCGGGCGCTCGGCGGCCAGGATCAGCTCGGCCGCCTGGCGGATCAGCGCGGGATCACCGTTGGTCGGCGGGTGGTAGCCCGGCAGGTCGACCGTCTCGGGCCAGTACCAGTCCATGGCCGAGCGCGGGTTCTTGGGGTCGACGATGTCCTTGGGGACGTCGACCAGCACCGGGCCCGGTCGCCCGGTGGTGGCGATGTGGAACGCCTCGCGGATGGTGCGGGGGATGTCCTGGGCCTCGGTGACCAGGAAGTTGTGCTTGGTGACGGCCATCGTGATGCCGGTCGTGTCGCACTCCTGGAAGGCGTCGGTGCCGAGCGACGAGGTCGCCACCTGGCCGGTGATGACGACCATCGGGATCGAGTCCATGTAGGCGTCGCACAGCGGGGTGACGATGTTGGTGGCACCCGGGCCGCTCGTCACCATGGCCACGCCCGGCCGGCCGGTGGCGTGGGCGAAGCCCTCGGCCATGTGCCCGGCACCCTGCTCGTGGCGCACGAGGATGTGGCGGATCGGCGAGTCGATGATCGGGTCGTACACCGGCAGGATGGCGCCGCCGGGCAGGCCGAAGATCATCTCGACGCCCTCCATCTCGAGGCTCTTGATGAGTGCTTGACCACCATCGAGTTTCATCACGGTTCCTTGGGATTCAGCTGGGGTGCTCGGCTGCGGGATCTGGGCGGGTTCGGTGCCGGAGCTCGGGCCGGAAAACGAAAGCGACCTCCCGCTCGGGAGGTCGAAGAGCGCACGCAGCGGTGTGGGCCGCGTGCGCTACGTGAGTACGAGGATCCGGGTCGCGGTGCTCATGGGACCGTCATCGTGCCACGCCCGACCCTGGTTCGGCAACCTCGTTGTCACGGCTGGGTGATGGCGCCCTTCTCCGCCCCCTGGGCCAACCGGGCGTACTTGGCCAGCACGCCCGAGGTGTAGCGGGGCTCGGGCAGCTTCCACTCGGTCCGGCGGCGGGCCAGCTCGGCCTCGTCGACCTGCAGGTCGATCGAGTGGTTGACCACGTCGATCACGATCCGGTCGCCGTCGCGCACGAACGCGATCGGGCCACCGTCGACCGCCTCGGGGGCGACGTGGCCGATGCAGAAGCCGTGCGTTCCGCCCGAGAAGCGACCGTCGGTGATCAGCGCGGCGTCGCCGCCGCGACCGGCGCCCTTCATGGCTCCGGTCACCGCCAGCATCTCGCGCATGCCCGGCCCGCCCTTGGGCCCCTCGTAGCGGATCACGACGATGTCGCCGGCCTGGATGCTGCCCGGCCAGGATCGCCTCCATCGCCCCGTCCTCGCCGTCGAACACGCGGGCCGGGCCCTCGAAGCGGTCGAAGTCGATCCCGGCCACCTTGACCACCGACCCCTTCGGGGCCAGCGAGCCGGTCAGCACGGCGATGCCCGCCGATCGGCGTGGATCGGCGTCGCGACAGCGTGCACCACCTCGCCGTCGGGCCGCGGCGGATCGAGCTCGGCCAGGTTCTCGGCCATGGTCCGGCCGGTGACGGTGAGGCAGTCGCCGTCGAGCAGGCCGGCGTCGAGCAGCTCGCGCATCACGACCGGGATGCCGCCGATGCGGTCGACGTCGGACATGTGGAACCGGCCGTGCGGCTTGGTGTCGGCGATGTGGGGCACGCGCGGCCGCGATGCGGTTGAAGTCGTCGAGCTCGAGGTCGACCCGCGCCTCGTGGGCGATGGCCAGCAGGTGCAGCACGGCGTTGGTCGACCCGCCCACCGCCATCGTCACGGCGATGGCGTTCTCGAACGCGGCCTTGGTCATGATCTGGCGCGGCCGCAGGCCCGAGCTCGAGCAGGTGCACGACGGCCCGGCCCGACTCGTAGGCGATGTCGTCGCGCCGGCGGTCGACGGCCGGCGGCGACGCCGAGCCCGGCAGCGACATGCCGAGCGCCTCGCCGATCGACGCCATCGTGTTGGCGGTGAACATCCCCGCGCAGCTGCCCTCGGTCGGGCAGGCCTGGCGCTCGATCTCGGCCAGGTCGTCGTCGGTGATCGCGCCCGTCGCGCGGGCGCCCGACCGCCTCGAACACGCTCACGATGTCGAGCGCCTCGCCGTTGCGGTGACCCGGCAGGATCGATCCGCCGTAGACGAAGACGGCCGGCACGTTGCAGCGGGCCGACGCCATCAGCATCCCGGGCAGCGACTTGTCGCAGCCGGCGAACGACACGAGCGCGTCGAGCCGCTCGGCGTGCATCATGATCTCGACCGAGTCGGCGATCAGCTCGCGGCTGACGAGCGAGGCCCGCATCCCCTCGTGGCCCATCGAGATGCCGTCGCTGACGGCGATGGTGGTGAACTCAGCGGGAAGCCGCCCGCCGAACGCACGCCACGCACTTCGCCTGCTTGGCCAGTCGCTCGAGCGGCAGGTTGCACGGCGTGACCTCGTTCCACGACGACGCCACCGCCACCTGCGGCTTGTCCCAGTCGTCGTCGGTCATGCCGACGGCGCGCAGCATCGCCCGGGCCGGCGCCCGCTCGTACCCGTCGGTGACCTCGTACGAGTTGGGTTTCATGCCGTGGACATCGGGGCCGTCGCTCATGGAGCCAGAGGTTACGCTCGGCCGCCGATGGGCCACCACCAGGTATGAGCTCGCCGTTCCGACGCGACCCGCACGACCCCGAGATCCTGCGCCTCGCGCGTCCCCGCGCTCGGGGCCCTCGTGGCGGAGCCCCTCTACATCCTGTGCGACACCGCGGTGGTGGGCCACCTCGGCACCGACCAGCTGGCCGGACTGGCCGTGGCCAGCACGATCCTGCTGCTGCTCTACTCGATCTTCATCTTCCTGGCCTACGGCACCACCGCCGCGGTCGCGCGGCTGCTCGGCGCCGACGACCAGGGCGAGGCGGCCCATCAGGCGGTCCAGGGCATGTGGCTGGCCTTCATGGTCGGCATGGTGCTCATCGTCGTCGGCCTGGCCGCGGCCGAGCCGCTCGTGCGCGCCCTCGGGGCCACCGGGGCGGTCGAGGCCAACGCCCTGCTGTTCCTGCGCCTCAGCCTGCCCGGCATCCCCGGCGCCCTCGTCGTGCTGGCCGGCACGGGCTACCTCCGCGGGCTGCAGGACACGCGCACGCCACTCGTCGTCGCCGTGGTCTCCGCGGCCGCCAACCTCGCCCTCGAGATCGTGCTGATCTACGGGCTCGGCTACGGCCTCGGCGCATCGGCCGTGTCCACCACGCTGGCGCAGCTGGCCTCGGGCGCCGTCTACGTCGCCTGGGTGCACCGGGCGGTGCGCCGCCACGAGGTGCGACTCGCCCCGCACGGTGCGACGCTGCGCCGCCTGGCCGTCGTGGGCGGCGACCTGTTCGTGCGCACCGCCGCGCTCCGCGGCGCGCTGGTGGTGTCGACCGCGGTCGCCACCCGCCTCGGCACCGTCGCCCTCGCGGCCCATCAGATCGCCTTCCAGATCTGGAACCTGCTGGCCCTCTGCCTCGACGCCATCGCCATCGCCGGCCAGGCCATGATCGGCCGGTTCCTCGGGGCCGAGGACGTGGCCGCGGCCCGCCGCGCCGGCCGGCGCATGCTCGAGTGGGGGCTGGCGGCCGGCGTGGTGTTCGGCGTGGTCACCTTCGCCCTGCGCGGCGTGCTCCCCCACGTGTTCAGCGCCGACCCGTCGGTCATCGAGGTGACGAGCTTCGTGCTCGTGTTCGTGGCGGTGATGCAGCCGATCAACGGGATCGTGTTCGTGCTCGACGGCCTGCTGATCGGCGCCGGCGACCTGCGCTACCTGGCCGTGGCCATGCTCGTGCCGGCCGCCGTGTTCGTCGGTCTGGCGGCCGGTGTGCTGGCCCTCGGGCTCGGGATCGGCTGGCTGTGGACCGCGCTGATCGCCTTCATGCTCGGCCGGATGATCGGCCTCGGCCTGCGCTGGCGGGGCGACCGGTGGGCCGTCACCGGCGCCCGCCGCTGACCGGGCTCAGAACTTCGTGATGCAGAACGGGGCCCGCTCAGCCGCGAACATCCGGTCGGCCCGGCCGGCCGCGCCCGGCTGGCACTCGACCACCCGGCCGGCGGCGGCCAGCGTGGAGGGGGCCACGCCTCCGAGGTACACCGACCCGAGCTCGGCCACGCCGAGCGCCACGTCGGGACGACGCCGCGTGGACGACACCGTGGCGGCGCCGTCGTCGCCGACCACGATCGCGTAGCGGCCCGACGTGGCGGGGCGGAACGCATCGGTCAGCTCGACGACCAGCTCGCCCGGTGCACCGTAGGAGCGGGCCTCCAGCGCCGCGATCGGATCGAGGATCCGCACCCACAACGCGTCGCTCTCGCCGGTCACGCGGTAGGCGCGGTGGTCGCCGAGGCGCCACTGCAGCGGATCGTCGAGCGGACCCCCGGGGATCTCGACCGCCTTGGTGAGGTCGACGTCGAGCAGGAACCGCCACAGCACGGCTTCGGCGTCGAGATCGGCCGCGATCACCTCGGTGGCCAGGGTGACCCACTGCCCGGCCGGGCCGTCGCGTCGCACGCGGTAGATGGCGTACCCGCAGGGCGGCCCACCGTCGACCGCGCACACCACCGTGAAGTGCTCGCCGCCACCGAACCAACCCTCGGTCGGCCCGAACACCGCCGGCCAGAACACATCGGGACGGGTCAGCGCCCCCGGCCGCGACGCGACGTACGCGTCGAAGAGCGCCGGCGCGACGGTGACCGCCTCGGCATCGTCGATCAGGCGCAGCGACCACTCGCCACCGACCCGGGGGGCGAACGCGGCGCGGGCCCGATCGACGCGGGCGAAGCGCTGGCGGGTGGCCACGCCGTAGCCGAACCGGCCGTAGATCGTGGCCTCGGACGCGTTGAGCACGGCCATCGCCTCGCCGCGCCCGGCCACGTCGTCGAGCTGCGCGCCCATGAGCGCGGTCAGCACGCCCCGGCGCCGGTGGGTCGGCAGCACGCCGACCGCGGTGACGCCGGCCACCGGCACGCGCCCGCCGCCGGGCAGGGTCAGGGTCTGGCTGAAGGCCCCGGCCGCTCCGCAGAGCAGATGGCCGTCGAAGGCGCCGTGCATCCTCGGCCACTCGGTGGCCGCCGCGGACTGGGTCCGGCGGTGCGCGTCGGACCGCACCGAGAAGGCCGCGTCGTCGAGGTCGAGGAACGCGTCGGCATCAGACGCGTCGAGGGTCCTGAGGGAGATGTCCACCGCTCCGTTCTAGACGGAGCGAGCGATCACTTACATCCAGTTCCGAAATAGGACTGCAGCGCCTGGGATGCGGCCTTGACCTGGGGGGCCTCGAAGGACTGCGACGCGGCCTGCAGCTTGGCCACCGTCGCCGGGTTGGCGTACGAGGCCGGGTTGCTCAGATCGACGCCGTTGAGCGCGGCCACGAACTTCTTGATGGCGGCACCGAGCGTGTCGTAGTCGCCCTTGAGCCGGCTCGGCACGAGCGGGGCCGCCGCGGCGTACTCCTTGTCGAGCGCACTCGGGTCGAACTTGCCGCCCGGGGTCAGCGCGGACGCCGCGCCGGACTGGGCCTTCTCGTAGGCCGCCGCGGCGGCGGCGCAGTCGACGCCCGACCCGCTCGAGCCGCCCGACCCGCCCGACGTCGTGGCGGCGGTGGTGCTCGAGCCGGCCCCCGCGCTGGAGGCGGCGGTCGTGGTCGTCTTGGCGCCACCGGCCGCCACCGATGCCGCCTTCTTCGCGCTCGACGAGCAGGCCGCCGCACCGGCGAACAGCATGCAGGCCAGCATCAGGCCAGTGATCCGCTTGAGTCCCATTGCCGTCTTCTCCTGAGTGAGCACGCCAGCCCCGCAACCCTAGGTCAGCGACAGGGACCCACGACGGACCGATCGAGCTCCCGGGCGGCGGCCACCACCGGCGGCGACGCGAGAGCCGCGGCGGCGTCGGCCAGGCCCACCGCCGAGGGCGCGCCGGCTCCGGCACGGGCGAGGGCGCGGACGTAGCGCCCGTAGGCATCGGCCAGCACCGCGAGGTCGCCGCGGACCGGTTGGCTGACCGGCTGGCGCGACAGCGTCGGGCTGGTGGAGCCGCCGATCAGCGCCGCGTAGGCCTGCTCGGCCGCCGGGCACGACACCCTCGCGGTCGCCGCGACGGTCGGAGCGGGCGCGGCCGCCGCGTCGGGTGCCGGTGGCGGGCGCCGGCCGGTCGGACCGGTGCAGCTCGCGGCCAGCCGCCGCCACCGCCAACACGGCGACGGCCACGCGTCCGGTCGTCCCGAACATGGTCACTCCTGAGGGTCAGACGCGGCTGCGGCGCTGCTCGAGCAGCGCGTTGACGGCCTTGCCGTCGGCCTGCTCTGTCGGTGGCCGCCATGACCTGGCCGACGAAGAAGCCCTTGAGCTTGCCCCGCTTCTTGTCGTCACCGGACACGAACTCGGCCCAGTCGTCGGGGTGGGCGGCGATGATCCCGTCGACGATGGCCTCGAGGTCGCCGACCGCCATCGCCTCGAAGCCGTGGGCGCGCGGCGATGGCCTCGGGACTGGCGCCGGTGTCGACCATCTCGGCCAGCACCAGCTTGGCCTGGGTGGCGGTCAGCGCGCCGTCGAGCTCGAGGCGGATCAGCTCCGCGAAGGCCGCCGGGTCGAGCCCGGCCGCGCCGTCGACCGCCAGGTTGTGCTCGACGTGGGTCAGCACCCGGGCCGGCTCGGCGCCGGCTTCGATGGTGGCGAGCGCGAGCCCGTCGAGGTCGCGCTCGACGTGGATGGCCACCGCCGCGGGGGCGACGCCGGCCGCGGTCGGCCAGGCGGGCGCGACGGGCGGCCGGCAGCACGGGCAGGTCGGCTCGGATCGACGCGATCCACTCGGCCGACGGGTCGAGCACGACCAGGTCGGGTTCGAGGAAGTAGCGGTAGTCCTCGGCCTGCTCCTTGGAGCGTCCGGCCCGGGTGCGGCCGGCCTCCTCGTCCCAGTGCCGGGTCTCCTGGTGCACCCGTTCGCCCGCCTCGATCACGTCGACCTGGCGGCGGGCCTCGAAGTCGATGGCCCGGCCGAGCGACCGCAGCGAGTTGACGTTCTTGATCTCGCAGCGCAGACCGAGCTGGTCGGACCCGAGCGGGCGCACCGAGACGTTGGCGTCGACCCGCATCGAGCCCTCTTCCATCTTGCCGTCGGACGCGCCGATGGCGACGAGGATGGCGCGCAGCTCGCTCACGTAGGCGCGGGCGTCGTCGCCGCGAGCGCAGGTCGGGACGGCCGACGATCTCGATGAGCGGCACGCCGGCCCGGTTGTAGTCGACGAGCGAGGACTCGGCGCCGTGGATGCGGCCGTCGCCGCCCTGGTGGCTCGACTTGCCGGTGTCCTCCTCGAGGTGGGCCCGCTCGATGCCGATGCGTGGTGCCGTCGGGCAGCTCGAGCCGGCCGTCGACGTTGAGCGGCTCGTCGAACTGGCTGATCTGGTAGTCCTTCGGCATGTCCGGGTAGAAGTAGTTCTTGCGGGCGAAGGTCGAGCGCTGCACCGTGCAGTTGCAGGGCCAGGCCGACCCGGATGCCGAGCTCGACCGCCCGCCGGTTGACCACCGGCAGCGACCCGGGCAGGCCCAGGGTCACCGGGTCGATGTGGGTGTTGGGCTCGCCGCCGAAGGCGTTGGGGGCGCCGCTGAACATCTTGGTGGCCGTGGCCAGCTCGGCGTGCACCTCGAGGCCGATCACGACCTCCCACTGCTCGCCGGTGGTCTCGCTGGTGACGATCAGAGGCTCGCTCATCGTCGCCGCGCGCCTCGAGCACCGCGGCGGCCCGCAGCATGGTGGCCTCGCCGAGCGCGGGGGCCAGGACCTGCACGCCGACCGGCAGACCGTCGTCGCCGGTGCCGAACGGCACCGACACCGCCGGGTCGCCCGACAGGTTGCTCGGGATGGTGCACACGTCGTTGAGGTACATGGCGAGCGGGTCGCTCTTGGCGCCGAAGGCGAACGCGGTGGTCGGCGACGTCGGGGCCAGCAGCAGGTCGAACTGCTCGTAGGCGGCGGCGAAGTCGCGGATGATCAGCGTGCGGACCTTGAGCGCCTTGCCGTAGTAGGCGTCGTAGTAGCCGGCCGACAGCGCGTAGGTGCCGAGCATGATGCGGCGCTTGACCTCGGCGCCGAACCCGGCGGTGCGCGTCGCCACCATCATCTCGTCGGTCGTCGGCGCGTCGACCCGCAGGCCGTAGCGGACGCCGTCGTAGCGGGCCAGGTTGCTCGACGCCTCGGCCGGCGCGATCAGGTAGTAGGCCGAGAGCCCGTAAGGCGGCGGCCGGGACGCGGGCCTCGCCCACCTCGGCGCCCGCCGCCTCGAGGGCGCGGCGCCGCCTCGTGCGACGCGGGCGGCCACGTCGGGGGCGATCCCCTCGGCCATCAGCTCGGCCACGATGCCGATCCGCAGACCGGCGACGCCCTCGCCCAGCGTGGCCGAGCGCGGGCACCGTCGGTTCGGGGATCGACGTCGAGTCGAGCGGGTCGGGCCCGGCGATGACGTCGAGCGACGGCGGCTGCGTCGGCCACCGTGGTGGCGAACGGCCCGATCTGGTCGAGCGACGAGGCGAACGCGATCAGGCCGTAGCGCGACACGCGGCCGTAGGTGGGCTTGAGCCCGACCACGCCGCACAGCGCGGCCGGCTGGCGGATCGAGCCGCCGGTGTCGGAGCCGAGCGCCACCGGAGCGCATCCCGGCGGCGACCGCGGCCGCGCTGCCACCGGACGATCCGCCCGGCACCCGCCCCGGGTCGTGGGGGTTGCGGGTCGGGCCGAAGGCCGAGTTCTCGGTCGAGCTGCCCATGGCGAACTCGTCGAGGTTGGTCTTGCCGACGACGACGGCGCCGGCCGCCCGCAGCCGGTCGACGACGGTGGCGTCGTAGGGCGGCCGCCAACCCTCGAGGATGCGCGACGAGCAGGTCGTCGCCACCCCGCGGGTGCACAGGTTGTCCTTGAGCGCGACCGGCACACCCGCGAGCGGCCCGCGGGTCGCGACCGTCGGCCACGGCGCGGTCGACCTCGTCGGCCGCGGCGCGCGCCTCGTCGGCCATCACCAGGTTGAACGCGTGCACTTCGCCCTCGACAGCCTCGATGCGGGCCAGGTGGGCGTCGACGACCTCGCGCGCCGAGCGCTCGCCGGCCCGGACGGCGGCGGCGATCTCGACGGCCGAACCCGCGGCCGGTGGCGCGGCCAGCGACGCGGCCGGGCTCACGGCTCGTCCGCCAGGATGGCAGGGACGTGGAAGCGGCCGCCTTCGGCCCGCGGCGCCTGCGCCAGGACCTCGTCGCGGTCGAGCACGGGTCCCACGACGTCGTCGCGCAGCACGTTGGCCAGCGGGTAGGGGTGTGCGGTCGGCTCGACGCCGGCCACGTCGAGGGCCTCGACGTCGGCCGCGTGGTCGAGCACCGCCGCCAGCTGGCCGGTGAACTGGTCGAGCTCGGCGTCGCTCAGGGCGAGGTGGGCCAGGCGCGCCACGTGGGCCACGTCGTCGCGCGACAACCGTTCGGACATCGGGCCATCGTAGATGCGCCGCCGGGCCGCTCCGAACGCCTATTCAGCGGTCCCAGGAGCGCCGGGCGCCGATCGTTAGCATCCGATCATGGCCAACCCGGACCCGCCGGCCGCGCTCGACCAGGTCGGGGTCCTGATCGAGGCGCAGCGCTGGTCCGAGGCGCTCCGCGCCCTCGGCCCGCTGCGTCGGTCCGATCCCGCCAACCCGGCGGTGTGGCGCGCCCAGGCGCTGGCCCTGCGGGGCGCGGGCGAACTGCAGGAGGCCCAGTTCGCGGCCGACCGCTGGGCCAGCCTCGACGAGGACTCGCTCGAGCCGCTCCGGTTGCGCCTCGACCTGCTCGTCGAGCGCGGCAAGCACTACGCGGCGGTCGAGGTGGCCGAGCAGCTCACCGCCCGCACCCCCGACGACGCGGACGCCTACTTCCGTCTGGCCCGCGCCCAGCGGGCGGCCGGGCTCGTGTCACGCGCCCGCGACGCCATCGACCGGTCGCTCGCCCTCGATCCGCTGGTGTGGCAGAGCCACGAGCTCGCCGGGACGATCGAGATGGCCGGCGCCCGTCCGGGCGACGCCGCCGTCCACTTCCGTGACGCCCTGCGGCTCGACCCCGACAACGGCCAGCTGGCCCTCAGCCTGCAGCGCGCCCTCGAGACCGACAGCGCCAAGCAGGCCACGGCACCGAAGCGCAAGAAGTCCGGGCGGCGCCGCTTCCCACGCCTGCGCGGTCAGCCGTAGCACCGAGCCGTAGCAGCGGTTCGTAGCAGCTACGTGTACGGATCGTCGAGGTCGGGCTCGTCCCACCAGTCCATCGGGGCGGGCTTCCAGTTCGGGTCGTCGTAGATGCAGTCGACCGGGCAGGGGTCGAGGCACTTGCCGCAGCCCGAGCACAGCTCCGGGATGATGATCACGTCGATGCCGTGGTTGAAGATGGCCCCGAACTGCGGTGGGCAGTGCCGGATGCAGGTGTCGCAGTTGATGCAGATCGACATGTCGATCAGCAGCGGGACGTGCTTCCACTTGGGGTTGCGCTCGTGGTCGGCGAGGCGTTGCACCCGATTGGACGGCGCGGTCGAGGTGTCCGGCACGGGCTCAGCGTAGCCCGCCCACCGTCGCCTTGACCGACCGGTCAAGCAGCTGTCGATGGTGCGAGGTAGGGTGCGCGTCGCATCTCAGTGACCGATCTCGGAAAACAGGAGTCGTCCGTCATGGCCTACCAGTTCCTCACCCAGGAATGGATCGACGAGGCCAAGCGCCTGCGCGAAGAGGTCGGGCCGCCCGCCAGCCCGCCGGCCCACACGGTGCGCATGAACCAGGTCATCACCGATGTCCCCTTCGGCGACGGCGAGGTCAAGATCTTCATGGACACCACCGACGGCGAGCTCAACCTCGACCTCGGCGAGCTCGAGAACCCCGACCTGACCGTCACGGTCGACTACGACACGGCCAAGGCGATCATCGTCGAGCAGAACCCGCAGGCCGGGATGCAGGCCTTCATGGCCGGCAAGGTCAAGGTGCAGGGCGACATGACCAAGCTCATGGCCATGCAGACCGCTCAGCCCGATCCGACCGCGGTCGAGCTCAGCGAGAAGATCCGGGACATGACCGCCTGACCCAGCCGGTGATCCGCGGTGATCAGCCGGTGGTCAGCTCGACCGAGGTGCCCTTGCGCACCTTGGTGCCGACCCCGGGTGACGAGCCCGTCACGGTGCCCAGGGGTGAGCCCTTGGTGCCGCTGACCGACAGCCCGTCGGCCTGCAGCTCGGCCGCGGCGGCGGTGACGCTCTTGCCGATGATGTCGGACGGGATGACGACCATCGGCGGCCCGCTCGACACGACCAGCTGCACCGTCGCACCCTTGGGCACCTGGGTGCCCGCGCCCGGAGCGGTGGCCAGCACCTGACCGGCGGGGACCGTGGTCGACGACTGCGACGTGGTGGTGACGTGCAGTCCGAGCGCCTCGAGGATGCTGGTGGCCTGGGCCACCGGCGTGCCGACCGCCACGGTCGGGACGGTGCGTGGCTTGGCGCCCTTGGACACGACCAGCGGGACCTTCGATCCCTGCGGCAGCTCGGTGGGCACCGGCCCACCCAGGCCGAGCACGACGCCCGGGGCCGCGTTCTCGTCGTAGCGCGAGGTCACGGCCCCGACGGCCAGTCCGTCGGCCTGCAGCTCGGAGGTGGCGCCCACGAGCGTCTTGCCGGCGAGGTCTTTGGGCACCGGCACCGGCGGCGGCCCGGACGAGACGACCAGCGAGATCACCCCGTGCTCCTTGAGCCGGGTGCCGGGCGCCGGCGCCTGCAGCAGGATCTGCCCAGCGGCGGTGCCGTCTCGGGCCGACGGTGGCGCGCCGAACCTGCCAGTGGTCGGATCCGATCGTGTGGTCGAGGGTGGCGACGTTGGTGCCCACCAGCCGCGGCACGGTGTGGATCGGGACGCGGATGGTGAACCACCACACGGCCGCGGCGGCCGCCACGGCCACCGCCAGCAGGAAGCTGAGCGCGACGACCCGCCACCGCCGCCGGCCACGGCGGCGTGGGGACATCGACGGGTCCCGTCGGATCGCCGTCTCCGTCGGGCACGAGCTGGGTGAGGGGCACGGCCGGGTCAGGGATGACGCGGATGCCGTCGATCACCGTGCCCGGCGGCGCCGACATGATGTCGGGCTCGGCCTCGGAGCGCCGCATGACCGTCGGGTCGCGGTCGGCCACGACGTCGTGGTCGTGCACCATGGCGCCGGCCAGCACCAGCGGAGCGGGCCGGTCGAGCTGTTCGGCCGCGATCAGCAGCGAGCGCGTGAACGTGGCGGCGTCGGGACGGTCGTCGGGCCGGGTCACGCCCGCGGCCAGCAGCGGCGCGCGCAGCGGGCCGAGCTCGTCGGGGACCTCGACGGGTCGGTCGACCCGGGCCATCAGCGTGCCGATGGTCGTGTCGCCCGAGAACGGCACGTGCCCGGTGACCGCCTCGATCATCACGAGCGCCAGCGAGTAGACGTCGCTGCGTCCGTCGAGCGTCTCGCCGCGGGCCTGTTCGGGAGACGCGTAGCGGGCGGTGCCGAGCACCGCGCCCTGGGGCTCGGTCCAGGCCGCCTCGGCCAGCGCCCGGGCGAGGCCGAAGTCGGCGATGCGCAGCCGGGCCTCCTCGTCGAAGAGCAGGTTGGCCGGCTTGATGTCGCGGTGGACGAACCCGCGCCGGTGCGCGTAGTCGAGGCCACGGCTGGCCTCGAGGCCGATCATGAGGGTCTGCGCCGGCGAGAGCCGCTGGCCCTGGTCGAGCATGGTGCGCAGGCTGCCGCCGCCGAGGTACTCGGTGACGAGGAAGGGCACGTCGTCGTGGCCCCAGTCGTAGACCGCCATCACGTTGGGGTGGTTGAGGGCGGCCGCGGCCTGGGCCTCGGCCCGGAAGCGGCGCAGGAACGCCTCGTCCTCGGCCAGCGCCGCGTGCAGGATCTTGACCGCCACCCGGCGGCGCAGGGTGACGTCGTCGGCCAGGTAGACCGAGGCCGACGCCCCGGTGCCGATCGGGGCGAGCAGCCGGTAGCGGTCGGAGAGCACCTGACCGACTCGATCGGTCAACCGGGACAGCGCCATGGCCGACAGGCTAGTAGTTACGCGGTTGTGGTTTCGGCACCGGCCGAGGTGTGGGCGGCCGGGCCGTCGGGCACAATGGCCGCGTGTCGTCGACCGATTCGAGCCCACTCGCCGGCGAGGAGGGCTCGCCCCGCCCCCCCACCAAGGTGCCGGGCGTGTGGACGCAGATGCCGATCGCGGCCCGGGTGGCGGTGGTCGTGCTGCTGCTGGTGGCCACCGGTGGGGTCGTGGCCCTGGCCCACACCTCGCTGCAGAGCTCGGCCGACCTGGCCGGCGGCACCGTGGTGCTGCTGACCCCGACCGACGGCTCCAACATCCTCCAGCAGGACTCGGTCGGCATCGAGCTGGTGTCCGGCTACACGGCCACCATGCGGGTCGCCGGCACCTCGTTGCCGCCCAGCCAGGTGCGCCGGGTGGCCTACGCCAACCAGGTCTCCTACAGCTTCGAGCCCGGCCCGAACAAGGTCTTCACCCGGTGGCCCGAGGGCAAGAGCTGCGTCGACGCCACCTACTGGAAGACGGCCGACGGCCCCGGCAGCTCGGCGGTCGAGCACTGGTGCTTCACGGTTCTCTAGGCCCTTCGGTCGGCGAGCCTCCCTGCGGGCGCTTCGCCATCCGGGTGTCATCCCGCGAGCGGCTCTGCTCTGCGCCGCCGCGCTTGCAGCGGCGGCGAGCCTCCCGGGCTAGTGGAGTAGTTCGTCGAGTTCCGTGATGGCGGCCAGGTAGTCAGCGGTGACCAGCAGGCCGCGCATGCCGATGGCCTCGGCGCCGGCGATGTTGCCGGGATGGTCGTCGAGGAAGATCGAGCGGGCCGGGTCGACGACGTCGAGCTGATCGAGCACCGACCGGAAGATCCGCGGGTCGGGCTTGCGCATGCCGATCTCGCTCGAGTCGACCACCAGCTCGAACAGCTCGTCGAGCGGGATCATCGTGCGCCAGAGCTCGCGGAACTCGACGACGTTGTTCGTGATCATCGCGGTGCGGTAGCCGTCGGCGCGCAGGCGGAGCGTGCGCTCGACCATCTCCTCGCGGATGCCCGGAGCCGCTCATGGACTCGAGCATCTCGAACAGGTCGAGCTCGTGGCCGTCGGCCCGGGTGTCGGCCATGATCGCCTGACGGGCGTCCTCGAGGGCCAGCTCGCCGCGCTCGGCCCGGTGCCAGGGGTGGTCGGTGTCGCGCTCGTAGGACCCGAACACGTACTGCAGCGCGACGTCGGGCTCGAGCCCCGCCACCGCGCCCATGGCCGCCACCGCGTCGAACGGCGACGGGGTGAACACGCCGCCGAAGTCGAACACGACGGCGTCGTAGGCCCTCATGACGGCTCTTCGGTCGCGCCAGGCACCTCGCCGGTCGCCAGCAGGTGCACGAAGCCGTCCTCGTCGAGCACCGGCACACCCAGGTCGGTGGCCTTGGTCACCTTGGCCGCGCCGGGCCCCTCGCCCACCACGACGGCCGTGGTCTTCTTCGAGACGCTGCTGGGCGCCTTGCCGCCGTGGGCCTTGATGACCGCCTCGGCCTCGTCGCGGGTGTAGCCCTCGAGCGTGCCGGTGACCACCACCGACAGGCCGGCCAGCGTCTGGGGCGAGTCGAGCGGTGGCGGCCCTTCGAGGTTGACCCCCGCGGCGCGCAGCTTGTCCGACGAGGGCGCGGTTGGCGTCGCGGCCGAACCAGTCGTGCACGCTCTGGGCGATCACCGGGCCGATCCCCTCGACCGCGGCCAGCTCGTCGGCGGTCGCCGCCATGATCCCGTCGAGGTGCCCGAACGCGCGCGCCAGCAGCTCGCTGCCGGCGTAGCCGAGGTGGCGGATGTTGAGCCCGACGAGCAGGTTGGCCAACGGGCGGCCCTTCGAGGCCTCGACCGCGGCGCGCAGGTTGGCGATCGACATGTCGCCGAAACCGTCGAGCTCACGCAGGCGGTCGTAGTCGAGCGTGGTAGATGTCGGCCACGTCGGCCAGCATCCCGAGGCTCTGGAAGAGCTGCACGCGCTGCTCGCCGAAGCCCTCGATGTCCATGGCGCCGCGACTGGCGAAGTGCTCGATCGTGCCCGCGACCCGGGCCGGGCAGGCCTCGTTGGGGCAGCGGTGGTCGGCCTCGCCCTCGGGCCGCACGAGGGTGGTGCCGCACACCGGGCAGGCGGTCGGGAACTTCCAGGCGCGCAGGCCCTTGGGCCGCTCGGCCAGCACGGGCCCGACCACCTCGGGGATCACGTCGCCGGCCTTGCGCACGATCACCGTGTCGCCGGGCCGCACGTCCTTGGCCTCGACCTGGTCCTGGTTGTGCAGCGTGGCCACGCCGACGGTCGACCCGCCGACGAAGACCGGCTCGAGCACGCGCGAACGGCGTGGCCCGGCCCGTCCGCCCGATCGAGACCATGATGTCGCGCAGCAGGGTGGTGCGCTCCTCGGGCGGGAACTTGTAGGCGATGGCCCAGCGGGGCGCCTTCGACGTCGACCCGAGCTCGTTGCGCAGCGCCAGGTCGTCGACCTTGACCACCACGCCGTCGATCTCGTAGGCGCAGGTCGTGGCGGTGCTGCCTGCCAGTGCAGGCAGTGCTCGTAGACCTCGTCGAGCGCGTCGAGGTCGCGGACCTCGGGGTTGACCGGGAAGCCGAGCTCGGAGAGCCACTCGAGCGTGCTCCTGGTGGGTGGGGAACACCGGGCCGCCCTCGACCTGGCCGAGCTGGTAGCTCCAGAAGGCCAGCTCGCGCGACGCCGGTGATCGCCGCGTCCTTCTGGCGCAGCGATCCGGCCGCGGTGTTGCGCGGGTTGACGTAGGTGCGCAGACCGGCCTCGACCTGCGCCGCGTTGAGCCGCTCGAACTCGGCGATGGGCATGTAGATCTCGCCCCGCACCTCGAGCACCGCGGGCGCGCCCGGGCCCGAGCTCGTCGGGGCAGCGCCTCGATCGTGCGCACGTTGGCGGTGACGTCCTCGCCGGCCCGGCCGTCGCCGCGGGTGGCGGCCTGCACCAGCCGGCCGTCCTCGTAGCGGATCGACACCGCCAAGCCCGTCGATCTTGAGCTCGCACACGAACCCGACCCGGTCGGCCGAGTCGCCGAGCTCGGCCAGGCGCCGCGCCAGCCGGTCGCCCCACGCCTGCAGCTCGCCGGCCGAGATCGCGTTGTCGAGCGACATCATCGGCACCGCGTGCACGACGGTGGCGAAGGTGGTCGACGCCGGACCGCCGACGACCTGGGTCGGCGAGTCGGGGGTGATCAGCTCGGGGAACTGCTGCCTCGAGCTCCTGCAGCTCGCGCATGAGCGCGTCCCACTCGGCGTCGGGGATCTCGGGGTCGTCGAGCTCGTAGTAGCGCTGGTTGTGGTGACGGATGACGCGCGCGCAGCTCGTCGACGCGCTGGGCCGGGTCGACCGGCTCGGTCCGGTCAGGCACCGACGGAGAGGCGGACGCCGATGGCCTGGTCGTGCAGGCGCTCGGCCAGGCGGTTGGTGAAGGTCAGCACCTGCTCGGCCTGGGTCACGCCGTGGCGGTAGAGCCCGCACGCCGGGGTGATCATGGCCTGGGTGCGCAGCCGCACCGGGTCGCAGCCGCCGTTGGTCACCAGCTCGCACCAGACGCCCGACAGCTGGCGCCAGAGCCGGTCGACGGTGGTGCCGATCGGGCCGGTCGGTCGGCACCGCACCCCAGGCGAGCCAACCGCCGCGCTCGAGGAACCCGGCCACCGCGCCGGCCGACGACTCGATCCCGACGTCGAGCGGGCAGCGACAGGATCTGCGCGCCGGCCTGCATGAGCAGGCGCCAGTCGGCCACGCCGCAGCAGTGCAGCCCGGTGATCGACAGGCGCTCGAGCGCGGCCAGCGTGCCCGACACCAGGTCGATGGCGTCGAGCGGCGCGATCGGGAAGTCGGGGTGCATGGCGCCGGTGAGGCTGGGCTCGTCGACGAACACCACGAGCTGCGCCTGCGGCACGCGCGCGGCTGACGTACTGCACCAGCGCGCGGGCCCGGCGGGCCACCGCCGCGCCCGACACGCGGAAGGCGAGCTCGGCCGGGACACCCGCGGCGTGCAGCGCCACGCCGAAGGTCACCGGACCGGTGAGCGAGACCTTGATCGGCCCGCGGCGATCGGCCACCGCGGTGAGGAAGGCGCGCAGGCCGACGAAGCCGTCAGAGGAGAAGCCGGGATCGGTGAGCGGCGCCTCGGGATCGAGGGCGTCGAGCTCGACCTCGATCGAGCCGTCGTCGTGCAACCGGCACGCCGGGGACGCCCCAGGCCGCCTGGGCGATCATCCCCTCGGCGCGCGAGCGGGCCGGCAGCGAGGGCGCGGCCGGCAGGCCGTGCTGGTGGCGCAGGACGAAGTCGACCGCATCGCCCGGGTCGCAGTGCGGCAGGCTGCCGATCGACGTGGCCAGGCCGACGGGCAGCGGCACGAGTCGTTCGTCTGGCACGGATGCGATCCCCCACGTCTCGGCGATCGGTTGCAGATCGTCTGGAATCGGTGATCCGATCGTCAGCTCAGCTATGGAATAGCCACGCGCCTCGCGGATACGCAAATCTTCGCCCGTGACCGAGGGCACGACACCCACCGACATCGCGGGGCGTTGGGCCCTCCCGGCGCTCTGGTTGACGCTCCCCTTCACGGCCGGACCGGCGCTCGGCCGATGCACTGGAGACGTGCGCACCGTCGTTCCGCACCAGCGTGCTCGGTCGCGCTGTGGCTGATCTGGGCCGTCGCGCTCGGCGCCGCTCTGATCCCCCGCACCGTCACCCTCACCGCTGTCCGCATCGTCGCGCCGGCGACGCTGGTCGCGTGCCGGCTGGGCCGCGGCGGCGACGTCGTCGGTCGGGCGCGGCCGACGTCGTGGCCGTGGCCGATGAGCGCGGTGATCACGGCGGTGGCCTTGACCCCGGCGACCGGCGCCGCGTTCGTCAACGGATCGGCCTACGGCCTCGAGCGGCGACTCCCGCTGCGCGCGCCCGGCGCGCTGCTGCTCGGTCCCGTCGAGCTGGCCTGGGCCGCGGCGGTGGCCGGCGCGGCGGCCGGGCCGTTGCTGCTCGCCGCCCGCGCGTGGATCGCCGGCGGCGTGCTGCTCGTGGTCGGCTGGCCGCGTGGCCTGGTGGGCCAGCCGGTCGCTGCACATCCTCAGCCGGCGCTGGCTGGTGTTCACCCCGGCCGGCCTCGTGCTGCACGACCAGTTCGCCGTGGTCGAGGCCGTGCTCGTGATCCGCCGGCACCTGGCGACGATCGGACCGGCCCTCGTCGGCACCGACGGCCCGCGACCTGACGCGTCGGCGCGCCGGGTCTGGCGCTCGAGATCGACCTCACCGAGCCGCTGCCGATCAGCCCCGCGCCGCGCCGGCGGATCGGCTCGTCGCAGCGAGCCGGTCGCCTCGGAGGACGTCGCGGCGCTGCTGTTCACCCCCACCCGGCCGGGCCGCGTGCTGGCCGAAGCCGCCGAGCGCCATCTGCCCACCACCTGAAGTCAGATGGCCGGGGTCAGACGGCGATGCCGCCGCCGACGACCACGTCGCCGTCGTAGAGCACGACGCTCTGGCCCCGAGCCACCCGTGGCCGCGGTCCGGCGTTCCAGGTCAGCTGCGGTGGTGCCGGGCCGGGGACCGTTCGACAGGGTGACCGGGCGGAGCTCGCCGTGGGCGCTGCACTGCGCGTCAGCGCGCGTGCGCGGTGACCGGCCGCCGGCCCACACCAGGTCGTCGACGACGACCGAGTCGACGAGCAGGTCGTCGCAGCAGCCGACGGTGACCTGGCGCGCCGCCACGTCGACCTCGATGGCGTAGCGCGGCGTCGCCGTCGCCGGCCACGCCCAGGCCCGTGCGCTGGCCGACCGTGACCAGCTCGACGGCGTCGACCGCGCCGACCTCGCGCCCGCCGCCGTCGACCAGCCGGCCCGGGTGCAGGCCGATGCGGTCGCCGAGGAACGTGCGCCGGCCGCCCGGCGACGGTGATGAAGCAGACGTCCTGGCTGTCGGGCTTGGCCGCCGTGCGCAGGCCGAGCCGCGCCGCCTCGGCCCGCACCTCGGCCTTGGTCAGGTCGCCGACCGGGCAGCAGGACGCCGGCCAGCCGGTCGGGCTCGAGCACGTAGAGCACGTAGCTCTGGTCCTTGGCCCGGTCGGCGCCCCGCGCCAGGCGGCGACGGCCGTCGGCGTCGGTCGACGACGCGGGCGTGGTGGCCGGTGGCCACGGCGTCGAAGCCCGAGCGCGTCGGCCCGACGCAGCAGCCGGTCGAACTTGAGGTGGCGGTTGCACTCGATGCACGGGTTGGGCGTGCGGCCGTCGGCGATGGGCCGTCGACGTAGGGCTCGACGACGTGGCCGTGAAGTCGTCGCCGAAGTTGAAGACGAGGTGGTCGATGTCGAGCTGCTGGGCGACGCGGCGGGCGTCGTCGACGTCGGCGACCGAGCAGCAGCCGGTGTCGCTCTCGCCGCCCCACAGCTTCATGGTCACGCCGGTGACCTCGTGGCCGGCCTCGACCAGCAGCGCGGCGGCCACCGACGAGTCGACTCCGCCGGACATGGCGACGAGCACGTTCACGCCGCGAACATCCGCAGGCGCTCGACCGCCGCCGGGATCACCTCGAGGGCGGCGTCGACGTCGGCGTCGGTGCTGGTGCAGCCGAGCGACAGCCGCAGCGCTCCCTGGGCCAGGTCGCGGGCCACGCCCATCGCCGCGAGCACGTGGGACGGCTCCATCGCCCCGCTGGCGCACGACGACGCCGCCGAGGCGTACACCTCGCCCCGCTCGAGCAGGTAGAGCAGCGACTCGCTCTCGATCGCCCTCGATGCACACGTGGCAGATGCCGGGCACGCGGCCGCGGCGGTCGGCGCCGGTCCGCCGACGCCGCTCTCGACCAGGCCGGGCACCGCGGCCACCAGGCCCTCGGCCAGCCGGTCGCGCAGCTTGCCCACCCGCTCGGCGGTGGCGTCCCGGTCGTCGGTGGCCAGCCGGGCCGCCACCCCCATGCCGACGATGCCGGCCACATCGGGCGTGCCGCTGCGTCGCTCGCGCTCCTGGCCGCCGCCGAGCTGGCGGGCGGCGAGCGCGACCCCGTCGCGCACGACGAGCGACGCCCGACGCCCTTCGGGCCCCCGAACTTGTGGGCGCTGACCGAGACCAGATCGGCCGACCCAGCCGGCGACGGCCACGTCGAGCCACGCCAGCGCCTGCACCGCGTCGGTGTGCACCACCGCGGCCGGGGCGCGGCGCGCGCGACCACCTCGACCACCGCGTCGAGCGGCTGGACGGTGCCGACCTCGTTGTTGACGAGCATCACCGACACGAGCGTCACCGACGGATCGAGCGCCGTCGGCCAGCGCGTCGAGGTCGATGACGCCGTCGGCGGTCGACGGCCGACCAGGCGACCGCCACGGGCCACGACCGGCATCGAGCACGGCGTGGTGCTCGACGGCCGAGGCACACGACCGCGCCGCCGACGCGGTCGTGGCGCGCCGAGCACGGCCAGGTTGTCGACTTCGGTGCCGCCGCTGGTGAACACGATCTCGCCCGGCGCGCGCCCCGAGCACGTCGGCCATCGACGTCGCGGACCTCGTCGAGGGCGCGGCGGGCGTCGCGGGCCGAGGCGGTGCGCGCCCGACGGGTTGGCGTAGCCGTCGCGGAGCTGCGCGACCATGGCCTCGACCGCCTCGGGCCGCATCGGCGTCGAGGCCGCGTGATCGAGGTAGGCCATGGCGGAGCAGGCTACCGAGCGCCGATCCCCGGTCCAGGTGGGTACGCGCCCGGGTACGGACCGGGGGGTTGTCCCGGGTAGCGGACCAGGAGGTCGGCCGGGGTAGCCGGGTGGCGCGCCGTGGCGGCGCTGGTAGGCCGCGGCCACGCAGGCGAGGAAGGGCTCGGGCGCCAGGCCGCTCGGCGGGGTCAGCCGCAGCTCGAGGGCGACCGCGTTGGCCAGCTTGACGCCAGGGCGCTGCGGGCGTCGGAGCTGAGGTCGAGCACCCGCATGAGGAACGAGCGCACCACGCCGTACTGCTCGTCGGACAGGCTCGACGACGTCGAGCGAGGCGACGTAGCCCTCGAGCCCGTAGGGCGGCGGGAAGGTCACGGCCACCGCCTGGTTGGCCGGCGCCGTCCGCTCGCGGAGCACGATGGTGCCCGCCATCAGGTCGCCGAGCCGCTGGTCGCGGCGGGTGAGCGATGATGCTGACCAGCGGCGACCGATGCCGAGGGTGGCGTAGATCTCGAACGAGCGCCGACGATGCCGCGGATGGCGGCGTGGCGGAAGCGGATCGGTCCGCCCTCGACGGTCACGACCCGCAGGCCGAGGGCCGCCTTGCCCAGCGTGCGCCCGTTCCACAGCGACTCCATCGCCACCGGGTAGCCGACGAGCACGAGCGAGCACCGCGCCGGTGCCGATGATCACCGCCACGCGTGCCACCGGCGAACTGCGCGGCCAGGCTCGCGGCGGTCGCGATGAGCGACAGGACGAAGAGCTGCAGCAGCACGTCGAGCAGCTCGGCCGCGGCTCCGCGATCCGACGCCGGCGGTCTCGAACTCGAGCAGCACGGCCTCGGGGGTGACGACACCCGCCGGCTCGGGGTTCAAAGGCGTCCCGCTCACGGTGCGGTACCGTAACTCGCGGCGTGGACATCGACCGGTACATCGCCCGCAACCAGCCCACCTGGGACCGCCTCGCCGAGCTCACCCGGCGGGCGCGACGACGAGTCGGCGATCTCGGCCCGACCGAGCTCGACGAGCTGCTCCAGCTCTACCAGCGCACGTCGGCCCAGCTGTCCTACGCCCGCACCTACTTCCACGATCCGGCCCTGACCGCCCGCCTCACCCGACTGGTCGCCGAGGCCTCGGGTGTCATCTACGGCAAGCGGGCGCGCACGGGCCGGCGCCGTCCGCACCTTCTTCGCGGTGACCTACCCGGCCGCGGTGTGGGACTCGCGGCGGTTCATCCTGATCGGCGTGGCCCTGACCGTTCGTGCCCGCCATCCTCATGGGCGCCTGGCTGATCCACGACCCGAGGGCGCTCGACGCGTCGGCGTCGCCCCAGCAGCGCCAGGAGTACGTCCAGGACCAGTTCGAGCAGTACTACTCGGACCAGCCCCACGCCCAGTTCTTCACCCAGGTCACGATCAACAACATCCTCGTGTCGTTCGAGGCCTTCGCCGGCGGCGCCGCTCTTCTGCTTCTTCGGCGTGTTCGCGCTGGTCACCAACGGCCTCAACCTGGGCCAGGCCGGCGGCCTGGATGATCACCGGCGGGAGCGGTCTGCGCTTCTTCGGGCTGATCCTGCCCGCACGGCCTGCTCGAGCTCTCGGCCATCTGCATCGCGGGCGGCACCGGCCTGCGCCTCGGGTGGTTGCTGATCGCGCCCGGCGACCGCACCCGCGGCTCGGCGCTGGCCGAGCAGGGGCGCCGGTCGATCGCGGTCGTCATCGGGCTCATCACCATGTTCGTCTGCGCCGGCACGATCGAGGGGTTCGTCACCGGCAGCAACCTGCCCGCCGGCGCTGCGGGTGGCCATCGGGGTCGTCGGCCTGGCTCGCCTACGTCGCCTACCTCGTCGTGTTCGGTCGCGCCGCCGCGGCCCAGGGCTTCACCGGCGATCTGGGCGAGGTCCGCCGTGCCGCCGACCGCCGCGCCGGCGCCGCCCTCGACCAGGGTCAGAGCCGGCCGGTCGCCTTGACCTTGAGGTAGGCGTCGGCCAGCCGCGGCGCCAGCGCGCCCGGCGGCGCGTCGACGACGGTGGCGCCGAGGCCGCGCAGCCGGGCCGTCGTGCGGCGACGCTCGTCGAGCGCGGCCACCGCCGCCGCCTTGCGGTAGGCGTCGGCCCCGTCGGCCGGCGTGGCGAGCGCCCAGCGCACGACATCGGGATCCTGCACGGCCGCCACCACGACCAGGTGGTTGCGGCTGATCAGCGGCAGGGCCGGGATGAGCGTCTCGCCCACGGCCTGCTCGACCAGGTCGGTGAACACCACCAGCATGGCCCGGCGACGGAAGCGGGCCAGCGTGGCCGCGAACGCGCCCTGGTAGTCGCTCTCGGCCAGCGCGGGCTCGAGCTGGTACATCGCCTCGGTCACGCGGCCGAGCTGGTCGCGGCCGTGGCTCGGGGCCACGACGGCGCGCACCTCGCGGTCGAAGGCCACCAGCCCGGCGCGGTCGCCGAGGCGCGTCGCGACCGCGGTGAGCATCATCACCGCGTCCATCGCGTGCTCGACGCGCGGGCACGTCGTCGACCCGGCCGGCCATGATGCGCCCGTTGTCGAGCAGGCTGATCACGGTCTGGTTGCGCTCGGCCCGGTAGGTGCGCACGATCGGCCTTGCCGGCGCGGGCGGTGGCCGACCAGTCGATGCGGCGGAACTCGTCGTCGACCGAGTACTCGCGCAGCTGGTCGAACTCGGTGCCCGCCGCCGAGGCCCTGCGCCGAGCGCAGACCGACCTCGAGGATGCGGGCCTTGTTGATGCGCAGCTCGGCCTCGTCGCGCGACTTGAACGGCGGGTAGACGCGCAGCACGTCGGGCTGGCGGCGGGTGCGCTGGCGGACGGCCAGGCCCAGCGGGCCCTCGACCCGCACGGTGAGCCGGCTCGGCTCGAAGCGGCCCCGGCGCGTCGGGTCGAGGGTCGGTGGACACCTCGGCCACGCCGTGGGCGGGCACCGTGACCCGGGCCCGCCGCGTGCCGGCGTCGCAGCGACGGCGCCAGCTCGTCGGCGAACGCAGACCCGCTGGCGACCGGCCGGTGGGGTTCGTGACGCCGACCACATGAGCTCGTCGTGGCCGCCGAGGGCGATGACCTCGGGCAGCGTCACGGTCGATCGTCGATCGCGTCGGGCCGGGTCGCCATGGCCCAGTCCGACCAGCACCGGCCGCGACCAGCAGCAGCGTTGACCACCAGGAAGCCCCAACCGCCGTCGAGGGCGATCACGACGATCGAGGCCAGCGCCGCCACGACGCGGCCAGGCGGCGGGTGGGGATGGGCACGGCGGCGGCGTCAGCGCGGGACCGGGACGGAGGCGAGGATGCCGTCGAGCACGCCGTCGGCGCGTGGCGCCCTCGAGCTCGAGCTCGGGCCGCAGCAGCGATGCGGTGCCGCAGCGCCGGCTTGACCACCGCCTTGACCTCGTCGGGGGTGACGTAGTCGCGCCCGGCCAGCCAGGCCCAGGCCTTGGCCGCGTGCAGCAGGGCGGTGGCGCCGCGCGGCGACACGCCGAGGGTGAGCGACGGCGAGTCGCGCGTGGCCCGCACGAGCGCGACCAGGTAGGCGAGCACGGGCGCCTCGACCCGCAGCTGCTCGATCCGCGCCCGGGCCGCGGCCAGGTCGGCCGGCGTCGCCACGGCCCGGACGCCCGCCGCCGCGATGTCGTGGGGGTCGAGGCCGCGGTCGTGGCGGGCCAGCACCTCGTGCTCCTGCTCGAAGCTCGGGTAGGTCGACCTGCAGCTTGAACAGGAACCGGTCGAGCTGCGCCTCGGGCAACGGGTAGGTGCCCTCGTACTCCACCGGGTTCTGGGTGGCCACGACGATGAACGGGTCGGGCAGCGGATGGGCGGTGCCCTCGATCGTGACCTGGCGCTCCTCCATCGACTCGAGCAGGGCGGCCTGGGTCTTGGGCGGCGTGCGGTTGATCTCGTCGGCCAGCAGCAGGTTGGTGAACACCGGGCCCTCGCGGAAGCGGAACGTGCGTCTCGCGCGGCTCGAAGATCACCTGGCCGATGACGTCGGACGGCATCAGGTCGGGCGTGAACTGCACGCGCTTGAAGTCGAGGTCGAGGGCGGCGGCCAGCGTCTTGACCAGCAGCGTCTTGGCCGTGCCCGGGACGCCTTCGAGCAGCACGTGGCCCTTGACCAGCAGCGCGGCCACCAGTCCCGACAGGGTGCCGTCCTGGCCGACCACCACCTTGCCGACCTCGTCGCGCAGCGCCAGGATCGGCCCGCCGCGCGGGGTCGACCTCCGGCGCCGCCGCCGGAGCCGCAGGCGGAGCGGGGGGCGGAGCGGGAGCGGGTGCCGGATCGGGGGGCGGGTCAGGGGGCAGTGCCATGGAGGACCTCCGTACGGATGGTGTCGATGTCGCGGGCCAGGGCGAGCAGCTCCTCGTCGGTGTGGACGGGGGCGTCGGTCACGGCCCGGGCGACCACGTCGCGATCGACGCCGGCGCGCGCCGCGGTCACGTCGGCGACGACCTCGGGCGCGGCGCCTGGCGGCAGTCCCAGCCGCTCGGCCAGGCGGCGACGCAGGTCGGCCCGCAGCAGCGCGCGCGGCGCGATCGGGGTCGCGGGTCTGCTGCAGCAGGTTGCCGTGGGCGCTCGACCAGCTCGGAGCCACCGATCTGCACCGGCTGGTTCTCGACGACAGGGCGTCCCAGTCGGCGGCCTCGCCACCACGCGTACACGAGGAAGGCCAGGACCAGCTCGACGAAGGCCAGCTTGACGCCCGGGGAGATGAGCGAGCCGAGACCCGGCCCGTGGCCACCGGTGTCGCCCCGTCATCCCCCACAGCACCGCGACCCGCGTCCCCGATCGCGGGGCCATCAGCGCGACGGCGAGACCGGCGTTCGATCCGCCGTCGAGGACGCTGTTCGTGAAGACGCCGGCGCTGCCGAGTGCGACGATGTGGCCCCGACCGACCGGCGTGTCGACGACGAACGCGTCGTTGGTGCGTCGTGTAGCAGCGACCGGATCCGCCCGGAACGGTGAGCAGTTGCACCGAGCCCGACGGCGAGAGCTGGCCGAGGCCGTCGAGGGCGCCGATGTCGCAGGCCCCGGGCACGAGGTCGACCACGCCGAACCCGAACACCCCCCCACCTCGGGCCACGATCGGGGCGAAGGACGACTCGGGATCGGCCACCACGAGCACCCCGCCGGCCTCGACCCACTGCTGCAGCTGCGCGGTCTGGGCCTCGGAGGTGGTGTCCGAAAGCAGGACCGCGACGTCGGTACCGGTCACCGGGCATCTGGTCGGTGACCTGCACCGATGCCCCCGACTGCTGCAGGAGCATGGTCAGCGCCTTGGTGCCGTTGCCCGCCGTCGAGTGCGGGTCGAAGTCGTCGCCGGTCGCGGCGCGGGGCGCCCCGATGACCACGCCGAGGAGCAGCAGGCCGCCGAGCACACCGATCCACAGCAGCGCGGTCCGCGATCGCGTCGTCACGGTGACACCAGCTCGTCGTCGGAGGCGTGGTCGCGTCGTCGGCGTCGCGCGCGGGTGACGACACCCGTGGCCAGCTCGTCGAAGCGGGCGCTCTCGACTGGTCCGGTCGGGTGGTCGCCGTACCACGCCCGCTCGAACAGCTCGGAGGCGCCGGCGAACTCGTGGCTGGCGTCGGGCAGCGAGCCGGCGACGTCCGTGCGGTACTCGCCGGTCGTCCGTCCTGGCAGGTCGCGCACCAACCGGCGGTCCACGAGCTCGGCGACCAGGCGCCCGGTAGCGGCACCGGAGCGCGCCCTTCCAGTCGCCGCCGCCCTCGAGCGCCTCGGCCTCGGTGCGCCAGTCGGCGGCGGTGCGGCGCACCTCGACCCGCGCCGCCGGCTCGTCGTGCTCGGGATCGTGCTGCAGGCCGCGCGTGAGGCGCACGATCACGAAGACGACGACTCCGACGAACGCGGCCAGGACCAGCCAGGCCAGGGCCGCCCCGGACCCGCCGTGGAGCAGGGTGCCCGCCCCGCCGCCGAAGCGGTCGGCGATCCACCTGAGGATCTGTTCGACGACGTTCGGCTTGGCCCGTTGGAACTGGGGCTGGCTCAGGATGCGGTGGGCCTTGGCCTTGGACACCGCCGGGCTCTGCTGGGGGCGTGGCAGCGGCGACGCGGCCATCAGATGTGGAGAGAGGTCAGCGCGCATGGGCGAACGCGTCGGCGATCCCGAGCTCGAGGTCGAGGCCCTCGGTGCGGATGCGCAGGTCCAGGTAGAGCAGCACCGACACCGACAGGAGCGCGGTGGTCAGCACGAGCGACACCGCACCGCCCATGGCCCCGGCGAGCACCCACTGCAGGGGGCCAGGGGCCAACGAGCTCAGCGCGCGGATGATCGCCGACCAGGCGCTCGAGAGCAGCAGCACGCCCACCGCGGCCACCACGGTGGTCGCCACCACCATCCAGAACCGCCTCGACACGAGCCGCCACGACCGGCGCGCCCCCGCGATCGGTCCGAGCCCCTCGATCACGATGGCCGGCGCCGTGAGCGAGAACAGCACGACGGCCAGCACCCCCGGCACCCCGCAGAAGGCCCAGCCCAACGCCTTGACCGGCAGCAGGATCACGAACGCGCCGAGCAGGGCGAGGGTCCGGCTGAAGCTGGCTCGCAGCGCCACGCCGGCGGTGATGTCCGAGTCGGCGTACCAGGCGACCAGGAGACGGGCCAACGCGCCGCCGAGGAAGAACGACGCCGCCGTCGAGATCACCAGCGCCACCGCGCTGATCCCGGTCGATGATCCGTTGCGCTCGAGGAACGCCACGAGCAGGTGGGTGGGGATGAGGATGACCGCCGCGATGGCGAAGACGGTCCGGGGACGGGTCTTGATGATGCGCAACGATCCATCGAGGACGTCGGGCAACGTCATCGGACCCATCGGCACGGGCAGCCGGGGGCCGACGGGTGACGACGGACCCGCCGCCGCGGCCGCCGGACGGTCGGCGCGTGACCCGGGCAGGGCACCGGAGCCGCGCGCGAAGGCGGGATCGGCGGGACTGTCGGGCAGGGCCCAGCCCGCGTCGGGTGCCGGCCCGCCCTCTGGTTCCACGGCGGACAGACTAAGCCCGTGAGCGACCTCGGACCGGGCTCCTACGGCGACGCCTTCGCCGACGTCTACGACCGCTGGTACCCCGACGTCACCGACGCGTCGGCCTGCGTCGAGCGCCTCGTCGAGCTGGCCGGGCCGGCGGGTGAGGGCACCGAGGCGGCGCCCCGCCGCGTGCTCGAGCTCGGGGTGGGCACCGGCCGGCTGGCCCTGCCGCTGTCGGCCCGGGGACTGGATGTCACCGGCCTCGACGCCTCGGCGGCGATGCTCGAGCGTCTGTCGGCCAAGCCCGGCGCCGGGCGGATCCACGCCGTGCTGGCCGACATGGCCCGACTGGACGAGGCCGGACTGGCCACCGGGTACGCCGTCTGGTGCTGATCGCGTACAACACGTTGTTCAACCTGCCCGACGAGGCCGCGCAGCGGTCCTGCATCGCGGGCGCCGCCGCCCTCCTCGCACCCGGGGGGCGCCTGGTCGTCGAGGCGTTCGTGCCGGACGACGAGCCCGACGCGACCGACGCCGACGCGAGCGCGAGCGCCCGACGGGACGATCTCTCGGTCCGGCACATCGACCCCGGCGAGGTGGTGCTGACCGCCACCCTGCACGATCCCGCGGCCCAGACCATCACCGGCCAGCACATCCAGATCACCGAGCACGGCACCCGGTTGCGGCCGTGGCGCGTCCGCTACCTGCGCCCGGACCAGCTCGACGAGCTGGCGCGCCGCCGCCGGCCTCGTCCCGGCCGGCCGGTGGTCGGACTGGAACGGATCGCCGTTCGACGACGACAGCGCCGTCCACGTGTCCGCCTACCTACGATGACCGCGTGACCTCGATCCGCGTGAGCACGGTCATCGACGCGTCGCCGACGACCGTGTGGGCGGCCATCGACGACGTCACCTCGCACGTGCTGTGGATGCACGACGCGGTCGCCATCGACTTCACGTCGCGTCGCACCTCAGGGGTCGGCACCACCTTCGACTGCCGCACGCGGCTCGGCCCGGCCCGGCTGACCGACCGCATGGAGATCACGAGTTGGCGCCCGCGTCGCCAGATGGGCGTGCGCCACGTCGGTGTGGTGTCGGGCAAGGGCGCCTTCACCCTGCGGCCCGTCCGCGGCGGTCGCACCCGCTTCACCTGGAAGGAGCGCCTGCGCTTCCCGTGGTGGATGGGGGGCCCGATCGGCGGGCTGTTCGGCGGCGAGGTGCTGCGTCTGGTGTGGCGGCGCAACCTGCGCTCGCTCAAGCGCCTGGTCGAGGCCGGCGCGCTCTAGAAGAACGGCTGGCCGGTGGCCACGAAGTGGTCGGCCGCCCAGATGCCGGCGATGGTCAGCGCCACGGTGATGGCGGCGCAGGCACCGACGGCCACCCACACCGATCGCGTGCGCCGATCGAGCTCGAGCACCAGCCAGCCGGCGGCCAGCCCGCCGATCAGCCCGCCGATGTGGCCGGCGATCGAGATGCCCGGCACGGCGAAGCTGAAGACCAGGTTGATGACGATGAGCGCGCCGAGCCCCGACTGCATCAGGCTGATGCCCCGCGACCGCTGGTACGCGGCGGCCGCCCCCATCAACCCGAAGATGGCGCCCGACGCGCCGACGGTGAGGACGCCGGGATCGACCAGCATCACCGCGAAGCTGCCGGCGACGAGGGCGACGATGTAGAGCGCGATGTAGCGCGCCGGGCCGATGAGCCGCTCGAGCTGCGCGCCGATGATCCAGAGCACGAACATGTTCAGGCCGAGGTGGATGAGCCCGGCGTGCAGGAACCCGCCCGTGTAGAGGCGGTACCACTCGTGGAATCCGACGCCGACGTAGGTGTTGGGCCCGGTCGCGACCCGCCCGCGACCAGACCGAAGCGGGTCGTGAGCGAGCCGCCGCCGTCCATCAGCGAGCCGCCGCTGGACAGGACGGCCACGAAGGCCAGGACGTTCAGCGCGATGAGCGCGTAGGTGACGACGGGCGCCCGGTCCGCGAACGATCGGGCGGTGATGGTCGGGCTGGTCTTGGCCGCCTGCTTCACGCACTCGGGGCAGTGGAAGCCGACCGAGGCCTGGGTCATGCAGCTCGGGCAGATGGGGCGCCCGCAGCGCTGGCAGCTCACCCCGGCCCGCCGGTCGGCGTGGCGGTAGCAGGTGACGACCTCGACGGGCTCCCGAGTGGGCTCGGGGGGGACGCTCATGGCCTCTCGACGCTACCGGGACTCATCCGCCGGTGAAGGTCGCCTTCCCCGGCCCGTGCTCGAGGAACGAGGCCACACCGATCTGGCTGTCCATCGGTGCCGAACACCTCGACGAAGGCGTCGCTGCTCGATGGCGAGGCCGTCGGCCAGCGTGGCGTCGAGGCCGTCGTCGATGGCCCGCTTGGCCAGGGCCTGGGCGGCGAGGGCGCCACCGGCCAGCTCGCGCCGCGTAGGCCAGCGCGGTGTCGGCATCAGCTCGTCGGGCTCGACGACCCGGTCGACCAGGCCGATGGCGAGCGCCTCGTCGGCGTCGCACCTGGCGACCGGTCAGGATCAGGTCCTTGGCCCGGGCCGGCCCGACCAGGCGGGCCAGGCGCTGGGTGCCGCCGCCGCCGGGGATGATGCCGAGCAGGATCTCGGGCTGGCCGAACCGGGCCTTGGTCGAGGCGAAGCGCACGTCGCAGGCCAGCGCCAGCTCGCACCCGCCGCCGAGCGCGTAGCCGTGCACGGCGGCGATCACCATGCCGCGGGATGGCCGCCAGCGGCGTCGAGCGCCTCGACGAAGCGGGCGCCGATGACCGTCGGCGTCGGCCGGACCGCCGAACTCGCTGATCTCGGCTCCGGCCGCGAAGATCCGGTCGCCGCCGGTCACGACGACCGCGCCGGGCGGTCGGTCGGTGAGCTCGCGGGCGACGCGCGAGCAGCTGGTCGAGCAGCGCGCCCGACAGCGCGTTGACCTTGGGGTGGTCGAGGGTGATGACGGCCACGCCGTCGTCACGCCGCTCGAGGTGGACGAGCTCGTCGGGAGTCGCGTCGGTGGTCATGGCGCGCACGCTACCGGCGCGGCTGCACGCGCCTCGCCGAGCCTACGCTCGGCGGCCCATGAAGAGCATCGATCAACGAGTTCAAGGACTTCATCATGCGCGGCAACGTGATCGACCTGGCCGTCGCGGTCGTCGTCGGCGCCGCGTTCACCCAGGTGGTCAACTCGTTCGCCAAGGACGTGCTCATGCAGGTCATCGCCGCCATCTTCGGCACGCCGAACTTCAACGACCTGTCCATCACGGTCAACGGCACCGAGATCTACTACGGGAACTTCCTCACCGCGCTGGTCAACTTCTTCATCGTGGCCCTGGCCATGTTCCTGGTGATCAAGGCCATCAACACCATGCAGAACCTGCGCCGGCGCGACGAGGTCGAAGAGGAGCACGAGCTCACCGAGATCGAGCTGCTGACCCAGATCCGCGACTCCCTGCGCAGCCAGCGAGAGTTGAGAAGCGAGAGCTGAGCTCAGTCGGGGCGGCGCACCAGGTCGTCCGCGGCCTGCCACGGAGGCAGGCGCCGGGCCACGACCTCGCGGCGGGCGCGGTCGTAGTCGTCGCCGGCCGACAGCTCGACCACGCGCTCGGCCAGCCGCGCCGCCACGACGCGCTGCAGCTCGGCGGCCAGGCGCGACTCGCGCCGACGCTCGAGGTCACCCGTCGAGCGCGAGGTGGTCGAAGGCCAGCCCGAGCGCACGCCCACACCTCGGCCACGCCCTCGGCCGCGGTGGCCACCGTCGCCGTGATCGGAGGGACGCCACGCCTCGGTGCCCGCCGCCGACAGCTCGAGCATCTGCTCGAGGTCGCGTCGGGTGCTCGGCGACCCCGGGGCGGTCGGCCTTGTTGATCACGAACACGTCGGCGATCTCCATCAGGCCGGCCTTGTTGGCCTGCACCGCGTCGCCCCAGCCCGGGTTGACCACGACGACGGTGACGTCGGCCTCGCCGGCCACCTCGACCTCGACCTGGCCGACCCCGACCGTCTCGACCAGCACGAGGTCGCAGCCCACCGCGTCGAGCAGCCGGGCGGCCTGCGGCGTGGCGACGGCCAGCCCGCCGAGGTGCCCACGGGTCGCCATCGAGCGGATGAACACGCCGTCGTCGAGCGCGTGGTCGCCCATGCGCACCCGGTCGCCGAGGATCGCACCACCGGTGAACGGCGACGACGGATCGATGGCCAGCACCGCCGACGCGGCGCCCGGCCGCCCGCGCCTCGCCGATCAGCGCGCTGACGAGCGTCGACTTGCCCGCACCCGGCGAGCCGGTCAGCCCGATGGTGCGGGCCGAGCCGCTCTGGGTGAACGCCACGCGGTCGACCGAGGCCGCGGCGTCGCCACCCTGTTCGACCAACGTGAGCAGCCGGGCCACCGCGGCGCGGTCACCGGCCCGCGCGTCGACCAGCAGGAGATCGGTGTCGAGCGAGCGCGAGCGGGGCACGCCACGAGACACTAACGACACGGGCCTCGGTCAGAGGCTGACGGGCGTCTCGCTGACGGCCGGGTCGAGGGGGCTCTGCTTGTCGCCGCCGATCACCTCGGCCTCTTCGCCGACGTTGACCACCTCGGTGACGCCGGGCACACGGTCCTTGAGGATCCGCTCGATGCCCGCCTTGAGGGTGACCGTCGAGGCCGGGCACGACACGCAGGCGCCGATGAGCTCGACGCTGACGACACCGGTGTCCTCGTCGACGTCGCGCAGGTAGATGTCGCCGTTGTCGGCCTGGATGGCCGGACGGATCGCCTGGATGGTCTGCTCGACCTGCGCTCGCATGGTTCTCCTGGAAGGTGTCGGGACGGGCGCATGGTCGCGCTGCGCACGCATCATTATCAACCACCGGCCGCGCGGCGATGTTCCCGGCTCAGTGCCACCCCACCGTCGCGCCGAGGGCCACCAGCTTGTCGACGAGCCCCTCGTAGCCCCGTTCGAGGTGGTGAGCGTCGGCCACGATCGTCTCGCCCTCGGCCCGCAGGGCCGCCACCACCAGCGCCGCCCCGGCCCGGATGTCGGGGGCCCGCACCGGCGCGCCGGACAGCGCGCGGCTTGCCCCGCACGACAGCGTGGTGGCCTTCGGTGCGGATGTCGGCGCCCATCCGCACGAGCTCGTCGATGTAGCGGAACCGGCCCGAGAAGATGTTCTCGGTCACGATCCCCACGCCGTCGGCGGTGGTCAGCATGGCCACGAAGAACGGCTTGTAGTCCGTGGCCAGGCCCGGATAGGGCAGCGTCGACACGTCGACCGCCAGCAGGCGTTCGGGCGCCACCGCCCGCAGCACCGGCTCGCGGGTCGGGTCGTCAGGCCCGTCGACGGTGATCGACATGCCCATCTCGGTGAGCTTGCGGATGAGCATGTCGACGTGGTCGGCCCGCGCCCCGACGAGGGCGATCTCGCCGCCGGCCACGCCGACGCGCGGCCAGGTAGGTCGCCACCTCGATCCGATCGGGCACGGCCGTGTGGGTGGTCGGGTGCAGGTCGTCGACACCCTCGACGGTGATGGTCGAGGTCCCCGCCCCGGACACGTGCGCGCCCATGGCGTTGAGGAAGTCGGCCAGGTCGGCGATCTCGGGTTCGCGCGCCGCGTTGTCGATCATCGTGGTGCCCTTGGCCAGCACGGCCGCGGTCAGCGCGTTCTCGGTCGCACCGACGCTCGGGAACTCGAGCAGGATCGGCGCGCCGGTCAGGCGCGGCGCGGTGGCCTCGATGTAGCCGTGCGCCGACGCGAAGGTGGCACCCAGCTGCTCGAGGCCGCGCACGTGCATGTCGATCGGGCGGGGCCCGAAGTCGTCGCCGCCGGGCAGGGCCACCCGGGCCCGCCCGTAGCGGGCCACCAGCGGACCGAGCACGTTGATCGACGCCCGCATGCGCTCGACCAGCTCGTAGGGCGCCTCGGGGACGATGCCGGGCGGGTGGTGGATGATCAGCTCGTGGCGGCCCTCTCGCGCCGCACGGTCATCCCCATCGACGACAGCAGCTCGCACATCGAGGTCACATCGGAGATGTCGGGCACGTTGTCCAGGTGGTAGGTGCCTTCGGCCAGGCAGGTCGCGGCCATCAGCTTGAGGACCGAGTTCTTGGCCCCGCCGATCCTCACCTCTCCTGACAGCGGTCCGCTGGCGCGAACGATGATCCGGTCCACGTGGTCAGTATGCTCCGGCGCCACCCGGATGGCCCAAGCGTGCGAGGATCGTACCACCCACGTCGTAGCCGACGACGAGGTCGAGCCTACCTGCTGCCCCGCACCGACCTGCGTGGTCGAGCGGCGTCGACGCCGACGGCGGGTTCACGCTCGAATCCGGCCCGTTCCACCGCTACCACCGCGACGCGTCGCCGGTCCAGCCCGGACGCCGACCTCGGCCAGAGCTCGGTCACCGAGACGATCACCTACCGCCTGGCCATCCCGGTGTGGGGGTTCCTGTTCGAGCTGCCCGTGCGGCGCCAGCTCCGCCAGCCCCGTCTCGCCGCATCGCCGTCCCGCCATCCCTGGTGGGCGCCGCCCGACCACCTCGACGCCCGCATGACGGTGGCGCTGTCCCTGCTGTGCGTCTTCTCGGTGTTCAGCGGCTACCTCGGCACGTTGCTCAGCCAGACCAACACCTACTTCAAGCAGGACTTCGGCGTCAGCGACGGGGCCATCGGCGTGATGCTGGCCGCCACCCGGGTCGGTGCGATCCTGGCGCTGGCCATCGTCGCCCTGGCCGACCGGCGCGGACGTCGCTGGGTGCTCGTCTTCTCGGCCGTGGTGGGCTGCGCTGCTCACCGCCACCGGCGCGCTGGCCCCCGACCTGGCGTGGCTCGGCGTCAGCCAGACCCTGGCGCGGGCCTTCTCGACCGCGCTCACCCTGGTCATCGCCATCATCGCGGTCGAGGAGATGCCCGCCGGCTCGCGCGCCTTCGCCGTCTCGGTGCTCACCGCGACGGCCGCGCTCGGCGCGGGCATGGCGGTGATGCTGCTCAAGCGTGGCCGAGCATCGGCCCCGGCGCCTGGCGGATCCTCTACGTGGTGCCGCTCCTGGCCTATCCCGATCGTGCTGAGCCTCGGCCGGCGCATCCCCGAGACCGAGCGGTTCGTCGCGCCAGCGCGCAGTCGGCACCGCACCTCGGCTGGCGCGACGCAGCTGCGGACCATGGATCGCCGGCGACTGGCGCTGCTGTCCGCGGCCGGGTTCCTGCTCGCCCTGTTCGTGCTCCCGGCCAGCTCGTTCCTGAACGAGTACCTCCGCACCGACCGCGGCTTCTCGGCCGGCGGGATCATCGCCTTCCAGATCCTCACCAGCACCCCCGGCGGCATCGGGATCGTGGTCGGCGGCCGGCTGGCCGACCGCCGCGGACGCCGCCTCATCGGCTCGATCGGCGTCGGCGCCGGGGCCGGGTTCACGGTCCTCATGTTCCTGACCGCGGGGCCGGCCATGTGGGTGTGGTCGCTGCTCGGCACCGTGCTCGGCGCCATGGCCGTGCCCGCCCTGGCCGTCTACGGACCCGAGCTGTTCCCCACCGACTCGCGCGGGGCTGGCCAACGGGCTCATCAACCTGTTCACGCGTGCTCGGCAGCGCCACCGGCCTGGCCCTGGCCGGGTGGCTCGCCGATCGGGCCGGCGGGCTGGGCACCGCCATGGCCGTGCTGGCCGTCGGCCCGGTCGTCGTCGTCGTGCTCATCCTCGTGCTGTTCCCCGAGACCGCCTCGGTCGAGCTCGAGGACCTGAACCCGTCGGATGCCGGCCTGTCGGATGTCGGCCTGTCGGATGTCGGCCTGGCGGCCGCCGCGTTCGCCTCGGGCTGGGCGACGCCCCGTTCGGCCACGAGATCCTGTCGTTCGACGGCTTGACCGCCGAGGTCCCGACCGAGCCCGACCCGGATCCACCTCCCTGACCCGAGCGGGCGACGCGGGCCCGGTAGCCTCGGAAGCCGTGCCTCGACGCTCGTCCCCTCCGACCTCGACCTCCTCGAGCCCGACCTCGACCCCGCGCCTGCGGCGCAGCGGCGGCGCAACCGTGCCCGTGGTCGTGGCCGTCGTCGTGGCCATGCTGGTCGTGGCCGGCTGTGGCCAGGGTTCGAGCCGCCCGACGCTCGCCGGCACCATCCCAGCCCCAGACGAGCGCCGCCCCTGCGACGGTCACCGCGTCCACGCTGCCCTCCACCTGCTCGACCCTGCACACCGGCCAGAGCCTGGTCGCCACCGCCGCCAGAAGGCGGGCACCCTCGACATCTACGCCCAGCCCGGCGCGCCGCCGCCGGCCCGCACCATGACCAACCCGTTCCTCGTCAACAACGACCCCGGCGCGCCGGTGCCGCTCACCTTCCTGGTCAAGGACTTCCCCGTCGCCCAGCACTGCAACTGGCTCGAGGTGTACCTGCCCGTCCGCCCCAACGGCAGCACCGGCTGGGTCAAGGCCACCGACGTGAGCGTGCTGCCCCAACCCCTACCGGCTCGAGGCCGACCTCGGCGAGTTCACGCTCAAGGTGTTCAAGGACGGCCACCAGATCGACTCGATCAAGATCGGGGTGGCCAAGAACAACACCCCCACTCCCGGCGGCATCTACTACACGACCGAGCTGATCAAGACGCACCGAACCCGAACGGCGACTACGGCCCGTACGCCTACGGCCTGTCGGGCTACTCGGACACGCTCACGAGCTTCAACGGCGGCCCCGGCCAGCTCGGCATCCACGGCACCAACGAGCCGCAGTACCTCGGCACCCAGGTGAGCCACGGCTGCATCCGCATGAGCAACGCCAACATCACCAAGCTGGCCCACGAGCTGCCGCTCGGCACGCCGGTGCAGATCAACACCTGATCACGGCGCTCAGCGCAGGTCGGCTCCGAGCCCGGTGATCCAGTCGACCACGATCTCGGCGATCGCGTCGTCCTGGCCGCTGGGGATCGTGGCCACCCGGCAACCACACCTGCGTGACCGGGCCGGGGATGGCCGCGACGGCGGCGGTCGAACTCGTCGGGCGAGCCGAACGGATCCCTCTCGCCGGACACGAACAGGCAGGGCACGTCGAGCGCGCCGAAGTGCTCGACGCGCAGCCGGTCGGGCTTGCCCGGCGGGTGCAGCGGGTAGCTGAGCAGCACCAGGCCCGGCCGCCGGCAGCCCCTCGGCCACCGCCATCGAGCACATCCGACCGCCGAAGGACCGGCCGCCGAGCACCAGCCGGGCGGGATCCACCCCGGCCCGCTCGACCAGCGATCTCGGCCTCGGCCACGACCGCGGCCACCGCCACCGGCGGCCGGTCGGGGCGCGGCGCCGGCCGGCCTTGCGGTACGGGAAGTCCATGCGGGCGGTCGGCAGCGGCGCGACGGCGTCGGCCACCGCCACGAGCGTGTGGTGCGTGCGGTCGGCCCCCGCGCCCGGGGCGAGCAGCAGCGCGGCCGGCCCGGCCGTCGTCCGCGCCCGGGCGCAGTCAGCCGAGCAGGATGCGCCGCGCCTCGGTCAGCTCGGCGATCCGCTGGGCGGCGGCATCGACGTCGCCGCCGTGGTCGGGGTGGGCGGCGCGCAGCTGCTCGCGGAACTGGCGCTGCACGGTCGGCGCGCTCGGAGCCCCGTCGTCGCGCGCCTGGGCGCGCAGGTCGAGGCCCAGCCCGAGCACCTCGATGGCCCACGAGCGGGGATCCTCGAGCGCCCGCGTCGACAGCGGTCGACCGCGACCGACACCGGCCAGCACCGAGATGAGGTCGTCACCGACCGGGCCCTCCCACACGCACGGCGCGGCGGACCGCACCCATCACCGAGTGGCGGACGCTCGGATCGAGCCGACCGGCGGCGTAGACCGCCGCCAGCACCTGCTGGGCGGGCAGGCCGTGCGGGTCGTCGAACTCGAAGCGCAGGGCCTCGCCCTCGCCGATGAGCCGATGGCGGCTGCGCTGCAGCCCGACCTTGTCCTCCTGGAGACGGTGGCGCAGGCGGGGCTGCGGGATGCGCCGGCCCTCTTCGAGCTCGGTGGTCAGGCGCATCAGGTCGGGCACGAGGTCGGGATCGATGCCCCCGATGTGGTTGGCGACGATGCCCCCGAGCAGGATGCCGCCGAAGCCGGGCGGCGGATCGGTGGGCAGCATCATCGTGCCCGAGCGACACCCGCCGGGTCGGCGCGATCGGGCGCGAGTGGTAGACCTCGAGCTCGGCGACGACCATGGGCTCACGCTAACCGGCACCACCGCCATCCGGCGGGTCGCGTCCCGCGCAGACCGATCCGATGCGAGACGCGCGGTGAGGTGGGTCAGACGAAGTCGCGCAGCCGGGCTCGCACGGCCTTGGCCCGCAGCTGGATGTCGATGTCGGTGGCCTCGTCGCCCTCGAGCTCGTCGCGCAGCTGGACCGCGTCGGCCTGGATCTGCCTTCCACACCGGCGGCTCGTAGCCGAACGGGCACCGCCCGGCCGTCGAGCTTGCCCGCCGCGGCCACCGCTCCGAGCACCCCGTCGTGGTCGCTGGCGTGCTGCTGAAGCCGATCGCAGGCCACGAAGAGGTCCGACAGGATCTCGGCGGTCTCGAGGCCGTCGTCGGGGTCGCCGGGATCGCCGCCCGGGTCCTCGTCGGTGCCGACGACGGTGGCGAGATCGCCGGTCGAGCCGCTGGCCGAGCCGTCAGCCGAGCCGAACTCGATGCACGTCGAGCAGCGCCTCGACCCCGTCCTCGTCGGTGGCCAGCACGACCAGGTCGCCCTCGACGTCGAACTCGTAGCCGATCCCCGCTCGGCGAGGGCGTCGGTGAGCGAGGCCAGTTGGTCGCGCGTCCAGTCGTTGACCTCGTACACGACCTTCTCGGCGTCGGGATCGAGCATCGGCTGGTCGGTGGCGCGCACCTGCTCGACCAGGTCGTCGACCAGTGCTTCGGCATCGGCGCGGACGACGAGGTCGGTGCCCTCCCACGCCCGCGCCACGTCAGCCCCGGCCAGCAGCTGCTCGAGCATCACGCGGGCTTCACCCGACCATTCGCTCAGCTCGTAGGTGACGTGCTCGGGCTCGTCCTGTCTCGGGATCGTCCTGTTCGGGCTCGTCCTGTTCGGGCTCGTCCTCGGTCGCCATGCGGCGCATCCTTGCACGCCACGCCAGGGGTCGGCTCCACCCGGCTACAGGACCGGCTCCGTCCGGTTAGAAGACCGGCGTCTCGACGTGGCGGCCGAACACGTCGGCCAGGGTCTCCATGATCTCGCCCTCGGTCGCGTAGGCGCGCACGGCGTCGATGAGCGTGGGCATGAGGTTGACCTCGGCTCTGCGCGGCGTCGGCCGCGACGCGGGCCAGCGCGGCGCGCACCGCATCGGCGTCGCGGTCGGCCTTGACGGCGCCGAGCCGCTTGACCTGCGCCTGCTCGTGCTCGTCGGTGATGTGCAGCAGCTCGAGCGCCTCGTCGTCGTCGCCTTCGGTGAACGCGTTGGCCCCCACCAGGATGCGGCGACCGCGGTTGAGCTTGCGCTCGAACTGGTAGGCGGCCTCGGCGATCTCGCCCTGGAACCAGCCGTCGTCGATCGCCCGCGTACACGCCCTCGAGCATCGATCCGTCGCCGCGCTCGGCCAACGTGGCGAAGATCTCCTCGGCCTGCGCCTCGATCTCGTCGGTCAGCGCCTCGACGAACCACGAACCACCGAGCGGATCGGCCACGTTGGCCACGCCGGTCTCGTGGGCGATCACCTGCTGGGTGCGCAGCGCGATGCGGGCCGCCTTGTCGGTCGGGCAGGGCCAGCGCCTCGTCCATCGAGTTGGTGTGCAGGCTCTGCGTGCCACCGAGCACACCGGCCAGGGCCTCGATGGCGGTGCGGGCGATGTTGACCTCGGGCTGCTGCGCGGTGAGCGAGACGCCGGCGGTCTGGGTGTGGAACCGCAGGGTCATCGAACGAGGGTCGGTGGCCGCCGTAGTGCTCGCGCATCCAGCGGGCCCAGATGCGCCGGGCGGCCCGGTACTTGGCGATCTCCTCGAAGAAGTCGATGTGGGCGTTGAAGAAGAAGCTGAGCCGGGGCGCGAACTCGTCGACGGTCGAGGCCGGCCGCGCGGGCCAGCTCGACGTAGGCGAACCCGTTGGCCAGGGTGAAGGCGAGCTCCTGGGCCGCCGTCGAACCCGCCTCGCGGATGTGGTAGCCCGAGATCGACACCGGGTGCCAGCGCGGCATCTCGGCCGCGCAGAACCGGATCGTGTCGGCGACGAGGCGCATCGACGGGCGGGGCGGGAAGACGAACTCCTTCTGCGCCTGGTACTCCTTCAGGATGTCGTTCTGCAGCGTGCCGCCGAGGCGTGCGCCGCTCGACCCCGGTCTTGCTCGGCCGACCGCGATGTACATGGCGAAGATGACCGCCGCCGGCGAGTTGATCGTCATCGACGTGGTGACCGAGCCGAGGTCGATGCCGGCGAACAGGTCCTCCATGTCGGCCAGCGTGTCGACGGCCACGCCGCACTTGCCGACCTCGCCCTCGGCCAGCGGGTCGTCGCTGTCGCGGCCCATCAGCGTGGGCAGGTCGAACGCGGTCGACAGCCCGTCGCCGCCGGCGGCCAGCAGCTCGCGGAAGCGCTGGTTGGTGTCGGTCGCCGTGCCGAAGCCGGCGAACATGCGCATCGTCCACAGCTTCGAGCGGTACATCGAGGCGTAGGGGCCACGGGTGTAGGGGTACTGACCGGGCCACCCGATCCGATCGTCGGCGCGATCGCGCCGATCGCCGTCGTGCCGGTCGGCCGTAGAGCGGCTCGAGCGGCACCCCCGACATCGTCTCGAAGTCGACGTCGCGACGGCCGGCCGCGGCCATCGCCTGCCTTGCCACTCAGCTGCTCCCATGCCCCCCAGTATCGCCCACCGGCGGGTCAGCCGACCATGGGCTCGACCGGCACGAACGGGGCCTCCGCGGGGCACCGACCGTCGGATGAAGGCGGCCGCCACCACACCGACGCCGGCGGCGATGGCGCCCACCACGTAGGCCGAGCTGAACGAACCGACCACGCCGGCGCTCGTGCTGGCGCGCGACCTGCACGGTCTCCATGATCTGGATGCCGGCGACCTGACCCACCTGTCCCGTCATCTGCATCGCTGCGCTGGCCGTGCCCATGCGGCGACAGCTCGACCGCGTTGGCCACGCTGGCCGACAGCGACGGCGCGGCGACGCCCATGCCCATGCCCGACAGCGCCAGCGCCGACCACGACGACGAGGTCGTTGCCCGGCGCGCGTGAGGCTGGCGAACACCAGCATCGACAGGACGATCATCGCCAGCCCGCTCACCGACGCGGCCCGCTCGCCGGTGCGCACCGCCAGGTAGCCGGCGACCGGGGCGGCGATCGCGAACGTCAGCGGCCGCGCGATCTGCAGGTAGCCGGCGTGCGACACGCTGTACCCGAACCCTCGCTCGAGCAGCAGCGGGGTGAGGAAGAAGCCGCCGAGGTACGCGAAGTTGGCGCACAGGTTGGCCGCGCACGGCAGCGCGAAGTTGCGTCGGCGCAGCCATTCGAGCGGCAGCAGCGGATCGACCGCCCGCGCTCGACCAGCACGAAGGCGAGCAGCGCCAAGGGGCAGAGCGCCAGGCTGATCAGCACACCGGGACTCGCCCATCCCCAGTCGGTGCTCTTGTTGAGCCCGAACAGCAGGCTGCCGACGCCGAGCGCGAGGAGCACGGCGCCGGCGACGTCGAGGCGCTGCCCCTCGCGTCGGCTCGGTCTCGCGCAGCACGATCGAGTTGACCAGCAAGGCGATGGCGATCAGCGGCGCCTGGATCACGAAGATCCAGCGCCACCCGAAGGCCTGGATGAGCGGACCGCCGAGCGCGACGCCGAGCACCGGACCGCCGGCGCCGACGAGCGACCACCAGCCGAGCACCTTGGTGCGGTCCTCGGGTGGGAAGACGCGGAACAGCAGCGACCACGAGGCCGCGGTGGTGCACGCCCCCTCGATGCCCGAGAGCAGGCGCGCCGCGATGAGCCAGCCCACCCCCTGCGCCGAGGCGGTGAGCACCGCGCACAGCAGCGCGCCGCGACAGCCCGAACAGGTACAGCCGGCGGTGGCCGTGCAGGTCGCCGATCTTGCCGGCGGTCGGGGCGGCCACGCCGACCAGCAGGAGGGGCCCGGTGATGGCCCACGTCAGGACGTTCTGGGTGGTGTGGAGGTCCTTCGCGATGTCGACCAGCGCCACGTTGAAGATCGTGAAGGTGATGTTGACGCTGAGCAGGCCGAGCAGCACGCTGACCAGCACGATCCACCGGTAGCGGGGGTCGGCCTCGAGTCGGGCCCGCAGCGCGCCGCGACGACCACCTGGCGCCGGCCGCCCAGCCGTGGTCGTCAACGGTCCCTCCGTGTCTCGTCGGCCTCCGAGCAGCGGGGGCCGACCGGCAGGTTAGGTCCGCACCGCCCTGCACGACCGCTAGGCCGTCGAGCGATCAGACACCGGGCGGTCGCCATTCGGCCGGCCGACTACCTTGTCGACCCATGGCCGACAGCGTCTCGACCCAACCCGACCGGAACCTGGCCCTCGACATCGTGCGGGTGACCGAGGCGGCCGCGCTGGCCGCGGCCCGTTGGATGGGCCGCGGCGACAAGGAAGGGGCCGACGGGGCGGCCGTCGATGCCATGCGCATCACCCTCGGCAGCGTGCCCATGGACGGCATCGTGGTCATCGGCGAGGGCGAGAAGGACGAGGCGCCGATGCTGTTCAACGGCGAGTCGGTGGGCGACGGCAACGGACCCGCGACCGACATCGCCGTCGACCCGATCGACGGCACCACGCTCACGGCCAAGGGCCGCGGCAACGCGCTGGCGGTGATCGCGGTCAGCGAGCGGGGCACGATGTTCGACCCGGGCCCGTGCGTCTACATGGAGAAGATCGCGGTCGGGCCCGAGTGCGTGGGCGTGATCGACCTCAACCGCTCGATCACCGAGAACCTGCAGGCGGTGGCCAAGGCCAAGGGCGAGTCGGTCCGCAACGTCACCGCCGTGATCCTCGAGCGCGACCGCCACGACGAGCTCATCGACGAGGTGCGCTCAGCCGGCGCCCGCATCCGTCTGATCCCCGACGGCGACGTGGCCGGCGCCATCTCGACGGCCTGGCCCGACTCGGGCGCCGACATCCTGTTCGGCATCGGCGGCACCCCCGAGGGCGTCATCACCGCGGCCGCGCTCAAGTGCATGGGCGGCGAGATCCTCGGCCGGCTCTGGCCCCGCAACGACGACGAGCGCGACGCCGCCATCGACGCCGGCTACGACCTCGAGCGGGTGCTCACCACCGACGACCTCGTCGCCGGCGACAACTGCTTCTTCGCCGCCACCGGCATCACCGACGGCGAGCTGCTCAAGGGCGTCCACTACGACCACCGCGGGTCGACCACGCAGTCGCTGGTGATGCGCTCGAAGTCGGGCACCGTGCGGATGATCAACGCCCGCCACAACCTGTCGAAGCTCGGGCGCTTCAGCGCCATCGAGTTCGAATGATCGATCAGCGGCCTTGGTCGCCGCGGCGGGCGCGGTCCGCGGCCGAGAGCACGGCCCGCAGCGAGGCGGTGACGATGTTGGGATGGGTGCCGATCCCCCATCGGGTGACGCCGTCGCCGTCGACCGTCTCGACGTAGGCGACCGCGGTTGGCGTCGGCGCCGCGCGCCGATGGCGTGCTCGTGGTAGTCGACGACGTCGAGCTCGAGACCGAGGTCGGTCGCGCAGGGCGACGACGAACGCGTCGATCGGGCCGTTGCCCGCGCCGCGTGATCGTGACGCGCTCGCCGTCGACCAGCAGCTGCGCGGTGAGCGTCGCCACCTCGTCGGCGTCGGTCGTCGACCTCGTGGCTGCGCAGCTCGACCGACGGCTCCTCCGGCAGGTAGGTCTGGGTGAACGTGTCCCACATCGCCGTCGGGCTGATCTCGGTGCCGGTGTCCTCGGTGATGGTCTGGATGCTGCGCGAGAACTCGATCTGCAGCCGGCGGGGCAGCTCGAAGCCGTGCTCGTCCTCCATGATGTAGGCGACGCCGCCCTTGCCCGACTGGCTGTTGACCCGGATGACGGCCTCGTAGGCGCGGCCCACGTGCGCCGGGTCGATCGGCAGGTACGGCACGCCCCAGACCTCGTAGTCGCGGCCGCGGCCCGCGGCCTCGGCGTCGGCGTAGAGCGCGGCGAAGCCCTTCTTGATGGCGTCCTGGTGCGAGCCCGAGAACGAGGTGTAGACGAGGTCGCCGACGTAGGGGTGGCGCTCGTGGACGGGCAGGCGGTTGCAGTACTCGGCGGTGCGGCGCAGGGCGTCGATGTCGCTGATGTCGAGCTCGGGGTCGACGCCCTGGCTGAACAGGTTCATGGCCAGCGTGATGAGGTCGACGTTGCCGGTGCGCTCGCCGTTGCCGAACAGCGTGCCCTCGACCCGGTCGGCGCCGGCCATCACGCCCGAGCTCGGCGGCGGCGACGCGCGTGCCGCGGTCGTTGTGCGGGTGCAGCGACAGCACGACTCGGTCGCGGTTGCGCACGGTGCGCAGGAACCACTCGATCGTGTCGGCGTAGATGTTCGGCGTGTACATCTCGACCGTGGCCGGCAGGTTCAGGATGAACGGCCGGTCGGGCGTCGGCTCGATGACGTCCATCACCGCCTCGCAGATCTCGACGGCGTAGTCGGTCTCGGTGCCGGTGAAGCTCTCGGGCGAGTACTCGTAGCGGACGTCGGTGCCGGGGATCGTCTCCTCGAGCTTGCGGCACAGGCGGGCGGCGTTCGACCGCGATCTGCGGTGATGCCGGCCTTGTCGAGCCCGAACACCACCCGCCGCTGCAGCACCGAGGTCGAGTTGTAGAAGTGGACGATGGCCCGCGGCGCCCCGGCGATGCACTCGTAGGTCCGCTCGATCAGCTCCTGGCCGGCACTGCGTCAGCACCTGGATGGTGACGTCGTCGGGGATCAGGTCGTCTTCGATGAGCTGGCGGACGAAGTCGAAGTCGGGCTGGCTGGCCGACGGGAAGCCGACCTCGATCTCCTTGAAGCCCATCTCCACGACGACGTCGAACATGCGCCGCTTGCGCTCGGGATCCATCGGGTCGATGAGCGCCTGGTTGCCGTCGCGCAGGTCGACCGAGCACCACCGCGGCGCCTTGGTGGTGCGCTGGTCGGGCCAGGTCCGGTCGGGCAGCGTGAGCGGCAGGAACGGCTCGTACTTCTCGAACGGCATCTTCTTCGGGTGTACGGGCTGGGGTGGCATCGGGATACCTCTCGGTGTGGTCGGTCGGAAAACGCAAGAAGCTCCTGGCCCGGAGGCACAGGAGCTTCGGCGAGCGCCGGTATGTGGCGCTCGCCTACATGAGAAGGAGGAGTCCGGTCGTCGCGGGCATCCCCACGAGTATCGGCACGCGCGGGCCAAAGGTCAAGTCACTTCACCTGCTTCGCCATCCGGGTGTCACGATTCGTGCTGCTCCGCCCTGGGGGCCGCGCAGCCTCAGACGCTCACCCGCAGGGACTTGAGCCCCCGCAACACGAAGTGATCGCGATGGACCGGCTGCTCGGCCAGCTCGATGTCGGGGAAGCGCCGCACCAGGCTGCCGATGGTGATCTGTCCCTCGAGCCGGGCCAGGGCCGCGCCGAGGCAGTAGTGCATGCCCTGGCTGAAGGCGAGGTGGTGGTTGTCCAGCCGGCCCAGGTCGAGCCGATCGGGCGCATCGAAGCGGTCGGGGTCGCGATTGGCCGCGGCGATCAGGGTGATGACCCCTGCTCCCCTTCGGATCGGGTGGCCGTTGACCACGATGTCCTCGGTGGCGGTGCGCCCGGTGATGTGCGCGGACGGATCGAACCGCAACAGCTCCTCGACCGCGGACGCGTCGAGCGTCGGATCGTCCCGCCAGCGGGCGAGCTCGTCAGGTTGGCGGAGCAGCGCTAGCGTACCGTTGCCGATCAGGTTCATGGTCGTCTCGTGCCCCGCGATGAACAACAGCACCACGATGCTGCTCAGCTCCTCGGGCAGCAGCCGGTCGCCGGCCTCCTCGGCCGCCAGCAGCGCGCTGATCAGGTCGTCGCCGGGGCTGCGCCGGCGCTCGTCGAAGAGGTTGTTGAAGTAGGCGAAGAAGCTCATGGCCGCCAGCAGTCCCGCCTGCAGCTCGTCCGCCGTCATGAACCCGTCGAGCAGGCGTGACGCGTCGGACGACCATCCCGCGAACTGGTCGCGGTCGCCCAGCGGCACACCCATCAGCTCGCAGATCACCGTCACCGGCAGCTCGTAGCCGAGGTCGGCGACGACGTCGAGCGATCCTCTGTCGGCGGCCTCGTCGAGGATGCCGTCGACCAGCTCCTGGATGCGGGGACGCAGCCGCTCGACCGTCCGGGGGGTGAACGCCTTGCTGACCAGACCGCGCAGCCGGGTGTGGTCCGGCGGATCCATGAACAGCAGCGTGTGGGAGTCGACCGAGCTGATGTCGGGGAACGAGCCGTCCACCACGAGCGGCGGGTCGCGGTGCACCGGGTTCGAGCTGAACCGCGGGTCGCGCAGCACGGCTTCGCAGTCCGCGTGGCGGGTCATGACCCACTCGTCGAGGTCGTTCTTCCAGACCGGGGCCTCTGACCGCATGCGGTCGTAGGTGGACCACGGGTCCTCCCAGTCGAAGTCGCCGAACTGCTGCGACACGATCGCGGCGAACACCGACGCTGGAGCCGAGACGCCACCGCCCGTGTCGTCCACCACCTGGGGATCGGTCATGGCCCCATCATCGACCGCCGCCCGGCCCGACTCAACTCCTGCATGCCGGGCCGACCCGGCGCGCGGCGTCAGCTCTCGAGGCCGAGCTCGCGCTGGCCGAGGCGGTTGGCCCGCGCCAGCTCCTCGGCCGACTCGAGCGACGAGTGCACGAATCCCTCGAGCGCCTGCTTGTGCGTCGCCAGGCTCTGGGCGATGGCCGCCTGCGACCTGCCGGCGTGCGAGCGGAGTCGACACGGCGCGGGTGGCCTTGCCCCAGTGGGCGCGGAACATCCCGATGTCGAAGGTGCCCTGCGCCACCCGGTTGGCGTCGAGCACCCGGGCCGGCGGGGTGCGCAGGCCCTTGACGACGTGCAGCCAGCTGAGCCCCTTGAGCACGTAGTAGGTCGGGTCCCACTCCCACCAGAAGAAGCCCTGCCGGGCCGAGGCCTGGTAGTAGTGGTGGTTGTTGTGCCATCCCTCACCCATGGTCAGCGTGGCGATCAGGACCGAGTTGCGGCTCGTGTCCTCGGTGGCGTAGCGACGCCGACCCATCACGTGCGCCAGCGAGTTGACCGTGAAGGTGGCGTGCCACAGCAGCACGGTCGACAGGAAGAAGCCGATCAGCAGGCCGCTCCAGCCCGCGATCACGAAGCAGGCGATCGCCGAGCGCCCACGGCGCGATCCAGTCCTGCTTGTTGAGGAAGACGAGCTCGGGGTACTTCGAGAAGTCCTTGATGCGGTCGTAGTCGGTCGCCGCGTACTTGTCGCACAGGATCCACCCGACGTGGCTCCAGAAGAAGCCCTTCTGGGTGGGCGAGTGCACGTCGCTCGGGCTGTCGCTGTAGCGATGGTGGTCGCGGTGGTGCGAGGCCCACCACAGCGCGCCCTTCTGCGCGGCCGTGCCGCCGCCGAAGGCCATCACGAACTGCCAGAAGCGGTTGAGGCGGTAGCTGCGGTGCGAGAAGTACCGGTGGTAGCCGCCGGTGATGAAGAACATGCGCCCGAAGTAGAGGACGACGCACAGGACCACGGCACGGGTCGACACCCCGGTGAAGATGGCCAGCAACGGCAGCAGGTGCACCAGGATGAACGGGATCGAGGTGAGCCGATTGACCCGCTCGTCGGGGCTCCGGCGGCCGACGCCGTCGTCGGGGCCCCTGAGGCCGACGCCGTCGGCCTCCGCGCTCGTCGACTCGGGGGCCGTGGATCGATCGGCGACTGCGGGCGTGGACGGCATCCGGGGCATCCTGGGGGGCCTGGTATCGAGAGCCCACCGTAGCCTACCGACCAGTCGGTAGGCACGTCACCAGGGCGGGTTCAGAACCCGATGCCCCCACCGGAGGTCGTGGTGGCCGGCTTGGTCGTCGTGGTGGCCGCCGTGGTGGGCGGGGCGTGGGTCGTGGGCGGCGCCATCGTCGTGGCCGGCGGCGCCGTCGTGGGCGGAGGGGGCGCCGTATGGCCCGCCGTCGTGGACGAGCCGGCCGACGAGCTCGTCGACGAGCCGCTCGACATGGTGGTCGAGGTGGACGAGCTCGAGGTGGCGGCGGCCGTCCCGGCCGGTGCCGAGGTGCCCGAGGTCGACCCGGTCGAGGTCTTCCCGCCGCTCGACCCGCACCCGGCGGCCACCAGCATCAGCCCTCCCGCCAGCAGCAGCCACCGCAGGCGGCTCGTCCGGCGTCGGTCTCGGCTCGACGGCTCGACCAGCACGGCATCTTCCTCTCGTCGGCAGCATCTGGGATCCACTCGGGCAGGACTACGACCGGTCGCGCCGATCGGTTCGCCTGCGGTTGACAGGCCGAGCGCGACGAGGTCGACTCTCGAGGAACCGTCACCAGGGGAGGCCAGCCGATGCCGCTCGAACTGCCCGAGGCCCATGCCCGATCGCTCGACGCGACACGCGCGTTCGTGGCCGGAGTCCGCGCCGACCAGTGGGACCGCGAGAGCGTGTGCGGCGAGTGGGACGTGCGCGCGCTCGTCAACCACATCGTCGGCGGCAACCTGTGGGTCGTCCCGCTCGTCGACGGGGGCACCATCGACGATGTGGGCGACCGCTTCGACGGTGACCTGCTCGGCACCGACCCGCTGGCCGCCTACGACGCCTCGGCCGCGCCGGCTGCCGCCGCCTTCCGCGGTCCCCAGGCCATGGAAGCACCGGTGGCGGTCTCCTACGGTCCCGTCCCCGGCGAGGTCTACTGCGGTCACCGCTTCGTCGACGTGCTCGTGCACGGTTGGGACGTGGCCGCCTCGACCGGCCAGTCCGCCGACCTCGACCCCGAGCTGGTCACGGTCGCGCTGGCCGTGCTCGAGCCGCAGATCGACATGTTGTCGGGCAGCGGGATGTTCGGCACCCGCCGCGATGCCGGCGAGGGCGCCTCGGACCACGAGCAGCTGCTGGCCATGCTGGGCCGCGCCTGAACCTCGGCCGCAGGCGGGACAGGGCCAGGACATCGGGCCAGGAAACTTCGGGCCCTGACCAGAGATCCCCGCCGGTCTCTGGCACCGTAGAGGTTCTGTGAGCGTCCATTCCGGCCCCCGCGCGACGACCCGGACTCCCGCGCCAGGACCGCAGCGCCCCGGGTTCGACCGGAGCGGGAGCAGCGTCGCGGCCCGAGCCGACGCTCGGTCAGGGCCGGCTGGCCGGTGCCGTGGCCGCCGGCGTGGCCCTCGGGGTGGGCGAGCTCGTCACGGGCATCGGCTCGCGCCAGCAGTCGCTCGTGGGCAGCGTCGGCAGCCTGTTCATCCACGAGTCGGGCGGGGGTGTGGCCCGGACCGCCATCAGCGTGCTGGGCACCGCCGACAAGCCGTCGCTGATCCTCGGCATCGTGCTCACATCGCTGCTCATCGGTGCGGCACTCGGGTCGGCCGGTCGGCGGCGACCCTGGATCCCGGTGGTGGGCTTCGCCGCGTTCGCCCTCACCGGGGTGATCGCCGCCGCCAAGGACCCGTTGGCCTCGGTGCCGCTGGCCGTCGTCGCCGCGCTGCTGGCCGCCGGCGCAGGCGTCGTCACGCTGTTCGTGCTCTTGTCGATCGCCCGGACGGGCCACTTCCCCCTGGCCGCCCCTCCACCGCCGCCCGCGACCGCGCGGGGTCAAGGCCCGTCCCACCGACACGGCCGCGCACGCGCCGGGCCTTCTTCGGGTGGGCCGCCGCGGCAGGCGCCTTCGGCGTGACCACCGCCCTCGCCGGCCGCTCGCTGCGGGCGCGGTCGTCGATCGAGGCGGTGCGCGAGAAGATCCGCCTCATCCGCCCGAGCAACCGCCTGGTGCCACCGGGGTCACCGGCCGCCTTCGAGACGCCCGGGGTCGCCGTCGTTCCCCGTCAAGGGGCTCAGCCCGTACATCGTGCCCGACGAACGACTTCTACCGGATCGACACCGCGCTCGTGGTCCCGCAGGTCGACGTCGCGCACTGGAAGCTCTCGCTGAGCGGCATGGTCGACCATCCCTTCACGGTCACCTACGACGACCTCTCGAAGATGGACCAGGTCGAGGAGGCGGTCACCCTCTCGTGCGTCTCGAACTACGTCGGCGGCGACCTGGTCGGCAACGCGCTGTGGCAGGGCGTGCCGTTGCGGGCGTTGCTCGACCGGGCCGGGGTGCAGTCCGGTGCCAGCCAGATCGTCGGGCGCTCGGTCGACGGGTTCACCGTCGGCTTCCCCACCGCCGCGCTCGACGACGGTCGCACCGCGCTCGTCGCCGTCGGCATGAACGGCGAGGCGCTCCCCACGGTGCACGGGTTCCCGGCGCGGCTCGTCGTGGCCGGCCTGTACGGCTACGTGTCGGCGACCAAGTGGCTCAGCGAGATCCACCTGACGACCTTGGACAGCTTCGACGCCTACTGGGTGCCGCTCGGCTGGTCCAAGGAAGCCCCCATCAAGACGCAGTCGCGCATCGACGTGCCGAAGGGCGGCGCTTCGATCCACGCCGGCACCACGCCGATCGCCGGTGTGGCCTGGGCGCCCGATCGCGGCATCAGCAAGGTCGAGGTGCAGGTCGACGACGGCCACTGGACGGCGGCCGAGCTGGGCCGGGTGATCTCGAAGGACACGTGGTGCGAGTGGATGCTGCCGTGGCACGCCGAGCCCGGCACGCACACGATCCGCGGTCCGCGCCACCGACTCCACCGGCGCCACCCAGACCAGCCACCAGTCAGACCCCGAGCCCAACGGGGCGACCGGCTGGCACACCCGCAAGGTGACCGTCGTCTCCTGACCGCTCGGTCAGCTGCGATGCGCGGCGCGGACCAGGCGGTCGCGCACCGTGTCGCCGACGCCGCCTGGCGGCGGGGGCACGGCCAGCACGACATCGACACCGAGGCGATCGGCCTGGCGCAGGCGGTCGTAGAGCACCCGGGCGTAGTCGTCGCTCGGGCCGGCCGGTTCGAGCTCGATCACATCGGGGGGCAGGTCGTCGACGATCCCGGGCGCGAGCACGGCCACCCGCGCCACGGACAGATCGCGGATCCGCCCGGCCAGGCGCTCGCCGAGCTCGGGCCCGGGCTCGACGAGGACGACCCTCGCCGCCGGGGCGTAGTGCGACGCCAGCGTGCCGGGGGCCCGCGACCGCGCCTGGGCCGGCGCGGCGACCGCGGGCACGGACCCGAGCAGCTCGGCCAGACGGTCCAGCCCGAGCCCGCCGAGGCGCAGCACCTCGGGCGCCGGACCGGTGAAGTCGACGATCGTGGACTCGACGCCGACCGCGCACGGCCCGCCGTCCAGCACCAGATCGACCTCGTCGCCCAGGTCGGCTCGCACGTGGTCGGCGGTGGTGGGGCTGACCCGGCCGAACCGGTTGGCCGACGGCGCGGCCAGCGCGGCGGCACCGGGGGCGTAGCCGTCGAGCGCCGCCAGCAGCGCCAGCGCGAGTGGGTGGTCGGGCACACGCAGCCCGACGCTCGGCCGACCCCCGGTCACCACGTCCGAGACATCGGGGCCACGGCGCAGCAGCAGGGTCAGTGGTCCGGGCCACACCGCTTCAGCCAGCCGACGCGCCGGAGCGGGCACGTCGACCGCCCAGCTGTCGAGAGACCCCGCGGACCCGAGGTGCACGATGACCGGGTGGTCCGCCGGCCGGCCCTTGATGGCGAAGACGCGACGCACGGCATCGGGGTTCGAGGCATCGGCTCCCAGCCCGTAGACCGTCTCGGTGGGAAAGGCGACCACCCCACCGGCCGCCAGGACGGCCGCCGCCCGCTCGACCTCGTCCGTCGAGCTCGTCACGACGGCGCGGCCGCCGTGAGAGCGCCCTCGGTGATCACCACAAGCACGCGGGTGGTCGGACCGATGGGGATCGACTCGTCGCCGGCGGCGCGGTCCTGCAGGGCCCGGAGCACGCCGGCAAAAGCGGCCGAGCCGGTCGGGCTGGCCAGCACGCCGTGGTCGGCCAGGCGCGCTTCGGCCTCGATGGCCAGCGCGTCGTCGATGGCCGCCACCGCGTCGAAGGACCGCGACACCACCGGCCAGGCCAGCGGGGACGGCAGCCCGCGGGCCAGCCCCTCGACGACCGTGATGCCCGCCGACGGCAGCGTCACGCGCTCGGCCACCTCGATCGACGCGGTCCAGCACGCGGCGGCCGCCGGTTCGCAGCCGAGCAGCCACAGGTCCGACGCGAACCGCTCGGTGCGGTACCACGACCCCGCCGCCGAGGCCAGGGCCCCGATGCCGAGGGGGACGACGACCACATCGGGGGCGGTCCTTCCGCGGGACTCGAGCTCGTCGTCGACCTCTTCGAACACGGTGGCGTAGCCCTCGGTGACCCAGGCGGGGATCTCGTCGAACCCCTCCCACGACGACTCGCTGAGCAGGACGACGTCGTCGCCGGTCTCGGTGGCCGCCACGGCCATGGCGTCGTCCCAGGTGGTCCCGACCGCCACCACGCGGGCGCCCTCGCGCTCGACCGCCGCGATGCGCTCGTCGGCCGCGGTGGCCGGCAGGTACACGGTGGCCTCGAACCCGAAGAGCCGGGCGGCGCGGGCCACACCCGCGCCGAATCCCCCGTCGGTCACGGTGACCACGCGCAACGGCCCGACGGGCGCCACCGCTTCGCGGAGGTCGTCCATCCCGGTCCAGCGAGGCGGCCGACGGCCCAGCCGCCCGAGCACCTCGCGGTACAGCGCCCAGGCGGCGCCGAGCACCTCGTAGCCCTGCAACCCGAGCCGCGCCGACTCGTCCTTGACCAGCAGGCCGCCCAGCCCGAGCTCGTCGGCCAGCGGTCGCAGGTCGAGCAACGGGGTGGGCGCGGCGGCGGGTAGGCGGGTGTGGAACGAGCGGGCGAAGTTGAGGCGCGCCTCGTGCGGCGTCGTGTCGCGCATCGGGTTGGCGCGCACACCCGGGTCCATGGCGGGACGTTAGCGAGTCGGACGGCTGCGACCGGTCAGGAGACGCCGTCGGTCTCGAAGCGGTAGCCCATGCCCGGCTCGGTGATGAAGTAGCGCGGTCGGCTGGGTTCGGGTTCGAGCTTGCGACGCAGCGCGGCCAGGTAGACGCGCAGGTAGTTCGCCTCGGTCTCGTACTCGGGTCCCCACACCTCCTGCAGCAGCTGGCGCTGGGTGACGAGCTTGCCCCGGTTGCGCACGAGCTGCTCGACCAGGCCCCACTCGGTGGGGGTCAGGTGCACCTCGGCGCCGTCGCGGACGACCTTCTTGGCCGCCAGGTCGACGCGGAAGTCGTCGGTCTCGATGACCGGCATCTCTTCGAGCGGCGTGGCCCGGCGGACCGCGGCGCGCAGCCGGGCCAGCAGCTCGTTCATGCCGAACGGCTTGGTCAGGTAGTCGTCGGCCCCGGCGTCGAGCGCCTCGACCTTGTCGTGCTCGTCCTCGCGGACCGACAGGATGATGATGGGCACCGAGCTCCAGCCCCGCAGCCCGCGCACCACCTCGATGCCGTCGATGCCGGGCAGGCCGATGTCGAGGATCGACGACGTCGGGGTGGCGCTCGGCCGCCAGGCGCAGCGCCTCCTCGCCCGTCGCCGCCAGGTCGACCTCGTACTCGCGGGCGCTGCAGGTTGGTGGCCAGCGCCCGCCGGATCTGCGGCTCGTCGTCGACCACCAGCACGCGGGTCATCGGCTCGACAACCCGCTCACGGCCACCGGTGCGATCGGCGCGGGCATGGGCGCCGTGCGCAGCGAGATCACCGTGGTGAGGCCACCGCCGGGCGTGTCCTCGATCGACAGCTCACCGTCCATGGCGTCGGTGAAGCCGCGCGCCACGGCCAGGCCCAGCCCGACTCCCGTCCCGGTGGCCCGATCGCCGAGGCGCTGGAACGGCTCGAAGATCCGCTCGCGGTCGGCCGGACGCACGCCCGGACCCTCGGTCGATGATGCGCAGGTGGACGCGGTCGCCGACCTCGCCGGCCTCGATGCGCACCGGCTCGTCGGGGGTCGAGTAGCGCAGGGCGTTGGACACCACGTTGGCCACCACCCGCTCGAGCAGGCCGGGATCGGCGGCGCACCGGCGGGAGCTGCTCGGACACCTGCACCTCGACCGGCGCCGGTCGGCGGGCTGAGGCTGTCGAGGGCGCGGCGCCACGACCTCTTCGAGGGCGACCGGGCGCAGCGCCGACCTCGAGCACGCCGGCTCTCGAGCCGGCTCATGTCGAGCAGGTTGCCGACGAGCACGTTGAGCCGGTCGGCCTCCTCGTCGATGGTGGCCAGGAACACCTGCCGGGCCTCGGGCGTCCAGTCGACGTCGTCCTGCAGCAGGCTGGTGGCCGACGCCTTGATCGAGGCCAGCGGCGTGCGCAGGTCGTGCGAGACGGCGCGCAGGATGGCGGTGCGCAGCTGCGTCGGCCTCGGCCAGCGCGGCCGCCTCGGCGGCCTCGGCCCGCAGGCGGCGCCGCTCGAGCGCCGAGCTGAGCTGGGCCGCGAACACCCGCAGCACCCGCTCGTCCTCGACGGTCAACGCGGGCCCGTCGTAGACCAGCCATCGCCCCGCCAGCCAGCGCGATGCGCCTGGTGGCCTGCCGGCCCGGTCGGCGCCGGGTCACCGGCATGGGCCTCGACCACGCCACGCTCGTCGGCGTTGCGCGCACCAGGGCGATCCGGTCCGCGGGCACCAGCAGGCTCACCGCGTCGAGCTCGAAGGTGGTGCGCAGGTGCGCCGAGCATCTGGTCGAGGGCGTCGTCGTCGCCGGCCAGGCCGCCGGCCACGCGGGCGAGCGCCTCGGCCTCGGCCCGCGCGTGCACCGCGTCGGCCGACTTGCGCGCCAGCTTGGTCACCAGCGTGCTCACGATCACCGCGACCAGCGAGGAAGGTGACGAGCGCGACGAGGTTCTGGCCCTCGGCGATCGTGAAGGTGTGGACGGGCTCGGTGAAGTACCAGTTGACCGCCAGCGACGCGACCACGGCCGCCACGCAGCGCCGGCCACAGGCCACCGATCACGGCCACGACGAGCGACGAGCACCAGGAACAGCAGCATGTCGGTGGAGAGGTTGACGTGGCTGCGCAGCGGGACCAGCACCACGGTGAGCAGCGGGAGCCCGACCAGCGCGAGCAGGCCGCCCGCCACCTGGCGGCGGGAGGACAGGCGGGTCCGGCGACGGCCCCGCACCAACGACATGGGCTTGGCGGTCTGGGCGGCGGCGTCGGCGTTGCCGTCGTCGCTGATGACGTGCACGTCGATGGACGCCGGCCTCGCGCAGCACGGCGTTGATGACCGAGCCGCGCGTCAGCTCGGCCCAGCGGTTGCGGCGCGTCGCCCCGAGCACGAGCTGGGTGGCGTTCTCGGCGCGGGCGAACTGGATCAGCGCCGCGGCGACGTCGCCGCCGATCACCTCGTGGTACTCGCCGCCCAGGTCGGCCAGCAGGCGCCGGTGGGCGTCGAGCAGGTCGGGCGGCGACTCGACCAGCCCGTCGCTGGCCTGCACGTGCACGCCGAGCAGGTCGGCCTTGGCCCGCTGGGCCATGCGGGCCGCGCGCCGGATGAGGTGCTCGCCGCTCGGCGCACCGGTCACCGCCACGACCACGCGCTCGCGCGTCTCCCACGGGCCTTCGATGCCCTGGGCCTCCATGTAGTCCTGCAGGCCCTCGTCGACCTTGTCGGCCACCCACAGCAGCGCCAGCTCGCGCAGCGCCGAGAGGTTGCCGACCCGGAAGTAGTTGCCGAGGGCGGCGTCGACCTTCTCGGCGGCGTAGATGTTGCCGTGGGCCATGCGGCGGCGCAGCGCCTCGGGGGTCATGTCGACCAGCTCGACCTGGTCGGCGGCGCGGACGACGGCGTCGGGAACCGTCTCGCGCTGCTTGACCCCGGTGATGCGCTCGACCACGTCGTTGACCGACTCGAGGTGCTGGATGTTGACCGTCGAGATGACGTCGATGCCGGCGTCGAGCAGCTCCTCGATGTCCTGCGCAGCGCTTGGCGTGGCGCGAGCCCGGGCACGTTGGTGTGGGCCAGCTCGTCGATGAGCACCACCTGCGGGTGCCGGGCCGAGCACGGCGTCGACGTCCATCTCCTCGAAGGTCACGCCGCGGTGGGCCATCGACCCGGCGGGGCACGACCTCGAGGTCGCGCGAGCTGCGCCGGCGGTCTTGGGTCGGCCGTGGGTCTCGACGAAGCCGACCACCACGTCGGTGCCCCGGCTGTGGCGCCGCCAGCCCTCGTCGAGCATGGCGAAGGTCTTGCCCACGCCCGGCGCGGCCCCGAGGTAGATGCGGAGGTGGCCGCGGGCCATGGGCGAAGTCTACGAATGCGGGAGTCGGTCGAGGGCGAGGTTGAGCTCGAGCACGTTCACGCCCGGGTGCGCCGAGGAACCCGAGCGACCGGCCGTCGGTGTAGCTGGTCGATCAGCTGGTCGACCTGGCCGAGCGGCAGGCCGCGGGCCTTGGCGACCCGGGGCGCCTGCAGGCGGGCGTTGGCCACCGAGATCTCCGGGTCGACGCCCGACGCCGACGAGGTCACCGCGTCGACCGGCACCGGCGTCCTCGGCGCCAGCCCGTTCTCCTTGCGGTAGGCGGCCACCCGCTGCGCCACGTCGTCGAGCAGGGTCGGGTTGGTCGGGCCGAGGTTCGAGCCACCGCTGTCCGACTGCGAGAGATCCTTGGGGTCACCGGGCTGGCCGTTGGCGTCGAGCGAGCCGCTCGCGGTGATCGCCCGCCGCGGACGGGCGCCCGTGGAAGTACCGGTCGGCGGTGAAGGTCTGGCCGAGCAGCTTCGAGCCGACGACCTGGCCGTCGACCTTGACCAGCGATCCGTCGGCCTGGTCGTGGAACAGGCCCTGGGCCACGCCGGTGACGACCAGCGGGTAGGCCAGGCCGAGCACGACGGTCAGCACGGATCAGCATGCGGAGGGCGGGCAGCAGTTGTCGTCGCATCACTTGACTCCCAGCGCGGTGATGAGCATGTCGATGAGCTTGATCCCGATGAACGGGGCGATCAGGCCGCCGACGCCGTAGATGAGGATGTTGCGGCGCAGCACGGCGGCGGCGCCTGCGGCCCGGAACTTGACGCCGCGCAGCGCCAGCGGGATGAGCGCCACGATGATCAGCGCGTTGAAGATGACCGCCGAGAGGATGGCCGAGTCCGGCGACGACAGGTGCATGATGTTGAGCGTGTCGAGCGCCGGGAACACGCCCTCGAACATCGCCGGGATGATGGCGAAGTACTTGGCCACGTCGTTGGCGATCGAGAAGGTCGTGAGCGAGCCGCGGGTGATCAGCAGCTGCTTGCCGATCTCGACGATCTCGATGAGCTTCGTCGGGTTCGAGTCGAGGTCGACCATGTTGCCGGCTTCCTTGGCCGCCTGGGTGCCGGTGTTCATGGCCACGCCGACGTCGGCCTGAGCCAGGGCCGGGGCGTCGTTGGTGCCGTCGCCGGTCATGGCCACCAGGAAGCCGCCCGCCTGCTCCTTCTTGATGAGGGCCATCTTGTCCTCGGGCGTGGCCTCGGCCAGGAAGTCGTCGACGCCGGCCTCCTCGGCGATGGCCGCCGCCGTCATGGGGTTGTCGCCGGTGATCATCACCGTGCGGATGCCCATGGCCCGCAGCTCGTCGAACCGCTCGCGCATGCCCGACTTCACGACGTCCTTGAGCTGGATGACGCCCATCACCCGGCCGTTGTCGACGACCACGAGCGGCGTGCCGCCCTGAGTGGCGATGGCCTCGACCTCGGCGTCGAGCTCGGGCGGGCACGGTGCCGCCCTGCTCGACGACGTACCGCTTGACCGAGTCGGCGGCGCCCTTGCGGACCTGGCGACCCCCGATGTCGAGCCCGCTCATGCGGGTCTGGGCGGTGAACGGCACCAGCTCGGCGCCTTCGAGCTCGCGGCTCGCGCAGCCCGTAGCGCTCCTTGGCCAGCACGACGATCGAGCGCCCCTCGGGGGTCTCGTCGGCCAGCGACGACAGCTGGGCCGCGTCGGCCAGCTCGTCCTCGGTCACCCCCGGCATGGGGATGAACGCCGCGGCCTGCCGGTTGCCGAGGGTGATCGTGCCGGTCTTGTCGAGCAGCAGGGTCGAGCAGTCGCCGGCCGCCTCGACCGCCCGACCGGACATGGCCAGCACGTTGCGCTGCACCAGGCGGTCCATGCCGGCGATGCCGATGGCCGACAGCAGCGCGCCGATGGTCGTGGGGATCAGGCAGACGAGCAGCGCGACGAGCACGACGATCTTCTGCTCGCCGCGCGAGTAGATGGCGAAGGGCTGGAGGGTCACCGTGGCCAGCAGGAAGATGATGCGTCAGCCCCGACAGCAGGATGTTGAGGGCGATCTCGTTCGGCGTCTTCTGCCGGCTGGCCCCCTCGACCAGCGAGATCATGCGGTCGAGGAAGGTCTCGCCCGGCTTGGCCGTGATGCGCACGACGATGCGGTCCGACAGCACGCGGGTGCCGCCGGTGACGGCCGAGCGGTCGCCGCCGGACTCGCGGATGACCGGTGCCGACTCGCCGGTGATGGCCGACTCGTCGACCGAGGCGATGCCCTCGATGATCTCGCCGTCGCCGGGGATCGAGCTCGCCGGCCACCACGATGCACTCGTCGCCGACCTGCAGCTGCGGGCTCGGCACCTGCTCGACCACGCCACCCGCCCGCTGGACGTTGGCGATCGTGTCGGCCCGCGCCTTGCGCAGCGAGTCGGCCTGCGCCTTGCCCCGGCCCTCGGCCATCGCCTCGGCGAAGTTGGCGAACAGCACGGTGAACCACAGCCACGCCGACACCAGGCCGGCGAAGAGGTTCTCGCTCGCGGTCGACGAGCCGAGGTCGCGGAAGAACAGGATGGTGGTGAGCACCGAGCCGACCTCGACGACCATCATGACCGGGTTCTTGGCCATCAATCGGGGGTCGAGCTTCGTGAAGCTGTCGACCACGGCGCGGCGCATGATGGCCCGGTCGAAGAGCTTCTTCTTCTCCTTCTTGCCGTCGTGGTCGCCGGCCGCGTGTGCGTCTGACCCCTGCGAGGGGTCGGGCTGGTCGGCTCCGTTCACGTTGACGGTCGCGGTCATCTCACGCTCCTCTACAGGCTCAGGTGCTCGACGATGGGACCGAGCGCGAGGACGGGGAAGTAGGTGAGGCCGACCACGATGACCACGACGCCGACCAGCAGGCCGGTGAACAGCGGCGTGCCCGTCGGGAACGTGCCCGCCGACGGGGGCACCGGCTGCTTGCGGGCCAGCGACCCGGCGATGGCCAGGACGGGGACCATCAGCACGAAGCGCCCGACGAGCATGGCCAGGCCGAGCGTGGTGTTGTACCAGTTCGGTCGCGCCGTTGAGACCGCCGAAGGCCGAGCCGTTGTTGTTGCCGGCCGAGGTGAAGGCGTAGACCACCTCGGTCAGGCCGTGCGGGCCGGGGTTGAGGATGGACGACTTGGCCGAGGGGATCAGCACCGATGCCGCCGCGAAGCCGAGCACCACCAGCGGCACGGCCAGGATGTAGATGACGACGAGCTTCATCTCGGCCGCCTGGATCTTCTTGCCGAGGTACTCGGGCGTGCGCCCGACCATGAGCCCGGCGATGAAGACCGCCAGCAGCACGAAGATCAACATGCCGTAGAGGCCGGCGCCGACCCCGCCGGGGTCGACCTCACCCAGCATCATGTTGACCAACGGGGCCATGCCGCCGAGCGGCGTGAAGCTGTCGTGCTGGCAGATGATGGCGCCGTTCGACGTGCCGGTCGTGCTGCTGGCGTAGAGGCCGCACGTCGCCGGGTCGAAGCGGATGTCCTTGCCTTCCATGTTGCCGCCCGACTGCGTCGAGGTGGCTGCCTGGTTGACCCCCCGTTTGGTCAGCACCGGGTTGCCGTGCGTCTCCATGCCGATGGCCAGGCCCGCGACGCTCAGCCACAACACGAACATGGCGGTGAAGAGGACCCAACCCTGCTTCTGGTCCTTCACCATCCGCCCGAACGCGTAGGTCAGCGCAGAACGGGATGAGCAGGAGGCTGAAGATCTGGAGCAGGTTGGTGAAGCCGTTCGGGTTCTCGAACGGGTGGGACGAGTTGGCGTTGAGGAAGCCGCCGCCGTTGGTGCCGAGCTCCTTGATGGCCTCCTGGCTGGCGATGGGACCGCCCGGGATCGACCTGCACGGCGTGCTCGAGCGTGTGGGCGACCGTGTTGCCGTGCAGGTTCTGGATGACGCCCTGGCTGGCGTAGACGACGGCCAGGATCAGCGCCAGCGGCAGGAGCACGCGGACGAGGCCGCGCACGAGGTCGACCCAGAAGTTGCCGATGGTCGACGACCGCCGCCGGACCAGGCCGCGGATCAGCGCCACGGCCACCGACAGGCCCACCGCCGCCGAGACGAAGTTCTGCACGGTCAGCGCCGCCATCTGCGTGAGGTGGCTCATCGTCGACTCGCCCGCGTAGTTCTGCCAGTTCGTGTTGGTCACGAAGCTGACCGCGGTGTTGAACGCGGTGAACGGGGGCACGCCCTTCACGCCGTTCGGGTTGATCGGCAACGAGCCCTGGAACCGCTGAAGCAGGTAGACGACCACGACCGAGACGAGGCTGAACGCGAGCAGCGAGAGGGCGTAGGTGCTCCACCGCTGCTCGCGGCGCTCGTCGATGCCGCAGAGGCGGTAGACCAGCCGCTCGATCGGTCCGAACACCCGGTCACCGGGCGCGTGCGGGCGCGCCGGCGGCGCGGCGCCGGCGGACGGCGCGTCGACCCGCACCGCGGTGGCCACGCCGCCGCCGCCATCGGCCTCGGCGGCCAACTCGTCGGCCACCTCGCGCGCGGCCGACTCGTGCTCGGCCCCCTCGGTGCTCGGCTCGTCCTCGACCGCCCGGTCGCCGGGCATGGTGAACACCGCGGCCAGGTACGGCCCGAGCACGCGGGTGCCCGCGATGATGAGGACGATCAGGACGACGAGCTGCACCCAGCCGGCGGTCGTCATCAGAACTTCTCGGGGAACACGAGCGACGGCGACCAGGTACACCGTCGAGCAGCAGCGCGATGACCAGCCCGACGATGTTGTCGGCGGTCATGCCGCGCCTCCCGCGTCGGTGACAGCCGCGGCGCCGTCGCGACCGTCGGTCGGCGCCGCCGTCAGCTCGTCGGGCCCGATGATGTGCTCGCAAGCCTTCACCAGCAGCACCATCAGTGCGAAGAACGCCACCACGACCAGAAGGAGGATCACATCTGCCATGCCTGCGTTCTACCGCGCCGACGCCCCGCCGGGAACGGCTTAGCGCGGGCTTAGCGGCCGGGCCACGCCTCTTGACGTGGCCTTATCCCTGCCGACCGTCAGATCGTCTGGTAGCCGGCCATGGCCGCGCCGACCTGGTCGGCCAGCGCGACGGCGACCAGCAGCCGAGCCTCGTCGACCACCACCCCCGGCGTGGGGATCAGCGTGAAGGTTCCGAGCACGTGGCCCTGACCGTGGGCGGCGAGGGTCACACCCTTGCTCGGGAGGCCGAGCGTGTCGGTCCCCCACCCGAGGTCACCCCAACGCACCGCGCGCGTCGTGGTCGAGCGACGGCAGGTGCTCGTCGACCACCCCGGGTGCGAAGCGGCAGTCGCGCAGGAACAGGAGGTCGCGCAGCTCGAGCGACACGGCCAGGATCAGGTGGTCGACCGACTCGCCCTGCGCGGCCAGCTCGGCGGCGTAGTGGATCCGACCGATGTCCTCGCGACCGCGGCGAGCCTCGTCGCGTTGGCCGAGCGCCCACGCGGCCAGCTGACCCACGGCCAGCCCGACGACCAGCAGCAGCCCGGCCGTCAGCGCGTCGTTGCCGCTGTCGATGCGCGGGGAGTAGTACGGCACGGTGAAGAGGTAGTCGAACCAGAAGGCGGCCGACACGGCCGCCAACGCCGCCGCCACCCGCCGGCCGGTGACGGCCACCGCGACGACGGCGACGACCATGATCAGGGCCACGTCGGCCTGCGCGATGTGACCGCGCAGCGGGATGAGCACAGCGGCGAGCGCGGGCACGCCGAGGACGGCTCCGGCCAACGCCAGGCGATCGAGGGTCACGCGTTGCATGGTTCGGTTCTACCCCCGCAGAGGCCGCTCCGGGTGAGGCTTAGCGGGATCTTGACGCCTGCAGGCCGACCACCACGAGGTCGACCAGCCGCTCGATGTCGGCCCGGTCGACCGACCGCGCCGCGATGAGCTGGCGGTAGAACAGCGGACCGACCAGCAGGTCGACCACGTCCTCGGTGTCGATGTCGGCACGGAGCTCACCCCGTTCGATGCCGAGGGTGAGGATGCCGATCATGACCTGGCGGCGGGGGCGTGCGAACCGCTCGCGGTACAGGTCGCCCATCTCGGGGTTGCGCTGCAGCTCCATGCACAGCCCGACCAGCAGCCGCGCGGCCGCCGGCTCGTCTCCCCAGCCGAGGCCGGAGACGAGCACCTCGACGAGGTCACCCCGCACCGAGCCGGTGTCGGGGTGCACGAGCGGCGCCTTGAGCGAACCGACGGCGTCGACGACGAGCTCGGTCTTGGACGACCAGCGGCGGTAGATGGTGGCCTTGCCGACGCCGGCTCTCGCGGCCACGCCCTCGATCGTCAGCTCGTCGAAGCCGACGAGCGCCAGCTCGTCGACCACCGCCGCCGAGGATGGCCTCGTCGGCGGCGACGCTGCGCGGACGACCGGCGCCGCGGTGGACGGTGTCGGTCATGCCGTGACCAGCTCGTCGTCGCCGCCCTCGACCAACGCGCCGCCTTCGCCCTCGAGCAGCTCGCCGTCCTCGCCCTCGACCAGGCCGAACACGTTCGGCTCGGCGGGATCGACGCCCTCGTCAGCCGCCTCGGGTGCACGGGCGGGCAGGAACGCAAGGGCGACCAGACCGCCGATCATGGCGATGACCGCGCCGACGATGACACCGTGGTGCATGCCGGCGACGAACGCCTCGCGGGCGCTGGCGGCGATGGCCCGACCGGTGGTCCCGCCGGCCTGTCCGGCGACCGCGAACGCGCCGCCGATCGATCCGGTGGCCTCGGTCGAGACGGTGCCCGGCAGGTGCAGCGGGGCGAGGCGCGACGCCAGGTCGCTGGCGTACACCGACGAGTAGACGCTGCCGATGATGGCCACGCCGAGGGCGCCGCCGACCTGTCGGGTGGTGTCGTTGACCGCCGATCCGACGCCGGCCTTGTCACGGGGCAGCGATCCCATGATCGACTCGGTGGCAGGGGCCATGGTGAACGCCATGCCGATGGCCATGATCACGAAGGCGAAGAACACAGGGAGGTACCCGGTGTCGGTGCCGGCGAACAGCATCACCAGCAGGCCGACCGACACGGCGACGAGCCCACCGAAGACGACGAGCTTGGTCCCGAAGCGCTCGGCCACCTTGGCGCTCTGCGGCGCCAGCGCCATCATCACCACGGCGAAGGGCAGGATTCGCACCCCCGCGGCGAGGGCCGAGTAGCCGAGCACGGTCTGAAGGTACTGGGTGAACACGAACAGCGAGCCGAAGAGGGCGAAGAAGGTCAGGGTCACGGCCTGGCTGGCCGCGGTGAAGCGGGGGTTCTTGAAGAAGGCGACGTTGAGCATCGGGTGGTCGCTGTGCAGCTCCCAGGCGGCGAAGAGGGCCAGCACGACCGCGGCCGTGCCGAGGCCTCCGAGCGTCGAGCCCGAGCCCCAGCCCTTGGTGGGCGCCTCGATGATCGACCAGACGAGCGCGGTGAGCCCGACGATCGACAGCAGCGCACCGACGGGGTCGAGCCGGGGGGCCGACGGATCCTTCGAGTTGGGCACGAGGAAGTAGCCGGCGACCAGCGCGGTCAGCACGATCGGGACGTTGACCAGGAAGACCGAGCCCCAGTAGAAGTGCTCGAGCAGATAGCCACCGGCCACCGGGCCGATGGCGATGCCGAGAGCCGAGAAGCCGGCCCAGATGGCGATGGCCCGGGCCCGCTCGGCAGGAACGGTGAACACGTTGGTGACGATCGAGAGCGTCGCCGGCATGATCAGCGCGGCGCCGATGCCCATCGCGCACCGGGTGGCGATCAGCTGCGCGGGGCTGCCGGCCGTCGCCGACATCACCGAGCCGGCGCCGAAGATCAGCAGACCGAGGCTCAGGGCGTGCTTGCGTCCGAAGCGATCGCCGAGCGAGCCGGCGGTGAGCAGCAGGCCGGCGAACACGAGGGTGTAGCCGTCGACGATCCACTGCAGCTGGCTGGTCGAGGCGTGGAGCTCCTTGACGAGGGTGGGCAGGGCGACGTTGAGGATCGTGTTGTCGACGCCGATGACCATGAGGCTCAGGCAGAGCACCGCGAGGGTCCACCAGCGCCGCTGGTAGACGCGGTCCGAGACTCCCTCGGGCGTCTGGTCTGCGGGTCGGGGGGTGCTGGTGGTCTGGGTCATATCCGCGTCACCTTTTCGATACGGGCGTGTCTCGATATGTGGAACCGGACCGTACCGACGGACATTCCGGAACGCGCCCGTTTCGGAATGTGACATCGATCACGCCGCGACGGCGGGCCCGTCCCGAGGCCGGCCGGCGCCCGGCGGGAGGTCTCCCTGGGGTCAGGTCAGGCCGAGGCGGGCGAGCTGATCGGCGGGCGCCTCGAGCTCGAGCAGGGCGGTCCGCAGCCGCTCGGACGCGTCGCGCTCGGCGACGGTGGCGCGGGTCGATGTCCCGCCCTCGCCGAGCAGGTCCTGGCCCTCGTCCGGATCCTCGGTGCGGTCCCAGAGATGGCTGCCGCTGAATCGGCCCCAGGCCCAGAAGGCCAGCGGGTCGCTGGCGTCCCAGGGCTGGCGGATCACGGGGACGTCGGAGCCTGGCATGTGGTCGAGCGCGGCCCGGTGGTCGGGCAGCGGCAGGGCCATCTCTCGCTCGAGCTGGCGCACCGGCATCGTCGACCAGCGGTTGGACCACATCGACAGCGGCGCGTTGTCCCCGATCGGTGCACGGCAGTACCGGCGGTCGCGGTCGACCAGGTGCACCTCGCGTCCCCAGACGCCGGTGAGCACCCAGTCGCGGATGGCCGGGGCCGGGCGGCCCGTGCGCACGCCCTCGAGCAGCGGCACGAGCGAGCGGCCGTGGGTGCGCTGGCGGACATCGACGTCGTACACGTCGGCCAGCGTGGCGAACAGGTCGACGCTGGTGGTCAGCTCGTCGCACGTGCCGCTCGGGCACCCCGGCCACGCGACGAGCAGCGGGATGTGCCCGAGCGTGCGTCGCACGGGCACCGCCGGCTTGCCCCACGTGTCGTCCTCGCCGAGGTAGTGGCCGTGGTCGGTGCACACGACGACCGCGGTCGTCGCCCAGAGATCGTGACGGTCGAGCGCGTCGACCAGACGCCCGAACCACGCGTCGATCATGGTCAGCTTCGCGCCGTACTGCGCCCGGACCTGGCGGCCCTGGCGCTCGTCGATGATCCCGCGCCGGATCGCGCCCTGCGCGTACGGCGGCCAGATCAGGTGCGGGCCGTCCCAGTCGGCGTCGTACATCGACGCGTAGGGCTCGGGCGTGTCGAAGGGTTCGTGGGGATCGAACTCGTCGACGACCAGCAGGAACCGGTCGTGGTGCCCGGCGTTGTGGTCGACCCAGTCGGCCGCGGCAGCCATCGTGCGGGGCCCCGGGAAGTCGGACTCGCCGCGGAACCACCCCCGGGACAGGTCGTAGTTGTAGGTGATGCCCTGGATCGACGGCGCACCGATCCAACTCGGATCGGGCACCGTCTTCCACGGGTCGTTCTCGTGGCCGCGCTCGTAGTCCCACGCGCTGAAGTCGACGTGGTAGTTCTCGCCGCCGCTCTCGAACAGGTGCGGATGGTCGCTGACCAGCTGCGTCGTCACCCCGGCGCCGCGCAGGGGACGCGTGATCGCGTCCTCCCACATCTCGATCGAGCCCCACGGCTTCCACAAGAAGTCGACGGCGCCGCAGAGCAGGTCGTGGCGGGCCGGCATGCACGGCAGCGAGCCCGTGTGGTGCTCGGTGAAGCGCACTGCCCGCCCAGCGAAGGCGTCGAGGTGCGGCGTGTCGAACTCGTCGCCGCCGTACGCGCCCAGCATGTGGCGGTTCAAGCTGTCGAGCAGCACCACCACGACGTTGCGTGGGGCTGTGCCAGCCGGGTCCATCGGCCGACGTTAGCGGTCAGTTGCCGGAGGAGGCGGCGGCCACGCCCGAGTCGGTGACGCTGGTGGCGGCCACCGTGCCGTCGGATCCCGTGGTGCCCCGCACGACGACGGTCTCGCCGGGCTGGATCTCGCCCACCTTGGCCGACACCGACTTGGTGACGGTGGTGCCCGACGGCGTGGTCCGCACCTTGACGATGCTGCCGTCGGTCTCGGAGACGTAGATCGTGTTGCCGTCGACCAGCTTCACCGTCCCGAACGTCGCGTTGCCACCGGCGGTGGCCGCGCCCGCCCCGCCGGTACCGGCGCCGCCGAACCCGGCGAACCCTCCGGCCCCCGCGGCGCGCGCTCCGGTCCCGCGCGTCCCGGTGGCGCCGAACCGGCTGGCCAGCGCGGCCAGCGAGCTCGTCGCGGTCGTGTCGGTGCCGGCCCGATCCTTCTGCAGCCGCACCCCGCCGTACACGCCGAGGGCAGCGACCAGCACCAGGATCAGCGCCGAGGTCAGGGGGCCGATGCGACGCCGCCGCGGCGGTGGCAGCAGGTCGTCGTCGAGGTCGTCGCCGGGGTCGTCGGGCGTGTACGGCGGCGGGACGACGGCGTCGACCTGCGTGTCGGTGGTGCTCATGTCACTCATGCCGGTCACTCATGCCTCTCACTCATGCCTCTCACACTGACCTCCGTCACTCGTAGCGGAGGGCGTCGATGGGCCGCAGCGACGCGGCGCGGTTGGCGGGATAGATCCCGAAGAAGAGGCCGACGACCAGCGCGACCCCGAAGGCCAGGAACACCGAGTACGGCTCGACCACCGGCTGCACGCCGACGATCTTGAACTGGCTGCCGACCAGTCCGACCACGACCCCGAGCAGCCCGCCGAGCACGGTCAGCAGCACGGCCTCGACCAGGAACTGGCCGAGGATGTCCATCTTCTGCGGCGCCGATCGCCTTGCGGATGCCGATCTCGCGCGTCCGCTCGGTGACGGTCACCAGCATGATGTTCATCACGCCGATGCCGCCCACCAGCAGCGAGATGGCCGCCACCGCGCCGAGCAGCACGGTGAAGACCGAGTTGGTCGACTTGCTGGTGGAGAGCAGGCTGGCCTGGTTGAGCACCTGGAAGGCCGAGGTTCCCGTGGTCGTCTTGTGGCGCGAGTTCAGGATCGAGGTGATCTCGGTCGACGCCGCGTCGGTCTGGCTGCGCGACGCCGCCTGCGCGATCACCTGGTTCACGTCGCCGTTGTCGCCGGTGATGTTGTCCATGACCGAGGTGATCGGGGCGATGACGATGTCGTCCTGGTCCTGGAAGCCGTTCGAGCCCTTCGACTTCAGGACGCCCACCACCGTCCAGCTCGAGCTCCCGAACTTGACCTGCTTGCCGACGGGATCGACGCCGGTGCCGAACAGGTTGTCGACGACGGTGGTGCCGAGCACGACGACCCGGCGGTCGTTGGTGACGTCGTCGCTGGTGAAGAAGGCACCGCTGGTCGTCTCGTAGTCGCGGATCCCGGCGATGTTGGCGGTCGTGCCCAGGAACTGCGACGGCGAGTAGCTGTTGCCCCCGTACGCGCCCGTGACGGTCGTCGACTTGATCGGGGCCACCTCGGACACGTCCGGGGCGCTCGCCTTGTCCTCGAGCGCGTTGACGTCCTGCTCGGTGAGGACCGGGCGTGACCCGAAGCTCCCGGCGCCCCCGCGACCGAAGCCCGCCGGCAGCACGGTCAGCGTGTTGGTGCCCAGCCCCTCGAGCTGCTTCTGCACGTTCTCCGACGATCCGTTGCCCACGGCCACGAGCACGATGACCGCGCCGACGCCGATCAGGATGCCCAACATCGTGAGCGCCGAACGCAGGCGGTTGGCGTTCACGCCGCGCAGAGCGATGCGCACGTTCTCGAGGTTCATCGCCGCGGCCTCATCCCACTGCCGCCGCGACCCGCACGGGGGCCCGCCGCCGGTCCTCGACGACCTCGCCGTCGCGCAGCGAGATGACGCGACGGGCGCGGGCGGCGACATCGCCTTCATGGGTGATCAGCACGACGGTCCGACCCTCGTCGTTGAGCTGGGTGAAGACCTCGAGCACCTCGGCGGTCGAGTGGGTGTCGAGGTTGCCGGTGGGTTCGTCGGCCAGGATCAGCGGCGGGTTGGTGGCGATGGCCCGGGCCACCGCGGCGCGCTGCTGCTGGCCGCCGGACAGCTCGGACGGCAGGTGGTCGGCTCGGTCCGACAGCCCGACCCGGGCCAGCGCGGCGTCGGCGCGGGCGCGCCGCTCGGCCTTGCCCAGCCCGGCGTAGATCATCGGGAGCTCGACGTTCGCCAGCGCCGAGGTGCGCGGGATCAGGTTGAAGCTCTGGAAGATGAAACCGATCTTGCGGTTGCGGATGATGGCCAGGTCCTCGTCGTCGTGGCGACGCACGTCGACGCCGTCGAGCAGGTAGCGCCCGCTGGTGGGGAGGTCCAGGCAGCCGAGGATGTTCATGAGCGTGCTCTTGCCGCTGCCCGAGGCGCCCATGATGGCCACGAAGTCGCCGCGCTCGATCTCGAGCGAGACCCCTTGCAGGGCGTGGACCTCGATCTCGCCGATGGCGTAGGTCTTCACCACCCGGTCGAGCTGGATGACTGGTCGCATCGACGCCGGGCGCGTCGCCGTGTCGGTCACCGGCCGGTTCCGCCCAGCCCGCCGCCGAGACCGCCGGTCAGGCCGGCGCCGCCGCCGAACCGGAACGTCGACGTCCCGGTGCCCGAGCCGCTGGTCGTGGCGGTGCGCACGACACGATCGCCCTTCTCGAGGCCCGACAGGATCTGCACGGACGAGTCGCCGCGCAGGCCGACGGTCACGGTGCGCACCGACTCCTTGCCATCGGCTGCGACGACGGTGACGCGAGCGGTGCTGCCGGTGCCGCTGAGAGCCGACGCCGGCACGTAGAGCGTGTCGTCGACCTCGGCGGTGACCACCTCGGCCGAGGCCGACATGCCCGGCTTGAGGCCGGCGACGGGCTTGTCGAGCTGCACGACGACCTCGAAGCTCACCACGCCGCCGCTGGTCGTGGCGGTGGTGGCCACCTGGGTCACCACGCCCTGGACCTCGACGGCGGGCAGGGCGGTGAAGGTGACGATGGCGGTCTGGCCGAGCTGGATCTTCGTGGCGTCGGTCTCGGTGAACGCGGCGCCGACCTGCAGGGTGTCGAGGTTGGTGAGCGTGATGAACGCGCTGCTCGACGAGCTCGAGGAGCTCGACGGCTCGACGACGAGGTGGCGGCGCTCGAGGCCGCACGAGCCGCCGGAGCCGCCGGTCCCGCCCGTGCCGCCGGTCCCGGTCGCTCCCGTGCCCGACCCCGACCCCGATCCCGACCCCGATCCCGATCCCGACGAGCCCGAGCCCGACGATGCGGCCACGGTGGTCCCGCCGCCGCCGACCGCCTGGCCGACCTGGGCGCTGACGGTGCCGACGGTGCCGTTGGCCGGTGCCACCAACGTCGTGTCGGCCAACGCCTTCTCGTCGTTGGTCACCGTCGTCTGCTCGCTGACGACGCTGGCCTGGGCCTGCGCCACGCTGGCCGCGCTCGAGGCGGCCTGGCTGGCGCTGATCGTCGTGGTGGTCGCCTCGGCCGTGCCCGAGCCGTGGCTGGCCTCGACCGCCGCCTGGGCGGCCGCGACGGCCGCGGCATCGGCGTTGACCTTGAGCTGGTCAGCGCTGACCACCGACTGCTGCGACGAGACGCTCGACTGCGCGGTGTCGACGGACTGCTGGGCGGTCGACACGTTGACCGACAGGGTCGGGCACGAGCTGCCCGACGGGTTCGAGGTGCATCCGGCCGACGCGTAGGCGCCCTGCGCGGCAGCCAGCGACTGGGTGGCCGCGCCCAGCTGCTGCTCGTAGCCGTGCAGCACCGCGCTGTCACGCTGGAGCTGCATCTGGTCGGCGTGGGCCAGGCTCTCCGATGCGGCCAGCGTGGCTTGCGCGTTCGATCCCGAGCTCGGCGACGAGCCGGTGCTCGACGCCGCCGCCTGCGAGCTCCCCCCGCCGCTCGACGAGCCACCGGCCTCGGCCGACACGAGCTGCGCCTGGGCCGACGCCAGCTGCGCCTGCGCGATCGTCAGCGCCTGCTGGGCCGAGGTCGGATCGATCTTGGCCAGCACCTGACCCGCGGTGACGTGCTCGCCCGAGGCGACGTCCACCTCGGTGAGGGTCCCCGCGTTCTGGAAGTTGACGTCGAGCTGCTCGGACGGCTGCACCGTGCCCGAGGCCGACACCGTCGACAGGACGGTGCCCGAGGCGGCCGTGACGGTGATCGGCGCGGACTTGGCCGACGCCGGGGTCTTGACGCTGGTCCAGATCGCGATGCCGGTACCGACGACCGCGACGGCCAACACCGCGTTGAAGATGCGGCTTCGCTTCATGGAACGGATCCTCCAGGGAACGCGACGATCAGGGCTTGGCGGTGGTGGCGGTGGTCGAGCTGGTGCCGCCGGTCCCCCGGGTCGGCAGCAGCGCGCTGCAGGCCTTGGCGGCCGCCACGTAGGTGGGCGAGGTGCGGTCGATCGTGGTCGACGAGCCCGTCGATGCACTGGTGGAGCCGGTGGTGCCCGACGTGCCGCTCGGGGGCCGGCCGAAGCCGCCCGTGGGCAGCGTGACGCCGTGGTCCTTCATGCAGCTGGCGTAGGCCTGGAAGGCCTGGAGCCCGGCGCCGGAGCCGCCGAACCCGCCGCGGCCGAACCCTCCGGCGGGCCGCAGCCCGGCGCACGCCTTCTGCGCCGCCTGGAAGGCGGGCGACGAGGCGAACCCGCCACCCGCGAAGCCACCGCTCCGGGACGGGAAGGTGCCGCCCGGAGAGCTCGACGAGCTGCCACTGGACGAGCCGGCGGTCGATCCGGTCGATCCGCCGCCTCCGCGGAAGCCACCGGTGGGCAGCTTGACGCCGTGCTTGGAGAGGCAGTTGCGGTATGCGGTGAAGGCCGCCTGCCCGGAGGCCGTCGTGGTGGGACCCGAGGCCGAGGTGGTCGAGCTCGAGCCGCCGCAGGCCGCCGCGATGAAGAGGATGGGCAGCCCGACGAGGGCAGCCGTCCACCGCGCCCGACGACGGTGGCGATGGTGAAGACGGGCGCGGTGGACGACATCGGGAGCCGGGTCGACCGAGGGGGTGGTCGACCCGGCAGGGTGGGTGGAAACAGGAGCATGGGAAGGAGTTGCCGGGGGGGCAGCGTGGTTCAGCACGTCGCCAGTGAAGGCGGGCGATCTCAGGAACCGATGCGGACCGCTTGTGAGTTCGCTGTGAATTCCGTCAGGGGCAGCTCGACGCCGGAAACGGGCCCCGCGACCGGGGGCCGACTCGACCCACGCGTGCCCGTGGTGCGAGGCCGCCACGGCGGCGACGATGGACAGGCCGAGGCCGGCTCCGGTCCCCTCGCGGACCCGGGCCGGGTCGCCGCGGTAGAACCGCTCGAACACGCGGTCCCCCACCTCGGAGGCGATCCCCGGTCCCTGGTCGACCACCTCGAGCAGCGCCATGCCCGCCGCCGGACCGCACCCGCACGTCGACCGCGGTGCCCGGCGGCGTGTGGGTGCGGGCGTTGGCCAGCAGGTTGCCGACCACCTGGCGCAGCCGCTGCTCGTCGCCGGTCACGACGACCGGCCCGTCGGGCGTCTCGAGCCCGATCGGCCGCTCGCGGCTCGACCGCCCGCGCGTCGGCCACGGCATCGCGGGCCAGCGCGGCGAGGTCGACGGGATCGGGACTCGAGCGGCGCGGCCCTGGTCCAGGCGGGCCAGCAGCAGCAGGTCCTCGACCAGCTCGCCCATGCGGCCGGCCTCGCCCTCGATGCGGCGCATGGCGTCGTCGAGCTCGGGGCCGGCGGCGATGATCCCGCCCCGGTAGAGCTCGGTGTAGCCGCGGATGGAGGTGAGCGGCGTCCGCAGCTCGTGGGAGGCGTCGGCCACGAACTGGCGCAGGCGGTCCTCGGACGCCTGGCGTTGCGACGAACGCGCCCTCGATCTGGTGGAGCATCCCGTTGAGCGCGACGCCCAGGCGGCCGACCTCGGTGTTGTCGGGGCCGACCTCGACGCGGCGGGAGAGGTCACCCTCGGCGATGGCGTTGGCGGTGGCCGCCATCTCGTCGATCGGGCGGACGCCGAGGCGGATCACCCAGAACGCGATGAGCGCGAGCGCGACGAGCACCGCGAGCGGTCGAGCCGACGACCACCGCGCCGAGCCGGCTGAACGTGGCGTTGGTCTCGTTGCAGCGAGACACCGACGATGAGGTACCCGTTCGGCACGCGGAGCGCGGCCATGCGGTAGCTCACGCCGCTGGCGCCGTCGGCACCGACCGTGAAGTAGCGGGCGGCCGCGTGCGGGTCGGTGGCGTACGTGCGAGATGACCTTGCACGTCGAGGTGCGGGCGAGGCCTTCTCGTCGCGGTACGCGGGCGCGTTGCGCAGGATCTGCCGTCGGTGGTCATGAAGGCCGATCGAGAACTCGGTCAGGTCGCTGTTCGAGGTGCCCGTCGACCCGCTCGGCGGTGTCTGCCCCGGCGTGTGAGCCGCTGCCGTAGAACGTGCCGGTAGCCGCCGAAGCCCGGGCAGCGCGACGGCCGGCGTGTGCTCGAGCGCCCCGGCGATGCGCCGGTCGACCTGGTCGATCAGCGACCGGTGGACGGTCACGGCGATGACGACATCGGTCGCCACCAGCAGGAGGGTGATGGCCAGGAAGCCGAGGAGGACCCGGCTGCGCAGGGACATGTCAGGGCTTGCGCAGCGCGTAGCCGACGCCGCGCACGGTCTGGATGAGCGGGGGTCCGAGCGCGGTCGAGCTTCTTGCGCAGGTACGAGACGTAGGTCTCGACGACGTTGGCGCCGCCGCCGAAGTCGTACTCCCACACGTGGTCGAGGATCTGCGAGCGCGAGAGCACCCGGTCGGGGTTGAGCAGGAAGAAGCGCAGCAGCTTGAACTCGGTGGGCGACAGCTCGACGAGCTCACCCGGCCCGCCACACGCGGTACGCGTCCTCGTCCATCTCGAGGTCGGCGAACTCGAGGCGCGAGTTGGCCGCAGGATCGATGCCCGCCCGGCGCAGGATCACCCGCACCCGGGCCACCACCTCCTCGAGGCTGAACGGCTTGGTCACGTAGTCGTCGCCGCCGAGCGTCAGGCCCCGCACCTTGTCCTCGGTGGCGTCGTGGGCGGTGAGGAAGATCACCGCGGTGCGGTCGCCGTCGCTGCGCATGCGCCGGCAGACCTCGAAGCCGTCGAGGTCGGGCAGCATGACGTCGAGCAGCACGGCATCGGGCCGGAAGGCCTTCACGCCGTCGAGGGCCCCGCGCCCGGTCTGGGCCTCGGCCACCTCGAACCCGGCGTGGTTCAGCGCCGAGGTGAGCAGGTAGCGGATGTTCTCCTCGTCGTCGACGACCAGGACGCGGGGCACGCGCTCGGTGACGGACACGGGGCCCATCGTGACCGAGTTTCCTGGGAGTTTCCTGTGCGCCCCTTCAACGTTCGCCCTGAACGACGGGGCGGGGCACGATCGACGCCCAGTCGACGGACCGCTCGAGGGTGGCCCGGCCGCCGCGCAGCCCGAACAGGTGCTTGGCCCACAGCAGGTAGGCCAGCACCGCCAGGTTGACCACCAGCGCCCCGACCCGCAGGACCGTCACGCGGTCGATCAGCTCGAGCACCTCGAAGGGCAGGAAGCCGACGGTGGCGACGACGGTCAGGTACTCGGCCCAGCGGCGCTCGTGCCACAGGCCGACCGCCTCGACGCTCTCGACCACCGCGTAGATGACGGCCGTGGCCAGCAGCAGGTCGACGGTTCCGCTGCGCAGGTGGGCCAGTGAGGCCAGCTCCTTGGCCAGGCGGCTGTGGCCCGAGTCCCCCGTGTTGGCGATGGTGCCGTTGAGGTCGGCGCGGATCGACGCGGCCCAGTGCTGGATCCGGCCCAGATCGAGGCGCACGAGCACCAGCGCCACCGCCAGCACGGTGAACAGAACCCCGTGCACGCCGCGCTCGATGGCGATCAGGCGCAGGACGATGGCATCCTCGAGCGACGAGCCCCGTCGGGGCAGGTCGAGCTCGTCGAGCGGGGGCACGGTGGGATACCGCGCCTCGGCCTCGGTCGGGCGCGCGGCGCGGATCCACGCGTCGCACCGCAGGCACCGCGACAGCCGTTCGTGGTCGTCGACGTCGATCCCCAGCTCGGCGTCGCCGGGTCCGAGACGAGCGGCGGACGCGGCCGGCACGACGTGGCCGCGGACCGAGCACACCCAGGCCTCGTTCGACCAACGTCGGGGCACGAGGCGCATGGCTCATCCTCGCGCGTGGACCGCGAGCACAAGCCGGATCGGTCAGACGGTCCTGCGGTCAGAACTCGTGGAGCGCGGGGATCAGCTCGTCGCGGACCAGCCGGTTGGCCAGGTGGGCGGCGTCGCGGTCCGCCCCGAAGCTCGGTCCGGTGATCACGAGGCGGTCCAGACCGAGCCCGACCAGCTCGAGCAGCCGGGCCGCGCACGTGTCGGGATCGCCGAGCACCGCGAACCGGTCGACGTACGAGTCGGGCACGACCTGGCTGTGGTCGGCCGAGTTGACCAGGTGGAGGTTGCTGTCGTAGCGGCGCCCCACCTCGGCGACGATCTCGCGGTCACGCTCGCCCACGCCCGCACCGGTGGAGCCGGGCATGGCCGAGAAGTGGGTGAATGCAGCGACCCCGCCGCGCACGAGCTGGCGCGCCACCTCGACGTCGGGGTGGCACCCGACGTTGACGTAGGCGCCGAACGAGACGTCACCGAGCTCGCGCCCGGCCTCGAGCAGGGCGGTGCGCGCCACGTCGAGCCCCCACGCCACGCGTTCGGTCTCGGCGCCGACCGCGAACGTGATGCGTTCGGCCACGCGGGCCGACGCCGCGATCACCTTGGGACCGGCCGCGGCCACGTCGATCGGCACCGCCGGCTGCGCGGCCCGATCGAGCCAGCGCAGGCGACTCGGGTAGCCGTCGAGATCGACGGTGCCGCCGTGCAGGTAGGTGTGGATCTGCTCGAGGCCGGCGGTGAAGTCGGCGACGGGCATCGGTGGACGTCCCAGGTGGAACAGCGCCGTGTCGCCGCGGCCGAGGCCGAGCACCGCCCGACCACCGGACACCTCGTTGACCGTGGCGATCGCGGTGGCCAGGACCGCGGGATGCCGGGTGGCCGGGTTGGTCACGCCGGTCATGAGCTGCAGCCGGTCGGTCACCCTGGCCATGAGCGCGAGGGCCACGAACGGGTCGCCGACGAGGTTCTGCGAGTCGGTGACGGCCAGGCCGTCCCATCCGGCGGCCTCGGCCCGGGCCGCCAGCTGCTCGGACATCCCGGCCTCGGGGATCGTCACGGTGACCAACTCGACGGGCATGGCCGATCTTGGCACGCAGCACCTACGATTGCGCCGACGTCTCGCGCCGCCCGTCTGCGCCCACGTCCCAGGGGGACATCGTGACCATGACCAGCGCACCCACCCAGAGGGGGTGACCGACGTGACCGATCATCTCGGCCGATTCGCACATCACCGAGCCGCCCAACTGCTACATCGACCACATCGATCCCGCCTTCCGGGATCGCGCCCCGTACCTGCAGCACGACGACAAGGCCGGCGACCTGTTCGTCATCCCGGGCATGTCGCGGCCGGTGCCGATGGGCCTGGTGGCCGCGGCGGGCAAGCCGGCCGAGGAGATCACCGTGCTGGGCGTCGACTTCGATGACCTGCACCGCGGCGGTTGGGATCCCGAGGCCCGGCTCGGCGACCAGGACCGCGACGGGGTGAGCGGCGAGATCATCTACCCGACCGTCGGGATGGTGCTCTGCAACCACAAGGACCTCGACTACAAGCACGCCTGCATGGACGCCTACAACCGGTGGATGGCCGGGTACTGCGGGGCCCACCCCGACCGGCTGTTCGGGATCGGCCAGACCGCCATGCGCACGCCCGACGACGGCATCGCCGACCTCGAGCGGATCAAGGACCATGGGCTTCAAGGGCGTGATGATGCCCGGCCTCCCCGGGGTCGAGGACTACGACTCGCCGATCTACGACGAGTTCTACGAGGCGGCGGTCGAGCTGGGGCTGCCGCTGTCGTTCCACATCCTGACCGGCCCGTCCGAGGCACCGCGCGGGCCCGAAGATCAACGGGTTCATCACCATCGTGCGCGCCTGCCAGGACGTGATGGGCACGTTCGTGTTCGGCGCGGTGTTCGAGCGCCACCCCGAGCTGGCGGTGGTGTGCGTCGAGGCCGACGCCGGCTGGGTCCCGCACTACCTCTACCGGATCGACCACGCCTACAAGCGCCACCGCAACTGGATGCCCCACGGCGACCTCACCCGCATGCCGAGCGAGTACTTCCGCGAGAACATCTACGTCACCTTCCAGGACGACTGGGTGGCCTTCAAGATGACCAACCTGATGAACGTCGAGCGGCTGATGTGGGCCAACGACTTCCCGCACTCCGACGCGACCTGGCCGTGGTCGCAGGAGATGCTGGCCGAGCACACCGCCCATCTCACCGACCACGAGAAGCGCCGGATCCTGCACGACAACGTGGCCGAGCTGTACGGCCTCGACACCGCGGTGACGACCGGGGCCGACGCGACCCGCCCCGGAGGCGACCATGTTTGACCTGACGATCACCGGCGGCACCATCGTCGACGGCACGGGATCGGCCGGCCAGGTCGGCGACGTGGCCATCCGCGACGGGCACGTCGTGGCCATGGGCCCGGGCGCGGCGGCGGGCGCCGAGGCGACCACCACCATCGACGCCACCGGCCGCGTGGTGAGCCCGGGCTTCGTCGACATCCACACCCACTACGACGCCCAGGTCCTCTGGGACCGCATGATGACGGTGTCGCCGTGGCACGGCGTCACCACGGTGGTCATGGGCAACTGCGGGTTCGGCGTGGCCCCCACCCGCCCCGAGCACCGCGACCTCATCGTGCGCACGCTCGAGAAGGTCGAGGGCATGAGCGCCGACGCGCTGCGGGCCGGGCTGGGCGACGAGTGGCCCTTCGAGTCGTTCCCCGAGTACCTCGACGCGGTCGAGGCCCGCCAGCCGGCCATCAACGTGGCCGCCATGATCGGCCACACCCCGGTGCGCCTGAACGTGATGGGCGACGAGTCGACCGAGCGGGCGGCCACGCCCGACGAGGTCGCGCAGATGCGCGCCATCGTGGCCGAGGCCATCGAGGCGGGCGCGGTCGGGTTCGCCACGTCGAAGTCGCCGACCCACGTCGGCTACGAGGGGCGTCCGGTCCCGAGCCGGTCGGCCGAGCTCGACGAGATCATCTCGATCAGCCGGCGCGCTCGGCGACGCCGGCCGCGGCGTCATGCAGGCCACCATCGGGTCGGGCCTCGCCTTCGACGAGTTCGGCCGAGATCGCCCGGCAGACGGGACGCACCATCTCGTGGACCGCGCTGCTGGCCGGAGCGGGCGGCCCGGGCGTGTCGCAGATGATGCTCGAGCGAGTCGATCAAGCTGCTCGACGCAGGCCTGCCCGTGCACCCCCAGGTGAGCTGCCGCCCGCTGAACTTCGAGTTCACGCTGGCCGAGCCGTTCCCGTTCGAGAGCATGAAGCTGTTCGGGGCCATCTCGTCGGCCCCCGACGTCGCCACCAAGATCGGCGATCTACCGCGACCCCGAGTTCCGCCGGGCCCTGGCCGAGAAGATGAACGCGGGCAAGGGCGGTGCGCTGGGCGGGAGCTGGGAGCGCACGGTCGTGTCGTGGTTCCCGCCCGATCACGCGCATCGACGAGCGCAACGTCGCCGAGCTGGCCGACGAGCGCGGCGTCGACCCCACCGACCTGGTGCTCGACCTCGCCATCGAGTCCGGCCTCGAGGCCCGCTTCCGCATGGCGGTGCTGAACTACGACGAGGACGAGGTCGAGGTCGCTGCTGACCGATCCGCACACGATGATCGGGCTGTCCGACGCCGGCGCGCACGCCAGCCAGCTGTGCGACTCGTGCTTCTCGACCCACCTGCTCTCGCGCTGGGTGCGCGAGCGCAAGGCGCTCACGCTCGAGGAGGCGGTGCGCAAGCTGACCTCCGAGCCGGCCGACATCTTCGGCCTCACCGACCGGGGCCGCCTGGCCGAGGGACGGCCGGCCGACGTGGTCGTGTTCGACGCCCGTCACCGTCGGGTGCAGCCCGCTCGAGCGGGTGTCCGACCAGCCGGCCGGCGCCGAGCGCCTGATCTCCCAGGCCGAGGGCATCGACGCCGTCGTGGTCAACGGGGTGCTGATCCGCCAGGACGGCGTCGACGTGGTCGATCCGACGGGGCCGCTCCCCGGCCGCCTCCTGCGCAACGGTTCAGCCTGATCGGCCTGGTCCTCAGACCGATCCTCAGACCGATCCTCCTCAGGCCGAGCACACGGTGGTCGGCTGCTGGCCGGTCACCTGGCAGATGGCGGCGACGATCCGGTTCGCGGCGCCGACCACGGCCTGGCTGACGGGCGTCGACGGGTCGGCCAGGGCCGTCGCGATCTCGTCCATCGTCTTGCCGCGCCAGCACGCCGATGTCATAGGTCGCTCCGGTGATCACGTAGCGGCCGCCGATGTCGACGAACGGGATCTCGCCCTGCCCGTAGGTGGTCGAGAGCTGCTCCTCGGCCGGCGTCAGCGAGTCGAACGGCGCCTTCGACGAGTCCTGGACCTCGACGCCGACGAACGCCAGCACATCGCTCGAGTACGACGAGCCGTGGAACGTGAACGACGGGGTGCCGGGATCGACGTCGTCGCTCGACGACGCGGTCGCACCGAGCTGGTCGAAGGTGCCGAACCGCGAGAGGGCCAGCACCAGCGCCCACCGTTCGGCCGCGCAGAACGGGCAGTACTCGGCGCCGATGTACAGCACCTCGGGCTTGCCGTCGAGGGCCAGCGGGCTGCCGTCCACGGGGTGGGGCGCCGCCGTGGACGTGCCCGATCCGATCTGGGCGAGCAGCGAGGTGTTCTGCCCGACCTGCACGACCTGGGCCAACGCGGCCGCGGCCGCCCCGCTCGTAGCGGTCGTCGTGTCCGACGCGACGGGGTGCGAGGTGTTCGAGCGCAGCCCGAGCCCGACCCCGATGAGCACGACCACGAGCGCCGCCGCCGCCACCGACAGCCAGGCGACCTTGGCGCGGCGGCCCGGCCGAGCCGCGTCGGTGGGCCGGTCCAGACGCAGCTCGACGGACGGCTCGGCCTGCTCGATCTGCTCGGGCCGCTCGGGTCGCTCGGCCGCTCGGGCCGCTCGGGCCGCGCCAACTCGTGCGCGGGCGGCCACGCCTCGCGCCCGACCTGCGCGGCCTTGGACCGGAGGGTGTGGGTGAGACGGGATTCGAGGTCGGTGGGGGTGCTCATGGCTCGAGCTCCTTCCGCAGGTCGGCCAGGCCGCGGTGCAGGCGGGTCCGCACGGTCGGCTCGGGGCATCCGACCAGCGCCGCGATGGCCCGGATCGGGAGGTCGTCGTAGTACCGGAGCACCAACACCGCCCGGCGCTCGGGTCGCACCCGCGCCAGCGCGTCCCACATCTGGTCGATGTGGGGCTCGCCGAGTGGCGCCGGCTCACCGACGCGGGTCAGGCGATCGCGCTCCATCTCGTGGCGCGACTGCCAGGTGAGGCACAGCCGCACGAGGGTGGTGCGCACGAAGCCCGGTGGGTTCTCGACCTGGTCGAAGTGCTGGTACAACCGGGCGAACGCGTCCTGGGTGAGCTCCTCGGCCACGGCCTGCGAGCGCACGAGCAGGTAGGCCAGCCGCAGCAACGCCGTGCGCTGCGAGCGGTAGACCTCGTCGAAGCCGGCGGGCAGCTCGAGACGCTCGGTCCCCGTCGGTACCGGTCCAGACGCAGGGGGTCGCACACCTGGAATGACCGACGACGCCCCCGAGATGTTCCCGGGCACCGTCCTCGCGATGCTCTCGGCACGATCGACGCCCGCTTCGGGGGGATGATCGTGCCCGATCGTCACGGTTCGAGGGCAGCCACGCGGAAGCCGCCACGGCGGTCGCGCTTGGCGTCGTAGAGCGCGCCGTCGGCCGCCTCGACCAGGGCGTCGATCGAGCACGAGCCGGGCGCCGCGAGCGGCGATGCCGACGCTGGCGCCGACGTCCACCGATTCGTCGCCGATGGCGATCGGGCGTCGGACCGCGGCCGTCAGGCGGTCGGCCACGGCGCCCAGGGCGTCGATGTCGGGGGCGCCCGGGCAGACGACGGCGAACTCGTCGCCGCCCAGGCGGGCCACGAGGTCGTTGTCGCGGCACGGCATCCATCAGGCGCTTGGCCACCACCTCGAGCAGCAGGTCGCCGGCCCGGTGGCCGAGCCGGTCGTTGACCGGCTTGAAGTCGTCGAGGTCGACGTAGAGCACGCCGACGAGCGGCCCGGCGCGATCGTCGCCGAGCACGGCGCGCAGGTGGTCGAAGAACCGCGCCCGGTTGGCCAGGCCGGTGAGGACGTCGTGGCTGGCGGCATGGCGCAGCCGCGCCGCCTGCGTGCTCGCGATCGAGCACCAGGCTGGTGACCCGGCACGAGGTTGTCGAGCAGCCAGCGGCACGTGTAGTCCGGCTCCTCGTCGGCGCGGCGCCAGACCACGAGACACGCCTGCGAGCCACCGTGGCCGGCGGCCGGCCACGCCCAGCACCAGCGGTAGCCCGCGGCGACCGCGATGCGGCGCAGCGGCTCGACGAGCTCCTCGGTGCGCTGCCAACGGGGTGTCCCGGTCAGCATGGCCTGGTGCCACGGCGTGCCCGCCGATCCGTCGTCGGAGGCCAGCGCGGTCGGCAGTCGCGTGCCGGTGATGGCCCGCGAGAACCGCCCGGCGAACGGCTGCAGCAGCACGGCTCCGTCACCGTCGAGGGTCTCGGCGCCCATCACCTCGACGAGCAGCCGGAAGGTCGAATCGAGCGACACACCCGCCGCCAGGTCTTCGATCACGCGGTCGAGCAGGTGGCGCTCGTCCCAGCGGCGGAGGTAGGCCACCAGACCACCGACGACCGGGTCGTCCATCTGCGAGTTGGCCGTCGCCTCGCCCACGAACGACGTGCCGTCCTTGCGCAGCACCTTGAAGAGCATCGGGCGCTGCAGGCCGTGGCGCGTGAAGGCGAAGCCCACCGACTCGAGGGCGGCCGGGTTCCAGTCGGCGTCGATGTGGTCGAGGATGTTCGTGCCGACCAGCTCGTCGGCGGTCCACCCGGTGAGCGGTTCGACCGCGCCGCCGAGCCACGTGATGCGTCCTTCAGGGTCGAGGGTCATCACGATCAGGGGCGCGCTCTCGATCACGCGCCGACGGATCGGCCCCTCGTCCCCGCCGAGCGCGCCCGGTTCGTCCATGGCCGTCGAAGCGTAGGTCAGGTCTTCGGCTTCGATGGTGGCGTTGCCATCATGTTGGCCGTGAGCAGGTACTCGGGGGCGGTCATCTCGATCTGCGAGGTCGAGCGGGCCCGGATCTTGTCGTCCTGGGCGCCGGTCGGCGCGGTGATCCAGAAGGTGTCGTTGACGATCCCCTCGAAGCAGATGTCGGCCACCTCGGACAGCGGGGCGAAATCGACGGTCTGGCCGGCGGCCTCCATGCGCGACAGGTACGGCCCCAGCGCGTCGCGGCCCTCCTTCGGCGGGGCGCCCGGCCGGTCGTAGCGATCGGGCCGGTTGGCGCCCGGCCTCCAGATCCCCGTGTTGAGCATGCCCGGCGTCCTCGTCGACGGGAAGAGCAGCGACGCGCTGACCTTGGCATCGATCTCGCGCAGCTGGCCCCACAGGCACTCGGTGATCGTCGTGACCGCCGCCTTGGTCGTGGCGTAGATGGCGCTGTTGATGAGCGGCGTGAACCCGCCGTTGCTCGAGGTCGTGTTGACCACGTGGCCCTCGACGTCCTGCTCGAGCATCACCGGGACGAAGGCGTTGATGCCGTTGACCACGCCCATGACGTTGACGTCGAGCGACCATCGCCAGTCGTTGACGTGGTGCTCCCAGAGGTGGCCCGACGACCCCGACCCGATGCCGGCGTTGTTGCACACCACGTGGACGGCTCCGAACTCGGCCAGCGTGGCGTCCCGCAGCTCCTCGACCGACTCGAGCGAGGTGACGTCGGTGACCACCCCGATTGCCTCGTGGCCCTGGGCGCGCAGCTCGGCCGTGGTCGACTCGACCAGGTCGGGCACCACGTCCGCGATGACGACCTTCATGGCCTCCGCCACGAAGCGCTCGGCCAGGGCGCGACCGATGCCCTGGCCGCCACCCGTCACGACCGCGACCTTGCCGACGACGTCCTTCACGGGACCACCTTCATCTGGTGGAGGTGATGGGATTCGAACCCACGGCCTCCTCGATGCGACCGAGGCGCTCTAGCCAGCTGAGCTACACCCCCAGAGGGTCTGGTCAGGATAGCCGAGCGACCCGAACGCCCTGAACGCCCCGCGACGACTGCCCGTCGCGTCGATGCGCTAGTTGGCGGACTGCTGCAGCAGCAGCGGCGCGTGCGAGTCGGTGAGGTCGATCATCGGCTCGAGGTAGCGCACCTTGGCCTGGCGCTCGGTGTCGAGCCGGCGGATCTGCACCAGCAGCACCACGTAGCCCGCCAGCAGGGCGTCGGCCAGGAGGTTGAGGTACACGAGCGGACCCTGCACGGCGACGGCCCCGACGAGGGTGACCATGGCCACGCCGCCCAGCGCCATGAGCACGTTCTTGCGGCGCTCCCGGGCCTGGCGGCGGGTCATCGAGGCCGAGCGGCGGTAGGGCGTCGGGGCGAAGGCGGGACGGGCCAGCGACGCCGTGGCCCGCTGCGGAGCGGGACCTGCGATGCGGGTGGGCGCGGCGCTGCGGCCGGGACTCGTGCGCTCGAGCACCGAGAGGTGCTTGCTGAAGCTCGAGATGGAGTTGACGCTCCGGTGCTCACTGCGGCTGCGGACCCAGTTGACCAGGTAGATCGCCCATGCCACCGCGAGGATGAAAAGCACCACGAATGTCACGCTCCGTGCCCTGCTTTCGGTACTCGGGACCGTAGCCATCCGGCCTGCGGAACAGGTGGATGCCAGGGCCGGTGCGGCGAATCGGGTGGGCGACCAGCCCGTTCGGACCGTCCGGCCGACGTTACGGTCAGGTTGACGATGTTACGGTTCTACTACGAACGCGGGATTCCCGCCACCCCGACTTCTTCGACGAGATCGTCGGCCTCCTCGACGAGATCGTCGGCCTATTCGACGAGATCGTCGGCGGTGGCGGTCCGCCGGTAGGTGCCCGAGCGGCCCCCGGTCTTCTCCCAGAGGGTGACGTCGCCGATGACCATCGATCGGTCCGCCGACTTGCACATGTCGTAGATCGTCAGGGCGGCCACGGTGGCGGCGGTGAGCGCCTCCATCTCGACGCCGGTGCGGTCGACGGTCTCGACCTGGGCCTCGACCTCGATGTAGGTGTCCTCGATGCGGAAGTTGACCAGCACCGAGCCCACCAGCAGCGGGTGGCACAGCGGGATCAGGTCGGGCGCCCGCTTGGCGGCCTGGATGCCCGCCACCCGGGCCACGGCGAGCACGTCGCCCTTGGCGATGGCGCCCCGCGCCACGAGCGAGGTCGTCTCGGGCTGCATGAACACCTTGCCCCGGGCGATGGCCCGGCGGTGCGATCGGCTCCTTGGGCGTGACGTCGACCATGCGGGCCCGGCCCAGCGGATCGAGATGGGTGAGGCCCGGGTTCAGGCCGGCCCCGAGATCGTGGCTGAGACCGCGGTCGGACATGGCTGGGAGTGTAGGGGCCCGACGAGCCCCTAACCGCCGATCTGGCTCATGCTGCGCTTCGGCCGGATGAACTGCACCTGGTCGATCGAGTGGCCGGCCCACTTCGTGGCGACCGCCCGCGCGATCACCGCCGCCAGCTCGTCGTCGTCGGCGCCGGCCCGCAGCGGCGCGCGCAGGTCGTGCTCGTCGACCGCGAACAGGCACGTCGCCAGCTGGCCCTCGGCGGTGAGGCGCACGCGGTCGCAGGACTCGCAGAACGGGTGGGTCACGCTGGCGATCACACCGACCTCGCCGCCGCCGTCGCGGTAGCGGAACCGCTCGGCCGGCTCGGCGCCCCGGCCGGGCACCGCCTCGAGCGGATAGACGGCGTCGATCGCCGCCACGATCTCGTCCTGGGCCACGACCTGGTCACGGGTCCAGCCGTCCCTGGGCGTCGAGCGGCATGAACTCGATGAAGCGCACGATCACGCCGCGCTCGCGACCGAAGGTGGCGAAGTCGACCACCTCGTCGTCGTTGACCCCGCGCATGACGACGACGTTGATCTTGACCGGCGCCAGCCCCGCGTCGACGGCGGCGTCGATGCCGTCGAGCACGGCGGCCAGGCTGTCGCGCTGGGTGATCGCCGCGAAGCGCTCGGGGCGCAGCGAGTCGCACGAGATGTTGATGCGCCGCAGACCGGCGGCGGCGAGGTCGTCGGCGATCAGGCGCAGCGACGCGCCGTTGGTGGTCAGCGCCAGGTCGACGGGCGCGCCGGTCGCGGTGCGCAGCGCGCTGAGCCGCTCGATCAGCACCGGGAGATGCGCCCGCACCGTGGGCTCACCACCGGTGAGGCGGATGCCGTCGAAGTCGAAGCGCCCGACGAACACCGACGCCAGCCGGGCGATCTCCTCGTAGGTCAGCAGTTCGCTCCGCGGCAACCACGGCATGCCCTCGACCGGCATGCAGTAGGTGCAGCGGAAGTTGCAGCGGTCGGTGATCGAGATGCGCAGGTCGCGGTGCACGCGCCCGAACGAGTCGACCAGCGGCGTCCCCATGCCCCCCAGGCTACGGCTCGTACCGGGCTCGAGCCACCACTGGCGGATCAACTCGACCTTGTCGTCGAGGCCCGGATCGGCCCCCGGGCCGAGCAGGGATCCCCCGGTGAGCGGGACCGGGAGCACCGTGCGCCCCGATCCGTGGTCCAGCACGCACCCGCCGCGACGTCCCCCGTTCGCGGATCCTCGATCTGCCGCACGTCGCCACCAGGCCACCCGCGGCCTGACGCGGCCCCCACCGGCCAGGCACGGCGTCGTCGTCGAGCACCACCACCGGTCGCACGTGCCGGAGCCCGGCCACCGCGGCGGCCGAGCAGCGACGCCCAGCGCCGACCAGCGCGACCCATCCCGCCAGGCCTCGGACAGCCGATGAGCCACCGCGAACCTGCACCACGCCGACCGCCCACACGATGACGGCCAGGCCGATCAGCCCCCGACCGGAGCGACGGCGCTGGCCCTCGGTCAAGCGGAACTCGACGGCGCTCGCCGGCCCCCGGTCGCGTCACTGCGTGAGGAGGATGTCGACGGTCGCGCCGGCCTCGACCCCGTCGCCGTCGGGGAGCACGGCCAGCGCGTTGGCCCCGACCAGCGCGCTCAGCTGGTGCGAGCCCTGGCCGCCGGCCGAGCGGACGTGCTCGATGCCCGTCCTCGTCGGGGTGGGCCACGACCCGGGCGAAGTGGATCTTGCCGTCGGGGCGCCGCTGACAGCGCCTCGTCGGCCACCGCCCGCACGCGGGGACGGTCGAGGTCGTCATCGCGGTGGCCCATCATCTTGCGCAGCGCCGGCCGGGCGAACAGCTCGAAGGACACGACCGACGACACCGGGTTGCCCGGCAGCCCGAACACCGGCACCGGACGGCATCGCCGTCGCCACGCCGGACGGTCCCGAAGGCGAGGGGCTTGGCCGGCCGGATGGCCACCTGCATCCAGCGCATGTCGCCCATCCGGTCGAGCACCACCTTGACGTAGTCGAAGTCGCCCATGCTCACGCCGCCGCTGGTGAGGAGGGCGTCGCAGGTGCCGACGCCGTGCGCGAGGCGTCGCCGATGGCGTCCTCGTCGTCCCCGATCCGGCCGAGGTCGACCCCGACCGCCCCGGTCTGGGCCACCAGGGCCAGCAGCGTGCGCCGGTTCGAGTCGCGGATCTGGCCCGGGGCCAGGGCCTGCGGACCTCGACCAGCTCGTCGCCGGTCGACATCACCCCCACCCGACAGGCCGGCACGACGCGCACCTCGTCGATGCCGAAGGTGGCCAGCACGCCCGAGATGGCCGGCGGTGAGCACGTCGCCCGGCGGGATAGACGACGTCGCCCGGGCGCAGGTCGTCACCGGCCGGGCGGACGGCCGTCGCCCGCCTCGACCGCGGCCAGCACGTCGACCTCGCCGTCGCTCGGCGACGCGGTGTCCTCGACCATGACGACGGCGTCGGCGCCCGGGGGACGGCAGCGCCGGTCATGATGCGCACCGCCTGGCCCGGTCCCGGCTCGACGTCGGGCGCCACGCCGGCGCGGATCGTGCCCGATCACGCGGAGCCGTCGCGGCGTGGGCGGCCGATGCGCCGGCCGCGTCGGCGGCCCGCACCGCGAAGCCGTCGACCGCGCTGTTGGCGAACGGCGGCACGGCCTCGGTCGCCACCAGCCGCCTCGACCGCCACCCGGCCGAGCGCGTCGCCGATCGGCAGCGGCCGTGGGTCGCAGCGGGGTGCAGGCGCCGAGCACGTAGGCCCGGGCCTCCTGCAACGGGATCACACCAGGCCCCGGTCCTTCACGAACTCGGTGAGGAACGCCGCGGAACTCGGGCCCCAGGTCTTCCCGGTCGATCGCCATCTCGACGGTGGCCCGCAGGTAGTCGAGCTTCTTGCCGATGTCGTAGCGGCCGGCGCGAAGCAGTAGCCGTAGACGGCCTGCTCGTCGATCAGCAGGGCGATGGCGTCGGTGAGCTGGATCTCGCCGTCGTCGTCGGCCGCCACCCGGTCGAGGGCGTCGAAGATCTCGGGCGTGAACACGTAGCGGCCCATCACCGCCAGGTTCGACGGCGCCTCGGCCGCCGAGGGCTTCTCGACGATGTCGAGCACCCGCACGAGCGTGGTCGTTGACCGGCTCGGGCTTGACGCAGCCGTAGGACGAGATCTCCTCGGGCGGGAACTCGGTGAGCGCCACCACCGAGCGGCCGTACTCCTCGTAGGTGTCGATCATGCCTTCGAGCACCTGCGAGCCGCTGGTCCATGATGTCGTCGCCCAGCAGCACGACGAACGGGTTGGCGCCGACGTGCTTGCGGGCCACCGACACGGCGTGGCCGAGCCCGAGGGGCTCGCCCTGGCGGACGTAGTGGATGTCGGCCAGGTCGGCGAGCGCCTGCACCTCGGCCAGCTCGCTCGTGCTTGCCCCGCTGGCTCGAGGTAGTACTCGAGCTCGAAGTTGCGGTCGAAGTGGTCCTCGAGGGTGCGCTTGGCCCGCCCGGTGATGATCAGGATGTCGTCGATGCCCGGCCCGGACCGCCTCTTCGACCACGTACTGGATGGCCGGCTTGTCGACGACCGGCAGCATCTCCTTGGGCTGCGCCTTGGTCGCCGGCAGGAAGCGGGTGCCGAGGCCGGCCGCGGGGATCACTGCCTTGGTCACCGTGCGCTTCATGGCCGCTCACTGTAGGACGGCCCGGCTCGGACCGTGGCCGATGGCGATCCGCCGGCACCCCGCCGCCATGGGGGCGGGCCGGTCGCCGTTCGGTGTGGGCCGGGTCGGTCGTCGTCCCGTGCGGGCCGGGTCGGCCCATCGGTCGGTATGCTGGCACTCTGCCTGTTCGAGTGCTAGCTCCCCGGCGCCGGGTCGGAGGGGTGACGCAGAGCCCACCCCACGGAGGCCGACCGATGCCCACCTACGAGTACCGCTGCCGCGACTGCGGCGAGCCGCTCGAAGTGGTCCAGTCGTTCAGCGACGACCCACTGGTCGAGTGCCCCAGCTGCGGGGGCTCGCTGCGCAAGGTGTTCGGCGCCGTCGGGATCTCGTTCAAGGGATCGGGCTTCTACAAGACCGACAGCCGCACCAAGACGACCGCGTCGTCGACCTCGTCGTCGGCGGCCGAGTCGACCAGCTCGACGTCGTCGGGCGACGGCGCCGGATCGGGCTCGTCCGACACGAGCAGCTCGTCCAACGGCTCGTCCAACGGCTCGAAGTCGGACAGCTCGTCGTCGGGCTCGACGTCGTCGGGCTCGACGTCGTCGGGATCCACGTCGTCGGGATCCACGTCCAACGGCTCGAAGTCGTCCAGCTCGACCCCGTCGACCACCAAGACGCCCGCCTAGCGGATGACCGACGCGCTCGACGCCGTCGAGGGTCGGGCGGTCGAGATCGGCGTGTTCGGCGGCTCGGGCCTCTACGCGCTGCTCGACGAGCCCGTCGAGGTCGAGGTGGCCACGCCGTACGGGCCACCGAGCGGACCGCTGCACATCGGCACCATCGGGGGCCGCCGCGTGGCCTTCCTGCCCCGGCACGGCCCGACCCACGCCTTCCCACCCCACCGCATCAACTACCGGGCCAACGTGTGGGCCTTCCACCAGCTCGGCGTGACCCGCATCCTGGCCCCGTGCGCGTCGGGCTCGCTGCAACCCGACATCGCGCCGGGGCACTTCGTGGTGTGCGACCAGTTGGTCGACCGCACCCAGGGTCGGTCGCAGACCTACTTCGACGGTCCCGGTGCGATCCACGTGTCGTTCGCCGACCCCTACTGCCCGCAGCTGCGCCACCTGGCCGTCGACGCGGTCCGCGCCGAAGGCATCCCGGTGCACGACGGGGGCACGGTGGTCGTGGTGCAGGGACCTCGCTTCTCGACCCGCGCCGAGTCGGGCTGGTTCCGCCAGATGGGCGCCCATGTCGTCAACATGACCCAGCACCCCGAGGCGTACCTCGCCCGCGAGCTGGGCATCTGCTACGCCGCCATCGCCCTGATCACCGACTACGACGTCGGCGTCGAGGGCCTCGACGGGGTCGAGCCGGTCACCCAGGCCGAGGTCTTCGCGTTCTTCGAGCGCAACGTCGACCAGGTGCGCCACGTGCTCGGCCGCGCCATCGGGTCGATGCCTGCCGGACCGCACCTGCTCGTGCGCGGAGGCGACCGATGGCGCCGTCCCGCCCCCGCCCCAGCCCCAACCTTGACGACCGCCTCACCCCTGTTCGCGCGGCGGTCTCCCGCCTAGGCTGGCGACTGCCGCGCGCACCTGGGCGCGCCCGCGTCTTCCCCCGACGTCCGGCGGCTCCGCCGCGTTCGAGGAGGATCGATGCCCGCCCCCGTGAGGCTGCCGCGCCCCGGCCGGCTGATGCTCGGCTCGGCCCCGCCGTGGTGGCGGGGCCGGCGATGGAGGCTCCTGCGCGTCGCCCTCGCGGCGGGCCTCGCCGTGATCGCCGCCGCACTGGTCGCGCGGTCGGCCGACCAGGCCCGCGCCACCGTCGCCGCCTACGGCACCGTGCGACGGGTGGCGGTGGCCCGCCACGACCTCGGGATCGGCCAGCGGATCACCGCGTCGGACCTCGCCTGGCCCGAGCTGCCGGTGGCGGCGGTCCCGTCCCACGTCGCCGGGGCGTCGCCGGTTGGACGCACCGTCGTCGATGCCATCGGTCGCGGTGAGGTGATCACCGATCCGCACCTGGCCCCCGGGGGGCTGAGCGGGCTGGCCGCGCTCGTGCCGGCGGGTGGGCGCGCCGTGGCGGTGCCCGTGCCGGGCGCCGGTCTCCGTCTCGTGGTCGGCGATCTCGTCGACGTCCTCGCCCCCGACCGCGCCCCCTCGGCGGGCGGCGCCTACGACTCGGGTGCCGCCGAATCCGCCGGCGCCCGCACCGTCGCCCGCCGTGCCCGCGTCATCGAGGTCGACGGGGCCGATGTCGTCGTCGCCGTCAGCGAGGACGAGGCGGCCGGCGTGGCCGGCGCGATGGCCGAGGGCACACCCGTCGTCGTGCTCGACGGAGCCGGCTGACCCTCAGGTGCCGCCGAGGGCGATGTCACCGATGACCAGCGTCACCGAGCCGGTGCCCGACGGCAGCCACTCGAGGTCGGCACCCACGGCCTCGATCCCGAGCAGCATGCGTTGCAGCGTCGACGCGATGGTGATCTCGCGGACGGGCTCGGCCAGCTCGCCGCCTCGGATCATCCGGCCCTCGGCGCCCACCGAGAAGTCGCCGCTCACCGCGTTGACGCCCGAGTGGAACCCGCTCATCGAGTCGACCAGCAGCCCGCACTCGACGCCGGCGATCAGCTCGTCGAGGGTGCCGTGGCCCGGGGACACCGCCAGGGCGCCGCAGCCCACCCCCGGCGTCGAGCGGTAGCCGCGGGCGGCCGACCCGGTCGAGGCGGTGCCGGCGCGTCGGGCCGTGTACGAGTTGTGCAGGAACTGCTGCAGCACCCCGTCGACGATCAACGGGTTGCGACGACACGCCAGGCCCTCGCCGTCGTGGCTGTCGGCGGCGAGCGAGGCGGGGTCGGTCGGATCGTCCACCAGGGTGATCAGCGGCGACGCGATCTGCTCGCCCAGGCGGTCGCCGAACGGCGAACGTCCCTTGAGCACCCGCTCGCCGGTCAGCGTGCCGCCGGCCAGGGACAGGATCGACGCGGCCAGCCGCGGCTCGAGCACGATGGACAGGCGCTGCGACGGCACCGGGCGGGCGCCGAACAACCGCACCGCCCGGTCGACCGCGTCGACGGCCGCGACCTCGACGTCGAGCTCGGCCGGCTCGCGACCCACGTCGAGTCCGACCCCGATCTTGGTCTCGTCGCCGTCGGAGGCCAGGGCGCTCACCGACAGCCAGCACGACGTCGCCCGACCCCACGCGCGGATGCCCGTGCTCGTGGCCACCGCGCCCTCGCCCGACGAGTCGGCGTAGGCCGCGGTGCGCACGCCGGTGATCCGCGGATCGCGGCCGAGCACCGACCGTTCGAGGGCGAGCGCCATCTCGACCTTGGCCTCGGGGGCGAAGTCGGCCAGGCCGTCGCGCCACAGGTCCTGCTCGACCGGGGCCACGCCGTCGGGCTCGGCCAGGCCGAGCCACTCGTCGGGCTCGCCGAAGCGGGCGTTGTCGCGCGCCTCGGCCAGGGTCTCGGCGATGACGTCGTCGTCGAAGGTCGCCGCGTGCGCGAAGCCCTGTCGGTGATCGACGACCACCCGGATCCCGATGCCCGACGACGCTGGCCGACGTCAGCGACTCGACCTCGCCGCCGTACGCCTTGACCTGGGTGCTGACGCCCCGGGCCACATAGGCCTCGACCTGCTCACCGGGCCCCGCTCGATCGGCGACGCGCTGGGCCAGCTCGAGCAGGTCGTGCTGGTCGGCCGGGTCGACCTCAGACACCGGAGATGGTGACCTCGTCGATGACGAGGCTGACGCCCGCCGCGCTCATCGGGCAGCCACTGCAGGTCGTCGCCGACCGCACGCACGTCCTTGAGCATGCGCTGCAGGGTCGAGGCGATGGTGAACTCGCGCACCGGTTCGGCCACCTCGCCGCCGCGGATGCGCAGGCCCTCGGCGCCGGTCGAGAAGTCGCCGCTGACGGGGTTGACGCCGGAGTGCAGGCCCGAGACGTCCTGCACCAGCAGGCCCTCGCCCACCCCGCGCGACCAGCTCGGCCTGCGACGACCGACCCGGGACCAGCGACGTGGCCATGCACCCGACGCCGGGCGTGCACTTGAACCCGCTGCGCACGGCCGAGCCGGTCGAGACCGTGCCGGCGCGGCGGGCGGTGTAGGCGTTGTGCACGAACATCTTGAGCACGCCGCCCTCGATCAGCGAGTTGCGCCGGGTGGCGAGGCCCTCGCCGTCGGTCTCGGTGGCGGTGAAGGCCGCGGGATCGGTCGGGTCGTCGACCAGGGTGACCAGCGGCGACGCCACCTCGTCGCCCAGGCGGTCGGCGAACAGCGAGCGGCCCTTGAGGACCGCCTCGCCGTTGAGCGTGAAGGCCAGGATGCCCAGGAACTGCGCGGTGACCCACGGGTCGAGCACCACGGTGAGCCGCTCGCTGCCCGGCTTGACCGCGCCGAGCATGCGGGTGGCCCGCTCGGCTGCATCGGCCGCGGCCGCTGGCCACGTCGAGCTGGCCCGGCTGGCGGCCGACCGAGAAGCCGAACCCGGTCTGGGTCTCGTCGCCCTCGGTGGCCATGACGTAGGTCATGACGTAGCACGCGGTCTCGCGGCCGACGGTGCGGATGCCGGTGGTCGTGACGATGGCGCCCTCGGCCAGGGTGTCGACGTACTCGGCCGACTCGATGCCCGAGATGCGGGGATCGGCCGCCAGCGTGGCCCGCTCGAGCTCGACGGCCAGGTCGATCTTGTCGGTCGGTCGGGAACGCCTCGAGCGCCTCGTCGTAGAGGTCGAGGTCGGCCACGGCGACGCCGTCGGGCTCGGCCAGGCCGAGGTCGGCGTCGGGGGTGGCGAAGGCGGCGTTGTCGCGGGCCTCGGCGATCGTCTCGGCCAGCACGTCGTCGTCGAAGGTGGCCGCGTACGCGAAGCCCTGGCGGCCGTCGGCGATGACGCGGATGCCGACGCCCTGGGACTGGGCCGACGACAGCGACTCGATCTCGCCGTCGTAGGCCTTGATCTCGGTGTCGCGCCCGCGGGCCACGACGGCCTCGACCTGCTCGCCGCGCCTTGGCCATGGCGACGACCCGGTCGCCGATGTCCAACAGGTCGTTCACGCCGCGGTGCCGCCGATGGTCAGGCTGGTCACCCGCAGGGTCGGGACGCCGTCGCCGACGGGGACGCCCTGGCCGTCCTTGCCGCAGGTGCCCGGCGGGCCCATGGCGAAGTCGTTGCCGAGCGCGTCGATGCGGGTGAGCACCTCGGGACCGTTGCCGATGAGGTTGCCCTCGCGCAGCGGCTCGGTGATCTCGCCGTTCTCGATCAGGTAGGCCTCGGTCATGCCGAACACGAAGTCGCCGGTGGCCGTGTTGACCTGCCCGCCGCCGAGGTGCTTGACGTACACGCCGTGGTCGGTGGAGGCGACGATCTCGTCGGGGTCGTCGGGGCCGGCCAGCAGGTAGGTGTTGGTCATGCGCACCATCGGGAGGTGCTGGTAGCTCTGGCGCCGGCCGTTGCCCGAGCTGGCCCGCCCCTCCTTGCGGGCCCGCAGCAGGTCCCACATGTAGTCGGTGAGGATCGCCGTCCTCGATGAGCACGTTGCGCTGGGCGGCGTGGCCCTCGTCGTCGATGGCGAAGCAGCCCCACTCGCCGCCCATCGTGCCGTCGTCGACGATGGTGACCCCGGGCGTGGCCACCCGCTCGCCCACCCGGCCCTTGAACACCGAGGCGCTCTTGCCCACCAGGTCGGCCTCGAGCCCGTGGCCGCACGCCTCGTGGAACAGCACGCCGCCGCCGCCGGAGCCGATGACCACCGGCATCTGCCCGCTCGGCGCGGGACGGGCCGCCAGCTTGGTGAGGGCCCGGTGCGGCCGCCCGGCGGGCCAGCTCGTCGACGTCGTAGAGGTCGAACAGCTCGAAGCCGACGGTGTGGCCGACGCTCTCGCGGCCGGTCTGCATGCCGGTGTCGCCGGTGGCCACGCACGACACGGCGAAGAACGTCTTGACCTGGTCGTCGGTGGCCAGCAGGCCGTCGCTGTTGGCCACCAGGATCTGGCGGCGGCTGTCGCCGTAGCTGGCCGACACCTGGCTGATGGCGCCGCCCTGGGCCCGGGCGGTCTCGTCGGCCCGGTTGAGCAGCTCGACCTTGCGGGCCTTGGGCACGTCGCCCGGCAGGATGCTCGACCACGTTGGGTGCGGGCGCCGTCTGGCGCACCAGCTCGACGGTGCGCGTGCCGCCGCCCCCCGACCGCGCGGCCGCGGCCGCGGCCTCGGCTGCCGCCGACAGGCCCGGCTCGGTGAGATCGGCGGTGTGGGCGAAGCCGGTGGTGTCGCCCGACGACGACGCGGATGCCGGCCCCACGGTCGCGTCCCGAGGTGAGCTCCTCGACCTTGCCGTCGTCGAGCACCGCCGACGACGAGCGCTTGTCCTCGACGAAGACCTCGGCGAAGTCTCCGCCGGTGCGCAGCGCGGTGCCGAGCACCCGGCTGATGACGGACTCTTCGATCACGGGCGTGTGCCCTCCTGGACGAGGTGTCTGGACGAGTTCGCTGGGCACGGCGTCGCATTGGCCGGACCGGCACGGGAGTGCTTATCGTAACCCGGTGCCCGTGAAACCTGGCCTGAGCGCCTCTGTCGAGCTCGTGGTCGTCCGACGCCGACACCGCCGTCGCCATGCGCTCGGGTTCGGTGCCGGTGCTGGCCACCCCCCGGCTCATCGCGCTGTGCGAGGAGGCCTCGGTGGCCGCCCTCGACGGACAGCTGCCCAGCGGCGAGACCTCGGTGGGCACCAAGGTGCAGATCGACCACCTGGCCGCCACGAGCGTGGGCAAGACGGTGCGGGCCGAGGCCAGCGTCGAGAAGGTCAACGGCCGCCGGATCATCTTCACGGTGTCGGTCAACGACGACCGGGGACTGGTGGCGGTCGGCCGGGTGACCAGGGTCGTGGTCGACGTCGAGCGGTTCCTCGACCGGGCCCGCTGAGCACGCGGCACCGACGGCCCGAGCGGGCGTGGGGCGCCCGGACCACCGCTCGGATCCATTCCGGCTCGGGGTGGTCGTCCACCTCGTCGGACGGCTCGGCCCTCGCATCGGGGACGTCGCCGGACTCGACCAGGTCGGCCAGCAGGGCCACCAGCGGCACCTTGAGCGCGGTCGCCAGACGGCGGGCCACCTCCGGTGACGCCTGGCGTCGGCCGGATTCGATGTTGGACAGGTGGGGCTGGCTGATCCCCGCCTGGGCGGCCAGGGCCGACGACCGACAGCCCCGAGCGCTGCCGGATGACCCGCAGCGCGTGGCGGTTGAGCTCCATACCACCGAGCTAACCAGTTCTAGTACGTAGATGGTCAAGGATATCGGGCATCGAGGCCAGTCCTTACTACGTATGTGCTAAAGCTGATGGACAGACACCGGCGAGCGACCGCTAGCCATAGCTCATCATTTCAGCGAGAATGCGCCGTGACCGCGTCGCGACCGACCAGACCGATCCGACCCCCAACGGCCCACGTGGACGGCGCTGGACCCGAGTCGGCGACGCGGTCAAGGAACGCCGCCTGGCCCTGGGCTGGACCCAGCAGGAGGCCGCCGACCGCGCCGACGTCTCGCTGGCGACCTGGCGCCTGATCGAGCTGGCCGGCCGCGAGCGCTACCAGGAGCTGACCCTGCGGGGCCTGGTCCGCGGCCTGGGATGGCCGCGTCGAGGCCGTCGATCGGCTGCGGGCCGGCGGTCCACCGCCCAGGTCCCGACGAGCTCACCGAGCCCGCCCCGAACCCCGGACACCGACCGTCGATCGGCCAGCACCAAGCGCCGCGCCTTCGACTACCTCGCAGCCCGAGCAGAGCCTGCCCGCCGGCTTCGCCCGGAAATACCTCGACCTGACCCCCGAGGAGCAGGGGATGGTGCAGGGCTTCATGGAGGGCCTGTTCGCCAACCGCGGCGACTGACCGGCCGGACTCACCAGCCGGACTCACCAGCCGGCGTCACCAGCGGGTAGGGGTGTCGCACCCGCTCACTACCGTCGGCCCGGTGACGGATCGCGGCTTCGATCCCTGGCAGGCGGTCGACGAGCACGCCGATCTGCTCGTCGTGTTCCATCCCGTCGCCCGGCTGATGGGCGGCGGCTTCCACGTCCGAGCCGGCGGACAGGCCGTCATCGTGCTCGACCCCGATCTCGACGAGCCCCTGCGCCGCGTGGTGCTGACCCACGAGCTCGTCCACCACGAGCGCGGCGGCGGGCCCGCCCGGCGAGAGCGCGCCGAGCACGTCGAGCACGACTTCGTCGAGCGCGACGAGCGGGCCGTCGACGCCGAGGTGGCCCGCCGCCTGGTGCCCGCACGATCAGCTCGCCGCGGTCGTGCACGAGCTGGTGGCCGCGGTGGGCTCCGTGTCGGTCACCGATGTGGCCTACCACTTCGGGGTGCCCGACGCCATCGCGCGGCTCGCCCTGGGCGAGTCTCGGCGAGTCCGGCGAGTCGGTCGCCTAGCCTCGCCCTGAACCTGTGCGGGCCGCGGCCACCTGGTCGAGGAAGGCGGACAGTGCGGCCCACCACGCCTCGGGCGCCTCGAACTGCGGGCTGTGCCCACCACCCGGGACCACGGCGAGGCGTGGCGCCGGGGATGGCGTCGACCATGCGCCGGCTCGGGCCGAGGAACGGCGCGTCCTCCTCCCCGACGATGACGAGCGTCGGCACCGAGACCGTCTTGCAGGTCGTCGAGGCGGTCCTCGCTCGTGCTGATCCGCACCATCATGGCCACGAACATCGGCGCCGCCGAGTTGCGCAGGTTGCGTGTCGCCGCGCACCTTGTAGGAGGGATCCTCGGCCACCTTGCGCAGGTAGGCGTCAGAGGTGAGCGGACCGTCCCCGGCCTCGGCCATGAAGTCGGCCACGAACTCCATGCCCTGCTCGCGCGCCGAGGTGACGGCCAGCTCGATGAGGGACGGATCGACGGCCAGCGAGCCGTGGCCGGTGTCCATCAGGACGAGCGCCTCGACGCGGTCGGGAGCGGTGAGGACCAGGATCTGGGCGATCATCCCGCCCATCGAGTGGCCGAGCAGCACGAAGCGTTCCCACCCGAGCGAGTCGGCCAGCGCCAGGAGATCGGCCACGAAGAGCTCGTAGTCGTAGGCCGCCTCGTCGGCGGGCTTCGAGCTGCCACCGTGGCCGCGGAGGTCGGGCGCGACCACGTGCCAGCCCCGTTCGGCCAACGGTTCGACGAAGTCCTCGAAGTCGCTGCCGGCCCCCGTGTAGCCGTGGACCAGCAGCAACGGGCGCCCTCCGACACCGGCCTCGGTGATCGCGATCTGCACCTCACCGACGTCGACGACGCGCGTGGTGGTCATGGCATCCCCCTGATGTGGGCGCCGCGGCGGCGCGCGGACGACCCTACCGCCGACATCGCCTCTCGGCCCGGGCGCGCCGGCGTGCACCGACGTCGCCTTTCGTCGGTCCTCCTAGACTCGACGCGTGCCTCGCCCCTCCGACCGTGTCGCTCCCGCGGGGCTGCGCTGGTGGAAGGAGCTGCTGTTCGTCGGCGGCTTCTACGCGATCTACACGGTGATCCGCGACACGTTCGGGTCGGCCGCGGTCGGCACCACCCACGCGCTGCACAACGCCGAACACGGTGATCCAGGTCGAACGCTGGCTCGATCTCTTCCACGAGCAGCAGATCCAGCACTGGTTCCTGCGGTGGCCGTCGTTCATCGAGCTCCTCAACTTCTACTACGGCAGCCTGCACTTCATCGTGCCCATCGCCGTGCTCATCGTGCTGTTCCGGCGCTGGCCCGAGGACTACCGGCTGTGGCGCAACACGCTGGCCGGCACGACGGCGTTGGCGCTCATCGGCTTCAGCCTGTTCCCGCTCATGCCTCCCCGCCTCCTGTGCGACTGCGCCTACGGCGCGCGGGCCGGGCGTGCACTACGGCTTCGTCGACACCCTGGCCCGCTTCGGCGGCTCGTGGTCGTTCGACTCGGGGGCCATGCGCGACGTGTCGAACCAGTACGCGGCCATGCCCAGCCTGCACATCGCCTGGTCGCTGTGGTGCGCGGCCGTGCTCGTCCCCCGGCTGCGTCACCGCTGGTCCAAGGCGCTGGCTGCCTCGTACCCCGCCTTCACCCTGCTGGCGGTCGTGGTCACGGCCAACCACTACTTCCTCGATGCGGTCGGGGGCGCGATCACGCTGGCCGGCGGGTACGCCATCGGCCGGATCGCCACCGAGCTGGGTCAACGGTCGCGGCGGGACCAGGCGGTGCCCAGCCTGGCCACCGCCGAGGGCGCGCCTGGTCCCTCCGGTGGGTGACCCTGTACCTTGGCGCCAGTGATCCTCGAGAAGATCCACTCGCCCGGACGACCTGCGATCCCTCTCCCCGCTCGAGCTCGAGACGCTCGCCGTCGAGATCCGCCAGTTCATCGTCGACTCGGTCAACCAGGCGGGCAGCGGCCACCTCGGCTCGAACCTGGGCATCGTCGAGCTGACGCTCGCGCTGCACCGCGTGTTCGACTCGCCCAACGACATCCTGCTGTGGGACACCGGCCACCAGGCCTACGTGCACAAGATCGTGACCGGTCGCCGGGAGGACTTCGCGACGCTGCGTCGGGCCGACGGCCTGTCGGGCTATCCCAGCCGCGCCGAGAGCCCGCACGACTGGATCGAGAACAGCCACGCGTCGACGGTGCTGAGCTACGCCTACGGCCTGGCCACCGCCGAGCAGTCGAGCGTCGGCCACCATCGGCGGATCGTGGCGGTGATCGGCGACGGTTCGATGACCGGCGGCATGGCCTACGAGGGCCTCAACAACCTCGGCCACAGCGGCCGCGACTGCATCATCGTGCTCAACGACAACGGCCGGTCGTACGCACCGACGGTGAGTCGGCTGGGCGACAGCCTGGCCCGCATCCGCAACAACCCCGTCTACATGCGTCGCCAGGCCCGCATCGAACGGCTGCTCCAGGAAGTGCCGATGCTGGGCGACCGCCTCGAGCGGGGCCTCGAGGCCACCAAGGCCGCCATCCGCGAGATGTGGGAGCCGACCGCGTTCTTCGAGACGCTCGGCGTCCGCTACACCGGCCCCTTCGACGGCCACGACATCCCGGCGCTCGAAGAGGCCCTGCGCAACGCCGCCGAGATGGGCGGGCCCCAGGTCGTGCACGTGCTCACGCAGAAGGGCCGCGGCTACGCGCCGGCCGAGAACGACCCGATCAAGCGCCTGCACGACATCGGCCTGCCCAAGCCGGGCAGCTACACCGCCGCCTTCACCGAGGCGCTGATCGACGAGGCCGAGCAAGCACCCCGAGCTGGTCGCCATCACCGCGGCCATGCCCGACTCGACCGGCCTGCTCCCCTTCGCCGAGCGCTTCCCCGACCGGTGCTTCGACGTCGGCATCGCCGAGCAGCACGCCGTGACCGCGGCCGCGGGCATGGCCATGGGTGGCCTGCGCCCGGTGGTGGCGGTGTACTCGACCTTCCTCAGCCGCGCCTTCGACCAGGTCAACCTCGACGTCGGGCTGCACGGCCAGCCGGTGATCTTCTGCCTCGATCGCGCCGGCGTGACCGGCGACGACGGCCCGTCGCACCACGGCGTGCTCGACATGATGCTGCTGACCAAGGTGCCCGGGATGGTGGTGTTCGCGCCGTCGTCGTACCAGGAGCTGCAGCAGATGTTCCACGACGCGCATCGAGCTCACCGACGGGCCGGTCACCATCCGTTGGCCGAAGACGGCAGCCCGCCAGGAGTCACTCGACCATGTCGGCCGCGGGCTGGCCGGACGGCGCCTGATGCAGGGCGACGAGCTCTGCATCATCGCGGTCGGCAAGATGCTCGACGCCGCCGAGCGGGCGGCCCACCAGCTCGTGGCCAGCGGGGTCTCGGTCACGCTGTGGGATCCCCGGGTGGTCAAGCCCCTCGACCCCGAGATGCTGGCCGACGCGGCCCGTCATCCGTGCGTGCTCACCGTCGAGGACGGCGTGCGCGAAGGCGGCATCGGCAACGCCATCCAGGACCAGCTGGCCGAGTACACCCTCGGCGAGCCCGAGCCGCGGGTCCGCGTGCTCGGCACCCCGATCGCCTTCCTGCCCCACAACAAGCCCGACGTGATCCTGTCCGAGCTCGGGCTCGACCCGGCCGGCATCACGGCCTCGGCCATCAGCCTGCTGGCCGGCGACCACATCCCGCTGACCTGAGGCTCGGCTGAGCCGCGTGGCTCAGCTGTCGTTCAGGTGTAGAAGGGGTTGTCGCCCGCGGTGTGGTCGGTGACGTCGATGACGTCGGTGACCTCGGGCAGCGCCTCTTTGATGGCCACCTGGATGCCTTGCACCAGCGTGGCAGCGCTGAGCGAGCAGCCCTGGCAGCCGCCGCCCATGGTGAGGAACACCTTGGTGTCCTCGACGCCGACCAGCGTGGCGAACCCGCCGTGGGAGGCCAGCGACGGGTTGATCGACTGCTCGAGCAGCTGCGTGACCTTGTCGGCCAGGTCGCCGGTGAGGTCGAGGTCGAGCCCGGCCAAGGGGTTGGGGCGGTTGGGGTTGCGCAGCACCAGGCCGCCCTGGTCGGCGTGGGCGGGCAGGTCGAGGGTGGCCCCACGGAGCTGGTCGACGCTGCCGGCAGGGATGGCCACGGTGAGCTGGGAGACCTGCTCGGTGTGATCGGAATCCTGCAGGTCGGCGATGGTCTCGAACGAGAGGTCGTAGGTGTAGTCGACGCCACGCGAGCCGGTGACCTCGATCCAGAGGCAGAGACCGTCGGGGTCGTCCTCGGCCGCCCGGATCTCGAGGACCTTGGCCAGCGCCGCCGGGGTGATGGCGAACACCGGCTCGGCCTGGACGTCGGCGGGATCGGTGTCGATCGACATGCGGACCAGGCTACCGGCCCGGCCCCGTTCCGATGCTTCCCCCGGTCGCCGGATCGCGGCCGCGCCTACCCGTGGGCGGTGGTCGGAGGCGCCGGTCCGCTGGTGGCCGGGCCCCGGGCCCCGAACACGGCCTGCAGCGACGGGATGAGGCCGCTGGCGATCGACGCCGCCGCGCGGCGCTCGCCGGCCTGGTGCTCGGCTCCGATGCAGCCGTGGGCCGCGTACCCGGGATCGGTGCAGAAGTGGAGCCCGTCGACGAACCGCACGCCCACGGTGTCGGTCGAGTCGCAGCCCGGCTCGCCCCCGGGCAGGCACGGCATGCGCCACAGGTACTGGCCGGCGGAGTCGCGCAGGAACTTCCCGCCGTCGAGCACCGTGACATGGGACGGGTCAGCCGCGGCCAGCGACGCGTAGTAGGAGGCCTCGAGCAACGGTCCCGGCGCGAGATCGTCGCGGCCTCCCTTGACGATCGGCACCGAGGGGATGAGGTACACGTGGGTGCCGTGGGCCTTCCAGAAGGCGACGAGCTGGTCGATGGGCCGGTGCCACGGATCGCCGCAGCGGTTGTCGTAGGCGACGAACAGAAAGAGGATGGCGGCGTCGGGATGGGTGCGCGCGGCCTGCGCCTCGATGGGCGCCACGTCGCGGCAGATCAAGAAGCCCTTGGGGTCGGTGACGGTCTCGAGCGCCACCCCGCGCGACGACATCGTCGTCCCGAGGCACGGGTACACCTCGCGCAGGATCGAGTTGCCCTCGACCTGGATCAGCAGCTTCGAGCCCGGAGTGGCCGAACCCGCGCCCTTTGGCCCGTCGCAGCGGGGACTCCTCGAGTACTCGGTGGTCACCACCGCGGCGGCGCGGCCCGGGGGCGGTCCCCGCGGCGCCGCGTCCACCGCCGGGAACGCCATGATGGGGACCAGCACGCAGATGACCACGGCGAGGACGATGGCCGGAGTGGCGAGGCGCGACGTCACGGGCCCGAGGTGGGGCAGCCACCCGTGCCGGATCGGCTGTTCGACGAACCGGTAGCTCAGCAGCGACACGCCGAGGGTGAGCGCACAGCGCACGACGAACAACGCGAAGCCGTCGAGGTGGGTGTTGGACGGGGTGACCCACAGCACGATCGGCCAGTGCCAGAGGTACACCCCGTAGGAGATGAGGCCGAGGCCGACGAAGGCGCGCACCTCGAGCAGGCGGCCGAGCGGGTTCGTGCCCGGTTGGGCGGCCGCCGCCAGCACCACCACCAGCACGATCGCGATCGCGCCGTAGCCGCCCGCGTAGAGCCATTCGAGGCCCACGTTGATCCAGACCGTCGCGACGAGCAGCGCGGCCAGCCCGACCGATCCGAGCCCGATGAGCACCACGCGCCACGACCGTCCGGCGAACGGGCGCCCGGCCGTCAGCGCGCCGAGCACCGCGCCCGCCAGGATCATGAACACCCGGGTGTCGGTGCCGTAGTACAGGCGGTCGAGGCTGGCGCCGCGGCTGTGCAGCACCAGCATCCACGAGAACGACGCGACGCCCGCGACGGCGGCGACGCCGGCCAGCAGGTGGCGCATCCGCCGAGCCGGGACCGGCCTGCCCGCCGAGCGACGGATCGCCACCCGGGTCACGGCCAGCACCACGAGCGGCCACACCACGTAGAACTGCTCCTCGATGGCCAGCGACCACGTGTGGCGAAGCGGACTCGGGGCGGTCTGCAGGAACTGCTCGATGTAGGACTGGCCGCTCAGGATGAACCGCCAGTTGGCGACGTAGAACAGCGCGGCCAGGCCGTCGAGGCCGACGCGGTGGGTGGTGGCCCGCGACGACCAGATGACGCTGTAGAGCATGACGGCGGCGACCACCACGAGCAGCGCCGGGAAGAGTCGTCGGGCGCGACGGGCCCAGAAGCGCGGCAGCGATATCTGCGACCGCGTCTCCCACTCGGACACCAGGAGGCTGGTGATCAGGAACCCGCTGAGCACGAAGAACAGGTCGACGCCGAGGAAGCCGCCCGGCGCCAGCCCCGTCGCGAAGTGCGACAGGACGACCAGCACCACGGCGACGCCCCGCAAACCGTCGAGGGCGCGGATGTGGGCGAACCGCTCGCGAGGTCCGACCGGTGCCGCCTGATCGACGGACTGCACGGCCGGGCTGCTCGGACCCGGTTCGACCAACGAGGTCATCGGCCCGCGACCGCGTCGGGTGCCCTCACCCGGGCGAGTATGGCAGAGCCCCACGACCAGACCATGGCGGTACGAGCGCGCCGCGACCGCTCAGCGGGAGCGGATCGAGGTGGCGAGGGCGTCGACGTTGATCTTCTGACCCGTGACGTAGCCGGCCCCGTCGCTCACGAGCCAACGCACCACTTCGGCCACGTCCTCGGGCTGGCAGACCCGGCCGAACGGCATCGACGCGTCGAGCGTTCGCAGGTCCTCGATGCCGGCGACCGCCTTCATGAGCTTCTCGCCCATGACCGTGTCGACGAGACCGGGCGCCACGATGTTCACGTGGATCCCGTTGCGCAGCTCTTCTTTGGCCAACGTGATCGCCAGCGACTCCATCGCCGCCTTGCCCATGTTGTAGGGCGCGCCGTTGGCGTTGTCGTGCAGGGTGGCGACCGACGAGATGAACACGATGTCGCCGCGGCGGCGCGTGCGCATCGACGGCAGGATCGCCTGCGACAGCGCGTGCGGTCCGAGCGCGTGCGTGCGCATCACGCGCTCGAGCTCGGCGGGGTCGGTGTCGGCCACCGAATGGCCTCGGCTGGCCACGCCGGCGTTGTGCACGAGGATGTCGACGCCCCCGAACTCGCCGATCACCTCGGCCGCCACGCGGCGCGTGTCCTCGAGCTGGTCGACCGAGCCCTGGAAGCACACCGCACGACGCCCGAGCGCCTCGATGGCCGCGACCGTGTCGTCGGCGGCATCCCGGTCGCGGCGGTAGTTGATGGCGATGTCGGCGCCGTCGGCCGCCAGTGCCAGCGAGATGGCCCGGCCGATGCCCCGCCCCCCGCCGGTGACGAGGGCGATGCGGCCGCTTCCGGACGCGTCGGTGACTGGATCGGACATGTCAGGTCCCCCTGTGGTCGGGTCGGCGGGTCGCCTCGAGATCCGACGCCAGGCCGAGCCACCGCTCCTCGACGTGGTGCAGCTCGCCGGTGACCTCGGCGAGCTCGGCGCCGACGCGGGCCAGCGCCTCGTGATCCTCCGTGGCCTCGGTCAGCTGGGCCCCGAGCTCGTCGCGCCGGCGCTCGAGGGTCGTCATGGTGCGTTCGAGCTGGCGCAGCTCGTGGCGGATGGTGCTCGCCGAGCGCGCCGGACCGCCAGCCACCGAACCGACCGGTGCCGGACCTGCCTGTTCCGGCGGCGTCGCTCGACGGTCGGCCGCGCTCGCTCCTGGGCGACGAGGGGCCGCGACCCGGGCCCTCGCGGCGGGCGCGCCGCTCGGCCTCCCAGCCCGCGTACCCGCCGGGGCGGCGCCCGGCCGCGCCCGAACCGTCGAGCACGATGACGTCGGCCACGGTGCGCTCGAGGAACGCGCGGTCGTGGCTCACCACCACCAGCGCGCCCGGCCAGTCGTCGAGGAACTCCTCGAGGACGCGGAGCGTGTCGACGTCGAGGTCGTTCGTCGGCTCGTCGAGCAGCAGCACGTTGGGCCGTGCCGCGAGCGTGATGAGCAGCTGCAGGCGGCGCCGCTCGCCTCCTGAGAGCAGGCCGATGGGTGCCCACTGGGTGTCCTCGGAGAACCAGAACTGCTCGAGCAGCGCCGCATCGCGCCAGTCGGGCACGCGCGCCTCACCGGTCACCGCGTCACGGACGCGCTGGGTCGGGTCGAGGGTGCCGCCGAGCTGGTCGTAGTAGCCGAGCTGCACCGTCGGGCCGAGCACGACGCGGCCCTCGCTCGGGCGTCGCCGCCCGGCGATGAGGTCGAGCAGGGTCGACTTGCCCGAGCCGTTGGGCCCGACGACGCCCAGGCGTTCGCGGTTGTCGAGCAGCAGGTCGACCCCGCTGAACAGCGGCGGTTGGTCGTCGAAGTGGTGGCCCACGCCGTGCAGCTCGACGACCTTGTCGCCGAGACGGGGGGTCCCGAGGTGCAGGTCGGGGATGCCGACGCGGGCCGGCGCCTCGGCGCGGCCCTCGACGGTGGCGGTGGCCGCCTCGATCCGCGCCTTCGGCTTGCGGGTGCGGGCCGGCGCCCCCCGCCGCAACCAGGCCAGCTCCTTGCGAGCCAGGTTCCGGCGGCTGGCCTCGGCGTCGGCCGCCTGGTCGTCGCGCACGGCCCGGGCCTCGAGGAACGCGGCGTACCCACCCTCGTGGACGTAGGAGCGACCTCTGTCGATCTCGAGGATCCGGGTGGTGAGGCGATCGAGCAGGTGCCGGTCGTGGGTGACCAGGACGAGCCCGCCCCGGAAGTCGGCCAACCGGTCCTCGAGCCAGTCGATGCCGTCGATGTCGAGGTGGTTGGTGGGCTCGTCGAGCACCAGCAGGTCGGCCGGCGTCACGAGGGTGCGCGCCAGCGCCACCCGCTTGGCCTGCCCGCCCGACAGCGTGCCCACGTCCGCGTCGACGAGCGAGCCGAGGCCGATCCGGTCGAGGACGGCCGCCACCTCCCAGTCCGCCGGACCCTCGCCGGGTTGCGAACCGGCCACGACATCGGCCACCCGCCCCGATCCCAGTTGGGGACGTTGGTCGAGCGCGGCGATCCGCACACCGCGCCCGCGCCGCACGACCCCCGACTCGGGCTCGGCGTCACCGGTCAGGACCCGCAGCAGGGTGGACTTGCCCGAGCCGTTGAGGCCCACGACGCCCAGCCGGTCACCGGTCGAGAGGGTCAGCGAGAGGTCGTCGAAGAGCGGCCGGCCGGGTCGGCTGGCCGACACACGGTCGAGGTCGACGAGGATCACCGTCGCAGGGTACGCACCCGCGACGATTCCAGGTGCCGGGGTGGGACCGGTAGATTTCCGGTCGTGATGGCCGACCCTGCCGCCGAAGGCGCGCTCAAGGACCTGCGGCGGGCCCGGCGCCACAACCGGCTCGAGAGCATCCACTGGATCGACGCGCTCTACAACGTCTACCTGACCGCCGGGGCCGGCATCATCCTGGTGCTGCTGGCCTCGGGCAAGGTCGAGGAGACCAAGCTCAGCGGGGCCAGCCTGCAGCACTTCGCCGACAAGGGCCCGGCCATCCTGGGCGCGGTCATCGCGGTCGCGGTGGCCTTCGGCCTGCGTTCGGGCGGTCGTGGCGGACCGCTCACCCTCGAGGCCCCCGTGGTCCAGCACGAGCTGCTGGCCCCGGTCCCCCGCGAAGACGTCGTGCGCAGCCCGGCCATCAAGCAGTTGCGCTTCCTGTCCTTCGCCGGCCTCGTGGTCGGTGCCATCGTGGGGCTCCTGACCACCCGCGAGCTGCAGCGGCAACCCGGTGCTCCCGGTCGTCTGCACCGCCGCCACGTTCTCGTTGGCCGCGGTGCTGTCCAACTCGGTGGCCCTCATCGCCGGCGGCCGCAAGCTCGCGTGGTGGCTCGTCAACCTGCTCGCGCTGGCCCTGCTCGCCTGGTCCGTGGCCGACATCGCCCTGTCCCTGCGCACCTCGCCGCTGACCTGGCTGGCCAGCCTGGCGTTCTGGAGCATCCGCTTCACACCCATCGCCATCGTCTCGATCGTCCTCACCGTGGTGCTGGCGGTCATCGGCGTGCTCGGCATCGGCAACCTCTCCCTCGAGGCGGCGCGCCGCCGGTCGGGTCTGGTCTCGCAGCTCCGGTTCGCCGTCACGCTCCAGGATCTGCGCACGGTCGTGCTGCTGCGCCGCCAGCTCTCGCAGGAGAAGCCCCGCGCCAAGCCCTGGATCCGCCTGGGGCGGTCACGCCGCCTGCCCACCATCTGGTTGCGCGACCTCAAGGGCCTCCTGCGGTTCCCCGTCGTCGCGCATGCTCCGCATGGCCGTGCTGGGCGTGATCGCGGGGCTGTGCCTGGGCCTGATGTGGCGCGGCACGACACCGATGGTGGTGCTCGCCGGCCTCGCCCTCTACCTGGCCGGCTACGACGCGGTCGAGCCGCTCGCCCAGGAGATCGACCACCCCACACGCTGGGAGAGCTATCCCGACGACAGCGGGCGGATCCTCCTGCTGCACCTGCCGATCGCCATCATCGCGATGATCGTCGTGTGCCTGATCGCGGCGGCCTCGTCGCTGCTGCTGGTCCCGGCCTCGGTCGTCAGCGCGCTGGCCCTACCCGTCGTGCTGGTCGCCGCCGCCGCCGCCGCCGCTGCCGCCGCGGTGAGCACGGCCCTCGGCATGCCCAACGTGTCGAGCTTCGCCGCCCTCGGCCCCGACCTGATGGGTGTCGTGCTGGCCCTCCGGCTGGTGGTGCCCCCAGCCATCGCCGTGGTCGCCCTGCTGCCGCTGCTCTACGGCGGCCACAACCCTGCCCTCGTGCAGTCGGCCAAGGTCGGCAACGCCGTCATCTATCCCATGTTCGCTGTCTTCGGAGCCGGCCTGTGGCTCCGCTACCGGAAGCCGAGCCATCTGTGAGCCGACGCCGCAACCGACCCGCCCCGGGTGGCGCCACGCCCGCCATGTCCGAGCCGACCGACGAGGTAGCACCCGACGACGCGAGCGACGAGGTCGAGGACGACGAAGAGGCCGACGTCGACGAGACCGAGACCGAGACCGAGACCGAGGATGCTGACGAGGACGCCGACGAGGACGCCGAGACCGACGAGCCCGAGGCGCCTCAGCCGATCAGCCTGGCCGAGGTTCCCGAACGGGCCGTGCTCGTCGCGTCGAAGCTCGGCAAGGACTACGGCGACGGCATGGGACTCGTCGCCCTCGACCTCGAGATCGAGCCGGGCGAGCTGGTGATGCTGGTCGGGCCCAACGGTGCCGGCAAGTCGACCTTCCTCGGCCTGGCCGCCGGGCTGGTCGAGCCGACCAACGGCGACGCGTGGGTGCAGGGCGCGGTCCTCGGCTCGATCCGGGCGCGGGCGGCCACCTCGTACCTGCCCGACACCCCCGTGCTGTACGACGACCTCAGCCTCAACGAGCACATCGAGTACATCGCGCGGATGCACAACACCCAGGAGTGGGAGGACTACGCCGACGACCTGCTCGACATCTTCGACCTGACCGACCGCGCCGACGACCTGCCGTCGCGGTTCAGCCGCGGGCTCAAGCAGAAGACGGCGCTGATCCTCGGGCTCATCCGCCCGTTCTCGCTCCTGCTCATCGACGAGCCGTTCGTCGGCCTCGACACGCCGGGTCAGGAGGCACTGGTCGAGATCCTGGCCGACGTGGCCGACCAGGGCGCGGCCGTGCTCTGCTCGACCCACCAGATGGACCTGACCCCCAAGGCCACGCGGTGCGTCGGGCTGCGCGACGGCGAGCTGTCCTACGACGGGCCGGCCAGCGCCGACAAGATCCGCGCCCTCGTCGGCGGCTGACCGCGTGCCCGACCGCGACCCGTTGGGCGACGTGTCGTCCGGCGACGTGCCGTTCTACGACCGCGGGATCCTGAGCGGCCCGATCGATCTCGACGGAGGCGGGCCACGCCGCGGCCACCCCACCGTCGAGGCCGTCGCCGGGCTCGAGGTCACCCAGCGCGGGACCGGACTGCGCGGCGTGGTGGTGTCGATCGGCGGGGCCACCGTCACCCTTCGCGACGCCAACGGGCGCGACCGCGTGGTCCGCCTGCGCGACGGCGGCTTCGACGTCGACCGGCGCCAGGTCACGCTCGTCCCTCCGGCCCGGCCGGCCGACGGGTCGGCCACCCTCCGCACCGCCTCGGGTTCGGTGGCGGTCGCCGGGGCGCCGGCGCGGATCGCCCGCGCCAGCCGGATCCTGGTCGAGGGCATCCACGACGCCGAGCTGGTCGAGCAGGTGTGGGGGGACGACCTGCGCATCGAGGGCGTCGTGGTCGAGGTGCTCGACGGCGCCGACCACCTGGCCGAGGTGGTCCGCCGCTTCGGACCACGACCGGGCCGGCGCCTCGGCGTGCTGCTCGACCACCTGGTCGACCGGTCGAAGGAGACGCGGCTGGCCGAGTCGATCGACCATCCCGACGTGCTCGTCTGCGGCCACCCCTACGTCGACGTCTGGGCGGCGGTGAGGCCCACGGTGATCGGGCTGGCCGCCTGGCCCGAGGTCCCCCGCGGCGAGGACTGGAAGACGGGCGTGTGCACGCGCCTCGGCGTCGCCGATCCCCGGGCGTTCTGGCGCAAGCTGCTCGGCGCGGTGGGCAGCTATGCCGATCTCGAGCCGCCCCTGGTGGGCGCGGTCGAGCAGCTCATCGACTTCGTGACCGAACCGAGCTGAGCCGTCGTGTGCGACTCGATGTGCTCGCTGCAGCCCGACCGCACCCTGTTCGCCAAGAACTCGGACCGTCCGCCCGGTGAGGCCCAGGTCGTCGAGCTGCACCCGGCCCGTCCCGCGGGAGGCGAGCTGCGGACGCAGCACCTGACGATCGACGACGCCGGCTCGTACGCCCTGGTCGGCTCGCGCCCGACGTGGATGTGGGGACTCGAGCACGGCGTCAACGAGCACCGGCTGGCCATCGGCAACGAGCAGCTGTGGACCGTCGACGATCCCCGACTCGAGCCCGACGGGCTGACCGGCCTCGACCTCGTGCGACTCGGCCTCGAGCGGGCGCGGAGCGCGGCTGAGGCGGTCACCGTCATCACCGGGCTCATCGAAGCGCACGGCCAGGGCGGCATCGCCGACCGCGACGAGGCCAAGGCCTACTACTCGTCGTTCCTGCTCGCCGATCCGTCCGAAGCGTGGGCGCTCGAGACGAGCAGCCGCTCGTGGGCGGCCCGCCGGATCGAGCCCGGCGAGGGCGGCGCAGCCCTGTCCAACCGCATCAGCCTCTCGACCACCTGGACCGCGGCGTCGCCGGACGTGGCCGCGGCTGGCGACTTCGACCGCTGGCGGCGCGCGTCGAGCCCTACGGCGCACGCCGACAAGCGCCTGGCCGTCACCGGCGCGGCGGTGCAGTCGGCACCGGCGCCGTCGGCCGCCGATCTGGCCGGCGTGCTGCGCGATCACGGCGGCCGACCGTGGGGCCGACCTGGCGACGACGCCGGCATGATCGCGCCGCTGCCACCGCCGGTGATCGACCGGTCGGGCACCGGTGTGTCGGTCTGCATGCACCTGCGCCACGTGCAGGCGACGACCGCGGCGATGGTGGCCTCGCTGCCTCGGGACCCGGCCGAGCCGGTCCGCGTGTGGGTGGCCCTCGGGTCGCCGTGCACCAGCGTGTTCGTGCCGGCCATGCCGTTCGGCGCCGGCGGCGGCGTGCCGCCCGAGCTCGGCGACGAGGCGACCTGGCAGCGGTTCCGCGCCCTGCGCGACCGCGTCGAGGCGGCTCGGGACAACTCCAGCGACGACTCCGAGCGCGAGCTGACCACGATCCGGCGGACGCTGGGGCCGGTCGAGGCGAGGTTGTGGGCCGACGCCGATCGCGCGGCCGCGTGCGGCTCGAGTGACTCGGCCGTCGACGGCCCCAGCGACTCGGCCGTGGACGGCCCCGGCGACTGGGCCGCCGTCGATGCCGGGTTGGCCGCCCTCGACGTGTAGCCCCGGCCGGGGATCGGGGGTGTCACACCCGGTGCCTACGATGCGAGCCATGGCCCTGTCGCTGCGCGTCGTGCGGTACGGCCCCGAGGCACTCGGGGCGCTGGCCGACGCGATCGCCCGGGCGCAGCTCGACGACCCGCTGGCGCCGGTCACCGTCGTCGTGGCCCGGGCCACCGTCGGCCTGGCCCTGCGACGGCACCTCGCCGTCGCGGCCCCGAGGCGTGCTCAACGTCCGGTTCCCGACGCTGGCCCGCCTGTCCGACGAGCTCGGTGGGCCTTCCCTCGCGGTCGACGGGCGCCAGCCCGTGTCGCCGGCGCTGCGCCTGGCGGCCGTGCGCGCCGCGCTGGCCGACGTGCCCGACGGCGCCATGCACGCCGTGCGCCACCACCCGTCGACCGAACGCTCCCTCTCTCTGCTCGTGCGCGAGCTGCAGGGCACCGACGCCACGAGCCTCGGGCGGGTCGGCACCCAGGGGCCGAGGGCCCGACAGATCACGCGGCTCGTGCTCGACGTCCGCCGCCGGCTGTCGCCGTGGTACGACGAGCACGATCTGGTGGCCGCCACCCTGGCCCGACTCGCCCGCGAGCCCGAGGCCGCCGCGGTCCTCGGTCCGGTGATCGTGCACCTGCCGGCGCCGCTCTCGGGCGACGAGCGGGCGCTCGTGCACGCACTGGCCGACCACGTCGACGTGACCGTGCTGCTCGGTGCCACCGGCGACGTCCAGGCCGACCAGGTGGCACGCGAGCAGGCCGGCCTGCTGGTCCCCGACACCGAGGTCGCCTTTCCCGTCGGTGACCCCCCGATGGGCACCCACGTCCTCAGCGCTCCCAACGCCGATGCCGAGGTGCTGCTGGCCCTCCGGGGCGTGACGCAGCGCAACCGCGACGGCACGCCGCTCGAGCGCATGGCCGTCGTGCACGGGGGCGCCGATCCCTACCCCCGTCTGCTGCACGAGTCGTTCGCGCTGGCCGGCATCCCGACCAACGGCCCGGGCGTCCGGCCCCTCGGCGCCACGATGGCCGGGCGCACCCTGCTCGGCGCCCTCGCCCTGCCCGACCACGACTGGCGCCGCGAAGATGTCATCGGGTGGCTGTCGGGGGGGCCGTTCCGCGACGCGCGAGGGTCCGATGCCGGCGACGCGGTTCGACCGCGTCTCGCGTCGCGCCGGCATCGTCGCCGGCCTCGACGCGTGGTTCGAGCACCTCGGGGCGTACGAGGTGGCGCTCGGCGAGCGCCTGGCCCTGCTCGACGAGCCGGGCGATCAGGACGACGAGCAGCAGGCCCGGCGTGACCGGGTGACCTCCGACCTCGAGCTGGCGCAGCGACTCCGGGCCCTCGTCGACACCTTGTCGGCGCAGCTCGTCCCCGACCCGGCACCGGGCAGCTGGGCCGCGTGGTCGGTGTGGGCCGAGCGCTTCCTGCGCGAGCACCTGGTCATCCCCGCGGCCGACGGCGACGATGGCGAGAACGACCTCGGCGACGAGCGCCAGGCCCAGGTCGAGCTGACCGAGGTCCTGGGTCGCCTCTCCGTGCTCGACGCGGTCGACCCGGCGCCCGACCTGGGCCGGTTCCGGCGCGCCCTCGAGCACGAGCTGTCGGCGGCGGCCCCCCGCACGAGCCGGTTCGGGCGGGGCGTCCTGGTCGGGCCCGTCGACGCGCTGGTGGGGCTCGATCTCGACGCGGTGTTCGTCGTGGGCATGACCGAGGGCGTCTTCCCGGCCCGCGCCCGAGACGACGCGCTGCTCCCCGACGACGAGCGCACAGCGGCTGGCGCCGATCTGCCGCTCCGCAGCGCGCGAGCCCACGACGCCCACCGCACCTACCTCGGTGCCCTGGCCGCCGCCCCCGAACGGGTGCTGTCGTTCGCCCGCGGCGACCAACGACGCGGCCGCGTCCAACGGCCGTCGCGGTGGTTGCTGGCCAGCCTCGCCCACCTCGAAGGCAAGGGCCGCCTGTTGTTCAGCCGCGATCTCGACGACCTCGACCACGTGACCGGCTGGTCCGCGGTGCCGTCGCTGTCGGCCGCGGTGCGATCGCCGCTCGATCCCGTGTCGCCGGCCGACCACGACCTGCGCAGCCTGCTCACCTGGTTCGACCGCCACCACTCCCTCGACCGCCATCCGCTCGCCTCGGCCGACGCGGTGCTCAGCCTCGGCCTTCTGGCGCGGCACGAACGCCGGCGGCCGGGGTTCACCCGCTTCGACGGTCGGGTCGATCGGGTCGTCACACCGTCGCCCACCGATGGCGGGGCGCTGGCCCCCACCAGCCTCGAGGACTACGCCAAGTGCCCGCGCCGGTACCTGCTGCGACACGTCCTGCACGTGTCGATCGCCGATCGGCCCGAAGACATCCAGCGCATCAGTGCGCGCGACCGGGGCAGCCTGGTGCACGCGGTCCTCGAGCAGTTCCTGGCCGAGCAGGTCGCGCTCGACCGGTCAGAGCGCGTCCAACCGCAGCAGCCGTGGAGCGACGAGCAGGCCGACCAACTCGACAAGATCGCCGATGCGGTCTTCGACGAGTACGTGTTGCGGGGCCTCACCGGGCGGACACTGCTCTGGGAGCTCGATCGGTCCGCGATCCGACGGCTCCTGCACCACTTCCTCCGCGCCGACGACGCCCGCCGCGCCCGCACGGGGGCCGTGCCCGAGGCCGTCGAGGTCCGGTTCGGGCCCGGCGAGGGCACACCCGTGACGGTGCGGCTGCGCGGCGACCGCCAGCTCGAGTTCAAGGGGTTCGCCGATCGCATCGACCTCACCCACGAGGGCGGCGCCGTCGTCATCGACTACAAGACGGGCGGCGCGGCCGACTTCCGCGAGCTCGACGCGCGATCCGGTCCTGCGGGGCACCAAGCTGCAGCTGCCGATCTACGGACTGGCCGCGCAGGCCCACTACGGCGACCTGCCGGTGTCGACCAACTACTGGTTCCTGTCCGACCGGTTCGGGTTCCAAGAGCGCGGCTACCAGCTCGACGAGGCGGTCCTCGACCGGTTCGGCCACGCCCTCGACGTCATCGTCAGCGGCATCGAGTCGGGCGCCTTCCCGGCCCGCCCCGGCGACGAGGTACCGCACCGGAACACCTTCGACAACTGCAAGTACTGCGAGTTCGACCCCATCTGCCCGTCCGATCGCGAGCCGGCCTGGCAGCGGGTCCGACTGGCCCCCGGGCTGGCCGACTACGTGGCGCTCAGCGAGGGCGACTACCCGGCCGCGACCGACCCCGGCGCGGTCGACGTCGGCGAGGTCGAACCGTGAACCCGCCCGCCGTGGCTCCCGATCCCACCGACGACGCGGAGGCGCGACGCCGCATCGCCGAGCAGCTCGACCAGACCTTGTTCGTCGAGGCGGGGGCGGGCACCGGCAAGACCACCGCGCTCGTCGGTCGCATCGTCGAGCTGGTGGCCACGGGCCGGGCGGCGCTGCACAACATCGCCGCCATCACCTTCACCGAGGCGGCGGCCGGCGAGCTGCGCGACCGGGTCCGCGAAGAGCTCGAGCGGGTCGCGGCCGGCGACGACGGGGTGCGGGCCGAGCCGGGCGACCGAGGCCTTGGCCGAGATCGATTCGGCCGCCCTCTCGACGCTGCACGGCTTCGCGCAGCGCATCCTGGCCGAGCACCCCTTCGAGGCCGGGCTCCCACCGACGTTCGAGGTGTTCGACGAGATCCGCTCGGCGGTCGCCTTCGACGAGCGGCTGGCAGGCCTTCCTCGACGAGCTGCTCGACGACGAGGCCATGCGCCCCACGCTGCAGCGCGCCCTGGTGGGCGGCATCCGCATCGACCAGCTCCGCACCATCGCGGCCGAGCTCAACCGCAACTGGGATCTCGTCGTCGACCGCCCGCCCCGCCCGGTCGCCGCGCCCACCATCGACGCCGCGCCGGTGCTGGCCGCGCTCGACGAGGCGCTGGCGCGGACCGATGCGTGCATCGACCCGACCGATCGGCTGCTGGCGCACCTCGACGGACTGGGCGACATGGTCGACGCGCCTGGTCGAAGCCGGCACCGAGCTCGAGGTGCTCGAGGTGCTCGTCGTCGTCCCCACGGATCCGCTTCACCCAAGGGCGCAAGTCCAACTGGTCCGGCTGCATCGACGAGGTGCGCGACGCCCTCGAACGGGCCGAAGCGGCCCGGACCGCCATCGTGCAGACGGTCGTGCAGGCGGCGTTGTCCGAGTTGCTCGTCGGGCTCGCCCGTCTCACGCTCGACGCCGCCGAGCGGCGCCGGCGTGACGGCGGGCTCGAGTTCCACGACCTGCTCGTCCAGGCCCGGGCGCCTGCGTGCGGTCGCACCCCGAGGTCGCCTCCCGCCTGCATGCGACCTACACCCACCTGCTGATCGACGAGTTCCAGGACACCGACCCCATCCAGCTCGAGCTGGCCGTGCGCATCGCCTGCGCCGACCCGGCGCCCGGCGCACCGCGGGGCGACGACTGGCGCGACTGGCCGCTCCCGCCCGGCCGGCTCTTCTTCGTCGGCGACCCCAAGCAGTCGATCTACCGCTTCCGCCGGGCCGACATCGGCGTGTTCCTGACCGTGCGGGACACCTACGTCGACGATCCGGTGCAGCTGACCCGCAACCATCGATCGGTGCCGGCCATCGTGGCCTGGGTCAACGAGGTGTTCGGCCGCCTCATCGGCGACGGCGAGGGCCTGTCCCAGCCTGCCTATGCGGCGCTGGTCGCCCATCGCGACGCTCCCGTGGCCGACGACGCGGTCGACCAGCCGCCGGTGGTCCTGATCGGCGAAGCCATCGACGACGCTCATGCGCCGAGGTCCGCGCCACCGCCGCCACCGACATCGCGGCCACGGTCGCCCGCATCCGCGACGAGGGCTGGACGGTGGGCGACGACGGCCGGCGCGGCGCGGCTCTCCGACATCACCATCCTCATCCCCACGCGGGCCTCCTTGCTGTCGCTCGAGCGGGCGCTCGACCTGGCCGGGCTCCCGTACCGGGTCGAGTCGAGCTCGCTCGTCTACGCCAGCCCCGAGGTGCGCGACCTCCTGAGCGTGCTGCGCGCCATCGACGACCCGACCGACGAGATCTCGATCGTGGCCGCGCTGCGCTCACCGTGGTTCGGCTGCGGCGACGACGACCTGCTCGAGTTCCGCCTGGCCGGGGGCGGGTGGGATCCCCGCCGAGACCCTCCGGCCACCCTGCCCGACGACCATCCCGTCACCGCCGGCCTCCGGTCGTTGCGATCGCTGCACGACCGCCGCTGGTGGCACGACGCCAGCGGGTTGATCGAGCTGGTCCTGGTCGAGCGCCGGGCCTTCGAGCTCGGCCTCGACGAACACCGCCCCCGCGATGTCTGGCGCCGCCTGCGCTTCGTCGTCGACCAGGCGCGGGCCTTCACCGACGCGTACGGCGCCGACCTGCGCCGCTATCTCAGCTGGGCCGACCTCCAGAGCTCGGAGGACGCCCGCGTGGTCGAGGCCATCCTCCCCGAGACCGACGACGATGCCGTCCGGATCATGACGGTGCACGCGTCCAAGGGCCTCGAGTTCCCGATCCTCGTCCTCGCCGGTCTCAACACCGAGGACCGGCCCGTGAGCGGCGTCGACGTGCTGTGGGGACTCCAGGGTCCCGAGGTCAAGCTGGTCAAGGGCCTGGCCACCGCCGGCTACCCCGACCTCGCCCAGCCCGAAGCGGCCCAGCAGGAGCACGAACAGCTCCGCCTGCTCTACGTCGCCGCCACCCGTGCCCGCGACCACCTGGTCGTCAGCCTCCACCACAAGACCGACAGCGCCTGCCACGCCGGGCGCCTGGCCCCGATCTGCGACGAGCTCCCCGGCTTCTGGCGTCGCTTCGCGCCCGACGAGGTCGGCACGAGCGCGCCGGCGCCCGCGGCCCCGCCCATCGAGCTGACCGACGGCGACGCCGGCGACCTGGCGAGCGAGCGCGAGGCCGTGACCGCCGAGCGGGCGCGATGGATCGTCGAGCGGGCGGCGCGCCTCGAGCGGGCGCTCGTGCCGCGCACCCTGGCCGCCACCGGCGTGGCCCGCCTCGCCGCCGACGCGGCGGGCACGCAGCCGAGCGCCGACGAGGCCGGCATCGATCTCACTGGGGACGCGGCGGGCATCGATCCGAGCGCCGGGCGCGAGAGCGATCCCGGGGCCGACGACGAGCGGGCACCGTGGCGGCGGGGGCGGGCCGGCACGGCCATCGGTCGTGCGGTGCACGCGGTGCTCCAGGTGGTCGACCTGGCCACCGGCGAGGGCCTGTCCGACCTGGCCCGGGCCCAGGCCGTGGCCGAGGGCGTGCCCGATCGCCACCGCGAGGTCGAACGCCTGGCCCGCGTCGCCCTCGACTCGGCGGTCGTGCGGGGGGCGGTGTCGGAGGGCTCGTTCTGGCGCGAGCTGTACGTGGGGGTGCCGATGGGCGACCACGTGCTCGAAGGCTTCGTCGACCTGCTGGTCGAGGGGCCCGACGGGCTGACCGTGGTCGACTACAAGACCGACGCGGCGGCGACCGACGGCGATCTCGACGCGGCCGTCGAGCGGTATCGCCTGCAGGGCGCGGCCTACGCCGTGGCCCTCGAGCGCCTCCTCGGTCGAACGGTCGATCGCTGCGTGTTCCTCTTCCTGCGTTCGGGCGACGGGGTCGAGCGCCAGGTCGACGATCTCGAGGCGGCGAAAGCCCAGGTCATCGAGCTGTTCGCTCGGCTCTGAACCATCTCTTTCGCTGTCTCGGATGAGCCGTTCGATCCATTTCAGTGGATCACGCCGCGGCGTACCGTGATGTGGTGAAGCGAATCTCGAACAGCTTCGCGATGGCGGGCGCGTCGTGGCGGGTGCTGCAGGGGGACAAGGAGCTCATGGCCATCCCGGTCATGAGCCTGCTGTGCACCCTGGCGCTGGCCGTCCTCAGCGGCGGGGCCGTGTACGTCTCGCTCGACCACCAGGCCATCGGGGCGGACGCCAGCTCAGGCGTCTCACCGAGCGCGCTCACCTATGTGGTGGGGAGCATCGCCTACCTGCTCATCACCTTCGTGGTCACGTTCTTCGCCGCCGCGCTGGTGGCCGGGGCGCGCGAGCGGCTCATGGGCGGCAAGCCGAATCTCGGCTCGGCCTTCTCGACCGCGTCGACCCGCCTGCCCGAGATCTTCCTGTGGTCGCTGCTCGCCGGCACCGTCGGGCTGGTGCTCAACCTCGTCCGCCGCTCGGGCCTGCTCGGCCAGATCATCTCCCGCGTCGTCGGCATGACCTGGGAGGTCGTGACCTGGTTGGCCGTGCCCGTGATCGTCGCCGAGGGCACCGGACCCTTCCGCTCGCTCAGCCGGTCGGCCGGCCTCTTCCGCCACACCTGGGGCGAGAACCTCATCGGGCAGATCGGCTTCGGGCTCTTCGGGCTGGTGGCCATGGTCCCCGGCGTCGTGATCGCGGCCCTCCTGATGATCGACTTCCCGGTCGCCGGGATCCTGGTCGGCTTCGTGTGGATCGCGGCGACGTCGGTGGTGGTCAGCACCATGAGCGGGATCTTCCGCACCGTGCTCTACCTGTTCGCCTCCGGCGCTCCCATCCCTCCCGAGTTCACCGACGCCGATCTGGCCACCGCGTTCAGCCCCCGCGCCGGCCGCCCTGTCCAGGTCGGCGCCCTCGGCCTGTAGCCACCCGCGGGCAGCTCGCTAGGGTGCCGACATGAGCGAGACCACCGACCCCGCCGCCCCCGCTGTCCGCTACGAGCTCGACGGTGACGTGGCGGTCGTGCACTTCGACGACGGCAAGGCCAACGTGTTGACCCATGCCGTCCTCGAGCAGCTGCAGGACGCCCTGAGCTCGGCCGAGGCGGACGGGGTCCGCGCCGTCGCCATCATCGGTCGACCGGGCAAGTTCTCGGCCGGGTTCGACCTGTCGGTCATGACCTCGGGTCCCGACCCGGCACGCGAGCTGCTGCGCGCCGGAGCCGAGCTGGCCCTGCGCATCTACACCTTCCCGGTGCCCGTGGTGCTCGGCGCGACCGGCCATGCGCTGGCCATGGGCGCCATCCTGCTCATGGCCGCCGACGTCCGCATCGGCGCGGACGGTCCGTTCAAGGTCGGGCTGCCCGAGGTCGAGATCGGCATGCCGGTGCCGCTGTTCGCCGTCGAGCTCGCCCGCCACCGGCTGGCGGAGCACCATCTGCTGGCGGCGGTGCAGCTGGCCGTCGTCACCACGCCCGCCGAAGCGGTCGAGGTCAACTTCCTCGACCGTGTCGTCGCGCCCGACGAGGTCGAGTCGGCCACCCTCGAGGCCGCCCACGACCTGGCCCAGCGGCTGCACGCCCTGCCGTTCGTCGTCACCCGCGAGAACATGCGCGGCGCGACCGCGACGGTGATCTCCGACGCGCTCGATGCCGACACCGCGGCGTTCACCGTGCAGCCGACCTGACCGCGGATCAGCCGGACAGGGTCAGGGCGCGGGTTTCGAGATGGTGGGCCACGCCCGGGCGCCGAGGTAGGGCTTGAACACGCCGGCGATGTGGCCGAGGTCTCCGGCCGCCTTGGGCCGTTGCATCTCGTAGAGGTGGGGGAAGTCGCGCCAGCCGACGGTGAGGTCCCACAGCTGCTCGGCCTCGGGCCCGAAGAGCGCCGGCGCCACCACCGGGCCGAACAGCGCCTGGCCGTCGGGGAAGATCAGCGTGGGCACCCCGAACGCCGCCTTCTCGGTCACCACCCAGTCGTGGTCGGCGCGCACCTCGTCGGCCGTGGTGGGATCGGCCAGGGCCTCGTCGAGCACGTCGCCCCCGACTCCCAGTTCGTCGAGCAGGGCGCGGTGCACCTCGGCCTCGTGGGTCTTGCGCCCCTCGATGTGGAAGGCATGGCCGACCGCGGCGTACCAGTCGTCGACCTCGGCCTGGCTGCGGCGCCGCAGCAGAGCGCCCACGCGCATCTGGCTGAAGCCGTAGGCCCACGTGCGCTCCCACGGATGGGGTCGGTCGTCGGGCCGGTTGATCTCCTCGAGCGAGAAGAAGCGCCACGCGATCGCCAGGCCGGTGCGTCGGCGCACCTCGCGGATCCACAACGACGTCTGGTACGCCCAGGGGCACATGGGATCGAAGAAGAACTCGATCGACTCAGGGCGCTCGGCCATGCCGGTAACGTACCGGCGCAACGTCCCGGCAGCACTGCCGCCGGACCGCCATCACGCCGGGGGGCGCCATGACCGACGAGAGCCACGAACCGGCCATCGACCTGCTCGAACGGGTGTGGACGTCGATCGCCGACCTCGGCGCCGGCCTCGACGAAGCGCAGTGGAAGACGCCGAGCGAGCTGCCCGGATGGACCGTTCAGGACAACCTGAGCCACATCATCGGCACCGAGTTGACGATGCGCGGCGAACCCACCCCCGACAACCGGCCCGATCGCACCGACCACCTGCGCAACCCCATCGGCGAGATGAACGAGCACTGGGTCGAGCACTACCGCGGTGGAGCGGCGCGGATGTGCTCGACGAGTTCCGTCGTGTCAGCGTCGAGCGGCTGGCCGAGCTGCGCGCGCTGCCGCCCGAGCGCTTCGACGAGATCGGTCCCACCCCGGTGGGGCAGGCGCCGTTCCGCGAGTTCCTGAACGTGCGCGTCTTCGACGGCTGGATCCACGAGCAGGACATGCGGCGCGCGCTGGCCCGACCGGGCCATCTGTCCGGACCGGCCGTGGATCTCTCGGTCGGTCGCATGGCCGCCGCCATGCCCTACGTGGTCGGCAAGAAGGTGGGCGCGCCCGACGGCACCTCGGTCGTGATCGTGGTCGAGGCCGACGACGGGTCGGTCGCCCGGGTCATCCCGGTCGTGGTCGAGGGACGGGCGGCGCTGGCGGACGCCGCGCCCGACGATCCCACCGTCCGCGTCGCGCTCGACCTCGAGGCGTTCGTGGCGCTGAGCACCGGCCGATGGGACGCGTCTGCCGCCCTCGACGGTGGCCGCGCCGCGTTCGACGGCGATGCCGAGCTCGGTCGATCGGTGGTCGAGCAGCTCAACTTCATGGTCTGATGCATGGCCCCTGCACAGGTCTGGATGACCGACGAAAACCTGATGCGGCGCGCGTCTAGCATCCGCTCGTGGCCAGCTCTCCCGACCCGCGCTACCGCGCCGTCCACGCCTATCTGTCCGACGACGCGCACTCGGCGTGGCTCGACGTGTCCACCGAGTACGGGGTGAGCGTCTCGGGGCTCATCGAGGCCATGGGCGCCGACCTGACCAAGCCGGCCGACGAACGACTGCTCGGCCCCCAGCTCGACGGCCTGGTCGCCCGCGCCCGCCGGGTCGACGCCGAACGGCGTCGTCGCACGGGTCGTCGCCGACCGGCCTGAGCGCTCAGCCCGTCCGGACCAGCACCGGTCGCGGTGACACCGTGACCACCTGCGTCGAGAAGGCACCGAGGCCACCGGCCTTGCCGTGGTTGGCGCTCAGCAGCAGGACCGCGTTCTCGCGGGCGGCCAGCAGCGCGGCCAGGCCCTCGACGTCGTCGTCGCCCTGGATCAGCTCGATGCCGACCCCGCCCGGTGCCTCGACCTTGGCCACGCGCTGGTCGAGGTACTGCTGCAGGTCGGCCCGGCTCAGGCTGGTCCCCTCGGCCGGCGAGGCGGTCACGATCAGGCGCAGCTTGAAGTCGCGGCACCACTCGACGGCGAAGGCCAGCAGCCCCTCGGCGCCCGGCGTGCAGTCGAGCACGGCCACGAGCTCGGTCATCGCCAGCCCCCGGCTCACGTCGGCCTGAGGCCCGATGACGAGCACCGGGACCGTCGCCCGGGCGACGACGTCGGTCACCAGCTGGCCGAGGCCGCGCCGCCGTCGGCGCAGCGCGCCCGATGGCCGCGGCGAGGCGACGCACACGAGCGGATCCTGCCGGTAGGAGATCGCCTTGAGCGCGGCGTCGACCAGGGGATGCTCGAGGTCGATCCAGAACTCCACGTCGGCCCCGCTCTTGGCGATGGCCTGCAACTTGACCGCCGCCTTGGAGGACTTGTCGCTGGCGTCGGTGTTGCTGACGACCACCAGACGAGCGCCGCCGCGCCAGGCCAGGTCGCTGGCCGGCGCCAGCACGACCCGGCCCTCGAGTGATCCCTCGAACGGGACGATCACGTTCTCGTACACGGCTGACATCATGGCCGATGGCGCCATCTGCGGGCGGCCAGGACCCGAGCGCGGCGATCGGCTCCTCCTAGACTGCTCGGTGGATCCCCCATCCACCGAAGGGTGTGCAACGCGTGGAGTTCGTCGTGCTCGGCATGCTCGGCCTGGCGCTCGTGATGATCGCCGCCGCCGTCACCGGGCACCGGGCTGCCTCCCGGGCCCACGCCGACCTCGATCGCACCACCCGGTTCGACGTGCTGACCGGCCTCCCGGGCCGGGCCGAGCTCGAAGCGGCGCTGACCGCCCGGCTCGGCACGGGCACCACCGATCGCCAGGGTGCGCTGATCCTGATCGAGCTCAGCCGGTTCGCGGTCATCAACGACACCTACGGCCACGAGATCGGCGACGGCCTGCTGGTGGCGGCGGCCGACCAGCTCGCTGGAGCCCTGGCCCACGGCGAGACGATGTTCCGCCCCAGCGGGCCGCACTTCGCGGTGCTCAACCCCGAGCTGACCGATTCGGTGGCGGCCGAACATCGGGCCGAAGAGCTGCAGGAGTCGATTCGAGTGCCCTTCCGCATCGGCACCGACCACCTGCGGGTGGCCACGACGGCGGGCGTGGCGATGATCGACCGGCGCGCCGCGGGCGCACCCGGCCTGCTCCACGATGCGACGATCGCGCTGCAGCACACCCACGACGAGGGTGCACCGGCCTCGATCGCCTTCGCCCTGTCGATGCAACCGGCTGCGACCGGTCCGTCAGCCGAGCGGCGGTTGCGGCAGGCCCTCGAGAACAACGAGTTCTGGCTGCTCTACCTGCCGGTCGTCGCGCTGGGCGACTTCGAGCTCGTGGGCGTCGAAGCCCTGCTGCGCTGGGCCGACCCCGAGCGCGGGCTGGTGAGCCCGTCCGAGTTCCTGAGCATGCTCGACGACTCGGGCCTGATCGTCCCGGTGGGCGAGTGGGTGATCGAGCAGGCGTGCCTGCAGAACGTCGCCTGGCAGCGCGCCTTCCCCGACCGTGAGCTGGTCACCACCATCAACGTCTCGCCCAAGCAGCTCAGTCGCCCGGACTTCATGGACCGGATGCTCGACACCGTGCGCGACACCGGAGCCGAGCCCACCCGCATCTGCCTCGAGATCACCCAGGGCATGGTCATGCGCGAGATCGAGACCTCATGGGGCATGTTGCGAGCCGCCCGGGACGCCGGCGTCAAGCTCGCGCTCGACGACTTCGGGACCGGTTTCTCGTCGCTCGGCTACCTGCGTCGGTTCAGCCTCGACGTGCTCAAGATCGACCGCGCCTTCGTCACCGACGTGGCCACCAACCGCGAGGACGCCGCCGTCGCCCAGCAGCTCATCGCACTGGCCCACGCGCTCGACCTGGCGCCGGTGGCCGAGGGCGTCGACTCGGCCGAGCAGGCCCAGACGCTGCACGGCCTGGGCTGCGACTTCGCCCAGGGCTACTACTTCAGCCCGCCCCAGCCCGTGACCGCCATCGACCACCTGCTCACCCGACGCACGGTGACGCCCATCGGCCAGGGCCCGTCGATCGACTGGACCGGCGGGGGCGCACCGCCGACGGGCTGACGGCCGCGTCCCCCGGGCCTCACCGCTCGCTCGATCAGGCCGCCGCGGGCTCGACGACGTTGGCGCGCAGCGCCTCGATCACCGTCGGGGCCAGTCCGATGGCGGCGGCGTAGCCCTCGATCGAGCCGTGCTCGGCCCGCAGGCCGGCGAGCAGCGAGCGCATGGCCCGCGGGGGCGCCTCGAGCAGGACACCAGGCTGCAAGAGCATCGAGTCGAGCACCTCGGGCGGGCGGTTGGCGCGGACCCACTCGACCATCGAGGCCATTCCGGCCCGACTCAGCCCGTAGTCCGCCGCGATCGTCTCGTCGGACACGCCGGCCAGCCCGAGCACCAGCGCGGCCAAGACACCGGTGCGGTCCTTGCCGGCCGCGCAGTGGAAGACGGCGGGATAGCTCGACGGCTCGGCCAGGACGGCGAGCGCGTCGGCGATGGCGGGAGCGCCCTCGACCAGCATCTCGCCGTAGCGGTCGGCCAGGAAGGCGGACCCGTCGACCTCGGGGTCGAGTGCCACCCCCTCCCAGGTCTGTCGGAGCACGGGGAAGTGGTGGTAGCTGACCGGCAGCAGGTCGACCGGGAAGCGACCCCGCTCGTCGGCCTCGCCGGTGGTGCGCAGGTCGATGACGGTGCGCAGGCCCATGGCCGAGAGGCGGGCGATGTCGTCGCCCTCGGCGCGGTTGAGGCCGTCGGCGCGGTAGAGGGTGCGCCAGCGCGTGAGACGACCGTCCGCGGTGCGGTAGCCGCCGAGGTCGCGCACGTTGAAGAGCGAGTCGAACGGGATCTGGCGGGCGGGCTGGTCGAGTCCGAGGGTCACCGTCCCAGCATGCCAGGAGGAGATGGCGATGCTCCCCCGCCCACGTGGCCGCGCGATGAACTCCAGATGGCCTCGGCTAGTCCGGGGCGCGCTTCACCGCGCCGGCCAGCAGGTTCGCGGGCAGCGGGGGTGCGAACAGGTAGCCCTGGGCGCGATCGCAGCCGAGGATCCCCAGCGCGTCGAGCTGCTCCTCGTTCTCGACGCCGACCGCGGTGACGATCAGGTCGAGGTTGTGGGCCAGCTCGACGGTGGCGCGCACGATGGCGGTGTCCTGCTCGCTGATCCCGAGTCCGCCGATCAGCGACCGGTCGATCTTGACGAAGTCGAGCGGGAACCGCTTGAGGTACCCGAGCGAGGACTGCCCGGTCCCGAAGTCGTCGAGGCCGATGCGCAGCCCGAGCGACCGCAGGTACGAGATGCCGGCGTCGACGGTGGGCTCGGCGCCGATCAGGATGCTCTCGGTGATCTCGAGGCTGAGCGTGGAGGGGTCGATGCCGGTGGCCGCCAGCACCTGCTGCACCTGGCCCGGCAGGCCGGGATCGGCGAGCTGGCGGGGGGACACGTTGACCGACACCTCGCGGGGCAGCCCCGGCTCGCGGCGGCTCGACCAGACCGCCATCTGCTCGCAGGTGGCGTGCAGCACCTGCAGGCCGAGCTGGGAGATCAGACCGTTCGACTCGGCGGCCTCGACGAACTCGGCCGGTGACAGCACCACGCCGTCGTCGTCGTGCACCCGCAACAGGGCCTCGGCTCCGACGACGACGTCCTCTTCGATGTCGATGATCGGCTGGAAGTGCACGCGCAACCCGTCGTGCTCGAGCGCGTGGCGCAGTTGCTGGTCGATGGTCTGGCGACGGGTGTCGGCCTCGGCCATGGCGCCGTCGAACAGCTCGGTGCGATCCCCACCGCCCTGCTTGGCGCGGGCCATGGCCCGCTCGCCGCGGGCGATCACCTGCTCGGGGTCGTCGCCGGGCTGGGCTTCGGTGATGCCGGCGCTGAGGCTCAGCTCGACGCGGCGGCCGTCGATGTCGAGCGGTGCACCGATGTCGGAGCGGATGCGGTTGGCCAGGCGCAGCGCGGCGGTGACGTCGATGGGGCCGGGCACCACCACGACGAAGGTGTCACCGCCCAACCGGGCCAGGGTCACCGAGTCGCCGACGCAGTCGCGCAGGCGGTCTGCGACCTTTCGCAGGATGGCATCACCGCCCTCGGCGCCGACCACCGCGTTGAGCGGCTTGAACTGGTCGATGTCGCACACGAGGGCCACCAGCGGCCCCGACGAGTCCGAGCTCGGGTCGAGCAGCGCTTCGAGCCGGTCGTAGAGGCGCACGCGGTTGGGCAGGCCGGTGAGCGCGTCGACGTAGGCGCGGGCGGCGAGCTCGTGGGCCGCCATCACGCGGTCGGTGACGTCGCGGGCGTTCAGCACCACGCCGCCGATGGCCGGGTTGTCCGTCAGGTCGCTGACGACGACCTCGAGGTGTCGCCACGAGTCGTCGGTCGTGCGCATCCGCAGGACCACCGGCGTGCCGATGCCCTGCTCGTCGGGTTGGGCCAGCGCGGCGATGTCGCTGGGGACGTCGTCGGGGTGGACCAGGTCGAGCACGTTGGTGCCGTCGAGGTCGCCCTCGGCGTGGCCCAGGGTGCGGCTCACCGCCGGGCTGAGGTAGCGGATGCACCCGTCGGGGTCGACCACCACGATGAGATCGGCGGCGTACTCGACCAGCGCGGCCAGGCGGCTCTCGCTGGCCGCGACGCGCGCTTCGGCGACGCGGAGCTCGGCCAGGTCGCGGGCCACCAGCGACACGTGGGCGATGTCGCCGCTCGTGTCGCGGTGGGCCACCATGACGGCCGACACCGGGAGCGGACCCTCGTCGGACACGAACGTGAGGCGGCCGCGCCAGCGCCCGAACTTGACCAAGGCCGGCAGCACCTTGACCTGGTAGTGGCCCCGCGACCATTCGTCGAGCAGCTCGACCAGCCAGATCTTGTCCGCCTCACGGATCGGGATGAGCGTGACGAAGGCGTCGTTGGCCCACAGCGCCTCGCGACCCACCGAGGCGAAGATCGCGACCATGTCGGGCGTCTCGACGAGGGTGTCGGTCAGCACGGCGCGCACCTGCTCGCCGCTCAGCTCGCCGTCCTCGTCGTCGAGCTCGGCCTCGGCCGTACCCGGCCCGCCCGTCCGGGTGGCCACGCCGGCACCGGGCCCGCCCACCAGCCGGACGACCACGCCCGACTGGATCGCCGCGATCTCGAAGGTCAGCTCGACCGGGGCACCGGCGTGGTCGCCCCGAACGAGCAGCGTGGTGCGGAAGGTCTCGTGCTCGCGTGCCACGTGGGCCAGCGCGAGGAGGGCGGCCTGGTCGGCTTCGCCCACGCCGTTGGCCACCGCCTCGGCCAGCAGCAGGATGTCGGCCTCGGAGCGGGGACGGGTGGCGACGGTCGGGCGCGCGGTCGCCACCGAGACGCGCCGGCTCCAGGATGTCACCGCCGATCCTCCCGGTTGTGTGGCCTCACTCGTGCTCCCTCGACCGTGATCTGGACAGGTTGGACCCTCGGCGGTTGCTCCCTGGACCCGCCAGAACCGTCTCCAGTGTCTCTCATCGGCAGGTTCCTCCGCATTGCCAGTGCTCGCTGGCCGTGGCGCGAGAGGGCTGACAGCATCAGGGCGGGGCCGCCGGTGGCCGGGAACGGAAGACCACCCCCAGCGGGGGAGCGGGTGCGTTCGGTGGCCGCCGGGCACCGGGTCAGGGGGTAGCGCTGGGCCGTTCGACCCAGCCACCTGGGCCGTACGGCCCAGAAGAAGCCGTGACTCGGCCCCGTCGATGGGCCAGAATGAGCCCATGACGGTATCGGTGCTCATATGCGACGGGGATGAGGTGGCACGACGGGCCCTCGGGCGGGTCGTGGTCGAGCGGGGACACCAAGTGGTGGCCGAGGCCACCACGGCGGTCGAAGCGGTCCAGCTGGCCGGCGCCTTCGACGTCTCCGCCATCGTGATCGGCAACGAGTTGCAGGGCCTGGCCGGCCTCGAGGTCGTGGCCGAGCTCGAAGCGGTCGGCCGGCGGGTCATCCTGGTGTCCAACGACCCCGACGCCCTGCCCCAGGCCCGTGCCCTCGGTGCCTTCTATGCCATCGAGCGCGGCGATCTCGAGATGTTCGGCCGGGCCATCGACGCCCTGGGCGAGCCGGTGATGGCCGGCGAGCGCCGCACGGGGATCGACCGGCGCACCGGCACCGACCGGCGCCAAGAGCAGAACTGGGCCCTGGTCGTGCACCAGCGCCGCAGCGGCCAGGAGCGCCGTGCCGGCGACCGGCGTTCGGCCGGCTCGTCGTCCACGGCCATCGGCGCCTGATCCGACCTGACCTCACCTGAGCTGACCCGGGCCGACGGTCGAGCTCGACGCGCTCAGCCCTCGGGTGGCGCGTCCCGACGACGACGACGCAGCAGCGCCCACACGATGGCCACCGCCGCGACCAGCAGTCCGACCACGACGGCCGGGGCCAGCGGCGGCGGGCCCGAGCGCCCGGACGGCAGCGGGTCGACCCAGTCGTCGAGGGCGGACGAGTCGATGTCGGAGGAGACCGACCCCCGGTCTCCCGCGGCGTCGTCGCTCGGTCGATCGTCGCTCAGCGGAGCACCGGGCGCGCCCGGTTGGCCCGGGGCGGGCCCGAGCAGGGCGTCGACGGGGGCGGGCCCGTCGTCACCACTCCGGTGACGGCTGCGCGACCGTTGAGGGTCGTACTGCGGCATCGGTGACTCCGTTCGCATGATCGTGGCCGTTGTCGCGCGGATCGCCGGCCGGATCGGCGGCCAGATCGACCGGCCGCAGGTCGAGCGGGCGGTCGCCACCCGAGGGCTGAGCCGGCACGACGGCGGCCAGCAGGGCGTCGAACTCGGCGGCCGCTTCGGGGGCGCCCGGCCGCGCCCCCAGCGCGTGGATGGGCAGCGACTGGGCGGCGGACTCGGGGATGGCGGCCCGCTGGTGCACGGGCGGCAGGACCTGCGACCCATAGGTCTCGACCAGCTGGTCGTACCAGTACCGGGCGTCGCGGGTGCGGGCCAGCCGGTTGACCACGATGCCGGCCACCTCGAGGCCGCCGGGACCCCGGCGCGAGCTGATGCGCTCGACGGTCCGCAGGATCTGTGCCACGCCGTCGGAGGCCCAGGCCCCCGGCTCGGTGACGACCAGGGCCCGGTCGGCGGCAAAGAGGCCGTTGACGGTCAGCAGACCGAGCGAGGGTGGGCAGTCGATGAGCACGAGATCGTGGTCGATGCCCTCCATCGCGATGCGGAGGCGGTCCTGCGCGCCGATCGGGTCGTTGGCCAGCTGCGGCTCGCGCTGGGCCAACAGGGGCGAGCTGGCGGCCACGTCGGGCACCCGTCCGTCGCCGGTGGCCGGCCAGGCGGCGAGGGTGATCACCGTGCGCAGGCTGCCGGGGCGGTCGGCCTCGAGCGCGTGGTCGACGGTGCGCGCCGGCTCCCAGATGCCGAGCCCCGTGCTGGCGTTGGCCTGCGGGTCGAGGTCCACCACGAGCACGCGTCGCCCGGCGGCCGCCGCGGCCGACGCGAGGCCGAGCGCCACGGTCGTCTTGCCGACGCCACCCTTCTGGTTCACCACGGCCACCGACACCATGGGCGCCAAACGTAGTGCAAGCGCCCGAAGCGGCGGTCGGGAACGTCTCGGTGTGGGAATACCGCGGGCCCCCGCCGGTTGGACAGGCCATGAGCGATGAAAATCCGCCCGCGGTCGGGCGCGCCCTTCAGGTCGGCGACGTGGCCCCGGACTTCGAGCTCCCGTCCCAGACCGGCGACAACGTCAAGCTGAGCGACTTCGAGGGCAAGTGGAGAGTCGTCTACTTCTACCCCGCCGACGACACCAAGGGCTGCACGATCGAGGCCTGCTCGTTCCGGGACAGCTACGAGGACTTCACCGACGCCGGTGCGGTCGTGATCGGCATCAGCGGCGACTCGGTCGAGAAGCACGTCAAGTTCGCCGCGAAGTACGACCTCCCGTTCACCCTGCTGAGCGACGGCGACGGCAAGCTGCGCAAGACCTGGGGCGTGACCAAGTCCCTGGGCGTGCTCCCCGGCCGCGTCACCTACGTGATCAGCCCGGAGGGCGTCGTGCGCAAGCGCTTCTCGTCCCAGCTCCGCGCCAAGGCGCACAAGGACGAGGCTCTCGCCACCATCCGCGGCGAGTGACCCCGACCGAGGTCGGGATGTGACCGAACGGCGCACGGCGCCGGTCGAGCTGGTCGTGGTCGACATGGCCGGGACGACCGTGCGCGACGAGGGTCTCGTCACGAACGCGTTCACCCGGGCGCTCGAAGCGACCGGCGTGGAGCCCGACGATCCGCGCATGCCGGATCACCTGGCGTTCGTGCACGCGTCGATGGGGCTGTCCAAGATCGAGGTCTTCCGGTCGGTGCTGGGCGACGAGCAGTCCGCCCAGGCCGCGACCGCTGCCTTCGAGCGCGCCGTCGCCGCGTCGATCGCCGACGGGGCGGTGTCGCCCATCGACGGAGCCGAGTCGACGCTGGCCCGCCTGCGCGCGGCGGGCGTCCAGATCTGCCTGACGACCGGCTTCTCGGCCGAGACGCAGGCGCAGCTGATCGACGCCCTCGGTTGGCGCGATCGCGTCGACCTGGCCCTGGCTCCGGGCCCCGGCCTGCGAGGCCGCCCCCACCCCGATCTCGTCCTGCAGGCGGTGATCACGCTCGAGGTGGACGACGTCGCCGCGGTCGCCACCGTCGGCGACACGACCAGCGACCTGTTGTCGGGCTGGCGCGCCGGCGCCGGCGTGGTGGCCGGAGTGCTGACCGGTGCCCACCACCGCGCCGAGCTCGAGACCGTCCCCCACACCCACATCCTCGACTCGATCGCCGACCTCCCCGCCCTGCTCCTCCCCTCACCGTGAACCGCCCCCGAATCCGGGCATCTTTGCGTCGCGTTTCGCGCGTTTTCACACCCAGTTCTCAGAGGAGGGAGGAGGGCGGATCGCGCGACGGGGTACCGTCGGACGATGAAGGCCGTCCAGACGTTCACCGTCGTCTCCGATCTGCCTGAGTCGCTCGAGCCGCTGCGCGAGGTGGCGATGAACCTCGGGTGGAGCTACGACGAGCGCGCCACCGATCTGTTCAGGCGCATCGACCGGCAGGGTTGGGACTTCGAGGGCCGCGACCCTGCCCTCATGCTCGCCACCGAGTCGCAGGAGCGGCTCGACACGCTCGCCCAGGACGAGGCGTTCACGTCGCTGGCGCGCGGCGTGCGCGACCAGCTGCGCGCCAGCATCGACGCGCCCCGCTGGTTCCAGACCGACCATCGCGGCGAGGTCCGGTCGATCGGCTACTTCTCCCCCGAGTTCGGCCTGGCCGCCGCCCTCCCGCAGTACTCGGGCGGCCTCGGCGTGCTGGCCGGCGACCACCTCAAGGCGGCCAACGACCTCGGCCTCCCGCTGACCGGCGTCGGCCTGTTCTACCGCCACGGGTACTTCCGCCAAGAGCTCGACGGTCGCGGGTGGCAGCAGGAGCGGTTCCCCCGCCTCGATCCGCGGGCCATGGCGCTGTCGCCGGTCAAGGACGTGCTGGTCGGCGTCGAGCTGGCCGGGGTCCGCGTGTACGCCCGCGTCTGGGAGGCCAAGGTCGGGCACATCTCGCTCTACCTGCTCGACACGGACATCGACGAGAACGACGACGAGAGCCGGCTGGTGTGCGACCGCCTGTACGGCGGTGGCCCCGAGGAGCGGATCCGCCAGGAGATCGTGCTCGGGATCGGGGGCATGCGGGTGCTGCGCGACCTCGGCAAGCTGCCCGAGGTCTTCCACCTCAACGAGGGTCACGCCGGGTTCCTCGCGCTCGAGCGCATCCGGCGGGCCATGCTCGACGACGGGCTGAGCTTCGCCGAGGCCCGCACCGCCGTGCGCCCCGGCGCGGTGTTCACCACCCACACGCCGGTGCCCGCGGGCATCGACCGGTTCGACCGCGCGCTCATCGAGAAGTACTTCTCGAACTGGTGCCGCGACTGCGGGCTCGGGCTCGACGACCTCATGGCCCTCGGCCACGAGCCCGGCACGGCCGAGGGCGAGACCTTCAACATGGCCGCGCTCAGCCTGCGCATGGCGGGCATCAGCAACGCGGTGTCGGCGCTGCACGGCGACGTGAGCCGGCGCATGTTCGCCCAGCATCTGGCCCGGCGTGCCGATCGACGAGGTGCCCGATCGCGTCGGTGACCAACGGCGTGCACGCCCGCACGTGGACGAGCCCCGAGATGACGTCCCTGTACGAGACGCGCGCTCGGCGCCGACTGGCCGCAGGCGCCGGCCGATGAGTGGCGCCAGCTCGAAAGCGTCGCCGATCGTGACCTGTGGGCGGCCCGCCGGGCGTCGCGCGAGCGCCTGGTGACCTACGCCCGGCGCCGGCTCCACCACGTCGAGCTCGGGCGCGGGTCGAGCGAGTCGCAGGTGGCGTGGACCGATCAGGTGCTCGACCCCGACGCGCTCACCATCGGCTTCGCCCGACGCTTCGCCACCTACAAGCGGGCCACGCTGCTCTTCCGGCGACCTCGACCGGCTGCGCGCCCTGCTGCTCGACCCCGACCGGCCGGTCCAGCTCATCTTCGCCGGCAAGGCCCACCCGGCCGACGACCAGGGCAAGGCGCTGCTGCAGCAGGTGGCGACCCTGGCCGCCGACCTCGAGCTGCGCAACCGTTTGGTGCTGCTCGAGGACTACGACATCACCGTCGCCCGCATGCTGGTCGGCGGGGTCGACGTGTGGCTCAACACGCCGCTACGCCCGCTCGAGGCCTGCGGCACGTCGGGCATGAAGGCCGTGTTCAACGGCGTGCTCAACTGCTCGGTGCTCGACGGCTGGTGGGACGAGATGTACGACGGCGACGTCGGATGGGCCATCCCGTCGGCCGAGTGGGAGGACGACCTCGAGGCTCGCAACGAGCTCGAGGCGGCCAGCGTGTTCAGCCTGCTCGAGCGCCAGGTGGTCCCGCTCTTCTACACCCGCACCGACGGCCTACCGGTCGAGTGGTTGCGCAAGGTCAAGGCCTCGATCAGCCGGCTCGGCCCGCGCGTCGAGCGCCGACCGCATGCTGCGCGAGTACACCACCGACCTCTACGAGCCGGCGGCTCGGCGCGACCCGCGTGCTGCGGGCCGACGACGACCAACGGGTCAAGGCGCTGGTGCGCTGGCGTCGCCATCTCGACCGCGGCTGGCCGTCGGTGGCGGTCACCGGCACCTCGTACGAGGAGCTGCCCGCAGCCGTCGGGCACCACCTACCGCGTGACCGCGCAGGTGTCGCTGGGCGATCTCGATCCCTCCGACGTCGAGGTGCAGCTCGTCTACGGCGCCATCGACCTCGACGACGAGCTGCGCAGCCCCACGATCGCGGCCATGGGCGAGGCCGGCGAGGGCGCCCACCCGGGCTGGCGCCGCTACACCCACGAGCTCGACTTCGACCAGGCCGGCAACTTCGGCTTCACCGTGCGCATCGTGCCGACGCCATCCCGACCTGCGCAGCTACGCCTACCTCGGCAAGGTGGCGTGGGCCCCCCACGGCGGGCGGTGACGGCTGACCGACGTTGTGAGGGCGGGTGGGCCGGTGATCAGCCGCCTGGCTTGCCCGGTGTCCGCGTCGGCGCCGCCGCAGGTGAGCACCCGGTTGCAGGCCGCGCTGATCGAGGGCGCCCAGTGCACCGCACCGTCGTCGTAGCCGAGCGGGGCGTAGGTCAACGAGGCCACGCCGATCACCTTGCCGTCGACGTTGATGATCGGGCCGCCCTGGAAGTCGGTGCCGATCGGGGCGGTGTGGCGGAAGCCCTGCGCGGTCTCGTCGATCAGCGTGCCGCTCGTCAGCGCCGCGCCCGCGCCCCCGGTGCCGCTGATCGGGAACACGTCCGAGCCGAGCGCCTTGGACTGGGCCTTGTCGGTGGCCCAGTCGAGCACCGGGATGTTGCCCTTGGTCACCTGCAGCAGCGCGAGGTCGTGGGCGGGTCCCAGCTCAGCAGGTCGGCCGTCATCTGCACGCCGGCCTTGGTGAGGGTGATGGCAGGACCGGGCGCGACGGCGGCGGCGGCGACGGTCGTGTACGAGGTGAGCATCAGCGTGCTGCTCTGGTCGCTGCTCGACCGCGAACGCGGTGCCCACCGAGGGTCGGCCCGGTTGTCGAGCGTGGCGACCGCGTACACCGACGGCGAGAAGCTGGCCGCGAGCTGCGGGATCACCTCGGTCTGGAGCTGGATGGCGCTCAGCGGGGCGGTCGCGGCCGCGATCTGGGCCAGCGCCTTCTTGCGCTGGTTGTCGATGCTCGACGCCGCGCTCTGCGACCGCGCCTCGAAGTCCTGCGTGTCGGACCGGAGCTGGCTGACCTGGCTGTTGAAGTTGGCCCACCAGAACGCGCCGGTGGCACCGAAGGCCAGGCCGGTCAGGGCGAAGATCATCAGCCACAGCAGCACCGACCGGGTGAAGATCGGGAACCGCACCGAGTTGCGCGCCGCGTACCGCCGCGCCTTCTCGGCCCGGCGCCATTCGCTGCGCCGCTGGCGGCGACGAGAGGGCACCGGCGGCGACGGTGGCGGGCTGGTCGTCGGGCGTCATGATCAGTGTCCGGTCCCGGTGGTGGTGGTGGTCCCCACGGTCGTGGAGGTGGTCGAGGTGGGCGGCTTCTTCTTCGGCGCCGTGGTCGTGGTGGTCGGCGGCGGCGGCGTGGTCAACGTGGTGGTCTGCGAACAGGGTCCATCACAGTCGGTGGGCAACTGGGGGATGGTGAACTGGTTGGCCCGCCGCGCCTGGGGATCGAGGATCTCGGCGTTGTCCACCGCCGCGTCCGGCGGAGGCAGCGGGCCCGGTGGGGTGAACGGCAACGGCGGCAGGTTGGCCATGGCCAGCTTCATGTACTGGCCCCACGTCTTGGCCGGCGACGTCGCCGCCGTAGATGACGCCACCGAAGCCGTCGATGCCCGCCAGCTGCGACGAGCCGTTGTCGTGGCCCATCCACACGGCGGTCACGAGCTGCGGGGTGTAGCCCACGAACCAGGCGTCGACCTCGTGGTCGGTGGTGCCCGTCTTGCCGGCGGCGGGACGGCCGAAGCTGGCCAGCTGGCCGCTCGCCGTGCCGTGGAGGATCGGGCCCTTGAGGATGTCGGTGACCGTGTCGGCGATGGCGGGGTTGAGCACCTGCTTGCCGGCCGGGCTGGTGTTGTCGAGCAGCACGGTGCCGTCGGCGCTGGTCACCTTGACGATGGGGCTCGCCGAGTGCTTGACCCCGTGGTTGTCGAACACCCCGTACGCGTCGGCCATGTCGAGCGGCGACACCTCGTACTCGCCGATGCCGATGTGCTCGTCGAGGTTGGGGAAGGTCGAGCCAGGGTGGAAGTAGTAGCTGTCGATGCCGAGGCGCTGCGCCATCTTGGCCACGTTGAGCGGACCGGCGTCGCGGGCCAGCGGAGCGAAGTAGGTGTTCACGGACGCGGCGGTGGCCGTGTACATGTTGAGCCCGCCCGCGCCCTCGCCATCCCCCGCGTTGTGGATGGCGCAGTTGTGCGGCCCGCCGTCGGTGTGGCAGCCCGCCGGGAAGTACACGCTGACCCGTACGTAGTACGTCTGGCTGATCGGGATGCCCTTCCTCGAGCGCGGTGGCGATGGTGAAGGGCTTGAACGACGAGCCGGGCTGGAACCCGTAGGTGCCGCCGACGGCCAGGTTCACCTGCGACGAGGCGTAGTCGCGCCCGCCGACCATGGCCTTGACGTAGCCGGTGTTCGGGTCGACCGACACGATGGCCTCGTTGACGTGGGCCGGCGCGTCTGCCCGACGTTGGCCTGCTCGGCCAGCTCGCGCGTACGCCTGCAGGCGGGGATCGAGCGTGGTCTGGATCTTGAGGCCGTCGGTGTAGATGGCGTCGCCGTAGCGGGCCGTCAGGTACTGGCGCACGTAGTCGACGAAGTACGGATCCTGCGACGGGCCGTTGATCGGGCAGGGGGTACACCGCGGTGGTCGGGCCGGCCCGGGTCGCCGAAGCCGGCCGGCCACAGGAACGTGGCCTTGGCCGAGTCGTACTGGGCCTGGGTGATCATCCCCTGGTCCTTCATCTCGCCGAGCACCTGCTGCCGGCGGCTCTCGGCCCCGAACAGGTCCTCGCGGGGGCCGTAGCGAGACGGCGACGGGATGATCGACGCCAGCGCGGCGGCCTCGGAGATGGTCAGGTGCTCGACGTCGGTGTGGAAGTAGCTCTCGGCCGCAGCCGCCGCGCCGTACGCACCGTCGCCGAAGTAGGTGGTGTTGAGGTAGCGGTAGAGGATCTCTTCCTTGGCCGCGTGCTGGCTGCCGAGCTGCTTGGTCAGGTCGCGCTCGAGCCGCGTGGCCAGCACCGCCTCGTTGAGCTTGCGCGAGACCGTCTTGTTGTCGTTGAGGTAGATCGCCCGCACGTACTGCTGGGTGATGGTAGAGCCGCCCTGCTCGACCTTGCCGGAGGTGTAGTCGGCCAGCGCGGCGCGCACCATGCCCTCGGGATCGACGCCCTTGTGGGTCCAGAACTTGTGGTCCTCGTTGGCGATGACCGCGTCCTTCAGGTCCTCGGGGACCTGCTTCTCGGTCATCGGCACGCTGATGTCGAAGCGCCGGAAGGTGGCGATCTGGTTGCCCGCCGCGTCGTACACGACGCTCGGCTGCGCTTCCTTGGGCGGCCGGGCCTTGGGGAAGGTGCCGGGCAGGTTGACGTACAGGAGCATGCCGAAGGCCGTGACCGCAGCACCGCCTGCCAGCAACGGGATGCCGACCAGGACGATGATCCCACCCCGAACGGTGAGGCGCAGCGCTCGGCGCCAGCGCGGGCGGCGCTGGGTGGCTCCGGGCTGACGGTCGGTTCGGCGCGCCGGGCTCACGACACCCTCGTGTAGGTGCAGTCGGGCGTGCCGGTGTCGGGCTGGAAGCCCTGGGCCGGCCCCGCCAGGGTCAAGGTCAGCCCCGAGCTGTGGCCGTCCTTCCAGGCTCCGTTGACGTACACCTGGAACGACATCGCGCACTTCTTCGACGAGGCCGCGTACACGCCCGCTGGGTAGGGCCCGGCTGCGGGGGAGCTGAACGAGTCACCGATCGCCACGGGGATGACCGTGGGCGGCGGGACGGTCGTCGCCCCACCGGTGCACACGGGCAACGTCGTCGACCCGGCGCCGTTGGTGGTGGTGGCCGTGACCGAGTAGTTGCCGGCGGTGGTGCACGTGAGGGTCCACCTGGCCAGGCCGTCGGCGCCGGTCGTGGCCGGGTTCGCGCCGGCCACGGTCAGCGACGGCCCCGCCGAGAGCTGCACCGACTCGCCCGTGACTGGCCCGTCCTGGACCACGCCGTTCGCGTCGACCGACTCCTGGGTCACCAGCGCCATCAGGCTGAAGGGCTGACCCACGGTGATCGAGCCGGTGCTGGCCGCGACCTGGACCGAGAACGAGTTGTGCATCTGCATCACCACGTTGACCTGCAGCCGCGAACCGTTGGCCACGAAGCCCGTCGCCGCGTCGAAGGTGGCGAGCGACGGCTGCTGCCACGCCCGGACCTTGTAGTGGCCGCCGAGCAGCCCCGATGCGCCGAAGTGCCCGCCACCGTCGGTGCCCACCATGAGCGCGCCGCTGGCCGAGCCGACCCATCGTTCGATGCGCACGGTTGCGCCTCCCACCGGCCCGCTCGGGCCGGTCACGGTGCCCTCGACGGTCGACGAGCCGCCCTGGACCGGGATGGGGGGCGTGGGTTGAGGACTGCCCGTTGACCGGCAGCAACGAGACGAAGCGGGTGTCGGGAAGCACGAAGTTCGCCGGCAGGTGCAGGGCGTGGGGATCGACGGTGGCCGTGGTGGTCGTCGAGTTGAGCGGGTTGAAAGGCTTGGCCGGCCCTGCGGCCTTGCCCTTGGAGCTCGAACAGGCCGCGACGAGGAGGATCCCGACCACGCCCACGAGCAGCAGGATGGCCGGACGGCGGGTGCGCAGTTGTGGGTGAGCCATCGAATCCTCGGCCCCGACCTCGTGCCAAACAGGCGATCGGCCGCGGTTCCGTGCGGGAATGTAGAGGTTGCCATCCCGGCGCCCAGAATTGGTGTCACCCGGCCTTCTGGGTCCTCCGGTCGGCAAGCCTCCCTGCGGACGGCTGCGCCATCCGCTCTCACCCACGAGCGGCTTCGCTCCGCTCCGCCGCCTGGGTGCCGTGCCTAGGGCTGGTGGCCGGACCTAGGGGGAAACGATGACCGACACCATCGCCGTCACCACCAGCGGGAGCGTGCAGGGCCGCGAGAAGGACGGCGTGCTGCTGTTCGCCGGGATGCCCTTCGCCGCCCCGCCGACCGGCGCGCGGCGGTTCCGGCCGCCCGAACCGCCCGAGCCGTGGGCCGGCGTCCGCGATGCCACCCGGTTCGGTCCCGTGTCGTGGCAGTCCCCCGGCGCCCTCGGCGGGTTGCTGGCGGGGCCGCCACCCACCTGCGACGAGGACTGCCTGACCCTCAACGTCGTCACGCCCGGCCTCGACGACGCCGCTCGACCCGTCATGGTGTGGATCCACGGCGGCGGCTTCGTCGGCGGGAGCGGCTCGACCCCCTGGTACAACGGCACCTCGTTCGCCACCCGTGGCGATGTGGTGGTCGTGACGGTCAACTACCGCCTCGGTGCACTCGGCTTCCTGCACCTCGGTGAGCTGGGCGGCGAGGCCTACGCGTCGTCGGGCCTGTCGGGCATCCTCGACCAGGCCGAGGCGCTGCGGTGGGTTCGCGACAACATCGCCGCGTTCGGGGGCGATCCGGGCAACGTCACCATCTTCGGCGAGTCGGCCGGCGGCATGAGCGTCGCCACGCTGCTCGCGCTGCCCGAGGCCAAGGGCCTGTTCCACCGGGCCATCGCCCAGAGCGGCGCGGCGCGCAACCTGCTCGACCCGGCCGGGGCCCAGTCGGTGACCGACGCGTTCCTCGAGGCGCTCGACGCCCACGACCTGGCCGCCGTGCTCGAGGCCGGTCCCGAGCAGATCCTCGCGGCGCAGAACGGCGTGTCGGCCGTCATGGCCGCCCATCCCGACCGCTTCTCGGGCGACGAACGCCAGGCGCTCGGCCTGCCGTTCCAACCCGTGGTCGAGGGCATCCACCTGCCCCGCCCGCCGCTCGAAGCCGTCCGCGACGGCCACGCGGAGGTGGCGCTGCTGGTCGGGACCAACGCCGACGAGTGGAACCTCTTCGCCGCGATGGCCAAGCCCCCGGCTGACGACGAGGCCGCCGCCCGGCGCCTCGACCGCGCGGGCGCGGCCGGCCACGAGGTCGTGGCCGCCTACCGGCAGACCCGGCCCGACAGCTCGGCGGGCGCGCTGTGGAACGCGATCATGACCGACTACGTGTTCCGGATGCCGGCCATCCGGTTGCTCGAGGCGCAGGCGTCGAACCGACCCGACGACACGTTCGCCTACTGGTTCACCTGGGCGTCGCCGGCCTTCGACGGACGGCTGGGCTCGTGCCACGCCCTCGAGATCCCGTTCGTGTTCAACACCCGCAACCAGCCCGGCGCCGACGTGCTGCTCGGCCCGGACTCACCCGAGTCCCTCTCGCTCGCCATGCAGGACGCGTGGCTGGCCTTCGCCCGCACCGGAGATCCCAACCACGACGGGTTGGCCGACCGCTGGCCGACCTACGACGCCGACACTCGGGCCACGATGGAGTTCGGCGACCGCGTCGGTGTGATCGACGATCCGCACGGCGACGAACGATCGTTCTGGGAGTCGCGGCTCTGACCGCGCCGAGCCGACCGGCGGGCGCGCCCGCGGTCGTCCTGTTGAGCGGTGGCCTCGACAGCGCGACGTGTCTCGCCGTCGCCCGCGCCGAGGGGTTCACACCGATCGCGCTGAGCTTCAGCTATGGCCAGCGCCATGCCGTCGAGCTCGACGCAGCGCGCCGTCTGGCCGCGGCCGCCGGCATCGAGCAGGTGATCTGCCAGATCGACCTGCGCGCGATCGGGGGCTCGGCCCTCACCGCTGACATCGACGTGCCCAAGCACGACGACGATGACGGCGAGACGGGGGCGAGCGACGAGATCCCGATCACCTACGTGCCGGCGCGCAACACCATCTTCCTGTCGTTCGCGCTGGCGCTCAGCGAAGTGCGGGGCGCGGCCGACATCTTCATCGGGGTCAACGCCATCGACTACAGCGGGTACCCCGACTGCCGGCCCGAGTTCATCGAGGCGTTCCAGACACTGGCCCGCCTGGCCACCCGCGCCGGCGTCGAGGGCAGCCAGGCTGACGGCGTGACCATCCGAACCCCTCTCATCCACCTCACCAAGGCCGACATCATCCGGCTCGGCACGGACCTGGGCGTCGACTACTCGCTGACCATCAGCTGCTACGACCCCGACGCCGCCGGACGGGCGTGCCGCCGGTGCGACGCCTGCCGGCTGCGCGCCCGGGGCTTCGTCGACGCCGCCATCGAGGACCCGACGAGCTACCAGCACCTCGGTCCCGGGGTTCGCCCGTGACCCACGAGCGGCGCGCCGCGCTGCTCGCCGCCGCCGGCCGGATCACCGCCACCGCGTCGGTCAGTCGTTGACGACGATGGTGCCGGCGATCTTGTCGTGCAGGCACTGTCGCGCCGGGTCCCACAGGCACCACAGCGGGTCGAGCAGCCCGAAGCACGAGATGAACATCGCGACGTAGGTGCAGAGCGAGCGGAAGAAGGCACGGGTCATCGTGACCCCGGACCCGTCCTCGCACAGCGGCCGGATGTGCAGCCACGCCTTTCCCAGGGTCCGCCCGTAGCGGCCGATGGCGACCGTCTCGTAGAGGACCTGCAGCGCGCCCTGGAAGAAGACGAGCCCGTAGAAGCCGAACTCGAGGAGGAGAGCGAGGCCCACGGGGTCCGCGCCCGACCCCGAGCCCGAGTTGAGGCTCGAGCCGACCAGGGCGACGAATCCGCCGATGACGAGGATGCTGACCGGCAGCAGGACCAACCCGTCGATGATCCGGGCCGCCAGCCGGCTGCCCGGGTGGGCGAGCGACCCGGGTCCGGCCATCGGACGTCCGAACTGGGCGCCCTTCCACGGGGGCGAGCCGATCCACTGCGGGTAGCCGTACCCGATGGCCGGTCCGTAGGAGTACGCCGCCGGACCCGGGCCAGGCGGCGGTCCATAGCCAGGGGGACCGAAACCCGTGGTTCCGTAGCCCGGAGGCGGAGGCGGACCGAACCCGGTGGGTCCGTGGCCAGGGAGCGGGGGCGGGTCCACGGCGCCACGATGCCACGCGCGTCCCCCGCGCTTCCGCGCCGTGCGCTACACGACGCCCGGGTCGCGGGGCGGTGACGGCGAGGTGAGATCGATCTCGGGGACCGAACCGGCAGACCCCGCGGTCGGCTCGACCGGCAGCGACTGCACCTCACGCCACGCCTGCTGCGCCGAGTCGAGCTCGCGACGGGCGAAGTCGACCACCGCCGGATCGGTCGCCGGCGCCAGCCCGGCGAGACGCGCCTGGTAGTCGTCGTAGGTCGCGACGCCGAGCCGGTCGAGCGCGGCCTGTTCGGCGGCCTCGAGATCGCGCACGCGGTGGCGGGCCGCGCCCTTGCTGAAGCGTCCCGACGCCTTGGCGCGGGCGGCGCCGAGCTCGGCGTGGGCCTGTTCGAGCCGGGCGACATCGACGGGAGCAAACGCGGCAGCTCGTCCCGAGCTCGAGGACGTCTCGACGGCCGCCAGCTCGGCCTGGGCGCGGGCCAGCCGGCGCAGCGCCGACAGCACCTCGCTCTCGGCCCACGACAACGCAGGCTCAGGAGCCGGCGCGGCTGGGTTGCGCTGGCTGAGATCCGTCGGGTCGTCCGTCATCGCCATGGTGTCTCCCTGGTCGCGCATCGCTCTTGCGAGGTCGAGCGCCAACGTGCTCGACGGTAGCCCTTGCCGACACGAGAGGCGCGGCGAAACGTCCGGCGAGGCCCGACCGACGGTGTCAGTGCAGGGCCCGGATCTCACTGACGGCATAGACGACCGAGACGATCAGCAGCAGGGCGCCGAACAGCCGCCGGATCAGGGCGTCGGACGCACCGAGGGTCAGTCGGGCGCCCACCTGCGCACCGGGAACCACGCCGACCACCAGCGGCAGCGCGAAGCGCCAGTCGATGTTGCCGAGCAGGGTGTGGGTGATGAGGGCCGGCACCGAGAAGATGGCCACCGCCACGAGGCTCGAGCCGACCGCCAGCCGCATCGGCAGCTTCAGCAGCCCGGTGAACGCGGGCATCATCACGATGCCCCCGCCGACGCCCAGCAGCCCGGCCAACGCGCCTGCGCCCGCGCCGACGAGCGCGAGCAGGCCGATCGACGGCACGGGGAACGCCGCCTCGGTCGCTTCGGCGCGCTCGACCTCGAGCGGCGCGTCCGGCTCCGCGGTCGCCGCGCCCTCGGCAGAGCCGGAGGCCACGACCACCGGAGCCGACGACCGGGCCGCGCCGCGGATCTGCGACACACCGGTGAGCGCCAGCAGCACCGCGGTGAGGATCATGAGGTCGTGCGCGTTCACCACAGACGTGGCGGCGGCTCCGGCCACGGCGAACACCGCACCGCAGCCACCACAGGTCAGCCCGACGCGCCAGTCGACCATTCCAGCGCGGAGTAGCGGTAGGCCCCCGAGATCGAGCCGGGGAGGATGGCGGGCACGGTCGATCCGACCGCGTGGATCGGCGTGGCCCCGAGCGCGCGGATCGACGGGGTGGTGATGACCGCTCCACCGATCCCGAACATCCCGGCCAGCACACCCGACACGAACCCGAGGCCGAGGGTGGCGAGCGCGGCCCAGGTCAGCAACGCGGAGCCGGAGGGCTCAACGCTGCAGGACGCGGTCGAGCCACGCCACCAGGTTGGCCGTGATCTCGTCGCGGTTGGTCTCGTTGAACACCTCGTGGCGGGCGCTCGGGTAGTACGCGGTCGAGAGGTCGAGCAGCCCGGCATCGCGGTAGCGCTGCACGACGATCTCGAGCAACGCCAGCTCGAGGTTCAACGGATCGGCCGAGCCGGCCACGAGGTAGACGGGTAGATCGGAGCGGATGCCGGCCAGCGCCTCGGGATCGGCGGTGCGGCCGGCCGAGGCGATCATCGATCGGGTGGCGGCCGGATCGAGGCCGAAGCCGCACAGCGGATCGGCCACGTAGCGGTCGACCTCGGCCTCGTCGCGGCTGAGCCAGTCGAACTCGGTCCGGGCCGGCTCGAACGCGGCGTTCAGCGCGGTGAGATCGCTGCCGGCATCGGGATCGAGGACCGAGACGGCCACGTCGAAGGCAGTCGTGCCGGACAGCACGCACCCGTCGATCGACCCGCTGTGGTCGAGCAGGAACTGCTGGGCCGCGAACGACCCCATGCTGTGCCCGAGCAGCACCCGGGGCACGCCCGGGTGATCGGTGGCGATCCGTTCGCCCACCGTGACGAGATCTCCGACCAGGCCGTCCCAGCCCGCCGGTCCCAGGTCGCCGAGCGCCTCGACCGGTCCGTCGCCGTTCTCGCCGAGCGCGGTGTAGCCGTGGCCGCGCTGGTCGTGGGCGTACACGACCCAGCCGGCCAGGACGAGTGCCTCGCCCAGGCGGCCGTAGCGCGCGGAGTGCTCACCCATGCCGTGCACGATCTCGACTGCGCCGAGCACCGTCGGCGTCGGGCTGCCAACGGCGCGTGTACAGCTGGGTGCCGTCCGGCGCGGCCAGCACGAAGGTCGTCGTCTGCATGCGCCCGAGCCTACGTCGGACCTCCGCTCAGCAGCTCCTCGTAGAGCGCCTGGGTCGACGTGCTCGGCGAGATCCCCAGCTCGTCGCGCAGCAGGCAACGAAGCTCCTCGTAGACGCGCAGCGCCTCGGCCATGTTGTCCTCGGCGGCCAACGCGCGCATGAGCAGGCGGTGGCCGCTCTCGCGCAGCGGAGCCTCGGTCACCAGGGTCCGCCCGGCGCGTCGGGCCGCCGCGAGCTCGGTGCCACCGAGCCCGAGCGCCGCCGCGCCGTAGGTCTCGAGCGAGCGCTGTCGCAGGTCCTCGAGGCGGCGCCGCACCTCGTCGACCCACGGGGCGTCCTCGCCGGGCAGGAACCCGCGCTCGGCGGTGAACATGGCGACCAGCGACGCGGCCCACGCTCGTTCCCACTGGCCGAGGGCCACCGCCGACTCGGCTCGACAGATCGCTTCGTCCGCCTCCTCGATGTCGATCGAGACGGGATCGAGCAGCAGCCGCACGTTGCCCCGACCCTCGACCCGATCGGGCCCGAGCGCGCGACGCAGGCGCGAGATGCAGGGCGTTGAGGGCGGCCTCGGGATCCTCCGGGCCTCCCGTCGGCCACAGCGCCTCGATGATCTCGGTCCGCGGCACGGCCTGGGCGCGGTTGACCACGAGGAAGGCGAAGAGGATGCGGCCCTGACGGCTGGGCAGGGCGGTCTCGAGCCTCTGCGACCGCTCCTCGACCACGATGGAGCCGCACACCTGCACGCGCACGCCCGCCAGTCTCCAATGTTTTCGCAACGTTGGTCCAACATCGTGGGCGTACATCTACTGAGAGGAGCCCGGCATGTCCCGACTCATCCGCTGCGAGTGTGGCTTCGTCGCCCGGTCCGACACCGACGACGGCGTCATCGACGAGATCCGGTCCCACATGGCCGAGGACCACCCGGCGCTCCTCGAGACCGTGGCCACCGAGGAGCTGCGGGGATGGATCGAGCTGGAATAGCCCCAGGAGGCAGACCATGGAAGACACCGCGACCACGACCACCGACGTGCTCGGCGCCCGGCCGGACAGACCGACGCCGACCGGCCGGGGCTGGTCGAGCCCTGACTGGCTGCAGCGCGCACCTGCACGACCCGGACGTGCGCGTCGTCGAGGTGGACGTGAGCCCGGCCACCTACGAGGCCGGACACATCGAGGGTGCGGTGCTGTGGAACATCTACACCGACCTGAAGGACGGCGACTACCGGCTGCGCGGCCAGGCCGCCGATCGAGGACCTCGTCGCCCGATCGGGCATCGACGAGCGATTCGACCGTCGTCTTCTACGGCTACGGCCCGGCCATCGGCCTGTGGCTCCTGCGCCTCTACGGCCACGCCGCGGCGTGCATCCTCGACGCCAGCCGCGACGAGTGGCGCGACGCAGGGTCGCCCCTGGTCGACCGCGCCCGAGCCAGCCGCGCTGACGGCCTACAGCCTGCCCGCGGCCGACGCCCGGGTGCGCGCCACGCTCGAACAGGTCGAGGCCGCCATCGGCCGCACCGGCTCCACCATCGTCGACGTGCGGTCGCTCGACGAGTACCAGGGCGGCCGGTTCTGGCCCTCGGGCGGGATGGAGGAGGGTGGCCGGGCCGGACACGTGCCGGGCGCGGTGCGCGTCGGGGTCGACGACCTGATGGACGAGGCCGGCGCCTTCCGCTCGTCAGCCGAGCTGGCCGAGCGCTTCGCGGCCCTCGAGGGGTCCGAGGGCGAGATCGTCACCTACTGCACGATCGGCGCCCGCGCCGCCACCGCCTGGTTCGTGCTGACGTACCTGCTCGGCCGCGACGGCGTCCGCGTCTACGACGGCTCGTGGGCCGAGTGGGGCCGCAACCCCGACGTGCCCGTCGACGTCTAGGGCTGGCGACCGCGGCGAGCATCTCCTGGGCTTGTGACGCGCAGCGCCCACCGGTGGCAGGACCGTGCAGCGCAGAGAGCCGGAGCGCTAGGGGGCGAGACCGTCGAAGCGGTCGAGTCGGGCGCGGGCGATGGCGAGGTAGTCGGGGTTGAGCTCGATGCCGATGAAGCGGCGGTCGGCGGCGAGCGCGACGGCGGCGGTGGTGCCCGAGCCGACGAACGGGTCGAGCACCACGTCGCCGGGCGAGGTGGCCGACAGGATGCAGGGCTCGACCAGGGCGGGCGGAAACGTGGCGACGTGCCCGGCCGTCTCGGGGTCGGCCTGGGTGCTGATGTCCCACACCGTGCGCTGGCGGCGGCCGTTGGGTCCCGTGACGGCGTGCACGTCATAGACGTAGTGCTCGCTCTTCGACAGCAGGAAGAGGTGCTCGTGGCTGCGGGTGGGGCGGTCGGCGACGCTCTCGGGCTGGCAGTTCGGCTTGTTCCAGATGATCTCGGAGCGTAGATACCAGCCGGCGGCCTGCAGGGCGAAGGCCAGGCGCCAGGGCACGCCGATCAGGTCCTTGGGCTTGAGCCCTTCGGGTGTGGGCGGGCGTCGGTCCATGGCGCGGGCCCGGTTCTTGCGATCGGGAGCCCGCCAGGTGCGCCCGCCCGAGGTGTAGGAGTCACCGATGTTGAGCCAGAGGGTGCCGTCGTCGCGGAGCACGCGGCGGACCTGGTCGAACACCTGGGTGAGGCGCTTGACGAACTCCTCGACGCTCGATTCGAGCCCGATCTGGCCGTCGATGCCGTAGTCGCGCAGCGACCAGTACGGCGGCGACGTCACCACGGCGTGGACGCAACCGTCGGGCAGCGCCGAGAGCACGTCGGACGCATCGCCCAGCACGAGCAGCGACTCGGAACCTGATGCCGCCTCGGCCAGGCCCGGATCGTCGGGATCTCGGCCATCGGCAGGAGTGGGGCCGGGGTGCTCGATCAGCCGGTACCGCACGCTCCAACCTTACGAGCCGACCCGTCTGTCAGGCGCGGAGGGGTCCCGCCTAGGGTTGCGCAGTGCGACGGCGACTGAAGATCGGGCTCGGCCTGGCCGCGTCGGCCGCTGCGGCGGCGGCGATCGTCGCGCGCTGACCGCTCGAAGGGCCGGCCCCGCCGACGCGCTGCAGCCAGACCAGCCGCCTGGCCCGCAACGGTGCGCTGGCTGCGCCTCGGCGCCCGGACCGGGACGTCCTTCGCCGTGCACCGGGCCCGCCGCGTGTTCGCCGACGCCGAACGGCGCGACGCCCTCGACACCGCCTTCGAGCTGCGCACGGCCGAGCAGGTCGCCGAGACGCTCGGGCAGATGAAGGGCGCCCTGATGAAGCTCGGCCAGATGGCCAGCTACCTCGACCAGGGCCTGCCCGAGCACGTGCGGGCCGCGCTGGCCGACCTGCAGTCCGACGCGCCGCCGATGAGCCCCGAGCTGGCCGCCGGCATGATCCGAGCCGAGCTGGGCGACGACCCCGAACGGATCTTCGCCGAGTGGGATCCGGTGCCGATCGCGGCCGCGTCGATCGGCCAGGTCCACCGCGCCATCACCCGCGAGGGCGAGGCGGTGGCGGTGAAGGTCCAGTACCCGGGCGTGGAGGAGGCGATGGCGGCCGACCTCGACAACGTCGGCCTGATCTTCGCCGGCGATGGGCCAGGTCTTCCGCGGCCTCGACCACACCTCGCTGGTCGCCGAGCTGCGGGTCCGCCTGGTCGAGGAGCTCGACTACCTGCAACGAGGCCGACAACCAGCGGCTCTTCGCCGACTACTACGACGGCCACCCGACCATCCACATCCCCGCGGTGCATCGACCGCTACTCGACGCGGCGGGTGCTCACCACCGAGCTGGCCACCGGCGCCACGCTTCGACGAGGTCGTCGGCCTGGGACCAGCACGCAACGCGACCTGGCCGCCGAGACGCTCTACCGGTTCGCGTTCGGCAGCCTCTACCGCCTGCAGCGTGTTCAACGGCGACCCGCACCCCGGCAACTACCTCTTCCGCCCGGACGGCCACGTCACGTTCCTCGACTTCGGCCTGGTCAAGCACTTCACCGACGCCGAGATCGAGCTGTTCGGCGACATGATCGAGGCGATGGTCATCGAGCGCGACCCGCAGCGCTTCCGCCGCGTGGTCGAGGACATCGGCCTGATCCGCGCCGGGCATGCCGTTCACCGACGACCAGGTCGTCGACTACCTCGGCCACTTCTACGAGTTCGTCATGCCGCGACGAGCCCTACACGATCACCCCCGAGTACGCCTCCGAGACGGTGCGCCGGTTCTTCGACACCAGCGGCCCGTACACCGAGATCCAGAAGGCGGCCAACGTGCCGCCGTCGATGGTCATCATCCAGCGCATCAACCTCGGGCTCTACAGCCTGTTCGGCGAGCTGCACGCCACCGGCAACTGGCGGCGCCTGGCCGAGGAGCTGTGGCCGTTCGTCGACGGCCCACCGTCGACGCCCGATGGGTCTCGAGATCGAGGCCTGGCGCCGGTCGCGCCACCCCAGCCGCCGAGCGGGAGGGCCTCGTGACCAGCCCCGAGCTCGCCGGGCGCGAGCTCCGACGATCCGAGACGAGGCCGAGGCGGACGTGTGGGCGTCGCGCGACGCGTCGGCGGTGTGGCACGGGTTCACGCAGATGTCCTGCTACGAGGAGAGCTCGCCGATCATCGTCGAGCGGGCCGAGGGACGCGAGCTGATCGCGGTCGACGGCCGGCGCTACCTCGACGCGATCTCGTCGCTGTGGGTCACGACGCTCGGCCACCACGTCGCCGAGCTCGACGACGCGCTGCGCGACCAGATCGACCGGGTGGCCCACACCACGCTGCTCGGCAACGGCAACCGCACGACCATCGAGCTGGCCGAGGCGCTCGTGCCCCGCCTGCCGGTCGACCGGGCCGCACCTCATGTTCGCGTCGGACGGCGCGGCGGCGGTCGAGCAGGCGCTCAAGATGGCCTTCCAGTACTGGACCAACCTGGCCGCCGCAGCCGGCGAGAACCCGCGGGCCACCCGACGCACGACCTACCTGGCCCTCGGCCACGCCTATCACGGCGACACGATCGGCGCGATCTCGCTCGGCGCCGGCGGGTTCGGCACCGACGTGTTCGACCCGCTGCGCTTCGCGGTGCTGCGGGCGCCGGGCTACGACGACCCCGACTGGGCCGACGTCGCCGATCGCCCTGATCGACGAGCACCACGAGCGGCTGGCCGCGCTCGTGATCGAGCCGCTCGTCCAGGGGGCGGCAGGGATGCTGGTCACCGACCCGAGGTCGGTGCGTCGCGTGGTCGAGGCCGCCCAGGCCCGCGGCGTGCTCGTGATCGCCGACGAGGTCGCCACCGGCTTCGGCCGCACGGGCACCCTGTTCGCCTGCGAGCAGTGCGGCGTGCAGCCCCGACCTGCTCGTCATCGGCAAGGGCCTGACCGGCGGCTACCTGCCCGCTGTCGGCCACCGCCGCCAGCCGACGCGTCTACGACGCCTTCCTCGGGCCCGACCTGAGCGAGGCGACCTTCTACCACGGCCACTCCTACAGCGGGAACGCGCTGGCCTGCGCCGTGGCCCTGCGCCACCTCGAGCTGATCGACGAGTGGGACGTGCTGGCCAACGTGCCGGCCCGGGCCGACCAGCTGGCCGGGCTGCTGGCCGAGCACGTCGCGCCACTGCCCGGCGGTCGGCTGAGGTCCGCGCCCGCGGGCTCATGGTGGGCGTCGAGCTCGACCCGCCCGCCGACGGCCTGCGCTGGGGACGCCGGGTGTGCGCCGGGGCCGTGCCAACGGGGGGTGCTGCTGCGACCGCTCGGTGATGTGGTGGTCTTGATGCCCATGCTGACCTCCACCGCCGCCGAGATCGAGCGCATCGTGGCCGTGCTGTCGGCAGCCGTCGAGGCCGTCACCGCCGGAGCAGCCGGACCCGCCGGGGTCGCCCCGGCATGAGCTTCGCCCGGCGCGGGGCCACCGTCCTGGTGGCGCTGACCATCGTGGGCGCGATCGCCGCCAGCCCGCTCGCCGCCGTCCAGACCGGCGGCGACCCCGGCGACCCCGCTGCCCGCCAACCAGGTGTCGATCACCCGCGAGGTCGAGTTCGCCCAGGCCGGTGGCGTCACCCTCACCCTCGACATCTACCGTCCCAACACCCGAGCCGACGGCCGGCCGGCGGATCATCCTCGTCCACGGCGGGGCCTGGGGCAGCGGCAAGTCCCAGGACGTCGACGACGAAGGGCCGGCTGGTGGCCCGGGAGGGATGGGTCGCGTTCAGCCTCAACTACCGGCTGGCCGACCCAGACCCCGAACCCCTGGCCCGACGAGCTCACCGACGTGCAGCGCGGCGTGCGCTGGATCGCCGCCCACGTCGTCGACTACGGCGTCGACCCGGCCAAGCTGGCCCTGCTCGGCGTCTCGGCCGGCGGCCAGCTCGCCCTCATGGTCGGCGAGATCGGCACCGCCGTCGACGGCACGGGCACAGGTCCTCGACGACGACAACCCGCCGGTGGCGGTCAAGGCGGTGGCCGCCTGGTCCCCGCCGACGCAGCTCGCGGGGCTGACCACACCCAGCGACGGCGACACGCCGCCCGACTGCGCACGGCAACACCGCCTGCACCGAGTTCTGGCGGCTCCCCCTCGTCAAGGCGTTCATCGGCTGCCCGGTCGAGAGCTGCCCGCAGACCTACGCCGAGGCGTCGCCGGTCGACCGCGCCGCGCCCGGCGACCGGTCCCGATCTGGTGGTCGAACGGCACCAACGAGCTGGTCCCGCTCATCCAGGCCCAGGAGCTCGACCGCGCCCTGACCACCGCCCACGTCGACCACACGCTCGACGTGATCCCGGGGTCGGGCCACGCCGACCAGGACGAGTCGAAGGTCTGGAACGACATGATGACGTGGCTGGCGCGTCAAGCTCGACGTGCCCACGCCACCCCCGATCAGCTTCGCGGTCGCAGCCTGCTGCTCAGCCCGGTGGTGGTGATCTCGGTGATCATCGGGCTGGCCCTGCTGATCGGTCTGCTTGCCATCGCCCTCCGCGACGACGAGGGTGACTCTGATGACCCCGCTGTCCCGGTCCGATCGAGGCGATCTCGCCGACAGCCCGTGGTCGGGGTGGGCCGCCGACCGGGTGGCCATCGATCCGTGGCGCCGGGCAGTGGCGAACGGTGCGCGCCTTCGACGCCGCCGGCCCCACCGGCCTCCTCGAGCGGGAGGCGCGGTCACGTCGTTCGCCTCGAACGACTACCTCGGGCTGGCCCACCACCCCGCCCTCGCGGCGGCCGCCGTCGGCCGCCATCGAGCGATGGGGCACGGGATCGGGCGCGGCCCGCCTGGTGGTCGGCTCACGCCCGGTGCACCACGACCTCGAGCGGGCGCTGGCCGACTGGCGCGGCACCGAGGCCGCGCTCGTGCTGCCGACGGGCTTCGCCGCCAACCTGGCGGTGCTCACCACCTTCGGCGACCGCCACACGCGGATCGTCTCCGACGAGCTCAACCACGCGTCGATCGTCGACGGAGCCCGGCTGGCCCGCGCCGATGTCGCCGTCTACCGCCACGCCGACCCCGACCACCTCGACGGCGCTGCTCGACCAGGCCGCCCGCGACGGCGTCGAGCGCACCATCGTGGTCACCGACACCGTGTTCTCGATGGACGGCGACGTGGCGCCGCTCGCCGCGGTCGCTCGACGTGCTGTCGCGCCCACGGATCGTTGCTCGTGCGTCGACGAGGCCCATGCCGTGCTCGGGCCGTCGCTGGCCGACCACGACACTCGACGGTGTCGAGCTCGTGCGGGTCGGCACGATGTCGAAGACGCTCGGATCGCTCGGCGGGTTCGTCGCCGGCTCGCCGCGCCACATCGAGCTGTTGGTCAACCTGGCGCGCCCCTTCATCTTCACCACGGCTCCGACGCCAGCCGACACCGCCGCGGCGCTGGCGGCCGTCGAGCTCGTGCAGCTCGCCCGAGGGCGACGCGCTCCGGGCCCGCCTGCGACGCCACGTCGAGCGGCTGCGTCCCGGCCATCCCTCGCCGATCCTGCCCGGTCGTGGTCGGCGACGAGGACGACGCGGTGCGCCTCGCCACCGATCTGCGTCGAGCGCGGGATCCTCGTCCCGGCGATCCGGCCGCCCACGGTGCCGCCCGGCACCTCGCGGCTGCGCATCGCCCTGTCGGCCGCCCACACCGATGAGCAGATCGAGCAGCTCGCCACCGCGCTCGACGATCTGGTCGGGCCCGCGATCCCCGCCCGGCCCAGCCGACCGCGCCTCGAGCACTCGCGTGACGGGCCGCTCACCTCGACGCCTGGTCGTGGTGGCCGGCACGGGCACCGAGGTCGGCAAGACCTGGGTCGCGGCCGCCGCGCTCGCCGCGCTGCGCGCACAACGGCGTCACCGTCGCGGCCCGCAAGCCGGCGCAGTCGTTCGAGCCGGGCGACACGCGCACCGATGCCGATGTGCTCGCCGCCGCGACCGGCGAACGACCCCACGAGGTGTGCCCGGCTCACCGCTGGTACGAGGTGGCGCTGGCCCCGCCGATGGCCGCGGCCGTGCTCGGTCGGCCCGCGTTCGACCTCACCGACCTGGTCGCCGAGATCACCTGGCCCGGCGACGTCGAGGTCGGCCTGGTCGAGACCGCCGGAGGGCGTGCGGTCACCGCTGGCCGCCGACGACGGCGACGCCGTGGCGCTGACCGCCGCGCTCATGCCCGACGTCGTGGTGGTGGTCGCCGACGCCGGCCTCGGCACGCTGAACGCGATCCGCCTCACCATGGCCGCGTTCGCCGACCTGTTCGACAGCCGCGACGAGATCGAGCCGGTGGTGGTGCTCAACCGCTTCGACCCGACCAACCGAGCTCCACCAGCTCAACCGCGACTGGCTGGCCGACCACGACGGCATCGACGCGGTGACCACGATCGCCGACCTGCTGGACCACCTCGTCGGTGTCCGCTCACCCGACTGAGCTCGCCCGATCGAGTTGGATCAGCCCGGCGAGCGGCCGGCCGCCTGCTCATCGGCGATCCAGGCGATGAGGCCGTCGACGTCGCCCTCGTCCGCGTCGGCGACGTAGTAGGCGTTGGCCCAGGCGTCGATCTCGTCGTCGTCGAAGCCGTCGGCCCGCAGCCGCCCCCGGGCCTCGTTGCCCAGCAGTCGGGCCCCCTCGATCTCGACGGTGCGCAGCTCGGGCTGGCTCACGCCGTCGTCGGCGGGCATGTCGGGCACGACATCGTCGGTCTCGCCGCTCATGGCATCTCCTGGGGCTGGGCTCGCCGGAGCGGATCGCTGCCGGAGAGCGCCATCGTGGCACTTCCCCGCCATCTGGGGCCACCGGACGCCTTCGGGGCCACCAGCCCCGAAGATGCCTCAACTGAGGGGGTTCTCGGGCCGAAAGAGTCCTGACGACTCCCGTCCGCTGCTGCGGCGGGGCAGGAACGGTTGCGACGAGATCGGAGGGCCACGCAGGTGTTCGCCGAGCATCTCCGCCACCCGGCGGCCGCCGACACCCCGGCGCGCCGGCACGGCGCTCCCGACACCCTCTCGCCGCCGCACCACCGAGCCCTCGAGCCCGTCGCGTGACCGACGTCTCCCAGGGCCCCGGGTGGTGGCAGGCGTCCGACGGCCTCTGGTACCCCCCGCGCGAGGCGGACACCCCTCCCGCGCCCGGCTGGTGGCTGGCTTCGGACGGCAAGTGGTACCCACCGAGCGAGGACGAGACCCCTCCGGCGCCCGGGTGGTGGCTGGCCTCGGACGGCAAGTGGTACCCGCCCGAGGACGAGCCGACGGCCCGGGTCGACCAGCCCGTCGCGCCGGCTGTCGCGCCGCCCACCTCCGCGCCCGCCCAATCGCCGGCGCTCGCGAATCGCCGGCGCCCACGGCGGCCCACACGGGTCGCAATCCTGGCGCCGTCGACCGCGTCGCCAGCCTCACGACAGGTGGGGGCGGGACCGACGCCACCGAGCAGATCCGGCGCCGCAACGCCGCGTCGCGCGAGGACGCCATGACGCAGTTCCCGGCTCGCTTCCTCGCGGCCAGCCGGGCCGTGGCGCTGCTCGAGTCCGAGCTCGGCGCCACCGAGGACGAGGCCACGCCGCGACGCGCCCGGCCGACGCGGTCGGAACGGTCGGCGGCCAAGGCCGAAGCCGCCGCCAAGCCAGGTGGTGGCGGATCGGGATCGCACACGATGCGAAGCCGTGATCTGCTCGAGCCTGCCGGATCGGTGGATGACGTCGACCCGTCGGTCGCGCCGATCGAGGCGGCCGCACCGGCCGGCTCTCCCGCCTTCACTCCCGCGGTCACCCCCGTCGTCGAACCAGCTCCGCCCGAGCCGTCGCCGAAGGTCCCGGTGGGTCGCCCCAAGGCCCGTCCGGACGAGGCCATGGGCTGGCCGGCGCCGCGCCCGACGCCGGTCCCCGCGGCCCGGGTCGACGGAGCGCTGCTCGAGCTGCGGCCGTCACCGCTCGGCACCGAGCTCGACCATGTCGGCGACCGCCTGTTGGTGTTCGGCGATCACGTCGAGCTGCGCGACCGGTCCGACAAGGTCCGCCAGGTGCTGGCCGGGTCCGAGATCACCGATGTCATCGTGCAGCGCAAGTTCACCGGCGCCGTGCTGACCATCGAATCCGATGTCCGCGAGTCGATCGTCGTCAAGGGCCTCAAGCCCGACGCGGCCGACGAGGTCCGCTCGCTCGTGTTGGCCCGCACCCACGGCCTGGACGCGACGGGTCGCCCGGACGGGTCCACGGTCCCGTCAGCCGGCCCGTCAGCCGGCCCAGCCGCCACCCCGTCGCCCGGCTTCTCGGCGCCGTCGCCCGACGCGGTGGCCAACGCGGCCGATCGCCTGGCCATCCTGAACCGCAACCGCCTCAACGAGGCCGACCTGTTGCGCAAGCTGGCCGACCTGCACCGGGCGGGCGTGCTGTCCGACTCCGAGTTCGAGGACAAGATCGGCCTCGTCGGGCGTCTGGTCAGCGGCGAGACCATCGCCATCGGCTGACCGACCCGTCTCCCGCTGCCCCCGGTGGCGCCTCAGGGGCGGGCGTAGGCGGTGACGACCACCAGCAGGCCGAGCACCAGGATGAGCGCGGTGATCAGCCACAGCCAGCGGCGGCCGGTCGGCGTGTCGACGGGATCGATGGTGGCCAGCGTCCGCCGGGTGGTCGTGAGCTGGTCGTTGAGCTTGACCGACTGGGTCTGCAGGGCCACGAGCGCCGCCTCGGTGGACGCCAGCTGCTCGCGCACCGCCGAGGTGTCCTCGAGCGCAGCCTCACGGGTCGACCGCTCGTCCTCGAGCTGGCGCTGCATCAGCCGGTACTGGTCGCGCAGGCCGGCCACCGCCGCGTACTGGGTCTGCAGCTCGGCCAGCTGACGCGACACGGCCCGACTGCGACCCGTCGCGCTCTGCGCGGCTTCGCGAGCGGTGGCCAGCTGGGCCTGCAGCTCGCGGTGCTCGGCCTCGAGCTGGCTCATCTGGTGCAGCACGGCCTCGGTCTCGGTCATGCCTTCTTCACGGGCCACCTCGCGCACCGACTCCCACCGCAGGCGGTCGCGCAGCTCGACGATGCGATCGACCTGGGGCGAGCCGATCGCCCGCAGCAGGTCTTCGCCCTCGTTGGCCACGCGGGTGGCGTACTCGACGTCGAAGGGGTGGTCCTCGTCAGGGTGGGCCCAGTGGTTGCGGGCGGTGCGCAGCTCGCCGATGGTGCTGCGCAGGGTCTCGGCCAGCGGCGGGCAGAACGCCGGCCCCCACCAGCGGTTCATGACCTCGAGCTGGAAGTGCGGATCGGACAGCGACACGAGCACGTCGGGGCGCTTGCCCAGCTTCGTGGCCGCCATCAGGATCCAGTCCTCATCGGGATAGGCCGCCGACATGCGCCCGTCGACGAAGGGTGCCAGGCCCTCGGCGAGGATCTCGAAGGCCACGGCGACCTGGGCGCGATAACTGACTCCCACGACGTCGATCTTGCCCGACCAGGCCCCGAATCGCACGCCTTCGGCCAAGTTCGTCCAGCCCGGTCGCCCATCGGTCGTCTCCTCGGTCGCTCCCCCGGATCGCTGCTACAAACACCTCCATGACCGACACCGCCCCGATCGCCGCCGATCCGCTCCCCCACTGGGACGTCACGGCCTTCTTCCCCTCGGTGCACTCCCGCGAGCTGGCGGTGGCCCACGAGGGAGTGGTGGCCGACCTGGCCCGCCTGATCGCGCTCTACGACCGCCATGACGTCCGGGGCGGCGACCACCGCTCGCCCTCCGAGGCGGACCTGGCCGCGGTCGACGAGGTCATCGGCGCCACCAACGAGCTGCTCGAGCAGGTGCGCCTGGTGGGCGCCTACCTGTACACGTTCGTGGCCACCGACGCGACCGACGACGGGGCGGCGGGGCTTCGCAGCCGGTTGCAGACCGAGCTGGCCGACCTGACCAAGCTGACCAAGCGGTTCGAGGCGTGGATCGAGCGGTTCGGCGCCGACCCGCTGATCGCCGGCAGCGAGGCGGCCGCCGACCACGCCCACCCCCTTCGGCGCGCCGAGGCCGCCGCGGCCCACCAGATGGGCGAGGACGAGGAGAGCCTGGCCGCCGAGCTGCGCCTGTCGGGCAGCGTGGCGTGGGCCCGCCTGCACGGCGAGGTCACGTCCCGGCTGACCGCAGAGGTCACGGGGGACGACGGCCGGGTCGAGCGCCTGCCGATCACCGTCGTGCGGGGCCTGGCCCACGACCCCGACCCCGGCCGTCGTCGGGCCGCATACGAGGGCGAGCTCGCGGCCTGGGAGACGGTGGCGGTGCCCCTGGCCGCCGCCCTGAACGGGGCCAAGGGCGAGACGATCGTGCTGAACCGCCGGCGCGGCTGGGCCGACGCCCTCGAGCCGGCCCTGTTCACCAACGGGATCGACCGGGCCACCCTCGACGCCATGCACGCGGCCGTCGACGACTCGATGGGCGACTTCCACCGCTACCTGCGGGCCAAGGCGCGGGTGCTCGGCCACGAGGGCGCGTTGCCGTGGTGGGACCTGTTCGCGCCGGTCGGCGACTCGGCGGCGGACCGCATCGCGTGGCCCGATGCCATCGACCGCGTGCACGAGGCGTTCGGCGGCTACTCGCCCGCGCTCGCCGCGCTGGTCGAGCGCGCCTCCACGCAACGTTGGATCGACGCCGAGCCTCGGGCCGGCAAGGAGGGCGGCGCCTTCTGCATGCCGATGCAGGCCGGCGAGTCGCGCGTGATGCTCAACTTCGACGGCTCCGCCGACAGCGTGCAGACGCTGGCCCACGAACTGGGCCACGCCTACCACAACACCAATCTGGCCGAGCGCACGCCGATGCAGCGCCAGACCCCGATGGCCCTGGCCGAGACGGCCAGCATCTTCTGCGAGACGATCATGGTCGAGGCCGGCCTGGCGGCCACCCCGCCGGGGCAGCGACTCGGCCTGCTCGACACCGATCTGCAGGGCGCCTGCCAGGTCGTGGTCGACATCCGCAGCCGCTTCCTCTTCGAGCGCGAGCTGTGCACCCGCCGCGAACGCCAGACCCTCTCGGTGACCGAGCTCTGCGAGCTGATGCTCGACGCGCAGCGCACCGCGTACGGCGACGGCCTCGACCACGATGCGCTGCATCCGTGGATGTGGGCGGTCAAGGGCCACTACTTCACGCCCTTCTACAACTGGCCGTACACCTTCGGGTTGCTGTTCGGGCTCGGTCTGTACACGCGGTTCAGGGAGGATCCCGACCGCTTCCGCGCCGGCTACGACGACCTGCTGTCGGCCACCGGACTCGATGATGCGATCGGGCTGGCCGGCCGCTTCGGGATCGACGTGACCGACACCGCCTTCTGGTCGTCCAGCCTCGACGTGCTCCGTGCTCGTATCGACGCCTTCGCGGAGTTGGCCGAGGCGGCCGCGGTCACCCCACGCGACCGTCGGCCCGGCTGACCAGGCCCCGGTGGGTCACCATCATGGTGCTGAGAGCGCGGTCGGCGTGGCGCATGCGCCACGACAGCAGCTTCTGCGCGTACTCGGCCACCAGGCCGGCGCAGGCGGGGTCGCGTGACCGGTCGACGAGCTGCGCGGGATCCTCGACCAGGTCGAAGAGCAGCGGATCGAGCCCCGCGAAGTGCACGTACTTCCACCGATCGTCGCGGATCACGTCGAGGTTGCACTGCTCGCTGGTCAGGCCGAACATCTCTTCGGCCAGGTGGTTGACGGGATCGCCGAAGTCCCATTGCCAATGCGCCTCGTGGCGCCAATCGTCGGAGCCTCCTGGCGCCAATCGGTCGGAGCCTCGTGGCGCCAATCAGTCGGAGCCTCCGCAGCAGGGCCGAGGAACGGGGTGAGCGGGCGGCCGTCGCACTGCACCGGCAGGTCGAGGCCGAGCCATTCGAGCACGGTGGGCATGACGTCGACGTGCTCGGTGATCGCGTCGACCCGTCCGCCGGGGGCGTGGCCGGGGGCCCGGACGATGAGCGGTACGTGGTAGCTCTCGTCCCACCAGCCGAGCTTCTCGGTGAGCCAGTGGTCGCCCATCTGGTCGCCGTGGTCCGAGGTCACCACCACGAGCGTGTCGTCCACCGCACCGGTCTGGTCGAGCCAGTCGAACAACCGCCCGAGGTGGTGGTCGACCTCGGCCATCATCCCGTAGTAGGTGGCCTTGAGCTGGCGCAGCTCGGCCTCGTCGTCGGGCGCCCGCACCCCGGGGATGGCGAGCGCGGCCGCGGCGAGCGGGTGGTTGCTCTCGAGCTCGCGGGTGGCGGCCCGCACCGGTGCCGGGACGTCGGCCGGGTCGTAGCGGTCGTGGTACGGAGCCACCACGCGGTACGGCGGGTGCGGGCGGAGGTAGCTCACGTGGGCGAACCAGGGTGACCCGCGGTTGGCATCGAGCCACTCGATGGTGCGGTCGGTCAGATAGGCGGTCTCGCTGTGCTCGGCCCCGTAGACCGGCGGCGCCCAGCTGCGGTGGTGGTCGGACGCACCAGGGAAGGACGGGTCACCGGCGAAGATGTCGCTCGGCCGCTCCGGCCGGTCGAATCCCTGCTCGACCAGCCAGTCGATCCACGGTGTGAGGGGCTCGGATCGGAAGTCGACGACGGGACGGAACCCCGGCAGCACCCCCTCGTAGCTGAACAGCCTCGGATCGTCGGGCCCGACGGTGCGGGGATCGACGCTGGTGTCGGTGTAGCCGAACAGCACCGGGTCGTACCCGGCGGCGCGCGCTTCGAGGGCCACGTTGGTGAAGCGGGCGTCGAGCGGGGTGCCGTTGTGCACCGACCGGTTGATGAACGAGTACGTGCCCGTGTAGAGGCAGGCGCGGCTCGGTCCGCACGGCGCGGACTGGACCCAGTGGTTGGCGAACGAGGTGCCGGTCGACGCCAGTCGATCGAGAGACGGCGTCTGGACGACCGGATGGCCGAGCGCCGACAGGCAGTCGCCGCGCCACTGGTCGACGGTGACGAACAGCACGTTGCCCCGCCGCCGAGCCTGCCCATCGCCCGGTTCGTGCTCGGCGCGCGCCTCGGTGTCGGGCGACGGCACCGGGACCGGACTCACCAACCGAGGCTACCGTGCGGGGCGACGCCGCCTGGGGGGGAGACTCAGCGTGCGACTTCACCTCGCAGTGCTCGTCATCCTGATCGCGGTGATCGTCTCGCTCGCGGTCCGGTACCGGTGGGGCTGGGCCATGCCGTTCACGTCGCGGTACGAGCAGCTGCGCCCGTACATCGCCGCGTACCTGCGCGGCGCGCCGGCCACGTTCACCTACCTGTTCGTCATCACCATCACCACGTGGGTGCTGCGTGGCTCACCGGTCGACCTGCGCCACGCGCTGCTCACCGAGCACAGCACCAACCTCGACCACCTGAAGGCCGACCCGATCTCGGTGCTGGTGACGAGCGCGTTCTGGGTGACGGGCCCCGAGCTGTTGGCCTGGATCGTGCTGTTCCCGCTGGTGCTGGCGCCGGCCGAGCGGTGGCTCGGCACGTTGCGCACGATCGTGGTGTTCGCCGTCGGCCACGTCGGCGCCACCGTCATCACCGCCGCCGGGCTGGCCTTCATGATCCGGCGCGGCTACCTGACCAGGAACCTGCGCGACGTCGTGGACGTCGGATCGAGCTACGGCTTCATGTGCGTGGCCGCCCTGTTCACCTACCGCCTGCCGGGTTGGTGGCGTGGCCTCTGGGCCGCCGCGTTGGTGGGCGGGACCCTCACGGTGGCCATCGTCGGCGGTGGCTTCGCCGACTACGGGCACCTCACCGCGGTGCTCATCGGCCTGGCGCTCTACACCGTGACCACGGCGCGGGTCGTGCGCACCCGCGACCACTGGCCGATCTGGCGCCCGCCGCAGGTGATGGTCGAGGCCGAGCGGGACCGGATCGAGGCTCACCAGCAGATGATCCGCGGTCTCGACCCGTGACGCGCCTCACCCCGTGACGTGTCCGGTGTCGTCGGGCGCCGCGGGGTTGGATCGCCGGAACCCGTAGTGGAACCACACGTCGCCGAGGGTGCGGATCTCGAGCCAGTCGTCGTCGGCCAGGACCACACCGTGGCCGTGCAGCACGACGGCCAGCTCGGTCAGGCCGAGCGAGTCGGCATGCAGGTCGTCGACGAGGTGCGAGGTCAGCGAGACCTCCGCGGCGCGCCTGCCGATCTCGGTGTGGACCCGGACGTCGCGCAGGAACGCCTCGGCGGTCGGCCACCCGGTCGGGCGGGGATCGGTCATGGCTGCGCCTCGACCTGGGTCAGGGGATCGGCCACGTCGCCGACCACGACGGGCAGGAACCGGCGGCGGCTCGCCGTCCAGCGCTCGCGGCTCACCGCCAGGATGTGCTTGTCCCAGTGGCGGCCCATGTAGTAGTCGTGGCCCTTCAGCAGGCCCTCGCGCTCGAACAGGATCGGGACCGCCGACGCGTACTGCTCGAAGGCGAAGCCCGGTGCCTCGGCGTAGATCTTGCGCAGGGGCCACAGGTCGAACAGGTACTCGAGCAGGAGCACGAGGGCGTCGAAGGCGGCGCTCGGGCCGGGCGGTGGATCCGGCACCGAGGCCACCCCCACGCTGCAGTGCCCGTTGCGCAGATCGGCGGCGTAGGCCGCCAGCACCGCCACCGGCTCGCCCGTGCGGCGCTCGGCCAGGAACACCACCAGGGCCCCCTCCCACAGCGACGCGATGAGACGCTCGGGACTCGGCGTCGTGCCCCGGTGACGCCATCGGAAGTGCACCGCAGGATGGGTCTCGAGGGTGGCGACGAACGCGTAGTCGGCCGGACCCACCGGCCGGAGCCGCACCCGCGATCCCGTCAACAACGGTCCCGGTACCCAGGAGCCACCCGGCCCCGCCGTCGTGCTCACCTCGTCGGTTCCCACCTCGACCTCCAGCTCGACCAGCCGCTCGACCTGCTGTTGCTCGACGCCTGCCACGCCTCGCTATGACCTCGCTACCTACCTCTGCGAGTTTATCCTTGCCTGTCTATCCGATGCCTACTAGTTTCCTCACCTAGATACGGGTGGATCATCACGCTGCACCCGTGCGGGCGGAGACAGGCAGTCCCATCCCGAAGTCCCGACAGAAAAGGCGGTCACCATGCGCGCAGTGCGTTCATCCCGCGTCCCGCGGCTCCCCCGAGGGGGCCAGACGGTCGCCTCGATCAACCGGCATCGGCGTGGCCTCGGCCTCGGCGCCTCGGCCGCCCTGGCGGCCGGTCTGCTCGGTCCGCAGGTGGCCGGGGCGGTGTCCACCCCCGCGGCCGGGCCCCCGATCGCCGTCAGCGGCACGCTGACCGACGGTGCCGGCGCGCCGATCTCGGGCACGATCGCGCTCTTCCTGCAGCCTCCGGCGGCCGCGGCCGGCACCACCGATGTCGTGCCCATCGCGGCATCGGCCCAGGTGGGCCCCGACGGCACCTACGCGTTGAGCCTCGACCCCACGGCTCCGGCGGTGGCCCAGGCACTGGCCACCGGCAACGGGTGGATCACCTTCACGCTGGTGGCGCAGGCGGGCGGCTACGAGTACGACACGATGGTGTCGCGGGCCTACGCCCCGATGGTGGCGGCGCAGCTCGACGCGGCGATGCCCGCCGGTGTGGCGTCGACGGGATGGCTCACCCGCGACGGATCGCCCGCACCCTTGCGCATCGCGTTGAGCGCGAAGACGCCCGGCGCCCACAAGATGACCGCGACCCAGATCCGGGCCTCGCGCGCCCTCACCGTCCCGGGTGCCTCCACGCCGCAGGAGGCGTACTGCAGCGAGTACGTGCTCGGCGCCACGTCGTCGCCGACCGTCGTCGGTGAGCTGCACAAGTGGAAGGACGCCACCGCGTCGTTCACCTACGGCCAGACCGCCGACTCCGACATCGGCGCCCAGTCGCGCGAGTCCAACGGCGACTGGACCGTCGAGGCCGCCATCCACGTGTCGACCTCCCGCAGCGCGTCGGTCAGCTGGAGCGGAGGCGCGGTCAACAGCACCTTCGGCCACCAGCTCACCACCAACTTCCAGTACGAGGACCAGATCTGGGGCGGGGCCTACTGCTCGTTCGAGTACGTGCGGTCGGTGGGATGGAACGGCGGGCGCCACCTACGGAGGCGACGTCAGCACCTGGGACAACCACTGCGACACCAGCGGCTACGGCGACGTCTACAAGAACGGCACCCAGCTCGACCGCCAGTCGTCGCGGGCCCACAACTACCGCACCGGCGCGACCGTGTTCGGCCTCGGCCTCACCGCGCAGAGCGGCTACTCGACCTATGTCAAGGAGCACTGGACCTTCGCCAGCGCCCAGACCAACCACTGGATGTGCGGCGACAACGCGCACGAGACCACGTCCTCGATCGTCTACGCCGGCCCCAACAGCGGATGAGGGCGGGCCCGTCGCGACGGTCCGCGCTCCGGGTCACCCGGACGGTTGTCGTCGGGCCGTTGATCGTCGTCGCGCTGATGATGGTCGCCGCTTCGTGCTCGTCGACGGGATCGCCCCGCGTCGGGCTCCCGGCGGTCACCCTGCGCCTGAGCTCCGACGACGCGCCGCTGCAGGCGCCGGGCCACGACGGCGTCAGCATCCCGGCCGACGTCGGCGTCCCCGCGTCGTTCGGCACGCTGGTGCTCACCAACATCACCAGTCGGCCCATCACCATCGAGTCGGTCGTGCCCGGACCGCGTGACGCGCCGCTGACCTGGCTCGGGGCGCGGGCCTCGTCCAGCCAGACGCGCCACGTGTACTCGCTCGGCGCCGCGCAGGGCGCGTTCCCCTATCCGTCCGGCGGTGCCGACTGGCGCGCCGGTCGAGGGCGTCGTCGTGGCGCCCGAACACGACGGCGGGGCCCGAGGGGTCGAGATCCTCGTCGGCCTGTCGGTCCGGCGCGCCGGGCGCTGGTCGATGCGCAACATCACCGTGACCTACCGGTCAGGAGGCCAGTCCTACGTGACCACCTACGGCAACACCTACACGGTGTGCGCGCCGAAGACCCACCTCGCATGCGCGCCGCTGCCGCCGACCTGACCGGGGCGGGCGGTCGCGACGGGCGCGGCCCCGATCCGTCGGCGCCGTCTGGTCTCGGCCACGAGCTGGCCGATGCGGTGGCGTCGGGGCTGGCCCGGCTGACGCTGCACCTGCTGCCCGACGGGCGGCCGCAACCGGGCGCCGAACTGCTCCGCGCCGCCGAGCGGGCCGCGGACGGCCTGACCGACGGCGATCTCGCCGGCCGACCGGTCGGGGCCGTGCTCACCTCGTCGTGGGATGCGCTGGCGTTGCTGGTCGGCGCCGTGCTCGCGGGCATCGGGCTGTGCTCGCTGCCGGCCCCAGCGCGCGGCACCGGTCCGGACGACTATCGGAGGTTCGTCGAGCGCATCGGCGCCGAGCAGGGCCTGGCCGCGCTGCTGGTCGATCCCGACTCGAGCGCGGCCCGGGCACTGGCCGCCGCGTCGGGTCGGGGGCGCCGCGCCGTCCCCGTCCGGACGTTCGGCGATCTCGGCGGCACGCGTGCCGGCCGGGCCGCCGAGCACGGGGGCGGCGGCTTCGAGCTGATCCAGTTCACGTCGGGCAGCACCGGCGACCCCAAAGGCGTGGTGCTGTCGCAGCGCGCGCATCCTGGCCAACATCGAGGCCCTGGTCCCGTCGATCCTCGATCCGGGCTTCGTGGCCGTGTCGTGGCTCCCGCTCTCCCACGACATGGGCCTCGTCGGCCTGACCCTGGCGCCGATGGTGGCAGCCGGGCGCGACTACCTGGGGTCGGGCACCTTGGCCGTCATGGCTCCCCGGTCGTTCGTGCGGCGCCCGGCGGCGTGGCTCGACGCCTGCTCCGAGCTCGGGGCCACCTTCACCTGCGCGCCCGACTTCGCGCTACCGGCTGGTCGCTCCACTCGTCGGCCGTGGTCTCGACCTGTCGCGCCTGCGCACCGCCGCCTCGGGTGGCGAACCCGTGCGTCCGGCCACTCTGCGCGCCTTCGAGGCGGCGGCCGGCCGGCGCCGTCTGGCCCCCACCGCGATGAGCCCCTGCTACGGGCTGGCCGAGGCCACGCTGGCGGTGACGGTCACCCCACCCGACCGACGGTGGCGGTCGACCACCCTCGACCGCGCCGCCCTCGACGACGGCCAGGTGGTCGAGATCGGCGAGTCACCGGTCCCGGCCGATCCCGCGTCGACCGACGACCGCCTCGAGATCGTCGCCGTCGGGCCACCGCTGCCGGGCTTCGAGATCCGGGTCGAGCCCGGCGGCCGCTCCGATCGGTTCGGGCGGATCCAGGTCCGGGGCCCCTCGCTGCTCGAGCGCTACACCGACGGCTCGCCGGCCGTCGACGCCGACGGCTGGTTCACCACCCTCGACCTCGGATTCGTGGTCGGCGGCGACCTCCACGTCTCGGGACGCACCGACGACGCGCTCATCGTCGGCGGTCGCCTCGTGTTCGCGCATGACCTCGAGGCGGTGGTGTCGGGACCGGGCAGCGGCGTGGGCGCGGCCATGGTGGTCAGGTCGCCGTCGGGTCGGCCGGTGCTGCTCTTCGAACCCGACGACGGGAACGACGGGAACGACGGGGACGGCGGGGACGGTGGTTCGGCCGGCGATCTGGCCGCCCGCGGCTCCGCCCTGGCCGCCCGGATGGTCGACGCACGCGGCGTCGCGCCCGAGGCCGTGTGGGCGTGCCGGACGGGGTCGCTCCCCCGCACCCCGTCGGGCAAGCCCCGGCGGCGCCAGGCCGAGCGCTGGCTGCACGACGGCACCCTGCCGTTGGTCGAGCCCTGACGGCCAGCCCACACACGGATCACCTCTCCCTAACACCGGGCTGTGACGATGCCCTGCATGCACCCCGAACCGCGCCGTTCCCGTCGCACCGGCCTGCTCCTCGTCGTGGCGGTGACCGTGCTGGCGGCCGGCTGCGGGCTGGGTCGCAACCAGGTCGCCAGCCCGTCGGTCACCGCCGGCGCGGACGGCACCGTGCAGGTCCCGACCGGATCGTCCACCCAGACGCTGGTGGTCGACGGGCGCACACGGACCTTCCGGGTCTACCGCCCGACCACGGTCGCCTCGACCGGCAGGCTTCCGCTGGTCGTGATGCTGCACGGCGGGTTCGGCGACGCCGCCCAGGCCGAGTCGAGCTACGGCTGGGACGCCGAAGCCGACAAGGAGGGCTTCGTGGTGGCCTACCCCGACGGCGTGGACAGGGCGTGGAACGGCGGGGGCGGGTGCTGCGGCACGCCGGGCTCGTCGAACATCGACGACGTCGCGTTCATCTCGAAGGTGGTGTCGACCGTCAGCGCCGAGCTCCCCATCGACGCCGACCGCGTGTACGCCACGGGCATCTCGAACGGCGGGATCATGTCGTACCGGCTGGCGTGCGACACCGACCTGTTCGCGGCCATCGGTCCCGACTCGGCGACCCTGCTCGGCTCGTGCGCCCACCCCGCCCCCATCTCGGTCATCCACATCCACGGCACCGCCGATCAGAAGATCCCCTACGACGGGGGCAAGGGCAGCGGCGTGGCCCACATCGACGGACCGCCGGTGCCCACGGTCGTGTCGACGTGGCGATCGGTCGACGGGTGCGCAGCGCCGGCCACCACCACCGCCGGCGTGGTCGCCACCTCGACGGCCACCTGCCCCGACGGACGCACCGTCGAGCTCATCACCATCGCGGGCGCCGGCCACCAGTGGCCGGGCGCGGCGCCGCCGGGACCCGTTCGCCGACTGCTGCTCGGCACCGACGAGCCGTCCACGGCGATCAACGCCACCAGCACGATCTGGACCTTCTTCGCCGCTCACCCCAAGGGCTGATCGACCTCGGATCGATCGACCGCCGGAGCCGCAACCGATGGCGCGAACGCGACGGGCGCGCCGAACGCGGCTCGGCGGGACGCCCGCCGCAGGGCCGCCAGCACGGGAGCCCCGACGAGCAGCACGAGCACGGCGGTGGTGATGGCGCGCACCAGGTCCCACCCCATCGAGGTGGCCAGGTGGAAGGCCAGGAACCGGTGAAGGTTCTCGAGCAGCGGTGCGCCGGGCCGTGGCGCGCCGGTGGTGCCGACGGCCAGGTACGGCCAGAACCACAGGTCGAGCAACAGGCCGTAGGCCAGGCTGGCGACGAAGCCGTAGGCCGCCAGCAGCCCGAGCTCGCGTCGTCCGCCCGCCCGCGGCAGGCATCCCGCGAAGAACCCCACCCAGGCGGCGCCGAACATCTGGAACGGCAACCACGGTCCGACTCCCCCGGTGATCAGCGCCGAGGCGAACAGCGTGAGCGCGCCGAGCACGAAGCCGAAGCCCTTGCCCAGCACGCGACCGGCGGGGATCAACAGGAAGAAGATGGGTTCGAAGCCGGCGATGCCCCCGGGGATGCGCAACGCGCATCCACAGGCGGCCAGCACACCCATCAGGGCGATGCACTTGGCGTCGATCACGCCGTCGGCCACATCGGCGACGACGATGGCCAGCAACAGCGGCAACAGGGCCACGAAGACCCACGGCGCATCGGCATGGTGGGCCAGGTTCGGATCGCCGTGGTTGCAGCGCGCCCGTGCGGTCGGCCAGCAACGGCCAGGCGAACGCGACGAGGCACAGGGCCGAGGCCACCGCCATCAGCAGCGTGGATCGGCGGCGCAGCCCGAGCGCGCCGCTCACGGTCCCGCCTCGGGCGCGTCGGGACCGGCGGCGAGCGCCTCGGCCACCTCGGCCACGGTGAGCCACTCGTCGGGCGCGAGGACCTTGGCCACCTGCGGGGCGAAGATCGGCGAGTGGCACACGACCTCGCGGGCCGGTCCGTCCGCCACCACCTCGCCCTCGGCCAGGACCACCACCCGATCGGCCACGCTGGCCACCACCTCGACGTCGTGGGTGGCGAGCACCACGGCGTGCCCGGCGGCCGCCAACTCGACCAGCACCCCGACCAGGTGGTCCTTGGCCCGGTAGTCGAGCCCGCGGGTCGGCTCGTCGAGCACCACGACCGGCGGCTCGGGAGCCAGCACCACCGACAGCGCCAGGGCCATCCGCTGCCCCTCGGACAGATCCCGCGGATGCGCCTCCCCGATCCCTTCCGACCCCTCCGAGATCTGTGCATCTGACCGGCTCATGGACGCTGAACCGCACAGATCTCGCTGGGGAGGTCGCTGGGGGGTTCGCTGGGGGGATGGAGACAGGAGACGCGAGAGGGTGGCGCAGGTGGCGCCGGGGGCGAGGCCGGCGTCGTGGTCGTTGGCCTGGCACTCGGCGTCGACGCTCTGGGCGTTGAGCAGCAGGCCGGGGTCCTGGGGGACGAAGCCGACCAGGCGGATGGCGTCGTGGGGCGACAGGCGCGACGGCTCGCGGCCGTCGATCTCGACGCGACCGACCTGGGGGGCGCGCAGCCCGGCCAGCTGCGCCAGCAACGTGGACTTGCCCGATCCGTTGCGCCCCATCACGGCCAGCACCTCCCCCGCCCGCACCTCGAGGTCGACGCCGCGCAGCGCCACCACCGACCCGTACGCCATCGACACCCCCTGCACGCGGGCCAGCACGGGTGCGACATCCCGGACGGTTCGATCGGTCGGCCGGGGCCGCGGCCGGGGCGGACGGGCGAGCGCCTCGCGCAGGGGTCCCGCGGCACGACGGGCGTCGCGGATCGTCAGCGGCACGGGCGACCACCCGGCGAGTCGTCCGAGCTGGACGACCGGAGGCGCGACGGGCAGCGTGGCCAGCAGCGTCGCCGGATCGCCGATGACGACGCGGCCGCCGTCACCGGGCACGTAGATCATGCGGTCGGCGTACTGCACGACCCGCTCGAGCCGGTGCTCGGCCACCAGCACGGTCATGCCCAGGTCGTGCACGAGGCGGGCCAGCGCCGCCAGCACCTCTTCGGCCGCCGCGGGGTCGAGCGCGGACGTCGGCTCGTCGAGCACCAGCACGCGCGGCGACGGGGTGAGGGCGGCCCCGATGGCGACGCGCTGCTGCTGGCCGCCCGAGAGGGTGATCAGGGGACGCTGGCGCAGCTCGTGCAGGCTGAGCAGGTCGAGGGCATCTTCGACGCGCCGGCGCATGACGTCCGGGGCGATGCCGAGGTTGCCCATGGCGTAGGCCAGCTCCTCCTCGACGGTGTCGGTCACGAAGCCGGCGGCGGGGTCCTGGCCGACCATCCCCACGACGTCGGCCAGCTCGCGAGGCGGGTGCTCCGCGGTCGACCGGCCGTCGACCGTGACCGTGCCGGTGAGCAGGCCGCCGGTGAAGCGCGGCACCAACCCGTTCACCGCCCGCAGCAGCGTCGACTTGCCCGATCCGGTGCGGCCGACCACCAGGCACAGCTCACCTTCGGCGACCGTGAGGTCGACCTCGTGCAGAGCCGGGCGCTCGCTTCCGGGATAGGCGAAGCTCACGCGGTCGAAGCGGATCACGGCCCGGCCGCCGCGTCGGGCTGGGAACCGGTGCTGGCGCTCGCGGGTCTCGTGCCGGTCGACGGGACCGAGCCGAACGAGGTCGGCGGCCGGGGCGCGGCGAAGGCCGGCACCAGCGCGGCGACGATGCCGATCACGGCGGCCACCGGGATGCTGGGCCAGCGCAGGGGCGTCGTGTCGGGGTTCAGCCCGGCCGTGCCCCCGGCGATGCGGGCGGCGACGGTCATCCCGGCCACCGCCGCCAGGCCCGACGCGCTGACCACCCACTCGGGGGCGCGCCACGGATCGGGGCGGTACCGCGTGCGCACGGTCCGGCGGCCGCCGGCGAACAGGCTCACCGCCAGGATCACCGACCCCACCCCGACCAGCGGCAGGCCGAGCGCCCCTGGCGCGCTGGCGTCGGCCACGCCGTACAGGCCGATGGCGACGGCCATCAGGCCGACGGCGGTGGTGGCGGTCGCGACGCGCCGGGCTCGCGGCGTCTGCGCGGCGCGACGCCCGTAGCCGCGCGAGTCCATCGACGCAGCCAGCGCCACCGAGCGCTCGAGCCCGCCCTCGAGCACGGGCAGCGCAAGGCCGCGCAGGAAGGCGAGTCCTCGAACCGGTCGACCGCGCATCCGTCGGGCCTCGCGCACGCGACCCAGCTCGATCACCGCCTGCGGCGCGAAGGTCAACGCCACCGTCACCGCCACCCCGGCCTCGTACAGCGCGGCGGGCAGGGCCTGCAGCATCCGGTACGGGCTGCACAAGCTGTTCACGGCACCGAAGCAGATGAGCACGGTGGCCAACTGCATGCCCTGCTGCAGCGAGCTCACCAGGGACTCGACGGTGACGCGCCCGCCGAGGCTCAGGCCCGCCATCCACGACGGGAGCCCGATCGAGGGCAGCGCGAACAGCGTGGTGCCCGGGATGCGGTCCCCGATCAGGATCTGCAGCACCAGCCGGAAGACGACCACGAACACGGCCAGGCGCACGAACGACCCGAACGACCGTGACCACGGCGCGTCCGAGCGGCGCGCCGACACGACGACGGCCACCACGGCGATGATCAGGCCCAGCAGGAGCAGGTTGGTGGTGCGCATGGCGGCCACGGCCAGACCGCCCGCCCACAGCCACCACGCGCCCGGATGGAGGCTGCGCCACGACGCCCGATGGCGGTGGCGCGCCACCCGGCCCGGCCGCGTCGCCCGGGCGCCGGAGCCGACGGCCCCCTCCGACGGGGCGGCCGCGTCACCGAGCGCGTCGATGCGGTGCGCGCCGATCACGGCGTGGCCCGATGCCGTGAGATGAACAGGGCGGCCAGCGCCAGACCGACGATGGTCGCTCCGACCGCGGCGGCCCCGACAGGCGACCCCGAGCCCGGCCGGCGGGCGTGCCCCGCCGGCGCCGCCAGCTGACGCGTGGGAACGTCGTCGGAGGTGGCGCCGGCACCCGACGTCGTGGCGGTGCTCGACGGATCAGCGCCGGCCGCCCCGGCCGCCTTGGTGGTCGACGGCGCGTGGCCGGCGCCCGCCGCGATGGTCGCGCCCGGGCCGACCAGACCGGCCGCGGTCGTCGAGGGCGGCGAGCTCGATCCCGAGCCCGGCGCGGTGGCTCGGGTGGTCGAGGTGCTGGTGGTCGATGCGGTGGGGCACGGTCCCTTCGAGCTGGGCCGTGGGGCGCCCTCGGCCGCGCTGTCGCCTCCCTCCACGAAGCGCCACCCTTCGACGCCGCCGTTGCTGACCCGGTAGCCGGCCGGACCGGTGACGGCGTAGGTCCACGAGGAGCCGCCGTGCCAGTAGCTCCAGTACTGGTAGCCCGAACTGCTGGCCGCGCCGCAGCCGGTGGCGGGATAGCCGTCGATGGCGCAGAGCAGGCCGACGGAGTTGAACCGGAGGTCGTAGCCGGCAGCCGTGAGCACGTCGGTCCCCAACTCGTCGCTGTTCGAGAAGGCGACGCACGTCGACTGCACGGTCGGCGTGGGTGCCCCGGGCACCGAGCTCACCGTCCCGAAGTCGACCACCAGCCCGGCGTGCGACACCCCGCTGGCGGCCGCGCAGCCCGAGCCCACCAGCGACTGCCATCCCGACTGCCCCGCGAACGCCACCGACAAGGCCCCCCACACCACGAGCACAGCCCCGACGCCCCCGACCCGCCTGGCCAGCGACCCGCACACGACCCCCGGCGCGGCGCTGGCGGCTTCGGCGGCGTGATCGGGGGCACTCGGATCCTCTCGGCGACGGCCCGTGGGGGCCGGTGTCGGGCTCGAGTCGGGGACGGGCCCGAGGAGCCGTTGCAAAGCCGAGGACCGCCCGCCCGAACCGGGGCGGAGCCATCCCGAGCTCCAGGGCCCGTAGTCCGACGACGGTTGCGTGGAGCAGGACGCTGGACGGGTGTTCCGGCTCGCGGGATCGAATCTCGTTCCGCTCACGGTTGCGGGTCAGCGCCGGCTTCTGACCGGCTTCCCCCGTACCCAGCGCATCTGTTGTGGATTGCAGCAGATCACAGCCCTCTCTCCGGCGTCAACCAGGCCCGTCCGGGCATCTGACGATGCGTCAGGGACGCGATACGTTCACCGTCGTGAAGCTCGGATTGCAGTGGGGATACTGGGGTGCCGGCCCGCCGCCCGACATCGTCGGGGTCACCCAGGAGGCCGAGCGACTCGGGTTCGACTCGGTCTGGACGGCCGAGGCCTGGGGCTCGGACGCCTTCACCCCACTCGGCCTGCTGGCCGGCCACACCTCGACCATCAAGCTCGGCACCTCGGTCGTGCAGCTCGCCGCCCGCACGCCCACGGCCACCGCGATGGCCGCCCTCACCCTCGACCACCTGTCGAACGGTCGCTTCCACCTCGGTCTCGGGGTCTCGGGCCCCCAGGTCGTCGAGGGCTGGTACGGCCGCCCGTCGGACAAGCCGCTGGCCCGCACCCGCGAGTACGTCGAGATCATCCGGCGGGTGCTGCGCCGCGACGAGCCGCTCGACTTCGACGGCGAGTTCTACCAGCACCCCTACCGGGGCGAGGGCGCCACCGGGCTGGGCAAGCCGCTGCGCGCCATCACGCACCCGCTGCGCGCCGACCTGCCCATCTACCTCGGGGCCGAGGGACCCAAGAACGTGGCCATGGCCGCCGAGATCGCCGACGGCTGGCTGCCCCTCTACTACTCGCCCCATCATCCCGAGGTCTACGCCGAGTCGCTGGCCGGCGCCGGGCCCGACTTCGACATCGTCGCGGGCGCGCAGGTCAACATCGACGACGACGTCGCCGCCGCGCTGGCTCCCGTCAAGATGATGCTCGGCTTCTACATCGGCGGCATGGGCGCCAAGGGGCAGAACTACCACACCAAGCTGATGCAGCGGTTCGGCTACGAGGCCGAGGCGCTGAAGATCCAGGAGCTGTTCTTCGAGGGCAAGCGGGACGAGGCCGTGGCGGCCGTGCCCGACGACTTCGCCGACGCCATCTCGCTGTGCGGGCCTCCCGCGCGCATCCGCGACCGCCTGGCCGCCTGGGACGAGAGCCCCGTCTCGACGCTGCTCGTGTACTCGCCCGGCGGGCCCGACGCGCTGCGCACGCTCGCCGAGATCCTCCTCTAGGCAGACACCACACCCCGACCGGACCGAGGACCATCGCCATGGACGACGCCACCCAGCCCGACCATCCGACGCGACCCGACATCGACCTGCTCGACGGGCACTTCTACGGCAACGATCCCCATCCGCAGTTCACGTGGATGCGAGCCAACGCGCCCGTCTACTTCGACGCCGCCAACGGCGTGTGGGGCATCACCCGCTACGCCGACCTCAAGGCGATCGCGGCCGACCCCTCGACGTTCTCGAACGCCGAGGGCATCCGGCCCGACAACGGTCCGCTGCCGATGATGATCGACATGGACGACCCCGCTCACCTCCGGCGGCGCAAGCTCGTCAACAAGGGCTTCACGCCGCGGCGCGTCCGCGAGAGCGAGGACCGCATCCGTGTGGTGTGCGACTCGATCATCGACGCGGTGTGCGAGCGGGGATCATGCGATCTGGTGCACGACCTGGCCGCGCCGCTGCCGATGATCATGATCGGCGACGCCCTCGGCGTGGCTCCCGACGACCGTGCCGAGCTGCTGCGCTGGAGCGACGACATGGTGAGCGGTCTGAGCGGCGTGTCGTCGAGCGACGAGGCCATGATGCGAGCCGCCACGGCGTTCAGCGACTACGAGACCTACAGCGGGCGGGTGATCGCCGAGCGACGCGCCCAGACCGAGGGCGAGCGCAGCGACGACCTGATGAGCGTGCTCGTGCACGCCGACGTCGACGGTGACCGCCTCGACGACCCCGAGCTGGTGCATGGAGTCGTTGCTCATCCTGATCGGGGGGGACGAGACCACCCGCCACGTCCTCTCGGGTGGCATGCACCAGCTGCTCGACAACCCCGACGAGCGCGACCGCCTCGTCGCCGACCCGTCGCTGCTGCCGACCGCGGTCGAGGAGATGCTGCGCTGGGTCAGCCCGATCCGCAACATGGCCCGCGTCGCGACCCGTGACGTCGACTTCGGCGGCCAGCCGCTGCGGGCCGGGCAGAAGCTGCTGCTGCTGTACCCGTCGGCCAACCGCGACGAGGCGGTGTTCGACGACCCGTTCCGCTTCGACGTCGGGCGCACACCGAACGAGCACGTGGCCTTCGGGTTCGGCGCCCACTTCTGCCTCGGTGCCAGCCTGGCCCGCCTCGAGATCTCGGTCATGGTCGAGCGCCTGCTGGCCCGCCTCCCCGACCTGGCCGTCGTCGGCGACACGCCGCTGCGGCCGGCCAACTTCATCAGCGGCTACGAGGCCATGCCGGTGACGTTCACCCCCACCGCCAAGGTCGGCGCCGGCGCCGTCTGACCGGAACTGAGCCGTTCGGTCCTATCCGTAGCGCAGGCCTCGTCGTACCCTCTTCGAGTGCGCGGCGCGCGGCAACGGCTGGGGGTTCTGGCGATCTCACTGCCGGCGATCCTCTTGAGCGCCTCGTGCAGCTCGGCGGCGGTGCATCACACCCAGGCGACGGTGCCGAACCCGGGCCACGCGTTGCTCGTCAGCTGTGACGGCGGCACGTCGTTCCCGGTGACGGCGCTCGACCACCCGCCCACTGCCGCCGAGGGTCACGGCGCGCTGGCGGTCGCGTTGCGCTCGGTGACCGCCACGGACATCACGGGGCAGGGGCTCCCCCAGCAGAAGGGATGGCGGATGCTGTTCGACACCGGGAACGAAGCCGGGTTCGTCTCGCAGGCCTCGGCCATGTATCCCCACGGCCTCTTCCTCTCCCTGGCTCGCTCTGGCGGCCGCTGGCGGTACTCGGGTTCCGTGGCGTGCACGTACGCCGTGGAGCAACCCGGCCTGTCCACCGCCCGATGGGCGCTCGACGCGGCCTACCCGGCCCCCCGACCCGCGGACACGACGCTCCACCTGGTCGTGGTCGACTTCGAGTGCAACGACGGGAAGCTCCTCGACCCGTCCCGACTTCGTCCACCCCGCATCACCTGGACCGCGCGGGCCGTGACCATCACCGCCTTCGTCGCACCGGTGAAGGGGTTTCACGCCTGCCCCGGCCCCGTCGCCGCCAACGACCAGCCAGGCATCGACGGCTTCGCCGGCGTGGCCACGGTGGTCGATCTCGGCCGTCCACTCGGAGGGCACGAGGTGCTCGACGGCTCCGTCTACCCCGCAGTTCCGGCGCGCACAGGCATGACCGGCTGACGCGATCTCCTCTCCGCGTTGTCCAACCTGTGCCGTGGCGTGACCCCCGGGGCGCGATCTGCGGCACACGTTCGGCAGGGTGCGGCGGACGCGGGCGGACGGGTCAGGGGACGGACTTGACGAAGGTGACGCGCACGCCGATGCCATCGGGGTCGATCTCGGTGAGCGACGGCTGGTAGGCGTAGCCGAGCGGGTGGGCGAAGGCGGCGAGGCCGTCGACCTCGTCGAGGCCGGTCGCCGCCAGATGTCGCACCAGCGCGCCCTTCAACAGCTTGTTCCAGTGGCTCACCGTGACGAGCTGACGTCGGTCGGCCCGGACGACCTCGTCGGCGAAGCGGACGGTGATGACCGCGCACGGGGCGCCCGGCGCCGTCGAGCGACGGGGCCCACGCGGCGCGGTGCTCGTTGGGGAGCAGGTCCCAGACGACGCGACCGGCGACCTCGTCGGCCAGGGCGGCGGTCACCGCGGGGCGCCACCACGTGGACAGCTTGCCGAGCCGCGGCAGGCTGGCCGACATCTTGAGCTTGTAGTCGGGGATCGGATCACGGGGCGCCACGATCCCCCACAGCCCCGACAGGATGCGGACCTGCGCGTCGACCCGGCGTCGGTCGTCCGCCCGCAACGACCCCTGGTCGAGCGCGCCGTAGAGGACGCCGGTGTAGCGCTCGAGGGCCGGGAGGCCCGGCGCATCGGCCACCTCGCGATCGGCCTCGGTGGCCGCCGCCAGGGCCACACCCTTGACGCCCAACAGGGCCGTCCGCCTGGCCACCGATCCCCCCATGGCCCGCACCAGGGCGGCCATCACCTTCGTCCGCCGCTCGTCGAGCTCGGGCGCGGTCAGAGTCCCGGGCCGCCAGGCCGGGCCCGTGCCACCGGCAGCCTTGCCCTCAGACGGTGGGAGCAGGATCAGCGGAGGGCGTGACGGCATCGCCAGGTTCTACTCCGTCGACCACCGGCTGCTCGCGGGGGAAGAACACCAGCACCATCACCGCCGCGGCCAGTGCCACGACGGCCGCGATCACGAGCGCGGTCCCCATGGCGTCGGTGTAGGCGTTCGAGGCCAGCGTGGCCAGGTGCTGCCCGGCTCGGCCCGGCAGGGCGTGGGCGACGCCGAGGGCCTCGCCGACCGAGCTGTTGACCGCCGAGCCCAGCGCGTGGGGCAGCCGGCTCACCGCCGAGTGCACCGATGACTGATAGGCCGAGGCCACCAGGCTGCCGAGCACGGCGATGCCGAGGGCACCGCCCACCTCGCGGGTGGTGTCGTTGACGGCCGAGCCGACCCCGGACTTGGCCAGCGGGACCGACGAGACGATGGCGTTGGTGGCCGGCGCGGTGGTGAAGGCGACACCGAAGCCCACGATCGCCAGTCCGAGGGCGATGACCCAGTAGCCGGTGTCGGGCCCGACCGCGGACATCACCAGCAGGCCGACCGCGGTGAAGCACAAACCGCCGGCCTGCACGCGGGCCTGGCCCCAGCGCACCACGGCCTTGGCGCTGCGCGGCGCGAACACGATGAGCATGACGGCCAGCGGGAGCGTCGACAGGCCCGCCTCGAGCGGGCTGTAGCCGCGCACGAACTGCAGGTACTGGGTGAACACGAAGAACAGCCCGTACATGCAGAAGAAGTTGAGGGTGATGGTGCCGGCACCGACGCTGAAGCGGCGGTTCGAGAAGAACGACATGGGCAGCATCGGGTGGCTCGAACGTCGCTCCCAGGTGACGAACGAGATGGCGGCGACCACGAACACGACGAACCCGCCGATCGTGGACACCGATCCCCAGCCCTCGACCGGCGCCTCGATGATGGCGAACAGCAGCGCGGCCAGGGCGGTGATCGACAGGACCGCGCCGGTGGGGTCGAGGCGGACGTGCTGGGGATCCCGAGACGTCGGCAGCAGGATGGCGCCGGCGATCAGCGCCACGATGACGACGGGCACGTTGACGAAGAAGACCGAGCCCCACCAGAAGTGGTCCAGCAGCAGGCCGCTGATGATCGGGCCGATCGCCCCACCGGCTCCGGCGAAGCCGGCCCAGATGGCGATGGCCCGGGGTCGCTCGGCCGGCGGGAACACGTTGGCCAGGATCGACAGCGTGGCCGGCATCACGAACGCCGCCCCCGCGCCCATCAGGGCGCGGGTGGCGATGAGCTGGTCGGCGCTGGTGGCGAAGGTCGACAGCAGGCAGCCGATCCCGACCACGCTGAGGCCGAGCTGCAGCGCTCCTTTGCGCCCGAAGCGATCGCCGAGCGCGCCGGCGGGCAGCAGGAGCCCGGCGAACACGAGGCTGTAGGAGTCGGTGATCCACTGCAGCTGGGTCTCCGAGGCGTGCAGCTCGCGCACCAGCGTCGGCAGCGCCACGTTGAGGGCCGTGTTGCCCACCACGACCATCACCAGGCTGAGGCAGAGGACGATGAGGATCGCCCATCGCCGCCCGTAGATCGGCGGGGTCGATGCCCGCCCCCGGCAGTGCCGGACCGCCACCGCCCGCGGTGGGCGGCACGACGCTGTCGTCGGTGGTGGTCATGGGTAGGCCAACCGGCCGGGTAGGTACGGCATTCCCTCGCCACCCTACGATCACCGCCATGACCGCGGGACCGAAGATGTGCACCCCCGCCGAGGCCGCCGCCCTGATCCGCCCCGTCGACACGCTCGGCATCCCCCTCGGCCCCGGCCATCCACCGGCCCTGCTCCACGCCCTCGGCGACCGGGACGACTTCGTCGACCTGACCGTCTACGGCGCCCTGCTGCTCGATCTCTACGCCCTCTTCTCCAAGCCCGGGGTGCGCTACCTGAGCGGCTTCTTCGGACCGGCCGAACGCCTGCTGGTCGACACGGGCGCGACGGGTCGAGTTCGTGCCGTCGGACTTCCGCCGGTTCACCCCGATCCTCGAGCGGATGAAGCCCCGGGTGATGGCTGCGCTCACCACGCCGCCCGACCCGGACGGCTGGTTGAGCCTGTCGCTGCACGCCGGCGCCACCTTCCACGAGATGGTGCGCGCCGCCGCCGATCCCGAACGCGTCGTGGTGGTCGAGGCCAACCCGCACGCGCCGCGCACGATCGGCATGCTCCCCGACCACCCGCACCGGCTGCACGTCGACCAGGTCGACGTGCTGATCGAGAGCGACCGCGCCCTGTTCGAGCTCCCCGACGACCAGCCCACGCCGGTCGACCTCGAGATCGCGGCCTTCGCCCGTCCGTACATCGCCGACGGCTCGACCCTGCAGACCGGCATCGGTGGCGTCCCGTCGACCATCGCCCGGATGCTGGCCGAGGACGACGGGGGCGACTACGGCGTGCACTCCGAGATGTTCACCACCGGGCTGATGCACCTGCACAAGGCGGGCAAGGTCACCAACATGCAGAAGGGCCAGTACGACGGCCTGTCGATCACGACGTTCGCGCTGGGCACGACCGAGCTGAACACGTTCCTCGACGACAACGCCGATGTGCGGTTCCTGCCGGTCGAGGTGGTCAACTCACCCGAGGTCGTGTCGCGCAACCGCCGGATGGTCACCATCAACGGGGCCCTGACGGTCGACCTGTGGGGCCAGGTGGTGGCCGACACGATCGGGGCGCGCCAGTTCTCGGGCATCGGCGGCCACGAGGACTTCGTCTCGGTGGGTGGCTACGAGCTCGAGGACCGGGCGCTGATCTGCCTGCCCGTCGACCGCGGTCGTCGGTGGCCAGCGCGTCAGCCGCATCGCCGGCGAGTTGGCGGCCGGCACGGTGGTGACGACGCCGCGCCACCAGCTCGACCTGGTCGTGACCGAGTACGGCGTGGCGTCGTTGCGCGGCCGCACCGTGCACGAGCGGGCAGTGGCCCTGGCCGCCGTCGCCCACCCCGATTTCCGCGACGGGCTGTCGGCGCGGGCCGAGGCGATGCGCTAGCCGGTGACGATCAGGCACGATGGTCTCGCTGAGCTGCTGACCGGTCACCTGATCCGACATCTTCAGCACGTACTGGTACGTGCCGGGCGACACGTCGCACCGCTCGTTGACGCTGTCGACCGAACCGGGGCACAGGCCGGCGCTCGAGCCGGACTTCTGGACGCGAGCTGAAGCCGGGGCCGCTGACCAGCACGCTGATCGAGTGCTCGGCCGACGCCGACCAGCTCAACACCGGGGCCGAACTGAGGGGGTAGTAGCCCTTCGGCGCGTTGTACGGGTTGATGTCGAAGGCGTCGCTCCACTTCAACCCCGGGAAGTTGGGCACCGTCGTCGTGGTGGCGATCACCGTCGTGGTGGTGACGCGCTGGCCGGTCGTGGTGGTCGTGACCTGCCTGGTGGTGGTCGAGGTCGTGGTGACGGGCGCCTTGCCCTTGCCCTTGCCCGTGGTGATCACCGTGCGGGGTGCGGTCGTGACCGTGGTCGAGGAGGCGGTCGTGGTCGACGTCGTGGTCGGGTGGCTGCCGGCGTCGAGCTTGTCGGCGTGCTTGCTGGTCGAGCCCTGGGTCAGGAGGAAGGCGAGCAGCGCGATCACGGCCACCGTCGCGATCGCGACGAACACCCAGCGGTTGCGCGAGCCCGATCCGCCGGGAGTCGAGCCTCCCGAGCCCGACGCGTCGAGCGCCGATGGCCCCGGAGGTGGCGGCCGTCTCGTCGGGACCGAAGGGTGCCGAGCCGAAGGGGTGCGAGCCGAACGTCCCTGGGGGGGCCGACCCGGAGGATCCGGGTGACCCGGCCAGCCCGGCGGCTTCGGCCGCGCTGAGCTCGCCCAGACCCGCCGCCCGACCGAGCGCGGCAGCGCTGGCGGCGGCGGTGGCCGCTGTCGCCACCCCGGCGCCGCGGTTCGATCCGGTCGACGGGTCGGTCGTTCGCGTCGGTGCCACCACCGCGGCGGCTGCGATCGTGTCGTCGTCGTCCGCGTCCGGGTCCGCATCCGCGGGATCGACGGCGGTCGTGGCGTCGACGACGGCGGAGGCGGCCGGAGCCATCGGGCTGTGGTCCGCTTCGTCGATCCCGCTGCTCATGTCGGTCACATCGGCGGCCGCGTCGGACGCGACGCCGGCGACGACTGCGCCCGCGGCCACGGCGCCCGCAACCATGGCGCCACCCGCACCATCGGTAGCGGGGGTGTCGTCGCTGGCCAGGGTGTCGTCGCTGGCGAGTGGGCGCCGCGACGAGACCGATCCGGCCATGCCGATGCCAGCGGACTCGAGGTTGTCGACCACGACGTCCTTGAACCCGGTCGGAGCCAGGGCCAGAGGGATGGCGGCGAAGACCTCGATGGGGGCCACCGGCACCTGCGAGGCGGCCCGGCAGTCGTCGCACACCCGAAGGTGCTCGGCGACGCGGCGCACCATGGCGGCGTCGAAGCGCGACTCGCCGGCGACCTGCTCGCGCAGCTCGTCGTGGCTCGGGGCTCCCTGGCGCCAGATGATCCGGGCGCGGACGACGGCTCCGTAGCCGGCCTCGACCTTGCGCAGGATCTCTTCGATGGACCCGGTCGGCTCCTGCAGCACCGCGGCCACCTCGGACGCGGTCAGCTTGTGGCGATGGTGCAGGTCGAGGACCTCGCGCACCTGCTCGCCGAGCAGGTCGGCCGCCTGCCAGAGCAGCGCCGCCACCACCGGGTCGGCGGCCAGGGTGCGGACCTCGGTCCCGCGGGTGAGGCGGTCCTCGGCGTAGGGACCGACCGGTGGGGTCAGGTCGACCTGGCTGCCGGCCGCCGCGGCGGTCTCCTGGCGGCCCGCCCGCATCGCCATCACGCGGAACGAGTCGACCATCTGCGTGTGCTGCTGGGACATCCGGCGGTGGACGGTGGAGAAGGCGTCGCTCTCGATCCGGCAGGCATCCGCAGTGGTGAAGCCCCGGTTGGAGATGCGGTCGTAGAGCGGGTCGGACCAGACGTCGAACAGCAGGCCGAAGGCCCGCTCGTCGCCCGAGCGCAGCAAGGTCACGAACGCGTCGTCCCGCTGGCGGCCCCCGTCGTCCCGGGCGCCCCCGGGGCGTTGGCCGACCCCTGGTCGCCGCCCGCGCGCTCATTGGCCTGTCCGATGGTCATGAACTCTCTGTCGGCCGTCTCCAGGTGCTCTTTAGGTTCCCCGATAGCATCCGCGGGGATGTCGACAACCCCCGTTTCCCCATGGGGGGACACCGATCGGACGATTCGCTGACCGGCCCCGCCCCGACCGGCCGAGCCCGGGTGGCCCCTGGCCTGGGCCGGGCCGCGTCGCGGGTGTCCCGAATCGCCGGTCGGGGCGAGGGATCGGTGATCGGAGGCGAGGTCGCCCTCCGGGTCGATCCCACGATCGCCCGGCGCCTGGCCGCCCCGATGCGGGTGGCGCTGGTCTCGGGCACCAACGGCAAGACGACGACCACCACCCTGCTGGCCGCCGGCCTGGCCACGGTGGGGACCGTCGCCACCAACCGCACCGGCGCCAACCTGGCCAACGGGCTGACCGGCGCCCTGCTGACCGAGCCTGACGCCGATCTGCGCCGCCCTCGAGGTCGACGAAGCCGTACATCCCCTGGGCCCTCCGCGAGCTGCGCCCCGGCGGCCGTCGCGCTCCTCAACCTCTCCCGCGACCAGCTCGACCGCCTCAACGAGGTGCGCGGCACCGCCGAGCGCTGGCGGACCGCTCTCGCCGCCGCGCCCCCCGGTCTCGTGGTGGCCAACGCGGACGACCCGCTCGTCGTGTGGGCCGTGGGCGACCCACCGGGCCTCGACGATCGCGTGGGTGGGTGCCGGGCTGGCCTGGCAGCTCGACGCCTCGGCCTGCCCGTGGTGCGAGGCCGACCTCCACTTCGAGCCCCGACGCTGGTCGCTGCCCCGGCTGCGGACGGGCCCGACCCGACGCCGACTACGCGCTCGTCGACGGGGCGGTGGTCCAGTCGGACGGCTCGCACGTCGACCTCGGACCTCGCGCTCCCCGGTCGCTCGGCCATGGCCAACGCCACGATGGCCTTCGCCGTGATCGACCGCATCGGCCTGCCCACCGACGGCGGCGCTCGACGCGTGGCGCCGGATCCGGAGCATCGAGGGCCGCTACCAGCGCGTCGACCTACGAAGGCGCCGAGCTCGTGCTGCACCTGGCCAAGAACCCGGCCGGCTGGAGCGACCTGCTCGACCTCGTGGCCGTCGGGTGACCGGTCCGCTGGTGCTGGTGCTCAACGCGCAGGGCCAGGACGGCCGGGATCCGTCGTGGATCTGGGACGTCCCCTTCGAGCAGCTCCGCGGCCGGCGGGCCGTGTGCCTCGGCGAGCGGGGCCTCGATCTGGCCGTACGGGCTCGACTACGCCGGGCTCGCCGTCGAGCAGGGTGCCGCACCCTGACCGAGGCGGCCCGCCGGCCGGACCCGGCCCGGTCGACCTGATCGCCAACTACAGCGCCTTCCAGCAGGTGCGGGCCGAGCTCGAGCGGGCGACCCGATGACCACGCCGGACCGACACGAGCATCGATCCCACGGCCCGGAGGCCACACCGTGAGCGCCGTCGGGATCGGGCTGGTGCGGCCCGACCTGCTGGGCACCTACGGCGACGGCGGCAACGCCATCGTGCTGGCCGAGCGGCTGGTGCGCCGCGGCATCACGGCCGAGGTCGTCCCGCTGATGGCCGGCAGCGAGATCCCCGGACTCGGTGGCCGTGCTGGTGCTCGGCGGCGGCGAGGACGCCGCCCAGCGGGCCCTGCTCCGCGACGCCGCGCTGATGCGCGGGCGTGAGCCAGGCCGCCGAGCGCGACGTCCCGGTGCTGGCGGTGTGCGCGGCCCTGCAGATCCTCGGTGCGTCCTTCGACGACGGCGAGGGCGGCCGCACCGAGGGCGTGGGCCTGATCGACGTCGAGACCGACCGGCTGGCACGGCGCGCGGTCGGCGAGATCGTGGTCGAACCGCGAACCGGGCACCGGCCTCGACCTCGGAGGATCGACCTGCTGACCGGATTCGAGAACCACGGCGGGCACACGGTGCGCGGCGCAGGGCTGCGCGCCGCTCGGCCGGGTGCGGGTCGGGGTCGGCAACGGCGACGGCACCGACGGGGTCGTCGATCGGGCGCATCGTCGGGACCTACCTGCACGGGCCCGTGCTGGCCCGCAACCCCGCGCTGGCCGACCAGCTGCTCGAGTGGGCGGTGGGGTCGTTGCCGCCGCTCGAGATGCCGCTGGTCGACGAGCTGCACGACGAGCGCATCGGCGCGGCCGCCCGAGCGCGAGCGCGAGCCGGTCAGCGCAGGCGGGCGACGTCGTCGAGGCCGTGCAGCTTCGACGGGTTGAGCATGACCCAGATGGCGGTGATCCGGCCGAGCCGGTGATCGATCTGCACCACGACCCGACCGTCGGGCGGGTCGATCACGAGCGAGGGGCGCCCGTTCACCTCGAGCACCTCGACCGTCCCGTCACCGAGTCGCCCACCGAGGTTGACCAGCAGCCGGGTGACCCGGTCGGCGCCGACACCGGCCGTCGAGCCGCATGCCGGGCCGGGCCGCCGTCGGAGACCAGCACCACGTCGGCGTCGAGCAGGTCGAGCACCTGCCCCGGATCGCCCGACAGCACCGCCCCGACGAGCCGGCCGAGCAGCTCAGGGTCGTCGTCCCCGCCGCCCGACGGCTCCGGGTCCGGTCGCGCCTCGTGCACCTTGCGGCGGGCCCGGGTGGCGATCTGGCGGCACGCGGCCTCGGTCTTGCCCACGGTCGCGGCGATGGCGCTGAACGGCTCGCCGAACACGTCGGCCAGCAGGAAGACGGCTCGCTCGGCGGGGCCGAGGCGGTCGAGCAGCACGAGGAACCCGAGCGTCAGCGACTCGGCCAGCTCGACGGTCTCCTCGGGTCCCCGGCTGGTGGCCACGGGTTCGGGCAGCCACTCGCCCACGTAGTCGGCGCGGCCGCGCTCGGCGGCCCGGATGCGGTCCAGGCTCAGCCGCGTGGCGACCGTGGTCAGCCACGCCGGCGGGTTGAGGATCGTGGGGTGGTCGGCGCCCGACCACCGCAGCCAGGTGTCCTGCACCACGTCCTCGGCGTCGGACAGCGAACCGGTCATGCGGTAGGCCAGGCCGAGCAGGCGCGGCCGTTCGGCGGCGAAGGTGGCGTCCGGACCGCCTGAAGCACCCGATGCACCCGATGCACCCGATGCACCCGATGCACCCGGCGCCCCCGGCGCGCCAGCCGCGCCTGCCGCGCGGTTCACGCCGCGTCGGCCAGGACGTGACGGGCATGGGCGACCGCCGCGGCGCCCGCCTGCTCGCCGCTGGCCAGGCTGGCGTCGGCCAGCATGCCGAGCGGTCCCACCCAGTCGCCGGCCAGCCAGACGCCTTCGACCCCTGGCACGGCGATGGCGGGGCGCCCACCCAGCCCGTCGCCCGGTCGGGGCAGCGCGTGGGCCACGACCATGCGATGCAGGAAGCGTTCGGTGACCACGTCGGCCTCGGTGATCCCGGCCGCCGCCGCCAGCTCCCAGAGCTGCGGCCGCGTCAGCCTCGGCGCTGCGCGCACCGTAGCGCAGCACGTGCACGACGGCGTGGCCCTCGGGGGCCAGCGACGCGGGCGGGCAGTGGGTCGACAGGTAGAGCGGACGGCCGATGCCCAGGATCACCGGTGGGATCGGCGCCCGCCGCAGCCCGAGGTCGAGGCAGGCCGCCGTGGCGTCCGGACCGAGGGCCCACACCGGGGCGACGGGCAGGAGCGGGGCGGTGGCGGCGGGCGATCCGACGGCCAGCACGACCGACTTCGTCCGCAGCTCGCCGTCGGTCGTCTGCACGACCCACGCGTCGCCGTCACGGGCCATCCCCGTCACCCGTCGGTGGCGCTGGACGATCACCCCGCGAGCCCGCGCCACCTCGGCCAGGGCGTCGACGATCTGCTGCCACCCGCCGTCGAGGTACTCGACACCCTCGCCGAGGGCCATCTGGACCTGGCGGAGGCCGGCGTCGGCCGAGCAGGTGGACAGGTCGCCGACGTAGGTGGCGACCCGGAAGACCGTCTCGACGAGGGCCCGCGCGTCCGGGCGCAGATCGAGCGAGTCGAGCCACCCCGCGATGCTGAGGTGGGCCTGGGCACCGGCGTCGAAGCGCCCGATGCGGGCCAGCAGCGACCCGACCTGCGCCTTGCCGCGCACGCTCAGCAGGGAGCTCACGACCAGCCGGCGCGGCGTGCCCGGGAGCGGCCGGATCGAGCCGTCCTCGAGGATCCCGTGGGCGTCGGTCGACGGCGGGCCGCCGGTCGGCACGATCCCGAGGCGGCCGAGCACGGCGCGTCCGGCGCCGGCGCGGTACAGCGCTCTCGGTCCCTGGTTCAGGTGGTAGCCGTCGCGCACGTCGGTCCGCGCCCGTCCACCGACCTCGCGGGTGTCCAGTAGCACGACGCGCCGGCGCCGCGTGCGGGCCGTCGGCGCCGGCCGCCGCGGCGGCGGTCAGCCCGGCCAGTCCGGCGCCCACCACCACCACGTCGGCCTCGGCTGGTTCGAGCGGGCGGTCCCGGTCCCTGTCGGCGGTGTCCATCGTCGTCTCCGATCGTGTGATCTCTTCGCGTCTGCCCAGTCGACGAACCGACCGGCCCGGTTGTGACAGGTGAGGCGCGTGACCCTTGGCACCACGGTCGGCGCGGCCCGGCCTGAACCGGCGACGACTCGTAGCCGTATCCCCCCGCGAACCAGCGGTGCCCGACGAACCCTGACCACCCCCCGGACCCGGTGAACCATACGGTTGCCGGGATCCGTACACGACGCACACCCGTGCCGACGGCGGCACGCTCCTGGAGGACCCGCATGCGCCCCACGTCCACTCGGCCCAGCCGGCGTTCGGCCACCCCGTTCGTCGCGTTCGCCCTGGCCCTGGCCGCGGCGGCCTGCAGCAGCTCGTCGGGCAAGACGGCGAGCACCGCCGCGACGAACGCCACCACGGCCACGACGCCCACGACCGCTGCCAGCACGACGACGACCGTCGCCGCGCCGAGCGACGTCAGCCTGGGCCAGACGAAGCTCGGGATGGTGCTGGTCGACAAGACCGGGCTGACCGTCTACCTCTACGCCAAGGACACCTCGACCAGCAGCGCGTGCACCGGGGTCTGCGCACAGGCGTGGCCGCCGGTCCTCGTCACCGGATCACCGACCGCGGGGACCGACGTGACCGCCGCGCTGACCACCCTCAAGCGGGCCGACGGCACCACCCAGCTCGTGGTGGCCGGCCATCCCGTCTACACCTTCGCCGGAGACAGCAAGCCCGGCGACACCTCGGGCAACGGAGTCGAGAAGCTGTGGAGCGCCATGACCGCGTCCGGCAGCCCCGTCCCCAGTGCGAGCTGATGACGGCGCGCGGCTCGTCGGCACCGGCCGGGTACACGTCGTCGGCCGCCGCTAGCGTGTTGTCGGTGCCCGTCTCGTCGGACCTGCCCGTGCTGCCCGGCGTCGCCACCGGTGACACCGCGGCGGTGGCCGAGCTGTGGTCGCGCTACGCGGGTCGCATCCGGGCCCTCGGCCTCAACCTGTCGTCCTACGATCCGTGCTTCGCCGACGACCTGGTGCAAGAGACGTTCGCCCGGCTGTGGCGGTCGGCCGGTCGGTTCGACTCGACCCTCGGCAGCGAGCCGACCTTCGTGTTCACCGTCGCCCGTCGCACCGCCGTCGACATCTGGCGACGGGGACGCCGGGCGGCCAACGACCGCTCGCTCGACCTCGACGACCCGCAGACCGCGTCGGATCCCAGCCTGCCCCCGGCCACCCGCCAGGACGACGGCATCGACCAGGTCCTGACCGGGTGGGTGGTCAGCGACGCGCTCGGTCTCGCTCAGCCCGACCCAGCGCGAGGTGATCGACCTCGCCTACTACGGCCAGCTCAGCCAGTCCGAGATCGCCGAGCAGCTCGGCATCCCGCTCGGCACCGTCAAGACCCGCACCTTCGCCGCGCTGAAGACGCTGCGGGTCGCGCTGGCCGAACGGGGGGTGCTGCCGTGATCACCCCCGAGGACCACGAGCGCCTCCGCGAGGACCTGGCCGGCTACGTGCTCGGCGGGCTCACCGTCGATGAGCAGCACGCGGTCGAGGCCCACCTGGCTGGATGCACGGCGTGCCGGGCCGAGCTGAGCGAGCTCGATCCCATCCCCGTGCTGCTCGAGCTGGCCACGCCCGACGGCCTCGACGCCGCCGTCCCCGGTGCCATCCCCGCGGCCGTCGGCACCATGCCCGCGCCGATCATGAGCACCGCCATCGAGGACGGCGCGACCCTCAGCCCGTCGACGTCGGGGGCAACCCCGATCGCGCGACGCCGCGGCCGCACCCTGGTCGGCGCCACCGTCGGGGTGATGGCCGTCCTGGCCGCCTTCCTCGTCGGCCTCTCGATCGCCACGCCGACCGACCCCGCCTACGGCACGCCGATCGCGCTGCACGCCCCCGCCGGCTCGGCCGCCGCCGGCAGCGTGGCGGTGCGCGCCGACACCCATGGCACCGACGTGCACCTCGCCGTACAGCACCTGTCGACCGCCAAGGGCGTCTGGTACGAGTGCCTGTGGTGGTCGGCGTCCGGTACGCAGTGGTCGGCCGGCACCTTCAAGGCCGGGACGGGTCTCACGCAGGTCGACCTCCGCACCGCGGCCGGGCTGCATCCGGGGTGGCGGTTGGCCGTACTCGAACACGTCACCGGTCGAACGGCCGGCGCGACGGTGCTCGAGACCTCGACGTGAGCTCATGAGCACCGGCCCCACCGTTCGACTGATCGGTGGACCGCGGATCCTCGACGGGCGGATCTGGCCGCGGCCGTCGGGTCAGATCAAAGGGACCGACACGGGCCTCGCCGAGGCCGGCCGGCTGCTCATCGCCATCCGCGAGACCCATTCGTGCCCGCTCGACGACCTGCGCCTCCACTGCATCGACCGGCAGGCAGCCGAACAGCTGGCCGCGACGTGGCGGGTGGCGGTCTACGTCCCGTACGGCCGGCCCCGCCGGGTGCGCCTCGACCTCTTCCGGTACGAGCGCACCGCCGTCCTCGAACCCGGACGCGGCAGCCACGGTGGGTGGACGGTGCATCCGGGTCTGCCGAGCGTGGCCTACGGGCCCGGCCTCCGCTCGCCGGTAGCCGCGACGGTCGGGCCCGAGACCGGGACGTGGACCCAACTGCAGGACGGCATCGACCGCGCCGCGGCGCGGTTCCGCCACGTCGCCGGCCTCCTCCCCGACGGCCCGTTGGCCGAGCGGGCGCTCGGGGCCACCAACGCCGTCGATGCCTCGGTCACCGATGCCGCCCGGCTGTGCGAGGTCGGTGCGTCGATCGCCCCCGACTGGGTCCCGGGCGACGCCGGCGACGAGGCCGTCTCGCTCGTCACCCGCGTGACCGCACTGGTGGGCACGATCGACGAGGCCACCCTCGAGCTGGTCCGCGTCCACCTCGAGCTGGCCGACCCGCCCCTCCCCGCCGAGAGCCTGGCTCTACTGGCCGCCGCGGTGGCCGAGCTCGACGCCGCCGGTCCCGCGTCGCTCCCACCGGGTCCGCCGGCTGCTCCCTGACCCCGAGCGGCTTCGAGCAGTCACCAACGGGGAGACCATGACGAGGTGCGCAGCAGGCGGCTGCGCCACTGGTCGCGGAACTCGAGGGCGTTGGCCATGTAGCTGCCGGGTCCCCGGCGTTCGGGCGCGATCTCGTTGGCCAGCAGGGCGAGCAGGCGCTCGTGGTTGTGGATCCGCTGCCAGAGGATGGCCTCGGGACGCACGCCCGCGCCGTGGGCGGTGACCCAGCAGATCTGGATCTCGAGCAGCCTCGTGGCCTCGGGCTGGCGGGCCAACATCGGGTAGTAGTCGCGCTCCCAGAACTCGAGGTAGTCGTCGAGCGACGAGTCGGGCCAGCCCGTGTCCTCCATGAACAGCGTCGGCTCGTGCGAGGCGGGCGCGGCGTCGACGGTGGCGAGGTCGATGTCGCCGATGGGCGACCAGCGCACGGGCAGCAACAGCTTGGCCGTGACGTCGTGGCGCAGCTCGTCGACGTCGTGGGCCCAGTCGCGCAGGTCGCCGTCGTGCACCCGCCACGCCAGCCGCTCCCACGCCGCGCCGTCGGCCACGCGCGGTGATCGTGACCACGTGGTAGCTCGGGCCGGTGCCGTGGACCTGGTTGGCGTACCACAGCGAGCCGGGCGTCGTCGCCGTGGCCGAGGCGATCCATCCAGCCGCCCTCGTCGCGGAACGCGGCCTCGAACTCGTCCTCGCGCTTGCCGATGACGCGGTGCACCTCGTGCAGGTAGAGGGTCACGGCGCGCCCCGCGGAGGTGTGAGCCGCGATCAGTTCGACCACGGTGCGCCGGGGCAGCTTGCCCAGCTCGTTGACGGGTAGGGCTTCGACGAACACGACGACCTCCGGCAGCTTGAAGGGGGCGAGACGGGCGCGGCACCACGTCCGCAGCTCGTCCAGCGTGGGTCGGTCTCGGCCGACGGCCACGACGGCCGCGCCGACGCGCTCGCCCATCTCGGGATCGGGGACGCCGGCCACCGCCACGTCCGCGATCGGCGGGATGGGCCCGCAGCACCTCGGCGATCTCGCTCGGGGCGAACTTCTCGCCACCACGGTTGATCAGATCGGACCGCCGGCCGGTCGGGTACAGGTAGCCGTCGGCGTCCTGGCGGGCCAGGTCGCCCGTCTCGAGCCAGCCCGGCCGGACGTTCTGGGGCGACTGCACCCAGAGCTCGCCCACCTCGCCGGCGCACGACGTCGGCGCCCGTCTCGGGGTCGACGACGCGGACCTCGACGCCGGGCAGCGGTCGCCCGACCGACCCGACGCGGGCCGGGTCGCGGTGGTCGTCGGGCGAGAGCGTCGTGTAGGCGCCGAGGGTCTCGGTCTGGCCGAACACGTTGGCGAAGCCCGCCGTGGGCCACTGCTGCATGGCCCGACGGACCAGGTCGACGGGTGCGGCCGCCGCGCCGTAGACGACGACGCGCAGCGAGCTGACGTCGGTCGTCTCCAGGTCGGGGTGGTCGAGGATGCGGGCCAGCATGGTCGGCACGAGGAACACCGACTGCGACACGGTGGCGCGGCCACGAGCTCCAGCCAGCCGCCCGGCGTCGAACCGGGGTTGGATCACCGTCGTGTCGCCCGAGTAGAGGCTCAGCAGCAGACCGAGCATCCCGCCGACGTGGAACGACGGCACGCACATCAACCCCACGCTGGCGGGCCGGCCGGCGTCGAACGGCAGCGCGGTAGGCCGACAGCCGCGCCATGATCGACGTCGTGGCTGATCGGGACCGGCTTGGGCAGGCCGGTGGTGCCGCTGGTGAACAGCACCAGCGCGTCGGCCGCTCCGCCGCGGCGCGAGGTCGGGGACATCGTCGGCCGCGCGCGACCCGTTGTCGTCCGGCCGGCCGAGCACCCGGTCGGACCCGCCCACCGCGGCGGCCAGCGCGGCGGCGGCGCCCTCGCACGCCACACCGAGCGGCGCGCATCCCGCCGTCTCGACGAGCTGGCCCAGCTCGACGTCGGTGAGCAGCGGGTTCATCTGCGCGGTGGCCGCGCCGATGTGGGCGGCGGCCAGCGTGACGGCCGTGCTGCGGACTCCGCCCCAGTCGGCCAGCGCGACGCGGTCGCCCGGCCGGAGGCCGTGCGCCGCCAAGGTCGTCGCCCACCGGAGCGTCTCGTCCCGCAGCGCCGCGTACGTGCACACCGCCCCGTCGTCCAGGATCAGTGCCGCCCGCTCGGGGTCGTCGGATGCAGCCGCGTCGATGATGGCGGCGATGTTGGCGTTGGCAGTCACGCCCGGACCGCGACGGTCACGATCGAGCTCCCCTCGGCTCCCCCGACCGACGGCGCCGGCCGGCTCTGACGCTAGCCGTCGGTTGCGTGCGTCGACGAGGCGGCGGTCGACGGCAGGTTGGCCTCGAAGCCGTCGAGCAGGCGCTCGAGGTTGCGGTCGAACCGGTCGGGGTCGCGCAGGTGCGCCTCGATCTGCGCCCAACCCTTGGCCAGCCCGACCTCGCGGGCGATGGCCGCCAGCTGCGGGTAGGTACCCGAGATGAGCAGGCCCTCGACGTAGTCGATCATGCTGCCGGGGTCGGCGTCGGGTCCCTGCAGGTTGTTGCGATCCTGCAGGGCGCTGCCGAAGACGAACTGGTCGACCGATGTCACCAGGTCGAGCTTGAAGGTGAGGCTGGCGTCGAGGCTGGAGACGGCCTCGAGGGACTGATCGAAGTGGCGCACGCTGTTGGGACCGATGGCCGGGTCGTCGGTGATGTCGAGGATCCACGGATGCCGACGCAGCGCGTCGCGCGTGCGGTTGGCGACTGCAGTGACCGCCTCGCGCCACGAGTCGGGCAACGGCTCGTCGGGGCCGAACACGACCTCGCCCATCACCGCGTCGGTGACGAGGGTGAGCAGCTCGTCCTTGGTGCGCACGTAGTGGTAGAGCGTCATGGTGCCGGCGTCGAGCTCGGCCGCCAGGCGCCGCATCGACAGCGCGCCGAACCCCTCGGCATCGGCGATGCGCATGGCCGCGGCCGCGATCTCGTCGCGGGTGAAGCGGGGACGTCGTCCCGCCGGCTCGGTACGCGTCCACACGTCGAGGACGCGCAGGTGCGAGGCCAGCTGATCGAAGGCCTCGGCGCGCCGCGCCTGTTTGGCCGCGGTGCGCTCGTGGCGGGCCGCCTTCTCGTTGAGGGACTCGGCCACCTTCTCGGTGATGGTCTCGGCCATCTTCTCGGTGAGCCTGGCGGTCATCTTCTCGATGGCGGCCTCGACGGCCTCTCGCCCGGAATCGGTTGCCATTCGTACAGTGTACTGCTATTGTCGCTCGTACTATGTACGAAGAACCGGTACAGCATACGTCCAGCGGTTGGTCGAGCGGTCTGGCGAGCGCCTTGGTGACCGGCGCCGCTCCCGCCGGGGTCACGGCCCGGGGCCTGGGCAAACGATACGGCGATCTCTGGGCGCTGCGCGACCTCGACCTCGACGTCGCCCCGGGCACGGTGCTCGGGCTGCTCGGCCACAACGGCGCCGGCAAGACCACCGCCATCCGCATCCTCACCACCCTGTCCAACCCCACCGAGGGTCACGCCACGGTGGCCGGCATCGACGTGGTGGCCGACCCGGCCAGCGTCCGCGAGCGCATCGGCGTCGCCGCCCAACAGGCCACCGTCGACGGCCTGCTGACGGGCCGGGCCAACCTCGAGATGGTCGGCCGCCTGCACCACCTCCCCCGCCCGGTCGCCCGGCAGCGGGCCGACGAGCTGCTCGAGCGGCTCGACCTGGCCGACGCCGCGACGCGCCTGGTGCGCACCTACTCGGGCGGCATGCGGCGACGCATCGACCTGGCCGCCAGCCTGGTGGCCGAGCCCCAGGTGCTGTTCCTCGACGAGCCCACCACCGGGCTCGATCCGCAGAGCCGCACCGATCTCTGGGAGCTGCTCCGCGACCTCGTGCGCGACGGCACGACCATCATCCTCACCACGCAGTACCTCGAAGAGGCCGACCGGCTGGCCGACGACATCGTCGTGCTCGACCACGGTCGCTCGGTCGCCCACGGCACCCCGACCGAGCTCAAGGCGCGCGTCGGCGACGACCGCATCGACGTGACCGTCTCCTCGGCCGCCGAGCTCACCGCCGCGGCGGGGGCCATGAGCCCCTTCACCTCGAGCGCGCCGACCTTCGACCACGACCTGCTCGTGGTCACCGCGCCCATCAACGGTGGGGTGCGCCTGATGGAGGTCATGCGGGCGCTCGACGCCGCCGGTGTCGACGCCGTCGACCTCAACCGCCGACAGGCCACCCTCGACGACGTCTTCCTGATCCTGACCGCCCAGACCCACGCGCACGAAGAGGTGCCCGCATGACCGTCACCACCGTCGTCGACCACCAGCCGGCACCGTCGCCCGAGCCGGCGCGCACGGCCGAGGTCGACCCGCGTCGCGTGCGCATGGCGCGGCTGTTCAGCGACTCGCTCGTCTACGCCCAGCGCAACATCGAGCACATCCGCCAGATCCCCGAGAAGCTGATCGACGTCACCGTGCAGCCGCTCATGTTCGTGCTGCTGTTCGCGTTCGTGTTCGGCGGGGCCATCAGCGTGAGCGGCGGCAACTACCGCGAGTACATCATCGGCGGCATCCTCATGCAGTCGCTCGCGTTCGGCATGACGGGCCCGGCGTCGGCCATCGCCACCGATCTCACCGAGGGCGTCATCGACCGCTTCCGATCGCTCCCCGCGTCGCGCATGGCCTACCTGCTGGGCCACTACCTGGCCGAGCTGGCCGGCATGGTCCTGTCGATCCTGGTGCTGCTGACCGCCGGCCTGCTCGTCGGATGGCGCACCCACAGCCCGGTGTGGCAGATCACCACGGCGCTGGTGCTGCTGCTCATCTTCGCCTCGGCCATGATCTGGGTCGGCACGTGGATCGGCCTGATGGTGCGCTCGCCCGATGCCGTGATGGGCATCGCCTTCGTGGTGGTGTTCCCGCTCACGTTCCTGTCCAACGCCTTCGTCCCGATCCAGACCCTGCCGACCGCGTTGCAGTTCGTGGCGTCGTGGAACCCGATCAGCGTCATGGTCAGCGCCATCCGCCACCTGTTCGGCAATCCGGTGGCGCCGCTCAGCCATCCGTCGCTGATGCTCCAGCACCCCATCGCGTGGGCCTTCATCTATTGCGGGATCCTGCTCGGCATCTTCGTGCCGGCCGCGTTGCACCGCTACCGCGCCCGCACCACCGACTGACGGGTCACGACGACGCCGAGACGTCGAACAGCTCGACCGTCTCGTCGAACCCCTTGAGCTCGCGTTCGCCGATCGAGTCGAATCGCCACCCCGGGTCGCTCGCCTCGATCGCGTCGCGAGCCGACGGCGCGGCGGCCACGTGGCCGGCGGGCACCTCCTTCGTCACGCGCGACGCCAGGTTCACGACCGGGCCGAAGACATCGGCGCCCCACGTCGACACGGTGCCCGACGCCAGGCCGGCGCGGGCCGCCACCAACGTCGGATCATCGCCGACGAGCTTGCAGATCTCGACGGCGGCGCGGCAGGCCGCCGCCGCATCGCTCGTCACGAAGAGCACCTCGTCGCCGATCATCTTGACCACGCGCCCGTCGTTGGTCACCACCGCGTCCCAGGCCATGGTCTCGAACCGCCCGAGCGCATCGACCAGCTCGATCGGATCGAGCCGCTGCGAGCGAGCGGTGAAGTCGACCAGGTCGACGAACCCGACCGTCAGGAAACGGCTGTCGACGTCGCCGAGCCCGCTGCCCGTGTCGGCCCGCTGATGTCGCAGGGCCTGCTCCATGTGCTCGGGCAGCAGGGCCGCGATGACGTCGGGCACCAGGCCCAGCGCCTCGGAGGCCCCGCCGTTGGCGCGGGTCAGCCGCAGGAGGTCCTCGGTGGTCTCGACGGTCATGGGCCGCTCGACCTCGGACAGGAACAGCGACAACGCCGACTCGGCGACGCGGGCGGTCGACGCACCGAGCACGCGCGAGAACTGCAGCAGTGCCTCCTCGCCGAAGAACGTCGCGGCGACTGCGAAGATCTCGAGGGCACGGACCATGACGTCGGCCACCATCTGGTCGTCGCCCATGGGCAGGCCCATCGCCAGCTGGACGCGGCCCAGCTTCTCGACCGACCAACCGAGGCGGTCCGCGGCCTGCTTCGCGGTCAGCGTGCGGTGCGGGAAGAGGACGAGATCGGCGGCCAACGACGGCAGCCGGCCGTCGCATTCCGCCCCGACGATCTGCTCGCGGGTGGCGCCCAGCTCCACCAGGTACTCGAGCAGGGCGAGGCGCTGCGGAGCATCCGGGGCGGCCGGGTCGTAGAGACCGGCCTCGACGAGCTCGGACGGGTCCATTCGGTCTCCTTGCGTGCCGTTCGGCGATGCGCTCCGACCATCATGGCCCCGCCGCCCGACCCGTCGTCGTGGCCAGCGGCTGTGGAAGGATCCGGGGCATGAGCGATGACGAGCGGATCGAGGTCCAGCGGACCATCCTGGCCGACGCGGCCACGATCTTCGCGGTGCTGTCCGACCCCGAAGGCCATGTCACGATCGACAGCACGGGGATGCTGATGAGCTCGACCGGCGAGCCGGCGAAGGCGGTGGGCGACACCTTCGTCGTGCACATGGACCGCGAGGCGCTCAACGACTACCCGCTCGGGCTCTACGACGTGACGGTGTCGATCACCACCTTCGAGGCCGACCGCGAGATCGCCTGGACGATCATCGGCCAGATGAAGCCGCAGATCGGCCACGTCTACGGGTATCGGCTCGAACCGGTCGAGGGGGGCACGCTGGTGACCTCGTACTACGACTGGTCCGACATCGACCCCACGTGGCGGGAAGCGAACATCTTCCCGATCATCTCCGAAGGGGCGTTGCGGGCCACCCTCGGCATCCTGGCGCGCACCGTGGCCCGCCAGTCGGCCTGATCCTGCGCCACGCGTCGGGCAGTCGCGCGGTCAGGCGCGGGACGGCGACCTGGACTCAGCCGCCGAGGCCGTTGATGGCCGACACCTCGTCGTCGGTGAGCTCGAGGCCGGCCGCGGCCACGTTCGAGGCGAGGTGGTCGAGCGAGCCCGTGCCGGGGATCGGGAGCACGGCCGGCGAGCGGGCCAGCAACCAGGCCAGCACAACCTGGCGCGGCGTGGCCTCGTGGGCGGCGGCCACCTCGGCCACCACGTCGCTGTCCTCGCGGCCGCCACCGATCGGCGCCCACGGCAGGAAGGCCAGCCCGTCGCGCTCGCACAGGTCGATCGCCCAGTCCGACGCCCGGTCGGTCGGGTTGTAGCGGTTCTGCACCGACACGATGGCGGCCACGGCCTGCGCCCGCGCCAGCTGCGTCTCGTCGACGTTGGAGATGCCGATGTGGCGCACCTTGCCCTCTTGCTGCAGCTCGACGAAGGTCCCGATCGAGTCCTCGAGCGGCACCTTCGGATCGGGGCGGTGGAACTGGTAGAGATCGATGTGCTCGGCCTGCAGGCGCTTGAGGCTGCCGTTGCACGCCTCGCGGATGTGCTCGGGCCGGCCGTCGGTGTCCCAGCGACCGGGCCCGGGGCGCAGGAGCCCCGCCTTGGTGGCGATGACCAGATCATCGGGGTAGGGGTGCAGGGCGCGGGCGATGAGCTCCTCGCTCACCTCCGGCCCGTAGCTGTCGGCCGTGTCGATGAAGTTGACGCCCAGCTCGACGGCGCGGCGTAGCACCTCGACGGCCGTGTCCGGATCCGGCGGATCACCCCAGATGCCCTCGCCCGTCACGCGCATGGCCCCGAAGCCGAGGCGTCGCACGGTCAGGTCGCCGCCGATGGTGATGGTGCCCGACGCAGCCGCGGGCAGGTCGATGTCGGTCATGGGTCTTCCTCCAGGAATGGCGTCCCTGCTTCCTACCCTGCTCGGGGGCCGATCACCACCGCCGCGACAGCTTCGCCGGAGCTTGGCCGGAGCTTCACCCGGTGATCACCTGGACGTAGGAATCGCAGGTACCGTCCGAGACGTGGACCCAGTCCGAAAGGCTGAGCAGATCCTCCGGCGGGAGAACCGCCGATGGCCCCACTGGACCGCCCTCGCGTGTGCGGTGGCTTCGGTGATCGCACTGGTGATCGCCTCCACGACCATCCGCACACCGGTGCCCCGGCACGGCCTGACCAGGTCGGCGGTGCTGGTCAGCGCAGAATCGACGTTCTGCGCCGAAGGGGCCGCGGCCGCCGATGGATGGACCTGGGCGACCAACAGCGGCGCCGTCGACCACCTCCGGCTCCCGCTCCATGGCACCGTCGAGGTCATCGACGCAGCCGACGCCACCTTCACCGCGCATCGGCTGAAGCTGCGACTGGAGCCCGCGATGCCCTGCACCGCCGGCTGACCCCGGGGGTCAGCTCGACGGGGTAGCTGTTTCGTCCCGCGCGGCCGAGAGTGGGGTCATGGCGCAGGGGCGCCGTCGCGCCTGGGCCGCATGAGCCCGCGTCGCGAGGACAACGGAGGACGAGACATGACCGTGACGCTCATCACCGGAGCCAACAAGGGCCTCGGCCGCGAGACGGCCCGCCGCCTGATCGCGGAGGGGCACACCGTGTACATGGGGTCACGCAACGTCGAGCGCGGCGAGGCGGCGGCGTCCGAACTCGGGGGCCGGTTCGTGCAGCTCGATGTGACCGACGACGCGTCCGTGGAGAAGGCCATGGGTGTGATCGAGGAACAGGAGGGCCACCTCGACGTCGTCGTCAACAACGCCGGCATCAGTGCGGCAGGGGACGTCGACGGCCCCGAGGCGTTGCGGGTGTTCGACACGAACGCCGTCGGTTACATCCGAGTGACCCATGCGGCACTGCCGCTCCTGGAGAAGTCCGACAACCCGGTCGTGGTCAACGTCTCGAGCGCCCTCGGTTCGTTCTGGGCCGTCACCAACCCCGAGCGGCGTCAGTTCCACTACCCCGCCATCATCTACGGCGCGAGCAAGGCGGCCGTCTCGATGCTGACGGTCCAGTACGCAAAGGTGCTGCCGCACATCAAGTTCAACGCGGTCGAGCCCGGTTTCACGGCGACCGACCTCACGCCCATGAGCGGGGCCGGGCAACCGGTCGAGCGGGGCGCCGAGGTCATCGTGCACATGGCGACCATCGGCAAGGACGGCCCCACCGGCACCTTCCACGAGAACGACGGCCCGCTCGCCTGGTAGATGCCCGCTCGAACCTGTCACGTCTCCACGGAAGAGGGATCCCGGTGGCGCCGCCGCTGATCATCGCTCACCGCACCTGTCCGACCCAGGCTCCGGAGAACACGCTGGCCGGCGTGCGCGCGGCGGTGGCCGCGGGCGCCGAAGTCGTCGAGGTGGATGCTCGCCTGTCGGTGGACGGGATCCCGATGGTCATCCACGACGCGCACCTGCTCCGGCTCGGCCACCGGGCGCGCCGCGTCTCGCGGCTGAGCTCCGAGGAGCTCGGGCGAGTGCGCGTCCTCGGCTCGAACGAGACGATCCCCACCCTGTCCGCGGTTCTGGACCAGCTGGGCGAGGTCGGCATCGCGATCGACGTGAAGGACCGCCGCGCCGTCGGTCCGCTCTTGCAGGTTCTCGACGAGACCGCGTTCGCCGGCCGCGTGCTCGGTTGGTCGGAGCACCGGCAGGCGGTGCACGACTTCGTGGCCGCGGCGCGACCCGGGCTGGAGGTGGCGCTGCTCCGCGGCGGGCGCGCGCCGAAGGCGCTGGCTGCCCTTCTCGGGGACGCCGCTGCGTGGGGAGCACAGGCGGTGTCGGTCGACGAGCGCATCGTCGACGACGCGTTCGTCGCTTCCGCCGCGTCGATGGGACTGGGCGTGTACACGATGGTCAACACGAAGTCCGCCGAAGCGATCCGGGAGATGTGCGCGCTCGGGGTCCGCGGTGTGATCACCGACTGGCCCGAGCTCGCGCGCCGGTAGTTCCTCGCAGTGCCCCCGGGAGGACTCGAACCTCCGCACACGGTTTAGGAAACCGATGCTCTATCCCCTGAGCTACGAGGGCGGGGGACGACGAGAAGGTGGCGCGAAACCCTCTGCCCGCCAGACTCCGGCCAGAGTAGTGGGCTGGTTGGCGGCCCCGACGAGAGCGATCTGGCCGCGTGGCGGTCAGCGCCTGGTTCTCGTAGCTGTCAGACCGTCTCGTTCCACCGTTGGACGGTTTGGATGGCCCAGAACGCGAGGAACAGCGCGATCTCGGTCGCCTCGATGTAGAGGACGAGGTGGCGGCTGCTGCTCGAACCCCGCGCGATGAGGAACACCACGCCGGAGATGATCATCAACGCGCCGACGATGCCGTAGAGCACGGCGCAGTACTTGCTGGCGTCCTCGTTCCACCCGACGACGCAGTTGGTGATCGCCGCAGCGGCCAGCAGCGCGAACATCGCGCACGCGGCGCGGGCGTGACCTTGCAGCACCCATCCGTAGCCCCAGTGGAGCAGCACCCACCCCAGGCCGACGACAGCGACCCCGACGAGGAGGCTGATCCAGGTTCCTGTCGTGTACTGCGACATCGAAGCTGGACCGTTCGCCAGCCGCTGGATGCCTACCGCCACGAGGAACAGGATGATGGCAGCGGTGCCGGCGAACACCAGGACGTGCAGGTTGTTGTTGATCGCGGCCGGCACGAAGAGTGAGCCGGACACGGCAGGCCGATAGTGGCCGATCGCCAGCATCTGCGTCCGGCACACGCCGTTGAGATCATCGGTGGTGGGGATGAGCGCGACGACGGGCGCCATCATCCCGGCGAAGCTCAGACAGGCGTCCTCGACCCAGGTGCGGCCTTTGATGGCGATCAATGCCAGCCCGATCGCCACCATCACACCGACGAAGACCGGCTGCACGGGCGTGTAGTAGTAGCCGCTGATCGACCCGAGGAAGCAGTGGACGTGTGCCTGCCGGTACTCCTTGGTCAACGAGTACGCGAGTGCCGCGACGGCAGCCAGCATGCCGAGCCGCAGATAGCGGTAGGTCCTGAGCGTCGCGACGTCGTGCGCCGGGTGTGTCGGGGTCGTCACACTGGCACCGTCGAAGATCGGATGGTACGAGCCGGCCATGTCTGCCTCCCGCCTGGGACGCCCGCGATGTCCTCAAAGCGTGACGCAACTGCTCAGCGAAGAGGTGGATGGCACGAGCGCGGAAGGACGGTCATGCGGGACTGCCAGTCACGATCCCGGCGTCAGTGGGACAGCCAGATCTGGGACCACCAGGTCTTCGGGGTGAAGTTCCCGAAGGGAACGTGGCCGGGACCCACGGTCGTGTCCAGGCCCTGCACCCGCTTCTGGGCGATGTAGGTGAAGGGCGTGTAGTAGAGCCAGATGTGGGTGGCACTGGCGTTCAGCTGCTTCACCAGGTCGTCGTAGGCGGCGGCTTCCGGATCGTTCGGGTAGCCGCTCTGGCGACCCGTGGTGAGATCGGTGTCGATCTTGGGGTCGCCGTAGTGCGAGAAGTTGATGCTGATGGACCCGGCGGCGGTTGCACCGACGCGGACGACCAGAAGTAGAAGTCGTTGTCGGGGTCCGGGTAGCCGTAGTTGTTCGTGAAGGCAGCCTCGAACCCGCCCGTCGACGGTCTGGGTGATCCTGGCCACCTGGTCCGAGCGTCTCGATGTGGGTGACGATGCCGGCCTTGGCCCACTGCGCGGCGATCTGCTGCAGCGTGGCCGAGACGTCGATGTCTGGGCAGGCCCATGAGCGTGACGGTCAGCGACGACGCGCCGGTCTCCTGCTCGTACTGCGGCGACCTCGGCCTTGGCCTTGGTCAGGTTGTCGGGCGAGTAGCCGTTCTGGTCGGCGGGCATGCCCCACGGCGTCGTCGGGACCGAACGGTGACGAGGCGAGCTCGAGGCCCGAGCCGGCCAGCTTGGCCACCGCGCCGGGGTCGGTGGCGTAGGTGAGCGCGAGCCGGGCGTGGAGGTTCGAGAGCGGGTTGGGCTTGCCGTTGACCGTGGCCGCCGTGTTGAGCTGGACGAACACCGATCCGGCGTCCCAGTCCTTGACCTCGGTGTAGCCCGAGCGCAACGAGTTGGCGTGGCTGGCGCTGATCGTGGTCTCCATGTCGATGTCGCCGGCCTGGAGCGCCTCGCTGCGGCTCCCATCATCGGTGATGACGCGGAACTCGATCGAGTTGAGGTACGGCATGCCGCTGCGGACGTGGCCCTGGGCATCGAGCCCGCCCCAGTAGTGCGGGTTGCGCACCACCTTCAGCGAGCTGTCCTGCACCCAGCTCAGGAACTTGAACGGGCCGGTGCCCACGGGGTGGTTCGAGCCGCTCGCCCCGGCCGCGATCATCGACGGGGCCATCATGAACGTGGACCCGCTGTCGAGGAAGCTGGACGGGAAGGCCGCCCACGGCTGGCTGAGGTCGACCTGGATGGTCGAGGGGTCGAGGGCCTTCTCGTCCTTGAACAGCGACGCGAACGTCAACGTGTAGAACGGGCTGGCGAGGTAGGTGTGCAGGTTCTGGACGACGGCCTGCGCGTTGAAGGGCGTGCCGTCCTGGAACTGGACGCCGGTGCGCAGGTGGATCACCCAGCGGGTGAAGTCGGTGTTGGCGATCCAGCTCGTCGCCAGCCACGGCTCGGCGCCGCTGTCGGCCCCGGGGCGGGCGAGCGGTTCGAGCATCGTCGAGCCGACGAGCGCGCCGGTGTCGTCCCACTCGTTGACGGCCGGGTTCCAGCCGGGGGTCTCGGTCGGGATGCCGACCACGAGCGAGCCGCCGGCGGTCGGCGTGAGCGCGGCCGCGCTCGACGTGCCCGCGGTCGTGTTCGAGTGCGCGCTCGAGCCGCACGCGGCCGCGAGCACGGTCAGGATGACGGCGATGGCGACACCGGTCATCCGGTGATGGCGAGGCGAGCGCACCGAGTTCACCGCAGCTACGTCTGACATCTGTCGAGATCCCCCTGGTCGGGCTGGGGCACTCCGTGTGGACTGCCCCTCGGCTGCTGATCGCGGCCGACACGCTGAGCGACTGCACGGCTGAGCGTCAGGAAGAAATCGGTCAGACATCCGGCGAACTGAAGGACCGAACGCAGCTTGCGGCGAAACTGATCATTTCGGCCTAGGGCAGGTGCCCTCTCGACCTAGGCATGAGACCTCTCATTTCGAGCCCACATAGCCTCTCGGGCTTGTGACATCAGGCCTCTCGGAGTCGGCGCAGGCGCCCTCTCGGTCGAGGGCAGGCGCCCTCTCGGCCCCGGGTGGCGGATCCAGGGGACCCGGGCATGGGACTCCACGGCCCACTCGACAGCCCGTGGGGCGGCTCGACCGCGTCATCTAGCTTTCTGAGCGGCGGGGAGCACAGGCTCGCCCCACGGTGCGGAGGAGGCGTCTTGGAACACGACGAAGCCGGGGGCGACCAGGTCGACGGGGTCGGCCGCGTCATCGGCACCGAGGACGCCACCCCGCTCGAGTTCTGGGTGGCGGTGGCCCCCGGCCAGCAACTGCAGCTCGACGACGTGGTCGCGCTCGATCGCGTGCTGCCCTCGGGCGAGCTGATCCATCTGTACGGCATCGTCACGCAGATGCGGGCCCGCCACGAGGGCGCCCGCTTCGACTCGGACGTCTTCCTCATCGCCGCCGGCGTGCTGCCGGCCGAGGTCAGCGAGGCGGCCATGGTCCAGCTCACGCGGGTCGTGCCCGAGGTCTTCGTCCCGCCGCTGCCCGGCACCCCGGTCCGGCGTGCCATCGGCGACGAGCGCGACCTCGCCCTCGACTTCACCGACGTCGAGCGCCGGCTGCCGGCCGGCCTGTCACGCGACAACGAGCCGTTCTTCCTCGACCTCGACTTCGTCGACGGCACGAAGGGCGCGCACGTCAACATCAGCGGCATCTCGGGCGTCGCCACCAAGACCAGCTACGCGACCTTCCTGCTCTACTCGCTGTTCAACTCGGGCGTTCTCGGCGGCGAGGCGGCCAACACGAAGGGGCTCGTGTTCAACGTCAAGGGCGAGGACCTGCTCTTCCTCGACCATCCCAACACGCAGCTCGACCCGATCCAGGCCGAGCGCTACCCGATGCTCGGCCTCGAGGCCTCCCCGTTCCGCGATGTCGGGATCCTGGCTCCGCCGCGCAAGGGCGATCCCAACGCCACGCCTGCCACCGGCGCCCGCCACACCGGCGTCCGCCCCTTCTTCTGGACGATCGCCGACTTCTGCTCGCAGCAGCTGCTGCCGTTCCTGTTCGCCGACGCCGAAGACGAGCGCCAGCAGTACACGATCGTCGTGCAGTCGGTCACCGCCCGCCTGGCCGAGTGCGCCCGCGACGGCGACACGAGCGACGGCGCGGTCAACATCGAGGGCCAGCGCGTGCGCACCTTCGCCGCGCTCGTCGAGGCCATCGAGGCCCAGCTCATCCCCGACGATCCCGATCTCCCCACCGATCCTCGGTGGTCGGGACGAGCCATCGGCGCCGGCACCATCAACGCCTTCATCCGCCGCCTGGCGTCGTCCCGCCCGCACGTCGAGCACCTCATCCGGGCCGACATCGCCGACGCCGCCCGCCACGCCGTCGACCTCGACAGCCACCAGCTCACCGTCATCGACATCCACCAGCTGCACGACCGGGCCAAGCGGTTCGTCGTCGGCGTCGTGCTGCGACAGGCCTTCCAGGCCAAGGAGGACTCGGGCCTGGCGCGCCCGCTGCAGTTCATCGTGCTCGACGAGCTGAACAAGTACGCACCGCGCGACTCGTCGAGCCCGATCAAGGAGATCCTGCTCGACGTGGCCGAGCGCGGCCGGTCGCTCGGCATCATCCTGGTCGGGGCCCAGCAGACCGCCAGCGAGGTCGAGCGCCGGGTGGTGGCCAACAGCGCCATCCGGGTGGTCGGCCGGCTCGACTCGGCCGAGGCCGGACGCGACCAGTACGGCTTCCTGCCCGCGGTGCAGCGTCAGCGGGCGCAGATCCTGAAGCCGGGCTCGATGTACGTGTCGCAGCCCCGCCTGCCGGTCCCGCTGCTCGTCGAGTTCCCCTTCCCGGCCTGGGCCACGCGCCCCGCCGAGGCCGACGTCACCGGCTCGCCCGGCGGCGGCCGCAGCTCGCCCGACGACCCCTTCGAGGGCCTCACGTGAGGTTGCTGCACACCAGCGACTGGCACGTCGGCAAGCTCATCCGCGGCAACAGCCGCGCCGACGAGCACATCGCCGTGCTGGACGAGATCGTCGGTGTGGCCGACGACGCCGCGGTCGACCTGGTGGTGGTGGCCGGCGACCTGTTCGAGACCGGTGCGCCGGGCCCCGAGTCCGAGCGCATCGTCTACGACGCCCTGCTCGGCCTGGCCCGCACCGGCGCGCAGGTGCTCGTCATCTCGGGCAACCACGACAACGCGCGACGGCTGCGCGCCGTCGCTCCGGTGTTCGAGCTCGGCCACGTGCACCTGGTCACCGAGCCGATGGCTCCCGAGGCCGGAGGCGTGCGCGTGCTGCCCTGTCGCTCGGGTGGCGAGGTGCGCGTCGCGGCACTCCCGTTCGTCTCGCAGCGCGGCATCGTCCGGATCGAGGACCTGATGGGCGGGGCCGCGTTCGAGCACGCCCAGGCCTACGCCCAGCGGATGGCCGACGTGATCAGGGCGCTGTGCCGCGGCTTCGACGACGACCTCCCGAACGTGCTGGTCACCCACGGCTTCGTGGCCGGCGGCCAGACCGGCGGCGGCGAGCGCATGGCCCACTTGGCCGACGAGTACCAGATCAGCGCGCAGTCGCTGCCCGTGACCGCCGGCTACGTCGCCCTCGGCCACCTGCACCGCCCCCAGAAGATCGCCGGGCCATCGTCCATCCACTACTGCGGCTCGCCGTTGCAACTCGACTTCGGCGAGAGCGACCAGACCAAGCAGGTCAACCTGGTCGAGCTCGCGGCGGGTCTGCCGGCCAAGGTGACATCTGTGCCCCTGCGCACCGGTCGTCCGCTGGTGACGGTGCGGTCGACCCTGGCCGACCTCGACCAGCAGGTCGCCGCCCTCGACCCCGACGCGTGGCTGCGAGTCGACCTGCTCGAGAGCCGACGCGCCGGGCTGGCCGACGAGGTGCGCGCCCACCTCGGCGAGCGGGCCGTCGACGTGCGCATCGTCAGCACCACGCCGCAGTCGCCCGCCAGTCGGCGGTCACGGCGAGGCCGGTCGCCCACCGAGCTGTTCGCCGAGTTCTGCCAGCACAACGACGTGGTCGACGACCGGATCGCCGCGCTGTTCGCCGAGCTGTTGGACGAGGTCTCGTCCGACGAGGTGCCCGCGTGAGGCCGGTCCGTCTCGAGATGAAGGGCTTCGGCCCGTTCCGCGACCGGACCGTGGTCGACTTCGGCGACGCCGAGCTGCTCGCCTTCGTGGGCCCCACCGGCTCGGGCAAGTCCACCATCATCGACGCCATCACCTTCGCCCTGTACGGCTCGGTGGCGCGCTACGAGGACAACCGGGTGGTCGCCCCCGTCATCAGCTCCCTCGAACAGGAAGCGCGGGTGCAGCTGGACTTCCTGGTGGGCGACGAGCAGTGGTCGGCCGCTCGCGTCGTCCGCCGCACCAAGAACGGAGCCAGCACCCGCGAGGCCCGGCTCGAACACGACGGACAGGTGCTGTCGGGCTCGGCCAAAGAGCTGTCCGATGCCGTGCGCGAGTTGATCGGCCTCGACGTCGACCAGTTCAACAAGACGGTGGTGCTCCCCCAGGGCGACTTCGCCCAGTTCCTGCGGCAGTCGTCGGGCGATCGCCACGAGCTGCTCCGCCGGCTGTTCGACCTCGAGGCCTACGCCCGGATGGGCGCCCTGGCTCGCGCCCGGGCCGGCGAGGCGAAGCGCCAGGCCGACATCCGTCGCGATCTGCTCGCCGGCGAGGACGAGATCACCCCCGAACGGATCGGCGAGCTCGAGGAGCGGGTCGGCGAGCTTCGGGCGGTGCGCACCGCGGTCGCGGCGGACGTGGCCGAGCTGGCCAGGCTCGACCACGAGCAGGAGGAACTGATGGGGCGGCGACGCGGCGCGGCCGCCACCATCGAGCAACTTGTCGCGCTGGCGCGGCCAACGGGAGTGGACGACCTCGCCGACGAGCTGGCCGGCGCGGACGAGCAGCTGGTCCGCGCCGAAGATCGGTTGGCTGCCGGTCGCGTCGCGCTGACGGCGGCGCGGGAAGCCGCGAGCTCGGGCCCCGACGGCGGGCAGGCACGGCACCTGCTCGGCCGACACGACGCGCTCGACCACGGCCGCGCCGCGCTGGCCGATGCCACGAACGAGCACGACGTGGCCGAGGAGCAGGCCCGCACCGCCCGCGACGCGAGCCAGCAGATCCGTGATGAGCTGGCGACCGAGGCGGCGGCGGTCGACGCGGCGCGTGCGCAGCGCGACGAGGCGCAGTCGGCGCTCGACGACGGACCGGACAAGGGCCGGATCGACGCCCTGCTCAAGGCCCACACCGACCGGGGCCAGCAGGCTGCCCGACTGGCCGAGGTCGAGCTGTCGGCGGCCGCGGCCGCGTCGACCCTGGATGAGGCCATCCGCCTCGCCGCCGAGGCGCGCCACGCCCACGACGAGGCGCGCCAGCACGAGGACGAGGCTACGGCCGCGGCCGGTGCCGCCGGGCTGGTGGCCGCATTGCACGTGGGTGAGCCGTGCCCCGTGTGCCGCCAGGTCGTGGCCGAGATCCCCGATCACGATCTCGACGCCGAGCTGGCGGCCGCACGCGCCGCCACCGCCGAGCGCAAGCGGTCCCTCGACGAGGCCGAGGGCGAGCTGCGCCGGGCCGAGGGCGAGCAGTCGACGGCACGCGCCAACGCGATCGCCATCCAGGCCCGCATCGACGAGCTCGACCGGGAGCTGGCGGGAGCGCCCGGACCGGACCAGCTGGCCGACGAGCGCGCCCGGTCCGACGCGCTCGCCGCCCGGCTGCAGGCCGCGGCGCAGACCCTGCGTGATGCCGAGCGACGGGAGCAGGCGGTGCGCACCGACCCGGACCGTCAGGCGGTGCTGGCAGCCGCCGACGCCGCCGCCCTGAAGGTGGCGAACGCCGCGGGAGCCGTCACCACGCTGGCGGCGCGGGTCGACGACCTCGACCGAGAGCTGGCTGACGCCCCTGACCGAGCGCGACTCGAACGCGATCGGGCCGAGGCCGATCGGCTGGCGGGGGCGGTCCGCGACGCAGAGCAGGAGATGACCGACACGGAGGCGGCCGAAGCGACGGCCAGGGCGCGCCGACGCGAGCGCGGCCGATGCGGTGAAGGCCGCGCGACGGGATCTCGGTCGCGCCCGCGACGCGCTCGCGGCGCTCGGTCCGCCCCCGCTGGACGACGTGTCGCTGGCCGCCGGCTGGGACGCCCTGCTGGCCTGGGCCGCGTCCACCTCCACCGCCCTGGCGGCCGAGGTGGACGGTCTCGACCGGTCCGCCGCGGAGAGGCGCACCCAGATCGACGAGCTGACCACCTCGATCGACGCGCGGGCGCGTCCGTGGCTGACCCGGCCCTCCACCGATCCGCTGCCCGAACAGCTGGCCCGGGCGGAGGAGTCGGCGCGACACGACCACACGCGCGCGGTCGAGTCGATGGCGCAGCAGCAGGAGAGCCGAGCCGCGATCGCCCTGCTCGTCGCCGAGGCCGAGGTGGCCGGCGAGCTCGGACGCCTGCTCTCGACCAGGGGCTTCGAGTCCTGGCTGCTCGAGGAGGCCGTGGCCGACCTGGTGGAGCGCGCCACCGAGCGCCTGCTCGAGCTGTCCGGCGGCCAGTACTCGCTCGTGGCCGACGAGACCGAGTTCAAGGTGCGCGACCACCGCAACGCCGACGAGATCCGCGAGGCGCGGACGCTCAGCGGGGGCGAGACCTTCCTGACGTCGTTGGCGCTCGCCCTGGCGCTGGCCGAGAGCGTGGCCGAGCTCGCCACCAGCGGGAGTCCCCGACTCGACTCGATCTTCCTCGACGAGGGGTTCGGCACGCTCGACCCCGACACGCTCGACGCCGTGGCCGCGGCCATCGAGGAGCTCGGCGCGTCGGGGCGCATGGTGGGGATCGTGACCCACATCCGCGACCTGGCCGAGCGGATGCCGGTTCGCATCGAGGTGGCCAAGGGGTCGACCTCGTCGTCGGTGCAGCGGGTCGAGGTGTGAGCAGGTGAGGTTCGCCGTCGAGAGCTGGAGTCCGGCCTACGGCATCGCGGCGGACGAAGCCGCGCTCGTCGAGTCGACCGGGACCGTCGATCCGAACGTCGAGGTGGCGCTGGACGACTGGGCGCCGCGCCGGCCCGATCCGGGCGGGCCACAGCCCGGGTCGGTGGCGTTCGTCGACGGCGTCCGTCGCATCGACGCCCGCGTGTGGATCTCGGTGGGCGAGTCCGCCCGCCCCGGGGTGTGCGCCTCGGTGGCGGCCGGGGTCGTGGTGACCGACGGGCGCGAGGCCCACGTGGTCGACACGGCGGTGACACGCGGCCTCTTCGCCACCGCAGACGGCGCCGGGCCGATCCTGACCCACCACGGCACCTACGCCCTCTTCCCCATCACCGACACCAGCCCCGAGGGGCTCTACCTGGCCGTGCACGAGCAGATGACGGCGCTCGAGCTCGAGCTGTCGGGCCGGGTGGACTGCGACGTGATCGTGTTCGACGGACCCTTGCGGGGCCGGAACCGCCCGACGGGCGTCGGCTACGTCAAGACGCAGCACGTGCAGTACCTGCCCGACGAGGCGCAGGTGGTGGTCAGCCGCCTCGGCGTCGGCGAGCGGACCCCCGTGTTCCTGATCCAGCAGAGCGGGTTCATCCGGTGGAGCTGGTACGTGCGACTGCCAGGTCCCGTCGCCCACGCGCTGTCGGGGGTGATCCGGTGCGAGGTGGCGGCCAACGGCACGGCGGCGGACGCCGGGGTCCGAGCCGACACGATGACCTCGTTGCTGCCCCGCTTCGCCAGCGAGGCCCACAAGGATCCCCGGGCGCCCCAGAACCTCTATCCGATCGCGGGGCTCGAGCACGAGCTCCGCCGCCGGTTGGGCGACCCGCTCGTGCTGGAGCGGGCGTTGCGCGTCGCGGCCCACCGCCCGGACTGAGGTCAGGCGGGCGGCTTGGGGGCGAGGATCAGGATGATCACCGCGGTGGTCAGGATCGCCCCGCCGACCGCGATCAGCCCGTAGCGCGCCGCTCGGACGCGGAAGTGCCCCGAGATGCCGACGAGGAAGAGCACGCTGGCCAGGAAGACCGTCGTGCGGACGTAGTCGTCGGCCGTTCCGCCCGCCTTGGCCCCGTCGGCGTAGAGCGCGTCGGCCTTGGCGTCGAGCGCGTCGGCTTCTGCCAGCTCGGGCTGCTTGTACTCGGGCATGTAGGTGGGGCCGGGCGGAGCGTGGGGGTTGGTGGCCGGATCGGTGGCGATCCAGGCGTTGAACGCGACCCTGAACTGGGGGCTGAACCGTTCCGCGGCGATCTTCACCGCCGGCTGGTTGTCGGCGACGTACGCGCTGAACCAGGCGTTGAAGGTCGACGCGTCGAAGTTCCGCTGGTCGAGGGCCTCGAGATCGGCGCGGTTGGACTTGGTGCGGGCCGCGGAGGCGCGGGCCAGCGTCAGCGACGACTCGGTCCCCCACTTCGACGACGCGAAGCCCGACCAGGCGGCCAGGACGGCGACCACGGCCAGCAGGATCGCCTCGATGATCGTGATGATGCGATCGCGGCCGGTCGCCTCGCCCTGGTGCTCGGCGTGGTGCTTGTGCTCCGCGATCTCCTTGCCCACCTCGGCGGGCGACAGCCCTCCCTCACCCAACGCAGGACCGCCGTGCAGTCGGATCGTCGAGGCACGTGCGCATCCCGGTCATCCTATGAGAGGTCGTCGGCGGGCCATGTCGACCCTGCCCGGGATTACCATCCGCCGCCATGGTCCGAGACCGCGGCGACGCGACGACGTGAGCTCGACGTCGACGGGCGCGCCGGGCTGGACCCTCGGTCCGTTCGAGCGCGTCGAAGGCGCCATCCTCGGCCCGACCCCCGACCTGCGCTTCCACTGCCCCGTCACGCAGCGCTCGGTGGCATGGGCGGCCAAGGACGTGTTCAATCCGGGCGCGGTCGTGCGCGACGGCCGCGTGCACCTCATGGTGCGAGCCGAAGATCTCGAAGGTCGCTATGCGGGCGTGTCGCGGATCGGCCTCGCGATCAGCGACGACGGCGTCACCTTCGACCTCGAGCCCGGGCCCGTGCTCTTCCCCGACGACGACCCGTGGCAGGCGTGGGAGTGGCCCGGCGGCTGCGAGGACCCGCGGGTGGTCGAGTCCCCCGACGGTGGCTACGTCTGCACCTACACCGCGTTCGACGGACGCAACAGCGCGCTGTTCGTGGCCACCTCGGACGATCTGCACCACTGGGACAAGTGGGGGCCGGCCTTTGCCGGCTCGGCCTACGCCAAGCGCACGTCGAAGAGCGGCAGCATCGTGACCGAGATCGCGGACGGACGCCTCGTCGCGGCCCGGCGCGACGGCCGGTACTGGATGTACTGGGGCGAGGGCATCTGCTTCGGCGCCACCTCGACCGACCTCGTCCACTGGAAGCCGATCGAGTACGACGCGTCGGCCGACCGCTTCCTGACCTACGACCCGAACGGATCGGGCACCTGGGGGGTCGAGCGGGTCGCGGGTCAGAGGGTGCTGCAACCGCTGCTGGCACCACGACGCGGCCGCTTCGACTCGCTGCTGGTCGAGCCCGGACCGCCGGCCGTCGCCACCGCCGACGGCATCGTGGTCGTCTACAACGGCGCCAACCACCCCGACCGCGGCGACCCCGAGCGTCCCGCGTTCGCCTACCAGCCCGGTCAGGCGCTGTTCGACGCGGCCGATCCGACCGCGTGCATCGCCCGGCCACCCGAACCGTTCCTCTCACCCGAGCACGAGGCCGAACGGACCGGCCAGGTGGACAACGTGTGCTTCGCGCAGGGCCTCGTGCTCTTCGAGGACCGATGGCACCTGTACCACGGCATGGCCGACTCGCGCATCGGATGCGCCGTCGCCCCTGCCTGATCGGCGACCTCGCGACCGCGTTGGCGAGCCCGCCGCGGCGTCAGTCCGCCGGACCCAGGACGTACTCGCCCGACCCGGGCCGGTGGTACCACCCACCGGCCGCCTGCGTGCCGCCGTCGACGTGGATCGTCTGGCCGGTGATGTAGCTCGACAGCTCGGAAGCCAGGAAGATCGCGGCCCCGGCCATCTCGTCCACGTGGCCGGCCCGGCCCATCGGGATCGTGTCACCCCACGTCACGTCCGAGCCCTCGGGGGCCACGCCGAGGATCCCCTCGGTCAGGGTCAGGTCGGGAGCCAGGGCGTTGACCCGGATCGAATGGGGAGCCAACTCGAGCGCGGCCGTCTTGGTGAAGTTGATCACGCCCGCCTTGGCCGCCGCGTAGGCCGCGAACCCCGGAGCGGCGCGCGTCCCCTCGATCGAGGTGACGTTCACGATGCTTCCCGGCCGGCCGTCGTCGACCATCGTGCGGGCCACGCGCTGCGTGCACAGGATGACGTGGCGCAGGTTCGACCGGTACAGGACGTCGAACCCCTTGTCGGACGTCTCGAGCAGCGAGGCCCGGAAGACGCCCCCGGCGTTGTTGACCAGGATGTCGACCGGGCCGAGCTCGCTGAGGGTGCGCACCAGGGCGGCATCGACCTCGTCGCCGTCGCGGACGTCGACCTGCAGGCCGAGGCCCCCCACCTCGTCGCCCGCGGCCGCCGCGGTGTCGGCGTTGCGCTCCCAGATCGCGACCTTGGCGCCGAAGGCGGCGAAGCCGTTGGCGATGCCACGACCGATGCCCGATCCGCCTCCCGTGACCACCGCCACGCGATCGGTGAGCAGGATGCCGTCGGGTCGGATGGTCATCGGGCGCTCACCGGGGGGCGCCGGTCGGCCCACGGCGCGGCGGCCTCGAGCTGGGCCGCCACGCGGATGAGCACGTCCTCGCGGCCGTAGGGGGCGACGAGCTGCGTGCCGATCGGCAACCCGTCGTCGTTCCAGTGGAGGGGCAGCGAGATGGCGGGTTGTCCCGTGGCGTTGAACGCCGGCGTGAACGGCACGAGCGACGCAGCCCGGAGCAGGCCCTGGAACGGGTCGTCCGCGGGCGAGTCGAGCTCACCCAGCTTGGGCGGAGGCTCTGCGATCGTCGGGGTCAGCAGCAGGTCGAAGCCGCTGTCGTACCAGTCGGCCATGCGGCGGGCACAGGCCTGCAGCCAGTCACGAGCCGCCAGGAAGTCCGCCGCGCTCCCGGCCCGGCCCATCTCGGCCAGCGCCCACGTCAACGGCTCGACGTCGTCGGCGGTGATGGCGCGTCCGAGCCGCTCCGGCCAGTGGTGGTCGAGGTCGTAGGCGGTGCCGGCCGACCACACGAGGACGAAGTGCTGGGTCAGGCGGGTGTCCTCGAGCGCCTCGACGGTGGTCGGTATGACGTCGTGACCGCACGACTCGAGCAGGCGCCCCGTCGCCTCGGCGGCCGCCACACAGTCGGGGTGCACCTCGGTGCCGCCCCCGGGCGCAGTCGTCTGGAGCCCGATGCGCAACCGACCGGGATCGGCACCCACCTCCTCGACGTAGGGACGGACAGGCGTGGGTGCGGCGAACGGATCGCCCGACATCGGACCGGCGACCGCGTCGAGCACCGCGGCGGTGTCGCGCACGGACCGCGTGACGGCCAGCTCGCACACCAGGCCGCCCATGACGTCGCCGTAGGCCGGGCCGAGGGGCACACGCGCACGTGACGGCTTGAGGCCGACCAGGCCGCACTCGCTGGCGGGGATGCGGATCGACCCGCCGCCGTCGTTGGCGTGGCCGACCGCGACCATCCCCGAGGCGACCGCCGCCGCGGATCCGCCGCTCGAACCGCCCGGCGAGCGCGACACGTCCCACGGGTTGTGGGTGGGCCCGTACGCCAGGGGTTCGGTGGTCGGGACGATGCCCAGCTCGGGCGTGTTGGTCCGGCCCACGACGACGAACCCCGCGGCGCGGAACCGACGGGCCAGCTCCTGGTCGACGTCGGCGACATAGCCGGCGTCCTTGACGACCTGCATCCCCTCGTGGATCGGCTCGCCGGCCATCGAGCAGATGAGGTCCTTCAGCACGAGCGGCACCCCGCGGAACGGTCCGTCGGGCAGCGGTCCCGCCGCCTCGGCCCGGGCCTCGTCGTACCGGGTCCGGATCACCGCGTTGAGCTCGGGGTTGAGCTGTTCGATGCGCTCGATGGCTTCGTCCACCAACTCGGTCGGCGATGCCGCGCCATCGCGCACGAGCTGGGCCTGGGCGCATGCGTCGAGGTAAGGATCGGTCATGGGGCGGGAGCCTAGTGACGGTCGCGTCAGCCATCCCCGGTCCTGGGCAGGACGCGCTGCCTGTGTAGGGAGACGACGGCGGCCCGGACTCTGACACGATGGGCGCCGTGAGCACCGTCCTCGAGCGCCTGCGCCAGCCGATCGACACGCTGCGCTCGGTGCTGCGGTTCCGGCCGCTCGAGCTCGACACCACCGCCCGGCGCCTGGCGCGGGCTGCGTCGGTCGGTCGACCTGCGCCGCCTCGCCCGGCGGCGCCTGCCCCGCGGCGTGTTCGACTACATCGACGGCGCCGCCGAGGACGAGCTGGCCCTGGCCAACAACTCCGAGGCCTACCGGCGCATCTTCTTCCGCCCGCGGGTGCTGCGCGACGTGTCCCACGTCGATCCGTCGACCACGCTGCTCGGCAAGCCGATCCCGATCCCGTTGATCCTGGCGCCCACCGGGTTCGGCCGCATCGCCGATCCCGAGGGCGAGCTGGCCGTGGCCCGCGCCGCTGGTCGGGCCGGGCTTCCCTACACCCTGTCGACCCTGGCCACGCGCTCGATCGAGGAGATCGGCCGCATCGACGTCGAGCGCAAGTTCTTCCAGGTCTACGTGTGGCGCGACCGCGGCATGGTGAAGGACATGATCGACCGGGCCGAGGCGGCCGGGTTCGAGGCGCTCATGATCACCGTCGACACCGCCGTGCTCGGCAAGCGCGACCGCGACGTGCGCCGCGGCTTCTCGCTGCCGCCCAAGATCGGGCTCGACACCCTCGATCGACGGGGCCATCCACCCCGGTTGGACGTGGGACTTCGTGCGCTCCGATCCGATCATGTTCTCCAACATGGTCGGGCAGCAACGCCGGCGACGGCTCCGACGCGGTGTCGTTGGCCGACTACATCAACTCGCAGTTCGACCCCGCGCTGTCGTGGCCCGACATCGACTGGCTGCGCACGGTGTGGGACGGCCCCATCATCATCAAGGGGATCCAGACGGTGGACGACGCGGTGCTGGCGGCCGAGGCCGGGGTCGACGCCATCGCGCTGTCCAACCACGGCGGCCGCCAGCTCGACTCGGCTCCCGGCCACCGTCGACCTGGTCGCGCCGGTCGCCGACGCGGTCGGCGGGCGCGCTCGAGATCATCTGCGACGGCGGCGTCCGACGAGGCAGCGACATCGTCAAGGCCGTCGCCCTGGGCGCCACCTGCTGCATGGCCGGCCGGGCCTACCTCTACGGGCTCGGCGCCGGCGGCGAGCGCGGGGTCGACCACGTGCTCGGCCTGTTCGACGCCGACGTGCGGCGCACGATGGCGCTGCTCGGCGCCACCACCATCGCCGAGGTGACCCGCGACCTGGTCACCTGGCCCGGCCATCCCACCCGGAGGGACGCGTGACCGACCACCCCCGAGCCGACGCCGGCTTCGCCCGGCGCCGGTGCACCTCGAGATCGACGGCGCGGTCGCCGACGATCACCAACGACAACCCCGACAAGCACAACGCCTTCGACGACGCCATGGACGCGCAGCTCTTCGAGATCCTGGCCGAGCTGCGGAGCCGACCCGACGTGCGGGCCGTGATCTGGCGGGGCGAGGGCAAGTCCTGGTCGTCGGGCCGCGACGTCGCCGCCATCGGCACCAACCGCACCGAGCTGTCGCACCACGAGCTCATGCGCCGCGGCCACCGCGGCATCCAGCAGCTCTGGGAGCTCGACGCGCCCGGTGATCGTGGCCGTGCAAGGGCTGGGTGATGGGCGGGTCGTTCCAGCGGGCGCTGCTGTGCGACATCCGCATCGCCGCCGAGGGCACCCGCTTCCGCCTGCCCGAGGTCAGCCACGGCGTGATCCCCGACACCGGCGGCATGGGCGTCCTCTACGAGATGTGCGGCCACGGCCTGGTCAGCGACCTGGTGCTCACCGGCCGCATCCTCGACCGCGGACGAGGCGCTGGCCCACGGCGATCGTCAGCCGCATCGTCGCCCCCGACGAGCTCGACGCCACCGCCCGGGAGATGGCCGAGCAGATCGCAGCCGCACCGGCCGTCACGGTGAAGATGGCCCGCGAGGTGATCCGCCACCTGGCCGTGCCGCAGATCCGCTCGTCGATGGCCGACGAGATGATCTACCAGACCTTCGTCAACCGCAGCGACGACGCCGCCGAGCGCCGCGCGGCGGCGGCCGAGGACCGCGACCCCCGCTACACCGGCAGCTGAGGAGACCGATGAGCAACCGACACCAGCGGGCTGATCGGCCTGCCCGCCCCACCGGCCGTCGGTGCCGACCGCGCTGGCACCCGGCACCTTCGACGGCGCGTGCGTGTTCGTCACCGGCGGCGGCACCGGGCTCGGCAAGGCGATCGCCTCCGAGTTCGCCCGGCTCGGCGCGTCGCTCGTGATCGCCAGCCGCAAGGACGAGCACCTCGAGGCGGCCCGCGCGGCCATGGACGCGCTCGGCGCCCCGGTCCTCGCCGTGCAGCTGCGACATCCGCGAGCCCGACCAGATCGCGGCCGCCTTCGACGCGGCCGAGGCGCAGCTTCGGCCTGCCCGGCGGTGCTCATCAACAACGCGGCCGCCAACTTCCCGGTGCCGGCCGAGGACATGTCGCCCGAACGCGTGGCGCACCGTCGTCGACATCACGCTCAACGGCACCTTCTTCTGCGCCCGCGAGTTCGGCCGGCGCCACCTCGCCGCCGGCACGCCCGGCTCGATCGTCAACATCGGCGCGTCCTACGCCTGGACGGGCGGCCCCGGCTTCGCCCACTCGGCCGCGGCCAAGGCCGGGGTCAAGAACCTGACCGAGTCGCTGGCCGTCGAGTGGGGCCCGTACGGGATCCAGGTCAACGCGCTGGTGCCCGGGCTGTTCCCCCACGAGGACATGACCGCCGACATCCAGGGCAACCTCGAGCGCACGCAGCGACAAGGACGTCTGCCAGCCCGCGCTGCGCGTGGGCCAGCGCCAGGAGCTCGGCTGGGCCGCCACCTTCCTGGCCTCGCCCTACGCCCGGTTCATCTCCGGCCACACGCTCGTGGTCGACGGCGCCAACTGGCAGCGGCGCAGCCTGACCAACCCGCCGGTCGTGACGGTCCGCGACCAGATGGGCAAGGGCCCCTTCTCGATCGACTGAGAGAGTGGGCGCCGGCGCGGCGCGCCGGCCCTTCTCGCCGCGGCTCAGTCGGTGCTGAGCGCGGCCATGGCCTGGCGGCGCCGGAAGGTGCCCGGCGTCAGTTCGCCCTCGGCGCGCGCGTGCATCGTGGCCCGGCTCCACCACGCCAGGTCGTCGAGGGCGACGTCCATCGCGATGTCCGACATCGGGCTGACGGGCTCGCCGTCGGCGCCGAACGCCTTGGTCACCTCGGCCACCAGCACGGTGTTGCGCAGCGGCACGAGCTCGGCCTCGATGGCGATCAGGGCCAGCTGCTCGACGGCCCGCGCCCCGCCCACGATGCCGCCGCTGTAGCCGACGAAGAGCGCGGGCTTGTTGCGGAAGGCGAAGCTGACGAAGACGCTGTCGATGGCGTTCTTGAGCACGCCCGACACGCTGTGGTTGTACTCGGGGGTGATCATGATGAAGGCGTCGGCTTCCGCGATCTTGGCGTTCCAGCGCTTGACGATCGGATCCGAGTAGGTCGGGATCGCGGAAGTCGCCCACCGTCTGGATCGTCTCGGTGAACATCGGCAACGGCCAGTCACGCAGGTCGAGCACCTCGAGCTCGAAGGCGTCGTGGCGCGCCACGCGGTCGGCCACCCACCGGGCGACCGGCTCGGCGGCCCGATCGGGCCGGGTGCTGCCGATGATCATCTGCACCTTGATCATGCCCGTCCTCGCACGTTGGTCGACATCGTCCGAGCCATGCGCCCGTCGATCCGGGCAACCCCCGGCGCGGTGCATTCATTCCCACCTGTCCGAGCGCGGGACGGCGGGCCGGATCCGCAGCCGGATCCGGCCTCGGATCGGAAGTCGGATCAGTCCGGTCGGCTGATCTCGAGGCCGACATCGGCCCCGTCGGGGGCAGCCACCTCGACGATCGGCTCGTCGCGGTCGTCGAACTCGGTCCGCAGCGCCCGCGACATCACCGCGTGCTGCAGGTACAGAGCGGTGATGTAGGTGAGCTCGAGCACCTGCTCGTCGGTCAGGTGCGTCCGCAGCGCGTCGAACAGCCCGTCGGGAACCCGACCGTGGGCCAGGACCAGGCAGTCGGTGTAGGCCAGCACGAGCCGCTCGACCTCGTCGAAGCAGTCCGCGGCCGCCCAGTGCGGGATGGCCGTGATCTTGTCCTCGCCCACGCCGAGGTTCCGGAGCGACTTGCAGTGCTGGGAGAACACGAACTGGCTCCCGGCCGCCCATCCGGCCCGGGTCTGGCCCAGCTCGCGGAGGACGGGATCGAGCGCGCGCGCTCGGGCTGTCGTACAGCCCGAAGCCGGCCACCGCGTGGTCGAGCACGTCGGGCACGAGGGCGAACACCGTCCACCAGTCACCGGGCGACCCGGTGGCCGTCCCGGGCTCGGCCACCGGGTCGCGGGCGCCGAACAGGTAGTCGTACATGACCGTGACGATGGGAGCCGTCGCCTCGGCCCGGGGGACCTGCCGCAAGCGAGGCACGAGCCGCGCTCAGGCCTGAGCAGGTGTCGCGGCGCGGACCGGCTCGTGCGAGACGTCGTCGGGACCGAGGGCGCGGGTCCAGCAGGCGAACTCGAGCAGGATGCCGTCAGGGTCCTGGAAGTAGATCGACCGGACGAACACGCCGGGGTGCATCTCCTTGCTGATGCCCCACTCGCTGTCGTCGTGGTTGGCCACCTCGGTGCAGTCGACGCCCGCGGCCACGAGCCGCTCGCGGTAGCGCTCGATCTGCTCGGCGGGGACGTCGAAGGCCACGTGGTTCATCGAGCCCATCGCGCTGGTCAGCTCGCCCTGGTCGGGCCTCGACGCCGGCGCCGAGATGCCGGGCGCCGGCTCGGGCGCGTCGGGGAACCAGAAGAAGGCCAGGCAGTCGCCGCCCCCGCAGTCGAAGAAGAAGTGCTGGCCCATCCCGGCCGGGCAGGTCGATCGTCTTGACCAGCGGCATGCCGAGCACGTTGGTGTAGAAGTCGACCGTGCGCGCCATGTCGCGGCACACGAGGGCCAGGTGGTTGATGCCCCGGAACTCGAAGGGACGATCGGCCGGCTGTTCGGGCATGGTTGGCTCGGTCATGGATGACTCCGTCGTGTCGGGCTGCGCCGGCGTCGACCGGCCGCGCGACCGTAGTCCGTCGCGGCTCGGGCGCGACGGTGGCGGACCGACCGTGCCTAGGCTCGGTCCCCCGGTCCGATCGCCAGCCCGAAAGAGGAACCGCCATGACGCCCGCCGAGACGGTGACCGCCTTCATCCACGCCATCGAGGCCGCAGATCTCGACGCCGCCATGGCGTTGATGGCCGACGACATCGAATACGACAACGTCCCGATGCCCACCGTCCACGGCGCGCAGGCCACCCGCGACTACCTCGCCACCTTCGTGACCGACGAGGTGTCGTGGGTCGTCCATCATCAGGTGTCCGAGGGCGATGTCGTGATGAACGAGCGCACCGACCGCTTCCGCACCGGCGACACCTGGCTCGAGATCCCCGTGGCCGGGGTCTGGAAGGTGGCCGACGGGCGCATCACCCTCTGGCGCGACTACTTCGACCTCGAAGGCCTCATGAAGCAGATGTCGGGCGAGGCCTGACCGCCCGTGGCCGGGGACGAGGTCGCCGCGGGGCAGGTGGTCACGGTGTTCCGGTCGAGGCTGGCCGACACCGCCGGGGCCGAGTACGACGAGACGGCGGAGCAGATGCTGGCCGAGGCCCGCGAGATGCCGGGCTTCGTCGACTTCAAGACGTTCGTGGCCGACGACGGTGAGCGCGTGTCGATCGTGACGTTCGACGACGAGTCGAGCCACGGGGCCTGGCGCGACGACCCGCGCCACCGGCAGGCGCAGCAGGCCGGGCGCGATCGGTTCTACGCGCGTACCAGATCCAGGTGTGCCGGTGCCTGGCCGTCAGGTCGTTCGTGGCCGACGCGGACTAGAGGCAAGGCCGCTCGGGGTCAACTCGGCCCGTCTCAGCGTGGCGCGGGCGGCGGGATCGGGACGACGCGCACAGCCGCTCTGGCCGCGCCGGCCCACCACCCCATCGAGCTGACCTCGACGAACCCTCCCACGTGGGGAGCCTGCACGATCAGGTGGTTCCCGATGTACATCGTCACGTGCTCGGGCGGTCCACCCTGCGCTCCCGGCGGCCACATGAAGATCAGGTCGCCGGGCTGCAGGCTGGTCATCGGGATCGACTTGCCCTGGTTGATCTGATCGCCCGTCCAGTGGGCGAGCGACACCCCGGCCTGTCCCCACGCCCACATCACGAGGCCCGAGCAGTCGAAGGTGTCGGGACCGCTGCCCCCCCAGACGTAGGGGTCGCCCACCTTGCTGAGCGCCGCCTTCACCGCCGCCGCGGCCGCCGGGTCGGGTGCCGGTGGGAGGTGCGTCAACATCGCCGCCGCCAGCGTGGCGCGTGCGGCGGCCGGGGTCGGTGCGTCGGCTTCGCCCGCGCCCGTCGTCTCCTGTTCGGCGATCAAGCGGGCCAGCTGGGCGTCGACGGTCTTCTGCAGCGCGGTCTCCTGTGCGAGCGCGCTGACGGTGGCGTCCTGTTGGTCGGCGAGCTGCTTGGCCAACTTCTCGGCGGCGCGCTGGTCGCGGGTCAGGCGGTCGGCACGGTCGGACACGTCGCGCTCGGCAGCCGCGGCGGCCTCGACCACGCGGTGGCGCCGGTCGCCCACGGTCTTGACGAAGCCGTCCCGCACCGACGCCAGCGATGCCTGCCCGTCGAGGTCGTCGAGCGCACCGACCTCTTCGGACCCACCGCCCATGTACGCCTGCACGGCCAGATCGGTCAGGTCGTGGCGACGGCTCGACAGCTGTCGGCGGGCCGACGCCAGGGCGTCCTGGCCGGCCTTGGCCCGCGTGCGAGCCAGCGCCAGGCGGTGCTCCGCATCGGCCACCTTGCCGCTCAGCAGCGTCAGCCGCGCGTCGAGCTGCACCAGTCGGGCCGCCACCAAGGTGGCCCGCGCCTCGGTGTCGACGATCGGGTCGGCCCTGGCCGGCGACGGAACGGCCACCAGCGCGATGGCCACGAGCACCCCGCACGCCGCCAGCCGGCGTAGTTGTGCACGCATTCGTCAAATATCGGCACCAGGCGCCGGGGATCTTTACCGAATCATGACGATCCCGGCCCGGGGTTACGATCGCGTTGCCGTCAGAGCGGTCGCACCGTCGACCGTGCCCGCTGGGAACCGGCGCCGGAGGTCCGCGATGTGCCTGCTCGCATTCGTGGCGTGGCTGTCGCCCCGCCTGGCCATCTTCCTGCTCTGGCTGTTCACCGACCGCATGTCGACGGCGTTCAACAGCTTCTGGGTCGCCGCGCTCGGCTTCGTGTTCCTGCCGTGGACCACCCTGGCCTGGGCGGTCTGCTACGCCGGGGCGGCGGTGCCGGGCGGCCACGCGGTGGGCGTCTCGGGGTTCGGCTGGTTCCTGGTCATCTTCGCCTTCTTCGTCGACCTGGTCTCCTACGCCACCGGCGCACGGGGCAACCGGCTGCGCCGCGCCTGACCGGGCCGCAGGAGCGGTCCCTCGTCAGCCGCGGACGGCGACGGGCAGATCCGGCGGGAGGTCGTCGGCCAGTTCGGCCACCGCGTCGACGATCGACGCGGTGACCTCGTCGGGATCGACGATCCGCGGGGTGTCGACGTCCTGCCGGGCCTCGGCGCGGGCCTCGACGTCCTGCCGGGCCTCGACGTCCTGCCGGGCCTCGGCGCGGGCCTCGGCCTTGCGAACCGTCGTCATGCCCCAGATCCCCGCTCCCAGGGCGGCGAGCGCGCCGACCGCCAGCCCGTAGCGGGCTCCGAACTGCTGGCAGATCCAGCCCACGATCGGTCCGCCGATCGGCGTGCTGCCGAGGAACACCATCGCCTGCAGGGCGAGGACCCGACCGCGCATGGCCGGCTCCGACCGGATCTGCACGATCGCCGTCGACGCCGTCATGAAGGTCATGCTGGCGATGCCGACGAGGAGGCAGACCGGAAAGGCCAGCGCCTGTTCGGGCACGAAGGTCAGCACGCCCATCATCGCCCCGAAGCTGATGGCCGCCAGCGCCACCACGCGCACGGTGATCGTCGTGCGCCGGGCCGCGGCCAGGGCGCCGATGAGCGATCCGACGCTCACGACCGAGTAGAGCAGCGTGAAGGTGGTGACGTCGCCGCCGAGGCTGCGCTCGGCGAACAGCGGGAAGACGACCTGGAAGTTGTAGGCGAGCGTGCCGATCACCGCCATCATCACGAGCGGCACCCACAGCTCGGGCACGCTGCGGGCGTAGCGCAGCCCGGCTCGCACCTGGCCCTTGGCCCGGATGGCGACGGGCCCGAGGCGCAGCTCGGCGGTCCGGATCATCCAGAGGCCGATGAGCACCGCGATGTAGGAGAGGCCGTCGGCGGCGAAGCACCAGCCGAAGCCCGACGGTGGCGACCAGCAGGCCGGCCAGGGCCGGTCCGACCACGCGGGCGCAGGTCATCAGCGCGCTGTTGAGGCTGACCGCGTTGGTGATGTCGTCCTCGGGCACCATCTCGACGACGAAGGCCCGGCGGGCCGGGTTGTCGAAGGCGACGGTGATGCCGCCGACGAAGGCGACGGCGTAGATGGCGCCACACGGCCGGATGGCCGCTGAAGGCCAGCGCGGCCAGCGCGAACGACTGGGCCATGGCGATGACCTGCACGATGAGCAGCAGCTTGCGCTTGTCGGAGCGGTCGGCGACGAGGCCGGCCCAGGGGCCGATGATCAGCACCGGACCGAACTGGGCGGCGGCCAGCAGGCCGACGGCGACGCCGCTGTGGGTCAGCTCGAACACGAGCAGGGTCTGGGCGATCAGGGTCAGCCAGTTGCCGACCTGCGAGATCAGCTGGCCGGTGAAGAAGAGCCGGAAGTTGCGCACGTGCATCGACGCGAACGTCTCGCGGGTTGCCATTCCCAAGCGCCTCATGGCTCGATCCTCACGTCGTCACCGGTCCGAGATCGTCTCCCGTAGCTCGTTGCCGACTCTGTCCGCAACTATTTAGCGTTGCTAACCATATCGGTTCCCGGGGCCCTTGCGACGTCCGGGGCCGATCCCGGCGGGGATCGCCATGCCGGTAGGGTCCGGGCCATGGCCTCCCCCGCCGCTCTGGCCGCGTCGGGCGTCCGGCGTCGGCTGCCGGCCGCCCGTCGACGCAGCCAGCTGCTCGACACCGCCGCCGAGCTGCTGGCCGCCGGACGGCGCCGAGGCGGTGACGATGGAGTCGGTGGCGCGCGCACGCCGGCGTCAGCAAGGCCCTCGTGCTACCGCTACTTCGACAACGCCGACACCCTGCTGCTGGCCCTGGCCGAGCGCGAGATGAGCCGGATCGCCGACCAGGTGCGCACGGCCATGGCACGGGCGATCACCTTCGAGGAGTCGATCCGCGCCTCGCTCGGCCGCCTGGTTCGACGTGCTGGCCGAACGGGGTCCGCTGGTGGTGGCGCTGCTCGAGCGCTCCGACGCTGGCCGGTGCGCTCGGCGAGCGCCGGCGGATGCTGCGCAGCGCATGGTCGGCGACTTCTACGCCGTCCAGGCGGCCGAGGCGTACGGGCTCGAGCGCTCGGGTGGCCGGCGTGGCCACCACCATCCTGCTGGCCGGGTTCGAAGGTGTCATCGACTGCTGGGTCGAGCGCCGCGTGCCGCGCCGCGAGCTGGTCGACACCTACACGACGATGTGCCTCGCGGCCTATCAGGCCCTGGCCGACGACCCGCCCGTCATCGGCGAACCCGCTGAGCGGTCACCAGTAGGTCGACATCAGCTCGCTGGCCCACGTCGGCTGGCGCACGTCGCCGCGCGGGCCGAACTCGATCATGTACGGCTTGAGGTCGAGCACGGGCGTGCCGTCGATGGCGTCGAGCCCGCGCACCACCACGACGGTCCCGTCCACCGACACGAGCTCGCACCGCGACACGCCGATGCGGTTGGGCCGGTTCTTGTGCCGTTGCGCGAACACGCCCACCTCGGGCCAGTCGGGGTTGGAGCGCGGGTGGCGCGAGCCGGTGTCGACGGTGGCCGCATCGACGCGGTCGAAGAGGTAGACGACCTCGACGTGGCTGAACTCGCCCAGCCCGAGCACCGAACGCTCGTCGAACGGGGCGACGAGCGAGATGGTGGCCTCGACCGCCCCCCAGTCGTCGTCGAGCACCTCGTCCCGGTTGCAGGACACCCACCCGATCGCCTGCACCGTCCACTGCGTCGTCTCGCTCATCGGTCGCAACCTACCGGCCGGATCACTGGATGGTCTGACGGACGAGGCCGGTTCAGGGGGCGAGTCGGCGGTGCCAGACGAGCGGGTTGAGCTCGCTGCCGACCGGCTGCGCCGGGTGGCGTGCCGTCCAACCAGACGCGGCGGTCGAACTCCTGGAACGGGTTGGCCGGGGGCGCCACCACCATGCCGTCGGCCACGTAGATGATCGTCATCACCGACCGCATCGCGTCGGTGGGGTTCGGGCCGGCCGAGTGCAGCGTCCAGCCGGCGTGGAAGGTGGCGTCGCCGGCCCGCAGGGGCCCGTGGGTCTCGACCTCGAGGTCCGCGCTCGGCGGATCAGCGCGGTGATCTGGCGGTCGGACTCGTCGCTGATCGACTCGCCGGAGACGTGGCCGATGCGGTGGCTGCCGGCCGCGAAGTGCATCGACCCGACCTCGTCGGCCGACGTCGACCAACGGCATCCACATCGTGATGGTGTCGCCGGTGTCGAACGGCCAGTAGAACTGGTCCTGGTGCCACGGCGTGCGGCCCCCGCCCGGCTCCTTGAACAGGGCCTGGTCGTGGTAGAGCCGCACCCCGTCCACGCCCATGCAGCTCGGCCGCCACCCGACCGAAGCGCGGAGCCAGCACGAAGCGGGCCACGCCCTCGTCGACGCTGCCACAGGTTGGTGGTCTGCAGGAAGGCGCGGCCGTAGGTCTCGCGCTCGGCCAGCGGGCGCGACTCGCGGTTGTGCTCGGCCGCCGCCTCGCTCGATCAGCGGACGGTAGGCGGCGACCTCGTCGGCCGAGGCCAGGCCGCGGACGACGGCGTGGCCGTGCTCGCGGTAGTGGTCGCGGCCGCCGCCGGCGCCGCCATGGTCGCGTCGAGCGCGGGCAGGTCGAGCCGAGGGCGCAGGTCGTCAGGCGAAGCGGACGACGCAGAAGGTGCCCAACGACCAGACAGTAGATGGCGAACGGCGTCAGCGTCCGGGTCTCGAACCACTGCAGCAGGAACCTCACCGAGAACGTAGGCCGCGATGCCCGGCGGCGAGGCTGCCCGACCAGCACCTGCCCGCGGATGCCGTTGCCGTTGGTGCCGGTCAGGTCGGGCAGCTTGTAGACGCCCGGCCGCCAGGATCACCGGCGTGGCCAGCAGGAACGAGAAGCGGGCCGCGTCCTCGTGGCTCAGGCCGCGCAGCAGGCCGGTCACCATGGTGACGCCCGACCGGCTGATGCCGGCGAACAGGGCCAGGATCTGGCTGCTGCCGACGACCACGCCCTCGACCGGGTGCAGCGTGGTCAGCGCGCGGCGGGCGGGCCTTGCCGCTGGCCGCGTGGGCGTCGGAGCGACGGCGCAGCCAGCTCGCCGCCGAGCAGGATCAGCCCGTTGATGACGAGGAAGATGGCGGCGGCCAGGGGCTTGGCGAACAGCGTCGCGCAGCGAGTGCTCGAAGATCAGGCCGACGAGCCCGACCGGGATGGTGCCGATGATCAGCAGCCAGGCCAGGCGGGCGTCGGCGTCGTCGCCGATGCTGGCGGTCGCGGAGCGACCGGAAGAAGCCGCGGATGATGCGGTCCCAGTCCCGCCAGAAGTAGACGAGCAGGGCCAGCGCGGTGGCGACGTGCAGCCCGACCAGGAAGGCCAGGAAGAACGACTCGGTCTGTGACTGGGCCTTGACCAGGTTGTCCCACCCGAACAGGCTCGGCAGCAGCACCGAGTGGCCGAGGCTGGAGACGGGGAACAGCTCGGTGACGCCCTGGAGCACCCCGAGCACGATCGCCTGGAAGTAGGTGAGCGGGGCGGTGACGGCGAGCATGGAAGCCGAGACGGTAGTGCCTGCCGCGCGCCGCGGCTGACCCACCCCGGGCGTGACCGACGGGGGTCGGTTCAGGCGTCGATGCTGCTGACCCCGCCGGTCGTCCACCAGCTGGCGGTCAGCTTCAGGCCCGGCACCTCGCCCCGCGGCTGCATCTCCTCGTAGGTGCGCTTGTAGCCCGTGCGGGTGATCTTCCACTCGCCGTCGACCTTGCGGTACTCGTCGGTGTAGAAGGCGGCGCCGCGCACCGTGAGCTCCCAGTCGGTCATCACGACCACGTCGTCCATGGCCCAGGTGCCCGACGGCCGTGTCGGGCCCCGTGAGGTCGATCTCGGGCTGGTGCACGCGATGGCTCGAGTGGAAGGTGTCGGCTCCCATCGAGCGCGTCGAGGAACTCGAGGATGGCGTCGCGCCCCTCGTAGCGGTACTTGCCGCCGCTGTAGGCGGCGATCGCGTCGTCGGTGAAGCAGGTGGCCATCTCGTCCCACAGCTTCTGGTCGAGACAGCGGATGTAGCGGTACTTCACGCGCTTGATGGCCTCGATCTCGATCAGGTCGTTGACGTCCACGACGATGCCCCATTCGTTCGGCTGCGACTCGATCGCCGATGCTACCGACGGCGGCGCACCCCGTCGTCGCCGGGGGTCAGTCCCCGTGCACCGCGCCGTCGCGCCGGTCGTACTGGCCCGACGGAGCCGACGCGACCATCGTGAAGCGCAGCGCCTTGCGGCCCGCGGTTGGCGTAGCCGTGCGGACGGTCGGCGTCGAACAGCACGGCCGCTCCGGCGGCCGACCTGGTGGTCGGTGCCGTCGACGACAACGTCAGCGTGCCCTCGTGCACGTGGAGCATCTCGCGGGTCCCGGGCAGGTGGTCCTGGCTCGGGTAGCTGTCACCGGCCACCATGCGCCACTCCCACAGCTCGATGTGCTCGCGGCGGTCGCTGCCGATCAGCAGTCGGCCGACGCTGCCCGGCGGCGCCGTGCCAGAGCTCGACCGCCTCGTCGGGGCTCGACCAGGCGGACCGTCGGCGACTGGTCCAGCTCGACCAGCGCGGCCAGCGACACACCGAACGCCTCGGCGATCCGGCTGAGGATCCCGATGCTCGGGTTGGTGCGGTTCTGCTCGATCTGCACGAGCATCCCCTTGCTCACGCTCGAGCGGCCGGCCAGCTCGTCGAGGGTCCAGCCGTGCTCGTTGCGCAGGGCCCGCACGTTGCGGGCGATGGTCGAGATGGCCGCCGACGAGGCGTCGGACTCGGTCGTCGGGCATCGAGGTCCCTCTCTGCTCCGGGGGTTCGTTCGGGTGGATCCCGGCTCCCCGCCGAAGTTCAACACAGTGACCGATTGGTGCAAGATATTGGTAGACTTCTCTATTGCACCAGCTGGATCATCCTACCGACCACGGAACCACCCGACCATGACCGCCATCCTCGCCCTCAGCGCCGCCGCCATCTACGGCACCGCCGACTTCTGCGGCGGGGTCGCGGCGCGCCGCACCTCGCCGCTGGCCGTCACCTTCCTGGCCCACGTCGTCGGCCTCACCCTGCTGCTGAGCGCCCTCCCGTTCCTGCCCGCCGCCCACGTGCAGCCTGCCGACCTGGCCTACGGCGCCGCCGCCGGCGCGACTCGGCGCCATCGGGCTCATCCTCTTCTACCGGGCCCTGGCCGCGGGATCGATGAGCGTGGTCGCACCGGTGGCCGCGCTGTTCGGTGCGGCCCTCCCGGTGACCGTGGGCGTGGCGATGGGCGAGCAGCTCTCGTTGCCGGCCCTCGTCGGCATCGGCGTCGCCGTCGCCGCCGTCGCCCTGGTCAGCCGGGAGGAGCCCGTCGCGGCAGCCGCGCCGGCCGGTGCGGCGGGCCAACCACCCGACCTGTCCTGGCCATGGTGGCCGGGGTGGCCTTCGGCGGCTTCTTCGTGATGCTCAGCCGCACCCACGCCTCGGCCGGCCTGTGGCCGCTGCTCAGCGCCCGCGTCGTGTCGATCGGCCTGCTCGGGGCCGTCTCGCTGCCTCGGGTCGATCGCTGCGCCCGACCAACCGGGCAGCCGTCGCCTGATCGTGGTCGCCGGCGTCGGCGACATGTTGGCCAACATCCTCTACCTGCTGGCCGTGCGCCGTGGCCTCGTCTCGCTCGTCGCGGTCATCGTCGCCCTCTACCCCGCCGCCACCGTGCTGCTGGCCCAGGTCGTGCTCGGCGAACGACTCCGTCGCATGCAGGTCGCCGGCCTCGGCTCTGGCCGCCAGCGCCGCCGTGCTCCTCGCCCTGGCCTGAGCCACCGGGCCGCGGGCCGGGACGCGTCGGGCGAACCGCTCGCACCGATCGGGCAGCCGCCGGGGAATCGTGGCACCATCGGCGCGATGCTCGATCACGACGAGGAGCGCCGCCTGGCCGAGATCGAGGCCCACCTGCGCCTCGAGGCGCCCGACCTCGAGCCGAGCTGTTCGAGCGGCCACCGGGTGAGCGGGCGCCCCGCACCCGGCCCGGCCCGGTCGGAGCCATCGTGCGCACCTTCGTCGGCCCTGGTCCTCGCGATCGCCCTCACCACCGGTGGTCACGCTCGACCCTCGGCCCCGACATCGGCGGGTTCGTCTCCGTCGTGGCGTTCTGCATCGTCGGGATGTACGGCTACCAGACGATCCGGGGCTGCCCGGGCCTGCGCCGCGCCCGCGGCCAGGACTGACGATCAGCGCGGAGTCGTCCAGCAGGGAGTCGGACCCGGCCGAAGCGGTCGCTGACGCCGCCGAGGAGATCGGCGTCGGTCCCTACGCCGGGCCGTGGCCCGACGACGCCCGGCTCGATCCGGACCTGCTGCGCGACGGCGACCGGCGCAACGTGGCCGACCGCTACCGCTACTGGTCGAACGCCGCCATCGTGGCCGACCTCGACCGGCACCGGCATCCCGTTCCACGTCGCCATCGAGAACTGGCAGCACGACATGAACATCGGGACGGTCGTGCGCAACGCCAACGCCTTCCTCGCCGCCGCAGGTCCACATCGTCGGGCGGCGCCGCTGGAACCGACGGGGCGCGATGGTCACCGATCGCTACCAGCACGTGCGCGCACCACCCGACCGTCGAGGACTTCGTCGGCGTGGGCGACGGCCGAGGCAGATGCCGCTCGTCGGGATCGACAACCTCCCCGGCGCGGTGCCGCTCGAGTCGGTCGAGCTGCCCGAGCGCTGCACGCTCGTCTTCGGCCAGGAGGGGCCGGGCCTGTCCGCCGACGGTCCGCGGCGCGGTCGACCTGGTCTGCTCGATCAGCCAGTACGGCTCGACCCGCTCGATCAACGCCGGCGTCGCGTCGGGCATCGCCATGCACACCTGGATCCGCCAGCACGCCGGCCCGCCGCCGTCCTGACCGGGCTGACTCGCGCGGCCAGGGCCCGCTCGCGGTGCACCGGTACCCTGGAACCGTGGCCCACGCCGCCCCCGCCTCTCCGCCGGCCGAACGAGGACCGCTCGGCCCCCCCGACCGGCACCGTCAGCGTCGCGTGCTGGCCGCCGTGCTGGCCGCCAACGCCGTCTACCTCGTGGTCGAGGTCGTCGGCGGGGTCGCGTTCCACTCGCTCGCCCTGCTGGCCGACGGCGCCCACATGGCCTCGGACGTGGTGGCGCTCGTCGTCGCGCTCGTCGCGCTCGCCCTGATGGAACGACCGGCCACCGACGCGCCACAGCTTCGGGCTCCGGCGGGCCGAGGTGCTCGGCGCGCAGTTCAACGGCGTGGTGCTCGATCGGCGTGTCGGTGCTGATCGTCGTCGAGGCCGTGCTCCGCCTGGGCTCACCGACCGACGTGCAGGGCGCCGGCGTGATGGCTGGTCGCCGGGGTCGGCCTGGTGGTCAACCTGTCGTGCGCGATGGCGCTGCTGCGGGTCGAGGGCCACAGCCTCAACATGCACGGCGCCTTCCTGCACATGGCCGCCGACGCGGCCGGCTCGGTGGCCGCGCTGATCGCCGGCTTCGCCGCGTGGGCGTGGGAGGCCGACCGGCGTCGACCCGATCGCGTCGATCGCCATCGCCCTGCTGGTCGGGTGGTCGGCCTGGGGTCTGCTGCGCGACACCACCAACGTGCTGCTCGAGGGCACGCCCCGCGGCATCGAACCCGACGCGGTGCGCGCCGCCCTCGACGCCGATCCCATGGTCGAGGCCGTCCACCACGTCCACCTGTGGAGCCTGGCCTCGGACGAGCCGTCGCTGTCGGCGCACGTCGTGCTGCGCGGCGAGGTCACGCTGCACGAGGCCCAGCAGCAGGGCGACGCGCTCAAGGCGATGCTGGCCGACCGCTTCGGCATCCACCACTCGACCCTCGAGCTCGAGTGCCACGCCTGCGACGAACCGCAGCCCTCGCCCCACCCCCACTGACCGCCACCATGCCGGCGGCGCCGCTCGCGGTGCACTCGGTGCGAGGTGCCGCACGGCCAGGCTGCGCAGGTGCCAGGCCCGGGCGGGTGAAGGTGACCAGCCCGTAGGTGGACAGGGTGGTGCCGATGCCCGAGTGGCCGCGACCCGACCACGGCAGCCGCGGGCTGACCCGGTCGCAGCAGTTCCAGTAGGCCGAGCCGACGTCGAGGCGGCCGCAGGATCGCCCGGGCCCGCGCCTCGTCGCGGCGTGTAGACCGCCGCCGTCAGGCCGTAGTCGGTGTCGCCCATGCGCGCCACGGCCTCGTCGTCGTCGGCCACCGACTCGATCCCGATGACGGGTCCGAAGCTCTCGTCGCGCATCACCGCCATCGGCCGCGTCACGCCGGTGAGCACCGTCGGCTCGAACCACGCGCCCGGCCGATCGGCGACGCGGTGGCCGCCGCGCACGAGCGCGGCGCCGGCCCCCACCGCGTCGGCGACCTGGGCCTCGAGCACCGCCGACCTGGTCGGCACGCGTGAGCGGACCGAGGTAGGTGACCGCGTCGGTGGGGTCGCCCATGACGAACCCGTCGACCGCGCGCCACGAAGGCGTCGACGAACGCGTCGTGGACGTCGCGCGTGCACGTAGATCCGCTCGACGGAGCAGCAGCTCTGGCCGTTGTTGTAGAAGGCGCCATCGGCCAGGCTGGCCGCCGCCCACGCCACGTCGACGTCGTCGCACACGTAGACGGGGTCCTTGCCGCCCAGCTCGAGCTGCACCGGCACCATGCTGCCCGGCCAGCGCCTCGGCGATGCGCCGTCCGGTCGCGTACGACCCGGTGAAGAACGCGCCGTCCAGGCGATGGGTCAGCAGCTCGGCGCCCGACGACGCCGCCCCCGACCACCACGCCGAACACATCGACGGGCACGCCGGCGTCGCCGAGCATCGAGGCGATGGCCAACCCGGTGAGCGTCGCGTGCTCGGACGGCTTGTAGAGCACGGCGTTGCCGGCCAGCAGCGCGGGCACGAACACGTTGGAGCCGACGAAGTACGGGTAGTTCCACGCCGAGATGTTGGCGATGACGCCGAGCGGCTCGTGGCCGATCACCTCGGTGGTGGCGTCCGTCGTGGAAGCACCGTCTCGTCGGCCAGGACACTCGGGGGCGGCGTCGAGGAAGAAGTCGATGCGGGGCAGCAGGCCGCGCAGCTCGTTGGGCTCTGGGTGATGGGCTTGCCCGTCTCGCCGTGAGCGTCGCGGCCAGGTCGTCGGTGTGGTCGACGACGAGCTGGCGGAAGCGCCGGAGGATGTGGATCCGCTCGGCCAGCGGGCGGGCCGCCCACCCGGGCTGGGCCACACGGGCGGCGGCGACCTTGTCGGCGATCGTCTCGGGCGTGTCGTCGAGCACGTGGTCGAAGACCTCGCCGGTGGCCGGGATCGACGATGTTCATCTCGCCTCGTCCGCCTTCACGCCACGCCCGTCACTCGAAGGCCTCGATGAAGATGCGCTCGAAGTCGTCACGGGTGACCGGGCAGGGGTTGTTGAGGTGGCAGGTGTCCTCGAAGGCCACGTCGACCAGGCGATCGAGGTCGGCCCGGTCGACCGCGGTGTCGACCAGCGAGCGGGGCATGGCGATCTCGGCCTTGAGGTCGGCCAGCCAGCGCAGGAAGCCCTCGGGCGACACGTCGTCGAGGTCGACCGCCTGGGCCATCACCCCGAACCGGTGCGGGACGGCCTCGACGTTGAACGCCAGGGCGTGGTCGATCATGACGGCGTTGGCCAGGCCGTGGTGCAGGTCGGCCACCGTGCCCAGCGCGTGGGCGGTCGAGTGCACGAGGCCGAGCCCCTTCTGGAAGGCGATGGCCCCCATCATCGAGCACATCAACATGGCGCCCCGCGCCTCGAGGTCGTTCGGGTTCGCCACCGCGGTGGCCAGGTTGGCGGCGCCGAGCCGCAGCCCCTCGATGGCGATGCCGTCGCAGATCGGGTGGTAGTCGCTGGGCCAGGTAGGCCTCGATGTTGTGGGTGAGCGCGTCGACGCCGGTGGCGGCGGTGATCGACGCCGGCAGGTCGACGGTGAGCTCGGGGTCGGCGAACACCGCCTGCGCCAGCAGGTGCGGCGAGAACACGATCCGCTTGATGTGGGTGACGTCGTCGGAGATCACCGCGCTGCGGCCGACCTCGCTGCCGGTCCCGGCCGTGGTGGGCACCGCCACGAGGTGGGGCACCGGTCCGATGGGCCGGGCGTCGGCCACCCCGTCCTCGTAGTCGAACAGGTCGCCCGGGTGCGAGGCCAGCAGGGCCACCGCCTTGGCCACGTCGAGCGCCGCGCCCCCGCCGACCCCGACGATCGCGTCGGCGTCGTGGGACCGGTAGGCGGCTGCGCCGGCGACGACCTGCGACTCGACCGGGTTGCCCCAGACGCCGTCGAAGATCTCGGGATCGAGCCCCCCGGCCGCGAGGTTGGCCACCAGGTCGGTGAAGGCCGCCAGCCCGGCCACTCCCCGGTCGGTGACCACCAGCGGACGCACGAGCCCGCGGGAGCGCAGGTGCTCGACGATCCCGGCCCGGGCGCCTACGCCGAACTCGATGTCGGTCGGGAAGCTGAAGTGATGGATGCCGCTCATGATGGCGTTGATTCTGTCAGCGCCGAACCGCTCCGCGACAACCCTCGAGCCGTCGGCTCGTCCGCCGACGCCTGACAGCTGGTCAGGGACTCCAGCCGCGGGGCGGGAGCACGTAGGGGCGGAACTTGACCAGCTTGCCCCGCTCCTCGTCGGCCAGCAGGGCGTGGCCGGAACGCAGGGTCGAGGCATAGGGGCTGTCGAGCAGCGTGGTCGAGTCCTGCTCGTCCATGGCCGTGACCACGCACACGCCGAACTCGGACAACGACGGCCGACCGAGTCGGGTGTCGAACTGGGCCAGCGAGTCGCAGGACGCCACCACGTGGACGCCCACCTCGGGCCCGTCGCGCAGCACGGCGGCCAGCAGCTCGAACGGTCGGTCGGACGCGGCGGACCCCTCGGACCGGTCGGACCCGTCGGGCACATCGAGGTCGCCGCCGAGCTCGCGACCGCGCCCGAGCCCGTGCACGACCAGGAGGCACGGCGGCGCGTCGAAGTCGGACGGCCGCGCGGCGCTCGACGACCCGGTCGAGCACCGCGCGCAGCACCCGTCCGGCCGACCGCTTGCGGGCGGCACGGATGGGCGGGACCGTGTTCACGGCGGCCACGGCCTCGGCGAAGCCCTCGTCGAGGGCACCGAGATCGAGCGCCCAGGTCTCGAGTGCGGCACCATGGGCGATCCGGGCGGTGACGAGGGCCGCGAAGACCACGCCCGGCGCCGTGCCGCCTCCGGCCGAGACGACGAGCAGGTTGGCCCCTTCCTGACGGCGCAGCTGCACCTCGACCGGCGCACCCAGGGCGGACGGCTCGCCCAGCCACATGCGCACCGACCGACGGTTGGCCCGCTGGGCCTCGTCGCCGATCAGGCGGGCCATCGGCGCGCCGGTCAGCTCGGCGCCGTCGTCGCCCGAGATCACCTGCGGGCCGCCCGTGAGCCCCGCTCGTCGGCCAGCCGGCGCAGGTCGCGCAGGTCGGCCGCCAGCTCCTGGGGATCGATCCACATCGTCCGCACCGCCACGCCGGTCCCGCCGCGCGGCCCGAGCGTGGCGTCGCCGGGTCGGGTGGAGCCGTCGTCGGGATCGTCGAACCGCAGCACGGTCGTCAGCTCGGCCGGCACGCGTTCGAGGCAGGCCGCCTCGTCCGCTGGATCGGGCCCGCACCGGTCGGCCAGCACGAGGTGCAAGCCGACCGCCGGCCCGTCCTCGGCCAGTCGCCGCAGGTCGCGCGCCGCCGACGACGCGATGGTGTCGTCCACCGCGAACAGCTCGCGCAGGCTGTCGATCACGACCAGGAGTCGGGCCAGCTGATCGCCGGTGCGCGCCCGGTGCCCGGCCAGGCCCAGCCGGCCCGTCCCGGCCTGGCCGAAGCGCGCCTCGCGACGATCCAGCTCGCGCACGGCGGCGTCGAGCACCGCACCGCCGAGCTCGCGCTCGGCCTGGCTGGCCACGAGCACGGCATGGGGCAGTCGGGCCGTGCCGTACACCGCCAGGTCACGACGCTCACCCAGGCCGACGAGCAGCATCTGGAGCTCGTCGGGCGGGTACAGCAGCGAGAGGCCGGTGACGATCGTGTGCAGAGCCGTCGACACGCCTCGACCGGCGGCGCCGACGAGCATGACGCCCGGGTTGGCCCGGTCGAACCAGAGGCTGGCCAGCGCGCGGTCCTCGGTGCGCCCGAGCGGGGCGCCGAGGCCCGCCACCGCATCGGCTGACCACCACGTCTCCGGCTCGCCCGGGTCCACGGGCGCGCGGGTCGACGGCAGGTCGTCGCGCACGCGGCGACGCTGGGCCCGCGCCAGCAGGTCGAACACCGCGCCGGTCGTCACCGGTGTGCGCTGGGCCTGGCGGGCCAGCGCGCCGGTGGCGGTGGTGATGCGCTCGAACAGGTTCGGCTCGCCGAGCTCGGCCACGGTGAGCTCGGGCGTGGGATCGACGGCGATGGTCCAGCGTGCCGGCCCGACCCAGGTCGCGGGTCAGTCCGTGCGGTCCGGCCTTCACCACGGTCAGGCCGGGGATCGCCTGGTTGCGGCCGGCCCGGCCTGACCGTGTTGACGGCCGGCCCGACGCGTCCGTGACGACGATCACCGTCACGCCGCAGCGCGCGCCGGACTCGACGATGGCGCGCAGCATGGCGAGCGAGCGCTCGCTGAACGCGGCGGGATGGTCGAGCACGACGAGGTACCGGTAGGCCTCGACGATCTCACCGGTCGCGCTGTGCAGCTCGTCGAGGCTTGCGTACCGCCCCTGCAGGTGATGGGCGGTCACCCATTCGACGTGACGGGTGAGGGCTTCGAGGTGCTCCTCGATCTCGCCCTCGAGGCTCAGCGCGCTCGGCGCCACCAGCTCGGCGTCGTACTCGGCCAGGCCGAGGAACGGGGCGATCGCCTCGCCCAGGCCCTTGGGGTCGATGAAGCTGAAGCGGGCGCCGCCGGGTGGCAGGGCCGCGAGCAGCCGCAGGACCAGGTTCCGCACCGCGTCGACCGCTTCGGCGTGGTGGCCACCGGACTCGACCAGCAGGCCCGAGGTCCCCGTCGCCGGCAGGAGCGCCGGGATGGCCACGTCGGCCAACTCGGGATGGACGTAGGTGCCGATGCGCACCCACGTGGGCACCGCGCCGAGCGCGTCGAGCGGCTCCCACGTGTCCCAGCCGGGATCGGTCCAGGGATGGGCCGGCAGCGGCAGGGCCTGGTCGAGCAGCTCGAGGTCACGGGCGAGCACGCCGAGGCCGATCTCGAAGCTGGCCCTGGCCTCGGTCCCCTCGGCCTGCAGCTCGTCGTCGGTGCGGTCGAGCAGCCGCTGCTTGAGGTGGTCGGCCCGCTGGCTCATCCGGGCGACCGCCAGGGCGGCATCGCTGAGCAGCCGGCCGATCTCGGGCATCCGGATGCCGCCGGTGATCCCGTGCGCCGCCTTCAGCTCGGCCTCGAGCGAGCTGACCAGCCGGGCGAAGGCGCCGGGTTCGTCGACGTCGGCCACCGTCAGGGTCGGACCGAGGCGGAGGGCGGCCTCGAGCAGGGGCAACTTGCCCTTCTGGGCGGCGGTCTGGCGGGCCCCGGCCTGGAGCCGGCCCAGCCGGTCGGTGGCGGCCTCGAGCGCGTCGCACTCGGCCACGTAGCTCGCCTCGATGCGCTGGCGCTCCTCGGCCCGGTCGGCGCGGAGGTGCTCGACGTCGTGCTCGAGGGTGGCCAGGAGCGCCTGGCTGCGCTCGAGCAGCTCGGTCGCGAACGCGACCGGGTCGCCGATGTCGATCGGGTGGCCTTTGGCGTCGGCGACGCGATGGGGCAACGGCGCCAGCGTCGATTCGTTCGCGGGCGCGCCGGTGGCCTGGCTCGAGGCGAGCGTGTCAGCCAACGCAGACCTTCCCATCGCGCACGCTCCTGTATCGGCATGCGACGCACGGGAGAAAAGGACTGATTTGGGCCGCCCGGCCCACGCCGGTGGTCCGAACGGTCCCGATGGGTGCCTGGGTAGTTGTACTCACGCGTGACAAATTCTCGGGCGTCGACAGCCGTTCGGCGCAACTACTCCTCGCCGCTCCGTCTCGTGGGCGAAGGTGGTCAGGCTGGTCGTTACGAGGTGCGCAGCGCCGTCGCCGGCCGCTGGCGTGCGGCGATGATGCAGGGAGCGGCGGCGAGGACGTTCGCGATGACCAGCGCGATCGGGATCGCGATGAGGAGCGCGAGGTAGGGGGTCGTCGGACTGTCTGGCACGCCCAGGTTCGTCGCGAAGATCGACCATGCCCAGCGGCCGAGCGCGACACCGACCGGGAGTCCGACGGCGAGCGCCACGGCGACCAGCGTCGTTGCCTGCCACGCGACGGCGAACGAGACCTGCCGCCTGGTGAACCCGACCGTCCTCAGGATCGCGAAGTCGCGCCGATGCTGGCGCACCGAGGTGACCAGCATGAAGAGCAGCAGCACGATGCCGAGCACCGCCAGAAGCAGGGCGAGCGCGAGCGGAGTCGTCTGGATGCGCGAGTAGTTGACCACGTCGACCGGTCGACCGGCCGTCGTCACGCTGCACTGGTTGTCCTGACCGCACAGATCGGTGCGGACGAGGTCGTCGGCCAGCCGCGCCACGTTCGCGTCGTGCTCTCGTCCCGGAGCGACGCGCACGAGGAGGACGTTGAAGCCCTGTGGCTGTCCAGGATTGAGGGTCCCGTTGCGGGGATCGAGCACCTGTGCACCGACGCCGAGTCCGGTTGGTGTGAAGCTCCCTCGCCCGAAGAACGGGAAGATGCTCTGGCCGACGATCCGCATCTTCGTGGGCTGGCTGCCGCCCTTGCCGGTTCCGGGCAGCCTCACGGCGACCGTCTGGCCGATCTGTCGATGGGTGGCTGCGAGCGCCTTGGCGCCGAGGGTGATCTCACCGGCCTGCTGCGCCGCGCGTCCCGTGATCAGTGTGGGGGACAGGAGTGGACCGTGCGCGGACACGAGCCCGATGGTCGGAACCGACTGGCCAGCCACCGAGATGTCCGCATGTTCACCGTAGGTCCAGGCGATCACACCGGGCTCGCGGCGGAGGCGCGCCGTGATCGCGGCAGTGGGAAGGTCGCTGAACTGTGCGTCGGCAGTCACGTCCCACGACTGTCCGTAGAGGCGGGGCGTCTCCACCAGCCGTGAGAGGTTGGACCCGAAGGTCAGCGCGCCAGCAGTGGCTGCGACCGCCACCGTGACCGCCGCAATGGCGCTCGCTCGCGGTAGCGCCGAACGTCGAGGGCCGGGATCGACTGCATGGCCGAGACCGACCATCATGGTCGGAGGCGCTCCGGCTTGTGCGGCCCAGTTGGTCGCGGACGACCGAGAGACACCGGCTCGTTCAACGGCAACGCGATCCGATAGCGCTCCCGCGACGCGCCATGCAGGCCACGCGGCCATCGCGACGACGAGCGCGAGGAGCGCGACGAAGCCGACGCCGAGGAGGAGGGCATCGACCGCGATGCCGGGATGCGGCTCGGCCAAGGCGGCAGGGCCGATGGGCGTGACCGGCGATGCGAGCACGGCGATGCACACCGCGATGATCGCTCCGATGGTCGCCGCCACGGCGACCTGAGCCTCCAGGATCAGCACGATGCCTTGGCGGGTCACCCCGAGGGTCCTCAGTGTCGGGACATCCCTCGACGTCGCCGTCAATTGCCGGGCCACGATCTGGCTCACGGCGAAGAGCGCGACGATCGCGGCCAGCGCCGCGAAGAGCGCGAGTGCGACCGCCTGCGGCCTGATGGCATGCTCGACCTTGGCCGCCTGCTGTGCCTCGTCGGCGACGAGCAAGCTGCCACCCGTCTCCGGAAAGCGCCGGGCCAGCGCCTGGGCGCGCGACGTGAACGCTGCCTTCGACGTGCCACGATCGAGGACGACATAGGCACCGTCGAACGCGAAGTACGGGGCACCGAGCCGTCGGACGAGACCGGGTCCCGCGATCAGGGTCGGTGTCGAGGCCAGGGCGTTCACCGACACGACGCTGTCCCGACTCACGCCTATACCGACCACGACAAGCGCGATCACCGGGTCGATCGATGGATCTGGCAGCTCTTCCTGCGACTTCGCCACGTCCACGCGCAACACGCTCCCCACGTGCAGGCCGAACTGGTGGGCGGCGGTCGTGTCGGCAAGAACCTCATCAGGTTCCGACAGACGCGGCATGCGTCCAGAGACCACCTTCGGCTTCTCGACCGCGAAGCCGAAACGCCCATCCATGCTCGCCGTGATCAGGAGCGGCGAATGCAGTGCACGAACTGGTGCCACCCCGAAACCAGCCACCGGCGCGACCACCGCCGCGCCGCGGGTGCGTGCGAGCGCCCGGTAGAACCCCGTGGACCCGGAACCGTTTGGCGAGATCAGCAGATCGGCCGCCTTCGACGTTCGCAGGAAACGTGGATAAGCCGATGCGGTGCGACGGGCACCGGCGGAGGTGGTCATGACCACGGCACCCAGCAACCCGATCAACAGGATGACCGCGACCCACGTCACGACGCGCTCGCGCATCTGGGATCTTGCACAAAGCCACACCGTCACGCCGACAGTGTGCCCGTTGGTGGGTCGAGCCGGCAGCGGGCTACCACCCGTGGTCGTGGTGGTGGCACCCCCCCGCGATGGTCGACGCCCGCAGTGGTTCCCACGGCCGTCGAGCCGCGGCGCGTCGTCAAACACCGCAGACCTTCCTCCCAGGTGTGAGCCGCTGCGTGACCCGCTGCGCCTCACGTTCCGTTCGGTTCGGGAGGTCGGGGTGCGAGTGTCGTCGGTTGGCGTCTGCCTTGCGGTTGGTCGGGGCTGTGTCGAGCGATGTAGCGGCTCCAGAAAGCTGAGTTGAGGACTGCGGTGGCGGTGACGATTCGTCCGAAGAAGTAGGCCCAGAGCAGGAGGGTGATCGAGCCGCCGATCACGCCGTAGATCTCGGTCTTGGACGTCATGAGGTGAGCGATGAACGTGACCGTCACGACATGGAGGACCTCGACGCCGATACCGAAGAGGATTGCTCCGGGTGCGAGCGCCCACCATGGGCACTCGCCGTGGGGGAGCCTCCAGGACACGAGGAGCCAGAGCCCGATCGGCACAAGGGTGTAGGCGAGCAGCGCGACCACTGCCAGCAGAGTGGAGCGGTGGCGGAGCCAGCCCACGCCGAGAGCCACGGCGAGCCCTACCGTCACGACGAGGATGAGGCCGAGACCGGATCGTGTCGCTCGGATTCGCGGCTGCTTCACCCGCCAGATGAGCTCATGGGTGATCCACAACACCTTGCTCAGGGCCCGGGCACCGAGGAAGAGTGCGAACCCGCTGACAAGGATGGCGACGGCTCGGGAGCCTGCACTCAGGTCGGCGGCGCTCGCGACTCCCGATGCGGCCAAGCCGGCGATGCCGACCTGGTGGGCCAGATCGGTGGGGTTGCGTCCCGCGACCGCTGCGCCGATCCCCAAGGCCACCAGGGCGAAGTAGACGTAGGGGATCATGAACATGAACACCCGGAAGGCGACTGCTCCGGCAAGGACCCCGCCGCCTGTCTCGGCTTCGACGTCGAGAGCGCGGAATGCGGCGTCGATCGAGATCGACCCGGCACGACGCTCTTGAAGTGACGATCGCAGGGCGCTCGCTCGAGTGGTGATCCGCTTGCGAACAGACTGCGTCTCCGTTGCGTGCCCTTCAGCACCAGCCGAACTCGGATCGCTCTTCACCCGCCCGAGACTCTAGGACGCGACCTGGGTCCGCCGTCGGGACGCGCACCGATCTGGTGGTCGGCATGCCGACGTGACGGTCCGCCCACGGGTCTCATCCCGAAGCGGCGGCCGCCCGACTGATCTCAGTGATGTACTCGACGAGGTATTCATCTGGGTCGACGTGCGGGTAGGCGACCTCGAACCGGCGGGCCGCCTCGGCCGGCGAGTCGAACTCACAGAGCGGCCACAGTCTCACCAGGTCGTCACGGTCGAGCTCGCGTGAGGCATAGAGCTTCATGAGGAAGACCTGATCGAGCGGGGCACCGAGCACGAGGAGCCGCTGGTGCTCGACGAGAACGTCGCAGGTGGTTTCGTCGAAGCCTCCGGGCATGAACGCAGCGGCCGCGTCGTTCAGCCATCTCGGTGCCAGATCATGACGCGTGGCCACAACCGCTACGGCGGCCACGAGCTCAGCATCGAGGCGCGTGACACTGTCGACGTCACGGGTGGCGCCGCGCAGACCGTGCATCGCGAGAAGGGATCCGCCGACCACCACGATCACATGCTGAGTTCCGCGACCCTCGAGCTCGTCGGCGACCTCGTGGAGGTACCGCTTGATGTCCTCCCCGCCGAGAGGGACGACCGCGTCGCTCAAAGTCCGATGGTCTGGCGATCACGCCAGAGGCTCTCTTCGGCCACACCTACGTTCCGAGCCAGCAACTGTGACGGAGTGGCCTTGAGCGCCGCCGCCTGCATCCGAGGCGTGCCCGGCGATTGCCAAAGGCGATCGAGGACCGGCGCAGATCCCGTCCACGACGGTCGCGTGAACCCGGCGTCATCGGCAAGCTTGTCCGCGATGCCGGCCAGGAGCGCATCGATCGTGTCTGAACCCGATGACGGCGGTCGTAGAGCTATGGCCCCGACGGTTCGCTCCGGGTGCAGAGCCAGCAGGTCGAGGAAGGCGCGGATCCGCGTCCAGTCCGGTCGGGGCGCGTCCGCGGTCGACGTCCAGGCATCGGTCAGATCACGCAGAGCCGGCGTAGCAGGGGGCGCTTCGAGGCGAAGTTCATGTCCGGTGGCCTCGAGAATCTTCCGTAACATCCCAGCGGTCGGATCGACCCGGCCCGCCTCGATACGGGCGATCGTCGACGGAGAGACCTGGGCGCGAGTCGCCAGCGCCCTGGTCGACAGACCCGCCGCCTGTCGGGCATCCCGCAGCAGTGACCTCGCGTGCTCCATGTCTGTAAGCATATATGCGTACACGCCGTCCGGCAACCCGTCCAAGCGCCTGACATGCGGCATGTCAGGGAGTGAACGGCACACCCCCCTCAGGTCGAGAGCGTCAGCCGGCCAGGACCCGGCGCAGCACTTCGGCGGTCCGCTCGACATGGGGATCGTCGAGCAACGACCCCGTCCCGCTGTGTCGCCCGGGCACCTCGACCACGGTGGCCCCGGGCAGGTAGGGCATCCACGTGGCCGCCACCGCCCGGTCGACGGCCTCACCCTCGACGCCACTGGTGGTGATCAGCGTGGTCGGACCGTCGTAGGGGGACGGCCGATAGCGCGCCCAGGCCAGGTGCGTCGAGCGGGCCAGGTCGTGCTGCAGGCGGTAGCTCTCCCCCACCCGCCGACCGTCATCGAGGCCGTTCGTCGGGCCGTCGCCCTGGCTGGGCGCCCCGTGGCCGAGCCGCAGCCGCAGCCGATCACCGGAGCGCCGGACGCGGTTGCGGGCGATTGCTCGCAGCGCCACCGGCGTGGACAGCGGCTGATCCCGCAGGCGCGGGTCGAGCAGGACCACCGCGGGCACCTCGCGTCCGGCGGCCACCAGCCGGCGGGCCACCTCGAGGGCGATGATCCCGCCGACCGAATGGCCGGCCAGGTGGACCGGTCCCGTCGGCTGGGTGTCGACGACCCGGTCGCAGTACCAGCGGGCCAGGCGCGGGATCGAGTCGAGGGGCGCCGTGCCGGGCGCCAGCCCGGGCGGCTCGTAGGTCACGACCCGCTCGGTCGTATCGAGGTGGCGCAGCAGCAGGCGGTAGTCGCTGACCCACCGGATGACGATGCCGGCCGGGACGAGGTGCAGGACCGGACCGTCAGGCGGTCCCGGATTGAGCTCGATCAGCCCGCCAGGGTGCGCCACCCGATCGCGAGTGACCACCAGGCCGGCCAGTCGACGCGCCGTGGGGGCGGCGATGAGGTCGGCGATCCGCAGGTCGACCCCGAAGGTGTCCTCGACGGCCGCCAGCAGCGTGAGGGCCCGCAGCGAGTGACCACCGATGTCGAAGAAGTCGGCATCGGGATCGACCGCGTCGACGGCCAGCACCGCCGACCACACCCCGACCATCAGCTCGAGGTCGCGCGCAGGGCCGGCGCGGATCCCGCGCGGGCACCGTCTCGACCAGCTCGACGCCCGCGGCGCCCGGACCATCGCCCGCTCGCGACGCGGACGCACCCGCGCCGCCCGGGCGCGGGTCGGGCAGGGCCCGCCGGTCCACCTTGCCGTTCGGCGTGAGCGGGAGCGCGTCGAGGGCGACGATCGTCGCGGGAAGCATGTAGGCGGGTATCCGGCCCCGCAAGTGGTCGAGCAGCTCGTCGGAGGTCGTCGCCGGCGAGTTGACGACCACGTAGCCGACGACGATCGGATCGCCGTCAGCTGCGCCACACCGAGGCGGCCGCCAGGTCGACCCCGGGATGGGCGATGAGCGCCGCCTCGATCTCGCCGAGCTCGATGCGGTAGCCCCGCACCTTCACCTGCGAGTCGGCGCGGCCGAGGAACTCGATCAGCCCGTCGGGCCGCGCCACCACGACGTCGCCGCTTCGGTATCTGCGGGCGTCGGGGTCGGCGGACCGCGGGTCGGGCACGAAGCGCTCGGCCGTCAGCTCCGGGCGACCGAGGTAGCCGCGCGCCACACCCGCGCCCCCGATCACCAGCTCGCCGGGCACGCCGGCGGGCACGGGCCGGCCGCGCTCGTCGACCACCTCGAGCGAGACCCGGTCGAGCGGGCGACCGATGGGGACCGACACCGCGAGGGGCGGCACCTCGGAGATCTCGTAGTAGGTGGCGGTGGTGGTGGTCTCGGTGGGCCCGTAGTCGTGCACGAAGCGAGCGGGCGGGCCGGCGTCGAGCACCGCGCGCGCCCACCGCGGCTCGATCGCCTCGCCCCCCACGCCGAGCTGGCGCAGGCCCGCGAACACGCCGGGGCGCCGTCGTGCCAGCGCGTGGAACAGCGAGGTGGTCGGTTGCAGCGTCGTCACGCCCCACTCGGCGATCCGAGCCTCGAGGCGATCGGGATCGACGAGCGTGTCGACGTCGATCACGGCCAGGCAGGCGCCGTTCAGCAGCGCACCCCAGACCTCGTAGGTGGCGACGTCGAAGGTGGTGGTCGACGCGAACCCGACCACCTCGTCGACGTCGAGGTGCAGGTAGCCGTCGCGCACCAACTGCACGATGGCCCGATGGTGCACCACCACGCCCTTGGGTCGTCCCGTCGACCCCGACGTGTACATCACGTACACCGGCGCGTCGGCCCCCGACCCCTGAGGCAGCTCGACCGGTCCGCGACCGTCCCCGGACGCGTCCGCCGGCGGCAGCCACTCGATCCCCGACGCACGCATCACGGCTGACAGCCCGGCGTCGTCCACGATCATCGCCGTGCGCTCGGGTGGCGACAGCTCGTCCAGCGGGACGTAGGCCGCGCCGGTCAGCACGACGGCCAGCATGGCGACGACGCAGTCGATCGACCGCTCGAACTGCACACCGACGGTGCGGCCGGGGCCGATGCCGTGTTCGCTCAACTGGCGTGCCGTGGCCCGGGCCAGCTCGCCGAGCTCCGTGTAGGTGACGACGCGCTCCACCTCGCGCACCGCGATCCGCGGTCCGTGGGTCGCCTCGATCTCGGCGAACAGCTCGGTCAACGTGGGGTCGCCGGCCTCGCCGGAAGGTCGAGCGCGGCGAGGTCCGACCAGGTTGTCGCCCGTCGGGCACTGCCGGGCGGGCGGCGATCGTCGCGGCGGCCGCAGCGGCCGATCCGGGTCGTCGACCAAGCGGGCGAGCTGCTCGACCAGCGCGGCACCGAGAGCACCGGCGGCGCGGGGCGATCCACCGGGCGCGCGGTCGTCGTCGGGAACGGCCGCCGCCACCGTGATCTCCCCGCGGTCGGACACGGTCACGCTGGGCCCCGGCCCCGCGACCACCAGGGGGACCAGCTCGAAGTCGACCCCGGCCGCACCGAGCGCGCGGGCCGTGTCCGCGGTGCGGGTCTGCACCACCGCCTGCAGCACCTCGGACACGGCTCCGGACCGGTCGCGGGGTGACACCGACCACATGATCTCGGGCAGCGACACGGCACGATGGTCGAGCACGGCGTTGACCGTCGCGCCGGCGCGGCGCACCAGCCCGCGCCGCGTGTCGGTCGCCCCGGACCGCAATCGCACCGGCAGCACCCGCACGAAGCAGCCGACCACGCCCGCGAGGTCGGGGTGATCGCGGTCGGACAGAGGCATCCCGACCACGATGTCGTCGAGCCCGCCGTCGTCCCACCACAGCGCGGAGAACGCGGCCATGACCGTCGCGTTGATCGTCACCGATTCGGACCGGGCGAGGCTCCGCAGGCCCTCGACCACCGCGGCCGGCACCTCGACGGTGACCGGGTACAGGCCGGACCGACCTCCCAGGTCGACCGAGCCCCCGATCGACGCGACGCCGACTGCGTGGCGCGTCGCGTCGGACGGATCGAGCGCGAGCGGTTCCGCCGGCGCCCGGTTCGCCAACATGAACGACCACCAGTCCAGCGCACGCTCGCGGCTGGCCTCGTCGATGCGGCCCTCGTGCCAGGCCGCCCACGCCGCGAAGCTCGAACGCAGCACCGGCCGACCGCCGTCGAGCAGGTGTGGATCGACGCCCCCGACTGCGGACGCGTAGCTCTCGGCGAGATCGGCCACGAGCACGTCGGCCGACGGCCCGTCGATCGACAGGTGCTCGACGGCGAGCGCCAGCAGGTGGTCGTCCGGTGCCAGGACGATCAAGGTGGCCGAGAACGGAGCCTCGTGCTCGATGTCGAACGGGCGTGTGGCCACGGCGTCGAGGGTCGTGGTCGCCCGTCCGACATCAGTCGTGGCATCGACGAGGTGCATCTGGACCGACCGCGGCTCGAGCACACGTTGGACGGGCTCGCCTCCGACCAACGGGTAGGTGGTGCGCAGCGCCGGTTGGCGGCGGACCGATGCGTCGAGGGCCGTCTGCAGGGCGCCGACATCGAGGGGGCCCCGCAACCGGATCACCGTCGGGCGGTGGTGCGCGGCGCCCGACGGGTCGACGCGCGTGTCGTACCAGAGGCCGCGTTGGGTGGAGGTCAGCGGCGCGGTGGACGGCGCCGATGGCCGGGATCGCCGCCGACGAGCGGGCCAGCCGGGCGCGCAGCAACCCGGACACCCGGCGCTCGTCCGCGACCAGCGGCGCCGGCTCAGCCGGCATCGGCCTCGACCAGCAGGCGCTCGACCAGGTCGGCCTGCTGGGCGATCGTCGGGAGGTCGAACAGGTCGAGCATCGAGACGTCGAGATCGAGTCGGTCGCGCAGCGCGGCCAGCAGACGCGGTCGCGGCCATCGAGTCACCACCGAGATCGAGGAAGTGCTCGTGCACGCTCACGGGGGGCGACAGGCGCAGCACCTCGGCCCAGAGCCCGGCCACGAACCGTTCGAGGTCCGTGCGGGGCTCGACGGTCACCGCGGCCTCGGCGGCGGCACCCGCCGTCGGGTCGTCGTCCCGGCTGCGGTCGAGCCCCAGCTGCGCCGCCAGTCCGACCCGCGTCAGCTTGCCCGTCGGTCCCGTCGGGAGCTCGTCGACGACCAGCACGCGCCTGGGCACCTTGTGCGCCGCGACACGCGTCGACACGAACAGGCGCAGGTCGCGCTCGGTCGGCGCGTCGCCGTCGCGCGCCACCACCGCGGCCGCCACCTCCTCGCCCAGCCGGACGTCGGGCATGGCGAAGGTGACGGCCCGTGCCACCCGCGGGTGGTCGAGCAGCACCTCGTCGATCTCGCGGGGCGAGATCTTCTCGCCGCCGCGATTGATGATCTCCTTGATGCGCCCGGTGAGGGTCAGGTAGCCGTCGGCATCGAGGCAGCCGAGGTCGCCCGTGCGGAACCAACCGTCGACGAAGGCGTCGGCGGTTGACCTCGTCCGAGGCGCCGGCATAGCCAGAGGTGACGTTGGCCCCGCGGATCACCACCTCCCCCTCGACCCCCGTCTCGGCCGGACGGCCGTCGCGCATGACCGCGAGCTCGGGGCCGGCCGCCCTGCCGACCGAGCCCGGGCGACGCTCACCCGGCGGCAGCACGTTCGACGCGATCTGGTGCGCGGCCTCGGTCATCCCGTAGGCCTCGATGAGCGGCGCGCCGAGCTGGTCCTCGACCAGGCCGAGCAGCTGCGGGGACAGCGCCGCGGACGACGACCGCAGCATGCGCAGCGGTCGCGACGGCTGTTCGGAGGGATGGGAGCGCAACCGCTCGGCGAGCGCCTGGTGCATCGTGGGCACCGCGGTCAACCAGGTCGGCGACAGGTCGGCCCACCAACGCGGCACGTCGGGGGCGTGGAAGCCACCCGTGCAGATGACCGACGATCCGGCGTCGAGTGGAGCCAACAGGCCGGCGACGAGCCCGTGCACGTGGAACAGCGGCATGACCTCGAGACCGATGTCATCGGGGGTCAACTCGAGCGTGGTCGCGACCGCGCGCGGCCGAGGCCGCCAGGTTGGCCCGCGTCAGCGGAACGGTCTTGGGCCGCGCGGTCGTGCCGCTGGTGTGCAGCACCAGGCCGACGTCGGGGTCGAACGCCGCTGCATCGCCGACGCCGGGAGCGCCGCGACCACCCGGTGGAGTCTCCGCCAGGTCCGGGCCGACGAGCGCGTGCCCGCCGGATGCGGCGTCGAGGAGACGCCAGCACGACGACGCCGGCCTGCTCGGCCTCGTCCTCGACCGGGTGTCGTGGTCCGACCACCAGCACGGCGCGCAGGGCGAGGTCGTCGATCTCGAAGGCCAGCTCGGCCGGCCGCAGCGCCGGGTTGAGCGGCGCCGCCGCGGCCACCGACGACACCGCCAGGAAGGCCACTGCCAGCTCGGGCCCGTTCGGCCCGACGAGGCCGATCGCATCCCCCGGTTGCACACCCCGCTCGACCAGAGCGGCCGCCACCCGCCAGACGTCCGCGGCGAGCTCGGCGCGGGTGACGGACGCGCATCCGGGCCCCAGCAGGCTCGGGCGATCGGGATCGCCGGCCGAGAGATCGATGATCACGTGCTCCACACACCCTTACCCCAACGCCACCGACGGGCCGATCGTAGTGGGCCACCCGTTCCGCCCTTCGCACCGTCGAGTCAGGAAGGACGCAGGACGCAGCCGGTCGCGACCCACGGATCGCATCGCACCCACCGTCCGACCGGCAGCCATCCGGCCAGCGCCCGCCGTCCGCGCCCGCACCAGTCCACGTCGAAGACGCCGCTCTCGCCCGCGCCCTCGACCGGTTGGTCGTCGACGCGCAGCGTCACCTCGATGTCATGGGGCTCGAGCCATCGACCCGTCATCGGGTTGACCGCCTTGAACACCGACTCCTTGGCCGAATACACGATCACGCCGTCGCGCTCGACGCGCCCGCCGAGCCGATCGACCTCGAGCGACGACAGCACGCGCTCGAGGACTGCATCGTCGAGCGGCGCGTCGACCTCGGCGTCGATCCCGAGCGACCAACCCGTCGGCAGGCGCGCCACGACCACCGCGCACAGCCCCTCGGTGTGGGTGATCGAGCCCCCCACGCCCCGCGGCCAGTCCGGCGACCGGTCGTCGCGTCGCCCGATGGGACCGGCGTCGACCCCCAGGTCGTGCAACGCCCGCCGGGCGAGCGCGCGGCCCGTCAGGTGCTCGTCACGGCGGCGCGGCACCGCCGCGGCCACCGCGGCCATCTCCTCGGCGTGGGGCGAATCGACCGTCTCGATCGGGCCGTGACGACCGGCGACGGCGATCCCGTGGCTGGCCAACGAGCTGACCAGGTCGACCGGGTCGATCACGTCAGATGATCTCGAAGTAGCGGGCCGAGCTCCCAGTCGGTGACGGCTTCGAGGTGCTGGCGCCACTCCCACTCCCGGGTGGCCACGAAGTGGTCGACGAACCCGTCGCCGAACAGCTGGCGCGCCACCTTCGAGTCGGCCAGGCGCGCGGTGGCCTCGTGCAGGGTGCGCGGCAGCCGCTCGACGCGCGTCGGCGTACCCGCTGCCGATCGTCTCGGGCCGATCGAGCTCGAGGCCGTGGCTGATCCCCCACATCCCGGCGGCGACGCACGCGGCGGTGGCCAGGTAGGGGTTGACGTCGGAGCCGGGCACGCGGGTCTCGAGCCGGCGTCGAGCCGGCGCGGCCCGGGATCACCCGGCAGGCGACCGTGCGGTTGTCGACGCCCCAGTTCGGGGTGGTCGGCGCCCAGAAGCCCGTCGACCAGCCGCTTGTAGCTGTTCACCGTCGGGGCCAGCAGGACGAGGATCTCGGGCAGGAGCGCCAGCTGCCCGGCCACGTACGAGCGCAGCGGTCGCTGATGCCGCGCTCGTCGTCCGCGTCGAAGAACACGTTGCGCTCGGCCCCGCCATCGCCGGACCAGAGGCTCTGGTGGAGGTGGCCGCTGCAGCCGGGCAGCGACGGGTTCCAGCGGGCCATGAACGAGGCGAGGATGCCGAAGCGCGAGCCGATCTCCTTGACCGACGACTTGAACAGCACGGCCCGGTCGGCCGCTTCGAGCGCGTCGGTGTAGAGGATGGCCGCCTCGAACACGCCGGGACCGGTCTCGGTGTGCAGCCCCTCGAGCGGCACCCCGAAGGCGCGCAGCTCGTGACAGCAGCGCGTCGAAGAACGGCTGGTTCTGGCTCTGGCGCAGGATCGAGTAGCCGAACATGCCCGGCGTCAGCGGCGTCGAGGTCGCGGTAGCCCTTCTCGCGCAGCGAGGCCGGCGTCTCGGGAAGTTGAACCACTCGAACTCGAGGCCGACCTTGGCGTGGTAGCCGAGGTCGGCGGCCTGAGCGAGCACCCGCTGCAGGAGCTGGCGCGGGCAGACGTCGAGGCCGCCACCGTCGGCGTCGACGAACTCGCCGAGGAAGAACAGCCGGTCGTCCTCCCACGGGATGCGCCGCATGGTGCGACAGGTCGACGCGCGACCTGGGCGTCCGGGTAGCCGCTCTGCCAGCCCGTGTAGGTGGTGTTGTCGTAGCACTGGTCGCCCGAGTCCCACCCGAACACGACGTTGCAGAACCCGAACCCGCTGCGGGCGGCCGAGAGGAACTTGGCCTTGTCGAGGTACTTGCCCCGCAGGATGCCGTCGATGTCGGTGACGGCCACCTTGACGTAGTCGTCGGGAGCCGCCGCGACCTCGGCCAGCACCCGGTCGACATCCAACTCGCTCCGATGCCGGTGGCCTCGTCCGGCCCGTCGCTCGCGTTCACCCGGCCCGAGCTTAGGGGAACGCCCACCGCCGGCGCGTCCCCTCCTCGACGAGGCGGCACCTACCTACCGATTCGGTACACGGCTGCCGCCTCGTGGACGCTGAGTCCCCGACGACCCCGATCCGCCGGGCCGGTAGCGTGGCCGCGGTGCCGACTGACGGCCGGACCCTTCGTGCTGGCCGTCGACCTGGGTACCGGCGGCCCGAAGGTGGCGCTGATCTCGGTCGAGGGCGTGGTGGTCGACCACACCTACGAGACCAACGACCTGATCCTGCTGCCCGACGGCGGCGTCGAGCAGGACCCGGAGCAGTGGTGGACCGTCGATCGTGGTCGGGCATCAAGCGGCTGATCGGCCGGCGGACTGGTCCCGGTCGACCAGATCGTGGCCATCTCGGTCACCAGCCAGTGGATGACCACCGTCGCGGTCGGCGACCGACGGCCGCCACATCGGCAACGCCATCAGCTGGATGGACACCCGGGGCGCCCGCTACGCCCAGGGCGTGTCCGGGGGCGGCGTGGTCGTGCCGACCGTCGGCTACAACGCCCGCAAGCTGCGCCAGTGGCTGCGCGTGACCGGCGGCGTGCCGTCGCGGACCGGCAAGGATCCGGTCGGCCAGATGCTGTTCCTCAAGCACGAGCGTCCCGACGTGTACGAGGCCGCCGCGCTGTTCCTCGAACCGATGGACTACCTCAACCTGCGGCTCACCGGGCGGGCCGTGGCGGCCTACGACACGATCGTCGGCCACTGGGTCACCGACAACCGCGACCTGTCGCACGTCGACTACGACGACGAGCTGATCGAGTGGGTCGGCGTCGATCGGTCCAAGCTGCCCGAGCTGGTGCCCACCGGATCGATCATCGGCACCGCTGAGCCCCGAGGCGGCGCGCCGAGCTGGGCCTGCCCGACGGCGTGCAGGTCGTCGCCGGCACCGGCGACACCGCCTCGGCCGGCATCGGCTCGGGCGCGGTGCGCGACCTCGAGGGCCACCTCTACATCGGCACGTCGTCGTGGCTGTCGTGCCACGTGCCCTTCAAGAAGACCGACATCCTCTCGAACATCACGTCGCTGCCGTCGGGCATCCCCGGCCGCTACTGGGTGGCGACCGAGCAGGACACCGCCGGCAAGTGCCTGACCTGGCTGCTCGACGAGGTGCTCTACCCCGACGACGCCATCGCGGTCGGCGCCCGACCCGACGACGTCTTCGACCGGGTCGACGAGCTGGCCGCAGCGCGCCGCGCCGGGCAGCGGCAACGTCATCTTCCTGCCGTGGCTCAACGGCGAGCGCACCCCCGTCGACAACCACCACCTCCGCGGCGGGTGGTTCAACGTGTCGCTGGCGACCGGTCGGGCCGAGCTGGTGCGATCGGTGCTCGAGGGCGTGGCCCTCAACACCCGGTGGATGAACCAGGCGACCGAGAAGTTCACCAAGCGGCGCTTCGAGCACCTCAACTTCGTCGGCGGCGGCGCCCGATCGCCGCTGTGGTGCCAGATCCTGGCCGACGTGCTCGACCGCCCGATCCGCCAGGTCGCCGATCCGGTGCTGGCCAACGTCCGCGGGGCCGCCTTCTCGGCGTCGGTCGCGCTCGGCCATCTGCAATGGGACGACATACCGTCACGCATCGAGATCGTCGAGACCTATCCGGCCCGACCCGGCCAACCGGGCCACCTACGACCGGCTGTTCGACACGTTCGTCGACCTGTACAAGAAGAACAAGGGCCTCTACGCCAGGCTCAACCGCCGGGCGCCCGACAGGGAGCGACTCACCCGTGACCCACACGACCGACACGAACCGACCGGCCGAGCCGACCGTCCGCGACTACCGCGCCCGCTACGAGACCTTCGCCGCCCTGCCGCCCACCGGGCGCGACCGCGACGAGGTGCTGGCCGAGATGACCCGAGATGGCCGAGCTCGAGGCGGCGCGGTGGGAGGACGGCTACGCGTCGGGGTCGGTGTACAACGGCGACCCCGACCACATCGACTTCCTCAACCGCGTCTACGCCCTCAACTCGCAGGCCAACCCGCTGCACACCGACCTGTGGCCGAGCGCGGTCAAGTACGAGAGCGAGATCGTGGCCATGACCGCGTCGATGCTCGGCGGGGCCGGCATCGGCGACGGTCCCGGCACCGACAGCGGCGTGTGCGGCACGGTGTCGTCGGGCGGGAGCGAGAGCATCCAGCTCGCCATGAAGACCTACCGCGACCACGCCCGCGCCACACGTGGCATCACCTCGCCGCAGATGATCGTGCCGATCAGCGCCCACGCCGCGTTCGACAAGGCCGCCCAGTACTTCGGCATCGACATCGTGCACGTGCCCGACCCTCGCCCGACGGCCGGGCCGACGTGGCCGCCACCGAGGCCGCCATCACCGACGACACCGTCGTCATCGTGGGCTCGTCGCCGTCGTTCCCCCACGGGGTGATCGATCCCATCGAGGAGCTCAGCGAGCTGGCCCGGCCCGCGGCATCGGCTTCCACACCGACGCCTGCCTCGGCGGGTTCGTGCTGCCGTGGGCCGAGAAGCTCGGCTACCCGGTCCCCGGCTTCGACTTCCGCCTGCCCGGCGTCACGTCGATGTCGGCCGACACCCACAAGTACGGCTACGCGGCCAAGGGCACCTCGGTCGTGCTCTACCGCACGCTCGAGCTGCGCCACTTCCAGTACTTCACCACCACCGACTGGCCCGGCGGCCTCTACTGCTCGCCCACCTTCGCCGGCAGCCGGCCGGGCGCGCTCGAGCGCGGCGTGCTGGGCCGCGCTCGTCTCGATCGGCGAGGCCGGCTACCTCGACGCCACGCGCCGCATCCTCGAGGTGGCCGACACGGTCAAGGCCGGCCTGCGATCCGACTTCCCCGAGCTCACCATCATCGGCGATCCGCTGTTCGTGATCGCGTTCGCCAGCGCCGACGACACGCTCGACATCTTCCGGGTGCTCGACGCCATGACCCGCCGCGGCTGGGCCCTCAACGGGCTGCACCGGCCGGCCGCCGTGCACCTCTGCGTGACGTTGCGCCACACGCAGGCCGGCGTGGCCGAGCGCTTCCTGGCCGACCTGCGCGACGCCATCGACGACGTGCGCGCCGACCCCGACGTCGAGGGCGGCATGGCCCCGATCTACGGCATGGCCGACACGATCCCCGACCGCGGGCTGGTGGCCGATGCCATGCTCGACCACATGGACAGCTGGTTCCGCCTGTCATGACCACCCGCCCGAGGGAGGACACCCGTGACCGATGAGCGAACCCCCGGCCCCGGCCGTCGTCGAGGCCACCCCCGCCGACCGCAAGGAGCTGGGCCGCGTGCTGGCCCGCGCCTTCGTGGACGACCCGGTGTGGATGTGGCTGTTCCCCGACGAGTCGACCAGCCTGCGACGCCTCGAGCTGACCTTCCGCGCCTACCTGCCGCGACGCCATGAAGGTCGGGACCGTGCTCACCACGCCCGACCGGCAGGGCGCCGCCCTGTGGAAGCCGCCGGGCGAGTGGAAGCTCAGCAACCTGCGCCGTGCTGCGATCCGCCCCCGAGCTGCTGCGGGCCTTCGGCACGCGGGTGTTCGCGTCGCTGCGAGATCGAGCGGGCGGTCGAGAGCCAGCACCCCCGCGACCCGCACTGGTACCTCTCGGTCCTCGGCACCGATCCCGCCAGCCGCAGGGCAAGGGGATGGGCGGCGCGCTCATCCGCCAGATCACCGACCGCTGCGACCGCATCGGGCTGCCGTGCTACCTCGAGTCGTCCAAGGACGTCAACGTGCCCTACTACCAGCGTTTCGGCTTCGAGGTCACGGGCGAGACGCGTCCTCGGCAAGGACGGCCCCACCATCTGGTTCATGTGGCGCGACCCGCAGGTCCCCGAGTCGGATTGAGCTGATCAGCCCGCAGGGAGCAGGTCGCGCCGGACGCGCGACGCGGCGCACCGAGTGGTCGGCCCGCTTCTCGAGCACCAGGTCGGCCCGCGACCGCGTCGGAACGACGTGGTCGACGATGTTGGGCTCGTTGACCGCCCGCCACACGCCGTCGGCCATCGCCGCGAACTCGTCGTCCCTCATCGCCGCGAAGCCGTCGTAGAACGACGACCCGTCGCCGGTGGCCTCGGCCCGGAGCCGCAGCACCCGATGGCCGAACCAGCGGTGCAGGTCGGCCAGGTCGGCGTCGACGTACACCCCGAGATCGAGCAGTCCGGACACCGCGTCCGCCGTCGAGGGAGCGACACCGGGGGCCGGCTGCAGGACGTTGAGCCCTTCGACCACCACCACGTCGGATCTCTCCACGCGTTGGGTGCGACCGACCACGATGTCGTAGGTGGCGTGGTCGTAGAGCGGCGCCTCGACGACCGGCGCGCCTCGGCGGACGGCGCGGACGAAGGCCAGCAGCGCGGCGTAGTCGTAGCTCTCCGGGAAGCCCTTGCGCGCCAGCAGGCCCTGGCGCTCGAGCTCGGCGTTGGGCCAGAGGAAGCCGTCGGTCGACACCCCCGCCACCCGCAGGCCGTGCTGGTCGACCAGCAGCGCCGCCAGCGCGGCGGCCGTGACGGTCTTGCCGGCGGCCACCCCGCCGGTCACCCCCACCACGTAGGGCCGGGGCGCCGGGCCGGACCCGATGACCGCCTGCTGGCGGGCGACCACCTCGGCCAGCGGCACGTGGGTGGCGGCGATGGCCGGCGTCGAGGCCAGCGCGGCGGGCACGGGCCGGCCGGCCGGTGCCAGGGCCAGCCACCGCTCGGGGTCGAGCTCGACGAAGTCGATCGGCGGTCGGCCCATGCCGGTCAGTCCATCAGATCGGCGTGGACGGCGATGAAATCGACCACGACGGCCGCCAGCTCCTCGCCCTTGTCCTCCTGCAGGAAGTGGCCGCCGCCGACGATGGTGGTGTGCGGCTGGCCGGCCGCGCCGGGGATGCGGGCCTGGAGCACGGCGTCGGACCCGGCGGTGATCGGGTCGCCGTCGCTGAAGGCGGTGAGGAACGGACGTGTCGAAGCTGCTCGAGCACCTCCCACGCGGCGCGGTTGGCCGCCGATGGCCGGGTCGTCGGGGGTGGTCGGCACGAGGGTCGGGAACTGGCGCGCGCCTTCCTTGTAGGACTCGTCGGGGAACGGCGCGTCGTAGGCCGCGACCACCTCGGCGCTCGAGGTCGGAGGTGCAGCCGCCGTTGATGATGAAGCCGGTCGGGAAGGTCTCGACCTCCTGCGAGAAGCGCCGCCAGTTCAGGAACGCCTCGCCCGGCGGGCGTGTTGCCGACGGGCAGGAAGGTGTTGGCGGCCACGACGCGGGCGAAGCGGTCGGGGTGCTCGCCGACGAGCCGCAGGCCGACGAGGCCGCCCCAGTCCTGGCACGACGAGCGTGACGCCGTGCAGGTCGAGCGACGTCGAACACGAGCGAGCGCATCCACTCGACGTGGCGGGCGTAGGTGTAGTCGTCGCGGCTGGCCGGCTTGTCCGAGCGGCCGAAGCCGACCAGGTCGGGGGCGATGCACCGGTAGCCCGGCGCCGACCAGCACCGGGATCATCTTGCGGTAGAGGTAGCACCACGACGGCTCGCCGTGCAGCAGCAGCACGACCTCGCCGTCGGCCGGACCCTCGTCGAGGTAGTGGACCCGCAGGGTGCCCCCGTCGAGGTCGGGGACCTCGGCGTAGTGCGGTTCGAACGAGAAGCCCGTCGAGACCGTCGAAGCGGTCGTCGGGTGTGCGGAGAACCTGCATCGGTGACTCGCTGCCGCACGGCTGATTGACGATCCTGCGATGTAGTGGCAGTCTAACTGACAGTAGATTTCCTGTGAAGACGAGCTGCGAAGGGTCGACGCCATGGGACGCAACATCCTCTTCATCACCACCGACCAGCAGCGCTACGACAGCCTCGGCTGCAACGGCGGCACGATCGCCCGCACGCCGGTCGTCGACCGCCTGGCCGCCGAGGGCGTCAACTACCGGCGGGCCTACAACCAGAACACGGTGTGCATGCCGGCGCGCTCGACCATGCTCACCGGCCAGTACGTGCGCACCCACGGCGTGGTGGCCAACGGCATCCCGCTGCCCGAGGACGCGCCGAGCGTCGCCGCCTACCTGGCCGAGAAGGCCGGCTACCGCACCGCGCTGCTCGGCAAGGCCCACTTCGAGCCCGGCTTCGACCCCCAGCTGACGGTGGCGGGAGAACCAGCGGCCCCGCCAGGGCGACGAGGGCCCGTGGCGCGGCTTCGACCGATCGGTCCAGGCCATGCACGTCGCCGCCTTCGGCAACGTCAAGGTGAGCCACTACGGCCGCTGGCTGGCCGAGCACCACCCCGAGCACCTGCACAGCTTCGCCGACCTGCTCGGCGGCTCGCCCGGCGGCGACACCGGCGCGCCCGAGACGAAGAACAACCCGATCCCGCGCGAGCTGGTACCACACCGACTGGATCGCCGACCTGGTGATCGACCAGCTCGACCGCTACGACGACGACGACGACTGGTTCGTGTGGATGAGCTTCCCCGATCCGCACCACCCGTGGGATCCGCCCGCGTCCGAGCTCGGCCCGCGTGCCGTGGCAGGACCTCGACCTGCCCGCCCGGACACCCCGGCTCGCCCGACAAGATCCGCGAGGTGCTGGCCCAGAAGCCCGCGCACTGGCTCGCGTACTACGAGGGCCGGTGGGTCAACCAGGAGGGCGGCCCGGCCACCTTCCGTCCCCAGAGCCTGAGCGACGACAACATCCGCGAGATCAACGCCAAGACCCACGTGATGAACGAGCTGATCGACGAGGCCTGCGGGCGGGTGCTCGACGCACCTGTCGGCGACGGGGCTGGCTCGACGACACCGACGTCTTCTTCACCACCGACCACGGCGAGCTGCAGGGCGACTACGGGCTCGTCTACAAGGGGCCGTTCCACACCGACTCGCTGATGCGCCTGCCGATGATCTGGCGGCCCGCGCCGTCGGCCGGCGATCGACGCCGGCGGTGGTGTCCGACCCGGTCGGCCAGGTCGACCTGGCCCCGACGTTCTGCGCCATCGCCGGCGTCGAGCCGGCCGACTGGATGCAGGGCTCGGCGCTGCCGGAGCGCCGACGGCTCCGGTCGCGAGCGGGCCATCTGCGAGTGGGACAGCCAGTTCCCCGGCTACGGCTACCACCTGCGCTCGGTCTACCGCGACGGCTGGCTGTGCACGGTCTACGAACCGAGCACCGGCGGCCAGCCCAACGGGCTCGAGAAGGTCTGGGGCGACGGCGTGCTGAAGGTCGCGCCGGTGCAGTACGACGGCACCGAGGGCGAGCTGTACCAGGTCGACGAGGATCCCCACCAGTGGCACAACCGCTGGGACGATCCCGTCGGTCGCCGCGCTCCGCTCGGACCTGGTGGCCGACCTCTACGACGCACTCGCCCCCCTCGAGGTCCGCACGCTCGAGGTCGAGGCCCCCGCCTGACCGCGCCGTAGAACTGGGAATCTGGGACGCGTAGAAGCCGTCGAGCCGTTGCGGGTCACGGTCAGGGCGCGGAGGGCGAGGCGCTCGGTGACGCGGCGGGCCCGGCTGACCGAGCAGCCCTGGTGCTGGCGCAGGACGTTCCAGGCCTCCCAGCTCGTCACGAGGTCGAGCGAGGCGAGCAGGTCGCGCCGTCGGCCGGCGGGCCGCCGCTCGAGCTCGCGGGCGAACACCGTCTCGAGCTCGTCGCGCAGCCAGCGTGCGGGCCGACGCCAGCTGGTCGGCGACCAGGTCGGACCGCTCGGCCACGCGCAGCGCGCAGCGGCGCATCGGCGTGATCTCCTCGTAGAGGCGCGACCCGCTCGCGCACGAGCGCGCGGCACGCGGTTGGCGACCGGGCCGTCGGATGGGATCTCGCGGCAGGATCGACGCCGACGATCTCGAGCTGGCGGTCGATCACCGCGGCGATCAGCGCCTCGCGGCTCTCGAAGTGCCGGAAGATCGACCGCTCGGACACGCCGGCCACCTCGGCGACCTGCGCCATGTTCGGCTCGATCTCGCCGGACTTGACCAGCACCATGATGGCGTCGACGACCGCGTCACGGTTGCGCTCCCGCCGTGCGACGCGCCCGTCGGTCTCGTCGGCCAGACTCTGGCGTCTCCGCCACCCCTACCTCCTCGGCTCGATCGGCACGCCGGCAACGATAGTCTCGGCAATTGGCAGTCGTATGACAGGACGTATGCAGCCGCCGACGTACCGACGACTGGACGAACAACCGCGACCCGGCGCGGCTGCTGGCCTCGGCGATCAGGGCGAGCAGTGCGGCTCCGCCGTCGTCGTCGAGCAGGTGGCGGGCGACCGACCGGCCGAGCGTCGGCCGGCTCGCCGCGGTCCAGAGCTCGACGCCGACGAGCGCGGTGCCGCAGCACGACGTGACCGTCGAGCGACGCGAGCAGCCCCTCGAGCGCGATGCTCGCCGTCCGGATCGGACACGGTGGCGTAGGCGCCGGCCGGCAGGTCGCAGTCGCCGCCCAGCTCGGCCAGGAAGCCCCGCTCGGCGTCGACGGCGTCGCCGGCTGCGGCTCGTGCGTCGATGCGACGCGAGCAGCGCCGGCCCAGCTCGGTCGTCGTCGGCCCGGCACTCGACGGCCAGGGCGCCCTGGCCGACCTGGGGCAGCATGACCGACGGGCTCGAGCACCTCGGCGACCGCGGTCGGCGCAGCCCGAGCCGGTCGAGCGCGGCCGCGGCCATGACGATGGCGCCGAACTCGCCGGCCTTGGCGCAGGCGGGTGTCGATGTTGCCCCGCAGCCCGGCGAAGGTGAGGTCGGGTCGCAGCCAGGCCAGCTGGGCCCGCCGGCGCACCGAACCCGGTGGCCACCACGCGCGCCCGGGCGCCAGCGCCGTCGAGCGTCGAGCCGACGAGGGCGTCGCGGGCATCGCCGCGGCCGGGCACGCAGGCCGATGCACCAGGTCGTCGTGGGTGACCGCCGGCAGGTCCTTGGCCGAGTGCACGGCGAGGTCGGCCCGCCCGTCGAGCACCGCGGCCTGCACCTCCTTCACGAACACGCCCTTGCCGCCCATCTCCCAGATGGGCGACGTCGAGGTTGCGGTCGCCCGACGTCTCGACCACGACCAGCTCGACCGTCGACGGCCGGGTCGACGCCGCGCAGCAGCGTCGGCCGACGTGCTCGGCCTGCCAGCGCGCCAGCGCGCTGCCCCGGGTGGCGATGCGCACGAGTGCGCCGGCCACTACCGCCGGCCCGTCACTCGAGCTCGAACAGGTCGCGCAGCGCGTCGGCCAGGCGCTCGCCGCGAGGCGTGCCGGCCGCGTCCTTCAGCTCGACGGTCGGGTCGTGCAGCAGCTTGGCCACGATGCCCCGGGTCAGCGCCTCGACCGCCTCGAGCTGGCGGTCGTCGAGCTCGGCCGAGCCGGCGCGCGGAAGCGCTCGAGCTCGGCCGCGCGGATCGCCTCGCCCCGCTCGTGCAGCGCGGCGACGAGCGGGGCGACCTCCTGCGCGGTGCTCACGGCGGTGAAGCGGACGACCTCGTCGTCGACCATCGCGTCGCACGGCGGCCACCTCGCGGCGGCGCTCGGCCATGCCGGCCGCGGCGAAGGCCCGCAGGTCGTCCATGTCGAGCAGCGTGACGCCCGTCGAGGTCGCCGGCCGACGGGATCGACGTCGCGGGGCACGGCCACGTCGACGATCAGCAGCGGGCGGCCGGCGCGCGCCGCCATCGCGCGGGCCAGGTCGCCGTGCTCGAGCATCAGCGACGACGCGCCCGTCGAGGTGAGCAGCAGGTCGATCTCGGCCAGCGACGCGTCGAGGTCGGCCAGGCGGACGGCCCGGCCGCCGAGGTCGGTCGGCCAGCTCGACCGCCCGCTCCCAGGTGCGGTTGGCGATGCGCACGTCGACCACGCCGGCGGTGACCAGCGAGCGCACCATGCCCTCGCCCATCTCGCCCGCGCCGAGCACGAGGATGGCGCGGCCCTCGAGCGAGCCGAGCCGCTCGGCGGCCATGGCGACCGCGGCGGTGGACACCGACGCGATGTTGCGCGAGATGCCGGTCTCGGTGCGGGCCCGCTTGCCCACCTCGAGCGCGTGGCGGAACATCAGGTTGAGCGACGCGCCGACCGTGCCGCTCCTCCTGCGCCCGGGTCCACGCGTCGCGCACCTGGCCGAGGATCTCGGCCTCGCCGATCACCGCCGAGTCGAGCCCCGAGGTGACCGCGAACAGGTGGGCGGCCGCCTCCTCGTCGTACGCGACGTAGAGGTGGTCGCTGAAGTCCTCGGGCGGCAGGTAGGCCAGCTCGGAGAGGAAGTCGCGCACGTCGGCGTAGGCGCCGTGGAACTTCTCGGCCACCACGTAGATCTCGGTGCGGTTGCAGGTCGAGAGCACGACCGCCTCGCTCACGTGCTCGCGGCCGGCCACGTCGTGGAGGGCCTTGCCGAGGCGCGACTCGTCGATCGTCATCCGCTCGAGCAGGTCGAGCGGCACGGTGCGGTGGTTCAGCCCGATGACGACGACAGACACGCCTGGAGGCGCTCCTTGGCTTCGGCGAGGTTGCCCTCGCGGACGAGGTCCAGCATTCCCGAGTCGAGGGCCTGTTGCCAATCAAGGCCCTCGGTCGGCCGACCCTCGGCCTGGCGGAGCCGGTCGCGCTCGCTCGGCCAGCAGGTCGAGCAGCGACCAGGTACTCGGGGCCCAGCTCGTCCTCGTACCGGCGCCGCAGCCAGGTGGCCATGGCCGGGCTCCGCCCGCTGGTCGAGAAGGTGGCCACGATCGGGCCCCGGCGGACCACGGCCGGCAGCATGACGCTGCAGTGGTCGGGATCGTCGGCCGCGTTGACCCACACGCCGTGCCGCTCGCCGTCCCGGAACACCCGCCCGTCGACGTCGGGATCGTCGGTGGCGGCGACGACCAGCCGGTAGCCGGCCACCTCGCCGGCCCGGTAGGGGCGGCGCTCGCAGGTGACGCCGTCGAGCGCGCGTCGAGCTCGTCGACCACCTCGGGGGCCACCACGGTGACCGTCGGCCCCGCACTCGACCAGGCCCCGGGCCTTGCGGGCCGCCACCGGTCCGCCGCCCACCACGAGGCAGCGCCGGCCGGCCAGGCGCAGGTGGACCGGGTAGAGCGGCTCGTCGATCATCGCGTTCGCCCGGGCCGGACGCTCGCGGCGCCGAGCTGCCGTCGGCGCCGGGCCTCGACGGCCGGCACCGTCCGTCGCTCGGCGCCGTCGCCGGCCGGGCGGCGGCGAGCGCCGCTGCTGGTAGAAGCTCAGGATCTGCAGCTCGCTGGCCAGGTCGACCTTGCGCAGCGACGCGCCGTCGGGCACCGTCACCACCGACGGGGCGAAGTTGAGGACCGAGGTGATGCCGGCCGCCACCAGCCGGTCGGCGATCTCCTGGGCCACCGACGCGGGCGTGGCGATGATGCCGATGGCCACCCCGAGCTCCTCGGCCACCGCGGGCAGGTCGTCGATGTGGCGCACGACGTGGTCGCCGATGCGCTGGCCCGACCTTGGCCGGGTCGGCGTCGACCAGCGCGGCCACCGGGAAGCCCCGGTCGCGGAAGCCGGCGTAGTTGGCCAGGGCCTGGCCCAGGTTGCCGACGCCGACGATGACGACCGGCCAGTCCTGGGTGAGCCCGAGCTCGCGGCTCATCTGGAACACGAGGTACTGCGACGTCGTAGCCGACGCCCCGGGTGCCGTAGGAGCCGAGGTAGCTGAGGTCCTTGCGCACCTTGGCCGCGTTGACGCCGGCCAGCTCGGCCAGGCGCTCGGACGAGACGGTCGGGGTGCCGACCGTTGAGCTCGACCAGGCTGCGCAGGTAGAGGGGCAGCCGGGCCACGGTGGCCTCGGGGATGCGGCGCCTCGCTCGTTCGCTCATCGCGGACGCAAGTCTACGCCCACGTGCACACGTTCACAAAGTCAGCTCCTGTGCTCTCCGGTCGGCAAGCCTCCCTGCGAGCGGCTTCGCCATCCGGGTGTCATCCCGCGAGCGGCTTCGCTCCGCTGGCCGCCGGTCGGCAAGCCTCCCCGAGCGGCTTCGCCATCCGGGTGCCATCCGCGGCTGCTCCGCTCCGGCTACGCACGTCGGGGCGACTGGTCGCCAGAGCCTGCGTCGCCCATGCACGCCGCGCTGGCGGCGGCGGCCACCCTGCTGTCGGTGGCCTTCGCCATGTCGACCTCGAGCGCTGGCTCGAGCGGCGCCGACCCCACGAGCTGGTCTGGACCATCTCGCTCGTCATGTTCGCCCTCGGCTCGGCCAGCCTCTGGCTGGGCGGCGCCATCGGGTGGGACGAGTGGTCCTTCAAGGCCTTCTACCTGTTCGGCGCCATCCTCAACGTGCCCTTCCTGGCCCTCGGCACGGTGTACCTGCTGGCCGGCGCGCCGCCGGGGCGACGTGGCCACCGCGGTCGTGTGCGCTGCTCGGCGCCTTCGCCGCCGGGATCATGGTGGCCGCGCCGCTCACCGCACCCGATCGCGCGGCACGACCCTGCCCCAGGGATCGCAGGTCTTCGGCCTCGGCCCCGCGCATCGCCGGCCGGCGTCGGCTCGGGCGTGGCCGCCACCGTGATCATCGTCGGCGCGGTCTGGAGCGCCATCCGGCTGCTGCTCGGTCGCCGGCGCAGCGCCGCAGCCGGACCGACCGCCATCCCCGCCGGCCGGCTGGCCGCCGCCAACCTCGTCATCGCGGCCGGCACCCTCGTGCTCAGCGCCGGCGGCGCTGCTCAACTCGGTGGTCGACGCCATGAACGCGTTCGCCGTGTCGCTCGTGGTCGGCATCGCGGTGATCTTCGCCGGGTTCCTGCTGGCGGCCAGCGGCGACCCGCGTCCGGGCGAGCGCCCGACACCCGCGGTCGCTCGGGGCCGGGCCGCTACCTGAGGGCGCGGCGCAGGAGCTTGCCGGTGACGTTGTGCGGTAGCTCGTCGACGAACATCACCTTCGACGGGCACTTGTAGCGGGCCAGCCGGTCGGTGCAGAAGGCGATGATGTCGTCCTCGTCGGCCGACGTGCCCGGCTCGAGCACGACGTAGGCCTTGACCGCCTCGCCGGTGTGGGGGTGGGGCACGCCCGACGACCGCGGCCTCGGCGACGGCGGGGTGCGTCGATCAGCACGTCCTCGACCTCGGCCGGGAACACGTTGAAGCCCGACACGATGATGAGGTCCTTGGCCCGGTCGACGAGGTACACGAACGCCGTCGTCGTCGACCACGCCGATGTCGCCGGTGCGCAGCCAGCCGTCGGGCGTGAGCGCGGTCGCGGTGGCCTCGGGGTCGTTCCAGTAGCCGGCGAACACGTTGGGACCGCGCACCCAGATCTCGCCCGAGTCGCCCACGAGCACGTCGTCGCCGTCGGCGTCGACCAGGCGCAGCTCGACGCCCGGCAGCACGGGCCCGATCGAGCCGATCGGCGCGTCGGTGCCGGCCGCCGAGGTCACCACCGGTGAGGTCTCGGTCAGGCCGTAGCCCTCGCTCAGCGTCGAGCCCGAGGCGCGACCCGACCGCGTCGACCACCTCGGGTGGCAGCTTGGCGGCGCCCGACACGGCCGAGCGCACCGACGCGAACGACGCGGCGCTCACCCCGGGCTGCGCCGACCAGCGCCGACCACATGGTCGGCGGCCCGCTGATCATCGGTGACGCCGTGGCGCTCGATCGCCTCGATGGCCGACGACGGGATCGAAGCGCTCGATGAGCAGCACGCGCGGCGCCGACGCGCAGGCGTCAGGTCGAGCACGACGTTGAGGCCGAAGATGTGGAAGAGCGGGAGCAGGCCGAACACGACGTCGGTGCTCAGCTGCTCGGTCCCGCCGGCGGCCTGGATCTGGTCGAGGTTGGCCAGCAGGTTGCCGTGGCTCAGCATGGCGGCCCGGGGCGAGCCGACCGTGCCGCTGGTGAACATGAGCACGGCCAGGTCGTCGGGCTCGCGGTCGACGATCCCGGCTCGGCGGCGCGGCCAGCAGGTCGTCGAGCACGATGGCGCCCGGCAGGTCGACGCCGGCGGTCTCGATGACGATCTCGAGATCGGGCACCTCGGCCCGGTCGATCTCGGCGAAGGCGGCGCCGGCGGCCGGGGTGACCACCACGCGCCCGGGCCCCGGTGGTCGACAGCTCGAAGACCAGCTCGGGGGCCGGGACCAGCGGGTTGAGCGGCACGACCACCAGCCCGGCCCCGAGCGCGGCCAGGTAGGACACGACGAAGTACCAGTTGTTGCCGGCCAGCAGCGCCACCCGGTCTCCCGGCTCGAGCCCGGCGCCGAGCCAGGCCACCACGCAGAGCGCGCCACCTGGCTCACGCAGCTCACCGTAGGTGGTCGTCGCGGCCCCGGCTGATCAGCGCGACGTCGTCGGCGGGATGGCTCGTCGATGATGGTCGCGAGGTTCACGGTGCGGGCCACGTTAGCGGGGCGGACCCGTTGGGGCGGCTGGGGACTCCTCGGCGACCGGCCCGGGCCCCGATGGCCGCCGGCGCGCCCGCGACGGCCCGGATCGCAACGCCCGCCCCGAGATGCGCTCCAGTCACGGCTCGATCCTGCCGATACCGGTCCTGATGAGACGCGTGCCCCCCGCGAAGAACGTTGCACCTGGCCATCGCCACGTCGGTGTGCGCACTTCTGTTCGCCCTGTTCGTCCCGGTCCAGGCGGCGTCGGCCAGTGGCAACACGGCCAGCGACTACGTCAGCCGGATCAACGGCCTGCGCGCCTCGGTCGGCGTCCAGCCGCTGCTGGTCGACGGCGAGCTCAGCGGCCTGGCCCAGGGGTGGGCCCAGCACATGGCCGCGGTCGCGGGTCCTCTCGCACTCGTCGCTCACCGCCGGCATCACCGAGCACTGGGGCAAGCTGGGCGAGAACGTCGGCGTCGGGCCTGACAACCCCACGATCTGGAACGCCTTCCTGCACAGCGCCGAGCACTACGCCAACCTCGTCGATCCGGCCTACAACCGGGTCGGGGTCGGCGTGGCCTTCGGCGGCGGGTCCGAGTGGACCTGCCACAAGTTCATGGACCTGCTCGGTGGCTCGGCCCCGCCGCCCACCAGCCCGCCGGTCGTCGGTGCCCCACCCGGTCATCCCGGTGATCTTGCCGGCGCCCCCCAGCACGTGGGGCACCAGCCACAACGTGACCACCACGACTGCCGCTCGGAACGGCACCGGCAATGGTGGCACGGGTGCCACCTCGACCACGGTGCGGCAGGCCCCCGCAGGCCGGACCGCCGCCGCCGGCCAACTCGCAGCGCGTCGCCGCCGTGCTGGCCGCCCTGCGCCAACTCTCGCCCTGACCGCCGACGATCCTGATCGGGCGAAGGTGATCGAGTCGTCGTCCACGGCACACTGAGACGAGCCGAGCACACTGGGGACCATGGGCACCGCCATCGAGACCCACGAGCTGAGCCGCGCCTTCGCCAGCGGACCCGCCCTGGCCGGACTGACCATCTCGGTCGAGCCCGGCGAGGTGCTCGCCCTGCTCGGGCCCGAACGGCGCCGGCAAGACCACGACCGTGCGGCTGCTCAACGGCGTGCTCGACCCCGACTCGGGCTGGTCGCGCGTGCTCGGCTTCGACCCGGTCACCGAGGGCGACGAGGTCCGGCGACGCACCGGCGTGCTCACCGAGAACGCCGGGCCTCGACGACCGCCTGACCACCCGCGAGAACCTGATCTTCACCGCCCGGGTCCGCGGGCTTCCGCCCAGGCCGCGGCCACCGATCGGGTCGACGAGCTGCTCGAGCGCTTCGGCATGGCCGACCGGGCCGACGACCTGACCCAGGGCTTCTCGACCGGGCAGCGCAAGCGGGTCGCCCTGGCCCGGGCCCTGCTGCACGATCCCGAGGTGCTGTTCCTCGACGAGCCCACCTCGGGGCTCGACCCGGCCGGCACCCGCGACGTCATCGACCTCATCCAGTCCCTGGCCGGCGAGGGTCGCACGATCGTGCTGGCCACCCACTTCCTCGGCGAGGCCGGACGCCTGGCCGACCACATGGCGGTGCTGCACCGCGGCGACCTGCGGGCCTTCGGGCGACCCGACGAGCTGGCCGCGCAGATCTGGGACGGCGTGGCCACCACGGTCGATCTGGGCGGCCCGGCCGACGGAGCCGTGCTGGCCACCATCGCAGCGGTGCCGGGCACCTCGGCCGTCGAGACCGCACCGCGTCGGCGCCTCGTGCCGCGTCGACGACCGCGACGTGCTGCCCGCCATCGTGGCCGCGCTGGTCGCCGACGGGCGTCGCCGTCTACGAGGTGACGCTCGCACCCCCCGACCCTCGAGGACGTGTACTTCGAGATCGAGGCGCGCATCCTGGCCGAGACCGGCGACGTGGCCCTGTCCGACGGCTTCCAGCCACGGACGAACCGGTCGGACCAGCCAGCTTCGGCCGTGACCGGGACGGCAGACCGATGAGCCTGGTCGAGGCCCGCCCGGGACCGCCTCCGACCGAGCCGGGACCGACCGCCGAATCGCCGGCCGGGTCCGCCACCGGCCGGCGGGCCCGACCGCCGCGCGACTGGACCGCCATCCGGCTCGTCATGGGCAAGGACCTGCGGGCCGTGCGGCGCAGCAAGGCGATCATGCTGCCGATGATCATCGTGCCCACGGTGCTGCTGATCATCCTGCCGGTCGGCCTCGGGCTGTTCGCCCGCAGCGCGCCGACCACCTCGGTGCAGAACGCCCTCGACTCACCGCTGCTGCACCACCTGGCCGGGCCCATCGCTCAAGTTGCCCGACCGCGAGCAGATCGTCGTGCTGGTGCTCGGCTACCTGCTGTCGCCGCTGCTGCTGGTCATCCCGCTCATGGTCTCGGCCGTGCTGGCCGCCGACGCGTTCGCCGGCGAGAAGGAGCGGCGCACGCTCGAGGGCCTGCTGCTGCTGCCCATCAGCGACCGGGACCTCTTCCTGGCCAAGGTGCTCGGCGCCTACGTGCCCGCCCTGGTCATCACCACCGTCGGGTCGATCGCCTACGCCGTGCTGTCCAACGTGATCGCCTGGCCGGTGACCCACCGGCGCGTTCATCCCGTTCGCCCAGTGGCTGGTGGTGATCGGCTGGATCGCCCCGGCCGTGGCCCTGCTGGCCCTCGGGCTGCTCGTGACGGTGTCGTCGCGGGCCCGCACCACCCAGGAGGCCAACCAGCTCGGCGGCGCGGTCATCCTGCCGCTCATCTTCCTGGCCGCCGGCTACGCCTCGCTGCTGCTGCTGGCCCCGCCGCCCGCCGTGGTCGGGGTCGGCGCGGTCATCTGGGCGGTCGCCCTGGGCCTGCTCGCCCGCAACGGGCGACGCTTCACCCGCGACCGCCTCGCCACCGCCAGCTGAGCCCGCGCTCGCCCCGCTCGACCAGGTGCGCCGTGGCTGGTGCTGCCGTCGGGCTAGCGGCCGAGCACGACCAGCTGCAGGAAGGCCGAGCCGAGGATGGCCAGCAGCAGGACGGCCAGCGCGATCGTCGTGCCCCTTCGCACGGTCAGCTCCTCACTGCTCGGCCTGCAGGTCGCCCGTGCGGGTGGGCACGCCGATCTGCACGCGGGTCACGACCCGGTCGGAGGCGGTCGGTCGCCGGCGCCGTCGGACTCGTCGTCGAGCGCGTCGACCAGCAGCGACGTGCCCGCCCGCAGGCCGAGCTGCTCGGCGGCCGAGCGGCGGTCGACCGGCGATCGACAGGACGCCGTAGGAGTCGACCACCAGCCCGATCTCGCCCGACTCGATCTCGTCGTAGGACGCGCACCACCCGAGCGGTGCGGACGTCGTCGCCGAGGCGCAGCCGCACCCGGTCGCCGAAGGCCTCGACCTCGTCCGGGTCGACGTTGAGCTGGGCGTTGCCGAAGCGGTCGACCCACAGCACCTCGGCCACCAGCGCGCCGGTCTCGTCGAGGTGGCTGATGGGCAGCACGCTCGGCAGCAGGCCGGCCGGGTCGATCTCGGGACCGAGGGCGAGCAGGTCGACGCCGACGCAGAGGTGGGCGGCGGCCGGGGCGAACACGTCACGCCCGGCGAAGGTGGCGCCGGGCGCCTCGAGCTGGTAGGCGGGCTCGGTCAGCTCGACGGCCCGGTGACGCCCCCCGACCAGCGCCACCGCCGGCGCCAGCAGGCCGTTGTCCGGCCCGACCAGCACCGACGCGCCGTCGCCGACCTCGACCGCCACCGCCCGGCCGGGCTCCGCCCACGCCCGGATCGACGACGGCCAGCACCACGCCCGGGCACAGGTACTGGGCGCTGCGGGCCAGGGCCAGGCCGCCGGCCCGGACGTCGTAGGGCGGGACCTCGTGGGTCACGTCGATCGACCGCCACCGTCCGGCGCGATCGCCCGGATCACCGACTTGACCACCCCGACGAACTCGTCGTCGTGGCCGTAGTCGGAGAGGAAGGAGATCGTGTCGTAGCGCAACGCCATGGCGCTCCGACGCTACCGGTTGCGCCTCACATCCCGCGAAACGCCCGTCCGGCCCCGCCCCCAGCCGTAGACCCCCGTTCGGGGTGTGTCAGGCCAGTTGGCGCGACCGGTCGGCGGCCGCGGTCACCGCCGCGAGGAAGGCGGCTCGGGTGGCCCGGTCCTCGAGCACCCGCAGCCCGGCCGCGGTCGTGCCGCCGGGCGAGGTCACCGCGGCTCGCAGCACGGCCGGATCGTCGCCGGACTCGGCGAGCAGCCGCGCCGAGCCGAGGAGCGTGGCGACGGCCAGCTCGCGGCTGGTGTCCCGGGGCAGCCCGGCCAGCACGCCGGCCTCGATGAGCGCCTCGGCCACCAGGAACACGTAGGCCGGGCCCGAGCCCGACAGCCCGGTGACCGCGTCGAGCAGGGGCTCCTTGACGCGCACCACGATGCCCACCGCGCCGAGGATGCCCTCGGCCCAGTCGAGGTCGTCGGCGGTGGCGTGGGCGCCGCCGCGATGGCGGCGGCCCCGGCACCCACCAGCGCCGGCGTGTTGGGCATGGCCCGCACCACCGGCGTGCCCGGGGCCAGCGCCGCCTCGATGCGCGCCAGCGTGACGCCGGCCGCGATGGACAGCACCCGCCCGACCTCCAGGTCGGCCAGGTCGCGGCAGACCGCCTCGACCTGGTCGGGCTTGACCGCCACCACCACGCCGTCGGCCGCCACCGGCTCGGCGCTCAGGCCGACGCCCGGGTAGCGCGTCGCCAGCTCGTCGCGCCGGGCCGCCACCGGCTCGACCACCACGATCTCGGCCGGATCGGCCCACCTCGCGGCCAGCAGGCCGCCCAGCAGCGCCTCGCCCATCCGTCCCCCGCCCACCACGGCCAGTCGCGTCATGGCCGAACCCTACCGGCCGGGATCCGGCCCCCCGATGGGCGGACCCGGGAGCGGGGCCGGTGCACCTTCCCCGATGAACCCGACCCCGCTCCCGAACCGCCATTCCAGACGCGTGACACACTGAAATGCAATGGGCTCCCCCGAAATCTGGACAGTTGACCGTGCGATGGACGGTGAAGCGCACAGATTTCGGTGGGGATCAGCTCTTGAAGACGCTGGCGTAGCCGATGCGCATGGCCGGGCGGAAGAACTGCTCGACCCAGGCGTAGAGCGAGCCGAGGACGCGGTCGAGCTCGCCCTCGTCGAGCGACTGCACGCCCACCTGGCCGACCAGGAAGATGGCGTCCTCGGCCCCGATGGCGAAGGAGGCGCCGTAGAGCTTGAGGTTGCGCCGCAGCAGGTGCTCGTAGAGCTGGGCCTGGTTCTCGATCGGGGCCGGCATGACGTAGGTCTCGTAGTGCAAGGTGCGCTGGCCCAGCGTGAACCAGACCGTGAAGGTGTCCTTCTGCTCGCCGGCTTCAGCCGCACGTACCAGCGCCGCTCGCCCGGCTCGCCCCGGTCGACGGCGGCCACCGCCGGGTTCTCGCGCCAGCTGCGCGGCCAGCCAGCGCGTCGATCATGGCCTCGAGGGCGTCGAGCTGCTCGGGATCGGCGATCTCGTCAGCCACGACGCCGGCTCGTCCCCGAACCTGGACGCGTCGCGGCCCCGATCCGTGCCAGCCCGTCGGTCACGCGCACTCGACGAGGGCCCGGGCCGTGAGGTCGGCGTAGACCCGGCGCAGCCGGGCCGGCGGTGGTCGACCAGCGGTAGTCGGCGACGCCGTGAGCGGCGGCGCCGGCCATGGCAGAGGCCAACGAGTCGTCGCGCAGGATCCGGTCGACGAAGCCGGCGTAGGCACACGGGTCGCGGTCGTCGACCAGGAAGCCCGGTGCGACCGTGGTCGACCAGGGTGCGTCAGCCCGCCCACGTCGGCGGCCACCACCGGGGTGCCGCAGGCGGCCGCCTCGAGGGCGACGAGGCCGAACGACTCGGAGCGGCTGGGCACGATGCAGACGTCGGCGGCCCGGTAGTAGGTCGACAGCAGGTGGTGGGGCTGGGGCGGCACGAAGCGGACCCGCCGCTCGAGGCCGAGCTCGGCCACCAGTCGGCGCACGTGGACCTCTTCGGCCGGGCCGTCCTGCGCCGCTGGCCCCGCCCACGACCACCAGCAGGGCGCCGGGATGGGCGGACGACAGCTCGCCGAGCGCCCGGACGGCGACGTCGACGCCCTTGAGCGGCTGGATGCGGCCCACGAACAGCAGCACCGGGTGGTCGCCCAGCTGCAGCGCCTGGCGGGCCCCGCGGCGCTCGCCGGGCGAGAAGAAGGCGTGGTCGACGCCGGGGGGCACGATCTCGATGCGCTGGCGCTCGGCGCCGTAGAGCTGGACGAGCTGGGTCACCTCGGCCTCGCACGAGGCGAGGATGGCGTCGGAGCAGCCGATGACCTCGGTCTCGGCCTGCGACCCGCCGGGCCGGCTCGGCATCGCCGGTCTCGGCCTTGACCCGGGCCAGCGTGTGGAACGTCGACACCAGCGGCAGCGACAGCTCGTGCTTGAGCCGGTGGCCGGCCACGCCCGACAGCCAGTAGTTGGCGTGGATGGCGTCGGTGTCGCGCGAGGCGCGCGAGGTGCTCGCCCACGCCGTCGGTGAACTCGTCGACCACCTCGCCGAGCTTCTCCTTGACCAGGTCGGGCGGTCCGGCGTCGATGTGCACGACCCGGAAGCCCGGGCTCGACGTCGACCACCTCGGGCAGGTCGTCGCGCCACCGGCGCACGTACACGTCGGTGCGCACCCCGGCCTGGGCCAGCGCCGAGACCAGCTCGCGCACGTAGACGTTCATGCCGCCGCTGTCGCCGGCGCCCGGCTGGGCCAGCGGCGAGGTGTGCATCGAGAGGACGGCCAGGGTGCGCACGGTCAGGCCCAACGCCGCCGATCGGCCTCGGATTCCTGGTCGAGGTGCTCGGCCCGGAACGACTCGTAGATGTGGACGAGGGTGCGCTTCTGCTCGTCGTCGAGCCAGGGGTCGCGGCGGATCTCGTCGGTCAGCGCCGACCGGTCGGTCGAGGGCTCGAGGATGCCGGCCCGGACGTACAGGCGTCTCGACCGAGAGCGAGAGCGCCCGGGCGATCTGCTGGAGGATCTCGGCCGAGGGCCGCCGCAGGCCCCGCTCGATCTGGCTCAGGTAGGGGTTCGAGATGCCCGACAGCTCGGACAGCTTGCGCAGCGACAGCCGGCCCAGGCGACGCTGCTCACGGATGAACTCGCCGAGGTCCCGGGACGATCTGGAGCCCGCCAGGACGTTCGATGCCGCGCTGGTTCGCGGTTCGGAGCCATCCACCCGGACAAGCCTAACGGGACCGGGGCTCAGTCCAGCAGGCCGTCGACCGAGGCCTCGCCCGTGCGGTAGCGCCGGGTCAGCTCGGCCTGGAGGGCGTCGATGCGCTCGAAGTAGGCGTGGCGCCGCTCGGACACCACGCTGCTCGAAGGCCTCGAGGCGGTTGCGCAGGGCGATGAGGCGGTCGTCGTCGATGCTGGTCACGTCGCCGATGACCCCACCGCCGAGGATCTCGTCGAGCTCGGCGGCCAGCTCCGGATCGACGGCGTGGGCTCGAGCTGCTGGGACAGCCGACCCATGCCCGGCGGGCGGGGGCCGTCGGCCAGGATGCCGGGCAGCTCGTCGATCAGGGTGGCCCGGTCGGCCCGACCGCCGACCTCGCGGCGCACCAGCTCGCGGTTGACGATGTCGAGCGGACCCTGCACCATCCGCCGCAGGTAGGAGAGGCCGGTCTCGACGTCGAGGCACTCGGTGCGCATCGTGCGCATCTCGTCGATCGGCCGGGTGTCGAGCTCGTCGAGGTAGTCGACGGCGAGCAGGCGGTCGTCAGCGGTGGTCATGGTTCGCCTCGGGGGCGTCGGCAGCGGCCCGGGGGCCGACTGGGGAATCAGGCAGGTCCGTCGCCGGACCACTGGCGCGATCGTACCGATTCCCCGACCGGACCGCCCGGCCGGGACCCACTCAGCGCAGGTAGCGCCACAGCAGCGCCATCCAGAGCGGGGCGGCGAGCAGCAGCGAGTCGAGGCGGCGCAACGCCGGCGCCCGGGCGTCGGCGGCCGGGCAGCAGCTCGGTGGCGGTGAGCTGGCCCAGCGGGAACAGCGCGGCGGCCAAGCCCCCGAAGACCAACGCCGAGGCCAGCGCGAACGGCGGCACGGCGAACACCCCGAGGGCGAAGGCGATCACCATGGCCGCGACGATGCCGGCGATCGGGCCCTCGACCGGCGAGCCGGCCTCGGTGCCGACGACGAAGTCGCCCAGGTCGTAGGCGCAGACCAGCAGCACCAGCGACACGGCCGCCCCGATCTCGAGGTGGCGGATGACCACGAGCGAACCGGCGGCCAGCCCGACCGGGTACCCGCAGCGCAGGGTGAGCCCGGCATCGGCCCACACGCTGCGCCGGCGGCGAGGATCGAGCGCAGCGGCAGCCAGGGCCACCCCGACCGACACCACGGCGACGAGCCCGAACAGGCCCGTGCCCGCCGGCCGCAGCCAGAGGCAGGGCCAGCGCGGTCAGGCCGGCCACGGCACGGTTGGCCCGTCCGCCGACGTGCCGCCAGGCGGCGCCGGTCTGGGCCCCCGCCGCGCCCGCCACCAGCGCCAGCACGGCCGCCAGCGCCCACGAGCCGACCGCCACCGCGACCAGCAGCGCCACCGCCCACAGCAGGCCGAGGCGGATGCGCGGACCGTCGACGTCGTAGCCGCCCACCAGGCCCTCGGCCAGCGAGCGGCCGAGTCCGACGGGCTGGGTCCGGGCCGGCCGCCGGCTCGACGGGCGCGGGGCCGCGCCCGTCCTGGGCTTCTGGCCGGACGTCGATCCGGCCCTCGACCGGGAGGCCGAACCCCCCGTCCGGGCGCGCCCGACCGCCTCGGAGCCGCCCGACACCGGGGGCAGCACGGCGATCTCGTCGGTGTCGACCACGGCGTCGTCGAGCTGGGCCACCTCGCCGTTGCGCCACACCTGGGCGATGGCGAGCACGGCCTCGAAGCGGTCGCCGTAGCGACGGCGGGCCTCGTCGAGCACCTCGGCCACGGTCTGGCCGGGGATGGTGTCACGGCCGGTACCAGCGGCATCGCGAGCGGCTGCGAACAGCCGGATGGTTGCCACCGACCGAGGATACCTGTGGGTCCACCCTGGGCGCCCGGTGCGGCGCAGGCGGCAGTCCCCGGGCCCGACCTTCGGACGTTGCGCGTCGGCGTCACACCCGTTCGGTACCGTGCGTTGATGACCCGGATGCTCCTCGCTCGCCACGGCCAGTCCGAATGGAACGCCCTCGGCCGCTGGCAGGGGCAGGCCGATCCGCCGCTGTCGACGCTCGGGCGTCGCCAGGCCCGCGCCGCGGCCGACCGGCTCGGCACCGTCGACGCGATCGTCTCGTCCGACCTCGATCGGGCGCTGACCACCGCGGCCATCATCGCCGAGGCCCTCGGCGTGGGGCCGGTGCTGGTCGAGCCCCGCCTGCGCGAGCGATCGGCCGGCGAGTGGTCCGGGCTGACCCGCGCCGAGATCGAAGAGGGGTGGCCGGGCTACCTGGCCGAGCACCGGCGGCCGCCCGGCTTCGAGCCCGACGCCTCGCTGCTCGAGCGCACGCGTGCCGCCCTCGACGACCTCGAGGCCGCCAACCCGGGGGCCGAGCTGCTCGTCGTGACCCACGGCGGGGTGGTCTACGTGCTCGAGTCCGACGCCGGTCTGACCTTCGCCCGGCTGCCCAACCTGGCCGGCCGCTGGTTGCGCCACGACGGCGGCCAGGTCGTGCTCGGCGACCGCATCGAGCTGGTCGACGAATCGGTCACCGACGACGACACCGAGCGGGTCTGACATGGCCCTGCCGGTCGAGGTCGTGCGCAGCCGCCGGCGCCACAAGACGGTGTCGGCCGAGCTGGTGGGCGGCGTGGTCCGGGTCCAGGTCCCGTCGTGGATGAGCGCCGACGACGTCGACCGCCATGTCGCCGAGCTGGTCCCGCGCCTCGAGCGCAAGTTCCGCTCGTCCCACGTCGACCTGTCCGACCGGGCCGCGGCCCTGGCCCGCCGCTACGACCTGCCCGAGCCCAGCCGCATCCTCTGGGTCGACAACCAGCGCCGGCAGTGGGGGTCGTGCAACGTCGAGACGGGCGAGATCCGCATCTCGCGCCGGCTGGCCGACTACCCGTCGTGGGTCCTCGACTACGTGCTGGTGCACGAGCTGGCCCACCTCGTGCACGCCGACCACTCACCCGCCTTCCGCGCCCTCGTCGACGCGGTACCGGCTGGCCGAGCGCGCCCGCGGCTTCCTCATGGCCAAGGACTTCGAGGCCACCGATCCCCTGCCGGGTGACGGCGGCATCGACCTGCACGACCGCGACGAGCCCGGCATCGACCTGCACGACCGCGACGAGCCCGGCATCGACCTGCGCGACCTCGACGAGCCCGATACGCGAGCGCCAGAGGTCGACGAACCCGAGATCGCCGCGTCCGACATCGCCGAGCCTGACCGACCCATGCCTGATCTCGCGGCGCCGGTCACTCCCGATCCGGGGCAGCTCGACCTGGGATGGTGATCACGAGCGGGCGGCCCTCCAGGCCGCCTCGTGCTCTCCCATCGGCGTGGCCGGCGGCGCGCCGACGCGGTACTCGCGGACGATGCCCCGCCACCGGCTGGTGGCGCCGAGGCGTCCGAGCACGGCGCTGACCCCCCACACCACCCGGTCGAGCAGGGCGAACGACGGTGGCATGTCGAGCGCGGTCAGCACGTCGGCGTAGGGGCCGCGCACGTCGAGCAACGACCGGAGCGCGTCGCTCGTGTAGGCGGGGGTGAAGGTGAACTCGTCGTCGAAGTAGGCCCGGTACGGCGCGCTCACGCAGGCGAACACCCGATCCGGGGCCAGGCCGTGGTCGGCGGGCAGGAACCCGGCACCGACCATGGCATCGGTCACGCCCTGCTCGTCGTGGTCGAGCACGGCGTCGAGCACCGGCATGAGCCCGTCGAACTCAGCCGAGGTCAGCCGCTTGACCAGGCCGAAGTCGAGCGCGGTGACCCGCCCGGTGGGGTCGAAGCGGTAGTTGCCCGGATGGGGGTCGCCGTTGAAGCACCGGGCCTGCAGGATCGAGCCCTGCGCGAAGCGGAAGACCGCTTCGCCGGCGCGGTCGCGCACCTCGGCCGGGGACCCCGCCACGATCTGGTCGAGGGTCAACCCCGCCACCCAGTCGCTGGTCAGCACCCGCCGGCTCGATCGGTCCGCCACCACGTCGGGCACCGACACGAACGGATGACCCCGGTACCGGTCCGCGAACGACTGCTGGTTGACGGCCTCGATGCGGTAGTCGAGCTCGTCGGTCATGCGGTCGCGCAGCTCGGTCGCCAGCGCGTCGACGTCGATGCTGCGCAGCGTGACCGCCGACAACAGGCCGCCGATGCGTCGGGCGTCGGCCAGGTCGGAGCCGATCGCCTCGTCGACGCCCGGGTACTGCACCTTGACCGCCACCGGTCGTCCGTCGTGCAGGGTCGCCCGGTGGACCTGCCCGATCGACGCGGCGGCCACCGGCGTCGGCTCCCAGGTGGCGAACAGATCCGAGACGGGCGCGCCGAGCTCGTCGCGGATCACCGACTCGGCCAGGCCGGGGGCCATCGGAGGGGCGTTGGCCTGCAGCTGGGCCAACGCGTCCCTGGCCTCGGGCGGCAACCCGTCGACCACGAAGGACAGCATCTGGCCGAGCTTCATCACGGCGCCCTTCATCTGCCCGAGCTCGCGGGCGACGTCGTCGGCCGAGCGCACGACGAAGCGATCGTCGAGGGCGGCGCGCCGATCGCGCCGCGTCAGCACCCGCCGGGTCCGGGTGACGGCGAGGTCGGCGCCGCGGCGGGCTCCGAGGGCCGCCAGCCGGGCCCGCCGCCGCACCCCACCCGTGCGGGGGGTGCCGTCGGGCCCGTGGATCATCCGGTGGCCTGGGCCGGCGGTCGATCGGCCGATCGGGTGGTCCCGGCCAGATCGGAGAAGGTGCCGAGCACGAAGCCGTACTCCTTGACGGCGTGGCCGACCGTGCCCGAGGTGAGCGCGGCCAGCTCGTCGTCCCAGCGGTAGCCCCACGCGTAGCGGGCCCGGTCGGGATCGTCGGGTCCGCCCGGGTGGGTCACCAGCTCGGCCGAGGCGGCCCGGCTGACCGCCATGTGGTGCAGCGCCCGGATCGTGGCCGGCAGGTCGAGCTGACCCGGCTCGTCGGCGCCACCCGAGGTCTCGGGATAGGCGATGCCCCGATCTCGGCACCGCCGCTCGAGGCCCCGGGCCAGGCGGCGCGAAGCCATGCCCGACGGCGAGTGCGAGGACGTGCGACAGATCCGGATCGCGGGGATGCCGTGGCGGTCGGCCAGGTCGAGGACCACGTTGCGCACCACCGGCCAACGATGCAGGTCCTGATGGGTGTCGAGGTGGTCGACCCTGACCCCGGCCGCGGTCAACCGCTCGAGCTGGGCCGCGAACTCGCGCCGCAGGTCGGCGGGGTCGATCCGTCCACCGGTCAGCAGCGGGAGCAGCTGGCGCCAGCCCGTGCGGAGCCGGCCGCGGCGATCGACGAGCGTCGGGATCTCGGGCGCGCTGAGCAGCGGGGGGTCCTCGCCGACCGCGGCCAGATGGGCCCCCACCCCGAGCCGGGGGACGTCGCCGAGCCACGCCGCGCACCGCTCGAAGGCCGGCGGCAGGACCAGGACCGACGTGCTGGTGACGATCCCCCGCCGGTGCGCGTTGAGGATGGCCCGCGAGACCTTGTCGGTCAGCCCGTAGTCGTCGGCGCTCACGATGAGCAGCCGTCGACCCGACTCGGTGGATCGCACCGGGGGCGGCATCAGGGGGCGGGACTCCTCGGGTCGGTGGGCCTGGCCGCGGCCGACACACCGGACCCTGCGGGGGCGAGGGCGCCGTCCACGATACCAGCGGGGTGGTCGAGACCCCCGACGCTTTGCGCCGGCGTGCGGCGCTGGCCTTCGGCGACTCGCCACCGGCGAACGACGTTCGCCGGGAGGCTGGGTGGCGTACGCTCTGGTCATGCCGGAAGAACCGGGTTGGTACCCGGACCCGAAGGGTGAGGCCAACTTCCGCTTCTACGACGGGCGCAAGTGGACCAAGAGCGTGGCGGCCGATCGACCCGACGCGACCGAGGAACATGACGACGGCCCTGTGGTCGGTGGCCTGATGGGCCTGCTCGAGCACCAGCCCGAACGCATCCCGATGGACGCCGAGGGCGACCTCAAGCCCCTGTGGGGCAAGGAGCAGCCGCTCCTCGCACCCCCGGGCGCCTCCGCACCGGCCGCTCCCACTCCGGCTCCCCCTCCAGCGGCGGCCCCGCCCCCGCCGCCACCCCCCGCCCGACCGGCGCCGCCCCCTCCGCCTCCCTCGCAGGGCTGATCTCGCCGAGCTGGGGCCCGAGGCTGATCCGGCGGCTCGACCGCCAAGGGGAGAACGTGAGCGACGCCGATCGACAGCCTGACTCGTACGACGTCGTCCCGGCGATCGATTCCGAGCTGGCCGAGCACACCCACCTCTACCTGCCACCCCAGGTGCACCACATCGGCGACCGGGTGCACTGCGCGGTCGGGTGGAACATCGCCAACATCACGATGATCGAGGGCGACGACGGCATCGTCATCGTCGACACCGGCATGGATCTCCGCCAGGGCACGGCCGTGCTGGCCGAGTTGCGCCGGATCACCGACAAGCCGATCGTCGCCATCGTGCTCACCCACCACCACGTCGACCACGTGCAGGGCACGAGCTCGTTCGTCGACGCCGAGCGGGCGCGGGCCGGCGCGGTGCCGATCTACGCCCACCGCTCGCTGGTGGACGAGTACAGCCAGGAGAACCTGCTGGTCGGCCCGATCATGAACGCCCGCGCCATCCCGATGTACAACCTGGCGCTCGACGGGGCCGAGACCGAGGGCATGAACGTCGGCATCGGCCCGCGCTTCGCGCCCGGTCCCGGCGGGTTCATCGCGCCGACCCACACCATCGAGACCGAGCTCGAGATCACCGTGGCCGGCATCCGGATGCACATGGTGCACGTGCCGAGCGAAGCCGAGTCCGAGCTGTGCGTGTGGTTGCCCGACGACCGGGTGCTGCTGTCGGCCGAGGTCGTGCAGGACCACTCGTGTCCGAACATCTACACGTTGCGCGGCGCCAAGCCCCGCGACGCGAAGCAGTGGTACGAGAGCATCGACCTCATGCGCCAGTGGACAGACGCCGAGCACATGGTGCTGCAGCACGGACCCCCGGTGTCGGGTGGCGACGAGGTCGCCGCCGTGCTCCGCGGCTACCGCGACGGCATCCAGTACCAGCACGACCAGACGCTGCGCCACGCCAACCTCGGCTTCGCCAAGGACGAGATCGCCCAGAAGGTGCGCCTGCCCGAGCACCTCGAGACCTGGTCGCCCTGGATGCGGCCGTTCTACGGGTCGGTGGCCCACAACGCGCCGGCCATCTTCAACAGCTACCTCGGCTGGTTCGACGGTGATCCCGTGGCGCTCGACCCGACGCCGAGGCCGGCCTACGCCGAACGGCTGGTCCGCCTCATGGGCGGCCACGACGCGGTGCTGGCCGAGGCCCGGCGCGCCTTCGAGGCCGACGACCCGCAGTTCGCAGCCGAGCTGGCCACCTACCTGATCCGGGTCGACGTCGACGACGCCGACGCCCGCGCGCTCAAGGCGGCGGCGTTCCGCGTGCTCGGCTACGCGCAGGTCAATCCGACCTGGCGCGGCTTCTACCTCACCGCCGCCGGGTACCTCGACGGCACGCTCACCGAGAGGCTCGACCTCATGCACGCCGTGGCGGGGATGATGCGCAACTCGCCCGAGGCGCTCGGTCAGCTGCCCGCCTCGGTCCTCGTGGGCCAGCTGCCGGTACGCCTCATGGCCGAGGACACCGCCGATCTGCGCCTGGCCGTCGGGATCGACTTCACCGACGTCGACGAGCAGTTCCGCGTCGAGATCCGCCGGGCGATCGCCGAGATCGGTCGAGGACTCGACGGCACCACCGCGGTGCTGCGCGGCAGCCGGCGCGTGCTCGGCCCGGTGCTGCTGGCCGGCGGCGAGCTCGACAGCCGGATCAGCGCCGACGGGCTGACCGTCGACGGCTCGGTCGACGACGCCCGGCGGTTCCTGGATTCGTTCGATCCGCCCACGACGACCTATCCCCCGTTCTTCGTCCGCTGAGCGCGGCCGCTCCCACTCCGCGATCGCAGGAACCGTCAGGCTGATCCATGCACCCCGCCATCGCCCTCGCGGTCTTCCCCGTGATCTTCATCGGCGAGCTGCCGGACAAGACCATGTTCGCGTCGCTCGTGATGTCGTCGCGCGGCCACCCACGGTCGGTGTGGCTCGGCGCCGCCGCGGCCTTCCTGATCCACGTCGTCATCGCCACGACCATCGGGGTCGGGCTGTTCAAGCTGCTCCCGCATCGCGCCCTCGATCTGGTCGTCGCCGCGCTGTTCCTCGGAGGAGCCGTGTACTCATGGCGTGAGGGCCAGCGCGACGAGACCGCGCTCGTCACGCGCGAAGCCGCGTCGCACCGCCAGGTCGCGGCGACCGCCTTCGTCGTGATCTTCCTGGCCGAGTGGGGCGACCTGACCCAGATCCTGATCGCGAACCTGGCCGCCAAGTACCAGGAGCCGTTCTGGGTCGCACTCGGTTCGCTCGCCGCGCTCTGGACGGTGTGCGCGCTGGCCGTGACCGCCGGCCAGGGCGTGTTGCAACGCCTGCCGATGCACCTGGTGCGTCGCGTCACCGCGGTCATCCTCCTGGTGCTCGCGGCGGTGAGCGTCTGGTCCGCGTTCCACTGACGCGGGACGGAGTTCGCATCTTCAGCAACGGCTTCATGGACACACTGGCGTAGGACGAACAGATCCTCGGGGCCCGGAGCCCGGCGCCGGCAACGCCGACGAACCGGACCCCGGACTCCCGAGGATCGAGTGCTGCTGATCAGCTGCGAGCGCGAGCGCTACAGCCGGTTGATGAACTCGAGGCCGTTGGGTGTACCCAGCCCCGTGGTGTTGTCGTAGCCCGGCGTGGTGTGGATGACGAGACCAGCGGTGTCGTCGAAGTCGCGCACCGAGGTCAGGGTTCCGTCGGTCGCATCGACGCCGTTGGCGTAGTCGATGCGGATCTCGGCCCCGACCACGTGCTGCACGTCATCGATGCCGGGGGTGCCGGTCTCGTTGGCGTACATGGCCGGGTTGATGAAGCCGTGGCGGACGCCCGTGTAGCCGTCGGTGATCGCCATGAAGCCGGCGAACAACGGCGAGGCCAAGCTCGTGCCACCGATGCGGTACTGGTCGTAGTACGTGCCATCGGGGAAGACCTGGGTCTCACCGATCAACATGCCCGTGTTCGGATCAGCGTCCATCGAGATGTCGGGCACGACTCGGCCCTTGACCCCGGGTGACGTCTGGTTCTGCTCGGACAGCGCGTCGGGCACGATGCCGACCTGGTAGGAGGGCTGCGTGTACAGGATGCTGGTACCGCCACCCGAGCCGTAGATGAAGTTGCCGGGCGACTTCGGGATCCAGTCACCATGCACCGACAGGGTGCTCTTGCCGGTCTCCCAACCGGTCTCGAGCACGCGGTTGCCGTTCTGGTCGATCCCCGTGCTGGTGCCACCGACGGCGGTCACCCAGGGGCTCGAGGCCGAGAAGTCGGCGGCGGGAGCGCCGAGGGTCGACACCTCGTCGCCGTTGTCACCGGACGAGAAGTACACGCCGATGCCTTCGGCCACGGCCTGCTCGGAGATCGAGTCGAACACCGCCACCTCGTCGGCGGGGATGTCCTCGCCGAGGTCGCCGTAGGAGTTGGTCACGATCTGGGCCAGGTTGTTGGCCACGACCGTGTCCAGCGCCACGTCGAGCGCGATGTCGAGGCAGCTCGAGCCGCCCACGTACACGATGTGGGCGCCAGGAGCCATGGCGTGGACCGCCTCGACGTCGAGGGTCTCCTCACCGAACCAACCGCTGGCGTCGCACTGGTCCGGGCTGGCCAACCGGCTGTTCTCCCGGTAGATCACCTGGCTGAGCTGCTGGTGGGCGAAGGGGTGGGTCGGGTCGTTCTTCGAGGCGTAGGTCGCCACGTCCGAGAAGAGGGTGGTCGAGTGGAACGCGTCGACCACGGCCACCGTGACTCCGGTGCCATCGTGACCCGCGTCGACCAGCGACTGGATGCCGTAGGCCGAACGCAGCTGCGGCGGCGTGTAGCCACACGGTGCGTAGGGAAGCGGACCGGGATAGCCCTTGTAGGGCGGCAGGCCCGAGGAGATCTGCTCAGCCCAGTAGGCCGAGCAGGGCTTCGCGTTGCGGAAGCCGGGGGGCGAGGGGATCGTCCCCGCGGGGCTGGCCGCAGCCGAGGCCGAGGCCGACGCCGTCGTGGCCGAGTCGGCCGCGATGTGGTCGGGCGTCAGCAGGTCCTGCGCCTGGTCGGTGCCGACCACGCTCTGCACCGTGCCGGCCAGCGACGACGGGATCGTCAGCAGCCGGTCGGGCGCACGCAGGTGGTGGCCCTTCACGGCGTAGACGCCCAGGTCGACGCCGAACGCCTTCGAGACCTGAGCCACGGTGCCGGTGGCCGCGACGTAGAGGTTGTTGGCCGGCACGGCGCCGGGCGTGAGGCCCTGGCTCGTGAGCCACGACTTCACCGAGGCCACCGCCGCGTCGGTCGGGTCGAAGCGCGCCTTCATCTGCGCGGTCGAGAGGTACTGGCGGTAGGACGAGCTCTTCGGATCGGACACGGCCCGCGCCGTGGCGTCGAGCTGGCTGCGGTTGCGCTGGTTCAGGTAGACCCGGAACGCCATGAGATCGCTGCCACGCTCGGCCGACACCCGGTTCGCGGGCGTGGCCCATGACGGGATCGAGCCGGCGATGGTCGCTCTCGCGGACCCTGCGCTGGCGGGTGCTGCCGCGACCGCGGCGGTCCCGGCGCACAGCGCCAGGGTCGCCAGGACGGCTATGACGGTCTTTCGCATGAGTGTCTTGCACCTCTCGTTTCGTTGTTAGGGGATTCTGAAACGAATCAGCCAAACGTAGCCCGATCCCATCGACGCCGCTGAAGGCGCGGCGGCGGTCGGTCGGGCCCGCTCGATCAGCCGCCGATGGAGGTCCCGCCGTCGCCGCGACGACCCTCGAACCCCACCGTGTCTCTCATCTCCACCCCCACTGGACGCCGCACCCTACCGTCCCGACCGGACCCTGCACCCGCGCCATCGGCGCGAGGGATCAGGCCGCGCCATCGGCGGGAGCGATCAGCCTGAGTCGACGGTGAAGCGGTCCCACTCCCACGCGCGCACCGACTCGAAGGGCGCGGCCAGCAGGGGGCGGGCGGGCCACCGGCTCCACCGGTCGTGGAGCGGATCGGCCAGCGCCGCGCCCACCTCGGCCGGCTCGCCGTCGAGGTAGAGGATCGTGAGCTCGAGCGCGTCGGCGTCGAGGCGGTCGGGACGGATCCGGCCCGGGGCGAGCAGCCAGGCTCCGGCCACGCCGGGCTGGTCGACCAGCGACGGGAGGTGCTCGTGCTCGAGCCACTCGCGGTAGCCGTCGGCGTCGGACCCGTCCGGGGGACGCTCCAGCACGACGTACGCGCCGCGGTTGGGCCGGAAGGGCACGACGCCCGGCGACACCCGGACCCGATCGGCGGCCCACGCCAGTTCGGGCACGAACCCCGCCAGCATCACCGACGGCAGGCGCGCCGGGTAGCGCCCGGCGGCGCGCAGGCGAGCGCCCAGGTCGAGGAAGTCGTCGACCACCTGCTCGGCCGGATCGGCCATGAGGTACTGGGTCACGTGGTCCACCGGCGCGAACCGCTCGGACTCGACCGCCCGCGCCGCGTGGCAGGCCGGCGTCGACGCCCACCGCTGGCCGAGGCGCAACCCGTCGAGCTGGTACTGCTCGGGAAGGTGGTCGAGGAGGTGCCACTCGAGGTAGCCGGCGTCGTCGCCGCTCGGCGAGCGCGCCGCCATCGACACCACCCCCAACCCGATCCCCGGCACGCCCCGATCCATCGGTGCTCCCTCCGTCCGGCGCTGCCCTTTCGAGCCGGCCCGGCCGGCCCGGTCCGGCCAGCCCTGCGAATCCGCCGTGACGCTACTGCGGTGGGAGCTGCTCGATCCCGGTCATGGGCGGCGCGGGTGAGCGCACGAGCAGGTGCTCGACGCCGATGCCGGGATGGGCGACCAGCGACGACAGCACGTCGGCCAGCAGCGCGGCCAGCTCGTCGGTGTCCATGAAGTCGCCGGGGAGCAGGCCGCGGCGGATCCACTCCTCGAGCGTCGGGACCAGCTCGTCCGCGTCGAACTCGGAACCGAAGTCGGTGGGTTGGGTGGCCCCGACGCCGACGGAGCAGAACCGCACCTCCGGGTGCTCGAGGCGCCAGCCCCGCATCACCTCTTCGAGGGCGGCCTTGCTGACCGCGTAGGCGACCATGCCGTGGCGCGGCTGGCCGACGATCTCGGACGACAGGGCGGTGACGACCGGGGCGGGGCCCAGGCCGTCGGCCACCAACGCCTGCACGAGCTGGGTGAACCCCAGCATGTTGGTCTGCAGGGTCCGCTGCCACTCGTCCGGTTGCATCGAGCTGAGCCGCCGGAGCGGCGCGGTGCCCGCCGCGTAGAGCACCAGGTCGACGGCCCCGAGTGCAGCCACCGCTTCGGCCACCACGCGCTCGCAGTCGTCCGGTCGGGTGACGTCGGCCGCGATGACCGTCCCGCCGCCGGCCGCCGCGGCCACCTCGTGCAGCCGATCGACGCGGCGGGCCACCATCGCCACCGCGGCGCCTCGCCGCGCCGCCTCGATCGCGAACGCACGGCCGATCCCGGCCGACGCGCCCACGACGAGCACGCGTCTGCCCTCGAGCCCGCTCACGTCGACGCCCCCGCGGCGCGACGGTCGTCCCGCGGTTCGCCGACCAACCCGCCCCACGCCGTGACCGGACCCGCGGCCTCGACCATCTGCGCCAACTGTCCCTGATCGGTGGCGAGGGAGACCACGGTCGTCTCGTCGGCGGCCACCATCCGCGACAGGCGTGCCACGTGCGCGTCTGCGTCGAGCACCGGTCCCGCTTGGTCCCACAGTTCGAGCGCGACGGCGACCCCCAGGCGGCCGGCGGCGTCGAGCAGATCGACACCGGCCTGGTCGAGCGGTCCATCGGCGACGGCCAGCACCCGCTGCGACGGGCGCCGCAGCCGGGCGACGACGGCACAGGCGATCGCCTCGCCCTGGCTCTGGCGGCGGGCGGGCACCTTGGCCCCGCCGAGGCCCGTGGTGGCGAAGGTGCGGGCCACCCAGTAGCCGGCCACGCCGGGATCGGCGGCCACGAAGCCGGGCGTGGCCACGACCTGGGCGTAGTCGAAGGTCACCTTCGACGGCGCCAGCGGCACCGAGCCGGCCGCCCACCCCCGCTGCGTGACGTCGGCCAGCAGGTGCCGCAACCGGGGCACCTCGACTTCGCGACTCGGCCGCGTCCAGTGCTCGGCCAACGGCCCGAGCATGGCGGGCGGGACCACGATCGTGGGGCGGTCCCGCAGCGAGCGCGGGTCGGTCTCGTCGTCGTCGAGGCCCGTGAGCACCACGAGGTCGCTCTCGGCCACCCCACCGAGATCGAGGTCGCGCGCCTGCAGCCCGACGGTCGCCCAGTGGTGACGGCTGCGCCAGTCGAAGACGCCCTTCGCCCCCCAGCTGTTGAGCACGCCGAGATCGGCCGCGGCGGCCAGCGCGTGCAGGCCCGCCACGGCGCCGGCCGCCACCACCCCAGGTCCGGCCAACACCATCGGACGCTCGGCCCGGCGCACGCGTTCGACGGTCGCCTCGTCGGGCTCGATCCACGTCGACGGCGACGCGGGCGGGAGGACCGCCACATCGGGGGCGGGTGACCCGGGGTCGAGCGCCACCACGAGCTCGACGCGCCGGTCACCGGCATCGGCTGTGGCATCGAGCCACCCGATGGCCGTCGCGACCGCGTCGGCCAGGTCGTCGGCCGACTCGACCGTGATCGACTGGACAGCCCCGTCGCGGCCCGCAACCTCCGAACCTGTGCTGTCGCGTGACCCCCTGAGGTCACGCGACGGCACAAGTTCGCCGCGGTCCGCGCCGAGCACGAAGCGACCGTCGCCGAGATGGGCGGCCGCACCGGTGCCGTGCACCCGCGTGTGCGCGGCGGCCAACGCGAACGCGACCGGCGCACTCGGTCCGCTGGCCACCACGTCGAGGCCCGCGAAGTCGACGCCGTAGACCTGGTCGACGCCATGGGCCCGCAAGGTGCGCGCCAGCAGGCGACCCACGTCGATGCCGCTCACGCGTCCGACCCGGCCCTCGCCACGAGCTCGGACACGAGCACCTTGCCGATCTCGTTGCGCGGCAGCGCGTCGACGGCCACGAACCGGACCGGGACCTTGTAGGGCGCCAGGTGGGCCCGGCAGAGCTCGGCCAGCGCAGCCGGGTCGAGCTGGCCGGAGGCACCGGCCGCCCGCACCACGAAGGCCACGGGCACCTCGCCCAACCGGTCGTCGGGCGTGCCCACCACCGCGGCGTCGTCCACCTCGGGCGCCAGTCGCAGCACCTCGGCCACCTCGCCCGGGAAGACCTTGAGGCCGCCCCGGTTGATCATGTCGGACACGCGTCCTTCGATCCACACGAAGCCGTCCGCGTCGACGCGACCGACGTCGCCCGTGCGGAACCAACCGTCGGCGGTGAGCCGATCGCCGAGGTCGGCCCCGTCCGCGTAGCCGGCGCTCAGCGCGGGCGTCTCGACCCAGAGCTCACCGGGTTGGTCGGGCTCGAGCGTCGCGCCGTCGGCGTCGACGGCCCGCACGGTCACGCCCTCATGGGGTCGACCCACCGATCCGAGCTTGGTCTCGCCCCACTGGCGCGAGTCGGCCGCGTTCCACCCGACGATCTCGCCGCCGATCTCGGTCTGTCCGTAGCTGTTGAGCACCGAGACGCCGAACTTGTCACGGAAGCGCCGGGCCTGCAGCGGCGACAGCGGCGCGGTGATGCTGCGCACGTAGCGCAGCGGGGCCAGGTCGACGATGTCAGGATCGTCGGCCAGCATCGTCATCGCCGCCGGCGGCAGCACGGTCGACCGGATGCCGAACCGCTGCACGACCTCCGCGAAGCCGCGTGTGGTGAAGGGGTCGAGCACCACGATCGGTGCGCCGACGCGCCGCGCGAACAGCACGTTGTAGATGCCGGCCCAGAGCGACAGCGACACCGGGATCAGGTTCGGCATCGGCGTCTTCGCCGGCGCACCTGCCGATGCACCGGTCGAGCCCCGCAGGCTCCCCAGCACGCCGTCGAGCAGCTCGAGCACACCCGAGTGGCGCAACAGCACGGCCTTCGGGCGGCCGGTCGTGCCCGACGTGAACTGGATCAGCGCGATGTCGGAGTCGTTGCCCTCGCGCGATCGTCCGGACCCGGCCCGGTCGAGCACCTCGATCGCGCCGGCGCGCACGATGGCGACGGGGTGCACGTCGGCCACGATCCGTTCGATCTCGACGCCGGTGAGGCGCGGGTTCAGCGGCAGGTACACGGCACCGGCCCGCCAGACGCCGAACAGCGTGGCGACCACGTCGACCCCACTCGGGAGCATCACCCCCACGACGTCACCGGTGGCCACGCCGAGACCGGCCAGCTCGGCCGCCACCGTCTCGGCCTGTGCGCGCAGGTCCGCCCGCGTGCGCTGGTCGTCGCCGGCGGTGATGACGACCTCGTCGGGATCGCCGTCGTCGTCGAAGAGCAGGCCGGCCAGGTTCACGTGCGGTCCGGAGCCCCGTCTGCATCCGCCGTGGGAGCCAGCGGCCGCCACTCGGGCTCGCGCTTGGCGGCGAAGGCGGCCGGTCCCTCGGTCTGGTCGGGGTGTCCCCACATCGACACCAGCTCGGCGGCGCCGGCGCGGCAGGCGTCGGTCAGCCCGGACTCGAACGCTCCCCAGAGCGCCCGCTTGGTGGCGGCCATGGCCGATGGCGAGTTGCGGGCGATGACCTCGGCCAGCTGCTGCGCGGTCTCGCGCAGCTGGTCGGGGGGATCGACGATCTGGCTGACCATGCCGAGCTCGTAGGCGCGCTGGGCCGACATCCGCTCGTAGCGGCCCACGAAGGCCATGCGCATGACCGCCTCGGCCGGCATCTTGCGGATGAGCCCGATCGCCTCCAGCGAGACCACCTGGCCGACCGAGACGTGCGGGTCGAAGAACTGGGCGTCCGAGGCGGCCAGCACGATGTCGGCGTCGGCCACCCAGTGGAACCCACCGCCGGCGCAGATGCCGTTGACCGCGGTGATCACCGGCTTCCACACGTGCTGGTGCCAGGCGGTGAAGTGCAGGTCGAAGTCCTCGACGGACTGGCGGTAGCGCTCCATCCCGACGCCGTCCGACGCGATCTCGGTGACGTCGACGCCGGTCTGGAAGGCGCGGCCTTCGCCCGTGTGCACGATCACGCGCACGTCGGGGTCGGCATCGAGCTCGGTCCACGCCTGAGCGAACTCGTCGCGCATGGTCGCGCTCATGGCGTTGAGCTGGTCGGGACGGTTGTTGATCAGCCAGCCGACCGGCCCGTGGCGTTCGACGATCAGGCAGCTGAACGACGAGAACGTCATCGCGGTGCTCCTCCGGAGGGTTCGAGCGGTTGCCAGACGGCCTCGCGCTTCTCGGCGAAGGCGGCCGGTCCCTCGGTCTGGTCGGGGTGGCCCCACATCGACACCAGCTCGGCGCCCCCGACGCGGCAGGCGTCGCTGAGGCCGTGCTCGAGCGCGGCCCACAGGGCCCGCTTCGTGGCGGCCATGGCCGACGGCGAGTTGCGCGCGATGAGCTCGGCCAGGCGCTGCGCCTCGTCGCGCAGGCCCTCTGGTGGGTCGACGACGTCGCTGAGGATGCCGAGCTGGCGCGCCCGCTCGGCACCGAGCCGCTCGGACCGCCCGACCAGCGCCATCCGCAAGATCGCCTCGGACGGCGACTTGCGCACCAGCGCGATGGTCTCGTACGCGGACACCTGGCCGATCGACACGTGCGGGTCGACGAAGGTGGCCCCCGCCGCCGCGATCACGATGTCCGCGTCGGCCACGAAGTGCAGTCCCCCGCCCGCGCACACGCCGTTGACCGCCGCGATCACCGGCTTGCGCACGCCGTTGTGCCACGCGGTCAGCTTGAGGCTGGCGTGACGTGTGCGCCGCGACTGCTCGCGGAGCGCCTCGGGGTCCGACGCCAACTGACCGACGTCGAGTCCGGTCTGGAAGGACTTTCCTTCACCGGTGTTCACGATGACGCGCACGTCGGGGTCGTCGTCGAGCTCCCGCCACGCCCACTCGAGCTCGCGCAGCATCACCGCGTCCATCGCGTTGCCGACCTCCGGCCGGTCGAAGACGAGCCAGCCGACCGGACCGCGCCGCTCGACGATCAGGCTCTCGTAGGTGTGCGCGCCGGCCACGGGACCTCAGCTCCGCGGGATGTCGCGCCAGGGGGCCGACTGCCACGGATCGGGGTCGCGGGGCAGGCCGAGCACCCGCTCGGCGACGATGTTCTTGTTGACCTCGGTGGTGCCGCCCTCGATGGTGTTGGCCCGGCTGCGCAGCATGCCCTTGACCTCGTAGGGCAGCGCCTCGCCGTACCCGTCGGGACCCGACGGGTCGACACCGGCCGGTGCCGTCCACGCCATGGCGGCGGCCCCGAGGAGATCGGTGGCCAGCAGCTGGATGCGCTGGTTGAGCCCGCCCTGGTGCACCTTGCCGATCGAGCTCTCGGGACCAGGGCGGCCGACCCGCCTTCAGCCCGGCGCGCACGCGCTGGTTGGTCCAGCCCCGGATGCGCTCCTCGCTCAGCACGCGCATGAGCTGCTGGCGGGTCATGGGATCGTTCCAGCCACGGTCGGGGTCGGCGGCCGCGATCTCCCGCGCCATGCGCACCAGGCGCTCGGCGCCCGATCCGCCGATGCGGTCGACGCCGCCCGAGCCCGATCCCGAGACCATCTGTCGTTCGCCCGACAACGTCGCGTTCGCCACCCGCCAGCCGTCGCCGACCTCGCCGACCCGCTGGTCGTCGGGCACCCGCGGCGCCGTCGAGGAAGACCTCGTTGAAGTCGATCTCGCCGGTGATGTGGCGCAGGGGCCGGACCTCGACCCCGGGCTGGTGCAGGTCGACCAGGAAGTAGGTGATGCCCTTGCGCTTGGGCGCGTCGGGGTCGGTGCGGGCCAGCAGGACCCCGAAGTCCGAGAGATGGGCCCAGGTGGTCCAGACCTTCTGCCCGGTGATCATCCAGACGTCGCCGTCGCGCTCGGCCCGGGTGGCGAGCGAGGCCAGGTCGGAGCCGGCGCCGGGCTCGCTGAACAGCTGGCACCAGACCTCTTCGTTGCGGACGATCGGCGGCAGGTAGCGGAGGCGCTGCGCCTCGGTGCCGTGCGCGAACAGGGCCGGCGCGGCCAGGTTGAGCCCGAGCGGGTTGAGCCGGCCCAGGTTGTACGGCGCCAGCACGGTGTCGATCTGCGCGCGCCTGGGGACCGGTCAGTCCGAGTCCGCCATAGGCCACCGGCCAGGTCGGCGCCACCAGGCCCGACCGACCGAACACGGGGTACCAGGCCTCGTAGTCGGCGCGGGTGCGGACCTCCCGGATGGCCGAGGTGCCCTGGGCGGCCGCCGTTCGCCACGACTCGGGCACGTGTTCGGCCACCCAGTCCCCGACCGCCGCAGCCAGGTCAGCCGGACCGGTGTCCGCATCGACCGGCAGGCCGCCGCCTGGCCGGTCGTCGCCGACCGACGCCGGACCGTCGGGTGACCGGTCGGTTCCCACCGACGCGCTCATCGACCCTCGAACTCGGGCGGACGCTTCTCCTGGAAGGCGCGCGAGTCCCTCGCGGAAGTCGTCGCTGCGCGAGGACAGCTCGAGGGCGAACGCCTCGTTGCGCAGCTGCGCGTCGAGCGACTCGTCGGCCCCCGCCTGCAGCAGCCACTTGGTCAGGCCGAGGGCGACGGTCGGGCCGGCGGCCAGGCTGGCCGCCAGCGCGTCGGCCTCGCCGACCACCTCGGCGGCGGGCACGCGCCCGGTGGACCAGCCCCCACTCCTCGGCCTCGGTGCCGCTGAGCGCCCGTCCGAGCAGCAGCAGCTGGCGGGCCCGCACGGCGACCGACCAGGCGCGGCAGCAGCCAGGTCGCGCCGCTGTCGGGCGTGAAGCCGCGCTCGGTGAACGGCTCCCAGAAGCGGGCGTCGTCGGCCGCGATCGTGAAGTCGGCCGCCAGCGCCAGCTGGAAGCCGATGCCGGCCGCCCAGCCCTGCACCGCGCACACCACCGGCACCTGCACCGACGCCAGCAGCGGGATCAGCCGGTGGGCCAGCGACGGCACCCGACGCTGGATGCTGCCGACGCGGGGCCGCGTCGCCGCCGGGCGTGTTGCGGGCCACGATGTCGGCTCCGCCGCAGAAGTGGTCACCGGCGCCCGCCAGCACCACGGCGCGCACCGCCTCGTCGCGGCCGGCGCGGTCGAGGGCGTCGATCAGCCCGCTCATCATCTCGTCGTCGATCGCATTGCGCTTGCCCGGGCGGTCGAGGGTCAGGCGCAGCACCGCGCCGTCGAGCACCGACGGTCAGGCCCTCGACCGAGCCGTAGTCAGCCGGTTCGCCGCTCATCGCACCGGGGATCCTTCGCTCGTGCGGAACCGCTCGGCGATGGCCTCGAGGGCACCCTGCAGGTCGGTCGCTCCGCCGGGCGGATCGGGCAGGCGCACCGGACCGTGCTCGCGGCTGGGCAGCAGGATCGTGGCGTGGCCCGGCGTGGTCTCCTCGCCGCGCTGGTTGACCGCGACGAGCTCGAGGTCGACGGCCGGGCGGTCGCCGTCGGCCAGGTAGGTCCGCAGGCACGGTCCCCGACAGCCACTGCGTGTCGCCGACGTAGTTGAACCGGCGGAACTCGCAGTCGAGCTTCCAGAGCCACGCGTCGTCACCCATCCAGTCGGTGCACAGGTGGATCAGCCACGTCTCGCGCATGCGGCCGTAGTCGAACGTCGTCGGGTTGCCCGAGCGGCGGGCGAACTCGGGGTCCCAGTGCACCCGCTGCATCACGTCGGGCACGTTCTGGTCGTCGCGGTGGAAGAAGCGCGGGATGCGACGCCGGTTCTCGGCGCCCGAGGCGCAGCGGCTTCACGCCGTAGAGGCCCATGCCCATGCCGGTGTGCCAGCAGATGATGTCGGTGACCGTCAGCGGGCCCTTCACCATCGGGCCGACGGTGTCGCCCTCGTGCACGTCCTCGAACCACCGCGGCTCGGCACCACGCCGGCGCTCGGACGCGTACTGCGCCTCGATCTCGTCGATCTGCTCGTCGGTGTAGGCGGCCAGCTCGATGGCGTCGTACTTCTTGCGCTCCCGCGCCTTGGTCCGCTCGGTGCGGATCATGAGCCGGTACTGCGCGGCCAGCAGCGCGCCCTGGTCGTCGCGGAACACCTGCCCGGTCCACTCGTGCACCGCCCGCTCCGGCGAACTCGCTCGGCTTGTCGTAGCACGCCGACGAGCGCGTTGCGCCGGGTCACGTGCCGACCGGGGAACAGCGGCGCCCACCACTCACGGGCGCTGGCCGAGTAGAAGGCGTGGACGCCGCGCAGCGGGTCGCCCTTCATCAGGTCGCGGTGCTCGGGCGCCACCTCGGTGACCTCGTCCTCGCCGATCAGGGTGTCGCCGCCGACCAGCACGGGCGACGCGATCGGGCCGCCCCACCGGGTCGAGGCGCCGTACGTCGGGATCGCACCACAGCGGGTTGTCGTCGCCGTAGGCCACGGCCACGTTGCGGAAGGCGTCGAGGTTCGGCTCGGCGTAGTGCGGCGGCATCGGGTGGGGCTCGGGGATGCCGATCCGCGCCCGCAACCGCTCGACGGCCGCCTCGGTGATCGAAGGCTCTGCGGTTTTGGCCTGCTCCACCTGCTCCCCCCGTCCAAAGGCGTGAACAGTGTTGCACGCTACTGAACGCCGGTTCAAACGGCGCGCGGCAGACGGCGTCAGACAGCCGGGGCTCGGACACACGAGCCTCAGACGAGGCGGCAGCCGAGGGACGGGTTGGTGGTGCCCGAGCCCACGTTGATGGCGTACAGGCACACGGTGTGGATCCCGGCCGCCGACCCCGAAGGTCAGGCTGAAGCCGTGCAGCGGGCCGTAGGCCGGGAACGAGGCCCCGACATCGGGTCGGGCGGTCGACGCCGTCGTCATCGCGGTCCACCGCCCGTCCACGTAGACGTGCACGTTGATCGGGGCCGACGAGTCGGGATCGAGCGCCCACCCGCCGACGGTCACCGCGCCGCCGACGCGGGTGGCCGACTCGAAGTGCCCGAACGGGTTGCCGCCCACCACCACGGTGCGGCACCCGAGCCGCGTGTTGACCGTGCCGCTCGCCGTGTTGATGGCGTAGGCGCACACGCTGTGGGTGCCGCCCGCCACCGCCAGCGCTGGTCGAGAACCCGTGCGCCGCTCCGTAGGCCGGGAAGGCGGAGCCGACGTCGGGTCGGTTGGTCGACGCGGTCGTCATCGCCGTCCACCGCCCGTCGACATAGACGTGCACGTCGATCGGCGCGGCCGAGTCGGGGTCGAGCGCCCACCCGCTGAGCGAGACGGTGTCGGGACCCGCCGTCGCCGACTCGAAGTTGCCGAACGGGTTGCCGCCGACCACGACGGTGCGACAACCGAGGGTCGTGTCGGTGAGGCCGAGCCCCACGTTGTCGGCCGACGGCGCACACCGTGTGCGTGCCGCCCGCCACCGCCACCGTCGCGGCGAATCCCTGAACCGGCGAGAGCGTCGGGTAGAGCGCGGCGACATCCGGCCGCGCCGTCGCCGCCGTGGTCGTCGGCCACCGGCTGGCCGTCCACGATCATCTCGACCGTGCTCGGGTCGGTGGTGTCGGGATCGAGCGCCCAGCCGCTGAGCGACACCGCGTCGGGACCGGCGGCGGCGGCCTCGAGGTTGCCGAGCGGATCGCGGTCGGTGACGCTCGACGAGATCGCGGTGAACCGCGGCCCGTACACGCCGGCCACGTGGGCGTTCTCGTCGTCCCACGTGTTGACGTTGAAGACCCCGATGGCACCGGCGGAGGTGTCGATGATCCGCCCGCCGTAGGTGAACCAGTTGACCGGCATGGGTCCGTAGGGCGGCTGGCTCGAGTCCATCACCGTGCCGATCGGCGAGAACGGACCGGTCGGCGTCGGGCCCCACCACGCCTCGGTGGTGGTGGCCAGCACCGGTATCTGGTTGGTGGCGACGTAGCCGTCACCCACGGCGGCGACGTGCAGTTCGAGGCCGGTGAGCCCGTCGATGTCGAGCGGCGCCGCGTCGGACTGGTCGGTCGACCAGCCGTCGGCGGTCTGGTACTGGAGCGACGAGGCGTCGATCCCGAGGTCGGTCTGGGCGACGAAGCACTGGGCCGGGCCGGTCTGGGCGCATCCGTAGAACAGGACGTTGTCGCCGGTGACGGTCTCGTCGGTGCCCGAACCGGACCACGTCGCCGGCCGAGTAGGTGAAGAGGTGCTCGACGCTCGTCAACGTGATGCTCGGCTCGACGCGGTAGTGCATGACGTCGACGCCGACGCAGCGTCCATGCCCACTGGTCGCCCAGGATCAAGGCGTGCACGTGCGTGGCCACGATCGAGAGCACGCCCGTCTGCGGGTCGTACGCGCCCGAGTCGGGCCAGTACCAGTCGGTGCTGTTCGGATCGGCGATGGCCGAGCCCCAGTGGCGCCGGGCTGCCGGCCAACAGGTAGGCGAAGCACGATCCGCCGTACTGCACGACCATCGAGTTGTGCACGAGACCGGAGGTGGTCAGCGGACCTCCGTACGAACCCGACCCGATGTAGGTGTCGCCGAACAGCCACAGGGTGCGGCCGCCGTCGATGGGCACGGGTTCGGCCCCGTCGCCGCCGCCCCACACCGGGCCACGGCGGTTGAACTCGGCCGAGAGGTCGCTCGCCTTGGTGGCCGACGGCTGGCAGTGGACCTGTGCGATGGCCAGGGTCGGCGGCGCCGCCAGCGCGGCGTTGGCCGACGCGTCGGCGCCCGACACCGGCGATGCCGGGGAATGGGCACCGCTGACCGGGACGGCTCCGCCGCGGGTGACCGCGGGCGCAGGTGCCGCGACGTGGGCCGACGGTGGCGCAGTGGTGGCCGTGGCGGGCGTCGGGGTGGACAGGACGAGCGACGCGCCGAGCGCGACGGCGACGAGCGCCGAGAAGCCCGAGCTGAGCATCTTCGTGGTCATCATGTCCCCAGTTACGACGTGCCACCGCCGGTCGATGCTCCCAGGGTCGCACAGAGATGTGAGGAGCCGATGACCAAGCCCGACATTTCCGCGTTTCGGGCCACTGCACCCGACCTGACGCGCGATCCGGCGCGATTCCACCCGGCGGGCCCGTGCGCCCGGTGCGCGACAGCGCGCTCGCTCAGGCGCGGAAGGCGCGGTCGACGATGTCGTGCAGGTCGCCGAGCGCCAGCCGTTCACCCGGATGGGGCTGGTCCGACACCACCGCAGGGTCCTGCGAGTGGTACGCAGAGATGAGGCCGCTGAACAGGCGGGCCAGCACGTCGGCGTCGCCGAGGCGGAGGGTCCCGGCGCGCTGCCCGCGCCCGAAGAGGTCGGCCTGCAGGGCCATCGCCTCGTCGAAGTTGCCCGCCACCGCCTTCTCGAGACCCGTCTCGGTCCCGGCCGGCAGCGATCGGGGCGACGAGCGCAGGATCAGGCGTCCGAAGTTGCGGTGCTGGCGGAAGAAGCCGATCTCGAAGTCGACCAGCTGGTGCAGCTGCTCGACCGGGTCGCCCTCGGCGCCGACCAGCTCGCGCAGCGCCGGCATGTACTCGTCGCCGCGCCGCACGAACACGCTGATGTAGAGGTCTTCCTTGTTCTCGAAGAACGAGTAGACCGAACCGACCGAGAACTCGGCCAGCTCGGCCACCTCTTTGAGGGTCGTCTCGTGGAAGCCCTTGTGGCCGAACACCTCTTCGGCCGCGTCGAGCAGCTGCGACCGGCTGAGGTCCTGGTGCTGGACCCGCCGCTGCTCGCGCCGGCTCGCCTCGGTGATCTTCGCTCTGGCCATGTGTGACCTCTCACCACGACGGGACGCTCCGGCGCCACCCTAGCCCGCGCCCGGGCCATTGAACCCTCGTTCAGTTCTCTCACATCGACCCTGCGGACGCTGGCATCGACCCTGTGGACGCTGGCATCGACGCTGCGGACGCCGGCGCGTAGCGTGCGGCGATGGTCGGGGCACGAGCGCGGGGTCGGGTGCTGGTGGCCGGCTCGCTCAACCTCGACGTGGTGGTCACCGTCGACCGTTTGCCCGGACCGGGCGAGACGGTGCCCGCGACGGGCCGGAGCGAGGGACCGGGCGGCAAGGGACTCAACCAGGCGGTGGCTGCCGCCCGTGCCGGTGCGTCGGTGCTCTTCGTCGGTTGTGTCGGCGACGACGAGAACGGCGAGCGACTCGTCGCCACGCTGCGCGACGACGGCATCGACCCGTCGTCAGTGCGCCGCCGACCGGGGACGCCGTCGGGGTTGGCCCTCGTCCAGGTCGACGCGTCGGGGGCCAACAGCATCGTCGTCGACGCCGGAGCGAACGGCGAGGTGCGGCCCACCGACATCGACGCGCTCGACGTCGGTCCCGCCGACGTGTTGGTCGCGCAGGGCGAGATCCCGCTCGAGTCGACGCGCGCGTTCCTCGCGCTCGGCGCGCGGCTCGGGCCCGCACGGTGCTCAACTTGGCGCCGTTCCACCCGCCCACCGACGGGCTGCTCCGCGAGGTATCGATCCTGGTGGTCAACGAGACCGAGGCAGACGCGCTCGGCCAGTCGCTGTCTCTCCGGCGCGACGGCGGCGCGTCGGCGTTGGCCGGTCGGCTGCGCGAGCTCGGACCCGACGCGGTCATCCTCTCGCTGGGCTCGGCCGGATCGGTGGCCGCCACAAAGACGCGCTCGTGGAGCGAGTCGGCGGCGCGGGTGCCGGTGGTCGACACGACCGGCGCCGGCGATGCCCTGGTCGGCGTGCTGGCGGCCGAGCTCGCCGCCGGCCAGCCCCTCGAGGCCGCACTGGAGGTCGCCTCGGCGGCCGGGGAGCTGGCGGTGCAGCGTCGAGGCGCGTCGATCGCGATGCCGAGGCGGGACGAGATCGACGCGCAGGTGGTGCGACGGCGCCAGCCGGACCCGGGTCCGGACCTGCGCCAGGATCTGGGTCAGGAGTAGGAGGACACGGTGTCGGTGAGCAGGGCGAAGAACCCGTCGGCGTCGATGCGCATGGCCACCTCGACCCGCGGTCCGTCACCGGCATCGGGCCGGCGGTCGACGATCGTCATCCCCCGGGTCGGCCCGGCGCGCGACACCCTCACCGGACACGACTCGAACTCGAGCAGCTGCGGATGGGTCACGGCCGCCACCGCCACCGGATCGTGCAGCGGCGCACCGAGCCCGTCGTCGAGGCGCTCGGCGTAGCGCGCCCCGTAGAACGTGAGCAGGTCGGCCACGATGACCGCCACGTCGGTCCCGGTGGCGCGGATGGCGGCGATGCGCGTCGGGTCGGCGCGGACCTGGTGGGTGACGTGCAGGCCGGCCATCAGCAGGCGCGCCCCCGATTCGAGCACCACCATCGCCGCCTCGGGATCACACCAGATGTTGAACTCGGCCGCGGCGGTGACGTTGCCGGCCGTGGCGCTCCCGCCCATGAACGAGATGCCGGCGACGAGGTCGGGCAGGTCGGGCGCGAGCCGGAAGGCCAGCGCGAGGTTGGTGAGCGGCCCGGTCGGCACGAGCCAGCACCCGGGCCGGGCGCGCACGGTCTCGATGAGGAACTCGACGGCGTGGCCGGGAGCGGCCGCACGCGTCAGCGGCGGGAAGCGGGCTCCGTCCAACCCCGTCTCGCCGTGGACCTGCTCCGCGTGGCGCGCCTCGGCGATCAGCGGACGGGTCGCGCCGGCGTGGACAGCCACGTCGAGGTCGAGCACCTGTGCCATCACGAGCGCGTTGCGCGTCGTGCGCTCGATCCCGACGTTGCCGCTGACGGTCGTGACCCCGAGCAGCTCGGTGTGGCGACCGGCCAGCACCATCGCCACGGCGTCGTCCTGGCCGGGATCGCAGTCGAGGATGACCGCCGGACGCTCGCTCACGGTCGCCAGCCTGGCACGCAGACGCCCGCGCTAGGTTGGGCCGTTCTTTGAATCCACGTTCAATCGGGAGCAATCCACCGTGACCACAGATGCGCCCCGGCCCCCCGAGGGCGACTGGCTCGGCACGCCGTACCTGCGGTTCGAGCGCCGAGGTCCCATCGCCGTGTGCACGGTGGACCGACCGGCCAAGCGCAACGCCATGACGCCGGCCATGTACTTCGGCGTGCGCTACGCGGTCGACCTCGTCAACCGCACCGACGAGCTGGTCGGACTGCTGGTGACCGGCACCGGCGACGTGTTCATCCCCGGCGGCGATCTCAGCGGCGACAACACCGACGGGTGGGCCGACCTGCCGACGCTGCTGTCGATGGACAACACCCCGTTCGACGCCATCCGCAACTCGCGCAAGCCCGTGGTCTGCGCGGTCAACGGCATCGCGCAGGGCGGCGGCCTGATGATCGCGATGCTGGCCGACGTGACGGTGGCGTCCGACACCGCCACCTTCCGGTCGCCCGAGCTGCTCCGCGGCATCGCCGACACGAACTACGGCCAGATCCTCCCCCGCCAGATCGGCCCGGCCCGCGCCCGCGACATGCTGCTCACCGGCCGCACGGTCAGCGCGGCCGAGGCGCTCGACTGGGGGCTCGTGGCCCGGGTCGTGCCGCCCGACGACCTCATGACCACCGCCGCGGAGGTCCTGGCCGACTGCTGCCGCGCCGCGCCCCAGGCCCGCGCCGCGGTCAAGCGCGTGATCGACGAGTTCTACGGCCACTACGACCGGATGTCGATGGACGCCAGCCTGGCCGGCGCCGAGGTCGTCGAGGGCTACGAGGCCTTCAGGGACCGCCGACCCCCGTCCTGGATCCACCCCGACCTCTGACTGCCCACCGGCGCTGCGGAGCAGAGCGAAGCAGCTCGATGAGCTGGTGCGGATGCCGAAGGCAGCCCGGCGGATCATCGCCGGGCCAGCAAGTCAGGTGTCCAGAGCCCAGGTGAGGCCGCCGGCGACGTGGGCCAGGAAGGCGTTCGACTCCCAGCAGGCCGGGAAGTGGCCGAGCGCGGTCGTGAACACCCGACCCCGACCTTCGTCCGCGCACCAGCTGAGCGGGAACCCGAACGCGGGCTCGGTCACGTCGTGGGCGACGAGGTCGAGCCGGTCGGCGGGGATGCGCAGCAGGACCCGTGCGTCGGGGCGGAGGTCGCGGAACGTGTAGATCTCGTCGGTGCAGGTCCAGGTGGCGTCGAGGTGCGCAGTCGCGGGGTGGTCGCGGTCGACGACGTCGGCGACGAACTCGCCGGTCCACGGATGTCCGTCGAAGCGGGCGCCGGCGAGGTGGCCGTAGGCCGGCCATTCGAGACAGGCGTCGAGGCCCGAGTGCACGACGGCGAGGGCGAGCCGTCCGGCCTGCACGCCGTCGAGCAGCTCGGCGCGCTGGCCCGTCGACCACGGCGTCTCGCCGATCGTGAAGAGCACGACCGCCCGAGCCGCGCCGACTGCACCCGGCTCGAGGTCGCGCACGTCCTCGACCAGGCGCGCCCGCAGGCCCACGACGTCGGCGATCTGGCGGAAGGCCAACCAGGCCTGCGGCAGCACGCCGTGGGCCCCGGCCAGGCCGAAGGCCGTGTGGTACGGCGCGCTCGGCGAGTACGGCGCGACCTGCGTGACGAACAACAGCGTGTCGGACGGCTCCACGGCACCTCCTGGGACGGAGGTGACAGTACGCCTACTCGGTGAGGTCGAGCTCGGTGATCCGACCACCGACGATCGCGAGCGCGAGCATCGGTTCTCCCGCGGCGTCGAGCAGCGAGTATCGGCCCTCGACCAGCTCGGCGAACACGGCCACCACGACCGGGCGCGCTCCGAGCCGGCGCTCCCACACCCCCGTGTGGGTGGTGCGCGTCTCGCCGTCGAGGCGCACGTGCAGCTCGCGTCCGAGCCACGCCGGGTCGGTGCGGACGATGAGCGCACCCACGTCACCACCGATGTCGACCACCACCGGCCCTCCGGCCGGCGGCAGGCCGGCCTCGGGGACGTGGGTGTGATCGTGGTCGTGATCGTGCGCGTGCGCGTGCTCGTCGTGCGTGCCGACGGCGGGGGCCGTCGTGCGCGTGTCGGTGCTCATCGGATCACGAGGCCGGCACGAGGTCGAAGCCCGACTTCGGGACGTCGAGGAACGGGAACAGGTCCATGTAGCTCACGTTGCCCGGAGGCGTCACGCCGTCGGTCACGGCCGCGGCGGCGCCATCGGGCGTGAAGCTCGGATCGACCAACGGGATGGTGAGGCCGGCGATGGCGCGCAGCTCGATGGTGAAGATGTCGTCGAACACGCGGCGGCCGTTCGGGTAGCCGGCCAGGTCGCCCCCGAGGATCCCGAGGATGTTCGGGCTGCTGGCCGGGGGGATGGCCACGTTGAGCCGCAGCTCGTCGGCGTGCGTCGCCCCCGTGAAGTTCTGGAAGCCCGGGATGATCCCGTTCGGGATGCCGGTCAGGAGGATGGCCTCGAGGTCGGCGCGGTCGGCGGTGTAGGCGGCCAGGTTCGGGAACACGCCCGGGTAGAGGACCGGGATGAGGCGGGCCAGCTCGGGCTGGGCCACGTACTCGTCGAACTGCGCGTCCTGGTCGGGGCCGACCGAGTTCCACAGGTCCTTCTTGGACATCGGGATGAGCGCCTCGTTGATGAGCGGGTTGCCGAGCCTCGACACCTGCACCCACGGTCCGGTCGAGGTGTCGACGCCGCCGGGGTTGCGGACGAGCGCCATCTGCCGGCTGGCCGACGCCCACACGCCGATGACGGCGTTCGGCTTCGAGTAGTCGGTCGGCGTCGTGCCGTCGACGGTGAGATCCGAGATCGGCACGGTCAGCGCGATCGTGTGCACGTTGTAGGACTTGAGCCCGTCGACGCCCGGCGCGTCGCTGGTCGGGATGAGGTGCAGGTGCTGGAACGGGCGCAGGTCGGCCAGGTCGAACACCGACCCGAGGTCGACGTAGAACCCGTCGAGGCGCTGGCCGGCGAAAGCCGTGCCGGCACCGGCCTTGAGCGAGTGGACCGCCGTCTTGGCCAGCTTGGCGTAGTTCGGTGTCGACCGGGGGCCGATGTTGCACGGCGGGCAGGCCAGGTCGGAGCCGATGACCTTGGTGCCCTTCGAGTTGGTCCTGGTCACCGTGAAGAACTGCCGGCGGTTCCAGTTGGGGTCCGACAGGCTGGCGATCGGACCCGTGTTGTAGAGGAACGTGTCCGGATCCTCGACCATGGTCGTGAACGAGAAGTCGTAGACGACGTCGGGGATGCCGTCGCCGTTGTTGTCGATGTTGATCTTGTAGGAGACGTCGTCGCCGAACTCGAAGAAGTTCGGGCCGCCCGCCGGGTTCTGCAGCGGGATGTAGTTGGTGATGATCGTCACGGTGTTGGGCCGCTTGGGCGTGACGAAGGCGTAGGTGTCGGTGCTGTCGGCCACGGGATCCTTCGAGATCTCGGGCGCTTCACGATGCGATGACATGTTGGGTCAGCTCCTCAACGAGACAGGCGACTGCCGGCGGCAGTCACGATTCGGGCGACGAAGGCGGGGTCGTGCAGCACGACCTCGCTCTCCCCGCTCAACACCGAGACCTCACCGGTCACGGCATCACGGACATGGACCACGAGCGGTCCGGCGGATTCGAGCTCGGCGACGGTGGGACCCGCCGCGTCGTCGAGGTCGGCACTGATCTCCGGCACCACGGCAGCCAGCGCCGGAGCGGCCGCCAACGCGACGCCGGCGGCGGTCAGTCCGGCACTGCTCGACAGGAACCCTCGCCTCGACAGTTCGGGCATGGGCCTCTCCTCTCCCTGGCAGGCGTCGTGCCTGCTTCCGCTCGTCTACGGCGCGACCGTCGACCACGGATGGAGGCGCGCCGCGATTTCTGGCGCGGCGCGATCACGGCGCGGCGCCAGCAGGCGCGCGCGCCAGCGCGCCGAGATCGCGGCGCGGGTCAGATGTCGGTCAGCGGTCGCCGGTCCGACACGGCGGGCTGGCGCCCGAGCCGCAGCGGAGCCAGCGGGGCATCGACCATCAGGGAGCGCGCGACGGTCGTGCCCGAGGCGGCCAGCCAGTCGGCCCACGGGCGCATGGCGCCGCCGGGCTCCCACGCCTGCTCGTAGGTCGCCCACGTCGACCAGTCGGGGAACGCCCAGATGGCGATGCACTCCGAGTCGTTGACCATCGCGACGTCGAACGCGCCCACGACGGCGAGCCCGAGCTCCTCGGCCGGCGGCCGCGCCACCGTGGCCAGTTGCGCCAGCACGTCGCGCGAACGACCGGGCGCCGCCGTCATCATCTCGTGCGCGTACACCGTCGCCCCGTACGCCGCGTGCGACGAGGCCGTCGATCGGGTCGGTCCACGGCTCGGGAACCACGATGCGGTCGACGCCGCCCCGGCGCAGCTCGGCGGCCACCCCCCACCACTCGGCCAGCGACGGATCCTGCAACGAGTCGTGCGACAGCTCGTGGCTGAAGTTGCCGACGAGCCCGTCCCAGCCGTCGAGCTCCCACATGTTGACGACCTCGGGCCAGCGGCCGGTCGATCCGACGGTCCCCCACACGCCGAAGCAGAGCTGGTTGCGCTCGTCGCGCGCCGTCGGGCACCAGTTCGCCGTCATGTGGTGCATGTACCGGGCGCGGTTGGGCCCGATGATGTCGATGAGCTCGTGGATGTAGACCTTGTCGTTCACCCGTTGCTCGGCCACTCGGGACGGTGGTAGCCCTCGAAGCGCAGCTCACCGTCCCGCAGCTCGCGGATGGTGAGGAAGTCGCCCTTGTAGCCCTTGCGGTCCCACGGACCGAACTGGATGTAGGTGCCGGGACCGCCGTTGGTGGCCGGCATCCAGCGGATGCGCTCCATGCCCTCCTTCACCCACCTCGGGTGCGGGATGGCGGCGTTGCCGATGCCGTGGATCGCCACCCGCGCCGTGTCGTAGGCGAGCGCGACGACCACGTTGCGCGTGGTGCGGCCGAAGCGCTTCTCGAAGCGCGCGACCATGGCGTTGTAGTTGGCGTTGGTGCCGTCCTCGCCCAACTGGTCGACGCCGTGCCAGCCTTCGAGCCCCTCGGCCCAGGCGTTGCTGTTCGAATAGAACATGAACGCGGTGCCCATCACGCGGGGTGGATCCCACTCGAGCGCCTTGAACGCGTCGGCGAAGTGGAACGTCGCGTAGCCGTAGCCGCCGTAGTAGATCCCCTCGGTGCCGAGCTGGCGCATGCGTGTCGAGGTCGTCCTTGAGACCGACGGGGTTGGGTTCGAGCTTGACCTCGCGCGTGATCGTCATGCCGAGGCCCACCGCCGCGTCACGGAAGTAGTCGGCGTAGTCCTTGCCGGACGAGCCGGCCTCCCAGAACAGCCCGACGCGTGACAACCCCTGGCTCTTGAGCCACTGCGCGCACATGACGCCCTCGGTCGGGATGTCGCCGTTCGCGACGGTGAAGCAGTACTCGGAGGCGAAGCGGTGCGCGCCGGTCCAGCCGATGCACGCGACGCCGAGCTCGTTGGCCGTGTCCTGCAGCACGAGCGAGTTGTCCGAGATCATCGGACCGAGGACGACGACGCATCCCTGCTCGACCAGCCAGCGGTAGCCGTCGATCACCTTGCGGTAGTTCTCCCGCGGCAGGCCGCGTGCGTCGGCGATCACGAGCTGGATCGGGCCCCGCGACCAGATCGCCCTCGTTGAGCGCGTCTTCGATGGCGAGGATGGTGGGATCGATCCAGTCGGCCAGGAGCTGGTTCAGGTCCATGTCGATCAGGATCCCGATCTTGACCGGCTCGAACGGGTCGCCCTGGGTCTGGCGTCCGCGGGTCGGCGGGTAGATCGTGATCCCCTGGACGGCCTTGTCCTTGGCCGCGCCACCGCCGTGGTACCACGAGCTGCCCCGCTCGCCGCCCGTGCCCTCGAGGTAGCTCTGCGTCCCGTGGGTCACCGACGAGACCGCCCGGTCCTCGGCTGCGATCCCGAGGTCGACCGGCTCGGGGAACATCCGCTCCGCCCACTCGTTCTGGCCCTCAGCCATGCCCGACGCTCCCCCTGAGACTCGATTCAAGTTTCCGAACTATAGTTCACAGATCGATACCGCACCCCGGGGGAACGCGCCATGGACGCAGCAGACCTGATCCTGATCAGCGTCGACGACCACCTGGTCGAGCCGCCGCACATGTTCGACGGCCACATCGCCGAGCAAGTACCGCGACCAGGCACCCAAGGTGGTGCGCACCGACCGTGGCGACGACGTCTGGGTGTTCAACGGCGCCACCATCCCCAACATCGGACTCAACGCCGTCGCCGGTCGTCCCAAGGAGGAGTACGGCATCGAGCCGACCGCCTTCGACGAGATGCGACCCGGTTGCTTCGACGTCGACGAGCGCATCAAGGACATGAACGCGGGCGGCGTGCTCGGGTCGATGTGCTTCCCGTCGTTCCCGGGCTTCAGCGGGCGACTGTTCGCGGCCGCCGACGACAAGGACCTCGCGCTCGCCGTGCTGCAGGCCTACAACGACTGGCACGTCGACGAGTGGTGCGCGTCCCATCCCGGCCGCTTCATCCCGATGGGCCTGCCCGTGCTGTGGGATCCCGAGCTGGCCGCGGCCGAGGTGCGCCGCCTGGCCAAGAAGGGCGTGCACTCGCTCACCTTCACCGAGAACCCGTCGACCCTCGGCTACCCGAGCTTCCACGATCCGTCGTGGGACCCGTTGTGGAAGGCGCTGTGCGACGAGGACGTGGTGATGTCGATCCACCTGGGCTCGTCGGGCCAGCTGGCGATCACCGCGCCGGACGCGCCGATCGACGTGATGATCACGCTGCAGCCCATGAACATCTGCGCGGCGGCGGCCGACCTGCTCTGGTCGCGGGTGCTGAAGGAGTTCCCCGACATCCGCATCGCGCTGTCCGAGGGCGGCACCGGCTGGATCCCCTACTTCCTCGACCGCCTCGACCGCACCTACGACATGCACCACCAGTGGACGGGCCAGGACTTCGGCGGCGAGATGCCGAGCGAGGTGTTCCGCCGCCACTTCCTCACCTGCTTCATCGCCGACCCGATCGGCATCGAGATGCGCGAGCACATCGGGCTCGACAACATCGCCTGGGAGTGCGACTACCCGCACTCGGATTCGTCGTGGCCCTCGGCCCCCGAGGAGCTGGCGCGCGTCGCCGCCGTCGGTGCCCGACGACGAGCTGGCCAAGATCAGCCACGAGAACGCCATGCGCTGGTACTCGTTCGACCCGTTCAGCGTGCGGCCGAAGGAGCAGTGCACGGTCGCGGCGCTACGGGCCGAGTCGGCCGGACACGACGTGGCCACGCACTCGTTCGACAAGGGCCGCTTCGACCGCAGCCACAAGGGCGCCGACCTCGGCAAGCTGGCCAAGGCCGCGACGGCCTAGCGGTCCGCGTCGAACCGTTCGCGCAGGCGCGCCGGCGCGCGCAGCCGCCACGACTCAGTCAGCAGCTCGGTCAGCTCGGCGACGTCGACGCCGTCGAAGCGCACGAGCACGGTCGGGTGCCCGTCGTAGTGCGGCGTGGTCGTGAACTTGGCGGGCTCGGTCGCCAGCAACATCTCCTTCTCCTCGAGCCCGTCGACCCAGACCACGAGCAGGTCCCCCTCGTCACGCACCCGGGCGAACAACCTGTCCTTCACCCGGAACCCCGGCGTCCCGTACGACGGCTTCTCGGTCGTCTCGGGCAGCGACAGCGCCACCCGCCGTACGTCGTCCTCGTCGATCACGCGGCACCTCCGGCGCGGGCCAGTCGATCCGCCCGGACGTCAGCCATCGCCGAACCTCGGCGGGCGCTTCTCGAGGAACGCCTGCAGGGCCTCGTTCATGTCGCTGGTGGTGCTGGCCAGCAGCTGCGTGCGGTTCTCGAGGTCGATGCCGGCGGCCAGGCTGCCCACCTCGAGCTGGCTCCACATGACCTCCTTGGTCATCTGGACGCCGAAGGGGCTGTTGGCCAGGATCAGGTCGGCCGACTCGAAGGCGGCGTCGAGCACCTCGCCGTCGGGCGCCAACCCAACGACGAGGCCGATCTGCAGCGCCTCGGCGGCGTCGACGAACCGGCCGGTCAGCATCAGCTCGTAGGCCCGTGACGCGCCGATCAGGCGGGGGAGCAGCCATGACACGCCGATGTCGCATCCCGAGAGCCCGACTCGCACGAACGCGACGTTGAACCGGGCCGACGCGGCAGCGATGCGGATATCGCTGGCCAGCGCGAGGGCCAGCCCCCCTCCCGAAGCGGCTCCGTTGACGGCCGCGATGATCGGCTGGGGCATGGCGCGCATGCGCGGGACGAGCGTCGCGATCGACTGCTGGGTGGCGAGGCCCGCCTGGGGGCGCCCGAGTCCCTCCGCGCCGCGGGCGTCGCCCCGACCTTGAGGTCGAGGCCGGCGCAGAAGCCGGCGCCGGCACCCGTGATCACGATCACGCGGCACGACCGGTCGTCGTGCAGCGCACCGAGCGTTTCGTGCAGTCCGGCGATGAGCTCGGCGTTCATCGCGTTGCGCGACTCGGGTCGGTTGAGGGTCAGCAGCGCGACCCCGTCGCGCGAGCGGTCGACCTCGATCACAGCCATGGCGCCTCCCCTGTCCGATGTCCACGCGACCCTACCGACGCGCCCGCAGCGATGAGCCGTCCGGCCCATGCCCGCCGCCGCGCATGAATGCACGGTGTGCACCGCCGGGGTGAAGAACCTGCATCCGTGCGCCGGCCGCGTGCGCGGGGATCACCGGGCACAAGTAGCAGAGCGGACACAACGGCGCGACGGCGGCCACGAGCGCCGTCGCCGCGGAGTCGGCACGACTGGGCCCCCGGACCCATTCCGCCGGCTCACTTGCATATTTTCTACAGTCACCCGCCCAGGCACCGATAGTTCTGAAGCACTCGAGGACATTCGGAAGGCGGATGGACATGATCGACCGACGGCGGCCGCGCCCACTGGGCGCCCCCACCACTGACGACGGCTCGGGCCGGTACGGCCTGACCACCAGCTCGGCCGGCACGGTGCACGTGCCCGGCGCGGCGCGGATCGTCATCGCGTGCGCGCTCGCGCTCGCCCTGCTGGCCTCGGCCTGCGGATCCTCGACCAACCACCAGACCAGCACCGCGACCTCGCAGGTGCCGGGCGGCGGTCGCGAGCCGGCGAACGAAGTGGCCAAGAACGGCGGGAGCATGGTCATCGCCGTGCCGGCCGAGTCCGACTCGTGGAACCCGGCCATCGCCGAGTGGGCCGCGGCGGGCAGCCTCGTCGCGTCGTCGGTGCTCGAGCCCCTCGCCAAGCTGAACGCCAACGGCGGAGCCGACCCCTGGCTGGCCACGTCGTGGATCGCGGACGCCGCCTTCGACCGCTGGGAGATCAACCTGCGGCCGAACGTGACGTTCCAGAACGGCGAGGCCTTCGACGCCAACGCCGTGAAGCTCAACCTCGACACCTACGTCAACGGTGCGCTCACCGGCCAGGTCCTCAAGCCCATGGTCAAGGACGTCCGGGTGACCGGGCCGCTGACCGTGGTCGTCGACCTGACCCAGCCGTGGGCGGCCTTCCCGTCGAGCTACCTCGACGGCGGCGGCTCCTACATGATGGCTCCGGCCATGATCCACTCGACCGACGGCGGCGCCACCCACCCGATCGGCACCGGCCCGTTCACGTTCCAGAGCTGGACGCCCGGCGGCTCGTTCAAGGTGAAGCGCAACCCGACCTACTGGCAGAAGGGCCTGCCCCACCTCGACTCGATCGAGTTCAAGGTGATCACCGACGAGAGCACGGCGGTGGCCGCGCTGCAGAGCGGCGACGTCAACATGGTGCTGTCGATGAACGCGGCCGACGCCGACCGGCTGGCCAACAGCTACACGGTCGTGAAGAACTGGGACGGCGAGCCGGTCTCGGTGCTCAGCAACACGGTGGCGAACATCAACGGCAAGTTCAACCCCTTGAGCAACATCCATGCCCGACGCGCGCTGGCCTATGCCACCGACCGCAACGAGCTGGCCAAGGAGCTGGGAGCGGGCCTGGTGCTCGCGTCCTCGCCGTTCGCGCCGAGCGGGCCGTGGGGTCTGCCCGACAACCAGACCGGCTACGTCACCTACGACCCGGCCAAGGCCAAGACCGAGCTCACCGCCTACGAGCACGACACGGGGCAGTCCTCGCTGACCTTCACGCTCACGGGCGTGTCGGACGTGAACACCGTGCGCCAACTCCAGGCCTTGCAGGCCCAGTGGAAGCGGGTGGGCATCAACGCCCAGCTGCAGACCACCGACCAGCCGACCCTCATCAAGCAGCTCGTGGCGGCCAACTACGAGACCGTCTACCTCAACAACTTCAACTACCCCGACCCCGACAGCGACCGCGTGTTCTGGTCGTCGGACACGATCAAGGGCGTCGGGCAGATCAACATCAACTTCAGCCTCTACACGACCCCGCAGATCGACAAGGACCTGCACGAGGGTCGGGTCGACGGGTATCCCGACCAGCGCAAGGCCGCCTACAACGACCTGGTCCGCCAGCTCAACGCGGCGGTGCTCAACGTCTGGCTGTTCCACACGCCGTACTCGCTCATCGCCGACCACAACGTGCGTGGGCTCAACACGGCCCGGGACGTGGCGTTCGGCAACTTCGAGCCGAAGACCTGGCTCGGCGACCTCTGGCTGACCAGCTCCTGATCAGGCCAGATCAACCCACCGACCGACCCCGACGAGGCGGCACCTGTGTACCGATTCGGTACACAGGTGCCGCTTCGTGTCGGTCATGAGACTCGCTCAGCGCTTCTCGTAGGTGATGCCCGAGGTCTCGACGTCCCAGGTCGCCGGCGTGACGCCCTCGTCGCGCAGCTCGCGCTTGAGCACCCGGCCGACCGGGCTGCGCGGCAGCTCGGCGCGGAACTCGATGTAGCGCGGCAGCGCGAAGTACGGCAGCTCGTCGATGCACCACGGAACAGCTCGTCGGGGGTGAGCGTCTCGCCCTCGGCCACCGTGGCGGTGATCTTGAGGTCGTCCTCGGTCATCTCGCTCGGCACGGCGTGCACGGCGACGTCGGCCAGTCGGCCGTGGCCCATCAGGATGCGCTCGACCTCGAAGCTGGAGATGTTCTCGCCCCGGCGGCGCAGGTAGTCGGCCTTGCGGTCGACGAAGTAGAGGTAGTCGTCGTCGTCGATCCGGCCGATGTCGCCGGTGTGGTACCACCAGTTGCGGCTGGTCTCGACGGTCGCCTCGGGTCGTCCCCAGTAGCCCTCGAACATCACGTGCGGGCGCTTGGGGCGCAGCACGATCTCGCCGTCGATGCCGCGCGGCAGCTCGTGGTCGTCGTCGTCGAAGATGCGCACGTCGAAGTACTCGTCGTTGATGACGCCGGCCGCGTTCGGCCGGTTCACCGACGCCGGGCGGCTGCCACGACACCAGGCTGGCCTCGGTCACGCCGTAGGCGCCGCTGAAGGTGGTCAGGCCGAACCGGTCGCGGATCACGCTCTCGACCTCGACGGGCATCGGCGCCGCGCCCAGCAGGCGCAGGCTGGTGTTGGCCTCGGCGTGCGCCCGAGCGCGGCATCTCGGGCCGGTCGACGTCGTGGGCCAGCAGGTACGCCATGGTGCCGAGCGTCGAGGTGATGGTGGCGCCGACGCGGTTCATCTCGGGCCAGAAGTTCGACACCGAGAAGCGGCTGTAGATCGCGGCCCGGCCGCCGAACACCAGCGGCCCCACCACCGCGGTCGCGATGCGCGTTGAAGTGGAACAGCGGCAAGCGGCGTCCACACGACGTCGTCGGCCGTGCGCCGCCAGCAGATGCCGATCTGGCTGGCCAGGGCGCCGTGGTAGTGGTGGCTGAGCATGCAGCCCTTCGAGGGACCGGTCGTGCCGCCGGTGTAGATGAAGGTGGCCAGGTCGGACGGCGCACGTCGACCGACGGCGGGGTCGGATCCGCGCCGATCGCGTCGGCCCACGCGTGGCCGGGTGGCGCCGGGGACGGCGTCGTCGGTCGTCGCCGATCACGATGACGTGGACGAGGTCGGGCAGGTCGGGGACCACGCGGGCGAGCCGGTCGACGAGCGAGGCCTCGACCACCATCGCCTTCGAACCCGAGTCCCCGAGCTGGTGGGCGAGGTAGCTGCCCTTGTAGGCGGTGTTCACCGGAACGGCGACCGCGCCGGCCGTGAGGATCCCCCACCACGCCAGCGTCGCCTCGGGCGAGTTCTCGATCAGCGTCGCCACCCGGTCGCCCCGGCCGACGCCCAGCTCGACCAGCGTGTTCGCCAGGCTCGACGCCACCCGGTGGACGCCGGCGGCGGTGAGCTCGGTGCCGCACACGTCGAGGTAGGGGCCGTCGGGATCGGAGTCGAGCCGCGTCTGCATCAACTCGAGCACCGTGTGCTGCGGTTCGGACATCCACACGTCGGCGGTCACAGCTCGCTCCTCTCGATGCCCGTCACCATGCCAGACGACGCGCCTTCACCGGACCTGCGACCTGTCGGTCCGCGGTGCCGGGACGGTGCTCCTCCGGCATCGCCGGCGATCATTGCATACAATATTGGATCTGGGGCCGGTCCGAGACGTCGGTCCCGGGTTCGAGCCCATCCCCGGCGGTACGGTCCGAAAGTCCCATGACCTCACCCAAGCTCCCTCCTCCAGCCGAGCGGATCGAACGCCGCAGCAGCGGGGAGCAGGCCGCGAGCTACATCCGCCGCCTGATCTTCGAGGGGACGTTGCGACCGGGCGACCGGGTCCCGCAGGAAGAGGTCGCCCGCACGCTCGGCATCAGCCGCATCCCCGTGCGCGAGGGCCTGATCTCGCTCGAGAGCGAGGGATGGGTCACCATCGTCATGCACCGCGGCGCGTTCATCAACGCCCTCGACGAGGATGCGGTGCGCGACCACTACGAGCTCTACGGGATGACCTACGGCTTCGCGGCCAAGCGGGCCACCGAGCGGGCCGGCCCCGAGCTGGCCGAGCGGCTCGGCGAGATCGAGGCGGCCATGCGCCAGACCGACGACGCCGAAGAGGTGCACCGGCTCACCATCGAGTTCCACGCGACGATCGTGGCGGCGGCGCGCTCGCCGCGGGTCAAGGTGCTGCTGCGCGGCATGTCCGGGATGATCCCGGGCAACTTCTTCGCCGAGGTGCCCGGCGCGATCGACGTCGAGCGCAAGGGCGCGGCCAACATCGTGCGCGCGGTGCGCCGCGGCGACGCCGACGCGGCGGCCGACGAGTACCAGCGCACGCTGCGGCGCCAGGGCGATCAGGTGGTGCGCCTCCTGAGCGCCCGCGGGTTGTTCGACCCGCCGCAAGCGGCCTCGAACCAGTAGTGCCACGGTGGACCCCTGTTCCGGCTGTGTAGCCTCGATCTCGGTCGCACCACGCGCTCGGGCCGCCGGCCCGACTGACCTCACGGGGGATCCATGACTGAAGCGGTCGTCATCGCGGGCGCCCGGACGCCGATCGCACGGGCCCACAAGGGCTCGCTCATCGACGTCGACGCCTTCCAGCTCGCCCAGATCGCCGTCGGCGCAGCCATCGACCGCTCGGCCATCCCGACCGGCGACATCGACGACATCGTCGTGGCCGAGTCGCTGCAGGGCGGCGGCGTCATCGCCCGCTACGTGGCGCTCGAGCTCGGGCTGACCGGCGTGCCCGGCCTGGCCAACAACCGCCACTGCGCGGCCGGCCTGAGCGCGGTGCAGATCGGCGCCGGCAGCATCCGCGCCGGCATGGACACCGTCGTCGTCTCGGGCGGCACCGAGAGCCTCAGCTCGACGCCCCGCGCGTTCAAGTCGATCCCCGCCTCGGCGCTCGACCCCCAGCCGTGGATGTCGCCCAGCCACCCCGTGCAGGACGACGCGCCGCAGTGGGACATGTCGATCACCGTCGGCGAGAACACGGCCCGCCTGGCCGGCATCAGCCGCGCCGCGTCGGACGAATGGGCGCTGTAGTCGCACCAGAACGCGTCGCAGTTCGGTCGCCGTCGGGCTGGTTCGCCGAGGAGATCGTGCCGGTCGAGGTGTCCGACGGCAGCGGCGGCACCCGCATGTTCGACACCGACGAGCACCCGCGGGCCGACTCGACCCTCGAGCGCCTCGCGGCCCTGCCGGTGCTCCACCCCGAGCTCGAGGGCGCAACCATCACCGCCGGCAACGCGGCCGGGCTCAACGACGGCGCGGCCGCAGTGGTGATGACGAGCGACGACTACGCAGCCGCCCACGGCATCACCCCGCTGGCGCGCATCCGCGGGTGGGCGTCGGTGGGCGTCGACCCTGTCCGCACGGGCCTCGCCCCGATCGACGCCATCCCCAAGGCGGCGGCGCGTGCCGGCGTGTCCGTCGGCGACATCGACCTGTTCGAGATCAACGAGGCGTTCTGCTCGGTGGCGGTGGCGACCAGCCGCGCCCTCGACATCGACCCGCAGCGGGTCAACGTCAACGGCAGCGGCTGCGGCCTCGGCCACCCCATCGCCGCCACCGGCGCGCGGATGGTGGTCACGATGATGGCCGAGCTGCGGCGCCGGGGGGCCACCCTCGGATGCGTGTCGATGTGCGCCGGCGGGGGCATGGGCTCGGCCCTCGTGCTCGAGCGGCTCTGAGACCTGAAACGGGAGACCGGGGACCGACATGACCGCCGACACCGCGGAGCTCTACTGGGATCCGTTCGACACCGACATCGACACCGATCCCTACGAGATCTGGCGACGCCTGCGGGACGACTCGCCGCGTCTACCGCAACGAACGCTTCGACTTCTGGGCCCTCAGCCGGTACGACGACGTCGAGGCCGCCCACCGCGATCCCAAGACGTTCAGCTCGGCCCACGGCACCGTGCTCGAGATGATGTCGCCGCGGTCCGATGCGACACGGGGCAGATGATCTTCCTCGACCCGCCCGACCACACCCGCCTGCGCACGCTCGTGTCGCGCGCCTTCACGCCGCGCCGCATCGGCGCGCTCGAGGATCGCATCCGTGAGCTGTGCCGCGACTTCCTCGACGCGGTCGGCGACTCAGGGCGCTTCGACTACGTGCAGGACTTCGGGGCGCGGCTGCCGGCCATGGTCATCGCTTCGCTGCTCGGCGTGCCGCTCGAGGACCAGAACCGCGTCCGCGGCTACATCGACCAGGTCTTCCACATCGAAGCCGGGCGTCGGCATGATCAACGACGTCAGCTTCGGGGCGCAGATCGAGCTGCACGGCTACCTGACCGGCCAGCTCGAAGCGCGGGCCGCCGAGCCGCTCGACGACATGCTCACCGACCTGGTGCAGTCCGAGATCGTGGACGACGACGGCGCCGTGCGCCGCCTCACCATCGACGAGAGCGCCGTCTTCGCCAACCTGCTGATCAGCGCCGGCACCGAGACGGTGGCCCGCCTGCTCGGCTGGGCGGCGGTCGTGCTCGATCAGTACCCCGACCAGCGGGCCGAGCTGGCCGCCGACCCCGATCCTCATCCCGAACGCCGTCGAGGAGCTGCTGCGCTTCGAGGCGCCCTCGCCGGTGCAGGGCCGCTGGACGACGGCCGAGGTCACCGTGGCCGGCACCACCGTGCCGGCCGACTCGAAGGTGCTGCTGCTGACCGGCTCGGCCGGACGCGACGAGCGCAAGTACCCCGACGCCGACCGGTTCGACATCCACCGCTCGTTCGACCACCACGTGTCGTTCGGGTACGGCATCCACTTCTGCCTCGGCGCCGCGCTGGCCCGGATGGAGGGCCGCATCGCGCTCGAGGAGACGCTGGCCCGCTTCCCCGAGTGGAGCGTCGACCCCGACGCCGCCCGACGGCTGCACACGAGCACCGTCCGCGGCTGGGTGAACGTCCCCATCGACGTCTGACTCCGTACGATCCCGGCATGGCCCGGTCGTCGATGCCCAGAGCGGTCGAGCCGATGAAGGCGGTCATCGGCACGCTCGACGCCGACGACGCCGACTGGGCCTACGAGATCAAGTGGGACGGCATGCGGCTCATCGCGTTCTGCGACCGCGGCGACCTGCGACTGCAGACCACGAACATGCTCGACGCGACCGCGCGGTTTCCCGAGCTCGCGCCGTTGGCCGAGTCGCTGGCCGATCACCAGGTGGTGCTCGACGGCGAGGTCGTCGCGTTCTCCGAGGCCGGCCGGCCGGACTTCGGCCGGCTGCAGTCGCGCATGCACGGCATCTCGCCCCGACGCGACGGACGAGCCGGTGGCGGTGACGATGGTGGTGTTCGACCTGCTGTGGCTCGACGGGCTCGACGCCATGCCCGTGCCCTACCTCGAGCGGCGGCGGTTGCTCACCGACCTGGTCGAGCCCGGACCGTCGTGGCAGGTCCCCGTCCACCAGATGGGGGACGGCGCGGCGCTGCTCGACGCGGTCACCGAGCGCGGCCTCGAAGGCGTGATGGCCAAGCGCGCCGGTTCCGCGTACACGCCGGGCAAGCGCTCACCGGCATGGCGCAAGATCAAGGTGCGCCGGCGCCAGGAGCTGGTGGTCGGCGGTTGGCTGCCGGGCGAGGGCGCGCGCGAGCTCGACGTTCGGCGCGCTGCTGGTCGGCTACCACACGCCCGAAGGCCTGCACTACGCCGGCCGGGTCGGCACCGGGTTCGACGCCGATGCGCTCGCGGTGTTGCAGGAGGCGCTGGCCTCGCGGCGAGCGCGAGACCCCTCCGTTCGATCCGCCGCCGCCGAGACCGGTGGCCCGGTTCGCGCACTGGGTCGAGCCCGAGCTCGTGGTCGAGGTGGGCTTCGGCGAGTGGACGAGTGGCGACATGCTGCGCCACCCCTCCTACATCGGGCTGCGGATCGACAAGGACGCCAGCCGGGTGGTGCGGGAGCCGTCCCCCTGAGCGGGCTTCCGGATGGAGCGCGGACCCGCGGAGCGACGGTGGCTGCCGGTCGGTAGCCTGCGACCGTCCGCGGGTGTCGGGGAAGGTGGATCGATGGGCGCTCACGATGCGTTCGACGAGCTGATCCTGCCCGCGCGCATCGAGAGCGTCGGCCGGGCCCGCCACCAGATCCTGTCGATGGCCGCCGAGCTGGGGATCGACGGGGCCGGCGACCTCGAGCTGGTCACCTCCGAGCTGACCAGCAACGCCGTCAAGGACTCGACCAACGAGGTGCGGCTGCGGCTCAGCCGGGGCGACTCGGTGCTGCGCCTCGAGGTCGACGACGACGGCCCCGGCGCGCCGCACCTGATCGACGGCACCGACGCCGGCGGCTGGGGGCTGCGGCTGGTCGACGAGGTGTCGACCGCGTGGGGCGTCATCCCCATGCCGAACGGCGGCAAGACGGTGTGGGCCGAGGTCCCCGCCGAGGTGCTGGGCGAGGTGTCGCACCGCCCGGGCGATCCCCGGCGCGCCCCGCAGCTCGCGCCCGAGTGGTTCCGCGACGCGCTCGACGCCATGCTCGACCTCGTCGGCGCTGCTGCGGGCGGTGCACGGTCCCGACGGATCGATCACCGACTTCGAGGTCCTCTACAGCAACCCGGCCAGCGCGACGAGGTCGTCATGGGCGGCGACGGCCAGGTCATCGGCAAGCGACTGCGTGATCTGCATCCCGGCCCCGCCACCGGATCGATGATCGACGTGTTCGTCGGTGTGGTCGAGTCGGGCGAGTCCGCGTTGATCGAAGAGGTCTCGGTCGTCACGACGATCGCCGGGCTCGCGCTCGACGGGTGCTACACGATCGCGGTGAGCAAGTTCGGCGACGGCGTGCTGGTGGTCGCCCGCGACGTGACCGAGCAGCGCGCCGCCCGCCGCCACCTCGAGGACATCAACAGCAAGTTCGAGGCGGCCCAGGAGCTGGCGCACATCGGCGTGTGGGGGATCGACTTCGGCACCGGCACGATCACGGCCAGCGACGAGATGGGCCGGATCTTCGGCTACCCGGTGGGCGGTGAGCTGACCTGGCAGCCCGGCATGGTGTTCGACGCGATCCATCCCGACGACCGGGGCCGCGTGCGCGACGTGCTCGACCGGGCCGTCTCGGGCGACGGCGATCCTGGCCACCGAGGCCCGCCTGGTACGACCCGACGGCGAGGTGCGCGTCGTGGCCGTCCACGCCCGCATCACCCTCGACGGCGGCCAGGCCACCGGCGTGTGGGGCACGGCCCAGGACGTGACCGAGCAACGCCAGGCCGAGCACGCCCTCGACGAGACGACCTCCGAGCTGGCGCGCGAGCAGACGATCGTCGACCAGCTCCAACGGGCGATCCTGCCGCGGCTCCCCGAGCTGCCCGACCTCGAGGTGGCGGCGCGCTACCTGCCGGCCGGCAGCGGCGCCCGGGTCGGCGGCGACTGGTACGACGTGTTCCTGGTCGACGAGGACCGCCTCGTGTTCTCGATCGGCGACGTCGCCGGCCACGGTCTCGGGGCCGCGTCGCTGATGGCGCAGCTCCGCAACGCCCTGCGCGGCGCGGCGTACTGCGGCGCGTCGCCGTCCGACGCGCTCACCGCCATCGACCGCCTCGTCGTCGACCACGCCGGCGACGAGTTCGCCACCTGCATCTTCGGCACCGTGCACCTCGGTGATCATCGGGTCGAGTGGGCCAACGCCGGGCACCCCCCGCTGCTCGTCGCCCACCGGGGCCGACCGCCTGTCTACCTGGCCACCGCCGACCAGCCGCCGCTCGGCGTCGGCGCCAACCGCGGCAAGATCCACGAGGACCACGTCGGCCCGGGCTCGTTGCTGCTGGCCTACACCGACGGGCTCATCGAGCAGCCCGACGAGAGCCTCGACGTCGGCCTGGCCCGCCTGCTCGAGGTGGTCGACAAGCACCGCGACGACCCGCTCGACGACCTGTGCGAGGTCGCTCGGCATGACGATGTTCGAGCGGCGCGTCCGCCGCGACGACGTGTGCGTCCTCGCCCTCCGCACCCACGGCTGAAGAGCGTCATACTCGACGGGTGACCGTGTACGTCGACGACTGGCGGCAGTGGGCACGGGTGGGCCGGTCGAGGACCGCTGGTCGCACCTGACCGCCGACTCCGACGACGAGCTGCACGCCTTCGCCGAGCAGCCTGGGCCTGCGGCGCGAGTGGTTCCAGGACCACCACCGCGACGTGACCCGCCACCACTACGACGTCACCGACCGCCTGCCGCGACGAGGCACTGGCCTCGGGCGCTCGCGGCGTCACGTGGCGCGAGGGTGCCCGCATCCGTCGGGCCCGACGCGAGCGTGAGCGGGAGCAGACCGACGACACCGCGACGGGCTGAGCTCAGCCGGCGGCCAGCACCTCGGTGGCCGCCGACTCACCCGAGCGCACCGCGCCCTCCATCAGTCCGTGCATGAGCGTGGCCCGCTCGGAGCCCGCCCAGTGGACGCGCCCGACCGACTGGTGCAGCGCCGGGCCGTAGCTGGTCAGGGCGCCGGGCGGGAAGTGGCTGATCATCGCCCCGCGCGACCACGGCTCGGCCGCCCAGTCGGTCTCGAGGTAGTCGACGGGGGTGCGCGCCTCGGGCCCGAAGCAGTCGGCCAGCGCGCCCAGGCAGATCGACCGGCGCTCGGCCGGCTCGAGCGCGGCCAGGGCGACGGCGTTCGGGCCCGCCAGGTAGGCGCTCAGGATGCCGGGGCGGCCCGACGGCGGTGACTGGTCGATGGTCACGGTGAGCGGCGATCCCGGCGAGACGACCTCGCCGGTCAGCCCGCCGTCGCGCCAGAACGACGTCTCGTACACGGCGTGGATGCGGGTCATCGACCCGGCCACCATGCGCGCCATCAGATGCGCGTGGGGAGCAGGCAACGTCGGCTCGTAGTCGATGCCGGCCGCCAGGGCCGGAGGCGCCGTGACGATCACGTGGCGGGCGCGCACCGTGGTGGCGTCGCCGACGACCTCGACCTCGTCGTCGCCGTGGACGATCCGCCGCACCGGGCAGCCGAGCACCATGCCCTCGCCCAGGGCCTCGGCCATGCGGTCGGCCAGGTCGGGCACGCCGCCGACGACCAGATCGGTCTCGGTCTGCTTGGCGTCGACGTAGTAGTCGAAGCCGCCTCCGCCGCGGGCCAGCACCAGGCTCCCGAGCAGCGAGACCTCGGACGGCTCGGTGCAGAACAGGAGCTCCATGGTCGTGCGCAGCAGCGTCCGCGCCGTCGCCGTGGGCACGTTGCGTGCGTCGTCGATCCACGAGCCCAGCGTGCGGGCGTCGAGCGCGGCCGCGTGCGGCGCGTCCCAGGGCGCGTCGAGCGGCAGCTTCTTGCTCATGCGCTCGAGCCGCTTGAGCGCGATGCCCAACGACACCACCGAGGCCGTACCGATCCCGGGCACCATGCCGTGATAGCGGTGGTTGGTGTCGCCCAGGCGCACGATGTTGTCGCCCTCGTGGTGCTGCGCGTAGGTGTCGAGCCCGTACTCGCGGCACAGGTCGAACATCCGATGCTGGCCCGCTCCGAGCCAGGTGCCGCCGACCGACAGCGTCGTGCCGTCCTCGCTCTGGCGGTTCCACACGCGCCCGCCGACGCGGTCGCGGGCTTCGAGCACCACCACCTCGCGACCGGCGAGAGCCAGCGTGCGCGCTGCGGCGAGCCCGGCGAAGCCCGCTCCTACGATGCACACCTCGGCGTCTCGGGTCGACACGGCGTCGCTCCTCGCTCGACTGCGGCGGACTGCGGCCGGCGCGACCGCGGCACCGACAGTACGGGTTCAGACGAGGTCGGGCGCGGCGATCCGGTCGAGCGGCGAGCGCACCGAACCGAAGCGCTGCGATCCGGCCTGCCATTCGTCGCGGGCCTCGACGAAGTCGTCGTGGCTGCGTCCGACGAAGTTCCACCACATCTGCACCCGCTCGCCGAACGGCGCGCCGCCCAGGATCAGCGCCCGGGCCGGCTCGGCCGCGTCGACCGTCAGCTCGGACCGGCCCGGCGCCAGGTAGGCCAACGATCCGGGCTCGATGCTCTGGCCGTCGACGGCCAGCGCCCCCTCGACCACCACGATCGCGTGCTCCCAGGTCGCGTCGAGCCCGAGGACGGCCCGCCCGCGCGCCTGCGCCAGCTCGATGCCCACCATCGGGCTGTCGGTGCGCGCCCGCGAGACCACTTCGCCGAACGCCCCCACCAGCACGGTGATCGTGGCCGGTCCGATCTCGACCACCGGCAGGCCGGCGTGGTGCTCGAAGGCGGCGGGCCCGTTGCGCGTGGCCTCGGGTTGGGCCACCCACAGCTGCGCGGCATGGGTGGTGCCGGTCGCGCCCGCGGCTGCCTGCTCGGCGTGCGCTACGCCGCGCCCCGCGGTCATGAGGTTGAGCTGGCCGGGGCGGATGGGCTGCTCGGAGCCGAGGCTGTCGGTGTGCACGACCTCACCCGCGAACAACCACGTCACGGTGTGCAGACCCATGTGCGGATGCGGACCGATCGACATCGGGGGCGCGGGCGGCGTCTCGACGGGACCCAGGTGATCGATGAAGCACCACGGCCCCACCGTGCGGTGCGCGTGCTGGGGCAGGGCTCGGCGCACCGCGAAGCCGCCGACGTCGGCCACGCGGCTGGGCGACACCTCGACACGGGGTGCATCAGACGTCACGCGGGGATACTTGCACGGCCGCGCCGGGGGCACCGAGCCCGGCCCGACCTCGCGACCGGAACGGTCGCCGCGCCCGGCGTCACAAGTGGTTGAAGCCGGCCGACTCCGCGGCGGTCATCGGGGCGACGATCGGGTGCTTGTCGAAGTGCGCGACGGCCTCGGCGAAGTCGTCGAGCAGCAACGTGGCGAGGTCGCGGCTGACGCCCTGGCGCACCAGGATCCGCTGCACCGGGATGTCGGCGGCCGTACCGGTGAGCGTGTATGCCGGCACCTGCCAGCCCTTCACGCGCAGGCGGTCGGCCACGTCGAACAGCGTGTAGCCGGGGTCGACACCCTCTTTGATCCGCCACGTGACCGTCGGGATGCCGGTGTCGGGGTTGCTGTCGCACAGCAGCTCGAACGGGCCCAGCTTGGGGATCTCGGCGGCCAGGTACTTGCCGGTGTCGTACGACGCCATGTGCACGCGCCGGTATCCCTCGCGACCGAGGCGAAGGAAGTTGTAGTACTGCGCCACGATCTGCCCGGCCGGACGCGAGAAGTTGATCTGGAACACGGGCATGTCGCCGCCCAGGTAGTTGACGTGGAAGATGAGGTCGTCGGGCAGCTCCTTGATGTCACGCCACACGACCCAGCCCACGCCGAGCGGAGCCAGGCCGAACTTGTGGCCCGACGCGCTGATCGACTTGACCCGTGGCAGCCGGAAGTCCCACACGAGGTCGGGCGAGCAGAACGGGGCGAGGAACGCGCCGCTGGCTCCGTCGACGTGGATGTCGATGTCGAGGCCGGTGCGCGCCTGCAGGTCGTCGAGAGCGGCCGATAGCGGCTCGACCAGCTCGTATGAGCCCGTGTAGGTCACGCCGAGGGTCGGGACGACCATGATCGTGTTCTCGTCGACGCGGTCGAGCATGTCCGCGGCATCCATGGCGTAGTGCCCGTGCGACATCGGCACCTCGCGCATCTCGATGTCCCAGTACTTGGCGAACTTGTGCCACACGACCTGCACCGGTCCGCACACCATGTTGGGCGTGTCGATCGAGAGCCCCGCGGCGCGGCGCTTCTCGCGCCAGCGCCACTTGGCCGCCATGCCGGCCAACATGCACGCCTCGGACGAACCGATGGCCGATGCGCCGACGGTGTTGGCGGAGTCGGGTGCGTTCCAGAGGTCGGCGACCAGGTGCACCGCGCGCCGCTCGATCTCCGCGGTCTGCGGGTACTCGTCCTTGTCGATCATGTTCTTGTCGATCGACAGCTCCATCAGGTGGTGGACCTGCGGCTCCTCCCACGTCTGGCAGAACGTGGCCAGGTTCTGGCGCGAGTTGCCGTCGAGCATCAACTCGTCGGACACCAGTTGGAAGACGTCGTCGGGCTGCGACTCGTTCTTTGGGAACCGGTACTTGGGGACGGCGGTGGCGAGGTCCTGGCCGGCGAAGACCGAGTCGTCGAGCTGTTCCCGGATGAGGTCGCGCTCGTGCAGGGTCATGCGTGGGCTCCTGTGGTCGAGATGGGGCGGCCCGGGTGAGGCTAGGCCGTGCCACCCCGACGGTGCTCAGCCAGAAGCGAGATCACGTCGGACTCGGACACGGGCCAGAAGTCCTCGTAGAAGCGTCCCACCGCGCCGAAGTCGGCGGGCTGGGCCAGGGTGAGGGTCAGATCCGCCTCGACCAGCCGGTCGCCGATCCCCTGCGGCCCGACCGGGGCGGCCACCACCACGACCGGCGCGCCCCGTCGGCGGGCCGCCACACACGCCGCCCGGGCGGTGGATCCCGTGGCCAGCCCGTCGTCGACGATCACGGCGGTGCGACCGTCGAGCGGCTCGGGGGCCCGGTCGCCGCGCAGGGCCACCACGCGGCGATCGAGCTCGACGCGCTCGTGCGCCTCGATCCGGTCGAGCTCGGTCGACCCCGATGTGGGCGCCGGCCAGCACACCAGGTTCGAGCACGCGGACGCCCTGCTCGGCGATCGCACCCATGGCCAGCTCGGGTTGGGTGGGCGCGCCCAGCTTCCGCACCACGACGACGTCGAGCGGCGTGCTCAGCACGCGCGCCACCTCGAACGCCACCGGCACGCCACCTCTCGGCAGGCCGAGCACGACCACGTCACCGGCCCGCGCGTCGAACGTGTCGAGCGTGGCGAGATGTCGGCCGAGGCGGCGACCCGCGTCCGCGCGATCGGCGAACACGGGATCGGGGCGCCGGTCGCGCCGCATCAGCCCTCGGCGGGCACCGGGGGGAGGTGGCGCAGCGAGAGCTGCAGCGCGCTGACTTCGCGCCGGACGCAGTCACCGGGCTCGCGCTCGAGGCCGCACGCGGCCAGGAGGTGGGACGAGAAGGCGCGGTAGCTGAACTCGAGCAGCAGCAGCTGGTACACCCGGTAGCGCGCCGTGCGGTAATCGACACCCGTGGCCGCGGCCGCCTCGACCAGCCGGTCGATGATCGGGTGGCGCTCGGTGATCTGCGTGTGATCGACCCCGTCGATCGTGGCGCGCATGACGATGTTGACGATGGCGTCGGCCCACTCACTCTGGTCATCGTCGAGGTCGCCGCCGTGACCGGGGACCCGGCCGTCGGGCCAGCCGGACGCGATGTCGTGGGTGAGCTGCTCGAACACTGCGGTCAGCAGGTCGGCGGTCGAGTCCCACAGCTCGGTCACCGTCTCGGGTCGGACTCGGGCCTCGAGGGCGATCCGCTTGAGGGTCACCTGTCGGGTCGCTTCGGTGGTGAACACCTTGGTGGCCGCGGCCACGATGTGTTCCCGGGGGTCGGCGTAGGTGCCGGGGGCCATGATGCATTCCTCGTGACTTCTCGTGTTACGTTGCGTGTGACGCTCCGTCACGAGAGAGTAACCATTCCGTGTCCCCCGCCACAACTCGACGCCGTGACAAGGCCCGGGACCACCGCGCCTCGGTCGAGGCCGCCATCTTCGCGGCGGTCGAGGCGCTGTTGGCGGACCGCCCGTTCCGCGATCTGACCGTCGAGGACGTCATGGCCGGCACGGGGATGGGCCGCACCGCCTTCTACCGCTACTTCCCGGACCTCGAGACCGTGCTGCTGCGCCGGTTGGCCCAGGTGGACGACAAGCTGAGCGAGGCCAGCGACCCCTGGCTGCTGCCCGAATCCGACCCGGCCGCCGGGCTCGAGGTGGCCGCCATCGGCCTGGCCGTCGTGTTCCGCGACCACGGCCCGCTGCTGCGCGCGCTGGCCGACGCCAGCGCCGGTAGCCCCGACCTCGACAACGCGTGGCGCGTCACCGTCGAGCGGTTCATCGAGGATGCGACCGAGCGCATCGACGTGCTGTGCAAGACCGGTGAGTGCGCGCTCGATCGGCCTGACGAGACCGCACGCGCGCTCGTGTGGATGACCGAGCGCTACCTGCTCGAGTCGTACCGCGACGACGCGGACTTCCCGCCCGAGCGCGCCGCCCAGACCATCGCCTTCGTCTGGCGACGTACGCTCTTCGCAGACGGCGAGTGACGCGAGGTCGAGCGTGAGCGACTCTGGGCGGGTGCCGGTGCCCGGCGCCTCGCTGCACTACGAGGTCGAGGGGACCGGACCGGCGGTCGTGCTCGCCCACGGGCTGTCGCTCGACACTCGGATGTGGGACGACCAGGTGCCGGCGCTGCGCGACATCGCCACCGTCGTCCGCTACGACAGCCGGGGGCATGGCCAGTCGTCTGATCCCGATCCCGACGTCGCGTTCCGCCATGCCGACGACCTGTGGGCGGTGGTCGACCACCTCGGCGTCGACTCGGCCGTCCTGGTCGGGCTGTCGATGGGCGGGCGCATCGTCGTCGACGCGGCGGTGACCGCGCCCGAGCGCGTGCGCGCCCTCGTCACCCTCGACGCCGTGCTCGACGGGGTCGACTGGGATGCCGACGCGCTCGACTCGATCATCGCGGCCGGCCAGACCGCCCGCGACGACCTCGAGGCCGGCCGCCGGCTCTGGCTGGCGCACCCGTTCTTCGTCCCGGCCCGACGCGATCCGAAGGTGGCGGCTCGACTCGACGAGATCGTGGGCGACTGGCGCGGCTACCCGTGGACGGTCCCCGATCCGGGCGTGGCCATCGACCCGCCGGCGATCGAGGTGCTCGACCGCATAACCGCCCCCACCACCGTGGTGGTCGGCGAGCTCGACGTGCGCTGCTTCCGGGCCATGGCCGCCGTGCTGGCCACCGACATCCCCGAGGCGCAGCTGGTGACGGTCCCCGACGCCGGGCACATGGTCAACATGGAGGCGCCGGACACGGTCAACGCCCTGCTGCGCGAGGTCGTCGCCTCGGTCTGAACGCGATCCGCGGGGCCTTCGCCCGCCGCCGGTCTACGCCAGGCCGTAGAAGCCGTGCAGGGTGTCGTAGAACTCGGGGCCGGACTGGCCGGCGACCAGGTCGGTCATCATCACGGCGTCGTCGCCCACGGGTACGCGCAGCGGTGACGAGTCGGCCGTGACCGCGTCGTAGATCGCCCGGGCGGCCACCGACGTCGGCGGGCCGGCGGCGGCCATCTCGAGGCGCATCTGGGCCGACGCCTCGGCCTGGCCCGGCAGCGCGGCCGAGGGCGGGATGGCCGGGGACTTGGCGTCGATGCTGGTGTCGAACACGCCGGGCTGGATGATCACCACGCGGATGCCGGCGCCCTGCACCTCGTGGGCCAGCACCTCGCTCATCGACTCGAGCGCCGCCTTCGACGCGCTGTACACGCCGAGGAACGGGACGGCGACGAACCCGCTGACCGACGAGACGTTGACGATCGTGCCGCGGCCGCGGCTGCGCATGCCGGGGACCACGGCCCGGATGGTGCGCAGGGGTCCGAGCACGTTGGTGTCGAGGGTGAGCAGCGCGTCGTCGATGGGCTGGTCCTCGACCGTCGAGTACTGGGCGATGCCGGCGTTGTTGACCAGCACGTCGACCGCGCCACCCTAGCGTTCGACGAGCGCGACCGCCGCGTCGACCGAGGCCTGGTCGCGCACGTCGAGGGCCACCACGGTGACGTCGAGCGACTCGGCGGCGATGGCCTCGTGCAGCGCGGTGGCCGTCGCGGGCGTGCGCACGCCGGCGAAGACCTTCTCGCCCTCCTGCGCGAACAGGACCGCGGTGGCCAGGCCGATGCCGCTCGAACAACCCGTGATCAGGACCGAACCCATGCGGCACCCTAGCCAGGCGCGTGTCGGCCCTCCGCCGGTGATGCAAGACTCGGCCGAACTGTTCGAGGGGGACTCGTGGCGCGACGTCGTGTGGGTGCAGTGCTGTCGGTGGTGGTGACCGTCGTGATGATGGCGCTGGTCAGCGCGTGCGGTTCGTCGGGAGGCGGCTCGTCGGCCGCCACCACCTCGACCGCCGCCAACCCGGCTCCGTACGCGGTGGCCGGTCCCTATGCGGTCGGCTACACGACGCTCTACCTGCCCCACCACCGGCGGGTCGTGGTCTGGTATCCGGCGAAGCCGGGATCGATGGCCGGGCACGCCAAGGAGTCGATCGACATCACGTCGTTCCTGAGCCCAGCGCTGCAGGCCAAGGTGCCCGCCGCCGACCGTGTGCTCTATCCGGCCAACGCGTATCTGAGCGCGACGCCGGCCCGCTCGTCCGGTGCCTTCCCGCTGGTGCTGTTCAGCCACGGCTACGCCGGCTATCCCGAGCAGTCGGTGTCGTTGACGACCCATCTCGCGTCGTGGGGTTTCGTGGTGGCCGCGCCCGACCACGTCGAGCGCTCGCTCGACGGCCTGCTCGGCACGGCCGCCGCCGGCGTGCCCAAGTCGACCGACACCGCGGTGCTGCAGGCCACCCTCGACCTGCTCGTGGCCGCGTCGGGCCAGCCCGGCGTGCTGCACGGCATGGTCGACGCCAACGAAGTCGCGGTGACGGGCCACTCGGCCGGTGCGGGCGCCGCCTATGCCACCGCCTCGATCGATCCCCGCATCAAGGCGTGGATCTCCTACGCCGTCGGACTCGGCGGAGACTCGGGGCCGCCGCCACCCGCGCCCAACAAGCCGGGCATGGTGATGCTCGGGACCGCCGACGGCATCATCCCGGCGGCCGCCAGCCGCAACGTCTACGCCGGGATGAACGAGCCCAAGTACCTGGTCGAGATCTCGGGCGCCGGGCACCTGGTGTTCTCGGACGTCTGCCTGATCGGGCGCAGCTCGGGGGGCATCACCGGGATCGCCAAGGCGCTGAAGCTGCCGATCCCGCCGTCGCTGCTCAAGCTCGGATCGGACGGTTGCGCGCCGCCGCATCCCGACGTGCAGAAGGCGTTCCCGGCCATCAACCAGCTGAGCGTGGCGTTCCTGCGGTGGGCGCTGCACATCGATCCGCAGCCCGTCGGGCTGTCCACCGAGGCGGTCGCCGGGCTCGGCGCCACCGTCACCGTGACCCACGAGGGCTGACCGGGGTCAGCGATGGGCGATCCGTCGAGCATCGGGCCCGACCTGGCCGACCGGGTGCTCGAGCAGTTCGGGATGGCCGGCCGGCCGCAGATCGACCCCGACGGCCTGGCCGACCTCTACCGCTGCTGGTGCCGGTCGGTGACCTTCGACAACATGCGCAAGCTGATCGCGTTGCACGGCGGCGACGTCGGCCCGCTCCCCGGCCTCGAGGCCACCGACTTCTTCGAGCACTGGCTGCGCCACCGCGTCGGGGGGACGTGCTGGCCGTCGGCCAACGCGCTGCACACGCTCGCGACCGCGTGCGGCTTCGACTCGCGGCGGGTGGTGGCGTCGATGTTCGACACAGGCGAGCCATCCCATGGCACGACGATCGTCACGATCGATGGTGGCGAGTGGGCCATCGACTCGTCGATGCTCACCGACGATCCGATCCCGCTGTCGACCACGGGAGCCACCGACCTGGCAGGCCCCGTGTTCGCGACGCACGTCGAAGCGGTGGCCGAAGGATGGCTGTTCGACTTCCCGATGCCGATGCCCGAGACGACCATCCCGTGTCGCACGCTCGGAGCCCGCGGCGGCCGACCACGTGTTCTTCGCCGAGCGCTACGAGGTGTCGCGGACGTGGAGCCCGTTCAACGAACACGTCACCGCTCGAGGCAACGACGAGGGCGGGATGACGTCGTTCCAACAGGGCAAGCGGTTCCGGAGGACGGCCGAGGGATACGACGAGACCGACCTGGTCGGCGACGCGCTCGGCGCGGCACTGGTCGCGGAGCTCGGGATGTCCGAGGAGATCGTCGCGGCCGTGGCCAAGGTGCTGCCGGGGCTGTGACTCGCAAGGGAGGCTCCGGAGGTCGCGCCTAGGTGTCGCGATTGCAAGGGCCGCTAGCTCATCTGGCTAGAGCAGGGGACTTTTAATCCCAAGGTGCCGGGTTCGAGCCCCGGGCGGCCTACCCGTAGGTCGACCAGCGTGTGGCCGTCGGGCCGACGGACGGGGCGCCATCGACCCGCTGAGCGGATCGGGCCCGCGGTACGGCCCGGCGGACCCCCTCGGGGACACTGACAGTGTCACTGGCAATATCGGCGCGGGTGTGTGACGCTGTTTCACGGCGGATCGCGGCGCCAGTTCGGGGCGGTCCGTCGGGGTCCACATCGGGGGATGGCATCGCCCACCAACGGTGCCAAGAGGAGAACGGGAATGATGCATCGCCTTCGCGGCGCGCTGTTCGGCGCGCTGGTCTGCCTGGCGGCGGTGGGCGTGCTGGCCCCCTCGGCCGGGGCCACCACGTTGCCCATCGGCAACTTCGCCAACGCCCTCGCCAACGAGCTGTTCACCCCGGGAGCCATGCCGCCCGGGTCCAACCCGGCCTCGTGCCATCCCAGCGCCGCCCATCCGTATCCGGTGATCCTGGTGCACGGCACCCTCGCCAACGAGGCGTTCAGCTGGCAAGCGCTCTCACCGATGCTCGCCAACGCCGGCTACTGCGTCTACGCCTTCAACTACGGCATCGACTCGTCGTCGCTCGGGCGCTTCGACGGGCTCACCGACATCGCCGCCTCGGCCGGCCAGCTCGAGGCCGAGGTCAACACGGTGCTGGCCGAGACCGGGGCCACCAAGGTCGACCTGGTGGGCCACAGCCAGGGCGGGATGATGCCCCGCTACTACATCAAGAACCTGGGCGGCGCCTCGAAGGTGAACATGCTCGTCGGGCTGGCGCCGTCCAACCACGGCACCACCGTCGACGGCCTGAACGCCCTGCTGAACGACCTGACCATCATGGGCGTGCCCTTCACCAGCGTCATCGGGTGCGTCTCGTGCACCGAGCAGGTCCTGCCGTCGAGCTTCATCTCGTCGCTCAACGCGGGCGGCGACACCCAGCCCGGGCCGAAGTACGTGGTCATCGAGAGCAGGTACGACGAGGTGGTCACGCCCTACACGTCGGCCTTCCTGACCGGTCCGAACGTGCAGAACATCCTGCTGCAGAACCAGTGCGGCATCGACTTCACCGACCACATCGGGATCATCTACGACCCGGTGGCCCTGCAGGACGTGATGAACGCGCTGGGCTCGGACAACCCGAACTTCCGGCCGGGCTGCAGCCTGGTGCTGCCGGTGGTGGGTGGATGAGCCGACGCTCTGGCCTCAGCTCGCGGGCGTCGCCTCGACCCCGAGGGTGCTGGCGATCCGGCCGAGGGCCTCGGTCTCGGACTCGCTGACGCCCTTCGACGCACCCGCGACCGCCGACGCGATGTCGTAGATCCAGCTGCCGACCCCGGCCGCCTCGTCCGCCGGCAGCTTCTTCAGCGCGGTGGCAGCCGCCTGCAGGTCGACGATGCAGGCGTCGATCACCTCGGCCATGGACTTGCCCTTGTGGTGCTCGGCGTCGTGGCGGGCCTGCTTGGACTTGGCCTCGGGCGCGATCTCGGCCACCAGGCCCGACGCCGCGCCGCGGTTGCCGGGGTTGGTGATGGCCTTGGCGCTGGCCGCCGACTCCTTGACCATCGACAGCGGACCGTGCTGGCCGACGGCGAACATGATCACCGTCACCAGCATCGGCGCCTCGACGATCTTCTCCCACTCGTCTGCACTGAACGTGGACTTGTCAGACATCACCACTCCTCGGGTCGACGCGGCACGATAGCGGTCCCGCCCTCAGCCGTAGTAGCGCAGCTCGACCGTGTTGGCGTCCGGGTCGAGCACGTACAGCGAGGTGGCGTCGCCCCTGGCGCCGAACCGGGTGCCCGGACCGCTGACCACCTCGAGGCGCCCACTGGCCGCCAGCGCGTCGAAGTCGGTCGTCTCGACCACCAGGCAGAAGTGGTTGATGTTCTCGCCCGTCGCCTCGAGGGCCAGCAGGTCGATGATGGTCGAGGCGTTGACGCGCACCGAGGGGAACGGGACCTCGCCCCGCCGCCACTCGTCCACCCGCACCGGCGCCAGCCCGAGCTCGTCGGTGTAGAACGCCAACGACCGCTCGACATCGGCCACGTCGATGACGATGTGGTCGAGCTCGGTCACCCGAACGGCTGGCTCCATCCCCCCAACCTTGCACGATCCGACCGCCCCTCCCGATACTGGGCGTCGAAATCGACGGAAAGCGCCTGCAAAAGATGCCCAGTTTCAGCGGTAGCAGCGAAGAGAGAGTGCTCGAGCACCTGGCGCGGCTGGGGATCGACCACGAGATCGTGGCCTGCGATCCCGACCTGGCCGACACGGCCGCCTTCTGCGAGGCCTACGGCTACCGCCCCGACCACTCGGCCAACACGATCATCGTGGCCGGCAAGGGCGACCCCACGAAGTACGTGGCCTGCGTGGTGCTGGCCACCACCCGCCTCGACGTGAATCGAGTCGTGCGCCACCGCCTCGGCGTCCGCAAGGCGTCCTTCGCCGGCCCCGACGAGACCGGGGAGGTCACCGGGATGCTGCTCGGCGGCGTGACGCCGTTCGGCCTGCCCGACGACCTGCCCATCTGGGTCGACGCACGGGTCGTCGCGTGCGATCGCATCGTGCTCGGCGGGGGCAGCCGCAGCTGCAAGGTGGTCGGACCCCCGACCCTGCTCACCGCCCAGCCGGGCGTCGAGGTCGTCGAGGGACTGGCCACCGAGCCTCCTCCGCCACCCGATCCAGCCACCTGACGGGGAGGGCGGTTCGGGGCGCCGGCGTCGCGGCCCGTATCGTGGAACCGGTGAGGCCGAGCGACCAACCGGGAATCGCACGATGACCGCCCAGACCCCCACCGCTCGGCCGCTGCGCGTCGCCGCGCTGGTCAAGCAGATCCCCGCCTTCGAGAACATGGAGATGGGTCCCGACGGCCGCCTCCACCGTGAAGGCGTGCCCCTCGAGATGAGCGCCTTCTGCCGCCGGGCCGTGGCCCAGGGCGTGCTGCTGGCCACCCAGACCGGCGGCTCGTGCACCGTCTTCACCCTCGGTCCCCCGTCGGCCGAGGACGTGCTCCGCGAGGCCCTCGCCTACGGCGCCGACGACGCGGTGCTCGTCACCGATCCCGCCTTCGCCGGCAGCGACACCCTCGCCACCGCCCTGGCGCTGGCCGCCGCCCTCGGGCGCCGCGGTCCCTTCGACCTCGTCCTGGTCGGGCGCAACTCGGTCGACGCCGAGACCGGCCAGGTCGGCCCCGAGCTGGCCCAGCTGCTCGACCTGCCCTTCGCCACCGGCGTCAAGCAGCTCGAGCTCGACGCCGCGGCCCACACCGTGCGCGTCGGCTGCGAGCAGGACGACGCCTGGCTCGAGGCCACCGTGGCGCTCCCCGCCGTGCTGAGCACCGCCGAGCGCCTGATCGATCCGTGCAAGATCAAGGACCCCGAGCTGCTGGCCGCCGTCGACGCCGCCCGCATCACGACCTTCACCGCAGCCGACCTCGGACCGGGACCGTGGGGCCAGGCCGCCAGCCCCACCCGCGTCGGCGAGGTGCGCGTCGAGTCGGTCACGCGCCGTCGCCGACGCCTCGACGGCTCGGTGTCCGACCAGGTCGAGGTCGTCGTGGCCGCCATGGCCGAGCGCGGCCTGCTCGATCCCGACGCTCCGGCCCACGTCCACCGCGAGCGGTCGACCGGTGCCGGAACGTCGCGAGCTCGAGCCAGAGGGCGGACTCGTCGCCGTGCTGGTCGAGCCGGGCCGCCAGCGCCTGCTGCGCGAGCTGCTCGGCGTGGCCGCCGAGTTGGCCGACAGCCTGGGCGCACAGGTCGTCGCCATCGGCGAGTCGCTCACCTCGCCCGATCCCACCGATGCCGCCGTCGCCACGGTGCTCGACACCTGGGGCGCGGAGCGGTCGTCGTGATCGAGCCGACCTCGCCCGCCGGCAACGGCTCGGCCCACCACGGCCTGGTCGAGGAGGACATCGCCACCGCGGTCGCGGCCTGGAGCCGCGCTGTCCAGCCCGAGATCATCCTGGCCCCGAGCACGGCATGGGGACGCGAGGTCGCGGCCCGCGTCGCGGCTGACCTCGGCGCCGGCCTGACCGGCGATGCCATCGGCCTCGAGCTCGACGGACGAGGACGACTCGTCGCCTGGAAGCCCGCCTTCGGCGGAGCCATGGTGGCCGCCATCGAGGCCACCTCGCCGATCCAGCTCGTCACGGTCCGCCCCGGTGTCCTCGCGATGCACGCACCGCGATCTGGCGCCGAGATCCCCGTGACCACCACCACGGTCGAACCGCGCGGCCGCGTCGTCGTCACCGCCCATCGCCGCGACGACGACCTCGACGTGCTGGCCAGTGCGACGCGCGTCGTGTCGGTCGGCAAGGGCGTCGATCCCGCCGACTACCCGCACATCGACGCGCTGGTCGACGCGCTCGGCGCCGAGCTGGCCGCCACGCGCAAGGTCACCGACGCCGGTTGGCTGCCGCACTCGCGCCAGGTCGGCATCACCGGACAGAACCTGGCACCCGACGCTCGCGGTGGTGGTCGGCGCCAGCGGCAAGTTCAACCACATGGTCGGACTGCGGCGCGCCGGCCTGATCGTGGCCGTCAACCCCGACCCCGACGCGCCGGTCTTCGACTTCGCCGACTACGGGATCGTGGCCGACTGGCGCGACGCCGTCCCCGAGCTCGAGCGCCGCGTCCGCGCCGCATCGGGGCCGCGCACCACGGCCGAGCCGGCGTCGATCCCCTGATCACGGCCTGATCAGCCGCTCACATCCGGATCACATTCGTCCGCCATCTTGATGCTCGACACGAACTCGGAGATTCCCGCCCGGTTCCCCCCAGAGCATCAGGAGATCACCATGAAGACCAAGATCATCGCCTCGAGCCTCGCCGGCCTCGCCATCCTCGGCGGCACGGTCGGATTCGCGCTGACCGACGCCTGCGTCGGCCAACGCCGCCACCACCGCCGCCCAGTCGGCCGTCACCCAGCCGGCCTCCGGCACCCACGGCTACCTGCGGGCCCACCGCCGCAAGCTCCGCAAGGAAGCGGCCGCCGACGTGTCCAAGGAGCTCGGCATCACCGTCGACCAGCTCAAGACCGACCTCAAGTCGCGGCCAGTCGATCGCCCAGGTCGCCCAGTCCAAGGGCATCTCGCCCTCCACGGTGATCGACGGAGCTCGACCAAGGACGTCGACGCCCGCATCAACAAGGCGCGTGACCAACGACGTGATCACCCAGGCCTTCGCCACCAAGGTCGAGGCCAAGGTCCCCGCCGCCGTCACCAAGGCGGTCAACCACCAGTTCGGCCAGAAGTAAGCCGGCCGGTGGTCGGCGGGTGAGCCCGAGCGGCTCACCGGCCCAACCATCCCCCACACCCGAAGCCCGCCTTCACCGGCGGGCTTCGGCGCGTCCGGGCGAGCTTCGCCCGAACCTGTGCCGTCGCGTGACCCCAGGAGGTCATCTGACGGCACAGGTTCAACGGGCGGGTCCGACACAATGGGGCGGTGCCCGTGACCGACGCCGAGCTGGGGGGTCTGACCGGTGCCGAGGTCGACGGCGCGCCAGGCCGACGGGCGCGACCAACGCCGTCGAACAGGCCGTCGAGCCGCTCGGTCACGCGACATCGTCCGCGCCAACGTGCTCACGCCGTTCAACCTGCTGCTGGCGATCCTGCTGGTGGCCATCCTGGCCGTCGGCGAGATCAAGGACTCGCTGTTCGGCATCGTCCTGGTGCTCAACACGCTCATCGGCATCGTGCAGGAGGTCCGCACCAAGCGCGCCCTCGACCGCCTGGCCCTGCTCAACGCGCCGCCGCGCGCTGCGTGCGGCGCGACGGCGACGAGATCGAGGTGGGCGTCGCCGAGCTGGTGCTCGACGACCTGGTCGTGCTGCGCCCGGGCGACCAGATCAGCGTCGACGGCGAGGTGCTCGAGGCCAACGGGCTCGAGGTCGACGAGTCGCTGCTGACCGGCGAGTCCGACCCGGTGGCCAAGCCGATCGGCGCCGAGGTGCTGTCGGGCGCGTTCGTCGCGGTCGGCGACGGCGTGATGCGGGCCGCCGCGCGTCGGCGAGCGACACCCACGCCTACCAGCTCAGCACGGAGGCCAAGGTCGTTCTCGCTGGTGCACTCCGAGCTGCGCAACGGCATCAACCGGCTCATCACCTGGATCGGCTGGATCATGATCCCGGCCGCCGTGCTGCTGATCTCGGCGCAGGTCCGGGCCGACCTCTCCTTCGCCAAGGCCGTGCAGGCATCGGTGGCCGGCCTGGTGGCCATGGTGCCCGAGGGGCTCGTGCTGCTGACCAGCGTCGCCTTCGCGCTCGGCGCCGGCCGCCTGGCCCGCCGGCGCGTGCTCACCCAGGAGCTGGCCGCCATCGAGGGCCTGGCCCGCGTCGACGTCGTGTGCCTGGACAAGACGGGCACGCTCACCGAGGGCGACCTCGTGCTGGCCTCGGTCGAGCCACTCGGCGTAGGCCGGTCGGACGGATCGGTCGCCGACGCGCTCGCCGCCCTCGTCCGCGCCGACAGCCACCCGAACCCGAGTCTGCTCGCCATCGGCGCCGCCCACTCCGACGACCCGGGCTGGACGCCATCGACGGTCGTGCCGTTCTCGTCGGCCCGCAAGTGGAGCGCGGCCGCCTTCGACGACCAGGGCGCCTGGCTGCTCGGCGCGCCCGACATCCTGGTCACGCACGCGCCCCAAGCGGCTCGCGCCGCCGTGAACGCCGGGGTGGCGGACCACGCGGCCCGCGGGCAGCGCGTGCTCCTGTTGTCGTCCGCCCCCGGGGGCTTGTCCGACACCGACCTGCCCGCGATCCTCGAACCGGTCGCGCTGGTGGTGCTCGACGAGCGACGTGCGGACCTCCGCGCCCGACACCATCGCCTACTTCGCCTCGCAGGACGTCACCGTCAAGGTCATCTCGGGCGACAACCCGGCCACGGTGGCGGCCGTGGCCCAGGCGTGCGGCGTCCCCGGCGCCGACCATCCCGATCGACGCCCGCGAGCTCGGCGACGACCCCGACGACCTGGCCGACGCCGTCGAGACCCACAGCGTGTTCGGCCGGGTCACGCCGCAGCAGAAGCAAGCCATGGTCCGCGCCCTGCAGGCCCGCGGCCACATCGTGGCGATGACCGGCGACGGCGTCAACGACACGCTCGCCCTCAAGGAGGCCGACGTCGGCGTGGCCATGGGCACCGGCAGCGCGGCGGCCCGCGCGGTCGCCCGCTTCGTGCTGCTCGACAACGACTTCGCCGTGTTCCCCGAGGTGGTCGCCGAGGGCCGCCGGGTGATCGCCAACGTCGAGCGGGTGGCCAACCTCTTCCTGACCAAGACGTTCTACGCGCTGCTGCTGGCGCTGGTCATCGGCGTGAGCGGGCTGCCCTACCCCTTCATCCCGCGCCACTTCACGATGCTCAGCGCGCTGACCATCGGCATCCCCGCCTTCTTCCTGGCGCTGGCGCCCAGCTCGCGCCGCGCCGAGCCCGACTTCCTGCCCCGCGTGCTGCACTTCGCCGTGCCGGCCGGTGTCGTGGCCGGCCTGGCCACCATGGCCACCTACCTCGTGGGCCGACACCACGCCGGGCTCGACCTGGCCGAGCAGCGCACCGCCGCGGTGATCACCGTGTTCGTGGTGACGTGGTGGGTGCTGTGCATCCTGGTGCGACCCTTCGACAGGTGGCGCACCGTGCTCGTCGCGGCGATGGGCGCGTCGCTGTTCGGCGCGCTGACCATCCCCTTCGCCCGCCACTACTTCGAGCTGTCGTCACCTGGTCGCGCCATGGTGGTGGCCGCACTGGCCATCGGCGCAGTGGCGGCCGCGGTGATCGAGCTGGCCTGGCGGGCCGGGTGGCTCACGCCCAGCTCGCACGACGGCGAGGACATCACGACTCGGGGATGATCCCCTCGGCCGCGTCGCCGAACATGGCCAGCGCGGCCGGCTCGAAGTCGGGTCCGCGGCGCAGGTGGTGGCCCCCGTCGACGCTGATGGTGGTGCCGGTGACCCATGACGACTCGGGGCCGAGCAGGAAGCGCACCAGGCTGGCCACGTCGCCGGGCTGGCCGATGCGACGGACGGGCATCTGGTCGAGGTAGTCGCCCAGGATCACGTCGTCGGCCATCAGCATCTCGACCAGCTCGGTCTCGACCAGGCCGGGCCGCACCGAGTTGACCCGCACCCCGGCGGTGCCCAGCTCGTCGGCCAGGTTCTTGCACCAGCATGTCGATGGCCGCCTTGCTCACGGAGTACGGGCCCATGAAGCGATGCGTCGCCACGCCCGCGATCGACGAGATGGCCACCATCGAGCCGCCACCGGACCGGGCGATGGCGGCGCCGGCGTGCTTGAACGACAGGAACGTGCCCGTGAGGTTGGTGGTCAGGATGCCGTTCCACTCGTCGAGCGAGGTCGTGAGCAACGGGCCCAGCCCGCCGCCGCCGGCGGCCGCCACGCACAGGTGCAGGCCGTCGCCGCCGGTCGCCACGGCTGTCGCGACCGCGGCGCGCACGTCGTCCTCGCTGGTCACGTCGCACACGGCGAAGCCCACCTCGGCGCCAGCCGCCGCGCCCGGTGCCAGCTCGTCGACCGACTGGCGCAGCCGATCCTCGCGGCGCCCGGCCAGGTGACCGACGCGCCGTCGGCCACCAGACGGCGGGCGCATTCGAGCCCGATGCCGGTGGCGCCGCCGGTCACGAGCGCGGACAGGCCGGCCAGCGACTCGGACGGCGGAGAGGCGGAAGCGGGAGCGGAAGGCGTCTCGGCGTCGGTCATGGGCGTCGAACCTAGCCAACCGCCGACGAGCCGCGCTCCGACGGAACCCGATCCACCGAACCCCGATCCGGGCTCCGCGCCGTGACAAGCTGAGCGCGATGCCCGACGACGCGGCGGCCACCGACAAGATCCGCCTCGTGATCCCGGCCGAGCCCGCGTACGGCCGCCTGGCGCGCATCACCGTGTCGGGCCTGGCCCTGCGCCTCGGGTTCAGCTTCTCGCAGGTCGAGGATCTGCGCCTGGCCGTCGACGAGACGATCATCCTGCTGCTGCGCCCCGAGGGCGGCGCCGGCACAGATCACGCTCGTCTTCAGCGTCGACCACACCGGCCTGGGCATCGACGCCACCACGACCGCCATCGACGACCAGTACCGGGTCGACCAGGGCGCGCTGGCCCGGTTCGAGGCCATCGTCGGCGACACCGTCGACTCGTACGCGGTCGACGAGCAGGGCCACCACGTCCACCTGCTCAAGCACTACCGCTGATCAGCGTCTGATCAGCGCCCCGTGTGGCCGAACCCGCCCTCGCCGCGCTCGCTGTCGCCCGGCAACGCGTCGACCACGTCGAAGGCGACGTGCTCGACCCGCTGCACGACCAGCTGCGCGATGCGATCGCCCCGGTGCACCTGGTGGTCGTGCTCGCGGTCGGTGTTGACCAGCAGCACCTTGAGCTCGCCGCGGTAGCCGCTGTCGATCAGCCCGGGCGTGTTGAGGCAGGTCACGCCGTGGTCGAGGGCCAGCCCGCTGCGGGGCTGCACGAAGCCGGCGTGGCCCACGGGGATGGCGACGGCCACCCCGGTCGGGCACGAGCGCCCGCCCGCCGCCGCGGGGGATGAGCACGTCGTCGCGGGCCAGCAGGTCGATGCCGGCGTCGCCCGGCTTGGCGTAGCCGGGCAGCGGGAGGTCGGGGTCGAGGCGGACGATGGCCACGCGGCAGCACGGGCGGATACCTAGAGCCCGATCCGCGCCCGTTAGCATCGCTCGCGATGCTCGCCTGGATGGATCTCGAGATGACCGGGCTCGACCCGTCGCGACCACGTCATCGTCGAGATCGCGACGCTGCTCACCGACGACAACCTCGAGCTGATCGCCGAGGGTCCCGACCTCGTCGTGCACGCCACCGAGGAGCAGCTCGCCGCGCATGCCCGACGATCGTCGTGCAGATGCACACGCGCAGCGGCCTGCTCGACCAGATCCGCGCCTCGACGGTCAGCCTCGCCGAGGCCGGCGCCCAGACCCTCGCCTTCCTGCGCCAGCACATCACCGACGCCGCGCACGGTGCCGCTGTGCGGCAACTCGATCGGCACCGACCGGCGGTTCCTCGCCGCCCAGCTGCCCGAGATCGAGGACTACCTGCACTACCGCTCGGTCGACGTCTCGACGCTCAAGGAGCTGGCCAAGCGCTGGAACCCGGCCATCCTCGGCGGCGCGCCGCGCAAGGCCGAGGGCCACCGCGCCCTCGACGACATCCGCGAGAGCGTCGAGGAGCTCCGCTACTACCGCGAGACCTTCACGATCGGCGCGGCGCCCAAGCCGGCTCCGCCCGGGGACGCCCCCGACGACGTGACCTCGCCGTCCGACGCGGACCGTGCCCTCCGATACCGCGCCGAGGCGACGCTCGACCACTACCACCTCGTCGGGCTCGACCCGGCCCGCCACATCCGGCGCGAGCCGCTGGCGCTGATGCTCGTCGACCACGAGCGGCCGCGACGTGTGGGACGCCAACCACGTGCGCCACGCCCGGACCGACACCGACGCGGAGATCGACGCGCTCCTGGCCCGCATCGACGAGGTCTACGCGGGCCAGACGCACCGCAAGGATCCTGGTCGACCTCGACACCCCCGACCGGCTCGAGGCCCGGCTGGCGCTCGCCGGCTGGATCACCGACACCGCGCTCCAGCACGTGCTGGTCGGGCTGCTGCGCGTCGACCGCGTCGAACACGCCTCGGTCGACGGACTCGAGATCCGCGCCGCCGTCGACGACCCCGACTGGGCGGTCATGGAGGAGCTCACCCGCCTCGACCACCTCGAAGCCGGCGACAAGGCCGGCGCGACTGCCGTGGCGAGCCGAAGCTGACCCACGACATGGTCGAGCCACCGGCGGGCCAAGGCGCCCGACGTCCAGGCCTGGATCGCCCGCGTCGACGACACCGACGTCGGCATGTTCTCGTCGATGCCCGGCGTCGACGGGGTCGGCCTGGTCGAGGACCTGTTCGTGCGGCCCGAGTTCCGGCGACAGGGGATCTCGGTGGCGCTGATCGCCCACTGCGTGGCCGACGCCCGGGCCCGCGGCGCCGACGCCGTGGTCATCGGGTCGGATCCCAACGACTGGCCCAAGACGCTCTACGCCCGGCTGGGCTTCCGGCCGCTGTGGGTCGAACGGGCCTGGCTGCGCCACGACCCGACCCCGTCTACTTGACCGCCGGGTCAAGTAGGATCGCGGCCATGTCCGACGGAAATCGGGACGCCGAGCCCCAGGCCGGCGAGCCCTCCCCCGCGGTGGACGCTCCTGTTCGCCCCCTCAGGCAGGAACAGGAGCAGGCCTCCGAGGAGATCACCGAGGTGGCTCCCGGCATCCTGCGCCTGCAGCTGCCCGATCGCCCTGCCCGGCCTCGGCCACGTCAACACCTACGCCATCGAGGACGGCGACGGCTTCGCGCTCGTCGATCCGGGCCTGCCCGGCGAGCCGTCGTGGAAGGCGCTGCTCGACCGCATGGACGGCGCCGACATCCCGATGCACCGCGTCCACCACGTGATCGTCACCCACTCGCACCCCGACCACTTCGGGGGCGCGGGCATGCTGGCCCAGGAGAGCGGCGCCGAGGTCGTGGCGTCGAGCTACTTCCGCACCTGGTACGACCCGAGCGAGGAGGCCGGCGAGCCCCAGCTCGACTGGCGCCAGAACGACGAGGACGACGAGGCCTTCATCGCCCGCTTCGAGCACCCGACCCCGTGGGGCGGCGACAGCGGCAAGCTGAAGGACGTCGAGCGGGCGAGCTTCCTGGCCCGCCGGCGCGAGGTGCGCACCTGGTTCGCGCCGCCCAGGCCGATCGATGCACGTCGACGACGCCGACCACCTGGTGCTCGGGTCGCCGCGAGTGGGTGGGCGTGTACACGCCGGGCCACACCAACGACCACCTCTGCCTGTTCGACCCCGAGCGCGGCACGCTGCTGTCGGGCGACCACGTGCTGCCGACCATCACGCCCGCACATCTCGGGGCTGATCGAGGGCGATCCGCTGCGGGCCTATCTCGACTCGCTCGACAAGGTCGGCGCCGTTCCAGGGCGTCACGACCGTGCTGCCGGCCCACGGCCATCCCTTCACCGACCTGCCCGGACGGGTCGAGGCCATCAAGGAGCACCACGCCGAGCGGCTCGAGCTGCTGCGCGGTGGCGTCCCACGAGCTCGGGTGGGCCAACGTCACCGAGCTGATGCACGCCCTGTTCCGCGAGCGCTCGTGGGGCCACATGGCCGAGAGCGAGACCTTCGCCCACCTCGAGCACCTGCGGCTCCTGGGCCAGGCCGACCGCCGCGAAGAAGGCGGCTACCTGCTCTACAAGGTCGCCTGACCTAGACGGCGGTCCACTTGCCGTCGATGGAGCGGCCCTTGACCTTGCCTTCTTTGGCCAGCTTGAGCAGGTGGGCGTGCACGGTGCGGCGGGCCACCGGGTGCAGCTCGGGGTCGACGTCGACGTAGATGACCTCGACCAGGTCGTCGATCTTGGTGGTGCCCGAGGCCGTCGAGCAGGTCGAGGATCTGCTGCTCGCGGGCCTGGCGGTGCTCGATGTAGTCGTCGATGGCGCCGCGGGGGTCCTCGATGAGGTGGCCGTGGCCGGGTGCGATCGAGCGCAGGCGCAGGGCCCGCACCGTGGCCAGCGACTCGAGGTAGACGGCCATGTTGCCGTCGGGCGGGCTGATGACGACGGTCGAGCCCTGCATGATGTGGTCGCCCGAGAACAGCATGCGCTCCTCTTCGAGCAGGAAGCACAGGTGGTTCGACGCGTGGCCGGGCGTGTGGATGGCCGGCAGGCGGAACTCGGTGGCCTCGATCATCGCCCCGCCGCTTGAGCTTGCGGTCGATCTCGAGGCCGTCGCGCGCGTCGAAGGCCATGACCTCGGCGCCGGTGCGCGCCTTGAGGCCCGCCGCGCCCGGCGAGTGATCGGGATGGGTGTGGGTGCAGACGATCCAGCGGATGCGATCGCCGCCGCAGCCCGAGATGGCGTCGAGGTGGTCGGGCCGGTCGGGACCCGGGATCGATCACCGCGATCTCGTCGATGCCGACCAGGTAGGTGTTGGTGCCCGGGCCCGGTCATCATCCCGGGGTTGGGCGCGACGATGCGTCGCACCAGCGGGCTCAGCGCGCGGGCGACGCCCGGCACGAGCGGCGGCGGGGCCGGGGCTTCCTGGTCGGGATCGACCGGCTCAGGCGCCTTTCGCCGTGGCACGGCTCGCACCTCCCGAGGTCGAGATCGGCTGCAGCTGGGTCAGCGGCACGCCGTCGGGGAGCGACGGCCGACACCAGGTCGTCGTAGCCGGGATCGCCGGGCAGCACGATGCGCAGCGCCGCCACCCTCGTCGTCGACGATGCGGGGCAGGATCGTGGGCACCTCACCGATGGCGGCGGCCGCGGCCAGCAGGTCGTCGGCGGTGGCGAAGCGCTCGAGGGCGATGAGGCTGCGGACCGTCGGGAAGATCATCTCGAACTCGCCGGCCCGGTGGCGGGCCAGCGCCTCGGACGGGCGGATCCAGAGGTTGGCGATGACCTCGCGGTCGTCGTGCAGCGGCACCTGGCCGGCGGGGGCGCGGGCCACGAAGAACCGCGTGTCGTAGCGGCGGGTCGGGCCCTCGGGGGTGATCCAGTGCGAGAAGTAGTACATCGTGTCGACGGCCAGGCGCAGCCCCTCGGCCTGGCACACCTCGACCAGTCGGCGCTCGCCCCGGTCGACGGCGGCCGCGGTGCGCGGCGAAGCGCGCGACGGTGTCGGCGTCGTCGAAGCGGATCAGCTCGTCGCGGCCGTCGGCGCTGCGGTCGTAGGCCAGCAGGACGCCGGCCTCCTCGAACGACTCGCGGATGGCGGCGACCCAGAAGGCGAGGCCGCCGGCGTCGACGCCCGAGCTGGGCCGAGGCCTCGGCGTCGGTGCGGCCCTCGCACACCGGACTCGAGGTCGGCGAAGCGGTCGTGGTCGTCGACGCCCCCGCCGGGGAACACGTAGGCGCCACCGACGAAGTCGGACTGCAGGTTGCGCCGCAGCATGAAGACCTCGAGCCCACCGGGGTCGCCGGGGCCGCGCCCGCCGACGGGCGCGTCGCGAACCAGCATCACCGTGGCGGCGTCACGGATCGGCGACCATGGTCAGGCCTCGAGCTCGGGCGGACCTGCGAAGGGGCCCGGCGCGCCGTGGCCCGAGCCGCCGGCGGCCCGAAGCGGGATCGGTGCGGCTCGATCCGACGTCGTACACCGAGCCGCCAGGGTTGGCGGCACCGAACGGGCCGCCGGGGCCGGTACCGAACACGACCATGCGGCTCTGGGCGCGCTCGAGGCGCCGGCGCACCCGCCCGCGGACGAAGGGACGCACGAGCGCACGGATCGGCGGGATCATCAGCAGCAGGCCGATGGCGCCGCTGATGAAGCCGGGCACCAGCATCAGCAGCGCCGCCGGCCGAGACGATCAGGCCGTCGACGGCCTCGTCGGCCGGGAGCTGGCCCTCGTCGACGGTGCGGCCCATGCGGCGCAGGACGCCCAGGCCCTCGATCTTGACCAGCCAGGCGCCGACCAGGCTGATGGCCACCACGGCCAGCACCGTGGGCAGGGCGCCGATGACGCTGGCGACCTGCACCATGACGTAGAGCTCGATGATCGGGGCCACGATCAGGAGCAGGAACAGCGCGAGCATCCGTCCAGCCTACCGGCCGCTCGCGGCCGGCGGTCGACCGCTTCCCGGCGCCGAGCCCGGACGCGACGACGCGCGCCCCGAAGGGCGCGCGTCGTGGCGCTCGCGCTGTGCCCACCCCCCCGGTGTGGGCACAGCCCGGCGAGAGCTAACCCGCTCGCTGGGTCATGAGGTGCTTGCGCTCGACCTCGTTGAGGCCGCCCCAGATGCCGTGTGGCTCACGGATGCTGACGGCGTAGTCGAGGCAGTCCTTCTTGACCGCACAGGTCTTGCAGATCTCCTTGGCCCGCGCCTCACGCTCGAGCTTCTCGTCCTTGCGCTCGAACTGGGGCGGGGGAAAGAACACCGCGGCCTGGGGGCCACGGCACGCGGCCTTGACCTGCCAGGAATCGTCACTCCGCTGAGCACTCAACGTCGCTCCCCCTTTCCGAGGCCGACCCTACAACCGCCCATTTCGCCACCACAAGGGGTGAACTTTTGCAAGCGTTCTGCGAGATTATCGCGATCAGGCGCAGGTCAGAGCGGGTGGCAGCGTGCGCACCGCTACCGGCTGCCGTCGTGTCGCTCCGCCTGGCGGCTGCGCAGCGGACGACCGCGTGCCGCTCCGCCGGACCGGCTCCGATCGCGTCCGTCAGCGTCCGCCGCGCTGCGAGCGTCGCGGTAGTCGCGGGCCGGCGCCCTCCTCGGGCTCGACCTCGAGCACGAGGCCCTCGATGCCGACCACGCGCACCCGGTCGAGCTGGCCGATCGGGGTGGCCCGGTTCGTGTAGGCCCGCCACAGCGCCTCGCGGACCTGGACGGTGCCGTCGGGGTGAGATGTCGGTGACGGCGCGGCCCATCTCGCCGATCATCCACTCGCGTCCGATGGTCGGGCGTCGAGAACCGGGTGCGCACCATGGCCGGCATGGCCATGAGGAACGTCAGGGCCACGCCGACGAAGGCGACGCCGAGGGTGATCCACGACAGCGACAGGCCGTCGTACAGGAACAGCGAGCCGATGACGAACAGCACGCCGCCCGCCGCGGTCCAGAAGCGCGGGACACCGGTCTGCACGTCGACGGCGAAGGCGATCATGGCCAGCGACCAGCAGGGCGATCGCCCAGCCGTGCGGTCGGCAGCACGGCGAGGCCGTAGCAGGCCAGGATGAACGAGAACGGCGCCGACCACGCCGGCCACGCCCACGCCGGCGGTGAACAGGTCGAAGATGAGCAGCGCCATCCCGACGGCGAACAGCAGGTAGGCCACCGCCGGGCTGGCGACCGTGTGGAAGAGCTGGTCGACGAGCGACAGCTGGCTGAACTGCACCTGGGTGATGGGCTCGAGGCGCCGCTCGTTGCCGAGGGTGACCGTGCTTGGTCTCGACGCCGGGCAGGCGCACGATGAAGTCGCCGAGGGTGGGGGCCACCAGCGTCGTGACGCCGAGCTTGGCGGCGGCGGCCGAGCCGACCGTGCGGTCGCGCAGCAGCGGGTCGAGGCGGCGCGGGGTCGAGCACCACGCCAGGCACCGGCGGGCCCGAGTTGCCGACGCTGGTGCCGGGCGCCATGCCGACCTCGCGGGCGACGCCCAGCAGTTGGGCCGCGGGTCCCGTCAGGTGCGAGCCGCTCGGGCCGATCCAGATGTCGACGGGCACCGTCGATCGCCTGAGCTGGCGCAGCAGGCCGCGAAGGTCGAGTCCGACACGACCACCCCGCCCGAGTTGGCCTGCAGCACGATCGACTTGGCGTGGCCGGCCTCGGCGTCATCGACGGCCTGGCCGAGGGCGTTGACCATGACCGGATCGAGCAGGCCGCTGACCTTGAACACGGCCACGTAGCCGGCTCGGGTGCCCTCACCGGTCGGGGTGGCGACCGTCGTCGAGGTGGTCGAGGTGGCGGCCGACGCACCCGACGCGCCCACCAGGCTCAGCCCGAGAGCCGATGCCGTGAGCGAGACGACACCCGCCGCGACCAGCAAGAGCGCGGCCCGAGTCGTGGATCGGCGCGGCCCGGAGCCCGGGCGGCGGGTGGGTAGTGTGCGGCCCACGGGCCTCCGAAGGAAACAGCTTGGATCCTGCACAGTTCTTCGCGGCATCTCGGGTCGTCATCGTGGCCGGGAAGGGCGGCGTCGGCAAGACGACGGTCAGCGCGGCGCTGGCCCGGGCGGCGGCGCGGACCGGGCTGTCGGCCCTGATCGTCGAGGTGGAGGGCAAGAGCGGACTGGCCAGCCTCTTCGGCCAGCCCCCGTTCGACTACGACGAGGTCGTGCTGTCGCCGGGTGGCGGAGCGGAGGGCGCGGCCGACGTCTCGGCCCGCACGCTCACGCCCGACGACGCCCTGATCGAGTACCTGCAGGACCACGGCCTGAGCCGGATCTCCAAGCGCCTGGCCAGCACCGGGGCGGTCGACATGGTGGCCACCGCCGCGCCGGGCATCAAGGACATCCTCGTCCTCGGCAAGGTCAAGCAGCTCGAGCAGCGCCGGGTCGCCGACCTGATCGTGCTCGACGCCCCGGCCGCCGGCCACGCCATCAGCTTCCTGCGCTCGGCCCGGGGCCTGCTCGACGCCGTGCGGGTCGGGCCCATCAACGCCCAGGCCCGCGACGTGCTCGAGCTGCTCACCGATCCCGCCCGGTGCCAGGTGGTGCTGGTCACCCTGCCCGAGGAGACGCCGGTCAACGAGCTGATCGAGACGGCCTACAGCCTCGAGGACGAGGTCGGCGTCAGCCTCGGCCCGGTCGTGGTCAACGGTCGCTACCCCGAGCGCGCCGGCCTCGACGCCGACCCGACCGAGGCGGCGGCCGAGGCGGGCGCGTCGCTTCGCGCCGGCGAGGCCGACGGCGCTGGCCGCGGCGGCCGACTTCCGTCGCCACCGCATGTCGCTGCAGGCCGACCAGGTGGCGCGGCTGGCCGACACGCTGCCGCTGCCGCAGCTCTCGCTGCCGTTCCTGTTCGACGCCGACCTCGGACCGGCCCAGGTCGACGTGCTGGCCGACGAGCTGCTGCGCGGCATCGGCGAGCTGGCCGAGCTGGTGACCGGGGCCGAGCGGTGAGCCCGCGCTCGACGCGCCGTCGAAGCGGGCGGCCGACGAGGCCGCGCCGCGCTCGCGCGCTCGTGGTCGACAAGGAGGTCATCGTCTGCACCGGGTCGGGCGGCGTCGGCAAGACGACGACGGCCGCGGTGATCGCGCTCGAGGGGGCGCGGCTCGGCCGCCGGACCTGCGTGGTCACGATCGACCCGGCCAAGCGGCTGGCCGACGCGCTCGGCCTCGAGGAGCTGTCCAACTCGCCGAGCCGCATCGACGGCCCGTGGCCGGGCGAGCTGTGGGCGCTGATGCTCGACACCAAGAGCACCTTCGACGACCTGGTGCACAAGAACGCCGAGTCGCCCGAGCAGGCCGAGGGCATCCTCGCCAACCGCTTCTACCGCAACATCTCGGGCGCGCTGTCGGGCACCCAGGAGTACATGGCGATGGAGAAGCTCTACGAGCTGCACGACGAGACGCGACTTCGACCTCGTCGTGGTCGACACGCCGCCGACCCGCAACGCGCTCGACTTCCTCGAGGCGCCCAAGCGCCTGACCCGCTTCCTCGACCACCGCCTCTACCGCGTGCTGATGGCGCCCGACCCGCGGCGTGGCCCGGGCCGTGAACGTGGCCGCCCAGGCCTTCCTGCGCACCGTGTCGAAGGTGGTGGGCGGCGACGTGGTGCGCGATGCGATCGCGTTCTTCTCGGCCTTCGACGGGATGGAGGCAGGGCTTCCGCGACCGGGCCGCGGCCGACCCTGGCGCTGCTGTCGGACGACGTGACCGCGTTCGTGCTGGTGGCCGCGCCCGCGCCGCGACGTCGTCGACGAGGCGACCTACTTCGCGGCGAAGCTGCACGACGCCGACATCCCGGTGCGGGCGCTGGTCGTCAACCGGATGCATCCCCGGTTCTCGCGACGCCACGCCGGGCTCGCTGCGCGAGCGGGCCGCACACCTGCGACGGCACCGACCTCGGCGGGCTCTACGCCAACCTGGCCGACTTCACCCAGGTGGCGGCCGACGAGGAGGAGCACCTGCGCCGGCCTGGCCGAACGCGTGCCGCCGGCGCCGGTGGTGCGCGTGCCGTTCCTGCGCACCGACGTGCACGACCTCGACGGCCTGGCCGAGATCGGCCGCCACCTCTTCCCGAGCGGCGACTGAGCGGGCGCGCTCGTCGCGGATCGCAGACGCGTCGGGCTAGTTGTCGACCTGCAGGTCGGGTGGCTCGAGCAGGGCCTGCTCGGCGGCGCTCGACCGTCTCGGTGACCGGCACGATGCGATCGAAGCCGGTGGTGTGCAGCAGGCGGGTGAGCGTCGGGCGGCTGCAGGCCACCGACACGTCGCCCTCGGCCTCGCGGGCGCGGCGGATGCCGCCGATGAGCGCGCCGAGGCCGGCCGAGTCCATGAACGGGACCTCGGACAGGTCGATCAGCAGGCGCGGCTTGCTGGCCAGCTCGACGAGCGACTCGCGGAACTGGCCGACCGTGTACGCGTCGAGCTCGCCGATCGGCCGGCACAGCGTGTAGCGTGCCGGTCTCTTCGACGTGGATCTCGAGCACGGAACCTCCAGAGGGGTTGGCCACGGCCGCGCCGCATCGTAGCGAGGGCCGGCGCGGACGATGGTACCGGCCTGCGAACGTGTGTACCCCCACGCGCTCGCGCCGGCGGGCCCGTCCGAGTGTGGGCCGGCGCCGGTGTGTTGGGGCGTCGCGGGGCGACGAACTAGCCTGCCGCAGCGATGCCTGCCGTGCTGCTCGCCACCGACGCCGACTGGCTCTACGACGAGGTCGACGCCGCGCTCGGCGGCGACGACATCACCGTCTACCGGGTGCGCCGGGGCGTCGACGTGCTGCCGGCGCTGCTCGAGATCGACGCCGAGCTGGCCATCCTCGACCTGCAGATCGGCAACATGGGCGGCATGGCCACCTGCATGGCCATCCGCCACGAGGAGGGCATGGGCCGCATCCCGATCACCGGCGTGCTCATGCTGCTCGACCGGGCCGTCGACACGTTCCTCGCCCACCGCAGCGACGCCGACGGCTGGCTGATCAAGCCGCTCGACGCGTTCCGCCTGCGCCAGGCCACCAAGGCCCTGCTCGACGGCGGCACCTGGTTCGAAGAGATCGACCAGGCCCCTGAGCCGGTCGTGGTCGGCGGCCGAAGCCGCGAGCCGGCCGGCGGAGACCGCTGCCTGCAGCGGCGACCGAACCCGAAGGCGCGGCCGCCGGCGCCTGATCGCATTGTCGGCGCAGGTGCCGGGTCGGGTACCATCGCCACCCCTGACGGGCTGTAGCGCAGTTTGGCAGCGCGCTTCGTTCGGGACGAAGAGGTCGTGGGTTCAAATCCCGCCAGCCCGACTCAAACCTGCAGGTCAGCGGTGCTGTTTGGCCACACATGGTGTGGCCATGTAGCGGCAGGGGGACCCAATTGGGGGCCCAAACCGCCGACATAGGGTCCCCTGGCTCGGCAGGTCGCAGTGCTGTGACCAGCACATTCACAACCTGGGTGACCCCGCTCACGACGTTGCTCTTCGGCTGGAGCGAAGAGGTCAGGACCATCGGGGAGGCGAAGCATGGCGGTTTATCAAGCAGACTCCCGAGGACCCCTTAGCGCTTCGCTCGAGGAAACCCGAGATCGGATCCTGGAATCGGCCCCACTTCCCGGCTCCGGGTGAACTCGTGATCAAAGGTCTCAGCGACACCGATCAACTGTCGTTCCTGGCCGCCATCGCCGCCGCGTGATGTCAAGCTCGAAGAGCCACCCCGTCTGCGACGGGCTTCCCCCATCGAGCCGGAATCAACGGTCGCCCCCTCTCTCTTCGCTGTCGGGATCGGTAAGTCAAGGAGACAACCCGTGGCACCGATGCCTGCGGCGCTCGAGACGGCGACGGCGGCAACCAAGGCACCCGACGAGCCGACGTGGCGTCTGCCGCCAAGAGCTCCCATGCCCGCGTTCTCGATGTGCCCGCCTACCAGGTACAAACGAGCTAGTCCCTCCTCATTCGCTGGGGTATCCCTGCGGTCGTTGGGACCAGGTTGAACGCGTTCTGCCGAGCAAGGTTTGCTCATCTCCCGCGGTTGGTCAGCGCTCGCTTTGGCTCGAAGGCTTGGCCCACTGGGGGCGCGCTCCTGGCCGTTTCGCTGACGGCGAAGTTCTCTTCGCCCGTGTTGTCCTTAACAGTGGCTAGAGGACGGTGACGTGTTTGGCGCCGTCTGGTACACGAAATCTAGGGAGTTGATCAACTGACCAAATCCGTCCGTATTCGAGCCAGCCGTGATCATGCCTGCCGCCAAGTAGCCGTATATCGATGGCTCCACGATGGGGCCGCCGCTGTCACCCGAAGCCGGACTCTGAACCGTCTGTATCCCATTCTTGACCCAATAGTCTGGGCCTCCGGGCTCGTGCTCGGCGAAAGTCACGGGGGCTGCGACTACTGTCGTCGGCTTCTCCAGGCTGTAGGAGCCCTCCAGAAGCACGCTATCGCCGCTTCCCGGATCGTTGTAGCCGTTGACGTAATATCGGACGAACGGATTACCTGGGATACTGAAGGCGCCCCAAGAAATACACGATGAACTTCCGGAACCCGGATCGATTAGCTGCGAGTCAACTGATGCAGTTGCCCGTGTATTCCCGGCGCGAATACACGGGAACCATTAAGCGTCGGACCGATCAGCCAGGCGAGAGGAAATGTGTTCGGTGGACCGGGTGGGGAGAACTGTTCATTGTACCAGTAGTCGGTCCCACAATGTCCGGCCGTCAGGATGTAATGATGGCCCGAAGACGTGGAATGGACTCCGAACCCGGTGGAGCATCCGATTCCGGAGCCTTTACCAACAATTTCGTCCCCGCCGTTCCATGGCGAACTATCGGAGAAGCGTCCATCGCGGACGGTTGGTACCTGCTCCTGCCGGGTCTCAATCATCCCGCCATATTCACTCTCGGCTTTCGCCACCTCCGTATCCGCCACGGGCGATCCATCCGAGTCCAGAAGGACTCTGTTATTGGCCTCGTCGAGGCCAACCCCGAACACGCCCGGGTCCGAGAGCGATGGGACGATCGCCAATCGGGCTGCCTGCAAAGAAGCGAACGAGTAGCTGACGTCTGAGAATTCCAACACGACAGATGGCGCGGCCTGCGGGTGAACCCCGCTGCCGCCAGCCGAGAGGGAATCGCCGCCCACAGCGACGTTGCCTCCGTCTTTAGAGCAGCGTCGGGCTGCCCAGCCTCGAGAATCATCTCGGACCCATCCGGACTTTGCCTCACACCTGCGTAGGTGCTCGGAAAGTCGACTGCCAACTGACGTTCTGCCTGTGAGATCGGATCGAGAGCGCTGGTAGGGAGCGGGTCAGGCACCGAGGCCGCTGGAGCGGTGGGGCTACTGACAGAGCCTGAGGCTACGTCGGCAGGCGAGACCTGGACGATCGACCGCTCCGGCGGAGTCTCGTGGACTCTGCGATGTAAATCCCAGCGCAACCACGAAGGCGGCGCCGGCTAAAACGAAGGCCCGACGATGGACAAGGCGCGAAAGTAGGCCGCCAACGATCATCGTGCCGCCTCCCAGAAAAGCTCAAAGGGATCCGGGCTGTTTGCCTACTGAGAGTATACGAAGGCAACAGTTTCGGGTCAAGGGTGCTGGTGATCGCTGCTTACCTTGCTCGTTTGATCTATGGTCAAGAAATCTGCGCTCGGCACGAACGCCGGATCGCCCATCATTTGACCACTAGGCGGTTAGTCGATTGAATTTGGCTCGAAACGTTCTTTGGCTGAGAGTTGGAATCAACCTCTGTAGGCATCCGTGATCACGCCATGTTGTATGTATACGGCGACTCGGTGAGGTTCGCGATCAGCGATAACCGGAGTCGAATCGCACGATCCGTCGGTTCCGACGACTCCGATCGTGTCTCCACGGGTCTTTGCCGCTGCGACAGCCTGGGTTACGGTCAGACCAATATACTCAGCCGCCTTGCCCAATGCCGAATTCTCGAAGAATGAAAGGCAGGCTTCGGGTGCGACGGTCGAGGATGATTGAGTGGCGTCTGCTCGGGGGCGTTCCGGCGACATTCACGCGTGCTTCACTGGAAGTGTGGAGCGCAGCGTAGAGCCCGAAGCATGCTAAGGCTGCAAGGCAGACCACCGGAATGGCAACTGTTGCGGCTATAGCCGTCTCAATCGACTTGCCTTTACCATGACAAGGGCAAGCATCTCATCCCGAGTGCGTGGCTGGTTCATTTTGTCCATCGCCTCCTTCTTCAGACTCGAATCCTTCCAATCTTTGGCGCAACTTGCCCGGGCACGACTAAGGTGCACCTTGAGATGCTGCCGGGCGAGATGCCCAGCTGGTCGGCTATTTGAGCCTCTGAATAGCCCAAGAGATAGTGGAGAGTCGCTGTTTCACGTTGTCGGCGGGAAAGATCCCGCAGCGCTGCCACGAGCTCGAGTCTTTGTACAAGGGTGTCCGAAAATCAACACTGTCCGACCCGTCGACAATTTCGGACGTCGGCTGAGCGGATTTTCTGAGCGGAGCGCGGGTTTATTGGAACTGGAGACCCCATCCATCACGGTAAGGAAGCGAGCCGATACCAGCCGGCCAATGGAGGTACGCACGCGCCATTGCCTAGGCTGAGATTCTTCGGCTGCCGCTACGGAACCCACGAGTCCCCGCGCCACACGGATGGCCCGAGGAAGCAGGTCGTCGAACATCTCCTCGAAGGCAACCTCCTGCTGCGTGTCCATGCCGATCTAGTAAAGCCTCCGCCGTCGTGAATGGTTGACAGGCACCTGCGAGCGTGCCGGTCGGCTGTGGGACCACGAATCAAACGGGGGACGAGCCGCGGCGTGACCGGAGAGGAGTTTTGCGGCGGGCTCGGCATGCATCACCTCCCAGTTGCAAGTCTCACGATTTCCAGGTGGCTTGACCGCACGATGTCTCTGCTGTTACATCCTCCACGCCTGCGGCATGATCATCCAGATCCCTGCGGGGCGATTATGAAGCCTCGACAACGCTCGAACTCGGGCGCTCCGGACCCACGATCGAGCGCTGCCAGAGGGTGCTCGGACAACGTGCTGTAAGCACTCCGGGGGAACTGGTTCCTGTTCGGCCCACGCAGCTACCAGGTCAGCTCAGGGTTGGAGCAACGGCGGGGGACTACGGGGCGGTTGCAGATGAGGTCGTGAGACTTGATCGAACGACTCGGCGGCGATGAACCGGCCCAGCTCGTCGATCACCGCGGCCACGTGGATGTCTTTGTGGGTGTCGACCCCGCCGATCACCCGCAGCTCGGGCCATGTTGCGCGATGGTGGTCATGTCACTCCTGTCTCTCTAGCCGGATGCAGGGGTGGCACGCACCGCCAGAGCGGCGGACAGGACAGTGATGGGCCTCTTCGATGTGCCAATCGGGGCGCGTCGGCGATCTCGCTAGCCCGCTGCTCACCGTGCGATCCTTGACCGTGGCCATGTCCGAAGCCCTAACCCGGCGGTCGGGCGTTGGCAGGGGTGCTCGGACGACGTGATGGCGGCACGTCAAGGGGACCCTATTGGGGGCCCAAACTCCCCCGGCCGAGCCTGACCCGCCACGGACACATATGGACCCCTGACCTCTTCTACCTGGACTTATGCGGTCGAACGTGGACGCCGGTGGACGGCCCGTTCTCGTTCGGGACGAAGAGGTCGTGGCGTCGAATCCGGCCAGCCCGACTCAAACCTGCAGTTCAGCGGTGGTGTTTGGCCACATTTGATGTGGCCATGTAACGGCAGGGGGACCCAATTGGGAACCCAAACCGACGAAATAGGGTCCCCTGGCTCGGCAGATCGCAGTGCTGTGACCAGCACATTCACAACCTGAGTGACGCGGCTCACGACGTCGCTCTTCGGGTGGAGCGAAGAGGTCGCCAGATCGACCCGAATCACACGCACCCGAAGCCACGCCGGGCCGGACGGTGACGATCAAGACCTCGACCGGAGCAGGGCCCGCGAGGCGGAGGGACGGAGGAGCGAGCCATCTCGATGCAAAGCGCACCTCATCAAAGACTCGTCGGCACTTCGCATGAGCAGCCTCGAGACCACATCCTCGAGTCCGCCCCAACCTTTCCTGGCGATCTCCGCGTTGAGGGTCTCAGCGACGCCGAGGAGGCGGCGTTTCTAGCCGCCATCGCTCACCAGCAAGGGGACGCTGCCTCGACTCGTTGCGGCCCGTCATGAACCCGGCTTACCCGAAGCCTTCGACGAACCCAGCACGTCCAACGGCCCTCTGCCGCCGTTCCAACCGACGACCTAACGCCGGTTCGGGGCGGCTAGCTCTGGTCGGCGGAGCCGGCGATGGCCGCGCCCTTGATGCTGACTCGCATGGCCGGCAGCAGAAACCCTGACACCTCGACCAGGGTGCGCGCCGGGAGGCCCGTCGACCCAAAGAACTCAGCTCGGTGAGTCGGCCGCCGCGTACTCGATCGATGTCCGCGACGAAGACAGTGACATCGACCAGATCGCCGAACGTGCGCGAGAAGTGGTCGAGGGTGGTGTTCAGGTTCATATACACCTGACGAAGCTGGCCTGCCATGTCCTCCGGAAAGGTCAGCGACTCGTCAAAGCCCAGGGGTGTTGGCGATCCAGATCGTGTCACCCACCCGTACAGCCTGGGCGTACCCGAAATGAGCCTGCTGGCCGTCGATGATTTCGAACGTCTCTCGCCCCACGCTGACTCCTCGGTCGAGCCGCCCGGCCGTGGGCCGATCTCGCTCCGATCCACAGTGCGACTCGGGGGTCCGGCGTCAAGGGTTCGATCGGGCCCGCCGACGGGCTTCGAGGCGATCCAGGAGACGGTCGACGGCGTGCGTGGCCTCCTCCTGGGCGGTGTCGAAGCCGGCCACCTGGTCATGGGCCATGGCGAAGGCGAGGCCCTGGATGGTTGCGGCCACCAGGGCGGGGGGGAACTCGTCCCGGTCGATCCCGTAGTCGTCGAGGATGGTGTCGAGCGCGTCGATCTGCATCACGCGCACCTCCCGAGCGAAGGCGGCCACCTCGGCCTGGAGCGCCGGGCGGTGGTTCCCGGCGGCGGTGAGCTCGACCAGCAGGGGTTTCCCCGCTTCTCCGAGGCCAGACGCCACCAGGCTCGGAGCGGCTCATCGGAGGCGAGTGCCTGGGCCAGCAGCCGCACGTTCGACACGCCACGGCGACGCACCACGGCGATGAACAGATCGTCCAGGGTCCCGTAGTGGTAGTGCAGCTTGAGCCCGGCCTCGGCCTCGACGCGTCGCGACGTCACCGCCGCGTAGCCCTCACGCATCATGATCTGCTCCGCCGCGTCGAGGAGCCTTTGACGTTTCTCCACAGTCGCGGCCTCGCGGTTGTCTGGTGCCGGCCATCACCGTTGTCATAGCGCACATCCACGGTTTCTCAACAAAGGTAGAGCAGACGTTCCAACTCGTGTTAGAACGTGACGGAGAGGCGTACAGCGGCAGACACCGACGCGACCCACCACCGTTGTAGCCCGTCGACCCCTGGGAGATCCACGATGCGCAGATCTGTCGTCCCGCTCGCCTTGTCCCTGGCGCTGCTCGTCGGGTGGGTCGACCACCCCCAGTTCGGCCAGCAAGCACTCGAGCCGTCCTACGGGCTGGTCGGCTTCGGCCACCGTCGCACCGACCACACCTGTCGATCGTCAGCGCGCCGGCCGCGACTACATCGGGGACGGCTGACCCGAACGCCACGGGCACGATCCTGATGGTCAAGATCTACGTCGGCGACCTCGACAAGGCCGAGCAGTTCTACGGTGCCGTGTTCGGCGCCAAGCGGGTCCCGAGATGGGAGCCTTCGCTCACATCGTCACGTTCCCCAAGGGCGGGCCGGGCCTGGTGCTCTTGAAGGCGGGCGCCAACAACGCGAACCAGAAAGGCGCGTTCATCATCCAGGTCCCCAACCTCGCGGTGGCCGAGACCGCGGCACTCGCCAACGGCGCCACCAAGCAGGGCACCTTGGCAAGGCGCGCCCGGCGGTCAGGCCGCCAAGTCGATCGATCTGCTCGACCCCTGGGGCAACCAGATCGAGATCCTGCAAGTCGGATGATCGCGGGACGGCTTGTGGACGGGGAAGACCTTGCACCCGGCAGGCACCTCCCTTAGAGTTAGCACAACTGCTCTAACTCTAAGGGCTCGGTAGCGGAAGGCCGACGAACTGATGGCATTGGTTGACGAGACGACGGTCTACTTCGATCCCTACGACGTGGAGATCAACCGGGATCCGTATCCGACCTACGCCCGGCTCCGGGACGAAGCGCCCGTGTACCACAACGACCGCTACGACTTCTGGGCGTTGTCGCGCCACGAGGACGTCCAGAAGGCGCTGGTCGACTGGGGGACGTTCTCGAACACCCGCAGCGACATCCTCGACATCATCCGGTCCGGCGTCGATTTGCCGCCGGGGGTGATCCTGTTCGAGGACCCGCCGGTGCACACCATGCATCGGGGCCTCATGTCGAGGGTGTTCACGCCCCGGCGGATGGCCGCTCTCGAGGATCAGGTGCGCCGAGTTCTGCATCAGATCGCTCGATCCGCTGGTGGGCGTCGATCGCTTCGACATCGTCGCCGAGCTGGCCGTGGTGATGCCGATGCGGGTGATCGGCATGCTGCTGGGCATCCCCGAGGCCGACCAGGTGGCGGTGCGCAACCGGACCGACGAGAACCTGCGGACCCTGCCCGGCCAGCCCATGGAGGTCAAACAGGAGCGGGTCGCCAGCGGCGACATGTTCGAGGACTACATCGAGTGGCGGTCAAAGCACCCCTCCGACGACCTCATGACCCAGGCTCCTTCCACACGACGTTCGAGGACGAGAACGGCGAGGTCCGCACGCTGACCCGCCAGGAGGTTCTCACCTACACCACGGTGATCGCCGGGGCGGGCAACGAGACGACTGGTCGCCTGATCGGCTGGCTGGCCAAGGTACTGGCCGAGCACCCTGATCAGCGGCGGAGGGTGGTCGAGGACCGATCGCTCATCCCACAGGTCATCGACGAGACGCTGCGGTTCGAACCCACCGGCCACGCCTCGGCGCGCTACACCCTGCAGGACTTCGACGCCCACGGGCAGACCATCCCCGCTGGCAGCGCTGTCCTGTTGATCGTCGCCACGGCGGCGAATCGGGACCCTCGCCGCTACGAGCGGTCCGAGGAGTACGACATCGGGCGTCCCGACATCGCCCACCTGACCTTCGGCTACGGCCTGCACTACTGCCTGGGCGCCAACCTGGCCCGACTCGAAGGTCGGGTGGCTCTCGACGAGGTCCTGAACCGATGGCCCGAGTGGGACGTCGACTACGACGGTATGTCTCTGGCACCTACCTCCACGGTCCACGGTTGGGAACGCATGCCCATCATCGTGCGATGACCAATCTCGACCCCGTCGTGATCCCAGCGGTCGCGGCCACGGACACACGCCCCCCATCGGCACATCGGTGGTCGTCCACTGGCGCTCAGCGAGCGCCGGGGGAGTACAGCTCGGGAGCCCCGCAGCGTTGTGGTGTGGCTCGTCGGTCGGGTTGGCCCTGAAGGGGTTGCCGATCACATAGCGCCAGGTGCCGTCGGCTTGGCGTCGTGGCCCTGGCCGTATTCCCGCGTCGGGCCCCACGATCATGGCGTCGACCTCGTAGAGATCCGCCAAGCCGTCGACATCACCCGTGTTGAACCGCTCTTCGACCGCGGGATGAAGGTCTGCTGGCCGGCCGATCGACACTTGCATCAGCCTGGCCGCGACCATCGGCGCGGCCACGATCGGTCGACGATGCACGCCCACGTCCTACCCCGGAGGCGACAACTACACCTTCCAAGCTCAGCAACGACGACGCGCACCGAACGGCACGTCGGCGCTCACGCCCGGCGGCCGCTCAGGAGCCCGGCTGGACAATGGGAGGGCCCGCTTCGAGCCCTGGAGGGGAGCTCGCCTGGTTGGTGCACGCGGGACCGCGGCGGCTAGGACGAACGCCTGACTAATCTCGGGGCGTTTGGTCGCTGTCAGCAAGGTTAGGTCGCCAGTGGTCATCAGAGTCCGGAGATGGCCGGCCCGCGGCCGTGCGTTTGGGATCGTCCAGCTCGAGCCGGTACCGGCGCTGGAACTCCTCGAACCGCTCCGGGTCATGCGAGTACCAGGTCCTTAGTTCTGATGAAGGCGCGACCTCTTTGCACCACTCGTCCAGGTCTGCCGCCGACTTGGACAAGCCCCGAGGCCACAGCCCGTCCACCAGGACCCTGGTGCCATCGTCATCTGCTCGACGCTCATAGACTCGGCGGACTCGCACAGTCGGTGGGCCCATTCAAAGTACAAGCAGGATCGTTCCCGAGGCCACCCCAGACTTCATCGCAGCTCTCCCACAAGACGCGGTTGGAAAAACGGAGTCTGACCCATCGGCGGCCGTCAGTGCGATCGCAACGCGAACGATCGGGCAGCGGAGCGCCGAACGGCACATCGGATCGCCTCAGGCGGTCGGGCGCAGCTTCATCAGGTGGTCGCTGGCGCGGTGTTCGACCAGCAGCGGACGAAACGACTGGATCTTCGCCCCGGCGGTGGCCTCGGCGGCCTGGTCGATCACCTCGGCCACGAGGTCGGCGTCCACCTCGGGGTATCGCTGCTCGAGGCGGCGCTGGACTACCTGACGATCAGGTAGCTCGTCGACCGCGTCCACCGATTCGGAAACAGTGCTGTCCATATGTGTCGTCTACCCCTGCGGAGGTGAACCGAACATGAAGAACCAGAACGAAAACTGGCCCACGCATCTTGTCCCAGTGACCGACTTGCGATCAACTCCCCCATGTCACCCAGTGGCTGCACCAATCCACCGGTGCCACTGGGAACCGCGGGCCCATACAATGCCTCGCGCAGACGCTCGTCAGTCACGGCCCCGCCCGCCTCACGACGGTTCGGGAGGGGTCGTGGCACGTCCCCTGGCCTCAGTTCGCCGGGGTGAGTCCCAGGAGTTCAGTGACCACACGCAGGTGAGCTAACCCGCTCACCTCGATACGGGCGACACGCTCGTCGAGATGATCGGGTGCGCAGATGATGACGAAGTGGCCACCAACCAGCTTCGGAAGGGGCGGCACCGGCGGACGAGACTCGTTGAATAGCCTGCACACCTCGACGTCGGCCGGGGCGAGACCGTCACCCGGTACTCCTCGACGCCGGCCCCGCGGCGCGAATTGCGAACCTGACGCGGCTTGCCGATCTCGTACATATTGGTCCCTCCTCGCCACAGACTCCGCAGATAAGCCTACGTCGGTAGGTCGCGGCGTCCATGGTCCTTCGAACCCGATCCCGCCACCAGTCGAGCGAGAGCCGTGGCGCATGTGACGAGCCGCGCCCCGATCGCCCTTGGCCTCAGTGGGTCATCGCAACGCGGCGTCGAGTGTCTGTGATGGTGACTGAAGCCCGAGGGTTTGTCGGCGGGCGGTCGTTGAGCTCGGCGGCGACGGCGTCGAGGTCGGCCTGGCTGAACGGTTTGAGGTCGGACCGTCTGGGAAGTACTGGCGCAGCAGTCCGTTGGTGTTCTCGTTCGTGCCGCGCTGCCACGGCGAGCGGGTCACAGGAAGTCGACGGGCACGCCGGTGGCGACGGTGAACCGGGCGTGCTGGGCCATCTCCTTCGCCCTGGTCCCAGGTGAGGGACCGTTTCAGTTGGTCGGGTAGCTCGGCGATCTTGGCCGACGACGCGTCGCCACCCAGCTCGGCGCGATGACCCTCGGGCAAGGCGATCAGCATCACGAACCGGCTGTGACGCTCCACCAGAGTGGCCACCGCGCTCATCCCCTTGCCGAAGATCAGATCGCCTTCCCAATGGCCGGGCACGGCCCGATCGTCAGCTTCGGCGGGTCGCTCGGAGATGTTGATGATCCCGTGCAGCTGGCCCTGGCCGTTCATCACCGAGTGACCGGCCGGGCGACCACGACCCACGCGACGGGTGCGCAGATAGTTAGTCAGTTCCTTGCGTAGCGAGCCTTTGGCCTGCACGAACAGCGACAGGTAGATCGTCTCGTGCGACACCCGCATCTCCGGATCATCGGGAAACTCTTCGACCAGCCAACCCGAGATCTGCTCCGGGGACCAACGCAACTCGAGCTTGGCCTCCACCACGGCCCGGAGTCGTTCGCACTGGCCCAGCTTCATCCGCTTGGGGCGGCGCATCGCTTTGAGCGCCGCGGTCGGCGTCACAGGCCCGATATCGGTGCCGGCCGCCATGGCCAGCCACCTCACGCGAGACCGTCGACGGCGCCCGCCCCATCCGGCGAGCGATCGCCCGCAACGACTCACCCCCGGCCAGACCTCGCAGATCTCCTCCCGCTCGGCCAACGACAGGCGCAGCGGTGATCTGACCGGTTCCCGCGGCGCCGGCCGTCGCAGCCGCTTGATCTCGCGCAGCACCGCGTGACGATTCACCCCCGCTTCCTGGCGGATCATCCACGGCGGCGCACCCTGAGCGAACAACTCACCGATCCGCGCCCTGGCCTCATCCGAAATCTGCACCCTCGACATCACCAACACCTCCCGATCCGATCCAACTCGACCAGAAGTGCTGATGCGATGACCCACTGAGGCCAAGCCGGTTACGTCGCCGGTTGGCAGGAGGTCGAGCAGCGAACAACGAGGTAGAGCGGGAGGGTCCTGAGCTCGGGGCTCCTGGTCGCGAGAGCCTCCTCTGGACCAGGCTCACGACCTCCTCCACAGCAGTCCGTGTCGGTGCATCACGTTCAGGTAGGTGGACAACCTGCGATGGTGTGCCCCGACAACACGCCGCAAGGTCGAGTGTTTCCCGTCTGCCAGCCACCAGCCCTCGTTGTGGTAGCTGCCGTTGCGGGGCCACGCTCCTGAGACGGCACCGCTGCCGGAAAGCATGGGTGAAGGATCGAGCAGACGAAGCGACCGCCGGGCACCAGGATCCGGGCGATGGTGGCGCAGGACCCTTCGAGGTCGTCGATGTCGGACAGACCGAAGTTGCACACCGCCAGGTCGAATAGCTCGCCTCGCAGCGTGTCGGGCAAGGCCACGCCCGCCACGACATAGGCGACGCCAAGCGGCTCCGCTGCCTCCCGTCCGCGTGCCTCCCGAATGAGGGCTGCCGAGAGGCGTAATCCACGCCGATGACAACTGCGCCCGCGGGCCAGCTCCCCGCCGCGATCGGTCCATGCCCACATGCCAGGTCGCTAACCCGCTGGCCCTGTACATCACCCGCCAGCTCCAGGACTGGCGGTGGCCTGGGTCGTCGTCCGGGCCGCCGCCGTAGGCCGCCGCCACCTGGTCATAGCGAGCTCTGGCCACAGAGGCGACAGTAGCCACACCGTCCTGCACTCCGAAGGGCACGCCCGAACGGCACGTGGGCGCTTCGCTAACGAGCCGAGCGCCGGTTCGGCGCTCGGGCCCAAGGTTGGCTTGGGTCCTACGGCACTGCCTGGTGGCAATCGAGTCGGCTGAGTTCTGGTGCGCGAGTCTGAAGGGGCGTGGACTTGTCCAGCGTGACCATCACACCAGTTCTCACGGTCCGGGACGCGACATCGGCGGTCGGCTTTTAT
>CAWBIF010000004.1:0-1297942 GCA_963788835.1 uncultured Microthrixaceae bacterium
CAGCAGCTGGGTCGCCATGGGTGAGGAGCGAGATGCACGGGGCCACGTCCATGGTCGCGGGTTCGCAGCCCGCACGGGCGAAGTACACGGCCGCGGGGGTGGTCCGCATGAGCGAGCCGTTGCCCGCCGCTGGGTTACCCGACTCGAAGTGCGCGGTCGCCGCCACGTCCCACCGCAGACCCGACGTCAGCACCGACCTGGTCTGGATCCCGACATCGGTCGGACCACCGGCCACCCGCTCGCGGAACCGCTCGAACAGGTCGGTTTCGTCCAAACCGCCCCGCTCGAGCAGTGACTGGGCGACGAGGAGGGCCATTTGGGTGTCGTCGGTCCACTCGGCCGGCTGCCAGGGCCGACCGCCGGTCATCTCGCCGGGACCGAGCAGCAGCCGCTGTGGGAACACCTCGCTGAACAGATGGGGTGGGCCGAACTCGAACCGGGCGCCGAGCACGTCGCCGACGCACCGATCCCACGAGCGCTCCATGGCTCCGTTCGAGTCGGGCAGGATCGGTCATCGGATCTCCTCTCTCGGGATCGTCGCTCGATCGCCTCGCCGACCACTGTCGTGGGACCCGAAACCCCGGATGACACCGTTAGACCGCGGTCGAGATGGCACCGATGTCGCGAAGTTCCCGGAGCTCGCCTGCGAGCGCTGCGATCTGGTCGAGCACCTCCTGAGGGGTGCCGTCTACGCCGAGAACTCGGATGCGCAGCTCACGTCCCAGCGGTGCAACCACGTGATTGGTGGGTTCGGCCTCGCCTGCGGCGTAGATGAGCAGACCAGCTGGAAGGTTTGTACGCGACGAGGTATGCAAGGAGCTGGTAGAGGTCGGGATGGTTGATGGCGTCGTCGGTGGTTTTGTATTTGATGTCGCCGATGGCACTGCATCGGGCGCCATCCCACCATGAGATGTCTGGCCGCAGGCGCACGCCTGTCGCCAGGTTGAGCGCTTGACCCTTCGCGCCTTGGGGGAAGACCTTCGGAGTCAGCTGTAGATGCTCTCGAAGTGCGACGTATACGAAGTCTTCGAAGACTTTGGCCATGTCGAACATCACGGCGGTCCCGTGGCTGTTGCCTTGGCGTAGTTCGATGGAGCTGTCTCGAAGAATGAGTCTCGCGAGTCCGATGGCGGGTCGGTAGTGCTCGTTGAGTCGGGTGAAGGCGACCTCCGGCACCTGCTGGCGCGGGTACTCCACCGCTGTCACCGTCGCGAAGCCGGACTCGAGCTCGCGAACCGTCTCCCGTAGCGGCGATGATCGCACGGGGATGATCCGAAGCTGATGAAGGGCGGCCTTGAGTAGTCGGTTCTCGGTGATGTCCTCGGTGAAGTCGTCGTAACGAACTTCGACAGGTGGGATGAGCCCGTATCGAAACCGGATCTGATCATCGAACCGGACTCGACCGCGGACGGTAGGGAGTGCTTCCTCCGTGGTTCGGTAGCCCTTGAGCAGGCCGCGGCGTAGAGCTGCTCCCAGGTGGAACGCGAACGACGGAATGATCGCCTCGAGCAGGCCGACGTCAGGAGCGAGCGGGAACGTAGGTCTCTCGCCACTTTGTCGGATCGATGCAGTAGCTGAGTAGGAACAGCAGTCGCTTGACAGGGATCTTCGGCCGGAACTCGAAGACGAGGTCGTCGAGGCGCACGATCCCGACCGTCGACCTTGGGGTGAGGTCGTAGCGGTCGGTCTCGCCGACAGTCGGCTGGACACTGAGGGTCGGAACAATCCGACGCAGTAGATCACGTTGGTCCCGGCTGAGCGCTACGCCCTGTCGGCACTGGTACTCGATGAGCTCGATCGGCTCCGTCTAGCGCTGCTCGCGGTGGCGCGCTACTCGCTGGCATCGGTCGGGTAGACTCAGGTGAGCACCGCTGGTTGGCGCAAGCACGTCAAGGCTGAATTCGTCGAGCGCCTCTTCGTTCCCAAAGTATTGCTCGGCGATGTAGGGCAGGACGGAGTAGGTCCAGACCATCTCGAGGGTGCTCTCGTCCAGGTCCTTGCGCAGGAAGTGGCTGGGACCGATGGCGAGGTGGCGGTCTTGCAGCTTTGCGTTGGCACGATCAACCAAGTCAGCAACCTCGACCATGCCCGGCTGGTTCGCCCGAAGCCAGCGTCGTAGCAAGCCCTGGATCGGCTCCTGGTCGGGGAAGAACCCGACGAAGTGAAATCGCCGACGAAGCGCCGCGTCAACCAGGGCGATCGACCGGTCGGCGGTGTTCATCGTGGCGATGATCCACAGGTTGCTCGGAAGCCGGAACTCCTCGTCCGAGTACTGGAGTCGGATGGCGTCGTCTCGGTATTCGAGGAGGTAGTACAACTCGCCGAGGACCTTGGCGACGTTCCCACGATTGATCTCGTCGATGAGCAGGACGTGCGTCGACTGCGGATCGGCCGCGGCCGCTGCCGCGGCGTGCTTCAGCGGCCCGGCCACCAGTTCGAATCCCGGCTGGCCGCTGGCAGTCTGGCGTGGTCGGTAACCCTCCGACGAAGTCCTCATACGCGTAGGACGGGTGGAACTGGACTTTGGTGACTGTCCCCTCGGGTCTTGCGAGAGCTCGGGCAAGTTCGCGCGCGACGTAGGTCTTGCCCGTGCCGGGCGGGCCGTAGAAGACGACCTGGCGCTTGTCCTGGAGGAGCCGCTCGATCTGCTCGAGGAACTCGACTGGAAGAAATAGATCGCTTGCGAGCACCTGCAGTGGCTCCCGCACAGGGGGACCCCCTCCTGTCGCGCCGAAAAGGCGAGCCGCTCGATAGCACGCGCCACTCGGTGTCACGAAGTCGATAGTTGGTCGCTTGATGGAACTTGAAGACGGCCATCTCAGCGAGATGCGGATGCCCTTGAACCACTTCTTTGGATCACGGGGTGGTCAAGAATCGTGTCAACGACGATCGGCACGGCCCACTCGGTTGGGGGTTCGTCGTCGGACTTCCAGTCGGGGCGCTCGCGCTCGAAGGGTTCGCCGGCCAGCCTGCTGAACACGAGCGCCCCGCGGTTGGCCCCGATTCCCACATGCACGACACCGTCACCCGGTTGCATCTCGGCCCGGTAGCGCGACGCCGTCCAGCTATCGGTGGTGCCCTTTGTCGCGGTCGCGAGAAATGACTCGAGGTCCCACACTCGGGGGTTGGCTTGGAAGAGCCAGAAGCGACGCTCTCCGTCGGCGAGTGGACAGCCAGAAGGCCACCGATCGGTGAACTGTGCCTTCAATCGGTCAGCGAATGCCTGCGACATCTCGAGGAGGTAGCTCTGCTTGACACCGCCGTCCTTGTCGAATGGTCCGTCCGCCCCGGATCGGTCGGCGATCTCCTCAAGAGCGATGGGGACCTCGAGCGGGAAGTACTCGACTGTGCAGTAGTGTCCCTCGGCGCCCCACGCCTCGGTCGGCAACTCGGTCGGGCGAGGGCGGGTCTCGGGCTCACAGCGAACCTGTGAGATCGACCTGATCGCACCGTTGGCGTAGTGCACGATGGTGTCACCCGGTCTGAGCAGGCTGACGTTCGTGTGGTAGCGAGACGGGCGACCGTTCTTCATCACCGTGGGCGCCCATACGTAGCCGCCGACGAGCTCGGCACTGTAGGTCTTTCCTTGATTTACCCACCATGTCCTCGCCCTGTCCCGCCCTGACCAGCTGCAGCCGCGTACGGCGTCGAGTACGTCGCCGCGCTCGGTCGCCGAAGTAGTGGTCGGCCACGGCGGCTTCGACGGCGGGTCCATCCGACCGGGTCCCGCACAACTTCGAATATCGGGTCCGCGAAGCCACCTACGACGCCTGGCCGACGCAGCTGAGTCAGTGGCGGAACCGCGTTCCCTTCGTCACCGAGAGGAACGCCATCATCGAGCACCTCCCAAACACCATCGTTCCTGAGGTGCCAGAACGGCAGCTCCGGCCGCGCCGTCGTCTCAGTGAGATTGAACGTGCTCGATTAGGGCCGCGAGCGGGGCCTCCAGAACACCTCGAAGCCGGCGAGCCGAGGCTCACCAGCGACCGCACGGGCGATCGACAGCAGCACTAGCAGAGGTTTGTGGGGTGCCGCGTCCCCGTCGGAGCCACTCGCCCGCTGGCAGTTGCGTAAGTCGCTCGATGACCTCGTTGGCCGTCGCGCCCTACTACTTGGATCTCGAATCCCAGACGCTCGAGAGCTGCTTGAACCGTGGCTTGGTCACCGGAGAACTCCTGCGCGCGCAGAGGGCCATGGTCCGGGAACTGAAACCCATAGGCCGCAGCAACGATCGCCTTCGAGTCGTACCGTCGGCCGTCAACTGCTAGGAGGTACCGATCGGAACGACCGAATCCGTATTTCTCGAGAAACGCGTCACGCCCGAGTTCGTCGAACTCGTCGATCGCCGACCGCACTGCATCCAGCGTCCGTCAGATCTGAGAGCCCCACTACGTACACCGTACGCCGCGGGGCCGACCGGCGCGTCATCTGCTGGTGTTCGTACCGGTCTTGGTTTCCATCCGTTCGCGGGTGTCTTACACGTTCCATCCGCGCCACCAGCGCCCTACGGGCTGTTGCGCCAGCGAGCTGTGTAGGGAGCCTTCGTGCGGATCCTGCCATGGAACCTTGGCCATGGCCCGCTTCGACGCCGAGATCGTGGCGCGACGGCCCCCTCCTGGCTGAGCATCCGGCGGATGTTCAGGTTCTGATTGAGGTGCCAGCAGCCCTGTCCGAGCTCGACGGTTCCGAGCTACGGCACCGGGATTAGGCTGTGAGTCGTTAGAAGATCCGTTAGAAGTGGCCCCTGACAAGCAGAAGGCCCGATCCACAAGGACCGGGCCTGACCTGCTGATTCGATTGGTGGCGGGGGCGGGATTTGAACCCGCGACCTTCGGGTTATGAGCCCGACGAGCTACCAGACTGCTCCACCCCGCGGCGTGGGGCTGAGGTTAGCAGCGGGCCCGAACCCCTCCAACTCGCCAGTCAGGCCCGATCGAGCGATCGCCATCCCCGAGGGCGTGATCAGCCACCAGGCCGACCCACTGGTCCCAGTACGCCTCGGGGTAGTCGTGGCCCATCCCCTCGATCTCGACGAACCGCGCCCCCGGGATCGCCTCGGCGGTGCGACGACCGCCGCTCGGGTCGATCAGGGTGTCGGCCGACCCGTGCAGCACCAGGGTCGGGATCTCGAGCCGGCCCAGCGCCTCGGTGCGGCTCCCGCCGCCCATGATCGCCCGCATCTGCGCCCCCACCCCCTCGGGCCGGAAGGCGCGGTCGTAGGCCCGGCCGGCGAACTCGGCGTGCTCGACCTCGTCGACCTTGCCGGGACTGCCCCAGATCCGCAGGCCGGCCAGGTGGCCGTCGATGTACTCCTGGCGCGACGTGGCGGGCTTGGCCATGATCCGCTCGCGGGCGGCGTCGGACGACTGGCCCACGTCGGGATCGCCCGTCGTCGACATCACCGAGATCAGGGTGCGGAAGCGCTCGGGGTGGTCGATCGCCATCGTCTGCACGACCATGCCCCCGAGCGACACGCCCATCACGTGGGCCCGCTCGATGCCCAGCGCGTCGAGCACGGCGACGCCGTCGTCGCCCATGTCGCTCAGCGAGTAGGCCGCCTCGTCCGGGGTCTCGGGCCCCGACAGCCCCAGCCCCCGGTTGTCGAAGCGGATGACGAAGAACCCGGCGGCGACGAAGCGCTCGCACCAGGCGTCGCGGTAGTTGATGCTCTGGCTGCCGAGCCCGTTGACCAGCAGGAGCGGCTCGCCGCTCGGGTCGCCGAACGTCTCGTACCAGAGCTCGATGTCACCGTTGTGGGCCCAGGCCATGCCGCAGTCTCACCCCTCCCCGATCCGCCGGCAAGCAGCGCCGAGATCAGGTCGTGCTCGACGACCCGGCCTGCGCCCTCGCCTCGTCCCGCGCCTTCTTGCGGGCGAACGCCTCGTAGTCCTCGGCCGTCCGGCCGGTCGTGACGTTGATCCGGTTGAAGGCGTTGATCAGCGCCACGAGCTGGACCAGCGACGCCAGGGTGGCATCGTCGAACTGCTCACGCGCCGACGCCCAGGTGGCGTCGCTGACGTGGCCGCCGTCGGCCAGGCGGGTCATCTCCTCGGTGAGGGCGAGCGCGGCGCGCTCGCGTTCGTCGAAGGCGTCGACGTCTCGCCACGCCGCCACGGTGTCGAGCTTGAGCGCCGGGACCCCGGCCTGGCGGCCTTCGTCGAGGTGCATGGCCAGGCAGAAGGCGCAGCCGTTGATCTGCGACGCCCGCGTCTCGACCAGGGCGCGCAGCCCCGGATCGACCGGGCCCGAGGCCAGGTGATCGCTCCAGGCGAGCAGGCGTTCGTAGCCCGTCGGGTCGGCTCCGTAGGTGTTCAGGCGCATGGCCCCGAGCGTAGGTGCCTCGCGCCCGGCGCCAACGTGCCCGCTCAGGTGGCGGCGGACCGTCCGGCCCGGCGGCCGAAGAAGGTGCCGTCCCCCAGCGAGATCCCGCTGACGTAGCCGTGGGCGGCGATGCCGGCGGTGGTCCGGCCGGCGGCGAACAGACCCGGCACGACGTCGTCGGTGCCGTCGGCGCGTCGGACCCGGCCGAGCTCGTCGGTGGCCAGCCCGCCCAACGTGAACGGGGCGTAGATCGCCCCGGTCGAGGCGCGCAGGTCGACGGCGCCGAACGGTGGGCGCAGCGGCACGAGCCACTCGGGGTTCTTGTGGAAGTCCGGGTCGTCGCCCCGCGCCGCGTGCTCGTTGTAGCGCGCCAAGGTCGCGGCCAGCCCGTCCGGGGGCACGCCGATGTCGGTGGCCAGCTCCTCGATCGACTCGGCCGCCCACGTGATCCGCATGCCGACGTAGTTGACGGTGAAGATGTGCTCGTCCACGACGAGGAACACCTCGCCACCCTGGTCGACCAGCGACCGGTGCCCGATGCGCCCGGTGTAGGTGTCCTCGTTGACGTAGCGCGCCCCGTCGGCGTTGACGAGGATGCCGCGGGCGAGACGGTTGGGCGGTCGGATCGGCAGCGCGCACTCGAACTCGTCGAGGCGCGCCACGGCCCCACCCGCGCCCTGGCCCAGTCGGATGACGCGGCCGTCGTCGTTGTCGGTCCCGACGCGCCACGCCGGGTCGGCTCGCAGCGCGTCGGGGCACCACCGCTCGACCATCGCCCGGTTGAACACGAACCCGCCACCGGTGAGCACGACCCCGCCCCTCGCCCGCACGAACCGATCGTGCCCGTCGGACCGGGCCACCAGCCCGACCACCCTCCCGCCGTCGGCCTCGTCGACGACGAGCCGGTCGACCCGGGTGTCCGAGCGCAGACGCGTCGAGGTGGCGTCGACCGCGTCGAGCAGGCAGCGCATGAGGAACCCGCCGGCCGAGTCCGGGAACTGCGGGTGGTGACCGCGCGGCGCCGGACGGGCCAGCTCCCGGAAGGGCCAGGTGTCCTCGCCGCCGGAGTAGAGGAGGCCGGCGTCGGTGATCGGCTCACGGTTCGGCTCGTCGCAGAACTCGGCCTTGAACGGCACGCCGTGGTCCACCAGCCAGTGGTAGTGGCCGACGGAGTGCTCGGCGTAGGCGTGCACCTTGTCGTGGTCGGCGCCGGGTCCGCAGGCGGCCAGCAGGAAGGTCGCCATGTTGTCGGGGTCGTCGTCGTAGCCGCACGCCTGCTGGATGGGCGTGCCGCCGCCCAGGTAGACGATCCCGCCCGACATGGCGCTCGTGCCGCCGGCGGCACCGGCCCGCTCGAGGGCGAGGACCTCGGCGCCGGCCTCCGAGGCCTCGATCGCCGCGCACGCGCCCGCGCACCCGACCCCGACCACGACGACGTCGGCCTCGTCGTCCCAGGCCGGGACGTCGCGCGCCGACATCGGCGGGATCGGCTCGATCTGATCGTCGCTCACGTCGGCCCCGTCGCTCTCACCGCCGGGACTCTAGGACGCCCGTCGCGCTCTGCGGATCACCCGCCTGGCTGGTGCTTCCCGTCCCGCTTGTGGTGATGCGGCGGCGGCGGAGGCTTGACCGTCGTCGGCACGATCGTCGTCGACGGCACCGTCGATGGCGGCACCGTCGGGGTGGTGACGGGGACCTGCGTGGTCGGCGGCACCGACGACGTGGTGGTCGGTCCCCCCGGGTGGCCGTCGGAGGCCAGCGCGAACAGCCCGGCGAGCGACAGCGCGACGATCGCGACCGCGAGCAGCAGCAGCGCGACGCGGCGTCGGGTGGACGAGGTCCGCGTGCGCTCGGGCGGGAGGCTCGTCGGGGGCACGGCGACGAACTGGGCCGTCGGCGCCGTCGCCAGCGGGACCGTCTCGAGGACGGAGGCGACCGGCTCGACGCGCAGCGCGTCGGCCATCGCGGAGGCCGACGGGAACCGCGCCGCAGGATCACGGCTGATCGCCCGATCGACGGCGCGGCCGAGGTCAGCGTCGACATCCGGGCGCACCGTCGCGATCGGGGCCGGGGTGGTCATGGCCATGGCCGTGGCGATGGCCACCGGCGTGTCGCCCGCGAACGGGTGGCGCCCGGCGAGGGCCTCGTAGAGCATGGCCCCGATGGCGTAGACGTCGCCGGACTGCGTGGCCGGCTCGCCCCGCAGCCGCTCGGGCGGCAGGTACGGCGCGGTGCCGAAGAGCATCCCCACCTGGGTCAGGTCGGTGGCGCCGGCGACCTTGGCGATGCCGAAGTCGCTCAGCTTGGCCGATCCCGACGCGGTCATCAGCACGTTGCCGGGCTTGATGTCGCGGTGCAGCACACCCTCGCGGTGCGCGGCCGCCAGGCCGGCCAGCAGGTCGAGCGCGATCTGCCTCGCCCGCTCGCCCGTGAGCGTCCCGGACGCGAGCTCGTCGGCCAGGGTGCGGCCCGGCAGCGACTCCATCACGAAGTACAGCTCGTCGCCCGCGGCGCCCTCGTCGTAGACCGCGACGACGTTGGGATGGCTCACCCGGGCGGTGGCACGGGCTTCGCGCTCGAAGCGCATCCGCCGCCCCGGATCCGCGCTCCCGGCCGAGGGCAGCACCTTGATGGCCACCTCGCGGGACAGGCGCAGGTCGCGGCCCCGGTGCACCACGCCCATGCCACCGGATCCGATGACGGGCCCGACCTCGTAGCGGTCCCCGAGGACACGGACGCGCTGATCGATCACCACGACCCTGAACCTACCCACGATCGCCGGTTCATGTACCTGCCCCGACATCGCACGCGCGTTCGCCGGACGTCAGGGCTCTTGCCGCCAGGCGCACAAGGCCTGACCGGAGGCGCGCCTCTCCTAGGAAGAAGGTGACGACGTGGTCGTGGTGGCCGACCCCGTCTGCTCCTTGACCGCCTGGTCGAGGTACTGCTGGGCCTGCTTGACCGCGTTCTGGTAGGCGGTCAGGTCGCAGGTGCCCGTCGTGCAGCTGGCGACCAGGTTGCTCTGCGCCTTGGTCAGCAGGTCCGACGCCTCCTGCAGCAGCTTGGCCACCGTCTGGTTGGCCGGCACGGTGGTCGACGGCGACGTCGTCGTGGTCGACCCGGGCGCGGTGGTCGTGGTGGTCGAGCCGAGACCCGAGTTCACCGTGTTGTTCGACTGCGCGGACGGACCCGACCCCTGCGGTAAGCCGACGAAGTCGAAGGTGTTGTTCGGCGCGTCGGGGAACAGCTTCTGCAGCGCCTGCTGCAAGGTCGGCTGGATCACGATCTGCTCGGAGTTGCCCGAGCCGAACACGACCACGACGTCCTGCACGCGCGGCACCTGGGTGCCGCCGACGGCGGCCACGTAGAGGGGACGCACGTAGAGCATCGACTGCCCGATCGGGTACAGCACGAGGTTGCCCCACGTGACCGTCGAACCGTGCTGGTTCAAGAGAGACGTCACCGACGACACCGCCGAGTTCGACGAGATGTTCGACCCGACGATGGCCGGGCCGTCGGGTAACTCGTCACTCGGGACCTGGTACACCGTCAGGTTCCCGTAGTCCGTCGTTGTCGCTCTCGGCCACCATGAACGCGGTCAGCGTCTTCTTCGAGTCGTCCTGCGAGAACGGCACGAACGAGCGGAACAGCTGGAACGACGGCTGCGACTGCCCCGGCAGCTCCATGATCGCGTAGTACGGATCGACCCGGGCCTCCTTGACCGACCGTGGTCTGGCCCTGCTGGTTCTGCGACACGCCCTGCTGCGGGTTGACGACGTCGTGGCCCGGATCCTGCGCCACCGACCAACCGGCGGTCTGGCTGTAGAACGACTGCGGGTCGGTGATGTGGTAGCGACCCCACATGTTGGTCTGCACCGTGAAGATGTCCTCGGGGTACCGGAAGTGGTCCCTCAGGTCCTGGGGAGGCGCGCCCTGGTCGAACAGCTTGGGGAAGGCCGACTCGTAGGCCTTGATGATCGGGTCCTTCTGGTCGACCACGTAGATCGTGACCGAGCCGTTGTAGGCGTCGACCACGGCCTTGACCGAGTTGCGCACGTAGTTGAACGACTTGCTGCCGAGCCCCGTGCTCGGCTCAGGTTGGTCGTGTCGGCCGTCTGCGCGTTCGGGTAGTGGTTGGTGGTCGTGTAGCCGTCGACGATGTAGTCGATCTTGCCGTCGACCAGCACCGGATAGGGATCCGAGTCCCACGGTCAGGAACGGCGCCACCGCCTGCACCCGCTGCTGCACGTCACGCACGTAGAGGATCTTCGAACCCGGCGTCACGTAGCTCGAGATGAGCGGGTTCCAGTCGCCGAACCGCAGCGCGAAGGCGGCCCGCTTGACCCACGAGTTGAGGGCCACGCCGCCGCTGCCGTGGTAGCTCGACCTGGCCTGCGTCCCGTCGTTGCGCAGGTAGTCGACCTCGGCTTCCTTCGAGCTGTCGACGATGGCGTAGCCGCTCTGGCCGAGCGTGAAGTACACCTGCGGCTTGGTGATGTTGGCGTCGATGGCGTCGGTGTTCACCACTGCGTGGGCACGTTCTTGATGAGGAAGTCGGGCTCGCCGGCCGAGGTGACCGAGTTGGCCGGCGCCAGCGCCACGCCGTAGCCGTGCGTGTAGAGGATGTGCTGGCCTTCCCACGTCTGCGACGGGGCCTGGCTCAGGTTGAGGTCGCGGCTCGACGCCACCACCTGGGTCTCGGTGACACGACGCCGTTGGCGCCGGTGATGCGGTAGCGGTCGCTCACGAGGTTGTTGAAGGTCGTGTACGCCAGGTAGCCCTGCAGCTTCTGGAACGTGTCCTTGACGACGTCCTTGTCGAGCAGCGGGATGTTCGAGCAGCTGGTACTTGTTGGTCGAGATCGTCGCGGTGGCGGCCGCCTCGCTCGATGTTGTCGTTGTAGGGCTCGGTGTGGACGTGGTCAGGCCCATGCGCCTGTCGTGCGTGGCCATGATGTTGTTGTCGATGTACGGCGCCTCACGCGTCGACTCGCTCGGCTTGACCCGCACCGACTCGATGAACGCCGGGTAGGCGGTGCCGGCGATGATGCCGATCGAACGCCCACAGCCCGACCGCGACGGCCGGCAGCACCCAGCCCCGCTGCCAGATGTTGTAGATGAACAGCCCGCACGACAGCAGCGCGATGAACAGCAGCAGCTCGAGCGCCGGCAGCGAGGCGTGCACGTCGGCGTAGGTCGCGCCCTGCACGTAGCCCCGGCTCGAGAACGTGAGCGAGTAGCGGGCCAGGTAGTAGTCGAGCGCCTTGACCAGGGCGAGGGCGGCCAGGATCACCGACACGTGCGCCTTGACCTGCGGCGTCACCCGCTGCAGCGGGCTCTGCGGCCGGATGCCGCCGTTGAGGTAGTCGGCCACCAGCGTGATCAGCAGGATGATGATCAGCGAGTCGAACAGCCACTGCTCGACCGCCGATCAGGAACGGCAGCGGAACACGTAGAAGCCGACGTCGGTGTGGAACGTGGCGTCCTTGATGCCGAAGCTTCTGGGCGTGGGTGAACAGGATCCACTGCTGCCACAGGTTCGACTGGCCGACGCCGGCGATGAGGCCGAAGAACAGCGAGACGACCGCCCGCACCAGCCACGCCCGCGGCGCCACGAAGTCGTGGTAGCGGGTGAGCAGCTCGTCCTCGGGACCGGTCGGGCGGAACGTCGGCGCGGTGCGGTCGGCCACCGTCAGGCTGATGAAGCACAGGACGACGAAGGCGATGGTGAAGATGGCGCCCAGCGCGATCTTGGCCGTGAGGATGCCGGTGAACACCGAGCTGAGGTGGAGGTTCTGGAACCAGAGGTAGTCGGTGTAGAAGCTGGCCACGCCCGCGGAGCGAGGTGATCAGCAGGAACAGCACGACCACCGCCGACCACCAGCAGGACCCGTCCGCGACCGCTGGTACGACGGCGACGGCGAGGCATGTCGGTCGGGGCTCTCATGAGGCGCACAGCCTACGAGACTGCGGCCGGCAAGCTGGCGCAGGGTCCCGGCTCTCCGGGACGGCTCGGCTCAGCCGGTTTGGGGGCCACCAGGCAGCGGCAGGTCGACGAGATCGGCGGCGCCGTGTGGCCGGTCGGGAAAGGCGTCGCCCTTGGGGATGTCGCCGGCCAGCGCGTTGTCGTCGCAGTCGGGCGAGGGCGTCGACCCGTCGTCGACCACCCAGTGCACCAGCGTGCCCTCGGGGAGTCGTTCGAGCAGGCCCTGGTTGGCCGCGGCCAACGAGTGGCGGACCACGAGCTCGTCGACCCGCTGGCCCTTCCACTCGCGGTAACAGGCCCGCACCCGCTCGGCCAGCTCGTCGTTGTCGCCGACCGTCTCGCCGAAGCAGCGCTCGAGGCGCTCGCGCAGCGGATCGACCAGCTCGGCCGCCAGCTCGGCGGCCAGCTCGCCGGTCTTGGTGGCGCCGGCTCCCTTGGGCCGCCGCCTCGGGCATGTCGGCCACCAGGTCGGCGCCGACCGAGGCGGCCACCACCAGGCTGGGCAGCACGGCGCTGCGGTAGCGGGCCCGGTGGGCCTCGAGCGCCGGCAGGGCGTTCTCGGCGCTGGGCGTGCCCTTCTGGCGCCGGACCGTGTCGAGCAGCTCGTTCTGCTCGTCGGACAGCTCGCGCTTGATCCGCCGGCCCAGGCTCCGCTCGATCTCGGCCAGGCCCTCGTCGCGGCGGGCCAGCAGCTGGTGGTCGGCGTCGAGCGGCGGGGCGGGCTCTTCTGCTCGGCCTCCTCGCCGGGGCGGCGGCCAGGGCGGAGAGCTCGGCCAGCTCGGCCTCGTCGACCACGATCTCCTCGACGATCTCGATGTCCTCGACCGTCTCGACCACCTCGACGACGTGGCCCTGGTCGTCCTCGACCACCTCGACGGTCTCGACCACGACCTCTTCACGGATCCGGGCGAACAGGCTGCTGACCTCGGCCTCAGGAGGAGCTGACTCGGGAGCCGCCGAGTCGGGGGCGGCGACCTCGGTCGCCTCGGCGGCAGCCGACTCGGGCTCGGTCGGCCGGCTCGGGCTCGGCCGGCGCGGCGCCTCGGCCTCGGCCTCGGCGTCGACCACCGGTTGCGGACCGGTGTCGTCGCCCCGGATCACGTTGACCGACGACGAGCGCCGGCCCTCGACGGTCGCGTCGGACGGGGCCGCGGGGCCGGTCGTCCTCGACGGCCGCCGGCTCGTCGTCGGCCGGCTCGGGTTCTTCGACCTCCGCGACCGCGGGCTCGGGCTCGTCGGCCGGCTCGGGCTCGGGCCGGACCGGCGGCGCGGGGAGCCCGGCCGCCTCTTGCTCGAGCTCGTCGAAGGTCGGCTCGTCCTCTTCGCCGGCGCGCAGGGCGGCGGCCTCGGCGGCCAGGCGCGCCTCGGGCAGCGCCACCTGCAGCTCCTCGGTGGCGACGTCGAGCGTCTCGCGCACGACGTCGTAGGCGGACATGAGCCGGTCGCGGCCGGCCTGCAGCCGCTCGATCTGCTGGCGGAACAGCTTGCGCCGCCGCGCCAGGTCGTTGAGCATCCGCTCGCGCACCTTCTGGGCCTCGCCACCATCTCGCGACCCTGCTGGCGGCCCTTCTCGACCTCGGCGGCGGCGTCGGCCTCGGCCTGGGCCCGCAGCTCGTCGCCCTGCTGGCCGGATGACCTCGACGTCCGCCTCGGCCTCGGCCGTGCGTCGCTGGAGGATGCTCGGCCGCCTCGTCGCGCATCCGAGCCGGCTCCTCGGCGTCTGGCCCGGCCCATCGTCTCGTTCGAGGCCGCTCGGCCTTGGCCCGCATGTCGTCGGCCGCCATCGCGGGCCGCGTCGAGCACCCGAGCCGTCTCCTCGCCCAGCAGGGTGGTCAGCTGGGCCGGATCGAGCTCGTCGGTTGCGATCGGCCTCCTGCCGGGCGGTCCGCAGCTCGCCGTCGAGCTGCAGCAGGTCGGCCCGGGCCTGGCGCAGCTCGGCGCCACGGCCACGCAGGAACCCCTGGACCTCGATCGGGTCGAAGCCCTTGCGCACCATCGTGAAGGTCTTGCGCCCGACGTCGTCGGGAGCCATGCCCGGCCGCGCCGTCAGGGGAGTTCACAGCCATCAGGGCGATGGTAGTCAGGCGTCTCTCACGGATCGGTGAGGGTCACCGTCATTTTCCCTTGGTGGGCTTGCACACGCTCTCGCCGTCGGCCGCCGTCGGCGTCGGCACCACGTGCGTGCCGCCCCCGAGCGCGGTCAGCGCGGCCAGCGCGTCGTCGGTGTCGTCGACCGGCACGACCTTCAGCGAGCCCGCGTACTTCTCGGCCTCGGTGTACTCGCTGCGCGGCACCAGGAACTCGACCGCCCCCGACGCCTTGACCGCCAGCACCTTCTGGTGCATCCCGCCGATCGGACCGACGCACCCGTTGAGATCCATCGTGCCGGTCGTCGCCACCTTCTGGCCGCCGGTGAGCGAGCCCTTGGTCAGCACGTCCATGATCCCGAGCGTGAAGGCCAGGCCGGCCGACGGCCCACCGACGTCGGGGGTCGACACCGACACGTGCACGGGCAGGTCGGGATAGCTGAGGTTGCGCGTCACGCTCGCCACGCCGAGGAACGGCTCGGTCGGGTGCGGCGGGCCGGCGGCCGAGCACGACGGTCTTGGCGACGGGTGACTTCTTGTTCCCGGGATCGACCTCGAGCACGATGCGGTCGCCGGGCTTGTGACTCTCGATCGCCACGGTCAGCTGGCTCGTCGAGGTGGATGGGCTTGCCGTCGACCGACGGTCACCGTGTCGCCGACGTGCAGCACGCCGTCGGCGGCCGATCCGTTGACCACCTCCAGCGATGACCGCGCCCGTGCCGGAGGGCTGCACCTTGTAGCCGAGGTGCTCGAGCGCGACCACCGTGGCGATCGTCTTCGAGTCCGCCATCTCCTGCAGGCTCTCCGCCTGGTTCTGCGCCGGCGTCTGGTTGGGCGGCACGATGTCGGTCGCCTTGGCGATGGTCACCGACGAGTCGAGGTGCGCGACCAGCCACTGCATGACCGTCGTCTCGTGGGTCGTCACCGACACGGTGACGTACTCGATCGAACCGGTCTGCGGGTAGGTCGGCGCGCCGTCGATCTTGATCAGGCTCTGGGTGCGGAAGGTGCCGCCCGGCGAGAGCAGGTAGTACGGCAGGTGGATGAGCGGCCGGCCGCCACGAGTCCCGCCACGACCACCCCGATCACGGCCAGGACGATGATCAGCGGTTGCGATGGCCGGCGGCCCGGCTCCTGCTCGTCGGGGTCCGGGCGCGCCGTCGGGGATCAGGTCGTCCGGGGCGTCGGGATCGGGCTGGCTAAGGTCGAGGGGTGAATGGTGTCCACAGCGGCGAGAAGCCTGCCACGGAACCGAGCCGCGTCACCCGCGGGAGGCCCCCGTTCCCGACCCCGCCATGCCCGCCCGAGCCCGACGCCGATCGGCCGGCGGGCCGACGGCGGCGGATGGCGGCCCTGGCCGGCCACCAGGGCGACGCCGACGCCGCCCGGGCGCTGCTCGACGACCCCGAACCGGCGGTGCGGGCCACCGCCCTCGGCGCGCTGCAGCGCCTCGGCTGCCTGGCGCTCGACGAGCTGACCGCGGCGATGGCCGACCCGGCGACCGGCCGTGCGCAGCCGGGCCGCCGAGGTGGCTGCGGCCTGGCCGGGCGACGGCCACCCGAGCCTGCTCGGCGCTGCTGGCCGACCCCGATCCCACCGTCGTCGAGGTGGCCGCGTGGGCCGTGCGGCGAGCGCGAGCCGCCCGAGCCGGCGGTGGTGGGCGCGCTGTCCGCCATCGCCACCGGCCACGACGACGCGCTGTGCCGCGAGGCGGCGGTCGCCGCGCTCGGGCGCCATCGGCGACCCGGCCGGTCTGCCCGCCATCCTCGCGCGCCACCGCGCGACAAGGCGACCGTCCGCCGTCGCGCCGTCATCGCCCTCGCGCCCTTCGACGGCCCCGAGGTCGACGCCGCCCTCGAGGCCGCCCGCACCGACCGCGACTGGCAGGTCCGCCAGGCCGCCGAAGATCTCCTCGCCGAGTAGCCCTCTCGCAAACTGGGCATCTGTGCGCGGCGTCCGGCGCATCGACGCCCAGTTTCGGGAGCTCGGGGAACGTGGGCGGGCGCTTGTCGAGGAAGGCGGCGACGCCCTCGCGGGCGTCGTCGGTCTGGCTGGCCGCGGCCATGACCTCGATGGCGTAGGCGTAGGCCTGCGGCAGGTCCATGCCGATCTGCGCGTAGAAGGCCTGCTTGCCGAGCGCCTTGGACGACGCGCTGCCCCGGGTCGCCCGCGCCAGCAGGTCGTCGACGGCCGCGTCGAGCTCGTCGTCGGGGACGACCCGGTTGACCAGTCCCCAGTCGGCGGCGGTGGCGGCGTCGATCGTGTCGCCGGTCAGCGCCATCTCGAGGGCGCGCTTGCGTCCCATCGTCCGCCCGATGGCCACCATCGGCGTGGTGCAGAACCACCCGGCCTTGCCCCCGGGCGCGGCGAACGCGGCGGACTCGGCGGCCACGGCCAGGTCGCACGAGGCCACCAGCTGGCAGCCGGCCGCGGTCGCCAGCGCGTGCACCCGGGCCACCACGACCTGAGGGATCGACTGGATCGTCAGCATCACATCGGTGCAGGTGCGCAGCAGCGCCCGCATCTGGCCGAGGTCGGCGCCGTCCATGTCGGCGAAGTCGTGGCCCGACGAGAACACCGGGCCCGTTGGCCGCCAGCACCACGCCCCGCGGCATCGGACTCGCCCACGCCGCGCGAAGGCGGCCAGCAGCTCGTCCAGGTCGTCGGACGACAGCGAGTTGCGCCGACCCGGCCGGTTCAGGGTGATCGTGGTCCGGTCGCCGTCCCGGTCGACCAGCACGGCAGGTTCGTCCATGCCCGAACTGTCGCGCATCCTCCCGAAACTGGGCATCAGAAACACGCGAAAACGCCACGCAAAGATGCCCAGTTTCGTCGCCGAGGAGGGTCAGACCATGAACATGACCTTGAGGGCGTCGAAGGCCTCGATGCAGTGGCCGGCGCCGAGCACGACGCACTCGAGCGGGGCGTCGACCAGGTGCACCGGGATCTCGGTCTCCTGGGCCAGGCGCAGGTCGAGGCCGCGGAGCATGCCGCCGCCGCCGACCAGGTTCATGCCCTGGATGATGAGGTCCTGGGCCAGCTCGGGCGGGGCCTGGCCCAGGCAGGCGATGACCGAGTCGACGATGGCCGACACCGGCTCGTCGATGGCCTCGCGCACCTCCTCGGCCGACAGCACGACGGTCTTGGGCAGGCCGCTCATCAGCTCGCGGCCGCGCACCTCGGCCGCGTACTCGTTCTCGGTCGGCCAGGCCGAGCCGATGGTCACCTTGATCTCCTCGGCCGTGCGCTCGCCGATGGCGATGCCGTACTCGCGGCGGATGTAGGTCTGGATGTGCGCGTCGATGTCGAACGAGCCGATGCGCACCGCCTCGAGCGCCACCACCCCGCCGAGCGAGATGAGCGCGGTCTCGGAGGTGCCGCCGCCGATGTCGACGACCATGTTGCCCATCGGCTCGTTGATCGGCAGGCCGGCGCCGATGGCCGCGGCCATCGGCTGCTCGATCAGGTGCGCCTCGGAGGCGCCGGCCCGCTTGGCCGCCTCGTTGACCGCCCGCCGCTCGACCGCGGTGATGGCCGACGGCACGCAGATCACGACGCGCGGCCGGTTGAACCGGCTGACGCCCGACGCGCTGCAGCAGCAGCCGGATCATCCGCTGGGTGATCTCGAAGTCGGTGATGGCGCCCTTGCGCAGCGGCCGCACGGCCACGATGTAGCTCGGCGTGCGCCCGATCATCTGCCACGCCTCGTGGCCCATGGCCAGCACGTCCTGGGTGCGGCTGTTGAGCGCGATGACCGACGGCTCGTTGAGCACGATGCCCTCGCCGCGGGCGTACACCAGGGTGTTGGCCGTGCCCAGGTCGATGGCGAGGTCGCGGGCTATGGCCGAGGCTCCTCGCTCGCGCCGGCGGCGGTCGAGTCGTGCTCGCCCAGGGGCGGAGGCGACGGGGCCTGGTTCGGGAGGCCGGTGGAACGGGACTTGGACCGGCGGCGAGCGCTCGGGCCGCGGCCGCTCGAGGTGTCGCGGCCGAGCGCCTTCATCTCCCGCTCGAAGTCGTCGATGCTCGACATGAAGGTCTGCGGCTTGCGGTTGACCAGCCAGATCAGCAGCGAGACGACCACGCTGCAGGCCGATGGCGATGAGGACGAAGGCGGCGTTGCTCACGGCGCCGTCGCCCGCTGCTCGGCGACGTGACCGTCCACTCGTCGAGCGTCGACGAGGTGCTGGGCGTCGACGCCCCAGCTCTCGCCGTCGGCCCAGCTGCTCGCGCTTCCAGATCGGCACGGTGGCCTTGAGCGCGTCGATGGCGAACCGGGCCGCCTCGAACGCCTCGTCGCGGTGCGGGGCCGACGACCACGACCACCACGGCCGACTGGCCGAGCGGCACCTCGCCCACCCGGTGGATCAGCGCCACCCGGCCCGATCTCGGGCCACCGGCGCCGCGCCTCGGCCACGATGGCCGTCATCCGCGGGCACGGCCTGCTCCTCGTAGGCCTCGTACTCGAGGCGGGTCACGCCCCTGGCGGCCGCTCGGCGTGGTCGCGGGCCGTGCCGCTGAACGACACCACCGCGCCGCAGCCGGGACGCACGGCCCAGGCGCCGGCCTCGTCGACCGGAAGGGATCCGGCCACGAGCGCGACCCAGTCGTCATCTGAGCTCTCGGGTGGCGTCACGCCGCCATCGTAGGCGACCGATCGATCGCACCGGCCGGTCGGCAGCCGGTCAGCAGTCGGGCAGCAGCTGGTCAGCGGCCGAGCCGCGATCCCTCGAATGGGTCACGTCACTATCGTGGCGGCCGTGCCGATCGACGACGAGCAGCGACGACGGATCGCGGGCTCGGCCTCCTCCGCCGCCCGACGACCGCCTCTGGCGCCATCCGTCCGAGATGGGCGGCGCGGTGCCGCTGATGCGCACGCCCCCGACCCGGTCGAGCGGCCGCGGGCGCAGCGTCGCCCTCGGCGTCCTCTCGGGCCTGGTCGGGGCGGCCATCATGGTCGGCGGTGCTGGCCTCCGCCGGCGCCTTCGACCACCGCCCGACCACCGTGGCGGTCGAACAGGTCCGGTGCCCCTCACGACCGACCTCCGCCACCAAGCGCAGGCGGTGGCAGCCAAGGTCGCTGCCCGCCCTGGCCCGCGTCGACGCCACCACCGCCAGCGGCACCGTCAGCGGCACCGCCGTCGTCTTCCGCACCGACGGCTACCTGCTCACCACCGTCGAGGTGGTCAAGGGCGCCAAGCGCGCTGACCGTCCAGCTCTACGACGGCACCACCCTCCCGGCCAAGCTGCTCGGCGTCGACCCGACCAGCGACGTCGCGGTGGTCGCAGGTCGCCCGCAGACCCAGTGCACGACCGCGGTGCTGACCGACGAGGACGACGTGGCCGCTCGGCGAGCCGGCCATCGCCGTCGACTGCATGGCCGGCCGGCCGACGGCGCCCGACGTGAGCGTCGGCCTGATCAGCGCCCTCGGCCGGCGGGTCGCGGTCGAGCGACGGCACCATCCTGGCCGACATGATCCAGACCAACGTGCCGGTGTCGACAACGACGCCGGCGCCGCCCTGGTCGACCGGACCGGCGCCGTGATCGGGCTGGTCACCGCAGCGGCGCCCGCCCGACCTCGACCGGCGGCGGCACCACGACCACCGCGGCCGTCGACAACGAGACCTACGTCGCCCGCTACGCCACCCCGATCGACTACGCCCGGCAGGTGGCCGACGAGCTCATCGCCACCGGCCACGTCGTCCACCCGTGGCTCGGCGTCGAGACCAGCGACCTCACGCCGGCGCAGTCGGCGTCGCTCGGCACACGGCGGGGCGCGCATCGACGACGTCGTGGCCAGAGCCCGGCCGAGCAAGCGGGCCTGCTGGACGGCGACGTCGTCGTCAGCATCAACGGCGCCGCGATCACCTCGAGCGCGGCGCTGGTGGTCGAGCTGCGCTCGGACAAGCCCAAGCAGAAGGTGTCGATCACCTACGTGCGCGACGGAACCGAACAGGTCACCATCGCCACGCTGGTCGACCGCTCGACCGGGTCCTAGCGGCGCTCGGCGCCGGTGCCGGCGACGAGCAGCACCGCGCCCACCACCGACCCGGCGACGGCCAGTCCGGCCGCGGCGAGCGAGATCTCCTGGCGGCGACGCGGGCTCATGGCGGCCAGCGGACCCCCCGGATCGGCCTCGACGTAGACCTCGTCGCTGTGGCAACCGCGGCTCCCAGCCGGTGGCCCGCAGCCGGTCGTTGGCCACCACCCACGGGTGCTCGGTGTAGGCCAGTCCGGGCGGCGGGCCGGTGACGCCCAGTCGGCCGCGCAGGGCCTGCAGGCGCGGCGCCCAGCCCGCCGGCAGGTGGACGCGCCCGACGGGGCCGGCCAGGTCGGCCAGCGCGTCGGCCGACAACCAGCCGTCGGGCGGCGACGTTGTAGGCGCCGTCGAGGCGCTGGCGGCGGGCGTGGTCGACGGCGGTGGCCAGGTCGTCGAGGTGCAGGAACTGCGAGGCGCGCTCGGCTCCGCTGGCCCGCAGCGCCCGGGCCGACCACGGCGACAGCGCCAGCCACGCCTCGGACTCGGCGTCGACCGACACCGTCGCTCGCAGCACGGCCACCGACGCGTTGGGATGCTCGCGACGCCACTCGGCCACCAGGCGCTCGACCTCGGCCCGTCGGCCGGCGTAGTCGTAGCCGGGATCGGGCCGCAGCGGCGCCTCCTCGGTGAGCGGCACGGGGTTGTTGGGCCACGCGCCGTAGACCATGGCGCTCGACAGCACCACGAGGCGCCGCACGCCACCGGCCGCGGCGGCGTCGAGCACCGCGCGAGCGGCCGCCGACGTCGACCGCGGGCAGGCCGTCGGGCCCGATCTCGTCGCCGCCGGCGCCCAGGTGGATCACGACCTCGGCCGCGCCGACCAGCGCCTTGAGCTCGGGATCGAACAGCGACAGACGATGCGACTCGATGGCCGAGCCGACGACCGGAGCCGCCGCCCGGGTGTCGACCACGATCACCCGGGCCACGGTGTGGTCGGCCAGCGCCAGCGCCACCACCCGTCGCCCGATGGCACCGGCCGCCCCGGTGATCACGACGGTCTGACCTGGCTGGCGCCCCCTGTCCATCCGGCCATGATGCCCGGACCCGGCCCGAACGACCACTCCGGTCCCGATCCGCAGCGACCAACCGGCGCTGACCCGCAGCCCGGGGTCGAAGTCGAGCCGGGCCCGCCTACCATGGCGGCGTGAGCGACTCCGGCCTGCCGGGCGGCGACCCCTTCGGCGACAACGACCCCTTCAAGGGGATGCCGCTGTTCGGCGACCTGGCCAAGCTGTTCCAGCAGCAGGGTCCGGTCAACTGGGAGGCGGCCCGCCAGCTGGCGCTGTCGATCGCCGTCGGCGAGCAGCCCGAGTCCAACACCGACCCGCTCGACCGCATCAAGATCGAGCAGCTGGCCCGGGTGGCCGACCTGCAGGTGGCCAACGCCACCGGCCTGTCCACCTCGGTCACCGGCCGCGGCGTCACCGTCGTGCCCGTCACCCGCTCGGTCTGGGCCCAGCAGACGCTCGACGCCTACCGGCCGCTGTTCGAGCAGCTGGCCGGCTCGCTGCACCAGGACGGGCAGGCCCTGCCCATGGACGACACGCCGAGCGCCGCCGATCCGGTGGCGTGGATGGGCCCGCTCATGCAGATGATCGGTCCGACCATGCTCGGCATGACGGCCGGCTCGATGGTCGGCCACCTGGCCCAGCGCTCCTTCGGCCAGTACGACCTGCCCATCCCCCGCGGTGCCGAGCGACGAGCTCACCATCGTGACCGCCAACCTCGACGAGTTCGGCGACGAGTGGAGCCTCCCGCCCGACGACCTGCGGCTCTGGGTGTGCCTGCACGAGATCGCCACCCACGCCGTGCTCGGCGTCCCCCACGTGCGGGCCCGGCTCGAGCACGACCTGCACGAGTACCTGGCCGGCTTCGAGACCGACTCCGGGTGCCTCGAGCGCCGGCTCGGCGACGTCGACCTCGACGATCCGGCCGGGCTGAGCGGCCTGCAGTCGATGTTCTCCGATCCCGAGGCCCTGCTCGGGGCCATCCAGTCACCGGCCCAGATCGAGCTGCTCCCCCGGTTCGAGGCGCTCGTCACCGTGATCGTCGGCTACGTCGACCACGTGATGGACAGCATCGGCCACGGGCTGCTGGCGTCGTACTCGATGGTCACCGAGGCGGTGCGCCGCCGCCGGGTCGAGGCCGACCAGTCGAACCGGTTCGTCGAGCGGCTCTTCGGCCTCGAGCTGACCCAGGCCCAGTACGACCGGGGCTCGCACTTCGTCGACGGCGTGGTCGAGCGGGCCGGCGACGACGGCCTGGCCCGGCTGTGGACCGACGACCGCAACCTGCCCACCCCGGCCGAGGTCGACGCACCCGGCCTCTGGCTGGCCCGCATCGACCTGCCCGAGACCTGATCCGCTTCGATCGGCCGTGCGGTCAGAGCCCTAGCGGGGCGAGTCGCGCCAGCGGGGCTCGGCCGTCGACGACGGCTCGTCGGCCGGCTCGACGAAGTCGAGCGGCAAGGTGGGTTGCTCGACCGCCGGCTCGGCCCCGGACGGCGGGTCGGGACGCGGGTCGGAACGCGGGGGCGGCGGCAGGTCGGGGTCGGGCGGCAGGTTGGCGCCGGCCTCGGCGTCGAAGATCGGCGGCGCGGGCGCGGGGGCCGGACCCTCGACGGTGGTCGGATCGTCGTTGAGGCCGCGCGACACGAAGCCCGGCGGTGGGCTCCACTCGGTGACGTCGCCGGGCGAGGACGACATCGAGGAGTCCGACGACTCGGGTGACGACGGGGATCCCGGCGGCAGGGGCGAACCGCTGCGACGGGCCGAGCCGGCGGCAGCCACGCCCGCGCCGACCGACGCCGGCGGCGCCAGCAGCGCGGTGGGATCGTCGGCGCGCGTCGGCGCCGTCGGGGCCACCGGCGAAGCCCGGACGGGCCAGCGAGGCGTCGACCTTGCGCAGCCCGCGGCGCACCAGCTTGCGGCTCGGCGACTCCCAGTCGTAGGTGCCGCGGGCCACCCGCCGCTGGCCCAGCCAGTACGACACGAGCCCGACGGCCATGGCCGCACGCCGATGATCACGTAGCCGATGACCAGCGGGAACGGCAGGATCAGCGGCATCGCCGCGCCGAGCACCCAGGCCAGCTGGAACTTGGTCTCGAACCGGGCGAACGAGCGGCCCCGGTTGGCGTCGGGGGCGTCGCGCTGCACCAGGGCGTCGAAGGCCTGCTTGGCCGTGCCCGAGGTGATGCCCATCAGGAAGCAGAGGAGCATGGCGCCCGCCGCCCCACCGAGCACGGCCGCGACGATCCCGCCGACCATGGTGACGCCGAGCGATCCGATGATGATGCGCGGCTCGGAGAAGGCGTAGCGCAGGCGTGGCGCCAGCGCGGCCCCGACCAGCACGCCGGCCTGGGCCGACACGACGGCGCCGACGAGCGTCCACGCGGGCAGGTCGCCGTTCTTGAAGGCGAACGCGCACCAGCAGGACGAGCAGGCCGACCGCGCAGCGCAGCAGGGCCATGGCCGACGCGGCCAGGCGGATGCCGGCGCTGCGCAGCTCGAGCTTCTCGGCCGTCGCCGGGCGGCTCGGGCGCGACCTGCGTGCGCGGCAGGCGGGTGGCGAACCCGACCCCGATGGCGAACACGATCGCGCCGAGCCCGACCGCCAGCTCTGGGCCGTGCTGGGTGCCGCCGATCTTGAGCAGCAGCAGGCCCGGGCCGCCGGCGACGATGGCGGCCATGCCGCTGAGCAGCGCCAGCTTCGAGTTGGCCTCGACCAGCTCGCGATCGCTGCGCACGGTCGTGGGCACGACCGCGGCGCGCGAGATCAGATAGGTCTTCGAGAAGACCAGCATCAGGAAGGCCTCGAAGTAGAAGGCCACGTGGTTGAGGTCGCGCACGATGAGCACGCACAGCAGCGGCGCGGATCGCCAGGGTGGCCACGATCATCCAGCGACGACCGCCACGGACCCGGTCGAGCAGCGGGCCGATGAAGGGCGCGGCGACCGCGAACGGGGCGAAGGTCAGCAGCAGGTAGAGGCCGATCTTCCACCGGGCCTCGCTGGGATCGACCGAGAAGAACACCGAGCCGGCCAGGCCGACGGTGAACAGGGCGTCGCCGCCCACCGAGAAGGCGTGAGCGCGGGCCAGCCGGGTGAACGGGCGGTCACGAAGGGGCGCCGCGGGTCTCGAGCCGCCGGCGGGAACGGCTCGCTCATGGCCGCAATGGTAGGGGCCCCAGGGCCGGTTCACCCGGGTCCGGGGGCTCTCGTACTTGTAGCCCGAGGCCCCGGATCGTGACGATCCGCGTGGGGACGGCGGGCAGGGGCTCGACCTTGGACCGCAGCCGCTTGATGTGGACGTCGAGGGTCTTGGTGTCCCCCACGTAGTCGGCCCCCCAGACCCGGTCGATCAGGGTCTCGCGGGTCAGGACCCGGCCCGGCGTTCTCGAGCAGCAGGGCCAGCAGCTCGAACTCCTTGAGGGGCAGCCGCACCTCTTCGCCGCGGATGAAGACCTCGTGGCGCTCGTGGTCGACGCGCACGTCGCCCACCTCGACGACGTCGTCGCCGGCCACCACCGGCACGACCACCTCGTCGTGCGAGCGACGGCGCAGCACGGCCCGGATGCGGGCCACCAGCTCGCGCAGGCGGTACGGCTTGGTCACGTAGTCGTCGGCGCCGACCTCGAGCCCGACGACCGTGTCGATCTCGGCCCCCTTGGCCGTGACCATGATGATCGGGACGCTCGAGCGCGCCCGCAGCTCGCGGCACACGTCGAGTCCCGACACCTTGGGCAGCATCACGTCGAGCAGCACCAGGTCGGGCTGGATGTCGTCGAACATGTCGAGCGCCTCGGCACCGTCGCGGGCGACGCTCACCTTGAAGCCCTCGCGGGTGAGCCCGAGCGTGAGCGCGTCGACGAACGAGTCCTCGTCCTCGACGATGAGTACCGACGTGGCGGGCGTCATGCGCTGCCTTCCTCACGCAAGGGCGCGCGGTCGCGCCCGTCGAGACCGGGGCGGATCGGCGTCACGCCGACCACGCTGCGGTCGAGGTCGTCGGGTCGATCGTCGGACACGGCCACCGGCCCCGCCGCCGACGGCAGGACGAGCTCGAAGGTCGAGCCCTCCCCCAGCCGCGAGTCGACGCGCACGTCGCCCTCGTGGTTGGTGGCGACGTGGCGCACGATGGCCAGGCCCAGGCCGGTGCCGCCGGTGGTGCGGCTGCGGGCCTGGTCGACGCGGTAGAAGCGCTCGAAGACGCGTTCGAGATCGGCCTTGGGGATGCCGATGCCGTGGTCCTGCACCTGGATGACCACCTCGACGCCGTCGGTGGCGGCCGACACCTCGACCGTCGACTCGGGGTCGGAGTACTTCACGGCGTTGTCGAGCAGGTTGTAGAGCGCCGAGGTCACCTGGCGCCGCTCGCCGAAGATGCCCATGCGCCGATCGGGCTCGGACACGTCGATCGCGATGCCGGCCTGCTCGGCCGCCGGGCGGATGCGCTCGACCGCCTCGGCCACCACCAGGTGGACCAGCACCCGCTCGCGGTCGGTCGGCTCACCGCTCTCGATGCGTGCTGAGCACCAGCAGGTCCTCGATGGTGCGGGCCAGGCGGAAGGCCTCGGCCACGATCCGCTCGGCCAGGCGGCTGGCGACGACGGGGTCGTCCTCGGCCAGCAGCGTCTCGGCCAGCAGGCCGACCGCGCCGATGGGGGTGCGCAGCTCGTGGCTGATGTTGGCGACGAAGTCGCGACGGGTGGCCTCGAGCCGGCGCCGCTCGGAGATGTCGTCGACGATGGCCAGCGCACCCCGCGACACGGGACCGCCGTCCTCTCCCCCGGTCTCGTCGATCAGCGGGCTGGTGGCGATGACCAACGTGCGGCGGGGTGGGCCGAACAGGTCGATCGTGCGCTGCCCGACCTGGCCGGCGAGCGCGGCGGCGACCAGCTCGCTGATGGCGGCCTCGACCAGCGCGTCGCGTGGCGGGCCGACTCGAAGTGCTCGGCGACCTGGTTGCGGAAGACGACGCCTCCCGCCGCATCGGTGATCAACACCGCTTGCGGGATGACGTCGAGCGCGTGCTCGAGGCGCTCGCGGGTCTCGTGGGCGTGGGCCTGTTCGGCGGCCGCCGCGTGCGCCGCGCGCGCCAGGTCGTCGCGCAACCCGACGATCGTCTCGCGTCGGCCGCGCAGCTTCCACAGGGCGACGCACATGCCCACCACGGCGGCCAGAGCCAGGGTGGCGAAGGCCAACGCGGGCACTGCGATCGCCACGACCACCGGACTGCCCGCCGCGTCGGTCACCCGGGTCCGTCGCCGGGCGGCGACCCGTGCGGGGCCTCGGTCGAGGACGAGGGGGCGGCCGTGCCGGAAGGCTCGTGGGAGATCTCGAGGCCGTCGATCTGCGCCGACAGCTGCTGCTCGGCGCGCTCGCGTCGGGCTTCGAGCCGGGCCGCGCCGCTGTGCTCGGGCAGCCAGCCCGTGACCATGTACTCGACGCGGGCGCCGATGTTGACGGCGTGGTCGCCGATGCGCTCGTAGTACCGGCCGATCAGCGCCAGCTGCACCGCGGCCTGCAGGTCGATGAACCCGGCGTGGTGCGACTCGAAGATGGCCTGGATGTAGTCCTTGTGCAGGAGGTCGAGGCTGTCGTCCATGTCGTCGAGCGCGGAGGCCAGGCTGGCGTTGCCCTCGACGTAGGCGTCGATGCACAGGCGGAAGAGCCGGGTGGCTTCTTCGCTCATCCGCTCGATCAGGCCGCGCAGGCGCGGGTCGTACTGCACGCCGTAGATGCGGCGGGCCCCCTTGGCCACGTTGACCATGAGGTCGCCCGAGCGCTCGATCTCGGACACGAGCCGGATGGCGGTCACGAGCGAGCGCAGGTCGATGGCCACCGGCTGCTGCAGGGCGAGCACCTGGTAGCAGTGCTCTTCGATCTCGAGGGCCAACGTGTCGAGCACGTCGTCGTCGGCGATGAGCTGGCGCGCACCGTGCAGGTCGTTGGCCAGCAGGATGTCGGTGCCGCGCGGGATGCACTCGGTGACCATGGCGGCGAGTCGCACGATGTCGCCCTTGATGTCGTCGAGCTCCTGGTGGAACGTGCGCCGGATGTCGCTCATCGTCTGACCTCCGCGGCCAGGTGGTTCGGGTCACCCGTGATCAGGTACCGCAGCCGCATGCCCAGGATGGCCGAGTGGTCGGCGATGCGGTCGAGGGCCTGGCCGGCCAGCAGCGCCTGCATGGCCACCGCGGCGGCATCGGGGCCGTCGAGGCGCACCAGGCAGTCGACCAGCTGGCTGTAGGCGAGGTCGGTCGGGCGCGGCACCTCGGCCAGCCGGGTGGCCAGCTCGAGGTCGTCGGTGCCCCAGGCGCGGATCACGTCGCGGAACATCTCGATGGCCTCGGTGGCCATCACGCACAGGATGTCGTAGCTGCGCGGGCTGCTCATGAGCTGGTCGTGGTCGAGAGACGCCTTGACCACCCGCAGGCAGAGGTCGCCCACTCGCTCGAGCTCGCTGATGACGCGCACCACCGAGACGACCAGGCGCAGGTCCGAGGCCACCGGCGTCTCGCGGGCCAGCACCTCGTAGCAGCGCTCGGTGAGCGACACGTTCATGGCGTCGATCCCGTCGTCGGCGGCCACGGCCTGGTCGGCCAGGTCGACATCGCCCGACAGGAGGACCTCACGCATGCGCTCGAGGTTCTGGTCGACGCGCAGCGCCATCACCTCGGTCTGGAGCCGGAGATGCTCGAGCTCGGCGCCGTAGCTCAGGCGCACCGGGCCCGGGCGGTCACCCGAAGCGGCCGGTGACATAGTTCTCGGTCCGTTCGTCGGTGGGGTTCGAGAACATCTTGTCGGTGACGTCGTACTCGACCAGGACGCCGGTGCGGGTGTCGCTCGACTCGTTGACCTCGGTGGTGAAGAACGCGGTGCGGTCGCTCACCCGGGCCGCCTGCTGCATGTTGTGGGTCACGATCACGATCGTGTAGCGGCTCTTGAGCTCCTGCATGAGATCCTCGACGCGTGCGGTGGCGATCGGGTCGAGCGCGGAGCACGGCTCGTCCATGAGGATGACCTCTGGCGCGACCGCGATGGCGCGGGCGATGCAGAGCCGCTGCTGCTGGCCACCCGAGAGCCCGATGGCCGACTTCTTGAGCCGGTCCTTGACCTCGTCCCACAGCGCGGCCTGACGCAGAGCGCGCTCGACGATCTCGGGCATGTCGCCCTTCATGCCGGCCAGCCGGGGTCCGAAGGCGACGTTGTCGTAGATCGACTTGGGGAAGGGGTTCGGCTTCTGGAACACCATGCCGATGCGCTTGCGCACCTCGACCGGATCGACCCTGGAGCTGTACAGATCGACGCCGTGGTAGTGGAGCCGGCCCTGGACGCGGGCGCCCTCGATGAGGTCGTTCATGCGGTTGAAGCAGCGCAGCATCGTGCTCTTGCCGCAGCCGGACGGTCCGATGAACGCGGTGATCTCGTGCTGACGGATCTCGAGGTTGGCGTCGCGGATGGCCCGGAAGGCGTTGTAGTAGACGCTCAGGTCGGTCACGTCGAACACGACCGGCGGTAGGTGCTCGGGCGTGGGCTCGGCCGATGCCGGCGCCGTCGTGATGCGGGGCTGGGTGGCCCCGATCGGGGCCGAGGTGGCCGGGGCGGTCGCTGGGTCGGGGCTCATCGACGGGGCCTCCTGGTCGCGGCAGCCGAGCCCGGGGGCTGGCTCGAGCCCCCGGCGAGGGGCCGGGGCACAGCTGCATCGTATCGGTACGGGCGGTCAGGGCTCATGGGTCACTCGGGTTTGAGAGAGAAGCGGGACGAGACCAGGCGGGCCAGCAGCGTCAGGAGGAAGACCAGCACCACCAGCGTCAGTGCGGCGCCCCACGCCCGGTTCTGAGCCGGTGCGTAGGGGCTCTGCGAGTTGTTCCAGATCTGCAGCGGGAGCGCGGTGTTGGGCCCGTTGAAGACGTTCCAGTTGATCCGGCGGGCGGCCCCGATCGTGAAGAGCAGCGGCGCGGTCTCACCGGCGGCCCGGGCCACGGCCAGCATGATGCCGCTGACCATCCCGCCCAGCGCGGCGGGCAGCACCACGGTCACGATCGTGCGCCACTTGCGGTTGCCCAGCGCGTAGCTGGCTTGGCGCAGGTCGTCGGGCACCAGCTGCAGCATCACCTCGGACGAGCGGATCACGATCGGGAGCATGAGGCACGCGAGCGCCAGCGATCCCCCGAAGCCGATCAGCCCGTTGGCACCGAGGGGCACCGTGAAGATGACGAAGATGAAGAGACCCATGATGATCGACGGGACACCGGTCATGACGTCGCTCATGAATCGGATCACCCGGGCGAGGCGGCCCTGCTTGCCGTATTCGTGGAGATAGATCGCCGCGAGCACGCCGAGCGGCACCGACATCAGGGCGGCCCAGAACGTGATGACGAGCGTGCCGACGATGGCGGGGGCCATGCCGCCACCCTTCTCGGTGTCGAGCACGAAGATCTTCTGCGTGAACCATGCGCCGTTGATGACGCTGATGCCCTTGATGACCACGTAGCCGATGATGATGACCAGCGGCACGGCCACGAGGACGAAGCTCGCAACCATCCAGATCCCGGCCAGGCGGTTGCGGAAGCGGCGACCGCGACCGATGGTCACCGAGAGCAGGTCCTCGACCTGGGCATCGGGTGTGGGTGGCGTCAGCGTGCCGGTCATCTCACACCCCCTGGGCTCGCCGGTCGAAGCGGATCACGATCGATCGGGCCGCCACGTTGACGAGGATCGTGATCGCGAACAGCAGCAGCCCCATGGCAATCAGCGCCGACTGCTCCGTGCCGCTGGATTCGCCGAACTCGTTCGCGATCACCGCAGCGATCGAATAGCCCGGCAGGAACACGTGCGAGGTGATCTGGGCGGTGGAGCCGATCACCAGCGCGACTGCGATCGTCTCTCCCAGCGCCCGACCCAGTCCGAGCATCACCCCGCCGACGATGCCGCCCCGACTCCAGGGCAGGACGGCATGACGGATGACCTCCCACCGCGTCGCACCCATGCCGTACGCGGCTTCCGCGTTGCGACGACGGCACCGTGGTGATGACCTCTCGGCTGATCGAGGTCACGATGGGCGTCATCATCAGGGCGAGGATGAAGCCCGCCGTCATGAAGCTCGTGCCGCTCGCGTGGCCGCCGAAGATGGCCGAGAGACCCGGCCACGTGCCGACGGTGTCGGCGATGTTCTGGTACAGACCCTGGACCGCCGGCGCGAAGACGAGGATCCCCCACAGGCCGTACACGACCGACGGCACGGCGGCGAGGAGGTCGATCACGGAGACCACCGGGCGCCGCAGGCGGCGGGGCACCGACTCGACCGTGAACAGCGCGATGCCGATGCTCACGGGCACCGCCAGGATCAGCGCGATCAGCGACGACAGCAGCGTGCCGTAGATGAAGGCGAGCGCGCCGTAGGTATTGCTCGGCGGGTCCCAGGTGGTGCCGGTGACGAAGGTGATGCCCGACACCCGGATGGCGTCGCGCCCCTTCTCGAACATCGACCAGACGATCAGGCCGAGGATCAGCAGGACGAGGAGGCCTGCGACGAGCGCCACCCCCCGGAACACCTGGTCGCCGCGCCCGCCCCGCCCACCGCGGAACAGGCCGCTGGTGGGGTCGGGAGCGGTCGAGGGCTCGGAGACCGTGGTGTCGGAGGGTGGCGTCACGTTACGCGTGGGGAGCCGGACAGCCGGCTCAGCCGATCTTCATGGTGTCGATCTGGGCCAACGCCTGCTGGTCCAGATTGGTCGGCAACTTCGCATAGTTGTTGGGGTTGGCCAACGCCTGACCGTCGGTGAGCAGATAGTGCAGCCAGCCCTGCAACGCCTTGCCGATCGTGGCGTTCGACTGGGTCTGATACACGATCACGTAGGTGGCGGCGGTGATCGGGTAGGCAGTCGCACCGGAGGCGTCGAGGGCGATGTAGGTGAGATTGGCGCTCACCTGAGCGGTCTGCAGCGCGGCGGACGCGCCATCGAGGCTCGGGGTGACGTAGCTGCCTGCCTTGTTCTTGATGGAAGCGTACGTGAGCTTTGACGCGACGGCAGTCGCGTAGTCGACGTAGCCGATTGCACCGGTGGTCGCCGTGATCGCCTGGGCGACGCCCGGATTGCCGTTGGCCGCCTTGGTGCTCGTGGGCCAGTTGACGGTGTCACCAGTGCCGAGCTTCCACGACGAGCCAGCGGCCAGCACGAGGTAGTGGGTGAACTGGTTGGTCGTGCCCGAGCCGTCCGAGCGGTGCACCACGGTGATGGTCGTGCTCGGCAGCGTCACGCCGGGGTTGTCGGCGGCGATGGCGGAGTCGTTCCACTTGGTGATCGTCCCCGAGAAGATGCCCCCCAGGGTGCTGGCGCTGAGCTGCAGCTTGGACACGCTGCTCAGGTTGTACGAGACCGTGATCGGCGCCGCGACCGTCGGGAAGTAGAGGACGGTGCCTCCCTTGAACGTCGACAGCGTGTTGGACTTGATCGTGCTGTCGGTGCCGGCCCACTGGACGATCTGGCCGGCCAGATCGGTCTTGCCCTTGCCCGAACCACCGGCTCCGTAGTTGACCGTGACGTTCGAGGCCACGTTGCTGAAGCCCTGGATGGCGGCCTCGTCGAACTGCTTCTGGAAGGTCGAGCCCGAGCCGTTGAGGGTGCCCGACAGGCTCGAGTAGTCGAAGCTCGACGACGTACCGCTCGTCGTGCCCGTCGAAGACTTGCTGCTGCTGCCGCACGCGGCCGCGATGAGGGCGAGCACGATCAGGCCGGCCGTCACGATGGTTCCACGTCTCGTCGATCGCAAAGTGTTCTCTCCTTGGAGCTCCGTCAGGTCCGACGTCCACATCGACGCCAGGGCCAACGCTAGGAATCGAGCGTGACGGGCAAGGGTGAACGCCGTGAACCCGAGATGAACACCGGACAAACTTCAGGGGTCACGACTGTTCCAGCCACGCCTCGAACGACTCGAGCACCGGTTGGTCGCGGTCGTAGCTCAGGCGTGGAGCCACCTCGCCCACCTGCAGCCACCGCACCTCGTCGACCTCGTCGTTGGGCTCGAACGCACCCCCCTCGGGCACCATCACCCAGTACCGGACCAACTTGGGGCGACCGCGGGCGTCGTCGTAGCGCGACGACGCCAGCTCGTGGTCGAGCCGGCAGCGCAGCCCCGTCTCCTCGAGGACCTCGCGGCGGGCGGCGTCCTCGTCGGACTCGCCGGGTTCGCACTTGCCCTTCGGGAAGGTCCAGTCGTCGTACTTGGGCCGGTGCACGAGCAGCACCTCGACGTCGTCGTCACCGCGGCGCCGCCACACCACGCCGCCGGCCGCCCGGACCGTCTCGGGGCTCATCCGGCGAGCAGGGCGAGGGCGCGCTCGACCTTGGGCTGGGACCCGCCTCGCCGGGCGCCCGCCCCCACCAACCGGGCGATGACCGCGTCGACGACCGCGTCGTCCGTGGCACCGGCCGTCGAGGCGTCGCGCCCGTGCGCCAGCTCGACCTCGATCTCGCGGAACCGCCCGACCTCGCCGTCGTCGTCGTGCACGACGACGAGGTCGTCGTCCAGCTCGGCCACCACCACGACGTCGTCGCGCTCGGTCGCGCACAGCTCGACGCGCCGGCGCGAGCTCACCAGTCGCGCCACCGCCACCAACGCCACGCCGTCGAGCCACGGGTCGACCAGGTCGGTCACCCCGGCCGGCGGTTCGGTGGCGGTGTCCACGATGTCGACCTCGCGACGCGACAGCGATCCGACGATGGTCGGCCCGTCAGGGGTCGGCCGCTCGGCGGCCGGCAGCTTGACGGTCCACCGAGTGCCCTCACCGGTGCGTCGCCGCACCGTGATGCCCTGCGCCAGCAGTCGGTGGTCGGGGGCGTCGAAGTAGGTCGCGTCGAGCTCGACCGCGGCCATCGGACGCGCCGAGATCCCGGGGGCGACGCCGTCGAGCTCGGGCAGCACGAGATCGGGATCGGCGTCGAGCTTGACCTCGCGCTCGACGCGCCCGGTGCCGGCGAGGCTCACGCCGGGCGTCGCCGGGCCAGCGCCAGCTCTTGGAGACGACGGTGCGAGTCGATCCCGCCCTCGACCGAGGGCTTGTGCCAGGTGCCGTCGATGCCGAGCGACCAGGCCAGCACGTCGTCGGCCAGTTCGACCTCGAGGATCTCGTCGAGCTGGGACCGCAGATCGGGATCGGTGACCGGCACGAGCGCCTCGACCCGGCGGTCGAGGTTGCGCGGCATCAGATCGGCCGAGCCGATGTAGTGGATCGGCTCGCCGTCGGGACCGCCGTGGCCGAAGTGGTAGATGCGGGCGTGCTCGAGGTAGCGGCCGACGATCGAGCGGGCGCGGATGTTGTCCGACAGGCCCGGCACCCCCGGCCGCAGGCAGCAGATGCCGCGGATGATCAGGTCGATCGACACGCCGGCCTGCGACGCGGCGTACAGCGAGTCGATCATCTCGGAGTCGACCAGGCTGTTCATCTTGAGCACGATGCGCCCCGCCGACCCGAAGCGGGCCTCGTTGGCGATGAGCTCGGCGATGCGCGGCCGCAGGTCGTGCGGGGCCACGAGCAGCTTGCGGTACTCGACGTCGCGGGCGTAGCCGGTGAGGAAGTTGAACAGCTGGGTGAGGTCGGCACCCGACGTCGGGATCGCAGGTGAGCAGCCCGATGTCCTCGTAGAGCCGGGCGGTCTTGGGGTTGTAGTTGCCGGTGCCGACGTGGCAGTAGCGCCGCATGCCCACCTGCTCTTCGCGCACCACGAGGGTCGTCTTGGTGTGGATCTTGAGCCCCACCAACCCGTAGACGACGTGGACGCCCGCCTGCTCGAGCGATCGGGCCCACTCGATGTTCTTCTCTTCGTCGAAGCGCGCCTTGAGCTCGACCAGCGCCGCCACCTGCTTGCCCCCCTCGACGGCGCGGATGAGCGACTGGATGATCGAGCTGTCGCCCGAGGTGCGGTACAGCGTCAACTTGATGGCGAGCACCTTGGGGTCGACCGAAGCCTGGCGGATGAACTCCTCGACCGACGTCGCGAACGACGAGTACGGGTGGTGCACGAGGATGTCGCCGCGCCGGATCTCGTGGAAGAAGTTGACGCGCTCGTCGTCGTCTCGGGCCAGGCGGGCCTGGGTGACCGGCACCCACACGGGATCCTTGAGATCGGGGCGGTCGACGGCATGCAGCGACCACAGGCCGCCGAGGTCGATGGGCCCGGCGTACTCGTAGACGTCCTCGGCATCGACGTCGAGCTCGCGCTCGAGCAGCTCGCGCATCTCGCTGCTCATCGACGTGTCGACCTCGAGCCGCACGGCGCGGCCGAAGCGGCGGCGGCGCAGCTCGAACTCGACCGCGGCCAGCAGGTCGTCGGCGTCCTCGTCCTCGAGGGTGAGGTCGGCGTTGCGGGTGACGCGGAACGGGTAGTGACCCTCGATGACCATGCCGGGGAAGAGCGCCTCGAGGTGCGCGGCGATCACGCTCTCGAGCGCGACGAAGCGCTCGCCATCGGGCATCACGACGAAGCGCGGCAGCAGCAACGGCACCTTGACCCGGGCGAACCGGCGGGCCAGCGTCACCGGGTCGCGCACCACGACGGCCAGGTTGAGCGACAGGTCCGATATGTACGGGAACGGGTGGCCCGGATCGACGGCCAGCGGCGTGAGCACCGGGTAGATGCGCTCTTCGAACACCTCGTCGAGGTACTTGCGGTCGTCGTCGTCGAGCTCGTCCCAGCTCGAGAACACGATGCCGACCCCGCGCAGCGCCGGCACGATCTCGTTGGCGAACACGAGCAACGCGGTCTCGTTCAGCGCGTCGGCGGCGTCGCGCACGTCGAGCAGCTGCTGGGCCGGCGTCCGACCGTCGGGGGTGGTGGCCGAGACGCCCGCCGCCACCTGATCCTTGAGGCCGGCGACGCGCACCTGGAAGAACTCGTCGAGGTTCTGGCTGAAGATGGCCAGGAACTTGGCCCGCTCGAGCAACGGGACGTTGGGGTCACTGGCGAGGGCCAGCACACGGGCGTTGAAGTCGAGCCAGGACAGCTCTCTGTTCAAGTAGTGGCCCGGATCCATGGGCCAACACTAGCGGTGGAGGTCGAGTCAGCTCTCGGTGACGAGGGCGTCTTCCTCGGGGATGCCGAGGTCCCAGTCGAGCAGGAGGTTCTCCCGCTCGGCGTCGCGCACCACCCGTTCGCGGTTGCGGCGGAACTGGGGATCGTGGGGCGGCAGCAGCAGCAGCCGCGACTCGACGCGGGCCCGGAAGTCGTTGATGACCTGGTGGTCACCGAAGTCGGACCGCACCTCCCAGTGGGGCGCCACCGGGCCGAGGTACACGACCTTGACGTGCCCGCGGGGCGGTTCGTGTTCGGCAGCGCTCTCGGTGAAGGACATCTGACAGATCCTACCGCCGGGCCGGCCGGGCGGCGACCGGTCAGTTGCCGGTGTCGTGCTGGCTGAGCAACACCACCGTCGCATTGCGGATCTGGCCCCGGCGCTCGAAGGTGATCGTCACGCGCTGGCCGGCGTGGTCGCTCTGCACCGCGCCGGTCAGGTCCGCGCCGGTGTTGACGGGCTGTGCGTCGAGCGCCGTGATCACGTCGCCGACCTGCAGGCCGGCGTTGGTGGCCGACGACCGCTTGTCGATCTCGGTGACCAGGGCCCCGTCCGAGGTGAGCACGCCGTACCGGCTGATCTGGGCCGGGGTGAGGTGGCCCACGTCTGTGGTCTGCACCCCGAGCGTCGCCGACTGCGCCGTCACCGCTCCGTGGCCCTGCTCGAGCTGCTGGATCACCGAGCGGATCGAGTCGGTGGCCATGGCGTAGCCGACGCCCGGAGCCCCACCCGTGACCACCACCGTCAGCCCGACGACCTGGCCCTGCGCGTCGAGCAGCGGTCCCCCGGCCTCGGGTGGCACGGTGGCCGCGTCGCTGCGGATGAGGTTGCCGACGGTGGCGCCGGCGGTGGGCATCGACACCGCGAGCGCCGAGACCACGCCTTCGGCCGCCGGCCTCGGCCCTCCCGCGCCCGTCGCGGCACCCACGGCCACGACCGCGTCGCCGCCCTGGACCCCCGACGAGCGGCCGATGGTCACCGGGGTGAAGCCGCTGGCGCCCCGGATCCGGACGAGCGCCACGTCGGCGTCGGGCTGGCTGGCCACGAGGTCGGCCGGCGCGGTGCGGCCGTCGGCCAGCACCACCTCGACGGTCGACGCGGTGCCGACCACGTCGGCGGTGGTGAGCACCAGGCCCGTCGACGACAGGACCAGGCCCGACCCGGCCACGGTGGCCGGGGCCGACGACGTCGCCGGGGTCTCGATCGACACGATCGAGGGGCTGACCCTCCGCGCCAGGGCGGGCGCGTCGAGCGCGGCGGCCGTGGTCGGGCCGGTCCGGGCCGACGCCGGCGGCTGGGCCGACGAGTGGTGCGGGCCCCAACCGACGATCAGCAGTGTGGCAAGGGTCACCACGGCGGCGCCGGCAGCCACCGCCGTGGCCACCAGCACGCCCCGAGACGGCGCCCGCACGACCACCCGTCGGGGCCGCTCGGGGGTGGCCGGCAGGGCCGGCAGGCCGGCTGGGCCCGACGGCCCCCGAAGGGCAGGATCGCCTGAAAACGCTGGTGGGGAGGCTGGAATGGGCGATCCGGACGGCGTGGTGGGCGTCGCCAGGGGCGGGTGGGCCGGTGGGGTCGATCCCGAAACCTGTTGGCTCACAGCATCACCCCCTTCACGTCGTCTGGTGGTCAGAATCTAGTGGCGCCTTTATGGGAGCTTGCGGCGCGAGAAGTACGGTGTCCTTGCACAGTTTCGAGTCAGACGTCGACCTGGGATCTTGTTCAGCTCGGCTCCGTAGCCATCTGGATACAACGGAGGCGAGAAACTTGATGGACAACGAATGGATGGCCGAACGGCAACTGCCGGTTCGAGCCACCCGCCACCTTCTTTCCCAGCGACGGCGTCGGGGTCGAGATCGCCAAGCGCATCTGTGCCGACTGCCCGGTGAAGGAGCCCTGCCTCGAGTACGCACTCGTGCAGCGCATCGATCACGGTGTCTGGGGCGGGACCTCCGAGCGTCAGCGCCGGCGGATCCTGAAGAAGCGCAAGGTGTCGCTCCCCGCCCTGCGTCTCGAGCGTGCTCGAGTGCGTCGTCAACATCAGTGAGGGTCGGCGACTCGAGGTCGTCGAGCTGATCGCCCGCACCGCGGGTGACGAGCTGCTCGACGTGCACGTCGACGCCGATCACAACCGGTCGGTCCTGACCCTCGTCGGTGAGGACGTCGCCCGGTCGGTGACCGCGGCGGCCGTGCTGACCCTCGATCTGCGCACCCACACGGGTGTGCACCCCCGCATCGGCGTGGTCGACGTCGTGCCGTTCGTGGCGCTCGGCTCGTCGACGCTCGACGACGCGCTCGGCCGCCCGCGACCGCTTCGCCGCGCTGGGCCGCCGACGAGCTGGGCGTGCCCTGCTTCCTCTACGGCCCCGAGCGCACGTTGCCCGAGGTGCGCGGCCACGCCTTCCGCGACCTGCAGCCCGATCTCGGCCCGGCGGTCGCCCACCCGACGCGCCGGCGCCATCGCGGTCGGGGCCCGTCCGGTGCTGGTCGCCTACAACCTGTGGCTGACTCGAGCCGACCTCGACCAGGCCCGTTCGCTGGCCGCGGCCGTGCGCGGTCCCCACGTCCGGGCCCTCGGGCTCCGCGTCGGCGACCAGGTGCAGGTGTCGATGAACCTCGTCGACCCGTCGGTGGTCGGGCCGCGCCAGGTCTACGAGCAGGTGGCCGCCCAGGCCACGGTGGCGCGGGCCGAACTGGTCGGACTGGCTCCCGAAGCCGTGCTCGACCGCATCGATCCGGCCGAGTGGGCGCGTCTGGACCTGTCGGCCGAGCGGACCATCGAGGCCCGCCTGGTGGGTGTCGGTCGCTCGCTCGACTGACGGCGGGCGGACTGGTGGCGGGCGGCGGGTCAGCCGACGTTGGCGGCGGCGCGGGCCAGGGCCCGCTGACGGCGGATGCGGCGGCGCTCGCGCTCGCTCATCCCACCCCAGATGCCGAACTTCTCACCGTTGGCCAGGGCGTACTCGAGGCAGTCCTCACGCACGACGCAGCCCCGGCACACCTCCTTGGCTTCGCGGGTGGACGCTCCCCGCTCGGGGAAGAACAGATCAGGGTCGACGCCGAGGCAGTTGGCATAGTCCTGCCACGATGGCTCCATAGGTTCGTCGGCGGCTGCGTGTGGCATGTCCGACCTCCCTCTCCCCGCCCTGGTGCGAGTCACCAGAGCTGTCAACGCGACACTGCTGTCGCACGGGCAGCTCGACCCCCCTCGAACACCGATCTGGTGCTCTCGGACGAGTGGCTCGTACCACATCTGTAATTACAACACTGTGATCATGGCCGGGGTTTTGGCCCGGCGCAAGGGGAAATTCGGATTTCTCCTGCAATGGCAACGATCCCGGCCGGACCGACCACACTGGCGGGGTGCCGATCCGCGCGCTGCAGGCCGACATCACGACCCTCGACGTCGACGCCATCGTCAACGCGGCCAACTCGTCGCTGCTCGGCGGCGGAGGCGTCGACGGGGCCATCCACCGCGCCGCCGGACCCGAGCTGCGTCGCCGCCTGCCGTCGGCTCGGCGGCTGCCCGACGGGCGATGCCAAGGCCACGCCCGGCTTCGCCCTGCCGGCCCGCTGGGTGATCCACACCGTGGGGCCGGTGTGGCACGGGGGGACCCAGGACGAGCCGGCGCAGCTCGCCTCGTGCTACCGACGCAGCCTCGAGGTGGCCGACGAGCTGGGCGCCCGGACCGTCGCCTTCCCCGCCATGTCGACCGGCGTCTACGGCTACCCGACGAGGGCCCGCGGCCGAGATCGCCGTCGCCGCGCTGCGCGAGCGCGAGGCCGACTTCGACGACCTGGTGCTGGTGGCCTTCGACGACCGCACGACGCTATCGACCTGCTATCGCGACGGATCCGGTCGACGGCCGCTCGATAGCGTGACCGCATGAGCGACACCAACGACTTCAACCGGGACCTGATCGCCGAGTTCCGCGCCAACGACGGCAAGGTCGGCGGCGGCTTCGAGGGCTGGCCTCTGCTGCTCCTGACCACCACCGGCGCCAAGTCGGGCCTGAGCCCGCACCAACCCCGTCGTGCACTCCGTCGACGGCGACCGACGTGTGATCATCGCCTCCAAGGGCGGTGCTCCCCACCATCCGCACTGGTACCTCAACCTGGTGGCCAACCCCGAGGTGACCGTCGAGGTGCCCGGCGAGACGTACCGGGCCCGGGCCGTCGTGGCCGAGGGCGACGAGCGCGAGCGCCTCTACCGCCAGCAGGCCGAGCTGATGCCCAACTTCGCCGAGTACCAGAAGGCCACCGACCGCGAGATCCCGGTCGTCATCCTCGAGAGGATCTAATTTCTTGGCCCTCTGGTCGGCAAGCCTCCCGACGGGCGCTTCGCCATCCGGGTGTCATCAGCCGAGCGGCTCCGCCCCGCTCCGCCGCGCTGAGATCCGTCAAGCAGTTCGCCTACCCCGGACGAGCTGGCGCTTCTGCTCGATGAAGTCGACCAGCACGTAGTCGCCGAGCGTGCTCGGGCGTGGTGAAGAAGGCCCGGCCCCGGTTGAGCTCGGTGAGCTTCTCGACGAACTGGCGCAGGTGCTGGGTCGGATCGAGCATGAAGGTGTTGATGCGGATGTCGTCGCGGGTGCAGCGCGCCACCTCGCGCAGCGTGGCGTCGACGGTCTCGCGGACGGGCGGGTAGTTGAAGAACACGTCGCCGCGCTCGGTGATGTGGGCGGTCGGCTCGCCGTCGGTGATCATGATGATCTGCTTGGTGCCGCTCTGGCGGGCCAGCAGCCGGCGGCTGATCTGGAACGCGTGCTGCATGTTGGTGCCGTAGACGAAGTCCCACGAGACCTCGGGCAGCTGCTCGGCCTTGAGCTCGCGGGCCACCTCGCTGAAGCCGACGATGCCCGAGGTAGTCGCGGGGGTACTGGCTCGAGATGAGCGAGTGCAGCGCCATGGCGACCTTCTTGGCCGGCAGGAAGTTGTCGCGCATCGGCATCGACAGCGACAGGTCGAGCATCAGCACGGTGCTCGACCGGACGAGGTGCTCGGTGCGCTCGACCTCGAAGTCGTCGGGCGTGAGCTGCACCGGGCGTGCCGCCGCCGGCTGCGGCGGATGGCGTTGCGCACGGTGCGCTCGATGTGCAGGTTGAACGGGATCGCCGAACTCGTAGGGCTTGGTGTCGTACTCGCGCTCGTGGCCGACGCCCGAGCGCTCGAGCTCGTGGCGGCCCGATCTGGTCCTTGGTCAGCTTGCGGAACAGGTCGCGCAGCGCGTTCTGCCCGATCCGGCGGATGCCGCGCGGCGTCAGCTCGAAGCGGCCCTCGCGGTTCTCGATCAGGCCGGCCTCTTCGAGCATGCGGGCCAGCTCGGACATGCGGTCGAGGCTCTGGGCCGAGTCGTCGCCGAGCAGCTCGCGGGCCCGGTCGAGGTCGACCTCGGCCAGCGCGCCGGGTGAGGTGGCGCCCCGCAGCAGGTTCTCGAGCTGGTCGATGTCACCGAGCTCCTGCATCATGGCCGCGGCCTCGGCGAAGCCGAGCGGGTCCTGGCCGCTGAAGTCGTAGCTGCGGTTCCAGCCCATCTCGGGGAACAGGCCCTGCAGGTTCTGGCCGAGCTGGTCCATCTGCCAGCGCAGGTCCATGTCCTCGAGCAGCTGGTCGGACAGGCCCTGCAGCTGGGCCCGCTGCTCGGGGGTCATCGAGTTGAGCATCGCCTGCATGGCCGCCATGCGCTGGGCCATGATCTCGAGCAGCTCGTCGAGGTTCTCGGGGTTCTCGGGGAAGAAGTCGCCGAAGCGCTGCATGAACGACTCGAAGTCGGGCTCTTCGCCGCGCTGGCGCTGCTCGAGCATCTGGTTGAGCGCGGACAGCATGTCCTTCATGCGCGCCATGTCCTCGGGCGACACGTTGCTCATCGCGCCGGCCATCTGGTTGAAGTAGCTCTGGGTGAGCTGCTGGCGCAGCTGCTCGAGCAGCTGCTCGAACCGCTCGCGGGCCTCGTTGGAGGTGAAGTCGTAGTTCTGCAGGTCGCGGACCTGGCCGGCCAGGTCGGGCGAGAGCATGTCGAGCTCGAGGTGGTGGTCGGCCACCGACTGCTCGGTCAGCTCCTGCTGGCGGGTGTCGCCCTGCTCGCCGGCCTGGCGGGCCTGCGCCGGCCATCTCGTCGAGCGACTGGCGCTCGGTGTCGACCACGTCGCGCAGCTCCTGGGCGATGTCGTCGTAGACGCCACCCAGGTCGTAGCGCTCGAGCTCGTCCCGGCGCTTGCGACGAAGCTTCTCGAGCATCTCGCGGATGCCCTGGATCCGCTCGCCGTTCTGGTCGCGGAAGCCCGACTGCATCATGCGACGGAGAGCGGCGTTGAGGTCGCCGTGGTAGAGCAGGTCGTCGGTGATCTCGCCGAAGACGTCGTCGGCGTCGAACTCGAAACCGACCTGGGTGCCGTCCCAGCGGGAGTAGCGGACGCGATGGGCCCTGGTCATGGGTCGAGGGTACCGTGCGCCTCCCCCGACGGGCCGCCCGCCATGTGCCAGCTCCCCGACCCGGCCCGCTTGGCGTCGTAGAGCGCGGCGTCGGCGGCCTCGAGCAGCTCGTCCGAGCGGAGCTCGTGGCCGAGGGCCGTCGCGATCCCGATGCTGGCACCGATCTCGATGCGGTCGGCGGCCACGTCGATGGGCGGGGTCAGGGCACCGAGCACCCGCTCGGCGATGGCGATCGACTCGGCCGCCGAGGCCAGGTCGCCGCACACGATGGCGAACTCGTCGCCACCCAACCGGGCGATCGTGTCGCCGGGTCGGATCACCGCCGCGATGCGCTGCGCCGCCTCGGTCAGGACCAGGTCGCCGGTGCGGTGGCCGAAGCGGTCGTTGACCGCCTTGAAGCCGTCGAGATCGACGTACAGCACGGCCACCAGCGGGCTGGCGTGCTCGCGGGCGAGGGCGTCGAGCACCTCCCAGAAGCCGGTCCGGTTGACCAGGCCGGTGAGCGGATCGCGACGCGCCGCATCGACCAGGCTGGTCACCTGGTGGCGCCACTGCAGGATCACCGCCAGGGCCCGCGGCCATCGTCTCGACCGCGTAGCGGTGCACCTCGAGGTCGGGACCGTCCTGGCGGCGCCAGACGAGGATGACGGCGGCGAGCTCGCGCATCGGGTCCTCCACCGGCGTGACCCAGCACGGTCCCAGACCGAGCGCGGCCGCGCGCGCGGCCAGACCCGGCGGCAGGTCGGCCGCCTCGACCACCCCGGCAGCATCGTCGGCCATGGCCCGCGCCCACGGCGTGGCCGGATCGACCAGGTCGTCCGCGGTGATGAGGTCGACGGTCGACCCCGTGCCGGCGACGGCGAGCCGGCCGCGCTCGTCGGCGAAGATCACGGCGTAGTGGTCCACGGGGTGCCGCCAGTGGCCCAGCTCGGGCACGACCTCGATGACCGCGGTGGGCGACTCGCCGTTGACCAGCCGGGCCATCATCTGGTCCTGCAGGTCGCGGTCGGCCGAGTATCGGCCGACGATGACCACCACGTCGGGTTCACCGGGCTGCTCACCGGCCAGCCGGGTGCCGTTGATCTCGATGGGCAGCCAGCGCGCCGTCGCGGCGCAGCACCCGGTACAGCGCGGGCGTGACAGGCACGTCGAGGGTGTCGGTCGCGACCATGCCGACCACCCGGATGGCCCGCTCGAGATCGTCGGGGTGCACGAACTCGGCCATCGAGTGCCCGATGACCTCGTCGCGCTCGTAGCCGAGCAGCCGCAGCATGAACGGGTTGGCGTCGATCAGGTTGCCGACCTCGTCGAGGACGGCCACGCAGTCGGTCACCAGCTCGAAGGCCCGAGCCGGCACGTCCATCCCCGCCGCCGGTCGCTCCCATTCGGCCGATGTCACCGCCTGACTCTGCCAGACGCGCCGGTCCTCCGCTCAGGCCTGTGGGAGGATCGCCCCGTGGACACGCCGCGATGACGGGGGGACTGCCCGACGACTTCCTCTGGGGCACGGCCGCCTCGTCGACCCAGACCGAGGGCGCGGCACCGGCCAGCGACTGGTCGGCCTGGGAGGCGGCCGGCCGGGCGCCGCGCTCGCGGCGACGGCAACGGCTTCGCCACCCACTACGCCGAGGACTTCCGCCTGTTCGCCGAGTACGGCCTGACCCAGCACCGGCTGTCGCTCGAGTGGGCGCGGCTCGAGCCCAAGCCGGGCCACCACGACGGCGCTGCGGTCGAGCACTACACCGAGATGCTGCGCGCCGCCCGCGACGCCGGGATCGACGTGTGGGCCTGCCTGCACCACTTCACGCTGCCGGGCTGGTTCGCCGAGGACGAGGGCGGCTTCGTCGAAGCCAAGGCCCGCATGTACTGGCAGCGCCACGTCGACTGGGTGGCCGAGACCTTCGGCGACCTCGTGTCGGGCTGGAAGCCGATCAACGAGCCGACGTTCTACGCCCTGGCCGGCTTCCGATGGGGGGTCCATCCGCCCGGCCACCGCGACGCCGGCGAGTTCGCCGAGGCGCTCGAGGCCATCCACCTGGCCAACCACGAGGCCTGGCGGCTGCTGCACAGCGGGCGACGCACCCGTGGCCACGATCCACAACGTGATGCCGCTGTACCCGGCGGTGCGAGGCCGCGATCCCGGCGAGCGCGAGGAAGCCGAGCGCAAGGTGGCCCGGCTCGACGACATGGCGTGGTGCGGGCTCCGGGCGCTGCGCGACGGCGTGCTGGCCGTGCCGGGCCGGGCGCCCGATCGAGATCGCGGACATGGCCGGCTCGTTCGACTACGTCGGCTTCTCCTACTACTGCGCCCAGTCGGTCTACGTCGACGGCACCGGGCCCTACCCGGCCGACGCCCGCGTCGGGCCGATGGGCTACGCGCCGTGGGCCGAGGGTCTCGGCATCGTGCTGCGCCGCCTGGCCGACGAGCTGCCGGGCCGGGCGCTGCTGGTCGACGAGTGCGGGGTCGGCACCGACGACGACTCGTGGCGGGTCGAGGTCCTGCGCGACTCGCTGATCGAGGTCGAGCGGGCGGTGGCCGACGGCGTCGACGTCCGGGGCTTCTTCCACTGGACCGGCGTCGACAACTACGAGTGGGGCTACGGCTACGACGTCGCCGTTCGGCTTGTTCGACCGGGACCGCAACCCCAAACCGAGCGCGGAGCTGGCCCGGGCGTGGGCCGAGGGACGGCCATGACCGACACCGATGGCCGCGGCCAAGGAGGCGGCCGGACGCCAGGCGGCCACCGAGGTGGCCGACGGCATGCGGGTCGGGCTCGGGACGGGCTCGACCGTGCACTTCACGATCGTGGCGCTGGGCGAGCGCCATCCCGACATCGTGTGCACCGCCACGTCGATGCGGACCCACGAGCTGGCCACGTCGCTCGGGCTGACCGTCGTCGCCTCCGGACGAGATCGGCCACCTCGACATCGCCATCGACGGGGCCGACGAGGTCGATCCCCGGTTCAACCTGACCAAGGGTGCCGGTGGGGCCCAGACCCGCGAGAAGGTGGTCGCGCAGATGAGCGACCGGTTCGTCGTGGTGGTCGACGAGTCCAAGCTGGTCGACCACCTCGGGGCCTTCGGCACCCCGCTCGAGGTGCTCGACTTCGCGCCCGGCATCGTTGCCGGGCGGGTCCGAGCCCTGGGCGCCACCGAGGTGACGACCCGCGACGTCCGCAGCGACAACGGCAACCTGCTCATGGACGCCCGGTTCGGGCTGATCGACGATCCCGATCGGCTTGGCCGCGGCGCTGGCCGCCATCCCCGGCCTGGTCGAGCACGGCCTGTTCGCCGGGTCGACGGTCGAGCAGGTCGTCGTCGCCGGCGCCGGCGGCGTCCGCCAGCTCACCCGCCGCGCCTAGGTCGACGCGCGGGCTGCTGAGAGAGGTCGGGGTCAGCGGCCGCGGTACTGGGCGCGGGCGCCGACGGCTTCCTTGTTGAGGCGCTTGGACAGGTGCAGGCCCTCGAGCACGAACTCGACGGCGCTGGCCACCGCGGCCGGCGACTCGTCGCCGCCGGTGAGCGGATGACGGGCGCGCGCAGAGCGGGCAGCGACTCGAGCAGGCGGACGTAGTCGGCCGAGCGCACGTCGTCGCCGGCGCTGACCACCGTCTGGTCGTCGAAGGCGTCGATCACGTCGCGCAGGTCCTCGATGGCGAAGTGGTCCTTGAACACGGTGAGCACCGCCGCCCGCAGCAGGTGGTCGACGATCTGCTCGTCGCGGCCCTCCTCGAGCGACTCGATCTCGACCTTGCCGGCGGTCGACGAGGCCAGGGCCTCGAGGTCGCTGACCCGGGGCACCACCTCGGTCTCGCCGTGGATCAGCGCCCGCCGGGTGGCGTTGGCCACCAGCGTCTCGAGGTTGGACACGGTGAGGCGCACCGACACGCCCGAGCGCTGGTTGATGTGGGGGCTCTGGCGGGCCAGCTGGCTCAGCGTGGCCACGATCTCGACCATGTGCGCGGGCACGTCGACACGGACGCCCTCGGCCACGAGCGGCGCGGCCTCCTGGGTGGCGATGTCGACCTCGATGTCGACCTCGAGCGGGTAGTGGGTGCGGATCTGGGCGCCGAAGCGATCCTTCAGCGGGGTGATGATGCGGCCGCGGTTGGTGTAGTCCTCGGGGTTGGCCGAGGCGAACAGCATCACGTCGAGCGGCAGGCGGATCTTGTAGCCGCGGACCTGCACGTCGCGCTCCTCGAGCACGTTGAGCAGGCCGACCTGGATGCGCTCGGCCAGATCGGGCAGCTCGTTGATGGCGAAGATGCCACGGTTGGTGCGCGGCACCAGGCCGTAGTGCAGCGTGAGCTCGTCGGAGAGGTAGCGGCCCTCGGCCACCTTGATGGGGTCGACCTCGCCGATGAGGTCGGCGATCGAGGTGTCGGGGGTGGCCAGCTTCTCGCCGAAGCGGTCGTCACGGTGGACCCAGGCGATCGGGGTGTCGCTCGCCCTCGGCCAGCGAGCAGGTCGCGGGCGTGCTTCGAGACCGGGTCGTACGGGTCGTCGTTGATCTCGGAGCCGGCGACGATCGGCATCCACTCGTCGAGCAGGCCGGTCAGCGACGCGGATCATGCGGGACTTCGCCTGGCCGCGCTCGCCGAGGAAGATGACGTCGTGGCCGGCCAGCAGCGCGTTCTCGAGCTGCGGGCAGCACGGTCTCCTCGTAGCCGAGCACCCGGGGAACAGCGGCCTCGCCGGCGCGGATGCGGTCGACGGCGTTGGCCCGGACCTCGTGCTTGACCGGACGGGACGTCCAACCCGAGGCACGGAGCTGGCCGAGGGTCGCGACGGCGGGGGGGTCGGTGCGTTGTTCAGCGGTCTCGTCGGACATGCCGTGAGGCTACCGTCGCTCCCCCGTCCTGGTTCGACGCCCGAGCTGAGCCAACCGCTCGGCGACCGCCTCGGCGGGCTCGGGGCGGCCGAACAGGAAGCCCTGCACGCGGCGACAACCGAGGCGCAGGAGCTCGTCGAGCTGGACGTCGTTCTCGACGCCCTCGGCGGTGACGCGCAGGCCGAGCGACGAGGCCAGGACCATGATGGCCTGCACGATGGCGGTGTCGTCGGGGTCGGTGCCGAGGCCGTCGACGAACGAGCGGTCGATCTTCAACACGTCGACCGGGCAGGCGCTTGAGGTAGCTGAGCGACGAGTAGCCGGTCCCGAAGTCGTCGATGGCCAGCTCGACGCCGAGCCCGCGCAGCTTCTCCAGCACCCCGAGCGACGCCTCGGCGTCGGCCATCACCACGGTCTCGGTGATCTCGAGGCACAGGCAGGCGGGCTCGATGCCGGTCTCGCGGATGATGCTCGACGACGTTCGGCAACAGGTCGGGCTCGCCCAGCTGCGAGCGCGGAGAGGTTGACCCGCAGCTGGAGCTGATGGTCGGGGAACCGGGCGCGCCACTGCACGTGCTGGCGCAGGCCTCGCGCAGCACCCACAAGCCGATGTCGAGGATGAGGCCGGTCTCCTCGGCCAGGCCGATGAACTCGGCGGCGGCGAGCAGCCCGCGCGTCGGGTGGTGCCACCGGACGAGGGCCTCGACCGCCAGCACGCGTCCCGACGGCACCTCGACCTCGGGCTGGTAGTGCACGATCAGCTCGCCGTGCTCGATCGCCTGACGCAGCTCGATCTCGTTCTGCAGCCGACGCCGCACCTTGGCCCGCAGCGTCTCGTCGAACACCTCGATGCGATCGCGGCCGAGCTCCTTGGCCGCGTACATGGCCGAGTCGGCATGGCGCAGCAGGTCGTCGGCGGTCTCGGACGCGTCGAGCGTGAACGCGATGCCGACGCTCGCGGTGGTCGCCACCTCGTGGCCCTCGACCACCAGCGGCCGGCGGAAGACCTTGCGCAGGTCACGCGCCAGCGCCATCGCCTCGCCGACGCTCGCCACGTCGCTCGACCAGGATCACCAGCTCGTCGCCGCCCATCCGGGCCAGGACGGTCCGTTCGGGCCGGGCGTCGTCGATCCGCCGGGCCAGCCCCACGAGCAGCTCGTCGCCCAGACGGTGGCCCAGCGAGTCGTTGACCACCTTGAACCGGTCGAGGTCGAAGAGCAGGACCGCCACGCCGCGGGTGTCGCCGTCGGCCCCGGTCCCCGACGCCGGCAGGCGTCGCACGGCCCGATCGAGCGCCTCGAGGAAGGCCCAGCGGTTCGGCAGCCCGGTCAGCGGATCGTGGCGGGCCTGGTAGGCCAGCTGCTCCTCGGCGTCGCGCTTGGCGAAGGCCTGGCCGAGGATGCCGGCCGCGGTGCGCAGGGTGAGCACGTGAGCCGAGGCGAAGCTCGACTCGTGGACGACGGCCTCGAAGCCGAGGAAGCCGATGAGCCTCGGCCCTGATCGGCCAGCGGCACCGCGAGCACCGACCTCACGCCGCGTGATTCGAACCATGCTCGCTCGGCCGCCCACTCGTCGCTCAGATCGGCCACCGCTGGGATGTTCACCTCGCGGTGCTGGCGCAGCTGGCGCAGGAACGGGAAGTCGCCGGTCGTCAGCCGCCGGCCCGGGTCGCGCAGCGGGGCCACACCAGGTGCCACCCACTCGTGGGTGTTCGTCATCGCACTCGCCTTGCGCGTCGAACAGGACGATCTCGACCCGGTCGACCGCGCCCATGCCACCGAGCTCGGCCAGCGCCGACGTCGACGCCGTCGTCGAGCTGCTCGGACGGCAGGTGGACGAACGACGAGGCGATGCGCACCAGCCGGCCCTCGTGCACGAGGCGGTGGCGCAGCTCCGCTCGATGTCGCTGCTGGCGTCGACCGGGCGCAGGGTGGCCACCACCGTGCCGAGCGGGCCGAGGTCGCCCCCGCTGACCGCGTCGATCGGTGACCTGGACCCAGTCGCCGTCGGACATCCGGACGCGGGGCGGCATCGATCCCGCCGCTGCCCTGGCGGCCCTGCCACCGCTCCAGCAGGCGAAGCAGCTCACCCAGGTCGTCGGGGTGCACGAAGTCCGAGATCGGCAGTCCCACGACCGTGGTCGGATCGTGGCCGGTCAGCCGGGACACAGCCGGGCTGGCGAAGCGGATCCGGGCGTCGGCGTCGATGCAGATGATCGCCTCGTCGACGTAGGCGAGCAGGCGGTCGAGCTGGGTCCACGTCAGCGTCAGGCTCGTCGTCGCCCCGACCCCCGACGCCCGTCGCCCGCCGCGCTCATGCTGTCCCCCCCGTGTGCTGCACCTCAGTCGCCCCCCACCGGATACGGCATCTGTGCTTCCCAGAGCAGCACCGCGGGCCGTGGACGGGCGAACAGGAACCCCTGGCCGCGGTCGCAGCCGAGCCGGCGCAGCTCGTCGAGCTGGCGCGCGTCTCGACGCCCTCGGCCACGACGCGCAGCCCGAGCGCGCGCCCGAGGCTGATGATGGCGGTGACGATGGCGGTGTCCTCGGGATCGTCGCCGAGGCCGTCGACGAAGGACCGGTCGATCTTCAACACGTCGACCGGGAAGCGCTTGAGGTAGCTGAGCGACGAGTAGCCGGTGCCGAAGTCGTCGATGGCCAGCTCGACGCCGAGGCCGCGCAGGTCCTGGAGCACCTTGAGGCCGGCCGCCGGGTCGGACATCAGCGCCGTCTCGGTGATCTCGAGGCACAGCGAGGACGGCAGGATCCCGCCCGCCGCCATGGCCGCCACCACCTGGTCGACGAGGTCGGGCTGGGCGATCTGGCGGGCCGAGAGGTTGACGCGGATGGTGAGCGGGAAGTCGGGCCGCTCGCGGTGCCACGCGCCGGCCTGACGGCAGGCCTCGTCGAGCACCCACTCGCCCAGCTCGAGGATGAGGCCCGAGTCCTCGGCCAGCTCGATGAACGCGCCGGCCTCGAGCAGGCCGGCCACCGGGTGGTGCCAGCGGGCCAGCGCCTCGGCCCCCACCATCACCCCGGTGTCGAGCGAGAGCTCGGGCTGGTAGTACACCTCGATCTCGCCCATCTCGACGGCCCGGCGCAGGTGCGACTCGGTCTGCAGGCGCTCGGTGGCCTGCAGGCGCAGCTCCTCGTCGAAGATCTCGTAGCGGTCGCGGCCCGCGGGCCTTGGCCAGGTACATGGCCGCGTCCGCGTCGCGCAGCAGCCCGTCCGCCGTGTCGTCGGGCGCGTTGGCGACCGCGATGCCGATGCTCACGGTGGTGAACACCTCGTTGCCGTCGACGACGACCGGCTCCTTGAGCACCGGCGTGGATGCGCTGGGCCAGCGCGATCGGGTCGCGCGGGTCGACGAAGTCCTCGATGAGCACGACGAACTCGTCGCCGCCGAGGCGGGCCACCGTGTCGGTCGGGCGCAGCGCGGCGCTCAGCCGCGTCGGCCGATCGCGACGAGCAGCTGGTCGCCGGCGGTGTGGCCGAGCGAGTCGTTGACCACCTTGAACCGGTCGAGGTCGAGGAACAGCAGCCCGACGCGTGCGGGCGCCCGCTGGCGGCGGGCCAGGATGCGCGCCAGCTGGTCGAGCAGCAGCGCCCGGTTGGCCAGGCCGGTGAGCGGGTCGTGCAGCGCCTGGTGGGCCAGCTCGGCCTCGGTCGCTTGAGCGCGGTGATGTCGGTGTTCATGACCAGGACGTGCTCGACGGTGCCGTCCTCGCCGAACTCGGGCACGGCCCGGGACTGGAACCACATCACGCCGCCGTCGGGCATGCGGCACCTCCCACTCGGTGTCGAGCCGCTCGCCGCTCGCTGAACACGCGGTCGAGCGCGTTGCTCCACTGCCCCTCGTCGGCCACGCCGAAGATGCTGGCCGTGTGGCCGATCACGTCGCTCGACGGGCATGCCGGTGAGGCTGCTCGAACGCGGGGCTGACGTAGGTGAGGCGGCGGTCGCGGTCGAAGCGGGCGATGACGCCGGCGAGCTCTCGACCACCGTGCGGTAGCGCTGCTCGCTGGCCCGCAGCTCGAGCTCCTGGCGATGGCGCACGGTGATGTCCTCGACGTGGGACACGGTGTAGCGCAGCTTGCCGTCGCCGCCACGCACCCCCGAGATGTGCAGGCGCAGCCACACCAGATCGTCGTCGGGGCGGACCATCCGCACCTCGAGGGACTCCTGCTCCTGCTCGACCCAGCACCACCGCGCGGTGGCTGCGGATCAGGGCCTCGACGTCGTTCGGGTGGATCAGGTCGACGGCCAGCCGACCGAGCAGCTCCTCCTCGGTCCGCCCGACCAGGTCGCAGTAGGCCTGGTTGACCTGGATGTGGCGGCCGTCGGGGGCGCTCAGCACCATGCCGAGCGGGGCGTTCGTGAAGGCCAGGCCGAAGCGCTGCTCGGCGTCGCTGCGGGCCAGGGCCTGCGAGATGATGCCGGCCGCCGAGCTGAGCACGGCGATGTGGTCGTCGCTCCAGATCCGCTCGCGCTCGACGAGGTCGAAGCCGATGAAGCCGATCAGGCGGCCCTTCGTCGGCCAGCGGGACGGCCAGCACCGAGCGCACGCCCTGCGGCTTGAGCACGTCGATCTCGCGGCGCCACTCGTCGGTCTGGTCGGCGACGCGCGGGATGTAGATGGGCTCGAGCCGCTCGAGCGTCCCCATCCACTCGGGCAGCTGCTCCTGGGCCGAGCACGCCGAGCGCGGCCATCTCGGACGACACGCCGGCCGCGGTCCACTCGTGGGTGTTCTCGATGACGCGGCGGTCGTCGCGGTTGACGAACACGTAGACGCGGTCGACCCCGACGAAGGTGCCGATGTCGGCGAGCGCGCCGGTGATGCACGCGTCGACCTCGTGGGCGGGACGATGGATGAACGACGACGCGACGCGGGTGAGCAGATCCTCGAAGGCGAGCCGTTGGCGCAGCGCGTCGAGGGTGTGGCCGCGGTCCTTGGCGTCGCGGAGCACGACGGCCCGGTAGCCGACCGCGTCGAGGGCGGGGCCGGCATGGACGAACAGGAGCACCTCGCGCCAACCGTCGACGGCGTGGCGCATGAGCACCCGCGCCCCCACGTCGTGGTGGCCGTGGCCACGGTCGAGGCGGGCGCTCGATGTCGTCGGCGTCGTCGGGATGCAGGAACTCGTCGAGGTGGTGGTCGAGCAGCTCCTCCTGCTCGAATCCGAGCAGGGCCGGCACCGCCGGGCTGACGTAGCCGATGCGACCGTCGGCGACCACCGTGAGCACCACATCGCTGACCTGGGACAGCGTCTCGTCGAGCTGGACACGGGTGATGAGCCCGCCGAGATCGCTCCCGTCGTAGCCGTACCCGGTGTCGGGCTCGCCCGCGCCGTCCCAATCGGTCCCGTCCCCCGCCTGGAGGCCGGTAGATGTCTCGGGCACGAACGGCCCTCCCGTGCACTAGCTGGCGGTCAGAATAGTTCTTCCTCTATCGGCCTCATGCGGGGACACCTGAGCCTCGACGAACCGATATCCACGGCTGTAGCGTCGCCCGATGGTCGATCGAGGTGGACCTCTCGGGCACGTGGCGGGCCACCGTCGCGGACGAGGTCGCGCCTGCGGGACCTACCACGACCCCGGATTCGACGACGGGGACTGGGCGACGGCCACCGTTCCGGGGCACTGGCGCTCGGATCCGGCCTTCGCCGAGACCGACGGCCCCGTGGTCTACCGGACCACCTTCGCCGACCCCGGGCGCTTCGGCCCCGGCCACGAGCCCGATCCCGGTGACACGGAGGGCCTGAGCGACCCGGCGATCGGCGCAGCTGGCTGGTGCTCGACGGGATCTTCTACACGAGCGACGTCTGGCTCGACGGCACCTACCTCGGCGACACCGAGGGCTACTTCTTCCCCCACGAGTTCGAGATCACCGAGCCTGCTCGACGGCCGGTCCGAGCACGCCCTGGCCGTCGAGGTGGCCTGCGCCCGCCCGGCCGACCTCGGCGCACAAGCGCAACCTGACCGGCGTGTTCCAGGACTGGGACCTGCTCGACCAGGACTGGAACCCGGGCGGCATCTGGCGGCCGGTGCGCCTCGAGCAGTCGGGACCGGTCCGGGTCCGCCACTGGCGGGTGCGCTGTCGCGAGGTCACCGACCAGGCCGCGACGCTGGCGCTGCGGGTCGTGCTCGACACCGTCGAGGCCGCCGAGACGGTCGAGCTGATCACCACGGTCGTCCCGCACGTCCCGGGCGGTCGAGCCGACGCGCGCTCGACGGCCGCGAGCACCGTCGCACGCCAGTCGCTGGCCGCGGGCGAGAACCGCGTCGAGTGGACGGTGAACCTCCCCCACCCGAGGCGGTGGTGGCCGCGGGCCCTCGGCGACCAGCCGCTCTACGACGTCGAGGTCGAGGTGCGCACCGAGGCCGGCGCGCTGAGCGATCGCCGCCGGCTGCGCACCGGACTGCGCACCGTCGAGATGCACAACTGGATCACCTCCGTCAACGGCGAGCGGCTCTTCCTCAAGGGCGCCAACCAGGGACCCGACCCGCATGGCGCTGGCCGAGGCGACCCCGGCCGAGATGGCCGCCGACGTCGCCCTGGCCGGCGAGGCCGGGCTCGACTTCCTGCGCCTGCACGCCCACGTCGCGCGACCCGAGCTCTACGACGCGGCCGACGAGGCCGGGCTGCTGCTGTGGCAGGACCTGCCGCTGCAGCGGGGCTACAGCCGCGGCGTGCGTGGCCAGGCCCGCCGCCAGGCCCGCGAGGCGGTCGACCTGCTGGCCCACCACCCCTCGGTGTTCGTCTGGTGCGGGCACAACGAGCCGATGGCGGTCGGCGCGGTGCAGGCGCTGCCCACCTGGAACCGCACGCTGCTCGACCGGGCCATGAAGTCGGTGCTCGAGCGCAACGACGGCACCCGACCCGTCATCGCCCACTCGGGCGTGCTCCCCCACCCGCCCCAGCTCGACGGCACCGACAGCCACCTCTACTTCGGCTGGCACACGGGGCGACGACCGCGACCTGGCCCGGCTTCCTGGCCCGCTGGCCCCGGCTGGCCCGCTTCGTGAGCGAGTTCGGCGCCGAGGCGGTGCCGGACACCGACGACTTCGTCGGGCGCCGACCGGTGGCCCGACCTCGACTGGGACCGCCTGGCCCGCCACCACGGCCTGCAGAAGGCCGCCTTCGACCGCCACGTGCCGCCCGACGCCTTCGACACGCTACGAGGACTGGAAGGCGGCGACCCAGATCTACCAGGCCCGGCTGCTGCGCTACCAGATCGAGACGCTGCGCCGGCTGAAGTACCGCCCCACCGGCGGCTTCGCCCAGTTCGCCTGGCCGACAGCTCGCCCGGCGGTCAGCTTCTCGGTGCTCGACCACGAGCGGGTGCCCAAGCCCGGCTACGAGGCCCTGCGGGCCGCCTGCCGGCCCGTCATCGTGGTGGCCGACCGGCCGCCGCCGCACGTCCACCCGGGCGAGCGGCTCCATCTCGACGTCCACGTCGTCAGCGACGCCCGTATCGCTCATGGAGATATGATCGTGCGTGCCCATCTACGTTGGGAAGAGGAGGTGCGGCATGTGTGGTCCTGGCAGGGCGACATCCCGGCCGACGAGTGCGTCCGGGTGGGGACCCTGGCCATCGAGGTGCCCGACCTCGACCCGGACGCCGTCCACCTGGCGACACCGCCGTCGGCACCGCCGTCACCGACCCCGCGCTCGTCATCGACCTCGAGCTGGTCGGCGACGGCATCGAGGCCCGCTCGACCTACGGCACCTATGTGCTACTTCATTGACCCTCCGGTCGGCGAGCCTCCCTCCGGGCGCTTCGCCATCCGGGTATCACCAGGCGAGCGGCTTCACGCCGTTCCGCCGCGTCGGCGAGCCTCCAGCCGGCGCTGCGGATTATCGCCGCACACAGCAAGTCGATAGTTTCTCACCGGCCATCCGGGAGGACCGCTCGTGACCCAGACCCAGCAGCCGTCACCGGACCGCTCAGCCCGGACATCTCGGTCGAGCGCCGATCCGCAAGCGCCCCGGCCGCCGCAAGCCGTTCCTGGTCGAGCTCTACCAGACCGGCGTCGGCAAGAAGTGGGTCATGGCCGTCACCGGCGTGATGCTCATGGGCTTCGTGCTGGTGCACGCCATCGGCAACCTGAAGATGTACCTGGGCGTCGACCGAGTTCAACACCTACAGCGAGTTCCTGCGCGAGATCCTCGTGCCGATCCTGCCCCGCACGGTCTTCCTCTGGATCCTGCGCATCGGGCTCATCCTCGCCTTCGTGTTCCACATCCACTCGGCGTACTCGCTGACGCGGATGAACCAGAAGGCCAACGTCCGCTACGCCAGCCGGCGCGACTACCTGGCCGCCAACTTCGCGTCGCGCACGATGCGGTGGACCGGCATCATCGTCGGCCTCTTCCTGATCTGGCACCTGGCCGACCTGACCTGGGGGCTGCACCCGATCGCGGTCAAGCACTGGACACGCGGCCTGGCCTACCAGAACGTCACCGAGAGCCTGAAGCGCCCGGGCGTGGCGGCGCTCTACATCGTCGCCAACATCGCCCTCGGCATCCACCTCTTCCACGGGTCGTGGAGCCTCTTCCAGAGCCTCGGGCTCAACAACCCCCGCTTCAACCGGGCCCGCCGGATGTTCGCCGTCGGGTTCGCCGTCCTGATCGCGGGGATCAACATCAGCTTCCCGATCATGGCCCTCGCCGGCGTCACCGGCGTGTCGAGCTAGGAGGCCGCCATGACCGTCACCGCAGAGCCGACGCCCACCGCCCCCGATCCCCTGCTCGAGTCCGGCTGCCCGACCGGGCCGATCGAGCAGCGCTGGGACCAGCACAAGTTCGACATGAAGCTGGTCAACCCGGGCAACAAGCGCAAGTTCGAGATCATCGTGGTCGGCACCGGCCTGGCCGGCGCGTCGGCCGCCGCCTCGATGGCCCAGCTCGGCTACAAGGTCAAGGTCTTCACCTTCCACGACTCGCCCCGCCGGGCCCACTCGATCGCGGCCCAGGGCGGCATCAACGCCGCCAAGAACTACCCGAACGACGGCGACAGCATCTACCGGCTGTTCTACGACACGGTCAAGGGCGGCGACTTCCGGCTCGCGCGAGTCGAACGTGTACCGGCTGGCGCAGGTCAGCGTCGACATCATCGACCAGTGCGTGGCCCAGGGCGTGCCCTTCGCCCGCGAGTACGGCGGCCTGCTCGACAACCGCTCGTTCGGCGGCGCCCAGGTCAGCCGCACCTTCTACGCCCGCGGCCAGACCGGCCAGCAGCTCCTGCTCGGCGCCTACCAGGCCCTCGAGCAGCAGGTCTCGCTGGGCAACGTGCGCCAGTACACCAAGACCGAGATGCTCGACGTGGTGGTCAAGGACGGCGTGGCCGCCGGCATCGTCGTGCGCGATCTGGTGACCGGCGAGATCAGCTCGCACTCGGCGCACGCCGTCGTGCTGGCCACCGGCGGCTACAGCAACGTCTACTACCTGTCCACCAACGCCATGAACTGCAACACCACCGCGATCTGGCGGGCGCACAAGAAGGGCGCCCTGTTCGCCAACCCGTGCTTCACCCAGATCCACCCGACGTGCATCCCGAGCAGCGACGAGTTCCAGTCGAAGCTCACCCTGATGTCCGAGTCGCTGCGCAACGACGGCCGCATCTGGGTGCCCAAGGATCCCGACGACACCCGTTCGCCCGACCAGATCCCCGACGCCGACCGCGACTACTTCCTCGAGCGCAAGTACCCGGCCTTCGGCAACCTCGTGCCGCGCGACGTGGCCTCGCGCAACGCCAAGGCCATGGTCGACACGGGCTACGGCGTCGGGCCGCTCAAGAACTCGGTCTACCTCGACTTCGCCGACGCCATCTCGCGGCTGGGCGAGAGCGTCATCCGCGAGCGCTACGGCAACCTCTTCGACATGTACGAGCGCATCACCGACGAGAACCCCTACAAGGTGCCGATGCGCATCTACCCGGCCATCCACTACACGATGGGCGGGCTCTGGGTCGACTACGACCTGATGACCACCATCCCCGGCCTCTACGCCATCGGCGAGGCCAACTTCGCCGACCAGGGCGCCAACCGCCTCGGCGCCTCGGCCCTGATGCAGGGGCTGGCCGACGGCTACTTCGTGCTGCCGTACACGATCGGCAACTACCTGGCCGGGCTGCTCGGCACGCAGCCGGTGCCCACCGACGACCCCGAGTTCAAGGCCTGCGAGTCGGCGGTCAGCGACGAGGTCACCCGCTGGCTGTCGGTGGGCGGCACCAAGTCGGTCGACCACTACCACCGCGAGCTGGGCAAGATCGTCTGGGAGTACTGCGGCATGGCCCGCGACCGGGCCGGCCTCGAGAAGGCCCTGTCCGAGATCCCGGCGCTGCGCGCCGAGTTCGAGAAGGACGTGCGGGTGCTCGGCTCGGCCGACACCGTCAACCAGTCGCTCGAGAAGGTGGCAGCGGGTGGCCGACTTCTTCGAGCTGGCCGAGCTGATGTGCCGCGACGCGCTGCACCGCGAGGAGAGCTGCGGCGGCCACTTCCGCGTCGAGCACCAGACCGAGGACGGCGAGGCCAAGCGCGACGACGAGCACTTCGCGTTCGTCGGCGCCTGGCAGTGGAAGGGCCGGGCCGACGCCGCAGGAGCTGCACCAGGAGCCGCTCGAGTTCGAGTACGTCCACCTCACCCAGAGGAGCTACAAGTAGCGATCGTCCACCTGACGGGTCTGGCGCCAGGACGGGCCGCAGGCTGCCGGGCCACTTCGACGAGACTCGACGCGCCACCGACATCAACGACGACATGTCGTTCCTCGAGATGCTCGACGTCGTCAACGAGCGGCTGATCGGCGACGGGCGCGAGCCGATCGTGTTCGACAGCGACTGCCGCGAGGGCATCTGCGGCACCTGCGGGCTGATGATCAACGGCCAGGCCCACGGGCCGCAGAAGGGCACCGCCACCTGCCAGCTGCACATGCGCAAGTTCACCGACGGCGAGACCCTCACCATCGAGCCGTGGCGGGCGACGCCGTTCCCCGTCATCCGCGACCTCATGGTCGACCGGAGCCCGCTCGACGCCATCATCGAGGCCGGCGGGTTCATCTCGGCCAACACCGGCTCGGCCCCCGAGGCCAACCTCACGCCGGTGCCCAAGACCGCCGCCGACGCCGCCATGGACGCGGCGGCCTGCATCGGCTGCGGCGCCTGCGTGGCCGCCTGCCCGAACAGCGCCGGTCAGCTGTTCACCGCGGCCAAGATCGCCCACCTCAACCTGCTCCCCCAGGGCCAGGCCGAGCGGTGGAGCCGCACCGAGAACATGGTCGAGACGATGGAGGAGTTCTTCGGGTCCTGCACCAACCACGGCGAGTGCGAGCAGGCCTGCCCGAAGGAGATCAGCATCGACTTCATCGCCTACATGAACCGCGACTACGTCAAGGCCAAGCTCAAGAACCGCAAGCTGCTCGGCCAGAGCTGAGCGGTCCGCCGGTCTCCGGATCGCGCCACGAGTGCACGTTGTGCACCCGGGGGTGGTCAGACCGCGTTCGTGTGCCGGGCCTTGCGCCGCTGGCGCACGTACTCGAAGGCGATCGGGATCAGCGACAGCACGATGATCACGACGACGGCGTAGTCGAGGTAGTTGCCGATGCCGGGGAAGCTGCTTGCCCAGGCCGTAGCCGAGGCACAGCATGGTCGTCGACCAGAGCGCCCCGCCGATGATGTTGTAGAGGACGAAGGTGCGGTAGGGCATCTTCGACGCGCCGGCCACGATCGGGGCGAACGTGCGGACGACGGGCACGAAACGGGCGATCACGATCGTCTTGGACCCGTGGCGCTCGTAGAAGTCCTCGGCCCGCTGCAGGTGCTCGCGCTTGAACAGGCGCGAGTCGGGCCGGCTGAAGAGCCGCGGCCCGGTCTGCTGGCCGAAGACGTAGCCGACCTGGTCGCCGATGATGGCGGCGACGGCGCAGCCGAGCAGCAGCACGGGGAACGGCCACAGCACGTGGCGGGTCGCCGACAGCAGCCCGGCGGTGAACAGCAGCGAGTCTCCGGGCAGGAAGAAGCCGATCATGATCCCGGATTCGGCGAACACGATGGCGAACAGCCCGAGCGTCCCGACGCTGTTGAGGATCTTCTTGGGATCGAGTCCGATCGAGGCGATGAGCGCAGAACGCATCGGGACAGACTAGTGAGTGGACCTCAGCGTCCCGGCGCGGCCCGTCCCCTCAACGCGGCCCCGGCTGGTTGAACTCGATCCAGCCGACGCCCGAGCGGCCGTCGGCGGCGGTGAACCGGGCCATCGCCCGCGGGAACCGGGCCTCGCGGCCCTCGGGCGAGATCAGCAGCACGGGCGACCAGGCCAGGGGCTCGACGGTCACGGCCATCCCGCCGACGTCGAGGACCGCGCGCGGTGGGGATGCCGTCGCCGCCGAGCTCGGGGCGTGGCATCGAACACCGTGACCAGGTCGAGACCGCCGCCCGGCGGCTGCTCGTAGCCGATGGCGAAGCCCTCGGAGGGCAGCGTGGTCACCGCGTGGATGCGGGTGCCGTCGTCGAGGCGGAAGGCGGTCCAGCACCAGCCCCGGGCCCACCAGTCGCGCTCGCCCCACGAGTGGTCGCGCTGGCCGGGGCCCTCGAACTCGACGCGCTCGTCACCGACCAGGATCTCGCCGTGCACCCGGCACGGGATCTCGTAGCGGTCGAGGCCCTGGGGCCAGCGGAACGGGATGCCGTCGGTCTCCCACTCGAGGTCGAAGCCGAGCGGGGTCCGCTCGCCCCGCAGGCCGTGGTAGGTGTCGGCCGGGTCGTCGAGGGCGACACCGAACGCCTCGAGGCCGAGGCTGAAGTGCTCGAGCGGGGTCTCGACGTTGTGGTCGGCCCACAGCCCGTCGGTGCGCACCTCGAGCGAGCGGGTACGAGCTGGGGAAGGGCACGTCGTTGTCGATGACCGTCACGAGCGAGCGGTCGGGACCGACGACGCAGGCCCAGTACCAGATGACCCCGCGCGGGCCGAGGTTGGGATAGCGCCCGATGCGCACGTAGCCGCCGAGCGAGCCGTCGTCGGCCGTGAAGTCGAAGTAGTACGACTCGTTCCACAGCAGCTCCGGCCCGGCGGGGTGGGTGCCCTCGTCCGCCGGGTCGACCGGACCGAAGGGCAGCGCCTCGTCGTCGCTCATCCGGCCAGCTTAGCAGGCTTCTCACCGAGGCGCCTACCCTGTCCGCCATGCACGATCTCGTGATCACCAACGGCACCCTGGTCGACGGCACGGGCGCGGCGCCGGTGCGCGCCGACGTGGCGATCGACGGCGACCGCGTGGTGGCCGTGGGCCAGGTCGACGGCGAAGCGCGGCGCACGATCGACGCCGACGGCTGCATCGTCACGCCCGGCTTCGTCGACATCCACACCCACCTCGACGCGCAGCTGGCGTGGGATCCCATGGGGTCGTCCTCGTGCTGGCACGGCGTGACCTCGGTCGTGCTCGGCAACTGCGGGGTCACCTTCGCCCCCTGCAAGCCGGGCGATCGCGAAGAGCTGGCCGAGATGATGGAGTCGGTCGAGGACATCCCCGCCGACTCGATCATGGAGGGACTGGCCTGGGACTGGTCGAGCTACGGCGAGTACCTCGACGCGGTCGAGCGGTGGCCCAAGGGCATCAACGTCGGCGGCATGGTCGGGCACTGCGCGGTGCGGGTCCACGCCATGGGCGAGCGCAGCCTCGAGCGAAGAACCGGCCACCGCGGATGACATCGAGCAGATGTGCGCGCTGGTCGACGAGGCCATCGGCGCCGGCGCGCTCGGCTTCTCGACGTCGCGCACGCTGCTGCACCGCGTGCCCGACGGCCGACCCGTGCCGGGCACCTGGGCGGCCAACGACGAGCTGCTCGCCATCGCCGCGGTCATGGGCCGGCATCAGCGCGGCGTGTTCGAAGCCGCGCCGCGCATGGGCGAGCGCGACAGCGACGACTACCCCAACACGCGCGCCGAGGTCGACCTGCTGGCCGAGATCACCACCACCTCGGGCCGGCCGCTCACCTTCGGGTTGGCCCACGCCTACCGCCGCGACGACCTCTACCGGGTCGTGCTCGACCTGGTCAACGAGCACAACGCGGCCGGCGCCCGCGTCCGGCCCCAGACCACCGCCCGCGGCATCGGCATCCTGTTCGGTCTGTCCCACGCCACCCCCTTCGACCGCACCCGCCCCTGGAAGCGCCTGCGGATGCTCTCGCTGGAGGAGAAGCTCACGGTGCTGCGCGACCCGGTGGCGCGGATGCAGCTCATCGAGGCCGGCCACGAGACGCCCGACGAGTTCTTCGAGGGCGCCTACGTGCTCGACGACGACCACCTCGACTACCGCCACGATGCCGGAGAACAGCCTCAAGGCGGTGGCCGACCGGCGAGGGGTCAGCCCGGCCGAGGCGTTCATCGACCTCTCGCTCGAGTCCAACGGTCGGGTGCTGATCAACTGGCCGTTCCTGAACCAGCGCCTCGACGCGGTGACCGAGATGCTGGGCGACCCCAACGTGGTCATGGGCCTGGCCGACGCCGGCGCCCACGTGGGCCAGATCATGGACGCCAGCCAGCCCACCTTCTTCCTCAGCCAGTGGGTGCGCGAGCGAGGGGTGCTGCCCATCGAGGAGGCGGTGCGCCGCCTCACCTCCGACACCGCCGACCTGTTCGGCATCACCGACCGCGGGACGGTGCGGACGGGCTCGTTCGCCGACGTCAACGTGATCGATCTCGACGGCCTGCACCTGCAGCTGCCCGAGTACGTCCACGACTTCCCCGGCGGCGCCGGGCGCTACACGCAGCGGGCCGAGGGCTACCGGGCCACCGTCGTCAACGGGCACGTCACGCTGGTCGACGGCGACCACACCGGCGACCTGGCCGGCGTCATGCTGCGCAGCGGTCAGTAGCCCATCGTCGGGTCGACGAGATCAGGCAGCGGCCGGCCGTCGAGGTAGGCCGCCAGGTTGACGACGAAGCGCTCGAACATCGTGGCGAACGCGTCGGGCCAGCTCCACGAGTCGTGCGCGCTCAGCCGCACCCGGGGATGGTCGAACAGCCAATGGCCGGCGGAAGCGGCTCGGGATCGACCGCGTCGAGCGACGCCATCGCGACCGTGCCGTCGTCGAGAGCCACGCGCAGCGCGTCCTGGTCGACCAGCCCGCCACGGGCGATGTTGACCAGGTGGACCCCCGGCTTCATCGCGGCGAAGGCACGGGCGTCGACGAGGTGGCGGGTGGCCGCGGTCAAGCGGCGCGGCCAGCACGACGTGATCGGCGCCGTCGAGCACCTCGGCCAGCGTGCCGACCATCTCGACGCCCGCCACCGGGCTCGGTGTGTCGGTGCGGCGCAGCGCCCGGATCTCGACGCCGAAGGGGCGCGCCCGCTCGGCCACCGCCGCGCCGATCGAGCCGAACCCGACGATGGCCAACCGCCGCCCCTGCAACGAGCCGAGCCGTGCGTCCGCCCGCCAGTCGGCCGGCGGGTCGTGGATCCACATCTCGGGGAGGTGCTTCTCGAAGGCCAGCATCACGGCCAGCACCCACTCGGAGATCGGCACCGCGCTGGCGCCGCGTGAGTTGGTGACGACCAGGCCTTCGGGCAGGGTCGCGAAGTCGACGCGGTCGATGCCGGTCGTGACGAAGTGCAGCCACCGGACGCCGCCGGCCAGGATCTCGGCCGTGTTCTCGGGCCACTCGGGCACGCTCACGAGCACCTCGGCCCGCAGGCCTTCGGGCGCCGGCCCCCGCATCGAGACGGGGACGACCTCGACCCGATCGGCCAGCTCGGCCGGGAGGCCGAGCGCGTCGGACCCACCGAGGTGGCTGGCGATCCGCAGGCGTCGCGGGGCGTCGGTGAACCCCTCAGCCATCCCGTCGCCCCTAGGTCTCGAGCGGCGCGCGCCGCACGTCGGTGATGTCGAGGCTCTGGGCGGCCAGGCGGCGGAGCAGATCGCGCACGCCGACGGCCCGATCGGTCTGCCGGCGCAGGTGCTCGAGCTCGCTCTGGTGCAGCGGGATGGCCTGCACCAGCACGACCTCGTGGTCGTCGATCTGGATGACCGGGTCCTCGTCGGTGATCAGCTGGTGCCAGAGCACGAAGGACTCCATCGCGGACTCGTCGCTGATCGACTCGCCGATCTCGATGGTGTCGCCGGGCAGGAACACCGAGGTGGTGCGGACGCGATCGCCGATGTCGGCCAGCGCCCATGCCCAGCGGGCGTCGGTCGAGTCGACGCAGATGGCGAGCTCGGGGCGCAAGCCACCCCACAGCGGGTTGACCACCGCCGAGATCCCGAACGTGAAGCCGAGCAGCGTCCCCGGCTGCGGGCAGTCCATGTACCGGATCGACAGCACCGGATGCTCGTCGCCGCTCGGCTCGCTGACGTATTCGTAGGTGCCCATGACGCCGGCCTGGGCGTCCAGCCAGCGCAGGAAGGACTCGAGCGACGAGCGGGCGGTGGCCTCGACCGGCCAGGGAGGTCCGTTCATCGAAGGCCGAGACTATGGCCAAGGCATCGTGGTATGCATCACCATGGCGTCGAAACCCGCTCCCGATGTCGACGACGAGCTCGTGACCCGCACCCGTCTGGCGGTGCTGCGCATCGCCCGTCGCCTGCGCCAACACGTGAGCCCCGGGATCACGCCGTCACAGCAGTCAGCCCTGGCCGCCATCGAGTCGAAGGGTCCGCTCACCCTGGGCGAGCTGGCCGGCTACGAGAACGTGCAGCCACCGTCGATCACGCGGATCGTCGGCAACCTCGAAGCCGCCGGCCTGGTCGAGCGCACGACCGACCTCAGCGATCGACGGGTCAGCCTGGTGCAGATCACCGGGACGGGCCATGGCGAGCTGCAGGCCATCCGCACCCAGCGCGACGCCTGGCTGGCCGAGCGGCTGGCCACCCTCGATGCCGCCGAGCTCGAGCACCTGCGCGCGTCGTTGCCCGTCCTCGACAAGATCCTCGACCTCGAGGCCTGAGGCCTGAGGACTGCGGTCTGACTACAGGTCGTCGAGGGTGAACGAGCCGCCGGTCGCAGGCGCCGGCGGCGCGGGCGGGGCCGGTGGGGCGGGAGCGGCCGGGGCCTCGGCCGCCGGTGCAGGAGCCGGGGGCGGGGCCGGAGCAGCCGGAGCGGCGGGTGGCGCCGGAGGAGCGGGGGCCTCGGCCGCGGCTGCGGGTGGCGCAGGAGGAGCCGGGGCCTCGGCCGCGGGCGCCGGCGGGGCGGGCGGAGGCGGGACGGCGGCCGTCTTGAGGGCGAGGTCGACGGCGGCGCCCCCGGCCGCGATCTCGGTGAGCTCGGCCTCGATCCGGGCCCACTCGGTGGCGTCGTCGGGACCGCCCTGCCCGATCTTGGCCGCCCAGGTCAGCGCGCCCAGGTCGTGCAGCAGGTTGCCGACCCGGTGCGAGGTCTGCTGGCCGCTGACCGACGAGTTGATCGACGACGCCGACCTTGTTGGCGCTCTTCTTGACGTCATCCAGAAATCCCATCGTGTGTTCCTTTCGGGCCTCGTCGTCGGGGCTCGTCGTCGGTCGCGGGTGGTCGTCCGGGTTAGCCCTTCGAGGTGCCGAACAGGCCGCCGGTGATGCCCGTGTTGTCATCCTGGCGCGACCCGGGCGAACAGTGCGTTGGCGATGCCGTCATAGGTCATCGACTGCAGGATGACCGTGCCGTCGCCCGACAGGGTGGCCACGCTCAGGCCCTGGCCGGCGAACACGGCTCCCATGAGGCTCTGGGCGTTGAGCCCGCCGACGCGTCGCATCTCGTAGGTGATGCGAGTCCTGGAAGGCGACGACGCACCCGGTGTCGACCTCGATGGTGCCGCCGTACTTGGCCGGGTTGAGCTCGATGAAGTTGCCGGCGCCGGCGATGACCAGCGTGCCCACCCCGGTGAACTTCTCGAGCACGTACCCCTCGCCGCTCTTGCGGCCGGCCTTGCACCCCTGGAAGGCGATGTCGAAGTTGACGGTGCTCTCGGCGCACACGAACGCGTCCTTCTCGGCTGTCCAGCCGCCGGTCGCCGTCGAGCTCGATGGCCCGCATCGTGCCCGGCAGCGTGCCGGCGAACGCCACCAGCCCGGACCCGCCCGTGGCGGTGAAGTGCTGGAAGGCGACGCTCTCGCCGGCGAGGTGGCGCTTGCCCATCTCGACGCCGGTCTTGAGCGCCTTGTTCAACAGCCCCGCGGCCCCCGCCGGTGCCGGCTCGGCCTCGGTCGGGTCGCCCTTGCTCAGGCGGGTCTCGACCTCGACGTTGACCGTCTTCCAGAGGAACTTGCCGGCCTCGGCGTAGACCCGCTGGCCCTCGTCGAGCTGGAAGACGATCATCTGCATCGACTCGCCCTGGATCTTGTGCGCCAGCGTCATCGGGACCCTCCTGTCGGCCGGTCTGCCGTGATCTTGGCATCAGGGGATGGGTTCGTAGTACTCGACGTCGGGGTCGAGCGGCACGTCCTCGCCGTCGACCTGCGCGAGCAGTTCGTACAGCGGCTCGGGGATGGCCTTGGGCACCTCCCAGTCGAGGTCGTCGGCCACGCCGGCGACCAGCGGCGAACGGCCGCAGGAAGCTGAAGTACACGTAGGCCCCGCACCGGATCATCGCGTCGCGGTCCATGGCCGCGATGTTGCGGTAGTGCTGGGCCTGCACCGCGCCGGACGGTGGCCGTGAGGTCGTCGACGACGTCGAGCGGCGACCGGCTCGCAGCGTCGCCGGCGGCACGTCGGTGGTGAACAGGCCGAACCCGACCAGATGGTCGAGGTAGTCCTCGGGCGTCGTGTTCGACGAGCCGAAGTCGGTGGCCTGCACCTCGACGCCGTCGAGCACCAGCGCCGCGGTCAGCTGCTGGTAGGGCACCTCGGCGGCCACGTCGGACCACCAGAAGTCGCTGCGGGCCAGCTTGGCGAAGTCGCGCACGAGCAGCACCCGGCCGTCGGGCAGCTCGTAGGGCCCCGAGTCGGCGATGCCCGCCCGGGTGTCGAACCACATCAGGAACAGGTGGTTCACCAGCGTGGCGTTGAAGCGGCTGAGCTGCCTGCGCTGATCCGGATCGTCGACCGGCGTCACCCCGGCCAGCAGCGCGGTCGACGACCTCGCGACCGTAGGGGCGACAGGTCGAGGTGTCCCAGGCCTGGCGGGTGCCGTCGCCGCGGAAGGCCAGCGCGGCGCGCTCCCAGAAGTCGAGCACCGTGTGAGCCGCGTCGACGGGTCGTCGAGCGAGGGGTCGAGCCCGACCATCACCTTGCGCCCGAGCAGCCAGAAGTTGGCGATCGACCAGAGGTGCACCGAGTTGATCTCGGTGCCGGGACGGTGGCCCGACCCGACCGATCTCGCTCGGCCGGCATCGCCGCGTCGATCCGCGCCATGAGATCGGGGTAGCGCAGGAAGGCCTCGCAGCAGCTGACCAGGATGTACGCCGTCACCGGGATCAGCTGGGACGAGTACGAGGTGCGCTGGGCGGTCAGCTCGCGGCTGATCGGAGCAGTGGTAGGCGATGAGCTCGTTGGCCCGCCGCGGGCCTCGGCCGCGTCGTCGGCTCAGACACGGACTTCGCCCGGCTCGGCCGAGCAGTCGAGCTCGACGGTCGACCCGTCGGCCGGCTCGTCGGTGAACACGCAGGCCATGACGCACGGCACCTGGAACTCGCGGCTCACGATGCCGATGTGGCTGCGCGGTGTGCCGCCTGTGCACACCACCCCGGTCAGCTCGTGGAAGATCGGCGCGAGGAAGGTGGCGCCGGCGTCGCGCACCAGTGCGATCACGCCCTCGGCGCCCGTGTCCATGAGGTCGAGGACGTCGGTCGGCCCCTCGAGGACGCGCCAGCGTGCCCGTGCACCGGTTCGTGGGCGAAGACCCGATCGCCCTGACCGAAGGTCTGCATGGCCGGTGATCGTACCGGGACTCGCCGCTAGCCTCGATCCGATGCCGGAGGCTCGCCACTAGCCTCCGGTCCGATGCCGGAGTTCCTCTCTGACGCGTGGTTCGACGCGATGGACGCAGCCGCCCGCCGCGCCACGTCGGTTTCGCCCGACCTCGACCTGGTCGTCCAGCAGGTCGTGCACGGCGAAGCCGGAGACGCGGATGACGACCCTGGTGACGAGCGGGGTGACGAGCGAGGTGACGGACCGGGCGAGATCGCCTGGTACGTGTCGGTCCACGGCGGCGCGGTCGGCGTCGGGCGGGGACGCCATCCCGCGCCCTCGATCACCTTCACGCTCGACGCCGCGACCGCCGCCGGCATCCAGTCGGGTGACCAGAGCGCCCAGGCCGCCTTCATGGCCGGTCGGCTGCGGGTGGGCGGCGATGTGCGGATCCTGCTCGACCAGCAGGAGGCCATGGCCACCCTCGACGACGTCTTCGCCGAGGTGCGGGCGACGACGACCTACCGGGAGCTGACCGATGCCCGAGCTGCCCGAGCTCCAGGCCCACGCCGAGCGGTTGACCCGCGACTTCGGGGGCCTCGAGCTGGCCTCGTTCCGGGCGATCGCCTTCACGGCGCTCAAGACGTTCGCGCCGCCGCCCGAGCAGGCGGTCGGCCAGCCGCTCGACCCGCGTCGGCCGCCGCGGCAAGTACCTGCTCGTCGAGTTCGGTGCCACCACCTTCGTCGTGCACCTGATGCAGGGCGGCCGGCTCAAGCCCGACGACAAGCAGTCGCTCAAGCCGCGCGGCGGGCTGGCCCGGTGGATCTTCGCCCCCGGCACCCGGTGGCGCCGACGGCGACGGCGGCGGACCGCCCCCGGCGCTGCTGCTCACCGAGGCCGGGACCGAGAAGCGCGCCGGGGTGTGGGTCCGCGAGGGCGCTGGCCGACGAGACCAGGAGCCGCTCGAGGGCCTGGGGCCCGACGCCGACACGCTCGACGCCGCCACCCTCGCCTCGATCTGCGCTGCGCACTCCATGCGGCTGCACGGCCTGCTGCGCGACCAGCGCGCCCTGGCCGGGGTGGGGCGCCGGCTGGCCAACGAGATCTGCCACCGGGCCAAGCTGTCGCCGTTCGCCAACGCGTCGAAGCTCGGCCCCGACGAGGTCGGGCGCCTGGCCGAGGCCATCCACGCCTGCATCGACGAATCGCTCGCCTACGAGCGCGAGCGCGACGACATGAGCGCGTCGAAGGAGCGGCCGGGGAGCGTCCACCACCGCACCGGCGAGACCTGCCCGGTCTGCGGCGACGTCGTCCGCGAGGTCGAGTACTCGCGCTACACGGTCAACTACTGCGCGACCTGCCAGACCGGGGGCAAGGTGCTGGCCGACAACACGACGAGCAAGTTCCTCAAGTGACAGCTACTAACTTCGTGTCGTTGTGGGGGACTCCACCGATGTGAGCACAGGCCAGCACGACACGACGGCGCCCCGGAAGCCGTCGGTCGAGCGCATCCGACGCCTCGAATCGCTCGAGCAGCAGCGCCTCGACGAGAAGGAGCGCAAGGAGCAACGGCGCCAGGAGCGCATCGCGGGCGCCAAGCCGAGCGGGGGGCGGCACGATCTCGTCGACCGCATCGAACGGGTCACCAGGTACCCGCTCGCGGTGCTGGGCGTGGCCTGGCTCGTCATCGCGATCGTGATCGGCACGACGGATCTCAACGGCTCGGCGTCGATCGCACTGGTCGCCACCCTGTTCGTGCTGTGGGCCGTGCTCCTGGTCGAGTACCTCGTGCGACTGGTGGTCACCCCCGACCGGCGCGGCTACCTCAAGCGCCGGTGGGTCGAGCCGGCCACGGTCGTGGTCCCTCCGTTGCAGGGCTGGCACCTGGTGGGGATCGAGAAGATGGGGCTGCTGCTGCACGAGGGCACTCTGCGCGTCGAGTCCATCCTCAAGCACCACAGCCTGTTCCGGGTGCTCATCGCGGCGGCGGCCACCCTCTTCCTCGGCGCCTGGCTGGTGCTGCTGTTCGAGCAGAACACCACCGGCACCAACATCCACACCTACCCCGACGCGCTCTGGTGGGCCATCGTCACGGTGACCACCGTCGGCTACGGCGACCGGTTCCCGATCAGTGCCGGCGGGCCGGGCGGTGGCCGTGATCCTGATGCTCGTCGGGATCGGGCTCATCGGCGTGCTGACCGCCACGGTGGCCTCGGTCTTCATGCAGGAGCACAGCGACGCCAACAAGGAAGAGATCAAGCAGGGCCACGCGCGACCTGGGCGAACAGCTGTCGATGATCAGCGACCGACTGGCCGACGTCGAGCGCCGGCTCGGGGCCACCCCGGCCGAGCTGGCGGCGGTGGATGCGGCCGCCGCATCCGATTCGGCCAGCGCCGGGCCGGTCGAACCGGCGCCTCTGACGATCCCGGCGGCCGAGCATCCCCCCGCTGACAGGGGCACGGGAGAGAAGATCGTCCCCATGCAGGGAACGCTGACGCAGGGCGGCACGACCAGCCGATGCCACGCTGGCGGCGGTGCAGCAGGCGGCCGCCGGCGGCGAGTTCTTCTGGCTCGACCTCGACGTCCACGATCCCGGCCCCGACGACGACGTCACGCAGCTGCTGGTCGACACGTTCCACTTCCACCCGGTGGCCGTGGAGGCCGCCGACCAGTTCGGCCAGCGGCCCCGCATCGACGACTACGACGACTTCGTGCACATCGTCACCTTCGGCATGGCCGGCGACGGCAAGAACGTGGCCGAGGTGCACTGCTTCATCACCGAGCACCTGCATCATCAGCATCCACCAGGGCGACTGCCCGGCGCTGGCCGACGGTGCGCGACCGCATCGGCAGCCATCACTCGTCCGAGGTGGTCGCGCCGCAGGTCGTGATCTTCTACCTGATCATGGACACGCTCATCGATTCGTTCTTCCCGGTGCTGTCCGACTTCGACGACGCGATCGACGAGCTCGAGAGCGCGATCCTCAAGAACCCGACCGAGGAGCAGCTGGGCACGCTGTTCGACATGAAGCGCGCAGATCATGACCATCCGCAAGGTGATCACGCCGCAGCGCGACATGATCTCGAGCCTCAACGCGGGCATGGTCGAGATCCCGGGCATGTCCGACAAGGGAACGGCGTACTTCCGCAACCTCTACGACCACCTCATCCGCATCAGCGACATGGTGGACGGCTACCGCGACCTGATCAGCGGGGCCATGGACACGCACCTGTCGATGGTGTCCAACCGGCTGAACGTGGTGATGAAGCAGCTGGCCATCATCGCCACGATCTTCCTGCCCCTCGGCTTCCTCACCGGCTTCTTCGGGCAGAACTTCGCCTGGCCGATCACCCACATCCAGGTGGGCCTCGGCTACTTCCTCTTCCTCGGGCTCGGCTCCGAGCTCGTGGCCATCGTGATCCTGCTGGTGCTGTTCAAGCGGCGCGGCTGGCTCGGCAGCGGGCCGACGGCCTGACCGGACTCAGCTGGCGGGGATCAGGGTGGTCAGGCAGAACGGGTGCCCGGCCGGGTCGAGCAGGACGCGCCAGCTCTCGGCGTTGGGCTGCGTGTCGACCCTGGTGGCGCCGATGGCGATCGCGGAGGCCTCGGAGGCGTCGAGATCGTCGACCGCCAGCTCGAGGTGCAGCTGCTTGGGCGTCGGGCCCTCGGGCCAGGTCGGCGGCTCGTGGTGGGCCACCCGTTGGAAGGTCAGCCACACCGGACCACCCTGCAGGGCCACGAAGTCGTCGCTCTCGAAGCCGATCTCCATCCCGAGCAGCGCGACGTAGAACTGGGCCAGCGAGGCGGGATCGTCGCAATCGAGCGAGATCGCCCCGAGCGAGGCGATGCCGGCCATCAGATGAGGCCGAGCTCGGCGACGGTGTCGCGCTCCTCGACCAGCTCGGCCACCGAGGCGTCGATCTTGCCCCGCGAGTAGTCGTCGATGTCGAGGCCGCCCACGATCGAGTACTCGCCCGCCGAGGTGGTGACCGGGAACGACGACATGAGGCCCTCGGGGACGCCGTAGCTGCCGTCGCTCGGGATGGCCATCGAGACCCAGTCGCCGTCGGCGGTGCCGCTGCACCCAGGTGCGCACGTGGTCGACCGCGGCGTTGGCCGCCGACGCCGCGCTCGACAGGCCACGGGCCTCGATGATGGCCGCGCCACGCTGCTGGACGGTGGGCAGGAACGTGCCGTCGATCCAGGCCTGGTCGTCGATCAGCTCGGCGGCGTTCTTGCCGTTGACCAGGCGCGGAACAGGTCGGGGTACTGCGTGGCCGAGTGGTTGCCCCAGATGGTCATGCGGGTGACGTCGTTGACGGTGCCGCCGGTCTTGGCGGCCAGCTGCGCCTTGGCCCGGTTGTGGTCGAGGCGGGTCATGGCCGTGAAGCGGCCGCGGGTCGATGCCCGGCGCGTTGTTCATGGCGATGAGCGCGTTGGTGTTGGCCGGGTTGCCGACCACCAGGATGCGCACGTCGTCGGCCGCGTTGTCGCTGAGGGCCTTGCCCTGCACGGTGAAGATGGCACCGTTGGCCTCGAGCAGGTCCTTGCGCTCCATGCCCTTCGAGCGGGGCCGCGAGCCGACGAGCAGCGCGTAGTCGACGTCGCCGAAGGCCACGTTGGGATCGTCGGTCTGCACGATGCCGGCGAGCAGCGGGAAGGCGCAGTCGTCGAGCTCCATGGCCACGCCCTTGAGCGCGTCGAGGGCCGGGGTGATCTCGAGCAGCTGCAGGATCACCGGCTGGTCGTCGCCGAGCATGGCGCCGCTGGCGATGCGGAACAGGAGGCTGTAGCCGATCTGGCCGGCAGCCCCGGTGACAGCGACGCGGAGAGGGGTTTTCACACCGCCGAATCTAGCGATCGGCCCCCGGCCACTGGCAATCCGGGCGACCCGTCGGCGGGCCGGTGGCGGGGCCGGCAGCCCGGCGAGCGGTCACATCGCCTGCGTGTTGCCCAGCCAGCTCTCGAACATCGCCGCGTAGCGGCCACCGGCGGCCAGCAGCTCGGCGTGGGCCCCGGTCTCGACCAGCTCGCCGTCGGCGAACACCAGGACCAGATCGGCCGCCTCGGCCGTCGAGAGCCGGTGGGCCACGCTGATGGTGGTGCGACCCTCGGTGAGGACCACCAGCGCGTCGGCCAGCGCCCGCTCGGTCTCGGGATCGACCGCGCTGGTCGCCTCGTCGAGGATCAGCAGCCCGGGGTCGGCCAGCTGGGCCCGGGCCAGCGCCACGAGCTGGCGCTCGCCCACCGACAGGTTCTCGCCCCGCTCGCCCACCTCGGTGTCGAGCCCGGCGGGCAGGCGGGCCAGCCACCAGTCGAGGCCCAGGCGCACGAACGCGGAGCCGACGTCGGCGTCGGTGGCGTCGGCTCGGCCCATGCGCACGTTCTCGGCGATCGGTGGCGTCGAACAGGAAGCCGTCCTGGGGCACCATGCGGATGGCGGCGAAGCGCGACGCCGGGCGACACGTCGCGCAGGTCGATGCCGTCGATCAGGATCCGGCCGCTCGGTCGGGTCGGCCAGGCGGCACAGCAGCTTGGCGAAGGTGGTCTTGCCCGATCCGGTCTCGCCGACGACGGCCACGTTGGTGCCCGCCGGGATCGTGACGTCGATGCCGCGCAGCACGATGCCGCCGTCGCGGTAGGCGAACTCGAGGCCCTCGATCGCGAGGTCGGCCGACCCGGCCGGCAGCTCGACGCGCCGGGATCGGGCTCGACGATGTCGATCGGGATGTCGAGCAGGTCGAGCACCTTGCGCCAGCCCGCCATGCGCGGTCTGGGTCTGGTCGAGGATCTCGCCGAGCTCGGCGACGGGGATGAGCAGCAGGTTGACGAGGAAGGCGAAGGCGATGAGCGTGCCGGACTGCATGCCCCAGCCCGGCCCCCACCACACGCCGATGCCGATCACCGAGCGCGAGCGCCAGCCCGCCGAAGACGTCGCCCAGCGGGAACATGAACGCGAAGTACCGGGCGGTGCGCATCTCGGCGCGGTACTGCCGGTCGATGGCTCCGCCCAGCCGGGCGCGCACCCGCGTCGGCGATGCCGTAGGCGCGCACGACCGGCCGCGCCCATCACCGTCTCGGACACGACCGACAGCGTCTGGCCGACGCGGATGCGCACGACGTCGTAGGCCTGCAGCTGGCGGCGCTGCAGGGCGCGCATCAGCGGCAGCAGCGGGCCCATCACGACGACCGTGACGAGCGTGAGCTGCCACGAGTAGACGGCCATGACCGCCGAGCGTGCCGAGGATGATCACCGAGTTGACCACCCACGCGATGCCGCCCCACTGCGCGAACTGGGCGATCGTCTCGACATCGCTGGTGACGCGTGCGGTGAGCTCGCCGCGCCGGGACTCGTTGTGGTCGGCGATGCTGAGCGTGTGGATGTGCGCGAAGGCGGCCACGCGCAGGTTGCGCAACATCAGCTCGGCGGACTGCACCAGGCGGATGTAGGTGGCGCGGGCGGTGACGATCACCGTCACCGCCACCACCAGGGCGATGACGCTGGCGGCGAGCACGAAGCCCGGCCGGAAGCCCTCGGATCCGCTCACGCCCTTGTCGAGGATCTGCTGGATCAGCACGGGGGTGGTGAGCCGTCCGATGGCGACCACCACCGCCATCAGCCAGCGGTGAAGGCCAGGCCCCGGCGCAGCTCGGGGTTGGCCCGGAAGCCCCGCCGCAGCACCTCGGTGGCCTTGACCGGGGTGGTCTCGACCTCGTCGCCGAGGTGCTCGGCCAGCGACTCGGTGGGATCGTCGAACAGGCCGGGGCGCGAGTGCGATCGGCGCGGCGTCGAGCGCCTGCTCGCCTTCGGACCGGACGACGTCCTCCACGGTCTCGCTGTCGACCGGCGGTGTCATCGCACCAACCCCCGATCGCGCTCGACCGGGATCGCCCCGGCCTCGTACGCCTGCACGATGCGGGCGTAGGCGGGCATCGTCGGCCGAGCAGCTCGAGCGTGGGAGCCCTCGCCACGATGCGTCCGCCGTCGAGGAAGGCCACCCGGTCGGCCAGCTCGATGGTCGACACGCGCTGGGCCACGACCAGCGTCGTCGTCGACAGCTCGCGACGCAGCCCCTCGAGGATCTCGGACTCGACCACCGGGTCGACCGCGGAGGTGGCGTCGTCGAGGATGAGCGCCCGGGGTTGGCGCAGCAGCGCGCGGGCCAGCGCGATCCGCTGGCGTTGGCCGCCCGAGAGGGTGACGCCGCGCTCGCCCACGACGGTGGCCACGCCCAGCGGCAGCTCACCGACGAACCGGTCGGCGCGGGCGATCGACAGGGCACGGCGGACCTCGTCGTTGCGAGACGGCGGCACCGAGCGTGACGTTCTCCCACAGCGTGTCGGCGAACAGGAAGGTCTCCTGGAAGACCAGCGCCACCGCGGCCGTCAGCGACGCCGGCTCGACCGTGCGCAGGTCGACGCCGCCGATCCGGACCGCGCCGGCGGTCGGATCGGCCAGGCGCGGCGAGCAGCTCGCACATCGTCGTCTTGCCCGACCCGGTCGCGCCGACGAGCGCCACGACCTCGCCCGGCTCGACGCGCAGCGACACGTCCTCGAGCACCGGCTCGCCCGGCCACGTAGCCGAAGCGACGCCGGTCGACCTCGATGTCGAGGGGCCGGTCGGGCAGCGCGGACGGCGTCGCCGGCTGCGGGCACGGGCGCCGCGGGCACGGCCACCACCCGCTCGAGGCGGGCCGAGGCCACCACGGCCCGCGGCAGCTCCTCGAGGAAGAAGCCGACGACCTCGATCGGGAAGGCCAGGATCGAGAACAGGGCGATGGCCTGCACGAGGTCGCCGGTGTTGATCCGCCCCGTCGAGATCTCCCACGAGCCGAAGGCCAGCAGGACGATGGCGCCGATGGTGGGCAGGCCCTGCAGCATCGGGTCGAACGAGCCGCGCAGGCGCCCGACCTGGACGCGGGTCTCGCGCAGCTCGTCGGCCGCGACGGCCAGCCGGTCGATCTCGAGTTGCTGCGCCCGAGCGTCTTGACGACGAGCGCGCCGTCGATGCTCTCGTGCACGATCCGCGACACGCGGCCCACCCGCTCCTGCACCTGCTCGGCCGGCGCCTCGATGCGGCGGGTGTAGGCACGGTTGAGCAGCCCGAGGATCGGGAAGAACATCAGCGAGAGCACCATCATCCAGATGTCGACGAGCGCCAGGCTGATCGAGGGCGAAGAAGACGAGGGCCAGGACGCCGATGGTGAACGGGAAGGGGCTGAGCACCTCGGTGGCGGCCAGGACGTCGTTGTCGGTGTGGGCCAGCAGCTGCCCGGTCGGTTGGCTGTGGTGGTAGGTCAGCGGCGCGTCGAGGTAGATGTCGGTGATGCGGCGGCGCCATCGGGCCTGGATGCGGAACCGGGTCATGCCCGCGTAGTAGCGGCGCAGCACGATCGACACCGCCCGGATCACCCCGATGGCCAGCACCGCGACGGCTGCGCCGATGACGGTGCCCCGTCGACGCCGTGGTCGAAGGCCGGCAGGATCACGTCCTGGGTCACCCGACCGAGGACCACGGTGGCCGCCACCGCGGCCGCCGCGTACATCGAGGCGCCGAGCACCGACAGGGCGAAGGTCCGCGGCTCGGCCCGGGCGTAGCCCCACACGACGGTCAGCCCGCGCCGGAACAGGCGGGTGCCCTTTCGTCGCGTCCCCTCTTCCCCAGTCATGGCTTCCCATGGTCGCCGACGACCGGCGCTCGGACGAATCGGGTTTCGCACGGCCCCGTGGACACGCCCTAGGGTCGGGCCCGATGCGCAACCCGAAGGACTTCTTCCGACCCCTGGCCCTCGGGGCGCCCGAGCCGCTGCGTGAGATCCCGGTGCGGCCGTCGCGGATGATCCACTTCTTCCCCGCCTCGAACCCCAAGATGGTGGCCAAGGTGCCGGACGATGGCGGCCCGACGGTCGACGTGCTGCTGGCCAACCTCGAGGACGGCGTGCCCGCCCGCGACAAGGAGGCCGCCCGGGCCGGGCTGGTCGAGGTGGCCCAGACCGTCGACATCGGCGGCACCCAGTTCTGGACCCGGGTCAACTCGCTCGACTCGCCCTGGGGCCTCGACGACCTGATCGCGGCCGTGACCGAGGCCGGCCAGGCGCTCGACGTCATCATGATCCCCAAGGTCGAGGGGCCCGAGGACATCCACTACGTCGACCGCCTGCTGGCCCAGCTCGAGGCGAAGGCCGGGCTCGACCGCCCGCTCATGATCCACGCTCTGCTCGAGACGGCCCGTGGCGTGGCCAACGTCGAGGAGATCTGCGCGGCCAGCCCGCGCATGCAGGGCCTGTCGCTCGGGCCCGGCCGACCTGGCCGCCAACCGCCGCATGAAGACGACCCGGGTCGGCGGCGGCCACCCCGGCTACCTCGTCCGCCAGGACCCCGACCCCGACGATCCCGACGCACCCCGCGCCACCTACCAGCAGGACCTCTGGCACTACACGATCGCCCGCATGGTCGATGCGTGCGTGGCCAACGGCATCCTCCCGTACTACGGGCCCTTCGGCGACATCAAGGACACCGTGGCCTGCGAGGACCAGTTCCGCAACGCCTACCTGCTCGGCTGCGTCGGCGCCTGGAGCCTGCACCCCAGCCAGATCGACATCGCCAAGCGGGTGTTCTCGCCCGACCCCGCCGACGTGGCCCACGCCCGGGCGGTCATCGAGGCCATGGGCGACGGCACCGGCGCCATCATGCTCGACGGCAAGATGGAGGACGACGCCAGCGTCAAGCAGTGCCGGGTGATGGTCGAGCTGGCCCAGCAGCTCGGCCGAGCCGACCCCGAGCTGGCCGCCGCCTACGGCTTCTGAGGAGAGACCGACGATGAGCGACCACCTGCGCCCCCGCCGATCGGTGCTGTACATGCCCGGCGCCAACGAGCGGGCCCTCGAGAAGGCCCGCACCCTGCCGGCCGACACCCTGATCCTCGACCTCGAGGACGCGGTCGCGCCCGACGCCAAGGTCGACGCCCGCCAACGGGTGTGCGCGGCGGCCGGATCCGACGGCTACGGCGCCCGCGAGATCGTCATCCGCGTCAACGGCCTCGACACGCCGTGGCACGCCGACGACCTCGCGGCGGCAGCCGAGGCCGGCCCCGACGCCGTGCTGGTGCCCAAGATCAACTCGGCGGCCGAGGTGCACGCCATCGAGGCCGCGCTCGAGGCGGCCGGCGCCCCCGACACGCACCGCCATCTGGGCCATGCTCGAGACACCGGTGGCGGTGCTGCACGCCGAGGAGATCACCACCGTCGTCCGACCGCCTCACGGTGCTCGTCATGGGCACCAACGACCTGGCCAAGGAGCTGCACGCCGAGCAGGTCGCCGGCCGCCAGCCGCTGCTGCTACGGCCTGTCCACCTGCCTGCTGGCCGCCCGTCACGCCGGCAAGGTCATCGTCGACGGCGTCTACAACGACATCACGGACGCGGCCGGGTTCGAGGCCGAGTGCGTGCAGGGCCGCCAGCTCGGCTTCGACGGCAAGACGCTCATCCACCCGAGCCAGCTCGAGCCGTGCAACCGGGTGTTCGCCCCCGAGCGACCGAGGAGGTGCTGCAGGCCCGCCGCATCATCGCCGCGTTCGAGGAGGCCGAGGCCGCCGGCAAGGGCGTGGTCACCGTCGACGGCCGCATGATCGAGAACCTGCACGTCGAGAACGCCCGCCGCGCCCTGGCGCTGGCCGACGCCATCGCCGATCTCAGCTCTTGATCGTCGTGGTGGTCGAGGTCGACACCAGGCTGGCCGACACGACCAACGCGGGCGGCGGTCCCGGCTCGGCGGCCCGGGCGACGAGCAGCCACTCGAGCATCGCCTCGTAGACGCCCAGGATCTTCGGCCCGTAGTTGGGGTCGCTGGCCCAGCTCTTCGGTCAGCTGCGTCCAGGTCTGGCAGCACCCGGCCGGGCCGTGCAGCCGCGGGTCGACCAGCGGGTTGGCGTAGGTCGGCGACTTCTCGGCGTAGGACTTGAGCAGCTGCATCTGGCCGCGGACGCCGAGCTGGGCCGTCTTGAAGGCCAGGCCCGATGCACACGAGTCGCAGTGGCCGATGCCCGGCGAAGTTGTTGAGGCGTGATCGTGTCGGGGTTGGTGAAGCTGCCCGTCTCGACCAGCGACTGGGCGAAGGCCATGTCCCCGCGGACCCCCTCGGCCTCGCCCTCGGACACGTAGAAGCCCGTCAGCTGGTCGATGGGGACGCTGGCGTCGGCCTGGCGGCCCTGGCTGGTGAACCACAGGTTGAGCTCGGCGGCCGTGAACGCGCTGTCGCCCTCGATCGACAGGGCCCAGGTGTCGCTGCCCGAGTGCGAGAGGTCGTGTCGTGCGTCGGTGAGCGTGCCCTCGGACCGGGCCAGCCGAACCTTGCCCAGCGTGACCTGCACCGCCGCTGCGTGCACCCGCCGGCGGGCCCGGGCGAGCGAGGCCTTCCCGGCGTCGAGTCGTCTGGATGCCGCGATCTCGACCTCACCGTGGTGCTGGATGGTCGAGCTGACCATCTCGCGCTCCTGGGTGCCCGCGTCGGGGCCCCCGTTCAAGCACGCTCGACAGCACGCCGCCGCCCGCGCCCATGAAGGCCATCGTCGCCACGGTGGCCAGCTGCGAGCGGGCGTTGGTCAACTGGCGCTCGTCGGTGCGCACGTCGAAGGCCGCCCGGGTGGCCTCGGCGGTGGCCTTGGCCTGGGCCGCCTGCAGCTGCTCGACGCTCTGGGTGGCGAGGGTCACGCCCTTCTCACCGTCGAGCACCTCGAGCTGGGCCAGCAGCACCCGGATGTGGGGCGACGGATCGGCCAGCGGCGGGCCGGCCGGCGCGGTCGAGCCGCCCGGCTGCAGGGTGGGGATGGTGACGGTGCGTCTCGCCCGTCGGGGTCGTGGCGGTCGGGGCGGCCACGGTGGTGGTCGGCGCGCGGACGACCGTGGTGGCCACGACGGTCGTCGGGGGCACGGTGGTGGTGGACGGCAGGGTCGTCGACGCGTGTCGGCCCTGGCACCGGCCGCGACGACCGAGCTGGGCACCGCGACCACCGCGGCGGCGACCAGCACCTCCTCACGGTCCTCTGCGTCGGCGCGATGCCGACGGCGAGCGTCGCATGGTCCTCTGTCATCGGCCGGCGCGACGGCGACGGCCTGGAGGAAGTGGAGCCGGATCGAGCGTCCGGGCGGGCGAGGCTCAGCCCGGCAGCTGCATGCTCTTGGTCTCGAGGAACTCGTCGAGACCGAACTTGCCCAGCTCACGGCCGTTGCCGGACTGCTTGTAGCCACCGAACGGGGCCTGGATGTTGAAGCCGCCGCCGTTGATCTCGACCTGGCCGGTGCGCAGCCGGCGGGCGAAGGCCTTGGCCCGCTCGACGTCGCCGGACTGCACGCCGCCGGACAGGCCGTAGATCGTCGAGTTGGCGATCTCGCACGGCCTCGTCCTCGGCGTCGTAGGGCATGATCACGAGCACCGGGCCGAAGATCTCCTCCTGGGCGATGGTCATGTCCGAGGTGACGTCGGCGAAGATCGTCGGCTGCACGAAGTAGCCCTTGTCGAGGCCCTCGGGCGGCTCGACGCCACCGGTCACGAGCGTGGCGCCCTCGTCGATGCCCTTCTGGATGTAGCCGCGCACCCGGTCGCGCTGGACGGCCGACACGAGCGGGCCGAGCGTGGCGTCGCTCGAGCCGGGCCCGACGTTGAGGCTCTCGGCGGTGGCCTTGGCGATGGCGACGACCTCGTCCTGCTTGTCGCGGGGGACGAGCATGCGGGTCAGGGCCGAGCAGGTCTGGCCCGAGTTGAGGTAGCAGCCGAAGGTGACGCCGCCCGGGCACGACGGCGTTGAGGTCGGCGTCGTCGAGGATGACGTTGGCCGACTTGCCGCCCAGCTCGAGGTGCACGCGCTTGACGGTCTCGGCGCCGAGCTCGGTGACGCGCTTGCCGGCGCGGGTCGAGCCGGTGAACGACACCATGTCGACGTCGGGATGGCTGGCGATGGCCTCGCCGACGACCGGACCGGTGCCGGTGACCAGGTTGAACACGCCGGCGGGCAGGCCGGCCGAGTCGATGACCTCGGCGAGGATGAAGGCGTCGAGCGGGGTGACCTCGCTCGGCTTGAGCACGACGGTGTTGCCGGCGGCCAGGGCCGGGGCCACCTTGTTGACGATCTGGTGCAGCGGGTAGTTCCACGGCGTGATGGCGCCGACCACGCCGATCGGCTCGCGCACGACGAGCGAGTTGCCCACGGTCTCTTCGAAGGGGAACTCGTCGAGGATCTGCACGTAGCCGGCGAAGTTGCCGACCGGCAGCCCGGCCTGGATCATGTTGGCGAACATGATGGGCATGCCCATCTCGTCGGAGATGACCTGGGCGATCTCCTCGCTGCGGGCGGCCAGCCCCTCGGCGATGGCCTGGATGTACTTGCCCCGCTCTTCCTTGGAGGTGGCGCCCCACGTCTCGAAGGCGGCCTTGGCGGCGGCCACGGCCTTGTCGACGTCGTCGGCCGTGCCGGCCGGGATCGACGGCGATGATCTCCTCGGTCGAGGGGTTCTCGACCTCGATGGTGTCGGAGCCGGTGGACGGCACCCACGAGCCGTCGATGTAGAGCTTGCTGTAGTCGGTCACGTCTTCCCCCTGGGACGATCTGGCTGGATCTGGCTGGCTGGCGCCGACCACGCTACCGGCGCGGCCCGGAACGTGCCTACCGGAGCTCACACCGCTCGCGCATGGTCCGCACGGCGGTGCCGATGGGGACCGTCCTCGCTAGCGTGCCTGCGGGACCAACGAGGGGGAGCACGCATGACCATGGAGTACCGGCGCCTCGGGCGCAGCGGGTTGAAGGTGAGCGTGCTCTCGTTCGGATCGTGGGTGACCTTCGGCGGGCAGGTCGGCACCGATCTGGCCGCCGAGTGCCTGAGCGCCGCCATGGAGGCGGGCGTCAACTTCTTCGACAACGCCGAGGCGTACGCCGGGGGCGAGTCCGAGCGGGTGATGGGGGCGGCCATCGCCCAGCTGGGCTGGCCGCGTTGGTCCTACGTGCTCTCGACCAAGGTGTTCTTCGGGATCCACGACGCGGTCAACATGTCCGACACCCTCAACCGCAAGTACCTGATGCAGACGATGGACGGTTCGCTCGAGCGCCTCGGCGTCGACTTCGTCGACCTGCTGTTCTGCCACCGGCCCGACCCGGACACGCCGATCGAAGAGACGGTGTGGGCCATGTCCGACATCGTGTCGTCCGGCCAGGCCCTCTACTGGGGCACCTCCGAGTGGAGCGCGTACGACATCCGGGCCGCCTGGGACATCGCCGATCGCCACCACCTGCACAAGCCGGTGATGGAGCAGCCCCAGTTCAACCTGTTCGAGCGCGAGAAGGTCAAGCGCGAGTACGCCCGGCTCTACGACGAGATCGGGCTGGGATTGACCACCTGGAGCCCGCTGGCCGGCGGCCAGCTCACCGGCAAGTACCTCGACGGCGTGCCCGAGGACAGCCGGGCCGCCCTCCCCGGCTACGAGTGGATGGCGTTCAACCTCGAGGACCAGGCCCGCAACGACAAGGTGCTCGGGCTGAGCGAGGTGGCCCGACGCCTCGACTGCACCCTGGCCCAGCTCGCCATCGCGTGGTGCACGACCGATCCCGCACGTGTCGACGGTGATCACCGGCGCCAGCCGCGTGTCCCAGGTCCACGAGAACCTGGCCGCCCTCGACGTGGTCGAGGCCCTCACCCCGGACGTCCTCAAGGAGATCCGCGGAATCATCAGGTAGCTGGCCCGGCTCCCCGCCAGCGGCGGCACGTGCGTACCGATTCGGTACGCAGCTGCCGCCTCGTGAGGGGAGGGTACGCGGATGCCGCCTGGTCGGCGGAAGGTCGAGCGAGTCGGCTACAACCGATCGACGATGGCGGAGGCGAACTCGGAGCATTTGACCTCGGTGGCGCCGTCCATGAGGCGGGCGAAGTCGTAGGTGACGACCTTGTCGGCGATCGTGGCCTCGATGGCGCGGACGATGTCGCCGGCCGCGTCGGTCCAGCCCAGGTGCTCGTACATCATCACGCCCGACAGCAGGACCGAGCCGGGGTTGACCTTGTCCTGGCCGGCGTACTTGGGAGCGGTGCCGTGGGTGGCCTCGAAGATGCCGTGACCGGTCACGTAGTTGATGTTGCCGCCCGGCGCGATGCCGATGCCGCCGACCTGGGCGGCCAGCGCGTCGGACAGGTAGTCGCCGTTGAGGTTCATGGTGGCGATCACGTCGAACTCGGCCGGCCGGGTCAGGACCTGCTGCAGGGTGATGTCGGCGATGGCGTCCTTGACCAGGATCTTGTCGCCGGGATCGCCCCCGCAGTCGTCCCACCCGACGGCCACGTCGGCGAACTCGTCCCGCACGAGCTCGTAGCCCCAGTTGCGGAACGCGCCCTCGGTGAACTTCATGATGTTGCCCTTGTGCACGAGCGTGACGCTCTTGCGGTCGTGGGCCTGCGCGTACTTGATCGCGGCGCGGATGAGCCGCTTGGACCCCGTCTCGCTGACCGGCTTGATGCCGATGCCCGAATCGGCGCGGATGTCCCAGCCGAAGGCATCGTGCAGCAGCCCGATCAGCTTGGCGGCGTCGGGCGTGCCCGCCTCGACCTCGAGCCCGGCGTAGATGTCCTCGGTGTTCTCGCGGAAGATCACCATGTCGACCAGCTCGGGGCGCTTGACCGGCGAGGGCACGCCCTGGAACCAGCGGACCGGCCGCAGGCACACGTAGAGGTCGAGGATCTGGCGCAGGGCCACGTTGAGGCTGCGGAAGCCGCCCCCGATCGGCGTGGTGAGGGGTCCCTTGATGCCGATGAGGTACTCGTTGAAGACGTCGACGGTCTCTTGCGGGAGCCAGTCACCGGTCTCGTTGAAGGCCTTCTCGCCGGCCAGCACCTCTTTCCACTCGACGGTGCGGCCGTACTGCGCGGCGGCGGCATCGAGCACGAGCTTGGCGGCCGGCCAGATGTCGACGCCGGTACCATCGCCCTCGATGAAGGGGATGATGGGGTTGTCGGTGACCGTCAGAGCGCCGGTCGAGTCCTGGGTGATCTTGTCTGCCATGGTCCGATCCTACCGATGAGACAAGTTCAAGACAAGTGGAGCCCGCAGGTCGGCAGGCACAGGCGATCCGGATCCTCCCCCGCCATCGTGCTGGCGCTCGTCCTGGTCCTCGGCGCGGCTGCGTGCACCTCGTCCTCGCCGTCGAGCAGCCCCGCGCAGACGACCGCCCCGGCCGTCACCACGACGACCGCGGCGGGGCCCACGACCACCTATCCGACGCCCCCCGCCACCCCGATCTCGATCCCGCGCTCGACCGACGGCACCTCACCCGACGGGTCAGGATGCGATCCCTCGACCACCACGCTCTCGGACGGCATCTGGTTCGGGGTGCTCAAGAGCGCCGACGCCTCGACCAACACCATCGGGCTCGACCTGGCGTGCTGGTTCTCGGGCCAGGCCGCCCAGGCCGCCGCAGGCTCGGCCACCCCGGTCCCGAACGACTACTACGTGCGGAACCTCAATCCGAAGGTCTACGAACTGCCCGCCTCACCGCAGACGGCGGTGCTCTCGCTGGCCCAGTCGGGGACGGGCGGCAACGGCCAGTACAACCCCACCACCGTCGGCCTGGCCTCGGCCAACGCCATCCTCACCGATCAGTCGCAGCACGACGTGTGGGTGCAGATCACCCGCGGCTTCGTGGTCGTGATCCAGGGCCAGTTCACGCCGTAGCCGGCGGCACCGAGGCAACCGGAGCGACGACTCAGAGCCCGAGGTTGGCGTAGATCTCGCGGGTCGCGGTGGATCGGTTGAGCGTGTAGAAGTGCAGACCGGGCACACCGGCGTCGAGCAGGCGACGGCACAGATCGGTGGCCACCTCGACCCCGAGGGATCGGACGGCCTGCGGATCGTCGGCGACGGCGTCGAAGCGCGCCGCCAGGTCGGGTGGGAAGTCCGCGCCCGCCATCCGGGCGAAGCGCTCGACCTGCTTCGCGTTGGTGACCGGCATGATCCCCGGCAGCACCGGCTTGGTGACCCCCCGCTCGGCCAGCTCGTCGATCATCGTCAGGTACGGGTCGGCCTCGAAGAAGAACTGGGTGATGGCGAAGTCGGCGAGGTCGAGCTTGGCGGCGAGGAAGTCGCGGTCGTGGCCGCGGTCTCCGTTCGACCGAGGGTGCAGCTCGGGATGAGCGGCCACACCGACGCAGAAGTCGCCGACGCCCCGCACGACCGCGATGAGCTCGGATGCGTAGCGCAGCTCGTCGGGGCCGTGTCGACGCGCCGCCGTCGGCCTCGGCCGGCGGGTCTCCGGCCAGGGCGAGGATGTTCTCGATCCCCGCGTCGCGGTACTGCTCGAGCAGCGACACCAGGTCGGACGGATCGTGGGCGATGCAGGTCAGGTGGGCCATGGCGGTGATGCCGGCATCGCGCTGGATGTGGATCACGATGTCGCGGGTGCGCTCGCGGGTCGACCCGCCGGCTCCGTAGGTGACCGACACGAACGACGGGCCGAGCGGCTGCAGCTCGCCGATCGTCTTCTCGAGGTCACGGGCCGCGTCGTCGGTCTTGGGCGGGAAGAACTCGAACGAGTAGGTGCGCCCTCTCTCGAGCAGGTCACTGATCCTGGCCATGGGGCGCCAGGCTAGTGGTGCATCCTCTTGCCCGGCATGTAACCGATTCCGCCCCTCCGTTCGTTGAACAGTCGATGATGCAGCTGGAGCTCCACGATCAAGAGGTGCGGGTGAGATCAACGAGTGAGTTCGACACGCTCTACCCGGGGTTGTTCGTCCTGGCCGAGCGGGCGGCCCGACGTGTGGTGCACGACGAGTCCGCGGCCGAGGACGTCGCCGCCGAGACGATGGCCCGGGCGCTCGTCTCGTGGGCCAAGGTGTCGCGGTTCCCAGAAGCGTGGGTCACCCGCGTCGCGGTCAACCGGGCGATCGACCTGACCCGCAAGCGGGTTCCGCCGGCGGAGCTGCCCCCGGTGCCGGTGGACGACGAGACGACCGTGTCGCGGCTGACGCTGATCGAGGCGATGCGACGACTGCCGCGACGCCAGCGCGAGGTCGTCGCGCTCCGATACCTGGTGGACCTGAGCGAGTCCGAGACGGCCGAGGTCCTCGGCATCGGACCCGAGACCGTCGGCACCCACCTCCGGCGAGGCCTGAAGGCGATGCGCTCGCAGCTGCACGAGACCGAAGGAGCGACCGATGCCACTCACTGACACCCCCACGCCGACCGAGCTGGCCGACGCCCACGCCCACCGAGCGGCGGTCGGACGCCGGGCCGATCAGATCCGTCGGCGCCGGGCCGGCGTGGCTGCCGGCCTCGTCGCGGCCCTGGTGCTCGCCGTGGCCGTTCCGCTGGCGCTGACCAGCTCGACCGGACGCTCGGTCGGAGTGGTCACGACGTCGCCGACGACCTCGTCCAGCTCGACGACGCCCCCGACGAGCACTGCGACCACCCTGACCACCCCGACCACGGTGCCGCCGGGCACGCCGTTCACCTTCGCCGACGTGCGTCTGGTCGTGCCGCACGGTTGGGTTACGAGACCGAGCGAGCGGGGCACCTGCATCGAGCCCTCGCCTGCTCCCACCACAGGCACGTTCATCTACTGCGCGGGTCTCTGGCTCATGTCGCCCGACTGGGGGCCCGCCACTCCGCTCGGTCACGTGGCGTCCGGACACCTGGGGTGGTACCCCGGAACCGGCATGGACTGCCCGTTCACCGACCCCGGGACGACCCTCTCGACGGGCGACGGGACGGTGGTAGGGAAGGGCTTCAGGCCGGTCGGCAACCTGACCGCCCAGTGGGAGGAGTGGGCGGCCCGGTGTGTCAACGGACCGATGCACCACGTGCAGGTGTGGTTCCTACCCGACTCGAACGTCCTGTTCCTCACGGCCGATGCGTCGCCCGGGATCGCGCAGATCCTCGGGTCGGTGCAGCACCTCTCCCGGGCCCAAGACCCGCTCGAGGTCAGCGCGGGGACGTGGGGAGGCCGGGGAACGTCGCTGCAGATCCATCCTGACGGGGTGGGTCTCCTCGACTGGCGTACCTACCGGCAGTGCTCTGCCACCGTCCCCTATCCATGCGACAGCCCGACCACTCCTCTCTCCACCTTCGAGGTATCGGTCGCGCTCACGAAGGTGCTCCCCGGACCGGGCGGCTCGTGGTCGGCCGACGGGACGATCACCGCCGGCCAGCCGAATGTCGGGTCCGCCGTCCACCTCGCTGCATCGAACGGGGTGGTGACGATCACCGGAGGCGGGTTCGTGGCGGGGACCTACCCGAACGGCCAGCTCTGCTCGGCCGACCTCCGGACCGCTGCCACGAATGGCGGCTGCCCCTGAGCCCGGCCCTAGCCTGGCGCCGTGCTCCCGTTGTCGATCGGCCCGCTCGAGGTGTGGCCCCCGGTGGTGCTCGCACCCATGGCGGGCGTCACCAACGCGCCGTTCCGGCGCCTGTGCCGCCGCTACGGTGCCGGCCTCTACGTCAGCGAGATGGTCAACGCGCGCGGCCTGGCCGAAGGGGGCGCCAAGAGCCGCCAGCTGGCCGAGTTCGACGCCGACGAGTCGCCCCGCTCGATCCAGCTCTACGGCACCGACCCGGCTGCGGTCGGCACGGCCGTCCGCCGGCTGGTGGCCGAACGGGGCGTCGACCACGTCGACCTCAACTTCGGCTGCCCGGTGCGCAAGGTCACCCGCCACGGGGGCGGCTCGGCGGTGCCCGCCCGGCCGCGGCTGCTCGAGGCCATCGTGGGCGCCGCCGTCCGCGCCGCCGAGCCCGACAGGGTGCCGGTCACCGTCAAGGTGCGCATGGGCATCGACGACGAGCGGCTCACCTACCTCGAGGCCGGACGGGTGGCCGAGGCCGAAGGGGCCGCGGCCATCTCGTTGCACGCCCGCACCGCCTCGCAGCTCTACTCGGGTCGGGCGGACTGGTCGGCCATCGCCCGCCTCAAGCAGCACGTGTCGATCCCCGTGCTCGGCAACGGTGACGTGTGGACCGCCGACGACGCCCTCGCCATGCTGCACGAGACCGGCGCCGACGGCGTGGTGGTGGGCCGCGGCTGCCTGGGCCGACCGTGGCTGTTCCGCGACCTGGCCGACGCGTTCGCGGGCCGCCCCGTGCGTCCCGCGCCGACGCTCGGCGAGGTGACCGCCACCCTGGTCGAGCACGCGTGCCTGCTGGTCGCCCGGCGCGGTGAGGACGCGGGGCTGCGAGACCTGCGCAAGCACACCGGCTGGTACCTCACCGGCTACCCCGTCGGCGCGGAGGTCCGCCGCGACCTCGCCACCGTGACATCGATGCGCCAGCTCGAGTCGATCGTCGGACGCCTCGACCCCACCATGGCCGCGCCCGATGACCTCGTCCGGGCCCCTCGCGGCACGCGCGCCGGGCCGCAGTCGGTCACGCTCCCGTCCGGCTGGTGCGACCACCCCGACGACGCCACACCGCCGCGGATGCCCGCGGGGATCGGCGCCGTGGGTGGCTGACGCGGCGGACGCGACGAGCGCGGCGGTCGACACCACCGGCCGCCCCGTGCTGGTGCTGGCGTCAGGGTCGCCCCGGCGCCTCGAGCTGTTCGGCCGGCTGGGCGTGGCCTTCGAGGTGCGCGTGCCCGGCATCGACGAGACGCCGCTCGCCGGCGAGTCGCCCGTGGCCTACGTCGAGCGCGTGGCCAGAGCCAAGGCGACCGAGGCCCGCGCCCACGCGGAGCATCGCGACGAGCTGATCGTGGCAGCCGACACCACCGTCGACGTCGACGGCGAGATCGTCGGCAAGCCCGCGGACGCCGCGGCCGCCACCGCCTCCCTCGCCCGCCTGTCGGGACGGACCCACCTGGTGCACACGGGCGTCGCCGTCTGCCGGGTGCGCGACTCGTCAGCTCGGTCACCACGTCGAAGGTGACCTTCGCGGCGCTGAGCGGGGCCACCATCGCGGCCTACGTCGCCACGGGCGAGCCGCTCGACAAGGCCGGTGGATACGGCCTGCAGGGTGCGGGCGGGGCCCTCGTCCTCTCGATCGACGGCAGCGCCAGCAACGTCGTCGGCCTGCCCATGGCCCAGACCGAGGCCCTGCTGGCCGTGGTGGGCTTCGACCCGGTGGCCTGGGGGCCGCCGAGGGCCGACTGAGCGACCCCGGGCCTCGGCGTCGCGACGCGGGCACACTGTCAGGCCGAGCTCGCGGGCGGCAGCACTTCAGCAGACGGCGACGCCGGCCGACAAGGAGAGGGTTCGAAGTGAGCCAGGGGGAGAGGAGCTCCGTGCACGCAAGGCGAGTGGGACCGCTGCTGTGCGCCCTCGCGCTCGTCGCCGCGACCGCGCTCAGCGCCTGCTCGCGGGCGTCCGGCCAGCCCCTCGCGTCCAGCCACACGAACAACCGCGTCGCCATCGTCGGCGACTCGATCACCTTCCTCTCGACCGACGACATCGTCAACCAGCTCCACGCGGCCGGCGACGATCCCACCGTCGTGGGCCGGATCGGCCGATCCGCCTTCGAGGTCGAATCGGACGTCCACGCCGCGGCGGCGACCAAGCCCGCGGTCATGCTCTTCGAGCTCGGCACCAACGACGTCACCCGCAGCGACGCGGGGTTGGGCAGCGCCGCCGACTACGAGACCTGGATGCGTCGCTACATCTCCGAGTTCCCCGACAGCTGCCTCATCGCCACCACGGTCAGCTCGCATCGTCCCTCGCCGACCATGGACGTCACGGCGCGGACGATCAACGCGTGGCTGCACACGATGTTCACCCACGTCGTCGAGTGGGACGACTACGAGTGGGCGCAGCGCCAGCAGCACGTCGCGCTGGTCGAGGACGACGAGGTCCACCCGAACCCGGTCGGCCAGGCCGCGCTGGCGAAGTTGGATCGGGCTGCAGTCGAGTCCTGCCCGCACTGACCGGATCAGTGCCGGAAGTGGCGCTCCCCGGTGAGCACCATGACCAGTCCGGCCTCGTCGGCCGCCGCGATGACCTCGGCATCACGGATCGAACCGCCGGGCTGGACCACGGTGGCCGCGCCGGCTTCGACCGCGCCGTCGAGCCCGTCGGGGTGGGAGAAGAAGGCGTCGCTGGCGTAGGCCCCACCGCGGGCCCGACCGTCGGCCTTGGTCCCGGCCAGCTTCCCGGCGTCACGGCGGTTCTGCTGACCGCAGCCGATCCCGAACGCCTGGCCGTCACGCACCAGGACGATGGCGTTGGAGGTCACCTTGGCCACCACCCGCCAGGCCAGCACGAGGTCGGCCCACTGCTCGTCGGTCGGCTGCGCCCTGGTCACCACCCGCCACCCGGCGGGATCGGCCCGCACGTGGTCGGCCGTCTGGATCAGGTAACCGCCGTCGACGGCCCGCAGGTTGGGTCCGAGCGGGCCGGGCGCCTCGGCCTCGAGGATCCGCAGGTTCTTCCGTGACTGCAAGGTGGCGAGGGACGTGCCCTCGAAGCCCGGCGCCACCACGACCTCGGTGAAGATCGGCGCCAGCTGCTCGGCCATGGCTTCGGTGACGGGCCGGTTGACGGCGACGATCCCCCCGAAGGCCGAGGTCGGGTCGCAGGCGTGCGCTCGGGCGTAGGCCGTCGTGATGTCGTCGGCCAGCGCCACCCCGCACGGGTTGGCGTGCTTGACCACCACGGCGGCCGGACCGTCGCCCAGCGAGTGCACGAGTCGCCAGGCCGCCTCGGTGTCGTACACGTTGAGATAGGACATCTCCTTGCCGCCGTGGATGACGGCGGACTCCCACCAGCCCTGCTCGCCCACCGTGCGGTACCGGGCCCCCACCTGGTGGGGGTTCTCGCCGTAGCGCAGGGCCTGGCGGCGCTCGAGGGTCAGCGAGATGACCGGGGCCAGCTCGCTGTCGTCGGGCGCTCGTCCCTCGATCGATTCGCGGTCGAGCCAGCTCGCCACCTCGGCGTCGTAGGCCGCGGTCGCCTCGAACGCGTCACGGGCCAGACGGCGTCGAGTCTCCTCGCTCAGCCAACCCCGTTCGCGCAGCTCGGCCAGGACCGGCGCGTAGTCGGCCTGGGCGACGATCACGCCCACATGGGCGTGGTTCTTGGCCGCGGCCCGCACCATGGCCGGGCCGCCGATGTCGATGAGATCGATCGACGGATCCGACGAGAACGGGTAGAGGTTCGACACCACGAGGTCGATGCCCTCGATGCCGTGGCGCTCCATGTCGGCCAGGTGCTCGGGATCGTCGCGGTCGGCCAGCAACCCGCCGTGGATCTTGGGGTGCAGGGTCACGACCCGGTGCCCGAGGATGGGCGGCACGCCGGTGAGGTCGGCCACGTCGGTCACCGGCAGACCCGCGTCGCGCAACGCTGCGGCCGTCGAGCGGCTCGACAGCAGGTCCCACCCGAGCTCGACCAGGCCACCGGCCAGCTCGGTGATCCCGGTCTTGTCGTAGACGGACAGCAGCGCTCTCATACGGTTCCTCGCTCGACGATCTGCAGGACGGTCTCGACGTAGAGGCGGCGCTCGACCGCCTTGATCCGCTCGTGGAGGGACTCGACGGTGTCGTCGGACCGCACCGGCACCGCCTCCTGGGCCAGGATGGGCCCGGCATCGACGTCCTCGGTGGCCACGTGGACCGTGCACCCGGTCACCTTGACGCCGTGGTCGAGCGCGTCGGCCACGGCATGCCACCCCGGGAAGGCCGGCAGCAGCGCGGGATGGGTGTTGAGGATGTGCCCGGCGTAGCGATCGAAGATGGGCTTGGCCAGGATCGTCCCGAACCCGGCCATGACGACGAGCTCGACCCCGCGCTCGTCGAGCAGGTCGACCAGCCGCTCGGTGTAGCCGACCCGGTCGAAGTCGTCGCCGTAGCTCAGCCGCTCGAGCACCACCGACTCGACGCCGTGCGCATCGGCCACGTCGACCGCCCCGCAGACGCGGTCGACCACGACCAGGGAGACGACGACGCCCGCATCGAGCATCGCGTCGAGGATGGTCCCACTCCCGGATGCCAGCACCGCGACGCGCACGGGCGCACGGTACCAGCCGTCCGGGCGGCGTCGATCAGGGTCGGATCACGTCGAGATCAAGCAGAGATCAAGCAGAGATCTCGGGATGGGCCCGGTACTCGGCGGCGCCGAAGCCGAGGACGACGAAGAAGACGAACGGCAGGATCCACAGGCCCAGGGCGTAGCCGATCCCCTTGCCGAACTTCTCGGCGACGTCGATGAACACCACCAGGGCGATGATCAGCTCGATGCACGGGATGAGGAAGAGGATCAGCCACCAGGCCGGACGGCCGGCCACCTTGAGGATCCCGTAGATGTTGAGGATGGGGATGATCGCCCACCAGCCGGCGATCCCCGCCTTGACGAACACCTTCCAGAGCCCGGCGATGATCAGCACGCCGAGCGCCACCGCGACGATCCCCCCGGCCGCGGCGATGCCCGCGCCCATTCCCGATGCCAGCAGCATGGCTTCCCTCCCACTGAGCGGTTGGGAACCACCCTAGGGCAAGGTTCAGTTCAGGTCCCGGACGATCTCGACCATCAGCTCGCCGGCCTCGGTGGGGTTGCGCCCGACCCGCACCCCGGCGCCCTCGAGCGCCTCCATCTTGGCCGCGGCCGTGCCCTTTCCGCCCGAGACGATGGCGCCGGCGTGGCCCATCTTCTTGCCGGCCGGCGCGGTGACGCCCGCGATGTAGGCCGACACGGGCTTGGTCATCTCGGCCTTGATGTAGTCGGCCGCCTCTTCCTCGGCCGAGCCGCCGATCTCGCCGATCAGCATGACCGCCTTGGTGTCGGGATCGGCCTCGAACCGCTCGAGGCAGTCGATGAAGGTCGTGCCGGGCACGGGGTCGCCGCCGATGCCGACGCACGTGGTCACCCCGATGCCCTGGAGCTTGAGCTCGTGCAGGGCCTGGTAGGTCAGGGTGCCGGACCGGCTGACGATGCCCACCGGGCCACCCGGCTTGGCGATCTCGCCGGCCGTGATCCCGATGTTGCACTTGCCGGGGCTGATGATGCCCGGGCAGTTCGGCCCGAGCAGTTGCACGTTCGGATAGCGGTCGGTCAGCTCGTTGTAGAACCAGGCCTCGTCCTGGGCCGGCACGCCCTCGGTGATGACGACGATGAACTCGATGCCGCCCTCGGCCGCCTCGATCACCGCGTCCTTCACCCCCGGCGCCGGGATGAACACGCACGACGCCGTGGCGCCGGTGGCGGCGACCGCCTCGGCCACGTTGGCGAAGATGGGGATCCCGTCGATGTCGGTGCCCGCCTTCTTGGGGCTGGTGCCGGCCACCACCTGGGTGCCGTAGTCGCGGTTGCGCAGGCCGTAGAACTGGCCTTGGCGTCCGGTCAGGCCCTGGTAGACGACCTTGGTGCTCTCGTCGACGAAGATGCTCATCTCACTCCCGCCAGTCGGTGGGTGACGTTGTCGCGTGACGCGAAGGTCGGTGGCACGCTCGTGGATGGGTTCGTGCTCATCGAGGGGTCCCTCTCACTCCCGCCAGTCGGTGGGTGACGTTCTCGCGTGACGCGAAGGTCGGTGGCACGCTCGTGGATGGGTTCGTGCTCATCGAGGGGTCCCTCTCACTCCCGCCAGTCGGTGGGTGACGTTCTCGCGTGACGCGAAGGTCGGTGGCACGCTCGTGGATGGGTTCGTGCTCATCGAGGGGTTCCTCCCGCGAGCTCGACGGCCTTGCGGGCCGCCTCGATCATGGTGGGCTGCGACTGCAGCCGATCGGACAGGTGGGGCTCGAGGATGGCTCGGCCCTCCTCTGCGTTGGTGCCGTCGAGTCGGATGACGATCGGCGCGTCGATCTGCACGCGGCCCAGCGCCTCGACGATGCCGTTGGCCACCTCTTCGCCGCGGGTGATGCCACCGAAGATGTTGATGAAGATCGCCTTGACCCGCGGGTCGTCGTTGATGACCTCGAGGGCACCGGCCATGACGTCGGCGTTGGCCCCGCCGCCGATGTCGAGGAAGTTGGCCGGCTCGCCGCCCACCTGGTTGACCACATCGAGCGTGCTCATGGCCAGCCCGGCCCCGTTGGCGATGATGCCGACGTAGCCGTCGAGCCCGACGTACTGCAGGCCCTTCGAGTGTGCGGCCTGCTCGCGCTCGTCACGCACCTGGGTGGCCTCGTAGTCGGCCCACTCGTGGCGGAACGAGGCGTTGTCGTCGAGGGTCACCTTGGCGTCGAGCGCGTGGACCCGGCCATCGGGGGTGAGGATGAGCGGGTTGATCTCGACCAGGTCGGCGTCGCCCTCGACGTAGGCCCGGTACAGCTTGGTCAGGATGTCGACGGCGCCGTCGGTGGCGGTCGGATCGAGCTGGGCGGCGAGCACCCAGTCGCGGGCGGCGGCAGGCGTGAGCCCCTCGACGGGATCGATCCAGATCTTGGCGATCGCATCGGGATCGTCGACCGCCACCGTCTCGATCTCGACGCCGCCCTGGGCCGACAACATGCCGAGGTGCTTCTTGGCGGCACGATCGAGGGTGAAGCTGGCGTAGTACTCCTGCGGAGATGTCGGAGGCGTGCTCGATCCAGACCGTCCTGACGATGTGGCCCTTGATGTCGAGCCCGAGGATGGTGCCGGCGTGCGTGCGCACCTCGTCCGCATCGTTGGCCAGCTTGACGCCACCGGCCTTGCCCCGGCCGCCCACGTGCACCTGGGCCTTGACCACGACCGGGTAGCCGACCGCATCGGCGGCGGCGACCGCATCGTCGACGGACTCGACGGCCCGGCCGTCCGACACGGGGATGTCGAAGCCGGCGAAGAACTGCTTGCCCTGATATTCGAGGAGATCCACGGGCGGCAAACTAATTGCCTGGCTCTCCGGTCGGCAAAGCCTCCCTCAGAGCGGCTTCGCCATCCGGGTGCCGTCCCGCGAGCGGCTTCACTCCGTTCCGCCGCCTCGGAACTCGGCTGGGCTGGGTGATGGCGAGAGGTCAGGCGGCGCTCTCGCGGGCGTCGAGGGTCTGCTCGAGCCAGGCGGTGATGTCGTCCATCGACGACCCGGGCGTGAAGATGGCGGCCACTCCCCCGGCTTCGAGGTCGGCGATGTCGTCGGGCGGCACGATCCCGCCCCCGAACACCACCACGTCGTCGAGTCCCCGTTGGGCCAGCTCGGCGATCACCCGGGGGAACAAGGTCATGTGGGCGCCGGACAGCACGGACAACCCGACGGCGTCGGCGTCCTCCTGCAGAACGGTCTCGGCCACCTTCTCGGGCGTCTGGAACAGGCCTGTGTAGATGACCTCGAAACCGGCGTCGCGCAGGGCCCGGGCGATGACCTTGACGCCGCGGTCATGGCCGTCGAGACCGGGCTTGGCCACGACGACTCGATACGGACGGAGCACGCACGGGATACTACGGGCATGAGTCCCGTCGCACCGAGGCGAACGCGCAGCCCGCGCACGATCAGCCTGGCCATCGGTGGCGTCGTCCTCGCGCTGGGCCTCGCCGTGGGGCTGTTCGTGTTCGCCATCCCCGCGATCACGACCAAGAACCAGGCCGCCATCCGACTCGGCGCGGCCAGCCTCTCCGAGGGCGCGGCCGCCGACCGCGCCCGTGACATCGCCGCCTCCGGCCCGATCCTGCTGCCCGACCAGGCCGGCGGCCAGCGCGACATCCTGCTGCAGCACCTCGGATCCGACCCGGGTCGCGGGTGGTACGCCTTCGACGCCCGACGGCCCGGCAAGCCCCGGCAGTGCACACTCCACTGGAACACCCACGCCCGCCACTTCGACGACCCCTGCGGCGGCGCGCCCGTGGCGGCCGACGGCGCCGGTCTCGTCCACTACCGCGTGACGGTGACCAAGGACGGCGACCTGGTCATCGACCTCAACCCGAACGACGAGTCGACGGCGTCGCAGGGCGGCGGCACCACCACCAGCAGCTCGTCCACGACCTCGACGGTGATCGTCACCGGGACGTTGCCCGAGAAGCCCTGACTCAGAACAGGTCGAGCAGGTGCTGCTTGGCCAGCTTGTCGGTGCCCGTGTGGGGCAGCTCGTCCACCGCGACGAACCGGTGGGGCACCTTGTAGGCGGCCAGGTGCTCGCGGGCCCACGCCTCGAGCTGTTCCTCGTCGAGGGTGGCGCCGGCCACCAGCTGCACCACCGCCACGGGCACCTCGCCCCTGGTCTCGTCGGGCTGGCCGACCACGGCCGCTTCGACCACCGACGGATGACGCTCGAGCGCGGCCTCGACCTCCCGGGCGTAGACCGAGTAGCCGGCGTGCTTGATGACGTCCTTCTCGCGCCCGAGGAAGACCACCGTGCCGAGCGGCCCGCGGCGCACGAGGTCGCCGGTGCGGAGCCAGCCGTCGGCGGTCACGACGTCGCGGCTGGCGGCCGGGGCGTTCCAGTAGCCCTTGATCACGCCCGGCCCCTGCACCCAGAGCTCGCCGGTGGCGCCGGGGCGGGCCTCGTCGCCGTCGGCATCGACCACCTTGAACCGGTAGCCGGGGAGCTGGACCCCGAGCCCGTCGCCCAGGCCGAGTCCCATCATCGGGGGCGACACCTTGGCCGCCACCCCGCCCCCCACCTCGACCATGCCGTAGCCCTCGAGGAAGGTCGCCTCACCCACCGGGCCGACCAGGGGAAGGGTGGCGGTGGCCCCCATCTTCTTGAACCGTCGGGCCAGGTCGGAGGGCATGGCATCGGCCCCCGAGCCCCAGATCCGCACCGAGGTGAGGTCGCGCTCCTCGGCCCCGGCCTCGAGCAGCATCCGGTACATCGCGGGCACCCCGATGAAGACGGTGGCCCGCCGCTGCTCGATCGCGTCGAGCACCTCGAGCGGACGGAACCTCGCCATCAGGTACACGGGCACGCCCATGCAGGCCATGCCGACCAGCACGGCGAACCCCATGATGTGGGCGATGGGCAGGCTGAACACGGCCTCGTCGCGGTGCAGCGACGGGGTCCACAGCACCGCCGCAGTGGTCTGGCCGATGAGGGCGCGGTGGGTCAGCTCGGCGCCCTTGGGCTCGCCGGTGGTGCCCGAGGTGTAGAAGAGCGCCGCCACCGCGTCGCTCTCCGCCGGTACCGCCTCGAGCAGCGGGTCGTCGTGGTCGACCTGGTGCACGCTGCGGATGATGAGGGAGGCGCCCGCGTCGTCCACCACGTGGGCGACCTCGTCGGGCCGCATCTGCGGGTTGATCGGCACCGGGATGCAGCCCGCCCGCGAGGCGGCCAGGCAGAGCAGGAAGAGCTCGTAGTGGTTGGTGGTGTTGATGACCACCCGCTCGCCCGGCGCGGCCTTGGCCCGGATGCCCCCGGCCCATCGGTTGACCCGCTTGCTGGCCTGCTTGTAGGTCAGCTGCCGCCCGCCGTCGTCGGTCACCAGCCGACGGTTGCCGTGCACCTCGGCCAGCTCGCTCATGAGCGTGCCGAGGGTGGCGCCCCGGCCCATGGCCAACCGGGCCCGCGTCAGGGTCCGCACAGGCGTCCCAGCTGACGATCGGTCACCGCACGATGTTGTCAGAGCTTCTCGAGCGGGGCCCAACTCAACAGCAGGACCTTGGGTCCGATCCCGGCGAAGTGCACGTGGGCCTGCGCCTTGTCGCCGCTGCCCTCGATCCGTTGGATCACGCCTTCGCCGAAGGTGGCGTGGCGCACGTCGTCGCCCACCTGGAGGCCCAGCTGGTCGGCGCCGCTCGGCGATGGCGGGGTCGGCGCCAGCGCCTGCTCGACGACCCGGTCGCGGTGCTGGTCCCACGAGCGTGCGCCCCCGCCGCGGGTCGACGACGACGACATCGACCCGCTGGCCGAGCGTCGCGAGCCGCGGCGGGTGCCCTCGACCTGCTCGACCAGGCCCTCGGGGATCTCGTCGAGGAAGCGGCTGGGCGGGTTGTACTGCGTGGACCCGTACAGCGTCCGGCTCCAGGCGTGGGTGAGGTAGAGCCGCTCGCGGGCGCGGGTGATGCCCACATAGGCCAGCCGTCGCTCCTCCTCGAGCTGGTCGGGCTCGCCGATCGACCGCAGGTGCGGGAACACCCCGTCCTCCATCCCGACCAGGAACACCACCGGGAACTCGAGACCCTTGGCCGAGTGCAGGGTCATGAGCACCGTCGACGAGTCGTCGTCGTCGAGCTGATCGGTGTCGGCCACCAGGCCCACCTGCTCGAGGAACACGTCGACCGACTCGAACTCGCGGGCCGCGCCGACCAGTTCGGCGAGGTTCTCGATGCGCCCCTCGGCCTCGATGCTGTGGGCGGCCTCGAGCTCGCGCACGTAGCCCGAGCGCTCGAGCAGGCTCGTCAGCAGCTCGGCCGGGCCCGTGCCGGCCTCGAGCTCGACCGTCATGTCGTCGATCAGGGCCAGGAAGCTCTCGATGCCCTTGACCGCGCGGCCGGTCACGCCGGCGTCGTCGTTGCGACGCAGCGCGTCGATGAAGGGCAGGCCCTGGCCGTTGGCCCACACGTCGAGCCGGGCGACGGTGCTGTCGCCGACGCCGCGCTTGGGGGTGTTGAGCACCCGCTTGATGCTCACCTCGTCCTGGGGGTTGGCCAGCACCTTGAGGTAGGCCATCGCGTCCTTGATCTCGCGGCGATCGTAGAAGCGCGTGCCGCCGATCACCTTGTACGGGATGCCCGAGCGCATGAGCTGGTCTTCGAGCACGCGGCTCTGCGCGTTGGTGCGGTAGAAGACGGCGACGTCACCCCAGCGATGTCGACCGTCGTCGTGCAGGTGGGCGATCTGGTGCGCCACCCACTGGCTCTCGTCGCCCTCGTCGTCGGCGTGGTAGCGCACGATGGCCTGACCGTGGCCCTGATCGGTCCACAGCTCCTTGGGCTTGCGCCCGAGGTTGTTGGCGATGACCGCGTTGGCCGCGTCGAGGATCGTCTGGGTCGAGCGGTAGTTCTGCTCGAGCACGATCACCGTGGCGTCGGGGAACGCCGCCTCGAACTCCATGATGTTGCGGATGTCGGCGCCGCGGAAGTTGTAGATGCTGTTGTGGACGAGCATGCCGTTGGCCACGTAGGTGTGCGTGCCCTCGACCTCGAGGTCGTAGACCGGGCCGTCATAGCGCTCGAGCTCGATCGAATCGACGGGGGCTTCGACGAACACGTCGTCGTGCTGAACCAGCACGCACATCCCGGGCCGCAGATGGCTCAGGGGGGTGTAGTCGTAGACGGTCCCTCCAAGAGCCAGGCGCGAGCGGATGTCGAGGCCGCCCGCGTCGGCGGCGAGACGAGCCAGCGACAGGGCCTCGGCGTAGTCTCGCCGGCTGGTCTCGAACCGGAAGGTGGAAGCGAGCTTCCCGGGCCGGACGGACAGGCCTGCCTGGCTGAGTCGGTCGGCCACCTCGGCACGGTTCGACGACCACTGGAGCCGGTGGTAGCTCACGTGCCCCCGGGCATCGGCGAACATGGTCAGGTTCAGCGTCTGTCGGCGCTGACCGCCCTGGGGGCGATGGTGGGGGAAGTCGGGGTGCAGCCTGAGGTCGTCCATGAGCTGCTTGGCCGCGGTCTCGGTGTCGAGCTCGCGGTAGAGGCGGGCCAGGGCCGGCTCGTCGAGGGCCATGCCGGGTCGGCCGACCGCGTGGAAGCAGGCCGTGGGCAGGCCGTAGCGGGCGGCGAGCCAGGCCTCCCAGTAGGAGGCGTCGGCCGCCGACTCGCAGACGCGGAGCACCCACAACTTGTCGGCATGCTCCTGACCGCAGCGAACGACGAAGCCCAGCTGCTGCGCCCCACGGCTGTCGCGGCGAACGCTCTTGGTCTGACCCACCCGATAGCCGCGGTCGGCTCGCCACATCAGGTAGACGAACCATCGGCCTGGCTCGGCCGTCATGCGAGCAGGCACGATGTGGTGGGGCGTTCCTCGGAGGATCCGGCCTTCGACCGTGGCGGCCACCATCTGGTCATCGGCGCGGCTGCGCTTCACCGCGGTCACGCGACCCTCGACCACATCGGCCCGCCCGACCGTCCCCAGCACCGGGTCACCCTCGGCCAACGACTCGATGGCGACGTGGCCGGTCGGGGTCGAGATCATCGTGCCCGGAGGCAGGCACTGGTCGGCATCGCCCACGACGAACACGTTGCGGTGGCCCGAGGTGAGCTGGAGCACGAGCTCGTTCTGCACGTGGTTGGTGTCCTGGTACTCGTCGACCAGCACGTGCTTGAAGCGCTGCCGGTAGTGCTCGAGCACGTCGGGGTGCTCGTCGAAGAGGCGCACCGCGTTGGCCAGCAGGTCGTCGAAGTCCATGGCGCCGGCGCGCTCGAGCCGGGTCTGGTACTCGCGGTAGACGTCGGCGATCTTGCGCTCGAAGATCACCTGCGCCCGCTCGGTGTAGGCGGCCACCCCGAGCCCGTCGTTCTTGGCCGCGCTGATGGTGGCGTGCACCGATCGCGGTGGGAACCGCTTGGAGTCGAGGTTGAGATCGCGCACGACGTAGCCGGTGAGGCGCACCGCGTCGGCCTGGTCGTAGATCGTGAACGAGGACGGGTACCCGAGGGCCGAGCCGTCACGGCGCAGGATGCGCACGCACGCCGAGTGGAAGGTCGACACCCACATCTTCTGGGCCACGGGGCCGACCAGCGACGCCACCCGCTGCTTCATCTCGTCGGCGGCCTTGTTGGTGAACGTGATGGCCAGGATCTCGAACGGCGACACGCCTTCGTTGCGGATCAGGTGGGCGATGCGGTGGGTCAGGACCCGCGTCTTGCCCGAGCCGGCCCCGGCCACGACCAGCAGCGGTCCGTCGCCGTGGGTGACGGCCTCGAGCTGGACAGGGTTGAGCCCGGCGGTGGGATCGGGCCGCTCGGGACGGTCCTGGTCGTCGGGACGGGGATCGGCCCCGTCGGCACGCTGGGCACGGTCGGGCCGATCGGCCCCGTCGGCGCCATCGGCTCGGTCGGCCGGCTCGAACATCGTCATGACGCCCCAACCCTACCGGTGCGGTGTGACTGCTCCCGGAGCCGGCCAGGCCGGGCCGCGGCGCGGTGTTACGTTCGGGCCATCAGCCGGGAGCCTGCGCACCGCGGCCCTGGTCGGCGATCGGGGCGACTCCTCGTCGCCCTCGCGTTGGTCGGCCTGCTCGGCGCCGGCTGCGCGACGACGGGCGCGTCGTCGACCTCGAGCACGGAACCGTCCACCATGGCCTGCACCTCGCTGCAGCCCGCCGCCGATGCGTCGTGGCGGGGCCACTCGATGTGGGACTTCCGCCCCACCTACGTCGCGGACCAGACGCTGTGCAGCGCCCGCGACGGGTCCACGATCACGCTGATCGCCACCGCCGACGATCCCCGCCGGGGCGCACAGCTCGACCACCAGTTCTCGCTCGGCCGGCACAAGGGATCCCAGGTGGCCATGGTCGACGCCGAGGGCGTGCTCGAGTCCCAGTACGGCAACCGGCCCCAGCAACAGATCGAGAACGACGGGTCGGGAACGACCATCATCGTGCCGGCGACGGTCCCCCAGCTGCGCTACGGCGTCGTGCTGCTGGCCCGGCGCGGCACGCGCTACGTGCAGCTGGCCGAGATCTCGCAGGACGGTGAGTCGGTGTCGCCAGGATCCTTCGACGTCAGCGGCGCGGTCCAAGTGGCCGAGGACCTGTTGGGCGCCGACTGGGACTTCCCGGGCTGTCGCACCTCCGCCTGCCATCTGGCCGGACCAGCATGAGCGGGCCAGCATGAGCGGGCCGGGATGAGTGGGGCAACAGAGCGAGCGGTGCGCTTCGGTGTCCAGGTCGGCGCTCTCACCACCCGCGCCGCGCTCGTCGACACGGCCAGGCGCGCCGAGGCGGCCGGCTTCGACGTCCTCGTGCTGCCCGACCACCTGGGCGACGCGCCCGCGCCGCTCATCCCGCTGGTCACCGTGGCCGAGGCCACCACGGCGCTGCGGGTCGGCACGCTCGTGATCAACAACGACTTCCACCACCCCGCGCTTCTGGCGCGTGACGTTGCGGCGGTCGACATCGCCACCGACGGCCGGTTCGAGCTCGGCATCGGCGCCGGGCACTCGCGGCCCGAGTACGCATCGATCGGGCTGCCGTTCGACGCGGCCCGACTGCGGGTCGGTCGCCTCGAGGAGGCGGCGCCCATCCTGCGGCGCCTGCTCGACGGCGAGACCGTGTCGCACGACAGCCACGACTACCACCTCGACCAGGTGCGGTGCTCGCCCGGTCCGGTCCAGGACCGGGTGCCGCTGCTCGTCGGCGGCAACGGCACCCGCGTGCTGCGCCTGGCCGGCCGCGTGGCCGACATCGTCGGCCTCACCGGGCTCGGCGCGACCCTGGCCGACGGCCAGCGCCACGCGGTGCGGTGGTCCGAGTCCGACCTGACCGATCGACTGGACCAGGTGCGCTTCGGAGCGGGCGACCGCTACGACTCGCTCGAGCTCAACGCGCTCGTGCAAGCGGTGGTCGCGACCGATGACCGACGGGCGGCGGCCGCCGCCATCGCAGCCGACGTCGACGGGCTGTCGGTCGACGACGCCCTGTCCACGCCGTTCCTGCTGCTCGGGAGCCCGGCGCAGATGGCCGAGCAGATCCGGTCCCACCGCGACCGGTGGGGCATCACCTACTTCGTGACGCGGGCCGACACCATCGACGTGATGGCGACGGTGATCGAGCTGGTCGGTGACCGGTAGCGGTCGGTCGTGTCCGGGCGCCCGGGTCAGGCCGGTTCGACGAGCCGCTGCCGGAAGAACTCGAGCACCTGGTCGAGGGCGTCGCGAGTGGGGTTGCCGGGCTCGTCCACGAAGTGCTCGGTGAGCACCGAGTGCGCGCCTCGGGGGAAGCCCCAGGGGTTGCCCTTGGACGAGTCGATCTCGACGCCGATGAAGTTGTCGCCGAGCTCGGCCCGCAGGCGGTCGAAGCGTGCCGCCCGCACGACCGGGTCGGCCGTGAAGCGCAGGCCGAGCACGCACACCCCGTCGGCCGCCCGCTGCTTGACCCGGGCGAGGTCGTCGTCGGACAGCTGCAGGCCGCGCTGGGACTTCTTGGACGGACCGAGCGGCAACGACGGCTGGCTGAGCACGGGTGCGATCACCCGGTCGTCGACCATCATCCCGAGCGCGAACCCGCCGGTGAAGCACATCCCCAGTGCCCCCACGCCGGGTCCACCGCAGCTCTCGTGGGCGTCGGCCGCCAGCGCCCGCAACCAACGGGTCACCGGGGCCGTGCGGTTGGAGGCGAAGGCCGCGAACTCCTTCGAGACGCACGCCGGCGTGATCGACCGCAGCGCGTACGTGACCGACGGGTCGGCACCGGGGTCGCCGAACAGGCGGGGCAACACGACCGTGCACCCGATGGCGACGACACGCCGGGCGAAGTCCGCCACCTTGGGCGTGATGCCGGGGATCTCGGCGATCACGATGACCGCCGGTCCCTCGCCGAGGCGGTAGACGTCGCGCTCCTTGCCGTCGTGGGTGAAGGTCGATCGGGTGAAGTCGCTGAGCGAGTCGGGCACCTTCCGCAGGTTAGTGACAGCGCTAGCGTGGCCTCACGATGGCCCGGGTCCGACCGTTCCGATTCGGCGTGCAGGCCGCCGCGCCCCCGCCGGGGACGTCGTGGCCCGAGCTGGCCCGCACGGTCGAGGGCCTCGGGTACTCGACGCTGACGGTGTCGGACCACCTGGACGACCAGTACGCCATCACGCCCGCGCTCATGGCCGCGGCCGACGCCACCACCGTGCTGCGCGTCGGCTCGCTCACCTACTGCAACGACTACCGCCATCCCGTCGTGCTGGCCAAGGAGTCGGCCACCCTCGACCTGCTGTCCGGTGGACGCCTCGAGCTGGGCCTCGGCGCCGGCTGGATGACGACCGACTACGCGCAGAGCGGGATCGGGCTCGACCCACCGGGTGCGCGCATCGAGCGCCTGGCCGAGGCGCTCGACATCGTCACCGGCCTGTGGTCCGACTCGCCCTGCACCGTCGAGGGACGCCACTACGTCGGTGCGCGGCCTCGTCGGTCACCCCAAGCCCGTTCAGCACCCCGGGCCTCCGATCCTGGTCGGAGGCGGCGGGCGACGGCTGCTCACCCTGGCGGCGCGACGCGCGGACATCATCGGGTTGAACATCGCCCTGGGCGCGGGTCGCATCGACGAATCAGCCGGGCCGAGCGCCACCGACCAGGCCACCAGGGACAAGATCGGCTGGATCCGCGACGCCGCGGGCGACCGGTTCGACCAGATCGAACTGCACGTGCGGGTGCACCTGGCCATGGTCAGCGACGACCGCGCCGCGGTGGCCGACGCCGTCGGCCCGACCTTCGGGCTGACCCCGGCCGAGTCGCTCGACTCGCCCCACGCCCTGGTCGGCACGGTGGGCGAGATCGTCGACCAGTGCCTCGACCGCCGCGAACGGTTCGGCCTCTCCTACATCGGGCTCGGGCTCGACGCCATGGAGGCGATGGCCCCGGTGGTGGCCGAGCTGGCGGGCCGCTGAGCCTCGAAAATCGGGCGATCCCGTCAGGCGCCACGGGTACGGTCCCGGCGATGGACCCCTCCACGCCGACCACCACCCGAGCGACGACGCCGGCGGTGGCGCGATCCGACCGCCTCCGGACCGACCTGTCGTCGGCCCTGAAGGCACACGACTCCCGGCGCGTGTCGGTGCTGCGCACCGCGCTGGCGGCCATCGCCAACGCCGAGACTCCCGACATCGCGCCGTCCGCCGCGCCAGTCGCCGTGCCCGTCGCCGGTCGTCTCGATCGACCATCCCCGGCGCCTGCTGTCCGAGGCCGAGGTCGACGCCGTGCTGCAGGCCGAGATCGACGATCGCTTCGACACGATCGGGCTCTACACCCGCGCCGGTCGCCACGACGACGCCGAGGTGCTGCAGGACGAGATCGCGATCCTCGCGGGCTACCTCGACTGACGCGGGCTACCGCTCAGACGACCCGGCCGAAGCCGACCCACGACGCCCACCAGATCGGCTCGATGCGGACGAACGCGCCCGTGTGCGGCGCGTCGAGCATCATCCCGCCGCCCAGGTAGATGGCCACGTGGCCGACGTCGGGCGAGTCGAAGAAGACCAGATCGCCGGGCTGGGCCGCGGCATAGGAGACGTGCCACGTGGCCGCGGCCTGCTCGTCGGCCACTCGGGGCAGCGAGATCCCGACCTGGCCGTAGGAGTACTGGACGAGGCCCGAGCAGTCGAAACCGGTCGCCGGGCTGTCGCCGCCCCACTGGTAGGCCGTTCCGAGGTACTTGCGGGCCACGGCGATCGCCTGGACCGCGGCCGGCAGGACCGGCGGCGGGGTCCCGGGTGGGATGGGAAGGGGGATCACCGGCTGGGTCGAGGGCGGGCTGGTGGTCGGCGGCGTGCCCGGCTGGGTGGTGGGCGTCGATCCACCCGAGCCCGACGGGTTGGGGGCTGAACCCCGGCCCCCCGGGCCCGAGCCGGGCGAGGCGGTCGGCGGCGCGGCGGCGGCCGCGCGGGCCTTGGCCGCCTGCTCGGCCAGCGCCGCTTGCCGGGCCTGGGCCTGCTGCACGAGCTGGGCCAGCTGCCCGGTGACGGTGGCCTGCAGGTGCTGCTGATCGGCCATCGCCTGGTCCGCCTGCTTCTTCTCGGCCGAGAGCTTGGCCTGCAGGGCGTGGGCCGCGTCCTTGGCCGCCTGCAGCGCGGCGAGATGGGTGTGAGTCGTGTACTCGGCGGCGCGCACGTCGTCGACGAGCTGCGCCCGGTTGCCCGAGGCCGCCCGCAGGTAGGCGACCTGGGTGACCACGTCCGGTCCCTTGCCCGTCAGCAGGATGTCGGACAGGTCGCTGCCGCCGTCCCCGTTGACGTACGCCTCGACCGCGTACGCCGCGAGGTCGTGGCGGGCCCGCTCGAGCTGGTGGTTGGCGGCCGAGAGCTGGCTGGCCGCGGCCGCGATCTGCCGGTTGTCGGCCGCCATCTTCTCCTGCGCCGCGTCGTACTGCTGGCCGAGCAGGTCGATCTTGGCGGACAGGTGCGCCAGCTCCTGCGCGATCTGGGCGGCCTGAGCCTTCTTGTCGGTGATGGCGTCCGCCGACGAGGGCGCGGCCGAGAGTCCGAGCACGGCGACCGCCATCAGCGCCGAAAGCGTCGTCATCATCACTCGCCGTGCCGAGAACCTCACCAGGCGGACTCCTGTCCGGACGTTGGGCTTCTCCGCACCACCTCAGTCGAACGATCGTTCGACGTCGGCCCCAACGGATGATGTTAGGTCAGCCCGGCCGCCTTGGCCAGGGTCACTCCCATTCGATGGTGCCGGGGGGCTTGGAGGTGATGTCGTAGGCGACGCGGTTGACGCCGGGGACCTCGTTGATGATCCGGCTCGACAGGCGCTCGAGCAGGTCGTGGGGCAGGCGGGCCCAGTCGGCGGTCATGGCGTCCTCGCTGGTCACGGCGCGGATGATCACGGGGTAGGCGTAGGTGCGCTCGTCGCCCATCACGCCCACCGAGCGGATGTCGGGCAGCACGGCGAAGGCCTGCCAGATCTCGCGCTCGAGGCCGGCCATGCGTATCTCCTCGCGCGACGATGGCATCGGCGTGCTGCAGGGTCGCCACCTTGTCGGGCGTGACCTCGCCGATGATCCGGACCCCGAGGCCCGGCCCCGGGAAGGGCTGGCGCCACACGATCTCGTCGGGCAGGCCGAGCTCGGTCCCGACCTTGCGGACCTCGTCCTTGAACAACCCGCGGAGGGGCTCGACCAGCTCGAAGTCCATGTCCTCGGGCAGGCCGCCGACGTTGTGGTGGCTCTTGATCTTGGCCGCCTGGCTGGTGCCCGACTCGATGACGTCGGGATAGAGGGTTCCCTGCACCAGGAACCGGGCGTCGGTCAGCCCGCCCGCGGCGTCCTCGAACACGCGGATGAACAGCTCGCCGATCGCCTTGCGCTTCTCCTCCGGATCGATGACGCCCTCGAGGCGCTCGAAGAACCGGTCCGCCGCTCGCACGTGGATCAGCTCGATGCCCTGATGGCGCTGGAAGGTCTCGACCACCTGCTCGCCCTCGCCCTGGCGCATCAGCCCGGTGTCGACGAACACGCACGTGAGCTGGGCGCCGATGGCGCGGTGGACCAACGCGGCGGCGACCGCCGAGTCGACGCCGCCCGAGAGCCCGCAGATAGCGCGGTCGGTGCCCACCTGTGCCCGGATCGCCGTGATCGACGACTCGATGATCGAGCTCATCGTCCAGGTCGGCCGGCACCCGCAGGCCTCGTAGACGAACTGCTCGAGCAGCTCCTGACCGTGCGGGGTGTGGGCCACCTCGGGGTGGAACTGCACCCCGTAGATCCCCCGCTCGACCGACTCGAAGGCGGCGGCCGGCGTGTCGGGCGTCGATGCGGTGACGGCGAAGCCGGCCGGCGCGGCGGTGATCGTGTCGAAGTGGCTCATCCACACGGGCTGCAGCGACGGCTGGGCCGGGCCGAACAGGCAGGCGCCGCCGTCGGCGCGGGTCAGCTCCGTCCGCCCGTACTCACCTCGGCCGGTCTTGGCCACCTCGCCACCGAGGTCGAGCGCCACGAGCTGGGCGCCGTAGCAGATGCCGAGGATGGGCACGCCCAGGTCGTAGAGGCCGCGGTCGACGCGCGGGGCAGCCTCGACGTGCACCGACGAGGGCCCACCGCTGAAGATCATGCCGGCCGGGCGCCGGGCGGCCACCTCGTCGGCCGTGATGGTGTGCGGGACGATCTCGCTGTAGACGTGCGCCTCGCGCACCCGTCGCGCGATCAGCTGCGCGTACTGGGCCCCGAAGTCGACGACGAGGACGGTGTCGACCGCTTGATCGCTCATCGGGGGCCTGGGTTCGACGCGGGCCGGATCAGTGGCCCATGCCGACGCCCTGGGACCGCTGCAGGGACTTGCCCTCGGTCATCAGGGCGGGCGCCACCATGATCTCGGCCTTCTGGAACTCCTTGACCGATTCGTAGCCGCAGGTGGCCATCGAGGTGCGCAGCGCGCCGAACAGGTTCATGCGCCCGTCGTTCTCGTGGGCCGGGCCGACGAGGATCTCCTGCAGCGTGCCGCGCGTCGTCGTCTTGACGCGTGCACCCCGGGGCAGGGTCGGATGGAAGGTGGCCATGCCCCAGTGGTAGCCGCGGCCGGGAGCCTCGCTGGCGGCAGCCAGCGGCGAGCCGACCATCACGGCGTCGGCGCCGCACACGATGGCCTTGGCGATGTCGCCGCCGGTGCCCATGCCGCCGTCGGCGATGACGTGGACGTACACGCCGGTCTCGTCGAGGTGACGCATGCGGGCGGCGCGGGCATCCGCGATGGCGGTGGCCTGGGGCACGCCGATGCCGAGCACGCCGCGGGTGGTGCAGGCGTGACCGGGACCGACCCCGACGAGCACGCCGGCGGCGCCGGTGCGCATCAGGTGCAGCGCCGCCTGGTAGCTCGCGCAGCCGCCGACGATGACGGGGAGGTCGAGCTCGCGCACGAACCGCTTGAGGTTGAGGGGCTCGGCCGTCTTGGACACGTGCTCGGCCGAGACCACGGTGCCCTGGATCACGAGCAGGTCGAGCTCGGCGGCCAGGATCTGGTCGGCGAAGGCCTGGGTGCGCTGCGGGGTGACCGACGCGCACGAGACGACGCCGGCGTCCTTGATCTGGCGGATGCGCTCGCCGATCAGCTCGGGGATGATGGGAGCGGCGTAGATGTCCTGCATCCGTAGCGTCGCCTTCTCTGGCGGCAGCTCGGCGATCTCGGCGAACAGCGGGTCGGGATCCTCGTAGCGCGTCCAGAGGCCCTCGAGGTTGAGCACGCCCACCCCGCCCAGGCGTCCGATCTCGATGGCGGTGGCCGGGCTGATGACGCCGTCCATGGCCGAGCCCATCACGGGCAGCTCGAAGGTGAAGGCGTCGATCTCCCAGGAGATGTCGACGTCCTCGGGGTCACGGGTGCGGCGACTCGGGACGATGGCGATGTCATCGAACCCGTACGCCCGGCGTCCCGACTTGCCGATGCCGATCTCGACCTCAGCCACTGCACTGCCCCTTTTCTGGGACCCCGTCGGCCCCCTGGTGCGAGGACCGGTGGTCCCCGTCTCCGGCCCGGTGAAGCGATCAGCCTACCCGGCAGAGCGCTCCCGAACGCGCCGGGACCGGAGGCGCCGGGACCGCCAGAAGGAAGAGGGCCGGACGCGCCGGGACCCCCGCCGAAGCGAGGGTCCCGGTCGTTCGATCAGCAGGCGGCGCAGGCCGCCCGACTCACGTGTAGTGGATGAAGTCGGTGGTGACGGGCAGGTAGCCGGACCCTCCGAAGAAGAAGGGAGCTTCACCGTCGATCACCACCACGCCGGCCGCCGGGCCGGTAGCGCCCGATGTCGGCGCTGCCGTTCCCGTTGTAGTCGGCGGACATCGGCAGATCGCCGGCCTGGCCCCCGGAGACGGCGACGTTGCCGTGCCCGTTGAGGTACCAGAGGCCGGTGGTGCTGTCGAGCCCCATGATGTCGGCCTTGCCGTCACCGTTGTAGTCGGCGACCGCGGGCGTGAGGTTCAGCGGGAAGTTCGGCTTGCTGATCGTCGGGGACGACACGTTGAGGCCGTTGCCGATGAGCCACTGACCCGTCGAGGGCCGGTAGAGGGCCAGATCGGTCACGCCGTCGCCGTTGTAGTCGGCCGGCACCGGGATGTCGCCCGCCTGGCCGAAGGTGATCACGGTGGCGTGCGGATCGCCGAACTGCGACGCGCCGAGCGGCCGGATGAACCACTGGCCCGTGCTCGGACGGTACAGCGCGGCGTGGGTGACTCCGTCACCGAAGTAGTCGGCGGGGACGGGGATGTCGCCCTGCAGGCCGGCGAACTCGAAGGCCTTCTGGCCCCGGATCTTCCACAGGCCCTCGTTGCCGACCCAGGTGCCGTTGCCACCGGGGCTGGTCTTCGGCTGGTAGGTGGCCACATCGGTGATGCCATCCCCGTTGTAGTCACCGGGCACGGCGATGTCGCCGGGCGAACCCCACTGGAACGGGGCCCCGAGGCAGCGGACCTGCCAGAAGCCCGTGGACTGGTTGTACACCGCGGGATCCGCGGTGCCGTCACCGTTGTAGTCACCAGGCGTGTGCCCGGTCCCGGTCAGCTTGCTCACGGTCACGTTGACCGTCGACGAGTTGGTGAGCGAGCCGTCGCCGACCGTGAGCTGGAAGGTGAGCGTGGCGTTCGCGCAGTACTCGGCCGGGGCGGTGAAGCTCGGGGAGACCGTGCTGGCCCCCGTGAGCGTCACGGCCGGTCCGGCCGTCTGGGTCCACGCGTAGGTCAGCGGGGACGGGCCGCTGTCGGGATCGGCCGAGGCCGAGCCGTCCAGGGTCACGCCGCTTGCGCCCGAGGCCACCGTCTGGGGCGATCCGGCGTTGGCCACCGGTGCGGTGTCGTTCATGGTGATGGCCACCGTCGCGACCGCGGTCTGGCTGGCCGCGTCGGTGATCGTGTAGGTGAACGAGTCGGAGCCCTGGTAGTTGGCGTTCGGCACGTAGCTGAAGCTGCCGTCCGAGTTGACCGTCACGCTGCCGTGGGTGGGCTGGGTCGACGAGGTCACCGAGATGCCGGTGCCCGTGTCGTTGCCCAGCACACCGGGGGCCGAGACGGTGAGCGTCGTGTTGTCGGGACCCGAGTAGCTGTCACCGGTGGCCACCGGCGCAGCCGGCGGGCTGACCGTCAGGTTCACCGTGCCGACCGCGGTCTGGCTGGCCACATCGGTGTCGGTGTAGGTGAACGAATCCGGTCCGGTGTAGTTGGTGTTCGGCGTGTAGGTGAAGCTGCCGTCGGCGTTGACCGTCACGTTGCCGTGGCTGGGCGACGTGGCCGGCGTCACGACGAGTCCGGCCCCGGTGTCGTTGGCCAGCACGCCGGGAGCCGGGACGGTCAGCGCCGTGTTGAACGGCGTCGAGTAGGTGTCGGTGTTCGCCACCGGAGCGGGCGGGTTGTTGACCTGGACCGTCACCGTCGAGGTGTTCGGGCTGTAGACCTCGCCCGACTGGATGCCGAAGACGCTGACGGTCTGGCGTCGAGGTCGCGGCGGTGGCGACCACGGCGGTCGTGGCGTTGGTCACCGAGGCGATCGTGTCGCCCGCGGGCAGGCCGGTGCCGCTGATCACGGCCCCGACGTCGTTGGAAGTGAACGCCGCGGACGCGGAGGTCACCGTCGTGCCGGCGCTGGTCGTATGACCGTCGGCCCCGGTGCTGCGGGCGGCGTTGGCCCCATCGGCCACCGCCAGCTGGAACGTGTAGCTGCCGGGCAGGGTGGGCGTGAAGCTCGGGTTCTGCAGGTGGACGTTGGCGCCCGGGTTGTAGATGACCGAGTTGTCGAACGAGGCGAGCGCCGGACCGGCGGTCTGGGTCCACTGGTAGTAGAGCGGTCCCGGATGGGTGGCCGTGCCCGAGAAGAGCGAGGCGTCGGGGTCGGTGCCCGAACCGGCCAGGTTGACCGTCGAGCCGTAGGCCACCGTCTGGGGCGTGCCGGCGATGGCGGTCGGCTGGGCGTTGCTCAGCACCGGCACCGGCGTGGTGGCCGCGGCCGTGAAGGTCTTGTCGGTGAGCTGCATGGCGCTGGCGCCGTTGGCGGCCGGCAGGCCGAAGCCGCTGTTGACCGGCGTGCAGAGGCTGGGTGTCACCGAGTTGGTGGTGGCCGGGATCGCGAAGTTGTTGTCGACGACGGTCGCCTCACCGGTGGCCGACGAGTAGAGCTGCGGCGTCACGGCGATCGGATTCGTCGGATGGGCGTTGGTGGTCGACAGGTTGACCGTGAACGCCGGGGTCGTGCACACGACGGTGACCGCCGCGAACACGGTGATCTTGATCTCGAGCGACAGGTTGAGGCTCACGGCGCCGGTGGCCGGGCTGATCGAGCCGCTGTTGCCACCGCCGGGCATGATCGTCTGGAACTGGACGATGCCCTGGGTCGTGTAGATGTAGAGGGGCTCGGAGCTGAAGCCGAACCCGGTGAGCACGCCGGTGTTGGCCACAGTGGCGGCCAGGGTCATCGGCAGCTTGTCCTGCTGGCCTGCCTGGGTCTCGCTGTCGTCGGTGGCGGACGCGCACTGCGGGTCGCCGCCCGAGAAGTCGGTGTTGCTGTCCTGGAACGTGCCGGGAGCGTCCCGCGCCTCGTCGTCGTTGATCCCGTTGTTGCACTCGGGAGGTGCCACCGGGGGCGTGACCACGGCGTTGTTGCCGGCGAGGTCGATGAACCCGCTCTCGGTGACGAACGCCCAGTTGCCGGCGTTGTCGACGGTCGCGGCACTGGCCGGGAGCGCGGTGCCCGCCACTGCACAGACCGAGGCGAGCATGGCCAACAGGGCGCCACAGCTGAGACGACGCAAGACCCGAGATGACATGTGAAACCCCCCGCCGGGCCACCGTGGAGGTGCATCCCGGCAACAAACGATGTGTGCGCGCCCGGTCGAGCCCCGGACGTCCGCCACTTTCTAGTGGCAATCGTCACAGTTGTCGACTCACCTCGCACTCCAGGTGGTGGTCGGACCACCACCCGCGCCTCGCCGCCGCAGGTCAGGGCCGGGGCAGGAGCCGGGGTCGGGAGCCGGTCAGCTCCCGGCCAGGGCCTTGAGGATCTGCTTGGCGACCGCCGCGTTCATCTGGAACGCGGCCGTGCGACCTCGCTCGGTGACCTGCTTCAGCACGGCGCCCCCGCTGATCTCGTCCACAGAGCCCAGGCCGTCGACCAGCGTCTTCGAGGTGGCGTCGGTGACCTTGTAGCCCATCTCGGTGAGCTGCTTGACCACCTCGTTCTGGGCGATGGGCTTGGGCGCGGCCGAGGCGATGATCCGCATGGCGTCCTTGGTCAGGCCCGCGCCCTGCTCGATGGCCTGGCTCATCGAGATGAAGCCCTCGTCGTCGGCCTCGAGCGAGGCCAGCCACGCCCGCACCTGCGAGACGAGCTCCTGCTGAGTGCCGCCTTCGAACACGAGCTTGGGCATGGGGAGACGGTACCTCCTCGGTCTGGCGCCACCGCGTGGCGGCACCGCCAGCAGGCTACGCACGGGGTGGAGCGCCGGCCGGGCCGAGCAGGTCGGCGCAGAAGGCCGCGCAACCGCTGATCAGCGCGTGCGGCGCCTCCCACGGCACGAAGTGGCCGCAGTCGCGCAGCAGGAACGGACCGACGTGATGGTCGAAGACCAGGGCGGCCATGCGGTCGAAGTCGGCGCCGATCACGTGGTCGGACGGGCCGTAGAGGATCAGCGTCGGGGTATCGGCGTTTCGGGCCAGCAGGCTCGGCTCGGAGCGGGCGGCCTCGGAGAAGACGCTCTCGTAGGCCCGGAACGAGGCGCGGAGCCTCTCGCCGTCGCCGAAGGGTTCGGCGTGGAAGGCGATGGCGACATCGTCGAACGCGCTCGGATGGGCCCAGAACCGCGACGAGTAGAAGGTGGCGATGTAGCGGTGCCGCTGCGCGGGGGTGGCCAGCTCGGCGGCGAGCGCGTCGGCGTCGGTGCCCTGGCGGAAGAAGTAGTCGTGCGCGCTGGTCGAGCGAGAGCCGAGGCCGGCCATGCGCTCCTTGTCGTACGGCAGCGGCGAGTTGAAGATCACCATGCGGTCGACGAAGCCTCGGTGGCGCAGAGCCAGGTCCTGGATGATCGGCCCACCGAAGTCGCCGCCGACCAGGACGACGCGATCGTGCCCCAGGTGGTCGTGCACCAGGGCGTACAGGTCGTGGCTCGACGAAGGGGCGTCGCCGAACCCGTCGGGAGCCACCTCGGACTCGCCGAAGTTGCGCAGGTCGGGCGCGATGACCTCGAACCCGGCCGCGGCCAACGGCTCGATCACGCGCCACCAGATCCGCTTGGTCTCGGGCCACCCGTGCACGAGCAGCAGCGGCACGCCCCCCGCGCCTTCGTGCACGAAGGCCTGCCGGAAGCCGCGGCTGTCGTGCCAGTGCGTCTCGAACCGGCCCGGATCCAGCTCGTCGGAGGAGGCGGGAGGCGGGGCCACCTGTGCAGTATCGCCCAGACCCCCGCCCCACGGCCGAGGGTAGGGTCCGGTCATGGCTGAGCTCATCGATCTCGATCCCGACCAGCTGCTGTCGACCACGCGCGCGGTGCGCAAGCGCCTCGACCTCGACCGACCGGTCGAGCTCGACGTCGTGCGCGACTGCATCGACCTGGCCGCCCAGGCGCCCACCGGGTCGAACGCCCAGGGTTGGCACTTCGTCGTGGTGACCGACCCGGCCAAGCGCGAGGCGTTGGCCGAGTTCTACCGCGAGGGGTTCAACGCGTTCTACGGCGATCCCGAGGCCGCCATCGCCGGCATGCCCCAGGACGACGCGGCCTACCTCTCGACCCAACGTCGCGTCGTCGATTCGGCCGGCTACCTCGCCGAGCACATGGGCCAGGTGCCGGTCCACGTGATCCCGTGCGTCGAGGGTCGGTTCGAGGAGGGCCCGGTGATGCTCCACGCCTCGATCTGGGGATCGTTGCTCCCGGCCGCCTGGAGCTTCTGCCTGGCGGCGCGGGCCCGGGGCCTCGGGACGTGTTGGACGACGCTGCACCTGATCCGCGAGCGCGAGGCGGCCGAGCTGCTCGGCCTGCCCGACAACGTCATGCAGGGCGCGCTCATCCCCGTGGCCTACACCAAGGGCACCGACTTCAAGCCGGGGCCGCGCCGCGACCTCGATCGCGTGATCCACGTCGACACCTGGTGAACGCCTGCTGCCTGCGTCCGAACCGGCTGCGGATCAGCTGGTCAGGCGCACGAGCAGGCCCCGCAGCATCGCGGCCGTAGCACCCCACACGATGTCGCCGTCCAGCTCGAAGAAGTGCACCGGGTGCTCGAGGGGGGCCAGGCCCCACCGCTCCTCGTGGTAGACGCCGTCGGCCAGCAGCTCGGACAGCGCGACGTGCAGGATGGCCTCGACTTCGTCCGGCGAGGCCACGAGGTCGGGGCGGCCAGCGAGCTGGCCCACGAACGGCACGATGTACGAGCGGCTGGTCACGGTCTGCAGGTGGTCGAGCTCGCCGATGATCTCGACCGACGCCGGATCGAGGCGGATCTCCTCGAACGCCTCGCGCAGCGCGGTGACGGCCAGGCTCTCGTCGGCCGGCTCGTGGCCGCCGCCCGGGAAGCTGACCTCACCCCGGTGCGAGCGAAGGGTGCGCGAGCGGCGGGTCAGCACGACCCGCACCTCGTCGGCGTCGGGATAGAGCGGGGCCAGCACCGCCGACGGGCGCGTGCCGGTGCCCTCGAGGCTCGAGCGCCGCGGCGGCGGCGCTTCGGCCAGGACCCGGCGCACGTCGTCGAGCGACGGCCGGCGCCGCGCCTCGTCGAGATCGGCCCAGGGCGCCGGCGGGCCCAGACGGGCGTTCGGCGGACGGGGGATGACCTGAGGAGCCGGGCCGTTGACCCGAACGGGCCGGCTCAAGCCGGCGGGGTCGCGGCCGGCTCGCCGACCAGCTGGTCGAGCAGCTCGTGCAGGCCACCGGTCTTGAGGTTGGCCATCACCCGGCCCGGTGGCGTGTCGCCGCGCTCCCACTCCTGCCAGTAGGCCAGCAACTTCGCGGGATCGGGCGGTGGGCGGTCCATGCCCGGAGGATACCGATCCGGGTCCGGACGCGGCACGGCCGGCCCCGCAGGGCCGGCCGTCTGCCGGATCGCACGGAGGCCGTCGGCCCCCGGACGGGTCACATCATGCCCATGCCACCCATGCCACCCATGCCACCGCCCGGCATCGCCGGCATGGCCGATGCCTCTTCGGGCTTGTCGGCGACGAGCGCCTCGGTGGTGAGCAGCAGGCCGGCGATCGACGCAGCGTTCTGCAACGCGGCGCGGGTCACCTTGGCCGGATCGATGACGCCGGCCTTGAGCAGGTCGACGAACTCGCCGGTGGCGGCGTTGAGGCCGGTCGAGCCCGACTCGGACTCGATGCGCTGGACCACGACGGCACCCTCGAGGCCGGCGTTGTCGGCGATGAGGCGGGCCGGGGCCTCGAGCGCGGTGTACACGCTGCGGGCACCGGTGGCCTCGTCACCCTCGAGGCCCTTGATGGCCTTGGTGACCGCGGCACGGGTGCGCAGGAGAGCGGTGCCGCCTCCGGCGACCACACCTTCCTCGATGGCGGCCCGGGTCGCCGAGAGCGCATCTTCGATGCGGTGCTTCTTCTCCTTGAGCTCGACCTCGGTGGCCGCGCCGACCTTGACGACGGCCACGCCGCCCGAGAGCTTGGCCAGACGCTCTTGGAGCTTCTCGCGGTCCCAGTCGGAGTCGGTGTCGTCGATCTCGCGCTTGATCTGCGCGATGCGGCCCTTGACGTCGTCGGCGGCGCCGGCGCCCTCGATGATGGTCGTGTCGTCCTTGTTGACGACGACCTTGCGGGCGTGGCCGAGCAGGTCGAGGGTGGTGTTCTCGAGCTTGAGCCCGATCTCCTCGGAGATGACCTGGCCACCGGTGAGGATGGCCATGTCGGCCAGCATCGCCTTGCGGCGCTCACCGAAGCCCGGGGCCTTGACGGCCACCGAGGAGAAGGTGCCACGGATCTTGTTGACCACGAGCGTGGCCAGGGCCTCGCCCTCGACGTCCTCGGCCACGATCACGAGCGGCTTGGCGCTCTGCATGACCTTCTCGAGGACGGGCAGCAGATCCTGCACCGAGCCGATCTTGCCGTTGACGAACAGGATGTACGGATCGTCGAGCACCGCTTCCTGGCGCTCGGGATCGGTCACCATGTACGGCGACAGGTAGCCCTTGTCGAACTGCATGCCCTCGACGAAGTCGAGCTCCATGCCGAACGTGTTGGACTCTTCGACGGTGACCACGCCGTCCTTGCCCACCTTGTCGATGGCGTCGGCCAGGACCTCGCCGATGGCGGGATCGGCCGCCGAGATCGACGCGACCTGGGCGATCTCGGACTTCTCGTCGATCTCCTTGGCCTGCTTGGCGAGCGAGGCGACGGCGGCCACGACGGCCTTGTCGATGCCGCGCTTGAGGCTCAGGGGGCTGGCGCCGGCGGCCACGTTGCGCAGACCTTCACGCACGAGGGCCTGCGCCAGCACGGTGGCGGTGGTGGTGCCGTCACCCGCGATGTCGTTGGTCTTGGTGGCGACCTCTTTGACGAGCTGGGCGCCCATGTTCTCGAACGGGTCGTCGAGCTCGATCTCGCGAGCGATCGACACACCGTCGTTGGTGATGGTGGGCGCACCGAACTTCTTGTCGAGCACCACGTTGCGGCCCTTGGGGCCGAGCGTGACCTTGACGGCGTCGGCCAGCTTGTTGACGCCGGCCTCGAGGGCGCGGCGAGCGTCCTCGTCGAACTTGAGGATCTTGGGCATGGGTGCGACTCCTACTTGACGATGGCGAGCACGTCGCGGGCGGTCAGGATCAGCACGTCATCGCCATCGACGGTGATCTCGGTGCCGCCGTACTTGCTGTAGACGACGGTGTCGCCGACCTTGACGTCGAGCGGGATGATCTCGCCGGTCTGCTCGGAACGACGACCCGGACCCACGGAGAGGACCTCGCCCTGCTGGGGCTTCTCCTTGGCCGTATCAGGGATGACCAGGCCGCTGGCGGTGGTCTCCTCGGACTCGCCGGGCTTGACGACGATGCGATCGTCGAGGGGCTGAAGAGCCATTGTGTGCACGCCTCCGTGTACAGATCGGACGGTCGGCCGGCGACCGCCGGCCTGTTAGCACTCTCGTAGTGCGAGTGCTAACGATAGGCCCATCCGGGTCCGGCACACAACCCGTCGGTCAGCGAGTCCGGCCAGCCGAGGCCGGTCAGCCGAGGCCGGTCAGTCGAGAGTCGGTCAGTCGAGGGTCGGCAGGCGCAGGCCGGGCACGGCCCCGGTGTCGAGGGGCGAGGGTCCGTCGCTCTGCAGGCGCCACCAGGCGGCGGCCGCCACCATGGCCGCGTTGTCGGTGCACATCTCGCGGCTCGGGAGCAACGGGTGCAGCCCGTCGGCCATGCAGGCGTCGAGGATGCGGGTGCGCAGCTGCGAGTTGGCCGCCACGCCCCCGGCCAGCGCCAGCCCCTTGGCGCCGTGGGCCACCGCCGCCCGGCGGGCCTTGGTCACGAGCACGTCGACCACCGCCTCCTGGAACGACGCGGCCACGTCGGGGGTGGCGACCTCGGGATGGCGCCGCACGTGGTTGACCACCGCCGTCTTGACGCCGCTGAACGAGAAGTCGTAGCCGTCGGCCAGGATGGCGCGTGGGAAGGCGATCGCCTGGGGATCGCCCTCGAGGCTGATCTGGTCGATCGCCGGTCCGCCCGGGTAGCCGAGGCCCAGGTAGCGGGCCACCTTGTCGAAGGCCTCGCCGGCGGCGTCGTCGATGGTCGAACCCAGCAGGCGGTACCGGCCGTGGCCCTCCATGAGGATGAGCTGGGTGTGCCCGCCCGACACCAGCAGCACCACGATCGGCAGCTCGAGGTCGGGCTCATCGAGGAGCGAGGCGTACAAGTGCGCTTCGAGGTGGTTGACGGCCACGAACGGGACGTCCCACACGAGCGCCAGCGCCTTGGCCGCGCTGAGCCCCACGAGCAGCGCGCCGACCAGGCCGGGCCCGACGGTGGCGCCCACGGCATCGACGTGGTCGTCGCTGATCCCCGCCTCGATCAGCGCCCGCGCCACCACCGGCGTGAGCGACTCGACGTGGGCGCGGCTGGCGATCTCGGGTACGACGCCGCCGAAGCGGGCGTGCAGGTCGACCTGGCTGCTCACCACCGACGACAGCACCTGACGGGCGTCGACGACGACGGCCGCGGCCGTCTCGTCACACGACGTCTCGATGCCGAGGATGCGCGTCCCGGTCACGCCCGGCCCACCGATTCGAGCCGCGTGGTGGCCGCCGTCGGCGCCTCGAGCGCGCGCAGGCGCTCGTCGTAGGCCGGCGTGTCGACGTCGTGGGCCCACATCACCAACGCATCCTCGCCGGTCTCCTTGTAGTAGTTGCGGCGCACGCCGGCCGGAGCGAACCCGAACGCGCGGTACAGCGCCTGGGCGCCGGTGCCGCCGGCCCGTACCTCGAGGGTCATCGCCGTGGCGCCGCGGGCGATCGCCTCGCGGCTCAGCGCGGCCATCAGCCGGGTGGCGATCCCGCGTCGGCGCCACGCCGGATCGACCGAGATGGTCGACACGTGGCCGTCCTCGCCGATGAACAGCATCCCGGCGAAGCCGACGACCTGCGAGCCCACCTTGGCCACCAGGTAGCTGCGGCCCTCGGGGCGGGCCAGCTCGCCGAGGAACAGGCCGAGCGACCAGCCGCTCGCCTGGCTCCGGCCCTCGATCCGCAGGACGGCACGGAGGTGGCGACGCCGCATGGGCGTGAGCACGACCACGTCATCCCGCGCCGCCCCGCGCGGCGCGGTCATCCCGCGCCCTCGCGGGTCGACCAGTTGATCTCGGCGTCGGGCTTGCGCAGGTAGAGCGGGGTCAGCTCCCAGGGCTTGACGAACTGCTCGCGCAGCGCCTGGGCGTGGGCCAGCATCACGAGCGACGAGGCCATCGGACAGGCGAGCTCCTCGCCGACGATGTCGACCCTGTTGAACCCGTCGAACACCTCGCGGTACCGGATCGCGCCGTCGCCGACCAGCAGGCACTCCTCGCCCGCCGCTAGCAGCTCGCCGGCCAGATCGTCGGGCGTCCCCACCTGGTGGTCGCTCAGCCGCTGCACGCCGCCGGGAACCTGCCGGTAGAAGGCGTAGAAGATCTCGCCGCGCCGCGCGTCGATGGCCGCCACGATGAGGCGCGACGTGAACCGCACCGGGAAGGCGAGCAGGTCGAGGCTCGGGACGCCGATCATGGGAACGCGCAGCGCGAACGCCATGGCCTTCGCCGCGGCCACGCCGACGCGCAGCCCCGTGTAGAGGCCGGGGCCCAGGTCGACGGCCACGACGCTGATCTCGCTCAGCTCGATCCGGGCCTGCTGGCAGGCGAACTGCACCGCCGGCGTGAGCGACTCGGCATGTCGCTTGCCCCGCGACGAGCGCGTCGACGCGAGGACGCCCTCGTGGCCGCCGATGGCGCAGCTGACCTGCGCGGTGGCCGTGTCGATCCCGAGGATCAGCACGGTTCGATCCAGGTGGCCAGGGCCAGCGAGATGGCCCGGTGCCGGGCGGACCAGCGGTCGCCCACCAGTTCGAGCTCGAAGCGGCGCTCGTCGAGATCGTCGCCGTAGGTGATGCGCACCACCAGGTAGTCGGCGGGCAGTGCGCCGATGATGGCGTCACCCCACTCGACCAGCGTGACTCCCCCCTCGTCGAGCATCTCGGGCAGCCCGAGGTCGAGCACCTCGGTCAGCTGCTCCAGGCGGTACACGTCGAGGTGGTTCAACTCCAGGCGGCCCTGGTACGCGCTGGCCAGCGTGAAGGTGGGGCTCGTGATGCGGTCGGTCACCCCGAGGGCGGCGCCGAACCCCTGGCAGAACGCGGTCTTGCCCGCGCCGAGCTCACCGGCCAGCAGGATGACGTCGCCGGGCCGCGCCAGCTCGGCCATGGCGGCGGCGATGTCGCGGGTGTCGGTCGCCGAGCGCGACCGGGCGGCCAGGGTCACGCGGCCGCCAGCACCAGCTTGGCCCGCACGAAGTCGGCCCGCATCTGGGCCATCGGCTCGCCGCCCCCACGCAGCGCGTAGGCGGGGTGCAGGGTGGGGATCAGCACGCGCGTCGCCGAACGGGTACTGCTGGCCGCGGAGCTTGGTGATGCCGATCGTCGAGTCGAGCAGCAGCTGGCCGGCGAACTTGCCCAGGGTCACGATCACGCGGGCGCGATCAGCTCGATCTGGCGCTCGAGGTACGGCCGGCAGGCGACGATCTCGGCGGGCTGCGGATCGCGGTTGTTGGGCGGCCGGCACTTGACGACGTTGGCGATGTACACCCGATCGCGGGTCAGGCCGAGCTCTTGGAGCATCAGCCGGTCGAGCAGCTGGCCGGATCGCCCGACGAACGGCAGCCCCTGACGGTCCTCCTCGGCCCCCGGACCCTCACCGACGAACAGCAGGTCGGCGTGCGGATCGCCCATGCCGAACACGACCTGGGTCCGACCGGCCGCCAACGGGCAGCGGGTGCAGGTGCTCGCCTCGACGGCGAGCTCGTCCAGGGCGGTCGGCACGCGCCGAATGCTACTTGCGGCTCACGCCGTGACCCCACGGATCGCCCGCTCGACGGCGAGCAGCGCCATCACCCGCACGAGATCGATCGGCGCATCCACCTCGGGGACCGAGGCGGCCACCAACGCGTCGCCGTCCGCGCTGGTGTGGGGTGGGAACACGGCCCGAGCCAGGCCGTCGTGGCCGCCCTGGGCCACCAGCAGGCAACCCACCTTGTCGAGTCGGGCGTTGGTCACGACGACCCCGATGGTCGTGTGGGTGCCCGCCGCTTCGGTGAAGGGCCTCGCCGTGCGCAGCGCCGACAGGTCGACCTCTCCGGCGGTCGCCGAGCCGTCGTCGATGTCGCCGACCGCGTTGACCGCCATCAGCGCGGCGACGACCAGACCGCCGTCGCGCGACGGTGGCCGTGCCGCAGCCCCGCCGGGCGGCGCGTGGCCGGATCGGGCCACCCGCCGACGGTGGCCCCGGCGCCGGCGCCCACCCGACCCACCTCGAAGGGCCCGCCGACGGCGGCCGCACACGCGGCTGCACCCTGCTCGGGGCCCGGGCGGATCGATGCATCGCCCTCGCCCAGGTCGAACAGCGACAGGCCCACGACGATCGGCACCACGCCCGCGGTCGTGGCCAGGCCGGTGCCCTCGGCTTCGAGGGCGCGCACCACGCCGTCGACCGCGGCCAGACCGAAGACCGATCCGCCCGACAGCACCACCGCGTCGAGACGGGCGACGGTGCGCGATGGATCGAGCAGGTCGAGGTCGCGGGTGGCCGGCGCACCCCCGCGCACCTCGGCCGAGGCGGTCGTGCCGGCCGGCAGGCGCACGACGGTGCAGCCCGTGCAGGCGTCGAGGTCGCTCCAGTGGCCCACCCGCACGCCGGCGACGTCGGTGATCACGACTCGGCGTCGGGGGTGGGGTGGTAGTGGCGGGGCACGCGGGCTCCGATGCCGCACACGACCTCGTAGGCGATGGTGTCGAGCCGGTCGGCCCACTCCTGGGCCTCGATGGCTTCGTCGCCGCGCCGACCGATCAGCACGACCTCGTCACCCACCGACACGTCGTCGTCGCCGCAGTCGACCATGAGCTGATCCATCGTGATCGTGCCGACGATGGCTCGACGGCGTCCGCCGACGAGGACCTGCCCGCCGGTGGCCGAGAGCCGACGGGTGCACCCCGTCGGCATAGCCGATCGGCACGGTGGCGACGGTGGCGTCGCGCTCGAAGCGGTGGGCCAGGCCGTAGGAGATGCGCTCGCCCGCCGCGACGCGCTTGACCATCGCCACCTCGGCCCGCAGCTCGAGGGCCGGGCGCAGCGCCACCCGATCCGCCAGGCCCGGCGCCGGTGCGATGCCGTAGACGCCGATCCCCACGCGCACGAGGTCGAGGCGGCTGCGGGGGTGGTCGAGGGCGGCGGCCGTGTTGGCCGCGTGGCGCATGGCCGGCTCGAGGCCGAGGTCGGCCAGCTCGGCCGAGACGGCGTCGAAGCGGTCGAGCTGCTCGTCGGTGAAGGTGTTGCCCGGCTCGTCGGCCACCGCGCAGTGCGTCCAGAGCGCCTCGAAGCCGAGCTCGGGCCGGTCGACGATCGTGCGGGCCAGCCCGGCGACGTCCACGGGCGCGGCACCCACCCGGTTCATGCCCGTGTCGACCTTGAGGTGCACCGGCACCACCGCCCTGCGCCGGCGGGCCGCCTCGGCGATCGCGTCGATGCCCTCGGGTGTGTAGACGGCCAGGTGGAGCCCCAGGCGGACCGCCCCGTCGACGTCGTCCGGACGGGGTTGCGACAACAGCAGGATCGGCGCCTCGATGCCGGCGCGGCGCAGCACGGCGCCCTCCTCGACCAACGCCACGCCGAGCCAGCCTGCGCCGGCCGCCAGCGCCGCCTGGCCCACGGCGATGGCGCCGTGGCCGTAGCCGTCGGCCTTGACCACCGCGCACAGCGCCGCGGGCGCCACCAGCTCGCGCAGGGCGCAGACGTTGTGGGCGACCGCGTCGAGGTCGACCTCGGCCCGCGTGGCTCGCATCGGGCCTACGCGCCCTCTCCGGGGTCGTCCTCGCCGCGACCGGCGACGATGGCCCGCAGGATGTCGCCCCGGGCGATGATGCCGACCAGCCCGCCGTCGGGGTCGGTGACCGGGAGGCGCGAGATCTCGTGGTCGTGCATCAACGTCGCCGCGTCCTCGACGGTGGCGTCGGCGTCGATGGTCTGGGGGTGGCTGCTCATGACCTCGCCCACCGAGGCGCCGAGCGCCTTGCTGACCGAGTCGTCGAGCTTCTGGTGCTCGAAGGGGATCGTGACGTTGACCCCGAGGAAGTTGACGATCGTCGGGTAGTGCACCCGCGCCTCTTCGACCACGAGATCGCCCGTCGAGAGCATGCCGACGATGCGACCGTCGTCGAGCACCGGCCCCGCGTCGACCCCGCGATCGACCAGCACCTGCATGGCCTCGAGCACGTTCTGATCGGGTTGGAAGGTGATGACGTCGGTCGTCATCACGTCTCTGACGGGCTGGTCGCGAAGCATCGGGCCTCCTGGTCGCGGCGGTGGGGTCGGAGCGGTCGAGCAGGTGGGATCAGGGTCGGGCCGACCGGTCGAGGACACGGTGTTCGACCGAGAGTCGTTCGAGGACCTCGGGGAGACGGTCGGGGATGTCGCCGGCCACCAGGCCGTCGGCCCAGCCTAGGGCGGCGGCCTCGCCGTGCAGGAACGCTCCGGCCGCGGCGGCCCGGAAGGGGTCGAGGCCCGACGCGCACAGCGCGCCGATCACCCCGGCCAGCACGTCTCCGGTGCCGGCGGTGGCCAGGCGGGCGTCGCCCGCGGCCACGACGAGCACGTCGCCGGCAGGCGCCGCGACCACCGTCGGACCTCCCTTCAGCAGCACCACGCAGCCGAGGCGCGCGGCCAGGGCGCGGGTCGCCTCGATCCGGTCGTCGCCCGGGGGGCCTCCCGCCAGGCGGGCGAACTCGCCGTCGTGGGGCGTGAGCACCACCTGCGATCCGACCGACGGGTCGGCCTCGTCGGCCAGCGCCGTGATCCCGTCCGCGTCGACCACCACCGGTACCACGCCAGCGCCCGCCACCACCGCGCGCACCTCGGCCCGCGTGTGGTCGGCGGTGCCCAGGCCGTTGCCGATGACGACCGCCGCGAACCGGTCGAGATCGTCGAGCACCGCGGTCGACCACCCGCGATCGGCCAGATCGAGCTGGACCACCTCGATCGGCAGCCCCGCACCCGCGTCGCCCCCGGGACTCGACTGGCGCACGTACCCGGCACCGGCGCGCAGCGCGCCCCGGGCCGACGAGCGCGGCCGCGCCCGCCATGCCGGGGCTGCCCGCAACCACCCACACCGCGGAGCGCCACTTGTTGGTCACGGCCGGTCGGTGCGGCATCCACGCGCGCACGTCGCTCGACTCGACGAGGGCGGCCCCGGACGACGCCGACCTCCAGGCCGATGTCGGCCACCACCACGTCACCGGCGAGCGTCGCGCCCGGGCTCGAACACGAGACCGGGCTTGAGTGCCGCGAAGGTCACGGTGAGCCGGGCCCGTGGGACCGGGCCGACGCTCTGGCCGGTGCGACCGTCGACGCCGCTCGGGATGTCGACGGCGAGGAGCGGGACACCGGGAGGCAGCGCGGGCCAGGCGTAGGTGCCGCGGAAGCCGGTGCCATAGGCCGCGTCGATCACGAGGTCGCACGGCGGGACGACCGCGTCGGGACCCGGGTCCATCACCTCGACGCGCACGCCGCGCCGGGACAGCCGACGCGCCGCGTCACGGCCGTCGTTGCCGTTGTTGCCCTTGCCCGCCACCACCACGACGCGCCGACCGTAGGTGCCGCCCAGGAGGGCGAGCGCCGATCGCGCCACCGCCGCGCCGGCCCGCCCGATGAGCACCTCGACCGGCTCGGGGGCGGCGCGGTCGACGGCCGCCATCTCGTCGGGGGTCAGGATCGGGATCACGGTGCGTCACGGGTGTCGGCCAGGGCCACCACCACCGCCTGGGCCAGGTGGTCGGTGTGGCTCATGGTGATCATCCAACGGCTGACGCCCTGCTCGGCGGCCACCGCTCGCGGCCCGACCGTGCACGGCCAGCACCGGCGCGCCCGACTCGAGCCGGATGACCTCGATGTCGCGGAAGTCGACCTCGCCGAGGCCGACGCCCAGGGCCTTCATCGTCGCCTCCTTGGCCGCGAACCGGGCCCCGAGCCGTTCGGTCGGGTCGCGGCGGAGGCACGCGTAGGCCCGCTCGCCGTCGGTGAACAGCCGGTCGACGATCGTGGGCGTGCGCTCGATGACCAGGCGGAACCGGTCGAGGTCGACCAGATCGGTCCCGATCCCGATCATCGTGGAGGACACGCCGGTCCCCCGCTCGACCGAGCCGGCGTCACGCGTCGCCCGAGCGCCAACGGTCGGCGAGGACGTTGACCGGCTCGGTCAGGAGGTCGATCACCGACACCGAGCCCAGCAGGTCTTCGCGGAAGGTCGGCTCGGTCTCGGTGACCGCGTCCTTGAGGGCCGAGAAGCGCCCCTGGTACCCGGTGAGCACCGCGCGCATGGTGGCCGGCGGGAGGTGCTCGCGGAACTTGAGGTGCAGCAGCGTCAGGCCGGTGGCCTGCTTGTCCTTGACCTCGGGCACGATGACCAGGGTGCGGCCATCGCGACGACCGCGGGCGACGGTCACCAGACGTTGTGTGGCGACGCGGTGCTTGGTGCCGACGAGCTCGGGGTTGGCCTCGGTCCGGCTGACGAGCTCGCGCGAGATGCCGCCGCGGTCGACCACCACCACGCTGGCCGGCGTGTGGTCGTCGTCGACCCGACCCTCGATGCGGTAGCGCGTGTAGCCGATGACCTCGACCACGGCCGGGTCGAGGGTGGCCAGCGCCCGCAGCGATCCGTAGGTCAGCTGGTCGCGGGCCACGCCCGTGCCGAGCACCGCCGCCACGAGCGGGACCTGCAGGAGGCTCTCGTCGCTGCGCGAGATGCCCACCGTCACGGTCTTGGCCTGGTGCTTGATGGCGTCGACCGGCCGGGTCAGCTCTTCGATGGCCCGGGTCAGCGAGGCGGTGAGGTCCTCGATCACCACGCTCGGGCTGCCGACCTTGCCGTGCTCGACCTGGTACGAGTCGAGGGCCACGACGCCGAGGGCGTAACGGAGCTGCGAGGCCAGTCGCACCGCCGTGCTGGCCTCGAGGTGTCCGTCGTAGTCGCCGGCGCGGAGCACGTCGAAGAACCGGGCGGCCATCGGCTCGAGCGTCAGGCCGAGGCGGTCGAGCGGGTCGGTGGCGCCGTCGGCCACCGACGACACCACCGCCTCGATCTCGGCCCGCGCCTCGCGCAGGGGACGGGCCTGGGCGTCGATGGCCAGCGCCGCCTCGTAGCTGAACAGGTGGCCGGCCATGGCCGACAGCACGAAGGCCAGGCTCGGGTGGGTCCGGGGCACGAGGACGGCCTGCATGGCGGCCGAGAAGCGCTCCTCGCCCTCGCTGGCGATCACCACCGGAGCCGCCTTGTGGGCACGGTAGATGGCGATCTCCTTGGCCACGTCGTCGGCGGTCGAGCCGCTCAGCCCCGCCGCGCACACGAGGATCATCGGCTCGGACGAGAGGTCGATGTGCTTCTTGTCCTCGGTGGCATCGCAGGCGATCGACTTGTAGCAGAGCTCGGACAGCTTGATGCGCACCTCGTTGGCGGCGATCCGGTTGGGACCGTTGCCCACGACGGCCCAGTAGCGGCGGCTCGGCCCGAAGCGCGCCGCGGCGTCGGCCAGGGCCGGGCGCAGCTCGAGGGTACGGGTCATGAGGGCCGGGAGGTCGCGCAGCGCGGCGAGGACGTCGGCCCGCGGGTAGGCCGGGTCGATCCCGACCTGCTCGGCGATGGCGATGGCCAGCAGGAAGCCGGCGGCCACCTGCGAGTAGAACGCCTTGGTCGACGCCACGCTCATCTCGACGTCGCGACCGTCGGACGTGTAGAGCACGCCGTCGGACTTGTCGGTCAGATCGCTGTTGCGGCGGTTGACGATCGACACCACCCGCGCCCCGCGCGACCGGGCCAGGTCGACGGTGCGATTGGTGTCGGTGGTCGTGCCCGACTGGCTGATGGCCACCACCAGCATGTCGGAGAGGTCGGCCACCAGCTCGAAGCCCGACAGCTCGGTCGCGAGCGAGGCGCGCACGCGCAGCGGGCTGTCGCCCACCGCCGCGGTGAGCGCGGCAGCCAGGCTCTGCGCGGCCACTGCCGCCGTGCCCTGGCCGACGGCGATCACCTGGCGCACGCGCCCGACGCGAGGTCGTCGCGCAGGTCGGGGGGCAGCGTGGCGTCTCCCAACACGACCTGCAGCTGCCCGTCGACGTCGAGCAGCTTGCCTCGCAGCGTCTTGCGGAACGAGGCCGGCGCCTCGGTGATCTCCTTGAGCAGGAAGTGGGGGGCGTCACCCCGGTCGATGTCGCGCGTCGTGATCTGGGCGGTGACCAGCTCGCCATCGCCCACCGGCAACAGGGTGCCGTCGTAGCTCAGCCGCTCGATGCCCTCGAGGGTGCCGGCCGCCTCGCCCCGCAGCCGCACGATCTGGCCGCGCGTGGCGTTCGGGTTGGACGGGTCCGCGGGCGTCTCGCCGTCGAGGCGCAGGTAGCAGTCGGTCTCTTCGACCAGGCCGTAGGGCTCGGACGCCACGATGAACGCGTCGTCGGCCAGTCCGACGTAGAGGGCCTGGCCGCTGCCACGGAGCGCGAGGAGCACGTCGTTCGGGTCGCCGGCGACGCTGGCCCCGATGGCCACCGACCCCTCGAGCTGATCGACGCAGCGGCGGAAGGCCTCGACCAGGCTCGTGCCCTGCTCGAGCTCGCGGGCGACCAGGGTCGGGATGACCTTGGCGTCGGTGGTGATCTCGGTCGGGATCCGCAGGGCCTCGGCCGCCTTGAGGTCGGCGAAGTTGTCGACGTCGCCGTTGAGCACGGCGGTCACGTACGGCCGGTCTCGATCGGGCGAACCGGCGCGTGGCGCCTCGTCGACCAGCTCGTCGGAGTTGAGCGGGTGGGCGTTGGGCTGCGAGATGATGCCGACGCTGGCCCAACGGGTGTGGCCGAGCACCGCGGCCGCCGCGGTGGGCGCCTGCAGCGACCGCCGCAACAGGTCGTCGGCCGCGATCGCCCGGCGCAGGGCGCGGGTGTTGTCTCCCAGCTCACCGATCTCGGCGGCCGCCTTGTAGACGAAGCCGAGCGTGCCGCCCGCCACGTGCACGGTTCCCGTGGTGAACAGCGGGTCGTCGCCGCGGCGGCGGATCTCGGCCGCCACCGCCCCGGACGCGAGGTCGAGGCCGTGCTCGCGCACGATCAGGTGCAGACCGGCCGAGTCACGCCCCCGCACCTCGAGGCGGTCGAGCGCGGACAGCGCCTGCTGGATCGAGAGGTAGGCGGTGACCGCCGAGGCCGGCGCATCGGGCCCCGCCAGGGCGCGCACGTCGAGTGCGGTGCGGATGCGGTCGTGCTCGATGGCCCAGACCGCGTCCTTGAGGTCGATCAGGACGGCGTTGAGCGTCTCGATCCCCTGTCCGTCGTCGAGCAGGCGGGCATCGGCCTCGATCGAGTCGAGCTCGTCGTCGATGGCGGCCACGCGATCGGCCAGCCCCCGCGCCAGATGGGTGACCTCGGTCAGCAGGACCGGATCGGCGACCAGTGCGGCTACCCCGGCGGCCCCGCGGAGTCGGCGGTCGACCACGGCGACCTGCGCGGCGATCGCGGCCAGTGCGACCGGATCGTCGACCGTGGGGTCGATGGCGTCGAGATCACGGCCCGCCGCGGCCAGCGGCTCGATGATCTCGCCCGCGGTGGGAGGCTGGCGATCGGTCGAGCGACGGACGACGGCGATGATTCCGCACATGGGGTGTGCACCCTCCTAGGGCTGGACACCGGGCCACGTTGCTCGGTCGGAACCTCTGGTGGGGCGACTCAGCGCTTGGAGTACTGGGGCGCCTTGCGGGCCTTCTTGAGGCCGTACTTCTTGCTCTCCTTCTCGCGGGCGTCGCGAGTCAGGAAGCCGGCCTTCTTGAGGTCGGCGCGCAGCTCCTCGTCGAGGTCGACCAGCGCCCGGGCGATGCCGTGGCGCAGCGCGCCGGCCTGGCCGGAGGGGCCGCCGCCGTCGAGGGTGGCGTCGATGTCGTAGACCTCGGAGGTGTTGGTCAGGCGCAGCGGCTCGGTGAGCACCATGCGGTGGGTCTCGGACGGGAAGTACTCAGCCACCTCACGCCGGTTGACGATGATCTTGCCCGTGCCGGGGCGGACCCGCACTCGGGCGACGGCGCGCTTGCGGCGCCCGGTGGACTGGATCAGTGGCTTCGACATCGAACGAGGTCCTCGTGTCAGTTTCGGGCGTCGGGGGGCGGTCAGGCGCGAGCCCGAGCGTGCTCGAGCTCGAGGGGCTGGGGACGCTGGGCCGCATGGGGATGGGTCGGGCCGGCGTACACCTTGAGCTTGGACAGCTGGGCCCGGCCGAGGCGGGTCTTCGGCAGCATGCCGCGCACGGCTCGGCGGACGGCCTCTTCGGGCCGGCGGATCATCAGGTCGCCGACGGTGCGCTTGCGGATGCCGCCCGGGAACCCCGAGTGGCGGTAGATCATCTTCTTGTCGGCCTTGCCGGCGGTCAGCACCACCTTGTCGGCGTTGATGATGATCACGTGGTCGCCGGTGTCGATGTGGGGGGTGAAGATCGGCTTGTGCTTGCCGCGCAGGATGCGGGCCGCTTCGGTGGCCACCCGGCCGAGCACGAGGCCGTCGGCGTCGATGATGTGCCAGGCACGCTGGATCTCGCTGGCTTTGGGGGAGTACGTGGGCACGCGTGGGCCTTTGATCGGGTGGTGAGCTGGTGCGCGGACGTCAGGGGCGAGCCCCAGGGCGACCTACCACGATACGGGGAGCAGCCCCCAACAGCAAGCTGGTGGCGGAGACCATCTCAGCCGTGGATGGTGACCGCGTAGCCGTCGGGGTCGGCGAAGGTGAACGTGCGTCCGAAAGGTCCATCGAAGGGCTCGACCAGGATCGGGACGCCGGCCAGGACCATTTCGTCGTGCAGGTGCTGCGGATCGTCCGCCTTCAGCCAGATGACGACGCCCCACCCGAGGTGCTCGACGGCATCGAGTTCGACGAGCGGCTCCCGGACGGCGAAGGTGATGGGCTCGGTGGCGAAAACCACGGCGTGCTCGGGGCTCACCGGGGCACGAACGAGGCCGAGGTGGTCGATGTAGAACGCGGCCGAAGCTTCCAGGTCGCGAACCTGGAGAGCGATGAAGTCAGGGCCAATGGCAGTCATCGGGTGTCCATTTCTCTAAGGGGGATCAGGTAACCTGTATCAGGCGTCCTGAGACTATATCAGGCAAACTGAGACTGAGGTGCGCGTGGGCCAGGTCACGACAGCCAGGGTGGGCTACTTGATCAAGAGGGCACAGATGGTCCTCCACGACGCGATGGTCGATGCACTCGGGCCCTACGGGCTCACGGTGACCCAGTTCGCCGTCCTCACCGCTCTCGAGGAAGAGCCCGGGCTCTCCAACGCCGACCTCGCTCGTCGGGCGTTCGTCACGCCACAGAGCATGCACGCCGTGTTGCAGGAGCTCGAGAGCCGCCAACTCCTGGTGAGACGCACCCATCCGCAGCACCGACGCGTCCTCCAGGCCGAACTGACCGAGGGTGGTCGCGACACGTTGGAAGGGGCCGCGGATGCCGTCGACGCAGTGGAGGAACAGATGCTCGCCAAGCTCGCCGACCCGGCGCGGTCGAGACTCGCCGAAGCACTCTCGTCCTGTGTCGACGCACTGACCGAAGCCCCGCCGTCTTCGGTCGGTCACCGGCCCGGGTGAGGCGAAGGGGCCTACACGCTGCGCGGCGCCGTGGCCCAGGGGTTACGGATAGGCGAGGCGTACGGCGGCTTCGGGGGAGTTGACCCGGAAGGTGAGGCTCTCCTCGAAGTAGAGGCGGACGGTGGTGTCGTCGTGGTTGGCGTAGCCGATCGACAGGTCCTGGCCGACGATCAGCTCGTAGTCGCCGCCCCGCAGGCTCACCACGAAGGCGCCATCGACCGCGGGGGCTCGCAGGATCGGCCCCCCGGCGATGGTGCGGATGTGCTCGAAGACGGGGTAGCCGCCGTCCTCGGTGGACTCGATGACGCCCGTGTAGCAGCGCGGGCCGAGCGCCACCCCGAAGGGGCCGTCGACGCCGGCCGCCCGCAGGGTGGCCACCGCCTGGGCCACGCTGCGCGGGTACTGCTCGTAGTCCGTGTCGATCTCGATCGGCTCGTGCGGGCTGGTGGCGGCGATCCCGTCGACGCCACCGGCGGCGAAGCCGTGGAACACGACGGTGTCCTCGGCGACCGCGGCGCGCGTGGCGGCGGTGACCACCGCCTCGAGGTCGAGGTCTTCGGCGCCCCGCTCGGCGTCGTCGAGGTCGTCGATCGACAGCTCGAAGGGCGTGCGCAGCTCGATCAGCGGTTGCACCCGGCGTTGGGCGGCGGTGACGCCGTCGACCGGACCGCTCTTCAGTGCGGTGCGGCGGCCGAGGTCGACCGACGACGAGGTCCACCCGTGGGGCCCCGAGAGGTCGAACAGCTTGCGGGCGGCCAGCGACAGCTTGAGGGCGCCGGCGGCCTGCTCGGAGATCTGCGCCCAGGCGGCGTCGGTGATGGGCGCCAGTTCGCGGCGGAGATGGTTCACAGCTGACCCTCGCTCTCGTCCCGGAGGTTGCCGATCCCGAGGCCGCCCTCGCCCACCGATGACCCGTCGCCGTGCTCGGCGGCCTGCTCGACCGCCAGGATGTCGCCGTCGGCGAAGAGGTACGTCCGGAGGACCTCGTCGATCTTGGCGTCGTGGCGACGCAGCCATTCGAGGGTCATGGCGAAGTGCTCCTTCTCTTCGTCACGGTTGTGGGCGAGCACCTCGGCCAGCGTCTGGTCGGTGGTCGCGGCCACCCGTTGGTCGTACCAGTCGATCGCCTCGAGCTCTTCCATGATGGATCGGATCGCCCGGTGGCGATCGACGACCTCGGGCGGGAGCCCGTCCTCGTGAAGCTCGAGACTTCCGCTACCCATGGATGTCCTCCTACCCCGGTGATGGCCTGCGCAGTCTGTCCGGCCCGGGCGCGCCTTGCCAACCCTCCCCTAGTACCTGACCTCGTGCAGGCAGAGCCCGTGGGGAGGCGCCAGCTGACCGGCCGCATGTCGGTCGTGTGCGCCGAGGACGGCGGCCAGGTCGCCCGGAGTCGACCGACCCAGCCCGATCTCGACGAGCGTCCCGACGAGGGCACGCACCATCTGGTGGCAGAAGGCGGTGGCCTCGATCTCGAAGCGCAGCACGCCGCCGCCGAGGTCGTCCCACCGGGCGTCGACGACCCGGCGCACGAGCGATGCCACCGGTTCGCCGGCCCGGCGCTTGGGGGCTCGGCAGAACGACGAGAAGTCGTGCTGGCCGATCAGCGGGTCGCAGGCCAGGCGCAGGAGCCGCAGGTCGAGTGGCGCCTCGACGTGCCAGGCGGTGCGGGCCAGGAACGGGTCGGGGACCACCCGGTTGAGCACCGTGTAGCGGTAGACGCGCGACCGGGCCGAGAAACGGGCGTCGAAGTCGTCGGCGACGACAGCGGCCGAGCGCACCACGATCGAGGGTCCGCACAGCTTGGTCACGGCTCGGGCCAGGTCGTCGACGTCGAGCCGATCGAGCGGGGCGTCGAAGCTGACCACCTGCCCGTCGGCGTGGACGCCGGCATCGGTGCGCCCGGCGCAGGTCAGATCGACGCGCGCCCGCAGCACGCGCTCGATGGCGTCGGTGAGCGCGCCGCCGACGGTGGCCACGTCACGGTTGGGGGCGAACCCCCGGTAGCCCGAGCCGTCGTAGGCGACGGTGAAGCGGACGCGCGCCGTGGGCCCGGCCGGGGCCTCGGGACGCTCGGGCGGGTCGAACAGCGTCACGTGCTCGTCCGGCCGGTCGGGCCGTCGGGTCAGACCAGCTCGATGCGGGCCATGGGCGCGTTGTCACCATGGCGGGGGCCCAGCTTGAGGATGCGGGTGTAGCCACCCGGACGGTCGGCGTAGCGCGGCCCGATCTCGTCGAAGAGCTTGGTGGCCATCTCGCGGTCGCCGATGTAGGCCACGACCTGGCGGTGGTTGTGCAGCCCGCCCTTCTTGGCCTTGGTGATCATCTTCTCGGCCACCGGGCGCAGGGCCTTGGCCTTGGCCTCGGTGGTGACGATGCCCTCAGCGGCGATGAGCGATGCCACCAGGTTGGCCATCATCAGGCGCTGGTGGGCGGCATTGCCACCGAAGCGGCGGCTCTTGCGGGGTGTGGCAGGCATGGCGCAGACCTCAGTCGCGGCCGCGCAGCGAGAGGCCGCGCTCGTCGAGCTTCTGGATGACCTCGTCGAGCGACTTCTGGCCGAAGTTGGTGATGGCCAGCAGGTCGTCCTCGCCCTTCTCGAGCAGCTCGCCGATCGTGTTGACCTGCGCCCGCTTGAGGCAGTTGCGGGGTCGCTCGGAGAGGTCGAGGTCCTCGATGGGGAGGTCGAGATCGGGCGAGCCGGCACTGGTGCCGCTCAGCTCGCCGAGCTCGAGGCCCTGGGGTTCGTCGCTCATCTCTTCGACGAGCTGCACCAGCGTGCGCAGGGTGGCACCGGCCGAGGCCAGCGCCTCGCGGGCCGAGATCGACCCGTCGGTCTCGATGTCGAGCACCAGGCGGTCGAACTCGGTCGACTGCTCGACGCGGGTCGGCTCGACCGAGAAGGTCACCCGGCGGACCGGCGAGAAGATCGAGTCGACGGGGATCACGCCGATGGTGTTCGAGGTCTTGTTGCGGTCGGCCGACACGTAGCCCCGGCCCCGCTCGACGGTGATGTCGATGGCCAGGCGGCCCTTGCCGTTGAGCGTGGCGATGTGCAGGTCCTTGTTGAGGATGTCGACATCGCTGGTCGACTGGATGTCGGCCGCCGTGGCATCGTTCGGGCCCCGGACGTCGAGGCGCAGGGTCACCGGCTCGTCGACGAAGACCTGCAGGACGAGGTCCTTCAGGTTCAGGATGATGTCGGTGACGTCCTCGGTGACGCCCTCGATGGTGTCGAACTCGTGGAGGGCGTCGTCGAAGCGGACCTGGGTGACGGCCGCGCCGGGGATCGACGAGAGCAGGGTGCGTCGCAACGAGTTGCCGAGCGTGTGGCCGAAGCCGGGCTCGAGCGGGCCGATCGCGAAGAGCTGCCGATCGCCGTCGGCATCGCCGAGTGCTTCGACCTTCGGGCGCTGAATGACCAGCATGTGCTTCTACCTCAGTGAATCGACAGGATTCCGTAGGACCGACAGGATGCGCTTGCAAGACAGGGGTGCCGCCGGCGGGCGGGCCCGCCCCGGGACACCGGGACTACTTGGAGTAGAGCTCGACGATGAGCTGCTCGCGGACGGGCACGTCGATGTGCTCGCGCAGCGGGCAGCTCACGGACGGTGACCGAGAAGCCCCCGTCGCCGGCCTCGAGCCAGGGAGGCGGCGTGCGACCGAGCACGTCGGTGTTCCACTGGACGACGACCATCTCGCGGGACTTGTCCTTGAGGGTGACGATGTCGCCCTTGCGGACCCGGTAGCTCGGGATGTCGACTCGCTTGCCGTTCACCTTGACGTGGCCGTGGCCCACGAACTGGCGGGCCTGCGGGCGGGTGGCCGCCCATCCGGCGCGGTAGGCGACGTTGTCGAGGCGCAGCTCGAGGTACCGCAGCATGATCTCGCCGGTGACGCCGTCCTTGCGGTTGGCCTCTTCGTAGAGGTTGCGGAACTGGCGCTCGGAGAGGCCGTAGGTGAAGCGGGCCTTCTGCTTCTCCTGCATCTGGAGCAGGTACTCGGACACGTTGCCGCGGCGACGGGTGCGACCGTGCTCGCCCGGCGGGTAGGGCCGCTTGTCGAGCGCGATGGTCTCGCCGCGTGGTGCCCCAGATGTTGGTGCCGAGGCGGCGCGAGATGCGGGCCTTGGGCCCGGTGTACCTGGCCATCAGACCCTCCGACGCTTGGGCGGGCGGCAGCCGTTGTGCGGCACCGGGGTGACGTCCTTGATGCCGGTGACCTCGATGCCCACGTTCTGGATCGAGCGGATGGCGGTCTCGCGGCCCGAACCGGGGCCCTTGACCATCACGTCGACCTTGCGGACCCCGTGCTCCATGGCCCGGCGGGCGCACTGCTCGGCGGCCATCTGGGCGGCGAACGGCGTGCTCTTGCGCGAGCCCTTGAAGCCGACGTTGCCGGCCGATGCCCAGGCCAGGACGTTGCCCTCCTGGTCGGTGATCGACACGATCGTGTTGTTGAACGAGCTCTTGATGTGCGCCACGCCGTAGGTGACGTTCTTGCGTTCCTTGCGGCGGGGACGACGGCCCCCGGCGCTCGGCTTGGCCATCAGTGCTTCCCAACCTTCTTCTTGCCGGCGACGGTCTTCTTCGGGCCCTTGCGGGTGCGGGCGTTGGTGTGGGTGCGCTGACCGTGCACCGGCAGGCCCTTGCGATGGCGCAGGCCCTGGTAGCAGCCGATCTCCATCTTGCGCTTGATGTCCTGGGACACCTCGCGGCGCAGGTCGCCCTCGACCTTGAGGTTCTGGTCGATCCAGGCGCGGATCCGGCTGACCTCTTCGTCGGTCAGGTCACGGACCCGGGTGTCGGGGTTGATGTCGGTGGCGGCGCAGATCTGCTGGGCAGATCGTGCGCCCGATGCCGATAGATGTAGGTGAGCGAGATCTCCAACCGCTTCTCGCGGGGGATGTCGACGCCGGAGATGCGCGCCATCTAGCCCTGCCTCTGCTTGTGACGCGGGTTGGTGCAGATGACCTGCACACGCCCGTGGCGGCGGATCACCTTGCACTTCTCGCACATGCGCTTGACGCTTGGTCGTACTTTCATGGTCTCGCCTGAATCCTCGTGCTCAGGGAACACCGGGGTGAGTTCTCCCCGGCGGGCCCGGGCTCATCGGCCCTGGGCTCTCGTGGTGAATCGACTAGGGGGTTGGGGTCACTTGTAGCGGTAGGTGATGCGACCCCGGCTGAGGTCGTAGGGCGTCAGCTCCACCTGCACGCGATCACCGGGCAGGATGCGGATGTAGTGCATGCGCATCTTTCCGGAGATGTGGGCCAGCACCTTGTGGCCGTTCTCGAGCTCGACGCGGAACATGGCGTTGGGCAACGGCTCGACCACCGTTCCTTCGAGAACGATCGCGTCTTCTTTGGGCTTGGGCAGCGTGCTTCTCCTGCAAATGGAGCGGCGGAGTGGTGCGCCTTGGGGACAGGTGCGCGAACGCGCGAAGGCTCCCGAGGCAAAGAGAGATCCTAGCGCCCTGTTGCCTGTGGACCAACTCGGAGGGGGCGAGTGGCCCGACCGGCACACCGATCCAGGCGCAGAAGGGGCTATCTACACCGATCCGGGCAGCACGCGGCCCGAGAGGGCGATCAGGCGGTCGGTGGCGGTGGCGTCGGGCGGGCAGGGGGTGGCCAGGTCGAACGACGCCGCGGGCCCGCGGTTGTCGGGGTTGTAGAAGCGCTCCATCATCTCGAGCTGGGCCGAGGCCAGGTCGTCGTCGATGGTGAAGGGCTGGCCCAGGGCCGTGGCGAGATCCCAGCTGTGGATGAGCGCATCGCCGACGAAGACACGAACGCCGATGGCGGCCGGCAGCTCGGAGAAGGGCAGGGCCAGAGTCATGTCCTGCCAGTCGGCGGTCCGCCACCCCTGCATGGCGGCCGCCGCGGCCTCGGCGTAGGAGGCGGCCGGATCGTCGCCGATCGGGCCCGGCCCGGCCGGGATGTCGGCCCCGGTGAGCCCACCGGCGAAGACCTGGCACATCCAGATCATGTGGGCCACCAGATCGCGGACGGCCCACGCCTGGCACGGGGTGGGCCGGCCGAGGTCGGCGGCGGTGACGGTGTCGAGCACCTGCTGGGCGGAGTCGACCGCCCGCTGGCAGTCGGCGACGGCCTCGACGTCGCTCATGGGACGGTGAGGATCTCGGGGCCGTCGTCGGTGACGGCGATGGTGTGCTCCCAGTGCGCCGAGAGCGACCCGTCGGCGGTGACGACGGCCCAACCGTCGTCGAGCACGAGGGTCTGGCGACCGCCGGCGTTGACCATCGGCTCGACCGCGAAGACGTTGCCCACCGCCAGCTTGAGTCCCCGGCCGCGCCGGCCGTAGTTCGGGACCTCGGGCTGCTCGTGCATGGCTCGGCCGATGCCGTGGCCCACGTACTCGCGCACGATCGAGAACCCGGCGGTCTCGGCGACCTCTTGCACCGCGGCCCCGACGTCGCCGAGGTGGTTGCCGGCGGTCAGCTCGGCGATGCCGGCGTGGAGCGACGCCTCGGTGACATCGATCAGCTCGGCGGCCGCCGGGGTGATCTCACCGACGCCCATCGTGAACGCCGCATCGCCGTGCCAGCCCTCGACGACCGCCCCGCAGTCGATCGAGATGATGTCGCCGTCTCGCAGCCGGTAGTCGTCGGGGATGCCGTGCACGATCACGTGGTTGGGCGACGCGCAGATCACGGCGGGGAACCCGTGGTAGCCGAGGAAGTTCGACGTGGCCCCGCGACGCTCGATCACGTCTCGCCCGATGGCGTCGAGATCGAGGGTGGAGACACCGGGACGGACCGCGGCGCGGATGCACTCGTGCATCTCGGCCACCACGCGCCCGGCCCGGCGCATCTGCGCGATGTCGGCCACGCTGCGGGTGGTCGACGATCGCACCGCCCGCATCATCGTGTGCCGCTGCCCCAGGTCATGGCCGGCTGGCCCGGTGGGCGTCGATCGCCTTGATCAGGCGGGCGGACACGTCCTCGGGCCTGCCCTGGCCGTCGATCGTCACGAGCAGGCCGCGCTCGCCGAACAGGTCGATGGCCGGCACCGTGTCGCGCTCGTAGGCCTCGAGGCGCTTGCCGATGGCCTCGGCCGTGTCGTCGGCGCGCTGCACGACCTCGCCCCCGCAGACGTCGCAGGTCCAGGGGTGCGACGGAGGATCTCCCACCGAGTAGATGGTCCCGCAGTTGGTGCACACGCGGCGGCTCGAGAGCCGCTCGAGCACGACGTCGCGCGGGACGTCGAGGTTGACGGCCAGGTCGACCTCGGCGATGCCGAGCAGGCCCTCGGCCTGACCCACGGTGCGCGGGAAGCCGTCGAGCAGGAAGCCGTTCTCGGTGACGTCGCCGTGGGCGAAGCGCTCGGTGATGATGCCGAGCATGATCTCGTCGGGCAGCAGGGCTCCCGAGTCCATGTACTGCTTGGCCTGGCGCCCGAACGCGGTGCCCTCGGCCTCGGCCTCGCGGAGCATGTCGCCGGTCGAGATGTGGGGGGCTCCGTAGTGCTTGGCCAGCAGCACCGATTGCGTGCCCTTGCCCGCCCCCTGACGACCGAACAGCACGAGCTTGAGCGCCACTACTTGAGGAACCCTTCGTAGTTGCGCATCATCAGCTGGCTGTCGATCTGCTTCATCGTCTCGAGGGCCACGCCCACCGCGATCAGGATCGACGTGCCCGAGAACGAGACCTGGTTGCCGGGCAGGTAGTGGCTCAGCATCCAGGACGGCACCAGCGCGACCAGGGCGATGAAGATGGCACCGGGCAGGGTGATGCGGTTGAGGACGCGGGCCAGGTAGCGCTCGGTCTGCGGCCCGGGGCGGATGCCGGGGATGAAGCCGCCCTGCTTGCGCAGGGTGTCGGCCTGCTTGGCCGGGTCGAAGGTGATGGCCGTGTAGAAGTACGCGAACCCGATGATCAGCAGGCCGTACACCGCGAGGTACCAGGGCGAGCCGGGGTTCGACAGGTGGTTGCTGATGAAGCTCTGCACGCTGGCGCCCCAGCCACTGGCCGGCAGCACGAACGAGAGCAGCTGGGGCAGGTAGAGCACCGAGCTGGCGAAGATGATGGGGATGACGCCCGACTGGTTGACCTTGAGGGGGATGTAGGTGCTCTGGCCGCCGTAGACGCGGCGCCCCACCTGCCGCTTGGCGAACTGCACGGGGATGCGGCGCTGCCCCTGCTCGATGAACACGATGGCGATCAGCAGACCGATGAAGACGATCATGGTGATCACGAGCGCCGGCCATCCGGCCGCCGCCTCGATGCGAGTCCCCTGGCCGGGCAGGGTGGACACGACGGACGCGAAGATCAGCAGCGACATGCCGTTGCCGATGCCGCGCTGGGTGATGAGCTCGCCCATCCACATCAGCAGGGCGGTGCCGGTCGTGAGGGTCAGGACGATGAGCGCGACGTGGCCCGCGTTGTAGTGCGGCACCAGATCGAGACCGGTGGTGTTGCCTTGGCGGATGCCGCCTCCGCCCTTGTGGAACAGGTACGACAGGCCGGTCGACTGCACCACCGCGATGCCGATGGTGACGTAGCGGGTCCACTGCGTGATCTTGCGCTGGCCGACGGCGCCCTGCTCCTGCCACTCCTCGAGCTTGGGGATCACCACGCCGAGGATCTGCATGATGATCGAGGCCGTGATGTACGGCATGATCCCGAGGGCGAAGATGGCGAAGTTGGTGATGGCGCCGCCCGAGAACAGCGTGAGGAAGCCGAGCACGCCGCTCTGGCTGGCCTCGCTGCGCAGGGTCTTGAGCGCGCCGGTGTCGATGCCCGGCACGGGCAGGTGCGCCCCGAACCGGTAGATCACGATCATCATGATCGTGAACAGCACCTTGTTGCGCAGATCGGGAACCTTGAAGATGTTGCGCAAGCTGGAAAGCACCGGGGAGGGCTCCTGTCGACGAGCTGGTCAGCTCGGGCGGGTGGCGCGAGGGGCGCGTCTAGCGGTTGGTGAGGTGGTTGCCCTTGGCCGGCGGACGGCGATCGCCCCATGGCAGGGGCAGGACCTCAACCGTACCGCCTGCGGCGGTGATGGCTGCCTCGGCCGAGCGGGAGAAGCCGTGGGCCTTGACCTGCACGGCCCGGGTGATCTCACCCCGGCCCAGGATCTTGACCAGGGCGCCCTTGTGGGTCAGCCCGTGCTCGTGGAGGGACTCGGGCGTGATGTCATCCAGGCCCGAGCCCTCGAGGGCGTCGAGGTTGAGGGCCTGGTACTCGACCCGGAACGGGTTCTTGAAGCCCTTGAGCTTGGGCACGCGCATGTGCAGCGGCAGCTGCCCACCCTCGAAGCCGGTGGGGATGGTGTCGCGTGCGCCCTGGCCCTTGGTGCCGCGGCCGGCGGTCTTTCCGCCCTTGCCACCGATGCCACGGCCCACGCGCTTGCGCTTGCGGGTCGAGCCGGCGGGCGGCTTGAGATCGTGGACCTTCACGATGCGCTCTCTTCTTCGACGGTGATGAGGTGCGGCACGCGGGCGATCATGCCCCGGATCTCGGGGCGATCGGGCAGCGTGTTGGACTGGCCGATGCCGCGCAGGCCGAGGGCCCGCATCGTGCCGCGGGTCTTGGGCTTGGCGCCGATGGTCGACTTGACCTGGGTGACGGTGATCCGGCTCGCGCCGGCGGGGATCTCGCCCATCACGCCACCTCGTCAGGGGCGTAGGGGCCCCGCTCGCTGCGGCGGTAGGCCTCGAGCAGGCCCTTGGGCACGAACTCCTCGGGCGACAGCCCGCGCAGGCGGGCGATCTCGTCGGGGCGCTTGAGCGCCCGCAGGCCGGCGATGGTGGCGCGGGCCACGTTGATGTGGTTGGCCGAGCCGAGCGACTTGCAGAGCACGTCGTGGATCCCGGCCTCTTCGAGGATGGCGCGGGCGGCGCCACCGGCGATCACGCCGGTGCCGGGAGCAGCCGGCTTGAGCAGCACCCGACCGGCCCCCATCTCGCCGATGACGGGATGGATGATGGTGCTGCCGGCCAGCGGCACCGAGAACAGGTTCTTGCGGGCCTCTTCGGTGCCCTTCTGGATGGCGAGAGGCACCTCTTTGGCCTTGCCGTAGCCGAGGCCGACCCGGCCTGCGCCGTCGCCGATCACCACGAGTGCGGTGAACGAGAACCGCCGACCGCCCTTGACGACCTTGGCGACGCGGTTGATGTTGATCACCCGCGACTCACGCAGCTGGGCGTCATTCGTGTTGGGGGCCATCACAACTCCAGTCCGGCTTCACGGGCCGCATCGGCCACGGCGGCGACGCGCCCGTGGTACAGGTTTCCGCCGCGGTCGAACACGACCTTGGCCACACCCGCGGCACGCGCCCGCTCGGCCACGAGCCGCCCGACCTGGGTGGCGGCGTCGATGTTGCCCGTCGCACCCGACCGCAGACCGGCCTCGGTCGTGGAGGCCGAGGCCAGGGTGCGACCGCTGCGGTCGTCGACGACCTGGGCGCTGATGTGCTTGTTCGAGCGGAACACGGCGAGGCGCGGCCGCTCGGCGGTGCCGCGCACCTTCTTGCGCACCCGCAGGTGACGACGGACCCGTGACGCTCGCTTCTCCTTGGCACTGGTGCTCATGGTTCCTACTTCGCTGTCTTCCCGGCCTTGCGGGCCACGTGCTCGTCGCGGTACCGCACGCCCTTGCCCTTGTAGGGCTCAGGCTTGCGGATCGCCCGGATGTCGGCCGCAACCTGGCCGACCAGTTCCTTGTCGATGCCGATGACGCCGACGGTGGTGGGCGCCGACACCTCGAAGCTGATCCCTGCAGGGGCCTCGACCCGCACCGGATGGCTGAACCCGAGCGCCAGTTCGAGCTTGTCGTTGCCCTGGGCCGTGGCGCGGTAGCCGACGCCGATGATGTCGAGGTCCTTGCGGAACCCGTCGGTCACACCGAGCACCATGTTGTTGACGAGCGAGCGGACGAGACCGTGCATCGACCGGTTGACCCGCTCGTCGTCGGGGCGCTCGACCAGGAGCTCGTCGCCCTCGCGACGGATCGTGATCTCGCCCGGGATGGTGCGCTCGAGCTGGCCCTTGGGGCCCTTGACGGTGACGTGCCTGGCCGTCGATGGTGACCTCGACGTTGGCCGGCACGGGGATGGGTGAGCGTCCTACACGCGACATGCGGGGCTCCCCTACCAGACGTAGCAGAGCACCTCGCCGCCCACGCGGCGCTGACGCGCCTCGCGATCGGTGAGGAGACCCTGGCTGGTGGACAGGACGGCGACACCGAGGCCACCGAGCACACGAGGCACGCGATCGGCCTTGATGTACACGCGGAGGCCCGGCTTGGAGATGCGCTTGACACCCGAGATGACGCGGGCGCGCTCGGGCGAGTACTTCATGGTCACCGTGAGCACGCGACCGGGGCGGTCGACGCCGTCGGCGACGGTGAACCCCTCGATGTAGCCCTCCTTCTGGAGCAGCGACGCGAGGGATTCCTTCAGCTTGGACGACGGCATGCGCACCTCGTCGTGCATCGCCACGTTGGCGTTGCGGATGCGGGTGAGCATGTCGGCGATGGGATCGGTCATGGTCATCGGGGCAGCCCTCCTCTCACCAGCTGGCCTTGGTGACGCCGGGCAGTTCGCCGGCGTGGGCCAACTCGCGCAGGCAGATGCGGCAGAGACCGAACTTGCGGTACACCGCACGCGGACGCCCGCAGCGCCGGCACCGGGTGTAGGCCCGGACCTTGAACTTGGGCGTGCGCTGCTGCTTCTCGATGAGCGCCTTCTTGGCCATTACTGCTGCCCCTCACGCTTGAAAGGGAAGCCGAAGGCATCGAGCAGGGCTCGACCCTCGGCGTTCGTACGGGCGGTGGTGACGATGGTGATGTCCATGCCCCTGGTGACGTCGACCTTGTCGTAGTCGATCTCGGGGAAGATGAGCTGTTCGGTGACGCCGAAGGTGTAGTTGCCCCGACCGTCGAACGCGTTCGTGGGCAGACCGCGGAAGTCACGGATGCGGGGGATGGCCAGGCTGATGAGCCGGTCGAGGAACTCCCACATGCGGTCGCCCCGGAGGGTGACCTTGGCGCCGATGGCGTTGCCCTCGCGGAGCTTGAAGCCGGCGATCGACTTCTTGGCCCGGGTGGTCAGCGGCTTCTGGCCGGTGATCGTGGCCAGGTCGGCGATGGCGCCCTCGAGCAGGCGGGCCTGGTCGGTGGCGGCACCGACGCCCATGTTGAGCACGATCTTCTCGAGCCGGGGCACCTGCATGATGTTGTCGAGACCGAGGGTCTCCTTGAGCTGGGCGCGGATCTCGTCGGTGTAGCGCTGCTTGAAGCGCGGGATCGACGGGGCGTCGGTGGTGGTGTCGGTCATGAGAGGTCCTCACCGCACTTGCGGCACAGGCGCACCTTCGAGCCGTCGGGGTCGAAGCGGTAGCCGATGCGCGTCGGCTTGGCGCACGACGGGCAGACGATCGCCACGTTCGACACCTGCATCGGCATCTCCTTGTCGATGATGCCGCCCTGGTAGGTCGGGTTCTTCGGGCTGTTCTTGGGCTTCTGGTGCTTCTTGGCCACGTTGAGGCCGTCGACGACCACCTTGCCGGTGGCGGGGTAGGCGAAGGTCACCGTGCCCGACTTGCCGCGGTCCTTGCCGGCCAGCACCTGCACCCGGTCGCCCTTGCGGATCTTCATCACAAAACCTCCGGTGCCAGCGACACGATGCGCATGAAGCGCTTGTCCCGCAGCTCGCGGCCCACCGGGCCGAAGATGCGCGTGCCGCGCGGCTGCTGCTGATCGTTGATCAGCACGGCTGCGTTCTCGTCGAAGCGGATGTACGAGCCGTCCGGACGCCGCTTCTCCTTCTTGACGCGGACGACGACGCACTTGACGACGTCGCCCTTCTTGACCGCCGCGCCGGGGATGGCGTCTTTGACGGTGGCGACGAAGATGTCGCCGATCGAGGCGTAGCGGCGGCGCGAACCGCCGAGCACCTTGATGCACAGCACCTCTTTGGCGCCGCTGTTGTCGGCCACCCGAAGGCGGGTCTCCTGCTGGATCATCGGGCCCGCTCCAACACGTCGAGGACCCGCCAGCGCTTGTTCTTCGACAAGGGTCGGGTCTCCTGCACGCGCACGCGATCGCCGACGTTGAGGTCGTTGGTCTCGTCGTGGACGAACAGCTTGGTCGTGCGCTGGACCGTCTTGTCGTAGCGCGGGTGGCGGACCCGGTCGGTCACGGCCACCACGGCGGTCTTGTCCATCCCGTTGGACACGACCAGGCCCTCACGGACCTTGCGGGGGTTGGTTCGGGTGGCGGTTGCGTCGTCGGCCATCACGCCGTCTCCTCGATCGAGCTGCGGGCGCCGGACAGTTTCTCGTGAGCCGCGATCTCGCGGGCCCGGAGCTCGGTCTTGACGCGAGCCACGTCCTGGCGCAGCTGGCGCAGCCGCGCGTAGTTGTCGAGCTGGCCGGTCACGTGGGTGAACCGGATCTTGAAGAGCTCGTCCTTGCTCTCGGCCAGGCGCTCGAGCAGCGCGGCGTCGGGCAGGTCGCGGATCTCGGCCGCGTTCTTGCCAGGCATCAGAACCCCTCGTCCCGAGTCACGAACTGCGCCTTGATGGGCAGCTTCTGGATGGCGCGGTCGATGGCGGCGCGAGCGGTCACCGGATCGTTGTAGGACAGCTCGAACAGGATGCGGCCCGGCTTGACCACGGCCACCCAACGCTCGGGGTTGCCCTTGCCCGAGCCCATGCGGGTCTCGGCGGGCTTCTCGGTGACGGGCTTGTCCGGGAAGATGTTGATCCAGACCTTGCCACCGCGCTTGATGTGGCGGGTCATGGCGATACGGGCGGCCTCGATCTGGCGGGCGGTGATCCACCCCGGCTCGAGGGCCTTGATGCCGTAGTCGCCGAAGGTCACCGTGGTCGCGCCCTTGGCCTGGCCCCTGGTGCGACCGCGATGGGTCTTGCGGTGCTTGACCTTGCGTGGCATCAGCATGATCAGTCACCGTCCCCGGGGCGGAAGTGCGGCGTCTCGCTGTGGTCGCGCACCGAGCGCTCGATCTCTTCTTCTTCGGCCAGCAGGCGCTCGAGCTCGGGGTCGGCTTCCTTGAGCAGCGGCGTCGCCTCTTCGGCCACCGGCTCGACGACCTCGCCCTCGGGACGCCGGCGGGCGGCGGCCGACGACGAGACGACCTTGCGGGGCCGGGCCTGGCCGGCGGAGTCGCCGACGGCCAGCGCGGCCTCGCGGCTGATCTTGTCCTCGAGGATGCTCTTGTAGGGCAGGATGTCGCCCTTGTAGATCCAGACCTTGACGCCGATGCGGCCGTAGGTCGTCTTGGCCTCACGGAACCCGTAGTCGATGTCGGCGCGGAGCGTGTGCAGCGGCACCCGGCCCTCGCGGTACCACTCGGTGCGGGCCATCTCGGAGCCGCCGAGGCGACCCGAGCACTGCACGCGGATGCCGAGGGCTCCGGCCTTCTGGGCGTTCTGCACGGCCCGCTTCATGGCCCGGCGGAAGGCGACGCGGCCGGCCAGCTGGTCGGCGACGCCCTGGGCGATCAGGGCGGCGTCGAGCTCGGGCTGCTTGATCTCCTGGATGTTGAGCTGCACCTTGTTGTTGCCGGTGATGGCGGTGAGCCCGGCCCGGAGGCGGTCGGCCTCGGCGCCGCGGCGGCCGATGACGATGCCCGGGCGGGCGGTGTGGACGTCGACCCGCAGGCGGTCACGGGTGCGCTCGATCTCGACCCGGCTGATGGCCGCGTGGGGCAGCTGCGTCATCAGGTAGTCGCGGATCTTCCAGTCCTCGATGATGTACTCGCCGTACTGGCGCCGATCCGCGAACCACCGGGACTTCCACTCGGTGGTCACGCCCAGGCGGAACCCGTAGGGGTTGACCTTCTGGCCCATCAGCTGTCCTCTCCGTCGGCATCGCCGTCGGTTGCTCGATCGTCGTCTTCGTCGGTGTCGGCCGTGGCGACCGGCTCGTCGGTCGAGTCGTCGGTCGTCTCGTCGGTCGTCTCGTCGGTCGTCTCGACGTCGGTGTCGGGCGCCTCGTCGGTCGTCTCGACGTCGGTCGTCTCGTCGTCGGTGGTCTCGACGTCGGTGTCGGTCGCCTCGTCGGTCGTCTCGACGTCGGTGGTCTCGACATCGGTCGCCTCGATGTCGGCGGCCTCGTCGTCGTGGTCGTGGTCGTGATCGTGCTCTTCGTCGGCCGCCTTGCGGTCGGCCTTGGCGGCCCGGCTGCGCAGCACGCGCTGGCGACGGGCTTCGGCGGCCCGGCCACCGGCGCGCTGGCCGCTGGCATCGCGCTCGGCGGATCAACTCGAGGCGCTCGGCGTCGATGCGACCGACGATCACGGTGATGTGGCAGGTGCGCTTGCGGATGCGGGTGGCGCGGCCGCGGGCCCGGGGGCGCCAGCGCTTGAGGGTCGGGCCCTCGTCGGCGAAGCAGGCCGCCACTTCGAGCTCGTCGGCGGGGATGCCGTCGTTGGCCTCGGCGTTGGCGATGGCCGACTCGAGGCACTTGAGGACGACGCGGGCGATGTCACGCTCGGAGAACTCGAGGATCTCGAGGGCGCGGCCGACCTGCTCGCCGCGGACGAGGTCGAGGACCTCGCGGGCCTTGTACGCCGACGAGCGGACGTACCGGACCTGGGCACGGGTGCCCGGTCGCTCGTTGGTCTTGACACCGAAGCTCATGTCAACGACGTCCCTTGTGTTCCTGGCCGGCGTGGAACCGGAAGGTGCGGGTCGGCGCGAACTCGCCCAGCTTGTGGCCCACCATCGACTCGGTGATGTAGACGGGCACGTGCTTGCGGCCGTCGTGGACGGCGATGGTGTGGCCGACCATCTCGGGGATGATCGTCGAGCGCCGCGACCAGGTCTTGATCACGCGCTTCTCGTTCTGCTCGTTGAGCGCGTCGACCTTCTTCAACAGATGGTCGTCGACGAACGGGCCCTTCTTGAGGCTGCGAGGCATGTCGGGGATCTCTCTCTCTTCTGCCGACGACTAACGGCGAGAGCCGCGGGTGCGGCGTCGGCGGACGATGAGCTTCTGCGACGGCTTGGTCTTGTCGCGGGTACGGCCTTCGGGCTTGCCCCAGGGCGACACCGGATGGCGGCCACCCGAGGTCTTGCCCTCGCCACCGCCGTGGGGGTGGTCGACGGGGTTCATGGCCACGCCCCGGGTCTGCGGGCGCACGCCCTTCCAGCGGTTGCGGCCGGCCTTGCCGATCTTGATGAGCTCGGCTTCGGCGTTGCCGACCTCGCCCACCGTGGCCCGGCAGTCGATCGGCACGCGGCGCATCTCGGTGCTGGGCAGGCGCAGCGTGGCGAAGTCGCCCTCTTTGGCGACCAGCTGGACGCTGGCCCCGGCGCTGCGGGCCATCTTGGCCCCGCCGCCGGGCTTGAGCTCGACGTTGTGGATCGTCGTGCCCACCGGGATGTAGCGCATGGCCATGGCGTTGCCGGGGCGGATCTCGGCGCCCTGGCCGCTCTGCAGCATCTCGCCCACACCCACGCCGGCCGGCGCCAGGATGTAGCGCTTCTCACCGTCGAGGTAGTGCAGCAGCAGGATGCGGCAGTTGCGGTTGGGGTCGTACTCGACCGCGGCCACCTTGGCCGGCACGCCGTCCTTGGTGCGACGGAAGTCGATGATGCGGTAGCGCTGCTTGTGGCCGCCACCCTTGTGCCGGGCGGTCTTGCGGCCGTAGCTGTTGCGGCCACCGGTGCCGGACTTGGGCGCGAGCAGCGAGCGCTCGGGCGTGGTCTTGGTGATCTCGGCGAAGTCCGAGACGGTCTGGAACCTGCGGCCCGGGCTGGTGGGCTTGCGCTTGCGGAGTGCCATGGTGCCTATGCCTCGAACAGGTCGATGGTGTCGCCCTCGACGAGGGTGACGATCGCCCGCTTGGTGTCGGGTTTGGTGCCGAAGGTGGGTGAACGACGGTTGCGCTTGCGCTTGCCGGGGCGGTTGAGCGTGTTCACCTTGGCGACGCGCACGCCGAAGATGGCGCGCACGGCGTCGCTGATCTCGGGCTTGCTGGCGTCGGGGTGGACGCGGAAGGTGTACGCGCCGCGGTCGGACAGCGCATACGACTTCTCGCTGACCACCGGTTCGATGATGACGTCGCGGGGATCCTTCATTCGCCGGCCTCGTCGGACTCGACCGTCTGGTTGAACGAGAAGCCGCCGGCCTTGGTCTCGTCGTCGGCGTCCTCGTCGACGGCCTCGGGGGACTCGGTCGCCTCGTCAGCCGGCTCGGCGGCCGCCTGCTCCTTGGCCGCCCGGACCTCGGCTTCCTTCTCGGACTTGATGCGCGCCGCCTCGAACCGGGGGTCGGTCTTCTCGCTCGCCGGCTTCATCCGCTCGGAGGCCTCGACGGGCTTGGTGGCCTCGCCGGTGCTCTTGGGGCGATTGGGAAGGTCGGCCATGTCGCTGTCCCCCTCGGAGTCGGATGCGGCGGGTGCATCCGCCTCGGTGACCGCCTTCGCCTTGGTCGTCTTGGCGGCCTTGGCCGCAGGCGATGCCTTGGTGGCCTTGGCCGCCGGCGCTGCGGTGGTCGTCGTCGTGGCCTTGTCGGCCTTGGTCGTCTTCTTCGTCGCCTTGTCGGGCTTCGCGGCCTTGGTGGCCTTCGTCGCCTTGGCGGTCTCGCCGGACGCCTCGGTGGTCGGCAGCGTGTCCCGGGTGAACACGACGTAGTCGGACACCAGGATGTCGTAGGCGTTGAGCTCGCCCGGCTCGAGCAGGTGCACCTCGGGCAGGTTGCGGAAGCTCTTGATCGCCGTGGCGTCGTCGGAGGCGACGACCACCACGACGCGACCGTCGAGACCGAGCGCACCGAGGGTGGCGGCCGCCGCCTTGGTGCTCGGCGCCTCGAAGCCCCAGTCGTCGACCACGACCACCTTGCCGTCGGCGGCGCGGTCGGACAGGGCCGAGCGCAGCGCCAGGCGGATCATCTTCTTGGGGGTGCGCTGGGCGTAGCTGCGCGGCTTGGGGCCGAGGGCCACACCGCCGCCCTTCCACTGCGGGGCGCGGATCGAGCCCTGGCGGGCGCGGCCGGTGCCCTTCTGCTTCCAGGGCTTGGCCCCGCCGCCGCTGACCTCGGCGCGGGTCTTGGTGCTCTGGGTGCCGGCCCGGCGGGCGGCGAGCTGCGCCGTCACGACCTGGTGCAGGACCGCCAGGTTGGGCTCGATGCCGAAGATCGTCTCGTCGAGGTCGACCGAGCCGTGCTCGGCCCCGACGGCATCGCGAACCTTGACTGCAGCCATCACGCACCACCGTTGCTTCCGGCGTGCGCCTTGACGGCGTCGCGAACGATGACGAGCCCGCCCTTGGGACCCGGCACGGCGCCGCGCACGAGCAGCAGGCCGGTCTCGGCGTCGGCCTCGACCACCTGCAGGTTCAGGGTGGTCACCTTCTCGCCGCCCATGCGACCCGCCATCCGCGTGCCCTTGAAGACCCGGGCCGGGGTGGCGCAGGCGCCGACCGAGCCGGGCTTGCGATGCACGCGGTGGGTGCCGTGCGAAGCCTTCTGGCCGGAGAAGTTGTGACGCTTCATGGTGCCGGCGAAGCCCTTGCCCCGGCTCACGGCGGTGACGTCGACGAGGTCGCCGGCCGACAGCAGGTCGACGGCGAGCTCCTGGCCGATCTCGAAGCCGCTGATGTCGTCGAGGCGCAGCTCGACGAGCCTGGACCCGGCCGCCACCTCGGCTTTGGCGAAGTGGCCGGCCTCGGGCTTGGTGAGCTTGCGGGCGTCACGGTTGCCGAAGGTGACCTGCAGCGCGCTGTAGCCGTCGCGCTCGGTTGTCTTGATCTGGACGACGCGGAGAGGTGCGACCTTGACCACGGTGACGGGGACGACGCGGTTCTCGTCGTCCCACACCTGGGTCATGCCGACCTTCTCGCCGACGAGTGCCTTGTTCGCCATACCGGCTGGGTTCCTTGTGTCGATCGCTTGCACGGACGGGCCCGACGCCGCGGGCGCCGAGGTCTGTTCACGCGAGCGCTCCGCTCGGGAGACCCGGCGGAGCGCCTTTTCGAGTTGGGCTGCGGGGTCCCAGCTCCCAACGGGTGCTGGCCGGCGCAGACATCAGTTAGTGATTCGGTCCGGACTGGTGCGACTGGCCGAACGGCCACCGCACACGAGAGGAGCAGCATAGCGGGGCGCCCGGCCCAGTTCCAAGCCGGCGTGCGACCACCTCGGGGCAGAGACCCGGCCCGGGGTCCGGTCGCCCATACTCATGACGTGGCGCTGACCGACCCGAGGACCGACCCACCTGGGGCTCCTCCCCACTGGCTCGACGAGCTCCCGCTGAAGGCCGGGCCGCCCTGGCACACGATGGGGGTGCGCGCGCTCGACCTGTCGCAGTGGCTGGTGGTCGACGACCAGCTCGACGAGCAGCTGGCCCTCAAGCAGCGGCTGTCGGCCGAGCGCCACGATGACGTCTTCCTGGCCCGCCCCGGCACCGAGGCGGCCGGAGCGGAGACCCTGGCGCTGATCCAGGCGTGGCTCACCACCCACCGTGGCGTTCCGAACACCCCCACCCCTGAACCGAGAGACGGGGTGGACCTCCACCCGCTCGATCAGGCGGGGCGGCTGGTGCAGGAGGACCTGTGCCTCATGGCGCCGGACGGCGGGCACCACGTGCTCGTGGCCGGATCGGTGTGCTTCCCCTCGCACTGGCGCCTGGCCGACAAGCTGGGCCGGTCGGTGGCCGAGATCCACGGACCGGTGCCCCACTACGCCGACGAGCTGGCGGACAAGGTCGATCGGTTCTTCGACCGGCTCACCGTCGAGCACCCCGTCGTGCGGCGCAACCTGTCGATCCACAGCCACGACGAGCTGTTCCGCCCCGAACCCCACGAATCGCCGGACTCGTTCGCCCCCGACGCCCGAGGCGTCGATCAGGTGTGGCTGCGAAGCGAGCGCCAGACCCTGGTCGTGCTCCCGGCCTCCGGCGCCGTCCTGTTCACCATCAAGACCCAGCAGTGCCCCGCCTCGGCCCTCGCCGCCCGCCCCGACATCGCCCACGCCCTCGCCGCCAAGCTCACCGCCCTCACCCCCGACCTCACCGCCACCGGCGAACCCATCCCCTTCCCCCCCTGGCTCGTGGACTGGCTCCAGAGCCTCTAGTCCCAACGCCAGCAGAAGCGCTCCCCTCCCCACCCCAAGCGAGCCCAGTGCTGAGCCCGAACGCGCGGCTCCCATGAGCGCGGGAGAGACGGCGGAGCCGGGCCGAAGGCCCTCGGCCCAGAGGCGGCGGGTGGCGCCGGGGCGCACAAGCCCCCGAGCGAGCTTGCGAGCGAGCGGGGCGCGCCCCGGTGACAGGACCCGCCGTCGGCGGGCCGAATCCGAGCTACGCCTGCTGGATCTTGATCTCGATGTCGACCCCCGCCGGGAGGTCGAGGCGCTGGAGCGAGTCGACCGTCTTGGGCGACGGCTCGAGGATGTCGAGCAGGCGCTTGTGCACGCGCATCTCGAAGTGCTCGCGGGAGTCCTTGTCCTTGTGCGGCGACCGGATCACCGTGTAGCGGTGCTTCTCGGTCGGCAGCGGCACCGGGCCGCGGATCGTCGCGTTGGTGCGCACGACGGTCTCGACGATCTTCTTGGTGGACTGGTCGATGATCTCGTGGTCGTAGGCCTTGAGCCGGATCCGGATCTTCTGCTTGTCAGCCATGGGGCCTGTGCTCTCTCGACTCGTCGTGGGTGGTGCGGGTTATTTGATGATCTTGGTGACGCGGCCGGCGCCGACGGTGCGGCCACCCTCGCGGATCGCGAACCGGAGGCCTTCTTCCATCGCGATGGGGTGGATCAACTCGACAGTCATCAGGGTGTTGTCGCCCGGCATGCACATCTCGGTGCCCTCCGGCAGCGACACGTGCCCGGTCACGTCGGTGGTCCGGAAGTAGAACTGGGGCCGGTAGTTGCTGAAGAACGGCTTGTGGCGGCCCCCCTCGTCCTTGGTCAACACATACACCTGACCCTCGAAGGTGGTGTGCGGGGTGATCGACCCCGGCGCCGCCAACACCTGACCCCGCTCGACCTCTTCTTTCTTCGTGCCCCGCAACAACGCCCCGATGTTGTCCCCGGCCCGACCCTCATCCAGGATCTTGCGGAACATCTCGACCCCGGTGCAGGTCGTCTTGGCCGTGGGCTTGATCCCCACGATCTCGATCTCGTCGCCGGTGTGGACCACACCCTGTTCCACCCGGCCCGTCACCACCGTCCCACGACCCGTGATCGTGAACACATCCTCGATCGGCATCAAGAACGGCTTGTCGGTGTCCCGATCCGGCTGCGGGATGTACGTATCGACCGCCGTCATCAACTCCAAGATCTGATCCGTCGCCACCTGATCACCCTCGAGCGCCTTCAACGCCGACACCTTCACCACCGGCACATCATCACCCGGGAACTCGTACTCGTTCAGCAACTCCCGAACCTCGAGCTCGACCAGATCCAACAACTCCTCATCATCGACCATGTCGACCTTGTTCAACGCCACCACGATCGCCGGCACCCCCACCTGGCGCGCCAACAACACATGCTCCCGGGTCTGCGGCATCGGACCATCCGCCGCCGACACCACCAGAATCGCCCCATCCACCTGCGCCGCACCCGTGATCATGTTCTTGATGTAATCCGCGTGACCCGGCATATCCACATGCGCGTAATGACGATCCGCCGTCTCATACTCCACATGCGAAATATTGATCGTGATCCCCCGCTCACGCTCCTCCGGAGCCTTATCAATATTCGCGAACTCCGTAAACGAATTCTTCGACGGATCCTGATCCGCCAACACCTTCGTGATCGCCGCCGTCAACGTCGTCTTCCCATGATCAATATGACCCATCGTCCCCACATTCGCATGAGGCTTGTTCCGCTCAAACTTCTCTCTGGCCATGACGATCTTCTCCTGAAGCCTTTCTGGGGTGCGGGTGCCGGGAGGCGGGACGGCGGCTATTCGCCGCGGACGCGGGTGACGATCTCTTCCTGCACGTTCGACGGCATCTGCTGATACGAATCGAACTGCATGGTGTAGGTGGCGCGGCCCGAGGTGCGCGAGCGCAGGTCGGTAGCGTAGCCGAACATCTCGGACAGAGGCACCTGGGCGTTGATGACCTGGCTGCTGCCGCGCTGCTCCATGCCACCGAGCTTGCCACGGCGCGACGACAGGTCGCCCATGACATCGCCCATGTAGTCGTCGGGGGTCACGACCTCGACCTTCATGATCGGCTCGAGCAGGACGGGCTTCGCCTTGCGCGAGGCTTCCTTGAACGCCATCGTGCCGGCGATCTTGAATGCCATCTCGGACGAGTCGACGTCGTGGTACTTGCCGTCGATGAGCGTGGCCCGGATGTCGACGGTGGGATAGCCGGCCAGCACGCCGGCGGTCATGGCGTCCTGGATGCCGGCGTCGACCGAGGGGATGTACTCCTTCGGGATGCGGCCACCGCTGATGGCGTCGACGAACTCGTAGCCCCCGCCAGGCCCGGTGTTCTCGATGGCGATGGTCACCTCGGCGTACTGGCCCGAGCCACCCGTCTGCTTCTTGTGGGTGTAGGTGCTCTTCTCGACCTTCTGGGTGATGGTCTCGCGGTAGGCCACCTGGGGCTTGCCGACGGTGGCGTCGACCCGGAACTCACGGAGCATGCGGTCGACCAGCACCTCGAGGTGCAGCTCGCCCATGCCCGAGATGATCGTCTGGCCCGTCTCTTCGTCGCTGCGGACCTGGAAGGTCGGGTCCTCTTCGGACAGCGCGTAGAGGGCCTTGGACATCTTGTCCTGGTCGGCCTTGGTCTTGGGCTCGACGGCCACGTGGATGACCGGCTCGGGGAACTCGAGCTCCTCGAGCACGAGCGGCGCGTCGATGGCGCACAGGGTGTCGCCGGTCTTGGTGTTCTTGAGCCCGATGCCGGCCACGATGTCGCCGGCGTAGACCGCGTCGCGGTCCTGCTGGTGGTTGGCGTGCATCTCGAGCACGCGACCGAGCCGCTCTTTGTGCTGGGTGCGGCTGTTCATCACCTGGGCGCCCTTGGGCAGGTGTCCGCTGTACACGCGGAAGTAGGTGAGCTTGCCCACGTCGGGCGCGGTCATGATCTTGAAGGCGAGCGCGGCGAAGGGCTCGTCGTCGTCGGCCTTGCGCTCGATGGTCTCGTCGCCCTTGAGGCTCATGCCCTGGATCGGGGGGAGGTCGAGCGGCGAGGGCAGGTAGTCGACGACGGCGTCGAGCAGCGGCTGCACGCCCTTGTTCTTGAAGGCGGTGCCGTTGAGGATGGGCACGACATCGCCGGCGATGGTGGCCCGGCGGATGGCGGCGCGCAGCTCGTCGACGCTGACGGGCTCTTCGGCGACGAAGCGCTCGAGGATCTGCTCGTCGACCCCGGCGATCGTCTCGATCAGCAGGGCGCGGTACTCGTCGGCCTGTTCGGCCAGGTCGGTCGGGATCTCCTGCACCTGCCAGGTGGCACCGAGCTCTTCGTCGTCCCACACGAGCGCGTCCATCGTGAGCAGGTCGATGACGCCCTTGTAGTGGCCCTCGGCGCCGATCGGCAGCTGGACCACGGCGGGCACGCACTCGAGGCGGTCCTCGATGCTGGCCAGCGCCTTGAAGAAGTCGGCGCCCAGCCGGTCCATCTTGTTGACGAAGCACATGCGCGGGACGCCGTACTTGTTGGCCTGGCGCCACACCGTCTCGGTCTGGGGCTCGACGCCGGCGACACCGTCGAACACCGCCACCGCGCCGTCGAGCACGCGCAGCGAACGCTCGACCTCGACGGTGAAGTCGACGTGGCCGGGCGTGTCGATGATGTTGATGCGGTGGTCGTTCCACATGCACGTGGTGGCGGCCGACGTGATGGTGATGCCCCGCTCCTGCTCCTGCACCATCCAGTCCATCGTGGCCGCGCCCTCGTGGACCTCACCGATCTTGTAGTTGCGACCGGTGTAGTAGAGGATGCGCTCGGTCGTCGTGGTCTTGCCCGCGTCGATGTGGGCCATGATGCCGATGTTGCGGGTGCGCTCGAGGGGGTGGGTCCTGGCCATCGTCGTCGTCTCTCGTCTTCTGCGTCTGGGTTCGGGGATCAGGTCGGGGGTGACCCCGACGGATGGGTTGACAGGCGGATGGAGGCAGGCTCGCGGCAACACCGACCGGAGATCCGGTCGGTGCGGTGAAGCTGACCGGCCGGTGCCGGTGGGCCGGAGCGCCTACCAGCGGTAGTGGGCGAAGGCCTTGTTGGACTCGGCCATCTTGTGCATGTCCTCGCGGCGCTTCACCGAGGCCCCCACGCCGTTTGATGCGTCGAGCAGCTCGTTGGCGAGGCGCTCGGCCATGGTCTTCTCGCGACGCTGGCGGGAGTAGCCCACGATCCAGCGGATGGCGAGGGTGTTGGCGCGGCGCGGCTTGACCTCGACGGGGACCTGGTAGGTCGCACCGCCGACGCGGCGGCTCTTGACCTCGAGCTGGGGCTTGACGTTGTCGACGGCCCGCTTGAGCGTGGCCACCGGCTCGGCCTCGGTCTTCTGCTGGATGACCTCGAGGGCCTGGTAGACGATCCGCTCCGCGGTGGAGCGCTTGCCGCGCTGCAGGATCTTGTTGACGAGCTGGGTCACCACGACCGACCGGTAGATCGGATCGGGCATCAGCTCGCGACGCGGGGCGGGACCCTTGCGTGGCACGTCAGCTCTCCTTCTTGGCGCCGTAGCGGCTGCGGGCCTGCTTGCGGTCGCGCACGCCCGAGGTGTCGAGGGTGCCGCGGATGATCTTGTAGCGCACGCCGGGCAGGTCCTTGACACGACCGCCGCGGACCAGGACGATCGAGTGCTCCTGCAGGTTGTGGCCCTCGCCGGGGATGTAGGCGGTGACCTCCATCCCGCTCGTCAGCCGGACGCGGGCGACCTTGCGCAGCGCCGAGTTCGGCTTCTTGGGGGTGGTCGTGTACACGCGGGTGCAGACGCCGCGGCGCTGGGGCGCGCCCTTGAGCGCCGGGGTCTTGCCCTTGGCGGGCTTCGACTCACGGCCCTTGCGGACCAGCTGCTGGATGGTGGGCACGAAGGAACCTCTCAGAATCATCGTTCGCGTGCTGCTCGACCGGGCGGTTCGCGCCCAGGCCGAATGACAATGCTACGGGGGCGAGGCGCCTTTCGGCAAACCTCACCCCCGGACGATCAGCTGGCGGCGTCGCTTCCGGGCAGGTCGATGACCTGGCCTTCGACGGCACCGACCGGCGGCTCCGAGCGACCGGCCAGCCACTCCGCGATGTCCTGCTCCTCGTCGGCCGAGGAGTAGAACTGCATGGGCTGGTAGTCCGGAGCGCTGGTGGCGATCTCGCGGTAGTTGGCCATGCCGGTCCCGGCGGGGATCAGCTTGCCGATGATGATGTTCTCCTTGAGACCGAGCAGCGAGTCGCTGCGGGACTCGATCGCCGCCTCGGTGAGCACCCGCGTGGTCTCCTGGAACGACGCCGCCGACAGCCACGAATCGGTGGCCAGCGACGCCTTGGTGATGCCCATGAGCTCGGGACGGCCCTCGGCCGGCGTCTTGCCCTCGGTCACCAGCGCCCGGTTGGTGTCGGTGTAGACCTTCTGGTCGACCCGCTCGCCGGGCAGGAAGTCCGAGTCGCCCGGCTCCTGCACGGCGACGCGGCGGGTCATCTGGCGCACGATCAGCTCGATGTGCTTGTCGTGGATGGGCACGCCCTGGTCGCGGTACACCTTCTGGACCTCGATCACGAGATAGGCCTGCGTCTCGCGCACGCCCTTGATCTCGAGCAGCTCCTTGGGGTCGCGAGGTCCTTCGACGATGGGATCGCCGGCGTGGACCTCCTGGCCTTCGGTGACTTCGAGGCGGGCCAGGCTGGGGACGGTGTAGCTCTCCTCGGTGCCGTCGTCGGCCACGACGGTGACCACGCGGCCCTTGCCCTCGTCATCGGCGATGCGCACCACACCCGACAGGCGGGTGAGGGTGGCCTTGCCCTTGGGGCTGCGGGCCTCGAAGAGCTCGACCACGCGGGGCAGACCACCGGCGATGTCGCCGCCACCGGCGATGCCGCCGGTGTGGAAGGTCCGCATGGTGAGCTGCGTGCCCGGCTCGCCGATCGACTGGGCGGCGATCACGCCGACCGCCTCGCCCGTCTCGATCGTCTTGCCGGTGGCCAGGGACAACCCGTAGCTGGCGGCGGAGATGCCGATGTCGGAGTCGTCGGTGAGCGGCGAGAGCACCCGCACGCGGGTCACCCCCGGATCGTCACGCAGCGCGTCGAGCTGCTCTTCCTCGATCACCGAGCCCTTGGCCAGGGTGGTGCCGTCGGACAGCTTGACGTCGTCGGCCAGGACCCGGCTGTACAGGCGGGTCTCGAGGTAGGTGCGGCGCCCGGGCTGATCGGGACCGACGTCTTCGATCCAGATGCCACGCACGGGGCGGGGCTTGCCGTCGGGACCGGGGGCGAACGGATCCTCGTCGTTGATGATCAGCTCTTGGGCCACATCGACGAGGCGGCGCGTCAGGTAGCCCGAGTCGGCGGTCCGCAGCGCGGTGTCGACCAGGCCCTTCCGGGCGCCAGGCGTGGCGATGAAGTACTCGAGCATCGACAGGCCCTCGCGGAAGTTGCTCTTGATCGGGCGAGGGATCATGTCGCCGCGGGGGTTGGCCACCAGGCCGCGCATGCCGGCGATCTGGCGGACCTGCATCATGTTCCCGCGGGCACCCGAGCCCACCATCATGTCGATGGGGTTGAACTGCTGCTCCTTGAGGAGCTTCTCCATCTCGACGCGAACCTCGTCGGTGGCGGTCGTCCAGATCTCGACTTCCTTCTGGCGGCGCTCGCCGTCGGTGATGATGCCCCGGCGGAACTGGGTCTCGACCTTCTCGGCCTCTTTCTCGTGCCGGTCGAGGATCTCCTTCTTCTCAGGAGGCGTCTGCACGTCGTCGATCGAGACCGTCAGGCCCGATCGGGTGGCGAAGCGGAAGCAGAGGTTCTTGATGGCGTCGAGGCTGGCGGCCACGTCGGCCTTGTCGTAGTCCTCGGCGAGCGTGTCGACCAGCTCGCCCATCTGCCGCTTGGTGACGCGCTCGTTGATGAACTCGAAGCGGTCGGGCAGGGCGGTGTTGAAGAAGACACGACCGACGGTGGTCTTGTGATAGGTCGCCGCCACCCCGTTGGCCGGGACGTCGACGAGCTTGGGGGTGCGGAACTCGATCTCGGCGTGCAGCGACACGTCGCCGGCCTCGAAGGCCCGCTCGAGCTCGTGCACCGTGCGGAAGACGCGGCCGGCGCCCTTGGCGTCGGCGACCTTCTCGGTGAGGTAGAAGGCACCGATGATCATGTCCTGGGTGGGCGTGACGAGCGGACGGCCGTCGGCCGGGCTCAGCACGTTGTTGGCCGACAGCATGAGCACGCGGCTCTCGGCCTGCGCCTCTGCGGACAGGGGCAGGTGCACCGCCATCTGGTCGCCGTCGAAGTCGGCGTTGAAGGCGTGGCAGACCAGCGGGTGGATCTGGATGGCCTTGCCCTCGACGAGCACCGGCTCGAAGGCCTGGATGCCCAGCCGGTGCAGGGTCGGCGCCCGGTTCAGCAGGACCGGATGCTCCTTGATGACCTCTTCGAGCACGTCCCACACCTGGGGACGGCGACGCTCGACCATGCGCTTGGCCGACTTGATGTTCTGGGCCAGCTCGGCGTCGACCAGCTTCTTCATGACGAAGGGCTTGAAGAGCTCGAGGGCCATGAGCTTGGGCAGGCCGCACTGGTGCAGCTTGAGCGTCGGGCCGACGACGATGACCGAACGGCCGGAGTAGTCGACGCGCTTGCCGAGCAGGTTCTGGCGGAACCGGCCCTGCTTGCCCTTGAGCATGTCGGACAGCGACTTGAGGGGACGGTTGCCGGGACCGGTCACGGGGCGACCGCGGCGGCCGTTGTCGAACAGCGCGTCGACGGCCTCCTGCAGCATCCGCTTCTCGTTGTTGACGATGATCTCGGGCGCGCCCAGGTCGAGCAGGCGCTTGAGGCGGTTGTTGCGGTTGATGACCCGGCGGTACAGGTCGTTGAGGTCGGAGGTGGCGAAGCGGCCGCCGTCGAGCTGCACCATCGGGCGCAGCTCGGGCGGGATCACCGGCACGACGTCGAGGATCATGGCGCGGGGGTCGTTGATGCGACGCCCGTGCTCGTCACGGCGGTTGAACGCCGACACGATCTTGAGCCGCTTGATGGCCTTCTGCTTGCGCTGGGCCGACAGCGGGCGCTGGCCCTCCTGCGGGTCGATGGCCGCCCGCAGCTTGACCTCTTCCTCGTCCAGGTCGATGCGGTCGACCAGCCGGGCGATGGCGTCAGCGCCCATCCCGCCCTCGAAGTAGTCGCCGTAGCGATCGGCCAGCTCACGCCACAACATCTCGTCTTCGATGATCTTGCGGGCGAACAGGTCCTTGAACTCGTCGAAGGCGCGCACGAGCACGTCGATCTCGAGGTCGAACTGCTCGCGGATCAGCGCGACGTCCTTCTCGGCGGCGCGCTGGCGGGCCTTGACCTCGGAGTCCTTGGCGCCTTCCTTCTCGAGGTCCTCGACCTCTTTCTCGAGCTCTTCGAAGCGCTTGGCGATGGCCAGCTCGCGGTCCTTCTCGACCGCTTCGCGCTCGCCGATCATCTCGGCCTCGAGGTTGGGGAGATCGGCGTGGCGCTTCTCCTCGTCCACCCACACCACCAGGTTGGCGGCGAAGTAGATGACCTTCTCGAGCTGCTTGGCCTTGAGCTCCTCACGGACCTCGGTGCCCATGAGCAGGTAGGCCAGCCACGAACGGGTGCCGCGGAGGTACCAGATGTGCACGACGGGGGCGGCCAGCTCGATGTGGCCCATGCGCTCGCGCCGGACCTTGGAGCGGGTCACCTCGACGCCGCAGCGCTCGCAGATGATGCCCTTGAAGCGGACGCGCTTGTACTTGCCGCAGTAGCACTCCCAGTCCTTGGTCGGACCGAAGATCTTCTCGCAGAAGAGTCCGTCCTTCTCGGGCTTGAGCGTGCGGTAGTTGATGGTCTCGGGCTTCTTGACCTCGCCGTTGGACCACATGCGGATCGAGTCCGCCGTGGCCAGACCGATCCGAAGCTGATCGAAGTTGTTGACATCCAGCATTTAGACTCCCGCCTCTACGTAGGCGTCTTCGGTGGTGACGGTCACGGCGGTGGTGCGCGGCGAACGTCGGTGGTGTCGGATGGGCGTCATGGTCAGCCCCTCTCCGCCTGGCGGCGGGCGTCTTCTTCGTCGCTGCCCCGTTCGGGACGCGACAGATCGATGCCGAGCTCCTCGGCGGTGCGGAAGATGTCCTCGTCGAGCTCACGCATCTCGATCTCTTCGCCGGTGGTCGACAGGACCTCGACGTTGAGGCAGAGCGCCTGCATCTCCTTGATGAGCACCTTGAAGCTCTCGGGGATGCCCGGCTCGGGGATGTTCTCGCCCTTGACGATGGCCTCGTAGACCTTCACGCGACCGAGCACGTCGTCGGACTTGATGGTCAGCAGCTCTTGCAGGCAGTAGGCGGCGCCGTAGGCCTCGAGGGCCCACACCTCCATCTCGCCGAAGCGCTGGCCGCCGAACTGGGCCTTTCCGCCGAGCGGCTGCTGCGTGATCATCGAGTACGGACCGGTCGACCGGGCGTGGATCTTGTCGTCGACCAGGTGGGCCAACTTCAGGATGTAGACGATCCCGACCGTGATCGGGTTGTCGTAGGCCTCGCCGGTACGACCGTTGAACAGGGTGGTCTTGCCGTTGGCCTGGATCAGCCGACCCTGGTCGCCGTAGCGCGGGTCGGTGGACTCGGCCGTGAGGTTCTCGAAGATGTGCTTGATCGTCGGGTGCTTGCCGGCCTGGTCGACCTCGTCCCAGTGGGCACCGTCGAACACCGGCGTGGCGATGAGCGTGGCCGGCGGCGTGTTGGTGCGCGTCTTGTTCTCGACGCCCCGGATGGGTTCGTCGCCCACCTTGTGGCCGTCGGCGTCCCAGCCCCAGCGGGCCGCGTACCCGAGGTGCGCCTCGAGGATCTGGCCGATGTTCATGCGGGACGGCACGCCGAGCGGGTTGAGGATGATGTCGACGGGGGTGCCGTCGGCCAGGAAGGGCATGTCCTCGAGCGGCAGGATCTTGGAGATCACGCCCTTGTTGCCGTGGCGGCCGGCCAGCTTGTCGCCCACGCTGATCTTGCGCTTCTGGGCCACGTAGACCCGGACCAGCTGGTTGACGCCCGGCGGCAGCTCGTGGCTCTCGTCACGGCTGAACACCTTGACGTCGATGACCTTGCCCTCTTCGCCGTGAGGCACCTTGAGGGAGGTGTCGCGAACCTCGCGGGCCTTCTCGCCGAAGATGGCCCGCAGGAGGCGCTCCTCGGGGGTGAGCTCGGTCTCGCCCTTGGGGGTGACCTTGCCCACCAGCACGTCGCCAGGGCCGACCTCGGCCCCGATGCGGATGATCCCGCGCTCGTCGAGGTCGGCGAGGATCTCCTCGGAGAGGTTGGGGATGTCTCGGGTGATCTCTTCGGGACCGAGCTTCGTGTCGCGGGCATCGATCTCGTGCTCGTGGATGTGGATCGACGTGAGCACGTCGTCCTTGACCACCCGCTCGGAGAGGATGATCGCGTCCTCGAAGTTGTAGCCCTCCCAGGTCATGTAGGCGACGACCAGGTTCTTGCCGAGCGCCAGCTCGCCGTTCTCGGTCGAGGGACCGTCGGCCAGGATGTCGCCCTTCTTGGTCTTGTCGCCCTCACGCACGCGGGGCTTCTGGTTGATGCAGGTGTCCTGGTTCGAGCGCTCGAACTTGAGGAGCCGGTAGACCTTGCGGCCCTGGGTCTTGTAGTCGACGGTGATCGACGTGCCGTCGACGGCGGTGACCACACCGTCTTCCTCGGCGATGATCATGTCGGCCGCGTCGCGGGCCGCCCGGGCCTCGATGCCGGTGCCCACGTACGGGGCCTCGGCCTTGACCAGCGGCACCGCCTGGCGCTGCATGTTGGCGCCCATGAGCGCGCGGTTGGCGTCGTCGTGCTCGAGGAACGGGATGAGCGCTGTGGCCACCGAGACGATCTGCTTGGGCGAGACGTCCATGAGCTGGACCTCGTCGGGTGCCACCGACGAGATCTCGGTGGTGGCACCGAAGAAGACGTCGCGCTCGAGCTGCAGCTTGAGCTCGCCCAGGGTGGCGGCCTGCGGCGAGCGCCGCACCAGCACGCGGTCGTCGGCGAAGCTGCCGTTGGGCTTGAGGGGCGCGTTGGCCTGCGCGACCACGTACTCCTCTTCCTCGTCGGCGGCCAGGTAGACGATCTCGTCGGTGACCTTGCCCTTGGTCACCTTGCGGTAGGGCGACTCGATGAACCCGAACTCGTTGACGCGGGCGAAGGTCGAGAGCGCGCCGATGAGCCCGATGTTCGGGCCTTCAGGCGTCTCGATCGGGCACATGCGGCCGTAGTGGCTGAAGTGCACGTCGCGGACCTCGAAGCCGGCGCGCTCGCGCGACAGGCCACCTGGGCCCAGCGCCGAGAGGCGACGACGGTGGGTCAGCCCGGACAGGGGGTTGACCTGGTCCATGAACTGCGAAAGCTGGCTGGTCCCGAAGAACTCCTTGATGGCGGCCACGACGGGGCGGATGTTGATGAGCGTCTGGGGCGTGATGGCCTCGACGTCCTGGGTGGTCATGCGCTCGCGCACCACCCGCTCCATCCGCGACAGGCCGATGCGCACCTGGTTCTGGATGAGCTCGCCGACCGAACGGATGCGGCGGTTGGCGAAGTGGTCCTGGTCGTCGAGTCGGTAGCCCGGCTCGGCGTTGACCAGGTGCAGCAGGTAGGTGGTGGCGGCCAGCACCTCGGCCGGGCTCAGCACCGGCTGGTCGGCCTCGGGGCGCTCGAGCTTGATGCCGAAGAGCTGCTCGATCTTGTCGAGCTCGGGGCCGAGCTTGCGGTTGAGCTTGTAGCGCCCGACCCGGCTCAGGTCGTAGCGGCGGCTCTCGAAGAAGGCGGTCCGGAAGTAGCTCTTGGCCGACTCGACCGACGGCGGCTCGCCCGGACGGGCCCGCTTGTAGATCTCGACCAGCGCCTCGTCCTGGGTGGTGGCGAGCTCGCGGTCCTTCTCCCACTGCCCCTCGAGGAAGTCGAAGTGGCGGACGAAGGCCTCGAGGAAGCCGGGGTGGTTCTCCTCGTCGTAGCCGAGCGCCCGCAGCAGCACGAACAGGCTCAGGCGACGCTTGCGCGCGACACGGGCGCCGGCGGTGACGTCCTTGCCCGGCTTCTGCTCGACGTCGAACTCGATCCACTCGCCGCGGTAGGGGTGGATGGTGCCGGTGACGAGCTGGTGCTTCGTGAGGTTGCGCAGGCGGAAGCGCTCGCCCGGCTGGAAGATCACGCCCGGCGACCGGACCAGCTGGCTCACCACGACGCGCTCGGTGCCGTTGATCACGAACGTGCCCTTGTCGGTCATCATGGGGAAGTCACCCATGAAGACCGTCTGCTCCTTGATCTCGCCGGTGGTGGCGTTCATGAAGCGGGCGCGCACGAAGATCGGCGCGGAGAAGGTCATGTCCTTCTCTTTGCACTCCTCGACCGAGAACTTCGGCGGCGGGCGCAGGTCCTCGTCGTCGGGATCGAACTCGAGCTCGAGCTGGAGCGTCTCGGTGAAGTCCTTGATGGGACTGATGTCCCGGAACGTCTCGGCGAGACCCTGGTGGAGGAACCACTCGAACGACGACCGCTGGATGGCGATGAGGTCGGGCAGCGCCAACGTGTCGTCGAGGTTGGCGAACGAATAGCGCTCCCGGATGGCAGGGCGAGCAGACAAGGATTACCCCTCGGTTGCAGTCGGGCGGCAGTGATGTCGCGGCAGTCGTGCCCAGGCGCGCGAAGTCGCCGAAGAGAGATCGGCGTGATCAAAGCGGGCCGGCACGACAGGACAAGCCTAGGCGGGCACGCGTTGAAGAGCAACCCGGAGAATTGCTCTCAGGGCCACACAGCGGGGGATCAACCACTTCTACCCCGTGCAGGTTGCGGGCAGGGTAAGACGAACCCGCCCGGAGGTCAAGGATCACGTCATGTCGACCTGATGACGGCCGGGCGGCCAGGACTGTCCAGCCAGGTGGCGGGGGCCACCGAGCCGGGTGGTCAGGGCTCGAGCAGGCTGTCCCGCAGCCGTTCGAGGGTGCCCGGCGCCACCCCGGCGGGCCCCTGCAGGTAGCCCTCGATCGAGCCGTGGCGGGCGTCGATCCAGTCCAGGGCGGTGGCCAGCGCCACACGGGGCGCCGAGAAGTAGGGCGCCATCACGTCGATGTCGACCCCGCGGGCGGCCAGTTCGGGACGCAGTTGGGCGATCCGCCAGGCGGAGCGGTACCGGTTGGTCAGCTCGTAGTCGTCGAGGATCGTGTCGGGGGCCACCCCGAGGGCGCCGAGCAGGAGGGCGGCCGCGACGCCGGTGCGGTCCTTGCCGGCCGCGCAGTGGAACACGAGGGCGAGGCGGTCGGGATCGGCGGCCAACGCCACCAGCTGGCCGAGCGGTGCGGCGAACCGCTCGAGCATCGACAGGTAGATGTCGGCCATGTCGGTCTCGGTGACGCCGGGCAGCTCGCCCGAGGCCACGAGAGCGATCAGGTCTCCGTGGTCGGCCGCCCCCTCGCCCATCGGGAGCGCCACCACCTCGGCCCCGTCGATCCGGGCGTCGGGTCGCGCCGCGGACTCGAGCGCACCCCGCAGGTCGCACACGGTGACGAGCCCCAGCGGAGCCAGGACGCCGAGGTCGGCGGCGGTCAGGCCGTCGAGCCCGTCGGCGCGGAACAGCCGGCCCTGCCGCACCGTTCGCCCGTCCCACCCGCGGTAGCCACCCAGGTCGCGGAAGTTGCGGGCGCCCTCGAGGCGGACTTGTCGATCGGGCTCGGGCATCGGCGCAACGTACCGGAGGTCTGCCGTCCGGTGGGGGTTGCGTGCTCATTCATACGTTTGTATGATCCGTTCGTGGCCCAGCCCGACCAATCCGGCCCGCCTCCCTGGGGCTGGTACCTCGCCTGGGCCGCGGTGGGCGCGGGGGCGGCGCTGAGCCTGCTCGGCGCCCTCACCATCGGGGTCTTCGTGGCGCCGTTCGTCGCCCTGGGTGGGCTGGCGTTGGTGTCGCACGCCCGGGCTCGTCCGGCCGCGCCGGCGCTGGTGTGCGGGCTGGCCGTCCCTCCCTTGTGGGTGGCGTACCTCAACCGCGACGGTCCGGGCACGATCTGCACCACGACCGCCGCCAGCCAGGCCTGTGTCGAGGAGTGGAGCCCGTGGCCCTGGCTGGCGGTCGCCCTGGCGCTGCTCGCCGGAGGCGTGGCCGTCTCGGTCGCGCTCCGGCGCGCCGCACGCCGATGACGGCCGCCTGACCCGGCGGAGGCCGGCCCGGAAAACGCGACCGACCGCGACCCGGGGGTCGCGGTCGGTCGGCAAGAGGCGCCCCTCGGGCGCATCGGCTACTTCAGCTCGACGCTGCCGCCTGCCTCTTCCAGTTGGGCCTTGGCCTTCTCGGCGTCTTCCTTCGACACCTTCTCGAGGATCGCCTTGGGCGCACCGTCGACCAGATCCTTGGCGTCCTTGAGGCCCAGGTTGGTGAGCGACCGGACCTCTTTGATGACCTGGATCTTCTTGTCGCCGGCGGCGGTGAGCACGACGTCGAACTCGTCCTGCTCCTCGGCCTCTTCGGCGACGGCGCCACCACCGGCCGGGCCCGCGGCGGCCACGGCCACCGGGGCGGCGGCGGTCACGCCGAACTTCTCTTCGAAGTCCTTGAGCAGCTCACTCAGCTCGAGCACGCTCATGCTGGCGATGCTGTCGAGGATCTCTTCCTTGGTTGCCATGATCAGTTGTCCTCCGTGGGGGTGTCCGCGTCGGCGGCGGGTTCGGGATCGGCCTCGGTCGTCGCGTCAGCGGCGGCTTCGGTCGGGGTTTCGTCGGCGGCGGACGCCGTCGGGTCGTCGGTGGCCTCGGCAACGGGTGCCTCGGCCGCTTCGGTGGATGCGGGTTCGTCGGTCGCGGGCTCGTCGGGTGCGTCGACCGCGGGAGCGACCGCTTCGGTTTCGGTCGCCAGCTCTGCGGGCTCGTCGTCGGTCGGGGCGACGTCGTCGATCGGGGCCGCCTCGGGCACGCCACCCTTCTGGTCGATCAGCGCCGAGAGGCCGTAGGCGAAGCTGCGGGGCACGGCCTGCAGGAGCCCGGCGAACTGCTGCATCGGAGCAGCCATCGCGCCGGCCAGCCGGGCCAGGAGCTCCTCGCGGGGAGCCACGTCGGCCAGGGCCTTCGCCTCGTCCGCCGAGAGCAGCTTGTCGCCGAGGACCCCGCCTTTGACCACCAGGTTCTGGTTGGTCCGGGCGAAGTCGCGCAGCGCCTTGGCCACCGTGACGGGATCGCCGTCGACGAAGGCGATCGCCGTGGGTCCCGTGAGCAGGTCCTCGATCTCGAGGCCGAGGTCACGGGCGGCGAAGCGCACGAGCGTGTTCTTGTAGATCTTGTAGTCGCCGCCGGCTTGGCGCAGCGAGCGTCGCAGCGCCGAGATGTCGGCGACGTTCAGCCCGCGGTACTCGGTCAGCAGCGCGGCCTCGCTGCCGGACAGCCGACCGCGGACCTCGTCGACCACGGCGACCTTCTCTGGTCTCGGGTTGTCCATCGCACCTCCTCTTCATGTCGTCGGCCTGTGCCCGGGAACGACACAGGGGTGCCCGCGCATGCGAACACCCCATGGAGATTGCGGAGAGTCCGCCTCGTCTGGCGGGCGTGAGCCCATTCGGTCCCGGAGGACACCAGAGGTCTGTGGCGAGCAGATCGTGGATTGTGCGGGACCCGAGGGGCCCCGGCAAAGCCCGGTCAGGCTACTCGGAGGATCGCCCGATCGGAAATCGGTCCCCCTGTTCGAGGCGGCATGTGCGTACCGAAACGGTACGGAGCTGCCGCCTCGTCGAGCGGGGAGGCTCAGCGGAGGCAGTCGGGGAGCTCGGCCAGGGCCTCGTCCGGGGACAGCTTGGACGCGGCGGCCACCACGTCGGCGGGCACCCAGTCGGGGAACGGCACCTCGGTGCGCCGGTGGGCGCCGGTGGCGGTGTGCTCCTCGCCCACCTCGGCCAGCCGGTCGAGCGGGAACCGGTCGGCCAGGCACACCAGTGCCGGCCACAGCCGCCGGTGGATCAGGGTGATGCGACCGTTGATCAGGCGCGTGGCGACGACGTCGGGGGACTCGCCCACCCGTTCGAGCACGGCGTAGATCTGGTGGCTACGGGGATGGGCCCACCACGAACCGCGGATCGGCTCACCGGCGACGTGTTCGGCCAGGCTCGGCGCCGGACCGCGCGCCGACTGGAGCACGACGCCCTGCTCACGGACCCATTCGACCGGATCCATCGGGCCCGGTCCTGACCGTCGGCCCGGGGGCCGCTCAGGCGTTGGCGGTCTCGTCGACGGCGAACATGCGGTTCGGGTCGATCTTGATGCTGGGGCCCATCGTCGAGGCCAGCGCCACCCGCTTGAAGTAGCGGCCCTTGGCGGTCGACGGCTTGGCCCGCTCGAGCTCTTCGAGGACCACCCGCAGGTTGGCGCTGAGCGCCTCGGTGTCGAAGCCCACCTTGCCGATCGGGACGTGCACGTTGCCGTAGCGGTCGGTGCGGTACTCGACCTTGCCGCCCTTGAAGTCGGCCACGGCCTTGGCCACGTCGGTGGTCACCGTGCCGGTCTTGGGATTGGGCATGAGGCCGCGGGGGCCGAGCACCCGGCCGAGCTTGCCCACCTGGGGCATGAGGTCGGGGGTGGCGATGGCCACGTCGAAGTCGAGCATGCCGCCCTCGACCTGGGCGGCGAGGTCCTCGGCGCCCACGAAGTCGGCGCCGGCGGCGCGGGCCTCGGTGGCGGCCTCGCCGGCCGCGAAGACCGCGATGCGCACGTCGGTGCCCGTGCCGGAGGGCAGGGCGACGGTGCCACGGACCATCTGGTCGGCCTTGCGGGGGTCGACCCCGAGGCGGACCGCCAGCTCGACGGTCTCGTCGAACTTGGCCGCGGCCAGGTTCTTCACCAGGTCGACGCCCTCGGCGGCGGAGTGCAGTGCGTCCCGGTCATATCGACGCATCGCGTCGGTGTAGCGCTTGCCGTGCTTCGCCATGTCGGCTCCCTCGGGGTTGGGCACCACGGATGCGGTGCGGGTGAAGGCGCCCGGACGAGGTCGTTCCGGTGCAGCCGATCGGATGTGGTGGGTCAGACGACGGTGATGCCCATCGACCGGGCGGTGCCGGCCACCTGGAGCTTGGCCGCCTCGAGGTCGTTGGCGTTGAGGTCGGGCATCTTGGTCTCGGCGATCTGGGTGACCTGGGCGTCGGTGATGCTGCCCGCCGTCTCGCGCCCAGCCGTCGAGGACGCCTTGTCGAGCCCCGCCGCCGCCTTGACCAGCACCGACGTCGGCGGCGTCTTGAGGATGAAGGTGAACGACCGATCCTCGTAGACGGTGATCTCGACGGGCACGATCGTGCCGCGCTGGGCCTCGGTGGCCGCGTTGTAGTCCTTGCAGAAGTCCATGATGGCCACGCCGTGGGGCCCGAGGGCCGTCCCCACCGGCGGCGCCGGCGTTGCCGCCCCCGCCGGAATCTGGATCTTCACGACGGCCGAAACCTTCTTCTTGGCCATTTCCCTGCACTTCCTAACTGGGTCAACGTCTGAGCAGCGACCGACAAGTGTGCCCGCTGGACGTGGCTCACCACAACTCGCCCGGTCACACCGACGGGCCCGGGCATGCTCAACTGCCCCAGGCGTGGTGCCGACGACAGGACAGCCGATGGAACTCCAAGCGCGCCCTGCCGCACCCCCCGAGAGCACGGCCCCCGGCCCCCCGGGCCAGGACTCGCCGCGGGTCTCGCGCCGGGCCGACATCCAGGGCCTGCGGGCGGTGGCGGTGATCCTGGTCGTCGCCTTCCACGCCGGGCTCCCGATTCCCGGTGGCTTCGTCGGCGTGGACGTGTTCTTCGTGATCTCGGGCTTCGTGATCGCCAACCTGCTCGTCACCGAGGCGAAGCGCACCGGTGGGCTCGACCTCTCCCGCTTCTACTCGAGGCGCGTGCGGCGCATCCTGCCGGCGCTGGCGATCACGATCACGGTGGTCGCCGTCGGCGCCGTGTTCGTCCTCAGCCCGCTCGGTCCCCAGCAGCAGACCTCCCACACCGGTGCGGCGGCGGCGGTGATGGCCGCCAACGTCCAGCTGTACCGGTCGCCGGTGGGCTACTTCGACGTCTCGTCGGTCCACAACGCGCTGCTGCACACGTGGTCCCTGTCGGTGGAGGAGCAGTTCTACCTCGCCTTCCCCGCGATCCTCCTCATCGGGTGGGCCCTCGGGCGTCGCCGCGGGTCCTCGCCCGGCAGCCGCCGTGTCGCCGTGGTCGCGCTCGTCGTCGTGGCCGCCGGCTCGTTCGCCCTCAACCTGGCCCTCACCACCGGTGTCACCTTCGGGGGACGAATCGCCCACCCGCAGCAGTGGGCCTTCTACGCGGCTCCGACCCGGGCCTGGGAGTTCTGCGCAGGCGCCCTGGTCGCGCTGCTGGCGCCGAGGATCCGCGGCATCGGCCAGGGGCCGGCGATGCTGTTGGGCACGGTCGGGGCGATGCTCATCGGGTTCGCGGCGCTGAGCTTCGGAGTCGGGACGACCTTCCCGGGCGCGGCGGCGCTCCTGCCGGTGGCCGGGGCCGTCCTGCTGGTCGGGGCCGGAACGGCCGCCACCGATGCAGGCTTCACCCGTTGGCTGGGCGGCCGGGCGGTGGTGTGGATCGGCGACCGCTCCTATGGCTGGTACCTGTGGCACTGGCCGGCCATCGTGTTCGTGGAGGCCGTCTGGCCCGGGCGGCAGTGGATCGTCCTGCTCGCCGCGGCGGGCTCGCTGGTGGTCGCGCACCTCTCCTACGTCCTGGTGGAGAATCCGCTGCGGCGGCGCGGCGACCTGGTCGGTCGCCGGGTGCTCCCGCTGGCGGCCGTCTGCATCTCGGTCCCCCTCGTGGCCAGCCTCGCCATGGGCCCGCTGGCCCGCCACTTCGAGAGCCACGCCACCAAGCAGCTCGTCGCGTCACAGCAACTGCACGCCGACGAGGTCCGGGGGTGCGATTCGAGCAAGCCGTTCGGTGCGCGACCCCCGGCCTGCACCTGGCGGGTGGCGCACCCCCGCGGCACGATCCTCCTGGTCGGCGATTCCAACGCGGGTCAGTTCACCGAGGGCGCGGCCGCGGCGGCCAACCACGAGGGCTACGACCTCGAGGTCGCCACGATGTCGTCGTGCCCGTTCGTCGATCTCGAGGTGGTCCGGTACGGCGAGCGCCAGATCGACTGCACCGAGTTCGTCCAGCGCTCCCTGCCCGAGATCCTGGCCAGCCACCCGAGCCTCGTGATCGTCGGACTGGGATCAGCCGCGTACGTCCCGGTGAGCTACGTGTCGCTCCGAGATCTGAGCTCGGGCGCGGTGGCCTCGGACACGGCGAGCAAGGCGAAGCTCTGGAGCGCCGGCATCAGCTCGATGCTCTCCCATTTCGATCACGCCGGCATCCCGACCGTGCTGATCCACACGATCCCGGAATTCAACTGGGCGCCGGTCGACTGCGGCATCCAGGCGTTGCTGGCTCCCCAGTCGTGCGGCCTCAGCGTCAGCCGGGCCACCGCCGAGACGGATCGCGCCCTCGACTTCCAGGCCGAGACGGCCGGCGTCGCGAAGATCCCCGACGCGACCGCGGTCGATCTGTTCGACGCCATCTGCAGCCCCTCGGCGTGCGCGACGTCGCGCGGCGGCGTCTGGCTCTATCGCGACGGGGGGCACCTGAGCGTGGCCGAATCGAAGATGCTGACGAGCGCGTTCGAGAAGATGCTCGAGGGCCAGGGGCTCTCGCACGCTTGAGCGTCGTCGGGCGGCGGAGGGCCGACCCCGGCCGACCATGTGCCGGGACGGCTAGAGCTTGGCGACCTGCGAGAACTCGAGCTCGACCGGCGTCTCGCGCCCGAAGATGTTGACCAGCACCTTGACCTTGAGCTGATCCTCGTTGATCTCGACGATCTCACCCGAGAAGTCGGCGAAGGGCCCCTCGCGCACCCGGACGGTCTCGCTGAGCTCGTACTCGAGGCGCGGCCGGCCCTTGCGCTGGACCTCTTCACCCTCGGGCTTGACCTGCAGGAACGCCTCGACGTCGCGGCGGGGTAGCGGCGAGGGCTTGGCGCCCTGGCCCACGAACCCGGTCACGCCCGGCGTGTTGCGCACCACGTACCACGAGTCGTCGTCGAGGTTGCAGCGGACCAGCAGGTAGCCGGGGAACACCTTCTTCTGGACGACGACCTTCTTGCCGTTCTTGAACTCGACGACGTCTTCCATCGGGATGACGACCTCGTGGATCCGCTCTTCCATGTTCATCGACGAGATGCGGGCCTCGAGGTTCTGCTTGACCTTCTTCTCGTAGCCCGACTGCGTGTGCACGACGAACCACTGGCCCGGACGGTCGAACGGGCTCTCGAGCGGAGCGGCGGCCTCGGCCAGCAGCTCGTCCTCGTCGAGCACGAGCGCCTCGTCGAGCTCGCGGTCGAGCTCGGCCACGGCTTCGTCGGCCTCGGCTTCGGCTTCGGCCTCTTCGATCGCGCCCTCGACGAGCGCCTCGACGACCAGCTCCTCGACGATCTCTTCCGCGATGGCCTCTTCGAGGATCTCTTCTTCGACCGCCTCTTCGACGGCCTCGACCATCTCTTCGAGCAGCACCTCGGCCACGGCGCCGGCCAGCGCCACCTCGGCCAGGCCTTCTTCGACCGCTTCGACCTCGTCGCCTTCGAGGCCGGCGTCGATCATCTCCTCGAGCAGCTCTTCGGCCACCGCGCCCTCGAGCGCGACCTCGGCCAGCTGCTCGATCTCGGCCTCGACGGCCTCGATCACCTCGATCTCGGCTTCGACTTCCGCTTCGATCTCGGCCTCGACGGCTTCGATCACCTCGATCTCGGCTTCGAGCTCGGCGTCGATCTCGTTCTCCTCGGAGGGCTCTGGGGTGGGGGCATCATCAGTCATGTGGGTGCTCACGCGTTGAACAACTTGAGGACGAGTTGGCTGAAGACCCAGTCGACGCCGAAGATGAACGTCGTCAGGACCACCAGGGCGACGAAGACGATGACCGAGTAGTTGAGCGTCTCGGAGCGGGTGGGCCAGGCCACCTTGCGCAGCTCGGCGGTGACCTCGTGCAGGAACTGGCGCGGCGAGGTCCGGTCGGACTTGGCCTTGGGCGCCGGCGCCTGGCGGGCCTGGCGCTTGCGGACGGGCTCGCCGTCGGGGCCGACCTCGCCCTGACGCTGAAGCATCCGCTTCTGTTCTCGGTTCATCGCCATGGCGGCACCTTCGGTTGCATCTTCGATTGCGTCGATGTCGGATCGACCCGGCCAGATGTGGCGGCGCGGGATGTCCAGCCTACGGAGTGGAGCAGGGCAGAAGGGAATCGAACCCCCAACCGCCGGTTTTGGAGACCGGTGCTCTACCTAATTGAGCTACTGCCCTAGGGGGAACTGCCCAGCGGGCCACGATAGCAAACGGGCCGGGCGGTCAGACCTTCAGTTGGCGGGGCGGGCGGCTCAGCCGGCCAGCGGCAGGCGTCGTCGGGTGCGGCTGGCCAGCACGATCACACCGCCCACGCCGGCTGCGGTGGCCGCCGCCAGTCCACCCACGTAGGCCGCCCGCCGCCCGCTCAACCGTGAGCGGACGGCCCCCCGGTCGCCGGGCTCGAGCGCGTCGAGCAGCTCGGCCAGCAGTCCCGGTGCGGGCTCGGCGAGCTGGTCGCGCAAGCCGCGCAGGGCCCGCAGGAGCTTGCGGTACTGGACGGCCTCGGCCTGGCAGCGCAGGCAGTGGGCGACGTGTGCCCGGGCGGGCGCGCTGAGCGAGACGGCTCCGTCGGCGGCCCCCGACAGCTCGTCGGCGACCTGTTCGCAGGTGACCAGCTGATCAGACCGCACGAGCGTCCTCCTCGTCGGCGGCCAGCTCGTCCGGACGGGCGAAGAGGTCCTCACGCAGCCGCCGTCGGGCCCGGTGCAGCCGCACCTTGGCCGCCGACACCGAGATGCCGAGCTCGGCGGCGATGGCGTCGTGAGGCAGGTCGTAGACGTCGCGCAGCACCACCACGGCCCGCAGGCGGGGCGGGAGCTCGCTCAGGGCCACCTGCAGCTGGTCGCGCAGGGCACCGGCCTCGACCGCCGCCTCGGGGTTGCCGGGCGAGCCGGCCCGGTCGTCGGGCAGCTCGTCGTCGAGCTCGTCGTGGCGGTGCCGGGACCGGCGGCCCAGCTGCGTCGAGGCGCAGTTGGCCGTGATCCGGTACAGCCACGTCGAGAACTGGGCGTCGCCCCGGAAGCGCCGAAGACCCCGGAAGGCCCGCAGATAGGTGTCCTGAACCACGTCGCGAGCGTCCTCCTCGTCTCCGGTCAACCGGTAGGCCAGGGAGTAGGTCTCGAGGTAGGTCTGGCTCACCAGCGCGTCGAACGCGTCCCGGTCGCCGGATCTGGCTGCCGTCACCAGGGCGGCGATGTCATCCGACGTCGACACCTTGGACCTCGACATGACGCGAAGGTTACGCGCCGGGGGTGGGTCCGAGGGCACCGGTGGCTACCGGGTCTCCTTGTGGAGGGTGTGCACCCGATCCCACTTGCAGTACTTCTTGATCTCGATCCGCTCGCGGTCGTTGATCTTGTTCTTCGTGGTGATGTAGTTGCGACGTTTGCAGGTCTGGCACTCGAGAGTGACCGCGACCCGCTTGTCGTTCTTGGCCATCGGAATTGCTCCTACGTGGTGTGCGGTTTATTTGATGATCTTGGTGACGCGGCCGGCGCCGACGGTGCGGCCACCCTCGCGGATCGCGAACCGGAGGCCTTCTTCCATCGCGATGGGGTGGATCAACTCGACAGTCATCAGGGTGTTGTCGCCCGGCATGCACATCTCGGTGCCCTCCGGCAGCGACACGTGCCCGGTCACGTCGGTGGTCCGGAAGTAGAACTGGGGCCGGTAGTTGCTGAAGAACGGCTTGTGGCGGCCCCCCTCGTCCTTGGTCAACACATACACCTGACCCTCGAAGGTGGTGTGCGGGGTGATCGACCCCGGCGCCGCCAACACCTGACCCCGCTCGACCTCTTCTTTCTTCGTGCCCCGCAACAACGCCCCGATGTTGTCCCCGGCCCGACCCTCATCCAGGATCTTGCGGAACATCTCGACCCCGGTGCAGGTCGTCTTGGCCGTGGGCTTGATCCCCACGATCTCGATCTCGTCGCCGGTGTGGACCACACCCTGTTCCACCCGGCCCGTCACCACCGTCCCACGACCCGTGATCGTGAACACATCCTCGATCGGCATCAAGAACGGCTTGTCGGTGTCCCGATCCGGCTGCGGGATGTACGTATCGACCGCCGTCATCAACTCCAAGATCTGATCCGTCGCCACCTGATCACCCTCGAGCGCCTTCAACGCCGACACCTTCACCACCGGCACATCATCACCCGGGAACTCGTACTCGTTCAGCAACTCCCGAACCTCGAGCTCGACCAGATCCAACAACTCCTCATCATCGACCATGTCGACCTTGTTCAACGCCACCACGATCGCCGGCACCCCCACCTGGCGCGCCAACAACACATGCTCCCGCGTCTGCGGCATCGGACCATCCGCCGCCGACACCACCAGAATCGCCCCATCCACCTGCGCCGCACCCGTGATCATGTTCTTGATGTAATCCGCGTGACCCGGCATATCCACATGCGCGTAATGACGATCCGCCGTCTCATACTCCACATGCGAAATATTGATCGTGATCCCCCGCTCACGCTCCTCCGGAGCCTTATCAATATTCGCGAACTCCGTAAACGAATTCTTCGACGGATCCTGATCCGCCAACACCTTCGTGATCGCCGCCGTCAACGTCGTCTTCCCATGATCAATATGACCCATCGTCCCCACATTCGCATGAGGCTTGTTCCGCTCAAACTTCTCTCTGGCCATGGGATCGGATCCTTCCGTGCTGCACGAGCGATGGGGGTGGAGCCCGCCGGGCGGGCGAGATGGTGGCGGCGGTCGGACTCGAACCGACGACAACTCGATTATGAGCCGAGTGCTCTAACCGACTGAGCTACGCCGCCAGGACGTCGGCCACACCCGCCGGAACGGGATGGCGGCCACTCTCTGGGCGCGAGCCCCCTGACAGAATCGAACTGTCGACCTTTTCCTTACCATGGAAACGCTCTGCCGACTGAGCTAAGGGGGCACGCCCGCCGCCAGACCTGCGACGGCGGACCGTCCATCATGCCACGCGCCGTCCCGCGGCCCAACTTGGATGGCCCGGCAGAGCCTCGCCGACGCACCACGGGCGGGTCCTGTCACCGGGCCGCGCCCGGCGCCACCCGCCCGCTCGGTGGCCCAGGAAGGCGGAGCCCGCCAGGGCGAAGCCGCTAGCGAGATGACACCGCGGATCGCGCGGAGGCCGCGACCGGAGGCGAGGCTCGCCTGCGGCGGCGGAGCGAGGCGAAGCCGCTGGCCGATGACACCCGGATGGCGAAGCCGCACGGAGGGAGGCCCGCCCGACCGGAGTGCCAGAGAGCTCGAAGCCTGCGGCGGCGGAGCGAGGCGAAGCCGCTGGCCGATGACACCCGGATGGCGAAGCGCCCGTCGGGAGCCTGCGACCAGAGGGCCTAGTGAGTAGGTCATTCGGCTCAAGTCGGGGCCGCCGCGAGCCGATCCATCGAGGGTGCATTTCGAGCGACTCGTCATCGAAGCCGGCAAGCGAACCTACGCGCTCGATCTCCATCCGCGCCTGACCGTCATCGCCGGTGTCGGCCACCTCGAGCGGGAGGGCCTGATCACCGAGTTGATCGGGGGCCTCGGAGCCGGCCGGTCCGGCGTCCACCTGGAGATCGCCTCGGACGCCGGCGCGCGCTACGCCATCTTCCGCCCCGCCGGTGCCCGTCACCGGGTGGTCGACATCGACCGCTCGGCCGACGTGACCGACCACTTCACGACCGACGACGGGCTCGACGTCCTGCGCCGGGCGGGCATCGACCCCCGGCGGGCCCGACGTCAGCTCTGCATGACCCCCGACGACCTGGCCACCCGCTCGCAGCTCGAGCACTACGTCGCCTCGCTGGCCCGCCTCGACCAGGCCCGCCTGTGGGATGTGGCCGACAAGGTCAAGGATCGTGAGCGCCGCCTGGCCGAGACCGCCCAGGAGACCGGCTCCGACGCCGAGGACGCCGTCGCCTTCGCGGAGATCGAGCGCCGCCACGAGGTGTTCGAGCAGGCGCAGATCGAGAACGAGCGGGTGCGCTACCTGTCGTTCATCGCCGGCGCCGGCGGCGCCCTCGTGGGCGTGGCGGTGGCCGCGCTGTACGGCGTCCTGCTGGCCGTGCCCTTCCTGCTGATGGCCATGGTGGCCACCACCGCGAGCATCGTCTTCTGGCAGCGGCTCGAGACGGCCCGACGCAATGAGGAGGACGCCCTGCGCGCGGTGGGCGTGACCTCGTACCTCACCTTCCAGATCCACCGGGTCAACGGGCTGCTCGGCAACGACCAGGCCCGGCGCCTGATGATGCAGGCGGCCGAGGAGCACCGGGCTGCGCTCGCCGAGTGGCGGGTGCTGGTCGGCGAGGTGCCGCTCGAATGGGCCGTGCAGCACCGGCGTGAGATCCGCGAGCAGGCCACGTCGTACCGCGGCGCGGTGGGCCCGACCCGCCCGATGGAGTCCGTCCCCCACTCCGAGGACAACCGGGCCGAGCTGGCCCACAGCCTGCTGCGGCGGCTGCAGCAGCTGAAGTCGCTCGGCGCCGGGGGCGAGAGCTTCCCCCTGCTGCTCGACGACGCCCTCGCCGACGTCGATCCGGCGGCCAAGCCGTCGCTGCTCGAGCTGCTGATGAAGGCCTCGGCCAACCAGCAGGTCATCTACCTCACCGAGGACGAGGACGTCGCCTCGTGGGCCCGGGTCGAGACGCTCACCGGCCAGCTGTCCATCGTCGAGCCCGTCTCGAACCAGGCCGGGGCCGAACGCCCGACCGCGCTGCGCCGCCGCCGCTCCAACCACATCGCGGTCTGAGCCACCCCGACGGCCGCCCGGCCGCGGTGTCCTGGCCTCGGCCGGATATCCATTACCGTCGACGCGTGGAGATCCGACTGGCCCGCCGCGACGACGCCGAGCGCATCCGCCAGATCTACAACCTCGAGGTGTCGACCTCGACGGTGACCTTCGACCTGGTTCCTCGGACCGCCTCCGAGCAGATCGAGTGGCTCGAGGCGCGGTCGGGGGCCCACGTCGTGATCGTGGCCGAGCTCGACGGTGACGTCGTCGGCTTCGCGTCGCTCTCGCCGTTCCGCGATCGACCGGCCTACAACTCGACGGTCGAGAACTCGGTCTACGTGCGGTCGGACCAGCGCGGGACGGGGGTGGGCGCCGCCCTGCTGACCGAGCTCGTGACGCTGGCCGGCCAGCACGGCTTCCACGCCGTCATCGCCCGCATCGTCGGCGGTCATGACGCGTCGATCGGGCTGCACCGCCGTCTCGGCTTCGAGGTGGTGGGCACCGAGCGTGAGGTCGGGCGCAAGTTCGGCAAGTGGCTCGACGTGGTGGTCATGCAGCGGCTGCTCTAGCCGGGACCGTTGGGCTCTCGGTTTCGAGCCGGGGGCGCCGAACCGGTAACGTGACCGCTTCTGGGTCGGTGCCCGAGTGGCCAAAGGGAACGGGCTGTAAACCCGTCGGCATAGCCTACGGTGGTTCAAATCCACCCCGGCCCACTTGCTGTGTCCTCCGGTCGGCGGAGCCTCCCTGCGGACGGCTTCGCCATCCGGGGCGAACCAACCGCCAGATCCGATGCTCCACCATGCTGGGGCGCTCCGGTCGGCGGAGCCTCCCTGCGGACGGCTTCGCCATCCGGGGCGAGCGAACCGGGATCCGGCGCACACGAACCGCGGGGTGCGTGGCGGTCTAGTCTGCGCGCCATGCCCACCTTCGACGTCGTCTCCGAGATCGACCAGCAGGAGATCCGCAACGCGGTCGACCAGGCCGCCCGCGAGCTCACCACGCGCTACGACTTCAAGGGCACCGGCTCGAACGTCGAGCTCGGTGACGACTCGATCGAGCTCAAGTCGGTCAGCGAGGATCGCCTCAACGCGGTCCGCCAGGTGCTCGAGGAGAAGCTGGTGCGCCGCAAGGTCTCGCTCAAGGCGCTGACCTACGGCAAGGTCGAGGACGCCGCCGGCGGAACGGTGCGCCAGACCGCCAGCCTCAACGCGGGCATCTCGAGCGACAACGCCAAGAAGCTCAACGTCTACATCAAGGGCCTCGGCCTCAAGGGCGTGCAGTCCCAGACCCAGGGCGACCAGCTCCGGGTGAGCGGCAAGAAGCGCGACGACCTGCAGGCCGTCATCGCCGAGCTCAAGGAGCACGACTTCGGCATCCCCCTGCAGTTCACGAACTTCCGGGACTGACCCCTACCGGACGTCCCACGAACGCGGGCTGTGCACCCCCGGGGTGAACAGCGTGCACCTGTGCCTGCACGTCGAGCAGATCGCGCAGAGGCGGGCCACGCGGCGCAGCCGCCAGGCAGAGCAGCTCGCGAGATGACACCCGGATCGGCGAAGCCGGGACGCGCCGGAGGCGCGGCCAGTCATTCGTAGTAGCCGGAGTGGATGTACACGCAGGGCACGCCCTCGCCGTGGAACATGTGGTAGTTCCGGCGATCGTCCTCGAAGGCCAGCCGCAGGTCGAAGCCGTACGAGCGCAGCTCGTAGACGGTGCGCCGCTTGAACTCGCGTGAGGCGCCGTAGTCGCCGTAGTCGCGCATGATCAGCAGGTCCCATCGCAGCTGGTAGCGGTCGAGCCACCCGAGCGTCTGGCCCTGGACGCGGATCGGGCGCGCGGTCAACAGCACCACCTGCAGGTCGGGGCCGATCACCTCGAGGAGCCGGGCCACCTCGTCGATCAGCGGATCGTCGCCGCACGCCTCGAAGAAGGCCTCCCAGTCCCGGAACGGACGCTCGAGGTAGTGCTGCCGCCCGACCGCGTCGGACAGGACGCCGTCGAGATCGAACACGACGGCCGGTCCGGGATCGACGCGACCATCGCGCCACTGCCAGTTGTCGGGGTCGTACGGGCGGAGCTGGCCGCTGGTCATCCGTCGTCCTCGTCGACGCCATCGCCATCGCCATCGTCGACCTCGACGACCTCGTCGGTGGCGCCGGCCAGCCGCTCGACGATCGTGCCGAAGGTCCGCTTGGACACCCACAGCCGGTCGCCGCCGACCACCACCTTGAGCCACCGCGGATCGAACGACGGCGCCACGGTCAGCTCGAGGGGCGCCCGGAAGCGGGGCTCGAGCTCTCCCCGCCGGTTGGTGAACCCGACGAGCTCGGTGGGCAGCTCAGCCACGATGCAGGTCTTGTTGACGAACCGCATCAGCAGCAAGATCGACAGCACCATCACCGCCAGCGCCACCGCCAGCAGCAGCGGTGCCTTCGCGCTGACGCTCAGCGCGACGAGCACGATGGCCGGCAACGTGCCGAGCACGGTCACCGCGTTGGGTGACAGCCCGACGGTGCCCGAGAAGGCCGAGCGGACCCGCCCCTTCGGGATGGCCTTGGTGGCACGAGCCACCAGGCGATCGACGGCCGCGACGTTGAGTCCGGGGGTGCGCTCCTTCGAGGCCGACTTGGGCTCGGTCCTGGACGTGGCCTTCGAGGCGGGGCGCGAACCGGCCTTGCTGCTCGCGGTGGTGCGGCCCCCTGTGGCCTTCTTGGGTTGGCTCCGGGTGGGGCCCTTCGATCGGCTCTTGGACGACACGCGGCGTCAGTCCTCGACCGGGGCCTCGACGGCGCGGCGACGGATGTCGTCGACCACGGTCGAGTCGGCGAGGGTCGTCGTGTCGCCGAGGTCGCGTCCCTCGGCCACGTCGCGCAGCAGCCTGCGCATGATCTTGCCGCTGCGGGTCTTGGGCAGGTCGGGCACCACGATGACCGCCTTGGGACGGGCCGTGGGTCCGATCTTCTTGGCCACGTGCTGGCGGATCTCCTCGACCAGCTCGGGGCTGGACTCGGCGGTGCCGCGGAGGATGACGTAGCCGATGATGGCCTGGCCGGTGGTGTCGTCCGACGCGCCGACGACCGCCGCCTCGGCCACGGCCGGATGATCGACCAGCGCCGATTCGACCTCGGTGGTCGACACGCGGTGGCCCGACACGTTCATCACGTCGTCGACCCGGCCGAGCAGCCAGAAGTAGCCCTCGTCGTCGACCTTGCAGCCGTCGCCGGCGAAGTAGCGACCCTCGTACGTCGACCAGTAGGTCTCGCGATACCTCTCGGGGTCGCGCCAGATGCCCCGAAGCATCGACGGCCACGGCTGGGTGATCGTGAGGTACCCGCCGCCCTTGGTCACGGGATGGCCGGCGTCGTCGACCACCTCGACCGAGATGCCGGGCAGCGGGAAGGTCGCCGAGCCGGGCTTGGTGGTGGTGACGCCCGGGCAGCGGCGTGATCATGTGGGCTCCGGTCTCGGTCTGCCACCACGTGTCGACGATCGGGCACCGCTCACCGCCGATGTGGGTGTGGTACCACATCCACGCCTCGGGGTTGATGGGCTCGCCGACGGTGCCGAGCACGCGCAGGCTCGACAGGTCGTGGGCCGCCGGGTGCTCGTCACCCCACTTCATGAAGGTGCGGATGGCGGTCGGGGCGGTGTACATCTGCGTCACGCCGTACCGCTCGACGATCGACCAGAGCCGGTCGCGGTCGGGGCTGTCGGGTGTGCCCTCGTAGATCACCGAGGTGGCACCGTTGGCGAGCGGCCCGTACACGATGTAGCTGTGGCCGGTGACCCAGCCGATGTCGGCCGCGCACCAGTAGATGTCGTCGGCGGGGTGCAGGTCGAACACGTACTTGTGGCTGAACGCCACCTGCGTGAGGTAGCCGCCGGTGGTGTGCATGATGCCCTTGGGCTTGGCCGTGGTGCCCGAGGTGTAGAGCAGGTAGAGCAGGTCCTCGCTCCCCATGTGCTCGGGCGGGCAATCGGTCGAGGCGGTCGCCATGAGGTCGTGGTACCAGTGGTCGCGCCCCACCACCATCTCGACGGCGGTGCCCTCGGGTGACGCCTCGTGGCCCGTCACCCGTTGGACGACGACCACCGCGGTGACCGAGGGGGTCGAGCCGACGGCCTCGTCGACAGCCGGCTTGAGCAGGGCGGGCGCGCCGCGCCGGAAGCCGCCGTCGGCGGTGACGATGACCTTGGCCTCGGCGTCGTTGACGCGGTCGATGATCGAGTCGGGCGAGAAGCCCCCGAAGATGCACGAGTGGGCCGCGCCGATCCGCGTGCAGGCGAGCATGGCGATCGGCAGCTCGGGGATCATCGGCATGTAGATCCCGACCCGGTCGCCGCGCTCGACGCCGAGCGACCGCAGCACGTTGGCGAAGCGGCACACCTCGGCATGGAGCTCGGCGTAGGTGATGGTGCGGGTGTCGCCGGGCTCGCCCTCCCAGTGATAGGCGATCTTGTCGCCTGCACCCGCCTCGACGTGTCGGTCGAGGCAGTTGTAGGACACGTTGAGCTCGCCGCCCACGAACCACTGCGCGAACGGGAGATCCCAGACGAGCGGCTCGTCGAAGTCGCGGTACCAGCTGATCAGCTCGCGGGCCTGACGGGCCCAGAAGGCCACCGGATCGGCGTCGGCCTCGTCGTAGAGCGATCGGTCCGAGACGAGCGCCGCAGCCCGGAAGGCGGCCGAGGGCTCGAAGGTCCGGCTCTCGGTCAGATAGTCCTCGATGGTCGGCTCGCCCATTGCCTGGCGCCCCCTGTTCGACGGGTCAGGCGCCGATCCTACTGCTCCCCTCCGACCCGGTTCGCGGGCCGAGCATGGCCTCGAGCCCCGCCAGCAACAGGTCGATGCACCGGTCGAACTCGGTGTTCCAGTCACGCGCGCTGAGGCCGATGCCGAGCTCGACGGTGTGCGTGTGCTCGGGTGCGTCCCACGACGCGAAGTCGGTCACGCGCCCGGCCTGCTGCATCACCAGCCGACCCATGTCGATCTGCACGTAGCCGGTGATGAACGAGGCGACGAACACGAAGGCGTCGAGCGCGCACTCGGCGTCGAAGCCGGCGGCGCGCAGGATCACGTGGATGCAGGCGATGGACGAGAAGCCGTCGGCGCTGAGGATGCGGCGCGAGTTGAACATCGGCAGCACGCCGGGATGGGCCAGGCCGACGCGGCGGAACCCGTGGGCCACGCTGCGCAGCTGGTCCTGCCACGGAAGGGTCGGATCCGGGGCCTGCACCTCGCGCAGCACCGCATCGAGGATGCCGTCGAGCACGTCGTCCTTGTTGTCGACGTGGTTGTAGAGCGACATCGCCTCGACGCCGAGCGCGGCCCCGAGCTTGCGCATGCTGAGCGCGTCGAGACCTCCTTCATCGACCAGCACCACGGCGGCGGCGATGATCCGCTCGCGTGTCAAGGGCACCCGCTCGGCCATGGACATGGCGGGCAGTCTAGGTGCGCGTCCGGAGCCGGCGAGGACGATGGACGGCGCCATCCACCGGCTCGAATTGTGTCTGCGCGCTCACTCGACCTGCCACTCGAGCACGGCGAACCCACCCAGTCCCGCCGGGTCGACCAGCGCCTCGCCCTCGCCCACGCGCGACCGGGCCCGCACCGCGGCGAGGTCGCCGACGTGCGCCTGCTCGCGCCAGATCCGTCGGCCTTCTTCGACCAGCACGTCGATCCCGTGCGCGGCGAGGAAGTCGGCCTGGCTGGACGACCGGCTCGGCGGGCGCACGACGGCGAGCTGGTCGACGGCCACCTCACAGGTGACGTCCTGCGCGCCAAGCTCGGCGAGCGGGGACACCCCCCGACCGTGTCGGCTGTAGGTCCGGACCCACTCAGCCATGGGGCGCTCGGCCATCTCGGCGGTGGTCGACCCGTAGTCGATCACCACCACCCGACCCCGCTCGACCCGGCTGAGCGCGGTGGCCAGCCAGACCGACGCCTCGCGCTGGCAGGGCACGCGCCCGCCGACCGGGGCGTCGGGGGCCAGCTGGTCGGCCAACCGCGCGTCGTGATCCGAGGCCGGGAGCAGGATCTCGACGAGGGCCTGCCGCTCGTCACCGTCGCCCTGTCCGGTGGACTCGGTCTCGACGAGCCCGACGTACACCTCGGACCAGCCCTCGGTCCCCCGCTCGAGCAGGCCGAAGCTCAGGTTGTCGAGCAGCTCGTTGGCCAGCACCACCCCCGTGATCCCCACCGCCGGCAGCTCCTCGAGCGACACCACCCGCGGTCCGCGGTCCGCCGCCCGGCGGGCAGGTACCGGCTCGCCGTCGGCGCCGGGCGCGAACGCCAGCGACGAGTCGACCAGCGGCAGGTGATCGCCGTGGCGGCGGCGCAGCGCCGCCGCCCGCTCGACCAGCACGTAGGTCAGGGCGCGGGCGCAGGCCGGCGCCGCGGCCAGCACCGAACGCGCCATCGAGCCGGTGCCGGCGGCCGCCTCGACCACGGTGAAGCGCTCGGGAGATCCCAGCGCGACCCACCAGGCATCGAGCGCCCGCGCCATCACCGCGCCGAACAACGGACCCACTTCGGGGCTGGTCAGGAAGTCACCGCGCCGGCCGGCGCGTCCGCCGCTCGTGTAGAAGCCGTGGGTCGGTTCGTAGAGGGCCAGCTCGACGACCTCGGCGAACGGGATCGGGCCCCGACGGGCGATCCGGGACGCCACCTCGGCCTCGACCGGGTTGGGCGCCACCACTACCGGCCGAACGCGAGGCTCACCGTGTCGGTGAAGTGGGAGACGGCGCCGGGGAACACCCCGTAGATCAGGGTGACCACCGCGGTGAGCGCCAACGCGATCGTGAGCGAGGCCGGCACGCGGATCGGGGTGCGGTCGCCGTCGACGGGCTCCTCCATGAACATGACCCGCACGACGCGGAAGTAGTAGAAGACCGCGATCACCGAGTTGATCCCGACGATGACCGCGAGCACGTAGCCCGATGTGGTGCCCGGCGCGACCAGCGCCCGGAAGATCACGAACTTGGCGAACCAGCCGCCGAGCGGCGGGATGCCGGCGAGCGACGCGAGGAACAATCCCATGACCACGGCCAGCGCCGGTGCGTACTGGAACAGACCCGAGAAGCTGTTGATCTCGGCCGACCGCGTCTTGCGGGCCACGGCGATGACCACCGCGAACGCGCCGAGGTTCATGACGACGTAGATCATGAGGTAGGTGACCATGGCCTTGAGGGCGTCCTGGCTCGAGACCAGGCTCGTTCCGGCCACCGCCAGCGGCGCCATGATGTAGCCGGCCTGGGCGATGCCCGAGTAGGCGAGCATGCGGACGATGTTGGTCTGGCGCAAGGCGATGAGGTTGCCGATGGTCATCGACGCCGCGGACAGCGCCCACATCATCGGCTCGTACACGTCGTGGCGGCCGAGGAACCCGATGAACACCAGCTCCATCAGGGCCACGAACCCGGCGGCCTTGGACGCGGTGGCGAGGAACGCGGTGATGGGCGTGGGCGCGCCCTCGTAGGTGTCGGGCGCCCAGGTGTGGAACGGGACGGCGGACACCTTGAAGGCGAACCCGATGATCATGAACACGATGGCCAGGCTGACGATCGGCTGGGAGGAGGCCAGCCCGTTGACCTTGGCGCCGATGCCGGTGAGCAGCGTGGTGCCCGTGTAGCCGTAGATCAGCGACATGCCGTACAGCATGATGCCCGAGGCGAAGACGCCCATCAGGTAGTACTTCAGACCGGCTTCGTTGCTGCGCAGGTCGTGCTTGCGGAACGCGGCCAGCATGTACGCGGGGATCGACAGCAGCTCGAGGGCCACGAAGATCGTGATCAGGTCGCGCGCCGACGCCATGACCATCATGCCGAGCACCGACGACAGCAGCAGGATGTAGTACTCGCCCTCCCAGTAGTCGCCCTCGGCGATGTAGTTGGTCGACAGCAGGACCACGACGTAGCCGGCCACCACGAACACGCCGTCGAGGACGAGCGCGAAGTGGTCGACGACGAAGGCGCCCCCGAACATCGAGCGCGTCCCGCCGCTGACGGCCAGCGTGATGAGCGGGATGGCCGTGCCGAGCAGGCCGATGCCGGCCAGCGACGAGAGCGCGCCCTTGGCGTCGCGGCCCGCGAACAGGTCGACGACGATCATCAGGACGATGACGCTGGTGAGCACGATCAGCGGCGCGAGCGCGTGGAAGTCGACCGTCGGCTGCTGCCAACCCGAGGCGGCCAGGAGCATGGTCATGCCGGCGTCAGCCCCCCGCTCGGATGGTGCTGGCCACGACGTGCTGGGTCACGGCGGGGTCGGTGACCTTGAACAGGAGGTTCGGGAAGAAGCCGAGCACGACGATGCCGACGAGCATCGGCACCCACGCGATCCACTCGGGCAGGGTCACGTCGTGCAGGTGCGAGTCGTGGGCGAACTCGTCGGACGGGACACCGAACGCCGTGCGCTGGTAGAGCCACAGCAGGTACCCGGCGGCCAGCACGGTGCCCAGCGCGGCGATCACCATGAAGACCCGGAACAAGGTCACGTTGGTGAGGTTCGGCTGGTAGGCGGACAGGATCGCCGGGAACTCGCCCCAGAAGCCGGCCAGGCCGGGCAGTCCGAGCGAGGCCATCGTGGCGAAACCGAGAATCCACCCCATGCGTGGCATCGATTGCAACATGCCGCCCAACCGTTTGATCTCGAGCGTGTGGTACCGCTCCTTGGCCGAGCCGGCCACGAAGAAGAGGATGCCCGTGATCAGGCCGTGGGCGACCATCCCGAAGATGGCGGCGTTGATGCCGAAGGTCGTCAAGGTCGAGATGGCCAGCATCACGAAGCCCATGTGCGAGACCGACGAGAAGGCGATCAGCCGTTTCATGTCGGTCTGCGCCAGGCAACAGAGCGCGCCGTAGATGATGCCGATGACCGCGAGCAGGCCGATCCACGGTGCCCACTTCTCGGCCGCGCCCGGCAGGATCGGCAGGGCGATCCGGATGAAGCCGTAGGTGCCGAGCTTGAGCAGCACGGCGGCCAGGATCACCGAGCCGACCGTCGGCGCCTGGGTGTGGGCGTCGGGCAGCCAGGTGTGGAACGGGAAGATCGGCACCTTGATGCCGAAGCCCATGAACATGCCGCCGAATATCAGGACCGCGGCCCCGGCCGAGATGCTCTTGGCCGCCAGCGGCAGCAGCGTCATGTCGAACGTGTGCATCGGGGGGCCGCCGTGCACGCTGATCGGGCTGGAGAGGAAGTACAGCGCGAGGAAGCTGACGATCATCAGCGCCGAGCCGAACAACGTGAACAGGAAGAACTTGATCGACGCGTACTGGCGCTGCTCGCCGCCCCACACACCGATGAGGAAGTACATCGGCAGCAGCACGACCTCGAAGAACACGAAGAAGAGGATCAGGTCCTCGGCCAGGAACGAACCGACCATCCCCGTCTCGAGGATGAGGATCAGGATCAGGAACGCCTTGGGGTTGCGCGGTTCGGGGAAGTGGTTCCACGAGTAGATGATGCAGAGCGGGACCACGAGCATGGTCAGCGCCATCATCGGCAGCGAGATGCCGTCGAGGCCCATGTGGTAGCGGCTGTTGATGAGCGGGATCCACGCCTTGTTGATCGTGAACTGCAGCGCGCCCGATCCACGCGGGTAGCGACGGGTCGGCGAGTAGTCGAAGTTGGCCATCAGCAGGATGCCCATCACCGCCACGGCCAACGTCGCCCCCAGGGCGACGACCTTGTGCAGGCCTTCCTCCGCCTTCGGGATCAGCAGCATGATCGCCACACCCACGAGGGGGATGAAGGTGGCGAGCGTCAGCCCCCAGTGGTCGAGAAACGAAGTCATTGTGGGTGTCCCAAGCTCCTAGATGACGAACACGAACACGGCGGCGAGGATCGCAGCGGCGGCGAAGAGCAACGCGGCGTACTGCTGGACCTTGCCGGTCTGGATGTGGCTGAGCGCCTGGCCCGACGCCTCGGCGCCGGGCCCCGACGCCACGATGACCCCGTCGAGCATCTTCTGGTCGAAGTCGGCGTACACGACGCGTCCGGTGGCGACGGCCCCGGTGCCGGTCCCGTTGACCACGGTGTCGATGACGTGCTGGTTGAACCAGTACGACCCGGCTGCGATCGGGCCCTTGACCGTGCCGACGATCCAGTCGCTGTAGAGGACGTCGAGCCCGTACTTGTTCTCGACCACCCGGTGCAGGGTCGCCAGCGCGCCCACCCGCTCGGTGATCCCGATGAAGGGACCCTTCCGCAGCGCCCAGTACTGATAGGCGAGGGCGGCGCCGGCCACGCCGAGCGCCACCGATGCGATGGCGGTGTACCAGTTGAACGGGACGGGCACGACGTGGGGGAACAGGAAGCTCGGCTGCACGTACTTCTCGAAGTTGTTGAGGCTGCCGGCCGGGATGTTGACCAGGCCGACCACCACCGACATCGCGGCGAGGATCACGAGCGGGACCGTCATGACCTTGGGCGACTCGTGCGGCGTGCCGTGCCCGCGGTACTCGCCGAAGAAGGTCATCCACCAGCAGCGGACCATGTAGGCGGCGGTCATGAACGCGGTCATGAGGCCGAACGCCAGCATCAGCCAGTACGCGCCGCCGTGCTGGCCCTGGGCGGCACCGGCCAGGATCTCGTCCTTGGACCAGAAGCCGGCGAACGGCGGGATGGCGATGAGCGCCAACATGGCGATCGTGAAGCACACGAAGGTCGTGCGCATGTGCTTGCGCAACCCGCCCATCTCACGCATGTCGAAGGTGTGGTGGGCGGCGTGGCTGACCGAGCCGGCGCACAGGAACAGGCAGGCCTTGAAGTAGGCGTGGGTGAACAGGTGGAAGACGCCGCCGGTCCACGCGCCGACGCCGAGGCCCATGACCATGTAGCCGAGCTGGCTGATGGTCGAGTACGCCAGCACGCGCTTGATGTCGAACTGGACGAAGGCCATCGACGCGCCGAAGACCGTGGTGAACGCACCGATGAACGCGACGTAGTTGATGTCGCCCGTGCCGATGTGCAGGCCGTTGTAGAAGACGGGGTACAGGCGGGCGATCAGGTACACGCCCGCGACCACCATCGTGGCGGCGTGGATGAGCGCGGACACCGGGGTCGGCCCGGCCATGGCGTCGGGCAGCCAGGTGTGCAGCGGGAACTGACCCGACTTCGAGGTGACGCCGCCGAAGAGGCACAGGGCACCGATCAGCAACAGGGTCCCGTTGATGGCGGGCGACAGGGCGGCCTGGTTGATGTGGAGGATGTCGAAGCTCGACGACCCGGCCGCGTAGAAGGTCAGGATCACGCCGATCATGAGGCCGACGTCACCCACGCGGTTGGTCAGGAACGCCTTGAGCGCGGCGTCGGTGTTGCGCTTCTCCTCCCACCAGTGGCCGATCAGCACGAACGAGCACACGCCGACCAGCTCCCAGCCGGTGAGCATCTGGATCGTGTTCGACGAGATCACGTAGAACAACATCGCTGCGGTGAACAGGCTCAGGAACGCGTAGTAGTGGGTGAAGCGCCGATCGCCGTGGAGGTACTCCTTCGAGTACACGTGCACCAGCAGCGAGATCAGGGAGACGGTGAACAGCATCATCACCGACAGGCCGTCGGCCAGCGTCCCGAGCTCGAAGTGGACCCCGTCGATCTGGAACCAGGTGACGCGCTCGACCACCGGGCCGACCGCTTCGGCCTCGGTGCCGGTCGGGGTCGTGCGGGGCGCGTTGTTGATGGCGCCGGCCACGCGGGCCCCGGTGATGGTGCGCACCGGAGCGCCGTTGGGCTGCGTGTTCGCCGCCACCACGGCCGAGGTCGGGCGGGGCGGGTCGTTGACCCGCTGGATCCACTGGACGCCGGCCCAGCTGGAGAGCACGAAGCAGACACCCACGGCGAAGATGCCGACGCCCGAGGTGACCCGCTCGGGGAAGCGCCGACCGAACAGCAGGATCAGCGCGAACGACGCCGTCATGATCGCGGGGATGACCCACACGTGGGTGAGCATGAACGGATCGGTCACGGTCAGCCCTTCATGAGATCGACGTCATCGATGTCGATGCTCCGGCGATTGCGGTAGATCAGCAGGACCAGGGCGAGGCCGACGCCCACCTCGGCCGCCGCGATGGCGATGACGAACAGGGCGAAGACCTGTCCGGACAGGTTGTGGCGGTAGGCGCCGAACGCGACGAGGTTGATGTTGACGGCGTTGAGGATCAGCTCGACCGACATGAGGACCATCACGCCGTTGCGGCGGGCCAGCACGCCGTACACACCGGTGCAGAAGAGCACGGCACCGAGCAGGAGGAACTGGTTGAGCAGCATCAGTCGCGCCTCGCCAGGACGATGGCGCCGATGAGCGCGGCCAGCAGCACGACCGACACCACCTCGAACGGGATCAGGTACTGCGAGAAGATCGAGTTGCCGACCTGCGAGGTCGTCTGGACCGTGAGGTCCTGGAACTGCTGCTTCGAGAAGGCCTTCCAGAGCGTGTAGGTCATGACGCCGAACAGGACCAGTGCGATGACCGCGCCGACCACGCGCTGCTCGTTGTCGGTGTCGTGCATCTTGCCCATCGGGGCGCGCGTGAGCATGATGCCGAACAGGAACAGCACGACGATGGCGCCGATGTAGACCAGCACCTGGGTGATGGCGATGAACTCGGCGGCCAGCAGGATGTACTGCGCCGCCACGCCGGCCAGCACGAGGACCAGGTAGAGCGCGGCGTGCACGATGTTGCTGGTGGTGACGACGCGGATGGCGGCCACCACCATCATCAGGGCGATGATCCCGAACGCGATGTTCTCGGCGACCATGAGGCTCGCGATCACGAACGTCCCCCGATCGACCGGGGCGGACAGCACGTCGCCATCAGCTCGGCACCTTCTTGACCTTCTGCTCGGAGCCCGCCTCGTAGCTCTCGAAGTCGGGCACCGTCTCCATCCACTCGGCCAGCCGGGACTTGTCGTGCAGGAGCTGGGCGATGTGGGGTTCGGAGTACTCGTACTCAGGGCTCCAGAACAGCGCGTCGAACGGGCACACCTCGACGCAGATCCCGCAGTACATGCAGAGCGAGAAGTCGATGTCGAACCGGTCGAGCGCGTTCTTCTGGCGCGGCTTGCCGCCCTCGCGGCGCGGCGGGGCCAGGTACTTGTGCCCCTCGATGTAGATGCACCAGTCGGGGCACTCGCGGGCGCACAGCATGCAGGCCGTGCAGTTCTCCTCGAACAGTGCGATCACGCCGCGGGCGCGCGGGGCAGGCTCTTCCTTGACGTGCGGGTAGTCGACGGTGGCCGGCCCGCCGCCCATCTTGTCGGGCTTGAGCGTCTTGACCATCTCGCCGAAGGTCACGCCGAGGCCCTTGATCAGACCCTTGCCGGGGATGTCGGGCATCAGAACGCCACCTTCAGGATCGCCGTGACCAGGATGTTCGCCAGCGAGATCGGGATGAGCCACTTCCAGGCGAAGGCCTGGAGCTGATCTTCGCGGAACCGCGGGTAGGTGAACCGCACCCAGAAGATGAGGAACGAGACGATCATGATCTTGGTGAAGAGCACGATCGGGCCGAGCACCCAGTAGACGTTGCTGGACGGGTTGACGCCTGGGAACCACCAGCCCCCGAGGAACAGGGTGGCGGCGATGCCGGCGAAGGCGAAGGCGGTGGCGAACTCGGCCAGGAAGAAGGTCAGGAAGCGGAAGCCCGAGTACTCGACCTGGTACCCGCCGACGAGCTCGGACTCGGCCACCGGCATGTCGAACGGCGGCTGGGTCAGCTCGGCCTGCACCGCGGCCAGGAAGACGAAGAAGGCGACGAACTGGGTGAGGATGAACGGGTTGCCGAGGCCCGAGAAGCCGAAGATCGAGCCGTTGGCCTGGGCCTCGACGATGCCGTTGAGGCTGAGCGTGCCGGCCTGGATGACGACGCCCACGACCGCCAGCACGAGCGGGAGCTCGTAGGCGATCAGCTGGCCGCCGGCGCGCAGGCCGCCCATGAGCGAGTACTTGTTGGCCGATCCCCATCCGGCCATGAGCACGCCGATCACCGACAGCGACGACACCGCGAGGGCGAAGAAGATGCCCACGTCGAGGTCGGCGATCACGAGGTGCTCGCTGGCCGGCAGCACGGCGTAGAGCAGCAGCGTCGACATGAGCACGACGAGGGGGGCCGTCTTGAAGACGAACCGGTCGGCCTTGTCGGGGATGAGGTCTTCCTTCTGGACGAACTTGGCGCCGTCGGCCAGCAGCTGCAGCAGGCCGCGCGGGCCGGCTTCCTGCGGGCCCTTGCGGCTCTGCATCCAGGACATGACCTTGAACAGGAAGACGATGCCCAGGATCAGCGCCGTCGTCGGGACCAGCACGGCCGCCACGATCAGCTTGATCGCGGTGGACTGCCAGTACGCGGGCGTGAGCGAGGCGAGGACGGCGGTCATCGATCGATGTCGCCCAAGATGAAGTAGAGGCTGGCCAGGATGGTGATGACGTCGGGGACGTACACCCCGCGGCACACCCACGGGACGATCGACACGTTGTTGAACGAGGCCGAGCGGATCTTGACCCGGAAGGGCACCAGATCGCCCTTGCTCACGACGTAGTAGCCCATCTCGCCGAGCGGGTTCTCGGTGGCCACCCAGGCCTCGCCCTCGGGCACCTTGATGATGCGCGGGACCTTGGCCATGATCGGCCCGCTCGGGATGCCGTCGAGCAGCTGGTCGACGATGCGGGTCGCCTCACGCGTCTCCTGCAGCCGGATCCACGACCGCGAGAAGGCGTCGCAGTCGGGGTGGGTCCAGACCTTCCAGTCGACCTGGTCGTAGACGAGGCCGGGCGGGCAGTTGTCGCGACGGAGGTCCCAGTCGACGCCGCTGCCGCGGATGTTCGGCCCCGAGAGCCCGTAGGACTTGGCCACCTCGGGCGGGATGATGCCGACGCCGCGGGTGCGCTTCTGGAAGATCTCGTTGCCGATCAGGATGTCCTCGACCTCGTCGCAGAAGTCGCGGAGCTTGTCCATGGCGGTGTGGGTCTCGGCGATCCAGCCCTTGGGCAGGTCGTCCTTGATGCCGCCGATGCGGTCGAAGTTGGGGTGGAAGCGGCCACCCGTGACCGCCTCGATCTGGTTGAGCACGAACTCGCGGTCGCGGAACGCGTAGAAGCCGACCGACAGGCCGCCGAGCTGGATGCCGAGGTCGCCGAGGAACAGGCTGATGTTGGCGATGCGGGACAGCTCGAACAGGATCGTGCGGATGTACTGCGCCCGCGGCGGGGCCTCGATCTCCATCAGCTTCTCGGCGGCCAGGATGAACGGGACCTCGTTGGCGAAGCTGCCGAGCCAGTCGATCCGGTTGATGAGCGTCGTGACCTGCGGGTAGGTGCGGACCTCGGTGAGCTTCTCGTACCCCCGGTGCATGTACCCGGCGATCGGCTCGGCCGACACGACCTGCTCGCCGTCGAGCTTGGCCACGATCCGCAGGGTGCCGTGGGTGGCAGGGTGCTGCGGGCCGATGTTGAGGGTCATCCCCTCGGACTCGAAGTCGACGTTGAGGCGGTTGTCGGCCGCCTGGGCGGCGAGGGTGGCGAGTTGGTCGCGATCGGAGATGGCGGTCATCCGGACGACCCTCCACCTGCGTCGGCTGGCCCATCACCTGCGTCGGCGGCGGCCTCGTCTTCGCCGTCGTCGTCGCCGCCGGGCATGGGCTCGACGTCGACGATGCCCGGCCACGGCTTGACGCGCCGGGCCAGGAGCGGGAAGTCCTTGCGCATGGGGTGGCCCTCGAAGGCTCCCGGCAGGTACATGTGCACGAGATGGGGGTGACCGACGAAGTTCACGCCGAACATCTCCCACGCCTCTCGCTCGTGCCAGTTGGCGCCGGCGTAGACGGGGACCCAGGTGGCGATCGACAGGTCGTCGTCGGGCAGGTCGACCTTGAGCGTCAGGCCGTGGCCGGCCTCGATCGAGGTGACGCGGGCGAACACCTGCATGCGGGTGTCCCCACCCCCGAACCCGGTGGCCATCGGCGTGCCGGACCTGGGCTCGGCGCCGTGCACGGTGATGTCCTCCTGGCTGTCCATGTCGCGCCCGAACGGCGACGGCAGCCAGTCGATGGCGGACAGGAAGTCGAAGTAGGTGCAGCCGAGCTTGCCCTTGACAGCCTCGCCGGCCGCCCGCCAGGACTCGCGGGTGACCCGCACCCACACGTCGTCGCCCGGGCGGATGTGCGACCCGACGACGGCGTCGCCCAACTCGGCGCGCAGCGACTCGACCAGCGCCTCGCGGCGCTCGTCGGTCGGGGTCGGCTCGGGTTCGGGCTCGGCGGTCTCGATGCCGGCTCCGACGTCAGCCGATGACAATCGGATCACCTCGCCAGCGGGCGCCCATGTCCTCGTTCTGGATGTGCTCCTGCAGCAGCAGGATGCCCTCGAGAAGGGCCTCGGGCCGCGGCGGGCACCCGGGCACGTACACGTCGACGGGGATCAGCTGGTCGACCCCCTTGGTCACCGAGTAGCTGTCCCAGTAGGGACCCCCGCAGTTGGCGCAGCTGCCCATGCTGATCACGTACTTGGGGTCGGGCATCTGCTCGTAGAGCCGCAGCACCGCCGGCGCCATCTTGTCGGTCACGGTTCCGGAGACCACGACGAAGTCGGCCTGGCGCGGGCTCGACGGGAACGGGATCACCCCGAGCCGCATGACGTCGTAGCGGGGCGAGGCGAAGGCCGCCCCCATCTCGATGGCGCAGCAGGCCAGGCCCCACTGGTACACCCACATGGAGTACTTGCGGCTGAGGTTCAGCAGCTTGGTCAGCGGCGTCGGCATCTTGCCGCTCTCGACTAGACCCACTGGAGCACCTTCTTCCGCCAGGCATAGGCCAGGCCCAGGGCGAGGATCACGATGAAGACCGCCATCTCGATCAGCCCGAAGGTGCTGTAGACCTCGAGCTGGGTGGCCCACGGGAAGATGAACACGGCCTCGACGTCGAACATCACGAAGAGGACGGCGAAGATGTAATAGCGGACCTGGGTCTGGGCCCAGCCGGCCCCCACGGGGTCGACGCCGCTCTCGTAGGTGAGGTACTTCTGTTCCTGGGGTCGGTCGGGGCGCACGGCCCGACCGACGACTCCGAGAAGGGTGCCGATCAGCACCAACGCCAGCCCGCCCATGAGGGCGACTGTGAGGTACTGGCGCACGAAATCCGAGTACGACATCGTCCGCGGAGCCTAGTGAAGCCGACAGGGGGTGATGAAATCTTCGCCCGCCCGCGGACGCAGGCCCGGGCGACCCGCTCGGGGGCGGCTCACCCGCCCGGTCCGGTGGAGGGCGGAGGCGTGGGCGCCGGCGCCTCGACCAGGTAGGGCTGACCGTGGTCGGCCAGGTTGACGACGGTCTCGGGGGCGATCCCCACGCCGATCGTCACGACCAGGCAGACGCCGAGCGCCAGCTTGGTGCCCACGGGCACGGCCAGCCGTGGCGTGAGCGGCGCTTCGTCCACGGCGTCGACGGCATCGACGTCGGCGTCGCTCAGGAACATCATCACCACGATGCGCAGGTAGAGGAAGGCGGCGATGGCCCCCGACAGCATGGCCACCAGGCCCAGCCAGTCGGCGTGGTCGCCGACCAGCGCGTCGACGACGTAGAACTTGGCGAAGAAGCCCGACGTGAACGGGATGCCGGCCTGGGCCAGCAGGAACACCGTCAACGTGCCGGCCAGCAGCGGGTTCGAGCGGGAGAGGCCCCGGTAGTCGGTGAGGCTGGTGCGGCCCTCGCCCTTCTGGGCGATGATCCCGACCACGCCGAACGAGCCTGCCACCATGAAGGCGTAGGCGAAGATGTAGAAGAGCACGGCCGAGGTGCCCAGCGTGCTGGCGGCGCCGACGGCCAGCAGGATGAAGCCTGCGTGGTTGATCGACGAGTAGGCCAGCGTGCGCTTGACGCTGGTCTGGACGATGGCCACGATCGCCCCGAGCAGCACCGAGAGCACCCCGAGCGTCCACACGATGGGTCGCCAGATGGTGACGTAGTTCGAGAACGTCAGCACGAAGACCCGCACCATCGCCGCGAAGGCCCCGGCCTTGACCGCGCCGGCCATGAACGCGACCGCCGGTGACGGCGCGCCGTCGTAGACATCGGGGCTCCACGAGTGGAACGGCACCGCCGCCACCTTGAAGCCGAGGCCCACGAGCACCAGCGCCAGGCCCACCAGGAGCAGGCCGTCGTGGACCGGGACGCTGCCCGGCACGGTGCCGGCGGTCGTGGCGCCGAAGTAGTTCTTGATGGTGATGAAGTTGGTCGAGCCGGTGGCTCCGTAGATGAGAGCGATGCCGTAGAGCAGGAAGGCGGACGAGAAGGCGCCGAGCACGAAGTACTTGATGCCGGACTCTTGGGACTGGGCCCGACGCAGGTGCATCGAGGTGAGGATGTAGGCCGCGATCGAGAGCGTCTCGAGGCCCAGGAACAACACGATGAAGTCGTTGGCCATGGCCAGGATGACGCCGCCGGCACCGGCCAGCAGCAGCAGAGCGAAGAACTCGGGCCCGTTGATGTCTTCGCGCCGCAGGTACGAGCCGGCGAGCAGCGCGGCGAGGATCACGCTGGCACAGACCACGACCGTGACGAACAACGAGAAGCCGTCGATGCCCACCATGCCGGCCACGGTGCTGAAGGGCCCGCGCGGCGACTGGGGGAGGTCGATCCACAGCAGCTTGTCCCACCGCTGCACGCGGGCCCACAACGGCACGGCCGAGATGGCCGCCGCGAGGGCCACCACCACCGTGAAGGGCGAGTACCAGGCGGTCCCGGCCCGCTTGGGGGTCAGCGATGCGATCGTGAGCAGGACGATGCCCCCCACCAGCAGGATGACGACCGGGAGCAGGGCCCGCCACGACACCTGCGGAGTGGCGATGCGCGTGACGTCCGACGCGGCGGCGAGCAGGTGCGGGCCCATCACGAGCCGGCCCCGTCGGTCGACCGGTCAGATCTGGCCTCGGGCGGGTGCACGCGGTCCGGGGCGCGGCTGCCCGGCGACTGCGGGTTGGACGGGTGGAAGGCCGGATCGCTGATCTCGACCCGGGCGATCAACGCCTTGACCGAGGGCTCGATGCGATCGAGCACGGGCTTCGGGTACACGCCGAGGAAGACGATCAGCCCGATCAGCGGGAGCAGCACGAGTCGCTCGGTGCTCTTGAGGTCGGGGAACGAGCGGTTCGCCTCGTCGGGCTCGCCGTGGAAGGCGCGTTGGTAGGCCCACAGCATGTAGAGCGCCGCGATGATCACGCCGGTGGCGGCCACGACCGCCCACCAGCGGTGCGAGAGGAAGGTGCCGATCAGCACGAGGAACTCGCCGACGAACCCGCTGAGGCCCGGCACGCCGATCGAGGCCATCATCACCAGCGTGAACGCGCCGGCGAACCACGGCGCCACCTTGGCCAGGCCGCCCAGCTCGCTGATCTCGTAGGTGTGGCGGCGCGTGTAGAGGAAGCCGAGCAGGATGAACATCGCCCCGGTGATGATCCCGTGGTTGATCATGACCAGCAGGGCGCCCTCGATGCTCTGCTGGGTCAGCGCGAAGACGCCGAGGATCGCGAAGCCCATGTGGGCCACCGACGAGTAGGCCACCAGCCGCTTGAGGTTGTGCTGCATGGCCGCCACGAAGGCCGCGTAGATGATGCCGATGGTGGCCAGCGTCATCATCACGGGTGCGAACCAGATCGTCGCCTCGGGGAACAGGAACAGGCCGTAGCGCAGGAAACCGTAGGTGCCGAGCTTCAACAGCACGCCGGCCAGGTCGATCGAGCCCGCGGTCGGAGCTTCGGTGTGGGCGTCGGGCAACCACGTGTGGAACGGGACGACAGGTGTCTTGACGGCGAACGCGATGGCGAACCCGAGGAAGAGCCAGCGGGCCGTGTCCTTGCCGACCGAGTGGCTGGCCGCCACACGGAGCAGGTCGAAGCTGGTGGTGCCCCCCGGTCCGGCGTGGGCCAGGACGGCCAGGGCGATGATCGACACCAGCATGAAGGCCGAGCCGGTCATCGTGAAGATGAAGAACTTGGTGGCGGCGTAGACCCGCCGGCCGTGGCCCCAGCGCCCGATCAGGAAGTAGAGCGGCACGATCGTGAGCTCGAACATCAGGAAGAACAGGAAGAGGTCGAGCGCGGCGAACACCCCGAGGCAGCCGGCCTCGAGCAGCGTGATCCAGAGGTAGTAGCCCTTCTCGTCCTTGTCCGGCTTGGCCGCGAACAGGGCGATCGGGAAGAGGATGCCGGTCAGCACGAGCAGGAACAGCGAGATGCCGTCGACGCCCAGGTAGAACTTGATGTCGAGCTGCTGGACCCAGGTGTGGCTCACGACCATCTGGAAGCCGGGGTCGTGCAGCTTGAACGCGTAGAGCACGTACAGGCTCAGGGCACCCGCGGCCACGGAGGTCACGATGGCCACCAACCGGTGCATCTCGGGACGGGACTTCGGGATCAGCCCGATGACGAGCGCGCCCACGAGGGGCATGAGCACCAGGAAGGCGAGCACGGGGATGCCCGCCGACTTGGGCGCGGTGACGGCCAGCAGGGCGGCGGACATCAGAACCGCACCCGCGTGAGCACGAAGACCACGAGCGCGACGGTTCCGATCGTCATGGCCAGCGCATAGGTGCGCACGTAGCCGGTCTGCACGCGGCGGACGGAGTTGCCCGAGAGGCGGGCGACCGCACCGATGCCGTTGACGGCGCCGTCGATGACGGTGCTGTCGAACCAGGCCATGCCCTCGGCCATCCGGCGTCCAGGACCGCCCATGAAGCGGGTGATGGTGCGGTCGTAGTACCACACGTTGAGGAAGAGCTTCGGCTCGAACCGCTCGGCGGGAAGCCGGTGGCGGATGTACACCAGGTAGGCGATGCCGATGCCTGTGAAGGCGACCGTGGTCGACACGCAGAGCAACAGGAAGATGGTCCAGTTCGAGTAGGGCAGCGTCACGCCGTAGCGACCGGTGACCGGCGCCAGCCAGTCCTCGAGCCAGTGCGTGGTGAAGCTGAAGGGCAGGTTGATGAACCCGGCCACGGCCGCGAAGAAGGCCAGCACGACCAGGGGCAGGGTCATGGTCCACGGCGACTCGTGCGGCGTGAACTCGTGGACGGCGGTGGCGGTGTCGGTGGTGCTGGTGGCGGTGGCGAGCACCGGCTCGGCCGCCGAGTCGGCGGGCTCGACGTCGCTCGCATCGGTGCCGTCGAGGGCCACAGCGTCAGCGGGAGCTTCGGCGTCGGTGTCCTTCCACCGGGCGTCGCCGTAGAACACGAGGTACACCTCGCGGGCCATGTAGAACGCGGTGAGCAGGGCGGTGAAGAGCCCCACCACGTACAGCGCCACGCTCTTGTGCAGGGCATAGGCCAGGATCTCGTCCTTGGACCAGAAGCCCGAGAACGGGGGCACGCCGGCGATGGCCAGCCAGCCCACGATGAACGCGCCGGCGGTGATCGGCATCAGCTTGCGGAGCGCGCCCATGCGACGCATGTCCTGCTCGTCGTGCATGCCGTGGATCACCGACCCGGCTCCGAGGAACAGGAGCGCCTTGAAGAAGGCGTGGGTGATCATGTGGAAGATGGCGGCCCAGTACCCGCCTGAACCGACGGCCAGGAACATGTAGCCGAGCTGGCTGACCGTCGAGTAGGCCAGCACCTTCTTGATGTCGGTCTGGGCCATGGCGATGGTGGCGGCCAGCAGGGCGGTCAGCACGCCGACCCAGGCGATCATGGTGGTCACCCACGGCGACGAGGCGTGCAGGACCGGGTTGATGCGCACCATCAGGTAGACGCCGGCGGTGACCATGGTGGCGGCGTGGATGAGCGCGGAGACCGGTGTCGGGCCGGCCATGGCGTCGGGCAGCCAGATGTACAGCGGGAGCTGGGCCGACTTGCCGATGGCGCCGATGAACAGCATCACCGAGATGAACGTGGCCGCGGTGGTCGCCGCCGTCGACGACATGGGCAGGAAGTGCGTGTAGGAGATCGTGCCGAAGGTGAACCAGGTGATGAAGATCCCGACCATGAAGCCCCAGTCGCCGATGCGGTTGGCGAGGAAGGCCTTCTTGGCGGCCGACGAGTTGGCCGGCTTCTCGAACCAGAACGAGATCAGGAAGTACGAGCAGACGCCGACGCCCTCCCACCCGAGGAAGGTCAGGAGCAGGTTGTCGCCCAGCACCAGCATGAGCATCGAGAACACGAAGAGGTTCAGGTAGAGGAAGAACCTCGGGAACCGGCTGTCGCCGTGCATGTAGCCGATCGAATAGAGGTGGATCAGCGAGCCCACGCCGGTGACGAACAGGATCATCGAGCTCGACAGCGGGTCGAGCAGGAAGCCCACGTCCGCGTTGAACCGGCCTACCGAGATCCACGTGAACAGACGCAGGCTGTAGGTGTGGTCGGGACGGCTGTGCAGCCCGATGAACACGACGACCGACACGACGAACGCGGCGGCCACCATGGCGGTGCCGAGCCAGCCCGAGGCCGGCTCGCCGATGCGCGGGCCGAGGAGCAGCAGGATCACGAAGCCGAGCAGGGGCAGGGCAGGGATCAGCCAGACGATCGAGACCATCGAGGGGTCGCCTATCCCCTCAGCAACGACACGTCGTCGGCGGTGGCGCCGGGACGTCGTCGGGTGACGGCCACGATGATGGCCAGGCCCACGACCACCTCGGCGGCGGCCACGACGAGCACGAAGAAGACGATGACCTGGCCCGAGATGTCGTTGAGCATGCGTCCGAAGGTGACGAAGGTCAGGTTGACGGAGTTGAGCATCAGCTCGACGCACATCAGCATGACGAGGGGGTTGCGCCGGATGAGCACCCCGAGGGCGCCGATGCAGAACACGAGGGCGGACAGCCCCAGGTAGTACGACGGGTTGATGACGGCCAGGATCACGGTGCCGCCTCTTCGGCCAGTCGCTCGGCCTCGTCGGCCTGCACGGCTTCGTCGACCTCGTCGGGGTCGTCGGACATCGACTCGGGTTCGGGCAGCGGCTCGTAGCTGTCGGGCCGGCGCGACATGACCACGGCCCCGATCACGGCGATGGTGAGCAGGCCGGCGGTGATCTCGAACGGGAAGATCCAGGTGGTGAAGATCGCCCGGCCGAGCTGGGTGACGTTGGTGGCGCGGGTGGTGAGCGCAGCTTGAGCGGAGTGCTTGCCGCTGAGCCCGTGCTGGTCGACGCCGACGATCACGAGCACGAGCGACACGAGCAGAGCGGCCACGGCGATGCCGGCCAGGACGCGCTGGCCGACGATCGGCTCTTGGCTGATGTCCTCTTCCTGGTCGACGCCGAGCAGCATGATCACGAAGAGGATGAGCACCACGATGGCGCCCGTGTAGACGATCACCTGCACGGCGGCGAGGAGCTGCGCGTCCTGCTCGAGGAAGAGCACGGCCACGCCGAAGAGGGTCGCGACCAGGCTCAGCGCCGAGTGCACGGGGTTGCGCGAGATGACCACGCCGATCGCACCCACCAGGATGATGGCCGCGCACACGGCGAAGACGCCGGCGTCGACCATTCAGTGACCCCCGGACTGGGTGTGATCCGGCGAAGGGTCGTGATCGTGGTCCACCCCGTCATCTTGGCCGACGGCCCGATGGGCGGCTGACATCAGGTCCTTCGTGGCCTGATCGGCCTCGGGCTCGCGCACGCCGTAGCCCAGCTCGCCGGACCAGGCGACCCGGCCCTCGAGGGCCGCGACCCCTGAGGGCGCGGTGGCGCGCATCCAGGCCGAGGTGTGCTCGTCCTCGCCCGGCCGCCAGTCCTCCCACGGCAGGTGCTGGGGTTGGCCGTCGTCGCCGACCAGCAGATCGTCCTTGGTGTAGATGGCGTCGCGCCGGTCGGTGAAGGAGAACTCGAACTGCTTGGTCTCGGTGATCGCCTCGGTCGGGCACGCCTCGACGCAGAGGTCGCAGTGGATGCAGCGCAGGTAGTTGATCTCGTAGATGAAGCCGTACCGCTCGCCCGGCGAGACCGGGTCGTCCACCGGGTTGTCGGCGCCGCGCACGTAGATGCACCGAGCGGGGCAGACCCCGGCGCAGAGCTCGCAGCCGATGCACTTCTCCATGCCGTCCTCGTACCGGTTGAGCACGTGGCGGCCGTGGCGGCGCAGGGCGATCGGAGCCTTCTCGTCGGGGTACTGGGTGGTGACGCGCTGCTTGCGGCCGATCTGGCGCACCGTCACGAGGAATCCGTCGAGGTAGCCCATCAGGACTCGGCCTCCTGCAGGCGGCGGGCGCGACTGCCCCTGACCGCGGCGCGCAGCAGCGCAGTCCCCGCCAGCAGCACCAGGATGCAGGCGATCGACACGCCGACCGGGTTCCAGCTCTCGTCGCGCCCGATGTCGATGGCGGCGAGGAGCAGCACCCACCCGAGCGCCAGGGGGATCAGCAGCTTCCAACCGAGATCCATGAGCTGGTCGTAGCGGAACCGCGGCAGCGAGGCCCGGATCCACACGAACATGAACAGGAAGATCATCAGCTTGAGGAAGAACCAGATCACGCCCCACATCCAGCCCGGTCCGAAGTACGCCGGCCCGCTCGGACCGCCGAGGAACAGCGTCACGAAGATGGCCGACATGGTGATCGTGTTCATGAACTCGGCCAGGTAGAAGAGCGCGAACCGGATCGAGCTGTACTCGGTGTTGAACCCGCCGACGAGCTCCTGCTCGGCCTCGACGAGGTCGAACGGCGGCCGGTTGAGCTCGGCGGTGCCGGCGATGACGAAGATGACGAACGGGACGATGCCGGTCACCAGCAGGCCCCAGTTGGGGATGATGCCGCCCCAGCCCGCCCCGGCCTGGTACACGACGATGTTGTGGGTGGTCAGCGTGCCGGCCTTGAGGATGACCGCCACCACGGCGAGGCCCATGGCCGCCTCGTAGGACACCATCTGGGCCGACGCCCGCACCGACCCGAGCAGCGGGTACTTCGAGCCCGACGACCAGCCCGCCAGCATCACGCCGTAGACGGCGATCGACGACATGGCCAGGGCGAAGAGGATGCCGATGGGCGGGTCGGCCACCTGCATGTAGGTGGTGTGGCCGAACACGGTGATCGTGCCGAAGTTGGGTGCGTTGAAGTCGCCGCCGATGGGCACGATGGCGAACAGCAGGAAGGCGGGCACGAACGACAGGAACGGCGCCAGCATGAACACGCCGCGGTTGGCGCGCTCGGGGATCAGGTCCTCCTTGAAGAAGAACTTGATGCCGTCGGCCAGCGTCTGCAGGACGCCGAACGGACCGGCGAGGTTGGGGCCGATGCGGTTCTGCATGTCGCCGACGACCTTGCGCTCGAACCAGATCATGAGCATCGTCGCCACCAGCAGCAGCACGAAGACGATCACGACCTTGCCGACCACGATGGCGAACACGCCCCAGTCGATCGGACCGATGAGCATCGGGTCGTCGGCGAACAGCATGGTCACCCCGCTCCGGTTTCGACTCGGACGTCGGTCACCCGCTCGGACGCGTCGATGAGCGAGGCGGCCTGCAGGCCTGGCTGGTTGAAGTACACGGCGGCGGTGCCACGCGGGACGCCGGGATCGGAGGAGATCTCGACGCGGACCTCGGCGCGCGAGGAGTGCAACCGCACCTCGGCCCCGGCGGCCACCCCCAGGCGGTCGAAGTCGTAGGGGTTGACCCGCAGGATGGTGCCCGGTGCCAGACCGGCCAGCGAGGGCGAGTGCTGGACCAGCACGCCCTCGTCGTAGAGCTTGCGGGTGGCGACCAGGCGCAGCGAGTAGCGGTCGAGGGCCGCCAGCTCGATCGGGCGGGCGGCCGGGTGGAACGCGATCGTCGAGGGGACGGTGGCCTCGGGCGTCGATCCCGCCACCGGGACGACGACGCCGTCGGAGACCGACGGGGCGGTCATGGCCCGGTCGAGGCCGATGTAGGCCGGCGCCAGCCGGGCGATCTCGGCACGGATGGCCTCGACCGACTCGAGCCGCAGGTCGGCGCCGAGGGCGCCGGCCAGGTCGGCGGCGATGATCCAGTCGGACTGGGCGGTGCCCGGCGGGGTGACCTTCCGGCTGAGCTCGCTGACGCGGCCCTCGAGGTTGGTGGCGGTTCCGTCGACCTCGGTGAAGCCGGCGGCGGGCAGGACCACGTGGGCCAGGGCGGTGGTGGCGGTGGCCAGTTGGTCGACCGCGACGATGGTGCCGACGCCGGCCAGAGCCCGGGAGGCGAGATCGTGGTCGGGGAAGTCGGAGAGCGGGTCGGCCCCGAGCAGCACGAGCACGTCGAGGCGGCCGGACGCGGCGGCCTCGAGCATCGCCGTGCAGTCGAGGCCGGGCTCGCGGGGCACTTTGGCCCACGAGGACGAGAACCAGTCGCGTCCGGCGTCGAGGGTGGTCCGGCCCGGCAGCAGGCCGGGTGCGAGGCCCATGTCGAGCGCCCCCCGCACGTTGGCCCGGCGCAAGGCGGGCAGGAAGCGGGTGTCGGGCTTGGCGGCGAGCAGGGCGGCGGCCGCGTCGACGACGGCCTCGCCCGACTCGGCCAGCGACTGGCGGCCGACGACCGCGGTGACCGACCCGGCCGTGATGAGGTCGTGGGCCCGGGCCAGGGCACCGGAGTCGACGCCGCCGGCGTCGGTGCCGGCCGCCGCGCCGTCGAGCAGCGCCCGCACGGCCACGCCGGCCTCGCCCGGTCGCGGGTGCAACGAGACCGTGGCGTAGCGCGAGAAGCCGGTGGCGTGCGGCGACACCTCGACCACGCGGGTCCCGTGGTTGACCACCGCGTCACGCAGGCGCAGGAACAGGACCGGCAGCTCTTCTTTGAGGTCGGGCCCGAGCAGCACGACGGTGCCACCCGCCGCGCAGACCTCGTCGATGGTGGCCATCGGGAGGCCGAGCACGAGCTCGGGCGGCAGGCCGTCACCGAGCTGGGCGTCGACGTTGTCGGTGCCGAGCACGCCCTTGGCCAACTTGGCCCACGCGTACGCCGACTCGTTGGTCAGGCGGGCGCCGCCGATGATGCCGATGCGCTTGCCCGGCGCGTCGCGGAGCGCGGCGGCGGCCCGGTCGATGGCGTCGTTCCACCTGGCCGGGACGAGCGCGTCGCCGTCGCGGACGAGTGGTTCGGTGAGGCGGTCGTCGCTGCGCTGAGCCTGGAAGCCGAAGCGGCCCTTGTCGCAGAGCCAGCCCCAGTTGACCGGGTCGATGTCGACGCCCTGGTAGCGCACCACCTGGTTGCTGGAGGACTCGACCGAGATGCGGCACCCGACCGAACAGCCCTGACAGGTCGACTCGACGGTGACGAGGTCCCAGGGGCGGGCCCGGAACCGGTAGGGCGTGGCCGTGAGCGCACCGACCGGGCAGATCTGCACGGTGTTGCCGCTGAAGTACGACGAGAAGGGCTCGTCGGGGAAGGTGTTGACCTCGGTGTCGTCGCCGCGGTTCATGAAGTGGATCAGCGGATCGCCGGCCACCTCTTGGGCGAAGCGGGTGCATCGGTCGCACAGGATGCAGCGCTCGCGGTCGAGCAGCACGAGGTCGCTGACCGGGATCGGCTTCTCCTTGTGGCGCTTCTCCTCGACGAAGCGGCTCTCGCCCGGTCCGTAGGCCATCGTCTGGTCCTGCAGCGGGCACTCGCCGCCCTTGTCGCAGACGGGGCAGTCGAGCGGGTGGTTGATGAGCAGGAACTCGAGCACCCCGTCCTGTGCCTTCTTGGTGACCGGCGAGACGGTGTCGACCACCATGTCGGGCGTGCACTCGAGCATGCAGCTCGGCTGGAGCGTCGGGCCGCGCCCGGTGTCGATCTCGACGATGCACATGCGGCACATGCCGACCGACGCCATCCGCGGGTGGTAGCAGAAGCGGGGGATGTACACGCCGTTGCGCTCGGCGGCCTCGATCACCAGCTCGCCCTTGTCGGCCACGACGGCCCGGCCGTTGATGGTGATCGGCACGCCCTCGCTGACGGGCGGCGCGTCGTCGGTGGTGGCGGTGTCAGACATCGGCACCCGCTCGCTGCGGCGTGGCCACCGACACGCGGGACTGCACGGCTCGACCGATGTGGCCCTCGAACTCGTCGCGGAAGCGGGTGATGGCCGACGCGATCGGCGACACGGCCGAGGGACCGAGCGGGCAGATCGTGGTCTGCTTGGGCGGCCAGGCCACGCCGGGGCTGATGTTGTCGCACACGTCCATCAGCAGGGCGAGGTCGCTGGGTCGGCCATAGCCGTCGAGTATGCGTTGCAGGATGCGCTCGAGCCAGCTGGTGCCCTCGCGGCAGGGCGTGCACTTGCCGCACGACTCGCGGGCGAAGAACCGCACGACCCGCAGGCAGGCCTTGACCGCGTCGGTGCTGTCGTCCATCACGACGATCGCACCCGAGCCGAGCATCGAGCCGGCCTTGTCGACCGTGCCCTTCTCGAGTGGCAGGTCGAGGTGCTCCTCGTAGAACCACGGCGCCGAGGCCCCACCGGGGATGAACGCCTTGAGCGAGTGGCCCTCGCGGATCCCGCCGCCGTAGACGGGGGCGTAGATCAGGTCCCGGAAGGTGGTCACGCCGTACTCGACCTCGAACACGCCAGGGGTCCGCACGTGGCCCGAGACGGCGAACATCCGGGTGCCCTTCGAAGCCTCGGCTCCGAGCGCGGTGAACGCGGCCGAGCCGTTGCTGATGATCCACGGCACGTTCGAGAGCGTCTCGACGTTGTTGACGATCGTGGGCTGCAGGTAGAGGCCCTTGGCCGCCGGGAAGAACGGCGGCTTGAGGCGCGGCATGCCCCGATTGCCCTCGAGGCTCTCGATCAGGCCCGTCTCCTCGCCGACGATGTAGGCCCCGGCTCCCCAGGTCAGGATCACGTCGATCGAGAAGTCGGTGCCGAGGATGTTCTTGCCGACGTAGCCCGCGGCGTAGGCCTCGTTGAGCGCGGTGGCGATGCGCTCCTGGGCCAGGGCCATCTCGCCGCGGACGTAGAGGAACGCCTGCGCGCAGCCGACGGCGTAGCAGGCGATCAGGATCGCCCTCGATCAGCTGGTGGGGATCGCGCTCCATCAGGATGCGGTCCTTGTAGGTGCCGGGCTCGCTCTCGTCGCCGTTGACGACGAGGTAGCGGGGCCACACGCCGGGCGGGCAGAACCCCCACTTGACCCCGGCCGGGAAGCCGGCGCCGCCGCGGCCGAGCAGGCTGGCCTCCTTGACCTCGGCCACGACCGCGTCGGGGCTCATGGTCAGGGCCTTGCGCAGCGCCTGGTAGCCGCCGGTGGCTTCGTACCGGGCGAAGGTGTGCGAGTCGTCGTACCCGAAGCGACCGGTGATGATCTTGGGGGCGTCGGTGATGCACGTAGGCCGCTCCCCCGTCGCCCGCCGGCGCGTTCATCGACATCCACGCCGGCTCGGTGCCGCCCTCGGGAGAGGCCGGACCGGCGGCTCGAGTCGGCGGGGATCGACTGGCGGACCCGCGCCAGGGTGCCGTGCGGCGGGATCTCGTCGTCGAGGCGGTCCGGCGCGCAGGTCGTCGACGAGCTGGTCGAACTCGGCGTGGCTGATCCGGTGGCGGTAGCGGTAGTTGACCTGCAGGCACGGCGCCTCGGTGCAGGCGGCGATGCACTCGACGTCCTCGACGGTGAACAGGCCGTCGGCGGTGGTGTTGCCCGCCTTGACACCGAGGGTCTGCTCGGCGTGGTGCAGCAGCTCTTCGCCGCCGAGCAGCTGGCACGAGATGTTGGTGCAGACGTTGACGAGGTAGCGGCCGACGGGCTCGCGCTTGAACATCTCGTAGAACGAGCACGTGCCGAGCACCTCGGCCGAGGTCACGCCGACGAGCTCGGCGATGTGGACCATCGCGTCGTCGGTCACGTAGCCGTCCTGCTCCTGGGCCAGGTGCAGCAGCGGGATGAGGGCCGACTTCGGGCGCGGGTAGCGGCGGATGATCTCGGCCGCCACGGCGAGGTTGTCGGGCGTCAGCCGCGCCATCAGCGATCGACCTCGCCGAGGATGGGGTCGACGGACGAGATCACGGCGACGCCGTCGGCGATGAGGCCGTCGTGCATGAGGTGCGGCAGGGTCTGCAGGTTCACGAAGCTGGGTCCGCGGATGTGCATGCGGTACGGGTGCGAGCTGCCATCGGACACGATGTAGCACCCGAGCTCGCCCCGCGGCGATTCGACCGCGCAGTAGGCCTCGCCCTCGGGCACCTTGAAGCCCTCGGTGAAGATCTTGAAGTGGTGGATCAGCGCTTCCATCGACTCGTCGATGCGGGCGCGCGGCGGAGGCGTGACCTTCTTGTCCTGCACGCGATAGTCGCCCGAGGGCATCTTCTCGACGATCTGGGCGACGATGTCGAGCGACTCGCGGATCTCGTTGAGGCGGATGGCGTAGCGGTCGAAGCAGTCGCCGTAGGTGCCGACGATGACGTCGAAGTCGAGCTCGTCGTAGGCCAGGTAGGGCATGTCGCGGCGTAGGTCCCAGGCGTAGCCCGTGGCTCGGAGGATCGGCCCGGTGGTGCCGAGCGCGATGGCGGTGGCCGTGTCGATCACGCCCACGCCCTGCAGGCGCTCACGCCAGATCGGCTGGCCGGTCAGCAGCGTGTCGTACTCGTCGAGGCGGGGCGGGATCATCTCGACCAGGCGCATGACCTCGTCGCGCCAGCCGTCGGGCAGGTCGGCCGCCACGCCGCCCGGCCGGATGTAGTTGTGGTTCATCCGCAGGCCGGTGACCATCTCGAGGAACCGCAGCACCTCTTCGCGCTCGCGCCAGCCGTAGAGCATCATCGAGATGGCGCCGATGTCCATGCCGTTGGTGGCCATGAACAGCAGGTGCGACGAGATCCGGTTGAGCTCGGTCATGAGCATCCGGATCCACACGGCCCGCTCGGGCACCTCGACGCCGAGCAGCTTCTCGACGGTCATCGAGAAGGCCAGCTCGGAGAACAGCGGCGACGCGTAGTCCATCCGGGTGACGTTGGTGCAGCCCTGCAGGTAGGTGAGCTCCTCACCCGTCCACTCCATGCCCGTGTGCAGGTACCCGATGATGGGCTTGCACCGCAGCACCTTCTCGCCCTGCAACTCGAGCATGAGGCGCAGCACGCCGTGGGTGCTCGGGTGCTGCGGACCCATGTTGATGATCATGGTCTCGTCGGCCGGCGCGGCCTCGAGCTCGGCCTCGAGCCGGGCGGACTCGTCGACCGCCGCTGGACCCGGCCTGCTGGGACTCGGCCTCGGACATCCGCAGCACGGCCCCGGCCTCGATCAGCCGCTCGACCGCGTCGGTGACGTCGCGGCTCGACAGGCCCTGGCGACCTTCGGAGGTCTGGGCCGCGTCGACCGAGAGGGCGGTCGGGGTGAGGTCTTCGGTCGTGCTCATGGCTGCCTTCGTGTGACCAGGGTCCGGTGGGTCACCGGACCGATGGGGCTCCCTTGAACTGCACCGGGATGCGGCCCGATTCGTAGTCCTTGCGCAGCGGATGGCCGACCCAGTCCTCGGGCATGAGGATGCGGGTCATGTCGGGATGGCCGGTGAAGGTGATCCCGAACATGTCGTAGACCTCGCGCTCGAGCGCCTCGGTGCCGGGGTGCAGCGCGAAGAGCGATGGGCACGTCGGATCGTGCGCCGGCACCTGCACGCGCAGGCGCAGTCGGGCGCGCTCGCTGTGGGAGATCACCGTGACGACGACCTCGAACCGCTCGGGCTCGATGCCGGCGGGAAGGGCCCGGCCGGGGTGGGTCAGGAAGTCGACCGCGGTCACGTCGAGGCACATCAGGTACCCGTCGTCGTGCAGGGCGGCCACGACGTCGAGCAGCTGCTCGCGCGACGGGTGCAGCACGCGCTGGTCGCCCGACCAGCTGACCGGAACCCCGTGGTCGAGCTCGGGCTCGGGCGGCTGGTCCTCGGCGGACTGGTCGGATTCGGCCGCCTCCCCGGCGTCGGCGACATCGGTCATCGACTCAGGCGCTCCCGGCGGTCGCCGGTGACGGCGGAGCGCTTCGCGACAGCTCGACGCGGGCCCCGTTGTCGGGCTGGCCGTCGCGCTGCTCGACGACCAGGCCGAGGCCCTGGCCGGGACGGCGGGTGAGCTCGCCGGCGCGGATCTTGGCGTGCAGGGTGAGGATGGCGTGCATGAGCGTCTGCGGCCCCGGCGGGCAGCCCGGCGCGTAGACGTCGACGGGGACGACCTGGTCGACGCCCTGCACGATGGCGTAGTTGTTGAACATGCCACCGCTCGATGCGCAGACGCCCATCGAGATCACCCACTTGGGCTCCATCATCTGGTCGTAGATCTGGCGCAGCACCGGGGCCATCTTCTGCGACACGCGACCGGCCACGATCATGAGGTCGGCCTGGCGCGGCGAGGCCCGGAAGACCTCCATGCCGTAGCGCGCCAGGTCGTAGTGGGGTCCGCCGGTGGCCATCATCTCGATGGCGCAGCAGGCGAGGCCGAAGGTGGCCGGCATCACGCTGCGCGCCCGCGCCCACTTGACGAGCTCCTCGAGCGTGCCCGTGAGGAAGTTGTGCTCGAGTCCCTCGAGGCCCTTGTCGAGCAGACCACCCGGCTCGGCCATCACGCCGCCTCTCCGGGTGCGTCGGACACCAGCGGCTCGGCTCGACGGTCGGGTTCTCCGCGGCCCTCGAGGCCGACGCGCCGGATCGTCGACTCGGCGGTGCGGGCCGGGTCGACCACGTCGATCCGCCGCAGCTGCTTGATCGGGCCCCAGTCGAGCGCGCCGTTGCTGATCAGGTACACGAACGACTCGAACACGGCGGCCGCGAAGATCACGATGGCGAACAGCCCGAACGGACCGAGCGAGCGGTACACGATCGCCCACGGGAACAGGAAGATGATCTCGATGTCGAAGACGATGAAGATCATCGCCACCAGGAAGAACTTGACCCCGAAGCGCTGCGGCGGATCGTTCTCGGGGATGATCCCGCACTCGTAGGGCGCCATCTTGGCCAGCGTCATGTTGCGTGGCCCGAGCAGGCGCGACGCGACTCGGCTCAGCAGGCCGAAGACGATGGCCAGCACCAGGAGCACGAGGATCGGCAGGTACTGGTTCACGGTTCGAACCTAGACGCCTTCGGCTTCGAGGGCGGCGGACTCGGCCAGGTTCCGGCGCAACGTCTTGTCGCGGTAGTGCAGCAGCAGCACGAACACGATGAACAGCGAGAACGCCACCATGAACATGACCGCCGGCAGCAGGCGGGCCTGCCCGAGGTCACGCACGAGCACGATCGAGATCACCGGCTGGCTGGGATCGACCTCGGGCAACGGCGGGGCATGGCCCGGCTCGGTGACCTGCGGGATCACCTGCTGGACCTGCACGACCTCGTAGTGGGTGGGGCTGCGAAACTGGGTCAGCTTGGAGAACTTGTACTGCAGCCGGCAGATCGAGTCGCCGTTGATGAGGTTGTGCGGGTGCGTGTCCTTGGTGCCGCAGTACTCGGCCCGGGTCGGCTTGCCGCCGTAGTCGAAGGTGCCCAGGTGCTTGTAGTCGGTCGTCTCCTTGAACAGGGCGCCGGCGCCGGTGGTCAGCAACGTGTCGGCCACGGTGGCGGCGTCACCGGCCGACGACTGGGGCACGATGCGCCACCCGTTGAGGTCCTTGCCCTGCATGGCCTGGGCCAGCACGTCGGGGTCGTTGCCGGCGATGTCGGAGAGGGTGGCCTGGCTCGGGTTGGGATAGTTCTTGAGGATCTCGGGATGGCTGTTGATGATGTCTTCCGCGTTCGGGAAGTACGTGCTCGCCGGCAACTTGTCGAGCACCTGGGTGCGCGCCGGTCCGCTGCCCTCGATGTAGACCTCGACGGGCTTCCACGATGCGTTGCGCCCACGGGGGCCGTTGGCCGGCGAGGTGATCCACCACGTCATCGTGAGGATGCTGATCCAGCCGAACACGGCGGCCAGCGCCACCAGCAGACCGAGGCGAGAGCCCATGTTGGTGGCCAGCAGCAGGTAGACCGATCCGGGCAGGAGGACGATGGCCAGCGTGACCACGAGGATCCCGCGGATGCCGGTGTTGAAGTCGATGCCGGCGAAGAGGTGCAGAGTCGACATCGGGCTAGAGGCTCCGCTCGTAGGTCACGATCGCCGCGATCTCGTTCTCGGTGTACATCGTCTGGGCCGGGCTCATCGTGGCCTGGGTCGGATCGCTGGCATTCGGGTTGATCCCCCATGCGGGCATCTGCCCCGAGCCCATGCCGCCGTGACCGTACCCCTTGCCGAGGGTCGATCCGACTGACACGAACGCCTGCTGGTCAGCGGGGGTGTCGAAGGTGCGCAGCTCGCTCCCGTTGGTGAGGTTGGGACCCAGCCCACCGCCGCCGCCGGGCACCTGCGGCATGCCGATCGACCAGCCACGAGTGTGGCATCGGGCGCAGGCGTAGGCGCCGCTGGCGTAGCCGTCGTACTCGCCCATGTTGAACAGGGCCTCGCCGAGCGTCTTCCAGTGCAGATCTTTGCTCGTGCCGTAGAGCGTGCAGAGGTTGGCGGCGTCGGGCTTGCAGACGCTGGCGATCTCGGTGTTGAGCATCTGGGTGGCCGTGTTGGCCGGCAGCTGGATGCTGCGCAGGTAGGCGATCACGTCGAGCAGCTGCTGGTCGCTCAGCGGACCGCCGCCGAGCGAGCCCCAGGCCGGCATGGGCGACGGTGGCCGGCCGTACTCGAGGATGTTGAACACCTCGGTCTCGGAGAAGCGGTAGAGCACCGTGTTGAGCGCCGGAGCGTCCCAGTTGACCGAGGCCACGTAGTCGCCGTTGTCGTTGAGCAGCGTGTAGCTGGCGGCGCCGCCGACGCCGTTGGGGCCGTGGCAGTTCACGCACTTGGCCTTGTTGAGGTACACGTCGAGGCCGCGGGCGATGAAGACCTTGTCGTAGTGCTGCACCTCGCCCTTCTGACGGGCCGGCTCGGCCAGCCAGTACAGCGGCAGCGTGATCGCGATGACGATGAGCAGCAGCAGCGAGAAGCCGAGCACGCGGTCGAGCTTGGGACCTTCGAGGTCTTCGTCGCTCAGGTAGGGCTTGCGGTTGGCGGCCAGCTCGAGCTCGGCGCCGACCTCGGGACGACTGCGTCGCATGTTGCTGACCACGGCGACGACGAAGCCGATGACCAGGATCGCCACGACGATCCCGCCGATCGCGCCCGCGGCAGTGGCCAGCACCTCCTGGCTGGCCAGGAGTGGGTGGACAGGTGGCATCAATGCCCTCCGACGCAGTGCGGGCCTTCGGCCTCTTGGCCGGTCGTGTTGGTCCCGATGGGCGGGCCCTGGATGATGGTGCCGGTGTCGACGGTGAGCACGCCGCCGGCCACGGTGGTCGAGAAGCGGTCCATGCCGCGGGGAGCGGGACCGCCGCGCTTCTCACCGGCCTGGCTGTACTGCGAGCCGTGGCAGGGGCACTCGAACCACTGCGAGGTCAGGCACGAGGGCACCCGGCAGCCGAGGTGGGGGCACGTCTGGTACACGACGGTGACGCCGGCCTCGAGCGAGTTGAGCACGGGCTGCGAGTAGACCTTCTGGGCCTTCTGGATGTCGGCCAGCGGGTAGGCCGTCATCCACATGCGCCCCTGGGCGAAGTAGTAGAAGCCGCTGCCGCTCGTGATCTCGGACAGGATGTCGGTGATCTTGCCGACCTGGATGACCGAGCCGAACCCACCCTGGGGCACCGGCCACAGGAAGGCCAGGACGGCGGCGCCGAAGCCGGCCAGGCTCAGGCTCATGAAGGTGACGATGCCGCGGTTGAGGAACTGGCGGCGGGTGACGCCGAGCTGGTCGGGGTCGGGCGGGACGTAGGTCGTCAGCTCGGACGTGGCGGCGCGCTCGATCTCGGGCGGGCGGCGCTCGAGGGCCGCCGACTTCTCGACCGTGCGGCCCGACTCGGGCGCGCCGACCAGGGCCGGCACCGCGCTCTGGTCGCGCTTGCGCGTCTCGCGGGACAGCTGGCCCGTGGCGCGGTCGGTGTCACGCCGGCGTGTCGACGCGAACACCACGAGGGCGGCCAGCACGATGAACAGCGGGATGAGGATGAGGAGATAGGTCATGACGTACTCGGATCAGAGGTCAAAGAAGAGCCCACCACTCCAGGGGGCCGTGAAGTTGAAGCCCTCGCCGCGGAAGAACGAACCGACGATGACGAGGACAGCCCAGAACATCAGGAAGATGGTGAACAACGAGATCGCGAACTTGCGATCCTCGGGCTTGTTGCTCGGGTTCTTGTCCATGTAGGGAGCCAGGATCAGCAGGAAGATGCCCATGCCGGGCACCGTCACGCCGGCGACCATCGGATGGAACATGGTCAGCAGCTCTTGCAGCCCGAGGAAGTACCAGGGGGCCTTGGACGGGTTCGGCGTCGAGTTGGGGTTGGCCAGCTCGAGCAGCGGGGCGTTGACGAAGATCGAGAAGATCAGCAGGAACGTCGTCATGACGAGCGACGCCAGGAACTCGATGGCCAGCAGGTGCGGCCACACGTGGACCTTGTCGACCGGGGTGGCCTTGACGTCCTGGATCGAGCCGGACTTGACGACGGTCAGCAGGCGTTGGGTGTGCCCGCCCGGACCGCTGGCCGCCGGAGGGGGTCCGGCAGCCGTGACGGCGCCGCCGGCCGGCGGCGCCATGGTGGCGACCCCGCCGCCCCGCTCTCGGCTTCTCCCGAGGCCTTGCGCGCCTTGGCCGCCTTGGAGCGCTCGAGCAGGTGCGCCGGGATCTTGCTGTCGCCCGCGTCGGCGGGCGCGTCGTCGGCCGGGGCGGCCGCCGCGGGCGCGTCGTCACCGCCGCCGGAGGCCTTGGCCTCCTCGGCCTTCTTGCGGGCCGCTTCGGCCCGCTTGCGGAGATGTTCGGGGATCTCTGTCATGGCGTCTCGTCGTCGATCTAGAGCGGTCCGGAGATGCCGCCGTCCTTGCGCACCCGCCAGAAGTGGATGGCCAGGAAGATGACGGTGACGAACGGGACGAACAGCACGTGCAACACGTACCAGCGCAGGAGGGTGTCGGTGCCGATCACCTTGCCACCTAATAAGACGAACCGGACCTGGCTGCCGAACACGGGTGTGTAGCCCATCATGTTCGTGCCCACCGTGACCGCCCAGAGCGCCAGCTGATCCCAGGGCAGCAGGTAGCCGGTGAAGGAGAGCAGCAGGGTGAGGGTGAGCAGGATCACGCCGATGACCCAGTTGAACTCGCGGGGTGGCTTGTAGGCCCCGTGGTAGAAGACACGCGCCATGTGCAGGAAGACCGACAGCACCATGAGGTGGGCCGCCCATCTGTGCATGTTGCGCACGAGCAGGCCGAAGGTCACCGACGTCTGCAGCGTGTAGATGTCGCTCCAGGCGTTGGCCGACGTCGGCCGGTAGAAGAACATCAGGAAGATGCCGGTGATCGTCAGCAGGATGAACAGGAAGAAGCTGAGCCCGCCGAGGCAGAGGGTGTAGGAGACCTTGACCGCGTGGCGCTTCACCTTCACCGGGTGAAGGTGGTACAGCACGCTGTTCATGATCACGTACGACCGGTTCCGGGGGCTGTCGCTGTAGCCCTTGCGGAACACCGAGCCGGGCCGGAAGATCGAGTTCCAGGCCTGCGAGCCCTGGACCGACTCGTTCAGCTCGGTCATCTTGCTCTTGCCCTTGGGCTGCATGGTCTTGGCCACGTCAGTTCCTCTTTCGGGACGCGGGAGTCGGCGCGCTCATCCGAGCCGCATCCCGTAGCCGTAGCCGTGGGTGGGCGTGCGCTGGTGGATGTCGCCGACCGAGGAGGGGTCGCCGACCTTGCCCAGGATGATCACGCCCGTCGGGCAGCGGTCGACGCACAGAGCGCAGCGGGTGCACACGTCGTCGTCGATCAGGAACACCGAGTGGTCGCCGGGATCCTCGCCGGGCAGCTCGGTGAGGATGGCCTCGTCGATGGCCTCGGTCTTGACCAGGTGGATGCACTTCCACGGGCAGATGTCGACGCAGCCCTCGCAGGTGATGCACTCGGACTGGTCGATGTGGATGAACTGCTTGGGCTTGACGGCCTTGGACAGCCAGGCGGCATCGACCTCTTGCAGGACGTAGTCGTCCCGGAACTCGGGCATCGGGGGGTTCGCGTCGGTCGGGCCATGTCAGCTCTTGCGCACCAGCGGACGCCCGTAGTCGGACGTGGTGATGGCCGGCAGCTCGGCGGCGCGCTTGGCCCGGTTCTGCCACCAGCCGAAGATCCAGATCTGGAAGGCGAGGGCGGCCACGTAGATGACCACCACCAGAAGGTCGCGCAGGACCTGGTAGTTGAGCGTCAGCGGGAACCAGCCGCCGTTCTGCTGGTTCTTGAGGATGCTTCCCCGGGCCCAGCCAGCGCCTGTCGGGGCGCCACCCCAGCTCGTTGGAGGTCCAGGTCAGCCAGAGGTGCGGGATCATCGCGTAGGTCCAGAACATGATGAAGAACGCGTAGATGGCCGCGACCATCGCTTCGCCCCAGGTGAGCGGGCGTACCCGGTGGCCGGCGCTTGGACACGGGGATCACGAGAAGGGTCAAGCCCGACCCCGATGAGCACCGCTGTGACGAACGCAACCACCTGGGTGGGGACCTCCGTTGCTGGACAGGATCAGCCTACCGCCGACCGGCGGGGGTCCCGGTCACCCGGGCGAGCGGTCAAGCGGAACTTGGGGGAGGTTTAGCACGACCTTCGCGGCCTGAGCACATCGCGCCACGGGCCCTCGTCGGCGCCCCGTTCGGCGCGGCGCCGCGACCGTCTTGGCCTCGCGCCATGCGCGTGGCCTAATGTGCCGATCGATGCACGCGCCGCACCGGTCGACGTCCCCCGTTCCCGCCCCCTCCTCGTCCTCCCCGTCGGCGCCGCACCGACCCTGAGCCCGCCACCGGAGGACGGCTGTGACCGAGGTACCCGAGCATCTCCTCAAGCGCTCCCGCGACCGGCGGGCGGCGCTCGGTCTCGGGGGCGGAGACGCCGGTGGCGGAGGCGAGAGCGCGGCCGCCGAGCCCGCCGCCTCCGAGAGCACCGAGGTCGACACCACCACTGCGGGCGCCGCCGCCCGCCCGGCCGCGGTCGAGCCGCTCGAAGCCGCGCACGCCGCCCAAGCCGGTGCCTGCCTACGTGCGGGCCTCGCTCGAGCGCAAGCGCATCCCGCTCTGGGTCATGCCCGTGCTCGCCTTCCTGCCCATCTGGGCCGTCATCTACGTCAACACCCTGTCCAAGCCGTACTCCAACGTGCCGACCCAGCTCACCGAGGGCGCCACGGTCTTCGCCAACTGCTCGAGCTGTCACGGCTCGCAGGGCGAGGGCGGCGTCGGTCGTCAGCTCAACAACGGCCAGGTGCTCGAGACGTTCCCGAACATCGGCGACCAGCTCGAGTTCGTGTGGCAGGGCGACGTGGGCACCGGCATCGGCAACGTGTACGGCAACCCCAACCGACCGGGCGGCCCGCACATCGCCGGTCACTTCGGCAACCAGAAGATGCCGGCCTGGAACGGCGTGCTCACCCAGTCCGACCTCCTGGCGGTCGTCCGCCACGAGCGCGAGACGCTGAGCGGCGAGGTCGTGCCGCCGACCCAGATCGCCCCCGATGGCAGCCTGCTGTGGCCCAACGGCACACCCGTGCTCAACACGACCACCGGACTGCTGCAGAACCCGGACGGCTCGGTGATGCTCGATCCGACGACCGGCAAGCTCACCGAGCCCAAGGCCGTCGAGGGGGCCAAGGCCAAGGCCTGAGTCGTCCCGTCGTTCGGCCCGCCCGTAGGCTGGGCGGGTGCCCTCGTCCGCCCTCGAGTCGTCTGACCTCGAGCCGCCCGACACCGCGCGCCACGACGTGCTCGTCATCGGCGGCGGGCCGTCGGGCGCGGCCACGGCCTACTGGCTGGCCGAAGCCGGCCACGACGTGGTGGTCGTCGAGCGCAAGACGTTCCCGCGCGAGAAGACCTGCGGCGACGGGCTGACGCCGCGGGCGGTCCACCAGCTCCACGAGATGGGCCTGGCCGAGCGGTTGGCAGACTTCCACCGCTACGACGGGCTGCGGGCCGTGGCCCACGGCATCGAGCTCGAGCTGACCTGGCCGGACCACCCGGTGTTCCCGTCGTACGGCTACGTGGTGCGACGATCCGACCTCGACACGATGGTGGCCGAGCACGCGGTCAAGTCGGGGGCGGTCCTGCGCCAGGGCACCGAGGCGGTGTCGCCGCTCGTCGAGGACGGGCTGATCACCGGCGCGGTCGTCAAGGACAAGGAGACGGGCCGGACCGAAGAGCTGCGGGCCCGCTACGTGGTCATCGCCGACGGCGCCAACTCGCGCTTCGGGCGGGCGCTCGGCACCAGCCGCAACCGCTCGTATCCGCAGGGCATGGCCATCCGCGGGTACTTCGCCAGCGACATCAGCGACACGCCGTGGATCGAGAGCGCGCTCGACGTGCGCGACCGCAACGGCAACTCGTTGCCGGGCTACGGCTGGATCTTCCCGCTCGGCGACGGCGAGATCAACGTCGGCATCGGGCTGCTGTCGACGTTCCGCGACTTCAAGTCCGTGAACACCACCCACATCATGAACGAGTTCGCCGCCACCGCTCCCGAGCGCTGGGGCATCTCGGCCGAGTCGGCCACCTCGGTCCCGACCGGCGGTCGGTTGCCGATGGGCGGTTCGGTGGGACCCAAGGTGGGACCGACGTGGATCGTGGTCGGCGACGCCGCCGGATCGATCAACCCGTTCAACGGCGAGGGCATCGACTACGCCTACGAGACCGGGCGCATGGCGGCCGAGCTGCTCGACGAGTCGTTGACGACCGGCGACGGCATGGCCCTGCAGCGCTACCCCGCCCTGCTCGACCAGACCTACGGGCTCTACTTCAAGGTGGCCCGCCTGTTCGCCCAGGTGATCGGACAGCCCACGCTCATGCGCGAGCTCACCCGCGTCGGGATGCGCTCGCACACGCTCATGGACTGGGTGCTGCGCATCATGGCCAACCTGCTGCGCGACGACGAGATCGGCATGGCCGAGGTCGTCTACCGCACCGTCGCCCGCTGGCCCGCCTCATCCCCGAACCCACCTAGCTCGTTCCCCGAAGAGGGATGGGCGGGGATCAGAGGTGGGCGGCGGTGGCGAGGGCGGCGGCAGCCGCGGCCTCGACGATCTGGTCGAGGATCTCGGGGCGGTGGGTCGTCCCCGGGAACATCACCTCATAGGCGCCCGGCGCGAGCGACACGCCGCGGTCGAGCATCTCGTGGAAGAACGCGGCGTAGACCTGCTCGTCGGTGCGCTTGGCCGTCGCGTAGTCGACCGGCAGCTCGTCGCCGAAGTACAGGCCGACCAGCGTTCCGACCGACGGCACGCGCACGGCGATCCCGGCCGCGCTGATCGCCTCGGCCATGTCGGCCGCGAACGCGGCCACTCGAGCCGTGAGCGCGTCGTAGGTGTCGCCGGTGAGCTGGGAGAGCGCGGCGCACCCGGCGGCGGTGGCGAGCGGGTTCCCCGACAGGGTGCCGGCCTGGTACACGGGACCGAGCGGCGCCAGCACCTCCATCAGGTCGGCCCGACCCCCGAAGGCGCCGATCGGCAGGCCGCCGCCGATCACCTTGCCGAAGGTGGTCAGGTCCGGGTTGACGCCGTAGCAGCTGTTGCGCACCGCCCGAGCCGACGCGGAACCCGGTGATGACCTCGTCGAAGATCAGCAGCGCGCCGACGCGGTCGCACTCGGCCCGCAGCCCCTCGAGGAAGCCCGCGGCCGGAGCGACCAGGCCCATGTTGGCGGCGATGGGCTCGACGATCACGCACGCGACCTGGTCGTCGAGGCTCGGAACGACGTTGTAGGGGGCGACGATGGTGTCGGCCACCGCGGCGTCGGTGACGCCGGCGGATCCCGGAAGGCCGAGCGAGGCCATGGCGGTCCCGCCCTCGACCAGCAGCGCGTCGGAGTGGCCGTGGTAGTTGCCGGCGAACTTCACGAGCTTCGGGCGACCCGTGGCCCCCCGCGCCACGCGGATGGCGCTCATCGTCGCCTCGGTCCCGCTCGACACCAGGCGTACCTGCTCGACCGACGGGACGCGCTCGGTGATCATCTCGGCCAGGTGCACCTCGCCGGCGGTGGGCGCGCCGTAGGAGGTGCCGTCGCCGGCCGCGTTGGTGACCGCGTCGACCACCACCGGGTTGGCGTGACCGAGGATGATGGCTCCGTAGGACTGCACGAGGTCGATGTAGCGCCGACCCTCGACGTCCCACACGTGCGGACCTTCGGCGCGCGCGACGAAGTACGGCGTGCCGCCCACCGACCGGAACGCGCGCACCGGCGAGTTGACGCCACCGGGGATGACCCGTTGGGCGCGCTCGAAGAGCGCGTCGTTGGTGAGCTCGGTCATGCGGCCCCGTTCACGTCTGGCGGTCTGGCATCGGCGGGTCGCAGCCTCAATCGAGCGTCTCGGCCAACGCGCGGGCGAAGTAGGTGAGGATGATGTCGGCCCCGGCCCGCTTGACGGCGCCGATGTGCTCGAGCGCCACCGCCGGACCGTCGATCCAACCCCGCTCGGCCGCCGCATGCACCATGGCGTACTCGCCGGACACGTGGTACGCCGCCAGCGGCACGTCGACCTCGGCGCGCGCCCGGGCGATCACGTCGAGGTAGGCCAGCGCCGGCTTGACCATGACCATGTCGGCACCTTCGTCGATGTCGGTCCGGATCTCGGCCATGGCCTCGCGTGCGTTGCGGACGTCCTGCTGGTAGCCCTTGCGATCGCCGCCGCCCGCGATCGTCACGTCGACCGCGTCGCGGAACGGACCGTAGAGCGCGGACGCGTACTTGGCCGCGTAGGCCAGGATCGCGACCTGCGTCGTGGCCCGCGCCGTCGAGCGCGGCTCGGATGGCCGCCACCTGGCCGTCCATCATCCCGCTCGGCGCGCACACGTCAGCACCGGCGTCGGCCTGCGCGAGCGCCACCTGGGCGTACAGCTCGAGGGTGGCGTCGTTGTCGACCTCGCCGTGGGCGTCGACCACGCCGCAGTGGCCGTGGTCGGTGTACTCGTCGAGGCACAGGTCGGCCATCAGCACGGTCTGGTCGCCGAGGTCGTCGCGCAGGTCGCGGAGCGCGAGCTGCACGATGCCGTCGGGATCCCAGGCGCCCGATCCGACCGCGTCCTTGGTCGCCGGGACCCCGAACAGGATGACGCCGGGGACACCGAGCGCCGTCAGCTCGGCCACCTCTTTGCGCAGCGACTCGCGGGTGTGCTGGACCTGGCCGGGCAACGAGGCGATGGGCTGCGGGTCGTCGATGCCCTCGCGGACGAAGAGGGGCGCCACCAGGTCGTCGACCGAGAGCCGCGTCTCGGCCACGAGCCGCCGCAGCGCGGGGGTGCGCCGGAGCCGGCGGAGCCGTCGTTCGGGGAAGGTCACCGCCCCAGCCTACGGGGACGCTGCGTCATGGTCGACGAGCGCGGCCACCAACCCGTCGACGGTGTGCTCGGCCGCCTCGACGTCGACGCGAAGTCCGAGCTGCCGGGCGGTGGCCGTGGTCGACGGGCCCGATCGTGGCCACGATCGGTGGCACCCCGTCGACGCCGAACGCGGCCACGAAGGAGCTCGACCGTCGACGACGAGGTGAACGTCACCGCGTCGGCGCCGGCCACCGCGTCGCGGTCGGCGACGGTCGGTGGCACGGCAACCGTGCGATAGGCGTCGACCACGTCGACGTGCCAACCCGCGGCCCGGAGGCCGTCGGGCACCACGTCACGGGCGACGGCCGCCCGCACGAGCAGCACACGGCCCTCGCCCGCTCGTCCATCCGGCGAGGACGGCGGCGTGGGCGCTGGAAACGACTCGACCAGCCCTTCGCCCACCGAAGCGCGTCGGGCACGAGGTCGGCCCGGATGTTGCCGCGGGCCAGGGCGGCCGACGTGCCGGCGCCGATCGCGGCCACCTGCACGCCGCCCAGGTCGCGACCGTCGTGCAGCGCCGCCAGCAGCCGCTGCGCGCCGTTGGCCGAGGTCACGACCACCCAGTCGTAGGAGGAGAGCCGGCCCACCGCCTCGCCCAGCGCCGCTCCGCCGTCCTCGGGGTCGACGATCTCGATCGTGGCCACCTCGACCGCCTCGGCCCCGGCCGCCCGCAGGGCCTCGCGCAGCGGCCCGGCCTGCGCACGCGGACGGGTGACCACCACCCGTCTCCCGAACAGGGGGCGCGCCTCGAACCAGGCCAGGTTCATGGCCGCCACCTTGCCGATCACGATCGTGCTCGGCGCCTCGAGGGGGTGGTCGGCCAGCGTCGCCAGCGTGGCCCGCACGGTGTGCTGCTCGGGGCGGGTCCCCCAGCGCACGGCCGCGGCCGGGGTGTCGGGATCGAGCCCGCCGGCGATCAGGCGCTCGGCGATCCGGCGCATCCGGGCCACCCCCATCAGCACGACGATCGTCCCGCCCAGCGCCGCCACCGCCTCCCAGTCGAGCTCGCCGCCCTTGTCGGGGTCCTCGTGGCCGGTGATGACGGTGAACAGGGTCGACGAGTGGCGCAGGGTGAGGGGGATCCCGGCGTAGGCCGGAGCCGCGATGGCCGCGCTCACGCCCGGCACGATCTCGAAGGCCACCCCGGCGGCCTGCAGGGCCGCCGCCTCTTCGCCCCCGCGGGCGAACACGAACGGGTCGCCGCCCTTGAGCCGCACGACGGTCTGGCCGGCCCGGGCCCGCTCGATCAGCAGGTCGGCGATCTGGTCCTGGGCCAGCACCACGTGGCCCGGCGACTTGCCCACGTTGACCCGTTCGGCCCCGGCCGGGGCGAGATCGAGCAGGGTCGACACCGAGAGCCGGTCGTAGACCACGACATCGGCCCGGGCGAGCACCTCGGCGCCCCGGACCGTCAGCAGGCCGGGATCACCTGGTCCGGCGCCCACCAGGTACACGGTCACCCACCCAGCGTAGGCGCCGCTCTCCGTGCGCCGGGATGCCACCCCGGACCCCGCCCGGGGTGCCGCACCGGGCGGGGTGACAAGATGGTGCGGTGACCGTCACCGAGGTGGGGACCCGCACCGCCCGGGCCGAGAAGACCCGCATCGCCATCGCGGACGCCCTGCTCAGCCTGCTCGACGAGGGCGACCTGCAGCCGACGGCCACCCGCATCGCCGACCGGGCCGGCATCTCGCTGCGGCTCATCTACCACCACTTCGGCGACCTCGAGGCCCTGTTCCAGGAGGCAGCCGAGCGCGAGAGCCTCCGCCTGCTGTCCCGGGTGCAGGCCGTCGACGTCGACCTGCCCTTCGCCGAGCGGCTCGACGCCTTCGTCGAACAGCGCTGCAGCCTGCTCGAGTGGATGACACCGGTGTGCCGGGCGGCCGCCCTCCACGAGCCGTTCTCGGCCACCCTGCAGTCGGCCCGGGCCAGCGCCACCTCGGCCGGCGACCACGAGCTCAAGCGGGTCTTCGCGGCCGAGATCGCCGCCCTCCCGCCCGCCCACGCCCGGGCGACCGTCGACGCCCTGTGCATGGTGACCAGCTGGAACGCCTGGAACGAGCTGCGGATACGCCCCCGCAGCGAGGTCGAGAGCCGCGAGGCCATCCGCACCTCGATCCTGGCGATGCTCGGCCAGACGGACTGATCCGGCTCCGCCCCCGGCTCTCCCCGCCCCGCGCGATCGCCCACCCGCCCGGGAAATCCTCGCCCGGGAGCAATCCGACACCGGGGTCGGCTGCGAATGGAGGAGGACGGCCCGTCATCCGGCGCGGCCGCTCCCGGATCGACCAGGGGAGGCGCAGGGTGGACGCGACCGTGCACCGCAGCCGCACGAGCAGCCACGACGACCCGCCGAGCAGCGACTGGCGGAACGAGGACTGGCCCCACCAAGCCGCCTGCAAGGGCCGGACCAGCCTGTTCTTCGGGATCGCGGGCGAGCGACCCGAGCGGCGGGTCCGGCGCGAGACCGCCGCCCGCAAGGTGTGCGGCACCTGCCCGGTCTGCCTGCCCTGCCGACGCTCGGCCCGGGCCAACCACGAGAACGGCTTCTGGGGCGGCGAATCCGAGGAAGAGCGGGCCGCCGCCGGGTACCCGCCGCGCTCGGTGGGCCGCCGCGCCGTGCAGCTGGCCTCGTCCCAGCGCGTCGACATCTCGTCGACCCGGGCGCGAGCCGCCGCGTCCTGACCGCCGCGGGTCCTGACCGCCGGGCCGCGTCGAGCCCGGCGGATCCGACTGACCGGGATCCGTCTGACCGGGGCCGATCTGGCATCCTCGCAACCGTGGCCGCTTCCCTCCGAGCCGTGGTGTTCGACATCGGCGGTGTCCTGCTCGAATGGGACCCGCGGCTGGTCTACGGGCCGCTCCTGCCCGATCCCTCCGAGCTCGACCGGTTCCTGGCCGAGGTCTGCACCCCCGACTGGAACGAGACCCTCGATGCCGGCCGGCCCTTCGACGAGGCGGCGGCCGAGCTGATCGAGCGGTTCCCCGACCAGGCCGACCTCGTGCGGGCCTGGCGCCGCCAGGACGAGATGGTGGCCGGACCGATCGGCGGCACCGTCGAGCTGGTGGATCGACTGCGAGCCGGCGGCGTCCCCCTCTACCTCCTGACCAACATGCCCGCCGATGTGTTCGCGCGGCGGCGGGCCCGCTACGAGGTGCTTCGCTGGTTCGACGGTGCGGTGGTGTCGGGTGAGGAGGGGATCCTCAAGCCGTCGGCCGAGCTGTTCGGCCTCGTCGCGACGCGGTTCGGGCTCGATCCCGCCGAGACCCTGTTCGTCGACGACATGGAGCGCAACGTGCAGGGCGCGGTCGCCGCTGGCTTCCATGCCCACCGGTTCGTAAGCGCGGACGCGCTGGCCGGCGCGCTCGTCGCCCACGGGCTGCTTCAGCCCGTCTGAGGGTCAGGCTGCTTCAGCCCGTCTGAGGGTCAGGCTGCTCGCAGCCCGTCTGAGGTCAGGCTGCTCGAGCCCGTCTGAGGGTCAGGCTGCTCGAGCCCGGCTGAGTGTCAGTCCGAGCGGGTGTCGGACCCGGCCTCGGGATCGACATCGGCCGACGCGGCGTACGCGGCGCGCGCCCGCGTGCGGGCGACGGCATGGTCGACGACCCGGTGCGGGTAGTCGGCGCCCAGGGTGACGCCGGCGGCCGCCAGCGCTTCGGACGACGCGGTCCACGGGGCATGGATGGCCCGGCTGTCGAGGCCGGCCAGCTCGGGCACCCAGCGGCGGATGTAGTCCGCCGCTCGGGGTCGAACTTCCGGCTCTGCGTCACGGGGTTGATGATCCGGTGGAAGGGCGAGGCGTCGGGCCCCGTGCCGGCCACCCACTGCCAGTTGCCCACGTTCTGGGCCACATCGCCGTCGACCAGGAGCTGGCGGAAGTGGCGCTCGCCGATGCGCCAGTCGACCAGCAGGTCCTTGACCAGGAACGAGCTGACGATCATGCGCAGCCGGTTGTGCATCCATCCGGTCTGGCGGAGCTGGCGCATACCGGCGTCGACGATCGGGTAACCGGTGAAGCCGCCCTTCCAGGCCGACAGCTCAGCCGGGTCGTTGCGCCACTCGATCCGGTCGAACCGCTGGCCGCATGGCGCGGTGCGTGAGGCTCGGGCAGCTCGGCGAGGAGGTGCGCGAACCAGTCCCGCCACGCCAGCTGGCGCACGAGCGCCTGTCGCCCGGCGCTGCCGTCACCCACCGCGGCGGCCACCAGGCGCGGCGACAGCGTGCCGAACCGCAGGTCGGTCGAGAGTCCGCGAGGTGGCGTCGAGGTCGAGCCGGTCGCGTTCGTCGGCGTAGCCGATCGACGCGGTCGAGGAACTCGACCAGGCGAAGCTGGGCCTCGGTCTCGCCCTCGAACATCGGGCGGCGGTTCGTCGAGGGAGGGCATCGGCTCACCCGGATCGTCGAACAGGACGGCCTCGGCCGGCTCGGGCCACACGTCCCACTCGGTCTTCTGCCACGTCTTGTAGAACGGCGTGAACGTCCGCGACAGCGATCCCTTGGCCGTGAGCACCGAACCCGGCGGCTGCACCAACGAACCCCAGGACCGCTCGACGCGGAACCTGCAGCGCGGCCTCGACCTTGTCGTCGCGGGTGCAGGCGAAGGGGGTGACATCCGCGTTGAAGTAGATCGCCCCCGCGCCGAGCGCCGAGACCGTCTCGGGCACCACGCGGACCGGGTCGCCGATGCGGATCAGCAGCCGCCCACCGGACTGGGCGAGGGCGTAGTCGAGCGCCTGCACGGTCGCCAGCAGCTGCCGGCGCCGGTACGGCCCGGCGGCGTCGATCAGGCGTGGGTCGATCACGAACAGCGGGACGACGAACCGGTGCCCGGACGTGGCCGCCGCCCACGCCGGGTTGTCGTCGAGACGCAGGTCACGGCGGAACCAGACGAGGCCGATCTCGTCTGAGACGGTCATGCCCGGCTCAGCGTAAAGGCCCGCGCGGGGCGGGGCCACTCGCACCGGGCGCGGCCCGACGAGCTCGCGATCTCACCCAGGGTGGTCGCTGAGTCACCTGGGGAGGCGGATCAGGGCCCGGTCAGGCGATCGGACGGCCGAACGGCAGGTCGGTCGCGCCACGTCGCCAGGAAGGCCTCGGCCCGGTAGCAGGCGGCCAGCAACGGCCCGTCGTCGTGGCCCAGCACCTCGCGAGAGCGAGTCGGCGATGGCGGCCGCCGCCACGGTGGCCGGGTCGGCGCCGGGCTGGTCGGGCCAGCCCGCGAAGAGCGGGCCGGCGCGTGGTGACGAAGTCGGGCAGCACGACCACGCCGGCCCGGCGCAGCGCGGCCAGCGCCTTCGCGGTGACCGGGACCGGCACCGGACGGCACCACGACGGTGGCCCGAAGGCCGGACGGCCACCTCGTCGTCGATCACCCCCGGCTTCGAGCCGGCGACGAGCACGTCGGCAGTCGGCGGCGAACACATCGGTCGGCGCCGCCCACCTCCGCGCCGAGCTGGCTGACACAGGCGGCGCCGTGCGCGGCCCACGCCGCGGCCAGCGCCGTCGACGTCGAGCCCTCGGGCCGGGTGGCGGTGCCCTCGGCCGTCGCCACCGCCACCACCCTGGCGCCCCGCGCCACGATCTGCGACGCCAGGCGGGCCCGCGCCGTCGAAGCCCTCGATGGCGACCGAGCGCCCGACCAGACACCACCGGTCGCCGTCGTCGGCCGCGACGGCGACGCCCACCGCGGTGAGCTCGTCGTGACGAGTCCCAGTAGGCAGTCGGGCCGCCGGATCGCGAGCGCCGCAGGGCCAGAGGTCGTCGCTCGCGACGCCGCGCCCGGCCTCGACGAAGAAGCGCCCGGCGTCGACCAGCGGTCCGACCTCGTCGACGAAACGCCGCCACGGCGGCCGGTCGCTCGTCGGGCTTCGCGTTGATGCCGGCCGACGCGCCGCCGATGCGCCGCTCGAACGTGGCGAACCGGTAGGTGAGCGTGCGGGCCAGCGCCGTCGCGCCGTCGACCAGGATCTTGGGCGCCGACCGCACCACCCCGGCACCCGGCGCGTCGTCGAGGTCGAACACGATGAAGGCGTCGGTCGAGGCCAGCTTGTGGATCTGCACGCCGGCATTGTGGCATCCACCGGCCAAGATCGGCGCATGCCTGGCGTGGCGACCGCCGTCCACACCGACTCGCCCTGCCGGCCCAGGCCGACGTGGTCGTGATCGGCGCCGGCATCGTCGGGCTGGCCACCGCCCGGGCCGTGCAGCGCGCCGAGCCGGGGCTGGCGGTCGTGGTGGTCGACAAGGAGGGTCGCTGGGCGACGCCCACCAGAGCGGGCACAACTCGGGCGTCGTCCACGCCGGGATCTACTACGCGCCCGGCAGCCAGAAGGCCGAGCTGTGCCGGACCGGCCGGGCCGAGCTGCTCGACTGGTGCGAGCGCCACGACGTGGCGTGGCGGCGCTGCGGCAAGGTGGTCGTCGCCACCGCGCCGGCCGAGCTCGCCCGACTCGACCGCGCTCGAGGACCGCGCCGCGAGCAACGGCGTGACCGTCACCCGGCTCGGTCCGGCCGGCCTGGCCGACATCGAGCCGCACGCGGTCGGCCTGGCCGCGCTGCACGTCCCCGAGACCGCCGTGATCGACTTCCGCCAGGTGTGCGACGCGCTGGTCGGCGGGCATCGAGCGGCGCGGTGGTGTCGTCGCGGTGCGGCTGCGAGGTGTCGGCCATCGAGCGGCGAGCGTCCGAGCTGGTCGTGCGCACCTCCCGCGGCGAGGTGCGCGCGACCTCGGTGGCCAACTGCGCCGGCCTGCAGAGCGACCGGGTGGCCCGCTCGGCGGCGACGATCCGGGCGCCGTCGATCCTGCCGTTCCGCGGCGAGTACCACGAGCTCGAACCCGCTGGCCCGACACCTCGTCCGGGCGCTCATCTATCCCGTGCCCGACCCGCGCTTCCCGTTCCTCGGCGTGCATCTGACCCGATCGATCGACGGCTCGGTGCACGCCGGCCCGAACGCGGTGCTCGCGCTCGCCCGCGAGGGCTACCGCCGGCGCGACGTGCGCCCGCACGACGTGCGTCGACCTGGCCACCGATCGCGCCGGCATGGCGCCTGGCCGCCCGCTACTGGCGCACCGGCGGCTCCGAGGTGGCGCGCTCGCTCAGCCGCGCCGCGCTCGCCCGCGCCCTGCGCGGCTCGTGCCCGAGATCGAGGCGCGACGACCTGCGCCCCGCCGGCAGCGGCGTGCGCGCCCAGGCGGTCGCGACCCGACGGCACGCTCGTCGACGACTTCGCCTTCGCCGGTGACCACCGCGTCGTCCACGTCGTCAACGCGCCCTCCCCCGCGGCCACGGCCTCGCTGGCCATCGGACGGGTCGTGGCGGACCGGCTGTCGGGTCGTCCCTTCGACCGGGCCCTCGGGAACCGGCCCCCCATCGACTAGAACCGGGCGATGTCCACCGGCGACAGCAGGCGAGCGGTGTTCGCGGCCCTGCTCGCCAACCTCGGCATCGCCATCGCCAAGTTCGTCGGGTTCGCGTTCACCCGCTCGTCGTCGATGCTGGCCGAGGGCGTGCACTCGCGTGGCCGACACGGGCAACCAGCTCCTGCTGCTGCTCGGCCACCGCCGGTCGCAGCTGGCCCCGAACGAGGCGCACCCCTTCGGCTACGGCCGCGAGCGCTACTTCTGGGGCTTCGTCGTGTCGATCGTGCTGTTCTCGCTCGGCTCGATGTTCGCCATCTTCGAGGGCGTCGAGAAGATCATCCACCCCCACGCACTCGAGTCGACCGGGTGGGCCATCGGCGATCCTCGTGGTCGCCGCCGTGCTCGAGGGATCGTCGTTCCGCACGGCCATCCACGAGTCCAACCCGCTGCGCAACGGGGCGATCGTGGCGTTCAGTTCATCCGCAGCTCCAAGGCGCCCGAGCTGCCGGTGCTGCTGCTCGAGGACTCGGGCGCCCTGGTCGGTCTGCTCATCGCCTTCGTGGCGCTGGGTCGTCGCCACGGTCACCGACAACTCGGTGTGGGACGGCCTCGGCTCGGTGCTCATCGGCCTGCTGCTCGGCGCCATCGCCGTCGTGCTGGCCACCGAGATGAAGAGCCTGCTCATCGGCGAAGGCGGCCGTCGACCGGACGATGTCGCCGCCATCGAGGACGCCATCACCGGCGCCGATCGGGTGCGCCAGCTCATCCACCTGCGCACCGAGCACCTCGGCCCCGAGGAGCTGCTCGTCGCGGCCAAGGTCGACTTCGACCCGACGCTGAGCTTCGCCGAGCTGGCCCGCACCATCGACGCGGTCGAGGTCCACATCCGCGCCGCGGTGCCCGCGCCCGCGCTCATCTACCTCGAGCCCGACGTCGCCCGCGATCCCGAACCCGGAGCGTCGGGCTCGGCCGACCCGACGGGGTGAGGCGCTACCGTCGCAGGCCATGGCCGTCGACGACGGGGTGCGCGAGCAGCTCCAGGCGCTCGGCGCGTTCATCCGGGCCCAGCGCCAGCAGGCCCAGATGTCGCTGCGCGACCTGGCCGACCTGACCAACGTCTCGAACCCGTACCTGAGCCAGATCGAGCGCGGGCTGCACGAGCCGTCGATGCGGGTGCTCAAGGCCATCTCCGACGCGCTCAACGTGTCGATCGAGACGCTGCTGGCCCGCGCCGGCCTGGCCACCGACGACCACCGACGGACCGGGCTCCGCGGCCATCGACACCGCCGCCGCCATCCTGGCCGACCCGGCCCTGACCGACGAGCAGCAGGCCTCCCTGCTCGCCGTCTACCGCAGCTACGTGCACGGGCTGCAGAGCCCGACCGTCAGCCTGGCCGCGTGCGACAGCAGACCTTCGCGGAGCCGTCAGCCCGGCGACGCCGAAGGCAGCGCCCGGCGGACAGCCGGGACCAGCGTGGCCAATGTCACGCTTGCAATTGCAAGCAAGTGGTTGCCATAGCTCGCAGTGCTTGGTTTACTTAGCACATCACGGCAGACGGCCCCCGCCTGCCACCGCCTCCGAGAGGAACCGCCATGGCTGCCCCCGCCACCACCGTCATGAACACCATCACCGACACGCAGGAGAAGGTCCTCGAGACCCTGCACGACCGTCCAGGCCCCCGTCGTCACCTACGTCCGCAAGGCCGTCGACTACGTCGAGACCTCGGTGCCCGAGCTCCCCACCCGTGACCTGGGCGAGAAGCTCCCGACCATCAAGCAGTTCGTCGACAACCAGTTCGTCTTCGCCGGCAAGGTGCTCGACAACCAGCACAAGTTCGTGACCGAGCTGCTCGAGGTGACCAAGCCGGTCACCGAGAAGGTCGTCGTGCAGAAGCCCGCCACCGGCGTGCGCAAGGTCACCAAGACCACGGCCCGCAAGGCCGCGGCTGCCTGAGCCGCCCCGCAGATCGCGGAGCCGGATCCCCCTCCGGCTCCGTCCAGACCAACCGGCATCCCCCCGCCGGAGGTCTCCGGGAGGGCCCGATCTCATCGGGCCCTCTCGGTCGTTTTGGCAGTGGTCCGACCCACCGTGGGAAACCCGACTTCCTCTGTCGGGATTCGAGTCGCTGCGCCTACAGTCGAAGCCGCAACCACGAGACGATCGACACAGGAGAGCCGACCATGGCCGTACGACTGGGCGACGACGCCCCGAACTTCACCGCCGAGACCACCGAGGGCGAGGTCAACTTCTACGACTGGAAGGGCGACAGCTGGGCCGTGCTGTTCTCGCACCCCAAGGACTTCACGCCGGTGTGCACGACCGAGCTCGGCACGGTGGCCAAGCTCAAGCCCGAGTTCGACAAGCGCAACGTCAAGGTGATCGGCCTCAGCGTCGACCCGCTCGACTCGCACGGCAAGTGGGCCAAGGACATCGAGGAGACCCAGGGTGCCGCCCCGAACTTCCCGCTGATCGCCGACCCCGACCGCAAGGTCGCCGACCTCTACGACATGATCCAGCCCAACGCCAGCGACACGATGACCGTGCGCTCGGTGTTCGTCGATCGGCCCCGACAACAAGGTCAAGCTCACCCTCACCTATCCGGCCAGCACCGGCCGCAACTTCGACGAGATCCTCCGGGTCATCGACTCGCTGCAGCTCACGGCCAAGCACAAGGTGGCCACCCCGGCCGACTGGAAGGCAGGCGAGGACGTCATCATCGTCCCGGCCGTGTCCGACGAGGAGGCCAAGGAGAAGTTCGGCGACTTCACGACCATCAAGCCGTACCTGCGCACCGTCCCCCAGCCGACCTGATCCCCCGTCGACTTCGGCACGACGCCTCGGGCGGCCTTCGGGCCGCCCGATCCGCGTCCACGACGACGCCCGATGGCGGTGAGCCCGGCCGTCGTGGCGCTGGTCAGACGGCGGCGGGTTCGGGCTCGAGGGCCAGGCGGAAGATGGTGCGCCACCCGTCGGCCCGCACCCCCAGCTCGCGCAGGCGGCGCCTCGGCCTCGTCGCGGCATGGCACGGGCCTCATCCGATCCCACGGCCTCGAGCACGGAGGCGACGGCCAGGCGGACGATCGCCTTGGCCATCTCGTCCTCGGTGGCGTCGACGGCGGCGACGGTCCCGACCAGCTCGGCACCGACCTCCGCGTCGCCCCGTCGGGCCCGCACGAGCCCCGCCGCGATGGCGGCCGCGGCCGTGTCGAGGTAGGTCGCCTGGTCGCCCGAGCGGACCAGCTCGTCGAGCTCGAGCACCTCGTCGACCTGACCGGCGGCCGCCAGCGCCAGAGCCAGGGCGCTCTGGGCGTACGGCGACGGGGCGACATCGGGACCACCAGCGGCTTCGCGGCGCAGCACCGCGGTCGCCGCCTCGACGCGCCCGGATTCGAGCAGGGCCAGGCCGCGGGCGACCTCGCGCTCGACGCCCCCGGCGCCCGCCTCCGGAACCCATGCCGACCGGTCGCGCTCGGCCAGCGGTCGAACGCCTCGAGCGCCGATCGACGGCTCGCCGATGGCGCGCCGCCACGTTGACCAGGCCGGTGACCAGGGTCGCGCTCGTCGTTCGACGGTCGGGGTCGGCCAGGCTGTCGTCGAGGCCGTCCTGCAGCATGGTCATCCCCTCGCCGACCCGACCCACCGACACCAGCACCCGACCGAGGGCGGTGAGGGCCTGGGCCTGGCCGAAGCGGTCGCCGATGGTGTGGAACAGCGCGTGCGCCTGGCGGGCGTACTCGACCGCCTCGAGGGTGCGGCCCGACCAGCACCGCACGCCCGAGCCGAGCAGCAGCATCATGCCCTCGCCCCAACGGTCGCCGCGCTCGCGGGCCTCGATCAGCACCTGCTCGCCCAGCTCGTCGGCCCGGGCCAGGTCGCCCTGGATGAAGCAGACGTAGGCGAGCAGGCCGAGCGCCCATCCCAAGCCCGCCCACGTCGCCGATCTCGGCGAACGTGTCGGCCGAGCGGGTCAGGCGGCTCTCGGCCTCGTCGGCGCGGCCCTCGATGAACGAGATCCAGGCCAGGTGCTGCAGCGCCCAGGCCTCGCCGCGGCGGTCGCCGACGTCGCGCGACGCCGGCCAGCGCGGCTCGGATGGCGACCTCGGCCTGCGTCGTTCTCGCCGAGGAAGATGCGGGCCATGCCGATCTCGCGCATGGCGTCGGCCGCGCCCCTGCTCGTCGCCGAGGCGCCTGGAAGTGCTCGACGGCGTCTTCGAGGGTGGCGACCGCCGCGGCCAGATCGCCGCCGCCGCGCTCGACCTCGCCCCGCACCAGCAGCGTGCGGGCCAGGACCGCCTCGTCGCCCAGCTCGAGGGCCAGGTCGTGGGCCGCCTCGACGTCGGCCCGGGCCTCGGCGATGGCCCGCCGTTGCGCCGACACCGCCGCTCGACCCAGCAGCAGGTGGGCCCGCCGGCCGGTCGGCTCGGGACCGAGCAGGCGCAGGGCCTGGCTGTAGAGACGCTCGGCCACGGGCAGGGCCTGCGCCACCTCGGCCCGACGGGCGGCCTCCTCGAGCCAGTCGAGGGCTGACCCCGAGACCGAGTCGGGCACGCCGGGCACCGCGCCGAGCTCGGCCACGACATCGGCGGCCGCGCCGTAGTGGAACGCCACCATGTCGACCAGGCGCTCGGTGGCCTCGTGGCAGCTCGACGACGGTGGACGACAGGTAGGCGGCGATGCCGTGGTGGCGCCGGGCCCGGTCGGCCTTGGTCAACGTGCCGTAGGCCACCTCGCGGATGAGGTCGGAGCGGAACGCCCAGTGCTCGCCGTCGATCTCGAGGATCTCCTTGTCGGCCAGAGCCCGTCGAGGACGGGGGCGAGGTCGGTGATGCCGCGCATCTCGTGCGGCCATGATGGCTCGAGGGCCTTGATCGGCCCGCTGCGTCCCCACACCGACGCGTCCTCGAGCGAGCCGCGCTCGGCCGGCGTCAGGCTGTCGATGCGGGCCGAGACCAGGCCGCGCAAGGTGTCGGGCAGGTCGCCGAGCGCGGCCGGGCCGTCGAGCAGACCCGTCTCGTCGAGGTCGACGTCGCCCACCAGCGCGACGAGCTCCTCGAGGAAGAAGGGGTTGCCACCGCTGCGGTCGAGCAGCACGGACCGCGCACGGCGTCGGACAGGTCGCCATCGACCAGCGCGTCGAGCAGGTCGCCGGCCGCATCGGCGTCGAGCGGATCGAGGTTGACCAGCACGGTGTTGTGGCGGCCGGTCGGTGCCGTCCAGCGCTCGGTCACGGCCTGGCGGGCCGTGGCCAACAGGACGAAGCGCTGCCGGCACAGCCGGTCGACCAGCGTGGCGACGAGGTCGAGCACGAGCTGGTCGGCCCAGTGGAGGTCGGAGAGCACCATGACCACCGGCCGCGTCGGCGCGTCGCGCCCTCGACGAAGGTCGAGCACGGCCCGCGTCGCCTCCTCGCGGGCCCGCTGCGGATCGATCTCGCGCAGGGCGACCTCGTAGCCCATGAGGTAGAGGAGTCCGGTGGTGACCCGACTGACCTCGGCCGCGTCGAGCGTCGAGGGCAAGGGCGGCCGACCACCGCCTGGCTGCAGGCGACCTGGGCCGTCGGCCAGCGCGTCGTCGGGCGCGGACCCCACAGGCGTCGCGCAGCGCCTCGGCGATCGGCCACCACACGTTGGCCTCGCCGTAGGGCACGCAGCGGCCCTCGAGCACCCAGGCGTCGTGGCGGCGCCGGGCCCGCTCGGCCGCCTCCTCGGCCAGGCGCGACTTGCCGACGCCGGCCTCGCCGATCAGCAGCAGCAGGTGGGAGCGGCCGCGCTCGACGGCGGCGTCGATGGCGTTGCCCAGCACACCCATCTCGGCGTCGCGACCGACGAACGGGGTCTGCGGGCGACGCGGCCGATGGCCGGGGGGCAGCAGCGGCTCGATGGCGGTCCACGCCTCGACCGGCTCGTCGCGGCCCTTGACCTCGACCGATCCGAGCGACCGGTAGGCGACGGCCTCGTGGGTGGCGGCGTGGGTGGCCGGACCGACCACGACCGTCCCGGATCGGCGACGGTCTCGAGCCGTTGAGCGGTGTTCACCACGTCACCCATGGCCGTGTAGTCGCCGCCGGCCCGCAGCGCGCCCACCAGCACCTCACCGGTGTTGACCCCGATGCGCAGCTGCACCGGGCGCATCGGTCTCGGCGCGGTAGGCGCTGGACGGTCTCCTGCATGCGCAAGCGCGGCGCGCACCGCCCGCTCGGCGTCGTCCTCGTGGGCGACGGGCGCCCCGAACAGGGCCACGATGGCGTCGCCGACGATCTTGTCGACCTGGCCGCCGAAGGAGGTGATGTCCCGGACCAGCAGCTGGAAGCACGCGTCGACCAGGTTCTTGACCTGCTCGGGGTCGCGGGTCTCGCTCAGCGTCGTGAACCCGACCAGATCGGCGAACAGCACGGTGGCGATGCGACGCTCGTCGCCGCCGGCTGGTGCAGGCGCATGGCCGCACGAGGCGCAGAACCGGGCCGTTGCGGCGACCGGCTCACCACAGCTCGGGCATGTCATGTGGCCAGCATACGGGGGGGATTCCCCGCGGTCCGCCGGCCCGACGCGGGATCGCCGGCGGCACTTGCCTAGGCTTGGCAGCTTGAGCCCGCTTCGGTGCCGGCTGTCCCACGAGAGGATCGACGTGACCGTCACCGAGGCCATCCCCCCGCCGCCCCCGCCCATGTCCACCGGCAACTTCGCGGCCCAGGCCATCCGCGCCTCCAAGGTCTACGGCTCGGGCGACACCGAGGTCCGGGCCCTCGACGACATCTCGGTCCAGTTCGAGCGCGGGCCGCTTCACGGCCATCATGGGCCCGTCGGGCTCGGGCAAGTCCACGCTGATGCACTGCGTGGCCGGACTCGACAACCTCACCTCGGGCCAGGTCTTCATCGGCGACGACCGACCTGAGCCGGCTCTCCGAGAAGCAGCTGACCCTGCTGCGGCGCGACCAGATCGGCTTCATCTTCCAGTCGTTCAACCTCGTGCCGACCCTCACCGCGGCCGAGAACATCACGCTGCCGATGGACCTGGCCGGCCGCAAGCCCGATCAGGCGTGGTTCGACCAGGTGATCTCGACGGTCGACCTGCACGACCGCCTCAAGCACCGACCGAGCGAGCTGTCGGGTGGCCAGCAGCAGCGCGTGGCGGTGGCGCGGGCCCTGGCCAGCCAGCCCGCAGATCATCTTCGCCGACGAGCCCACCGGCAACCTCGACTCACGCTCGGGCAACGAGGTCCTCGACTTCATGCGCAAGGCGGTCGACGAGTTCGGCCAGACGATCGTCATGGTCACCCACGACCCGAACGCGGCCAGCCACGCCGACCGCGTCGTGTTCCTGGCCGACGGCAAGATCGTCGACGAGATGGCCGATCCGACGGCCGAGCGGGTGCTCGACCGCCTCAAGCGGTTCGGCGAGTGAGTCGCCCGGCTCACCGATGACCGGGCCGAGCCGGCCGTGCTGAAGGTCACCCTCCGGGGCCTGCTGGCCCACAAGGTCCGCTTCATCGCGACCGCCCTGGCCGTGCTGCTGGGCGTCGCCTTCATGGCGGGCACCCAGGTGTTCACCGACACCTTCTCGAAGAGCTTCGATCAGATCTTCGTCGACGTCGACAAGGGCATCGACGCCGTCGTTCGCTCGAGCGTCGTCGTGAAGTCCGACTTCGGCGACCAGCGCTCACGCATCTCCGAGACGGTGGTCCCGACCGTGCGCGCCGTCGACGGCGTCGCGGCCGCCGACGGCGTCGTCCACGGCAACCTGCGCATCCTCGACAAGACCGGCAAGGCCGATGGGCGATCGCCAACGCCGGGCCACCGACGTTCGGCATGAACTGGATCGACAACGCCCAGCTCAACCAGTGGCACGTGGTGGACGGTCGCCCGCCCCGGGCCGACGACGAGGTCGTGCTCGACCGCAAGTCCGCCACCGACGCGAGCTACCACGTCGGCGATCAGGTGAAGCTCATCGTCGGGCAGGGCGACACCAAGGCGTTCACGCTCGTCGGCATCGCCAAGTTCGGCCACCTCGACAACTTCAGCGGCGCCAGCGCCGCGCTGCTCGACACGCCGACCGCGCAGCGGCTGGTGGCCGAGCCGGGCAAGTTCGACTTCATCGCCGTGGCGGCCGACCACGGGGTGTCGCAGCGGCCAGCTCGTGCACCGGCTCGACGCCGCCGACCTGCCGCAGGACACGCAGTCCATCACCGGCGCCGCGTTCACCAAGGAGAACCAGGACATCTTCGAGCAGGCCATCGCGACCTTCAAGACGGTGCTGCGTCGCGTTCGCGCTGGTGTCGCTGTTCGTCGGCGCGTTCATCATCTACAACACCTTCTCGATCATCGTGGCCCAGCGCACTCGGGAGGTGGCGCTGCTGCGGGCCATCGGTGCCAGCCGCAACCAGGTGCTCGGCTCGATCTTCCTCGAGGCGCTGGCGGTGGGGATCGTCGCGTCGCTGCTCGGGTTGCTGGCCGGCATCGGCCTGGCCGTCGGGCTGCGCGCCCTGCTCGACGCGGCCGGCATCGGGGTGCCCTCGACCGCGCCGGTCATCTCGACGACGACGATCGTGAGCTCGATCGTCATCGGCGTCGGCGTGACGCTGGTGGCCTCGATCTTCCCGGCGTGGCGGGCCTCGACCACCCCGCCGGTGGCCGCCATGCGGCGAGTGGCGATCGACACCTCGAACCGGTCCGTCGTCCGCATCGCCATCGGCGCGGCTGGTCACCCTGGCCGGCCTGACCTCGCTGTACCTCGGGTTGTTCTCCGGGGTGGGCAATCGCCTGACCCTCGTCGGCCTCGGCGCGCTGCTGGTGTTCGTCGGCGTCGCGCTGCTCGGCCCGACCTTCGCCGCCCCGGCCAGTCGCTGGATCGGCGCGCCGCTGGCCCGCTTCGGCGTCACCGGCCAACTGGCCCGTGAGAACGCCATCCGCAACCCCAACCGCACGTCGACCACTGCGGCCGCGCTGATGATCGGCGTCGGCCTCGTCGTGTTCTTCGCCGTCGCCGGCCAATCGGTCAAGGTCTCGGCCGGCCAGGCCATCGACAAGACGATCTCGAGCGACTTCGTGGTCTCGTCCGACTCGCAGGGCTTGGGCGGGTTCGACCCGACGCTGACCCGGCACATCGCCGCGCTGCCCCAGGTCGACACGGCGACCGGCATCCGCATCGGGCTGGCCGAGGTCAACCACGACGGCACGTTCGTCGCCGGCATCGATCCCTCCTCGTTCACCCGCATCGTGCAGTTCGACACCACCGAGGGGTCGTTCAGCCAGCTCGGGCTGGGCGATGTGGCCATCCCCGACACGCTGGCCACGCGACAAGCACTTCACGATCGGCAGCACGATCCCTGCCGTCTTCACAGCTGACCGGTCGGCAGCGGCTGAAGGTGTCGGCCATCTACAAGTCGCGCCATCCCCGGGCAGCTGCGCTACCTCATCGCCAACTCGACCTTCAACGCCAACTACCCCGTCAACCAGCAGGTCGACAACCAGATCTACGTCAAGCTGAAGCCGGGCGCCGACGCCACCGCGGCGCGGGCGTCGATCGATCGGCTGACCAAGCCCTACCCGACCGCCAAGGTGCAGGACCTCGAGCAGTACAAGAAGTCCCAGCTCGGCCAGATCGACCAGCTGCTGACGATCGTGACCCTGCTGCTGGCCCTGTCGCTGTTCATCGCGGCCATCGGCATCGTGAACACGCTGCTGCTGTCGGTCTACGAGCGCACGCGTGAGATCGGGCTGCTGCGGGCGGTGGGCGAGACCCGCGCCCAGCTCAGGCGCAGCGTGGCGCAGGAGTCGGTGATCATCACGCTGCTCGGCACGTTCCTCGGCCTGGTGATCGGCCTGGTGTTCGCCTGGGCGCTGGTCAGGGCCCTGGCCGACCAGCACCTCGACCAGTTCTCGGTGCCCGTGGGCCAACTCGTCGGCTACGTGATCGTGGCCATCCTCATCGGCATCGTCGCCGCGCTGTACCCGGCGTTCCGGGCCTCACGGCTGAACGTGCTCGAAGCCATCGCCACGGACTGAGCAAGAAGCAGCGCGCGAGCGTGGCGGGTGAGGATCGGGCAGACTCGCCGCATGAGCGATGTGGCGCGCACCGTGGGCCAGCCGCCCGGACCGATCACGGTCCTCGTCGCCCACCGTCGCGCCGCCGATCGCGAGTCCCTGGTGCGATGGCTGTCGGCCGACGAGCGATTCGAGGTCGTGGCCGACGTGTCCGACACGGTCGCGGCGCTCGACGCCGTCATGGGTCGCAGCCCGCAGGTGGCGCTGATCGACGTCGACCTGTCGGCACCGGGGGCGGGCATCGGGTTGATCGCGACGATCAGCGACGTCCGTCCCGCCACCAGCGTGATCGCCATCAGCGACGAGGACGACGATCGCGCGTACTCGGCCGTGCCCGCCGGCGCGCGCGGCTGCTACCTCTGGTCCGCGCCCGCCAGCCCCCTCACCAGCGTGGTGGCGGGCGCCGTGCGGGGCGAGGGCGCGCTCACCGCGGGATGGGCCGGGCGCCTGATCGACGAGATCGGATGGCTGAGCCGCGAGCCGAACGGTCTGCGGGCGCCCGTGCTGACTGCCACCGAGCTCGAGGTCGTGCGGCGGATCGGGTCGGGGGCGACGCCCAGCGCGATCGCCACCCTGCACGGCGTGACCGAGCACGTCGTCAACGTGCACGCCGGGATCGTGGTGACCAAGGTCTTCCGCCACCACGACGACACGCGCCGCCTCGGCGTCGGCGGCTGAACCGACTCGATGGCCGGGTCCGCCGGGGCCGGGTACTCGGGCACGCCGCTGGTTCGCAAGCTCGGCATCGCGCCGGGCTCGGTGGTGGCCGTCCTCGGCGAACCGGACGGGTTCCGCGACCTGCTCGAGGAGCTGCCCGACGACGTGACGATGCGCGCACGCGCGCAGGGTCGGCTCGACCTGGCCATCACCTTCCAGACCGAGCGGCGGGTGCTCGAGCGGCGACTGTCCACGATCCTGCGGGGACTGCGACGCGACGGAGCCATCTGGGTGGCGTGGCCGAAGAAGGCCGCCAAGGTGCCGACCGACATCACCGAGGACATGGTGCGCGAGGTCGTGCTGCCCATCGGCCTGGTCGACGTGAAGGTGTGCGCCATCGACGAGACCTGGTCGGGCCTCAAGGTGGTGTGGCGCAAGGAGCTGCGCTGAGCGCGGCTCAGGCGTCGAGGGGACGCATCTCGGCCATGTCCCAGTAGGCGCGCAGCGAGGTGATCTTCCCGTCGTCGTCGAAGCTCATGACGTCGATGATGTCGACCACCATCTTGGTGTCGCCCAGCTCGGGCAGGGCGCGCAGGGCGAACGCGGCCTCGCCCGCCGCGACCCGCGGGGTGCCCACCACCTCGAGCACGATCGTCGGCGTCAGCGCCCGCACGCCGTCCCAGAAGCCGGCGATCTCGACCGGGCCGTGGCACACGTCGCTGCCCACCGGGTCCTCGAGGATCGCGTCGGGCGCGAACAGCCCGAGGTAGCCGTCCTTGTCCCCCTGGCTGAACGCGGCGACGTAGCGGTCGATGGTGGCGGTGATCTGTTCGGCGGTGGCGGCCACGGCTGCTCCTCTGTCGGTGGGTGACGTCGACGGGACGGCCACCCTAGGTCCGAACGGGAAGGTGGGGGTCAGTCGTCGCCGGGGCGGTCGTCGGAGATGGGGTGCGGTGTGTGCGGCAGCACCTCGGGGCGCAGGATCAGCCGGGGGCCGCGGTCCCAGGTCAGGTAGTTCCAGGCCCAGTTGATGAACACCGAGAGCCGGTTGCGCACGCCGAGCAGGTACACGAGGTGCAGGCCCAGCCAGGCGAACCAGGCGAGGGGGCCGGTGAGCTCGACCCCGCCGGGCAGCTCGGCCACCGCCGCCCGCCGCCCGATGGTGGCCATCGTGCCCTTGTCGGTGTAGTGGAACGGCGTGCGCGGGCGCCGCTCGATGGTGGCCAGGATCTGGTCGGCCGCGTGCGCGCCGCCCTGCATGGCCACCTGGGCCAGCTGCGGCAGGCGGCCGCCGCGGCCGTCGTCGATGTCGGCGAGGTCCCCCACCGCGTAGGCGTCGGGGTGGCCGGGGATCGACAGGTCCGAGGCGACGACCACCCGGCCGCCGCGACCCGGGCTCAGCTCGAGGCGGTCGGCCAGGCTCGAGGCGCGGACCCCGGCGGCCCACAGCACCAGTCGGGTCGGGATGGAGGTGCCGTCGTCGAGCACGAGGTGATCGGCGCCCACGGAGGTCACGACACGGCCCAGACGCACCTCGACTCCGCGGGCCTCGAGCGTGCGGAGGGCATAGCGACGGCTGCGCTCGCTGAAGGGGGTGAGCAGATGATCGGCCTGCTCGACGAGGATGATCCGCGCCCGCCCCACGTCGAGGTCGTGGAAGTCCTGGCGGAGCACCTTGTCGACCAGCTCGGCCATGGCGCCGGCCACCTCGACGCCGGTCGGCCCGCCCCCCACGATCACGAGGTTGAGCACGCCCTCGTCGACCAGTCCGGGCACCGAGTCGGCCGCCTCGAACAGGCTGAGCAGGTGGTTGCGCACCCGGACGGCGTCCTCGAGCCCGTAGAGCGGGAAGGCGTACTCGGCCGCACCGGGCACGCCGAAGTAGTTGGTGGACGAGCCGGCGGCCAGGATCAGGTGGTCGAAGCTCATCGGGGGCTCGTCGCGCAGCACCAGCCGTCGGGCCTCCCAGTCGACCCCGGTCACGTGGGCCTTGCGGAAGCGCACTCGTTGCTGGCGGCGGAACATCCCGCGCACGGCGTAGCCGACATCGGCCGCGTTGAGCCCGGCCGTGGCCACCTGGTAGAGCAGCGGCTGGAACGAGTGGTAGTTGTGCCGGTCGATCAGCGTGACGTCGACCGATGACCGCTCGAGCCGCTTGGCCGCGTTGAGCCCGCCGAACCCGGCGCCGACGATCACGACGTGAGGCCGGGCTCCCATCCACCCATCATCGACGCGCCGGGCGATGAGCTCCAACCCGGCGCGACCGCGGCCGAGGTCACGCAGATCGACCGCTCAGGCCACCGATCAGCGCCGCTGGTTCAGGTCACAGGATCAGGGCCGAAGGGTCAGGCCTTTGTAGCCCTGCACGAACCCCGCGGCGCGCAGGTGCTCGGCCACGGGTGACTCGGCGGTGGGAGCACCGTCGATGCGGCCGATCTCGATCTTGGCCAGCCGCCCGCGCTTGACCAGACCGACGAGCGCCTCGGCCCAGTGCGGATGCTCGAGGGCGGTGGCGAAGGTGGCCAGGCTCTTGGCCCCGCGCTCGAGCACGGCCGCCGGTCGACCCTCGACGCTGACCACGAAGGCCCCGGCGCTGCGCGAGGGACGACCCTGGGATTCGGGCCAGGCCAGGGCGGCACCGTAGGGCTGGGCGGGATCGGTGGCCGCCAGCACCCGCGGGGTCAGATCGGGCTCGCCGGGGTCGCGCACCGCGCGGAGCCGATCGACGGCGCCGGGGAGCGCGAACTGGGCGGCTCCGAGCCCCGCCACGAAGTACCCGCGTCGCACCTGGCCCCGTTCTTCGAGCACCTTGAGCACGGGGTACACGGCCGCGAACCCTCCCTCGACGCCCTCGGCCAGGACGGCCTCACGGGTCAGCACGCCGTGGCGCTCGAGCAGTTGCAGCGCCTGCGCGTGCAACGTCTCGGTGGGGGTCGGAGCCGGTTCGAGCAGCGGCGCCACCAGCGACCACCGCCCGGCCGCGGCGGCCGGACCACCCCGAGACAGCCCACGGGTGTCAGGCCGGCGCGGACGGCCGGCGATCGACGAACGGCCGAGGTCGGGGCGACGCCAACCCGATGAGGACGGGGTGGGCGCGGCGCGCCCGCGGGTGCCTCGTCCGGTCCGACCACCGACCATGGCGCGCAGGGGCGCCAGCGAGTCGTTGGTGACCTCGCCGCCCCACACCAGGTCCCACAGGGCGGCCAGCACGGACGGATCGTCGTAGGGCTCGCCCGCGGCGGCCACCGCCGCCACCAGCTGCGGCCAGAACGACGCCCCCGCGGCCGCCAGCTCGGCGCGCAGGGCCTCGTGGACGGCCGAGTCGGCACTCGGCCCGTCGGCCTCCGCCCGTTCGTCGGCGGTGGTCGGGCGGACCAGGAGGGCGGCCTGGTCACGGAACAACAGGCGCACGCGGCCGTCGCGGACACCGAGCGGACCGGCCCCGACCCACACCACGTCGCCGGCGGTGCAGAGCGCGTCGAGGTCGGATGACTGGTAGCCGCTCACGCGGGCCGACAACAGGTCGGCCTCGATGACCGATGCGGGCAGCGCCGCCCCCTGCAACGACCCGACCGCCTCGACCAACGCGTCGAGGCCGCGGCGGCTGTCGCCGATGGCGTGCCACTGCGGCAGGAACCGGGCCAGGGCCGAGCCGTCGACCGGTTCGACCTCTCGGCGCAGCGAGGCCAGCGAGCGGCGGCGGAGCTGGCGCAGCACGTCGTCGTCGCACCACTCGCGCTCGACGCCGTCGGGCCGGAACTCGCCCCGGACGATGCGCCCCTCGTTCTCGAGCCGGCTCAGCGCGGCGAAGATGCGATCGAGTCCCAGCGCGTAGCGATGGGCCACGTGCGCGGCCAGGAACGGCCCGTGGGTGCGGGCGAACCGGGCCACCAGGTCGACCAGCGGATCCGGCACGGGATCGGTGAAGGTGGCGGGCAGGCCCTGTGGCAGCGCCACACCGAGGGCGTCACGCAGCCGCGCCGCGTCCTCGGCGGCGGCCACGCGATCGTCGCCGGCGATCGACACGCGGATGGCCCGGCGCTCGGCGACGAGCTGATCGACCCACTGCTCGGCCGGGGCGCGGGGACCGGGCACGCACCGGGCGTCGATCTCCCACAGCGTCAGCGGGCCGAGCAGGCGGAGCAGGTCGTGCACCTCGTCGGCGTCGCGAGCCCGGCGCCCGTCGACCAGGCGCTGCAGCTCGAGCTCGAGGTCGGCCAGCACCACCGGATCGATCAGCTCGCGCAGCTCCTCGGCACCGAGCAGATCGCGCAGCAGGTCGCGGTCGAGGGCCAGCGCCGCCGCCCGCCGCTCGGCCAGGGGGGCGTCGCCCTCGTACATGTACACGCCGATCCACCCGAACAGCAGCGACTGGGCGAACGGTGACGCCCGCGGCGTGTCGACCGGGACCATGCGCACCCGCCGTGAGCGGATGTCGGTCAGCACCTCGCGCAGTGCCGGCAGGTCGAAGACGTCGTTGATGCACTCGCGGGTGGTCTCGAGCAGGATCGGGAAGTCGGGGTGCTTGGCGGCGACAGCCAGCAGGTCGGCCGCCTTCTGCCGCTGCTGCCAGAGCGGCGTGCGCCGGTCGGGCCGGCGGCGAGGCAGCAGAAGCGCACGTGCCGCGCACTCGCGGAAGCGCGACGCGAACATCGCGGTCTGGGGGAGCTGCGCCACCACGATCTCGTCGATCTCGGCCGGATCGATGGCCAGCTCGTCGATGGGCAGGTCGTCGACCGCCTCGGGCAGCCGCAGCACGATGCCGTCGTCGCTCCACATCAGCTCGACCTCGAGGCCCCACCGCTCGGCCAGGCGGGCCTGCAGCGCCATGCCCCACGGCGCGTGCACCTGCGCGCCGAAGGGGCTGAGCACGCAGACCCGCCAGTCGCCGATCTCGTCGCGGAAGCGCTCGACCACGATGGTGCGGTCGTCGGGCACGAGGCCGCCGCTCACCTCGGCCTGCTCGTCGAGGTAGGCGACCAGGTTGGCGGCGGCCAGGGGATCGAGGCCGTGGTCGCGCTGCAGGCGTTCGAGCGCGCCCGACGGATCGGCGCGGATCTCACGCACGAAGCCGCCGAGGGCGCGACCGAGCTCGAGGGGGCGTCCGGGCCCGTCGCCGTGCCAGAACGGCATCTTGCCCGGCTGGCCCGGGGCCGGCGTGACGACCACCCGCTCGTGGGTGATGTCCTCGATGCGCCACGTGCTGGCCCCGAGCAGGAAGGTCTCGCCGACCCGGCTCTCGTAGACCATCTCCTCGTCGAGCTCGCCCACCCGCGCGCCGTCGGGCAGGAAGACGCCGTACAGGCCGCGGTCGGGGATGGTGCCGCCGCTGGTGACCGCCAGCCGTTGCGCGCCGGCCCGGCCGCGGATCACGCCGGCCCCGCGCTCCCACACCAGCCGCGGCCGCAGCTCGGCGAACTCGTCGGAGGGATAGCGCCCGGCCAGCAGGTCGAGCACGTTGGTCAGCACCTCGTCGCTCAGCTCGGCGAAGGGTGCCGCCCGGCGAACGAGCGCCGCCAGCTCGTCGACGGGCCACTCGTCGAGCGCGCACATCGCGACGATCTGCTGGGCCAGCACGTCGAGCGGGTTGCGCGGGTACCTGGTCTGCTCGATCAGACCGGCGTGCATGCGCTGCACCACCACGGCCGCCTCGACCAGGTCGCTGCGGTGCTTGGGGAAGAGCTTGCCCTTGCTGGGCTCGCCCACCTGGTGGCCGGCCCGGCCGATGCGCTGCAGGCCTCGCGACACCGCGCCCGGCGACTCGACCTGGATCACCAGGTCGACCGCGCCCATGTCGATGCCGAGCTCGAGCGAGCTGGTGGCGACCAGCCCCTTGAGGTCGCCCCGCTTGAGCTCGTCCTCGATCTGCAGGCGCCGCTCGCGCGACAGCGACCCGTGGTGGGCCTTGACCACCTCGCGACCGAGCGACGAGCCGACCGCCTCGAGCTCACCGGGCGCCGACGACGGGACCCAGCCCGGCGGCCGGCCCTCGGCCTCGGCCGCCCGGTTCTCGCCCTCGAGGGCCAACTCGTTGAGGCGCGTGGCCAGGCGCTCGGCCAGGCGACGGGCGTTGACGAAGATGAGCGTCGATCGGTGCTGCTGCACCAGCTCGAGCAGCTTCGGGTGGATCGACGGCCAGATGCTGTGTCGGGCGGGGGCGGGCGAGGCCGGGCCGGGCATCGACGGCGTGTCGATCAGCTCGCCGAGCGTGCCCATGTCCTCGACCGGCACCACCACCTCGATCTCGAGCGGCTTGCGCACACCGGCGTCGACGATGGTGACCGGACGCGGCACGGCCCCCTGGCTGCACCCGCCGAGGTAGCGGGCGATCTCGTCGAGCGGGCCGCTGGGTGGCCGACAGGCCGATGCGCTGGGGCGGGCGCTCGCAGATGGCCTCGAGCCGCTCGAGGCTGAGGGCGAGATGGGTGCCCCGCTTGGTGGGCGCCAGCGCGTGGATCTCGTCGACGATCACCGCCTCGACGCCGCGCAAGGTCTCGCGGGCGGCCGAGGTGAGCATGAGGTAGAGCGACTCGGGCGTCGTGATCAGCAGGTCGGGCGGGGTGCGAACCAGCTTGCGGCGCTCGTCGGCGGGCGTGTCGCCGGTGCGCATGCCGACGGTCGGCGCATGGAACTCGACCCCGAGCCGCTCGGCCGCCAGCCCGATGCCCATGAGCGGGCGCCCGCAGGTTCTTCTCGACGTCGACGGCCAGCGCCCGCAGCGGCGACAGGTAGAGGAGGCGGGTGCGCCGCTCGCGGTCGTCGGGCGGCGCGGTGCTGACCAGGCGGTCGAGGCCCCACAGGAACGCGGCCAGGGTCTTGCCCGATCCGGTGGGGGCCAGGATCAGCGTGTGCTCGCCCGAGGCGATGGCCGGCCAGCCCTGGGCCTGCGCGGCGGTGGGCTCGGCGAAGGTGGTCGAGAACCAGGCCCGCACGGCCGGCGAGAACGCGCTCGAGCGGGTCGTCCACGCTCCAAACGCTACCGGCGAGGTGTGACGAGTCCCGGCACGAATGCACGTTGGACACCCCGGGGGTGCAACGCGTGCATCCGTGGCGGGGCTGATCCCGGTGACGCCGGCCGAGCCTCGCCGTAGACTCGGCTCGTGGCGACCTACAAGACCCCTGAGTACCACCCCGCGTTCGAGGAGTACTGCGAGACGATCTTCGAGCTGCGCGAGGACGACGTCGACGTCATCCAGGCCCGCATCGCCGAGCGGCTCGACGTGTCGCGTCCGGCGGTGTCCGAGATGATCCACCGCATGGAGGACCAGGGCCTCGTCACCGTCGACGGCGCCATCCGACTGACCGACGACGGCCTCGACCTGGCCGAGAGCGTCGTGCGCCGCCACCGCCTGGCCGAGCGCTTCCTGACCGACATCCTCGGTCTCTCGTGGGCCGACGCCCACGGCGAGGCCGGCAAGTGGGAGCACGTCATCTCCGATCCGGTCGAGGCCGCCCTCGTGCGCCTGCTGGGCGATCCGACCACCTGCCCGCACGGCAACCCGATCCCCGGCTCGAACTACGAGGCGCCCGACTCGGTGCCGCTCGACGCCCTGGCCGTGGGCGACCACTTCGAGGTGTCACGCATCCCCGAAGAGCTCGAGTTCGCGCCCGGGCTGCTCACCTTCCTCGAGCAGTCCCACCTGGTGCCCGGCGCCCATGGCGAGGTCACCTCGGCGTCGCCCGACGGCACCCGCACCGTCGAGGTCGACGGCCAGCACGTCGGCATCGGCACGTTCGCCAGCGACCCGCATCCTCGTCACCACGACCTGACGCGCCGCTACTCCTGCAGGGCCACGGGGAGGTCGCGGGCGTGGACGATGGCGAGGCGCTTGGTGGCGCGGGTGAGCGCGACGTAGAGGGCACGCAGGCCCTGCGCCTCTTCGTCGACGATCGCGGCCGGCTCGACCACCACCGAGGCGTCGAGCTCGAGGCCCTTGACCAGGCCGACGGGCACCACCGTGATCTGGGCGTCGAGGCCGTGGCGGGTGGCCCGGCCGAAGTCGACGCCCGCGGAGGTGAACGCGTCGCTGATCTCGTCGACCTTGGACGCGGGGACGATGACCGCCACGTTGCCGGTGCCCGACGGCCGCGAGCTCGTCGAGCGCGGCGCTGACCACCTCGCGCCCGAGCTAGACCGCGGTGGGTGGCGCGAGGATGCGGGGCGGGTCGCCGTCGTCGCGGATCGAGCGGGGCGGCTGCAGGTCGGGGTCGGCCACCCGCAGCACCCGTGAGGCGAGCGCCATGTTGGGCGCGGGCAACCGGTAGCCCACGGTCAGCTCGGCCCGGCGGGCCGGCCGACGGTCGGGCAGGTGGTCGAGGATCTCCTGCCAGCTGGCGTGGGCCCATTCTCCGGTGGACTGCGCGATGTCGCCGACGACGGTCATCGAGCCGTTGAGCGAGCGCCGCTCGAGCATGCGCAGCTGCATGGGCGACAGGTCCTGGGCCTCGTCGACCACGATGTGGCCGTAGGTGCGCACCTCGTCGTCGCCGTCGGATCCCGGGCGGCGCGTCCGCGGCTTGGGACCGAGCAGGGCGCGGGCCTCGTCGAGCAGGGGCGCGTCGTCGTTGGTCCACACGACGTCGGTCGACCCACTCGGACCGGGGTCGGTGCAGCGCCGACCACTCGTCGTCGGCCAGCACCCGGCGGCCGGCGTTGCGCAGCAGCGCCCGCGAGCCGTACAGGTCGTGCAGCAGCTGCGCCGGGGTCAGCACCGGCCACATCCACTCGAGGGCCTCTCGCAGCTCGGGCGTGCCCCGCAGGCGGTCGCGCACGGCCGTCGCCGACAGCTCGTCGCGGCTGCTGCGCGCCAACGTGGCGTAGAGCTCGGACTCGACGAACCGCCGCCCGGCGTTGTGGCGGTGGAACCGGCGGCGGGCCTCGGCCACGATCCGCTCGGTGTCGGCCACCGCGGCACGCAACCGGGTCAGGCCGTAGCCGACGACCAGGTCGTGGCGCAGCGCCCGTTCGCGGTCGCGCACGGCGCGGCGCAGGACCTTGACCATGCGGAGGTCGCCCTTGACCCGGGCCGTCAGACGCACGTCGCGGCCCTGCACGGCGACGTCGTCGACCAGGTCGGCCAGCACCGCCAGCTCGACACCGGCCTCGCCGAGCGACGGCAGCACCTGCTCGATGTAGCCGAGGAAGAGCCGGTTCGGCCCGACCACCAGGACGCCCTGGCCCTCGAGCGGGAACCGGTGGGTGTAGAGGAGATAGGCCGCCCGATGCAGGGCGACGACGGTCTTGCCCGTGCCCGGCCCGCCCTGCACCACCAGCACGCCCGGAAGCTCGGAGCGGATGATCTCGTCCTGCTCGCCCTGGATGGTGGCGGCGATGTCGCCGAGCTTGCCCGAGCGCGAGGTCTCGAGGGCCGAGATGAGCACGCCATGGCCCGAGATGCCGTTGGCCGACTGCCCGTTGCTGCCGGGGTCGAGGCCGAGGGCGGCGGCGGCGTCGCCGAACAGCTCGTCCTCGATGTCGAGCAGCACCCGACCGCGGCTGGCGAAGTGGCGGCGGCGGGCCAGGCCCATCGGCTGGCGCCCGGTCGCCCGGTAGAAGGGCTCGGCCACCGGCGCCCGCCAGTCGACGATCACCGGGTCCTGGGACTCGTCGCTGACCGCGATGCGCCCGATGTAGAAGGGCGTGGGGTCGTCCTCGCCGTCGATCCGCCCGAAGCACAGCGAGGCGTCGCCGAGGTGCAGCTGCGAGAGGCGGTGCAGCATCGTGTCCCAGATCACGTCGCGCTCGAAGCGGGCCTGCTCGGTGCCGCCCCGTCCCACCTCGACCATCGAGCTGAGGCGGGTGGCCGCCTCGCGCGAGGCCTCGAGCAGGGCATATGCACGGTCGAGATAGGCCTGCTCGGCGGCAAGTTCGGGGTGGGCTGCCATGGCGCCTCTGCTGCTCGGGTCCACTCCCCGCCGGCCGCACAGACCATCCGGGGGATGGACCAGTCTAGCGGCCCCGCAAGACTGGCGACACACGGCCCACCGGCCGGCCACCCGCCTGGCCACCCGCCTGGCCACCCGCCTGGCCACCCGCCCCGCCACCCGCGGCCATCCGGCGGAGCGCGGCATCCGTGCCAGCATGGGGCCATGGTCTCGGTCGGGTTGGTGCTCGGAGCGGGCGGCGTGATCGGCGGCGCCTACAACGCCGGCGCGCTGTCCGCCGTGGCCGACGCCAGCGGCTGGGACCCCCGGTGCGCCGACCTGATCGTCGGCACCTCGGCCGGTGCCCTCACGGCCGCCTCGCTGCGGGCCGGCCTGTCGGCCGCCGACCAGATGGCCCGGGTCACGGGCCGTCCGCTGTCCGACGACGGGGCCGCCCTGGTCGGCACCGACCGGGGCCCGACGCGCCACGCCGGGCTCGGCGCGGCCGACGAGCCCGACGGTCGTCCGCTCTTGTCCTACCTGCCGCAGGCCCCCTGGCTGCTGGGTCCCGCGCTGCTCCGCTCCGGCCCGACCCGCTGGGGGGTGGCCCTGGCCGGCCTGGTGCCGGCCGGTCGCGCCTCGGCCGCCCCCATCGGCGACCGTGTGCGCGCAACACAGCACCAACGGTGGCCGACCGAGCCGACCTGGATCGTCTCGTACCGCACCCGCGACGCCCGCCGGGTCGTGTTCGGTCGCGACGACGTCGACGTGCCCGATCTGGCCACCGCGGTCGAGGCCTCTTCCGCGGTCCCGGGTCGGTTCGCGCCCGTGCGCGTGGGGTCGGGTCGCTACCTCGACGGCGCCGTGTACTCGCCCACCAACGCCGACCTGGTGGCCGGGCTCGGATTCGACCTCGTCATCGTCACCTCACCCATGTCCGCCACCTCCGAGGCCATCGGGGATCGGCGATCGCTGGCCGGCCAGTCCAGGTCGTGGTTCGGCCGCCTGCTGGCCCGCGAGGTGACCGCCATCCGTGGCAAGGGCACCAGCGTCCTGGTGCTCGAGCCGGGACCGACCGAGATGGCGGCCATCCGCGCCGACCTGCCCGAGGACGAGCGGCTCGTGCTGGTGGCCGACGCCGCCCACGCCTCGGTGCTGGCCCACCTGGCCCAGGACGAGTCGCGGCCCCTGGTCGAGCGACTCGCCCCAGACGCCTGAGCGACTGACCCCCGACGCCTGCCCGGCGTCAGCGACCCGGGTCGGCCCCCACCTCGACGAGCGCGTCGCGGATGGCGCCACGGAGGCGGCGAGCCACCTCCGCGTTCAGGTGCCCGACCAGGCCGTAGCCGGCGCGCCCGACCTCCTCGACGGTGAGCACGATCCGCGGTTCCGCGTCGTCGTAGTCGTCGCTGATGGCGACCCCCCACGAGATGGCCGTCAGCTCGTCGTCCTCGTAGTGGTCCGGGTAGTCAGCCGGGTCGAAGGGGTAGTCGTCGATCGATCGCCGCATCCGCCCATTCAAGCCGCCGGCGTGATCGCGCCCGGTCATTGGGGCGCTCGGGGTCGAGCGCCCTCGCCATCGGGGTCGGGGCGCCCTCGAGCCGGGCCGGCCTGTCTAGCGTGGGACCCGTGACCGAGCCGTCGACCGCTCCAGGGGCTGCGCCCCCCGACCCGCCGTCCAGCTCGGGCTCGGCGTTCCTGCGGGCCTGCTGGGGGCGAGCGGCCGAGCCGGGTGCGCCCGACGCCCACGTCCCCGTGTGGTTCATGCGCCAGGCCGGGCGGGCGCTGCCCGAATACCGCGCCATCCGCGGCGAAGGAACCATCCTCGACGCGATCGCCAAGCCCGACCTGGCCGCCGAGATCACCCTGCAGCCGGTGCGGCGCTACGGCGTCGACGCCGCCATCCTCTTCAGCGACATCGTCGTGCCCATCGCGGCCATCGGCTTCGGGGTCGACATCGCACCCGGGACCGGTCCGGTGGTCGAGCAGCCGTTCGCTCGCCAGGCCGACCTCGCCCGCATCCGGCCGCTCGAGCCCGAGCTCGACACGCCGTACGTGCTCGAGACCGTCCGGATCCTCACCGACGAGCTCGACGTGCCGCTGATCGGCTTCGCCGGCGCGCCCTTCACCGTCGCCAGCTACCTGATCGAGGGGCGGCCGTCGCGGATCTACGCCCGGACCAAGGCGCTGATGCACGGCCAGCCCGACCTGTGGCACGCGCTCATGGAGCGCCTGGCCGATCTGGCGCTCGCGTCGCTGCGCAGCCAGATCGAGGCCGGCGCCCAGGCCGTGCAGCTGTTCGACAGCTGGGTCGGCGACCTGAGCGAAGCCGACTACGTCGCGTTCGTGCTCCCCCACACCACTCGCATCTTCGAGCAGGTGGCCGACCTCGGCGTGCCGCGCATCCACTTCGGCGTGAACACCGGCGAGCTGCTCGGACCGATGGCCGAGGCCGGCGCCGACGTGGTCGGCGTCGACTGGCGCCTCCCCCTCGACGTGGCTGGCGAGCGCGTCGGCGCCACGCACGCCGTGCAGGGCAACCTCGACCCGGCGCTCTGCTTCGCGCCCTGGCCGGTGATCGAGCACGAGGTGCGGCGGGTGCTGGACGAGGGTCGCCGGCATCCGGGGGGCCACATCTTCAACCTGGGACACGGCGTGATGCCCGAGACCGATCCGTCGGTGCTCGCCCGCATCGTCGAGCTCGTGCATGCCGAGGGCGTGCCGTCGTGAGCCGGACCGGCGTCGTGGTGATGGCCTACGGCACACCGGCGTCACCCGACGACGTCGAGCGCTACTACACCGACATCCGCCGGGGGCGTCCGCCGACCGACGAGCAGCTGGCCGACCTCCGCCGTCGCTACGACGCGATCGGCGGGGTGTCACCCCTGGCCGAGCGGACCGAGGCCCAGCGCGCCGCCATCGCCGCCGCGCTCGACGAGCGCCGTCCCGGCGACTTCGACGTGGTGCTCGGTCAGAAGCACGCGGCGCCGTTCATCGAGGACGCGGTGGCCACCCTCGCCGAGCGCGGCGCGACCCGCGCCGTCGGGCTCGTGCTCGCCCCCCATTACGCGGCAGCGAGCGTGGGCCAGTACCAGACGCGGGCCGCCGAGGCCGGTCTCGGCGCGGGCGTCGAGCTCGTCGCCATCGACCAGTGGCACCTCGAGCCGGCCTACCTCGACTTCCTCACCGCCGCCCTGCTCGCCGCTCGGGCCACCGTCCCCGAGCACCACAAGGTGCTGTTCACCGCCCACTCGCTGCCCGAACGCGCCCTGGTCGACGATCCCTATCCCGACCAGCTGCACGAGAGCGCGGCCGCGGTGGCCGAGCGGGTCGGCCTCCGGCCCTGGCCGGACTGGGCGGTGGCGTGGCAGAGCGCGGGACGCACGCCCGAGCCCTGGCGCGGACCGGACATCCTCGAGGTGATCCGCGAGCTCGGCGCCACCGGGCGCAGCGAGGGCGTGGTCGTGTGCGCGCAGGGCTTCACGTCCGATCACCTCGAGATCCTCTTCGACCTCGACATCGACGCGGCCAACGTGGCGTCCGAGTGCGGCCTGGCCTTCGCCCGCACGCGGTCGCTCAACGACGACCCGATCGTCATGGGCGCACTGGCCGACCGGGTGATCGCCGTCGCCGACCTCGCCGCCACCCGGACCTGACCGTGCGCGTCGTCGTCGTCGGTGGCGGGATCACCGGTCTGAGCGCGGCCTACGAGCTGTCCCGGGCCGGCGACGCGGCGCTCGAGGTGGTGGTGCTCGAGGCGGGGGACCGGTTCGGCGGCAAGATCCGCACCCAGCCCTTCGCCGGCCACGCGCTCGACGAGGCGGCCGACGCCTTCCTGGCGCGCGTGCCCGATGCCGTCGACCTGTGCCGGGCGCTCGGCCTGGGCGGCGAGCTCGTGAGCCCGGCGACGCGACAGGCGTTCCTGTTCAGCCGCGGCGAGCTCCGTCCCTTCCCCGAGGGCGTCGTGCTGGGCGTGCCGACCGACCTCGACGCGCTCGGTGCCTCGGGTGCCGTCAGTCCCGACGGCGTCGACCGGGCCCGCCTCGACCTGACGATGGGCCCGGACCCTGGCCGCTTCGGCGTGGCCGACGCACCCGACGAGACGGTGGGCACCGTCGTGCGCCGGCGCGTGGGCGACGAGGTGTTCGAACGTCTCGTCGCGCCCCTGCTCAGCGGCGTGCACGCCGGCGACGCCGACCGGCTGAGCCTGGCCGCCGGCGCGCCGCAGTTCGCGGCCGCGTTGCGCGATCACCGCGGCCTGATCGAGGGGCTCCGCGCCCAGCGGACGGCCGCCACCTCGACCGATCCCGACGCCCCGGTCTTCTTCGGGCTGACCCCCGGCACGGGCGCGCTGATCGACGGCCTCGTCGACGCCCTCCACCTGGCCGGCGTCGAGCTGCGACTGGCGTCGCGCCTCGAGCGCATCGACGCCTCGGGCCGCGACTTCACCCTCGAGGTGGCCGGCGTCGGCCGCCCGGTCGATGCGGACGCCGTGATCCTCACCACCCCCCTCGATGTCACCGCCCACCTGATCGACGACCTCGCCCCCGGTCCGGCGGCCGAGATGGCCGGCGTCGACTACGCCGAGGTGGCGCTGGTCGCGCTCGCTGTCCCTCACCTGGCCATCGACCGTCCGCTCGACGGCAGCGGCTTCCTCGTCGCCCAGCCCGAGGGGCTGGTGCTCACCGCCTGCTCGTGGGCGTCGAGCAAGTGGGCGCACCTGGCCGACCCGGACGTCGCCCTGCTGCGCGCCTCGGCCGGGCGGGCCGACGACCTCCGCGCCCGCGCGCTCGACCGACGACGACCTGGTCGACGCCCTGCTGGCCGACCTCGGGACCACGATGGGTGTCTCGGGCCGGCCCCGCGACGTGCGCGTCACCCGCTGGCCGCGGGCGCTGCCGCAGTTCGAGTCGGGGCACCTCGACCGGGCCCGAGGGCTGGCACGCCACCTTGGCCGAGCGGTGTCCGGGGCTGGTGGTGGCCGGCGCCGGGGTGCTCGGGCTCGGCATCCCGGCCTGCATCGGCCAGGGCCGCGCCGCGGCCCGGTCGGTCCTGGCCTCGTCGGCCGGCGGTCCGATCGGATGACCGCCAGCGACGGACGTCGCTCCGACGACCGCACACCGTTGCTCGTCGTGCTCCACGGCTACGAGGACGAACCCGGCCGTCGACTCGACGCGACCGCCGTCGAGGGCTGGCGGGTGATCACGCCCCGCGGCCCGATCGAGCTGCCCGGCGGACCCGCCTGGTTCGCATCGGACGACGACGGCCCGGTGACGACGCACCTGATCAGCTCGCTCGACGGGCTCGACGAGCTGATCCGACGCGAGCGCCGGGGCGCGGTGGTCGTCGGCGGCTACTCGCAGGGCGGAGCGGTGGCCCTCGCGTGGGCTCTGCGCGAGGCAGGCCGTGACGACGCACCCGCGCCAGACGGCGTGTTCTGCGTCAACGCGTGGCTGCCCCACGACGACGCGCTGGCCTACGACCTCGACCGGCTGGTGGCCGCACGCACCCGCGTGCTGGTGGTGGCGTCGGCGGCCGACGAGGTCGTGGCGGTCCAGTCCGGGCGTTCGGCCGCCCGCGTGCTCGAGCGCGGCGGCGTCGACGTCACCTACGTCGAGCTGGCCGGCGGTCACCAGGCGGGCGCCGAGGCCACCGCTGCGCTCCACGACTGGCTCGCCACCCTCCCCGATACCTGATCCTCCACCGCAACCCAGCGGCAGGCGTCCACCCGGACGGTCGACCGGTGCCGGAACGTCGCTGGATGAGCCGATCCGGGCGGGACCGGGCAGACTGGGAGGCGATGACCAAGCGCAAGCGACGCGGGGGACGGGTGACCGAGCCCCTCCGATCCAGAACCTCGCCCAGCGGGGCCGGCGACACGAGCCAGCTCACGATGACCCGTCCCGCCGACCCCTCCCGCGACCCGGGCCGTCCCGACGCCATACGCCCGGGCCTCGTGGGGCTGCGTCGACCGGTGCCCGCGTCGATCGGGCGGCCGCCGTACGCAGAGACCGGCCAGCCGCCGGCCACGCGGGGACCGAACGTCCAGACCCCCGAGATCATCGAGCGGATGCGCGTGTCCGGACGTCTGGCCGCCGAGGTGCTCCTCGAGGTCGGCGCGGCGGTGCGCCCGGGCATCACCACCGACGAGCTCGACGCCATCGCCCACGAGGCCGCCATCCAGCGCGACTCGTACCCCAGCCCGCTCAACTACCGCGGGTACCCCAAGTCGCTCTGCACGTCGGTCAACGAGGTCATCTGCCACGGGATCCCCGACAGTCGCGCCCTGGCCGACGGCGACATCGTCAACCTCGACGTCACCGTGTTCCACGACGGCGTCCACGGCGACACCAACGCCACGTTCCTGGTCGGTGAGGTCGACGCCGACTCGCGGCTGCTCGTGCGCGAGACCCGCGCCGCCACGTACGCCGGCATCGCGGCCGTACGCCCCGGTGCCCACCTCTACGACATCGGTCGCGCCATCGAGGACCACGCCACCCGCCACCACCTCGGCGTGGTGCGCGAGTTCATCGGCCACGGCATCGGCGAGCAGTTCCACGGGGGGCTGCAGATCCTGCACTACTTCGATCCGCGGGCCGACACCGAGATCGTCCCCGGCATGACCTTCACGATCGAGCCGATGATCACCCTCGGATCGCCCGACCTCCACCTCTGGGACGACGGTTGGACGGCGGTCACCAACGACGGCAGCCGCAGCGCGCAGTTCGAGCACACGCTGGTGGTCACCGAGACCGGCGCCGACATCCTCACCGTCACCGCCGACGGGGCCTGCGCAGCCGACCAGGCCGCCACCTGACCCAGCCGATGCCCGCGACGGGCGCCGCTGGGCTACACCGGCAGGCGTGGCTGCCGATGAGAAGAACGTGGACGACGTTCCCGACACGGGTCTCCCCGACGCAGCGCACGGCTCGGCCGACTCGGACGACACCGTGCTCGGCCAGGGCGACTCGCAGCCGAACCGCCGCCGGTTCCTCGGCTGGCTCGGCGGCGCGGCCGTCGTCGGAGCCGGCGTCGCCGCCTGGGAGCTGACGCGACCCGACGTTCCGGCGCGCGTCGCGTCGGCCGCGCCGACGACCACCACCACCGTTCGCCCGCACAGCATGCGGATCACCGTGGTCACCGAACCCTCGCTGCCGATCCCGCAGGCCCTCCCCGATCCCGACGCCCCTGAGCCCGACATCGTGCTCGGTCGCATCGCCATCCCCCGCCTCGAGCTCGAAGCGAACCTGCAGGAGGGCATCGCGCTCACATCGATCAACCGCGGCCCTGGTCACTGGCCGGGCACGGCCATGCCGGGCCAGCTCGGCAACGTCGTCGTCGCCGGCCACCGCGTCACCCACACCGAACCGTTCCGCCACCTCGAACGCCTCGTGGCCGGCGACCCGGTGGTGTTCCTCATCGGTTCGACCACCTGGACCTACCTGACCCGCGCCGTCGTCGTGGTGTCGGCCAACGCCGTCGACATCGCGGCCCAGAGCCAGGCGCACACGGCCACGTTGTTCGCCTGCCATCCTCCCGGCGAGTCGACCGAGCGCATCGTCGCCAAGCTGCGCCTGGTCGACGCCCGAGGCAACGGCGTCGACGCCGCCGCCGACCTGCCTCCCGTGACCGCAGGCAGCCAGGCCGGTGGGCACGTCCTCACCGTCGAGCTGCCTGATCCGCTCAGCTCGAGCGGCTCCTGATCCTCGTACCCGTCGCCACCGGTAAGGATGTCGGCCGATGTCGTGGTCCCATCGCCTCCGCCGGTCGGCCCCGAGCCGCGACGCCCTCCGCGTCCCCGCTCGGTGCGTGCTGGCCGGTGTGTGCATCGCCGCCGCGGTCCCACCCTGGGGATGGTGGCCGCTGGCCTTCGTCGGCGTCGCGCTGCTCGACCGGCTGATCGCCGGCCAGGGGTGGCGTCGCCGCTTCGCCCGGACCTGGCTGGTCGCCGCTGCCTGGTTGCTCCCGGGCATGGTGTGGATGTTCGACTTCACGGCGCCCGGCTACCTGGTGGCGGTCACCATCTTCTCGGCCTTCTTCGGGGTCGCCGCCGCCCTGTGCCCACCGGGACGGGGCCGCTGGATCGCGCTGCCCGCGCTGATCACGCTGGCCGAGATGGCCCGCTGGCGCTTCCCCTTCGGCGGCGAGCCGCTGGCCACCCTGGCCATGAGCCAGGCCGACGCCCCGCTCGGCCAGACCGCCCGCCTGCTCGGCTCCTACCTGATCGTCGGGCTGGTCGTGCTGGGCGGGATCGCGCTGTCGGCGGCCTGGGACCGCCAGTGGTGGGTGAGCGGGAGCATCGTCGTCGGGCTGGTGCTGGTCACCGCCCTGGCCGGGGTGGCGCCGCGCGGCCACGACATCGGGCACCTGCGGGTGGCGGTCGTGCAGGGCGGCGGTCCCCAGCACACGCGCGCCGTCGACACCGACAACTGGGTCGTGTTCCAACGTGAGGTCGAGGCCACCGAGACCATCAAGGGTCCGGTCGACCTGGTGCTGTGGCCCGAGGACGTCGTCGGGCTCGAGGGCACGCTGGCCGAGAACCCGCGCTACGAGAACGAGATCTCGCGGCTGGCCCGCCAGCTGCACACCACCATGGTCGTCGGGGTCACCGAGGGCGTGAGCGACACGCACTTCCGCAACGCCTCGATCGTGTTCAACCCCGATGGTTCGGTGGGCGACCGCTACGACAAGGTGCGGCGCGTCCCGTTCGGCGAGTACGTGCCGTTCCGCTCGCTGATCGAGAAGGTGGCCGGCCCGAACTCGGGGCTGCCCGAGCGCGACGCCATCCCGGGGACCAAGCCCGCCGTCGTGCACACCCAGGTCGGCACCCTCGGCGTGGTCATCTCGTGGGAGGTGTTCTTCGCCGACCGCGCCCGCGACGCCATCAGCCACGGCGGCACCGTGCTGCTCAACCCGACCAACGGATCCTCGTACTGGCTCGACGTGCTGCAGAGCCAGCAGATCGCGTCGTCACGGCTGCGCGCCATCGAGACCGGTCGGTGGACGTTGCAGGCGTCGCCCACCGGCTTCTCGGCCATCCTCACCCCCGACGGCCGGGTGACCCAGCGCACCGGCATCAGCGAGCAGAAGGTCCTGACCCAGATCATCGCCGAGCGGCAGGGCCAGACGTGGGCCACCGACGTGGGGCCGTGGCCCGTGCTTGTGCTGTCGCTGCTCGCCGTCGCGTTCGCCTGGGTGCTGGCCCGTCGTTCGGCCACCCGGGATCCGGGCGAGCCGGGCGATCCGGGCGAGTCGGACGGTCCAGGCGCGGCGGAGGGTCCCGAGCCGGCCGGGTCAGAGGCCGGCGATGTCGAGGGTGCGGTCGACCCGCACCGCCTCGAGGAACCGGCGGTCGTGCGAGACGAGTAGCAGGGTCCCGTCGAACTCCTCGAGCGCGGATTCGAGCTGCTCGATGGCCTCGATGTCGAGGTGGTTGGTCGGTTCGTCGAGCACGAGGCAGTTGACGCCCTCGGCCATGAGCGTGGCCAGCAGGGCCCGGCTGCGTTCACCGGGCGAGAGGTCGCGACCGACCCGGTCGACGTGGTCGGGGCCGAGGCCGAACTTGGCCAGCAACGAGCGGGACTCGCTGGCGCTGAGGCCGGTCGAGCGCTGCAGGGTGGCGAGGACGGGCTCGACACCGGCGAAGCGGTCCCGGGTCTGATCCATGGCGCCGATCCGCACCCCCGGACCGAGCCACCGCCGTCCCGAGGCCAGCGGGATCTCGCCGAGCAGGGCCCGCAGCAACGTCGTCTTGCCCGAGCCGTTGGGGCCCAGGATGGCCAGGCGGTCCTGCCACGCCACCTCGAGGTCGATCGGCCCGAGCCGGAAGCCCGGCTCGGCGGCGCCGGCCGCGCGGCCTCCCGGTTCGATCACCGCCTGGTCGAGCCGGGCCACCACCTGGCCGCTGCGAGTGGTGGGCGTGAGCGCCAGCTGCAGCCGCCAGCCCTCCCACGGCTTGTCGACCACGTCGAGCTGGGCGATCTTGCGCTCGGTCGCCTTGATCTTGCCGGCCTGCTTCTCGGAGCGGGCCCGCTTGGCCGCCTTGACGTTCTTGTCGGGTTCGTCCGACGACTTCGCCCGGCGGACCCCCCGCTCGCTCCACTGCTGCTGGGTCCGTTGGCGGTCGCGGAGCCGGTCGCGTTCTCCGACGTAGCGGTCGTGGGCCTCGTACTGCTGCGAGCGGGCCAGATCGCGCGCCGCCGTGTACGCCGTCCATCCACCGGCGTACTCGCGGGTCTGGTGCGAGTGCTCGTCGATCTCGACGATGCGATCGACGACACGGTCGAGGAAGGCGCGATCGTGCGAGACCACCACGACCGATCCGTGCGAAGCCGACGACGAACGCCTCGAGCAGCTCGAGCCCGGCGAAGTCGAGGTTGTTGGTCGGCTCGTCGAGCAGCAGCACGTCGACCCGCGACAACAGGATGGCGGCCAGCGCCGTGCGGGCGGACTCGCCGCCGGACAACGTGGTGGTCGAGCTGGCCGAGGCGCTCGGAGCCGTCCCGCCCGGCGGGGCCCCGCCCCACCAGGCCGACCGACGCCAGGACCGTCGCGGCCCGCGCCTCGAGATCGCCGCCACCGAGGGCCACGAACCGGTCGAGCGCATCGGCGTAGGCGTCGTGGGACACGGGCTCGTCGGACAGGGCCTCGGTGCGCCGGTCGAGCTCGGCCGAGGCGTCGGCCACCCCGGTGCGCCGGGCCAGGTAGGCGAGCACCGACTCGTCGGCCGCGGCGTCGGGCTCCTGGGGCAGGTAGCCGACCGTCAGGAGCCGCGGCGCCCGCTCGACGGTGCCCGCATCGGGTCGCTCGGCGCCCGACAGGATGCGGAGCAACGTCGTCTTGCCGACCCCGTTGGGGCCCACCACGCCGACGCGGTCGCGTCCGTCGACAGCCAGCGACACCCCGACGAGGACGTCCTGGCCGCCGAACGAACGAGAGATCCCACGGGCGCGCAGCACGAGGGGCGACGCTACGCGCCCGGCGGACCGTCGCCCACCGGGAAAACGGCGGCCTAGCCTCGTCGCCATGCGTGCCGTGGTGTGTCGAGAGCTGGGTCCGCCGTCCGCCCTGACCGTGGGCGACCAACCGCCGCCGCCGCCGCCGGGCGCCGGCCAGGTCACCATCGACGTCGAGGCGGCCGGGGTCAACTACGTCGACGCCCTCTTCGTGCAGGGCCGGTACCAGATCAAGCCGGCCCTGCCCTTCGTGCCCGGCAGCGAGATCGCCGGCACCGTCTCGGCCGTCGGCGACGGCGTCACCCCGCTGGCCGTCGGCGACCGCGTGCTGGCGTCGTGCGGGCTCGGCGGCTTCGCCGAGCAGGTGTCGGTCGGCGTCGCTTCGGTGAGCCGGATCCCGGCCAACCTCGACGCCACCCGGGCCGCCACCTTCACCCAGAGCTACGCCACGGCCCTGTTCGCCTTGCGAAACCGGGCCGGGTTGGCGCCCGGCGAGACCGTGCTGGTGCTCGGGGCGGGCGGCGGCGTCGGCCTGGCCGCCATCGACGTGGCCCGCGCCATGGGCGCCCGGGCCATCGGTGCGGCCTCGAGCCCGGCCAAGCGCGAGGCGGCGACCGCCATCGGCGCCGAGGCGACGATCGACACCCTCGGCGAGTCGCTCAAGGACCGCGCCCGCGAGCTGGCCCACGCGCTGGCGGCGTCCGGTTCTGGGGACCGGCGGGTCACCGGCGTCGACCTGGTCTTCGACCCGATCGGCGGCGACCTGGCCGATCCGGCCCTCCGAGCGCTCGGCGACGGCGGCCGCTACCTCGTGATCGGCTTCGCCTCGGGCACCATCCCGAGCCTGGCCCTCAACCAGGTCCTGCTGCGGAACCGCAGCGTGGTCGGCGTCGACTGGGGCGCCTGGGCCCTGGCCCGAGCCGACGAGCCAGGCGGCCCTGCTCGACGAGCTGCTGTCGTGGGTGGCCGACGAGCGCCTCCACCCCACGGGCCCGGTGACCTACCCCCTCGACCAGGTCGGCGACGCCCTCGACGATCTGGTCTCGCGCCGCGTGGTGGGCAAGATCGCGCTGGTTCCCTGACCCCGCGGTGTCCTCGTCGTGACCTCGTCGTGACCCGACGGCGGTGCCGACTGCCCAGGTGGTGACTGGCGTCACAGCAGGTCGGGGCCCCGCCGGGCGCACTTGACCGATCGGTCTAGGGCTATGAGACTTACGCTCTTATGCGCCCCGATCCCCACCCTCGCTCGACCGTCGAGGGGTCGGGACAGCGCGCTGCATCGATCCGTGGCGACGAGCCCCTGAGCATCGCCTACCTGACCTACCGGGGCAAGCCCCACGTGGGCGGCCAGGGCGTCTACACCCGGCACCTGACCAAGGCGCTGGTCGATCTGGGCCACCACGTCGAGGTGCTCGGCGGGCCAGCCCTACCCGGTGCTCGACGCCCGGCGTGCCCACTGCACGAGCTGCCCAGCCTCGACATCTACAACGACTACTTCCCCATGCGGATGCCGGGCGTGTGGGAGCTCAAGACGGTCGGCGACTGGGTCGAGGTCGGCGCCTTCATGGGCGGCACCTTCCCCGAGCCGCTGGCCTTCAGCGTCCGGGCCGCCCAGCACCTGCGCCACCGGGTCAACGACTTCGACCTGGTGCAGGACAACCAGTGCCTCGGCTACGGCCTGCTGGCCATGCAGCGGATGGGGCTGCCCGTCCTGGCCACGATCCACCACCCGATCACCGTCGATCGCCGCCTCGAGATGGAGCACGCCGAGACGCCCTGGCAGCGCTTCTCCAAGGCCCGGTGGTACGCGTTCACCAAGATGCAGACGCGGGTCGCCTCGCGCATGAGCCGGGTCATCACCGTGTCGCAGAACTCGTTCGAGGACATCCACACCGACCACCGGCGTGCCCCGCGAGCGCATGCACGTGGTGCCCGTCGGCGTCGACCAGGAGCTGTTCCGCCCGCTCGACGCACGTGCAGCGGGTGCCGGGCCGGCTGATCACCACCGCCTCGGCCGACGTCACCATGAAGGGCCTCAAGTACCTGCTCGAGGCGCTGGCCAAGCTGCGCACCGAGCGCGAGGTGTCGCTCGTCGTCATCGGCCGCAAGAAGGAAGGCGGCGTGTCGGCCCGCACCATCGACGAGCTGGGGCTCTGGCGACTGCGTCACGTTCGTCACCGGCGTGCCCGAGGAGCGCATCATCGAGCTGTACTCCGAGGCCGAGGTGGCCGTGGTGCCCTCGCTCTACGAGGGCTTCTCGCTGCCGGCCATCGAGGCCATGTCCTGCGGCGTGCCCCTCGTGGCCACCACCGGCGGCGCCCTGCCCGAGGTGGTCGGCGCCGACGACGAGACCGCCCTGCTCGTGCCCCCGGGCGACTCCGAGGCGCTGGCCGCCCGCATCGCCACCGCCCTCGACGACGCCGAGCTGCGGGCCCGCATCGGCGCCGCCGGTCGCCAGCGGGTCATCGACCGCTGGACCTGGCGCCACACCGCCCTCGGCACCGTCGAGCACTACCGGGCCCTGCTCGCCGAGACGCGCGAGCATCCAGCACCGCCGACCCGGCGGCTCACGGCGCCGCTCCCCGCTTCCCCGCGCACCGACTGTGGGCAGTCGGCTGACCGTGCTGACCGTCGACTACGACAAGCTGGGCCTCCGGCCCGGCGAGCTGCTGCTCGACCTGGGGTGCGGCTTCGGCCGCCACGCCTTCGAGGGCCTGCGCCGCGGCGCCCGGGTGGTGGCCTGCGACATGGCCACTCACCGAGCTGATCGAGACCCGCAGCCTGTTCGGGGCCATGGCCACCGCCGGCGAGATCGCCCCCGACAGCATCGGCGAGTGCGTCAACGGCGACGCCACCCGGCTCCCGTTCGCCGACGACACCTTCGACCGCATCATCGCCAGCGAGGTGATGGAGCACATCCCCGACGACGTCGGCCGCGCTCGACGAGCTCACCCGCGTCCTCAAGCCGGGCGGCACGATCGCCGTGACCATCCCGGCCTGGCTGCCCGAGAAGGTCTGCTGGGCGCTGAGCGACGAGTACCACGCCCCCAAGGCCGTCGGCGGCCACGTCCGCATCTACACCGAGAACGAGCTGCGCTCGAAGATGCGCGGCGCCGGCCTCGAGCCGACGGCGCCGCCCACCACGCCCACGCGCTGCACTCGCCCTACTGGTGGCTCAAGTGCGCGGTCGGCACCACCAACGACGACTTCCCGCTGGTGCAAGCTCTACCACCGGCTGCTGGTGTGGGACATCACCGAGCGGCCCGCCGTCACCCGGGTCACCGAGCAGCTGCTCAACCCCGTCCTCGGCAAGAGCCTCGTCGTCTACGCCACCAAGCCCGTCGGCCGGCGACCGACCGCGCGGCGGCGGTCCGACACCGGTCGCTCCGACCCCTTCACCACGGGAGACCGCCGATGTCACTGCCTGAGGTTCCCGGCATCCTGACCGCCGCCGAGGTGACCCAGACCGTCGACGCCATCGCCTCGTGGCAGCTGCCCAACGGCATGATCCCGTGGTTCCCCGGCGGCCACGCCGACCCGTGGAACCACGTCGAGGCGGCCATGGCCCTCGCCATCGGCGGCCGCCGCGTCGAGGCCGAGCGGGCCTACGGCTGGCTGGCCGACTGCCAGCGGCCGGACGGCTCGTGGCACCAGTACTACCTGGCCGACTCGGTCGAGCAGGACAAGCTCGACGCCAACGTCATCGCCTACGTCGCCACCGGCGTCTGGCACCACCACCTGCTGTTCGACGACGACGGCTTCATCGCCGCCATGTGGCCGACCGTCGAGGCCGCCATCGACTTCGTGCTCGACCTGCAGACGCCCCGCGGCGAGATCCTCTGGGCCCGCCACGCCGACGGCACGCCGTGGTCGTTCGCCCTGCTCACCGGCAGCTCGAGCATCTGCCACAGCCTGCGCTGCGCCATCGCCATCGCCGAGCACCTCGGCCACGAGCGCCCCGACTGGGAGCTGAGCGCGGCCCGCCTGGCCCACGTCATCACCCTGCACGCGGCCGGCGAGCTGCCCGACGCCTTCGCCCCCAAGCACCGCTGGGCCATGGACTGGTACTACCCGGTCATGACCGGCGTGCTCGGCGGCGCCGCCGGCCTCGAGCGGCTCGACGAGCGCCGCGACACGTTCTTCGTCGAGGACATGGGCATCCGCTGCGTCAGCGACCGGCCCGTGGGTCACCGCGGCCGAGACCTGCGAGTGCCTGCTGGCCTACCTGAGCCTCGGCGAGCGCGACCTGGCCCTGCGAGCTGTTCGCCTGCGCGCAGCGCCTGCGCGACCCCGACGGGCACTACTTCACCGGCATCGTGTTCCCCGAGATGGTCCACTTCCCCGGCAACGAGCTGCTCGACCTACACGTCGGCCTCGATCGTGCTGGCCGCCGACGCGCTGAGCGGGCACGTCGCCGGCCGCGCAGCTGTTCGTCGACCACGACCTGCTGCCGGCGCTCATCGACGCCGACGCGGCCGACGTGGCCGCCGACCCCAGCCGCGACTGACCACGGTCTGACGCTGCGATCCCGCCTCGTCATCGGCGGATGGGCCTACGCTGGCGACGTCCCTGAGTCGCGAGCTGACCTGGGGGTCGCCATGGATCGCAGCAAGGGCACCATCCTGTTCGCCGAGATGATCGGCACGTTCGTGCTGGTGCTCGGCGGCTGTGGCACCGCGGTGCTCGCCGGCAAGTTCGTCGGCAACCTCGGCGTCGCCATCGCCTTCGGCCTGACCCTGCTCTGCATGGCCTACGCCATCGGCGGGATCTCGGGCTGCCACATCAACCCGGCGGTGACCGCTCGGCCTGCTGATCGCCGGCAAGTGCAAGACCGAGGACGCGCCGTTCTACTTCATCGGCCAGGTCATCGGCGGCATCGTCGCCGGCGCCGTGCTCTTCGCCATCGCGGTCAGCCAGGCCGGCGCCACCGCGGCGACCGTGCGTGGCCGGCGGCTTCGCCTCGAACGGCTACGGCGCCCACTCGCCCGACGGCTACAAGCTGGTCGGCGGCCATCATCGTCGAGATCGTGCTCACCGCCCTGTTCGTGTTCGTGGTCGCCAGCACCTTCCACAAGAGCTTCCCCGGCGGGTTCGGCGGGGTGGCCGTCGGCCTGGTGCTGACCCTGATCCACCTCATCAGCATCCCGGTCGACAACACCTCGGTGAACCCCGCCCGCAGCCTCGGCGTGGCGCGTCTTCGAGGGCGGCTGGGCGCTCACGCAGCTCTGGGTGTTCATCGTCTTCCCGCTGATCGGCGGAGCGCTGGGCGCGCTGACGTGGCGGCTGCTGGCCGGCGAGCGCGAGGTCGAGACCGAGCGCAGCACCGCCGAGACCCGCTACGCCTGAGCGGTCATCCGGCCGATCCGGCGCAGCACCCGCAGCGAACCGACGGCCCGCTCCTCGCGGAACGACGCCGCTCGTCGAGGGCGCGGCAGTAGATCTCGTAGGGCGGTCGACCGCCGTCGGCCGGATCCGGGAACACGTCGTGGATGGCCAGCAGGCCGCCCGGCTCGACGTGGGGCGACCAGGTCTCGTAGTCGCGGTGGGCCGGCTCGGTGCCGTGGCCGCCGTCGATGAACAGGAGCGACAGCGGGATCGTCCAGTGCCGCCCGACGGTGGCGACTCGCCCGACCAGGGCCACCACGTTGGCCTCGAGCCCGGCGTCGTGGATCGTGCGGCGGAACCGGGGCAGCGTGTCGATGCGTCCCGGTGGCCGGGATCGACCAGGTCGGGCTCGTGCCACTCCCAGCCGGGCTGGTTCTCCTCGCTGCCGCGGTGGTGGTCGAGGGCGTAGAGGATGGTGTCGCGCGCCTCGGCCGCCGTGCCGAGGTAGACGGCCGACTTGCCGCAGTAGCTGCCGATCTCGAGCATCGGCGAGCCGCCGATCGGCACCGACGCCGCGGCCTCGTAGAGCGCCAGTCCCTCGTCGGGCGGCATGAAGCCGCGCGCCGCCTCGGCCTGGGCCCGGCGTTCGGGATCCACGATCAGTCCTGCGGGTCGGGCGCCGGCGCTCGGCCTGCGGCGCGCCTCGGCGGCGGCCACGGCCTCGTGGCCCTCGACCGCCTCGGCGTAGTCGACGCCCATCAGCTCTTCGGCCAGCTCGGGGTTGGTGGTGAAGAGGTGCTCGAACAGGAAGAACCGCAGGATCCAGAGGATGAAGAACGAGGCCGCGTTGACGAGGTTGGGCAGCAGCTTCTCGGCCAGGGTCAGCTGGGCGGTCGGGGTGCTCGCCGCGCCCGTGAGGTGCGAGACCAGCGCCACCATCGCGGTCGAGAAGACCAGGCCGATGCCGATGAAGATCCAGAACGGCAGGACCTCGGTCTTGAAGTGGCTCTTGCCGGTGCGGCCCCAGACCCAGGCCCGGCTCAGGTAGTAGGCGGGCACGGCGCTGATGCAGACCGACACCGCGTTGGCCAGCGCCTGGTTCCAGTGCAGCACGGCGTGGAACAGCAGCAGCAGGCCCTGGCCGACCACGACGTTGATCACCGAGACGCCCATGTACTTGGCGCCCTTCTCCTTGACCGAGGTGACGGCACCGGAGAGGAACGAGGACTGGGCATGGCTCACCACGCTACCGCCCGTGGGCGAACCGCCGAGGTCAGTCGGCGGCCGACGACTCGGCGATGGGCCGGGGTCAGTCGACGAGCTGGTTGGCCCGGGCGACCCGGCCCAGCCAGTGCCCGGTGGGCTTGACCACCCGCTGCTGGGTGGCGCGGTCGACCTCGACCAGCCCGAAGCGGGGCCGGTACCCGAAGGCCCACTCGAAGTTGTCGAGGGCGCTCCAGTACGTGTAGCCGCTGCACGTCGATGCCGTCGTCGATGCAGTCGAGCACGCCGTCGAGGGCGCGGCTCGACGTAGCGCACGCGCTGGTCGTCGTCGTCGGTGCCGATGCCGTTCTCGGTGACCACGATGGGCACGTGCCCGGTGACCTCCCAGGCCCGCCGGATGGTGGCGCCAGCACCTCGGGCCAGAACTCGTAGCCCATCACCAGCGATGTCGACGCCCGGCTCGGCTGCCGAGCGTTGCCGTCGGCACCGACGCGCGTGCGGCTGTAGGACTGCACGCCGACGAAGTCGTCGCCGCGGCAGGCCTCGAGGAACACGTCCTCGGAGTGGCCGCGCAGCCGCTCGAGCCTCGCCACGGCGTGCTGGTCGTCGGGCGGGACGGCCTGGTAGTCGCTCATCGAGACCGTGAGGCCGACCGGGAAGTCGCCGCGGCCGGCGCCGAGCACCTCGACGGCGCGCCGGTGGGCGGCCACGAAGTGGTCGCTGGCCGCCGACCACCGGTCACGGTCGCGGCACGCCCGGCGGGAACACGCCGCCCATGTAGCCCATGAAGCTCACGATGTTGGGCTCGTTGATGGTGCAGGCCCGGGTGATGAGGTCGCCGAGGTGGCCGGTGGCGACCTCGCAGAAGCGGCCGAAGCGGTCGACGATGGCGGGGTCGGACCACCCGCCGTCGGCGGTGGCCCATCGCGGGGTGGTGAAGTGGTGGAAGGTCACCGTGGCGTCGAGGCCGTGCTCGAGGCAGGCCGCGCACACGCGCCGGTAGTGGTCGAGTGCCGCGACCGAGAACTGGCCCTCCTCGGGCTCGATGCGGCTCCACTCGATCGAGAAGCGGTAGCTGTTGAAGCCGAGCGCGGACAGCAGGGCCAGGTCGGACGGGTACCGGTGGTAGTGGTCGCAGGTGTCGCCGCTCGGCTCGACGCAGCGCGAGTCGGGGTTCTGCTCCCACGCCCACCAGTCGTTGTCGACGTTGCCGCCCTCGACCTGGTGGGCCGCGGTGGCCGTCCCCCAACGGAATCCCTCGGGAAAGGATCGTGACATGGGGCGGCAGGCTACTGCGCCCGGCCGTCGTTCACGGGGGGGATCACAGGTCTGCGATCGCGGTCAGCCGATCGTGGACGAGCGCTGTCGGCGCCTCGACACCATCACCAGCGCACCACCGCAGAGCAGCGAGAGCGCGGCCAGCTCGAGGAGGAAGCCGTCGTTCGACCCCGTCCTCGGCAACGTCCCGGTCGTGCTGGTCGCACCTGTTGCCGCTGACGTACCCGTAGTCGGCTCGGTGGTGCTCGTGGGCGCCGTGGTGGTCGTCGTCGCCGGCACCGCCGGGGTGACGGCCGCCGACGCCGCCGACACGACCGTGCCGTCGTCGAAGGTGGCGGTGACGCTGAAGGTGTACGGCGTGCCGTTGGTCAGACCCGTGATCGTGCAGGTCGTCTCGGTGGTGGTGGCGCACGAGCCGCCGGGCGTCCCGGTCACGACGTACCCGTTCGGGGCGGGGTTGGACGCGCTCCAGACGATGACCACCTGCCCGTCTCCAGGCGTGACCTTGGTGATGACCGGCTTGGTGGGCACCGGTGTCACCGCGGTGGAGGGGTCACTGGCCGCGCCCGTGAGCCCGCCCGAGTTCGTGGCCGTCACCGTGAACGTGTAGGGGCTGAAGTTGGTCAGCCCCGTGACGGTGCACGAGGTGGTGGCGGTCGTGCAGGTGGCGCCACCGGGCGAGGCCGTCACCGTGTAGCTCGTGATCGTGGCGGCGGCGGCCGGGTGCGAGAGCGACTGCGTGCCGCTGTTGGCCGGCGCGGTCCACGACACGACGGCCGACCCGCTGCCGGGCGTGGCGTGCACCGCGGTGGGTGCTCCCGGCGGGGTCGGGGCCAGCGGCGTCACGGCCGCCGACGGGTTCGAGACCGTGGTCCCGGCGCCGTAGTTGGCGGTGACCGTGAACGTGTAGCTGGTGCCGTTGGTGAGGCCGGACACGACGCAGGTCGTCGAGCTGGTCGTGCAGGTGCCGCCGGGCGTGCCGGTCACCGTGTAGTTGGTCGGGGCCGGGCTCGACGCGCTCCACGCCACCGTCACCTGCGCGTTGCCGGGCGTGACGGTCGTTATGACCGGCTTGGACGGCAGCGGCGTCACCGCGCTCGACGGCGAGCTCGGCGCGCTGGTCTGGGTCGATGCGTTCGTCGCCGTGACGGTGAACGTGTAGGCGGTGAAGTTGGTCAGGCCCGTCACCGTGCAGGTGGTGGTCGCGGTGGTGCAGGTGAGCCCGCCGGGCGACGACGTCACGGTGTAGCCGGTGATGGCAGCGCCGCCGTTGTCCGCCGGAGCCGTCCACGACACCGTGGCCTGGCCGTTGCCGGCCGTTGCAGCCACCGCCGTGGGCGAGCCCGGAGGCCCGGCCGGGATGACGGAAGCAGACACGGTCGAGGTCACGGTGCCGGCGCCGTAGTTGGCGGTGACCGTGAACGTGTAGCTGGTGCCGTTGGTGAGACCGGACACGACGCAACTCGTGGTCGCGGTCGTGCAGGTGCCGCCGGGGGTGCCGTTGACCGTGTAGTTGGTCGGGGCCGGGCTCGATGCGCTCCACGAGACCGTCACCTGGCCGTTGCCGGGTGTGAGCGTCGAGATGACCGGCTTCGACGGCAGCGGGATGACCGCGTTCGACGGCGAGCTCGGATCGCTCGTGAGGCTGCCCGCGTTGGTGGCCGTGACGGTGAAGGTGTACGAGGTGAAGTTGGTCAGACCGGTGACGGTGCAGGCGGTCGTGGCGCTCGTGCAGGTCAGCCCGCCCGGCGACGACGTCGCCGTGTAGCTCGTGATGACCGAGTTGCCCGTGTTGCTCGGGGCTGTCCAGGTGAGCGACGCCTGCTGGTTGCCGGGTGTCGCGATGACGCCGGTGGGGGCGCCCGGCTTGGTCGGCCCGTTGGGGGTGACCGGCGCCGACGCCGTCGAGACGGTGGTGCCGCCCGCGGTAGTTGGCCGTCACGACGAACGTGTACGGCGTGCCGTTGGTCAGGCCGGTCACGACGCAGGTCGTCGACGACGTCGGGCCGCACGAGCCGCCCGGCGTCCCCGCGACCGTGTAGTTGGTCGGCGCAGGACTCGATGCCGTCCAGCTGACGGTCACCTGGTTATTGCCGGGGATTCCGGTCACCGCGGTCGGTGCCGTCGGTTTGGGTGTCACCGCGTTCGACTGGCTGGATTCAGAGCCGGGGCCGTGCGCGTTCACGGCGTGCACGGTGAACGTGTAGGCCGTGAAGTCGGTGAGGCCCGTGACGTTGAAGGTCAGGTTGGTGCTGCCGGTGTCGACGGCCGTTTGGGGAACGCCACTGATCTCCGGGGTCACGACGTAGTCGGTGACCGGGGAGCCGCCGTCGTCCGACGGAGCGCTCCAGGTGACCTGCGCCGTCGTGTTGCCGGCGCTGGCAGTCGGCGTGCCCGGCGCGCCGGGCGGCCCAGGCGCGGTCGTGTAGTTGAGGTTGAAGTGGATGTAGTTGTCGCCGAGCGTGTCGCTGGTCGACTGGCGGATGACGAGCTCGCAGGGGTTGCCGACGCCGCAGGTGAAGTCCGAGAACCCGAGGCCGAAGGACGAGAAGTTGGTCGTGCCGGCGCCGATCGTGAACGAGACGTCCGCGAAGGTGTTGGCCGGGGCGTCACCGGCCGGCTGCAGGCCCGAGGTCGGGACCGCGTTGTCGGTACCGGCATCGAGCGGTCCCGGCGCGCAGAGCCCGCTCTGGCCGGGGCTGAAGTCGAAGAGGTTGTTGATGTTGGCGCCGCCCTTGCACAGGCGGGCCTGGATGCCGAACACGTTGGCCGTCCCGGTGCGCGCCACGTGCACGGCCACGGACTGGCCGTCGAACACGCTGACCGCCGTGCCCGGCGTGGTGTAGGTCACCGCGGAGCCGCCGCTCGGGGTGGCCGTGGTGGTGGTCGAGGGGACGGTGTCGGCGCCGACGGGCACCGCGGTGACGAGGAGTCCGCCGATGAGGGCCACGGCGACGAGCAGGACTCGGAGCATTCGGCGGTGCAACAGGCTGATCATGAAGCTTGGTCTCCCTTGCGAAAGAGCGGGGTGCTCGAGTCCGCGGCGGCAGCCACGGCGTAACCGCGGCGGAACGCCGGGCTCAGCTTGATCGCCGCAGGTGTCCACGAATGGGCGCGAGTGCGAACGAACCGGGAACGGGGGATGAACAACGTGCGCCGAGCGGGCGCGTCCGGCGCGGCGATCAATGCGGTATGAACTGGCGGCAGTTCGAGCCCGATTGGTTGGGCCCGGTCGTCGGCGTGCCGCCCGGGTTGGCGGTCGAGAGCGCGGACAGGCCGAAGCTGTTGATGGTCGACGCCTGGCTCCCGTCGCAGATCGACGTGGCGGGGATCGACCCGCCGGGCGCGTCGGTGAATCCGACGAGCGCCTCGGCCTGCGTCCAGTACGGGTTCACCGTGTCGATGACGTTGAACATGTAGCGGATGCCGGCGAAGGCCGGGTTGGCGTTGTTCAGCGAGATGTTGTTCTCGTCCACCGGACCTCTCGGATCGGCACCCGGCACGTTCGAGGTCCAGATGGCGTCGAGCCCGTCCCAGTGGACGTCGTTCTCGCTCAGGTCGGTGACGGTCACCGAAGGCGTCACCGTGGCGGTCGCGTTCTGCGACAGGGTCGCCGTGTTGCCCGACACCGCCGTGATCGTGCGGGGGGGTTCCGGCCAATTCCGCAGTATGTCTATCATTTTAGTTGGAAAAAGCAACAACCTCTCGCCCGCACCGGCACCGAGCGCGCGCGGTTCGCTCAGCGATCAGGCGCAGCGAGCAGGCTCAGGCGAACCTGCCCCCGCCCGGGTCACGCGAGTCGCCGGGAGTCGCGGACCAGGCGGGGGCGTCGTCCAGCCGCCCCTGGCGAGGGGGCACAGGGGAGGCTGGGGATCGACGTCCGTCGGCTCGACCGACCGGGGGGCACAGGCGGGAACCGACGGACACCTCGTCATGAGAACGCAGCCGTTCGCCCGGGTAAAGAGCGCGACGGACGAGTTGGCCACGAGTTCAACCGCAGTCCAGCGCGTCGTCGCGTCCGTCCGCCGCGCGCAACGCTGCGTTCTTCTTCGTCTCCTACAGTGACCTGCGTGTCGCAACTCGACCGGCGGGGCGCGGACCCGAGAGCGGTCGCCGAGGGTCAGCGGTGACGGCCGAGAGCGAGGACGACCTCGCCAGCCTCCCGCTGTATGTTCCCGAGACCACCCCGGATCCCGTCAGCCGACCGGCGCTCAGGCTCCTCACGCACCAGTTCCGCCTGCAGTTCGGCGTCGGCCTGGTCATCGGCGCCGAGCTCCTCGCGATCGGCCTGCTGTTCCACGGGAGCATGGCCTCGGTGTGGGTCGGCGCCGTGTTCGGCGCGCTGTGGGGGTGCTCGACGGCCTACCGCGTCGCCAAGGAATGGCGACGAGCGATGACCGACGCGCCTCGTGTCGCACACGTGGTGGGGTCTCGCCGCCGCATCGCCCGCATCCTGGTGCCGGACCGGGGCCGGTACGTGAGCAGAGAGATCCGGTACGGGGCGGCGCGGGTGGTGGGATACGTCCTCGTCGCGGCCGCCTTCGCCGCCCTGGTCGCGGCCGCGTCGGCCGTCGTCGCCGGACTGATCGTGTTCATGGGGGCCACGATCCTGGCGCTCGCCGTCATGACGTTCGCGCTCGGGAGCCGGTCGTTGCGCCGCGTCCAGCGGGGCTCACCGTGGCGCCTGCTCGGGGCCCGCGGTCGCGGGCGCGGCACGACTCGGTACGCCCGCTCGTACTGGGCGGGGCGCCTCGGCTACGACCTCGAGACGATCGCCTTCGTGCCGGCCGGTGGGCCGGGGTCCGGGAGCCCGACCTCGGTCGAGGCGCTGCCGGCCGTGCTGCGCCAGACCCTCTTGTTCTACAGCGGGCGCATCGACGAGGCGATCGTCGTCGGGTTGCTCGCGCACGAGGAACAGCCCGGACCTTCGGTCGCCTACCTGGTGGCCTGCTCGATGGCTCAGGCGGGTCGCGACGACGAGGCGATCGAGTGGCTCGAGCGGGCCGCGAGCAGCGGCCTGGCCAACGCGCGCGCCCTCCGCAGCAGCCCGTCGCTCGCCAGGATCCGACATCGACCCGAGATGGCGGCCATCACGTTCGCGGTGCGCGAGAACCGGACCCATGCGAGAGCGCGCCGCAAGCGGTCGTCGTCGACGCGCTGACCGAACCTGTGCCGGGAGTCCGGAGTCAGGACCAGGCGGGGAGCAGGCGGCTCGTCGCTTCGGCCAACAGGACGACGGCCACGATCAAGGCCGGCGTGGTGAGCAGGTAGGCCACCCGCAGGGTGGACCGCCGGTAGAGATAGCCGGCCAGGACGACGGCGCCGACGAACACGCCGGCGGCGGCCAGCAGCTGCAGCCAGGCCGACACCTCGCCCGACCGACCCGTCTGCGAGGACGAGCGGGCGTGCTGGGGCGTCGGCTGGAACGGGCGACCGATCATCTTGGCCACGACGACGGTGGCGGCGTCCGCGCTCCAGGGTGCCGAGCTGGACGAGGTCACGAGGATGAGCTGCGTGTGCGTCGAGTGCGCGTAGAGGTGGGCGAGCCGGGACGCGCCGGCCGAGACGTTCGACACGGAGGTGACCTGGTAGACCGACTGGCCCTCGGTGGTGGTCACCAGCATCCGGTCGCCCTTCCGGAGCTGGTCGATCGAGCCGAACGGCCCGCCGAACAGGTTGCGCCGTCCAACGATGGCGGCGTTGCCGACCTGCCCGAGCCCCGCGGTGCCGGGCACGTGGCCGGGGCCACCGCTGGTGTCACGCGAAGTCACACCCTCGATCACGACCTGGCGGAGGTGGATGCGGCCGATCTCGAGCACACCCACCGGTGAGCCCCACGCCGGTGGGTGCGTCGGGAGCGTCTCGCCGGCCAGGCTGTCGAGCTCGTGCGAAGCGTGCAGGACCGTCTGGCTGTACTGGGTCAGCAGGTCGCTCTGGTGGCGCGCCTGGAACATCGGCTCGAGCAGGTAGAGCACGAGCGCGATGCAGGCGAGCGCGGCGACGAGCCACAGCACGGCCGCCACGACGAGCCGGCGCGGGGTGAGCGGCGCCCGCTCCTCGGCCAGGCCGCCGCGGGAGCCGCCTTCGGCCCGCGGCTCGGGCACGGCGGGGGCCTCGGTCAGCTCCCCGCTCGGGGCCACCGCGGTCACGGCGACGGGAGGTCCGACGACGCGGGCGAGGCGCGCCCGAAGCTCGGTCGCCAGCCGGAGGACCAGGCGGCGGCCGATCCCATGATCACGATGAGACCGAACAGGGCGGCCAGCGTGGCCACGGCGCTCGGCAGATCGGAGCCGCCGTAGCGCGGGATGGACGGGTTCGCCGCCACCACCAGTGCCGGGGCCTTGCGGGAGGACTTCGGGACGACGGCGGCCGAGCTCGAGGCGTCGAGGCCCGAGGACGAGATCTGGCCGTCGAAGCCACCGGCGCCGAACGAGCCCGTTCCGTCACCGGCCGACGCGGCCGTGCCGGCTCCCGCCGCCACCTTGGTGCCACCCGGGGTCGAGCTGGTCGGAGCCGTGCACGGCTTGGTGGCCTTGGTCGCGCCGACCTTCTTGATGGCGGCGATCGCCTCGGCCTTGAGGTCGGGCGTGAGCGGGACCAGGCCGGCCGGCAGGTTCGTCTGACCCGTCCCGGTGACGTAGTCGAGCCAGGTCGTCAGCAGCGCCTGCGAACTGGTCCGGCACACGTTCGCGGCGTCGGCCAGCGGCTGGGTCGGCACGAGCGCGTATTCGACGTAGGTGAGCGGATAGCCGACGGTCTGGTTCGGATCGGGCACCTTGGTGCCGTCGTCGTTGGTCTGCATGCCCGCCACCGCCGCGGCCATCGTCTCGGCCGTCGGAGCCACGAACTCGCCGTCGGCGTTCTGGATCTGCGTCGGCACCATGCCGAGCGCATCTGCGGTGGTCAGGTCGGTGAGCGCCCAGGTGCCTCCCCCGCTGGCGTCGATCGAGTCGACCGCCTTCTCGAGCGGCGGACGACCCGTGAGCAGCGTGATGGCGTTGTTGTAGCTCGGCGAGGCCAGCGCCAGGTCGGCGTCGACGCCGCGGGGCTTGCCGGCGTCGTCGCCGTAGAGGGGCAGGCTCGGCACCACCCAGTCGGAGTTGTCGAGCGACGAGACGTACCGGGTGGCGAACCACGAGGTGGACTCGCCGTCGGACGGCGCGCTCAGGAGCACGGCGCCGTTCTGGATCGTGAACATCCCGGGACTGGCCAGCTCGGGGTTGCGCACGTAGATGTCGGACAGGTGCGACTGGATGTTGCCGGCCGGACCGCCGGCGAGCAGGGTCGTCAGCTCGGGGATGGTGAGCTCGGCCGCCTTGTCATAGGGACGGAACCGGTCGGCCGTCTGGTCGATGTAGCCGCCGCCGAGCCCGAGGACCACGGCGTTGAGGCCGATCGGCACGGCGATGGCCGGCCGCTTGCTGTCCGCATCCTCGGGGGTCAGCTTGGTGGCGGCGTTGTAGCCAACGGCGGTGTAGGCGAGGTCGGCGGATCCGTTGATGAAGCTCGTCAGCGCGCCGCCCTCACCCGTGAAGCTCATGCCGGTGAGCGCGCCCTTCTGGCCGGGCAGCTTGCAGGCCGCCAGCGACCACCCGATCCACGCCTCCTGCAGGGCGTCGGAGCCGCTGGTCGACAGGATCCCCTTGGCCGGCCCGCCGCAGCCCTGGATCGGGTCCGCGTCGATGTAGGTGAGCTGCTGCACGTAGGGGTGCCAGCTCAGCGGCTGCACGACGTGTCCGAGGCCGTCGAGGCCGACCGCGTTGAGCTCGATGACGAGCGAGCAGGGGTGGTCCTGGTCACAGGTGAGGCTCGCGGCCTGGGCGTCGAACGTGTTGGTCCAGGCCTTGATGCCGGTGCCGACGCGCATCGTGAACGTCTCGCCGGTGGGCGTGTTCGCGTCGGGGTTGGTGTAGCTGTCGACGACGACCCCGCTGGCCGAGGTGCTGATCGGGACGTCGGGGCAGTTGGCGCCACCGGGCCGGAAGTCGGGAGCAGGGATGCCGGCGGTGGTGTCGGCGTAGGTCACGCCGGCCCGGCAGACCTGGGCCTGGGCCTGCTCGATGACGAAGTTCGGATCGCTCGTCTTGACGTTGATCGCGATGCGCTTGCCGTCGCTCAGGTTGGTGCTCGGCGTCACCGTGACCTGCGTGGCGGCCCACCCCGTGGTGTCCGCGACGTGCGACGGGCCACCGGTCGCGGCTGCGGGAACCGCGGGCGCCGCCACGATCCAGAGCAGAGCGCCGACGGCCAGCAGGCAGGTGACCGACGCGAGTCGCCGGCCCGCCCGACCGGACGCCTGGACAACAGAGAATCGGGCCATCAGGGTTGGTCCTCCGAGCGCGGGGTCCGGTCGCCGACCGTGCGCAGGCAGCGTGGGGGATGTTCGTCTGGTCGGCATCCATGATGGACAGCGGCCACTGGCCGGCAAGCGACGCGCCGGGAAACTCCTGGCGAACGGCGGATGAACATGTGGGACCGCCTCAACGCCTATTCAGGTGAAGCTGAGGGGAAAGGTAGCAAAGCCGAAACCGTAGGGCACCTGCAGCAGGAGCACGAGCTGGCACGGGTGGTCCTTGCCACAGGTGATGCTCACCTTCTGGCCGTACACGTCGGTGTAGGAGCTCGTGCCCTCCCCCACCCGGAAGGTGAGGTCGGCCGAGGTGTAGGGCGGGTTCTCCTTGACCTGGGCGTGCGCATCCGAGTCCGACGAGAGCGGCTGCAGGATGCAGTTGCCGGTCTGGTCGGGGTAGAAGTCGTACTCGACGACGAACTTGGCGTTGGGCGCGCACAGGCGCACCTCGTACCCGAAGATCTGCGATCCCTTGGCGGGCGTCACGTGGATGGCGATGGCCTGGCCGTCGGTGAGGTTCTTGGTCGACGAGAGGCTGATGTTGACCGGGAGCGTCCTCGGCTGCACCGTGTCGCCGACCGGCACCGAGCCGAGGTAGGCGTACGGTGTGGCGGGCTTCTTGGCCTTGACCTGGCCACCCGTGTACCGGATCGTCTGCGACCCGGGCTGCCCGTTCCCCGCGTTCGAGCCGGTGGTGCCGGTCGAACCGCTCGAGCCGGCCACCGGGCTCGACGAGGCGCCCGTCGAGTCGGTCGTCGACGACGAGGAGGACGCCTTCGACGAGGTGGACGACTTGTGGGCGAGGGCGAGGCCACCGAAGAAGGCAGCGGCGACCAGCGCGATGACCCCGACGATCGCCGCCACCCGCTTGGGGGTGGACCCTCCGCCTGGGGACTTGAGGTCGGGCGCTCTGCTCATTGCATCTGCTCCTCGGAGACGGACCGCGGCACGGTAGCCAACGTCATCGTTTCATGCACATCAGGTGGGAAAGTGTTCACCTCGTGCTCATCTTGCGGACGCCCGCCGGACACCTGGTGGTCCGACATCCGGGCCGGCGTCGACCGGTGGCGGGCGGCGTACAACGCCGCGGCGGTTCCGATCAGGACGCCGCTGAGCCCGAACAACCAGGCCACCGGGCTCGGGCCGGCCGCCCGGCGGGACGGAGCGGTCGACTGAGCGGCCGGGTGCCCGTTCGTCGTGGACGGCGAGGCGACCGGATGCGAGGCGAACGCGTCGGGATAGATCTCCGCAGGTGCCAGGCGCGCCACACCGCGGACCAGCAGCGGCTCGGTCACCGACACCGAGTTGTCGGGGGCGCCCGCCCGCACGACACACGGGCAACCGATCGGAGGACGCACGCGCACCACCCCGCGGCCGGCGCCGGTCGGATCGATGACCACACCGATCGATCCCACCTGGTCGCAGTCCTGTGACCCCCGATGGGCGTCGTCCCCGCAGATGCTCACCTGCACCACCGGCACCCGCCACCCGCTCAGGTCGACGCGGACGAGCGACCCCGCCGTCGTCGTGGCCGACTCGACCCGCACGGTCGGATGGAGGCCCGCACCGGCAGGCGGGACGGCGGCGGCGGTTCCCGCCCGGAACGCGACGACGACCACGACGGCCGATACCCCGGTCGACACCACGGACCGTACGAGCGGCGCGATCCGGGACGGCACCGCTCACTCCGACGCGCCGAGATCGGCCGACGCCGGAACCGGCGGCCGGTCGTCCGGCGCGCTCGTCGACGCCGCGCGCAGCGGCTCGGCCGGCGCGTTGCGGCGACGGCGCCACCAGATGTAGGCGGCGACGGCGGCGGCGATGAGCAGCCACAGCCACGGGATGGCCCACACGCTCGAGCTGCCGCTGGCCGGCGGAGCCTTGGGCTGGACCCCACCCGCGGTGGAGAACGGCGCGAGGTGCACCGTCGTCGTGAGGCGGAACAACGGCAGCACGTCGTGGATGTGCACCACCTTGGTGGCCGATCCGCCCGGCAGCAGCTCGGGCAGGTCCGACAGGTGGGTCGTCTTCAGCGTGAGTCCGAACGGTGCCGAGACCGTCACCTTCTGGTGGGCGGCCAACCGGATGTTGCCGGTGTTGCGCACGATGTAGCTCACGTCGAGCGACCCGCCCCCGAGGGCGGAGAGCTGGTGGTGGTAGTGGCTCTGCACCGTCACGCTGAGCTTGGGCACCAGATGGCCCGCGACGCGCACGTACATCTTGCTCGCGACCTGCTGCTCCACCAGCACCTGGTGGCCGGAGGGCTCGGACACCGGGGTGGACAGCACGGCCACCAGCGCGCCGGCGTGATCGCCCGGGCTCGCGTGCGGTGGCACGGTGACCGTGAACGAGGTGACGTGTCCCGAATGCGGCGGCACGATCACGTTGCGCTCGACCAGCGTCACCCAGGTCCCGACCCCGGTGGGGCGCTCGTTCGCCGGGATGAGGCCGAACTGCCCCTCGGCCGTGTCGAGGGCGTCGGTGGTGTACAGGCGCAGGGGCAGCGGCTGGCTGCCCTCGTTCCAGATGGTGGCGCGGTCGGTGACCGTGCCGCCCTTGGCGAGCGAATAGCTGAACGAGGTGCGCGTGCCGGGCACGGTCGGGTCGGGTCCCGACGGGCTGATCCCCCACAGGACCGTGGGCTGTGACGGTGGTGCCTTGGCTGCGGTGGCAGCCGCGAGTGCGGCCGAGCCGGTCACCAGGCTCGCCACGACGGCCACCAGCACGAGGGCGGCCGAACGCGACACACGCCCACCCCGTGCGGGGCGGGCGTCACGATGGACGTCGGCTCGTTTTGTCATGTTCGTCGTTTCCCGTCAGACCGACAGCAGGGTGGGGCGATCCCGAGGATCGCCCCACCCGTGCTGTCCGCTGACTGGTGGGTCGGCTAGTTGGAGAACAGCGTGAAGGTCATGACCGCGCTGTAGGTGCCCGAGTGGGCGGACACGGGCACGTGGACCAGCACCGGACCCGTGAGGTCCGAGTCACCCAGGCCGTGGCCGGCCGCACCGTTGGCGACGGTGTGCGTGCTGCCGTAGCCGTCGGTGGGCAGGGTGCAGTCCGGGGCCACCGCGGCTCCGGGGGTGATGGTCTGCGTGTAGGGCAGGACGGCGCCCTCGCCGACAGCGGCGGGGGTGAAGCCGGTCGAGCACGCACCGAAGGTGTCGAGGGCTGCGTCGGTCCACGGGGTGAGCGTGGCGTTGACGAACCACCCGAGATCGGTGTCACGCTGGTCCCGCACCGTGACCGGGTCGATGTTGCCGGTCGTGGAGAAGAACGAGCCGCTCGGATCGAGCGTCAGCGCACCGAGGGTGACGTTGCAGTTCTCGCCGGGGATGCCCAGGTAGGGCTTGTCCGGGTACGCCGGGTTGCCGGGCCCGGGGCCAGGGGTCCCGCCAGCCGCCAGTGCGCAGGCCTCGCCGATGACCAGCTGGCCGGGGGCCTTGGTCAGCGTGAAGGTCTGGGTCACCGAGCCGAAGTTGGACAGCGGCGCGATGCCACCGACCGGACCGGGCTGCGACGGGCTGGTGCCACCGGCGAAGGTGGCGGTGACCACGAACGTGTAGCTCGTGCCGTTGGTCAACCCGGTGAACGTGCAGGTCAGCGCCACGATGTTGGTGCAACCGCCCGGCGGGGCGACGACCGGGTTCGACGTGACGGAGTACCCCGTCACGCCCGCGCCGGCGGCCGACCAGGTCAGGATGACCGAGCCGTTGCCGGCCTGGGCACCGGTGATGACCGGCGCAGCGGGCGCCGGGGTGACCGGAGCCGACTGCAGCGATTCGCCACCTGGCCCGATGGCGTTCACCGCGTGCACCGAGAAGGTGTAGGCGGTGAAGTTGGTCAGTCCGGTGACCAGCGTGCTGGTGGCCGTGCTGGCGGTGTCGATCGGGGTCTGGGCCACGCCACTGATGTAGGGCGTCACGACGTAGTCGGTGATGGCCGATCCGCCGTCGGCGGGGGCCACCCAGCTCACGGTGGCGCTGGTGTTGCCCGGTGCCGCCGTCGGAGCGGCAGGAGCGGCCGGAACCGTCGGAGCCGCCGCGTAGTTGAGGTTGAAGTGGATGTAGTTGTCACCGAGCGAGTCGCTGGTGGACTCACGCAGGACGAGCTCGCACGGGTTGCCGACGCCACAGGTGAAGTCGGCGAAGGCCAGGCCGCTGCCGGCGAAGTTCGTCGTGCCCGCGCCGACCGTGAAGCTCACGTCGGCGAAGGTGTTGGTCGGGGCGTCGCCTGCAGGCTGCAGGCCCGAGGTCGGGACGGCGTTGTCGGTGCCCGCGTCGAGCGGGGCCGGCGCGCAGAGCCCGCCCTGGCCCGGGCTGAAGTCGAACAGGTTGTTGATGTCGGCGCCGCCTTTGCAGATGCGGGCCTGGATGCCGAACACGTTGGCCGTGCCGGTGCGGGCCACGTGCACGGCGACGGGCTGACCGTCGAACACCGTGAGGGGCGTGCCGGGGGCGCTGTACGCCACCGCGGCCGAGCCTGACGGCGTGGCGGTGGTCGTGGCCGAGGGCGCGGTGTCGGCGTTGGCCGTGCTGATCATCGGGATGGCCACCAGGGCCATCGTGAGCAGCGCGACCATCACCGTTCCGAACGCCCGCAACGGGCGACCGAACAGGAATCTGGACAAGGAGGGCTCCTTCATGGGTTGAGCGGAGGGATCAACTGCCTTTGACAAGAATCTTGATAGGAATAATCAGACTTCGCAGGGGCGTCCCTCCCGTCCGACCCCGCCGGTGATGCGACGGGGCCGGACGGCCGGAGGGAGGCCGGGGTGGTGGCTAGCTGCTGGGGACGTACTTGCGGCAGTTCGAGCCCGCCTGGTTGGAGCCCGTGCTGCCCGACCCGTTCGGGTTGGACGTGTTGAGCGCGGCGAACCCGAAGCTGTTGATGGTCGACGCCTTCGAACCGCTGCAGATCGACGAGGCCGGGATGGTCCCGCCCGGGGCGTTGGTGAAGCCCACGAGGGCTTCCGCGCTGTCCCAGTAGGGGTTGGCCGAATCGATGACGTGGAACACGTAGCGGATCCCGGCGAAGGTCGGGTTGGCGCTGTTCAGCGAGATGTTCGCTTCGGCCACCGGGCCCCTCGGGTCGGCACCTGGCGTGTTCAGCGTCCAGATGCTGTCGAGGCCGTCCCAGTGTGCGTCGTTCTCGCTCAGGTCGGTGACCGTCACCGACGACGTCACCGTCGCGGTGGCCGCCGCCGACATGGTGGCGGTGTTGCCCGACACGCCCGTGAGGGTCGTGCCGGCCGGGATCCCGGCACCGGACACGGTCGCTCCAACGTCGAAGTTGGTGAACAGACCGTTGGTGGTGGTGAGCGCGGTCGAGCCGTTGCCCGTCGTGCTCGTGCCGATGGACAGGGTCAGCGACGAACCGGTGGCGGTGGCCGCCGGGTTGTCGATCACCCAGGTGTTGGCACTGGTGTTGATGCCGGTGGCCGCCTTGGACAGGTAGGCCGACTTCCCGTCACCGCTGATGCCGGTGATGGTGGTGGCCGACAGCCAGGTTGCCACCGGAGATCACCTTGCCGACGTCGCCGGTCACGAAGCTGGCGGTGGCCGACGAGACGGTCTGCTGGCCGCCATCGAGGTACAGCTTGATGGCGTTGACGCCGACGACCGTGCCGTTGTTGGTGGAGGTCGCCGCCGAGCTCAGCACGGCGTGGGTGCCGTCGGTGACCGTGGCGATGGTGTCGCCATCGGGGATGCCGACGCCGTTGCCGGTGCCGATCCCGGTGACTCCGCCGACGTCGCCGGTCGGTGCGGCACCGGCGGTGAACTGCACCGCAGGCACGGCCGGGCACGATCCGCCGGAGGTGTTGATGGTGATGTTCTTGGATCCGGCGGTGGAGTTGATGCACGTGAGCGTCTTGTTGGTCACGCCGTCGGTCACCGTGCGGGTGACGCCCGACGAGGCCACGACGACCGACGAGTTGTCGCCGGCCACGCTCTGGATCACGTCACCGGCGGGGATGCCGTTGCCCGAGATGGGGGCACCGAGCTCACCGGCGGTGAAGTTGGATCCGGCCGAGCCGACCGTGGTCGAGCCCGACGTGGTCGAGCCGTCGCTGATCGTGGTGTTGTTGGCCGCCTTGCGGGTGGCCACCACGCCGCCGAGCCGGAACCCGGTGCGGAAGTCGATCGTCGGGTTGATCGAGTTGTTGCCCTGGAAGCCCCACTGCCCGGCGGAATGCGGGATGATCGCCGTCTGGTAGAAGAGCGAGTTCACCTCTTTGCCGGTGTTCTCCTCGAGCGGCTGCCCGTTCGACTGCACGGTGATGACCGCGGGGCAGCTGGGGGTCGAGATGGTGGTCGGATCGAGGCCGCCGAGGAAGGCGGACTCGAAGAACGAGCGCGTGCCCGAGCCCGGCTGGGGCTCGAAACGCTGGATCGGGCCGGAGCCGCCACCCACCTGCGCCCAGTTGGTGAAGGTGCAGTTGTAGATCCCGAGGATCTGCGCCGGCGTGAGCACGGCGGGAGCGTTCAGGCTCGCACTGGCCCACGACACGCCGTCGAGGGCGAAGGCGTAGTACTCGAAGGTGGTCGAGTCGCCGGTGGCTGAGGTGCGAGGCGTACCCGACGAGCGGGCGATGGACACACACGCGTTGTTGGGGACAGCCGGGTTGTACGACGACCCCTGGACGAGTGCGTTGCGGCCGTTGCCCGAGCCGTTCGGGGCGAGGACGTCGCCCACCGGGACCGGGGGCGCCGCGTAGGTCACGCTCTGCTGGCAGTGATCCGTGTCGGCCGGCACGGTCTGGGGGCTCGACGGAGCCGCGTGGATGTTGAACACGCCCGGCTGGGTGCCGAGGAGCGCGTCATCCACGTTCTGGATGGTGTCGGAGCCGACAGCCACGATGTTCCGGCTTGCCGCGTGGACGGTCGGACTGGCCGTCACCAGCAAACCGGCCGCGACGCCCAAGGCGCCGAACGCGGCTGCTCCCTTTCGAAGGAGATGTCTCTTCAACTGGTGGGTCCTTTCGGGTGGCAGACGATCTGCACGAGTCGCTCCCGACCCCACGGCCGAGCAGCATCCCTGTTCTCGCATGCCCGAATGAATCGCGAACCCTCACGCGGCGAACGGCAGGTGAACGTCTCGGGAGTCTCAGGCCAACATTCCGGCCGCACCCTGGACGCGGGCGATCGCCGGCCGACCGCGCCGGGTCACGCCGTGATGGCTAGGACGCGGTGGTCAGGGCCCGACCGCGTCGTCCCGGCGGCGCCGGCGGAGGAACACCGCGGGCCCGAGCACCAGCAGACCGAGCGCTAGCAACGGCACGAACGAGGAGGCGGTCGCGAGCGGTCGGTCGTAGGCGACGGGAGCGAGATCCCGCCACGCCGACGTGTGGCCGCCGACGGCCGCGGACGACCCCGATCCACCCGCGCCCGTGGCCTGGCTCGCCGCCGCGGCCGCCGACGAGGAGGAACCGCCGGCGACGACCTTCCCCCCGCCGCCGACCGATCCGGCGCTGCCGCCACCGATGTGGGTCACCTTGGCCAACGGGTCGACGGGCGAGGTCGACCCCGCGCCGAGCTCACCCCTGAAGCGGGGGTTGGCGCAGTTCGACGCGTTGAGGATCTTCGGCTTGGCCCCGTTGCCCTCCATGCGCGCCATCGAGTTCGCCATCTCCTGGCTGAGGTTCGGCGGCAGCGGCGAGTAGCCGATCTTGGCCATCTCGATCTGCCCGTCGCACGCGATGTAGAGCATCCACTGCGCGAGCGTCTGGGTGATGCCCGGGTTGGTGTAGTCGCCCTTGCAGGTCGCACGGTCGGCGGCCGGAGCGCATTGCGTCACGAGGTAGCTGTAGGCCGAGATCGGATAGGCGAGCGGGTTCTTCGAGGTGTACACACCCGACAGGTCCTGGCTGAGGTCGGGTCGCAGCTTGGCGGCTTCGAGGGCGGCCGAGATGTTGGCGGCGTAGGGCTGCACCCAGCTGCCGCCCCCGTTCTGGATCCACGCGGCCGGAACGCCGTAGGTGAGGGCGTAGCCGAACTCGTCGTACCCGATGCTCCACAGGCCGCTGCCGCTCGCGATGTGCTGGGCGATCTGGTCCGAGCCGGTGAACGCCTGCGTGTGGCAGGCGAAGTTGGGGCTGCTGTCGAGCTGGATGATCCGCACGTTGGTGGGGAACTGGTTCTTCGCGGCCCACGGGCCGAAGTCCCCCGGATCGGTGCTGGCCACGAAGTCGTAGAAGAGGCCCGTCGTGCCCGACTGGCCGCCGCGGTAGACGACGGTGATCGGCTGGTTGGGCAGCACCAGGCCCTTGTTGTCCGCCGTGATCTCGGGGCTGTCCCAGTTGCAGATCTGACCCATGAAGATGCGGTCGACCGTGCGCGGCGAGAGGTGCAGGTAGTTGACCTTGTTGCCCGCCGAGTCCTGGACGTTGTACATGATCGCAGTGGCGCCGGCCACGTCGGGGACGTACTGGTAGCCGCGGCGAGATGTTGGACCCGGCGCCGCAGGGACGAGAACTCGGCTTCGGTGCCGGCGAAGTCGATGAGGTTCTCGCTGTAGGAGGTCAGGCCCTGGGGCGAACCGGTCGGGAGGTAGTTGATCGACAGGCCGCTCGTCTGCGCGTCGGCCACCCACTGCTGCATCGCCAACGCGACGTACGACGACCCCGAGCCGTTGATGGCCGCGGGGCCGGCCGCCGCCGGCAGCGCGGCAGCGAGGACGAGGCCGGCCACCGCGGCCAGCGCGGCCGCGATCCGGCCGATGCGGGGCCGCCTCCTCCGAAACGTCGACCTCATCCGAAACGTCGACCTCATCCGAAACGTCCCTCGACGTAGTTGAGCGTCCGCGGGTCCGACGGCGTCGAGAACATCATCTGCGTCGCGCCCTGTTCGACGATCGCACCGGGTTGGTTCTCCTCGGCCAGGAAGAACGCACAGGTGTCGGACACGCGATGGGCCTGCTGCATGTTGTGGGTCACGATCACGACCGTCACGTGGTCGCGCAGCTCGGCGATCGTGTCCTCGACCCGCCGGGTCGAGGTCGGATCGAGCGCGGAGCAGGGTTCGTCCATCAACAGGACGTTGGGCTGCACGGCCAGCGAGCGGGCGATGCAGAGGCGCTGCTGCTGGCCGCCCGACAGCGCGCCACCGGCCTGGTCGAGGCGATCGCGCACCTCGCGCCAGAGGCTGGCCTGGATGAGCGACTGCTCGACCAGGCCCTCTTTGTCCGTGCACTTGATGCGTGCCAGCTTGAGGCCCGAGAGCACGTTCTCCCGGATGCTCATGGCCGGGAACGGGTTGGGCTTCTGGAACACCATCCCGATGCGGACGCGGATCTGCTGGGCGCGGCGGCCGGGCTCGTAGATGTCGTCGCCGTCGAGCAGGATCTGGCCGTCGAGGGCCGCGCCGGGGATGAGCTCGTGCATGCGGTTCAGCAGGCGCAGGAACGTGGACTTGCCACATCCGGACGGTCCGATCAGGGCCGTCACCTTGCCGGCGGGCATCACGAGGTCGACGCCCTCGAGCACGAGGTGGTCGCCGAACCAGGCGCAGGCGTCGCGGGCTTCGAGCTGGGCCGCCCCCGGCGGGGGTCCGCCGACGAGCTTGACGGGCTCGGCGACGGCGGCGGCCTCGTCGGGGTCGAGCGTCGCGGCGGTGGTCAGGTCGGTCATGGCAGCACGATCTCCTTGGCGTCGGTGGCGCCCAACGGCCGGGCGGGGCGGGATCGGCGCCGCTTCGATCGGTCGCGGCCCGACGAAGCGAGCCAGCGCGAACAGGAAGAGCACGAGCATCATCAGGACGAGCGCGCCGGCGAACCCGCGGGCGATCGTGCTGACGCTGGGATTGCGGATGTTGCGGTACACGAAGAGCGGGAGGCTCTCCTGCGGGCCGCTGAACGGGTTCGTGTTGACCAGATCGGCGCCGAAGGCGGTGAAGAGCAGCGGGGCGGTCTCGCCCACGGCGCGGGCGATGCCGAGCACGACGGCGGTCGTCATGCCGGTGCGGGCGGTCGGGAACACCACCGACCACACCGTGCGGGCCCGCGACGCGCCCATCGCCAGGCTGGCCTCGCGCAACCCGTCGGGCACGAGGCGGAGCACCACCTCGACGGTGCGCGTGATGGTGGGCAGCATGGTGATGGCCAGCGCCAGGCTGGCCATGAAGCCGTTGTACCCGAACAACCCGCCGGGATAGCCGAACGGCAGGATGAGCGTGGCGAAGATGAACAGGCCCGCCACGATCGACGGGAGCCCGCTCATGGCATCGACGAAGATCCGGACCGGGCGCCGCCACTTGCTCCGCGACTCGTTGAGGAACACGGCGGCGGCCAGACCGAGCGGGAGCGACCAGAGCAGCGCCAGACCCACCTGCTCGATCGTCCCGATGATCGCGTGCGAGCCACCGCCCGCCGTGGCCGGCAGCACCGGTGTGATGCCGCGTTGGTCGTGGATGAAGAACGTCGACGCGCAGAGCCGCGATGCCCTGGATGATGATGTACACGATCAGGAACACGAGGGGAACCATCACCGCCACCCCGGCGGTCACCACGATGACCGTCATGAACCGGTCGACTGCGACGAGCCGTCCGAGGCGCTCGGAGGTGACCACCGCGAAGATCAGCAGGAACGTCAGATACGTGCAGAGCAGGACACCGAACGCCGACGTGCCGCTGGTGAAGCGGTAGAAGACCAGCCAGTTCAGGCACGCGGCGCTGGCGGCCGATCCCACCAACGTGATCGTGTCGTCGCTGGTGAACTCGCGCGGCCGGCGCGGCTTGCGGTTGCGCCGCGGCGCGGGCGGGCCGCCGTGACCCCCGCCGAACGCGCTGACCGTCGGCGGCGAGGCGCTGCCCTCGGCGCGATCGGGCGGGGCCTCGCGGTCACCGTCGACAACGGCGGGAGGGGCCGTCGGCCGGGGCCGGCCGATGGTCGGCTCTTCGGTCGTGCTCACAGCTCGACGCCCACGCCGGACCGGCTACGCGCCACGACGACCGATGCGACCATGTTGGTGGCCAGCGTGATGATGAACAGCACCAGGCCGGCGGCCATGAGGCCCGACGTGGTGAACGCATCGGAGCCGGCTCGGTTGGCGATGAAGCCCGAGACGGTCGCCGCCGCCGTTCTGCAGGATCTTGATCGACGTGGTCGGCACCCCCGGCAGCAGCAGGGCGACGGCGATCGTCTCGCCCAGCGCCCGGCCGAGCCCGAGCATCGAGCCGCCGATGATGCCGCCACGGCCGTAGGGCAGCACGACCGTGCGGATCATCCCCCAGCGCGTGCCGCCGAGGGCCAGCGCCGCCTCCTTCTCGCCGGGCGGGCGTCTGCGAGAACACCTCGCGCACGACCGACGTGATGATCGGCACCACCATCAGGGCGACGACGATGCCCGCGATGAAGATCGAACCGGTGAAGCTGGCGCCGGGATCGGTCTTGAAGAACGGGATGAAGCCGAGGTGGGTGGTGAGCCACTTCGAGATCGGGATCACCTTGTCGGACAGGTAGCGGAACCCCCAGATGCCGAACAACAGGCTGGGGATGGCGGCCAGCAGGTCGACGATGCCCACCAGGATCCGCCGCTGACGGGCGCCGGCGTACTCGGTGATGGCCAGCGCCGCGAACACGCTCAGCGGGATGGCGATGACGACGGCCACCATCGCGACGAGGACGGTGCCGAGGAGCAGGCCGAGCACGCCGATGCGCGGCGGGTGCACGTCGGTGCGCCAGTCGACCCGGGTCAGGAACTGCCACGGTCCTGATTCGCTGATGGCGTTGCGGCTCTGGAGCAGCAGGAACACGCCCACCAGGGTGAGCAGGAGCAGCACGAACAGACCGGCCGCGAGCGTGATGCGGTTGAAGTTGCGGTCGGCCTTGCTCGGCTCGTCGTGGACCAGCCGCGGGACGCGGCGCGGCGCGGGCGCGTCAGGGGGTCTGAGATCTACTGCTCCTGTGCTGGCCAACTGGTCACCGACCTGTCCGGCGGGCTCGTCCGCCATACCCTAGTTTGTCCATAGGAAAACACGTCACCGGGGCTGTGGGCGGCGGATCGGGGCGCGCCCAGCGTTCCAAGAGGGGGTGACGGGCACCCGTCCCACGGATGAACTTCAGGTGTACGGGTGACGAACGTTGCAGCGCAGCCCGGGGCCGTCGTCGGCCGCACCGGCGGCTCGGTCCGTGTGTCGACCGGTCTGGCAGGATGTGGCGTGCAGAAAGCCGTCGACGACCTCATCGCCCTGCTCGACCTCGAGCCGATCGAGGTCAACATCTTCCGGGGGACGAGCCCCGATGTCGAGGCCCAGCGGGTGTTCGGTGGGCAGGTCGCCGGCCAGGCGCTGGTGGCCGCCGCCCGGACCGTCGAGACCGACCGCCAGGTGCACTCGTTGCACGCCTACTTCCTGCGTCCCGGCGATCCGAGCGTGCCGATCCTCTACGACGTCGACCGCATCCGCGACGGTCGCTCGTTCAGCACGCGACGCGTCGTGGCCATCCAGCACGGCCGCGCCATCTTCAACCTGCAGGCGTCCTTCCACGTGCACGAGGAGGGCTTCGACCACGAGCTGCCGATGCCCACCGACGTCCCCGACCCGCTCTCGCTGCCCGACTTCAGGGAGCGCTGGGCGGACTGGGCCGATGCGCTCGGCGAGTGGTACGACCGGGACCGCCCCATCGACAGCCGCAACGCCGACTGGTCGCCGCTCGACCGTCTGGAGCCACGCGCCGCCGCGCCAGCGCGTGTGGCTGCGGGCCGACGGCGTGCTCCCGGACGATCCGGTGCTGCACGCCTGCATCGTGACCTACGCGTCGGACATGACGCTGCTCGACACGACGCTGTTGCCCCACGCCGTCGGTGCCATCGAGAAGGACCTCATCATGGCCAGCCTCGATCACGCCATGTGGTTCCACCGCCCCTTCCGCGCCGACGAGTGGCTGCTCTACGACCAGGACAGCCCGTCGGCCTCGGGAGCCCGCGGGACCGCCCGCGGCTCGATCTTCACCCACGACGGGCACCTGGCCGTCACGGTGGTGCAAGAGGGGCTCATCCGCCGGGCGCGTTGACGCCGGCGAGCGTCACACGGCCGCGAGCGCCTCGCGCAACGCCTCGACGCGCTCGGGTACCACGCTCCACCACACCCACCGGCCCTGCTTCTCACCGGTGATGAGACCGGCCTCGGTCAGGATCTTGGTGTGGTGGCTCACCGTGGGTTGGGCCTTGCCCAACGGTCCCGTGAGGTCGCACGAGCAGACCGTGCCGGCGGCGGCGATGAGGCTCAGCAGGCGAAGTCGGACGGGATCGGCCAGCGCCGCGAAGCCCGCGGCCAGCGAGTCGGCCTCGGGTCGGTGAGCGGGCGCGACCAGCACCGACGGGCAGCAGGCTTCGGCCTCGAGTGTCGCGATGCGCTTGGCGGGCATGGTCCTCACCTCGTTGCGGACGGTTTCCCGAGATCATACATTGACAACTGTCGATTGATTCGCGAGAGTCAATCCATCGACAAGTCCGAATCTATCAGGAGCACCCCATGTCACGAGTCCAGCTCGCCCTCAACGTGGCCGATCTCGACGCCGCCGTCGACTTCTACTCGAAGCTGTTCGCCACCGAGCCGGCCAAGGTCCGCCCCGGCTACGCCAACTTCGCGGTCGCCGAGCCGCCCCTCAAGCTGGTGCTGATCGAGGGTCACGGCGCCGCCGGGAGCCTGAACCACCTCGGGCGTCGAGGTGGGCTCCACCGCCGAGGTGACCGCCGCCACGGAGCGACTGCAGCACGAGGGTCTGGCGTGTGCGACCGAGGACGAGGTCTCCTGCTGCTACGCCGTGCAGGACAAGGTCTGGACCGACGGACCCGACGGCGAGCCCTGGGAGATCTACACCGTGCTGGGCGACGTCGAGATGCCCGCCGGCGAGCTCCGCGGCGCCGGAGGTCGCCGACGCCCTGTGCTGCGGCTCGGCGGTCGAGTCCGCCGACGCGCTGCTGCTGACGATGCCCCAACTCGCACGGCGGGCCCTGGCCGAGGCGCTGGGTACCGCCTTCCTGCTGGCCACGGTGATCGGATCAGGGATCATGGCCACGCGCCTGACCGGCGACGTCGGTCTGCAGCTGCTGATCAACGCAGTCGCCACCGGTGCCGCGCTCGTGGCCCTCATCCTCGCCTTCGGACCCGTGTCGGGCGCGCACTTCAACCCCGTGGTCACGCTGGCCGACCGGTTCTTCGGCGGTGTGCGCACCTCCGAGGCCGGCGTCTACATGGCCGCGCAGGTCGCTCGGCGCGTGCATCGGCGTGATGGTGGCCAACCTCATGTTCGGCCTCGCCGCGGTCAACGTGTCCACCAAGGTCCGCAGCGGTGGCGGCCTCTGGCTGGGCGAGGTCGTGGCCACGCTCGGCCTGCTCCTGGTGATCTTCGGGCTGGTGCGGTCGGGGCGCTCGAACGCGGCTCCCTTCGCGGTCGGCGCCTACATCACCGCCGCCTACTTCTTCACCTCGTCGACCAGCTTCGCCAACCCGGCCGTGACCATCGCCCGCACGTTGTCGGACACCTTCGCCGGCATCGCCCCACGCTCGGCTCCGATGTTCATCGTCATGCAGCTCGTCGGCATGGTGGTGGCCGTCGCGCGATCTCCGTGCTGTACCCCTCGATCCGCGAGGTCGCCGACGAGATCCTGCTGCGCCACGACGAGGACGAGGAGGTCCAGCCGTGACCGACGCCGCGACCTCGCACACGCCCGAGGTCCTGTTCGTGTGCATCCACAACGCCGGCCGCTCCCAGATGGCCGCCGCACTGCTCGAGCGCCACGCGGCCGGACGGGTGGTCGTCCGCTCGGCCGGCAGCGACCCCGGGGACGACCTGAACCCGGCCGTGGTCGACGCCATGGCCGAGATCGGCATCGACCTCCGCGCCGCCGGTGCCCGCCCGAAGCTGCTCACCGACGCGGCGGTCGAGGCCTCCGACGTCGTCATCACCATGGGCTGCGGCGACGACCTGTCCCTTCTACCCCGGCCGCCGCTACCTCGACTGGGAGCTCGACGATCCCGCCGGGACTGCCCATCGAGGCGGTGCGGCCGATCCGCGACGAGATCGACCGACGCGTCACCGCCCTGCTGGCCGATCTGGCCCCGTCCCACCCGACGTCCTAGCCGCGGAGCGGACCCGGACACCCCCGGCCCGGGCCTCGGATCGCCGGTCGTCTGCCGCTCGACCCGGCCCACCCCCGCCTAGGATGCCCTGATGCCCGAGGGACGCCTCCCCGCAGTCGGAGCCGATCCCGACGAGACCCGGTCGACCACCCCGACGACCGAGGACGAGGCGGTCGCCCCGACCGTCGATGCCCCACCCGAGCCCGCCGACCCGGCCGGCGACAGGCCCGTCGGCCGGCGCACCACCCGGTGGCGGGGAGGCACCCGTCTCAGCACCGGTCACGAGATCTACTGGTGGGTCGAGGTCGGGATCGTGCTGGTCTTCGACCTCATCTACGAGACCCTCCGCGACCTCAACTCGGCCGGCACCGCCCACGCCTTCCACAACGCCACCCGGCTGATCGGCTGGGAGCGCTGGCTCCACATCTACGCCGAGCGGGACTGGCAGCGCTTCGCCCTGGCGCACGCCAAGTGGGCCGTCATCGGCGCCAACTACTACTACGGCGCCGTCTACATCTGCTGCTCACGGTCAGCGCGCTCGTCTTCCTGTACCGCCGCTTCCCCGACGACTACCCGCTGTGGCGCAACACCTTGGCGATCGGCACGATGCTCGGCCTGATCGGCTTCGCGACGTTCCCGCTGATGCCGCCGCGCCTGCTCGACACCTTCGGCCACCACGCCGCCTACGGCTACGTCGACACGCTGGTCAAGTACCCGACGTTCTGGTCGTTCAACTCGTCGGCCATGAAGACGATCTCGAACCAGTACGCGGCGATGCCCAGCCTGCACTGCGGCTGGGCGCTGTGGGGATGCGGCGTGTTCCTGCCGCGGGTCAAGTCGTGGTGGGCCAAGACGCTCGCCGTCCTCTATCCCGTGGCCACCGTGACGGTCGTGGTCATCACCGCCAACCACTACTTCCTCGACGGGGTCGGCGGCGCGGTCATCTTCATCGTCGGCTACCTCGTGGCCCGGGCGTTCACCCGCGCCGGGCGCGTGCCCAAGCCGGGCGCCGCGGTCAGCGCGTAGCGGTCCGCCGGTCAGCCGGTCAGCCGGTCGCCGTCTGGCTCTGCTGGCCGCGCAGCGCGATGGCGCGGTGGTAGACCTCGACGTTCGCCTCGACCACCCTCGACCAGTCGACCGCGGACGGCACCGCACGGTTGTGGGCGGCGATCTTCTGGCGCAGGGCCGGTTCGCGGATGAGCCGGAGCAGCTGGTCGACCATGTCGCGGTCGCTCTGGGCCAGCAGGCCCTCCTGGCCGTTGGCCACGAACTCGCGGATGCCGGTGCGGGCCTTGGCCACGACCGGGAGCCCGGCGCAGCGCGCCTCGAGAGCCGCGATGCCGAAGGACTCGAGGTTGGCGGGGGCCACGAAGATGTCGGCACGGGCGAACTCGGCCCGGATCTCGTCGCGGGTGCGCCGTCCCACCAGCTCGACCACGTCGGTCAGGTCGTGGGCCCGCAGGAACTTCTCGAGCGAGGCGCGCTCGGGGCCGTCGCCGATGATCACGACGCGCAGTCGGACCCCGACGGGCAGTTGGGCGCGGACCCGGGCGATCATCTTGAGCAGGTGGCGAGGCCGCTTGCGGGGCGCCAGTCGCATGACCGACACGATGGTCACCGTTCCGGCGTCGCGAGGCGCGGGCGTCACCGTCCACGCCGCGTTGTCGATGCCGTTGGGCACCACGGCCACGTCGAGCCCCGGCCCTCCGATCTTGCGGATGGGAGCGGCCGCCACGTCGCTGACCGCGGACAGCACGACGGGCCATCGGGTCCACCCGACGCGGCGGTCGAGCAGCCCGAATATGGGCGCGGCGTAGCTCCACAGGCAGTGGGTGGTGATGACCGTGGCGACGCCGTCGGCCTGCGCGCTCGCCGCGCCGATGAAGGCGAGCGGCGACGCGATGCCGCCGTGGAAGTGGGCGACGTCGACCCGCTCGCGCTGCAGCAGCTCGCTGACGCGCCGGAAGGTGGCCGGGGTGAACGGGATGTCGAACGGCAGCAGGGGCACGTGCATGCGGTGCACGCGGATGCCGTCGATGAGCTCGGGGCCGGGCGTCGGCGTGATCACGACCACCTCGTGGCCGGCGCGCTGCAGCTGTTGGGCCAGGTCGTGCACCTGCATCTCGATGCCACCGAGACGGGGGACGTAGCAGTCCGACACCAGCCCGATCTTGAGCGGGCGGTCGGAGGCCCCGAGCCCGGCCGCGAGCTGACGCGTCGCCACCTCGGGGGAAGCCGAACTGCTCATCGCCACGCAGAGTCCTCCACGGCCCGGGTCCGGGTGCAGCGCGTCCAGGCTAGCCGTCGGTGTCTCGGCCGCCATGCGGCAAGATTGACCCGTGCCCCACACCCTCGTGTGCTTCCACGCGCACCCCGACGACGAGGCCCTGCTGACGGCCGGCACCATGGCCAAGGCGGCTGCGGCCGGCCACCGGGTGGTGCTGGTGGTGGCCACCCGGGGTGAGGTGGGCGAGGTGGCGGCCGACTTCCTCGGGGACGGCGAGGCGCTCGGCGCCCGTCGCTGGCACGAGCTCGAGCGGGCCGCCGAGGTCCTCGGCGTGGCCCGGCTCGAGTGGCTGGGCTACGGCGACTCGGGCTCGGCGCCCGGACCGGGGGCGACGATCGACCGTCGGGATCCCGCCGGCCCGGTCCGCTTCGTCGACGCCGACCCCGACGAGGCCGCCGGCCCGGCTGGCCGACATCCTCCGCGAGGAACGGGCCGACGTGCTCACCACCTATGACCCCAACGGCGGCTACGGCCACCCCGACCACGTCCAGGTCCATCACGTGGGCCGGAGGGCGGGCGACCAGCTGGGCCGGCGGGCGGGCGACCAGCTGGGCCGGCGGGCCGGGGAAGTGGCCGCCACGCCAGCCGTGCTCGAGGCGACGATCGACCGCGAGCTCATGCGCACGGGCGTCGAGCTGGCCACCTCCCTCGGCTACGAGGTGCCCCCCGAGTTCACGCCCGAGACCTTCGAGATGTGGTACACCCCGGCCGAGGTCATCACGCACGCGGTGGACGTCAGCGCCCACCTCCAGCAGAAGAGGGCCGCCATGGAGGCTCACGCCAGCCAGGCCACCGCCGCCGACCCGTCCGGGACCCGCAGCCTCGACCTCTTCCTCGGCCTGCCCGACGAGTACTTCGCCCTCGCCTTCGGCACCGAGTGGTACGTCGAGCCCGGCCGGCCCGCCGGCCAGCCGGCCGACGACGTGTTCGCCTCACTGGTCTCGCGCGCGTGACGATCGATCCGCCCGGAGGCCTCGAACCGGTCGTCGCGCCCGTGACCCCGCACGACCACGGGGCCCACATCGCCCCGTTCGACCTCGACGACACGGTCGAGCCCCCCGACCCCACGCTCGCGGTCGAGCACGAGCTGCACCGCAAGTCGCCCCAGCGTCGCATCACCGAGGCGCTCGTGTCGCTCGCGGCCCTGGTCCTGCTGTTCGCGCTGGTCATCCCCAAGGTGTCGGGCGCCACCTACCGCCGCGTCGCCCACCAGCTCCACCACCTGAGCATCGCCGAGATCGGGCTGCTGGCGGTGGTGTGGCTGGTCGGGCTCGTCGTGTACGCCGGCGTGCTCACCGCGTCGCTGCCCGGGCTGCGCCACACCCAGGGCTTCGTGCTGAACACGGCCAGCAGCGCCGTGTCGAACGTCGTGCCCTTCGGTGGCGCCGTGGGTGTCGGCGCCACCTACGGCATGTGCCGGTCCTGGGGGTTCGGGGTGCCGAAGACCACCCTCGGCATCCTGGTGTCGGGCATCTGGAACGTCTTCCTCAAGCTCGGTCTGCCGGTGATCGCGTTGGTGTTGCTGGTGGCCGAAGGCAAGGCCAGCCAGGAGCTGGTGGGCGCGGCGATCTTCGGACTGGCCATGTTGGTGGCGTCGGTGCTCGTGCTGACCGTGGTGCTGCGCAGCGAGCGGCTCGCCGGCGTCGTCGGTCGCGGGATGCAACGCGTGTCGTCGGCCGTGCTGCACCTGGCCCGTCGGCCCGACCGGCCCGGCGTCCAGGAGGCGGTCCTCGAGTTCCGCCACCGCAGCAGCGGGCTGATCTCGCGGCACTGGCCGCGCCTCACGTTCTGGATGCTCGTCCTACTCGTTGCTGCAGTTCGCGTTGCAGCTGCTCTGCCTGCGGCTGCTCGGCGAGCACTCGCTGTCCACCATCCAGGTGTTCGCCGCCTTCGCCTTCGGGCGGCTGCTCTCGACCGTGCCGATCACCCCCAGCGGCGTCGGATTCGCCGACGCCACGGTGATCGGCGCACTGGTCGCCTTCGGCGGCGATCCCGCGGTCTGCACCGCAGGGGTGCTGCTGTTCACGGGGTTCACCTACCTGCTGGAGATCCCCGTCGGCGGGCTGTCGTGGATCGTCTGGAGCCGGGTGAAGGGTTGGCGCCGGGCCGTGCTCCCCGAGCCGGCCTGACGTCAGGCCCGCCGGTGCCGCGGCGCCGAGCACCATCCCGTCGGCGCGCAAGCGCCGAGCATCAGGCCTGAGGCGTGCAGACGCCGGGCGGCGGACCCGGTCCGAAGCCGGGGAGGTCCCGGGGTCGCGGGCCCAGGCCCCGCATCAGGTGCTCGAACTGGTGTGCCGAGACGCCCGTCTTGCGAAGGACCACGCACAGCGCCTCGAGGTCGGCCAGCCCGAGGCCGTCCAGGTCGGGCGGCGGATCGGAGAAGGCGGCGCGGATGCGGTCGCGGGCCTCGATGCCGAGCGGGGTCAGCACCACGGTCTTGGCCCGCCGGTCGGTGGTCGAGGCCTGGCGCACCACCATGCCCTGCTCCTCGAGGCGGTCGACCAGCCAGGTCACGTTCGACGCATCGCACGCCCAGGCCTCGGCCAGCGCACCCATCGTCGGAGCCGGCGCGGAATCGTCCAGCGAGATCAGCGCCTTGGCGTCGCCCGGACTGAGGTCGTAGGAGGCGGCGATGCCGAACGCGGCGGCCGGCCGGGCGGCGACGACCGACATCATCAGCCCCCACGCCTCTTCAGCCAGGTCGTGCTTGCTCGGGCGGGGCATCGGTCGCAGCGTAGAGCCCGCGGCCAATTGGTTCAACCTCTATAGAGATTGAATGACTTCAATACTTGACACCGTTCAAGCACTTTGCCAAGGTGGAGGTCATGACCGACCTCTCCCGACCGGCTCCCGTCCGAGCGCCAGCCGCACCGATCCGGTGATCGCCGTCGAAGGGCTGGTCAAGCACTTCGGCGACGTCGTCGCCCTCGACGGTATCGACCTGCACGTCGAACGCGGCACGGTCTTCGGGCTGCTCGGGCCCGAACGGTGCCGGCAAGACCACCGCCGTGCGCATCCTGACCACGATCTTGAGCCACGACGCCGGCAGCGCCCGCGTGCTCGGCATCGACGTGGCCGAGGACCCGCAGGCGGTCCGCGAGCGCATCGGCCTGGCCGGCCAGTTCGCCGCCGTCGACGAGAACCTCACCGGCCGCGAGAACCTGCGCATGGTCGGGCGAGCTGACCCACCTGCCCAAGGCCACCGCCGAGCGCCGGGCCGACGAGCTGCTCGACCGCTTCGGCCTCAGCCGACGCCGCCGATCGGCCCGCCCGCACCTACTCGGGCGGCATGCGCCGGCGCCTCGACCTCGGGGCCGCCCTCGTGCACCGGCCACCGGTGCTGTTCCTCGACGAGCCCACCACCGGGCTCGACCCCGCCAGCCGCAGCGACCTGTGGGTGGTCATCCAGGAGCTGGTGGCCGACGGCACGACCGTGCTGCTGACCACGCAGTACCTCGAGGAGGCCGACCGGCTGGCCGACCTCATCGCGGTCATCGACGGCGGCAAGAAGATCGCCGAGGGCACCTCGGCCGAGCTGAAGGCCACGATGGGCGCCACCATCGTCGAGATCGGCGCGACCGATCCGGCCCAGGCCGCGCAGCGCCCGGGCGCTGCTGGCGCCGGTCGGCACCGTCGAGCTCGACCCCGACGGGCACACGCTCAAGGTCAACATCGGCGAGGGCGCACGCGGCGTGCTCGACGTGGCCCGCATCCTCGAGCAGGCCGAGCTGGTACCCGAGTCGTTCACGGTGCGCGAGCCCACCCTCGACGACGTGTTCCTGAGCCTCACCGGCCACCGCACCGACGACGAACCCGACGAGCCGGCCGCGGCCGGCCGCCGACTCACCAAGGAGGGCGCCGCATGACCGCCACCCAGCTCACCCCCGCCGACCTCGTCGCCGGCGACGAGGCGCCGGTGCACCGCACCGCCACCGCCTGGGCCGTCCGCGACACCCTGGCCATCGCCAAGCGCAACCTCATCTCGATCACGCGCCAGCCGCAGCTGATCGTCTTCTCGACCATCCAGCCGGTCATCTTCGTGCTGATGTTCACCTACGTCTTCGGCGGCGCCATCCACATCCCGGGCCTCTCCGTTCCCTACGTCGACTACCTGATGCCCGGCATCTTCTGCCAGACGGTGGTCTTCGGGTCCATCAACACCGGCATCGGCCTGTCCGACGACCTGCAGAAGGGCCTCATCGAGCGGTTCCGCTCGCTGCCCATGGCCCGCTCGGCCGTGCTGGCCGGACGCACCCTGGCCGACCTGGTGCGCAACGTGTTCGTGGTGCTGCTCATGCTGATCGTCGGCTACCTGGTCGGGCTTCCGGGTCCAGACCAACTTCTTCGGCCTGTTGGCGGGCATCGGCCGTGCTGCTGCTGTTCGCCTTCTCGATGACCTGGATCTTCGCCATCGTCGGCCTGTCCGCCCCCAGCCCCGAGACGGCCCAGGCCATGTCGTTCCCGATCCTGGCCCCGCTGGTGTTCGCCTCGTCGGCCTTCGTGTCGACCTCCACCATGCCGGGCTGGCTCCAGGTCTTCGCCAACCACCAACCGGTCACCGCCGCGGTCAACGCCACCCGTGCCCTGATGCTGGGCGGGCCGACCGCCACGTATGTCTGGCAGAGCCTGGCGTGGAGCGTCGGCATCGTGGCCGTGTTCGCCCCGTTCGCCATCCGCCGCTACCGCCGCGTCGCCTGAGCCGCCCGCGGGCGCGCCCGGTCAGGGAGCGGTGGTGGTCGTCGAGGCCGACAGCGAATCGATGATCGGCGCCACCCTCGGGCAGTAGGCGCCCACGGCCGCGTGCATCAACGACACGAGATCGGCCACCGGCACCTTCGGATACTTCGAGGCGGCCGTGGCGATGTCGTACTCGGCGGCCACCGGGTCGTCGGGATGCCGGGCGAAGGTCAGGCAGATCGTGTGGCCGAGCGACACCAGCGCGGTCGAGGTGACGTCCGGGAACTCGGGCTGCACCGTGGCGAGGTAGGTCGCATCCGGGCCCGATGACGAGCTCGAATCGTGGTGGCGCACCAGCACCACGATGACGCCGGTCACCACGACGACCAGTGCGACGACCCCCACGACGACCAACGCCGCGGTCACCCCGGGCCGCCGGGCCGCCATCGTGTGCTCGCCGCGCCCCGACCTCGTGGTCACCGGCGCAACCTAGCCAGCGCGCCTGCGCGCGCGTCAAGTCGCCCCGCGATCCGGCTCGGACGCGCGTCGGTCAGAGCGCGGCCAGCACGGCGGCGGTGAACGCCTCGGGGGCCTCGACCATCGGGAAGTGCCCGACGCCCTCGAGGCGGGTCAGCACCGCATCGGGGCGACGCTCGACGAGGCGCGTGGTCATGTCCCACACCGCGATCGGGTCGAGGTCGCCCCACACCACCGCCAACGGCGACGGATGCTTCTCGATGGCACCGGTCCACCGGCTCTCGTGCTGGGCCCGCTCGTCGATGTAGCGGATGAGACGCGCCAGCAGCCGGTTGCCCCCGCTGGCCAGGATCAGGTCGGCCGCGGCGCGCACGTGGTCGGGGTCGGGGTGCGAGACCGGCGACCCCTCGGGGGCGAACGTGGCGACGAGGGCACCGACCAGCGCGTCGACACCAGGGGCCGAGTCGGCCGGCACCAGCTCGTCGGGCAGCGACCGCAGCAGCTGCTGACCGGCCGTGAGGTGGGCCAGCTCGAGGTAGATGCTGCCGTTGGACAGGACCCGACGCCGCACCGAGAACCCGAGGTCGCCGTCGAGGCTGCGGGCCAGCAGCTCGCCGCCCACCGTGTCGCCCATGTCGTGGGTCAACAGGTCGACCTCGCCGACATCGAGACCGGCGACCACTGATGCGACCACGTCGGCCTGGCCGAACAGCGAGTAGGCCCGATCGGGCTTGGAGGACTGGCCGAAGCCGACGAGGTCGAGCAGGACCACCCGCCGCCCGGCGCGCAGGGCCGGCAGGATCCCGGCGAAGTCGATCGAGCTGGTGGGGTAGCCGTGGATCACGAGCAACGGCGGGGCGTCATCCGGACCGAGCGACGGCGCGTCGACGACGAACACCTCGTCGTCGCCGCAGCGCACGATGTGGCCCAGCGATTCCCAGGCGACGATGATCTCGGCTGCGCTCATGGGCCGATCCTGCCAGGTCGTTCGCCGGCGCGCTCGAGCCGGTGACCGGCCCCGCCCCGGTCACGTGGTCGAGGTGGTCCCGGCCTTCGTCGTGTCCGGCGACCGGGTGGCCGGAGGACGTGTGGCAGGCCGTCCGGTGGGCGGCCCTGTGTGCGGAGGGTGGATCGCCGGCGTGGTGCCGACCCGCGTGACGTGGTAGCTCATGTCGATCGTGGCCAGGTGCGTGGTGAGGGTCATGACGAGCGACGAGATCGTGCCGCGATCGAAGGTCGCCTGCCCCACGACGCGCCCCTGGGCCACGGTGGCGGTGAACGCGCAGCCCGACCCGGCCGAGGTGGCGCGTCGGGCGACGGCGGGGACCCGCAGCCACGCCAGCACGTCGGGTGCCCGCGGCGTCGAGTAGGCGACCCAGCCCGACGCATCCGAACCCTCCCAGCCTCGACGACCGATGGTTATCTGCTCGACCACGGGTGCGTGCATGCCGGCCGGGCGCCGCGGCACGGCGTGGGAGCGGTCCGGCGCCTGGTAGGTGACCACGACCGAGCCACCGCCAGTGACCGTCGGATCGGCCGGTCGCTCGCGCCAAGGGTCCTCGGTGAGGGTCAGGCTCGACGCCGCCAGCGTGGCCGCGGTCGCCCGGTGCAGCGTCGACAGGCAGTCGCGGCCGGAAGTCGCCGTGGCACCGGTCGAGGCCGCGGCAGGTCCGTGCGACGACCCACCGGATCCGCTGCAGCCGGCCACCAGCAGCGCGGCCATCAGCATCGCCGCCGGCAGCCACGCCGCCGGCAGCCACGCCGCCGGCAGCCATCCGACGGGCAGGCGACCACGGGTCACGGCTGCGGCGCGGCCGCCCTGCGGCGCCACCGATCCCCGACCAGCACCATCGCTCCCAGCACCACCAGCGACAGGCCCACGACCACCATCAGGGCGACGAAGGGGGCTCCGGTGCGCGGGAGCACGCCCGCGGGCGGTGGGGCGCCGGTCACGGGTGGCACGGGGTGCGGGGGCACGACCAGAGTCAGCCTCTGGCCGACCGATTGGGCCGAGGCGGCGGGCGCGACGAGGACGACCAGCATCCATGCGACCACCGGGACAAGCACTCGTCGGGCGATGCCCGCCAGTGTGCCCGCCGATGCCGACCATCCCGCGGATCCGGACAGCCGGCCGGGGCGCCGCGCCAGGCACCGGCGTAGCATCGCCCCGCGGCCACGGGGGTGGTCGGGCACCGGACCCAGGGGGAAGCACATGGCCACCATCGACGGCTTCTGCGACGACCGCTTCGAGGGGGTGCGCGACGCGTTCACCGACAACTTCGACCAGGGGCTCGACGTGGGCGCGTCGGTGTGCGTCGTGCTCGACGGCGAGACCGGTGGTCGACCTGTGGGGCGGCACCGTCGACGGCACCCTCGAGCAACCTGGGTCGATCCCCTGGGAGCGCGACACGATCACCAACGTCTGGTCGACCACCAAGACCATGACGGCGCTGTGCGCGCTGATCCTGGCCGATCGGGGCCAGCTCGACCTCCACGCGCCGGTGAGCCCGCTACTGGCCCGAGTTCAAGGAGGGCGGCAAGGAGAGCGTGACCGTCGCCCACCTCATGAGCCACACCGCCGGGCTGTCGGGCTGGCAGGAGCCCATGGCCCCGGAGGACCTCTACGACTGGGACCTCTCCTGCAGCCGCCTGGCCGCGCAGGAGCCGTGGTGGGAGCCGGGCACGGCCTCGGGCTACCACGCCATCACCCAGGGCTACCTGGTGGGCGAGGTGATCCGCCGGGTCGACGGCCGGTCGGTCGGCCGCTTCTTCGCCGACGAGGTGGCCGGACCCGCTCGGCGCCGACTTCCACATCGGGCTGGCGGCCGAGCACGACCACCGCGTGGCAGGGTCATCCCTCCGCCCCCGATCGACCGCGGCGTCGCCGACGCTCGGACCCGACAGCATCGTGCTGCGCACGTTCACCAACCCCCCGCTGTCAGCCGAGCAGTCGTGGGACGAGGCGTGGCGGCGGGCCGAGATCCCGGCCGCCGGCGGCCACGGCAACGCCCGATCGGTGGCGCGGGCACAGTCGGTGCTGGCGTGCGGCGGCGAGGTCGACGGCGTCCGCCTGCTGTCGCCGGCCGGCTGCGAGGCCGTGCTCGAGGAGCAGTCGAACGGCACCGACCTGGTGCTCGGCGTCCCGCTGCGCTTCGGCCTGGGCTACGGCCTGATGACCCCCGACATCCCGCTCAGCCCGAACGAGCGCGCCTACTTCTGGGGCGGCTGGGGCGGCTCGCTCGTGGTGGTCGACCTCGACGCCCGACTGTGCGTGTCGTACGTGATGAACCGCATGGGCGAGGGCACGATCGGCGACACCCGCGGCGTCGGCATCCTCTTCGCCGCCTACGGCGCCCTCGACGGGTGACCGCGCCGACCGCGCCTCAGCCGTGTCGTGACCTCGGGTCCCGCCCATGAAGGCGCTCACCTACGCGGGCCCACACCAGATCGAACCGACCACGGTGGCCGACCCGGTGCCGACCGACCTGGACGGTGCCGTCGTCGCGGTCCGGTTGTGCGGGATCTGCGGCAGCGACCTGCACATCTACGAGGGCCACGGCTTCAGCCCCGATCTCGGCTTCTGCGTCGGGCACGAGGCCATCGGTGAGGTCGTCGAGGTCGGATCGGGCGTGCGACGGTTCGCGATCGGCGACCGCGTCCTGCTCCCGGCGTCGACCGGGTGCAACGAGTGCGCCTCGTGCCGCCGCGGCCTCGTCGCCCGCTGCGAACTGGCGCGCGCCGGTTGCTACGGGCTGAGCCACGCGCTCGAGGGCAGCCAGGCCGAGGCGGTCGCGGTCCCCTGGGCCGATGCCAACCTGCTGGCCATCCCCGACGGGATCGCCGACGAGGATGCGCTGCTGCTGACCGACAACCTGCCGACCGCCTGGTACGGCGTGCGACGGGCGGGCATCCGACCGGGCGACACGGTGGCGGTCATCGGTCTCGGCTCGGTCGGCCTGCTCGCGGCCATGGCCGCGCTCACGATGGGCGCGTCGCGCGTGTTCGCCGTCGACCTGGTCGACGAGCGCCGTGCCCGGGCGGCCACGCTCGGCGCCGAGCCGGTGGCGGGCCCGGACGTCAAAGCCGAGATCCTCGAGCAGACCCACGGCGCGGGTCCGGACGTCGTCATCGAGGCGGTGGGCCGTGACGACACCATCGCGTTGGCGCTCCACCTCGTGCGCGCCGCCGGGCGCGTGTCGGTGGTGGGCGTCAGCCAGACGATGGACTTCTCGTTCCCGATGGCCCTGGCGATGGTCAAGGAGCTCGAGTTCCACATCGGGCTGTGCTCGGTGCAGTTCGAGCTGCCCACCCTGCTCCCGCTCGTGTCGTCGGGCCGGCTGCGACCGGCCGAGGTGGTGACCCACCGCCTGGGCCTGTCCGACGGCGCCGCCGCGTACGAGATGTTCGCGTCGCGCACCGACGGAGTCGGCAAGGTGGTGCTCGACCCCACCTGCTGACCCACGTGCTGAACTGCACGCGGTCCGACGAGCCCGGGAGGCGATCGGTGGCTGCTCCACCCGTCCGCAGCGAAGGACTGTCCAAGCGCTATGGCACGTTCGAGGCCCTGGCCCCGCTCGAGCTCGAGCTCGACCACGGCGAGGTGCTCGGCTACCTCGGGCCCAACGGATCCGGCAAGACCACCACGCTGCGCCTGCTGCTCGGGCTGCTGGAGCCCAGCTCGGGCCGGGCCGAGATCTTCGGCTTCGACACCCACGCCCAGACGGTCGCCGCGCACGCCCGCCTCGCCTACGTGCCCGGTGAGACCAGCTTCTGGCCCGCGCTCACGGGGGCCGAGACGCTGCACCTCCTCGGGCGGATGCAGGGCCGCGTCGACCTCGCCTACCGGGACGAGCTGATCGACCGCTTCGACCTCGACCCGTCGAAGAAGATCCGCGCCTACTCGAAGGGCAACCGCCAGAAGATCGGGCTCATCGCCGCGTTCATGGCCCGCCCCGACCTGCTGCTGCTCGACGAGCCCACGAGCGGCCTCGATCCGCTCATGGAGCAGGTCTTCCGCCAGAGCGTGGTCGAGGCCAAGGACCGAGGCCAGACCGTCTTCCTCTCCTCCCACGTCCTGTCCGAGGTCGAAGCGGTGTGCGACCGCGTCGCCATCCTTCGCAAGGGCGAGCTGGTCGAGACGGGATCGCTCGCCGACATGCGCCACCTGGCCGCCGTATCGGTCGAGGCGACCTTCGTCGGCACCCCGCCCGACGTCTCGACGGTGGCGGGGGTGACCGACGTGACCACCGACGAGCACCGGCTGACCTGTCACATGCGGGGCCCGGTCGAGCCGTTGCTGCGCGTGCTGGCTGGCGCGGGATGCGTCGAGCTGCTCAGCCGCGAGCCGTCGCTCGAGGAGCTGTTCCTCGCCCACTACGGCGCGGGCCCGGCCGAGGAAGCACCCGATGAGCGCTGAGCGCGTCACCGCCTCGCGCACCGCGAGAAGGGTGGCGCGGGGCGCGCTCGGGTGGGGGCTGCTGTTCGGGGTGAGCGTCGCCTCCTCCGCGCTGGGCTTCGCGGCGGCCTACAAGACCACGGCCAGCCGACGGCTGCTGGCCGCCTCGCTGCGCGGCAACGCCGGGCTGCAGGCGCTGTTCGGCCAGCCCCGGCACATCGACACGGTGGCCGGCTTCACCGAGTGGCGCAGCCTGGCCGTGATCGTGATCATCGGCGCCATCTGGGCCATCCTCGCCTCGACTGCCGCGCTGCGGGGAGAAGAGGACAACGGCCGGTGGGAGATCCTGTTGGCCGGCGACACCACCCGCGGGCGGGCGACGGGCGCGGCGGCTGCGGGCCTGAGCGCCGCACTCGTCGGCATGTGGGTCGTGACCAGCCTCGTCGTGGTGGCCGTGGGTCGCGACCACGACGCCAACTTCGGGGTCGGCGCCAGCCTGATGATGGCCACCACCGGTGTGGCCAGCGCCGCGCTCTTCATGGCCGTGGGCGCGGTCACCAGCCAGCTGGCTCCGGCGCGCCGATCGGCCGCCACCCTGGCAGCCGCGATCTTCGGCGCCCTCTTCCTCGTGCGCGTCGTCGCGGACACCACGGCCAGCCTCGGGTGGCTGCGGTGGGCCACCCCGCTCGGCTGGATCGAGTCCGTGCATCCGCTGACCGACCCGCGACCTCTGCCGCTCGTGGGCGTCGCGCTCCTGACGGCTGCGCTGTTCGCGACGAGCGTCCTGTTGGCCGGCCGGCGCGACCTCGGCGCATCGATCGTGCGCGACCGCGACACCGCCGAGGCGCGCACCCGCCTGCTCGGCGGACCGCTCGGGCTGGCCGTACGACTCGGCGTGGGCACCGCCGTCGCCTGGCTCGTGGGCATCGGCGCGTCGAGCCTGCTGTTCGGCTTGATCGCCAAGTCCGCCGCCGAGGCGACACGCGCATCGAGTGGGTTCGAGGACGCGCTGGCGCGCCTCGGCGCCACCGGCTCGGGGGCCGCGACCTACCTGGGTCTGATCTTCGTGGTGCTGGCGGCAGGGGTGGCCATGCTGGCCGCCGGCCAGGTCGGCACCACGCGCCAGGAGGAGGCGCTCGGGCGCTGCGACAACATCCTCGTGCGCCCGGTCGGTCGGGCCCGATGGCTGACGACCCGCGTCCTGGTCGCGACCGGGATCGTCGTCGTCGTGAGCGTGGGCGCCGGCGCAGCCGGCTGGGCCGGTGCAGCCATGGCGCACAGCGACGTGGGGTTCGGATCCATGCTGCGCGCCGGGCTCAACCTGATCCCCGCCTCCCTCTTCGTCCTCGGCGTCGGGACCCTGGCGCACGGGATCGATCCGCGTCGAGCCACGGCCGTGGCCTACGGGATCGTGGCCTGGTCGTTCCTGATCGAGACCATCGGCGTCGCCGTGAGCGCCGACCACTGGGTGCTCGACACCTCGCTGTTCACCCACGTGGCCCCCGTCCCCGCGGTCGGGATCGACTGGACCAGCGCCCTGGTGATGGTCGCGCTGGGCGCGCTGGCCGCCGTCGTGGGAACGGTGGCGTTCTCGCGCCGCGACCTCGTCTCCGCCTGAGCGCCGCGAGTGATGAGAGGATCGGGGCATGCGAGCCGGTGAGGCGTCGATGACGGCGCGACGGGTGGCGGCCTACCGGCTGGGCTTCGCCCGCGTCGAGGCGCCGTTCGGTGCCCCCGACGACGACGACCGCCTGCAGGGGGATGTGGCGGCCGGGATCGATGCGGCCTCGACCGTCACGCCGATGACCCGCTACCTCGAGCTGCGCACCACCTTCTTCGACCGCACCGTCGTCGATGCCATCGCCGCCGGGGTCGACCAGATGGTGATGGTCGGAGCGGGCTACGACGGGCGCAGCCTCCGCTACGCGAAGGACGGCGTCACCTGGTTCGAGCTCGACCACCCCGATACGCAGCGCGACAAGCGCGACCGGCTCGAACGACTCGGGCTGGCCGCTCCCGGCGTGCGCTTCGCCGCCGCCGACTTCGTGGTCGACGACATCCCGGCCGCGCTGCGGCGGGCGGGTCACGATCCGGACCGGCCATCGTTGTTCGCCTGTGAGGGCGTGGCCGGCTACCTCGGCATCGACGCGCAGCGGGTGCTGCTCGCGGCGTTGGCGACCAGCGCCGCGGCCACCAGCACGCTGGCCATCACGCTCTCGCTCGAGCCGACCACTGCCGACCAGCAGGCCCGGCGCGACCGCTTGAACGGGGCCGTCTCGTCGGTCGGCGAACCGCTCGTGTCGGCCGTGCCCAGATCCGCCGTCACCGAGATGTTCGAGTCGGCCGGGTGGCACATCCTCCGCGCCACCGACCCTCGGGGCACGCCCATCGCCGACAGCCCGTCGAACGCGGCGCTGGTGTCGGCCCGGCGGGGCTGAGCTCGACTGCCGAGCATCGCGGCGAGCTGACCGGGGTCAGGGACAGCGCTCCCGGCGCGCGGCGCGGAAGTAGCGCCCCCGAGGCTCAGCTGAGGCCGAGCACGGTCGCCAGTGCCTCGTCGACGCCCCACATCTCTTCGGGGCTGAGGTGGCCGGCAAGTTCCCCGAGTCGTCGGGCGTCGACCGCGGCGAGCTGTTCCACGAGCACCCGCGTCGTGGTGCCGTCAACATGGACTTCGGGTCGAAAGGACGCGGGCCGGGCGCTACGCGAGGTAGGGGCCACGATCACCACCGACCGGGGAAGGAACTCGTCGGCCTGGACGATCACCCCGTACCGATCTCCGTGCTGCTCGTGGCCAACGCCTTTGGGGAGTTTGAACCGGTAAAGGTCACCGCGCAGCACGCAGCGACTCCATCAGGGCTGCCACTGAGAGCATCTCCTCACGGTCCTCGTGATCGGATTCGAGGTCCGCGACCTCGGCGGCGAGCGCCGAGCTTCGACGCAGACGCCGCGCCGAGGCGACGAGAGAGGAACGGATCGCCTCCGAACGGGTCATGCCCGCTGCTTCGAGCGCGCGGCAGCGCCCGGTCGGCCTCGTCATCGAGTCGAACGGAGATCGCGTGTGCCATGGTCCGGATCGTATCACGATCCGTCATACACTCAGTAGGGAGCGGCGCCGAAGAGGGGAGGAGGTCACCGACGGGTCTCCGGCTCGCGGACGACGGACGGGAGGAATCGCTCGAGGAACTCGCGGTAGAGCTCCCCGGCCTGTGGGTCGCTGTCGACCTCCCGCATGAAGGCGTCGGCGGTGATGAGCAGGATGGCACTGAGCCGCTCGATCGGGATGGCGAACTCGAACTCGCCGCGCTGCGAGCGGGCCTTCATGAACTCGACGACCAGCGCGCGGTTGTGCTGGCGGTGCTGTCGCGACCGTTCGCGGATGTCGGGATGGCGTAGGACATACAGCTGGAACTCGAGGTCCAGCGCGCGGAGGTCGGAGTCGCTCGCGAAGAGCTCCTGCCAGACGTCGACGATGAGCCCGGGTTCCAACGCCCGTTCGGGGTCCGTCTCGAGCAGGTCCGAGTAACGCTCGAGGGCTTGCTCGTTGACCTGGTCGTAGACCGCGAAGAGCAGGTCTTCCTTCCCCCGGAAGTGCTTGTAGATGGCACCGCGGGTGTAGCCGGCCGTCTCGGCGATCTCGTCGAGCGATGCACCCTCGAAGCCCTTGCGTGCGAACACGAAGCGAGCTGCCTCGACCAGCGCGGCGCGTGTGCGCGCTCGACGTCGCTCCTGCGTCCACTTCTCGACGGGCGGCGGGGAGGTGGAAGCCTCGTCAACGCTCACGCGCTCCAGTGTCGCCCAACCCGCCGCTCTGGTGACACTCTTGACTCTGAGAAACGTAGTCGTATCCTGGATACTGATTCGTATCTACTCGGTGAGGGAGTCAGGGATGGCGGAACCCACGCTGGACGCGGTCGAGCTGGTCAAGGCCTTCGACGGGCGTCGGGCGCTCGACGGCTTCAGCCTGCAGGTCTCGCCCGGCGAGATCGTCGGACTGCTCGGTCCGAACGGGGCGGGCAAGACGACCTTCGTCTCGATCGTGTCCGGCCTGCTGCGACCCGACGAAGGGGCGGTCCGAGTCGGCGGCATCGACGTCACCCTCGAGCCACGGCGGGCCCGCCACCTGCTGGGGTTGGCACCGCAGGAGACCGGTGTCTACCCGACGCTGACGTGCCGCCAGAACCTGCGGTTCTTCGCCGAGCTCAGCGGTCTGCGACGCGGCGATCGCACCGATGCCATCGACCGGGTCGCGGCCTCGTTGGGCCTGCGCCGTCTGCTCGATCGCCGCGCCGGTACGCTGTCTGGCGGCGAACGGCGCCGTCTGCACAGCGCGATCGCGCTCATCCACCGGCCGCCCCTCGTGCTGCTCGACGAGCCGACCACCGGCGCCGACGTCGAGACTCGGGCACAGCTTCTCGAGCTCGTGGCCGACGTCGCGTCGGACGGAACGGCGGTCGTGTACTCCACCCACTACCTCCCCGAGATCGAGCAGCTCGACGCCTCGGTGGTCGTCATCGACCACGGTCGACAGCTCGCGCGCGGCAGCGTCGCCGAGTTGGTCGCAGCGCACGGCACCGCCGAGGTGACGATCCGCTTCCACGCCCGACCGCCGCGGCTGACGGTACCGAGGGAGGCGGAGATCGAGCTCGACGGAACCACGGTGCGGATCCGCGCCCGCGATCCTGGCGCGGCGGCGGTCCACGTCCTCCAACAGCTCGGCTCCGAGGTCGCGGCGGTCCAGTCCTTCGAGATCGTCCAGCCCAGCCTCGAGACCGCCTTCCGCCAGCTCACCGGCCACGCCGCCGCCCCGACAGACGAGATCGCCCATGTCGCCTAGACGGGTCGCCGCCATCGTCCGCCACGAATCCATCCTGATCGCCCAGGACCCGCTCCCGGTCATGATCCTGCTGGTGTTCCCGCTCATCATGATGGCGTTCCTCAAGCCCACCTTCGGGCTCGCCCTGCGCGCCGCCGGCTATCCGAACGCCAATGGCGCCGAGCAGGTCGTGCCCGGTCAGGCGGTCGCCAACGGCTTCTACATCGTCGGCATGACGAGCTTCGCCTTCTTCGCCGAGTACAGCTGGTCCACCTGGGATCGTCTCCGGTCCAGTCAGGCCACCACGGTGGAGATCATCGTGGGCAAGGCCACCCCGCGCCTGGGGCTGTCGGTCGCCCAGTTCGTCGCGGTCTTCGCCATCGCCACCCCGATGCTCGGACTCCGCATCCGCGGACCCCTCGTCGCGCTCGTCCCACTCGTGATCGCCCTCGGGATCTGCCTCGTCCTCCTCGGCGTGATGGTCACCGCCGTCTGCCGCACCGTGCAGCAGGCGAACGCCATCGCATTCGGCGGACTCGTCCTCTTCGGCGCGATCGGTGGTGCACTCGTCCCGTACGAGACCCTGCCCCACTGGGCGCGTGTGTTGGCCCCGGTCACTCCCACCTACTGGGCGATGCGCGGGTTTCGCAGCGTCATCCTCGACGGACAGGGCATGGGCGCCGTGCTCCTCCCCGTCGCCGTGCTGCTCGGGATGGGGCTGCTGTGCCTTTCGATCTCGGTCGCGCGGTTCCGTACCGTCGATCAGAAGGTCGGATTCGCCTGACGGGATCCCCCGAGGGAGCTGACCCGATCAGCGGACCTCGACGCGGAGGCGCTCCCGACGCAGCGCGGCCTCGAGGCGCGGCGCGGACGCGCTCAGGTGAACGGTGGCGTCCAGATACTTGGCCGCGGCCAGCGCTTCGATGCCCAGGATGTTGAGATCGTGTCTCTGCCGAAGCTGGCCGATCTGCGGGGCGAGCTCCCGCAGGCTGACGAGTCCGATCTGCTCGGGCAGCTCGAGCAGCGCGGTCATCGCCCGTTCGCGGAGATCGGCAGACAACTCCTCGAAGGGACCGGAGAGGACTCCGTGCCGGTTCTGCGCTCCGAGCACGGCCTGGCAGAGCCGCACATACCAGTAGCCCGTCGTGTACACCGCCGCGCGGCCGAGGCGTCGTGGCCTGTGGTCACGGAGCACCTCGCCGAGCAGCTGGTCGTCGATGAGTGCGACGGTCATTCGGTCGCGAGGTCGTCATCACCGAATCCGCGGCGGGCCTGCTCCCAGTCCGAATCGGTGACCGCGTCGAGGAGCCGATGGCGCAGCCGGGCGGTCCCGCCGGGGACGATGACGACGGCGTCCCCGAGATCGAGGTAGCTGACGTCACCTCCGTCATCCAGACCCCACCGATGGCGTGTCGCCGACGGAAGGTTCATCTGCCCTCGGGACGAGACTCGTAGATCTCCGGTCGATGCCATGGACCGAGTCTACAAGGCACGGAGCCGGGACGCCTTGTAACTCGGAAGCCATCACGACTCGAGGTCGAACCGGTAGACGTTGGTGTCGCGAGCCACGAAGCCGAGCCGCTGGTAGAGGCGGTTGGCGACTTCACGTGACGGCCGGGAGGTGAGGTCGACGGTGCGCGCGCCCTGGGCCCGGGCCCGCTCGAGCGCGGCGCGGTTGAGGGCCTCGCCCACCCCTCGGCCCCGGGCCGACTCGTCCACGACCACGTCTTCGATCCAGGCCCGCACCGCGGTGGGGATGGGGAAGACCACGAGCGTGAGGCTGCCGAGGATCTGGCCGCTGTCGAGGTCGCGGGCCACCAGCAGGGCGGATGCGTCGGACCGGGCGATGCGCTCGAGCTCGGCCTGGCCCGGGGCCGGGTTCGAGCGGGAGAGCTGCGGGATCAGGCGCTCGAAGGCCTCGATCACCTCGCCCGTGACCTCGGTGATCTCGGTGATCTCGACCGTGCTGGACATGGGCTGCACCGTAGACCGCACCCGGCTGCGCCCGGCGCGACCGGGGCCGCCCGACGGCCGGCCCGACACCGGTCGGCGGGGGCGCCGGCGGTAGCCTCGGAGCCATGGCTACCGACGGCCCCAGCCCCGAGCCCGTGCTCGAACACGTCCGCTGGAAAGGGCACCCGCACCTCGACCGGCCCATCGTGCTGGCCGCCTTCGAGGGGTGGAGCGATGCCGGTGACGCGGCCAGCGCGGCCGTGCGGTTCATCGGCGAGCAGTACGACGCCGAGACGTTCGCCACCATCGATCCCGAGGTCTTCTTCGACTTCTCGTCCACACGCCCGCGGGTCCAGCTTCGACGACGACCTCCAGCGCGAGATCGTCTGGCCCGAGACCACGCTGGCCAGCTGTCGCATCGGCGATCCGCCCACACCAGTTGTGACCATCCTCGGCAGCGAGCCCCAGCTCCGGTGGCGCACCTTCTCCGAGCAGGTGGTCGGCGTCGCCCGGCTCTACGAAGCCCGCTTGGTGCTCACCTTCGGCGCGCTGCTGGCCGAGGTGCCTCACACTCGGCCGGTGTCCGTGTTCGGCACGGCCGACGACGAGCAGCTCATCGACGAGCTCGGCCTGCTGCCGTCGCGCTACGAGGGCCCGACGGGCATGACCGGCGTCGTGCAGTCGGCGTGCCGCCAGGCCGGCATCAAGTCGGCCGCGCTGTGGGCCGCCGTGCCGACCTACGTGCCGTCGGCCACCTCGCCCAAGGCGGCGCTGGCCCTGATCGACCGGGCCAGCCAGCTGCTCGGGCCTGCCGATCGAGACCACCGAGCTCGAGATCGCCTCGGCCTCCTACGAGCGCCAGGTCAGCGAGCTGGTCTCCGACGACACCGAGACCACCGACTACGTCGAGCAGCTCGAGCACCGCTTCGACAACGACGACCACGACCCCTTCGTCGACGACGAGGAGAGCCTGGTCGACGAGGTCGAGCGCTTCCTGCGCGACCAACGCGACTGACCGGGCGCGTCGGGCAGGTCGGGCGGGCCGAGCCGGTCATCATCAACTCCTAACATCCCTCTGATCGTCCACGCGCGGTCGTCGGTCGATGATCGGGGCAGATGAGCACCGTCCTGCCCCCCGTCCCCGCCCCGTACCGCCACCCGGAGGTACCGGCCCCGCCCGCGCCCTACCGCCACCCGGGACCGGCCGGCCCGGATCAGGGTCGCGACGCCCGTTCGACGACCGGCGGCAGCGTGCTCGCCCTGCTCGCCACCGGCGCCCTCGTGGCGATCGCGATCGCGGTGCGGTCGACGGCGGTGTTCGGGCTGGTCGTGCTGGCGGCCATCTTCGTGCCGATCGAGCGCCTGGCCACCCTGCACCCCCAGAAGGTGTTCCGCCGGATGTGGAAGACCGACGTCGTGCACCTGCTGGTCAACAACATCCTGACCACGGTCGGCCTGGTCATCGTGATCGCCGTCCCCGTGGTCATCCTGCGCCAGGTGCTCGGCAGCGGTTTGCAGGACGCGGTGCGCTCGCAACCGTTCTGGCTGCAGTTCACCGAGGCCCTCGCCATCACCGAGCTGGCCGGCTACTTCGCCCACCGGGCCAGCCACCGCGTGCCCCTGCTGTGGCGCTTCCACGCCGTGCACCACTCGATCGCGGAGATGGACTGGCTGGCCGCCGGTCGCCTCCACCCGATCGACCAGGTCTTCACCCGGTCGTGCGTGATCCTGCCGCTGCTCGTCATCGGGTTCAGCCGGGCGACCTTCGGCGCCTACCTGATCTTCGCCACGCTCTGGGCCATCTTCATCCACGCCAACGTGCGGTTCACCTTCGGACCGCTGCGGTGGGTGGTCGCCACGCCCGCCTACCACCACTGGCACCACACCAACGACGCCGGCTCGATCAACCGCAACTTCGCCGGCCAGCTGCCGATCGTCGACCTGATCTTCGGGACCTTCCACCTGCCGCGGGGCGAGTGGCCGTCGACCTACGGCATCGACGACCCGATCCCCGAGACCTACCTGGGCCAGCTGGCATGGCCCTTCCGTGCCCACGACACGCCGACGAGCGGCCAGACCGGGCGCTCGATCACGAGCCCCTGACCCAGCGGCTGACCCCGGAAGCCAGCGACCGACCTCGCGAAACCTGCCTAGCGACCCATGGGCGCGTGCCGTGGCCACGGCCGGGCCAGCTCGAACAGGCGGGCCAGGCGCAGCACGACGTCGTCGGCGTGGCGGCGGCCCATGATCTGCAGCCCGATGGGCAGATCGCCGGAGGAGAGCCCGGCGGGGACCGAGCAGGCCGGGTTCCAGCACAGGTTGGCCAGCATGGTGAACGGCACGTTCATGGCGCCGCCGGCGTTGACGCCGAAGCGGGCCACCATGTCCTCGCCGGCGATGGTGGCCGGAGGCGGGCCGGCGGCGGCGAACGCCGGCACCGCGGTCGACGGTGTCAACAGGACGTCGACCTGGTCGAAGATCACCGCGGCGTCGGCGGCCAGCTGCTTGCGGCGCTCGAGCGGCTTGACCAGCGTCGCCAGCGTGCGATCGGCCGTGCTCTTCAGGCTCGACGCGACGTAGGGCGTGAGCTCGCCGAGGCGGTCGGGGTAGGCATCGGTGCCCGCGATGTCGACCCAGGTGCCGACGGCGTTGGCGCTGAGCCAGGTCCGGACGGGATCGGTGAGCTCGACCGCGAGCTCCACCAGGGTCACGCCGGCCTCGGCCGCCAGCGTCTCGGCGGCGGCCCGGGTCAGTTCGGCCACCTCGGGATCGACGACGGCGAAGCCGAGGTCGAGCGACCAGCCGAGTCGCAGCCCGCTGACGTCGAGGTGGTCCATGGCGTGCTCGAACGAGCCCGTGGGCGCGGGGAGCGACGTGCGGTCGCGGTCGTCGGGTCCCGCCGTGATGTCGAGGTGGACGGCCGCGTCGCGCACGCTGGTCACCACCACCCCGACCGAGGTCGTCTGCGAGGTGTCGGCGGTCGGCGCGGGCACGCGCCCGAAGCTGGCCTTCATGCCCACCAGGCCGCTGAAGGCGGCCGGGATGCGGATCGACCCGCCCCCGTCGCTGGCCGTCGAGAACGGCACGAGTCCGGCTGCGACTGCGGCGGCCGAGCCTCCGCTCGATCCCCCCGGCGTGACGTCGAGGTTCCACGGGTTGCGCGTCACGCCGTGCAGCTTGTTGCGCGTGTACTGCAAGGTGCCGAACTCGGGGGTGGCCGTCTTGCCGATCGGGATGGCACCGGCGGCCCGCAGGCGGGCGACGTGCACCGAGTCCTCGGCCACGGGTCCTCGGCCGGCGAACAGCAACGACCCCTGCGTGGTGGGCATGCCCGCGCAATCCTCGAGGTCCTTGACACCGAAGGGCACGCCGGCCAGCGGACCCAACGTCTCACCGGCCGCGATGCGGGCGTCGACGTCGGCCGCATCGACACGGGCACGGTCCAGGTCGAGGTGCACGAACGCGTTGAGCGCGTCGTTGTGCGACTCGATCTCGATGATGCACCGCTCGAGCAGGGCGGTCGCGGTCACCTCACCGGTCGCGATGGCGGCCGCGGCCTCGGCCATCGACGGCATCTCGTCCTTCGTGCGCTCGGTTGCCACATCGTCCCCCTTCGTCAGCCGCCGTCGGCCGCCTACGGTCGCGCGGTCACTCCGAGCGCCACGTCGCGTCACGTGGCGCGTCGTACAGCACCTCGACCGGCTCGCCCCGGATGGCGGCGAAGGCCAGGTCGCCCCACTGCTCGATGCCGGCCACGGGCTCGGGCAGCGCATCGGGACCGAACCACCCGACGTCCCGGGTCTCGAGCGGATGGCGGGCCAGCGTGCCCCCGATGGCGCGGCAGTGGAACACGACCGAGTAGAGCGGGATGCTCGTGAACTGGCGGCGGAGCCCGTCGAGCACGGCGATGAGGCGCACGACCTCGCAGTCGATCCCCGTCTCCTCGCGGACCTCTTTGACCGCCACCTCGCTGGCCGAGTAGCCGACGTCGGCCCACCCCGTCGGGTAGAGCCAGATCCCCGAGTCCCCCCGTTGCACCAGCAGGATCTCGCCGTCGTCGTTCCCGACCACCGCCCCGACCGCGATCTTCGGGGTCTGGTAGCCCGCCACCCCGTGGCCCACCGATTGCATCCACTCGTGCACGAGGGTGTCACGATCGAAGTGGCTGCCCGCCGCCACCCGCATGTCGGCCGCCACCGCCAGCACCTCTTCGAACCGCTCGCGCTCGTACAGGCTCTCGGTGAACCCGAGGCCGGTGCGTGCGATCCCGGCCAGCGCCTCGCTCCAGCGGACGAGATCGTGGGAGGTGGGCGAGGGCTCGGGCATCAGAGCGCCGCCAGGATCGACCGCTCGAGCTCGAGCAGGTAGTCGGGTTCGGTGATCTTGCGCCCGTCGCGGTCGCGCACGTAGAAGGCGTCGAGGACGTCGGCGTCGATGCTCTGGACCTTGGCGGACTGGATGTCGAGGTCGAGATCGGCGATGGCCCGCGTGATGCGGTAGAGCACGCCGATCTCGTCGGGCGCCCGGACCTCGACCACCGTCGCGTCGTCCGAGAGATCGTTGTCGAAGATGACCACGGGTGAGGTGGGCGCGACGAGCACCCGCGCCGAGTTGGCGTAGACGTGCGCCCGCTCGCGCAGGCGGGCCTCGAGGGCGAGGCGGCCATCGAGGGCCTTCTCGACGTCGCCGATCACGCGGTCCCACGGGATGACCGGGCCGAAGTTGCTCTCGACCCGGTAGGTCTCGAGGGCCATGCCCTGGTCCGAGCGGGCCGCGGCGGCCAGCACGTCGAGCCCGTTGAGCGACAGTGCTGCCGCCACCCGCGAGAAGAGGCCGGGTCGATCGGGCGCGATCACGAGCAGCTGGTCGTCGAGCCCCTCGATGATGCGTCGGCCCTCGGCCAGCCGGGCCAGCTGGGCCGGCGTCGGGAACGAAGCCGCGGCCACGCCGTTGGCCGGGTCGCCGCCGAGCACGTGGGCGACGCGGGCCACCAGCTCGGCCATGAGCTCAGCCTTCCAGGTGGACCAGGCCGCCGGCCCCGTGGCCAGCGAGTCGGCCTCGGTGAGCGCGCCCATGAGCCGCAGCATGGCGAGCGAACCGATGCGGTCGGCCACCGAGCGGATGGTGCCCTCGTCGGACAGGTCGCGCCGGGTGGCGACGTCGGGCAGCAGCAGGTGGTGGCGGACCATGTCCTGCAGGACCGCGATGTCGTCGACCGGGAAGCCCATCCGCTCGCCGATCCCCCGGATCACGCCGATGCCGACCTCGGTGTGGTCGCCCGGGTATCCCTTGCCGATGTCGTGCAGCAGGGCGCCGATCACCAGCAGGTCGGGACGTTCGACCCGGTCGACGTAGCCCGCCGCGTTGGCGGCCGTCTCGCACAGGTGACGGTCGACGGTGAAGCGGTGGAAGGCGTTGCGCTGGGGCTTGCACCGCACCGGCGCCCACTCGGGCAGCAGGCGCACGAACAGGTCGCGCTGGTCGAGCGTCTCGATCACGGCGATGGCGGGCGGGCCGGCCATCAACAGGCGCGTGAACAGGGCGCGGGCCTCGTCCGACCACGGTGCCGGCAGGTCGGGCGCGTCGAGCGCCAGCCGATCGAGCGAGGCGCGATCGATGCGCACCGCCGCTTCGGCCGCCGCCGCGCCGACTCGCAGCGTCAGCAGCACGTCGGTGGCCGGATCGGCTGAGCTGGTGAGGCACACGCGCCCCTCTCGCAGCACGACGCCGGGTTCGAGCACGCGGTCGCGCGCGACGCGCCAGCCGCGTGGGCCGGCCAACGACGAGTCGACGCGCTCCCACATCTCGTCGCTGGTCCACGCGATCGAACGGGCCGCGGTGCTGACCGCGTGCATCATCTCGTCGGCGTCCGCGTAGTCGAGGGCCGCGGCCACACCGTCCTGCTCTTCGAGCAGGAGACGGTCGCCGGGCCGGCCGGTCTGTCGATGCAGCTCGACCCGCGCCGAGAGCAGCACCTCGTGGTTGGCCTCGAGCGATGCATCGTCGCCCTCGAGCATGACCGCCTGGGCCAGCTCGGCCCACCGGATGGCGTGGACGTCGCGCAACCCGCCGCGGCCCTCCTTGAGGTCGGGCTCGAGCAGGAACGCCACCTCGCCGGCCTCGGCCTGGCGGGCTCGCACGCGGGCGCTGACCTCGGCCAGCCAACGCCGACCCCGCTTGCGCCAGAGCGCCAGCGCCTTGTCGGCCAGGTCGGCGGTGAGGGCCGGATCGCCGGCGATGTGGCGCACGGTGACCAGCGAGGTGGCCGTGTCGAGATCGTCGGCCGCCAGCGCCAGCGCCTCCTTCGGGGTGCGGACGCTGTGGCCGAGCTTGAGGCCCGCGTCCCACATGGGGTACCAGATCGCCTCGGCGATCTCGCCGATGCCGCGCCGGCCCGTGTGCAGGAGCAGCACGTCGATGTCGGACTGGGGAGCCAGCTCGGCCCGGCCGTAGCCACCGACCGCCAGGAGGGCGACCCCGGGGGCGTCGCCGGCGGCCTCGTCGTAGAGCGATGCCAGCCATCCGTCCATGCGGTCGCTGTAGGCGCGGCACAGCTCGATCCCGCGCAGCGACCGATCCTCGAAGAGGTCGGATCGGGACAGGGCGATGGGCATCGGAGGGGTGGCGGTCACGTCAGAGGGCGTCGGCCCCGCGCTCGCCGGTGCGGATGCGCACGAGGCGCACCACCTCGGTCACCCAGATCTTGCCGTCTCCGATCTTGCCGGTCCGGGCCGCATCGGCGATCAGGTCGACCGTGCGATCGACGTCGCCGTCGTCGACCACGACCTCGATGCGGACCTTCGGCGCGAACTCGACCTTGTACTCGGAGCCCCGGTAGGTCTCGGTGTGGCCGCCCTGGCGCCCGAAGCCCTTGACCTCGACGACGGTCATGCCGAGGATGCCCGACTCCTTGAGCGCCTCTTTCACCTCTTCGAGGGTGAACGGCTTGACGATGGCCGTGATCAGGTGCACGTGGACCCCTCAGCCGTCGCCCGGGACGGCGTGGCCGGCCACGCGGGCCGCCATGGCCACCGGATCCCACACCGACGAGAAGGGCGGCGCATAGGCCAGGTCGAGGTAGGTGAGCTCGTCGACGTCCATGCCCGTGGTCACCGCCGCGGCCAGTGTGTTGATGCGCGCCCCGATCCCGCGCCGCCCACGATCTGGCCGCCGAGCACCCGTCCGGTGCCGGTCTCGACCACGATCTTGACGGTCATGGGCTCGGCGGTCGGCAGGTAGCCCGCCTGGGTGGTGGCCTCGATCGTGGTGGCGGTGAACTCGAAGCCGGCTCGCTCGGCCTCGAGCTCGGTGAGCCCCGTGCGGGCCACCTCGGTGCCGCAGACCCGGGTGATGGCCGTGCCGACCACACCCGGGAACGTGGCATAGCCACCACCGATGTTGATGCCGACCACGCGACCCTGGCGGTTGGCCACCGTGCCGAGCGCCACGTGCACCGGCCGGCGGCTGACGAGGTGGAAGGACTCCGCGCAGTCGCCCGACGCGTACACGCCGGGCAGCGCGGTCTGCTGTCGACGGTCGACGTGGATCGAGCCGCGCACCCCGAGCTCGAGCCCGGCCGCCTCGGCCAGGGTCGACTCCGGCTCGACGCCCATGGCCAACACGACCAGGTCGGCGTCGAGGCGCCCGTCGGAGGTCACGACGACACCGGGCTCGAAGGCGGTGATGGTCACGCCGATGCGCACGTCGATCGACAGGCGTTGGATCGCCTTGGTGACGAGCTCGGCCATGTCGGCGTCGAGCGTGCGCATCAGCTGATGCGAGCCGTCGACCAGCGTGACCTCGGCTCCCCACATCACGAACGCCTCGGCCATCTCGAGGCCGATGTAGCCGCCGCCCACGACGACCACGCGCTGGCACCGCACCCGGTCGGCATAGGCCATCAGCCGCTCGGCGTCGGTGAGGTTGTGCACGCCGAAGATGCCCTCGCCGTCGATCCCGGGCAGGTCGGGGCGGATGGGCCGGGCACCGGTGGCCACGACCAGGTGGTCGAACCCGATCCGGAACGAGCGTTCGCGGGCCAGGTCGCGGACCTCGACCTGACGGCGATCGGGATCGATCTCGACCACCTCGTGCTCGGTGCGGGCGTCGATGCGGTGGGCCTCGCGGAACTCGCGGGGGGTGCGGACGACGAGCGCGTCGATGTCCTCGATGTCGCCGGCCACGTGGTACGGGATGCCGCAGGCCGAGTAGCTCGTGCGCGTGCCGCGCTCGAAGGCCACGATCTCGAGGTCGGGGCGCAGCCGTCGGGCGTTGGTGGCGGCCGACATGCCCCCGGCGTCACCTCCGATCACGACCAACCGCTCAGCCATCCGGGCGAGGCTACCGCGGCCCGCTCGCGGTCAGACTCGGCCGCCTGTCAGACTAGGGGCATGGCCGTGCGCAAGGACTGCCGTCACTACTCCACCCGCAGCATGCCGAGCGGCGACCAGATCCAGCGCTGTCGCGTCGACGCGGCCGAGCAGGCCCCGTTCGCCTGCCCCGAGCACTGCCTGTTCTTCGAGCCGCGCTCGGTCAGCAACGCCGGCTGGGAACGCTTCGAGCAGACCGAGGACGGCGATCGCTGGGGCGAGTAGCCGCTAACGCCGCCCTTCGCGGCGGCGGCGCTGCAGGTGGATGTGGGCCTTGGCCGCCCCCCACGTGAGTCCCGGCTCGTGCAGGGTCGGATCGATGTCGGCGTACGAGCGTGGGACCAGGTCGTAGTCGTCGTCGGGGAACTGGTGCTCCGCGAAGGCGTCACGGACGACGGGCGCCACACCGAGCGAGCGCAGCACCTCGGTCGGATATCCCACCGCCCCCCGCATGATCTCGAGCGGAGTCGTGGTCTGCGCATCGATGTCGGTGGAGAGGAGGCGCCGCAGCTCGGGGCCGACCTCCGCCACGGCCCGCGCCCCCGCCCCGGCCGCGGCCTGCCGCTCGGCGTCGGTGGCGACCCCGCGCGCGGCGACGAGCACCGCGACCACGTCCCGCTCGATCCATCCGCGCAGCGCCGCCACCAGCCCGTCGGCCAACGCGTCCGAGTACCGCGCCATGGCCGCCGCATCGGCGGGATCGTCGGGGCCGCCAGCGGCCCGCAGAGGGTCGGGGCCGGCTGAGCGGGTCGGGGCCGCGAGGCGCGGGTCGGGGCCGCCTGAGGCGCCCGGGGGCTCGGGAAGGTTGGCATCGGCGGCCACGTCGTCCATGCTGGCCCACATGGCCGAACCGGTGCGCATCGAACCGGGGCCCGGGCAGGAGTCGGTCTGGGACTATCCCCGACCGCCGCGGGTCGAGCCGTGCACCGAGCGGTTGGTGGTCGAGTGCGGCGGCCTCGTGATCGCGGACTCGACACGGGGGCTGCGCGTGCTCGAGACGAGCCAGCCACCGGCCTACTACTTCCCCCCGGACGACGTGGACCTCGACCACGTGACCGCCTCGCCCACCCGCACGTACTGCGAGTGGAAGGGCGAGGCCGCGTACCTCAGCCTCTCGATCGAGGGGCGCACCGTGCCCGACGCGGGGTGGACCTACCGCCACCCCCGACCCGACTACGTCGCGCTCACCGACCACGTCGCGTTCTACCCCCAGCTGGTCGACGCCTGCTTCGTCGACGGCGAGCGGGTCGAGGCCGGCGCCGGCGGGTTCTACGGGGGATGGATCACGTCGCGGGTGGTCGGGCCCTTCAAGGGCGCCGCTGGCACCCTGCACTGGTGAGGGCGTGAAGATCCGCGTGCTGTCCGTGTTCGAGGGCGTGGTGTACCACTGCTGGCCGGTCGACCTGACTCATCCCGACCGGCCCGTGCTCGAGGTCGAGGCGCTCCTGCGCGCCGGCGACGCCGATGCCACGAGCGGACCGCTGCTGCTCTCGGTGGCCGACTACATCGCCATGGTGGGCGGACTCGACCAGGCCCGACCGGGCCTGCGCCAGCTGCGCGACCAGGGTCGGCTGGTCGACCACCTCGGCGTCGAGCACATCAGCTTCCCGATGTGGACCCGCGTCAGCGATCCGGGCCCAGCGCCTGGTTGAGGTTGCCCGACCGCAGCCCTTCGAGGTCGAGGGTCACGTAGCGGTAGCCCGCGTCCCGCACGGCGGCCACCACCTCGGTGCGCCGGACCAGCACGTGCTCGAGGTCGCCGACGGGCACCTCGATGCGGGCCAGGTCGCCGTAGTGGCGCACGCGGAGCGCGACGAAGCCCAACCGGCGCAGCCCGGTCTCGGCCTGCTCGACCTCGCGCAGCACCGACAGCGTGACGGGCGTGCCGTAGGGCACGCGCGACGCCAGGCAGGCGGCCGCCGGCTTGTCCCACGTGCGCAGGCCCAACCGCTGGGACGCCGACCGCACATCGGCCTTGGTGAAGCCGGCGTCGACCAGGGGGAACGCCGCACCGCGGGCGGCGGCGGCCTGCTGACCCGGTCGGTGGTCACCGAGGTCGTCGAGGTTGACGCCCAGCACCACCGTGGCGTCCCGCTCGTTGGCCAGGGGCTCGAGCGCGTCCATCAGCGCGTCCTTGCAGTGCGCGCACCGATCGGCGTCGTTGCGACGATAGGCGGCCTGCGCCATCTCATCGGTGGCCACCTCGACCCACGACAGCCCCCACTCGCCGGCCAGGGCCGCGCAGTCGTCGCGCTCGAAGCCGGCCAACGACGGCGAGACGGCGGTGGCGGCCACGACCCGATCAGGACCGAGCGCGTCGTGGGCCGTCCACGCCAGGAAGGCCGAGTCGGCCCCGCCGCTGAACGCGACCACCACCTGCTCGTAGTCGCCGAGCCGCTCGCGCAGCGCCGTGAGGTCGCCCATCGCCGCGATCAGCTCGTCGGGGGGCCGATGCGCGCCAGGACGTCCTCGATCGGCGCCACCATGCCCGTGAAGAACGGCCCGAACTCGGCGTAGTGGGCCGAGGCCCGGTCGAAGCGCATCGTGTAGACGACCTCTTTCAAGTCGTCGGGGTGCTGGGCGAAGAGCGTGACACCCCACTCGAAGTCGTCGAGGCCCGTCGACCCGCTGATCACCTGCAGCACGCGCCCGGCGAAGGTCCGCCCCGACGCCCCGTGCTCCATCATCAGCTCCTTGCGCTCGTCGTAGGGCAGCGCGTACCAGTTCTGCTCGGGCACGCGGCGCTTCGACATCGGGTAGAAGCACCAGGCCGGCTTGTCCTCGGGCGGCAGCTTCGGGTGCAGGCGCGCCTCGCGCATGGCGTCGGGCAGGGTCTGGGAGTACTCGCTCAGCTCGGTGAGCGACACGTACGAATCGACCAGGTCGAGCCCGGCCGCCACGAGGTCGGCCTGCAGCCGGCGCAGCCGCCACAGGTCGTCGCCGAGGGCCATGAAGGCCAGGTCGGCCTTGTGGCCGAGCACCGCCACGGTGACGACCTGGTCACCGGCCGCCTCGGCCCGCTTGACCGCCGACACGACCTCTTCGGCATCGGTCAACGGGGCCAGCTTGGCGAACAGGTGCAGCACGCCCCAGCCGACGGTCGGGTTCACGGGATCGGTCACGCCGCCAGTCTACGAGCCGGTCGACTCTCCGGGTTCCGGGCAAGCGGGTCGACTCTCCGGGTTCCGGGCAAGCGGGTCGACTCTCCGGGTCCCGGCAAGCCGGGACCATCCTCCGGGATCAGGCCAGATCACGGCCAGGTGATGGCCCCGTCGGTGAGCTGGCGCAGGCGCTCGTTGGGCTCGGCGAAGTAGTCGGTCAGCCAGGGGACCAGGTCGTCGTCGACGGGTCCGAGCGCCGTGCCGGCGTTGTGCTGGCCGAACGCCTCGTCGTCGTAGCGCGGCAGGTCGAGGAAGTCGCAGACCCGGGCGAAGAGCTCGACCGGGTCGCTGTAGAGGTCCTCGCTGCGCAGGATCAGGATCTGCTCGCGGGGGTAGGCCTCGAACCACCACGGCAGCTGGTCGGCATAGCGGCTGCGCGTCAGGAACGAGTGGTTGACGAAGTACTCGGTCCGCTTGGGGTCCTCCATCATCGCGAACCCGTCGGGCAGACGGTCGTGCTCGCGCTCGATGGCCTCGGCGAAGCTCAGATCCTCCTTGCCTTGCCGGCGTGCCCAACGCCAGTGCGACCACGTGCGCTCGACGGGATTGCGCAGGATCAGCAGCAGCTTGGCATCGGGCACGACCGACCGGAGACGGGCGGCGGCCAGGGGATGGGCGAAGTAGTTGGGAGTCCCCTCACCGGTGAGGGCCCGCTCGCGTCCGTGAGCCCGACCCGCGGCCTGCAGGGCCGAGGTGCGCGGGAACCACGACCGGTACCACTTGGCGCCGCGGTCGAAGTTGTGCACGCTCTGCGCGAAGTTGAGCTCTTTCATCTTCGGGCCCACCACCAGCGGATGCTGCACGACGTACTCGAACAGCGACGTGGTGCCACATCGCGCGGCGCCGAAGATGACGAAGTCGGGCAGGGCCCGTTGGCCGCTGGTCGCCAACGCGTAGCCCCGGCTGGCATACGCCGCGGCTCGAGCCGAGGTGGAGGTCGCGTGTCGAGCCGTCGGCCCTGCCTCACTCCTCACCTGCGGCTCCTCTCCCGAGCATCTCGCCGAGCCCCAGCCGAGCCGACGGCGAAACCCTACCCTCGCCGCTTTGGGACGACGTCAGGCAGCCTCGTGGTACACGTTCATGCGCGCCCCGCGGACGAAGCCGGCCAGGGTGAGGTTGGCCTGTACGGCGGTGGACACCGCCAGCGATGTCGGTGCGCTCACCGCGACGAGCGCGGCGAAGCCGGCCGCCCACGCCTTCTGCACCATCTCGAACGAGGCGCGGCCGCTCACGTAGAGGCCCAGGTCGCCCGCCGGGAGCCGCCCGTCGAGCAGGAGTCGGCCCACCACCTTGTCGACGGCGTTGTGGCGCCCGACGTCCTCGCGCACGACGATCGGTGCACCAGCGACGTCGAAGGCCGCGGCGGCGTGCACCGCGCCCGTCAGGTCGAACAGCTGCTGCTCGACCCGGATGCGCTCGGGCATGGCGGCCAGCACCTCGAGGGGGATCCGCGTGCGGGACTCGAGTGGTTCGAGTCGCTCGGCCAGCTCGGCCAACGAGGCCGATCCGCACAGCCCGCACGACGAGGTCGTCGGCCCGAGACGCGGCGTCGGCACCGGAGCCCGACCGCCCGTGTCGACCGACACGACGTTGAAGTCGGTCTCGACGGCCGGACCGGTGCCGCAGTAGCGGCAGGTCTGCACCGGCGCGCCGGCCAGCAGCCCCTCGGTGAAGCAGAAGCCGGCCGCCAGCTCGAAGTCGTGGCCAGGCGTGCGCATGGTGGTGGTCACGAGGTGATCGTCGAGGTGGATCGACATCGGTTCCTCGACCACCAGGTCGTCGGGCTGACGGCTGACCGACCCGGCCTCGAAGGTCGTGGTCAGCACCGTCGCGGTGCGTCCGCGGGTCACCGTTGGAGGGTAGTGCCGTCGGCCGATCCTCCGACGTCCCGGCTTCCCCGACTGATCGGGTTCCTCGGGCCCCGGCTACGCCGCGGTGGCTCCGTCCCAGGTCAGGGCGAACGGATGGAGCACGCCGGCACCGAACCAGACCGGCAGCACCTCGACCGTCGCGCCGCGCTTGGTGCGCAGAGCCGTCGGGTACCACGGCGCCAGCGCGCCAGCCGGGTGCGCCAGCCCGTCGCCCGACACACCCAGGAACAGCTCGCCGACCAGCTCGTATCCCGTTGCAGTCCGGCGGTACATCAAGCCGCCGGGTCGGGACGGATCGACCGCGCCGTCGATCTGCGAGGGCTTCACCTCGTAGCGGACGCCGCCGACCCGCAGGCTGCGCAGGGACAGCGCCGTCGCGGTGCGATAGCCGGCCGAGGTGGCGGCACCGATCTGGTCGAACGAGCTGCTGTCGGCTCGGGCCTCGGACACCAGCGTCGCCGCCGTCTGCTGCTCGGCGGACGACGCCGACGCGGGATCGGCGGTCGTGGATGGCGTGACCGGCGTCGTCGCCGTCGGGGCGGCCGCCGACGCGTCGAGGCTCGACAGATCGATCGAGTCGCCACCGGCGCCACGCGTGCTCACGTATATCCACGAGAAGCCGGCCACCAGCAGCACGAGCACGGCGGCGGCCGGGATCACGATCCGCCACCGGCTCTCGCGCCGCTCGGTCGGTCGGTTGGCGCCGTCGGCGCTGTTCGCCCGGGACGGCGATGCAGTCGCAACATCCGCGATTCGATTGCCCAACATCGGAACCTCCGGGTTCGTGTGGGTCCAGTCGACCGCGCCGGTGTGATGCGGGCTTGAGCGCCATGTGAGCGCCCTGTGAAGGGCCGGGACGCGAACGAGGCGCCCCGAAGGGCGCCCCGCACACGGTCTCGCGACGACGTCGTCGTCGAGGTCTTGCTACCGACTCAGTAGTCGTCGACCTGCTACCGACTCAGTAGTCGTCGACCCGCTACCGACTCAGTAGTCGTCCATCCCGCCCGGCATGGCCGGACCGGACTCCTCGGGCTTGTCAGCGATGACGGCCTCGGTGGTGAGGAACAGCGCGGCGATCGACGCCGCGTTCTGCAGGGCCGAACGGGTCACCTTGGCGGCATCGATGATGCCGGCCTTGACCAGGTCCTCGTACTCGCCGGTGGCGGCGTTGAGGCCTTCGGTGGCCGAATCGAGGTTGCGCACCCGCTCGACCACGACGCCGCCTTCGAGGCCGGCGTTGGTCGCGATCTGCTTGAGCGGCTCTTCGAGGGCGTGGGCCACGATGCGGGCACCGGTGGCCTCGTCGGGGGTCAGGTCCTTGGCGACGTCGAGCACCTTGGCCTGGGCCCGCAGCAGCGTCGTGCCACCGCCGGCGACCACGCCCTCCTCGATGGCGGCCTTGGTGGTGCTGACCGCGTCTTCGATGCGGTGCTTCTTCTCCTTGAGCTCGACCTCGGTGGCGGCACCGACCTTGAGGACGGCCACGCCGCCGGACAGCTTGGCCAGGCGCTCTTGGAGCTTCTCGCGGTCGTAGTCCGAGTCGGTGTTCTCGATCTCGGCCTTGATCTGGCTGATGCGACCCTCGACGTCGGCCTTGACGCCGGCGCCCTCGACGATGGTGGTCTCGTCCTTGGTGACCACGATCTTGCGAGCCTGACCGAGCAGGTCGAGCGTCGTGTTCTCGAGCTTGAGGCCGACCTCTTCGGTGATGACCTGCGCACCGGTGAGGATGGCCATGTCCTGCAGCATCGCCTTGCGGCGATCGCCGAAGCCGGGGGCCTTGACGCTCACCGAGTTGAAGGTGCCGCGGATCTTGTTGACGACGAGCGTGGCCAGGGCCTCGCCCTCGACGTCCTCGGCGATGATCACGAGCGGCTTGCCGGCCTGCATGACCTTCTCGAGCAGCGGCAGCAGGTCGCGCACGGCCGTGATCTTCGACCCGACGAGCAGGATGTAGGGGTTCTCGAGCGACGCTTCCATGCGCTCGGGGTCGGTGACCATGTAGGGCGAGATGTAGCCCTTGTCGAAGCGCATGCCCTCGACGAGATCCATCTCCATGCCGAAGGTCTGCGACTCCTCGACGGTGATGACGCCGTCCTTGCCGACCTTGTCGATGGCCTCGGCGATCATCTCGCCGATCTCGGAGTCGGCCGAGGAGATGCCGGCGACCTGGGCGATCTGGCTCTTGTCCTCGACGTCGTTGGCCTGGTCCTTGATGGACTGGACGGCGGCCTCGACGGCGGCCTCGATGCCCTTCTTGATGGACATCGGGTTGGCGCCGGCGGCCACGTTGCGCAGACCCTCGCGCACCATCGACCAGGCCAGCACCGTGGCGGTGGTGGTGCCGTCACCGGCCACGTCGTCGGTCTTCTTGGCGACCTCTTTGACGAGCTCGGCGCCGATCTTCTCGAAGGGATCCTCGAGCTCGATCTCCTTGGCGATCGACACGCCGTCGTTGGTGATGGTGGGAGCGCCCCACTTCTTGTCGAGCACCACGTTGCGACCCTTGGGGCCGAGGGTGACGCGCACGGCGTCGGCGAGCTGGTTCATCCCCCGCTCGAGCGCCCGGCGAGCCTGCTCGTCGAATTCGATGATCTTGGCCATTCGGGGAATCCCCTCCGTTGGGTGGCAGCCGTTTTCGACTGCATCCTGCTGTCGCTGGCGTCGGTCGACGCCCGGTGCGCCGAGGTGGCGCGGTTAGCACTCTCGATACGAGACTGCTAACAGGAAACCAAAACCGCGGCCCAGTCGCAACCCGACGGCCCCAAAAGGCGGCGGGGACGGCCCGTCACCCGGATCGACACCGGCCTGGACCGCCCTGCTCGACGGACCCCATAGGCTCGGCGCCCGTGACGGGATCCCCACCAGCCCAGGACGACCCCATCGTCGTGGTGGGCGCCGGCGTGGCCGGCCTCGGGACCGCCCTGGCCCTTTCCCGGGCCGGCCATCGGGTCACCCTGATCGAGCGCGACGCCACGCCGCTGCCGGCCGACCCGGACGCCGCCTTCGAGTGGGATCGCCGCGGTGCCCCCCAGGTCCGCCACTCCCACGCCCTGCTGGCGCGGCTGCGGAACCTGCTCCGCGACCGCTATCCCGACGTCCTCGAGGCCCTGCTCGATGCGGGAGCCACCGAGATCCGCTTCGCCGACAACCTCCCCGTCGACATCGTCGACCGCGAGCCGCGACCGGGCGACGACGACCTCGTGGCCCTGGCCTGTCGCCGCACGACCTTCGAGTGGGTGCTGCGTCGGATCGTCCTCGCCACCGACGCGGTGACCCTGCGCCACGGTGTCGTGGTCGACGGCATCGCCGTCGATGGTGCGGGGGTCGACGAGCCCGGAGCCGCGTCAGGGTCGCCGGTCCCGCGGGTGACCGGGGTGCGCCTGCACCCGACCGACCCGGCTTCGTCGACCGAAGCCGAGATCGTGCCCGCGTCGATGGTGGTGGCCGCGCTCGGACGGCGATCGGCCGTGCCCACATGGCTCGGCGAGATCGGCGTCCACCCGGACGAGCAGGTCGAGGACACCGGCATCATCTACCTCTCGCGCTTCTACCGCCTGCTCCCGGGCGTCGAGTCGCCGCCCACCGACGGTCCCATCGGCGGCGATCTCGGCTACCTCAAGTACGCCGTGTTCCAGGGGGACAACCGCACGCTGTCGGTCACCTTCGCCCTCGACGCCGACGACCGCGAGCTGCGCACCCGCCTGGTCGACCTCGACGACTTCGATCGCGCCGCCGCCGCGCTGCCGGCCACCCGCCCGTGGGTCGACCCCGACGTGACCGAGCCGATCACCGGCGTCCACACCATGGGCGGGCTGATCAACCGGGCCGTCTCGTACCTCGACGACGACGGACGCCCCCGCCTGCTCGGATTCCATGCCGTCGGCGATGCCCACACCTGCACGAACCCGTTGTACGGGCGCGGGTGCTCGTTGGCGATGGTGCAGGCCACCCTGCTCGCCGACGCCCTCGCCGCCCACCCCGGCGGCGACGAGCCCGATCTGGTGGCGCGCTCGTTGGCCTACGAAGCGGCGAGCGACCGCGAGGTCCGCCCCTGGTACCAGGCCTCGGTCAACCAGGACCGCCTCAACCGCGAGGCCGCCGCCATCCGCGCCCACGACCTCGAGGCGTCCACGTCGACCATCCCGGCCGCCTCGACCACCCCGGCCGCCTCGACCGACGGCGACGCCCCGGACGCAGAGGCCGCCGGTGGAGGCGATGCCGAGTCGAGTCGGGTGGCCCGCGAGTTCATGCGGTCGATCATGCGCGACGGCCTCATGCCGGCGGTGCGCACCGACGCCACGGTCTTCCGCGCCTTCGTCCGGGCCTTCAACCTGCTCGATCCGCCGGAACTGATCACCACCGACGCGGACGTCGTCAACCGCGTGCTGGCCGCCTATCAGGCCCGTGACGAGCGCCCACCGGAAGAACCGCTCGGCCCCGACCGCCCCGAGCTCATCGCCGCCCTCGCCCCGACCTGACCTCCGGCCCCGTGCACGGCGGCATGGAACTCGTCGTCAGACACCGATGTTCCCGGCCCGCCACAGAAGATTCTGTACAGCCACGGCCGTCGAGGGTCGATGCTGGAGACCACTGCGGCGGTACCCAGAGGGGACCGCGGCCGGCTGACCGAGGGAGCGCCGGCCGCTCCTCTGCGTTCAGCCGCCGGCGACGGCCTGCATGATCGACAGCGTGCCGCCGTCGGGCACCTTGGTCTCGAGCCCGTCGAGGAAGCGCACGTCGTCGTCGTCGACGAACACGTTGACGTAGCGCACCAGCGCGCCCTGGTCGTCGAACAGCTTCTCGGCGAAGCCCGGATGGCCGGTCTCGAGCGCGGCCAGCACCTCGGCCACGGTGCCACCGTCGACCTCGATCTGCGACGAGCCCGACGTCATGGTGCGGAACACGGGGGGTACGCGAACAGTGACGCTCATGCCCGAAAGCGTATCCCGGCTCGCCCCCACCCGAAATCTGTGCACTTGACCGGCGGTGAGACGGTGAACTGCACAGATTTCGGGGGCGTCGCCCGGCGCGACCTCACTGCTGGTTCATGATCGCCTCGAACTCGGCCAGCGGATTGCGTGCCGGCCGACCGGTGACCTCGACGGCGGCGTCGTGGATCTGGCCCGCGAACCCGAACGGGGCGACGTAGCCCTCGCCGATCGCGGGCCCCATCTCGTAGCCGCACGTGAGCCCGACACCCGTACCGGTGAACTGCGAGGGCGTGAACCGAGGGATCTCGCCCTGGCCGATCACCTCGCCGTCGCAACGAAGGGTCCCCGTGCCGGCGTGCTCGGCCGTCTTGGTGAACTCGAACGAGAGCCGATGGCGCCCTGGCGCAAGCTCGCCCTCACTGCTGATCGTGTGCCGCTGCTTGCCGTAGAGGTTGTGCACGTAGCGCAGCCGACCGTCGAGCACGTGCAGCGTCCACCCGCCGAGCACCGACCCGAGCGCCAACAGCACGCCGTCGGCACCACCGTCACCCCCAGGGATCGTCGCATCCACGGTGATCGTGTGGGCGCGGTTGCGCACGTCGACCGCCACCGGCTCGGGGACGGGCGCGCCGAACGCGAAGTACCGGTAGACGAGTCGGTCGCGGCGCGCGGCTCGGCTTGGGGTTGAGGATCGTGTAGAGCACGCGGTTGTCGAGCGGGAGCACCTGGTGCCGGCGGGCCTCGTCCCACCAGCGCTCGACCATCGCGGCCAGGCGCTCGGGTTCGGCGTCCGCCAGATCGTCGATCTCGGAGAGGTCCTCGGCCACGTGGTACAGCTCCCAGACGTCGTCGTCGAAGGGCGCGGCGAAGTCGAGCCCGTCGTCGTACATCGGGCCCAGCGGCTTGAAGGTCACCGCCTTCCACCCCTGGTGGTAGAGCGCTCGGGAGCCGAGCATCTCGAAGTACTGCGTCTCGTGCCGCTCGGGCTCGGACTCGGTCCCCTCGGCCAGCAGGTAGGCGAAGCTCGTGCCCGTCGATCGGCGTCTGCGGGATGTGGTCGATGGACTCGGGAGGCGAGATGCCGGCCAGCTCGAGCACCGTCGGCATCACGTCGATGGCGTGCACGAACTGGCGCCGGATCGCCCCGGCCGCTCGACCCGAACCTCGCCGGCCAGTGGACGATGCACGGGTCGGCCACCCCTCCCTCGTGCACCTCGCGCTTCCACCGCTTGAAGGGCGTGTTGCCGGCCATGGTCCAGCCCCACGGGTAGTTGTTGTGGGCGCTGGGACCGCCGATCTCGTCGATGCGCGCCGCGAGCTCGCGGGGCCGGGCCGGATCGAGGTTGGTCAGTCGCACGTCGTTGATCGATCCGTCGCGTCCGCCCTCGGCACTCGCGCCGTTGTCGGACACCACGACGATGAGCGTGTCGTCGAGCTCGCCCAGCTCGTCGATGAAGTCGACGACGCGACCGATCTGCGCGTCCGTATAGGAGAGGTACGCAGCGAAGCACTCCATGAACCGCGCCGCCACCGTGCGCTCGGTGGCGGACAGCTCGTCCCACGCCGGCACCCACGGCGGCCGTGGCGACAAGCGCGTGCCCGGCGCCACGATCCCCGACTCGAGCTGGCGGGCGAACGTGTCGTCGCGCCATCGGTCCCAGCCGCCGTCGAACGCGCCGCGGTAGCGCTCGATCCACTCGACCGGCGCGTGGTGCGGCGAGTGGCAGGCGCCGGTGGCGAGGTAGAGGAAGCACGGCTGGTCGGCATCGACCGCCCGCACGTCACCCAGGTACCGGATCGCCTGGTCGGCCAGATCGGCGCTCAGGTGGTAGCCGTCGTCGATCGAGCGGGGCGGAGCCACTGCGTGGTTGTCGTGATAGAGCGCGGGCGCGAACTGGTGGGTCTCACCCCCGTGGAACCCGTACCACCGCTGGAACCCGCGCCCGAGCGGCCACGACGCGCGCGAGGCGGCCATGTGGGTCTCGTCGTCAGGGGTCAGGTGCCACTTGCCGACCGCCATGGGCACGTAGCCGCGGGCGCCGAGCATCTCGGACAGGAAGCCGTTCTCCCGGGGGATCTGGCCCCAGTACCCGGGGTAGCCCATGGCCAGGTCGGCCACCCGGCCCATGCCGTTGGCGTGGTGGTTGCGCCCGGTCAACAGGCACGACCGCGTGGGTGAGCACAACGCGGTGGTGTGGAAGTTGGCCAGGCGCACCCCGCCGGCCGCCAGGCGATCGAGGGTCGGCGTCGCGATGTCCGAGCCGTAGCACCCGAGCTGGGCGAACCCCACGTCGTCGAGCACCACGAGCGCGACGTTGGGGGCCCCGGCCGGCGGGGCGGCATCGGGTGGCCACCACGGCTCCGAGTCCCGCCAGTCCCGGCCGATCACGCCCCCGAACTCGGCCGTCGTCATGGCGGCACCTCCCCCTCGACTGGCCGACAGGCTAACGGGCGCACCACCTCGCCTTGCCAGGGCACGCCGTTGTCGGTGACCATGAGGGCGTGCCAGCCGCCATGTTGCGGACCTTCCGCGCCGGGGAGTTCGACCCCGCCCGCCTCGTCGCCGAGAAGGGCGGTCGGACGATCTCGTTGTGCCTGCCGGCCCGCGACGAAGAGGACACGGTCGGCGGCATCGTCGAAGCCACCCGCAAGGCGCTCGTCGAGCAGCTGCCGCTCATCGACGAGCTGCTGGTCGTCGACGACCACTCGACCGATCGCACCGCGGCAGTGGCCGCCGACGCCGGCGCCACGGTCCTGCGCGCCGACGAGATCCTGCCGGCCTACGGCGTCGGGCACGGCAAGGGCGAGGCGCTGTGGAAGTCGCTCTGCGCGTCCCGCGGCGACCTGGTCGTCTGGTGCGACGCCGACGTGCGCAACTTCGACCCGCTCTTCGTCGTCGGCCTGCTCGGTCCGCTGCTGGCCCACAACGACGTCGGCTTCGTCAAGGGCTTCTACGAGCGTCCGGTCGACGAGGACCTGGTGGGCGGCGGCCGCGTGACCGAGCTGGTGGCACGTCCGGTGATCAGCCTGCTGTTCCCCCAGCTGGCGCCGTTCATCCAGCCGCTGGCCGGCGAGTACGCAGGCCGGCGCGAGCTGCTCGAGCAGCTGCCCTTCGTCGAGGGCTACGGCGTCGACCTGGGCCTGCTGATCGACATCGAGAAGCGCTTCGGGCTGACCGCCATGGCGCAGGTCGACCTCGGCCAGCGCATCCACCGCAACCGACCGCTCGACGAGCTCTCGCCCCAGGCCATGGCGGTGCTGCAGATCGCGCTGCACCGCGCCGCGCCCGACATGGTGGGTACCACCGAGGTGCTGGTGCGGCCCGACCGCGAACCGCTCGTCGTCGACGTCACCGAGCGCCCGCCGCTCGTCGAGATCCCCGAGTACCGCCGCTCCTCAGCCTGACGCGGTCTGGACCTCAACCTCCCGGAGGCGGTCGTGGACCTCAACCTCCTGGAGCGGTCGTGGACCGCCTCTCTGATGCAGGCGAGGGTCTCGGACCGCGACCGCTCGGCGCCGAAGCGCTCGACCAGCGAGATGGCGTCGATCAGCTGCTCGGCCCCGTCGAAGCAGTCACCGGCCACCGCCAGCACCGGCAGGTCGAGCTGGGCGGCCAGCCCAGCCACGCCGCCGACGGTCTTGCCGTCGAACGACTCGGCATCGAGGAACCCCTCGCCGGTGATCACCAGGTCGGCGTGCTCGAGCAGGTCGTAGAGCTCGACCTCGTCGGCCACCACCTCGAAGCCCGGTTCGAGGCGCGCCCCGCCGCGGCCAGGCCTCCGGCCAACCCACCCGCCGCGCCGCCGCCCACCAACGGGCGCACGTCGACACCGTGGTCGTGCACGTACACGTCGGCCAGCCGTTCGAGCCGGCGCGTCAGCAGCTCGACCTGCGACGGGCTGGCCCCCTTCTGCGGCCCGAACACCGCGGCGGCGTCGACGAACGACGTGCGCACGTCGCAGGCCACCACCAGCTCGACGCCCCGGAGCCGCTGCAACGGGAAGAGCGCCTGGAGCGCGCCGAGGCCGCCGTCGGTGGTGGCCGAACCGCCGACGCCGACGAGCACGCGGGTCGCGCCGCTCTCGACCGCGATCGAGATGAGCTCGCCCGTGCCGCTCGTGGTGGCGCCGATCGGATCGTTGCCCTCGGCGCCGCCGGCCAGCTCGAGGCCCGAGGCCTGCGCCATCTCGATCACCGCCGAACGGCGGTCGAGGCGCCACGAGGCGTCGACCGGTCGCCCGAGCGGTCCGGTCACCGTGGTCACGCGGTTGGCCCCGCCGAGCACCTCGAGGGTCCCCTCGCCGCCGTCGGCCATCGGCACCGTCGTGCACGTGTGACCGAGTGCTTCGACCGCCTCGGCGATCGCGGAGGCGACCTCGGCCGCGGTGGCCGTACCTCGGAACTTGTCGGGAGCCGCGACCACGTGCACGACGACATGCTTACCCACCGACCGCGTCCCATGGGGATCCGCCGCGGGTGGGGCATGATCGTGCGGTGACCGAGCCGCCCGCCGCCACCGACCGCCGGCCCGTGGTGCTGGTGTCGAACCGGGGTCCGCTGTCGTTCTCGGTGCGCGCCGACGGCGCCGTCCAGGCCCGCCGGGGCGCAGGCGGGCTGGTGTCGGGCCTGGCGCCTCTGGTGGCCGGTACCGACACGATCTGGATCGCCGCCGCCATGTCCGACGGCGACCGCGCCGCGGCCCACGAGGGTCTCACCGACGCGGAGGGCTTCCGCACCCGGCTGCTCGAGCTCGACGCCGACCGCTACCGGATGGCCTACGACGTCGTCGGGAACGCCACGCTCTGGTTCGTCCACCACGGGCTGTTCGACGTGGCCCACCGGCCCCGCTTCGACCGCCACTTCGCCGAAGCCTGGGCCGCCTACCGCGAGGTCAACGCCGCCTTCGCCGACGCGGTGGCCGCGGAGAGCCCGCCCGACGCGGCCGTGCTCGTGCAGGACTACCACCTGTCGTTGTTGGGCCCGATGCTGGCGGAGGCCCGCCCCGATCTGCGCACTGTGCACTTCTCACACACGCCCTTCGCCGGGCCCGACGGGTTGCGCGTGCTGCCCGACGACGTCCGCGCCGAGCTGCTCGAGGGGTTGGCCGGCCACCACCGGTGCGGGTTCCACACGCAGCGCTGGGCCGACGCCTTCGACGCCAGCTGCCGCGAGCTGATCGGGCGCACGCCCACCACGTTCGTCGCGCCGCTGGCCCCCGACCCCGACGACCTGGCCACCGTCGCGAACGGCGCCGCCTGCCGGTCTGCGTTGGCGGGCCTGGACGAGCAGGTCGGTGACCGCGCCCTCGTGGCGCGTGTCGACCGGATCGAGCTGTCCAAGAACCTGGTGCGGGGCTTCCTGGCCTACGACGACCTGCTCGACCGGTACCCGCAGTGGCGGGGACGGGTCGTGTTCGGCGCGTTCTTCTATCCGTCACGAGAGGGCCTGCCCGAGTACCTGGCCTACCGACAGGAGGTCGAGTCGGTGGTCGAGCGCGTCAACGCGCGGTGGCGCACGCCGGAATGGACCCCCATCCTCGCGTTCATCGGCGACGACCACCCCCGGTCGGTGGCGGCGCTGAGGCGCTTCGACGTGCTGATGGTCAACCCGCTGCGCGACGGCCTCAACCTCGTCGCCAAGGAGGGCGCGCTCGTCAACGAGCACGACGGGGTGGTCCTGCTCAGCACCGAGGCCGGGGCGTGGGCCGAGCTCGAAGGCGCGGTGCGACCCGTCCACCCCTACGACATCACGGGCACCGCCGACGCGCTGGCCGACGCGCTGGCGACGCCGGTCGGCGCACGCGCCGCGCAGGCCGACGAGCTGCGTCGGCGAGCCAGGTCACGCACGCCGACCGACTGGTTGGATGCTCAGCTGGCCGCGGCCAACGCCTGAAGCAGCTCGAGCACCCCACGCGGCCCGTCGACCACGACATCCGCACGATCGATCAGCTCGTCGGCCACCTCGGCGCTGCGCACGCCGACGCGCACCGCGGTTCGCCCGGCCGCCGCCAGCTGATCGAGCGCGTCGAAGGCGGGCAGATCGCCGATGTCGTCGCCCAGGAAGCACACCGCGGCCAGGTCGTCGGCCAACTCGAGCAGCGAGGTGCCCTTGTCCACGTCGATCGGAGGGTGGAGCTCGTAGGACTGACGGGCGGCGCGCACCTCGAGGCCCGATCGGGCCGCCTGGTGCTCGGCCCACTTGCGCACGGCCTGGGCCCGCTCGGGCCGACCCCGGTAGTGCAGGGTGAGCGACAGCCCCTTGGACTCGACCCGCATGCCATCGGGACCACGGGCCGACGACTGCAGGGCCACGTCGTCGACGACCTCGCGCCAGACTCCACCGACGGGATGGTCGAGGCGCTGGCCGTTGACGATCGTCTCGAGCCCGTAGAGGCCCGACAGCATCACCCGTGCGCCGAACCACGGCTGCAGGAAGGCCACCGGCCGACCCGACAGCACCGCGACCCGGCCGAACCGCGAGGCCAGCTGATCGAGCACGGCGGCGATCCCCGGGAGCGGAACCGCCTCGCTCGGATCGTCGACGATCTCGGACAGCGTGCCGTCGTAGTCGACGAACACGCCTGAGGCCGCGGAGTCGGCACCGAGGGCCTCGAGCGGAGCCGGCAGCGAGCCGCCGCGCACGGTCGTCAGGGCTTCTTGGTGGTGGTGGTCGAGGCCGTGGTCGTGGGGTTGCCGCTCTCGACCGCCGCCAACGCGCCGTCGCTGCCGATCACGACCAGGACCGTGGCGCTGCCGATCCCGCTGACCGGCGGCGGCGTGGGCATGGGCGCCACGCTGCTGGCCGGGAGGTCGAGGCTGGTGGCCACGAGCTTGGCCTGCGCCTGCTGACCCGGCAGGTAGTACACCATCGTGGCCGTCGTGGGCGGGGCGTTGCCGGCGCCGGGCGTCGGGTAGCTCTTGCCGGCCAGGACCTGGCTGGTCTTGCCGGCCGCTCCGGACGCGCCGCTGCCGTTGGCCACGAACACGTGCACCGTGGCCGGATCGATGGGCGCCGTCGTGGTGGTGCTGTGCGGACCCGTGGTGTGGGTCGCGACGGTCGTGGTGGTCGACTTCTTGCTGGTCGAGAGCAGGCCGCCGTCGTCGCTGAACCCCTTGGCCAGCAGCAGCAGACCGATCAGCACCATGACGGTGACGAGCACGGCACCGGCGACGGTGGCGCGTCGGTCGTCACCGACCGGAGACCCGGCCGCCGGGGCCGAGCCGCCGCCGGGAGCGGTCAACGGCCCGGGTGCTCGGTCGCCTGGTACCCCTCGTGGCGAGCCCGGCGTCGGCGATCGCGCAGGCGGCGGAGGCGGCGGACCACGAGCGGGTCGTACGCGTATGCCTCGTCGGACTCGAGCAGCTCGTTGACGATCTGGTAGTACCGGGCGCCCGACAGCTCGAACCGCTCACGGATGGCGGCCTCTTTGGGACCGGACTCGGTCCACCACGAACGCTCGAAGTCGAGGATGGCTCGATCGCGGTCGGTGAACTCCATCTGCGCACTGTGCTGCACCCGTCCCGCCATTGCAAGCACCCTGGCCGTGGCACCGATGCCCACCGACGGGCGGCCTACGCTGGTCGGTCGAGCGGTCCGCCCGACCGCGCGACCGACCCGCCCGGGTAGCTCAGCTGGCCAGAGCGCCGCTCTTGTAAAGCGGATGTCGTGGGTTCGAATCCCACCTCGGGCTCTCCGCGAGGCAGGCGACCGATCGGTCGCGCGATTTTTCGGCGGAGGTGTCGATCGCGGCGCCTGCCGTTCGTCGGTGCAGTGCGAGCCCGATGCGGCGCCTCGCACACCACACCCACGAGGCCGGCTCGACCGGCCCGATCGAAGGAGAACCGCGATGGGGAAGTACGTGCTCGTGTACAAGGGTGGCGGCATGGCCGAGACGCCCGAGGCGCAGGAGGCCGCCATGCAGGCGTGGATGGGATGGTTCGGGGCGCTCGGCTCGGCGGTCGTCGAGACCGGCAACCCGTTCGGCGAGTCGACCGCGGTCAAGGCCGACGGCTCGACCGGCACCGCCACGGCCGGGCTGACCGGCTACTCGGTCATCTCGGCCGACACCATCGAACTGGCCGCCAAGGCCACCAGCGGCTGCCCGATCTTCGAGGGCGGCGGCACCGTCGAGGTGTACCAAGCCCACGAGATGTGATCGCCGATCACCCCCCGTCCACGGCGGGCGGCCCCCCGGGGTCGCTCGCCGTGGCGCGTGCGGGCCCCAGCACGTCGGCGTCGCTCGCCGTGGCGCGTGCGTGCGCGAGCACGTCGGGGTTGACGACGTTGGTGGGTGCGCCCGCGGCGTAGGCGTTGATCTGGTCGAAGACCTCGGCGAACTGCAGCTCCCACTCGTCGCGGGTGACGTAGCCGATGTGCGGTGTGCACACGACGTTGTCCAGACCGAGCAGCGGATGGCCGGGATCGAGGACCGGCTCGTCCTCGTAGACGTCGACGGCGGCGAGACCGGGGCGACCTGCCCGAAGGGCCGAGACGAGCGCACCGGGCTCGATCAGCCCGGCGCGGCTGGTGTTGACGATCAACGCCGTCGGCTTCATGCGGCCCAGGTCGGCCGCGGTGACCAGCCCGCGGGTGGCCTCGACCAGGCGCAGGTGCAGCGACACGACGTCGCTGATCTGGAAGAGCTCGTCTCGGGACTCTGGCACCCTGAAGCCGTCCGCTCTCGCGCGGGCACACGACGCCTCGCCCGACCACACGACCACGTCCATGCCGAACGCCCGGCCGTAGCCGGCCACCACCGCGCCGATGCGCCCGTAGCCGTACACGCCGAGCGTCTTGCCGCGGAGCGTCCGGCCCACGCCCATCTGCCAGTGCCCCGCCTCGAGCGACGCCGTCTGCCGGGGGATCTGGCGCATGGCCGCCAGCACGAGCGCCCACGTCAGCTCCGCGGTGGCATACGAGGGCGAGCCGGCGTGCAGGTCGGAGGACACCACGATCCCGAGCCGGGTGCAGGCCTCGACGTCGATGTGGGGATACGCGCTGCGCTGGCTGATGAGCCGCAGGTGGGGCAGCCGCTCGAGCAGGTCGGCACGGACGCGGGTGCGCTCACGGATGAGCACCAGCGCTTCGCAGTCGTGCAGTCGCTCGGCCAGCACATCGAGGTCCTCGACGTGGTCGTTCCAGATCGTGACCTCGTGGCCGTCGAGGGCGGCGAAGCAGTCGAGGGTCCGGAGGGTGTCGATGTAGTCGTCGAGGATCGAGACCTTCACGGGAACCGCTACTGCTGGTAGCCCTCGACCGTGCCCGAGGGGCGCATCACGGCGCCCGCGGGATCGTTGCCGGAGCGGCGCAGGGCGCGCCGCTGGCGCAGCAGGTCCCAGTTGCGGTCGATCTCGACGTCGAGCGCGGTGAGCTGCTCGTCGATCGCCGCATCGCGACCCGTGTGCGGGTGGTGCTCGAGCAGGTCGTGCTCGGTCGCCATCAGCTGGTGGATGTGGTCGAGCACGCTCTGATCGCCCTGGTCGGTCATGGCGTCAGTGTACGAGTCGGCCGGTCGGTCAACCGCCGAGGACGCGTGCCTTCTGGGCCGCGAACTCGTCGTCGGTGAGGACGCCCTGGCTGTGCAGGTCGGCCAGCTGCTGCAGCTGGGTGATGGTGGTGTCCTCGCCCGCCGGCGCCGCGGCGGGCGGGGGCGGCGGCGGCGCGGCCTGCGGCTCGGGGGCATACGCCGGCTCGGCGGCGGCCTGCTGGGCGTCGGCCTTGGCCTGCTGGTGGCGGGACACGCCGCCGACCACGGCGGTGGCCGTGCCCGCGACGACCGCGGTGCGCGCCACCGTGCCGACCAGCCCTGGGCCGCGTCGGCCGACACCTCGTCGCATCAGTGGCATGTGATCCTCCAGTCGGGGGTGGGCACCGGACTCGTCTCGATGCTCATGCGTCGAGCTCGGCCATCGCCGCGGCGACGACATCGGCGGGAATGCGTTCGTGGGCCAGCACCTGGCCCGACGAGCCGAGGACGGCGTCGGCGAACCGCTCGGCCCAGGTGTCCTCCCACACGATGACGGCGGCTGAGCTCTCGTTGGCCAGCTGGGCCGAGACGGCGCGGATGTCGTCCTCGCTCACCAGGCCACCGACCTCGCCCTCGAGGGAGTCGAAGGCGGCAGCGATCTCGAGGTCCTCGAGATCGCTGATCTCGAACCAGGCGACCTCACCGGCGGCGTCCTTGGTGACGAACAGCAGGTCGATGATGTGGACGACCTCGCCCTGGACCAGCTCCGCGAGGGCCGGGACGACGTCACCGTTGAACCGGTTGCCGGGGAACTCGATGACGATGTACTCGACGGGTGCGGGCATGGACCGCGACTCTACGAGCCGATCCGCGGGTCGTCCACACCCGGACGCACGCTCGTCCACGCGGGACGCGTGCAGGCTCGGCGACCGGATAGCGTCCAACGCCATGAGCATCCTCGGTCATCGCGTCCTGCGCCGGGAGGACCCGGCGCTGCTCACCTCGGGCGGCACCTACGTCGACGATCTCCACCTGCCCGGCGCCGCCTACGTCACCTACGTGCGATCGACGATCGCCCACGCCCGCCTCACCGAGGTCGACGCCGCCGAGGCCCTGACCATGCCGGGCGTGCTCGCGATCGTCACCGCAGCCGATCTCGAGCTCGACGACCTCGGCCCCGCCATGCCGATGCTGAACGCCTCGATGACGCGCCCGCTGCTGGCCCGAGATGTCGTGCGCTTCGTCGGCGAGCCGATCGCCGCCATCGTCACCGAGCGTCGCGAACAGGGTCCCGACGCCGCCGAGGCCGTGTTCGTCGACTACGAACCGCTCGAGCCGGTCGTCGACGCGGGCCGTTCCGCGCTCGACGAGACGGTGCTGTTCGACGTGGCCGGCACCAACGTCGTGTGGACGCTCGACCACCGTGGCGACGCGGTCGACTTCAGCCAGTGCGACGTCGTCGTCACACAGGACATGGTCAACCAGAGGCTGGCGCCCAGCCCCATCGAGGGCCGCTCGGGCGCCGCATGGTGGGAGGGCGGCCGGCTCGTCCAGTACCAGAGCTGCCAGGGCGCCCACCCCGTGCGCGACGCGATCGCCGCGGTCTACGGCCTCGACCAGAGCGAGGTCCGCGTGGTCTGCCCCGACGTCGGCGGCAGCTTCGGGGCCAAGGCGGGCGCCACCCCCGAGCTCCTGCTGCTCGGCGAGCTGGCGCGGCGCGTCGATCGGCCGGTGCGCTGGTTCGAGACGCGGACCGAGAACATGGTCGCGATGGGACACGGTCGGGCACAGCGCCAGACCGCCACCCTCGGCGGCACGCGCGAGGGGCGGATCACCGCCTACAAGCTCGAGGTCGTGCAGGACTCGGGCGCCTACCCGTCGATGGGCGCGGTGCTGCCGTTCATGACGCGCATGATGACCACGGGCGTCTACGAGATGGGCGACGTCGAGTTCTCGGCCACCAGCGTGGTCACCACCACGACGCCCCTCGTCGCCTACCGCGGCGCCGGCCGCCCGGAGGCCGCGGCCGCCCTCGAGCGGATGATCGACCTCTACGCCACCGAGATCGGCCTCGACCCGGCCGACGTGCGCCGCACCAACCTGCTGCCCCCCGACGTCTTCCCCTTCACCACGCCGACCGGCACCGAGTACGACAGCGGCGACTACGCACGGGCCCTCGACCTGGTGCTCGACACCGCGGGCTACGCGGAGCTCCGCGCCGAGCAGGCGCGGCGGCGCGACAGCGACGATCCCAAGCTGCTCGGCATCGGCATGGCGGTCTACGTCGAGGTGACCGGCGGCGGCTCCGAGTACGGCGAGGTGCAGCTGCGGCCCGACGGCACGATCCTGGTCAAGACCGGGTCCAACCCCTACGGCCAGGGCCACCACACGGCGTGGGCCATGTTGGTCAGCGAGCGGCTCGGGATCCCGATGGAGCGCATCGAGGTCGTCCACGGCGACACCGACGTGATCCCCCGCGGGGCGGTCACCGGCGGCTCGCGCTCGGTGCAGCTGGCCGGGGCCTCGGTGCACGACGCGGCCGGCAAGCTGCTCGAGCTGGCCCGCCAACGGGCCGCCGACCTGCTCGAGGCCGCGCCCGACGACGTGGTGCTCGACCAGGCCGAGGGGCGGTTCCACGTGGCCGGCACCCCGGCCATCGGGCTCGGCTGGGAGGAGCTCGGCGTCGAGGGCGCCGACCCGCTGAGCGGCCTGTCCGATCTGGCCGACTCGAAGGCGACCTTCCCGTTCGGCGCGCACCTCGCGGTGGTCGAGGTCGACCGCGAGACCGGAGCGGCCGAGCTGGTGCGGATGGTGGCGGTCGACGACGCGGGCGTCATCCTCAACCCGATGCTGGCCGAGGGCCAGGTGCACGGCGGGCTGGCTCAGGGCGCCGCCCAGGCGCTGTACGAAGAGGTGCGCTTCGACGACGACGGCAACCCGCTGACGGCCACCTTCGCCGACTACCCGGTGATCTCGGCGGCCGAGCTGCCGATGTTCGAACGGGTGATGATGGAGACGCCGACCCCGCTCAACGCGCTGGGAGCCAAGGGCATCGGCGAGTCGGGCACCATCGGCTCGACGCCGGCGGTCCACAACGCGGTGATCGACGCGCTCGCCCACCTCGGCGTGCGCCACATCGACATGCCCGTCACGCCCGAGAAGGTGTGGCGCGCCCTCGACGGCTCAGCCTGACGGCCTGACCGCCTGCGTCAGGTCGTCGGCGTGGTGGTGGACGACGTCGCCGTGAAGCTGTTGCAGTCGTCGAACGGCGTGGTGCCATCGGGCTGTTCGGACGACGTGCCGAACTGCCACTGCAGCGTGACGATGGGCGGCAACTGGTTGAGCGGCACCGAGTAGCTGAGCGAATCACCCTGCACCACCACCGGCACCGAGAGCTCGGTCGTCCGCTGGCCGTTCTCGAACGTGTAGAGCGTCACCGCCCACTGGCCGGCTGCGCCCTGGCTACCGGCCGGCAGCGCTCGCAGCTCGAAGCTCTGGGCAGGAGCGGTGCTGAGATCGCCCGCCACGAGGTCGAACAGCGGCTTGGCTGCGTTCGTGATCGGGCCGGCGGTCTGGAACTTGACCTCGAGCTCGGAGCTGGTGACGTTGGTCGACGCCAGCAGGATGTCGATGCCGCTCGGGTCGGACCGCGTGCCCTTCACGTTGGTGGCGGTGTCGAGGCTGATGTCGCCCTTGGGATCGTGGCAGGTGAAGCCCTTCGAGCCCGCCAGCGTCGTCTGCGATCCGAGCGTCGGGGTCGTCGTGTGGTTGGCCTTGGCGCTGCACCCGATCGCCACGATCGAGAGGGCGCCGCCGAGGGCAGCTGCGAGCCAGGCCGCGCCCGGTCTCCTGTGTCGTCTCGTCACAAATGGTCCCGTCATGCGTGGAGTCGTCCTGGGTCCTGTCGTCATGGGTCCGGTCGTCATGGGCTCTGGCGCTTGCGCGCCACCTCGAAGCACGCCAACGCGCCAGCCGCGGCGACGTTGAGCGAGTGGAGCCGACCCCCGAGGGGGATGCTGACCACCACGTCGCAGCGGTCACGCACCAGGCGGGACAGGCCGGCTCCTTCCGCGCCGAGCACCAGCGCCACCGGCCGGTCGGCGAGGTCGAGGTCGAACAGCCGGCGCGGGCCCGACGCGTCGAGCCCGACCACCCAGACACCCGAATCCTGCAGGTGGCGGATGGCCGTCGGCAGGCCACCGGCCAGAGCCATCGGCAGGTACTCGATCGAGCCGGCGGCCGCCTTGGTGACCGTGGGGGTGATGTGGACGGCCCGGTGGCGAGGCAGCACGACACCGGTGACGCCGGCGCACTCGGCCGACCGCAGCAGCGCTCCGAGGTTGCCGGGGTCGGTGACCCCGTCGACCATCAGGACGAACGGTGGGGGGCCGCCCTTGCGAACGGCCAGCATGTCGTCGAGCTCGATCTCGGGCAGCGCCACCGCTCGGGCGAGCACGCCCTGGGGCGATTCGGTGCGCGCGGCCGAGGCCAGCTTGGCGCGGGTGACGTCGCGCACGGCCACGCCGACGCTCAGCGCCAGCTCGGCGATGTCGTCGAGCACCTGGGCATCGTCCTGATCCGAGGCGACCCAGACCTCGCGCACCTTGCGGGTGCCGGCCAGCAGGAGCTCGCGCACCGCCTGGCGTCCCTCGACCTGCTCCCCCCGAGCCCCTTGGGCCCGGTGCGACGGGGGCCGGCGCGGCCAGGTGCCCCCCGACCGCCAGAGCGGGCGCCGCGCGCCTTCGCACCCGGACGATCGGCGTTGCGCACCGATGCGGCGGCGTGACGGGCCTCGCGGCTGGCGATGGCCTTCTCGGCCGCGGCCGACCGCGGCGCACGGCTCTTGGCCGCGGCCGACCGTGGCGCGCGGCTCTTGGCCGCGCTCTTGGGCGCGGCCCGCGACGAGGACGAGCGGGTCGGAGCCCGGCGAGCAGACGACCGGCTGGACGTCGACCGGCTCGACGCGGAGCCGCGGGCCGGCGCCCGACGGGGCGAGCGGGACGGGCTCACGGGGCTTCGACCAGGGCGACCGCGTAGCAGGCGATGCCCTCGCCCCGACCGATGGCGCCCAGGCCCTCGGCCCGGTTCGCCTTGACCGACACGGGCGCACCGACGGCCGCGCTCAACCGCGCCTGCATCTCAGGCCGGTGCGGAGCCACCTTGGGCGCCTCGAGCACGACCGCGCAGTCCACGTTGACCGGCGCCCAGCCCTCGGCCCGCACGAGCTGGGACACCTCGCCCAGCAGGTCCAGGCTGTCGGCGCCCTGCCACTGCGGATCGGTGTCGGGGAAGTGCTCGCCCAGGTCGCCGAGCCCGGCGGCGCCGAGCAGGGCGTCGGCGCACGCGTGGGCCACCACGTCGGCGTCGCTGTGGCCGCGCAGCCCGCGCTCGCCCGCGAACGCGACACCCCCGAGGCGCAGCGTGCGGCCGGGGTCATCGGTGAAGGGGTGGACGTCGAAACCGAGTCCGACTCGAACGGGCATCCCCGGCAAGCTACTCGCTGGGCTCTGCGCCACCGGGGCGCCCCCCCGGCCGCTCGACCGAGCTCACGCCGCCGCCGATGGCGCCGGTGGTGCCCGGGTCCGCGCCTAGCCCAGCCGCAGGCGGGCCAGGACGAGGTCGGCCGCGGTCGTGATCTTGACGTTGGCGGGATCGCCCGGAACGACGATGACCACCCCGCCGAGCGCCTCGACCAGCGCGGCGTCGTCGGTGGCGTCGGGCTCGCCCTCGTGGGCCCGACGCAGGATGTCGGCACGGAACGCCTGCGGGGTCTGCACCGACACGAGCTCGGCCCGGTCGAGGGTGTCGGTGACCTGGCCCTCGTCCACGCGCTTGATCGTGTCGGCCACGCCGACTCCGGGGATGGCGCCGTCGGCGCCGGCCAGCACCGCCCCCACCACGGCGTCGAACAGCGCCGGCTCGGCCAGCGGACGGGCGGCGTCGTGCACCACGATGATGTCGCAGTCGTCGGGCACGGCGGTCAGCCCGCAGCGCACCGAGTCCGAGCGGCGCACGCCCCCGGCCACCACCACGTCGGCGAGCGGCTCGGGATCGCCGGCGAAGCCCGGGCCGACCACCAGGACCACGCCGTCCGCCGTGGATCGGGCGCGCTCGAGCGAGAGATCGACGACGCGGCCCGCGCCGAGCGGCTCGTACTGCTTGAGCCGGGCGGTGTCGTAGCGACTGCCGGAACCGGCGGCGAGGACGATCGACCAGATGCTCACAGCGATGGGGACGAGAGGAGGTTCGACAACCTCAGGCGAGAGCTTCGTCGAGCTTCGCCTCGGCCTCTTGCTCAGAGACGTTGATGGCGAAGGTCAGCTCGGACACGAGGATCTGGCGGGCCTTGGCCAGCATGCGCTTCTCGCCCGCGGACAGGCCCTTGTCCTTCTCGCGCAGCGACAGGTTCCGCACCACCTCGGCGACCTGGTAGATGTCGCCGGACTTGAGCTTCTCGACGTGGTTCTTGAACCGCCGCGACCAGTTGGTCGGCATGCGTGCCTCTTTCTTGCGGAGCACGGCGAAGACCTCTTCGACCTCTTCGTCGTTGATCACGTCGCGCAACCCCACCTCTTCGGTGTTGTCGGAGGGCACCTTCAGCGTGAGGTCTCCGTACGCGAGGCGCAGCACGAGGTATTCGCGCTCCTCGCCGAACACGTCGAGCTGCTCGCGACGCTCGATGACGGCTGCCCCGTGGTGGGGATAGACGACCTTGTCGCCGACGTCGAAGGACATGGTTCTCCCAGGCGAGGAGGAGGAGTCGGAGGGCGCAATCAGGGTAGGGATCCCGGCGCCTGTCCACAAGTGGTGCAGGACCCTCGCGCCAGGCGGCGAGCGGGTCCGCCGGATCGTGGGCGCGTCCACTTCCCCCTCCGGCCGACGGCGGGCCGGTAGCATCGCCGCGATGCCTGATCAGGATCTGCTCAGGGCCGTCGAGTTGTTCGACGAGCTCGAGCCAGCCGAGATCGCCACGATCGCCGAGGCCTCGGCGATCCGCATCCTCAACCGCGGCGACGTGCTGTTCACCGAGGGCGACGAGCCCGACGAGCTGTTCGTCGTCGTGTCGGGCCGCGTGGCCATGGCCAACCGCTCGGTCGACGGCCGCGAGTCGGTGCTCGCCCTCATGGAGCGGGGGGACCTGTTCGGCGAGATGCCGCTGTTCGACCGGCTGCCCCGTTCGGCCGAGGCGCGCGCGCTCGAGCCGTCCGAGGTCATCGCCATCCCCTACGAGCCGCTGCGCAACCTCTACGAGGTCCGCCCCGCGCTGCTGTGGAAGGTGGTGACGCTGCTGGTCACCCGGATCCGCAACACCGACGAGGCGCTGGCCGACTCGGTGTTCCTCGACGTCACCGGACGCACGGCCAAGCGCCTGCTCGAGCTGTCGGGCGACGTCGACGAGTTCTCGCTCCCCGTGACCCAGGAAGAGCTGGCCGGGATGGTCGGCGCCTCGCGCGAACGCGTCAACAAGGCCATCGCGTCGTTCATCCGCCTCGGCTGGATCGACCAGAGCGATCGGCGCTACCGCATCACCAACCGCGAGCAGCTCGAGCGCCGCGCCCGATAACCCGGCCCTCTGGTCGGCGGAGCCTCCCGGCGGGCGCTTCGCCATCCGGGTGTCATCCCGCGAGCGGCTCCGCTCTGCGCCGCCGCGCCTCCGGTCGGCGGAGCTCTCCCGGCGGGCGCTTCGCCATCCGGGTGTCATCGAGAGCGTGCGCGAGACTCGGGCGGTGGGGACGCCGGGGCCGAAGGGCATCTTGATGACCGACCTCGAGGGGTCGACCGCACACCTTCGGACCTTGGGCGACCGGTACGGAGAGGTCCTCGCACGTCACCACGACATCATCCAGCGCGCCATCGCGGCGGAGGGCGGGGCCGAGGTGGGTGGCGAGGGCGACAGCTTCGCCGCCGTGTTCGACCGCAGCGCGTCGGCCTTGCGGGCGGCCGTCGCCGCCCAGCGGATGCTGGCCGCGGAGGTGTGGCCCGACGGGCCGTGGCGGGTACGGATGGGTGTCCACGCCGGCGAGGTGGACCAGAGCGACGCAGGAGCGGTCGGGATCGCGCTGCACGAAGCGGCACGGGTCCGCTCGGTCGCGCACGGTGGCCAGATCGTCGTCTCCGACCAGGCCCACCGCGCCATCGACGAGGCGGTCCCGGCCGATGTGCGCCTCCTCGACCTCGGCACCCACGCGGTCCGGGACTTCGCGACGCCCATACGGCTGTACCAGGTGCGCGCGCCGGGTCTGGAGGCCGACTTCCCCGCTCTCCACACGCTCCCGGCCAGCAGGGTGCCCGCGCCCGCGTCCACCTTCGTCGAACGGTCCGAGGAGGTCGAGGGCCTGACCGCCGATCTCGGCCGTTCCCGTCTCGTCACCGTCACCGGTGCGGGTGGCAGCGGCAAGACCCGGCTGGCTCTCGAGGTGGCGCGGACCTGGGACCGCGAGTCCGTCGTGGTCGTCGAGCTCGCCGGGCTGCGTGAGCCGTCGCAGGTCCCGGCAGAGGTCGCGACCCAGGTCGGCGCCCGCGGGACCGATGCCATCGTCGAGACCCTCGGGTCGCGCGACGTCCTGCTCGTCTTGGACAACTGCGAGCACCTCGTCGAGTCGGTCGCGGGGCTGGTGTCGGAGCTCCTCGCGGGTTGCGCGGCGCTGCGCATCCTGGCGACCAGCCGCGAGCCGCTCGGCGTCACGGGAGAGTCGGTGCGGCCGGTCCCGGCGATGACGCCGCACCAGGCCGTCCAGCTGCTCGAAGCCCGAGCCAGCACGCCGATCGACCCCGCCGTGGCCTCCGACATCTGTGCCCGCCTCGGATGGATGCCGCTGGCCATCGAGCTGGCGGCCGCTCGACTCCGCTCCATCCCTGCCGACGCGCTCGCGGCCCGACTCGACGATCAGCTGTCGATCCTCACGACGGGCACTCGTGACGTTCCCCGTCACCGCACGCTGCGCGCCACGATCGACTGGAGCTACGGCCTCCTCGAGCCTGGTGAACAAGCGCTCCTCCGGCGACTCGGGGTCTTCGCCGGCGGCTTCGGTCTGGAAGCCGCCGAGGCCGTCACCGGAGGCGGCGGGTCGATCATCGACGCGCTCGACGGACTGGTGTCCAAGTCGATGGTGGAGATGCGGACGCGCGAGGGCGGCCGCTACCAGATGCTCGAGCCCATCCGGCAGTACGCGGTCGAGCAGCTCGTGGCCGCGGGCGAGAGCGACACCACTCGTGAGGCGCACGCGGGCTGGGCGACGCGGGTGGCGCGTGACGCCAACCGAGGCCTGTTCCGCGATCAACGACGCTGGAACGCGGTGCTCGAAGCCGAGCGCGACAACCTGGGAGCCGCGATCGGCTGGTCGCTCGAGCATGATCGGCTCCCGCTCGCCGCAGCGCTGGTCGGCAACCTCGCGTGGTACTGGTTCACCGAAGGCCGCAACGACGCGTTCGTGTGGATACCCCGGGCGCTCGACCACGTCGATCAGTTCGATCGCCGCGACCGTGCCGTGGTGTTGCTGGCGGCCGGCATCACCTGGTGCGACGTGATGAGCGACGATCGACCGTACGTGTGGCTGGCTGAAGCCGCCGACCTCTTCCGCGAGCTCGACGCGCCGCGCCCCCTCGGATCGGCGTTGTTCTGGCTCGGACGGGCCGCCGTCTCGCGCAACGATCTCGACGCGGCCCAACGCGCCTTCGAGGAGGCGATCGGGCTGCAAGAAGGGCTGGGGGACAAGTTCGGGTGGGGCTGGACGCTCATCTGGCTCGGGATCCTCGCCCGGCTCCGTGGCGACGTCGATCGGGCCGAAGCGATCTGCGAGGACGTGCTCGCCCGATGCGAGGACGTCCCCCACGTCGTGGCCGCGGCCTGGGGTGAGCTCGCCCACGTGGTCGACGACCGCGACGACCCGGTCCAGGCCGAGCAGTGCGCCCGCCGCGCCATCGAGCTCTACCGCGACCTCGGGGACAGCTGGCAGGTCGCGATGGCCGTCGGTTCGTGGGGCTACTACCTGGCCCGGCTGGGTCGGCTCGACGAGGCGGCGTCGGCCACCCTCGAGGCGCTCGTCAGCATCCGGGCGCTTCGAGCCGACCCCAACCTGGTCCACGCCCTCCACGACGCCGCCTGGCTGCTGCAACAGGCCGGCGAGCCGGAACGGTGCGCGGTGCTGCTCGGCGCCGTCGAGCCCGAGACCCGCGCCGTCCCGGTGTACTGGCGCACCTCGCACTACCTCAGCCTCGAACCCATGCTCACCGACCCGGCGCACGCCCAGGCGATCGAGCGGGGTCGTCACCTGACGAAGGGCGAGGCGGCGGAGATGGCGCAGACCTGGCTCGTCGAGCAGTACGCGGGCTCCAGCCGACCAGAGGGCTAAGAATTCAAGAACATCAGGGCGCGGGACCAGGCGTCGGCTGCGTCGTCGGCGCGGTGGGTGGGGCGGCTGGCGTCGTGCACGAACCCGTGGTTGGCGCCCTCGTAGACGACCACCGCGGCATCGGCGGCCTGCAGGTCGTCGATGTCGGCCATGGGAACGAACGGATCCTCGGTGCCGACCAGCTCGAGCACCGGGCACGCGGCCGGCGCGGTGACGAAGTCGATGGCGTCGGACTGGGTGTCGCTGCGCCACTGCTCGGGCATGCGGATCATCCCGTAGAACGACACGGCGTGGTGGAACCGACCCGTGGCCGACGCCTTGAGCGCCCACATCCCGCCCATGCAGAAGCCGAGGATGCCGACCTCGTCGAAGCCGGTGGCGTCGGCGGCCTGCTGGACCGTGCTGAGCACGGAGAGGTCGTCGAAGCCGCCGACCGAGCCGAGGCGCTCGTCGAGCGTCAGGGTCTCGCGACCGGCGAAGGGCTCGGGGGACACCACGACCCAGCCGTTCTCGTCGGCCAGGCGCTGGGCCATCTCGTCGAAGAGCGGGCGCAGCCCCATGATGTCGGGGCACAGCACCAACCCGCCCACCGCCTCGACGTCGGTCGGTCGGGCGATCTCCGCCGGTGTGCCGTCGGGCAGCTCGATGCGCATGGTCAGCCGAACCGGTCGAGCAGGCTCGACTCGGCCAGGCGCACCAGGCCGTCCTTCACCGCACGGGCGCGCGTCTCGCCGACTCCCTCGACGTCGTCGAGATCGTCGATGGTGGCGCGCATGATCTTGGACAGGTTGCCGAAGTGGGCGACGATCCGCTCGACCACCTGCTCGGGGATGCGCGGCACCCGCGACAGCAGCCGGTAGCCGCGCGGCTCGAGCGTGAGATCGAGGTCGTCGACCCCCTCGGGCAGGTTCAGGACCGCCGCCACCGTCTTGAGGTTGACGAGCTCGTCGGTGTCGAGCCCGGCGAGGGCGTCCATCGCCACGGCTCGCGACTCGGCCGAGTCGACGTGGATGTAGTCGCGCACGACCAGTCGGCGCTCGTCGGCCGAGCTGCCGAGCACCTCTTCGAGCTGCAGGCGCACCAGGCGGCCGTCGGCGCCCAGCTCGACCACGTACTCGTCGATCTCGTCGGCGATGCGCATGACCATCTCGGTGCGCTGCAGCAGAAGCGCCACGTCGCGCAGCGCCACGAAGTCCTCGACCTCGAGCGCCGAGAGGTTCGCGGACACCTCTTCGAGGCGGTTGCGGTAGCGCTCGAGGGTCTGCAGCGCCTGGTTGGATCGATTGAGCAGGCGAGGGATGTTCTCGAGAGGGTGCTTCTGATCGCCGACGTAGGCGGCGATGATGCCCAGGTCCTCGGACACCGAGATCACCGGCACGTCGATCGACCGGGCCACCCGCTCGGCCGTGCGGTGCCTCGTGCCGGTCTCGGAGGTCGGCACGTTGGGGTTGGGCACCAGGTGGACGTTGGCGCGGGCGATGCGGCTGGCGTCGGCGGCCAGGATGATGGCGCCGTCCATCTTGGCCAGCTCGGACAGCCGTTGGGGGCTGAAGGCCGCGTCGAGCAGGAAGCCGCCCGAGCAGATGTTGAGCACCTCGGGACCGTCGCCGACCACGATCAGGGCGCCCATCTTGGATTGGAGGATGCGGTCGAGCCCCTCGCGCAGCGGCTTGCCAGGGGCCACCACAGCGAGCGCTTCGAGCAGCGCGTCGCTCAGCCGGCCGGTCACCTCCGAAGTCTATCCGGCGGCCCCGGTGGGGCTCCCGGTGATGCCGACGGCCGACAGCGCCTCACGGAGAGTGGCCGCACGGATCACGTCGATGCCCTCGGGCTCGGGCGGCGACAGCCGGGGGATCACCGCTCGCCTGTAGCCGAGCCGGGCCGCCTCGGTCAGCCGCCGCGTGCACTGCGACGCCTGGCGCAGCTCACCGCCCAGGCCGATCTCGCCGAACACCACCGTCGAGTCGGGCAGCGCCCGGTCGTAGAGCGACGAGGCCAGCGCCACCGCGATGCCGAGATCGACACCCGGGTCGGCGAGCTTGACCCCGCCCACGGCCAGTCCGTACACGTCGTGACCGCCCAGGTCGACGCCGGCCCGCCGGGCCAGGACGGCCAGCAGCATGGGCAGGCGCCCGCCGTCGATCCCCTGCGCCGATCGGCGCGGGGCCGGGAGCTGGACGACGACCACCAGGCCCTGGACCTCGACCAGCATCGGGCGCTGCCCTTCGATGGTGGGCACCACGACCGAGCCCGACACGCCCGGGCGCCGATCGGCGAGGAACAGGCCGCTGGCGTCGGGCACCGGCTGCAGGCCGCCCTCGGTCATCTCGAACAGGCCGAGCTCGTCGGTCGAGCCGAACCGGTGCTTGACCGCCCGCAACAGACGCAGGGCGTGGTGCCGGTCGCCCTCGAACGACACCACCGTGTCGACGATGTGCTCGAGCACCCGCGGGCCGGCGAGCCCGCCGTCCTTGGTGACGTGGCCCACCAGCACGGTGGCCACGCCCCGCGACCTTGGCCTCGTGCACCAACCGGGCCGCGCACTCGCGGACCTGGGCCACCGAGCCCGCCGCCGAGCTCGAACTGGGGCTCGTACACGGACTGGATCGAGTCGACCACCAGCAGGTCGGGACGGACCTCGTCGAGCTGGGCGATCAGGTTGGGCAGTGCGGTCTCGCTGGCCAGGAACAGGCGGGGGGCCAGCGTGCCGAGCCGCTGGGCCCGCAACCGGACCTGCTGGGGAGACTCTTCGGCCGACACGTACAGCGCGCGGCGCCCGGACTTGGCCATCTCGGAGGCCACCTGCAGCAGCAGGGTGGACTTGCCGACGCCCGGCTCGCCCCCCACCAGGGTCACCGATCCGGGGACCAGCCCGCCGCCGAGCACCCGGTCGAGCTCGCTCGATCCGGTCGAACGGGGCTCCCACCCACCGGCATCGACCTCGGCGATGGGCACCGCCTTCGACCCGTTCGGGACGACGACCGAACCCTCGGCCACGCGGTCGAGCTCTTCGACCAGCGTGTTCCACTCGCCACACGACGGGCACCGACCGACCCACTTGGGACTCGGCCCGCCGCACTCCTGGCAGCGGAACACCGTCCTCGTCTTCGACACAGCCCCGACCCTACTCACCCTCTATGACAGCTCTCTTGGTCCTCCGGTCGGCGAGCCTCCCTACGGACGGCTTCGCCATCCGTCTCTCATCGCCCGAGCGGCTCCGCTCCGCTCCGCCGCGGAAGTCAGTGGAGAGCGTGGTAGCGGCGACGGCTGGCGAAGTGCGAGCGGAGGGCGACGAGGACGAGCACCAGCACGAAGATCGCCACGAGCACCACGACCACGCCCAGCCACCGGTTGGCCCGCGTCGAGGTCACCTCGACGGGCACGGGGTGGGCATCGCCGATCGTGGGGGCGTAGACCTTCGACGCACCTGGGATCTCGACGCTGACCTGCACGTCGACCATCTGGTCGATGGGCCGGCCCTCGCGCTTCTCGATGTCGTGGATGACCCCGCTGTAGCCGGTGCCTCCGAGCGCCCGGTCGAGTTGGGGATCGCTCAAGGTGGCGGCGCCCTTGCTCATGTCGACGGTGCCGGTCGCCTTCCACGACGTGCCCAACAGCGAGCTCGTCTTCGTCACCTTCCAGGCGCGGAACATGCCGTCGGGGCCGTTGACCTGGTCCATGATCGCCCCCACCTGCGACGGATCGCTGAACCGCTTCGACGCCCGCACCCACATGTAGCCGTCGGTCGGCGCGGTCGGGCCGGTGACCGTCCACCCGGCGGCCTTCAGGTCGTCGACCCGGAGCTGCGACTGCAGATCGCCCACCTGGGCGAGGGCGTCGTGGTCGAGGCCGACGGCGACGGTCACGGTGCCCGAGCCGTCCGGGTTGACCTTGGTGTCGACCTGCACCTTGACGTGGCAGCCGGTGAGCAGCAGGACCAGCGCCACGCCCGCCAAGGCCAGCACGAGTCGCGGTCGTCGGCGATCGGACACGGCGCGCAAGGTAGTGCGAAGGGTCCGACCCTCACCAACTCCGGGGCGCGGTGGCAGGAGGGATCGCAGGCGTCTCGACGTGCGCGGCGCGGTGCGCTACTCGGTCGGTCCGGCCTCGGCCATCTCGACGGGCGGCGGCTCGAAGCCCTCGATGGCCCGGAAGGTGATGACCTTCTCGCCGGTGGGCGACTCGGGATCGACCTCGGCGTCGACGATGATCGTCTCGCCGGCGCGGAACTCCTTCCAGAGCAGCCGCTCGGACAGGGCGTCCTCGACCAGGCGCTGGATGGCCCGGCGCAGCGGCCGTGCCCCGAGCGTCGGGTCGTAGCCCTTGTCGGCCAGGAAGACCTTGGCCGCCGTCGGTGAGCTCGAGCCCGAGGCCCTGGCTCTCGAGCTGCTTGGTGACCCGCTTGATCATCAGGTCGACGATCTCGGTGACCTCGTCCTTGCTCAGCTCGTGGAAGACGATGGTGTCGTCGATGCGGTTCAGGAACTCGGGGCGGAAGTGCTGCTTGAGCGCGTCGTTGACCTTCTCCTTCATGCGCTCGTAGCTGACCGCCTCGTCGGCCTTGGAGAAGCCGAGGTTGGCCTTGCGCAGGTCCTGGGTGCCGAGGTTGGACGTCATGATCAGCACGGTGTTGCGGAAGTCGACCGACCGACCCTGCGAGTCGGTGAGGCGGCCCTCTTCGAGGATCTGCAGGAGCGTGTTGAAGACGTCGGGGTGGGCCTTCTCGATCTCGTCGAACAGCACGACCGAGAACGGCTTGCGGCGCACGGCCTCGGTGAGCTGGCCGCCCTCTTCGTAGCCCACGTAGCCAGGAGGCGAACCGACCAGGCGGCTGACGGTGTGCTTCTCCATGTACTCGGACATGTCGAGCTGGATCAGCGACTGCTCGTCACCGAACAGGAACTCGGTGAGCGTCTTGGCCAGCTCGGTCTTGCCCACGCCCGACGGGCCCAGGAAGATGAACGAGCCGCTCGGGCGCTTGGGATCCTTGAGGCCGGCCCGGGTGCGGCGGATGGCCTGGCTGACCGCCTTGATCGAGTCCTCCTGGCCGATGACCCGCTTGTGCAGCTCGTCCTCCATGCGCAGGAGCTTGGCCGTCTCCTCCTCGGTCAGCTTGTAGACGGGGATGCCCGTCCAGATCGAGAGCACCTCGGCGATGGACTCCTCGTCGACCTCGTCGAACAGGTCGATGCCCGAGTCCTTGATCTCGCGCTCCTTGGTCTCCTTCTCGGCCAGGAGCTCCTTCTCGCGGTCGCGCAGCTTGCCCGCCTCTTCGAAGCGCTGGGCCTCGACGGCTTCCTTCTTCTGCTGCACGACCTGACGCGAGCTGGTTCTCGAGCTCCTTGTAGTCGGGCGGCGTCTCCATGCGCTTGATGCGCAGGCGCGAGCCGGCCTCGTCGATGAGGTCGATGGCCTTGTCGGGCAGGTGGCGATCGGAGATGTAGCGGTCGGCCAGGTTGGCCGCCGCGACCAGCGCCTGGTCGGTGATGGTGACCCGGTGGTGGGCCTCGTAGCGGTCGCGCAGGCCCTTGAGGATCTCGATGGTGTGGGCGACCGACGGCTCGTCGACCTTGATGGGCTGGAAGCGGCGCTCGAGGGCGGCGTCCTTCTCGAGGTGCTTGCGGTACTCGTCGAGCGTGGTGGCGCCGATGGTCTGCAGCTCACCGCGGGCCAGCATCGGCTTGAGGATCGAGGCGGCGTCGATGGCGCCCTCGGCCGCGCCCGCACCGACGAGGGTGTGCAGCTCGTCGATGAACAGGATGATGTCGCCGCGGGTCTTGATCTCCTTGAGCACCTTCTTGAGGCGCTCCTCGAAGTCGCCGCGGTAGCGGCTGCCGGCCACCAGGGCGCCGAGGTCGAGCGTGTAGAGCTGCTTGTTGTGCAGCGTCTCGGGCACGTTGTCGGCCGCGATCGACTGGGCCAGGCCCTCGACGATGGCGGTCTTGCCGACGCCGGGCTCGCCGATGAGCACCGGGTTGTTCTTGGTGCGGCGCGACAGGACCTGCATGACGCGCTCGGTCTCGCGGGCGCGCCCGATCACGGGGTCGAGCTTCTTGTCGCGCGCGAGCTGGGTGAGGTTTCGGCCGAACTGGTCGAGCACCAGCGACCCCGACGGGGTCTGCTCGCTCGATCCACCGGCGGTGGCGCCGGCCTTCTCCTGGCCGCCGGGGCCCGAGTAGCCCGACAGCAGCTGGATGACCTGCTGGCGCACGCGGCTGAGATCGGCGCCGAGCTTGACGAGCACCTGCGCGGCGACGCCCTCGCCCTCGCGGATCAGGCCGAGCAGGATGTGCTCGGTGCCGATGTAGTTGTGGCCGAGCTGCAGCGCCTCGCGCAGCGAGAGCTCGAGCACCTTCTTGGCGCGCGGCGTGAACGGGATGTGGCCCGAGGGCGAGGACCCGCCCTGACCGATGATCTCCTCGACCTGGCTGCGCACGGCCTCGAGCGAGATGCCGAGCGACTCGAGGGCCTTGGCCGCGACGCCTTCGCCCTCGTGGATCAGCCCGAGCAGGATGTGCTCGGTGCCGATGTAGTTGTGGTTGAGCAGCCGCGCTTCCTCTTGGGCGAGGACGACGACGCGGCGGGCCCGGTCGGTGAATCGTTCGAACAAGGACTGCCTCCTGGGAGGTCTCCACCAGCCGGAGGTTCTGGCTGGGGATCGTGAGCCAAGTGTAACCACCTCCCCCTGGATCGCACGGTGCGGGGAAGGCCACCATCGGGCGTCGAGAAATGGCCCGGATCACGACGCTCGCCCCCCCATCGGCCGATCGGGCCGAGGCGTGAGGTGACCGATGTCGCTCCCCGTTTCCGGATGGCGATCCCGCCGCCTAACGTGGTTGACGGTGGCAACCACCAACCCGCTCTCGCTGATCCCGGCTCTCGGCCGCGACCTCGAACGCGTCGAGGCCCAGCTGCGCCAGTCGCGTGCAGGCCGAGGACCCGTTCCTGACCGAGGTCGCCAGCCACCTGATCACTGCGGGTGGCAAGCGGGTCCGCCCGGCCTTCGCGGTCACCGCCGCCGCCACGGGCCGGCCCACGATGGCGCCGACGCCGCGCCGAGGTGATCAGCGGGGCCGTCTCGGTCGAGCTGGTGCACCTGGGCTCGCTCTACCACGACGACGTCATCGACGACGCCGCCACCCGGCGCACGGTCGAGACCGTCAACGCCCGCTGGGGCAACCTCAAGGCCATCCTGGCCGGCGACTACCTGCTGGCCCGGGCCTCGGAGATCGCCGCCTCGCTCGGCACCGAGGTGGCCGGCCTGCTGGCCGCCACCATCGCCCGGCTGTGCGAGGGCCAGATCCTCGAGCTGCAGCGCACCTTCGATCCCGCCCGCACCGAGGAGAGCTACCTCGCCTCGATCGACGGCAAGACCGCCGCCCTCCTGGCCACGGCCTGTCGCATCGGCGGCATCGTGGGCGAGCTGCCCCGGGCCCAGCATCGACGCAGCTGACCCGCTTCGGCCACAGCTACGGCATGGCCTTCCAGATCGTCGACGACATCCTCGACGTGGTGGCCACCGACGAGGAGCTGGGCAAGCCGGCCGGCAACGACCTGGTCCAGGGCGTCTACACGCTGCCCGTGATCCGGGCGCTGGCCGGCGGTGGGCCCGACGCCGACCGGCTGGGCGAGCTGCTGGGCCGACCCCTGTCCGAGTCCGAGCGAGACGAGGCCCGTGACCTGGTGCGCGGCCAGCGGGCAGATCGACGGCGCGCTCGAGGTGGCCCGCGGCTACGCCGACGAGGCGGTCGCCTCGCTCGACGGCCTGTCGGGCTCCGAGGCCGGCACCGCGCTGGTCGCCGCCTCCGATCACCTGGTCGAGACCGTCCGGGTGGCCGGCCGCCGCTGACGGGCTGCCGGGAACCGGCGCGGCGGTGGCCCCGACGATCCGCAGCCGGCGTAGGCCGATCGGCCACGGTGGATCCGAAAACCATCAAGGTCGCGCCGTTTGCGGCCGATCTGACTCCTGACACTTTCGTCAGGATCATCAGGAGCGACGCCATGTCCGCCCAGACTCGATCAACCGGCCCCGGCCGATCCGTTCTCGCCATCACCGCCATCGCCCTCGTTCTGGCGTTCGCGGCAGCCGCCTGCGGCAGCAGCTCGAAGCCCCAAGGCGTCGACCGACACCTCCGCCGTCGCGTCGCAGAAGCCCAAGGTGGGCGGCAGCCTGGTCGTCGGCATCCGCGCCGAGACCAACGGCTGGAACCCGGCGCAGGCCCAGTGGGCCGACACCGGCAGCCTCGAGGGCTCGACGGTGCTCGAGCCGCTCGCCACGGTCGGCGCCGACAGCGGCGCCAAGCCGTGGCTGGCCAAGACCTGGTACCCGAACACCGACCTTCACGCGCTGGGTCATCAACCTCCAGACCGGCATCACGTTCCAGGACGGCACGCCGTTCAACGCCGATGCCGTGGTCGCAGAACATCCAGGCCTCGGCCAAGGGCCCGCTGTCCGGTCTGGCCATCGGGCCCATGTTCAAGGACGAGAAGGCGCTCGACGCCACCAGCGTCGAGGTCGACCTGACCCAGCCGTGGGCCGCGTTCCCCAGCAGCTTCCTCGACGGCGGCTCGGCCTACATGATGGCCCCGTCGCAGATCGCAGCCGGCACGAACGGCACCCTCCACCCCGTCGGCACCGGCCCGTTCGCGTTCGACAGCTGGTCGCAGAACGAGCACGTTCAAGGTCAAGCGCAACCCGAACTACTGGGGCGGCCTCGACTCGAACGGCGCCCGCCGCACCGGTCTCCCCTACCTCGACTCGATCGAGTTCCAGGTGATCACCGACGACGGCACTCGCACCGCCGCCCTGCAGAGCGGTGACATCAACATGGAGTACACGACCAGCGCCAGCGACGCGACCCGTCTGGCCGGCAGCTACACGGTCATCAAGGACTGGGACACCGAGTCGGCGTTCATCATGCCCAACACCGCGCCGACCGTCGGCGGCAAGCCCAACCCGCTGTCCAACATCCACGCCCGTCATGGCGCTCGCCTACGCCACCGACCGCGACACGATCGCCAAGCTCATCGGCACGGGCGTCCAGGTGCCGACCTCGCCGTGGTCACCCACCAACCCGTGGGGCATGCCGTCCAGCCAGAACGGCTACGTCAACTACGACCTGACCAAGGCCAAGGCCGAGGTGGCCCAGTACGAGCAGGCGACGGGCGCCACGTCGCTCACCTTCACCCTCTCGGGCCTTCCGTCGATCGACGACGCCAAGACGCTGCAGCAGCTGCAGGCGCAGTGGAAGCAGGCCGGCATCACGGTGAACATCGAGACGCTCGAGCAGACCGCCTACATCACCAAGATCGCCACCGGCGGCTACCAGGCGGCCTTCTTCCGCAACTACGGCTACCCCGACCCCGACCAGGACTACTACTTCTGGTCGTCGACCACGGCCAAGGGCGTGGGCAACATCAGCATCAACTTCACGCAGTACACGACCTCGCAGATGGACACGGACCTGACCACCGGTCGCGGCAACGGCTACCCCAAGCAGCGCAAGGCCGCCTACGACGACCTGGTCAAGCAGCTGAACGCCGGAGCCACCAACATCTGGATGTACAGCACGCCGTACTCCTTCATCGCCCAGAAGAAGGTCCAGGGCTTCGACTCCGAGTTCGGACCCGAGAACATCCCCTTCGGCAACTACCTGCCGAAGGTCTGGTGGTCCCAGATCTGGCTCCAGAGCTGACCTACGCCGCGATCGGCGCAGCGCCGACCCGGCTGAGGAACTCGAGGACGGTGCGGTTGTAGGCGGCGCCCTGCTCGAGCATGAAGCCGTGCGCCGCACCGCGGATCACGGCCAGCTCGGCACCGGGGATCAGCTCGGCCAGCTCCTCGCTGTCGCCGAGCGGCGTCAGGATGTCCTGGCTGCCGACCATCACGAGCGTGGGCACCTCGATGGCACCGAGCTCGCGGCGCAGGCCGTCGTCCATGGCCAGGATCGCCTGCACCTGGGCCACGAACGGATCGGCCGACCCGGTCATCGCCAGCGGGCCGATCAGCCCGACCGCCGGCCAGAGGCGACGCAACGAGCGCGGGCCGATGAGCCAGCGCACGGCCTGCTGGGCGAGCGCGCCCATCCCCTCGCGCGCCGCGACGGCGGCCCAGTCGGCCAGCAGCTCGCGCCGCCACTCGTGGTGGCGGCAGGCGGTGCAGGCGAGGGTGAGCGAGCGGGTGCGCTCGGGATGGCGGACGCCGATGATCTGGGCGATGGCACCGCCCATCGACGCGCCCATGACGTGAGCGCGCCCGATGCCGGCCGCGTCGAGCACGGCGAGCGCGTCGGCCGCCATCACCTCGAGGTCGTACGGACCGGGCGGGTGATCCGAGCGACCGGCACCCCGGTTGTCGAACACGATGCAACGATGGTGGGCGGCCATGGCCCGTCGCTGGCGCAGCCATCCCCGGCTGTCCGCGCCGAGTCCCTGCATCATGAGCATCGGCTCGGCGTGGCGGGGACCGCAGACCTCGTAGTGCAGCCGTGTGCCGTCGACAGCCTGGGCGAACGCCATGGGCGGCGAATCTAGCCACTGGCCACCCGGGAGCTGACGATGCGTCAGCTCGGCCGAACGCCGTCAGCCCCGGTCGGCGGCGCCTGGTGCGGTCCGCGTGCGCGTGAGCAGGTGCTGCAGCCGGGCGCGCGTCGCCTCGGCCAGCTCGGCCGGGTCGCCGGTGGTGGCGCGACGGCGAGTCACGATGGGTGCACCGAAGCGCACCACCCATCGTCGACCCGGCTCGATGCCGGCGAGGACGACCGGGATGATGGGGACGCCCAGACCGAGCGCCACCTCGACCGGCGGGACGGGCACGGCGGGGACGTGGAAGGGGTGCAGCGGCTCGCGGCCCAGCGGCAGCGCGACGAGCTCGCCCGCCCGCAGGAGGCTGCGCAGGTCGGCCACGTCGGACGGGACGCCCCCCAGCCGGCGGGCGGCCGGCGCCAGCGGTCCACGGCCCGGCGACGCCGGCGCCGCGCAGCGGTCGTCCCGAGGCCCGGCGCACGGCGGTGGCCAGCACAGCCGGCTCGGACAACCCGACGCGGCGAGTGTGCACGAACAGCGCCGGGCCGATCTCGGGGACGACCTGGTCGCCCTCGACATGGATGCTCCATCGCAGGCGCGCCAGCGGGGCGACCGCGTCGAGCAGGTCGCGGTCGAGACCCCACTCGTCGATCCGGAAGCGTCCGGTGAGCCGCCTCAGGACGATGGCGGGGAGGTCGTCGCGCTCGAGGTCGGGGTCGAGCGCCTCGAGCTGCGCCTCGACGAGGGTCACGCCGCCGCCTCGTCCTCGGAGGTGACCACGTGGACGACATCGCTCCACGCGTAGAGCTCGCGGATCACATCGGGCGTCGAGCGCACCGGGCGCACCCCGAGGCGCTCGACGGCGCGACTGCCGTCAGCCGAGCGGCCGCGGGTCAACAGCTCGTGGACGTGGTCCGGAACGGGCGCGCCGGCCAGCTCGCTGAACCGCCGGGCGGCGCTCCAGCCCGGGGCGAACGTGGGGATCGGGAGGCGGCGACCCATGCGAGCGGCCTGCGATGCCGTGACCGCACCGGCCCCGACCACGTTGACGGGTCCGTCGACCGGGGCGAGCACAGCCGCCCGCAGGGCGTCGATGGCGTCCTCCTGGTGCAGGACCGAGAAGGGCGGGTCGGCCAGGCCGGCGAAGGGCACCGCCGGCAGGCGCAGGTACCGACCGAGCGGGCTCGCCAGGTGCGGCGCCGACGAGCGGCGCGAACCGCAGGCTGGTGACCGGCGCCGCCGCGTGCAGCCCCGCCTCGGTGCACGTGCGCTCGACGTGCAGCAGTTGCCGACCGAACGGCGTGGTCGGATCGGGGCGCACCTGCTCGTCGGGCCGCACGGGCGCGCCGCGTCGGCGTCCGTAGATCTCGGTCCCCGACCGCACCACGATCCGATCGAGGCGGCCCGCGTCGACCGCGGCCGTCAGCGTCGCCAACGTGCCGACCGCGGTGCGCTCGGCTGCCGACCGCGGACTGCTTCGGGCATAGGGCTCGTAGACGCCGAGGTGCACGAGCGCGGTCGGTGCGAAACCGCGGATGAGCGCGGTGGTGCGGTCGCGGTTGCGCGGGTCGACGCGGTGGAACTCGGCCGGGTGACGCCGGCGAGGCGGGTCGATGTCGAGGCCCATGACGGCCTCGACGCGCCGATCGAGCCCGAGCAGCACGGCCAGGCTCGTCCCCAGCTCGCCCCCCATCCCCGTGATCAGCACCCGCATTCCGGTCACGGTAGTGGTCGCCGGCATGTGACCAGGACCTCCCGATTCGGTTCGACGCGGCGGAACGGAGTGAAGCCGCTCGTCGACCTGACACCAGGATGGCGAAGCGCTCGCAGGGAGCCTGCGACCGGAGAGCCAGTGCCATGGCCGAAGCGGACTCGCGGAGCCTGCGAGCCGGACGAGCCAGTGTCAGTGAAGCCGCTCGTCGACGTGACACCAGGATGGCGAAGCGCTCGCAGGGAGCCTGCGACCGGAGAGCCAGTGTCAGTGAAGCCGCTCGCGACGTGACACCAGGATGGCGAAGCCCTCGGAGGGAGCCTGCGACCGGAGAGCCAGTCAGACGTTCTTCTCGTAGACGAGGCGGAGGCCGTGGAGGGTGAGCCACGGCTCGCGTGGTCGATGTAGGTCGACAGCGGGGTGATCAGATCGGCCAGGCCGCCGGTCGAGACGATGGTGCACTCGCCGAGCTCGCGCTGGATGCGCTCGCACAGGCCGTCGACCTGGGCCGCGAAGCCGTACACGGCGCCCGACTGGATGCACTCGACCGTCGTCTTGCCGAGGACGCTGCGCGGCTCGATCAGCTCGACCGCGCCCAGCGCGGCCGCCCGCCCCACGAGGGCGTCCATGCTGATGCCGATGCCGGGGGCGATCGCGCCACCGAGGTACTCGCCTTTCGCCGACACCGCGTCACAGGTGGTGGCCGTGCCGAAGTCGGCCACGATGGTCGGGCCCCCGAACAGGTCGAAGGCGGCGACCGAGTTGGCGATGCGGTCGGCGCCGACCTCCTTCGGGTTCTCGGCCAGGATGGCGATGCCGGTGCGCACGCCGGGCTCGATCATCACGGGGTCGAAGTCGAGGTACCGGTCGGCGAGCTGTCGCATGCTCTCCTTGACGCGCGGCACGCCCGACGACACCGACCATGCCCTCGATCTCGTCGAGCCCGAAGCCGCGGAGCGAGAGGAAGCCCTGCAGCAGCACGGCCATCTCGTCGGCGGTGCGGTCGGCCTCGGTGGCGATGCGCCAGTGGTCGATGAGCCCGTCCTCGGCGCCGCGTGCGCAGGTTCGGGTCGGGGCCGTCGAGGTCGTAGAGACCCACCACGGTCTCGGTGTTGCCGGCGTCGATGATGAGCAGCACGGTCAGCTCCTGGGTGCGATGTCGAGGCCGATGTCGAGCACCGGGGCCGAGTTGGTGAGGCCGCCGACCGAGATCATGTCGGCGCCGAGGGCGACGTAGCGGGTCACGGTCTCGAGGGTGATGCCTCCGGAGATCTCGAGCAGCGGACGGCGACCTCCCGTGGCGGCTGCGTGCTCGTCGGCGGCCACCACCGCGGCGCGCACCTCGTCAGGGGCCATGTTGTCGAGGAGGATGGCGTCGGCGCCGGCCTCGAGGGCCTCGTGCAGCTGGTCGAGGCGATCGCACTCGACGTGCACCGTGCGACCGGGCCACCGCTCACGAGCGGCAGCGACCGCCCCGGCGATCCCGAGCACCGAGAGGTGGTTGTCCTTCAGCAGGACCCAGTCCGAGAGGTTGCCGCGGTGGTTGGCGCCACCGCCGGCGCGCACGGCGGCCTTCTCGAGGCTGCGCAGACCGGGCGTCGTCTTGCGGGTGTCCCAGATGCGGGTCGCCCCGGCCGCCGCGGCCACGACGACGAACCGACGGGTGAGCGTGGCGATGCCCGACAGGTGCCCGAGGAAGTTGAGCGCGGTTCGCTCGCGGTGAGGATCGACGCCAGCGGGCCGGACGACGGTGCCGATCGTCGTGCCGGCGTCGACGATGGCCCCGTCGGCACAGGTCCACGAGACCGTGACCGACCGGTCGACCTGCTCGAAGGTCTCGGTGGCGCAGGCGATGCCCGCGACCACACCGGCGGCGCGGACGACGAAGTCGGCGGTCGCCTCGAGGTCGGGCGGCACCAGCGCCGAGGTCAGGTCGCCGAGCGGCGTCGAGGTCCTCGGCCAGCGCCCGGGTCGACGGCCTCGACGACGGCGTGGCGCGGCGGCTCGAGCGCGCTCATCGCGTCGGCCTGTCCAGCGGGAACGGCGACCGCCTCGGTGGCCTGCAGGATCACCCGTCGGCGAAACGCCGGGTCGGTGTCGGGATGATCGGCCCGCGTGTGCGCGCCGCGGCTCTCGGTCCGGATGGTCGCCGCGGCCAGCAGGGCGCGCGCCACCTCGACCAGGTTGGCCAGCTCGCAGAAGGCGGGAGCCGTCTCGGGCAGCGGGCAGTTGCCGGGCCACCCGCTCGACCACCGACGAGGTCGCCGCCAGCGACGCAGCGTCGCGCAGGACACCGGCTCCTTCGGTCATCGCCCGCTGCACGTCGCGCAACCCGGTCGGGGCGTCGAGCGGGGTGATCTCCGAGGTCGCGTCGGCCTCGTCGGCCGAACCGAGCACGCGCCGGGACGGAGCCCAGTCGGCCGCGCGCAGACCTCCGATCGACGACGGATCGCCCACCGACCAGCCGAGCCCGTGGCCCGGGTCGTCGGCGTCGAGCACCGAGCGCATGGCGCCGGTGGCCGCCGGCGACGTGCGGCCGCCTTCGATGGCCTCGACCACGCGGGCGCCGAACACCATGCCCTCGAGCAGCGAGTTCGACGCCAGGCGGTTGGCGCCGTGCACGCCCGAGCAGGCCGCCTCGCCCGCGGCCCACAGACCTGGCAACGAGGTGGCACCGTCGAGGTCGGTCACCACACCACCGCAGAAGTAGTGGGCGGCCGGGGCGATGGGCAGCCAGTCGGTCGAGGGGTCGAGCCCGACCCGGCGCAGCGCGGCGCTGATCGTCGGGAACCGCTCGTCGAAGGACTCGAGGCCGGTGGCGTCGAGCCACAGGTGGTCGACGCCCTGGTCGAGCATCTGGCGGGTCATCGCCCGCGCCACGACGTCGCGCGGCTGCAGCTCGTCGACGAAGCGCTCGCCCTTCGGCGTCGCGGATCAGGGCGCCGTGGCCGCGCAGCGCCTCGGACAGCAGCGGTCGGGGCATCTCGGGGTGGTGCAGCGCGGTCGGGTGGAACTGCACGAACTCGACGTCGGCCACCGCCGCACCGGCCCGCAGCGCCATGGCGATGCCGTCGCCGGTGCTCTCGACCGGGTTGGTGGTGACCGAGAAGAGCTGCCCGGCCCCGCCGGTGGCCAGCAGGACGTGCGCGGCCCGCACCAGCCGCGTGCGCCCGGCCGCGTCGCGGGCGACGACGCCCACGGCACCGGCCGTCGGTCGACGACGCAGGTCGAGGGCGAACGAGCTCTCGTGCACCGCGGCCACGGTGCGGCGCACGGCCTCGACCAGCGCCCGCTCGATCTCCGCGCCGGTCGCGGCCCCGCCGGCGTGCACGACCCGGGGCAGGCTGTGGCCGCCCTCGCGGGCCAGCTCGAGCCGGCCCTGCTCGTCGCGGTCGAAGATGGCGCCCAGCGCGATGAGCTCGTTGACCCGGCCCGGGCCTTCGTCGACCAGCACGCGCACCGCGTCGCGGTCGCACAGCCCGGCACCGGCGGCCAGCGTGTCGGCCAGGTGCAGGTCGGTCGAGTCGGGATCCTCGCCCAGCACCGCGGCCACGCCGCCCTGGGCCCAGCGGGTGGTCGACTGGGCCAGCTCGCCCTTGGTCAGCACGCCGACGCGCATGCCGTGGGTGCCGCGCCGCGCGGACGGCGGCCGACAGGCCGGCCACGCCGCTGCCGAGCACGAGCAGGTCGAGCGGTTCGACGTCGTCCGCCGGCGGAGCCACGGTCTCAGACCGATCCGAGGCGCGCGGCGACACGACGGATCGATCGAGGTCGGCCTGGTCGGTCAGGCCCACTGCGGGACGGCCTCGTCGAGCGTCACCGGGCGGTTGCCGGCGTCGACGTGGACGACCGCGGGCACGAAGTCGTCGAGCTCGGCCTCCTCGTAGTCGGCGTAGGTGATGACGATCACGCGGTCGCCCGGCTGCACCAGCCGGGCCGCGGCGCCGTTGAGGCACACCTCGCCCGGTCCGCCGGGGATGGCGTAGGTCTCGAAGCGGGCGCCGTTGTCGATGTCGAGCACGTGCACCTGCTCGTGCTCGCGGATGTCGGCCCGGGCCATGAGGTCGACGTCGAGGGTGATCGAGCCGATGTAGTGCAGGTTGGCATCGGTCACCGTGGCCCGATGGATCTTCGACTTCATCATGCGTCGGCGCATGTGCTGCTCCTGGTGTGCTTGGCGCCCTCGTCGGGTCGCCGTGCCGGGACTGGGGAGATCAGCCCTGCTCGGGAACGAGCACGCCGAGGTTATCCAACAACCGGGGCCGGCCAAAGCGGGCCGCGACCAGCAGGCGGACCTCGCCGGCCAGCCGGTCGGGCCGCCGCAAGGGTGGCGGGTCGACCACCTCGACGTAGTCGAGCTCGGCCAGGGGCTCGGCCGCGATCAGGTCGGCCACGAGGTCGGCGCACCGCCCGCGGGTCACGCTCACCGGCGCCGATCGCGGCCACCGCCGGCCAGCGAGCGCCCGGTGCAGCACCGGCGCGGCCGCCGCGCTCGTCGGGCGTCGAGGTAGACGTTGCGGCTCGACCGGGCCAGGCCGTCGGGCTCGCGCGACGATCGGGCAGCCCACGACCTCGACCGGGAACGACAGGTCGGCGGCCATGCGCCGGATGATGACGAGCTGCTGGAAGTCCTTCTCGCCGAAGTAGGCGCGGCAGGGCCCGACGATGGAGAACAGCTTGGCCACGACGGTGGCCACGCCCGCGAAGTGGGTCGGGCGCGACGCGCCCTCCATCGTGGTGGCCAGGTCGGGCACGACGACCGAGGTGAGCGATCGGCTGCGGGTACATCTCGTCGACCGACGGGCGCGAAGACGCAGGTCGACGCCGGCCTCCGGCCGCCATCGCCGTGTCGCGGTCGAGGTCGCGCGGGTAGCTGCGCCAGGTCCTCGCCCGCGCCGAACTGCAGCGGGTTCACGAAGATCGACATCGCGACCACGTCGCACTCGGCGCGGGCCGCGTCGCACGCAGCGAGAGGTGGCCCTCGTGCAGGTAGCCCATCGTCGGCACCAGCCCGACGGTCGCCCCGTCGGCACGCGCCGCGTCGAGCCGGGCCCGCACCTCGGCGATCGGTCGTGATCACCTCCACCCGCGCATCCTGTCATCGACCCGGCCACGCGGGCCGATGCGGCGGGACGCCGACCGTCGGATGGTCGACCGGCCAGCCGCGCGGCCTGGCGGGCCATCGCCTCGTAGGCCTCGCGCTCGCTCGGGTCGAGGGCGGCGAGGTGCGCGTCGATCGTGGCCTAGTCACCCCGGGCCGCCGGACCGGTCAGCGCGGCGGCCGGACCCAGCGTCGGCGACGTTGTCGATCGTCGCCCGCACCAGCTCGAGGTAGGCCTCGAACGGCACGCCGGCCGCGGCCGCGACCCGCTCGACCTGGCCGAGCAGCGGCGACGAGGTGGTTCGAGGCGATCACCGCGGCGGCGTGATAGGCGGCCCGGTCGGCGTCGGCCACCTCGAACGCACCGACCGCCGAGGTCGTCCACGACCCGGCGCGCCATCGGGTCGCCGGCGACCGCGAACCACGCGCCCGCCGCGCAGCCGCGCGCGCCCGACTGTCGGGGTCGGGCATGGCCACCAGCGGATGCAGCGCCGCCCGCCGCGGGTGCGGCGCGAGCACGTCGAGCCCGAGCGAGCCGGCCAGGTGGACCACCACGGCGTCGGGTCGACCGGCTCGACCGCCGCGGCCACCGTCGGCGATGGCCGCGTCGGGGGTGGCGACGACGCAGCGACGTCGACGCCGCGCCGGCCGCGCCGGAGGCGTCGTCGGCGCGTCCGAGCGGCCGATCGACCCGCCACCTGCCGACCCGCGCCGCAGCGAGCGCCGCGGCCAGCGAGCGACCCGGCCCGGCCCGGCACCGATCGACCCGCGACGGTCGACGGCGGTCGGGCCGATCGGCCGGTCCACTACAGCGGCCCGACCTTGCGCACCCGGCCCTCGGCCCGGTCGGTCCAGTTCGGCCGGCACGACGTCGGGCGCCAGGTCGGCCAGCGGCGCCATCACGAAGCGCCGCTCGTACATGCGCGGATGCGGGATCTGCGAGATCGGGCTCGTCGATGGGACCCGGCGTCGGTCCAGAGGATGTCGACGTCGAGCGTGCGCGGGCCCCAGCGCTCCTCGCGCACCCGGTCGGCCGCCGACTCGAGCCGGTGGCAGACCCCGAGCAGCTCGCGGGGCGACAGGTCGGTGTCGAGCTCGACCACGAGGTTGAGGTAGGCGCCCTGCCCGTCGGGGCCGCCGACCGGATCGGTCTCGTAGACGGGCGAGACCGCCGACCACGCCGGTCAGCGACGACGACCGCCTCGCGGAGGTAGGCCTGGCGATCGCCCAGGTTCGAGCCGAGGCCGAGGAAGGCCCGCACGTCAGCGGGCCCTTCGCAGACGCGCACGCCCGAGGTGTCGAGGTCGATCGGCACCGGCGGCCGCAGCTTGCGCACCGTCACCGTGACCGCCTGGACCCGATCGTCGGCCAGCACCATCTCGGCGATGCGGCGCGGCCAGCCGTTCGAGCAGCTCGCAGCTGCTCGGTCGGCGACCACCTCGACGACCGACTCGGCCAGCGCGCCGTAGTCGAGGGTGTCGGCCAGGTCGTCGGAGGTCCCGGCCGCGGCCAGGTCGATCTCGACGTCGAGGTCGATCTCGAACGGCTGGGGCCGCTCGCGCTCCTCGGGCAGGACGCCGCAGATCCCCACGACCCGCAGGCCGCGCAGCTGGATGAGGTCGGGCGCGTCGGGCATCTGGTCGGGCATGGGGTCCGGGGAGCTCAGAGGGAGGCGGCCACGGCGACCAGGCCGCGACCGACCGGCCCGAGCTGGCGCTGGGTGATCTGCTCGATGGCCGAGATGGTGCGGGGACCCGAGTCGATCAGGCCGTCCCACAGCAGGTAGCCGGCCACGGCCCCGCAGATGCGGTCGCCGAGCTCCTCGCCGTGCATGAGCACCTTGGTGCCCGACGCCGAGCAGCTCCTTGATCTCGGGGTAGAGCGCGCCGAGGTAGGCGGTGGCCTCGTCGTCGCCGCCGAACGGCCGGTGGCGCCAGATGACGCCCAGGTCGTCGTAGTTGTGCAGGTTGTGGGGCGCCGGGATCAGCGAGATCACGCAGCCGAAGCCCTGCTCACGGATCCAGATGATCTCCTCCTGGCGTCGGACGCGGCGGTGGTTGCCGCCGTAGCCGCCCGGGCCGCTCGCACAGCGCGAGCTGATCCTTGATCACCCAGTGGAAGTTGCGGGGCTTGATCCCCTGCGCCCACTTGCCCTTCATTGCCACGGGACTCATGCTGCCACGACTTTCGCTGCTTGGACGGTTGGACGGACATCGTGCACCCGGACCATGCGCGCGCCCTGGGCCATGGCCCAGGTCGCGGTGGCCAGCGAGGCCTCGAGGCGGTCGTCGGTCGGCGCGGGCCGCGTCGCGCGCCGTCGGAGCGCCCGACGAGCGTCGCCGAGGAAGCCCTTGCGGCTGGTCCCGACGACCACCGGTGCAGCCCGATGGCGACGATCTCGGTCGAGGTGGCGCAGCAGGCTGAGGTTGTGGTCGAGCGTCTTGCCGAACCCGATGCCCGGATCGACCCAGACCTCGTCGATGCCGAGCGCCCGGGCCGCTCGGCCTCGCCGGTCGAGGAACGCCGCCGACCTCGGCCACCACGTCGTCGTAGCGGGGCGCCACCTGCATGGTCTTGGGCGTCGCCCTGGCGGTGCATCACCACGTAGCCGGCCCCGAGCTCGGCCGCCACCGGGGCCAGCGAGGCCGACACGTCGTTGACCAGGGTGGCCCCGGCGGCCACCGCCGCCCGGGCCACGGCCGGCTTGACCGTGTCGATCGACACCCGCACCTCGCCGGCCAGGGCCTCGATGACCGGCAGCACCCGGCGCAGCTCCTCGGCCTCGGGCACGGGCTCGGCGCCGGGCCGGCTCGACTCGCCGCCCACGTCGAGCACGTCGGCACCTTCGGCGATCAGGCGCCGCCCGTGGGCGATGGCCGCACCGGGATCGAGGAAGCGCCCGCCGTCGCTGAACGAGTCGGGCGTCACGTTGACGACGCCCATGACCAGCGGACGCTGGGTCGGGGAGGCTCCACGGCCCGGCAGGGTACCGGCCGTGCAAGCGCCCGGCTCGTCAGGATCATCGGGGCCGGCCCGTCCGGCGTCGAGCCGATGCCGCTGCTGATGAAGCGCATGGCCTCGAAGCGGGTGGCGGTGCTCTCGCGGAACAGGCCGCGCACCGCCGAGGTCACCGTCGACGCGCCCGGCTTGCGCACGCCCCGCATCGACATGCACAGGTGCTCGGCCTCGATCACGACCAGCACGCCCCGGGGCTGCAGCGTGCGCTCGAGCTCGTCGGCGATCTGGGTGGTCAGCCGCTCCTGCACCTGGGGCCGCTTGGCGTAGGCGTCGACCAGCCGGGCCAGCTTCGACAGCCCGGTGACCCGGCCGTCGTTGTTCGGGATGTAGGCGACGTGCGCCTTGCCGATGAACGGCACCAGGTGGTGCTCGCACATCGAGGTCAGCGCGATGTCGCGCACCATCACCATCTCGTCGTGGTCGGCCTCGAACTGCACCTGCGAGGTGGTGGTGCGGCGACTCGCGCAGGCCGGCGAAGACCTCTTCGTACATGCGGGCCACGCGGCTCGGCGTGTCGAGCAGCCCGTCGCGCTCGGGGTCCTCGCCGATGGCCGCCAGGATCTCGCGGACCGCGGCCTCGATGCGAGGCAGGTCGACGGGACCGAGCTCGAGCTCGGCGGGGCGATCGGCCAGCACCCGCTCGGAGCGGACCGGCGCCGGTTCGTCGAACGGCGGCAGGTCGATCGAGTCGCTGAGGGTGTCGTCGGTCATGTCCGTCTCCGGGTCACGGGCGCCGGGGCCGGGGCCACCGACAGGACGGGGTCAGGGTACCGGGGCGCCCAGGTGATCGACCAAGCGGGGGTCAGCCGCCCCGCCGACCGGTCATCGAGCCAGGGGGTTGCCCGGATGACCGGCGGCGGGGCGGAGAACGGGGAGCCCGGCGGCGCGCCAGGCGGCGAAGCCACCGATCACGTCGGTGGCGTGGCGATGGCCGAGCTGGCGCAGGCTGGCGGCGGCGAAGCTCGACGCGTAGCCCTCCGAGCAGATGACGACGATCACCCGGTCGTGATCCGAGATGATCGGCAGGCGGTCCGGCCCGCGGGGGTCGAGGCGCCACTCGAGCACGTTGCGTTCGATCACGAGCGCTCCGACCGGTTCGCCCTCGGCTCGGCGCTGAGCCTCGGGGCGGATGTCGACCAGCAGCCCTCCGCCCACCATCGCGAGCGCGGCCAGATGCGGCGGCAGCCGGCGCCAGCCGCGGCGCGCCTCGGCCAGCAGATCGTCGACGGTGCGCACGGTGCTGATGGAGTCGGTCCCCGAGCCGTGCTCGGCCAGGGTGGATGTGGTCGTCATGGCCGGGCTCCCGCCGCGACGAGTGCCGACTCGCGCCGCTCGGCGCGCCGCCACCGGACCGACCCGCTGTCACCGGGGTCGTCGTAGAAGTGCATGAGCTCGAGGCCGGCGCGTAGACGTGGATGCTGACCGCCGGCGTGACCCCGAGGTTGCGCAGCTCGTGGAGGTGGTCGGCGCCGAAGGCGACGAGCGCGCCGTCGTCCAGCACCCGCGTGCGCAGCACGCCCGGCGCCGGGCGGCGTCCGTAGCGCTCGATCAGCGAGCCGTCGACGACCGCCAGTGCACCGGGAGCACCGCCGTGGTCGTGCAGGTCGAGGCCGCTGCCCGGAGCCCAGGTGATGACCCACGCCTCCGCGTCGTCCAGGCCCGGCACGGCGGCGTAGGACCGGCCTTCGCGCATCCGGCAGCACGAGCGGGCGCCAGGAATCGGGGTCGCGCGCCAGCTGGAAGGCGAGCGAGGCGGCGTCGGCGCGTGGAGCGGAGCGGTCGGGCATGAGGGGCTTCCCGTCAATTGATGAGCTTTCCCATCAAGTTTAACGGAAATAGCCGGGATGGCAACCCCCTCAGGGCGGAGATTCGACGTACGCGTAGATCGACGAGAGGTTGCGGTACCGCTCGGCCACGTCGAGGCCGTAGCCGACGACGAACTCGTCGGGGATCTGGAACCCGACGTAGCGCAGCTGGGGCTCGACCTTCTGGATGCCCTCCTTGAGGATCAGCGCGCACACCTCGAGGCTGGCCGGACCCCGCGCCAGCAGGTTGCTTGATCAGGTAGTGCAGCGTCAGGCCGCTGTCGACGATGTCCTCGACCAGCAGCACGTCGCGATCGGACAGGTCGAGGTCGAGGTCCTTGACGATGCGCACCACGCCGCTCGTCTTGGTGGCGCTGCCGTAGGACGACACGGCCATGAAGTCGAACTCGACCGGTAGGTCGATCGGCGCGAGCCAGGTCGCTCATGAACATGAACGCGCCCTTGAGCACGCCCACCAGCAACGGTCGACGTCCGGCGTAGTCGGCGGTGATCTCGCGCCCGAGCTCGGCGATGCGCGCCTGGAGGTCGTCGCTGGCCACGATCACCCGACCGAGGTGGGGATCGTCAACCAGGGAGGGGGGCGCCGGCTGGTCCATGACGGCCCGACCCTAGTGTGCGCGATCCGCGGTCGGATCAGGCGCCCGGATCACGCGGCGGATCACGCCGGCGGTTCGAGCCGGAGGCGACCAGCCGTGCGCGCCACGCGCCACCCGTCGCCCACATCGGTGGCCCGCGCCTCGAGCCGGGCCACCGCGAGCACCCGCTCGACGGTGGCGGCGTCGGGCGGATGACGTTCGTCGCTGCGTGGCCGGAGCCACTCACGCACCACCACGCGGGCCAGGGCGGGGGGCAACACCGCCACCGCCGCCGCGTCGGTGGGATCGGTGCCGCCGGCCTCGGCCGTCAAGCAGTCGGCCACCTCGCGCAGCAGCTCGGCCTGGCGGGCCAGCACCGGGACGACGTCGCGCTCGGCTCACCTCGTCGAGCAACGGCAGCACCTCGGCGCGCACGCGGTTGCGCCGGTGCACCGGGTCGCGGTTCGACGGGATCGTCGACCACGTCCAGGCCGAGCTCGGCGCACAGCCCGTGGGTCTCGTGGCGGCGCAGCGCAAGGATCGGGTGGCGCCCGTCGGCGCGGATGCCGGCCAGCCCGTCGAGTCCGGCTCCGCGCATGAGGTTGAGCAGCACGGTCTCGGCCTGGTCGTCGGCGGTGTGGCCGAGCAGCGCGTCGCGCGGGCAGCACGCCGTGACGAGCCGCTCGCGCCCGCGCTTCGAGGTTGGGACCGGGGTCCACGACGACGCACTCGGCGCGGAACCCGGCTCCGAGCCGGACCGCGGCGGCTGCCACCGACGCGGCCTCGCCGGCCGAGCCCGGCCGCAGGCCGTGGTCGACGTGCACGGCGGTGGCTCGGCAGCCTGCGGCCACCGCCAGGGCCAGCAGGGCCAGCGAGTCAGCCCCGCCCGACACCCCGCAGTCGACCGCGGAGCCCGGGATCGGGGAAGCGGCACCGTCCGAGCAGCGGCGCGGTGGCCGCCGCCAGCGCCTCGGCCGTCACGGCCACGCGCGACTCGGCCACCGGGGCTCGGGGTTCGCTCAGCCGGCCAGCGCCGGCGCGACCCGCTCGATCCACGCCGACGGGTCGCCGGATCTCGTCGAGGGTCGGCAGGCGGTCGGGGCTCTCCCACGCCTGGCTCAGCAGCGCGGTGCCACCGACCTTCTCGACCTCTTCGATGAAGCGCTCGCCCTGCGCGTACTGGTTCATCTTGGCCTCGAGCCCGATGAGCTGCTGGAGCAGGCGGGCCATGCCCTGGGTCGACTCGCGCCGCTGGCGCAGCACCCGGGAGAAGCGGTCGGCGCTCGGGACCAGTCCGGCGCCGGCCCGGTCCATGGTGATGTCGCCGTGGCCCTCGAGCAGGCTCATGAGGCCGCTCACCCGGTCGAGCACCTCGCGCTGCTCGTCCGACGCGACCAGCGCCATGAGTCCCGCCGTCGGCCAGCGGGTTCTCGCCGTTGCGACGCGCCTCGGCCAGCCGGCCGAGCACGGCGATGAAGCGCTTGGGGTCGGGATCGACCGCGTCGAGCGTCTGGGTCACCAGGCCGAGGAAGTAGGGGCGCATCCACTCGATGCCGGTGAACTGGGCGCGGTGGGTGACCTCGTGCAGCGCCAGCCAGAGCCGGAACTCGCGCGGCGGGAAGGCGAACTGCTTCTCGAGCGACGAGCACGTTGGGCCCGACGTAGTAGACGAGGTCCTGGTCGAGCGGGCGACTCGTCCTCGATGATCAGCAGGTCGTACTGGCCGAGCACGCGCGTCGACATCCATCCGAGCACCATGCCGACCTCGGCACCGGCCAGCTTCTGCGCCATCGGGCGACAGCGGGTTGGCCTCGAGGCGCGAGCTGAGCTTGTCGATGATGGGCCGCAGCAGGCGTTGGAACGAGCGACGTTGGCCTCGATCCAGCCGGCGCGGTCGGTGACGCGGGCTCGGGCCGGACCGGCCAGCGAGACGAGGCCGGTCTCGGCGGCGACCAGCGCCTCGGCCTGCTCGGTGAGCTCGGCGAAGTCGGGCTCGAGCGAGTCGTAGTGGTACGACTGGCTGAACGGCTCGCGGCCCGCGACACGCGACGGCGACCCGCTGGGCCATCGCCCAGTCGACCGCGCTGGGCACGGTCAGTTCCTCGGATACCTGGGCGCGACGACCTTGCTTCACGTACATGCACGGCCGTGACGATGATGGCGATGATGATCGGGATGACCAGCGCGACGGCGATCCAGAAGTGCCAGACGTTGGCGGCGAGAACGACCATGCCCTGATCCTAGAGGGAGCGCCGGAGTCGACCGGCAGTCAGCGCCCACGGACGATGTCCGGGGCATCCGTCACCGCTAGGCGTCGCCCGAGTGCTCGTCGATGTCCTGGAGCTGGCGGGCCACCCGCTCGCGCAGCGAGTCGGGCACCTCGTCGCGGCAGTGCTTGGAGATCACGATGCGCAGCTCGGCCTCGAAGTCGAAGGCCTCGAAGCAGGGGTTGCAGTCGTCGAGGTGGCTCTTGATCGATCGTGCGCTTCTCGGGGGTCAGCTCGCCGTCGAGGTAGAGGTAGAGCTCCTGGAGCGCCGACTCGCACGGGCTCGTCGTCGTGCGTGTGCTCGTGGTCGATGCGTGATCGGGCTCGGCCATCGCTCTCACTCGGCCAGTGCCGGCTGGGCGGCCGGTGCAGTCGGATCGTCGTGGATGCTCGGGGCCCCGAGGTCGAGGCCCTCGTTGGCTCGCGAACTCGAACAACCGCTTCTGCAGCGCCTTTCTTCCCCGATGCAGCCGGCTCATCACCGTGCCGATCGGGATGTCGAGGATCTCGGCGATCTCCTTGTAGGAGAAGCCCTCGACGTCGGCCAGCAGGACGGCCATGCGGAACTGCTCGGGCAGCGCCTCGATGGCGTCCTTGACCTCCTGGTCGGTGATCAGGTCCATGAGCTCGTCCTCGGCGCTGCGGCCGACGGCCACCGCCTCGAGGCCGCCCAGCCGGCGGTAGAGGTAGAGGTCCTCGACCTCGTCGAGCTCGGACTCGTCGGGCCGGCGCTTCTTCGACCGGTACGAGTTGATGAACGTGTTGGTGAGGATGCGGTAGAGCCAGGCCTTGAGGTTGGTGCCCTGCTGGAAGCCGCCGAAGCCGCGGTAGGCCTTGAGGTAGGTCTCCTGGACGAGGTCCTCGGCGTCGGCCGCGTTGCGGGTCATGCGCAGCGCCGCCGTGTACAGCGGGCCCATGTACTCCATCGCCTGCTCGGCGAACGTGGCCTGGTCGGCCATCACCGCGAGCCTACCGCCCGTCGTCCCCGGCCGAACCTCTCGACGAGCCGACGACACCGGGGTCAGGCAGTGTCGGATCCCTGCGCGGCCTCGGACACGAGCTCGGGATCGGGCTGTGCAGCCTCGGCCGGCATGGTGAGGGCGCCGCGGCCCGGACGCACGTGCACGACGACGCCCGGCGCCAGCCCGAGGCGCTCGGCCGTGTCGCGGGTGACCTGGACGTACACGTCCGGCTCGCCGCGTCGACTCGGCCGGCCACGTCGTCGAGGTCGAGGTCGACGCGCACCTCGAAGCCGAGCCGGGCCACGCGCTCGACCCTGGCGGGCACCGTGCCCTCGGCCGGCGCGTCGAGCACCTCGAGGTCGTGGGGCCGCACGAGCTGGCCGTCGAGGTCGGTGACCGGTCCGAGGAAGCTCATGACGAACGCGTTGGCCGGCTGGTCGTAGAGCTCGTCGGGCGTGCCGATCTGCTCGACGCGGCCGTTGGCCATGACGACGATGCGGTCGGCCACGTCCATGGCCTCCTCCTGGTCGTGGGTGACGAACACCGTGGTCACGTGCATCTGGTCGTGCAGGCGCCGCAGCCAGTTGCGCAGCTCCTTGCGCACCTGCGCGTCGAGGGCGCCGAACGGCTCGTCGAGCAGCAGCAGGCTCGGCTCGACGGCGAGCGCCCGGGCGAGGGCCATGCGCTGGCGCTGGCCGCCCGAGAGCTGGGCCGGCATGCCGGTCGGCGAAGGCCTCGAGGTGCACGAGCTCGAGCAGCTCGGTCACGCGCTGGCGGATCTCGTCCTTCGGGCGCTTGCGGATCTCGAGCCCGAAGGCCACGTTGCGGTACACGCTCATGTGCTTGAACGCGGCGTAGTGCTGGAACACGAAGCCCACGTTGCGCCGCTGCGGCGGCAAGCTGGTGGCGTCGGTGCCGTCGAGCTCGACCACGCCCGAGTCGGGCGGCTCGAGCCCGGCCATGACCCGCAGCAGCGTCGACTTGCCGCCGCCGCTCGGGCCGAGCAGCGCGGTCAGCGAGCCCGACGGGATCTCGACGGTGACGTCGTCGAGCGCGACGAAGTCGCCGAACCGCTTGGTGATGTGGCGGGCGCTCATGCCCATCGCAGGACCTCTCATCGTTCGGACTCGGGCCGGAAGAGGTTCATCAGCAGCAGCGCCACGATGGCCAGCGCGGCCAGGGCGAAGGCGACGGCGTAGGCCTGCCGCTTCTCGAAGTTCTCGAAGCTCTGCTCGACGTAGCAGGGTGGCGGTCTGGGTCTGGCCGACGATGCGGCCCGACACCACGGCGACCGCGCCGTACTCGCCGAGCGAACGGGCCAGGGTGAGCACGACGCCGTAGGCCAGGCCCCAGCGGATGGCCGGCAGGGTGACCCGGCGGAAGATCTGGAACGGCGAGGCGCCGAGCGTGGCCGCCGCCTGCTCCTGCTCGTCGCCCATCTCCTCGAGGACGGGCACGAGCTCGCGCACGACCAGCGGCAGCGACACGAAGCAGGTGGCGATGATCATGCCGGGCAGGGCGAAGATCATCTCGATGCCGTGGCCGTCGAGCCAGCCGCCGATCGAGGTGTTCGGCCCGTAGACCAGGATCAGCGCCAGACCCACGACGACCGGCGAGACGGCCAGGGGCAGGTCGATGAGCTTGTTGAAGCACGCCCTTGCCGCGGAACTCGTGGCGCACGAGCAGGAACGACGCGATCACGCCGAAGATGGTGTTGAGCACGACCGCACAGCCCGCGACGATCAGCGTCACCTGGAAGGCGTGGAGCGTGTCGGGCGCGGTGAGCGCGTCCCACACCGGCCCGATGCCGTTCTCGAAGGTGCGCCAGAAGATGAGCCCGACGGGGATGATCAGCAGGAACGACAGGTAGACGAGCGCGACGACGCGGAACACCCACCGCCAGGGGCCGCGACCCATCCGGGTCGAGCGCACCTCAGCCACGGCGCACCGCCCAGCGCTGCACGACGCCCAGCAGCACGAGCACGAGCAGCGCGACGACCAGCAGCACGGTCGACACCGCGGCCGCGCCGCCGGGGTTGTCGTTCTGGATCTGGTTGTAGATCTGCACCGACGCCACCTCGGTGTGGAACGGCAGGTTGCCCGAGATCAGCACGGTCGAGCCGTACTCGCTGAGCGCCCGGGCGAACGACAGCGCGGTGCCGGCCACGATGGCCGGCACCAGGTTGGGCAGGATCACCCGCCGGAAGATCGTCAGGCGGCCGGCGCCGAGCGACGCGGCCGCCTGCTCCATGTCGCGGTCGAGCTCGAGCAGCACCGGCTGCACGGTGCGCACGACGAACGGCAGGGTGACGAACAGCAGCGCCACGACGCACGCCGATCTGGGTGTAGGCGAGCGTGACGTGCACCGGGCTCTCGGGGCCGTAGAGGGCCAGCAGCACCAGGCCGGCCACGATGGTCGGCAGCGCGAAGGGCAGGTCGATGAGCGTGTCGAGCACGCGCTTGCCGGGAAGTGGTCGCGCACGATCACCCAGGCGATCAGCGTGCCCATCACCGCGTTGACGCGCGGCCACGATGAGCGACGCGACGACGGTCAGCTCGAGCGCGGACGCGGGCCTCGGGGGTGGTGACCGCGGCCCAGAACCCCGACCAGCCGAGGCCGGTGGCCCGCCAGACGCACCGCGGCCAGCGGGATGACCACGACGAAGCTGAGGTAGAGCGTGGCGATGCCCAGCTCGATGCCGGTGCTCGGGCGCCAACGTCGGTGCCGTCGGACCGGGGGGTCCGCGACCATCGGCATCTCGTCGGACGGTCCGACCAGGGTGGCGGTCACCGCTCGGCCCCGGCCCTCCGCGCGCTCAGCTGGATGTCGACACTCCGTTGGCCTGCTCGATCTTGGCGACGATGCCGGTGGTGGGGTCGAAGAACTGCTTGGTCACCGACGGTCCAGCCACCGAGGTCGTCGATGGTGAACAGCGACGCCGGCGTCGGGAACTTGTCGGCCGGGCACCACGCCCTGGACCACCGGGCGGTACCCGTTGTCGGCGAAGATCTTCTGGGCGGTCGGCGTGTACAGGAAGTCGAGCCACGCCTTGGCCAGCGCCGGGTTCGAGGCCTTGACGGTGACGGCGGCCGGGTTCTCGATCAGGATCGTCTGCGTCGGGATGACGTAGTCGACCGCCTCGCCCTTCTGCTGGGCGAAGATGGCGTCGTTCTCGTAGTCGAGCAGCACGTCGCCCTTGCCGCCGGTGAAGGTCTGCAGCGCGTTGCGGGCGCTGGTGTCCTGCACGACCACGTTGTGGAACAGGTCCTCGAGGTACTGCTGCGCCTCGGCCGGGGTCTTGCCCTGCTTCAGCTGCGCGCCGTAGGCGGCCATGATGTTCCAGCGGGCCGAGCCCGACGAGAACGGGTTGGGCGTGAGCACCTGGACGCCCGACTTGGTCAGGTCGTCCCAGGTCTCGATGTTCTTGGGGTTGCCCTTGCGCACGATGAACACCACCACCGAGTTCGGTGACCATGCCCTTGTACTGGTTGGCGTCCCAGTCGAGCGCGCACCAGGCCGGCCTTGACCAGGCGGGTCACGTCGGGGGCCAGCGAGAAGGCGACGAAGTCGGCCGGCTGGCCGGCGGCCACGGCGCGGCTCTGGTCGCCCGAGGCGCCGTAGGACTCGCTGAAGTGCACGCCCTTGCCGGCGCGTCGTCTTCTGGAAGGCGGCCTCGATCTCGTTGTAGGCGGCCTGGGGGGTCGAGTAGGCCACCAGCTTGATGGTGCCCCCCGACCCCGTGCCGGTGGTCGTGGCCGACGACGAGCCGCTCGAGCAGCCCGCCGCCACCAGCGCCAGCACCACGACGGCGGCGCCGAGCAGTCGTCGGGTCGTTGAGGTCAGCATCAGGTGTCGTCTCCCGGATCGATGCCGGGCGCAGGCGCGCCGCAACAGGATTCGAGGAGAGTACGAGGATCCGGGCCTATTTACAAGTCAACTGATGGGTTAGATCAGAATAGGGGGAAATGACCCCCTGGACGCCGACCTAGAGGTAGCGCCAACCCGACCAGGGGCCGTTCTGCGCCACCTGCCAGTTGTGCTCGCCGCCCTGGGGCGCGAACAGCTCGAGGCGCCCGTCGAGGTCGGACGTGTTCTGCAGCGGGGCCGGCACGACACCGATCACGCTCGGGAGCAGGTTGGCGCCCGACCACGAACCGTTGGGCGTGAGCTGCCAGGCGTGCACGACGGTGCCGCCCGGGCGGTCGTCGAACACCTCGAGCCGACCGTCACCGTTGCGGCCGATGGCCAGGTTGCCGCTGGGGAACCCGCCGGCCACCTGGACCTGGTTGTTGAAGGCGCCCTGCGAGTACACCTCTTCGGTGTGCCACAGGATGCCGCTCGTGTCCGACGCGAACAGGTCGACGGCCCCGTTCTGGTTGACCGCGGCCGTCGGGGTGCCGACGGCGGCGGGCAGGGGCACCGGGTTGACGATGCCCCACGGGAACCACGACCCGCCCGGGGTCTCCTGGATCTGGACCAGCCAGTTGCCGACGCTGTCGACGAGCTGCACCATCGCCTCGCCGTCGGGCCAGCGCATGCTCGAGATGCCGGCGATGCCGAACACGGTGGTGCCGGCGCTGCGCCATCCGGACCACGCGCCGCCGGGCGTCGTCTGCCACTGGTGCATGACCGTGTTGTTCTGCACGCCGAACATCTCGAGGCGACCGTCGGGGTTCATGAAGATGGTCACCTTGTTGCCCTGAAGAGCGCCGCCGAGGTTGTTCCACCCCGACCAGGCACCACCGGGGGTCGTCTGCCAGGCGTGCCACACCTGGCCCGACGTCACCCCGAAGACCTCGAGGCGGCCGTCGAAGTTGGTGACCGCGATCGGTGCCGACTTGATGGGGCCGCCGAGCGACCGGAAGCCCGACCACGTCGAGTTGGGGGCCACCTGCCACTCGTGGGTGATGCCACCCGAGCCGCCGCGGAACACCTCGAGGCGTCCGTCCTTGTTGGCCGACACGCCCCCCGAGAAGCTGGACGGCTTGACCTGGGTGACCGCGGAGCCCTCGTTGACGCTCGGGAAGAAGAACTCGTCGGGCGCGGTCACCGGTACGCCGGTGCCCTCGAGCTGGTCGATCTCCAACGAGACGGCCATGCCCGGCTTGGCCTGGCGCAGCACGGCCAGCGCACCCGTGACGTGGGGCGTGGCCATCGAGGTGCCCCGCAGGAAGGCACACTGGCTGGCGTCGTAGGGCGGCGGGCAGGTCACGGCATCGGGGGTACCGGTGGGCACCGAGCTCTCGATCCCGGTCCCGGCACTGGCCTCGCCGGGCGCCCACAGGGTGAGGGCCGGCGACCAGTTGGTGAAGCTCGACATCGTGTCGGTGTCGGCCGTGACCGAGCCCACCGCGAGGGCTGTCGAGATGCAGGCCGGCGCGTCGAGCTCGTCGTTGGTCTCGTTGCCGGCGGCCACGACGGTGGCGATGCCGGCGGCCCGGAGCTGGTCGATGGCCGGCTTCTGCGGGTCGCCGTCGCAGTGCAGGTCGCCGTTGGTGTCGAGGTTGGGCGGGCCACCGAGGCTGAGGTTGACCGACGAGATGGTGAACGAGCCGCGCAGGCCGTAGACGTAGTCGAGGCCGTGGATCACGTCCGAGTCCCAGGCGACGACGCAGCTGGGATCGGGGGAGCAGTCGGTGGCGTTGTCGTCCTCCGAGAAGACGTCGACGGCGATGATCTTGGCGCCGGGGGCCACGCCCGCCATCGGGCCGACGCCGGCCGCGCCGCCCGCCGCGATGCCGGCGACGTGGGTGCCGTGGTAGCAACCCTCGGCCAGGTCGGGACAGGGCACGCCGGTGCCGGGACCGGTCTCGACCGAGTGGTTGCTGCCCGGGCAGATGGGGACGGTGGTGGTGTTGCCGGTGAACTGGGCCGAGGTGAAGCAGCCCTCGGCCACGATCTTGCCGGCCAGGAAGGCGTTGGTGCCGTCGACGCCCGTGTCGACGATGGCCACGGTCTGGCCGGCGCCCGTGTCGCCGGCAGCACATGCGGTGGGTGCACCGACGCGGTTGAGGTTGCCGTTGTAGGTGGTCGAGATCTTGTTGGGCCGGTTGGCGCTCACCCGCACCACGTCGGGCTGGGCCCGCAGGGCGGCCAGGCCCTTGGCGTCGACGGTCAGCGCCACCAGCGGCTCGCTGCCGAGGGGCTGGACCCGCGACACCGAGCCGTGAGGCAGGGCCGCAGTCAGCCGACGCGAGGCGGCAGACACGATCGAGCGACGTGCGGCGACCTGCGCGGTCGTCGACGCGCCCGCGGGGATCGAGAAGTCGGACAGCTGGGCGATGACGGGCACCGGCCGCTGGGCCGCGGCCGCGGTCAGCGCCAGGTCGGCCTTGCTCGGCGCGCTCGAGCCCTGACCGGCCACCGGGGTGACACCGGTGGCGTGGACCGGAGCGGCACCGCTGGCGGGGACCGGGTTGGCGCCGGCGACCGCCGGGACGGCCCCGATGACGAGCATGGCCAGGGTCGCGGCGATGGCGACCGAGGCGACGACCGAGGGGCGGCGCACCCGCCGCCGCGCCCCGCGGGTGGTCGACAAAACGTCGATCGTGCACTGTTCCCTCAGTTCGATTCGTAGATCGTCCGCCGGACCATCGGACGCAGCGGCGCACAACTTAAACCAAGATGAGACGCCGTTCATACGATGGTCGTGACCCGAATATGGATGGCCCAGCAGGGCGATGCAGCACCGTGCAGACCGGCGGGATCGACGGACCGGCCGCGCCGCACCGCCGGCGTCGTCAGCCGGGGGCGCGGGCGGGCTCGCCGAGGCGCTGGATGTACACGGCCAGGCGCGCGATCAGGCCGTCGCCGTCGAGGTCGAACACGAGCGCCTCGGGTGTGACCAACGGGCTCCCGTCCACCTCGACCGTCTCGCTCAGCTCGGCCACGACGACCGATCCGCCGACGGCCGATCCGCCGGCGACGACGCGGTGCACCTCCATCGAGTACCCGGGCAGCTTGGGCATGAGGTCGGTGAGGAAGGCGAGGTACGCGTCGCGCGGCGTGTAGGTGTCGCCGAACGGCCCGATCCGCACGACGTCGACGGCCAGGCACGCGGCCGTGGCCTCCCAGTCGTGGGCCACGAGCGCGGCCAGGTACCGCTCGACGATCTCGCGTCCGTCGGCGGCGCGTGCCGCGCCCGAGCTCATGTGCGGACCGCTTCGGTCATCGCGACGCGCTCGCCGTCAGCAACGAACCCGTGACGTCGCCGGCCACGCACCGGGTGGTCGAGGGGCACGAGACGTCCCAGATGACCGATGTGCCGTCGACGTCCGTGCTCGTCCACGTGGGACCGACCGCCCAGGCGTTCGAGGTCGACAGGACGTCGCCGCTGTTGTCGGTGGCCAGGCACAGGGCGCGGCCCGCGCAGGTGAGACCGGCGATCCAGTGGCCGGGGTCTGTGCCGGTGACCGTCCAGCTGGAGGGCACGCCCGGCGTGGTCGAGGTCAGCAGTTGGCCGGTCCCGTTGCCGGCCACGCACGCGGTCGCCGCCCCGCACCAGATCGCGCCGATCCCGCCCTGGCCGACCGGAGCGGCGTGCCACGCCGACGCGCCCCCGGCGGGGTTGGTCGACGCCAGCACGTTGCCCGCCTCGTCGCCGGCCACGCACAGCTTGGCGGTCGGGCACGACACCGCCCAGATCAAGGTGGTGCCGTCGATCGCGGCTCTCGTCCACGCGGGGGCCCCACCGGTGGGGTTGGTCGAGGTCAGCACGCCACCGGATCCGTCGACCGCCGCGCACCAGGTCGTCGACGCACAGGACACCCCCCAGATGCTGGTGGTGCCGTCGACCACCGCCCGGCTCCAAGCCGCGGGTCCGCCGGCCGGGTTGGTCGAGGTCAGGATGCCGCCGGCTCCGTCCACCGCCACGCACAACGACGCCGACGGGCACGAGATCTTCGAGATCCACGTGCCCGGGTCGATCGTCGACCGGGGCCAGGCCGCCGCGCCGCCGCTCGGCTTGGTCGAGCTGAACAGGTTGCCCGCCGAGTCACCGGCCACGCACAGCGCGGCGCCGGCGCAGGCGACCGAGTCGATCTGGTTGAAGTCGTCGACCGCGGCCTTCGACCACGCGGCCAGGCCGCCGGTCGGGTTGGTCGAGGTGATGATGTCGCCCGCCTGGTCGACCATGGCGCAGAGGCCGGTCGCGGTGCACGACATCCCGCCGGTCCAGTTGGTGGCGCCGGTGACGTCGACGCCGGCCCTGACCCAGGCGGACGGTCCGCCGGAGGGGTTGGTCGACGCGGTGGCCTGGCCCCACGAGTCCCCGGCGGCGCACAGCGTCGCGGTGGGACACGAGATCGCCCCGATCCAGTAACCCGAGTCGACCGCGTTGGTCGTCCACGCCGGCCGTCCTCCGGTCGGGTTCGTGGTCGTGAAGACGTTCCCGCCGGTCGAGCCGGTGGCACAGAACGTGGGCGACGCGCACGACACGGACAGCAGGCGACCGGCCCCGATGGTCAGCGTGCTCGCGGTCCAGGACGCCGCCCCGCCGGTGGGGACCGTGGTCACCAGCACATGGCCCAGGCTGTCGACGGCGGCGCAGAACGTCGCCGTGGGGCACGACACCGAGATGATCTGGTTGGTGCCGTCGATCGCATGGGCGACCCACGACCCGGCTCCCCCGGTCGGGGCAGTCGTCGTGAAGACGTGGCCGGCCTGGTCGGCGGCCAGGCAGAACGACGTCGTCGGACACGACACGGCGTCGACCACGACGCCAGGGCTCACGCTCGTCTTGGACCACGTGCCCGCGCCGCCGTTCGGATCGGTCGAGACGACGACGTTCCCGTTGCCGTCGCCGGCCACGCACAGCGCGATGGTGGGGCACGAGACCGCGGCCAGCCAGCTGCCCGGATCGACCAGAGCGCGCTGCCAGGTCGAGGCACCCCCGGTCGGCGTGGTCGAGGTCAGGACGTTTCCGCCCGCGTCGACGGCGACGCACAGGCCAGACGACGGGCACGACACGGACTGCATGTGGGTCGTCGCGCCGAGCGGGGGCGTGCTGTCGACCGAGAGCGGGGCCGACCAGGTGAGGGTCGACGTGGCGGCACTCACGGGAGCCGACGCGATCACGGGACCGGCGAACGCGACCAACACGACGGCCACGAGGCCGGTCACCCCCCGGCGGACCATCGTCCCATCCTACGTGGGGGCGAGGCCCTGGAACCCAGCCCTGTAACCCGGACGACCGGTCGTCGTCGTCTCTCGCAGCACGCCATCGAGCTGGGGAGCCCAACGATGTCGAACGAGCCCGACCTCACCATCGACGGGATCGAGGCGTTGGCCGCCCGGCTCGACGACCTCGAGGGCCTCGGCGAGGCCGACCGCGCCACGCTGGCCACCGTGTTCATGCTGGCCGGCCAGGCCGCCGGCGCGTCGGCCGGCGACGAGGACGAGGTCTCGGGCTATCGCAAGGCCGGCGGGGATCAGCTGGAGTACCTGACCATCGGGACACCGCCGCCGCCCCCGCCGCCTCCTCCTCCGCCCCCGAAGCACGGCCTGGGCGGCGCCTTCACCCTGGGCTTCGAGTACGGCGGCACCGTCGGGCTCGGCCAGATCTGGGGCTGAGCGCCGGTTTCGCTGGGGCTTCCGAACCGAGAGCCCGAGAAGGGAATCGAACCCTTGACCTGCTCATTACGAGTGAGCTGCTCTGCCGACTGAGCTACCCGGGCGGGAGTCGCAGGCTAGCAGCCGCCCCCGCGGCCTCTCGACGCTGTTCGGCGCCTCAGTGGGCCGGGAGCTGGCAGGCGGCGTCGATGCCGAGCACGTGGTTGAGCCGCCCGAACGCGATCCACGAACCGATGCACATCGAGAGCTCGATGATCTCCTCGTCGCTGTACGCCGCCTTCATCGTGGCCCAGAACTCCTCGTCGTCGTCGAGGCTCAGATGGTCGGCCGCGAAGCGCTCGGCGTACTCGGCCGCCAGCCGTTCACGCTCGCTGAGCCCGGTCGCGCTCGCGCCACGGCTCGACCTCGCCGTAGAACGACTCGTCGACCTTGTCGCCGTCCCGCTCGGTGCGCCAGTCGAGGCAGAACAGGCAGTGGTTGACCTGGGCGATGCGGATGCGCGGCCGCCTCGAACTCGCGCAGCGTCAGCGTCGAGTGCTCGTACACCGCCGCGGAGAACTTGGCCGCCGGCACGCCGATGCGGGGCACGGCCTCGCCCCACACCCAGGTGACCGGCTCCTTGTCGACGGGGAGATCGACACGCAGAGCCATGGCTCGACCGTACACGCCGCGCCCCTCCGGACTCCCCCCGAGCCATCGCTCCGGCGGACGTCAACCGCGACGGTCGACCGGTGCCCGAACGCGCGAGGTCGTGCGAGACAGAGCGAGACGGGGCGCGAGGAGCGGTCAGGCTCAGGGCGCCGAGGCGGACGAACAGGGCCTGGAACTGCAGCTGCTCGTTCGGGTTGCGGATCAGGCCCTCGGCGGTGGCCTGGATGGCCGCCAGCGCGCCGGCCACCGGCGCCGGCCGGGCGGCGGAGGCCAGCTCGTCGCGGTAGTGGCGGGCCAGCACGGCCAGGCCGAAGCGCAGCTCGTCGATCCGGTAACGGCGCTGCTCGCGCTTGTGGCGGTCGGCCAGGGTCTTGCGCCCGGCGCCCACGCTCGCCCAGCTGCTTGGCCCGCTCGTCGAGCTCGGCCTCTTCGACCGCCTGGCGCTCGCGCAGCGGCACGGCCGCGTCGTCGATCATGGCGAACAGGTCGTCGACCAGCCGCGCCACCGTCGCGCCGGTGCCGTCGAGCTCGAGGGGGACCGCCGCCCACGCATCGCGTCGCAGTGCCAGGCGCTCGTCGGTGGCCAGCAGCCGAGCCCGACCCAGATCACCGGCCGACGCGATGGCGGCCTGCCGGGCGGCGTCGGCGCCGACCCCTTCGGCCTCGAGCCGTTCGGCGATCGCGTCGATCGGCACCGGTCCCGAGATCGATGCGCACGCACCGCGACGCGATCGTGACCAGCTCGGGCGGGACCTCTTCGGCCAGCACCACGAAGATCGTGCCGGGCGCCGGTTCCTCGATCGCCTTGAGCAGGATGGGCGCGTTGCGCAGCACCAGGTGGAGCTCGTCGAGGATGAGCACCTTGCGGGTGCCCTCGACGGGTGAGCGGCTGGCCCGGTCGACGATCTCGCGGGCCTGCTCGGCGGTGATCCACGGACCGGTGCGCTCGGTCACCACCACGTCGGGATGGGCCTCGGCCAGCGCCAGCCGGCGGTGTCGGACCGCATCGGCGCCCTCGGACCCCGCGCTCAACAGCACGGCCGCGAACGCCAGGGCCAGCGCTCGCTTGCCGCTGCCCCGCGGTCCCACCAGCAGGTAGGCGTGCACGGGGGCCTGGGCGGCCGCCGGCCAGCTGGGCCACGGCCCGGTCCTGGCCGACCACGGTCGACCACGGATCGATGTCGTCGAGGTCGTCGAGGTCGGGAGCGATCGCGGTCACAGGTCGAGTTGTAGCCGGTCGGCGACCAGACCGCGCACGGCGTCGGCCACCCGACTCACCGAGCCCGACCCGTCGACGACGACCCAGCGCGTCGGATCGGCCGCCGCCGAGCCGGCGGAAGCCCTCGGCCACCCGCTCGTGGAAGTCGCCGTCCTCCGCTCGAAGCGGTCGGGGTCGGTCCCCAGGCGGGCCGACGCCACGGCGGGCGCGACGTCGAGCAGGACGACCAGGTCGGGCCACACGCCACCGCAGGCCCATTCGGACAGCCGCAGCACCTCGTCGGGGGCCAGACCGCGGCCGTAGCCCTGATAGGCGATCGACGATCCGGCGAACCGGTCGGTGACGACGTGGCGCCCGGCTGCGAGCGCGGGGGCGACGACCTGGTGCACGTGCTGCGCCCGGTCGGCCGCCATCAGCAGGGCCTCGGCGCGCGGGGCGAGGTCGATCGTCGCCGGGTCGAGCAGCAGCGCCCGGAGCTGGGCGCCCACCGGGGTGCCGCCGGGCTCGTGGGTGAGCACGGCGTCGAGCAGCGACGCCAACCGTCGGGCCTGGGTCGACTTGCCGCGAGCCCTCGCCGCCCTCGAAGGCGATGAACCGGGCCGGCCGGGTCGGGCCGTCCGTGCTCACGCGCCCACCTCGCCGAGCCGCTGACCGGGGTGGGCGCGCGGGATCTGCGACGGATGCCGCGCCGCCCGGAACGCCTTCGACCGCTGCCCGGCGCGCACCGAGTGCAGCGCGAGGATCCCCGCTCCGATGATGATCAGCGACGCCAACCAGAGCGCGAGGCGCACGCCCGGCAGCCCGACGTGCACCCCGCCCACCGCCAGCGTCCCGCCGAGCCAACGGGCCGAGATGCCGCCGAGCAGCGCGGCGATCAGCGGGCCGGCGATCATCGACGTCAGGACGCACAGCCGCACCAGGCTGTTGAGCGAGCTGAACACGCGGCCGCGCAGGTCGTCGGTGACCTCGTGCTGCAGGAGCACGAAGCCCGTCACGTAGACCGGCCCGACGGCCACCCCCATCAGGCCGACGGCGATCACGGCGACGAGCAGCGTCCCCGCGCTGGCCGCGATGAAGAGCATGCCGCCGGCCAGCAGCAGGCACGAGGTGAAGACGCGCTCGAGCGGCAGGTGGCGCTGCAGGACCGCCACGCCGATGGCACCGACTGCCACGCCGAAGCCGAGGGCGGTGGTGAACAGCCCGTAGCCCGTCGGCCCCGAGTGCAGCACGTCGCTGGCGTACACGGCGCCGAGCGGGATGAGCATGCCGCCGCCGATCAGGCCGGTGGCCAGGCCCAGGTTGACGGCCCGCACGGTCGGGTTGATGAAGATGTACTGCCAGCCCTCTCGCAGCTCGCTGACGGCCTGGCCGACTCCCCAACGCAGACCGCCCGCCGGCTCGGTCCGCGGGCGCGCCGGGCGGCCACCGATGGCGAGCCGGCTGACCAGCGCGGCCGACACCACGAAGGTCAGCGAGTCGACGTAGAAGGCGAGCGCCATCTGGTCCAGCGAGAACACGTGCATGCCGCCGAGCCCGCCCAACCAGCCGGACACACCCGCCAGCACTGGCGAACAGGAGCGCGGCGAACGGAAAGGTCCCGTAGGCCGCGGCCAACGACAACGAGTTGGCCGAGGCCAGGTGCGATCTCGGCACGAGCTTGGGGACGCTGGCCTCCTTGGCCGGCGACCACAGCAAGGTCAGCGCCTCGAGCACCAGCGACGCCACCACCAGCCCGAGCAGGTTCTTGACGAACGGGAGGCAGGCGATGACGGTCGCCCGCCCCAGGTCGCAGCCCATCATCACGCGCTTGCGGTCCCACCGGTCGACCAGCACGCCGGCCATCGGGCCGAACAGGAAGCCGGGCACGATGCGGGCGGCCAGCACGATCGAGATGGCGCCTGCGCCCGCTCCCGCGCTCGGCGCCGCCGACCTTGGCCGCCAGCAGGATGATGGCCGAGAAGCCGAGCCAGTCGCCCGTCGCGGACGTGACCTGCACGATCCACAGCCGGAAGAACTGGCGCGACCCGAACAGGCGCGTGATGCGGTCGGGGGCGCGTCCCGACGCCCCGTCGGGGTGATCCTGCGAAGGATCGGGTTCAGCGCGCGGGCCAGCCACGATCGCAGACGTTAGAACAGGCCCTGGCTGCGGCTCGGCATCATCGGCGACGACCCCGACGCGGCGAGACCGGGGATCAGAACGGTTCGTCGGTCGAGGCGGCCCTTGCCACCGCGGCCGGCGTGACCGCCGACTTCTTGGCCGCGGCCTTCTTGGCGGTCGACTTCTTGGCGCTCGACTTCTTGGTCGCGGCCTTCTTGGCCGTCGACTTCTTGGCTGACTTCTTGGCCGTCGACTTCTTGGCGGCGGTCTTCTTGGCCGGCCCGCGCTCGCGCCGGTCGGCCAGCAGCTCGGAGGCCCGCTCGTCGGTGATCGTCTCGACGTCGTCGCCCTTGCGCAGCGACGCGTTGGTCTCGCCGTCGGTGACGTAGGGACCGAACCGACCGTCCTTGATCACCATCGGCTTGCCGCTGACGCGAGTCCTCGCCCAGCTGTCGCAGCGGCGGCTTGGCCACCTGGCCGCGGCGCAGCTTCGGCTGGGCGAACAGCGCCAGCGCGTCGTCGAGGGTGACCGTGAGCAGCTGCTCCTCGTTGGTCAGGCTGCGGCTGTCCTTCTTGTCGTCGGGCAGCACCTTCTGCACGTACGGGCCCGTAGCGGCCGTTCTGGGCGGTGATCTCGGCGCCGTCGGCCGGATCGACACCGACCACCCGGGGCAGCGACAGCAGCTCGAGGGCGTCGTCGAGGCTGACGTGGTCGACCGTCATGGTCGAGAACAGCGACGCCATCTTGGGCTTGGTCTTGCCCTCGTCGTCGTAGTCGCCGAGCTGCACGTAGGGCCCGAAGCGACCGGTCTTGGCGTAGACGGTGAGCCCGGTGGCCGGGTCGATGCCCGAGCTCGCGGCCACCCTTGGGCGCGGCCAGCAGCTCGAGCGCCTTCTCGACGGTCAGCTCGTCGGGCGCCAGCGTCGTCGGGATGCTGGCGGTGTCGTCGCCGCGGATGAGATAGGGGCTGTTCTCGCGACCGGGCTTGGCCACGATGAGCACGCCGTCGGGATCGAGCCCGATCGGGATGGCGTTGACGGCCGCCGCGTCGATCTGGTCGCTTCTGGTCGGCGACCGTCTCCTTGAGCCCGCCGCTGCGCTGGCCGTTGTCGTCGGCCGGGCCGAAGTAGAACTCGGCCAGCCACGGCACGAGCTCCTCGGTCGCCGCCGGCGATCTCGTCGAGGTCGTCCTCCATGCGGGCGGTGAACGAGTAGTCGACCAGGTCGGGGAAGTGCTGCTCGAGCAGGTTGACCACCGCGAAGGCCTTGAACGACGGGACGAGCGCCGTGCCCTTCTTCCACACGTACTCGCGGTCCTGGATGGTCTTGATGGTCGACGCGTAGGTCGACGGGCGACCGACGCCCAGCTCCTCGAGCCGCTTGACCAGCGAGGCCTCGGTGTAGCGGGGCGGCGGCTGGGTCTCGTGGCCACGCGGGTCGATCGAGCGGACGTCGAGGTGGTCGCCCTCGGCCATGGGCGGCAGCTGGCGCTCCTGCTCGTCGGCGTCGTCGCCCTCGTCGCGGTCGACCACGTAGGCGAGGCGGAAGCCCTGGTGGGCGATGATCGTGCCGCTGGTCGAGAACTCGACGTCGCGCCACGCTGCCGCCGGCCACGCGGTTGGACGCGCCGAGCCGGACCGTGACGGTCTCGCCGGTGGCGTCGGTCATCTGCGAGGCGATCGTGCGCTTCCAGATGAGCTCGTAGACCTCGGCCTCGGCCCGGCTCACCTCGCGGGCCACCTGCTCGGGCGAGCGGAAGCGTGTCGCCGGCGGGGCGGATGGCCTCGTGCGCCTCCTGGGCGTTCTTGACCTTCTTGGCGTAGCGGCGGGGCGCGTCGGGCACGTACTGCGCGCCGTAGCGCTCGGCGATCTCGGCCCGGGCGGCGGCCAGCGCCGTCTCGGACAGCGTGGTCGAGTCGGTCCGCATGTAGGTGATGTAGCCGGCCTCGTAGAGGCTCTGGGCCGAGCGCATGGCCATCGACGACGACAGCCGCAGCTTGCGTCCCGCTTCCTGCTGGAACGTCGAGGTGATGAACGGGGCGGACGGCCGGCGGCGGTAGGGCCGGCGCTCGACCGCGCGCACCTCGAAGGCGGCGTCGGCCAGCTCGGTGGCCAGCGTGGCCGCCCGGGCCTCGTCGAGCACCGCCACCCCGCCGCGCAGCCGACCGTCCTCGCCGAAGTCCTTGCCGGCGGCCATGCGCGTCGCCGTCGAGCTCGCACGAGGGTGGCGCCGAAGGTGCGTGCCGCGTCGTCGGCGTTCGCCAGCGTGGCGAACTCGCCCTCGAGGTCCCAGTACGACGCGCGAGACGAACCGCATGCGCTCGCGCTCTCGCTCGACCACCAGACGGGTGCCGACGCTCTGGACCCGGCCGACCGTGCTGCCCGGCCCGACCTTCTGGCGGGCGACGTCGGCCAGCGGCCCGTAGCCGTAGATGCGGTCGAGAAGCCGCCGCGCCTCCTGGGCGTCGACCAGACGACGGTCGATGTCGCGGGGGTTGTCGATGGCGTGGCGGATGGCCTGGGGCGTGATCTCGTGGAACACCATCCGCTTGACCGGCATCGAGTCGGGCGGGTTGAGCACCTCGAGCAGGTGCCAGGCGATGGCCTCGCCCTCGCGATCCTCATCGGTGGCGAGATACAGCTCGGAGGCGTCCTTGAGCTCGGCCTTGAGCTTGCGGATCACGTCCGTCTTGTCCGGGGAGACGACGTAGAGCGGCTTGAAGTCGTTCTCGACGTCGATGCCGAGGATCTCCCACTGGCGCTTGTAGGCCTCGGGGACGTCGGCCGCCCGGGCGGGCAGATCGCGGATGTGGCCGACCGACGCCTCGACCTGGACGTCGCCGTCGAGGCCATCGGCGCCGGCGAGGAAGCGCTGGATGGTCTTCGCCTTGGCCGGCGACTCGACGATGACGAGAGGGTTGGCCATTGCCGACAGGTTGAGAGCAGCCCGAGCCTCCGTGTCAAACGCCTGATCTGGTAGGCAGCCGTAACCGAGGCCCCTGGGCCATACTCCTCCGGTGACGAAACCGACCGCCTCCGATCCCTCGCCGATCCGACGTCCGAGGACGCGACCCTGGGGCCGTTTCGCCGTGCTCGACGACGCCGACGACTGCAAGGTCAAGCGCACTCACCGTCACGCCCGGACAGCGGCTGAGCTACCAGCGCCACGAACACCGGTCCGAGCACTGGGTCATCGTCACCGGCACCGCCCGGGTCACCCTCGACGGCGTCGACCACGACCTGGGTCCGGGCCAGGCCATCGACATCCCCCGGGCGCCGCCCACCGGGTGGCCAACCCGGGCCCCGACGAGCTCGCCTTCGTCGAGGTGCAACTCGGTGACTACTTCGGCGAGGATGACATCACCCGGTTGTCCGACGACTACGGCCGGACGACCGAGTCGCCCGGGTCCTGAGGTCCGGGGACGCCGATCACGGCCGCGCCCGCCGCGGACCGCCGAGGGGGAACCGATGGACTTCGAGCTGAGCCCGACCGCACAGGATCTGCAGGAGCGCCTGCTCGACTTCGTGCACGCACCGCACGCGCCCGGCCGAGCAGGTCTACCGCGACCAGATGGCCAAGTCGGGCGACCCGCACTTCCATCCGCCGGTCATCGAGGAGCTCAAGGCCGAGGCGCGGTCGCGGGGGCTGTGGAACCTCTTCCTGCCCCACGCCACCGAGTGGACCGACGGCCTGTCGAACACCGACTACGCGCCGCTGGCCGAGATCATGGGCTCGTCGCCGCTCGCCTCCGAGGCCACCAACTGCTCGGCGCCCGACACCGGCAACATGGAGATCCTCACCATGTTCGGCACGGCCGAGCAGAAGGAGCGCTGGCTGCAGCCGCTGCTGGCCGGCGAGATCCGCTCGTGCTTCGCCATGACCGAACCGGCCGTGGCCTCGAGCGACGCCACCAACATCGCCTGCTCGATCCGGCGCGACGGCGACGACTACGTGATCAACGGGCGCAAGTGGTGGATCTCGGGCGCCGCCTCGCACCGCTGCAAGGTCGCCATCCTCATGGGCAAGACCGACCCCGACGGGGCCCCGCACCGCCAGCAGTCGATGGTGCTGGTGCCGATGGACGCGCCGGGCCTGACCAACGTCCGGGCGCTGCCGGTGTTCGGCTACCAGGACCGCGAGGGCCACTGCGAGCTGGTCGTTCGACGACGTCCGCGTGCCGGCGTCGAACCTGCTCGGCGAGGAGGGCGGCGGGTTCGCCATCGCCCAGGCCCGGCTCGGCCCCGGCCGCATCCACCACTGCATGCGCTGCATCGGCATGGCCGAGCGGGCCCTCGAGCTGATGTGTCGGCGCGTGCGCGGCCGGGTGGCGTTCGGCAAGACGCTGGCCGAGCAGGGCGTGATCCAGGAGTGGATCGCCGACAGCCGCATCGAGATCGATCAGGCCCGGCTGCTCACGATGAAGGCGGCGTGGCTGATGGACACGGTGGGCAACAAGGGCGCCCGCATCGAGATCTCGGCCATCAAGGTGATCGCCCCCAACATGGCGCTGCGCGTGGTCGACCGGGCCATCCAGGCCCACGGCGGTGGCGGGGTCAGCGACGACTTCCCCCTCGCCGCCATGTACGCGGGGCTGCGCACGCTGCGCCTGGCCGACGGGCCCGACGAGGTGCACCGGATGCAGCTGGCCCGCCGCGAGCTGCGCAAGTACGAGCAGGGCCCGGCCGTCGACATCCCCGCCCGGGTATAGCCCCTAGGCCGTCAGCTCGGAGACGAGCTCGGCCGGCTGCACCGGCTGGTCGTCCATGTCGGCTCGCCGACGCGCCGCCTCGGCGACGTCGGGCACGAGCTGGAAGGGCTCGCGGGGCTTGTCGAGGTGCAACTGCTCGTCGGTGATGCGCTTGATCACCGTGCGCGCCGCCACCGAGACGAGGGCGCGCCAGAACCGCCAGTCGAGCTCGGGGATGCCGTCGAGGTCTTCGACCGGCGCCACGACCTGCAGGCGCTTGGCCAGGCGGAACGGGCTCGACCGGACCGAGACCAGCAGATCGAGGTCGATCACCCACGCGTCGCCGCCGACCAGGGTCGGACCCTGCTGCCATTCGATGCGGTACCGCTCCATGCTCACGTCCTACCCACATCCTCGCCGATCGGTGCGAGACCCAACGGCCTCGACCGACATGCAGTCACGCGGCCGCCGGGAACCACTGAACCGACACCGGCGTCGAAGTCCATGATCGACGATCCGGAGGGAACGCGCCATGGACAATCTCGGAAGAACGAGGACGCGACGACGTGTCCGGATACCGGCGATCGCCGCCGGTCTGGCGCTGGTGGCCCTGGCCACCGCCTGCGCCTCGAAGCCGACGGTCAACGTCACCACTCCTCAGGCCATCTCGAGCGGCGGGGTGGACGCCGGCATCACCGTGACGGGATCGGGCGACGTGAACGGCACGCCCGACACGCTGACCGCCTCGTTCGGGATCCTGACCGTCCGGCCGTCGGTCAGCCAGGCGGTGGCCGCCGACGCAGCGCTGGCCGCCACCGTCACCAACACCGTCAAGGCCAAGGGCGTGCCCCCTGCGGACATCCAGACCGAGAACTACTCGGTGTACCCGTCGTTCACCACGATCCACGGGCGCACGGTCCCCAACGGCTACACGGTGGGCGAATCCCTCGTCGTCGACCTGCACGACCTGCCGGCGGCCGGCGGGGTCATCGACGCGGTGGTCGCGGCCGGCGGCAACAACGTGTCGGTGCAGGGCGTGAGCTTCTCGCTCGAGAACAACCAGAAGCTGCTGGCCATGGCTCGCGCCAAGGCGTGGGCCGATGCCGAGGCGCAGGCCAAGCAGCTCAGCTCGCTGAGCGGTCAGCACCTGGGCCACACCGAGGGGATCAACGCGACCGTCACCCCGTTCGACTTCCCGGTGGGCAAGTCGGCCCTGGCCGACTCGCAGGCCGCGGCCGCTCCGATCACCAACCTCGAGCCCGGCTCGGTCTCGACGACGGTGACCCTCTCCGTGCGCTTCGCCCTCGACTGAGGATCAAAGGGCAGGTGGTTTTGGTGGCGAGCGGTAGACGACGAGGCGCACCCTCGTGCCCCCCGTCGGAGGTGACGATCTCGGACTCGTCGGCCGACTCGCGGATCAGCGGGATGCCGAGGCCGTGCTCGTCGCGCAGCCCCTCGGGATCGATCGAATCGGGAACGGCCTCGAGGCGGCCGGGGTCGAACCCGCAGCCGCGGTCGAGCACCTCGACCTCGATGCGATCGCTCGTCGAGGTTGCAGCGGATGACGACGCGCTCGTCGCTCGACAGGTCGGCGTGGGCCTCGATGGCGTTGGTGGTGGCTTCGGACACCGCCAGGCGCAGGTCGTCGATGCGGTCGTCGCGGAAGGTCGGACTCGACCGAGGCGGCGGCCGCCACGACCTGACGGGCCAGGCTCACGTACTCGGGTCGGGCCGGGATCTCGAGCACGACCTCACCCATCGGCGCACCTCGGAGCGGTCGCCACGGGCCGCGAGCGCGGCCGGCACCGTGTCGTGCATCTCGATGATCTCGTCGAGCCGGGTCAACGTCGAACAGGGACTGCACCCGCGGGATGGTTCCGGCCACCACCAGGTCGCCGCCGTGGCCGCGCACCCGCTTCAGGGCGCTGACGATCACGCCGAGCCCGATCGAGTCGACGAAATCGACCCCCGAGAGGTCGAGCACGATCCGCGCGTGGCCCTCGCCCACCAGGCTGACCACCTGCTGGCGCAGCCGGGGGGCGGTGGCCAGCTCGAGCTCGCCGGTCACCGCGATCACGGCCCAGGCGCCGCGGAGGGAGACGTCGAGCGCGAACAGCACGCCCCCAGCCTCGCAGATGGCCGCCAGCCGCGCGATGCTCCATCTTGCACCGCTGTAACTACGCCGGCGAAACCCGTACACTTGTGCGACCTGCCCATCCACCGCCTGCCTTCCGGCATCTGGGACCGCCATGGCGCTCGTCACCGTCACCGACCTCGACGGCCTGATCCACGAGCTGGCCGCCGACCCGCGCCTGGTCCACCTCGAGCGCCTGCCCGCCCGCGCGGCCCGCTTCGGCGACCTGACCCTGCCCCTGCCCCCGGCGGTGGCCGAGCGCCTGCCGGTCGAGCAGCTCTGGAGCCACCAGGCCGCGGCCATCGACCTGGCCCGCGCCGGGCAGTCGGTCGCCGTCGCCACGGGCACGGCCTCGGGCAAGTCGCTCTGCTACCAGGTCCCCGATCGCCGAGGCGGCCGCCGCGCCGGTCCGACCGGCGAGGCGCGCTGCTGCTCTTCCCCACCAAGGCGCTGGCCCAGGACCAGCTGCGCTCGCTCACCGCGCTCGCCGTGCCCGGGCCTGATCGCCGCGACCTACGACGGCGACACCGGGACGCGCCGAGCGCACGCTGGGTGCGCGCCAACGCCAACGTCGTGCTCACCAACCCCGAGATGCTCCACCACGGCGTGCTCCCGCATCACGACCGGTGGGCGACGTTCCTGATGCGCCTCGAGTACGTGGTGGTCGACGAGCTGCACGTGCTGCGCGGCGTGTTCGGCACCCACGTCGCCCACCTGCTGCGCCGCCTGCGTCGGCTCTGCGCGCACTACGGCTCGCATCCCACCTTCATCTTCTCGTCGGCCACCATCGGCCAACCCGGTCGACTGGCCTCCGAGCTGTGCGGGCTCGACGTCACCGAGATCACCGACGACGGGTCGCCCCACGGCGAGCGGCTGTTCGTCCTCTGGAACCCCGGCGTCGAGCTCCCGCCCGATGCCGGGTCCGTGGCCGACGACGCCGCCACCCCGAGCAGGATCGCCCGGCGACCGTCGGCCAGCCGCGAGACCGCCCGGGTGATGGCCGAGCTGATCCGCCGCGGCCACCGCACCATCGCGTTCTGCCGCAGCCGCAAGGGCACCGAGCTCGTGGCCGCCGACGTGCGCCGCCGGCTGCCGGCCGACCTGGCCGATCGGGTCCGGCCCTACCGCGGCGGCTACCTGGCCGCCGAGCGCCGCGAGATCGAGCTCGAGCTCTTCGGCGGATCGCTGCGCGGCGTGGTGGCCACGACCGCGCTCGAGCTCGGCATCGACGTGGGCGGTCTCGACGCCTGCGTGCTCGACGGCTTCCCCGGCACGATCGCGTCGATGTGGCAGCAGGCGGGCCGGGCCGGCCGCGAGGCGCAGGAGTCGATCGTCGTGCTCGTGGCCGGCGACGACCAGCTCGACCAGTGGCTGATGGGCCATCCCGACCAGGTCTTCTCGCCGCCCGCCCGAGCCCGCCGTCATCAACCCGGCCAACCCGTACGTGCTCGACGCCCATCTGGCCTGCGCCGCCTACGAACGGCCCCTCAGCCACGCCGACGAGCAGTGGTGGCCCGAGCTGCTCGACGACGGCGTCCGCCACCTGGTGCTCGACGACCGCCTCAAGGTCCGCGACCGGCGTCGGCGCGGCGGTGCCGAGCCCATGGCCGTCTGGGCCGGGCGGGGCTGGCCGTCCCACGACGTCGGGCTGCGCAACGGCTCGAGCCGCGAGATCCGCATCGCCCTCGACGACGGCACGCTGATCGGCACGGTCGACCTGGGTCGGGCCTGCCGCCTGGTGCACCCCGGAGCGATCTACCTGCACCAGGGCCAGAGCTACCGGGTGGGCCGCGCTCGATCTCGACGACGGTGCGGCCATCGTCGAGCCGTCCGACGGCGGCGAGTGGACCCAGCCGCGCAGCACCACCGACATCACCATCCTGGGCGCCGATTCGCAGCGCCAGGTGGGCCGCAGCCGCCTGTCGCTCGGGCGGGTCGAGGTTCGGTCCCAGGTCGTCGGCTACCGCCGGTTCGACACCTTCACCGGCGAGCTGCTGGCCTCCGAGGAGCTGTTCCTGCCTCCCGGCGAGCTCGATCACGCGGGCCTTCTGGTACACGGTCGAGCCGCGGACCTGCTGGCCGACGCCGGCGTGGCCCCGGCCGCGGTGCCCGGCACGCTCCATGCCGTCGAGCACGCGGCCATCGGCCTGCTCCCGCTGTTCACGATCTGCGACCGCTGGGACGTCGGCGGCGTGTCGACCGCCGCTCCAGGCCGAGACCGGGCAGCCCACGATCGTGATCTACGACGGCTACCCCGGCGGCGCCGGCATCGCCGAGCTGGGCTACGCCAACGCCGACCGCCACCTGGCCGCCACCCTCGAGGTGATCGAGTCGTGCCCGCTGCGACGCCGGGCTGCCCGTCGTGCGTGCAGTCACCCAAGTGCGGCAACGGCAACGAACCGCTCGACAAGCCCGGAGCGATCGCGCTGCTCGGGCCCTGCTGGCCGGCGGGGACGGCGAGCCCGCCATCATTCTCGACGCATGACGACACGGGCCGACACGTCGACGTCGGGCGACCAGCGCGCCGATCAGGGGAAGGTCGGTCGGCGACGCGGTACACGAGCTCGACCACGACCTGACCGCCCGCGCCGCCGCGACGGGTGACGGTCAGGCCGAGGCGATCGCGATCGAGCGGGCCGGCTCGCACGCGCGGCGCGGCGCACCTGGCCGTCGTCGTCGCCGACCGCCGCCGCCCGCGCCGCCTCGCGGGCGGCGTGGACGACCAGGATCTCGTCGCGGACGACCAGACCGACCTGCACGACGACCATGAGCACCAACAGCACGAGGGGGAGGACCAGCGCCAGCTCGACCGACGGCCTGACCCGAGTCGGCGCCGGCCCTCCGGCCTCGTGCGGTCACTTCACCGAGCCGATCACGTGGCCGAGGACGAAGTCGAAGAGCTTGCCGACGGCGTCGGTCTTCGAGGCCCAGGTGACCACCAGCACGGCGATGGCCGCCGCGCCGAGCAGCACGAGCGCGTATTCGGCGGTGGTCTGCCCGGCCGAGCCGACGAGTCGGCGCGACGAGCGGGCCAGCCCGAGTCGCCGGCGCGGGCCGAGGCCGCGCCGAGCCGGGTCTGGAGATGGACGAGGAGTCGCAGCATCGCAGTTCCTTTCACGAGAGAGGACGGGGACGACGCGTGGCCGCCGAGGATGATCGGGCGATGGTCAGGTGCCGATCGGAGGACGATCAGGCCGACAGACGGGGAAGCGAGGCCGCCAACAGCGGCACGACGGTGAGCAGGCCGAAGGCCGGCAGGATGCAGGCCACCAGGGGGAAGAGCATCTGCACCGGCAGTCGCCGGGCCGCCTCCTCGGCCTGGCGGCGCCGGATCGACCGGGCGTCGATCGCCACCCGGTCGAGCGACGGGCCGAGCGCGGTGCCGTAGCGCTCGGCCGCCACGAGCGCGGCGGCGAGCGGACGCACGGCCTCGCCCAGGCCGGCAAACCGGTCGAGGCTGTCGGCCAGGCGTTCGCCCATCGCCTCGCGCGCCGACCACCTCGCCCAGGGCCTCGCCGATCAGGCCCGGCGACCGACGAGCCACCGCGTCGACCGCCTGGTGCACGCTCGAGCCCGGCGCCCACGGCCAGGCGGAAGAGCTCGACCACCGCCGGCAGCTCGTCGACCAGCCGCGCCGCGCGCTGTCGCCGACGGGTGCGGGCCCGCCACACCGGCGCGGCCACGACGAAGCCCACGGCGGGAAGGGCGAGCACCGGAGCCACCCACGCCGCGGCAAACCCGACCAGGATCGCAGCCCCGACGCGACGGTCGAGGGCGCGTTCGTCGACCGCCCCACCGCGTGCCTCGCCGCGCCGCAACAGGATGCGACCGGCGCGACGAGACGGCCGGCCGACCACCCCGCAGGCCGCCGACCATCGTGACCGGATCGTGGCGGCCCACGCCCGAGCGAGGTGGGCGAGGCACGACTCGAAGGTCGTCGATCGGCTCGGGGGCTCGGCCCGGAACGTCAGGCGAGCCGGGCGCGCTCTCGGCGGCCAGGCCACGACCAGCACGGCGATGCCCGCCAGCCCGGCCGGGATCACGATGCCCTCGCCGTCAGCCGGGCCATCCACGCCGCGCCGGCCAGATCGAGCCCGAGCCCGCCGAGCAGGCACGCCCAACCGAACGGCGTGGTCAGCACCAGGCGGGCGACGCGGCCGTCAGCCGTCCACGCGTAGGCCGCGAACCCGACGGGCGCCAGCACCATGACTGCCGCCGAGGCCCGCGCCTGGGAGGTGAGGGCCTGCACCTCGCGGCTCAGCTCGGCCCGCTCGCGCAGGCCGGCCGCCGCGCCGTCGAGCGACCGGGCGTGGGCCCCGCCGATCTCGGCGCCGAGCGCCAGCGCGGTGCCGGCCAGCATCCGCGCCGGGGTCGGCCGGGATCCGACCCAGCCCTCGATCACGTCGGAGACGGCGAGGCCACCATCGAGCTGCGTCAGGGCACGGGCGAGATCGGCCGCCGCCTCGCTCGGCGCCGCGGCTTCGGCGCCTTCGCCCAGGGCCTGGGCCAGCGACGCGCCACCCGCGCAGCGAGCGGGCCACCCCCTCGAGCAGCGTGGCGTGCGCCACGTCGTCGTGGCCGGGTCGGGCCAGTCGGAGGCCGGCCCGACGAGCCCGCTCGGCCGTCGACCGGCCGACCCCGACCAGCCAGGCGTCGGGGCCGCGGATCGCCGGCTTGCAGCGACCGGGACCAGACCGACGGCACGCCCACGCGCCCGCGAGGCCGTCACGTCTCGAGCCATTCGGCGCACGGCGGACCGGCTTCGGGCGAGCGCGGCGGCCGCAGCGGCAGGGCCACCACCCCGGCGGCGGTGGCCAGCGGCCGGACGCCGAGCCGCGCGTCGCGTCCCACCTCGCCGACCTCGTCGACCGCCACGACGCGACGGGCGCCATCGGCACCGCGCGCGATGTGCACGACGAGGTCGAGCGCGGAGGACCACCTGCTCGCGCACGACCGCGTGCGGGAGGTCGACATCGCTCATCAGCACCATGGTCTCGAGGCGGCGCAGGGCATCGAGCGGGCCGTTGGCGTGGCAGGTCGACAACGAGCCTTCGTGGCCTGTGTTCATGGCCTGCAACATGTCGAGCGCCTCGCCCGAGCGCACCTCGCCGACGACGATGCGGTCGGGACGCATGCGCAGTGCGGCGCGCACCAGCTCACGGATGCGCACCTCGCCCAGACCCTCGGCGCTCGGCGGCCGCGACTCGAGGCGAACGACGTGATCACCCGGCAGGCGCAGCTCGGCCGCGTCCTCGATGGTGACCACCCGCTCGCCCGAGGGGATCGACGCAGCCAGCGCGTTGAGCAGCGTCGTCTTGCCCGCACCCGCGCCGCCGCAGATCACGACGTTGCATCGCGGCCGCGACCGCCCAGTCGAGCATGGCCGTCACCCCGGCGGGCGCGATCGCGTCGAGCCGGATGGGCCGGGCACCGAAGCGCCGGATCGTGAGGCAGGGCCCGTCGACCGCCAGGGGGCGAACCACCGCGTGGACCCGTGAACCGTCGGCCAAGCGGGCGTCGACGATCGGGTTGGCCCGGTCGGCGTGACGGCCGAGCGGGGCCAGCACCCGCTCGATGAGGTGGAGCGTCGTGCGCTCGTCGAGTTGGACGCCGGTGGGCTGGAGCGGGCCGCCGCGGTCGATCCACACCTGGCCCCGGGTCACCATGACGTCGGTCACCGCGGGATCGGCCAGGAACGGCTCGAGCGGGCCGAGCCCGATGACCCGGGCCAGCACGAGCTGGCCCGCCTCGGCCGCCCCGGCGCGGTCGAGCAGGGGCGCCTCGTCCCGCACGAGCGTGCCCACCCACGCCGCGATGGCATCGTCGTCGCGACCCGTCGTCGCCACGTGGGCGCCCGGCACCTCGTGGGGCCGAGCGGCCGGTACGCCTTCGGCCAGCAGCCGCCGGTGGACCCGTTCGGCGATCTGCTCGACCGACACCACATCGCCGACCGCGTCGATCGCGAGCTCGGCGTTCACGTCGCCTGCCCCAGCGCCCGCTCGAGACCACGGGGCAGGCGGGCGCCCAACAGGCCGGCGTCGACGGCCCGTGCGATGGCAGCATCGACCGCCACCTCGGCCACCACGGGGACGCCGACGACGTCTTCGACGTCATGACGACCGAGAGCCCGGCCCGCCTCGGTGACCAGCACCACCCCGGACGGTCGCAGCGGGCCCGGCGACCAGGCGCCGGAGCGAGAGGTAGCACGCCCGAGTGACGAGGAGGCTGTCGGTGGCGGCGGCCGCGAGCACCGCGCCCGCGTCGCCGACACCGTCGGCCGACCATCGGGCCACGCCGCAGTCGACCACCACCGATCGCTCGTCCGACGCCAGGAAGCCGGCCAGCACCTCGACCCGCCCGCCCGGTCCGAGCTCGCCCCGACCGCGGGGCAGCAGCGCCACCTCGGAGTGACGGCCACCTCGAGACGACCGAGGCCGTCGGTCGGCACCGACCTGCCGGCCGCCAGCCAGTCGGCCAGACCCGGGACCGGAGGGCTCGGCCAGCCCGAGCACGGCGGGCACGTCGCCGGCCAGATCGACGAGCAGCGCGCCGCGCATCGGCGCGCCGACCGAGCACGAGCGCCAGCGACGCGGCCACGACCGTCGTTCCCGACCCGCCCTTGGCCGACCAGCACGCTGCGAACACGACAACCCTCCGGGTGGCGATCGAACCCGGGGGAAGGGTGGGCCGACGGTACCGCCCTGTGCGGGTCGGCTCAAGGGTCACTTGCCGCGATCGCGCGGCATCGGGACGGCCCGGCCCGCTCGTATGCTCGGCGCGATGGAGGCGGCCTTCTTCGATCTCGACAAGACCGTCATCGCCAAGGCGTCGATGGTCGCGTTCGGTCGACCGCTCTACCGGGCCGGCATGATCTCGCGCTGGCTGGTCGTGCGGGCGCTCTGGAGCCAGCTCATCTTCCAGCACCAGGGCGCGGACGAGGAGCGGATGCGCAAGTTCCGCGAGTCGGCCCTGCGGGTCACCCGCGGATGGGACCAGGCCCGCATCAGCGCCATCGTGCGCGACACCCTCACCGAGGTCATCGATCCCGATCGTCTACGACGAGGCCCTCGACCTCATCCGCGCAGCACCAGGCCGCCGGGCGCCGCGTCTACCTCGTCTCGGCCTCACCTGAGGAGATCGTCGCGCCTCTCGCCCTGTACCTCGGCGTCGACGAGGCCATCGCCAGCCGGGCCCGGCTCGACGAGACCGGCCGCTACACCGGCGAGGTCGAGTTCTACAGCTACGGCCCGTTCAAGGCCGACGCGATCCGGGCCGCCGCGGCCGAGCGCGACATCGACCTCGACGGCTCCTACGCCTACTCGGACTCGGCCACCGACCTCCCGATGCTCGAGGCGGTCGGCCATCCGTTCGCGGTCAACCCCGACCGCGAGCTGGCCCGGATCGCGGTCGAGCGCGGCTGGGAGGTCCTGCAGTTCCGCCACGGCGTGCCGCTGCGCGAGCGCGTGGCCATGCCTCCGCCGCGCCAGACCGCCATCGGCGCGGCCGCGTTGGCCACCGTCGCAACCGTCGCCGTCGGGGGCTGGTGGTTGTGGCGCCGGCAGGCCGCCGCCGACCCGGCACCCTCAGCGAATCAGGGGCGCGCCACTGCCGAGCCGCTCGGCGGCTCGGGCGGGTTCGGCTGCGATCAGGGCTCAGGCGTCCTGCAGCTTCTTCACCGCGAAGGCAGCGAGGGCGAGGACGACGACGAGGACCAAGAGCTTCTTCATGGCGGCCAGCTTAGTGGCGCCCGGCCAGGCCGTGGCGAGCGACGACCTCTTCTGACCTCGGTCGGGCCGCGGGCAGGCTGATCCGCACGACAGCCCCCCCGAGCGGGGACGCGTTGTCGGCCTCGATCACCGCCCCCTGGGCCCGGGCCAGCGCCGCGACGATGGCCAGGCCGAGCCCCGTTCCGCCCGTCTCGCGGCTCCGCGCCGGGTCGGCCCGCACGAAGCGCTCGAAGGTGACCGGGCAGCATCGACGGGGCGAAGCCCGGGCCGTCGTCGGCCACGCTGCAGCTCGGTCGAACGGCCGCTGGTCCTGACCCCGACCTCGATCTGGTGCCTGGCGTGGCGCTGGGCGTTGACGAGGAGGTTGGTGAGGATCTGGTCGACGCGGTCGGGATCGGCCCAGGCCGATCCCGAGCCCGTCACCTCGATGGACGGGCCCTCCGAGCCGAGCGAGTCGGCGACCGGCTCGGCCGCCGGGCACAGGTCGACCGACGATCGGCGCAGCACGCAACTCGTCCGAGCGCACGCGGGCCAGGGCGAGCAGGTCCTCGGCCAGACGGCCGAGGCGGATGGCCTCGTCGAGCGCGCTGTGCAGCGACGCGGTGACCTCGGTCTCGTCGTCGGGTCGGGCCAGGGCCAGCTCGAGCTCGCCCCGCAGGATCGAGATCGGCGTGCGCAGCTCGTGGCTGGCGTCGTCGATGAACATGCGCTCGTTGGCCACCGATCGCTCGATGCGTCCGAGCATGTCGTTGATGGTGCGGGCCAGGTGCTCGATCTCGTCGTTGCTCTCGGGCACCGGCAGGCGCCGGCCGAGCTCGTTCACCGCGATCTCGTCGGCCTCCTCGGTCATGCCGACGCACCGGTCGCAGCGCCGCGCCGGCCAGCAGCCAACCGCGCGCCGGCCAGCAGGCCGACCAGCAGCGGGCTGGCGACGATCAGCACGAGCTCGAGGCGCTCGCGGGCCCGGTCGTAGCCGTCGATCGACGATCCGACGACCAGCACCATCCGCGTGCCTGCCGCATCTGCGATCGGCGTGGCCAGCAGCTCGCGCGTCGCCACCCAGCTCGCGCACCTCGCCCACGAAGTAGCGCCCGCCGCGCCCACCGTCGCCATCTGCGCGGCGGTCAGCACGGGATCGCGTGCTCGGTGGTCTCGGGCGCCTGGTCGACGACGCGCGCCGTCGAGCGTCAGCGTCTGGGCGAACGGATCGCGGTCGGGGATGCGCCCGCCGCTGATCGCTGGCCACCACGGCGAGATCGGCGGCCCGGTTCCTGAGCCCGCGGTCGACCGCCGACAGCAGCTGGTGGTCGAGCACGTGGTAGAGCGCCGAACGTGAAGACGAACAGCAGCACGGCCGAGCCGAGCGCGAACAGCACCGCCAGCCGACTGCGCAGCGACGACGGCAGGAGGCGCACCGCCCCAGCGTACGGAGGCGCGCGGGCGCTGCGCTGGTCAGACGGCTGCGTCGGCCGCCCCGGAGGCCGCCCCGTCTGCAGCCAGAGGTGACCACCGACGCCGTCGCCGGCACATCGGGTCGAGCCCTGGAGGCGGTAGCCGACGCCCCGCACCGTCTCGATGTCGGCTCGCCCGAAGGGCCGGTCGACCTTCTCGCGCAGGTACCGGACGTAGACGTCGACGACGTTCGAGCCGCCCTCGTAGGCGAAGTCCCACACGTGCTCGATGATGCGCGTCCGGCGTCAGCACCTCGTCCGGATGGCGCATCAGGAACTCGAGCAGGCCGAACTCCTTGGCCGACAGCACGACCGGCTGACCGCCGCGGGCTCACCGACCGCGGGTGACCGGATCGAGGGTGAGGTCGCCGACCTGCAGCACGATCGGACGCTCGACCGGACCGCGCCGGGTCAGCGCCCGCAGCCGGGCGAAGAGCTCCTCGAAGGCGAAGGGCTTGGTGAGGTAGTCGTCGGCGCCGGCGTCGAGGCCCCGCACCCGATCCTCGACCGAGTCTCGGGCGGTCAGGATGAGCACCGGCGCCCAGCGTCCCTCGTCGCGCAGCAGCCGGCACACCGCGAAGCCATCGGGCTCGGGGATCATGGCGTCGAGCACGATGGCGTCGTAGTCCCGCTCACGGGCCGACCAGAGGGCCTCGGGCCCGTCGGCCGCCAGATCGACGGCGTAGCCCTCGCGTTCGAGGCCGCGGCGGACCAGCGCCGCCATCTTCACCTCGTCCTCGACCACGAGCACTCGCACGGGATCGAGGGTATGCCAGCTCTCATGAGAGAAAGATGAGAGAGAGGGCGAATCTCTCATCGTCCTCTCACGCCGGATGTGCGACCGTCTGCGATCGGAAGGCCGTTCGGCCGACCGGCTCCGCCCGGCGAGTGCCCGGGTCGAGGCCCTTCCGTGACCGCGGGCAGCAGGCCCGTCCCCAGCCGGGCCTGCTGCCACGGTCTCGGCGTCACCCCGGTGGTCGAGGGGACCACCAGGGCGTTGTTGGTGCGGAGGATGGCCGTCACCCGGCACGTGACCGGGTTCGAGCCCGACACCTCGGCCGAGGCGCCGCCAGGCCGCGGTGGCCCCGGGGGCGACGTTGACCACGCCGTCGAAGGACGGAACCGACGTCGGTGCCACCCCGGCTGAAGGCGACGCGTGATGCCGTAGGCGCTCGGCTGCCCGGTGTTGTTGTGGACCGTGCCCGACGCGACCGCCATGCCCGATCGAGATCGAGCAGCACGCACCGGGCGCTTCCAGATGTCGAGCTGGGGCGGATGGGCCTCGTCGAACCCGATCGGGTTGGTGGCGATGCCGGTCTGGTCCTCGTAGTGCTGCTCGGCCGCCGCCGAGTTGACGAAGTTGCCGGCCACGTCGCTGATCTTGTTGACCGCGCGGTCGACGAAGAAGGCGAAGACGACCACGAGCCCGATGCCGATCACGACCAGGATCGCGAACACGATCAGGAAGGCCTTGAGGCAACCGTTGCCTTGCTGGTGGCCGGCGCGGCGGTTGGCGCGGGCGGCGGGGTCGGCGTCGTGACCGGAGCGGTCGGCGGGGCTGGTGAAGCCGGCGGGACCGGCGCCGTGACCGGAACGCTCGGCGGGGGTGAGGAGGCCGGCGGAGTCGGCGCCGTGAACGGAGCGCTCGGCGGGGGAGGTGAAGACGGGGGCGGCGCGGCGGAGGTGGCGAGGCTGATGGTGGCGCGGGCGGGGGTGGCGACGCGGGCGCGGGCGAGGCCGGCGGAGGCGGGGGTGAGGCGGCCACGGGCTCCGGCGCGTACCACTTGCCGTCAGCCGCCAACCACCAGCCCGGACCCTGCGACGAGTCGCTCATCGAGGCCCCTCTCCCTGTCGCGCGAAGGGGACAACCCTACCGTGGGCCGGGCCGCCGTCTGGGCTCTGGATGGCGCGCCGTGACCGGCGCGAACCGCAACCGCGCCGGGGTCAGACCGCCAGCAGGTCGCGGGCGCCCGTGTCGCTCGAGGGGTGGCGCAGCTTCGACATGGCCCGGGCCTCGATCTGGCGGATGCGCTCGCGGGTGAGGTTGAAGTGCTCGCCCACCTCTTCGAGGGTGCGGGGCTCGCCGCGGTCGAGACCGAAGCGCAGCTTCAGGATCTCGCGCTCGCGCTCGTCGAGCGGGCCGAGCAGCCGGGCGATCTCCTCGGGCAGCAGCGCGGTGGCCGCCACCTCGAAGGGCGACTCGGCCGAGCGGTCCTCGACGACGTCGCCGAGCTCGGCGTCGCCGTCCTCGCGGAGCGGCTCGCTGAGCGACAGCGGCTCGGCCGCGAAGCGCAGCGCCTCGGTGACCTTGTCCTCGGGCATCTCGACCTCGGCCGACAGCTCGGCCAGGGTGGCCGGGCGACCGAGCTTGAGCTCGAGGCGGGCCCGGGCCTTCTGCAGACGGGCCAGCGTGTCGCCGGCGTGGACCGGCAGGCGGATGGTGCGGCCGGTGTTGGCGATGCCGCGGGTGATGGCCTGGCGGATCCACCAGGTGGCGTAGGTCGAGAACTTGAAGCCCTTGCGCCAGTCGAACTTCTCGACGGCGTGCATCAGGCCGAGGTTGCCCTCCTGGATGAGGTCGAGCAGCGGCAGGCCCGACGCCTGGTACTTCTTGGCGATCGAGACGACCAGGCGCAGGTTCGACTGCACGAAGGTGCGCTCGGCGTCCTCGCCGGCCTTGAGCTCGCGGCGCAGCTCGCGCTTGCGGGCCGGCGTCAGGCTGGTGGCGGCCTCGAGCTCGGCACGCGCCGCGGCCCCGCCCTCGATGGCCTGGGCGAGGCGGACCTCGTCGTCCTTGGTCAGCAGGGGATACTGCCCGATGTCGGTGAGGTAGAGCCGGACGAGGTCTTCCTCGTCCCGTTCAACACGCTCCTTGGGCAACATGCACCTCTTCGTTCACAGGATGGCCGAAGGCCGGGGATCGGGATTCGATGACTCGCCGCGTGCGTGGACCACGGCGGTCGCCGACGGCTGGCAGGGGCCCAGCAGGACGGCCCGAGTTCCTCTCCACGATACCGATGCGGTCAAGAGACCCCTACCCCGAGCTCACATCTGCTGGGCGCCGCCATCGCTACCATGACGTCACTTATCGGTCCACCGAGATCCGAACCTCCAGCCTTCCCACCGGGGATCACGGAACGAATCCGGTGCCCCGGGGCCGTCTCGCCCCACCGCCATCCAGGAGCTCGACCAGCCCGACGACGTCGAGGTCACCATCGTGACGCTGGTGTTCGACACGACCGAGCCCGAGCAGCTCCTGCCGGTGCTGTCGAAGTACGTCGTGGTCAGCCGAGGTCACCCAGGATGTCGCAACATCGACCTGACGGCCTCGGCCACGGTCGCCGGCCGGTTCGTGATCATCGAGAAGTGGGACGTCGCCGGCCGCGCAGCAGGCCCACTTCGACTCGGCCGACATGGTCGAGATGGCCACGGCCTGCTCGGGTCTGCTCGACTCGGCCCCCCGGATCGACCTGCTGTACGGCATCAGCGCCCACGACCTGGCCTGAGGCGAGGCCGTCGGCGATCCCGCTCAACCCGGGCGGGCCTCCAGCGCGGCGTCGGACAGCCCCACGATCTCGGCCCAGTCGAGGCCGTCGCTCGTCCAGAGCCGCTCGAACGCCGCGTCGGCCACGTCGGTGAAGCCGTGGCGGTTGCGGAAGTTGTAGATCCGGCGCTGGCGCTGGGCGGGATAGCCCATCCGAGACGAGCCGGCCGAGGGCGTAGACGTCCCACGCCACCCGGTGGGCGACCGACATCGCGTCGTCCGCCGGAGGGTCGCCGAACGCCGGGATCCCGACGGTCGAGGGCCTGCAGCACCAACCGACCGACCACCACCGACACGGAGTCGGTGCTCAGCTGCCGCGGATGGCGGGGATCCTCGAAGGCGCCGCCGTCGACCGCGATGACCACGGGGTCGATCGACAGCAGATGGGTCCGCGCCAGCGGGTTGGCCTCGTCGACCTCGACGCGCACGTCCTCGCCGGTCGGGAACCCGACCGTCGTCGCGACCTCGTCGACCGCGGCCGCGATCTCGTCGTGGTCGAACATGACCATCGTGAAGGTCTCAGGGGTGACGGTGACCACCCTCAGGCCTCCGGGCCCGCGCCGGTCGAGGCGTGGTGGGCCACCATCTCCTGGCGGGCCTCGTGGGACAGCCCGGCGATCTCGTCGATCTCCTCGTCGGCGAAGCCGGCCAGCTCGCGGAAGCGACGCGCCAGCTTGATCGGGCTGTCGTCCTCCTCGCCCCGGACCCCGCCGAGGGAGAACAGCTTGTCGACCACGCGCTGGAACTCGAGCGCGCGGGCGCGCCGCTCGGGATCGTCGGCGGTCATGCGGCGCAGCCAGTCGGAGCCCATCTTCACGTGGGTCACCTCGTCGGCCAGCATCCAGTCCTCGCAGAACTCGAGCATCGGGTCGCCCGACTGCTGACCGAACTCGCGCATCGTGTTGAACACGTCGATGGCAAGCCCTTCGAGGGCCCGGTTGACGCCGGTGAGGCGCAGCACGGGATCGGGGTTGCAGGCGGCCTCGTAGAGGAACGGCGACTCGGCGAACTCGCCGATCTCGGTGCCCATCCAGTCGCCGAGCTTGACCGAGATCTCGCAGTGGCGGGCCTCGTCCCAGCACTGGCGGGCCATGTCGAGCTTGAGCTCGAAGGGCGCCTCGTCGGCGCCGTCGCCGACCGGGAAGTCCCAGCAGGTGCGTCCCGCGCCCTCGAGGGCCTGGATCTCGCCGGTGAAGATCCCGTGCATCAGGCTGCGGGCGCGTTCGGCCGCGCTGGACCGATCGGGGGTGAGCGGGGCGCGGGCGCCCCCGCGGGTCTGGCTGGGCAGCGGCCGCGGGTCGCGGGCGCGCTCGGTGAAGTCGGTGCGAGAGAAGCGCTCGTCGCGCGCCAGCTCGTCGGCGGGCAGCATCCGCTTCACGCGGACACCTCGTCGACCGCCGCCGAGTCCACGACCTGGCTGCCGATCGAACCGGGTCCGACGATGCCCCCGGCCGCGACCATGAGCTTCTCGAGCTTGGCCTGATGGGCGACCGCCCGGTCGACGTCGCTCGTCGGTCTCGATGAGCGACTGGATCAGCATCTCGCCGTCACGCCAGTCCTCGAACTCGTCCTGCAGGGCGAACTTGAGCGACCGGATCGTGGGTGCGTCGGTGATCGTGCTCGTGTTGTTGAGGTGGTACGTGTACGCCGCGATCTTGTGGGGGATGAGCACCCGGTAGACGCCGACCAGCTTCTCGATCGTGAGCTCGGGGGCCTCGGGCTCGGTCATGGCGTCGATGAAGGCCACGATCTCGTCGTTGGCCGGCTCGGTCAGCCGGTCGGGGTTCATCTCGCGCAGCTCGGGCAGTCGCTTGTGCCACAGCTCGGCGTGCCAGGCGTGGTGGTAGCAGTGGGTGCCGAGCCGCATCTTGACGTCGAGCTCGGGCACGGTGGCCACCCAGCCGCCGAGCACCTCGAACAGGCGCATCTCGATCCACTTGTAGTGGCCGACCCGCTTGGCCGACTCCTCGACGGTGAACGAGCCCGGCAGCTCGCGGCGGTCCCACGGGGCGAAGGCCGCCCGGGGCTTGCTCGGTTCACCCATCGAAAGTCCCCCTGCGCTCGCTCATCCGCTGTTGACAACCTGACTGTATCTGTCGCACGTCGCATCCGCCGGTCCCCGGCGGGGCGTCACAGAGGTGACGGCGAGGCCCCAGGATCAGCCGCGGTAGCGGTTGGTGATCGGCAGTCGACGGTCCTTGCCGAAGGCCTTGGTGGTGATGCGGACGCCCGGCGGGGTCTGGCGGCGCTTGTACTCGGCCAGGTCGATGAGGCGGACGATCCGGGCCGACCACGGCCGGGTCGAAGCCGGCCTCGACCAGCTCGCCGGCGGTGCGGTCGTCCTCGACGTAGGCCTCGATGATGGGGTCGAGCTGCTCGTAGGGCGGCAGGCTCTGGTCGTCGCGCTGGTCGGGGCGCAGCTCGGCCGACGGCGGCTTGTCGAGCACCGTCTCGGGGATGAGCTCGACGGCCGGCGCGGGCGTTTCGGTCGCGGCAGAGTCGGTAGACGAGCAGCTTGGGCACGTCCTTGATGACCGCGAAGCCACCGGCGGTGTCGCCGTAGAGGGTGCTGTAGCCGACCGCGCTCTCGCTCTTGTTGCCCGTGGTGAGCACGAGCCAGCCGAACTTGTTCGACAGCGCCATCAGCGTGACGCCGCGGATCCGCGACTGGAGGTTCTCCTCGGTGAGATCGGGATCGCGACCGGCGAAGCTGGGCTCGAGCATCGTGGTGAAGGCCTGGTGGGCGTCCTCGATGGCGATGACGCGATGGTCGATGCCGAGGTTGGTGGCCAGCTGCTCGGCGTCGGTGACCGAGTGGTCGCTCGAGTAGCGCGACGGCATCAGCACGCCGTGCACGCGGTCGGGTCCGAGCGCGTCGACGGCGACGGTGGCGACGAGCGACGAGTCGACGCCGCCCGACAGCCCGACGACGACGTCGCCGAAGCCGTTCTTGTCGACGTAGTCGCGCGTGCCGAGCACCAGCGCCTCGTAGATCTCGCGCTCGGGATCGAGCATCGACGCGCCCGCCACGACCGAGTCGGGCCCGGCGGTCGACGAGGTGCTGATCTCGATCAACGGTGCCGCACCGGACGACGCGGTCCGTTCGGGCACGTCGACATCGGTGACGAACGACCTCGTCCGCGAACTGGGCGACGCGCGTGACCACGCGACCCGCCGCGTCGACCACCATCGAGCCGCCGTCGAAGACGAGCTCGTCCTGGCCGCCCACCAGGTTGACGTAGACGATCGGGCACCCGGCCTCGGCCGCCCGCTCGGCCAGCGTCTGGTCGCGGACCTGCACCTTGCCGGCGTTGTAGGGCGAGCCGTTGATGTTGACGATCAGCTCGGCGCCGGCCCGGCCGGCCTCGGCGAGCGGACCGTCCGCCGACCCACGCGTCCTCGCAGATGGTCACCGCGACGCGAACGCCACCGATCCGATAGAGCTGGACGGCGGGCCGCGCCTGGCTGCGAAGTAGCGCCGCTCGTCGAAGACCTCGTAGTTCGGCAGCAGCTGCTTGTGGTACACGCCGACGATGCGACCGTCGGCGCACACCGCTACCGCGTTGAACAGGCCCGCGTCGATCTGGTCGACGAACCCGACGACGGCCGCGCACCGGCCGCTCGCCGCCACGACCCGGTCGAGCGCCTCGCGGTTGTCGCGCACGAACGCCGGCTTGAGCAGCAGATCCTCGGGTGGATACCCGGTGACCGCCAGCTCGGGGAACGCCACCAGGTCGCACTGATCGGACTCGGCCGACTTCATCGCATCGATGATGCGCTCGACGTTGCCGTCGAGATCGCCGACCACGAGGTTCAGCTGGGCCAGGGCGACACGCAGGTGAGCCATCGGGTGAATCGTACGACGACCCGGCTCAGGGTCGCACCTACGCTGGGGCCATGTCGCGAGGGCGCGTCGTCGACCGACCTCGTCGGCGAGATCGAGCGGAGCGCTGCGCCCGCCCGCGTCAGCACCGCCGTCGATCTGCTGCACGAGCAGGATCCGGCCTTCGGCGATCGTCTGGCGGACACCCCGGGCCTGATCCCGAGGTTGGTGACGGTGCTCGCGGCCAGCCGGTCGCTCACCCGACTCGTGACCTCGCAGCCGGACGCGCTCGACGTCCTGTCCGACCTCGACTCGCGTCCGCCGATCGACGCCGCGACGATCGACCGTCTGGCCGACTGGAAACGGCTCGAGCTGCTGCGCATCGCGGCCCGCGACCTCACCGGCCTCGACGCGCTCCCGATCGTGGCTGCCGCGCTCGCCGACCTGGCGTCCGACGTGATCGACTCCGCGTGCCTGCTCGCCGGCGCCGAGGGCCTGACGGTGATCGGCATGGGCAAGCTCGGCGGCCGCGAGCTCAACTACTCGAGCGACGTCGACCTGATGTTCGTCGGCGACGGACCTGCCGGCGAGCTCGAGGCCCAGGCCCGCCACGTCATGGACCTGACCCGGCGCTGCTTCCGCGTCGACGCCAACCTGCGGCCCGAGGGACGGGACGGGCGGCTGGTCCGCACCATCGAGAGCTACGAGGCCTACTGGGACCGGTGGGCCGAGCCGTGGGAGTTCCAGGCCCTGCTCAAGGCGCGTCCCGTCGGCGGGCGACCGCGAGGTGGCCACCCGGTTCGACGACGACGGCCCAACGGTGGCTGTGGAGCCACCCGTTCAGCGCCGACGACCTGCGTTCGGTGCGGGCCGATGAAGCAGCGCGCCGAGGAGCTCGTCTCCCAGCGCGGCCTCGACGAACGGGAGATCAAGCTCGGGCCGGGCGGCATCCGCGACATCGAGTTCACGGTGCAGCTGCTGCAGCTGGTCCACGGCCATGTCCGACCCTGGCCTGCGCTCGCCGCAACACCCTCGTCGCCCTCGACGAGATGGCCCGAGCCGGCTACGTCGACCCGGACGACGCGGCCCAGCTGGTCGACGCGCACCGCTTCCTGCGCACGGTCGAGCACCGCCTGCAGCTCGTCGACGACCAGCAGGTCCACACCGTGCCGGACGACCCCGTCGCGGTCGATCACCTCGCCCGTGTGCTCGGCTACCGCGACACGCCGGCGGGCGACGCCGCCGAGGGGCTTTGGGGCGACCTGCGCCGCCACCAGCTCGCCGTCCGCGCGATCCACGAGCGCATCTACTTCCGCCCGCTGCTCGAGGCCTTCGCCTCGACCTCGGGCGCGCTCAGCCCCGAGGCGGCGGCCGACCGGCCTCGTCGCGTTCGGCTTCACCGATGCCCGCGGACGCAGGCGGCGGTGCGCGAGCTGACCCGCGGGCTCAACCGCACCAGCCGCCTCATGCAGCAGCTGCTGCCGCTGATGCTCGACTGGCTCTCGACCTCGCCCGATCCCGATCTCGGCCTGCTGCAGCTGCGCAACCTGCTGTCGGCCAAGCCGCGCCAGGCCACCCTCGTCGAAGCCTTCCGCGAGTCACCCGAGGCGGCCCGGCGACTGTGCTTGATCCTCGGCACCAGCCGCCTGCTCGGCGACACGCTCGCGCGCAACCCCGACCTGGTCGCCCGGCTGCCCGAGCGCCGACCGCCTGGCCACCCGACCGCGGGCCGAGCTGGTGGCCAGCCGCCCGCAGCGCCACGAGCTGGCGGGACGAGCCGGCCGACCGCCAGGAGGCCTTGCGTCGGTGGAACGAGCGCAACCGGTTCGGCATCGCCGCCCGCGACGTGCTCGAGCTGGCCGACATCACGACGGTCGGGCGCGACCTGGCCGCGCTCGGCGAGGCCGTGCTCGAGGTCGCGCTGGCCGCGCTCGAGCCGCAGGTGCCGATCGCGGTGCTGGCCATGGGCCGCTTCGGCGGCGCCGAGCTGAGCTACGCCAGCGACCTCGACGTCATCTTCGTGTTCGACGGATCGGGCCAGTCTGACGGTCGACCGAGGCCGACCGGGTGGCCGACCGGTCCTGATGCGCTTCATCGGCGGCGCCACCCCGGCCGAGCGCATCTACGACATCGACGCCGACCTGCGACCCGAAGGTCGGCAGGGCCCGATCGCCCGCAGCCTCGACGCGTTCCACACGTACTGGGAGCGCTACGCGCTCGTGTGGGAGCGCCAGGCGATGATCCGGGCCCGGCCGGTCGCCGGCGACCTCGAGCTCGGCCAACGGCTGCTCGACGACCTGCACGACGCCATCTGGGCCGACGGCCTCTCGGCCGAGGACACCCGGGAGATCCGCCGCCTCAAGGCGCGCGTCGAGCGCGAGCGGATCCCGGCCGGCGAGGATCCGGCGTTCCACCTCAAGCTCGGTCGTGGCTCGCTCTCGGACATCGAGTTCACGGCGCAGCTGCTGCAGCTGCGCCACGGCGTCGCCGCCACCGGCACGGTCGACGCGCTCGAGCGGCTCGTCGTGGCCGACGCGCTCGACGCGGACGACGCCGAGACGCTGGTCGAGGCCTACCGGTTCTGCGAGCGCACGCGGAACCGCTGGTACCTCGTCAACTCGGGCCCCGGCGACTCGCTGCCGGCGCAGCCCAACGAGCTGCTCTGGCTGGCCCGGTCGCTCGGCGTCAACGCCCACCGAGCTGCGCGAGCAGTACCGGCGCGTCACGCGGCGGGCGCCGCCGCGTGGTCGAACGCGTCTTCTACGGCCAGGAGTAGCGCGGGTCCTGCGGTCCGCGGGCGGGACCAGTCGAACTAGTGCCCGGTGGTGGTCGTCGAGCCCGAGGTGGTCGACGAGGCGGCGGGCTTCGCGGCCGGCTTGGCCGACGACTTGGCGCCCTTGTGCCCGCCCCAGGTGCGGTTGAGGAACGTGTTCACCCGGGTCGGCAGGTTCTGCTCCATCGTCGTGGCGAACTGCTGGGCCACCTTGTGACCGCTCACCCGGGCGTTGATGGCCTTCTCGAGGCCGGCGGTGATCTGGCTGGCCAGCGTGGAGGGGTTGACGCCCTTGGACGTCGCCACCTGGGCGATGGACTTGCCGGAGGCCAGCTCCTGGCGCAGGGCCTTGGGGTCCATCTTGAGCGCGGCGGCCACCTCCGCGAAGACGGCCTTGCCGAAGTGCGGGAGCTTGGCGTAGCGGGCCTGGCGGTCGCTCTGGACCTCGTTCGTCACGTCGTCGGCCTGCGCCTGGGTGATCGTGCCCTTGCCCACCAGCGCATCGAGGGCCTGCTGCAGCACGCTCTCGTGGCTGCCCTTGGTCGTGTTGGCGCCCACGAGGGCGCTGGCCGCGCCGACCGGGTTGAGGACCATGGTCAGAACCGAGCCGAGGGCCATGCCCACGACCAGCACCACAGCGGTGAACGACTTGCGCATGGGGATGCTCCTGACGACTGGGGGACTGCCATCGTCGTCAACCGATGTTAGGAGCGTGTTAGGGAAAGGTCAGATCACCAAGAGGAGTTCGATCCGACCGGACGCTCAGTGCGTGGTGGTGGTCGTCGACCCCGCACCCGGCTTGGCCGGCGTGCCCGGGCGCCGGGCTCCGGGGAAGCTGCCGGGCTTGAAGCCGGGGTGACCGTGGCCGAAGCCCATCCCGAAGGCGCCCATCGTGAACTTCTGGTTCACGGTCTTGTCGATCTCGCTCGGCAGCTTGGACTCGAGGTCGGTGGCCTGCGCCTTGGTGAGCCAGCCGTTCGTGACCGCCTGGTTCAGCTCCTTGGTGGCGTCGGCGACCAGGGTCTGCTCGACCGTCTTCAGGTCGACGCCCTTGGCCTTGGCGATGTCCGCGATCGACTGGCCGGACCGGATGTCGCTGAACAGCGTCTGCGGATCGGTCTTGAGGAGGGTGGTGAGGGCGGTCAGGTCGCCCATCACGTCGTGGCCCATGCCCATGCCCATCCCCAGACGCGCCGGGTCCCATCCCCATGCCGAAGCCGTGGGGGTGCGCCTGCTGCAGGGAGTGGACCTGGTTGGTCACCGCGGTGGCCTGCGACTTGGTGATCGTGCCCTTGCCCACCAGGGCGTCGAGCGCCTGTTGCAGCACGCTCTCGTGGGCGGAGGACGAGGTGCCCGATGCGCCGACGAGGGCGCCGGCGGCGCCGATGGGGTTGAGCACCACGGTCATGAGCGATCCCAGCGCCATGCCGAAGACGACGAGCAGTCCCGCCAGTCCTTTCTTCATGCTTGTGCTCCCTGAGAGATGTTCGCCACTCCGCGTGAGATCTTCCCACACGGGGCCGACGTCGACCAGTCGCGAGGGCTGCCCGGGTACCCGAATCCGAGTTCGGCTAGCGTGCGCGTCCGCCGCATCCCGATAGACAACCAGTAGACGAACCGACAGAAGGTCGTTCGAGTCGATGAACCTGACGTCCCAGGCCGCCGGCCTGCTGCCCGATCGCACGTTCTGCCGGCTCGTCGCGTTCGCGCACGTCCGGTTCGAACCCGAGCTCAAGCCCCTCGTCCGGGCCTGCGATCCCTCCGGCGTATCGGTCGACGTGGGGGCCTGGTTCGGCCCCTGGACGTACTGGCTGTCGCGCCGGGTGGACAAGGTCGTGGCCTTCGAGGCCAACCCCGCGGTGGCCAAGGTCCTGCAGGCGGGCGTGCTCGACAACGTCGAGGTCCACAACATCGGGGTGTCCGACCACTCGGGCGTGGCCAGCCTCGCCGTGTCGGGTCACGGCCTGGGCCAGGAGGGTCGCTCGTCGATCGATCACAGCGACGCCGGCGCCGAGCACATCGACGTCGAGCTCACCACCCTCGACGCCATGGACCTGCAGGACGTGCGGTTCCTCAAGGTCGATGTCGAGGGCTACGACCTGACGGTGCTCAGGGGGGCCAAGGCGATGCTGAGCCGGTGGCACCCCGTCGTGGTGGCCGAGCTCGAGCAGCGCTACTGCGACGTCGGCGAGGCCATCAGCTACATGTCCGATCTCGGCTACGGCGCCTACGTGCTGCTCGACGGGTCATGGCTGTCGCTCGACGAGTTCGACCTGGTCGCCGACCAGCAGGCCAAGCTCACCGAGCTGCCCCCGCACGGCTTCCTGCGCACGGCCATGTTCGCCAGCGGCAACTACGTGAACAACGTCGTGTTCGTGCACCCCGAGAGCACCTGGACGCCGTGGTCGGGGACCGACCGCACCGGCGGGTCCCGCGCCATCTCGTCGGCCGGCTCGAACGGCTCCGGGGGCAGCGTGGTCCCGCCCCCTCCCAGGCTCAAGCGCGACATGTCGACCGAGACCCGCCAGGCCACCCGCCGGGCCCTGCGCCAGGCCAAGTACCTGATCGGCGACTACCCGGTGCTGCTGCCCGTGCTGCTCCGGGCCACCCCCGAGGGCACCTCACGCGAGATCAACGACGAGACCAAGCTCGTGGTCGAGGGCTTCCCCCGCTCGGGCAACACGTTCGCGGTCTTCGCGTTCCGCGACGCGCAGGGCCCCGGCGTGCGGGTGGTCGGCCACGTCCACCACCCGGCGCAGGTCAAGCTGGCCGTGCGCCGCGGCCTGCCGACCCTGCTGGTCATCCGACGACCGCTGCCGTGCCTGGCGTCGTACCTCGTGACCGCGCCCCACGGCCGGCCGGCCGGCGTGCTGAAGGAGTACATCCGCTACCACCGTGCGTTGCTGCCCTACCTCGACAGCATCGTCGTGGGCGATTTCGAGCGCGTGACCGATCACTACTCCGAGCTGATCGACGAGATCAACGACAAGTTCGGCACCGACTTCGCTCCGTTCGACCAGACCCCCGAGAACGTCGAGCGGGTCTTCAAGGCGATCGGCGCCTACCACGCGCAGGCCCATCCGGGGAAGGACGTCGAACGGGTCGTGCCCCGACCCTCGCTCGACCGCGCCGAGGAGAACCGCCTCTACCTCGAGGCCCTGCAGGCGCCCGACCTGGCGGGCCTGCTGGCCGAGGCCGAGGAGATCTACCGCCAGTGCGCGCGACTACGCGCACCCCGGCCGCCCCGGAGCCCAGGGCGGGTCCTCGACCGCGTCGCGCTAGGCCGCGGTGATGGGCAGGCGCTGACCGGTCTCGAGGAAGCTCTTGAGGTCGGACAGGACCCGTGGCCATCCCTCGCTCGCCATGCCGGCCGCGGTGCTGTCGTCGTCGAAGTCGTCGTGCACGACGGTCAGCTTGACCATGGCTTCGAGCTCTTCGAGCTCGAAGGTCACCTTCGAGCGGCGGCGCTCGGCGGTCAGCTTCCGCATCAGCTCGTCGTCGAAGCCATGGGCTGCCGCCAGCTCAGGCGTGTACGTGTGCCACGTGTAGGACAGTCGCCGGTAGGGGTCGTACTCGAGGACCACCTGCTCGGGATCGGCGATCGTCGCGCCGTGGTTCTGCCAGGTCATCGACGATCCGACCTCCCAGGTCGTGTCGAACGCCGTGTCCCAGTACTGCGTGGTGAACGCCGGCTCGGTCAGGGCCTGCCAGAGCTTCTCGGGCGTGGTGTTGATGTAGGTCTTGTAGACGAAGGCGGGCTTGGTCATCGTGGGGGCCTCCAGGGCTCGCTTCAGGTCTGACAGGGCGTCGACCCGGGGTTGGTCGTAGTGGTCGATCCAGCGTTCGGCGATCTCGTTGATGGGCGCCGCGTTCAGGTAGTGGAGCTTCTCGCGACCTCGTCGCACGGAGACCACGAGGTCGGCGGCCTCGAGCACCGCGAGGTGCTTGCTGACCGACTGGCGGGCCATGTCGAGCCCGGCGCACAGCTCACGCAGGGTCTGGCCGTTGGTGGTGTTCAGGCTGTCGAGCAGCTGACGGCGGCTCGGGTCGGCCAGCGCCCGGAAGACCTGATCGATCCCGGGCACCGCCGTCGACGGGACGACGTGCGGACGGTCGGTCATCCCCAGCTGCTGATCTTCACCTCGTCGGGGAAGGGCGTGGCCTTGCCCCCCTCGAGCCCAGCCTTGAGCCCGAGCAGGAACAGCGCCCACTTCGTGCTGCAGTGACCCATGAACTCGACCGGCTCGCGCCAACCGGCGTGGGCGAAGCGCAGCACCGTCTCGTCCCCGCTCGATTCGAGCTCGACGGTCACGTTCGTGTCGATCCACTCGTCCGGCCCGGCGACGCAGCGCCACGTGACCTGGCGATCGGGGGTGACCGAGACGACCTCCATCACCGCGCTGGCCTCGGCGCCGCCGAAGAAGAAGGAGAGCCGCCCGCCCGGTGCCGGGTCGCCGCTCAGGGTGGTGGTCCACCAGCTCGACAGCCCGTCGATGGTGGTGAACGCCTCGAGGACCTCGCCCGGGGGGGCGGCGATCCCGAGCCGGTGAAGGATGTCGACCATCTCGTCGTCCTTTCGTCGAGGCCGGGACCGAACCCTCGATCCGCAGCCATTTGGCTGCCTGATAATATGCAGCCTTTCAGATGCCTGTCAAGGGCGGGCGTCCGGGCCAGGGACAGGTGGCCCGCCAGGGCACCACCGAGACGGGCAAGGGGACGGAGGTATCGTGAGGCCGAGCCGCCGGACGTCCCGCGGCGTCCGGGAGCGCGCATGTCCTACGCAGTGGATTTCGAGACGGTCTCGACCGTCGGCGTCGAATCGTCACCGGTGGCACCGGCGCTGGCCGGCCTGCGGGCGAACGAGGCCCGCTACTTCAAGAACAAGTACGACCACGTCTTCACCGTGGAGCCGGCAGCCAAGGCCAAGAAGGCCGTCGACTGGGTGCACCGGATCCTCGAGGAGGAGCGCGACATCGTCATCTCGTCGCCGGCGTTGGAGGCGACCGCCTTCCAGGTCGAGAACATCCGCATGGCCTACGTGTTCTACGAGAGCGGCCTGTCCATCAACGTGATGTACACCATCGACGGACCCAACCCGAAGCGGGCCGTGGGCTTCAAGCTCTCCGACGGGATGGAGATCCCCGCGGAGCTCGAGTCGTTCAAGTTCGCGAGGCAGAAGTCGAAGCTGGCCGGAACGATCCGCGGCTCGTACTTCGTGATCAAGGGCGAGTACTGATCCTGGCGTAGGCGGGCGGTCTCGGCTCCCGTATCCCCGCCGGCCCCGAACGACCTGAGCCGTGACGCGCAGATCGTGCAGCCACCCACCTCCCCGGTGAGCGGCTGCACGATCCAGGCGCGACGGGAGCTGCCTACGTGGGCGACAGCCTCAGATGTCGTAGTAGAGGGCGAACTCGTAGGGGTGCGGGCGCAGACGCAGCGCATCGATCTCGTTCTTGCGCTTGTACTCGACCCACGTCTCGATCAGGTCGTCGGTGAAGACGCCACCGGCGCTGAGGTAGTCGTGGTCCTCTTCGAGGGCGATGAGCGCCTTGTCGAGCGAGTCGGGCACCTGGGGCACCAGGGCCAGCTCTTCGGGCGGCAGGTCGTAGAGGTCCTTGTCGACCGGCGCCGGCGGCTCGATGCGGTTGGCGATGCCGTCGAGGCCCGCCATCATCATCGCCGAGAAGGCCAGGTACGGGTTCGAGGTGCTGTCGGGGCAGCGGAACTCGACCCGCTTGGCCTTGGGGCTCTGCGAGGCGAGCGGGATGCGGCACGACGCCGAGCGGTTGCGCTGGCTGTAGACCAGGTTGACCGGCGCCTCGTAGCCCGGCACCAGCCGCTTGAAGCTGTTGGTGGTCGGGTTGGTGAACGCGATGAGCGAGTGGGCGTGGCTGACAGCAGCCCGCCGATGTACCAGCGGGCCGTGTCGCTCAGCCCGGCGTAGCCGGCCTCGTCGAAGAAGAGCGGCTCGCCGCCCTTCCACAGCGACTGGTGGGTGTGCATGCCCGAGCCGTTGTCCTCGAAGATCGGCTTCGGCATGAAGGTCAGGCTCTTGCCCGCCTTCCAGGCCACGCCCTTGAGGATGTACTTGAAGGTGAACAGCTGGTCGGCCATGCGCAGCAGGGTGTTGAACTTCATGCCGATCTCGCCCTGGCCGCCGCTGGCCACCTCGTGGTGGTGCAGCTCGGTCTCGATGCCGACCGCGTGCAGCGTGGCGGCCATCTCGGAGCGCAGGTCCTGGTAGTGGTCCATCGGCGGCACCGGGAAGTAGCCCTGCTTGGTGCGCGGCTTGTAGCCAAGGTTCGGGCCCTCGTCGGCGCCGGTGTTCCACACGCCCTCGACCGAGTTGACGTAGTAGTAGGACGAGTTGCCGGTGGTGTCGAAGCGCACGTCGTCGAAGATGAAGAACTCGGGCTCGGGCCCGAAGTAGGCCGTGTCGGCGATGCCGGTCGAGCTCAGGTAGGCCTCGGCCTTCTGGGCGACGTAGCGCGGATCACGGCTGTACTGCTCGCCGGTCACCGGGTCGGCCACGAAGCAGTGCAGCACGCCGGTCTTGCGGGCGTAGAACGGGTCGACGTAGAAGGTGTCGGGATCGGCGATCAGCACCATGTCGGATTCCTGGATCTGCTGGAACCCACGGATGGACGAGCCGTCGAAGCCGTGACCGTCGGTGAACTGCCCCTCGTCGAGCAGGCTGGCCGGGATGGTCACGTGCTGACAGACGCCGGGCAGGTCGGAGAAGCGGAAGTCGATGAACTCGAGCCCCTCGGACTTGACCTGCTTGAGAACTTCGTCGGGAGTGCTTTCTGGCACGGTTCCTCCAAATTCGTGATGCCTGCGACGGGTGATGCCGGTCGGCCGGACGGGACACTAGCGACTCGAGCCGGGCTGGTCAGACGGGTGTTACGGCTGAGCTGCGACGAACCCGCAATCAGACCGCGAGAGGCCACGCTGCTGCCGGGCCACACGCTCCCAGCAGCCAGTTTCTCGGTCCGTTGCTCCTATGTGAACGCTCCATGAACTGGGAGCCGGTCGGACGGCACCCGCCTCCTGCCCGTGCGACCATGGCCGCCATGGAACGCCAGCAGGACTACGTGTTGCGCACCGTCGAAGAGCGGGGCGTGCGTCTGATCCGCCTCTGGTTCACCGACGTGCTGGGCCAGCTCAAGTCGGTGGCCATCTCGCCGGCCGAGCTCGAGAACGCCTTCGACGAGGGCATGCACTTCGACGGCTCGGCCATCGACGGCTTCAGCCGCGTGCAGGAGAGCGACGTGCTGGCCAAGCCCGATCCCAACAGCTTCGAGCTGCTGCCGTGGGCCAAGGGCGACGACCCGTCGGCCCGCATGTTCTGCGACATCTTCAACCACGACGGCGAGGCCTTCGAGGGCGACCCCCGCCACGTGCTCAAGCGCAACCTCGACAAGGCGCGCGAGCAGGGCTTCTCGTTCTACGTGGCCCCCGAGATGGAGTTCTTCTACTTCGGCGACGGCGACCCGTCGACGCCCCCCGAGCCGCTCGACTCCGGCTCGTACTTCGACCTCACCACCGCCGACGTGGCCAGCGACCTGCGCAAGCGCACCATCCACATGCTCGAGGCCATGGGCATCCCGGTCGAGTACTCGTTCCACGAGGACGCGCCCAGCCAGCACGAGATCGACCTGCGCTACACCGACGCGCTGTCGATGGCCGACAACGTCATGACCTTCCGCCTCGTCGTGCGCGAGATCGCCCTCGAGCAGGGCGCGTACGCCACGTTCATGCCCAAGCCGCATCTCGGGCGTGCAGGGCTCGGGCATGCACACCCACATGTCGCTGTTCGAGGGCGACACCAACGCCTTCCACGAGCCGGGCGACCCCTACGGGCTGTCCAAGGTGGCGCGCGGGCTTCATCGCCGGGCTGCTGGTGCACGCCCCCGAGATCACCGCGGTCACCAACCAGCTGGTCAACTCGTACAAGCGCCTGATCGTCGGCCACGAGGCACCGGCCTACGTGACCTGGGCCCGCAACAACCGCTCGGCGCTCGTCCGGGTGCCGGTGACCAAGTCGGGCAAGCAGTCCTCGACCCGCATCGAGTACCGGGCGCCCGATCCGTCGTGCAACCCCTACCTCGCCTACTCGGTGATGCTGGCCGCCGGGCTGCGGGGCATCCGCGAGGGCTACGAGCTGCCGCCCGAGGCCTCGTCCAACGTGGCCGAGCTCACCAGCGAGGAGCGGGCCGCCGAGGGCATCCGGTCGCTGCCCCAGTCGCTCAGCGAGGCGCTCGACGTGATGGAGGGACTCCGAGCTGGTGGCCGAGTGCCTCGGCGAGCACATCTTCGAGTGGTTCCTGCGCAACAAGCGGGCCGAGTGGTTCGACTACAAGTCCCAGGTGACACAATTCGAGCTCGACCGCTACCTGCCCAACTGGTAGGCATCGAGCCGACACACCTGCGATGGAACCACTGCTGCTGTTCCCCGATCCGGCTCCGCCCGAGCTCGCCCAGGCCCTCGACCTGGGCGGCTACCCGTGGAAGGCCGTCTCCGACGAGTCGGCGGTCAGCCGCGTCGAGCCCGACGACGGCTGGGCCGGCGCCATCATCTGCGCCGACGCCGACCCCGAGGGGGCCTTCGCCCTCTGCCGCGCCATGCGCAAGCGCGACCTGCCGCTCGAGCCGGTGCTCCTGCTGATCTCGGGCACCCAGCTCGGCGACCTCGAGCTGCGCGACGACCTGTTCGACGACTTCTGCCTGGCACCGTTCCACCCCCGCGAGCTCGAGGCCCGGCTCAAGCACCTCTTCTGGCGGACCGGGCGTGGCACGCGCCCCGACCTGGTCGAGTACGGCGATCTGGTGCTCAACCTCGAGACCTACCAGGCCGCCATCTCGGGCCAGCCGCTCGACCTCACCTACATGGAGTACGAGCTGCTCAAGTTCCTGTCGTCGCACCCCGGCAAGGTGTTCACCCGCGAGACGCTGCTGTCGCGGGTGTGGGGCTACGAGTACTACGGCGGAGCCCGCACCGTCGACGTCCACGTGCGACGCCTGCGGGCCAAGCTCGGCGAGGAGCACGCCAACCTCATCCAGACGGTGCGCTCGGTCGGCTACCGCTTCGGCCAGTCCCGCTGGAGTTTGTAGGAGAACGACGAAGGCCTCCCCGAAGGGAGGCCTTCGTGCAATCGATGGTGGTCGGGTCAGATGACCTTGACGTCCTGAGCCTGTTCGCCCTTGGGACCGGTCGTCACCTCGAACTCGACGGCCTGGCCCTCTTCGAGCGATCGATAGCCGGACGCCTGGATCGCGCTGTAGTGCACGAACACGTCGGGGCCGCCCTCACGCGAGATGAAGCCGTAGCCCTTCTCGGCGTTGAACCATTTCACGGTACCGGAAGCCAATCCGATCCCCTTTCTGGACTGCGGGGTCGGCTAGCACCGGTTCCCTGCTGTTTGCTGTATCGACGAAAGGGTACATGTCTCACCGGAGGTGGCAAGCATTTCGTTCGGATGCTCGGCGGGACCGCTGAGCTCAGCGACCGAGGTCGAGGTACTCGCTGTCGACGTACGCCGCGTCGACGTCGTCCTTGACGAACCAACCGATGATCGCCGCCCCGATCGCCCCCGTCATGATCACCGCGACGGGGATCAGCAGCAGCACCACGATGATGACGATGGCTCCGATCACCGGACCATCCAACCACGCACGTCGCGGCGTGCCAAGCCTCGCCCCGTAGAGGTGGTCACGAACCCACCCACGCCCAGGCCTCGATCTCGACCAGCGCGACGAACGGGAGCTCGCCGACGGCGAAGGCCGAGCGCGCCGGGTACGGCTCGGGGAACAGCTCGGCGTAGACCTCGTTCATCAACGGGTAGTCACGCATGTGGCGTAGGAACACGGTGGTCTTGCGGACATCGGCCAACGACGCGCCTTCGCCGGCCAACACCAACGACATGTTGGCGATGGCCTGGCGGAGCTCGGCCTGGATGCCGCCTCGAACCATCTCGCCGTCGACCAGTCCGATCTGACCGGACACGATCACCCAGTCGCCGGCGCGCACCATCGGTGAGTAGGGCGGGCGGGCAGGTTGGGACACGGCGGCCTCCTCGGTCGACTCGGTCTGCGGAACCGGGCGCGGTCCCGGTCGCGATGATCGCAGGGTCGCCGGCCGGCCGGCGACCATCTCGCCGGCGGTCAGCCGGTCAGCCGAGGACGGGGATGGCGGTGGGCCAGTCGGGCGGCAGACCCTGGTGGCGCCACACGGCCAGCGCCACCGCCGCGAAGGCGGCATCCGACACGTTGACCGGCGGGCGCGCCACCTCGGTCGGCGACACGTCGATCTCGACCACGATGGGCGGCGTGTCGACGGCGCGCAGGATGCCGAACGAGCGGATGGTGAGGTCGTGCACCTGGCCGGCGTCGTCGACGGCCAGCGCCTCGGAGGTGACCCATCCGAGCGCCATGTGGGCGGCGCCGGTCACGTAGGAGCGCAGCACGACCTCGTCGAGGGGATCGCCGGCCCACACGCGGACGGCGATGGTGCCGTCGGCCCCCACCGATGCCTCGGCCGAGCCGCCCCCGGGCGCATGGACCCGTCCCGATCCACCGCCGGCCGCCTGCACCAGCACCGCCGCCTCGGCCCACCCCGCGGCCCGCAACGTCGGTCGACGTCGGGGGGCCGGCGACGTCCACCTCGACCACCTCGAAGCCGGGGGCGACCGAGTGGATGCGCTCGGCGATCCCGTCGGTGGCGACGACGCGGATCACGCCGGTGCCGTCGGCGCGCACACCGGCCGCGATCGGCGGACGCTTCGGTCCCAGCCGCACCACGTCCTCGCGCGAGAGCACCACGAGCACGGCGCGCCGATGCTCGTCGGCCAGCTGCGCGGGCCGCGGCGGGCGCCGGCGAGGTCGGCCTTGCCGCCGAAGGCGCCGCCGTTGGCCACCGGCGACCAGGGCTCGCCCCCCGGCTCGCACCACGAGGCATCGGGCTCGAGGTAGGCGGGCTCGACCCACGAGGTGCGCAAGGTCAGGTCCCACTCGCCGTCCGGGCAGCTCGAGCGGCGGCTCGGCGGCCACCGTGGTGCGCCGACCCTGCACCTTGCCGGCCAGCCGCACCGCGTCGGCCATCGAGTCGCCGACGACCCAGCCGCCGCGGCCGTCGGGGACGGCGACGAGGGCGTCGGCCGGTGCGGTGTCGGCGGCGAACCCGCCGCGGCCGAGCGGCGACGTCGGGGCCGACCTCCTGGTGACAGCCGCCCTCGATGGCGGCGCGGCGGGCGGCGGCCGCCAGGTCCGCGGCGTGTGGATGGCCGACGCGCCCTCGCCCCCGGGCGCGGACTCGGCATACGCATCGAGGATGGTCCGCCAGCCCGTGCACCGGCAGAGGTGGGCCCGCAGCGCTGTCGGCCGCCGCGCCGATGTCGGCCGCGGCGTCGGGCCGACGCGATCGGAGCCCCTCGAGCCGCACGATGATCCCCGGCGTGCAGAAGCCGCACTGGCTCCCGCCCGTCGCCGTCGAGCGCGTCGGCCCACCGGTCGCGGACCTCGGGGGCCAGCCCGTCGAGCGTCGTGACCTCGCGGCCCACCATCCGCCGCGCCGGGGTCACGCAGGCCACTCGCGGCGTCCCGTCGACCAGCACGGTGCAGCACCCGCACTGGCCCTGTGGGCTGCAGCCGTCCTTGACCGACCGGATGCCGAGGTCGTCGCGGAGCACGTCGAGCAACGAGACGCCCCGGTCGGCCACCTGCACGGCGACGCCGTCGACCAGCAACGACAGCTGGTCGGCGGGGCTCGGGGGGTGATGGCCGGGCTCCACAGGCGGCCAGGTTAGGTTCAAGGGATGCCGTCGCCGACCGTGCCGCTCAGCCGCCGCGCCATGCTGCTCGGGGCGGCCGGCCTGGCCGGCTCGGGGCTGCTGGCGGCGTGCGGGCTCGAGCGCCCGCTGCCGCGGCTCCGGTCGACACGAACATCGCCCTCGACCCGCACACCAAGACACCCATCGTGATCCCGCTGTTCGACGTCGGCGACCCCTACGTCGTGACCGGCACCGAGCAGCGCCTGGTGGTCGGACTTCAGGCGCCGGGCGGGTCGACCGCCACCGACTCCCCCGCCCTCGGCCACGATCACGATCCGCGCCGACAAGGGCGGTCACGTGGTCGGCGGACCGATCACCGTCGCCGCCCACCGCGACGGCGTCCCGATCGCGTACTACCCCGATCCGCGCCACCTTCCCCACCACCGGCAACTACGCCATCGACGTCGAGGTCGACGGCCGCGACCGGCACCACGCCGTGCAGGTGTTCACGCCGGCGGCGGCGGAGCTGGTGCAGCGCGGCGAGCCGATGCGCCCGGTCGACACCCCGACGCCGGCCGACCACCGCGGCGTCGAGCCGATCTGCACCCGCTCACCCGCCTGCACGTTCCACGCCGCGACGCTCACCGACGCGCTGCGCAGACGGCAAGCCGACGGCCTTCCTCATCTCGCACGCCCGAGTTCTGCCAGATCGGGGTGTGCGGCCCGTCGCTCGACCTGCTGATCGAGGCCGCCCCCCGCCATCCCTCGATCCAGTTCCTGCACGCGGAGGTGTACCGCGACGCGGCCAAGCTCGGCATCGATCACCGGCGCCAAGCTGGCGGCCGCGGTGACGACCTACAAGCTGTACCTACGAACCGGCGCTGTTCGTGGCCGACGGCGACGGCCGACTGGTCGACCGGCTCGACAACATCTTCGACCGCCCGGACCTGACCGCCTCGCTGGCCAAGATCAGCTGACGCGCCCGCCCGGTCAGCCGAGCAGCTGTCGTTCAGCTGAAGGACTGGCCGCAGCCGCAGGTGCGCTGCGCGTTGGGGTTGTCGATGGCGAACCCGGCGCCCTGGAGCCCGTCGGTGTAGTCGAGCGTGGCGCCGCTCAGCAGCTGCGCGCTCGACGGGTCGACCACGACCTTGACGCCGCGAGTAGTCGACGACCAGGTCGTCGCCGGCCTTGTCGGTGTCGAAGAACATCTCGTAGCTGAAGCCCGAGCAGCCGCCGGGCCGCACCGCGACGCGCAGCATGAGCGCGTCGTTGCCCTCTTGGCGTGATGAGGTCCTTGACCTTGGTGGCGGCGTTGTCGGTGAGAGCGATCACGATCGGTCCTCCTGTGGACGGGGGAGCCTCATCAGCGTAGCGGTCGCGGCGCGGTCGTCAACCATGCCGGCCGGGTGCACTAGCCCTCGGAGGCGTCGGACGAGACCAGCTCGAGCTCGACCTGGCAGGGCGTGCGGTCGACGAGCGAGTGGAAGGCCGTGACCTCGGCCCCGCCGATCTGGCCGACGAGCCCCTCGACCATGCCGCAGTGCAGGCTGCAGACCAGGTCGGGGTGCTGCTCGGCCAGGGCCCGGAACGGGCAGTGGGCGAAGGCCATGACGGCGCCGCCCGTCGAGGTCGATCACCTCGGGGTCGAAGCCCAGCCGGGCCTGCTCGACGATCAGGGCGTCGAGGGCGAGGGTGTCCCTCGGGCCACTGGGCGCCCTGCGCCCGACCCTGCTCGCGCCCGGCGTCGACCAGCTCGTCGGGGGTCGAGCCCCGCCGCGTGGGCCGCCGCGAGCAGCGCGCGGGCCAGGGTGGGCAGGGGCGAGGGCTCGAGCCCGAGCGACGGGGCATCGGCGGCCAGCGAGTAGCGGTGCTGCGGACGGCCCACCTCGCCCCGGGGGAAGGTCGCCACGTCGAGCAGGCCGACCTCGCGCATGCGCTCGAGGTGGGGTCGCACGGTGTTGACGTGCAGGCCGAGGACATCGGCGATGTCGGCGGTCGACAGCGGGATCGGCGAGCGGGCCAGCTCGAGGTAGATGGCGTAGCGGGTGTTGTCGCCGAGCGCCTTGAAGGATGTCGAGGCGGGGCTCGATCGGGCGGCCCGATCGGGCGGCGCCGTCCGGGCCGGATCCGGGACCGGACTCGGTGCCTGGCTGAGCTGGTGATCCACTGGCCACGCACGCAAGATTACACGGCCGATCCCGGTAAAATGCGGGGGTGCCTGACTCCGCCCCCCGCCCACCCACCTCCGACGAGGTCATGGGGCTGCTGCGCGGGGTCGTCGATCCCGAGCTCGGGCAGCGACATCGTCGAGCTCGGCATGGCCAAGGGGGCCGAGGTCGGCCGACGACGGCACCGTCACCGTCACCATCGCCCTGACCACCGCCGGGTGCCCCCTGCGGGCCCAGCTCCAACGCGACGTCAAGGCCCGGATCGGCTCGCTCCCGGGCGTCACCGACGTCGACCTCGAGCTGGACCGAGCTCACCGCCGAGGAGAAGGCCGCGGCCATGGCCAAGGCCCGGTGGAACGTACGCGAGAAGGCGCCGGCCACCGCCGTGCCCGCCACGACCCGGGTGCTCACCATCGCCTCGGGCAAGGGCGGCGTCGGCAAGTCGTCGGTCACCGTCAACCTGGCCGCCGCGCTGGCCACCAAGGGCTTCGCGGTCGGCGTGCTCGACGCCGACATCTGGGGCTTCTCGGTGCCCCGCATGCTCGGCCTCGAGGGCCGGCTGCAGGGTGCCGCCTCGGGCGAGCGCAAGATCGCGCCGCAGGTCAAGCCCATGGGGCGCGGCCGGCTCGAGGTCGTGTCGATGGGCCTGCTCGTCGACGACGAGGGCGACGCCCTCATGTGGCGCGGGCTCATGCTCAACCGCGCCGTCCAGCACTTCCTCGAGGACGTCGACTGGGGCGACCTCGACTACCTGCTCATCGACATGCCGCCGGGCACCGGCGACGTGCAGATGGGCCTGGCCCGCATGCTGCCCCGCGCCGAGATGATCATCGTCACCACTCCGGCGGTCAGCGCCCAGAAGGTCGCCATCCGGGCGGCGACCATGGCCCGCAAGAGCTACGTGCGCATCGTCGGGGTGGTCGAGAACATGAGCAGCTTCCGCTGCGACCACGGCGACGAGTACGCCCTGTTCGGCGAGGGCGGCGGCGACGGCGCTGGCCCACGACGCCGGCGTCCCGCTGCTCGGCCCAGATCCCGATCGAGCCGTCGGTGGCCGCCGGCGGCGACCGCGGCGAGCCCGTCGTGCTGGGCGAGGGCCCGGCCGCCGACGCCTTCCGGGCACTGGCCACCCTGATCGCCGAAGAGGCGGCGCCACCCGTGTCGATGGCCGGCTGCTCGGCCCGCATGCTCGACGCCGCCGTGGCCGCCCTCGACGCGCTCGATCACTGATTCTGGCCCGGCGATAATCCGCCGGGCCGGCTTCGCCGACTTTCTGGCCCGGCGATAATCCGCCGAGCCGGCTTCGCCGATCCGGGTACCGCGCTGCGAGCGGCTCCCCGCGTCGCTGCTCCGCCTGGCGGCTCCGCAGCCTCAGGAGCTCATTCCGCCGGCGAGTCCGCGTCGGGGCTGGTCTGCTTGGCGGCCCGGCGGGCGGCCAGCAGGCCGGGCACCGCGGCCACGCCCCGGGTGGGCGTGAACCGGTCGCTCTCGTCGGTGAGCCGGGCGTCCTCGTCGTCGGTCAGATCGAGGTCGGCGGCGGCCACGTTGGCCTCGAGCTGCTCGACGCGTGCTGGCGCCGGGGATGGCCACCACGTTCGGGCGGCGGATGACCCAGGCCAGCGCCACCTGGGCCGGGCGTGGCGTCGTGGGCGGCGCCGATCTCGCGGAGCGCCTGCAGCGAGCCCGCTCGGCCTGCTCGAGGTTGTCGGGCAGGAACAGCGGGTTGTTCGTCCGCACGCCGGCCGGAGGTCGGGTGGTCGACGTCGTACCGACCGCCGAGCAGCCCCTGGGCCAGCGGGCTGTAGGCGATGATCAGGCGGTCGTTGCTCTGGGCGTACGGCACGAGCTCGCGATCGGGCTTGCGCACGGCCAGGCTGTACTGCACCTGGTTCGACAGCACGGGTGATCCGAGCAGCCGCTCGGCGGTGCGCCACCGCAGCACGTTGAAGTTGCTGACCCCGACGTGGCGCACGAGCCCCACCTGCTGCAGCCGCCGCATGCCCTCGCATGGTCGGGCCCGTTCGGGCGCGAGCGGGTTGGGCCAGTGCACCTGGTACAGGTCGATCTCGGTGACCTTGAGCCGGCCGGCCGACTCGACGGCGCGCCACTCGACCACCGGCGGGATCGGCAGGACCGGGAAGAGCTTGGTGGCCAGGAACACCTGGTCGCGCCGGTCGGCGATGGCGCGGCCGACGATGCGCTCGGACTCGCCCATCCCGTAGATCTCGGCGGTGTCGACCAGGTTGACGCCGAGGTCGAGGGCCCGGTGCACGATCTGCTGCGCGGTCCGCCGGGCGTAGTCGTCGCCGTAGCCCCACTCCTTCGAGCCGAACTGCCAGCGTGCCGACCCCGATGGCCGACACCCGGACCCCGTTGACCTCGACGTAGCGCATGGCCCGAGGTTAGGACCGAGGCTGGAAGAGCGCCGATCGTGGCGCCCGCCGGACCCGGGCCGGCGGCCATGCTGGGGACGATCATGGGACGCTCCGATCTGCCCTCCCACCCCCGCGGCGCCCACCGGGTCGTCGTGGTCGCGGCGGCCGCGATCCTGCTGGCCGCGTGCACCGGCTCGTCGACCGGCACCGAGGTGCGCTCGATCGCGCCGCCGCGCCCCGATCGACCGGCGGCACCACGGCCGCCACGGTGCTGTCCAACTCGCAGCTGGCCACCGACCTCTACCGCCAGCTCGCCCGTCAGGACCAGAACTTCGTCTTCTCCCCCTACGCCGTGTCGTCGGCACTGGCCGAGGTGGCCAGCGGGGCCACCGGCATCACCGCGCTGCAAGCTGGCCGGCACCCAGCACCAGCGGGCCGGACCACGACCTGCCAGTCGGGGCTCAACACGCTCGCCCAGCAGATCGCCACCCGAGACGGCGACCGCCAGAACGACGTCCGCCAGGGCCAGGTGACGATCGAGATCCCGGTCGCGCTCTGGGGCCAGCTCGACACCCTGGTCGAGCCGCCCTTCCTCGACGAGCTGGCCCGCTGGTTCGGCACCGGCATGCGCCTGGTCGACTTCCGCTCCGATCCCGACTCGGCCCGGACCGCGATCAACAACTGGATGGCGCGACCAGACCTCGTACCAGTTCGCCGCCGGTGGTGGGCCCGGGCCAGATCGAGCGAGGCCACGCGCCTGCTCATGACCGCCGGCGCCTCGATCGCCGCGCCCTGGGACGAGCGCTTCGACGCCAGCCGCACCCGCCAGGCCCCGTTCCACCTGCTCGACGGGCGGACCGAGGTCGCCACCACCATGAGCATCACCAGCCCGCAGGGACTGCTCTACGCCAAGGGCCCCGGCTGGCAGTCTCGGTGATGCTGCCCTACCTCGGACGCCAGCTGGCCATGGTGCTGATCGTCCCCGACCGGGACGCTTCGACCGCGTGCAGACGACGCTCGACGGGCCGCGGCTCCAGACGCCTGCTCGGCCTGCTGCGGCCCGACCCCGCTCGACCTCGAGATGCCCCGGTTCCAGTTCACGACGACCGCCGAGCTGTCCGGGCCGCTCAGCGCCGAGGGGTCGTCGAGCCTGTTCGACCCCAACCGGGCCGAGCTGCCCGGCATCACGAACGACGAGCCGCTGTGGGTGTCGCAGTTCGACGAGCAGGCCTTCGTCAGCGCCGACGAGGAGGGGATCCAGGCGTCGGCCCCCACCGCCGTGCGGCCCGCCGCCGCCGGTCCCGCCCACCATCGTCCCGGTCGACGTCGACCGGCCGTTCATGGTGGCCGTCGTCGACCGGGCCAGCGGCGAGCCGCTGCTGTTCGGACGGGTCGTCGATCCGGTGCCCTGACCGTCGCACCAGCGTTCGGAGGGATCAGCCGGCGTCGGGGACGACGAACGGCCGGATGAGGGCCGTGGCGAACAGCCGTGGCGCGGTCGGCAGGGGCCGCCGCGTCGAGCATCCAGACCGAGGTCGAGCCGTCGGCGTCGTCGACGGTGACGAGATCGACCGTGTCGCCGAGCTCGATGGCGGCGCGGTACTCGAGCTCGGCCCAGAGCGGGCTGGCGCAGCCGCGGCCGAGCGGCGAGCACGTCCTCGACGACCGCCCAGGTGGCGGCGTTGTTGACGTGGCCCAGCAGGTCGAAGTCGGTGGCCCGCAGCGGCCAGGGACGGCGCGAGCCGTCGATCGGCGGCTCGGAGGGATGCTGCAGCCGGGCCGACACCCGTCGACCCCGGGCCGCCTCGTCGTAGTGGGCGTGGAAGTCGTCGGGCAGCGGCAGCGGACGCCCGCTGCGAGGTCGAGGTGGACCCACAGCGAGACCGCCTCGATGTCCGCACCGGCCGTCGCCGATCACCGAGACCCGGCGCTCGGCCCACCGGCCGCCGGTACCCGAGCAGAAGGTCGTCAGGGTGAGCTGTTCGCGGAACTGCGGCGAGCGGATGACCGCGACGGCCGTGCGCCGGACCACCCAGGCCACGTCGTTCTCGAGGCCGGCGTCGGAGGTGTCGTCGCTCGACACGTCCTGCAGGAAGCGGGCCAGCGAGTCGAAGCGCAGCCGGCCGCGAGGGTCGAGATCGCCGAACCGGGCCCGCCGCGTGGCGGTGAAGGTGCGACCCGTCTCGGGTGCGGGAACGAGCCGATCGGCGCCGAGTTCGGGCATCCGGCCGACGCTACCCGGCGGCCATCAGAAATACAGTTGACGACCCGCGGCGCACTCGTGGTCCGATGAAGCGCACTCGCGACCGCCGCGTCAGCGGTTCCGACACGCCCTCGCGAGCGAGTCCGATCACACCGACCACAGGGGAACGACCCGCATGAAGCGCACGCTTCGCCACGGCTGGCCATCAGGCCCACGCCGCTGCGACGCGCCTTCACGCGGGTCGCTGCGGGGTGTCCTACCCGTGGTCGCCGATCGACATTCGTCCCATCACCCCAACGTGATGAACGAGTTCGCCGACACCTCCAAGGCCACCCGGCGCCGGAAGGAGTCTTCGCCCTGAGCAACGCTCCAGCGAAGAGAAGTCTCCGAAAGGCCGCCGGGTTCTCCCGGCGGCCTTTCTGCTTCTCGGGGCTGGGTTCCGCCGGCCCGCCCGCACCGCACCACCTCGACCTCCACGTCCGTCAACCCGAGCCGATCTCTCGAAGCCCTATCCACCGATGCCCACACATCACCTCCCCGGCCTCCAGTCGGGGACACCACAGGAAGGCAAAGCCGATGTTGGCCCCGCTGAGCAGTGAGCAGTTCAACGAGGACTGGTGGGACGACGCCGCGTGCCGTGACGGCGAGGCGTCGCTCTCGGGCGTGTTCTTCTCCGAGGAGCTCCAGGACATCGCCCGGGCCAAGGCCATCTGCGCCGAGTGCCCGGTGATGAACGAGTGCCTCGAAGGGCGCCATCGTGCGGCGCGAGCCGTGGGGCGTGTGGGGCGGCCAGCTGTTCCTCAACGGCAAGATCCTGGCCACCAAGCGGCGCCGGGGCCGCCCGCCCAAGACCCCGCGCCCCGAGGACCAGCTGCCCGAGATCCCGATCCCGGCGCACCTGGCCGGCCGCGTCCGGCTGCGCACGGCCTGAGCTCGGCCCCTCCTCCACCCCGACGACCGCCCGCAGCCACCCCCCGGCCGGGCGGTCGACGGGGTGAGGCCATCTCCCGGTCCCCCAACCAGACGAGCGCCGGGCCATCCGCACCACGGTCGATCCCCCTCGACCACCGGTCCTCCCCCGATCGGAACGACGGATGGCCCGGCGCCGTCGCGTCGGGCCCCTGAGGCAAGCCCGGCGCCGTCGCGTCGGGCCCTGAGACGAGCCCGGCGCCGGTCGCGTCTTACACTCGGCTGGTGGGCATCATCGGGCTCGACCACGTGCAGCTGGCCATGCCGGCGGGTCGCGAGGACGACGCCGTCGCCTTCTACGACGGGCTGCTGGGCCTGGCCAACGTGGCCAAGCCGCCGCACCTGGCCGTCCGCGGCGGATGCTGGTTCGAGTCGCCGGCGGCCAAGGTCCACCTCGGCGTCGAGGCCGACTTCCAGCCGGCCCGCAAGGCCCACCCGGCGCTGCTGGTCGACGATCTGGGCGCGCTGGCCGGGCGACTCGAGGCCGCCGGCGTCGAGGTGCGCGAGCGAGGGTGGCCTCGACGGGCTACCACCAGCGCTACGTCGACGATCCCTTCGGCAACCGCATCGAGCTGCTGCAGCGCGTCGGCTGATCCGGCCCGGCCCGTCCATCTGCCGCTCGGCCCGGCCCGCCGGCCCGCGCCCTCAGCCCTGCCCGCCTGTCGTCGCGGCGGGACCCGGCGGTACCGTCGTGGAGCCACATGGCGCCTATGGACACCCCGCCGGTCGACGACCCCCCAGCAGCCCCCACCGACCCATCGCCGCGCCTGTCCCGAGGGGCCTGGCTGGCGATCGCCGGCGCGATCGTCGTCGCCGCGGTGCTCGCACTCGTGGCCGTGAGCCGATCCGGGTCGTCGCCGGCGGCCGGGACGCAATCGCTGGACGGCGCGAACCCGCTGGTCATGACGGCCAACCCCCTGGGCAAGCCGATGCCCACCGGCCGCTTCGACCGTCTCGACGGCCCCGCCACCTCCTTCGCCGCCCTCCGTGGCCAGGCCCTGGTGGTCAACTTCTGGTCGGCCGAGTGCATCCCGTGCCGGACCGAGATGCCGAGCCTGCAGCGCCTGCACCAGCAGCTCGGCGACCACGTGACCTTCATCGGCGTCGACAGCGGCGACGCCACGCCCCTGGCCCGCTCGACCGCGGCCACCCTCGGCGTCGACTACCCGATCGCCCTCGATCCCACCCAGCGCATCATCCGCGCCGTCGGCAGCGTCGGGCTCCCCACCACCCTCGTGGTCTCGCCCACCGGGGTGGTCACCTACATCCACATCGGCGCCGTCGACATCGCCCAGCTCCGGCTCGCCAGATCGACCAGGTGGCGCGGTGATCGACGCTCCGCTCGCCTACGCCTTCGGGGTGGGCATGGTGGCGACGGTGAACCCGTGCGGGTTCGCCATGCTGCCGGCCTACCTGTCGTTCTTCCTCGGGCTCGAGGGTGCCAGCGACGACGCCCGCGCGAACGTGACTCCGGGCGCTCGTCATCGGCGCGACCATCACCGCCGGGTTCGTGTTCGTGTTCGGCGTCCTCGGCATCGTGTTCACCAGCTTCTCGGTGTCGGTGCAGGCCACGATCGAGTCGTGGCTGCCCTGGCTCACGATCGTGCTCGGCGTGCTGCTGATCGGGCTCGGCGCGTGGCTGCTCCGCGGTCGGTCGCTCAACTTCCGTGTGCCCACGCTCTCGAAGGGGGTCGACGACCGCCAGCTCGTGTCGGTGTTCCTGTTCGGCGTGTCGTACGCACTCGTGTCGCTGTCCTGCACGATCCCGTTGTTCCTCGCCGTGGTGTCGACGACCTTCACCTCGTCGAACTTCGCGTCGGGGATCGCGACCTACCTCGCCTACGCGCTCGGCATGGGCGTGGTGCTGGTCGGGCTGACGGTGGCGCTGGCCCTGGCCCGCCACTCACTGATCCGATCGGTGCGCCGGGCGTTGCCCTACGTCTACAAGGTGTCGGGCGTGCTGCTCGTGGTCGCCGGCGCCTACGTCACCTACTACGGCTGGTACGAGCTGCGGGTCGACCACGGCGACGTCTCCGGGGGCGGACCGGCCAACTTCGTGTTCAACCTCAACGGCACCATCAGCGACTGGATCCAACGCACGGGGCCGCTGCGGATCGGCATCGTGCTGGCTGCCGCCGTCGGCGTGGCGGTCGCCCTGGTGATGAGCCGCAAGAAGCGCTCGGTCTGAACGATGTTCGCCGAGCTGCTGGCGCATCCCGGCGTGCGCGAGGTGGTGTCGCTGCGATCGTCGTTCGGGTTCATGGCGTTCCACGGCGGGTCGCTCGAGAAGGGCACCGACGACATCGCCGACCGCGGCGGCCGATGCGGTCGGCGCGTCGCTGTACGCCGTGGTGCAGCCGGCCGACCTGCGGTGGCACATCCCGTCGGCCGAGATCGATCCCGCCGCCTCGCCGGCGCTGGCCGGCTTCCTCGACCACGTCGACGAGGTCGTCGCGGTGCACGGGTTCGGCCGGCCCGACGATGTTCACCACCATCCTGCTCGGCGGGGCCAACCGCGACCTGGCCGCTCACCTGGCCGGGTTCCTGCGCCCCGCGCTCCCCGACTACACGATCGTGGACGACATCGACACGGTGCCCGCCGAGCTGCGCGGGCTGCACCCGGACAACCCCGTCAACCGCGTTCCGCGGGCCGGCGTGCAGGTCGAGCTGCCGCCGCGCGTGCGCGGGCTCGGGCCGTTCTGGGAGGGCGCGGACCACCGCGCCCGCGGTGAGCGCGCCCCGCACACCATGGCGCTGATCCACGCCCTGGCGCAGGCCGCGCGGGCCCGGGGGCCTCGGTAGCCTCGCCGCCATGGACCTGCGCATCTTCGTCGAACCCCAACAGGGCGCCACCTACGACCAGCCAGCTGGCGGTGGCCCAACGGGCCGAGGCCACCGGGTTCGACGCCTTCTTCCGCTCTGACCACTACCTCAAGATGGGCGACCGAACCGGCCTGCCCGGCCCCACCGACACCTGGGTGACCCTCGGCGCCATCGCCCGCGAGACCACCACCATCCGCCTCGGCACACTCGTGTGCTCGGCCACGTTCCGGCTGCCGGGACCGCTGGCGGTGGCGGTGGCCCAGGTCGACGAGATGAGCGGCGGCCGGGTCGAGCTCGGTCTCGGCGCGGGGTGGTACGACGACGAGCACCTCGCCTACGGCATCCCGTTCCCACCGCTCGGCGAGCGCTTCGACCGGCTGGCGGAGCAGCTCGAGATCATCACCGGGCTGTGGCGGGCCCCCGAGCGACACCCAGTTCTCGTTCGAGGGCCGGCACTACACGATCGTGGGATCGCCGGGCCTGCCCAAGCCCGTGCAGCCTGGCGGCCCGCCGATCATCATCGGCGGCTACGGCGCCAGGCGCACCCCGCGCCTGGCTGCCACCTTCGCCCACGAGTTCAACCTGGCGTTCGCGCCGCTCGACGTCTACCGCGACCAGGTGGCCAAGGTCGACGCGGCCTGCGAGGCGATCGGACGCGATCCGGCCGACCTGACCCACTCGGTGGCGCTGGTCGTGTGCTGCGGCGAGTCCGAGGCCGAGCTCGAGCGCCGGGCCGCCGCCATCGGTCGCCGCCTCGACGGCGATCTGCGTGGCAACGGGGCGGTCGGCACGCCGGCCGAGGTGCTCGAGACGATCGCCACCTATGCCGAGGCGGGTGCCGAGCGCGTGTACCTGCAGCTGCTCGACCTCGACGACCTGGATCACGTCTCGCTGATCGGCGAGCGGGTCGGTGAGCTGCTCCCCTGACCCGCGGCGGCGACCGGCCGCGGGTGGCCGGCGACTCAGCCCTCGGCCGTCGGTGGTCGCCGTTGGCGCTTGCGCTCGGCCTGTCGGCCCTTGTCGTCCAGCCTCCGCTGCACCGATCCCTTGGTCGCCCGGGTCGGCCGCCGCACGCGGGGGACCTCGAGCCCGGCCGCCAACCGCTCGGCCAGTCGCTGCCGGGCCAACGTCCGGTTGCGCAGCTGCGATCGCTCGGACTGCGACACCACACGCACCTCGCGCCCGACGCGCTCGATCAACCGCGCCCGCTGGGCGTCGGTCAGCGACGGGCTCGCCACGACGTCGAAGCGCACCTCGACCCGCGTGTTCGACGTGTTGACGTGCTGGCCGCCCGGCCCGCTCGACGCGCTGAACCGCCACTCGAGCTCGGCGGCGGGGATGGACAGCGAGCTCGTGACCACCAGCTCGTCATCGACGGCGGCCAACGCACCGTTCCGATCGCGAGGTCACGGCGCCAGGCGCTCGATGATCCAGTGGGCACCCTGCCGCCGGTACCGCAGGCGATCGTGCAGGCGCGACGGCCGGCTCTGCCAGAACTCGATCTCGTCGGGCACGACCCGGAAGCCGCCCCAGTGGGGTGGGCGCGGCACCTCGCCGTCGGCGTACCGATCGGCGACCTCGGCGAAGCGGGCTTCGAGCTCGGCCCGGTCGGCCAGCACCGAGCTCTGGGCCGAGGCCCACGCGCCGAGCTGGCTGTCACGGGCGCGCGTGGCGAAGTACGCATCGGACACCGCCGCGCTCGTGTGCTCGGCGCGCCCGGCCACCCGCACCTGTCGTCCCAGGGCGATCCACGGGAAGCACAGGGCCACCTGCGGGTGGGCGTCGATCTCGCGCGCCTTCTGGCTGCGGTAGTTCGTGAAGAACGAGAAGGCGCCGTCCGCGGTGCCGCGGAGCAGCACGTGGCGTGACGACACGGCGCCCGACGCGTCGACGGTCGACACGACCATGGCATCGGGTTCGGCCACCGGCGCCTGCTGCGCCCTCGAGTGCCAGCGGGCGAACTGGACGAAGGGGTCGGGGTCGACATCGTGCTCGTGCAGTCCCACGCCCTCGAGCTCGGCCCGCTGGGCTGCGAGGTCGGAACCGGTCGGGACGGGGCGCTCGGTCATGACACGTTGAACCTGACGATGGTCGACACCGCGAGCGCGCCGACGACACCGAGCACCACGCCGATCACGACCGCGACGACCGTGCGCACCGCCGAGTTCGAGGTCATCCGCCGGAGCACGCCGTTCAGGCCGACGCCGCCGTGCAGCAGGGTCGCCACGACGAGCGCGACGTCGAAGAGCCGCCACACCCCGTGGTGCCACCGGTCGACGTAGAGCGCCACGCCGAAGTGACCCGGGTCGTGGAACACCCACGTGGACAGCACGTGGATCGGCAGGAGCACCACCAGCAGCCAGGTCGTCACCTGCATGAGGTGCCAACCCCAGCTCTTGACCTCGGGATCGTCCGACACGGTCGACTCGGTCGACTCGTCTGACTCGGGCGACGGATCAGGATCCGCGGGAGCGGCGACCGGGGGGCCCGGCGGCGTCTCGCTCATCGGGTGGTCTCGGCCACCCAGGGCCAGATGACGACGGCGAAGCAGGGCAGCGCGATCGCCCAGGTGGCGAAGAGCACGGCGGCCCGCAGGCGGGCGTCGTGTCGTACCGTCGAGGGCACCGCCTCGGCCAGCAGGCGGCGCACGCCGTCGAAGCTGTGGAACAGCGCGGCCAGCACCAGCCCGCACACGACCACCCGGGCGCCGAGGCTGCCGAGCGCGGCACCCCAACGGTTGAAGGTGTTGCGTTCGGAGATCCGGGTGAGCGTGGCCCCCCACACCACGACGTAGACGAGCACGACGATGCCCGACACCGCCCCCCACGGGAGGTGACGCCGTGGCTTCGGGGGCTCGAGGGTCTCGTCGGTGGCCGTCACGGTCATCCCTCGGGCGGGCCGAGCTGGGTCATGCCCCGCAGGTACGGGTGCAGGACCTCGGGCAGCGCCACCGAGCCGTCGACGCGGCGATGGGTCTCGACCAGCGCCGCCCAGATGCGCGGCACGGCGAGGGCCGATCCGTTCACGGTGTGCACGAACTCGGCGTTCTTGGCACCGGTCGGCCGGTAGCGGATGTTGGCCCGGCGCGCCTGGTAGTCGCTGAACCACGACACCGACGACACCTCGAGCCACTGGTCGACACCGGGCGCGTACACCTCGATGTCGAGCGAGCGATGGTGGGACTGGCCGAGGTCGCCGGTGCAGATGTCGAGCACGCGGTGCGCCAGCCCCAGGTCGCGGACGAGGCTCTCGGCCCGACCGAGGATCTCGTCGAGCACCGCCGGCGCCTGGTCGGGCGTGGTGTACGCCAGGAGCTCGACCTTGTCGAACTCGTGCACCCGCAGCAACCCACGGGTGTCGCGTCCGGCCGAGCCGGACTCGCGGCGGAAGCAGGGCGAATAAGCCATCAGGCGCTGCGGCAGGTCGGCCTCGTCGAGCATCTCGTCCATGGCGATCGAGGTGAGCGGGACCTCGGCGGTGGGGATGGCCCAGAGGTCGTCGCGCTCGAGGTGGTAGGCGTCGTCGGCGAACTTGGGCAGCTGCCCGGTGGCGGTGAGGGTGCGCGTGAGCACCAGGCTCGGCGGGCGTATCTCCTCGTAGCGATCGCTGTTGCGGTCGAGGGCCAGCTGGCACAACGCCCGGCTGAGGGTCGCGCCCGCGCCGCGGAGCATGGCGAACATCGAGCCCGAGACCTTGGCCCCGCGCTCGAGGTCGAGCACACCCAGATCGCGCCCGATGTCCCAGTGGGCGATCCGCTGGTGTCGCCCCGTAGGCGTCGGGATCGAAGTCCTCGACGCGGACGACCACGTTGTCCTGCTCGTCCTTGCCGTCGGGCGCGTCGGGCGACGGCACGTTGGGGATGCGCAGGAGCAGGTCGCGGAGGTCGTCAGCCACGCCGGCGGTCTGCTGGTCGAGCTGCTGCTCGCGTTCGCCGAGCTGGCGGCTCTCGGCCTGGAGCTGCTCGGCCTCGTCGACCCGGCCATCGCGGCGCAGGCCGCCGACCTCTTTGGACAGGTGGTTGATCCGCTGGCGGACCTCGTCGCGCTCGGCGGCCAGCTCGCGGCTCTGCTCGTCGAGGGCCCGGGCCCGCTCGAGGTCGGGGCCCAGATCGTCGCCGCGGCGGGCCAGCGCCGACGCGACGGCATCGAAGTCGGAGCGCAGCCGGCGCACGTCGAGCATGGCTGCAACGTACCAAGGCCTGACTCGCCGACCCGACAGGGTATCGACGCCCGTCGAGCCGACAGCCGGCGCGCGCTTGGGCGCTCGACGCGCCCGGCGGTAGCGTCGCCGCCGGTGTCGTCCTCCCCCCAGCCCCCGGGCCCGTCCGATCCGCCGACCGCCCCGGGGCCGGCGATCGAGGTGGACGCGCTCGTCGTCCGCTACGACGAGCACGTCGCGGTCGACCACCTCTCCTTCGCGGTCGAGGCCGGCACCGTGGTCGCCCTGCTCGGACCCGAACGGCGCGGGCAAGACCTCGACGGTCGAGGTGCTCGAGGGCTACCGGCGACCGGCGGGCGGCTCCGTGCGCGTGCTCGGGCTCGACCCGCGGGCCGATCACGCCGCGCTGACCCGCCGCATCGGGGTCATGCTGCAGCACGGCGGCGTCTACACGGGCATCCGCCCCCCCGAGGTGCTGCGACTGTTCGCCTCGTACTACGACCACCCGGCCGACCCCGACGAGCTGCTCGAGCGGGTCGGTCTGTCCGCCCGCCGACGATCGACCTGGCGGAGCCTGTCGGGAGGCGAGCAGCAGCGGTTGTCGCTCGCCCTGGCGCTCGTCGGGCGGCCCGAGGTGGCCTTCCTCGACGAACCCACCTCGGGGATCGACCCGACCGGGCGTCAGCTCATCCGGAGCGTCATCGCCGAGCTCCGGGCCGACGGGGTCACCGTCCTGCTCACCACCCACGACCTCGAAGAGGCCGAGAAGCTCGCCGACCGGGTCGTCATCATCGACCACGGTCGCGTGCTGGCGGCCGGCACCCCGGCCCAGCTGACCAGCGCCGGCCAGCAGGACGAGATCCGCTTCGGCGCGCCGCCCGGCCTCGACGTCGCCTCGCTCGGCCTCGCCGTGTCCGCGACGGTCACCGAGGTGTCACCGGGCGAGTACCGGGTCGACGGCTCGCCCGATCCGACGCGCATCGCCGCCATCACCACCTGGTTGGCCGAGCGCGACCTGGCGCTGGCCGATCTCCGCGCCGGCCGCCAGCGCCTCGAGGACGTGTTCCTGCGCCTCACCGAGTCGGCGGCGGCCGACAGGCTCGACCACCCGCACCAGCCCGGCGATGACGCCGACCCGTCGGCCGTCGGCCGCCCGGGCCGTGGCCGTCGGCGCCGGAGCCGGTCGTGAGGGCGTACCTGGGCCAGACCCGCACCGAACTGACGCTGAGCCTGCGCCAGGGCGAGCAGCTGTTGGTGAGCGTGGCCATCCCCTGGATGCTGCTCGTGTTCTTCTCGCTGGTCGACGTGCTGCCCAAGCCGGCCGGGGCCGCCGCGGGCGCCACGGCCATCGACGTGCTGACGCCCGGCATCCTCGCGCTGGCGGTGATGTCGACGGCCATGGTCAGCCTCGGCATCGGGACCGGCTTCGAGCGCCAGTACGAGGTCCTCAAGCGACTCGGGTCGACGCCGCTCGGCCGACCCCGGTTGATCGCCGCCAAGATGACGATGGTGCTGGCCATCGAGATCGGCCAGATCGTCATCCTGGTGCCGACCGCGCTCGTGCTCGGATGGGATCCCGACGGCCGGCTCGCCCTGGTCGTCCCCGCTTACATCCTGGGGACCGCCGCCTTCGCCGGCCTCGGGTTGCTGATGGCGGGCACGCTGAAGGGCACCGTCACGCTGGCCGCCGCCAACGGCCTGTACCTCGTGCTGCTGCTGCTCGGCGGCATGGTGATCCCGCTGTCCAGCCTGAAGGCCATCGAGCCGGTCGCCCGCCTGCTCCCGTCCGCCGCCCTCACCCAGGTGATGACCGCCGCGTTCACCGCGGGGGCCACCGTGGGCGTCGAGAGCTGGGTGGTGCTGATCGTCTGGGCCGTCGCCGCCCCGCTGGCCGCCGTCCGCTTCTTCCGCTGGGAGTGAACCCCGGAACCGGGCGTGGAAACGCGCGAGAACACCACGCAAAGATGCCCGGTTTGCGGGGGGTCAGGGGTGGGGGTGGCCGGGGTACCAGAGGTTGAGGATGGTCATCACGGCCAGGTAGACGACGACGGCCAGGCTCAGCCCGGCGTAGAAGATGATCGTCAGGACCCGCTTGTCGAAGCGCAGGTGCATGAAGATGTAGGCGACGATGAAGAACTTGACCGCCATCAGGAGCAGCAGCACGAACGTGACGCTGTCGGTACCGCCGAAGTGCCAACCCGGGAAGGTCGGGAAGAGGTAGGTGCACACCTCGATGGCGGTGAGCACGGCCAGCACGATCGCCGTGATGACGTACAGCCGCTCGCGCGGGTAGGCCTTGACGGCCCCGTCGAGGGTGGCCGGCGAGATGGGTACCTCGGTGTCGGTGTCCATGTCTCGCTCCTAGGGGATCAGGTAGACGACGCCGAAGATGACGATCCACACGACGTCGACGAAGTGCCAGTACAGGCCGATCGTCTCGACTGTCTCGGCGCGATGCTCGGGCAGCTTGCCGCGTAACGACAGGATCAGCAGCGACACCAACATGATGATGCCGATGGTGACGTGGACGCCGTGGAAGCCGGTCAGCGTGTAGAAGGCGGACGACGACCGGCTGGTGGTGAAGCCCATGCCCTCGTGCACGAAGGCGGTGAACTCGTAGACCTGGCCGGCGACGAAGGTCGACCCGAGCAGGGCGGTGGCGGCCAGCCAGGTGCGCAGGCGGTGGTGGTCGCCGCGCTCGATGGCGTCGACGGCCAGCACCATGGTCAGCGAGCTCATCAGCAGCAGGAACGAGCTGACCGAGGTGAAGCCGAGGTCGTACACCTGCTTGGGCGACGGGCCCTCGCCGCGGACCGGCACCTTGTAGAGCAGGTAGGTGGTGATGAGGCCGCCGAACAGCAGGCACTCGGAGGCCAGGAACAGCCACATGCCGAGCTTGGTGTTCGAGATGCCGGTGTTGGTGTCGTGGTCGATGTGGGCGCGGGGCGCGAACTCGTCGTGCAGCGCGGCGCTGATGTCAGCCAACGGTCTCGACCTCCTTCGCCTCGGCGTCCGGTCGGCCGACTCGGGCGCGGCGTCGATCTCGCCGGCTTCGCCGTGGGCGTCGTCGGGAGGTGGTGGTCACCGTGGCCGCCGCCGGGCGCGTCGGGCGGTTCGAGGGCCCAGCCGAAGACGGCGACGGCCAGGACCAGCCCGCCGACCAGGCACAGCCACAGCGTGTAGATCAGGCCGTAGGCGATGATCGGCAGCGAGAAGGCGGCGATGATCGGCCAGTACGACGGCGACGGCAGGTGCACGCCCTTGCCGTCGCTGTGCTGGGCCACCTCGTCGATGCTGTGGATGCGCACGAGGCGGTGGTCCTCGGTCTCGGCGTACTTGCGGTACCAGAACTCGTCGATGCGGGTGACGGTCGGGACCGGGTCGAAGTTCCACTCGGGCACCGGCGACGGGATCATCCACTCGATGGTGCGCGCATCCCATGGATCGGGACCGACCGGTGGCAGCGTCTTGGCCTTGGCCCGGCTGTAGAAGATGTTGAAGATGAAGATGAGCACGCTGATGGCCAGCGTGAACGCACCGATGGTGGCGACGCTTGTTCCAGAGCTCGAAGCCGTAGCCGGCGTCGTAGGTGTAGATGCGCCGCGACATGCCCTGCAGCCCGAGCATGTGCATCGGGCCGAAGGTGAGGTTGAAGCCGAGCAGCATGATCCAGAAGTTGGTCTTGCCGAGCCGCTCGTTGAGCAGGTAGCCGAACACCTTGGGCCAGTAGAAGTAGAAGCCGCCCATGAAGCCGAGGAAGGCACCGCCGAACAGCACGTAGTGGAAGTGGGCCACGATGTAGTAGGTGTCGTGCTGCTGGGTGTCGGCCGGGGCCACCGAGTCGGTGACGCCGGACAGGCCGCCGATGGTGAACATGCAGATCAACCCGATGGCGTAGAGCATCGGGGTCGTGAACTGGAGCTTCCCGCCCCATAACGTCGCGGTCCAGTTCAGGATCTTCACGCCCGTCGGCACGGCGATGAACATCGTGGTCAGCGAGAAGGTCGTGACCGAGATCGGGCCGATGCCCGAGACGAACATGTGGTGGGCCCACACGCCCCAGCCCATGAAGCCGATGGCGATGCCCGAGAAGACGATGAAGTTGTACCCGAAGATCGGCTTGCGGGCGAAGACCGGCAGGATCTCGGACACGAGACCGAACGCCGGCAGGATCATCAGGTACACCTCTGGGTGTCCGAAGACCCAGAAGAGGTTCTCCCATAAGAGGGGATTGCCTCCGCTCTGCACGTTGAAGAAGTTGGCGCCGAAGAGCCGGTCGAACATCAGCAGGAACTGGGCGCAGGTCAGCACGGGGATGGCGAACAGCAGCAGGAACTGCGTGACCAGCGTCATCCACGTGAAGATCGGCATCTTGAACATGTCCATGCCGGGACAGCGCATGTTGAGGACCGTCACGATGAGGTTGACCGCACCGGTCAGCGAGGCGACGCCGGTGATGATCAGGCCGAGGTTCCAGTAGTCGATCCCGTGTCCCGGTGAGAACACGACGCCCGAGTTCGGTGCGTAGTTGAACCAGCCGCCGTCGGCGCCGCCGCCGAAGAGCCAGCTCGAGTTGAGGAACAGGCCACCGGCCAGGAAGCACCAGAAGCTGAAGGCGTTGATGCGCGGGAACGCGACGTCTCGAGCGCCGATCTGCAACGGCATCAGGTAGTTGGCGAACGCCGCGCCGATCGGCATGACGACCAGGAAGACCATGGTCGTGCCGTGCATGGTGAAGACCTGGTTGTAGGTCTCGGCCGACAAGAGCGTGCCTCGTGGCGACCAGAGCTGCGACCGGATGAGCAGGGCCTCGGAGCCGCCGATCATGAAGAAGATCAGTGCGGCAGTGCCGTACATGATGCCGATCTTCTTGTGGTCGACGGTGAACAGCCACCGTCGCCAGCGCGCCTTGGGGTTGGTCGGACGCGACAGGGCCCCCAGCGGGTCGAACGGCGCCCCGCCGGCCCCGGAGGGCAGGGCGAGCGGCTGAGGGTCAGTGACTGCCATGTGCGGACTCCGTGTTGACTGCATGGGAGGTCGCGGCCGACCGTGCGGGTGTGGCGCGATCATCGCAGCGTCTCGAGATAGGCGACCAGCTGGGTGATCTGGAACTCGCTCAGGTGCAGGTTCGGCATGCCGCGGCCCTGCGCCGCGTCGGCCGGCTTCAGGAGCGGCGGGTTCCGGAGCCAGGCCTGCACGGCTGTCGTGTTCCAGGGGTACGGGGCCGGGTTGCCGCCGAACAGGGCGCCTCCAGGATCGCCGGGGAGGGCGACGTCGGACGGGTCGCCCGGGGTGCCCGGATCGTTCGGGTTGTCGGGCGCGTACAGGTTGTAGATCGAACCGGCGAAGGTGCCGCGGGTGGCGATGTGGGTCAGGTCGGGGGCCACGCCGCTCACGAGCTGCGTCTTGGCCGAGCCCGAGGCGATCTTGGCGTCGTTGACGCCCCGGATCAGGTGGCAGGACGAGCACAGGAGCTGCTCGAAGAGCGCCTTGCCGGCCTTGGCTGCGTCGACGGTGGGTACGACCGACGGACGCCGCTGGTTGGCCACCCACTTGTTGAAGTCGCTCGGCGACACGACTCGGACCAACATCCGCATGTTGGCGTGGGAGAGCCCACAGAACTGGGTGCACTGGCCGCGATAGACGCCGATCTTGTCGGCTTCGATCGTGAGGGGATGGTGCTGACCGGGCACCGCGTCCTTCTTGCCGTTGAGGGCCGGGATCCAGAACGAGTGGATCACGTCCCTCGACGTGATGGTCAGCTCGACGGGACGGCCCACCGGGATCACCAGCTCGGTGGCGGTGATGATGTCGCCGTCCTTGGTGTCGGTGTAGTTGCCGTCGTTGTTCATGTCGTAGTGGAACGCCCACCACCACTGCTGGCCGGAGACCTCGACGTGGAGCGCGCCCTTGTGGGTCTGGTTGAGCTGCACGATGGTCGAGACCGTGAACACGGCGACGACGAGGAGCAGGAGCGCGGGGATGATGGTCCACCCGATCTCGAGCGGGTTGTTGCCGTGGCGCTGCACCGGGAACTCGTCGGCATCGTCGCCCCGGTCGCGGAACTTGAAGCAGAAGTAGAAGACGGCGGCGAACACCAGGATCCCGACGATCCCGGCGACCGCGTAGACGGGCGTGATCAACGTCTGGATCAGCTGCGACTGGCTGCCGTGGGGCGTGAGGGTGGTCAGCGGCTTGCCGCCGTTGGCGAACACGGCCGACAGCGAGAGCACGATGTAGAGCGCGCCGATGACGACGATCACCAGGCCCGCCAGCACCAGGCCGATGCGGCTGCGGCCGGAGCGCTTGTGGCCGTCGGGGGACGATGCCATCAGGACCTCACCTCGTGACGGGACGGCGCCGCGGGTCGGGGACGCGACTCAGGGGACGGCAGGAGCACGGTCACCTTCCCGAGCCCTCGGGGGGCTGCTGCGAGGTGGTGCGGTCGTGGCCCTCGAAGTGGCGCGGGCCACGGGCGGCACCGACGATGCCGCCGGTGAGGACGGCCAGGCCGGCGACGAACAGCACGAGCGCGATCGCCGAGCGGCTGATCTTGGGCTTGAGCGCGATGGCCACGCACCCGCCCAGGATGACCACGCCGAGCAGCCCGAACACCGCGGTCGACGTGTGCTTGTCGGGCAGCGTGAGCAGCACCCGGGAGAACCCGATGATCATGAACGCGACGAGCAGGAGCGCGCCGAACGGGAGCCGCACGGGCTCGACCACCTGGCGGTAGAGCTCGAGGTTGGCGCGGTCGTCGCCGGTGGCGCGCTCGGCCCAGGCGCGGATCGTCCAGACCACGACGGCGGCACCGAGCACGACGGCACCGGCCAGGGCCAGGGGCCGGGCCGAGATGGCCAGACCGAGCAGGATCGCGGCCACCGCGAACGCGGCCACGACCGGCCAGTAGTTGACCCCCATGGGCGCCCTGGCCAGCGGCACGACCTCGAGCGACGCCGCCTCGGCCTCGGCCGTCGCATCGGCGTCGCGGAAGGCGGTGAGCAGGGCTCCGATCGAGGCCGTGACCAGCACGGCGCCGATGAGCACCGTGTAGGCGAGGTGGTTGCCCACGCCGCCCTTCCACCCGAGGTCGAGCGGGCCGATCACCTGGTTGATGATGCTGTCGTGGGCGCTCGTGACCCCGGCGACGTAGGCCGCCAGCATCGCCGCGAGGGCGAAGGCGCCGTAGAAGCGGAGGCTGATGGTGACGGTGCGGGACTTGAACATGGCGGGACCTATTTCGTCACGTAGATCGCGTACCAGACCAACACGTACACCGCGACAGCCGTGTGCCAGTAGATGGCGGCCGCGGCGATGCCGTCGTGCTGCCGGCTGGTGAACTGGCCGGCCAGCGCGCGGAAGCCCATGAGGAGCACGAAGATCATCGCCGCCACCATCATCGCCAGCTGGGCACCGGTGACCGTGTAGATCAGCACCGACTGCAGGTTGGCGCGGATGTCGAGGCTCATCAGCGAGTAGAGGTAGCCCGCCTCGTTGAGGAAGGCGAAGGCGAGCAGCAACGAGACGCCGATGGCGAGGTAGGTGTGGCGCCGGTCGTCGTCCTTGATGGCCCACACCGCCCACTGGATGGTGGCCGACGACATGAGCAGCGTGAAGAGCATCACGTTGGGCTGGGTCAGCGGGATGTGCACGGCCTGGGGCAGCCACGTGCCTCCGTGCAGGCGGGCGAGCGAGCGCTGGGAGAGGTAGACGCCGAGCAGGCCGAGGATGAGCATCACGCTGGCGGCGGCGGCGAACGCCGTGCCCACGAGCAGGACGCGGGGTCGGGGCACCGACGGCGGCGGCGCTTCGCCGATCGCCAGCTGGCCGCTGGTGGACGGACTCACCACGGCGGCGGCCATCAGGAGACCTCCTGCGGTTCGTCGCGGTCGAACAGCGGCTCGGACGACACGGCGGTCTCGAGCAGGCCGAACTCGCCCGGTGAGGGCGGGCTCGGGACGGTCCACTCGAGCGTCTGGCCCACTCCCCACGCGTCGTCGTCGACGTCGCGCTTGCCCATGAGGACGGCGGCCACCACCAGCACGATGGCCACGATCACCAAGGCGCTGCCGAGCGCCGAGGTGCCGTAGAGGAAGTGGGCCGACTTGGCCAGACCCGACGACTTGAGGGCGAAGCCGTAGACGAGCAGCGGGAGGCCGGCGACCAGGCCGCCGACGGCGCCGACGAGGGCGGCCAGGGTGGCCAGCCCTTCGTTGGCCATGCGACCGAACAGCTTGGGCGACCAGTAGACGACGCCGGCGAGACCGGCCAGCACCACGACCGACATGACCAGCAGGAAGTGCCCGTCGACGTAGGGCGGGGTCGCCGCCACCTTGGCCCAGCCGCTGTCGTGCAGCTTGAAGGCCCGGATGGTGAACAGGCCGCCGGCGAGGGTGGCGAGCAGCGCGACCAGACCGGCGGCGAGCGCGAACAGCAGCGGGCTCTTGACCAGCGGTCGCCCGGCGCGGAGCGTGGCCGCCCACCCGCCGAGCACGATGAGGGTCGGCACGATGATGAGCACCGACATGGCGATGAACAGCGCCTCGTTGTAGACGTCGGGGTAGAACGCCGGCTGCGCGTAGGCGCCGAAGCTCAGGATCCCGAACGCCCCGATGGCGGCCATGATCGCGCTGCGGTGCGCCTGGCGGACACCGGACAGGGTGGCCGCCACGTCGTTGATGATGCCGAGCGCCGGGATGACCACGATGTAGATCGCGGGCTGCGTGAACGCCCACGACAGCTGCGGCCACTGGTTGAACCCGATCCCGAACAGCGCCGGGCGGCCGTAGTGGTGGTCGATGTAGATGAGCAGGACGTTGGCCAGCAGCACCGGCAGGGTCAGCAGCCAGAGGGTGCCCGCCACCACCATCGACCACGAGAACATCGGCATGCGGTCGAGCCACAGACCCGGGGTGCGCAGCGCGATCACGGTCGTGAGCACGCACACCGTGGCGACGATCAGCGCGGCGAGCACGAGTGCCAGGCCGGCGTAGCTGAGATCGACCGCCTTGGCGCGGCTCCCGACCGGACCGCCGTCGACCGCGTAGGCGGCCACGACCAGGCCCGACCCGATCAGCCAGCCCCAGAAGGCCATCGCGGCCGCACGCGGGAAGGCGATGGTGTTGGCGCCGACCTGCAACGGCGTGACGTAGGTGGCCAGCCCGATCAGCAACGGGACGGCGAACAGGAAGAGCATCGCGATGCGCGACGCCGTGTAGACCTGGAACAGGTGCTCGACGGCGAAGGGATGGTTGCGCGTCGAGTCGCCGGCGAAGAACGTCTCGGCCCCGAAGGCCAGCGCGCCGAAGAGCAGGGCGAAGAGGATGTAGGCCCGCCCGAGCGACGTGTGGTCACCGGTGCCGATGAAGCCCGCCAGGCCGCTCTGCTCGTGTTCGGGAAGCCCGATGAACCGCACGGGCTCGGCCTCGGCGGCGAGCGACTCGGTGGGTGGTCTGGTCTCGGTGATGGCCATGTCAGTGCAGGGATGACCTCGTCGTCACCGCGACATCGGACCGGGCACCGGACACCGGGTGGGCGACTCGGCGACCGGCCTGGCGCGGCCGGAGCGGGGAACGAACAGGGACTCTACACACCCGGCGAACCGCCGCCGAAAACCCACGCCGGGGGACGATTCGGGCCCTCGGTCGAGCGGATGCCCGCACCGTGGTCAGACCCCATGGCGCACGAGCACGTCGACCACCATCGCCCCGAACAGCAGGGTCACATAGGTGATCGAGTAGGCGAACAGCCGCATGGCGCTCCTGGTCGATTCGGTGCGCAGCACCTCGACCGCCAGGTAGGTGAAGACGGCTCCCAGCACGACGGCGCTTCCGAGGTAGATCACGCCGAGGTGGCCCACGGCGTCGAACAGGAGGGTGAGGCCCCAGAGCAGAACGGTGTAGAGGAGGATGCGCACCGCGGTGGTGTGGAAGCTCGCCACCGAGGGGAGCATGGGCACGTCGGCCGCGGTGTAGTCGTCCTTGTAGCGGATGGCCAGGGCCCAGAAGTGCGGCGGGGTCCAGTAGAAGATGACGGCGAACAGCACGATCGGCGCCCAGGCCAGCTGGCCGGTCACCGCCGTCCAGCCGATGAGCACCGGAACGGCGCCGGCGGCGCCGCCGATCACGATGTTGCGCGACGAGGTCCGCTTGAGCCACAACGTGTAGACGAAGACGTAGAAAAGGCAGGCGGCGACGGCCAGCGCGGCGCTGAGCAGGTTGACGAACGCCCACAGCCAGGCGAAGGCGACGATCTCGAGCGCCACGGCGAACACGAGGGCGTGCGAGGGCTCGATCAGCCCCGTGACGAGGGGCCGGTTCTGCGTGCGCTTCATCAGCGCGTCGATGTCGCGATCGACGTACATGTTGATGGCGTTGGCGCCGCCGGCCGCCAGCGTGCCGCCGATCACCGTCGCGACCATCAGCCAGACCGGCGGGATGCCCCGTTCGGCCACCACCATCGTGGGGACCGTGGTGACGAGCAGCAGCTCGATGATGCGCGGCTTGGTCAACGCGACGTACCCAGCTGCGCGTCGGCGCAAGGAGGGTTGCATCGTCGTGGCCATCAGCCGCCGATCGTAGGCTCGCAACGCGGGCCCGGGACAATCGCCCCTGTCGCTCGTCGGCCGCCGGACCTGCTTCGCGAACCGGGCCCTGGACCTACAATCAGGTCGGTGCGAGTCGGCGTCGTGATCTTGCCCTCGATGCCGTGGCTCGAGGCGCGGGACGTCTGGCGGCGGGCCGAGCAGCTCGGGGCCCACACCGCCTGGACCTACGACCACCTCACGTGGCGCGATCTGCGCGACGGCCCGTGGTTCGCCACGGTGCCGCTCCTGGCCGCGGTGGCCGGTGTCACCACCACCTTGCGACTCGGGACCCTGGTGACCTCGCCCAACTTCCGGCACCCGGTGACGCTGGCCAAAGAGGTCATGACGCTCGACGACCTGTCGAGTGGGCGCATCACCGTCGGCATCGGCGCCGGGGGGACGGGCTGGGACGCCGAGGCCTTCGGCCAGCCGGCGTGGAGCCTGGCCGAGCGCACCGCCCGCTTCGGCGAGTTCGTCGATCACCTCGATCGCCTGCTCGTCGAGCCGGCGATCGAGCGCCTGGACGGCACCTGGTACCAGGCCGTCGGCGCCCGCGCAGTACCCGGATGCGTCCAGCGGCCCCGCGTGCCGTTCGCGGTGGCCGGTGGCGGCAGGCGAGCCATCGCGCTGGCGGCCCGGCACGGGCAGGTGTGGGTCACCCTCGGCGATCCGGCCCACGCGGCCGATCTCACCGCGGCCGAGTGCCTGGAGGTCGCGCGCCGCCAGTGCGAGCAGCTCGACGCGGCCTGCGAGCAGGTGGGCCGGGATCCCTCGTCGATCGACCGGCTCTTCATGCAGGGCGCCACGACCGAGCCCTGGCTCGAGTCGGTCGAGGCGTTCCGCGACCTGGCCGGGGCCTACGGCGAGCTCGGGTTCACCGATCTGGCCCTCCACTGGCCCCGCGCCGAGGAGCCCTACGTGGCCGACCCCGCGACCTTCGAGGCCATCCTGGCCACGCCGGTCTGACGGCGACCCATCAGGACGGCTTGCCGGTGACGGCGACCCATCAGGACGGCGTCGCCCAGTGCGGGTCCGACGCCTGGGGCGCGACGTAGGGACGCCCGAGCCGGTCGGTGAGGCGATCGAGGCCACCGGGGGTGGTCCGGAGCAACTCGGGGTGGGCGGCGCGGACGGTCCCGAGGTCGGCGACGGCCAGCACCTTCATCCCCGTGGCGCGCGGATCGAGTCGGCCCGGCATCGCCGCCACCAGGCCGCCGCCGGATCGGAAGTCGGCGTGGGCCTGGCGCCGTAGGACGACCAGCTCGCGGGTCTGGCTGATCCACGAGAGCTCGAAGGCGGCGCCCGGGTCGAGCGCGCTCGACCATCCGTCGCCGAGGTCGACCTCGCTGTCCCGGTCGGGCCGATCGCGGTAGAAGGCGCCGATCGACGACCAGGTGTCGTCGATGGCGAGCGGTTCGATGTTCTTGGGCGTGGCCCGGGCGATGAACCAGGCCCCGATCACGGCGCCGATGAGCACGACGAAGAAGCCGACCGTGACGATCACCCCGCCATGATCGGCGATCGGTCCGCTCCTGCCAAGCGCCGGCCCGCGTGGCGATTGGGTTCGCTCTCCTGCCACCCCTAGCCTCGCGGGGTGCGCCTCCCCCGCATCTCGGCCACGCAGTACCGCCGGATCACCCTGGTGGCGTTGGTGGCCGTCGTCGCCATCGTCATCACGGGCGCGGCCGTGCGGCTGACCGAGTCGGGCCTCGGGTGCTCGGACTGGCCGGCCTGCACGCAGCACCACTTCGTGGCCCAGTCGGGCTTCCACTCGCGGATCGAGGACGTCAACCGCTACTTCACGGCCTTCATCTCGGTGGCGGTGGCCCTGGCCGTCCTCGGATCGCTGGCCCTGGTCCCGCGGCGCCGTGATCTGATCGGGTGGTCGCTCGGGCTGGTCGGCGGGTTGGTCGCCGAGATCGTGCTCGGGGGCATCCTCGTGCTGTCGGGCCTGTGGCCTCCGTTGGTGATGGCCCACTTCCTGCTGGGCACGACGCTCGTCTGGAACGCGGTCGTGCTGCACGATCGGGCGGGTCACACCGACACCCCCGGCGTGCTGGTCGTCGCCCCGAACCTCCGCGCCTACGGACGCCTGTTGGTGGCGGCCGCCGCGGTGGTGCTCGTGACCGGCACCGTGGTCACGGGGGCGGGACCGCACGGCGGCGACGAGCACGCCAAGCGCCTGCCGTTCGAGGTCGAGGCCGTGGCCCGCATCCACAGCCTCACCGTGTGGTTCTTCCTCGCCCTGACCGTCGTGACGTTGGCCTCGCTCTTGCGGACGGGTGCTCCCCGCCAGGTCGTCCGGCGCGCCGGCGAGCTGGCGGTGGTCATCGTGGCGCAGGGAGCCCTCGGCTACACGCAGTACTTCCTCGGCGTGCCCCCCGGTCTCGTGCTGCTGCACGTCACGGGCGCGGCCCTCGTGTGGATCGTGGCGCTGCGCTTCTACCTCGGCCTGTTCGCCCATGCCGAGGCGCCGGTCAACGCGATGGCACCGTGATGGGCGACAATGGAGCCGTGCAGGCGGCCGCCCCGATGACGAGCCCGGTCGAGATCGAAGAGCCGACGACGGGCGAAGAGGTCGATCTCGACCGCCCGTGGGTGGTGATCGTCTGGAACGATCCCATCAACCTGATGGACTACGTGACCTTCGTGTTCCAGAAGCTGTTCGGCTACAGCCTCGAGAAGGCGCAGCGCCTCATGCTCGACGTGCACGAGAAGGGTCGGGCCAGCGTGTCGACCGGTTCGCGCGAAAAGGCCGAGTTCGACGTCTTCCGCCTGCATGAGCACGGCCTCTGGGCCACCATGCAACAAGACTGACGACGATGCCTCGACTGTTCGGATGGATGGGTGACGGCGGTTGGCGGCCCCTGGTCGAGCCCGCCGGCGACGGCTACCGGGTCAACCTCGGTCGCGTCGAGCAGCGCGTGGTCATGGAGTCGCTGGACGACCTGCGGGTCATGCTGGCCAACCACGATCCGGCCACGCGGCGCCTGTTCCCCACCGCCTACGTCGAGCACCCCGACCTCGACGCCGAGTACCACAAGATGGTGGGCGACGACCTGCTGCGCAGCCAGCTCGACGCCCTCGACACCGTCGAGCGCACGATCGGCGGCCAGACGGTCGACCGCGACGAGCTCGAGGCCTGGATGCGCGCGCTCAACAGCGTGCGGCTCGCCCTCGGCACCAAGCTGGACGTGAGCGAGGACAGCGTCGAGATCGACCCGGACGATCCGGCCGCGCACGACATGGCCGTCTACCAGCTGCTCACGATCATGCTCGGCGCGGTGGTGCAGGCCCTGTCAGCCTGAGCCTCCTCGGCCCGACGCCGGTCAGCCAAACGCCGGTCAGCCTGATGCCTCCTCGGCCGGACGACCTCGTCAGTGGCAGGACTGGACCGAGCTCTCGAGCGCGGACTCGGCCTTCTGCTGCAGGGCGTCGCTGGCCGAGCCGTCGTCGATGCTGATCACCTCGTCGAGGGTCAGGTGGTCGAGCATGCCGTTGACCGAGCACTGCGCCACCGAGTCGGGCAGGTGCTGCTTGAAGAACTCCTCGACGATCTCGATGCGGGCGGCGGCGAACTGCAGCGCGTCGTTGGACCGGTCGGTGCCGACGAGGGTGACGTCCCTGCCCGGGTCACACGACGTGAGCGACACCGTGTCCCCCGACTCCTTCACCGACGCGTCGGTGCTCGGGCCGACCGACTTCCAGTCGTCGAGCGCCGTGAGCATGGTGTCGGCGTCCGAGGTGGTCCGGCCGCGGTACTTGGCGAGCACGCAGACCCGACCCGACGGCTCCTTGTAGGTCAACGACGAGTCGGCGGCCCACCCGTCGACCGCCTTGATCGCCTTGTGCACGTCGATGCGGCGAGCCAGCATCAGGTACCAGGTGAGCGCGCCGAAGTCGCCGCTGTCGAGGCGCTTCTGGCCCGAGGCGAGCTTGGGAACCGCCATGGTGGTCGGCGTCGTCGACGCCGTCGACTGGCCGAGGTAGCCGAAGATGTCCATGAGCGCGGCCGTGCTGGCGGGCGGCGTCTTGATGGCCTGGTCGATGGCGGCGTTGCCGCCCCGCGTCTTGAGCGCCTGCACGAACGAGGGACCGATCACGTACGGCTCGAGTTGCTGGGCCACCAGGAAGTCGGGGATGTTCGAATACGCCTTCTGCGATCCCGACGACTCGGCCTTGTCATAGGCGTCCTGGTCGGCCTGGGACATCTGCGCTGCATACGCGTTCTGCACCACGACCGCGTCGCCTTCGATGACCGAGCGGAAGGCCTGCTGGGCGTCGTCGTGCAGGGTGTCTTCGCGTGTGAGATCGAAGTACTGGTCCTGCAGGGCGTGGGTCAGCTCGTGGGCCAACGTCACGCGGACGTCGGGCGTCAGCACCGAGCCCTTCACCCGCACCTTCTTGTCGTGGTTGTCGTAGTAGGCCAGGATCCCGCCCGAGCTGAGGTCGTTCTCCTGCTTGAACAGGTCGACCTTGCCGTCGATCAGCCCGAGGGCCCGCAGGCTGGCGGTCTGCTCGGCGATCTGGGCGCGGTCCTTGGCCGACAGCGAGCTCGACGAGGTCGTGACGAGCTTGTCGAACGCCGCGGGCGGCATGAACAGCACCTCGACCGGGTGCTTGAAGGTCAGGCCCCGCTCCTGTTCGTCGAAGTGCACGATCGGCAGGATCCGGCTGTCCCACTGCTTGGGGTAGCTCGGGCCCTTGTCGCGACCCACCAGGAACGACGCCGCGGTGGCCCCCACGAGGACCAGCACCAGCACGCCGAGCGCCACGATGAGGCGGCGCCGGCGCTTGGGGACGGGCGGCTCGGCGACCGGGGCGGGCGGCCCGCCGATCGGGCCGTACCAGCTCGAGCCGGGGCCTGGAGGCGGGCCCCACGGGGGTGCGCCGGGCGTCGAGGGCGGCGCCCACGGGGGTGCGCCGGGCGCCGACGGCGGGGCCCAGGTCGGCGGCGGAGCGGTAGCAGGGCCTGTGGTCGGGGCGGGCGTCTGCGGTGTGGGCCAGCCCGGCGTGGACGACGGAGGCCCCACCGGCGGCGGCCACTGGGGGCCAGGCCCGGGCGGGGCGGCGGCGGGGGGTGCCGCCCAGGGGCCGGGCGCGGTCGGTGCACGCGGGGTGGGCGGGGCGTCGGCACCCTCGTCGGGGGGCGGAGTCGGCGGGCCACCCCAAGGCGGGTTCTCGGACATGCTGGTCGCCGATCATACGGTGTGCGTCCGTACCGCGAGCCTCGCCCCCGACGGACCCGACCGGCGTCGGACAGCGATGAACCCACGGGGGCGGAGTTGGCGCTCTGGTACCGTGAGAGGCCCCTCCGGGGGCGAGCCCCCATCGTCCAGTGGCCCAGGACGCCGCCCTTTCAAGGCGGTAACACGGGTTCGAATCCCGTTGGGGGTACCGCAGCCTGACCGCGGCGTCCGGCGATCACGGGCCCCGTCGGTTCCCGCGACGCCCTGTGGCGCCGCCCGCGACGAGATCACTCGTTTCGGGCGGCCTCGGGTCCGGTGATGTGCTCCAGCAACGGAAGCGTCGCGGCGATGATCGCGAGGGCAGCGGCGATCCCGGCCGCAACGATCAGGTAGTAGTGGAGCCCCAGAGGCTGGAGCGTCTCGCTGAGCTGCGACCGCAAGAAGAGCTGGGCGGCCAGCAGGCCGGTGACCGCGGAGAGGAAGGCGATCGCCGTGAGCGGGGCGGCCGCCTCGAGGGCGACGACGCGCCGCAGGACACCGAGCGGGGTGCCGGTGAGCCGGAGGAGGCTGAAGGGTCGCTTCCGTTCGACGAGCCCTGCCGCGACGCTGACGGCGAGGCTGCAGGCGGCGATGACGAGGCTGGCGACGATGACGACGTCTGCGAGCTGTCGCCAGCTGGCCAGCAGCTGTGCGTTGCCGGGGCTGATGTCGCCGACCGTGGTGGGGGTGCCCCACGTGGGCGCGGCCAGCTCGATGGCGGTTCGGACCCGCTCGAGCGGGCCGGGAGACCCGCCGGCATCGACGTAGAGGTCCTGCGCCGGGAGATGGTCGAGCTGGTCGGCCGGGATGTGGGCGTCCGGCCAGACCGATGGACCCGTGGTGGGGTGAGCGGCCACCCCGCCCCCTGAGCCGAACCCCAGGGGGATCGAAGCGACCGCCGCGCCGGGTGCGCAGCGGCCGAGCATCGGCATGTGGGCCAGCTGGGCGCACGACACCAGTCCGGTGCTGGGTCCGGGGGCGAGGCCCTGGTCGGGGCCCGAGCCAGGGCCTTGGACGAGCCGCGGGTCGGCGCGGACGATGGTGAGGGCCCGGACGCCTCGGATCGAGGCCAGGCGGCTCGCGAGCGTGTCGGCCGACGTGGCGTCCGCCGGGGTGGCCGGCTCGAACGGCTGCCCTCCACCGAGCTCCGCGTACAGGATGTCGCGGCCGGCTGCCCCCCCGGTGGAAGCGCTGTGGTAGTCGACGATCGTCGTGATGATCCCGACGGTCGCCGTCGCGATGAAGAGCGCGACGATGAGCCCGCTGACGGCCCGAAACGCAGCGCGGGGGTTGTCCGAGAGACGCCGCCCGGCGATGAGGACGGCCGGTCGCCCCGTGTTGCGCGCCAGCAAGCGGGAGATCAGCATGGTGATCCACGGTCCGGCGATGACGAGCCCGGCCATGACGAGCAGGAAGCCGGTGCCGTAGGCGAGGATCTGGGTGCCGGTGGTGGCGGGCCTGCGACCGACGAAGAAGACGAGCTCGGCCAGACCGATCAGCAGCGGGATCACCCGCCAGGCGCGTGGGGCGGGGGGCGTGACCCGGCGGGTCACCCCGAGCGGGGAGATCTGCACCCGCCGCAGAGCGAGGCGGGCGGCGACGACCGCCGCGATCGGGACACCGATCGCGATGATGAGGGTGTCGGACAGGCCCAACGAGAGGTCGCCCGGGAAGAACGGCTGGCCGGTGAACGGCACCCCGGAGAGCGGCGACCGCAGCAGGAAGAACAGGCCGAAGCCGCCGGCCACGCCGCACGCCGCGGCGACGCAGGCCTCAGCGGCGGCGACGATCGACACCTGCCGCGGAGTGGCGCCGACGAGGCGCATGGCGGCGAAGCGTTGCTCCCGCCTCGTGGCAGCCAGGCGGGTGGCCGCGCCGATGAAGATGAGCACCGGCAGCAACAAGGCGCCGGCGACCACCGCCAGGATGAACTCGATCCGATCGGGGTGCGGGTCGCCGGGCGTTCCTTGCGGAGCGGTCTCGATGCTTCGGACCTCGTGCGCGCCCGGTGTCTGCGAGAGCTCCGAGACCGTGTGGCCGATGATGATGACGAGCGAGTTCGGCGAGGCGAGCGCCGAAGGCCCGACGGTGCCCACCTGGTGACCGGGGTAGCGGGCGCCCAGCTCGGCGGCGGGGGTCGTGCGCAAGAGTCGGGCCAGGGCCGGGGAGGCGTAGAACTGTCCGGCGTGAGGGAGGCCGGGGATGCCAGGCGGAACCGGTGAGCGGGGACCGGTGGCGGCCACGTCGATTCGCTGGATGATCGAGCCGCGGTACTCGTCGAGCGCGGCCGTCGCCCACAACGGGTCCGACGTCGCCTCGTCGACGCTGGGTCGCAGGTTGTGCGACGAGGTGTTGAGCCACGCGATCCGTTGGTTCTGAGCCTGGACCGCGTTGATGCCGGCCACGGTGACCAGGAGCAGGCTCACGCCCAGCGCGACGGCCGCGGCGGTCACGACGAGTCGCACGAGCGCCTCCCGGCCGCCGTTGACGGTCAGGCGGACACCGAGGCGGATCATGACGGGACGGGGTCGCCGGTCAGCGCGCGCACCTTGCCGTCACGCACGACGACCTCGCGCTCGGCGTACGCGGCCACCCGGGGATCGTGGGTGACCAGGACGACCGTCGTGCCCCGGTCCCGCGACGCAGCCAGCAGCAGCTCCATCACGAGCTCGCCCGTGAGCGAGTCGAGCGAGCCCGTCGGTTCGTCGGCGAACAAGACATCGGGCTCGGTGACCATCGCCCGGGCAAGAGCGACCCGCTGGGCTTGGCCTCCGGAGAGCTCGCCTGAGCGGCGCAGTTCGAGCCCGGAGAGGGTGAGCTGTTGGAACCACTCCCGGGTCTGCTCGAGCGCTTGGGCTCGGCGAACCCCGCGGAGCAGCAGCGGCAGCGCGACGTTCTCCTCGGCGGTCAGCTCGGGAACGAGCTGACCGGACTGGAACACGAATCCGAACCGGTCCCGCCGCAGCGCGCTGCGCGCGGTCTCGCGCATCGTGTCCACTCGCTGTCCGCTGAACCAGACCGCCCCCTCCTCGGGCACCAGGATCCCGGCGAGGCAGTGCAGCAAGGTCGACTTCCCCGACCCGCTCGGACCCATCACGGCCACGATCTCACCCGCCCGGACCGACAGGTCGGCGCCGCGCAACGCAGGTGTCGGGCCGAACGACTTGATCAACCCGCGCGCCTCGATCAAGCACCCCTCGTGCCCGTCGACTGAAACGACATCGGATGCGTTCATGCGGGTCGCACCTCCTCCGCGAGACTCGAAAGGCGGGCCGCGGTCACGTCGATCCACCGCAGGTCTGCCTCCAGGTGGAACAGTCCGTGATCGGCCAGCAGGCCATCGATCACCCCTCCGTGCCGGCGGAGGTCGGTCAGCTCTCGCATCCGCTGAAGGTGCGCGGCGCGCTGAGCGTCGAGATAGGTCTCGGCGGGGCGGCCCAGCATCAGTGCCAGGGTCACCTTGGCGAACAACACCGTCTGCAGGTGGGGTTCCGGCTCGACGGGCTGCGCGAGCCAGGTCTCGACCTCGGCCACCCCCTGGTCGGTGATGACGTAGCGCCGCCGGTCGGGGCCGGAACCGGGCTCGGCGTCGCCGGCCGCCACCTTGCCGTCACGGGCCAGGCGGCTGAGCGTGGCGTAGACCTGGCCGAACGGGACGGGCCGGCCCCGCCCGAAGTAGGCGTCGTAGTCACGCTTGAGGTCGTACCCATGGCTCGGCTCTCGTTCCAGCAGACCGAGCAGGGCGATCGGGACAAGACTCATCTCTGGGAGAATACACTGAGCGTATAGTCGAGTCAAGGCGCGGGAAGACGACGCGTGCTCGAGCTCGGCGATGGGATTCGACTGAGGAGCCCTTCGGGCACCAAACCGGCCGTCGGCCTACGGCCGGGCGAGCCCGTAGACCGCGTCGCCCTCGGCGTCGATGTCGTAGATCTCGATGCCCGAGCTGACGTGGGGGGCGTCCGCCTGCAGAGCCACCGCGATCTTGTTGGCCGCGTTGCGCATCACGTCGAGCACCAGCTCGGCCCGCTCGGGCGGCGTCAGCTCGCGGCGCACGGCGGCGACGAGCTCGTCATCGACGCGGGCAGGGTGCCAGATGATGGCGTCGGTCAGCAGCAGGGCGATCCGGTGCCGTGGAGTCAGGGTGTCGGCGCCGGGATCGTCGACCAGCGCGAAGAGCTCGTCGTCGGCCCCCGCGAGCAGTGCCGACCGGCTGCGCAGCGACTGGCACAGCCGGCAGTTGTGCTGACGGGCGCCGCGGAGCCGCACCAGCTCGGAGGTCACGGGATCGAGCCCGCGGAGCCGCCCCACCGACCGCAGGAACGTGTCGACCGCCGCCCACAGCGCGCCCTGGCCCGGCTCGGCCACGACGACGGGACGGACCGAGGCAGGGGGCTCGTCCGACAGGACGTCGAGGAGCCGGCGCACCCGCGGCACGTAGTCGAAGACGTAGGCGGCCTGGACGTAGTCGAACGCGCCCCGACCGAGGGCATCGGTCATGTCGAGCCGGGTGCGGTCGTGCAGGGCAGCCACGTCGACGCAGAACTGCTCGGCGAAGGCCAGGGCGGCCGCCGTCGGTCCGTCGGGCTGGGACGCGCCGACGTCGGGCCAGCCCGGAGGCGGCGTCGAGGGCGGCAGCTCGAGGAGCCGGCCGCAGAGCGCCGCGGTTCGACCGAGCAGCGGGGGGTCGCCCGACGCCCAGGCCGTCGCCTCGAGCGCGTCGAGGGCGACGAGGGCTTCGTCGAGCGGAGAGGCCGCAGCCGGACCAGCGATCGGCCGATCGTAGCAACGACCTCTCGCGGACCGATCGGGACCAGATCCCGCCGACGCGGCGGCCAAGCTCTGTGGCGTCGGGCTCTGGCACTCGTGTAGCGTCCCCTCCGCCCCTGAAGCGACTGGCGTCAGCCGTCTCGGCCGGGGTTCGAAGGCCTCATGCAGTCTCACGAGGTCCCGTGGTGCAGTTTGGAGTGCACGCCGGCCTGTCAAGCCGGAGGTCGCGGGTTCAAATCCCGTCGGGACCGCCACCCGCGCCGCTCGCCGGTGCGGGGCCGAACGGCCGGCCCTCGGGCCGACCGCCCGGTCGGGTAGCTCAGTTGGCAGAGCGTCCGCCTGAAAAGCGGAAGGTCACCGGATCGACGCCGGTCCCGACCACCAGGGAGCCCCGCTCCAGTGAGGGTTTCTGCGGGGTGCGAACCTGGAGCGGTGAGATGCCGTCTCGGCACAGCGCTTGTCGTCGCCGCGGTCGTGGTGGGCGCGTGCTCGTCCAGCCGACCCTCGCTGTCGCCAGCGGGACCGACCACCGTGGGAGCCACGATCGGCCCGGTGCCGGACGTGCGACTGGCGGCCGCGAACTCGAGCATCCGTGCACAGTGCGTCGCAGCTGCCAGATCGGTCGGATTTGCCGTGCCGTGCCCGACCCGCGTGCCGACACACGATCGCCGACCGCTCGACTGCACGCCACTGCCCATCCCGACCGGGCTCCCGTTGTGCGTGGGACTGTCCCACGACTTCTTCATCGAGTGGACCGACTTCGACGTACCCCACGACTTCGTCGGCGTCGACGGCAAACCCGCCGGACACGTCATCATCCATGCCGCGCCCGTCGTGGGCAGTCCAACCGTCCCCTGCATCGATGCCGTGACCGTGAGGCCGGTACGAGTGCGTGCCTGGTCCGCGGTCGAGTATCGCTGCCCGGCTGACAGTCCGCGAATCGAACGGCTCGCACGGCACGGCGAAGGTGCCTACGCCGGACACCTCACGCTGACTTGGGCGGTCGACGGGATCGAGTACCTCGTCAGCTCCCACGGGTACGGCACGGCCAGCGAGGATCTTGCGATCCAGATCGCCCGCGGCATCGACCTCGTCGAGCCGTAGCCCAAAGGGTGAAGGTCATCCTGTCCCTTTCGATCTTGTGCCGTCAGGCGCCCTGAATAGCCTGGCACCAAGCACAGTGAGATGGCCTGAGCCGCGGGAGGCTGAGCCATGGAGACACTCACCAGGCGGCACGTTGGCTGGGCGATCGTGGTCGCCTTCACCGTCGTCATGGTCCTGGCCTCGCGGGACGAGCCGCTGCTGGCGGCCGGTGGCGTGGCCGGCCTCGCAGTCGGCGTGGCGTGCTTCTTCGGGGCGCGCCAGTCCCGACGATGGTGCAGCGACGCGGTGGCGGAGGAGACGGGGGCGGGGGTGACGGCGGCGACTGGGCGGGAGGCTCGGCGACCGGGGGCAGTGCTCTGACGCGCGGGCGTCAGGCGAGGCCGAGGGACCGGCCCACCTCGCCCGCCTCGACCCGGTTGGCCACGGCGAGCTTGCGCAGGATGTTCGACACGTGGACGCTCGCCGTCTTCTTGCTGATGAACAGCGCCTCGGCGATCTCGGCGTCGCGACGACCGGCCGCGAGCTGACCGAGGACCTCGACCTCCCTCGGCGTGAGCCCCAGATCGCTCCCGATGGTCGGGGTGTCGCGCGTCTCGGAGACCTCGGTATCGGGCAGCGCGATCCGCGCCCGGCGGGCCAGGTCCGCGATCTTGGCCGTCAACGGGTCGGTGCCCATCGCCGTGGATGCGTGCCACGCGAGCTGCAAGCACTCCTCCGCCGCGTGCCCGATCCGACCGGTCCTCGAGCCTCGCCTCGGCTTCGCGCCACTGGCAGTAGGCCACCCCCATCGGCTCGCCGGCCACCTCCCACGCCGACGTGGCTCGTGACCAGAGATCGGGGTCGGACTCGTGCAGGCGCGATCGCTCGGCCGCGCACTGGACGGCGAAGGCCGCCGGGCGAGGAGCGGGCGTCCCGCCTCTCGCCCGCGGCGCCTCGACCAGTCGCTCGGCCTCCTGCTCGAACCCGCGCGCCAGCAACTGGGCCTTGTCGAGGTCGAACGAACGGCCGCTGGCCCGGGCCGCTTCGTACTGGTCGGCCCGGCACCGCACCGCGTTCGCCAGCATCTGCGGCGCGTAGAACTCGTCATCGGTGCCCACGGCCAACGCCAGCGCGAGATCTATCTCCTCGGACGCCTCGTCCGGTCGCCCGGCCGCGAGCATCAGGTCGGCCCGCAGGACGTGGAAGTACCCACGCGTCTGCACGTCGCTGAGCCCGAGGGTCAACTCGTCGGCGAGCGCCAGCTGGGCCGCGGCTTCGTCGAAGCGTCCCCGGCGGGTGGCGATGTCGGCCCGGCTCGTCGACGGTCCGGCCGTGCAGTTGCCGATGCCCTGCCGGCCGATGAGGGTGACGAGCGCCTCGGCTTCGTCGAGCCGGCCGAGCCAGGTCAGCGCATCGACGCAGTTGCCCGACGCGCCGTTCAGGCGGACGCCCCACAGCTCCTCGCCCACCGCGGCCGCGTCGTACAGGACCGCCACGCTCTCCTCGAGCTGTCCCGACTCCATCAGCAACGAGGTGAGGCACATGTAGGCGCGGTTCACCGCGTCCGCGGTGCCCACCTCCTCGGCGATGGCCAGGGCCTCGCGCACCAGCCGGATGCCCTCGTCGTGGTGCCCCGTGCAGCCGAGGTCGCAGCCGAGCGTGCAGATCAGGTGGCCCTCCTCGGCCCTCGCGCCAACGGCTCGCGCCACCTCGAGCCCCTCGCGACAGCGCGCCTCGGACTCGAGGTAGCGCGACAGCAGCATCAGCCCGCGGGCCTCTTCAGCCTGCACGAGGGCGAGGAGCGCCGACGGTGAATCGGGCGGCACGAGCTCGGCCGCCCGGTGGTACGCCTCGAAGGCGGCGTCCGAGTCGGCGATCGACCACGCGTTGCGCCCGAGGAGCAGGTAGCTGCGGGCCACACCCAGCGGATCGGCGGAGACGTCGGCCTCGTCGATCGCCTGCAGTACGAGATCGACCGATCGTTGCGACGCGGCGGCCCAGTAGGCGGCGTCGGCGGTGCGCTCGAGCAGCGCACGTCGATCGAGATCGGGCGGGAGGCGATCGGCGGGCAGCCGGTCGAGTGCGGCCAATGCGCGCTCGAGGTGCACGAGCGTCTCGGGGGAGGCCCAGACCGCCGCGGTGGCGTCGGCCGCAGCGAGGGACTCACGCAACGCGGCGTCCCACTCACCCGCGGCGAACCAGTGGACGGCGAGCTCCGCGACGAGATGCCCGGGGTCGGACGGGCCCAGGGACGGGTCGGCGTCGAGCGCGGCGGCGACCTGTCCGTGCAGTCGGACCCGCTCTCCCGGCAGCAGGGAGCCGTACACCGCCTCGCGCAGGAGGTTGTGGCGGAAGCGGTACGCAGGATCGCTCGTGTCGACGACGAGCACCTGCCGGTCGATCGCCTCGGCCAGCGCCCGCTCCATCACGTCGTCGCCGAGGCCGCCGACCCTGACCAGGAGGTCGTGCGACATCGACGAGCCGCCGACCGACGCGACCCGCAACACCAGCTGCGCCTCGTCGGAGAGACCGTCGACCCGCGCCACGATGACGCCCTGCAGCTCGCGGGACAGCAACGGGGTGTGGCGGGCGGCGACGAGCTCCTCGGCGAAGAAGGCGTTGCCCTCGGATCGGGCCCACACCGCGTCGACGAGGGTCCAGTCGGGGAGGTGACCAAGAATGCCGGCGATGAGCTGGGTCGTCTCTTCGCGGTCGAATCCGGCAAGCGTGATCGGCGTCACGCCGGCCTGACGACCCATCTCGCTCAACCAGGGGCGGAGCGCGTGGTCGCGGCTCACCTCCTCGGTGCGGTAGGTCGCGACCAGAAGCACGGGAGCGTCGGCCAGGTTGCGGATGAGGAAGCTGAGCAGCTCGGTCGTGCCCGAGTCGGCCCAGTGGAGGTCCTCGAACCCGATGACGACGGGCGATCGTTCGGACAGGTTGACCAACGCGGCCAGGATCGCCTCGAACAGCCGTGTCTTGGCCACGCCCTCGGAGATGCTCCCCACCGCGTAGACCGCCGACGCCTCATCCGCGGCCGGCATCGCGGCGCTCAGCCCGGACGCCAGCGGCCCGAGCACCTCCGAGGCTTCGCTCGGTCCGATCCGACGGACGATGTCGCGGACGATGCCGACGACCGGGCCGTAGGCCAGGCCGCCGCCCTCGATCGGGATGCAGCCGCCGGTGGCGACGAGCGCGCCCTCGTCCCGTGTCCGGGCGAAGAACTCGTCGAGCAGCCGCGTCTTGCCCACCCCGGCCTCGCCGCTCACGAGCACTGCCGCGGACCGGCCCCCGACCGCCGAGGCGAAGCTCGTGGCCAGCTGATCGAGCTGGACCACGCGGCCCACGAACTCGGGGCAAGAGACCCGATGGCCCATCGGACCAGTGTGGCGCGTCGCCGAACGGCGGTCGAGGGAGTCGCCGATCCGGACCGGGCAACCGCTGCCGGTCCGGTCGGCGACGACCTTGGTGTCACGCACCCTCTTGCACCTCGGTGATCTGATCCGCGAGCAGCCCGTGGGCCTCGCGGTGCACGGCCTCGGCGGCGGCGGCGTCGGGCGCCTCGACGAGGCAGAACACCTTGCCCGAGTCCTCGTCGAACCAGTAGTTGAGGTAGCGGACGTCGTGGGCTTCCTGCACCTCGAGATCGCGCTTGTGGGCGCCGGCCACCGCTTCCGCGGTGAGCCCCTCGACGTGGTTGTGCACATCCATGAACAGCGGCATGGCTGCTCCTCTCGTGTCGTGGTGGGTGTCGATCGTCGGAGGGCCGACGATCAGCAGGCGCGGCCCATCTGGCAGAAGGTGGTGGACGGCGGCGCGGCGGGCGTCGAGATGCCGGTGGTGGTGACGGCCGGAGCGTGGGTGGTCGAGCCGACGGTGAGCCGTCCGATCACGAAGGCTCCGGCCAGGAGGATGACGACGGCCAGCGCGAGCAGCGCGAGCCGGAGGCCGTGGATCCGGGACTGGCCTCCGGTCATCGGGACGGCAACGGTGGTGGCGCTCATGGCTCTTCCTTTCGGTGGGGGCCACCTCGGTGGTGGTCCTGGCTCCACCGTGCGCCTAAGGAGGCAACCTCCGCATCGGGAGAACTCCTCAGATCACGCGCCTTCCCTCCCTAGACCGCACGGGCCGCATCGGGCCCGGCGCCGGCGTCAGACGAGGCCGAGCAGGGCGGGCAGGTCGGCGTGGTCGTCGAGCACGATGTCGCCCTCGGGGCGGGCATGGCCGTCGTCGACGGCCGGGACGTCCGCGTTGTCGCTGACGCCGCGGTAGCGCACGGCCACCATGCCCATCGCCTTGGCCCCGGCGACGTCGGTGCGGCGGAGATCCCCCACGTGGGCGGCCCGGCCGGGCGCGATGCCGCCGAGGCCGGCGAGCGCGTGCTCGAAGATCTGCGGGGCCGGCTTGTACCAGCCCACCTCGTCGGAGAACGACCAGTGGTCGAACAGCTCGAGCACGCCGTTGCGATCGAGCCAGCCGCGCAGCACCGGCGACGGGGTCATGCCGACGTCGCAGATGATGCCCAGCCGGACGCCCCGACCACGCAGGATCGCCAGGGTCTCGGCCACGTGCTCGGCCAACTGCATGTCGACCCCGGCGGCGGCTGTGGCGTACGCGTCGATGGCGGCCTCGCGCTCGTCCGCGTCGAGCTGGACGTCGAGCAACGACAGCACGTGGAGTGCGCCGTCGCGGGCCGTGTACTGCCGGTTGGCCCGCCAGTGATCGGAGTAGACCCCGAAGGTCTCGATGAAGGCCGCGTCGAGCACCTCGGCCTCGACGTGGTGGCCGTAGCCACCGAGCAGCCCGATCATCTTGGCCCGGCGGGCGCCGAGGGTGGCCGGGTCGTCCGAGCGGACCAGCGTGTCCCAGAAGTCGTAGGTGACCGCTTCGATCTCGGCGGGCGCCGCCGTCATCCGGAGGCTCGGGACATCGTCACCGCACGACACCCTCGAGGACGGCGGCCTCGGCGGCGGCCTGCGCCACCAGGCGGGCGACCCGCTTGTCGAACACCGACGGGATGATGAAGTCGGGCGCCAGCTCGTCGTCGCCGACCGCCGAGGCGATGGCGTTGGCCGCGGCCAGCTTCATGCCCTCGGTGATGGCCGTGGCGCCGGCGTCGAGCGCACCCCGGAAGATGCCGGGGAAGCACAGCACGTTGTTGATCTGGTTGGGGAAGTCGCTGCGTCCCGTGGCCACGACCGCCGCGATGCCCTCGCACTGCTCGGGGCGGATCTCGGGGTCGGGGTTGGCCATGGCGAACACGATCGGGCTCGACCCCATCGTGCGCACGTCGTCGGCGGTGAGCAGGCCCGGGCCGCTGACGCCGACGAACACGTCGGCCCCGGCCAGCACCTCGGCCAGCGATCCGGTCAGGCGGTCGGCGTTGGTGTTCTCGGCGAACCACTGCTTGGCCGGGTTGAGGTCGTCACGACCCTCCCAGATGGCGCCCTGGCGGTCGGTGCCGATCACGTGGGCCACGCCGGCCTCGAGGAGCATCTTGCTGATGGCCACACCGGCGGCGCCGACGCCGGCGATGACGACGTTGAGGTCGATCATCTTCTTGTCGACGATCTTGAGGGCGTTCTCGAGCGCGGCCAGCACCACCACCGCGGTGCCGTGCTGGTCGTCGTGGAACACCGGGATGTCGAGCAGCTCCTTGAGGCGCTCCTCGACCTCGAAGCACCGCGGCGCGGCGATGTCCTCGAGGTTGATCCCGCCGAAGACCGGAGCCAGGCGGACGACGGTCTCGACGATCTCGTCGGCGTCGCGCACGTCGAGGCAGATCGGGAAGGCGTCGACGCCGGCGAACTCCTTGAACAGCAGCGCCTTGCCCTCCATGACCGGCAGGGCGGCCTCGGGCCCGATGTCGCCGAGGCCGAGGACGGCGGTGCCGTCGGTGACGATGGCCACCGTGTTCTTCTTGATCGTGAGGTCGTGCACCCGCGAGCGATCGGCGGCGATGGCGTTGCACACACGGGCCACACCCGGCGTGTAGGCCATCGACAGATCGTCGCGATCGCCGACCCGCGCCAGCGGCAGCACCTCGATCTTGCCGCCCTGGTGCATCGTGAAGGTGCGATCGTCCCAGCCCAGGACATCGATGCCGTCGAGGCCGCCGATGGCGGTCAGGATCTCGGCCTGGTGGGCCTCGCTGCGGCAGTCGACGACGATGTCCTCGTCGAGGTAGGTCTGCTTGGCCTCGAAGCCCTCGAGAGCGGCGATGTTGCCGCCGGCCTCGCCGATCGCTACGGCCAGGCGCCCCAGCGCGCCCGGTCGGTTGACCAGGCGGACACGGATGCGGATGGAGAACGCGGCGGTGGGCGTGTCGGCCATAGGCGCACGACGCTACAGGGTGCCCCTCGGCCGTCCCCAACCGGTATCCCGCAGTTCGGGAACGAGCCGAGGTCAGGCGCCCTCGTAGTCGAAGCCGAGGTCGGGGGCGGTGACGAGCGCGTGGAACGCGATGCCCTCGGCCTCGGCCATGGCCGCGCAGGTGCCGCCCCGATCGACCACCACGAGGATCATCACCGGGTCGGCGCCGAGCTCGCGCACCACGAGCGCGGCTTCGACCGGCGAGGTGCCACGCGTGACCGCGTCCTCGGTGATCACCACCTTGTCGCCGGGCAGCAGGGCACCGGCCAGCCGGCCGGCGACGCCGTGGTCCTTGGCCTCCTTGCGGATCGTGAACGAGCGCAGGTCGCGGCCGCGGGTGGCCGCGACCGCGGCGATCGCCGTAGGCCACCGGGTCGGCGCCGACGGTGAGGCCTCCGATGGCCGTGATGTCCGGCGGGATGGCGTCGAGGGCGAGGTCGGCCATCAGCAGCAGCCCGTCGGGCCGACACGCCGTCTGCTTGGAGTCGATGAACCACGAGCTCTTGCGGCCCGACTTCAAGCGTGAAGTCACCGGTGCGGACGGAGTGCTCGAGCAGGTGCTCGACGAGCTCGGCTTTGCTCACGCCCCGAACCTACGTCAGGTGAGGTGGACGGCGCCGGTGCCCTCGGTCACGCGACCGATGACCGATGCGCGTTGGCCGGCCGCGCGCAGCACGTCCAGCGCCTTGTACGACTCGCTCTCGGGCACCACGACGATCATGCCGATGCCGAGGTTGAACACGCGGGCCATCTCGTCGTCGCTCACCTCGCCCAGCCGCTGGAGCTCGCCGAAGATGCGGGGAGACTCCCAGGACGACCGCTCGACGACCGCGTCGACCCTGGTCGGCAGGACGCGCGACAGGTTGCCGGGGATGCCGCCGCCGGTGATGTGAGCCACCGCCCGCACGTCGACGGCCCGCACCAGCTGGGCCACCGCCGGCGCGTAGACGACCGAGGGCTCGAGCAGCTCGTCGGCCAGGGTGTGGTGGGCGCCGGGGAAAGCGGGGGCGTCGAGGGCCAGCCCGGCGCGGTCGAAGAGGATGCGGCGCGCCAGCGAGTAGCCGTTGGAGCGCAGGCCCGGCGAGGGCAGGCCGATCAGCACGTCACCGACCGCCACGTGCTCGCCGGTGATCAGCTGGTCGCGCTCGACGACGCCCACCGCGAAGCCCACCAGATCGAACTCGCCGGCCTCCATGGCACCCGGGTGCTCGGCCATCTCGCCGCCGATCAGCGCACAGCCGGCCTGCCGGCAGCCTTCGGCCACCCCCTCGACCAGCTGCTCGATGTGGTCGGGGTCGAGCCGACCGACCGCGATGTAGTCGAGGAAGAAGAGGGGCTCGGCGCCCTGGCACACCAGGTCGTCGACGCACATGGCCACGAGGTCGACGCCGATCGTGTCGAACCGCCCGGCGGCCTGTGCGACGAGCGCCTTGGTGCCCACGCCGTCGGTCGACGACACCAGCACGGGCTTGCGGTACCGGGTGGCGTCGAACCCGAACAGACCGCCGAACCCTCCGATGTCGCCGATGACCTCGGGCCGGAAGGTCGACCGGACCTTGGCCTTGATGCGCTCGACGGCTGCCTCGCCCGCGCTGATGCTCACGCCGGCGTCCTCGTAGGTCTCGCCCATGGTGGTCGGCGCCCGGCTCAGGTCTGGGGCCGGCGGGCGTGGGCGGCGGGCAGGCTCGCCTCGTCGTCGGACAGCAGGGCCAGTCCGGGCAGGGTGGCGGGCTCCTCGGCCGTCTCGCCCGTCTCGAGCACGTCCTTGGTGAGGCTGACCGGCACGGCCACGGGGTACGAGCCGGTCAGGCAGGCGTCGCAGAAGCCGGCGCCGACGGCCCCGGTGGCCGAGACCAGGCGCTCGAGCCCGAGGTAGGCGAGGGTGTCGACGTTGAGGTAGTCGCGGATCTCCTCGACGCTCATGTTGGCTGCGATCAGCTCGCCCCGGTTGCCCGTGTCCATGCCGTAGAAGCAGGGCCAGCGGTACGGCGGCGACGACACCCGGAAGTGCACCTCGGTCGCGCCCGCCTCGCGGAGCATGCTGACGATGGCCCGGCTGGTGGTGCCGCGGACGATCGAGTCGTCGAGCACGACCAGGCGCTTGCCGGCGACGTTGTCGCGCAGCGGGTTGAGCTTCATGCGCACGCCGAGCGCCCGCATCTCCTGGTTGGGCGCGATGAAGGTGCGCCCGATGTAGCGGTTCTTCACCAGGCCCTGGCCGTAGGGGATGCCGCTGCGGCGGGCGTAGCCCTCGGCGGCCGGGATGCCCGACTCGGGGACGCCCATGACCAGGTCGGCCTCGACCGGCGCCTGCTCGGCCAGCTCCTCGCCCATGCGCACACGGGCGCGGTGGACGCTCTGGCCGTAGAGGGTGCTGTCGGGACGGGCGAAGTACACGAACTCGAACAGGCAGAGCTTGGGATCGACCTGCGATTCGGGGAAGGCGCGGACCGATCGGTATCCGGCGGCGTCGATCACGATCATCTCGCCGGGCTCGACCTCGCGGACGAAGTGCGCACCGACCACGTCGAGCGCCGGGCTCTCGGAGGCCAGCACCCACCCGTTGTCGAGGCTGCCCAGGCACAGCGGGCGGAAGCCGTGCGGATCGCGCACGCCGACGATGTGGCCCTCGTCCATCAGCACGAACGAGAAGGCGCCTTCGAGGGTGGGCAGCACCTCGAGCAGGGCACGCTCGAGCGCACGGCCGTCCGAGCTCGACTCGGGGCTGCGTCCGAGCTCACGCGCCAGCAGCTCGGCCACGAGGTCGCTGTCGCTCGTGACCGCGCCCGGGAGCATGCCCGCCTCGGCGGCGAGCGCCTCGGTGTTGACGAGGTTGCCGTTGTGCCCGAGGGCGAAGGTGTGGGCGCCGATGTCGCGGTACACCGGCTGCGCGTTGCGCCAGTTGCTCGAACCCGTGGTCGAGTAGCGGTTGTGGCCGATGGCCAGGTGTCCGGTGAGGGCCGCCAAGCGTGCGTTCGTCGAACGCGTTGGACACGAGGCCCATGTCCTTGACGACGGTGATGGTCTGGCCGTCGCTGACCGCCATGCCCGCCGACTCCTGCCCGCGGTGCTGCAGCGCGTACAGGCCGAGGTAGGTGAGGTGGGCCACGGGTTGGGTCGGGGCGTAGACCCCGAAGACCCCGCAGGCCTCTCTCGGTGTGTCGTCGTCGGGCCCCGCCACCCGCGACGGAGCAGCGGCGGCGTCGGGGGGGAGCACGCGCCCAGTCTAGGCCGCGGGCACCGGTCTCAAGACTGGACCGTCCCGGCGCCCAGGGCGTCGGGGATGCGGCGCTGCCAGCGCTGGACGGCGTCGGCCAGCGGCACGTCGAGCAGGTCCTTGACCGCCAGCCGGTCGCCGCCGGCCGCGCCGATCCGCGCGCTCGGCACCCCCGCCTCGTCGAGCACGTTGAGCACCGCCGTGAGCCGCTCGGGCTCGACGCACAGCACCACCCGGGAGGGCGACTCGCCGAACAGCTCGGCGTGGGAGTGGATGCGGGCGACCTGGAAGCCGACGCCCGAGCGCACCGCCATCTCGGCCAGGGCCAGCCCGACTCCGCCGACGGCCACGTCGTGCACGCCGGCCAGCAGGCCACCGTTCACGAGCGAACGCACGACGGCGGCGACGCTCGAGTGGAAGGCCAGGTCGAGGGCGGGCAGGCGCCCGCCGCGGTGGCCATGGGCCCGCGCCCACGCCGAGCCTGACAGCTCGGGTTGGGTGACGCCGACGAGCACCAGTCGCCCACCCGTCACGAGCCCGACGCCGGGCGGCCGCCGGTCGAGCTGGTCGACCATCCCGAGCAGGCCGATGACCGGCGTGGGGTCGATGTCGGCGCCGCGCGACTCGTTGTAGAGGCTGACGTTGCCGCCGACGACCGGCAGCCCCAGCCGTCGGCAGGCGTCGGCCATCCCGTCGATCGACTCGGACAGCTGCCACATGACCTCGGGATGGGTCGGATTGCCGAAGTTGAGGCAGTTCACGACCGCCATCGGGCGGGCCCCGACGCAGGCCAGGTTGAGGACCGACTCGGCCACCACCATGGCGGTTCCCTGGCGCGGATCCACCGCGCACCAGGCGTGGTTGCCGTCGGTGGTCATGGCCAGGCCACGGCCCGTGTCGACCCCGGTGACCGGGTCCTTGAGGCGCAGCACGGTGGCGTCGCCGCCGGGCCCCTCGACCGTGCTGAGGTACAGCTGGTGGTCGTACTGCGACCACACCCAGGAGGTGTCGGCCAACAGGTCGAGCAGGTCGCCCCCGGGATCGACGCACGCCGGCGTGCCGGGACCGGCCATCGTGCGCGACGCCTCGTCCCACCCCAGAGGCGGGGCGACGGGCCGCTCGTACAGCGGGGCGTCCTCGTGCAACGAGGCCGCCGGCACGTCGGCCAGCACGTCGCCGTCCCAGCCGTCGAGGATGCGCAGCCGGCCGCGCTGCGGACCCGACCCGTCCGGTCCGGGGGTCACCCGGCCGATCACGCTGGCCCGCACGTCCCAGCGCTGCGCAGATGGCCAGCACCTGGTCGAGGTCGTCGGGTTCGACGATCGCCAGCATGCGCTCCTGCGACTCGCTCGTGAGGATCTCGAACGGCTCCATGCCGGGCTCGCGCAGCGGGATGGCGGTGACGTCGACGTCCATCCCCACCCCACCACGCGAGGCCGTCTCGCTCGTGGCACACGTGAGCCCGGCCCCGCCGAGGTCCTGGATCCCCACCACCAGGCCGGCGTCGAGCAGGGCCAGGCAGGCCTCGATCAGCCGCTTCTCCTCGTAGGGATCGCCCACCTGCACGCTCGGGCGCTTGGACGCGTCGGCCTCGCTGTCCGAGAAGCCCGCCGACGCGAGCACGCTCACCCCGCCGATGCCGTCGCGGCCGGTGCTGGACCCGAGCAGCACGGCCAGGTTGCCGATGCCGCTGGCCTGCCCGAGCACCAGGCGGTCGATCGGCAGCGTGCCCAGGCAGAGCACGTTGACCAGCGGGTTCTCGGCGTAGGTCTCGTCGAACACGGTCTCGCCGCCGACCGTGGGCACGCCCACCGAGTTGCCGTACCCCGACACGCCGCTGACCACGCCCTCGGCGATCCAGCGGCTGCGGGCGTCGTCGAGGGGGCCGAACCGGAGCGGATCCATCAACGCGATGGGACGGGCCCCCATGGTGAAGATGTCGCGGAGGATGCCACCCACACCGGTGGCGGCGCCCTGATAGGGCTCAATGGCCGACGGATGGTTGTGGCTTTCGATCCGAATCGCGGCGGCGATGCCATCGCCCACGTCGATGACGCCGGCGTTCTCACCCGGACCCACCAGCACCCATTCAGCCTCGGTGGGAAGCCGGCGGAGGTGAATGCGCGACGACTTGTACGAGCAGTGCTCGGACCACATCACCGCGTACATGGCCAATTCGAGGTGGTTCGGTTCGCGCCCGAGGATCCGGAGGATGTCCGCGGCCTCGTCGTCGGTCAGTCCGAGCGCCCGGTGGAGGGGTTCAGCCATGTGGCGCACGCTACCCGAGGCCGACTCTCGCTCCTGCCGGTCGGCGCCAGGGGTGCTGCTCCCGCCCTCCACGGGATCCCGTGGAGCGGCCGGTTCGGGATCGATTTCCGTTGTAATCACCGTGTGACATGACTTGCATTGAGGCTATTGATGTGGTGCCATTCGAGGCATGGCACCGACAAAGCGCAAGAAGACGATCATGACAGACGCCCACAAGGCCGCCTTGGCCGAGGGACGCGCTCAGGGCCGAGCCGTGCGGAATTACCTCGAGGCGCTGGCGGCCAACAAGCCCAAGCGGGGTCGCAAGCGCACCCCCGATTCGATGAAGAAGCGGCTGGCCGCCATCGATGCGGAGTTCGCCGCCGGCGACCAGCTCAAACGACTGCAACTGGCCCAGGAACGGCTGGATCTCAAGCGGGCGCTGACCACGTCGACCGAGACGGTCGACCTGACCTCGCTGCAGCGCGAGTTCGTCTCCGCGGCCAAGCCCTACGGCACCCGCAAGGGCATCACCTATGCGGCGTGGCGAGAGGTCGGGGTCGCCGATTCGGTGCTCAAGGCCGCGGGCATCACCCGCGGCAGCTGACCCTGCCGAGCCCCGCCGCCGCCGAGCCGGGCGCTCGGTCCCTCAGGCCGCGGACGCCGCTCGAGCCGCGGCGCGGAGCAGCGATTCGAGCAGAGGCAGGCCGTCGGTGCTGCCGAGGAGCGCGCTCGACGCCCGCTCGGGGTGCGGCATGAGGCCGACGACGTTGCGTCCCGCCGAGCACACCCCGGCGATGTCGTCGAGCGAGCCATTCGGGTTGTCGGTGTAGCGCAACACGACCCGATCGTCGGCCCGCAATTCGTCCAGGACGTCGGGCGCGCAGATGTAGTTGCCTTCGAAATGGTTGATCGGCAACTGCAGGACCTGTCCGACCGACGTGGCCGATGTCAGGATCGAATCGGTCGACTCGACCCGCACCCCGACGGTGGAGCAGAGGAACTTGAGGCCGCGGTTCTTCTGCAATGCCCCCGGGAGCAATCCCGCTTCGGCGAGCACCTGGAAGCCGTTGCATATGCCGACCACGGGACCGCCGTCGGTCGCAAAGTCGACCACCGGTTCCATCACGGGCGAGAAGCGGGCGATGGCCCCCGGCCGGAGGTAGTCGCCATGGGCGAACCCGCCGGGCACCACGACGGCGTCGACCCCGTTGAGCGAGGCGTCGCCGTGCCAAAGGATCTCGGCGTTGCCGCCGATGAGCTCGATGGCCTCGACCGCATCCTGCTCGCAGTTCGAGCCCGGGAACAGGACCACGCCGATGCGAGCCGTCACACCTGCGCCCCCGCCTCGTGCACCAGCTCGATGTCGGCGTCCTCGATCACGGGGTTGGTCAGGAACCGGGCGCACAGGTCGTCGACGCGCTGGCGGGCGGTGACCTCGTCGGGAGCGTCGAGCCGGAACGTGATGCTCTTGCCCACCCGGACGCCGTCGATGCCGTCGAACCCGAGCGTCGGGAGCGAGCGCTCGATGGTCGAGCCCTGCGGATCGGCGATCCCGGGTCGCAGCTGCACGTCGACGTGCACCACGAAGATCATGGCCCCATGGTCGCACACGGCCGAGGTGGTCCGAACCACCGCGGCCCGACGGACAGCGTCAGAGCGAGTCACGATCGGATGCACGCGCTCAGGTGCGGCGCGGATCGACGCGGGCGAGGATCTCGGGACGACGGGCCGTGCCCCACCGGTCGGCCAGCTCGAGGCCACCCCAGTACAGCAGCGCGCCGTACGCGACGCTCAGCGGGGCGACGACCAGCTGCCAGACGGGCCCCACGAACACGATCAGGAGCCCCGCGAGCACGACGGGCACGAGCATCAGGTTCTGCAGCAGCGCGCACAGGCCGAGCACCAGCGAGGTGGCGCACCCCTGGCCTGCCGCGTTGGATCCGAACGGGTTGCGGCTCTCGGACATCCTGACGGGGTAGCGGACCGACACGTTGTTGGCGAGGGCCAGGCCGGCGCCGAGGCCGGCCAGCGCGAACAGCACGGCACCAGGGAGGTACGCCCATCCGCCGGTGAGGGCGGCCACGCCCGTCCCGACCACGACGACGACCGGCATGACCTCGAGCACGACCGCCACGTTCTTGCCCACCAGGACCGACCGCATGGTGTCGCCGGCCACCAGGTCGAGCCAGCCCGCCGGCCCGTCGAAGCCGAACTGGTTGCTGCTGCCCAGCACGGCGATGTAGCCCGCCAGCGTGGCCAGCAGCACCGTGCGGCTCCGGATGTCCCCGCTCGAGCGGACGGCCACCCAGATCGGGACGCCGGCCCCGATGATCACGCTGTTGACCAACGTGATCTTGCGGCGCGGCTCGCGGGCGACGTAGCGGAGCTCCTTCGCGGCGACCGCGCCCCACGGGGCGCCGGCGAGGAACGGCAGCCGCCGGAACAGCAGCGGGGACTCGGCCGTGTGGGCCGCCCGCCGCCGGGAGGTCTCGCCGTCGGTCACCGTCATCATCGACCGCTCGAGGGCACGACCCCACACCTGCAGGAGCAGGGGGATGACCACGACGGCCGGCACCAGCTCGATCACGGCGACGCCGAGGAGGCCGTTGCGGGCGTCGATCGTCGCCTGCGCCAGCATCCCCGGCGGGAGCCACCGCAGGACCGAGTCGACCGTGATGATCGTGTCGTGGCTGATCGACCAGAAGTGGATGAACCGCAGACCCTGCACCGACAGCGCCAACACCGACGCCACGATCACCGTGATGTCGCGACCGCGGCGCGAGCTGAGGTTGGCCGCGAGGACCGTCGAGAGGGTGCGCGCGGTCGCGGCCGACAGGAGCAGCAGCAGGACCATCGCGGCCACCGCCACCAGACCCGATCCGCTGGTCACGAGGCCGAGCGTCGTGCCCAACACGACGAGCACGACCGTGGCCGGTGCCGGTCCGATGAACGACGCGAGGAGCAGCCCGCGCATGAGCGGCACCCGCCGCAACGGGAAGAGCACCAGCCGACCCGGGTCGAGTGACTCGTCTGTGCCGAAGGTGAGCAACGGCAGGACGGCCCAGCGCGAGGGTCAGCAGCGTGGCGCCCACGATCACGACCGTGCGGACCGTGTCGGTGTCGCCTTCGGAGGTCAGTGTGTGACCGAACATCGCTCCGAGCCCACCGAAGAGCAGGGTCGCGAACCCGGCCAACAGGAGCTGCCGGCGACCCTGGCTCGAGGACCGCGCCCGGTTCGTCAGCAGTTGCAGCTTGAGGCGCACCAGCGTGCTCGGCACCGACGCGGCCCGGTCGCTCACGGCGGCGGCTGGTCGGGCGGTCGGTCCAGCCACCCGACGGCCCCCGTGTCGGCCTCCCGGGCCCCGACCAGCTCGACGAAGACGTCCTCGAGACGGCGACCGGCCCGAAGGTCGTCGGTGGCACCCTCCGCGATGATCCGTCCCTGGTCGACCACGGCAACCCGATCGCAGATGCGCTCGACCACCTCCATCACGTGGCTCGAGAACACGACCGTGTGGCCCGAGTCGGTGAAGCGCTCGAGCAACGACCGGATCACCCGCGTCGACACCGGGTCGACCGCTTCGAACGGCTCGTCGAGGAACAGGACGGACGGACCGTGCAGCAGCGCCGCCGCCAGCCCGATCTTCTTGCGCATGCCCGTGCTGTAGTCGACGACGAAGGTGTCCGCCGCAGCACGCAGGTCGAGCACGTCGAGCAGCTCGTTGGCCCGCTCGGTGATCACCGCCGGAGCCATCCCCCGCAGCAGGCCGCAGTAGTCGAGCAGCTCGGCGCCGGTGAGGCGGTCGTACAACCGGAACTCGTCGGGCAGCACACCGATGTGCGCCTTGACCTCGACGGGATCGGACCAGACGTCGCGCGCCTCGACCCAGACACCGCCGCCATCGGGTCGCATCAGCCCGGTCATCATCCGGATCATGGTGGTCTTGCCCGCGCCGTTCGGCCCGACGAGCCCGTAGAAGCAGCCGGGTGGGACGTCGAGATCGACCCCGGCCACGGCCACCTTGGCGTCGAACCGCTTGACCAGACCGCGAGCCACCACCGCGGGCCAGCCGAGCGCCACCGGCCCCGGGGGCGGCGCGGGTTCGGGCGCGGCGGCCGGCGGCGTCGGGCTGGCCGGTGGCTCGGGAGGCAGCGTCATGGCTTCAGGGGCTTCCGGGCCCGGATGAGCAGCGACCAGGGGACGATGCGCGTGTCGGCCACCTCGGGGTGGGAGGCCGCCAGCTCGGCGTCGGCGTGGGGTTCGACCACGGCCTCGACCACGAGGCCGGCGTCGAGGACGGCGCCCAACCAACCGCTCACCGTCCGGCGCGCATAGGCGATGGTGAACGGACGGTGCTGGTCGCGGACCTCAGGCGGGGCCGTCCCGAAGGTCCAGGTCTCGGTGACGACGCCCTCGTCGAAGTAACCGCCGACGGCGAGGGCTTCGCGCCGGCCCGATTCGTCCTCGACCCACGCTCGCCGCGGCGAGGTCATCAGCGGGTGCAGCACCGAGAACTGGACGAAGCCGCCCGGCTGCAACACCCGCGCCACGTCTGCCAGGACGAGCTCGGGCTCGGCCACATCCATCAAGCTCATGAAGGCGGTCACCGCGCCGAAGCATCCGTCGACGAAGGGCAGCCGCGCACCGTCGCCCACCACGAAGCGGATGGAGCCGGCATCCTCGGCGGCTGCCCGGATGAACGTCTCGGAGATGTCGAGCGCCGCCACCCGCGCTCCGCGACCGGCGAGCAGGCGCGTGTTGTATCCCTCGCCGCACCCCACGTCGAGGCAGTGAAGGCCTTCGACATCCGGCAGCAGGTCGAAGAAGGCAGGCGAGTTGACGAGGTCGCGGAACACGTCGTACCCAGCCCGGGTGAGGGCGGTCCACGCCGGCGCGTTGGCCTCCCACAGCGACCTGGTGTCCGGACTGGTCATCCGGTCATGCTGGCACGACGCCACGCCCGGCGAGTGACCACCGGCTCCTGACTACCGCGGGGCGGAGGGCCAGTCGGCGAAGTCGAGACCGGTGAGGCGCTCGTAGGCCTCGACGTAGCGGTCGCGGGTGGCCACGACCACCTCGGCCGGCAGCGGCGGGGGTGGGGGCTGCTTGTTCCAGTCGAGGCCGTCGAGGTAGTCACGCACGGGCTGCTTGTCGAACGACGGCGGGGTCGAGCCCGGGACCACCTGGTCGGCCGGCCAGAAGCGCGACGAGTCGGGCGTCAGCACCTCGTCGGCCACCACCAGCTCGCCGTCGACCAGGCCCAGCTCGAACTTGGTGTCGGCGATGACGATGCCGCGCTCGAGCGCCCACGCCGCGCCTCGGCGGTACAGCTCGGTGCACACCTCGCGGGCCTGGGTGGCGATGTCGGTGCCCACCAGCTCGACCGCGCGCTCGAACGAGATGTTCTCGTCGTGGCCCTCGGCCGCCTTCGTCGACGGTGTGAACACGGGCTCGGGCAGCGCGGAGGACTCGAGCAGCCCCTCGGGCAGCGTCGTGCCGTGCATCGTGCCCTGGGTGCGGTACTCCTTCCACGCCGAGCCGGTGATGTAGCCCCGCACGATGCACTCGAGCGGCAGCATCTCGGCCGCGCCGACACAACATGACCCGTCCCGCCAGCTCGGGCTTCTGGGCGCCGGCGGGCAGGTCGTCGAGGTCGGTGGAGATGAGGTGGCTGGCCACGACGTCGGCGAGTTGGCTGAACCAGAACGCGGACATGGCGGTCAGCACGCGACCCTTGTCGTCGATGGGCTCGGCCATGACCACGTCGAAGGCGGAGATCCGATCGGACGTGACGAGCAGGAGCCGTCCGTCACCGGCGTCGTAGATGTCACGGACCTTCCCCGAGTACAGGTGGGGCAGGTCGATGTCGGTGGTCACGGCAGGCTCCTGTTCAGAGGATGGGTGCGGGATGGTACGAGGCCGCTTCGGGATGGGCGGTGACCACGGGTTCGACGGCCGCGACGAACGCGGCGACCTGGTGTGGAGCGGCCCCGACGAAGTCGATCGGCTCGGCCAGCAGCCCACCGAGCGCATCGGCGTCGAGCCCGAGACGGGGGTCGCCGGCCAGGCGCTCGACCAGGTCGTTGCCGGCGGCGCCCTGCTCGCGTTGGGCCAGCGCCACCGCCACCGAGTGCTCCTTGATGGCCTCGTGCGCCGCCTCGCGGCCCACGCCGGCGCGCACGGCCGCCATGAGGACCTTGGTCGAGGCCAGGAAGGGCAGGTACCGGTCGAGCTCGCGGCTGATCACCGCCGGGTAGGCACCGAAGTCGGCCAGCACGGCCAGGAACGTCTCGAAGAGCCCGTCGGTGGCCAGGAACGCGTCGGGCAGCGCCACGCGGCGCACGACCGAGCAGCTCACGTCACCCTCGTTCCACTGGTCGCCGGCCAGGCCGGCCACCATCGTGAGGTAGCCGCGCAGGACGACCTCGAGGCCGTTGATGCGCTCGCACGAGCGAGTGTTCATCTTGTGGGGCATGGCCGACGAGCCCACCTGGCCCGGAGCGAAGCCCTCGGTGGCCAGCTCGTGGCCGGCCATGAGCCGGATGGTCAGCGCCAGGCTCGACGGGCCGGCGGCCGCCTGCACGAGCGCGCTCACCACGTCGAGGTCGAGCGATCGCGGGTACACCTGGCCGACGTTGGTGAGCACGTGGTCGAAGCCGAGGTGCCGGGCCACCGCCCGCTCGAGCTCGTCGAGGCGTTCGAGGTCGCCGTCGAGCAGGTCGAGCTGGTCCTGTTGGGTGCCGACCGGACCCTTGAGTCCCCGCAGCGGGTACCGCTCGATCAGCTCGTCGATGCGGCGATAGGCGATGAGCACCTCCTCGCCGGCGTTGGCGAACCGCTTGCCGAGGGTCGTGGCCTGAGCCGCCACGTTGTGGCTGCGCCCGGTGATGACGAGCTCGGCGTGCTCGGCCGCCAGCCCGGCCAGTCGGGCCAGGGCGGTGACCATCCGATCGCGGATCAACTGCAACGACGAACGGATCTGCAGCTGCTCGACGTTCTCGGTGAGGTCGCGCGAGGTCATCCCCTTGTGGGCGTGCTCGTAGCCGGCCAGCGCCGAGAACTCTTCGACGCGGGCCTTGACGTCGTGGCGCGTGACGCGCTCGCGGGCGTCGATCGAATCGAGATCGACGATGTCGACCGCCTTCTCGTACGCGTCGATGGCCTCGGCCGGCACGTCGACACCCAGCTCGCGCTGGGCCCGCAGCACCGCGATCCACAGACGCCGCTCGAGCACGATCTTGGTCTCGGGCGTCCAGCGGTCGACCATCTCGCGGCTGGCGTAGCGAGCGGCGAGCACGTTGGGCAGACCGGATGTCACCCGACGATCCTATTCGGCCGCGGGCATAGGTCCATGAGCCCAACTCGTGGGCCGGACGCCTCAAATAGGCCGGTCAGCGGCCCAGATCCGTAAAGGAGCGCGGACATCCCGCCGAAGGATCACCCGACACACCATCCGGAACGAACCCGCCGCCAGCCGGGCACGACCAATGCGAGGGATCCAGCATGGAAGAACGTTGCGCCAGGCATCAGTTCGAAGCGGCGGAGGACGTCTGCCGCACCTGCGGTCACGACTTCTGCGGCGAGTGCCTCGTGTACGCGTTCGGCGCGGGCAAGCCCCCCTACTGCCTGTCGTGCGCCCTGGCCGCCTCGGGCGTCCGGTCGACCTCGACGGTGCGACCGGTCCGCACGAAGCGCGAGATCAAGGATCGCCACAAGCAGTGGTGCCGGGCCCGCAACTCCGGCCACCGCGAAGCCACCCGGGTCGAGATCTCGCCGTTCGACGAGTTCGTCCCCGCCGCCCCCGTTGCCGTGGCCACCGAGGAGAACCCCCTCGCCTGGCTGGACGACCACCTCGGCGGCACCGGCGAGCGCGTTCCGTTCTAGCTGGCCCGGCGATGATCCGCCGGGCTGCCTTCGGCATCCTCGAACACCGCGCCAGCTGCTGCGCTCCGCTCCGCAGCGAACCGCCCGCTCTCTGGCCCGGCGATGATCCGCCGGGCTGCCTTCGGCATCCTCGAACACCACGCGAGCTGCTCCGCTCCGCTCCGCAGCGACGGGTCTAGCCCGCGGCGCGGCGGGCGCGGTCCTCGAGCAGCTTGGCGGCCAGGGCCTCGTCGCTGATGGCCAGCATCTCGACCACCAGCAGCGCGGCGTTGAGCGATCCGTCGATGGCCACGGTGGCCACCGGGATGCCCTTCGGCATCTGCACGGTCGCGTAGAGCGCGTCGACCCCGTTGAGCGCGCCGCCGGACAGCGGCACGCCCACCACCGGCAGCGTGGTGTGGGCCGCGACCACGCCGGCCAGGTGCGCCGCCATGCCGGCGCCGCAGATGAAGGCGACGTAGCCCGACTCGCGGGCCGAGCTCACGAGTGCCACCACCTCGGCCGGATTGCGGTGCGCGGACAGCACCCGCACATCCGCCTCGATGCCGAACGACTCGAGGACCTCGGATGCGGGGCGCATCTTGTCCCCGTCGTTGGCCGATCCCATCAGGACACCAACCTTCACCTGCTCGTCTCCTTGGTCGGGGCCGCAGCGATGTCGCTGCGGACGTGCATGCCGGGCCAGCTGAGGCAGGCCACGGCCTGATACGCGCGGCTGCGGGCGGTGCCGATGTCGGGCCCGAGCGCGGTGACGTCGAGCACGCGGCCCCCGGCGGTCACGAGCCGTCCCTCGCCGTCCTCGGCGACGCCGGCGCAGAACACGGAGACTCCCTCTATCCGCGACGCCGTGGCGAGGCCCTCGATCACATCGCCGACCCGCGGCGACTGGGGGTAGCCCTCGCTCGCGCACACCACCGTCACGGCCGCGTCGTCGATGAAGCCGGGCTCGTGGTCGATGTGGCCGGCCGCGGCCTCGCTGAGCAGCTGCACCAGATCGGTGCGCATCCGGGGCAGCACCACCTGGGACTCGGGATCGCCGAAGCGGACGTTGTACTCGATCACCTTGGGACCGTCGGGGGTGAGCATCAGGCCGCAATAGAGCACGCCGCGGTAGTCGATGCCCGCCGCCCGCAGCGCGGCCAGGGTGGGTTCGATGGCCCGCTCCATCACCATGCCCATCACGTCGGACCCCGCCACCGGCACAGGTGAGTAGGCGCCCATGCCACCGGTGTTCGGGCCCTCGTCGCCGTCGCCGACGCGCTTGAAGTCCTGGGCAGGGGCCAGCGCGACCGCCCGGTGCCCGTCGCACACGGCCAGCACCGATAGCTCGGGACCACGCAGGCCCTCCTCGATCACCACGGTCCGCCCGGCCTCGCCGAACGCCTCGCCCGACAGGTAGTCGCGCACCGCCTGGGCCGCCTCGGCCCGCGACTCCGTCACGAGCACGCCCTTGCCGGCGGCCAGCCCGTCGGTCTTGATCACGAAGAGCTCGGCCATGGTGTCGAGATGGGCGAGCGCCGGCTCGAGGTCGCAGAACGTGGCATGGCCCGCGGTCGGCACGCCGGCGTCGACCAGCAACTGCTTCATCCACGCCTTCGACCCCTCGAGGCGCGCCCCGTCGAGGCCCGGCCCGAACACGAGCTTGTCCTGGTCGCGCAGCCGGTCGGCCAGGCCGTCGACCAGCGGGACCTCGGGCCCGATGACGAACAGGTCGGCCTCGAGCTCGGTGGCAGGCTCGGGACGCGAGCCGGGGATGCCGGGATTGCCGGGTGTGACCTCGACCTCGGCGTGGCGGCCGAGCACCTGCGCCAGCGCATGCTCACGACCGCCGGAGCCGACGACGCAGACGCGCGCCGTCATGCGGCGAAGTGCACGAACTGATCGCGACCCGGCCCCACCCCGACCAGGCGGATCGGTACCCCGACCTGCTCGGTGAGGAAGTCGACGTAGTCGCGGGCGGCGACCGGCAGCTGGTTGGGTTCGGTCGCCTCGGTCAGATCGGTGTGCCACCCGGGCAGCTCGGCGTAGACGGGTGTGACCTTGTGCAGCACCGACTGGTGGTACGGCAGGTGCTCGAATCGCTCGCCGTCGAGCTCGTAGGCCACGCACACCTTGACGGTGTCGAACGTGTCGAGCACGTCGAGCTTGGTCAGGGCGACCTCGGACAGCGAGTTCAACCGCACGGCGTGGCGCATCATCACGGCATCGAACCACCCGGGTCGGCGGCGACGACCGGTGTTGGTCCCGAACTCGCCGCCGCGGTCGATCAGCAGGTCGCCGGTCTCGTCGAGCAGCTCGGTGGGGAACGGTCCCGCGCCCACCCGCGTGACGTACGCCTTGGCGATGCCGATCACGCGGTCGATGTAGCGGGGACCCACCCCGGCACCGGTGCACGCCCCGCCGGCCACGGGGTTGGACGAGGTGACCCACGGATAGGTGCCCTGGTCGAGGTCGAGGAAGGTGGCCTGGGCCCCCTCGAGCAGCACGTGCTGGCCGCTCTCGAGGGCCTCGTGCACCAGGCCGACCGTGTCGGCGATCATCGGCTCGAGCCGCGGCCGGCAGACGTCGAGGTACTCGGCGGCGATGTCGTCGGCCGAGACCGGGAGCTGGTTGAACACGCGGCTCAGCACCGCGTTCTTCTCCTTGAGGACCACGTCGAGCTTCTGGCGGAAGATCTTGGGGTCGAGCAGGTCCTGCACGCGTAGCCCCACCCTCGACGCCTTGTCGGCGTAGGCCGGCCCGATGCCGCGCTTGGTGGTGCCCAGCTTGTTGCGCCCCAACCGGCGCTCGGTGACCTTGTCGAGCTCCTGGTGGTACGGGAGGATCAGGTGGGCGTTGCCGCTCACCTTGAGCCGGCTGACGTCGACGCCCCGGCCGGCCAGCATGTCGAGCTCGGCCAGCAGCACACGTGGGTCGACGACCACCCCGTTGCCGATCACCGGGGTGATGTGGTCGTAGAGGATGCCGCTCGGCACCAGCTGCAGCGCGAAGCGCTCGCCGTCGACCACGATCGTGTGGCCCGCGTTGTGGCCGCCCTGGTAGCGGACGACCAGGTTCATCTCCTTGGCGAGGAGGTCGGTGAACCGGCCCTTTCCCTCGTCACCCCACTGGGTCCCGACGACGACGGTCGCTGGCACGGGTCATGCTCCTTCGGTGGCGTCGTCTTGCGGCGCGAGCCTAGTCGTCTGGCCGAGTCGCCTCGCCAGGTGGCCCCCGACGCGGAGGTGGGCCGGTCCGGAGACCGACCCACCCCCTCCCCATCAGTCATCGACCAAGGTCGATGCTCCCTCGCTTGAAGTGTTGACTAGTCGTCGACCTTCTCTATGGGTCGACTAGTCGTCGACCTTTGCCGCGGCCACGAAGCAACCCCCGCCGAGCAGGAGCATGAAACCGATCACCAGCAGGTAGATGGTGTCCGGTGCTCCGGTGCGGGGCAGGGTGGCGGCCTGAACGGTGGTCGGAGGCGTGGCGACCTCGCCGAGGACCTGCGCGAGCGGGTTCTTCAGCGTGACCGACACGTTGTTCTGGTCGCTGTTGGCGGCGATGGTGACCGTGTCGGACGGCGACCACACCGGCGTGCCCCACGTGAAGCCCGACCCGGCCGTGGCGGGCTTGGCCGTCTCGGAGAGCGTGCAGGTGGTGCCGATGGGCAGGCCGGTGACGCTCTTCGACTCGCCGTTGGTGATCACGAGATCACCGGACGAGCTGTCCGAGCAGGTGTAGTGGACCGTGAAGGTCGACCCGGCGACGTAGCCGGCGGTGGCCCCGGTGACCTGCTTGGTGACGGTGAAGCCACCCAGCACCCGCACCAGCGGGTTGGTCAGGTTGACACCGACCGTGTTCTCCGAGTCGTTGGTGGAGATGACCACCGTGCTCGACGGATCCCACGTCTCGGGACCCCAGGCGTAGCTGGCGTCCTTGGTGGCGGGCTTGGCGGTCTCCGACAGCGAGCACGAGGTGCCGATGGGCAGGCTGTCGACGCCGACGGTGGCCCCGTCGATCAGGGTCAGCGTGCCGTCGGTGCCGTCGGTGCACGAGTAGGCCACCGTGAAGGTCGACCCGGCGACGTAGCCGGCGGTCTCGCCGGTGACGTGCTTGGTGACCGTGAAGCCACCCAGCACCCGCACCAGCGGGTTGGTCAGATCGACCCCGACGGTGTTGTTCGAGTCGTTCACCACGATGGTGAGCGAGCTCGACGGATCCCACGTCTCGGTGCCCCAGGCGTAGCTGGCGTCCTTGGTGGCGGGCTTGCCCGTCTCGGCCAGCGTGCAGGTGGTGCCGATGGGCAGGTTGTTGACCCCTGCTGTCGAGCCGTCGATCAACGACAGCGTGCCCGTCGAGCCGTCCGAGCAGCTGAACGACACGGTGAACTGCGAGCCGGCGACGTAGCCGGCGGTCTCGCCGGTGACGTGCTTGGTGACCGTGAAGCCACCCAACACCCGCACCAGCGGGTTGGTCAGGCTGACCGCCACCGTGTTGCCCGAGTCGTTCACCACGATGGTGAGCGAGCTCGACGGATCCCACGTCTCGGTGCCCCAGGCGTAGCTGGCGTCCTTGGTGGCGGGCTTGCCCGTCTCGGCCAACGTGCAGGTGGTGCCGATGGGCAGAGCGCTGACGCCCTTGGTGGCCCCCGCGGTCAGCGACAGCGTGCCGGTCGAACCGTCGCTGCACGAGTACGAGACCGTGAAGCTCGAGCCGGCGACGTAGCCGTCGGTCTCGCCGGTGACGTGCTTGGTGACCGTGAAGCCACCGAGCACCCGCACCAGCGGGTTGGTCAGGCTGACCGCCACCGTGTTGCCCGAGTCGTTCACCACGATGGTGAGCGAGCTCGACGGATCCCACGTCTCGGTGCCCCAGGCGTAGCTGGCGTCCTTGGTGGCGGGCTTGCCCGTCTCGGCCAACGTGCAGGTGGTGCCGATCGGCAGGCCGTTGACGCCCGCGGTCGACCCGGCGGTCAGCGACAGCGTGCCCGTCGTGCCGTCCGAGCAGGTGAACGACACGGTGAAGTGCGAGCCGGCGACGTAGCCGTCGGTCTCACCCGTGACGTGCTTGGTGACCGTGAAGCCACCGAGCACCCGCACCAGCGGGTTGGTCAGGACCACGGCGACCACGTTGTTGGACGCGTTGGCCACGATGGTGAGCGAGCTGGACGGATCCCACGTCTCGGTGCCCCAGGCGTAGCTGGCGTCCTTGGTGGCGGGCTTGCCCGTCTCGGCCAGCGTGCAGGTGGTGAGCAGCGGCAGGCCGGTCACGGCCTTGGTGTCACCGTCGGCCAGGGTCAACGTGCCGTTGGCTCCGTTCGAGCACGAGTACGACACCGTGAACGTCGAGTCGCCGACGTAGCCGCCGGTCTCGCCGGTGACGTGCTTGGTGACCGTGAAGCCACCCTCGACCCGGGCGATCGGGTTGGTCAGGGTGACCCCCACCGTGTTGCCCGAGTCGTTGGTGACGATCGTCACCACGTTGGAGGGGCTCCACGATTCGGGGCTGAAGACGTAGCTGGCGTCCTTGGTGGCGGGCTTGCCCGTCTCGGACAGCGTGCAGACCGTGCCGATCGGCAGGTTGCTGACGCCGGCGGTCCCACCGTCGACGAGCAGCAGCGAACCGGACGAGCCGTCCGTGCAGGTGAACGACACCGTGAACTGCGAACCCGGGACGTAGCCGCCCGTCTCGCCGGTGACGTGCTTGGTGACCGTGAAGCCACCGACCACCCGCACCAGCGGGTTGGTCAGCGACACGCCCACCGTGTTGTTCGAGTCGTTCACCACGATGGTGAGCGAGCTCGACGGCGACCAGGTCTCGGTGCCCCAGGCGTAGCTGGCGTCCTTGGTGGCGGGCTTGCCCGTCTCGGACAGCGTGCAGGTGGTGCCGATCGGCAGGTTGTTGACCCCCGCCGTGGCGCCGTCGATCAGCGACAGCGTGCCGTCGGTGCCGTCCGAGCAGGTGTAGGTGACCGTGAACTGCGAGCCGGCCACATAGCCACCGGTCTGGCCGGTCACGTGCTTGGTGACCGTGAAGCCACCCAGCACCCGCACCAGCGGGTTGGTCAGCGACACGCCCACCGTGTTGTTCGAGTCGTTCACCACGATCGTGAGCGAGCTCGACGGCGACCAGGTCTCGGTGCCCCAGGCGTAGCTGGCGTCCTTGGTGGCGGGCTTGCCCGTCTCGGACAGCGTGCAGGTCGTGCCGATGGGCAGGTTGTTGACCCCCGCGGTGGCGCCGTCGATCAGCGACAGCGTGCCGTCGGTGCCGTCCGAGCAGGTGTAGGTGACCGTGAACTGCGAGCCGGCCACATAGCCCCCGGTCTGGCCGGTCACGTGCTTGGTGACCGTGAAGCCACCCAGCACCCGCACCAGCGGGTTGGTCAGGGTGACGCCCACGGTGTTGCCGGAGGTGTTGACGACGATGGTGAGCGAGCTCGACGGCGACCAGGTCTCGGTGCCCCAGGCGTAGCTGGCGTCCTTGGTGGCGGGCTTGCCCGTCTCGGACAGCGTGCAGGTGGTGCCGATCGGGAGGTTGCCCACCCCGGCGGTGTCGCCGTCCTTGAGGCTCAGGGTGCCGTCGGTGCCGTCCGAGCAGGTGTAGGTGACCGTGAACGTGCGAGCCGGCCACATAGCCCCCGGTCTGGCCGGTGACGTGCTTGGTGACCGTGAAGCCGCCGAGCACGCGGGTGATCGGGTTGTCGAGGGTGACCGCCACGGTGTTGGCCGAGTTGTTGGCCACGATCGTGAGGGTGTTCGACGGGATCCAGGTCTCGGTGCCGTAGACGTAGCTGGCGTCCTTGGTCGGGGGCTTGGCGCCCTCGCTGAGGGTGCAGGTGGTGCCGATGGGCAGCGAGCTGACGCCCTTGGTGGCGCCGTCGACCAGGCTGAGGTCGCCGGAGGCTCCGTTCGAGCACGAGTAGGCGACGTCGAAGGTCGAGCCGGGGACGTACCCGGCGGTCTGGCCGGTCACGTGCTTGGTGACGGTGAAGCCCCCGAAGTCCGGGAAGGTGTTGACGACCGAGATGACGGCGGTCTTCGCGTCGGGCGACACCACCACGGTGCTCGGGGTGATGGTGACCGAGTCACCCGCAGGAGGCGACACCTCGCTGAGCGTGTAGGTGCCGAAGGGCAGGTGGCTGACCGAGACGGTCTGGCCGGCCTGCACCACCACGGTGCCCGACACGCCGTGGCCGTTGTTGTAGGCGATCGTGTAATTGGTGCCGGGCGGGGGAGCGCTCTGGCCCACGACCGTCTTGGTGATCTTGAGCGTGCCGAAGCAGTCGCCGGTCAACTGCACGTTGGCCGACGGCGGGTTCGTCTGCATGAAGTTGTCGGTCCAGGTCCCGGCCACGTCGAGCGTCACGTCGGGCGTGTTGCCCGGGATGCCCGTCGTGGTGAACTGGATCGCCTTGTTGGCCGGCACCACCGTGCCGCTCCCGTTGTAGGGCGTGCCGCCGTGGTAGTTGGCGTCCGCGGTGAGGTTGGTCGTCCCCACGTTGGGCGAGACCGAGAAGGAGTGCACGATGCTGTCGAGGCTGTAGTCGTTGGTCAACGTCCACGTGATCGTGAAGGTCCCGTCCTCCTGGCAGCTGGCCACCCCGCCGAGCGACAGGCTGTGCGCCGACGCGCTCTGGGCGAAGCCCACCAGACCGGCCAGCATGGCGAGCACGAGGCTCGCGGACGCGGCGATCCGGAAATGCAACTTCAGACGGGGTGCGTGCTTCCTGGCCAACGTTGTCTCCCTCGGTGGCGGCGCAAACGCACGGCCATCGCCCCCACCACGAGAGATCGGCCCACGTCGTTTGACGCCTGAGGGGCCGGGTTCGCTCTAGCTCCCCGCAGACCAAGCGACCAGTGACGCCTGCGGATCAACGCTTCCCCATACTGATGTTTCGCCCTACATGTTCGCCCTACACAGCCTGTCGTCGGTGGGGAGGACAGGCCGTCGCCGGACTCTATGACACTCTCCGTGACGAGCGCAACTGGAAGAGCGACGTTGGGTGGTCAGGTGGGCGTCGCCGCGGACCCCGCGCAGGCGTCGCGCCACCGCCACGATCACCATCGCCGCCGGGATCGGGATGAGCACGTTGATGGGCACGTGGAAGCGCGGATCGCCGAAGAAGGGCCACACCGAGATGACCACGGCGACGATCGACAGCAGCAGGAGCAGACGACGCCGGTCACCCCCGCGGACCAGCAGCGGGACCCCGAGGACGCGCGAGGACGAGGACCGTGTCGAAGTACTTGTCGGCGATGTTGCCGAGCGTCGTCGCGGTGTCGGCGGGGATGAAGGGATCGTCGCCGTAGGACTGCACCGCCGCGACGGCGTCGTGGTCGCCGGCGAACTCCCACCGCGTGCGGGCGACGCACCAGCTCGAGCTCTCGCACAGGGTGGTTGGCCGCCCACTGCAGGGCCTGGTGGGTGAGGCGCGAGTTGCGGTCGGTCTCGAAGGCCGGGCGGCGTTCGATCTTGTTCTCCCCGAAGCAGCGCTTGGGGAAGGCGAAGTGTCCCTGGGCGCCCGGGTAGTTGCCGATGCACAGGTTGTCGCCGGTGGTGGTGCCGATGGGCAGGAAGGCGTGCATCACGACCTCGTTGCGGATCGTCCAGGGGACCATGAGGACGACCACGGCGCCCGCCACCACCGCGAACCGCTTCAGCGCCAGCGCCATGCCGCCGACCCGCCACATCGCGATCAGCACCATGGGCACGATCAGCAGGGCGATGGGCCGGATCTGGATCGAGACGCCGAGCAGCAGGCCGAACGCGACCAACCGTCCCCACGAGGGATCGCGCGCGTTCCAGGGGTGCCAGCAGCCGACCAGCAGGGTCAGCAGGAGGAAGAAGTTGAACGTGGTCTCGGTGAGGATCGTCGCCGAGTGGAAGATCAGGCTGGGGAACAGCGCCACGATGACCGCGGTCACGGCCCCCACCCAGGGGCCGACCAGCCGGCGACCGAGCACCCCGGCCAGGGCGATCGAGGCGGTGCTGAAGATCAGGTTCAGGGCGCCGGTGGCCGCGATCCAGTGGTTGGGGAACGGCGAGTGCTGCATGAACCAGAACCAGGCGCTCAGGATGACCGGGTACCCGATCGGGTAGTAGGCGGTCGGCTCGCCGTCCTTCAGGCGGTAGAAGCCGTCGCCGGTGACCGCTCGGCGCGAGTAGTAGAGGTAGAAGAACGGGTCGTGCAGCTTCAGCGGCGGCCGCAGCGGCGTAGACGATCCACCAGCACCGCAGCGCCGCACCCCACGAGCACCGCCAGCAGCAGGATGCGGCGGGGCCAGCTGCCCCAGAGGACCTCGGCCAGGCGCGCCGGTCTCGTGGGGTGGACCACGGGGGCCGTCTCGGTGGTCGTCACCGCGCCGTGGCCGGAGCCGGGTCCGGGGCCTCCGGTCGGGCCGGACAGGATCACTCAGCCCTTCGGGACGAAGCCGCCGTCGCCCCGCACGGATCAGGCCGTCGACGGCGACCGCGGCCAGCAGGCAGAGCGCGCCCTCGGCGCTGGCCCGGAACCGGGTGGCCGCGTAGAAGAGCGCGCACGGTGGCGATCACGGTCAGCGATCGGGGCGAGCAGCGGGAAGACGGCCTCCCGCCGCCGGCGCAGCACGACGCCTCCGGCGATCGCCAGCAGCGCCATCGGGTAGTAGGTGTAGAGCCCCCAGGTCGACACCCAGACCGTGGTGTTCTCGAGGTACACGTCGAGGTGGGCCTCCTGGCGAGGCCGGAACAGGCCGGTGATGCGGCCCACCCGGGCCGCGATGACGATCGGGATGCGGCTCTCGTGCGCCTTCATGTAGGTGAGCGCCCCGTGGAACTGGTCACGGTCGGCCGCGCCGTTGAAGGCGTACGGGCCGATGTCGTGCTGGTCGAGGATGGCCTGCCCGCAGGGGTAGTACCAGTACCCGATGAGGGGTCCCGTAGTACACCTGGTCGCAGTTCGACGTGGCCAGGGTGCCCCCGATGTTCTCGCGACAGCAGCACGGTGTGGTCGAAGCGGGCCAGGTTGAACCCGATCCACGGGGCCAGGACCAGCACGGTCGCGCCCAGGCCGACGGCCAGGCGCCGGGCGCGGCGCCGGCCGGCGGCGCGGGGGTCAGCAGGGCCAGCGGGACGACGAGCATCAGCGGCCAGCAGGACCAGCTCGGAGCGCGAGAGCGCGGCGAAGCCGACCGCCGCACCCACCGCGGCCATCCGCCAGCGCGACGGTCGGTGCCAGTACCGGTAGGCCAGCCAGACGGCGATCAGCACGACGAGGATGACCATCGACTCGGACAGCAGCATGCCGTCGTAGCGCCACGCGTTCGGGTAGACGGCCACGAGCAGGGCAGCCGAGGAGCCCGACCCGCTCGCCGGCGATCTCGCGCCCGGCCAGGCCGGCCACGACGACCGACGCCGCCCCGAGCAGGGTCGAGGCCAGCAGGTGCTCGGTGATGGTGCGGACGCCCGACCGCCGAGAACGCGGCCAGGTAGACGAGGTAGAGCGGCGGGTGGTCGGCCGCCTGCACCGACTCGGTGGCGCGCGAAGGCGTAGGGGTTGATGAAGCCGTGGCCGGTGGCCAGCAGGTTGGCGCCCTGGTGGAAGTAGAGGGGGTCGCCGCCGTAGACGGTGTGCCGGCGGATGAACCAGACGTAGGCCACCCGGATGGCCAGGCCCCCGACCGCCACGGCCACGAGCAGGATCCGGAAGTGGCGACGTGAGAACGACCGCGGCCGTCGAGGTCCGCGGGTTCGGCGGGAGCGGCTTCGGCGACCGACCCCGGCTCAGCCACGCGAGTCGACGGGCAGCGGTGGCTGGCCGTTGGCGATGTCGATCAACGACTCGCCCAGCCAGGGGGCGAGCGCCAGTGCGGCGGGCTTGGTCCAGTGGATGCCGTCGGGCCGGTCGGCCGGGCTCATCTCGCCCTCGGGCAGCGTCCGCATGTGCGCCTGCGAGGTCGAGGATCATGGCCCGCGGCTTGGTGGCCACCACCTCTCGCACCAGCTGGTTGAACCGGTCCATCCGACTCGGATCCTCCTCGGGGAACGGCCCCTTGAGCTGCTCGGTGATGCCGACGCGGATGTAGGGCTGCATCAGCCAGACCACCGTCGCCCCCTGTGCCGTCATCGTGTCGATCGCCTCGGAGATCTCGCCGCGGAGCCACTTGTCGTACACCGGATCGCCGATCGAGCGCCAGCGGTGTCGCCGGGGATCAGCCGGTCGGCGACGTCCCAGGTGCCGAACATCACCATGATCACCTGCGGGCGGATCTGCGTGATCTGCTTGGGGAAGATCGGTGGTCCAGTCGCAGTAGCCGTAGTCGGCGATGACCTGGCCGAGGTACTGGTACTCGCCGCCGCGCCCGACCGGGCACCCCAGCTTGCCGGCGTCCCACACCTGCATCCGGCCGGTGTCGGGTCCCCAGTGCACGAGCCCGTCGCCCAGCGTGAGCAGGGCCGAGTCGCCGAGCAGCAGCACCCGCGGCGCTTCGCCCGGGGCCAGCGGCACCTTCGGGACCATCGGCGCGGTGGCCACCCCGCCGACCGACACCGGGACGGGCCGGGTCGTGGTGGTCGGCGCCAGCGACGGCGGCGGCGCGGCGTGGGCTGGGCGAAGCTGATGAGGTCGGTCTGCGGCACGGCCGTCACGGCGAGACAGCGAGATCACGACGGCCGCGATCGCAGCCGCGCTGAGCATCGACGGGCGGACGCGGACCGGGAACCGTGCGCTGGCGGATGGGCACCTCGAGCAGACGGGCCGAGGCGATGGCCAGCGACCAGGGTCACGGCGAAGCGCAGCCCGAACAGCGGCCAGGGGTCGAGCCCGGTGCGCCGCGGGGTCAGCCACAGGTAGATGGGCCAGTGGAAGAGGTACACGCCGTAGCTGATGGCGCCGAGCCAGCGCAGCGGCGCGAATGGCGAGCGCCGATCGGATGGGTCCGCGGCGGATGGCGGCCACGATGAACAGGCAGGACATGACGGCGTAGCCGGCCAGCCCGCCCTGGTAGAGCCAGAGGAGCGGCTGGGTGGTGCTCGACCCAGAGCACCAGGATCACGACCGGCGGCGACGAAGCCGGCGATCTCCCAGGCCCAGCGGGGCATCCGCAGCACGAACCCGGTGGGGTGGGCCAGCAGCCAGCGCCAGCAGCGCGCCGAGCAGCAGCTCGAGCGCTCGCGTGCCGGTGCCGTAGTAGACGCGGGACACGTCCTGGCCGGGCGAGTACAGGACCAGAACATCGACGCCAGCGAGGCCAGCGAGCAGCAGGGCCAGCACGACGGCGACGGCGCGGCGCGAGCCCTTGAACACCTTGAAGGTCACGACCACGATCACCGGGAAGACCAGGTAGAACTGCTCCTCGATCGCGAGCGACCAGAAGTGCAGCACCGGCGACGGCGCCGCTGAAGAGCTGGGCGTAGGACTGGCCCGTCGCGATGAAGCGCCAGTTGGCGACGTAGGCCAGCGCGGCCAGCACGTCGCCCCGCAGCGTGGCGAGCTGCCCGGGCGAGGCGACGAAGTACCCGAACAGCGACGACGCCGAGCAGGCAGAGCAGCGACGCCGGCATCAGCCGGCGGTAGCGGCGACTCCAGAAGCCCCGGAGGCTGATCGAGCCCGCCGCTCGAGAACTCCCAGATCAGCAGCAGGGTGATGAGGAAGCCCGAGAGGGTGAAGAAGGTCGAGACGCCGAGGAAGCCGCCCCGCGCCCACGTGAACCCGTTGTGGTAGAGCAGGACGGCCAGCAGGGCCAGGCCCCGCAGCCCCTCGACGCCCGGCAGGAACGGGATCGTCGGGCGCTTCTCGTGCAGGCTGTCGATCACGGGGGTCGACCGGGCCATCGAGCGCGCTCGATCGTCGCCGCGGCGCCAGTCACGGGGCGAGGTTAGTCCCGCGCCCGGGTACGGTCCTCGACAGGTGAACACCCGACCCGCGCCCCTCGGCTACCGCCCCGAGCTCGACGGATTGCGCGCGCTCGCCGTGTTGGCGGTGATGCTGTTCCACGCCAACGTGTCGTGGGCCAAGGGCGGTTTCCTGGGCGTCGACGTCTTCTTCGTGCTCAGCGGGTTCCTGATCACCCGGCTGCTGCTCGAGGAGCGCGAGGGACCGGCCACATCGCCCTGCTGCGCTTCTACCTCCGCCGGATCCTCCGCCTGTTCCCGGCGCTGGTCGTGGTGTCGCTGGCCGTCGCCATCTACGCGCCGATCTGGCTGCCCCACGACCAGGTGGTGCGCACGTGGCACGACGTGTTCGCCACCGCCACGTACCACATGAACTGGGTCCAGGCCCTGCACCCGCAGCCCCTGTTCGGGCTGCTCGACCACGCCTGGTCGCTCAGCATCGAGGAGCAGTTCTACGTGATCTGGCCGATCGCTGCTCATCGTCGCCCACAAGGTCGGGGGCGTCAAGGGCGTCGGGCTGGTGGCCCTGGTCGGGGCGGCCGCGTCCGCCGGCCTCCGCGCCGGTGTTCGTGGCCCATCACGTGCCCGTGTGGCGCATCTACTACGGCCTCGACACCCACGCCGACGGCCTGCTGCTCGGGTGCGGGCTGGCCGCGCTCACCCTCCTGTGGCCGGGACTCCCCGCCAGCCTGACACGGGCGCGGTCAGCCGGTGGGTCGGGCCCGCCGCACTCGTCGGCGTCGGCCTGGCCGCTCGCAGGCGATCGGTCGCCAGCCGGGCTCTGACCAGTGGGGCTACCTCGTGTTCGTCGGCGGTGACCACCCTGCTCATCGCCGACCTCTACGCCGGTGGGCTGACCAGCCGCCTGCTGCACCACCAGCCGCTGGTGGCCGTCGGGCGCATCTCCTACGGCCTGTACCTGTGGCACTGGCCGGTGTACCTGGTGCTCAACGGCGGCCGGATCCACTGGGCGTTCGTCCCGCTCACGCTGCTTGCGCCTGGCCGTCAGCGGCGTTGTGGCGCTCGCCTCGTTCGTGCTCGTCGAGCAGCCCTTCCTCCGGCTCAAGGACCGCCTCGAGCCGGCGGTGCTGGCCCGTTCGCGGACAGGTGCAGAGCCGCCCGCGGCCGCCGCGGCCGAGTCAGGCGAGCGCTGACCCGCGTTCGACCTCGAGCAGCACGAGCCCGCTCTCGTCGGCGTCGATCGTGACGGTGTCGCCCTCGGCCACCTCGCCGTCGAGCAGGGCCATGGCCAGGCGGTCGCCGATCTCGCGCTGGATCAGCCGCTTGAGCGGCCGGGCCCCGAAGGCCGGGTCGAAGCCCTCGCGGGCCAGCGCGTCCTGGGCCGCGGGGGTCACCCGCAAGGTGATGCGCCGGTCGGCCACACGTCGCGTGAGGGTGGCGAGCTGGAGGTCGACGATGTGGCGCAGGTCGTCGCGTGGTGAGCTCGCGGAAGCGCACGATGTCGTCGACGCGGTTGATGAACTCGGGCTTGAAGAAGGCGGCAGGATCACCCGGCAGGTTCGACGTCATGATCAGCACGACGTTGGTGAAGTCGACCGTGCGGCCCTGGCCGTCGGTGAGCCGACCGTCGTCGAGCAGCTGCAGCAGCACGTTGAACACGTCGGGGTGGGCCTTCTCGATCTCGTCGAGGAGCACGACCGCGTAGGGCCGACGGCGCACGGCCTCGGTGAGCTGGCCGCCCTCGTCGTAGCCGACGTAGCCGGGAGGCGCGCCGATCAGGCGGCTGACGGAGTGCTTCTCCATGTACTCGCTCATGTCGATGCGCACCATCGCCCGCTCGTCGTCGAACAGGAACTCGGCCAGCGAGCGGGCCAGCTCGGTCTTGCCCACGCCGGTGGGGCCGAGGAACAGGAAGCTGCCGATCGGGCGGTTGCGGATCGGACAGACCGGCGCGGCTGCGGCGGATGGCGTTGGCCACCGCCGTGACCGCGTCGTCCTGGCCGACCACGCCGCTCGTGGAGCAGCTCCTCGAGGTGGACGAGCTTGCTCATCTCGCCCTCCATCAGCCGGGACACCGGCACGCCGGTCCACTTGCTCACGACCTCGGCGATGTCCTCCTCGTCGACCTCTTCCTTCAGCATCTTCTGGTCGGCCTGCAGCTCGTCGAGGGCCTTGGTGGCCTCGTCGATGCGGCGCTCGAGCTCGGGCAGCTGGCCGTAGCGGATCTCGGCCGCCTTCTCGAGGTCGCTCTCGCGCTCGAGCTCGGCGCGCTTGGCCTCGAGCTGCTCCTTGAGGTCGCGGATCTGGCCGATGGCGTCCTTCTCGGCCTGCCAGTGCGCCTTCATCCCGGCCGACTGCTCGTTCAGGTTGGCCAGCTCCTCGTCGAGCGCGTCGAGGCGCTCCTGCGAGGCGGCGTCGGTCTCCTTGGCCAGCGCCACCCGCTCGATCTCGAGCTGGCGGATGCGGCGCTCGACCACGTCGATCTCGGTGGGCATCGAGTCGATCTCGATGCGCAGCTTGCTGGCCGCCTCGTCGATCAGGTCGATCGCCTTGTCGGGCAGGAAGCGGCCGGTGAGGTAGCGGTCGGACAGCACGGCGGCGGCCACCAGCGCCGCGTCCTGGATGCGCACGCCGTGGTGGACCTCGTAGCGCTCCTTGAGCCCGCGCAGGATGGCGATGGTGTCCTCGACCGAGGGCTGGCCGACGAACACCTGCTGGAAGCGGCGCTCGAGCGCGGCGTCCTTCTCGATGTACTTGCGGTACTCGTCGAGGGTGGTGGCGCCGATCATGCGCAGCTGACCGCGGGCCAGCATCGGCTTGAGCATGTTGCCGGCGTCCATCGCGCCCTCGCGCCGGCACCGGCGCCGACGACGGTGTGCATCTCGTCGATGAAGGTGACGACCTCGCCGTCGCTGTCGGTGATCTCCTTGAGGACGGCCTTGAGCCGCTCCTCGAACTCGCCGCGGTACTTGGCGCCGGCCACCATGCTCGACAGGTCGAGCGCGATGAGGCGCTTGTCCTTGAGGCTCTCGGGCACGTCGCCCTCGACGATGCGCCGGGCCAGGCCCTCGACGATGGCGGTCTTGCCGACGCCGGGCTCGCCGATGAGCACGGGGTTGTTCTTGGTGCGGCGCGACAGCACCTGGATGACGCGGCGGATCTCGTCGTCGCGGCCGATGACCGGGTCGATCTGGCCCGGCGCGGGCCGCCTCGGTCAGGTCGCGGCCGTACTTCTCGAGGGCCTGGTACTGCTCCTCGGGGTTCTGGCTCGTGACGCGGTGGCTGCCGCGCACCTGGGCCAGCGCGGCCAGCAGCTCCTCGCGGGAGACGCCGAGCCGGTCGGCGAGCGCCAGCAGCAGGTGCTCGGTCGAGAGGTACTCGTCGTGCAGCTCGCGCCGGGCGTCGTCGGCCGCGTCGAGCAGGGCCGTGAGGTCGCGGCTCATCCGCGGCGTCGCTGCCGTAGGCCTTGGGCAGGCGCTCGACGGCGGCCTCGGCGTCGCTGCGGACCGCCATCGGGGCCTTCCCGACCTTGGTCAGGATGGGCAGGACGATGCCCTCCTCCTGGCCGAGCAGGGCGACCAGCAGGTGGTCGGGGGTGACCTCGGGGTTGGCGTTGGACCGCGCCGACTCGATGGCGTGGTTCAGCGCCTCTTGGGTCTTCAGGGTCCAGCGGTTGGGATCGAGGGCCACGGACCGGCTCCAGGGCTGTGAACGGACGAAACGACTCAGGAAAGTTGATGGTCAGTGTATCAAGTTTGGCGGACCCGTGAGGTCCGACATGCGACCTCGACGACACGGTAGGCGGACGGCGCCCGACCACGACCTGAACAGGTCGCGAACATGTCCCGCCTGAAGCGGGGTAGGTCGATGGTCGGTCGCTAGCGTGGCGGGCACCGCGGCAACGGCCGCTGTGCCGCCAAGGAGGTCTGCCCACGATGGACACCCCGAGGTATCCACCTCCTCACGATTGGCTGCGCCTGCCCGCCATCCGCGACACCGACTGGGTCGAAGCCCGGTTCGGTCACAGCTGACCCGTGCCGGCCCCCACCCCCACCCTCACCCTGGCCGACGTCGACCGCTTCGTCGCCGCCCACGTGTTCGGCCCCTCGGCCGATCCCGACGGACTCGGCGTCGAGCTCGAGTGGCTGACCAGCCAGGGCCGCCGTGACCGCCGCCTCCCCGTCACCGAGGCCACCCGCCTCATCGACCGACTCTCGCCGCTCCCCGCCGGCAGCCTGCTCACCCTCGAGCCCGGCGGCCAGCTCGAGTTGAGCAGCGCTCCGTTCCGATCGATCGACGAGGTCTGCGCGGCGGCGACCTCCGATCTGGCCCTGCTCGACGCCGCGTGCGACGCCAGCCAGGTCGAGCTGATCGCGCTCGGCGCCGATCCGCTCCGTCCGCCCGAGCGCGTCGCCGTGGCGTCGCGGTACCAGGCGATGGAGCACTACTTCGACCAGCTCGGATCGGCCGGGCGCACGATGATGTGCAACACCGCCGCCATCCAGGTGAACGTCGGCCTGGGCGAGCCCGACCAGGTGGCTGCGCGCTGGCGCCTGGCCAACCAGCTCGGGCCCACGCTGATCGCCTGCTTCGCCAACTCGCCGTTCGCCGGCGGGCTGCCGAGCGGATGGCAGTCGAGTCGTCTGCGCGCCTGGTGGGCGCTCGACCCGACCCGCTCGGCTCCGGTGCCGCTGCGACGTCGATCCGTCGTCGGCCTGGGCGCACTACGCGCTCGACGCCCGCGTCATGCTCATCCGTCTCGACGACGACCTGTGCCTCCCGATGAGCGAGCCCTTGAGCTTCGGCGACTGGCTCGCGCGACGGCCACGAGCTCGGGTGGCCGACCGAGGACGACCTGCGGTACCACCTCACGACGCTGTTCCCGCCGGTGCGCCCGAAGGGGTGGCTCGAGCTGCGCATGTTCGACGCGCTGCCCTCGCCCATGTGGCAGGTGGCGGTGGCCGTCACGTGCGCGGCGCTGACCGACGTCGCGCTCGGCGCCCGCGCTCGGCGAGGCGGTGGCGCCGACCGCCGACCTGTGGGTCGACGCCGCCCAGCTCGGCCTGGCCCACCCCGACCTGGCCCGATCGGGCGTCGCCCTGTTCGACCTCGCGTTGGCCGCCCTGCGGCGCGCCCGTGTCGATCCCGACCGCATCGACCTCGTCGAGTGCTACGCCGATCGTTGGGTGCGCCGAGGGCGTTCCCCGGCCGACGACCGACTCGACGACTGGCGCCACAACGGCGACCTGTTCCCGCCCGCCGAGAGCGCGCGGTCCACGCTGGCCACCAGCGAGCGGTCGGCGTGACCGCGGTCGACACAACATCGACGTTCGACACCGCGGCGGTGGCCGCGGCGCTCGACCGCGCCCGCCGCCGCACGCTCGGCCTGGTCGACAGCCTCAGCGAGGCCGAGCAGCGAGCCCAGGTGTCGCCCTTGATGTCGCCGTTCGTGTGGGACCTGGCCCACATCGGCAACTACGAGGAGCTGTGGCTGCTGCGCGCCCTCGACGGCCGGGCGGCCATCGACCCGGCGCTCGACGACCTCTACAACGCGTTCGAGCACCCCCGCTGGGAGCGTCCCTCGCTCCCGATCCTCGGACCCGCGGAGACCCGTTCGTACCTCTCGACGGTGCGCGGCGCGCGTGCTCGACCTGCTCGCAGGGCTCGACCCGACCGACCTCGGCGACGAGGCCGCCCGCCTGGTGGCCGACGGGTTCGTCTACGGCATGGTCCTGCAGCACGAGCACCAGCACGACGAGACCATCCTCGCCACCCACCAGCTGCGCGGCTTCGACGCCACCCCGCCGCCCCGCTTGGCCCTCCCGACCGACGCCGCGGTCCACGACGCCGTCGACGCCACGGCCTCCGCGCCGACATCCCCGCGCCGGGCGGCCCCTCCCATGCAGACGATCGACGGGGGACCCTTCGTCATGGGCACCTCGACCGAACCGTGGGCCTACGACAACGAGCGCCGCGCCCACGTCGTCGACCTGCCTCCCTTCCTGATCGACACGACTCCCGTCACCAACGAGGCCTACCTCGCGTTCATCGACGACGGCGGCTACGACGACGAGCGCCTGTGGCAGCCGGCCGGCTGGGCCTGGCGCACAGAGCAGGGCCTTGTCGCAGCCGCAGTTCTGGCTGCGCCGAGGGCGAGGGCGGGTGCAGCGTGCTGCGCTTCGGCCGTCAGCTCGACCTCGCGGCGCACCTCGACGAGCCGGTCCAGCACGTGTGCTGGTACGAGGCCGATGCGTTCGCCCGGTGGGCCGGCAAGCGGCTGCCGACCGAGGCCGAGTGGGAGAAGGCAGCGGTGGGTCGCCCCGACGCTCCCGACCCCGACGTCGACCGCGAGCCGTCTCGCTGGCCGTGGGGCGACGCGGCGCCCACCTCGGCGCGGGCCAACCTCGGCCAGATCAGCGACGGTCCCGCGCCGGTCACCGCCCGGCCCGACGGCGCCAGCCCGTGGGGTTGCCTGGCCATGATCGGCGACGTCTGGGAGTGGACGTCGTCGGACTTCATGCCCTATCCCGGCTTCGAGGCCTGGCCCTACCGCGAGTACTCCGAGGTCTTCTGGGGCCCCGAGTACAAGGTCCTGCGCGGCGGGTCGTGGGCCACCGATCCGGTCGCCGTGCGCGCGACGTTCCGCAACTGGGACTACCCGATCCGCCGCCAGATCTTCGCCGGCTTCCGCTGCGCCCGCGACGCCTGAGCCATGTGCCGCCTGCTCGCCTACGTGGGTCCTCCGTCGCGGCCTCGACCGTCGTCACCGATCCGCCCTTCTCGCTGCTCGCCCAGTGCACCGCGGCGCGGCAGCAGACGAGCGGCTGCGAGAATCCCGACGGTTGGGGGATCGGCTGGTACGAGGGCGGACAGGCGACGCCCCACCGCTATCGCACCACCACACCGCTCGACGCGGACGACGCCGGCCGGGCCGACCTGGCCGACATCGTCTCGGGACACTTCGTCGCCCACATCCGCCACAAGTCGCCGGGGTCGCCCACCGAGGTCGCCGGCAACGCACCCTTCGTCGATGGCCCCTGGATGTTCGCCCACAACGGCTTCGTCGAGGGATACCGCGATGGCCGCCGCGAGCAGTTGCACGCGCAGCTCAGCCCGTCACGCCGGTCGGCGTTGACCGGCGACGCCGACAGCGAGGTGATCTTCGCCCTCGTGCTCGATCGCCTCGACGCCGGCGCATCCCCCCTCGACGCCGTGCGCGAGGTGGTCACCGGGCTCGGCGAAGGCCGGTACAACATCGTGCTCACCGACGGCGCGCAGCTGGTGGCGTGCCGTTGGGACAACTCGCTGGTCGTGCGCCGCGACCACCCGGTGGCCGGTGGGCTGGTCGATCGCCTCCGAGCCCTACGACGACGATCCGGGCTGGCAGGTCGTTCCGGATCGCTCGTTCGTGGGTATGGACGATGCCGGCCTGACGATCACCCCACCCGGTTCCCCCTTCGATGCCACCACTGCGGAGGCGCTCCCATGACCGAACCCCACGAGTCCTCCCGAGTGCGCGTCGACGTGCTGATGGGCCCGACCGATCTCGACGACGCGCTGCGCGCCGACGTGCGACACGGGCCTCACGTCGACGCCGAAGGAGCTGCCGCCCAAGTGGTTCTACGACGACCGCGGCTGCGAGCTGTTCGACGCAGATCACCCGCCTCCCCGAGTACTACCCGACCGAGCGCGAGCGGGCGATCCTGCGCGCCGAGGCGGCCTCGATCGCCGAGGTGTCCCGGGCCGACACGCTGGTCGAGCTCGGCTCGGGCACGTCCGACAAGACACGGGTCCTGCTCGACGCGCTCGCCGCGGGCGGGCGCCTCGAGCGCTTCGTGCCCTTCGAGATCAGCGAGACCACGCTGCGCGCCGCGGCCGCGGCCATCGCGGAGGAGTACCCCGGCATCGACGTCCACGCCGTGGTCGGCGACTTCGAGCGCCACCTCGGCGACCTCCCCTCGGGCGGCACGCGCCTCATCGCCTTCCTCGGCGGCACCATCGGCAACTTCGCGCCCGCCGAGCGCAAGCGCTTCCTGGCCGACCTGGCCGACACCATGAGGCCGGGCGACCACTTCCTGCTCGGCACCGACCTGGTCAAGGACGTCGACCGGCTCGAGGCCGCCTACGACGACGCGCAGGGCGTGACCGCCGAGTTCAACCTCAACGTGCTGCACGTGGTCAACCGCGAGCTCGACGCCGACTTCGACGTCGACGCGCTTCGCCCACGTGGCCCGCTTCGACCGTGACGAGGAGTGGATCGAGATGCGGCTGCGTGTCGCTGGCCGACCAGAAGGTCGACGATCGGCGCCCTGCACCTCGACGTCGAGTTCGCCGAGGGCGAGGAGATGCGCACCGAGATCAGCGCCAAGTTCCGTCGACCCGGCATCGAGGCCGAGCTGGCCGGCGCCGGCCTGCGCCTCGAGCGCTGGATGACCGACCCCGACGGGGACTTCGCCCTCAGCCTGTCGGTGCGCGAGTAGCACTCGCCCACCGAGGGGCGACCCCTCGCCTACATGCGTCGATCTCCGCCTATCCCTCGGGCCGCTGCTCGACCTCGGCCTTGATGCGCTCGAGGGTGGTGCGCATGCCGTTGCGGTTGGTCTTGCCGCGCGCCCATCCGAGCAACGCCCAGTAGAGGCGCAGCCCCAGGGTCGGCTTCAGCGCGAACGACTCGGTGACGTCGGTACCGTCGCCCGACGGCTCGAGCCGGTAGCTCCAGACGTTGAGCGGCGTCGCGCCGTTGCCCACCCCGAAGGCGAACTCGCGGCCGGGCTCGCTGGCCGTCACCGTGCAGGTCGTCCAGTAGATCGGGCCCTTGCCGTTGCGCTTGACGTGGCCGCGGAACTGGGCCCCGACCGCGGGTCCGGTGGCGGGTTCGACCCATACCGCCTCGAAGGTCTCGGGGCTGTAGCGGCCGATCTTGGTGACGTCGCTCACCAGATCCCACACCTGGTCGGGGGGTGCGTCCATGTGAACCGTCACCGAGTCGTGCATGCGGTCACCCTATGGCTGATCGGGTCGCCCGCTCAGCGCTGCTTGCCCAGGCGGGCACCGTGGATCGACATACCCCCGTCGATGCAGATCGTCTGGCCGGTGATGTAGCGGGCCTGCGGCGAGACGAGGAAGGACACGAGGTCGGCGACGTCCTGGGGCTCGCCCACGTAGGGCGTCAGCAGGTTGGACGAGTAGGCCTCGAGCAGGGCCGGCGGGATCTGGGCCCGCACGGGGTCGGTCAGGATCAGACCCGGCATGATGGCGTTGACGCGCACACCCTGGCGCCCGTACTGCGTGGCGACGTACTTCGTGAACGTGGTGATGGCCGACTTCGACACGCTGTAGGCGGTGCGCGTCAGGTCGCCGCTCATCGCCGCGCCCGACGACATGTTGATGACCGCCGCCCCCGCCGCGCTCGACCATGTGCGGGATGGCGTGCTTGCACGTGAGCATCTGGCTGCGCAGGTTGACCGACATCATCTGGTCCCAGACCTCGACGGTCATGTCGACGACCGCCTGGTCCTGCGCCAGGACCGCGGCCGCGGTCAGCGCCGCGTTGTTGTCGAGGATGTCGATCCCGCCGAAGCGGTCGACGGTGGTGCGGATCATGGCGACCACCTCGTCCTCGTCGTCGAGGTCGACCGGCACCGCCGCCGCCTCGCCCCCCATCGCCTCGATCTCGTCGGCCACGCGGATGGCTCCCACCTCGTCGAGGTCGGCCACCGCGACCTGCGCCCCCTCGCCGGCGAGCTCGAGGCCACCGCCCGGCCGATGCCCCCTGCGCCGCCGGTGACGATGGCGACCTGGCCGGCGAATCGCCGGTCGTCGGTGAGCGGGGCGGGCAGCGTCATGGGCGCCGAGCGTACCGGTCGCCAATCCCGGCCACCGTTGGCGGTCGCGGCCGGACGACCCGTAGGCTGAACGCACCTCGAGCGGGCGGGCTCGAGGCTTCGACACACCACGGTCACAGGGGGAACGCGTCGACATGCCGCGGATCGCACCGATTCCGTTCGAGAACCTCGAGCGCCGAGTCGCGTCGGATCATCGACGACGGGTTCGGTGAGGGCCTCTACTCGACGCAGGTGCCGTTGCAGATCTTCGCCTACCGCACCGCGCAGCTCGCCTCGGTGCACGAGCTCCGCACCAGCCGCGGCGGAGGCACGCTGATCGGCGGTCGCATCCTCGAGCTGATCCGGATCCGCAGCGCGCAGCTGGGCGAGTGCCAGCCCTGCATGCAGTCCCGCAAGCACGACTCGATCACCGACGAGGACGTGGCCTGCCTGCTGGCGCCCGGCCACGACGAGCTCGACGAGCAGGAGCGCATGGCCATCGAGTTCCTCGACCTGCTGTCCGCCGACCACTACGCCATCGACCGTGCGTTCTACGAGCGCCTGGCCGAGGTGTTCACCGCGGCCCAGATCGTCGAGCTCGGGCTTCGCCTGCGCCAACACGATGGGCGTCCACCGCTTCCTGCACACGCTCGACCTGTACGGCACCGAACCTCCGGTGATCGAGTACGACCCGAGCGAGGTCGACAGCAGGAAGGACCTGCGAGCGAACGAGGCCGGGGAGCCGATCCACCCGTGACCGCGGTCTTCGTCACCGGCGCGACCGGGCTGACCGGATCGAACGTCTGCGAGCAGTTGATCAAGCGGGGCGACACGGTCCGCGCGCTGGTGCGACCGACGTCGGACACGGGGGCGCTGGCCGAGATGGGCGTCGACCTGGTCAGCGGCGACATCACCGAGCTCGACGACGTGAAACGAGCGGCCGAGGGTTGCGAGGTGGCCATCCACACCGCGGCTCTGCTCGGCGCGTCGAACCAGGACCTCACCGAGTTCCAGGCCGTCAACACCACCGGCACCACCCACGTGCTCGACGCGGCCGCGTCGGTCGGCATGCGGCGCGTCGTGGCGCTGAGCACGGGCACGTTCTTCGACACGTCGGGCGGCGGTCGGCCTCGAGGACGCGCCGGTCGCCGAGCAGACGAGCGACGATCCCTACAACCAGACCAAGCTGGCGGCCTTCAACGAAGCGCACGCCCGCGCCGCCGCCGGCCAGGACGTCGTCACCTGCCACCCGGGCGCCATCTTCGGCCCGGCTCCGGTCGTGAGCCGCGCCCTGGCCATGACCAGCTTCAACCGGGTGCTGCGCGGCGCACTGCGGGGGAAGCTCTCGGCCTACCTGCGGTTCCCCGTCTCGTGGGTGCTGGCCACCGACGTGGCGTGGGGCTCGATCGCCGCCCTCGACCGGGGCGTGTCAGGCGAGCGCTACATGCTGCAGGGGCGGCCCGAGGACGTCATCAGCATCGCCGAGTGCTGCAACAAGCTCTGCGCCCTGGCCGGGGTCGACCACCACGTGCAGGACCTCGAGCCGTCCGATGACCCCGAGTTGATCGCCGCCTTCGGTCCGACGCTCGTCGCCATCGCCGCCAAGCAGTCGAGCACCGGTCCCGGCGCAGGCCAGCCCCGCACCGCCGACCGCCTCGGCTACGACCCCACATCGCTCGACGACGGTCTGGCGCAGCTCCTCGCATGGCTGCGCGGCCTCGGCCAGATCGACTGACGGACGCGAGGGAGGGGACCTGGCCCCACGCCATCGACCACCTGGTGGGCGGCAATCCCCGACGCGCCGATGGTCCTGCCCGACCGCTCGGAGGCCGAGCTAGGGCTCGACCACGACCCGGTCGCCCACCGCGACCGGACCTGGCTCGAGCACCGACGCGTACAGGCGGCTCAGGCCCGGATTCACGTCGTGGTCGATGCGGCTGAAGGCGCGATCGGCGAACCACTGGGCGTTCTTTGCGCACGGCGTGGCGTGCGACGAGATCTCGGCCAGCACCCCACCGATCCGCACGATCGTGCCCGGGCGCAGGGTGGCCCAGTCGAGGCCGGCGACGGTGATGTTCTCGCCGGCCTGGCCGGCTGCGATCGGGTGGCCCTCGGCCTGGAGCCCGGCGATGACCTCGGTGCTCCAGAGGCACAACGCCTGGAACGGTCGGCCGTGGTGGCGGCGGTCGCCCTGCGTGTCGCCGACCGCGCCCGACCATCCGACGGTGAACGCCTCGACCCCGAGCTTGGGCACGCCCCCGCCCGACACCGCGAGGTGCGAGACGGTGCCCACCTGCCTGGGCGCCCCGTGCGCCGAGCCCGACTCGGATGCGACCCACGTCGTGGAGGTGGTGGCTCGCGTCGTGGATGGCGTGGCGACCGATCCAGCCGAGGTCGACCGTGCGGCCGTCGAAGGTGACCGTGGCCAGGGGCCACTCGTCCACCGGCGTCGCCCGCAGTCGGTCGCGGAGCTGCTCGGCCTCGTCGCCCATCCGGTCGAGGACCGCGGGCAGATCCACCCGGCGAGCGGTCGTCTCGAAGCGCGACGGCGGCGCGGATCCGAGATCGACGCCGGGCGAGCTCACCGCGGAGTCGACCAGGAAGCGGGCGCCGAAGAGGGTCTCGCGGACGTGATCCGCATACTCGGCGATCGACCACTGCTCGGGGCTCGGGCGCGTCTGCAGCACACGCTCGTCGACCCCCTCGATGGAGAGATCCCAGAGCACGCGCACGATGCCGACGGTGGTGAGCACGTCCTGGTCGGTCCACCGGCTGCCGTCGAACCGGCATTCGTCGCAGCGTTCGACCAGCACGGGACGAGTGTCGCGCACCACCGCGGACCGACCAACTGCGAAACTGGGCGTCGAAACGCGCGAAAGCAGCACGCAAAGATGCCCGGTTTCGAGGGAGAACATGGGGACGATCTACGACGACATCGCGACGGCGGCAGACGCCATCGCCGCCGAGCTGACCGGCCACGGATACGGCCTCGACTTCACGCTCGACAGCCTGGCCGAGATCGACCGGTTCCTGGACGAGAACAGCACGCCCGAGACGGCCGAGACCGGCAGCCTGCTGTCGGATCGGCTCGGCCAGTGGCTGTTCGCGCTCGGCGCCTATTCGGGTGAGGTGGTCCGGCGCGCCGTGGGTGGGCGGTGGCGTTGGGAGGGCGCCGACGACGACAAGGCGGCCTCGACCGACACCGAGCTGGTGCTGCCCGACGGCTCGATCATCTGGCCGCTGCAGCGCGTCTGGAAGCGGCTGATGAACGGCGACGACGACAGCGTCGCGGCGTGGGGCCGCGAGATGATCGACGCCGTCTCCGGCTGATCGGCGGGCTCCCCCTCCCGAACCCCTCCGAAACTGGGCGTGAAAACGCGCGAAGACGCCACGCAAAGATGCCCAGTTTGCGGAGATCGGGGGGTCAGCGGTCGCTGAAGATGGCGGCGTCGCGGCCGTACAGGGCGACGGTCTGGGTGAACGGGACGAGGTCGCGGCGGTACTTGCGGTGGGTCTGCTCGACCGCCTCGCTGGCCGCCGAGCGGGTGCGCTCGAGCTCGTGGCGGAGCTGCTCGTTCTCGGCCTCGAGCTCGAGCACGCGCTTGACCCCGGCCAGGTTGAGGCCCGACTCGGTCAGGTCCTGGATGCGCTGCAGCAGCCGGATGTCGTCGTCGCTGTAGCGGCGGCTGCCGCCACCCGTTCGAGCGGGTTCGAGCAGGCCCTTGCGCTCGTAGATGCGCAGCGTCTGCGGATGCACGCCGGCCAGCTCGGCCGCCACCGAGATCACGTACACGGCACGGGCACGACGGTCGTCGCTCATGACGCAAAGCCTCCCCGGGCGGTGCGGCCCACCACCCGAACGTAGGCGACGGAGCGCCCTGGGAGCGCGATCACGGCCACAGGGGTTCGACCCCGAGCAGCTCGGCCAGCCGCTCGTTGTGCGGCCGGTAGTGGTCGCGCAGCTCGTCGAGGGCGTCGCGATCGGCGGCCTTGACCGTGGGCGTCGGGAACTTGGGAGCGCCGGCCGCGCTCGGGTGTGCTCCAGTTGCGGAACGAGCCGTGCGTCCACGGGTCGAGGTCGGCGAACTGCTCGAGCTGGGCCACCGACGTGGCCGGGTCGGCGAACAGCTCGTCGGAGCGCAGGATGAGCACGCGATCGCGGGGATAGCGCTCGAGCCAGCGCGGGAGCTGCTCGTCGTAGCGGCCGCGGGCCCGGTACGAGTAGCGCAGCAGCGGACCCTCGTCGATGCTGCGCCCGGCGGCGACATCGTCGAGGGCCGCATCGACGCGATCGGACTCGGCTGCCAGCGCGTCGCGGAACGACGAGCTGCTCGAAGCCGAGACGGGTCATGTGCTGCCAGTGCGAGATGGCGCGCTCGACGGGCTCGCGCAGGAGCACGACGATGCGGGCGTCGGGCACGGCCTCGGCCGCCCGGGCCGGCGCCTGCGGGTGGAAGAGGTAGTCGGGGGTGGCTTCGAAGGTCAGGCTCGATCGCCGCAGCGGGAAGTGGCCGCGGTACCAGCGCTCGCCGTTGTCGAAGCGACGGGAGAAGTACTCGGTCTCCTTGCGCACGCTGGCCACCACCTGCGGGTGGCCGCCGAGGTAGCGGTAGAGCGAGCTGGTGCCACCCCGCTGCGTGCCGATGATGAGCAGGTCGGGCAGCCGGCGCCAGCGCGCGGTCGGCTCGCGGAGGCGGAGACGGGCCCGGGCGATGCGCCGCTTCTGGTCGACGGTGAGGTGGGAACGGACCACGTCACCGGACCGGAAGGCCATCGGCGGATGATACCGGCGGGCCGCCGACGGCCTCGGGGGCTCGGCGCCGGTCGGGCGCGGGCGTGCGCCCGACCGTCCGGGGACCGCGACCGGATCGGCGGACCCGGTCAGACGCCCAGATGGGCTCGGGGTGAGTCGGGGCTGACCTCGGCCAGCGCCTCGACGGCGCGCCGCTCGTCGGCGGTCAGCTTCTGGGGCACGGCCACCTCGACGGTGACGAGCAGGTCGCCGCGGCCCTTCTTGGTCGTCGACGCCGCGCCCCTTGACCCGGAACACCCGGCCCGAGTTGGTGCCGGCGGGCAGCTTGAGCGTGACCGGCTCGCCCTCGAGGGTCGGGACCTTGATCTTGGCGCCGAGCGCGGCCTCGGGATAGGTGACGGGCACCGTGAGGGTGAGGTTGCGGCCGTCGCGACCGAAGATCTTGTCCGTGGCCGACGTGGGCGACGACGTAGAGATCGCCCGGCGGGCCCACCGTTGCGACCGGGCCCGCCCCGACCCTTGAGCCGGATGCGCTGGCCGTCGTTGACCCCGGCCGGGATGCGCACCTTGACCTGGCGCGGCCGGCGCTCGAGCCCGCGCCCGTGACAGGTCGGGCAGGGGTCGGTGATGATCGTGCCCCGCCCGCCGCAGCTCGGGGCACGGCGAGCTGAACGAGAAGAAGCCCTGGTTGTCGTCGAGCACGCCGCGGCCGTTGCAGCGGGGGCACGTCGTCGGTGCGGTGCCCGGCTTGGCGCCGCTGCCGTGGCAGGTCGAGCAGGCCGCCTCGGACACGAGGTTGACCGACGTCTCGACCCCGTTGACCGCGTCGAGGAACGACAGGTGCAGCTCGGCCTCGAGGTCGTCGCCGCGCTGGGGCCCGGGCCCGCGCGACGCGCCCCCGGGCGTCGTGTTGCGACGCCCGCCGCGACCGAACAGCCCGCCGAGCAGGTCGTTGATGTCGGTCGACGTGTAGGTGAAGGCGCCATCGGCGCCGGGCCCGCCCCCGAATCCGCCGCCCATGCCGCCCATGCCACCCATGGGACCGAGCTTGCGCACCTCGTCGTACTCCTTGCGCTTGGCCTCGTCGCCCACGACGTCGTAGGCGGCCGAGACCTCCTTGAAGCGGTCTTCGGCGCTCGGATCGTCGGGGTTGGCGTCGGGATGCAGCTCGCGGGCCAGCTTGCGGTACGCGCGCGTGATCTCCTTCTGGGACGCGGCGTCAGAGACGCCGAGCGTCTTGTAGTAGTCCTTCTCGAACCATTCGCGCTGTGGCGCCAACGGCCTGCTCTCCTGTTCCTCGTTCTCCGCGTGTGGCCGTGGCCGCCGGACCGGGCCTAGCCCTTGACCTTGACCATGGCCGGACGCAGCACGCGTCCCTTCCAGAGGTAGCCGGTGCGCAGGCTCTCGGTGACGACGCTCTCGCCGCCCTCACCGGGCTCGTGGAGCACCGCCTCGTGCAGCAGCGGGTCGAAGGCCTCGCCCTCGACCACCATGGGCTCGAGGCCCTGCTTCGGCCAGCGTCTCGAGCAGCATCTTCGAGATCGGGCCCACATCGGTGGCCTCGTGGACGACAGCGGCATCGCATGCGTCGAGCACCGGCAGCAGCGACACCACCAGGGCCTCGGAGGCCCGCTCGCGGGTCTCGTGCTCGGCCTTGGCCGTGCGCTTGCGGAAGTTGTCGAACTCGGCCTTGACCCGCTGCAGGGCCTCGCGGTACTCGTCGCGCTCGGCCTGGGCCGCCCGCGTCGGGTCGTCGTCGACGACGATGATCTCGCCGGGATCGCCGGTGTCGCCCGACGAGAGGTCGGAATCGGGATCGTCGTCGCCGCGCATCACCTCGTCGAGCGACGGCGAGCGCGTCGTCGATGGACCTCGAACCGGGCGCGCCGGGCTCGTGCGCCCGGCCCGCCGGTCGCGACGGGACCGTCCTGTCTGATCGTCGGTCGGGTCAGCCATGCTCAGCTTGGCCTCGTCGTCATCGACGATCTCGGCGTCGACGACCTCGTCGTCGTCGGGCGCCTCGCTCGTGCCCGCCCCGAAGCCCCGGCCGCCGAACCTCCGGCGGCGTCGGCCTGAGCGGCCGCTGGTAGAGCTTCTGGGTGAACTCCTGGCTGGCGTTCATCAGCAGCTCGGTGTTGGTGCGGATAGCCTCGATGTCGGTGCCGGCCAACGCCGTGCTTGCACCTCGACCAGGCGGCTCTCGACCGACTAGCGCTCCTCGCCCGAGATCTTGTCGCCCTGGTCCTTGAGCAGCTTCTCGGTCTGGTAGACGAGGCTGTCGGCGTTGTTGCGCACCTCGGCCTCTTCCTTGCGACGGCGGTCGTCCTCGGCGTGCGCCTCGGCGTCCTTGATCATCTGGTTGATGGCGTCCTTGTCGAGCGAGGACTGGCCGGTGATGGTCATCGACTGCTCCTTGCTCGTGGCGCGGTCCTTGGCGGACACGTGCACGATGCCGTTGGCGTCGATGTCGAAGGTGACCTCGATCTGCGGGACGCCGCGGGGCGCGGGCGGCAGGTCGACGAGCTGGAACTTGCCGAGCGTCTTGTTGTACGACGCCATCTCGCGCTCGCCCTGCAGCACGTGGATCTCGACCGACGGCTGGTTGTCGTCGGCGGTGGTGAACACCTCGGTGCGGCGGGTCGGGATGGTGGTGTTGCGCTCGATCAGCCGGGTCATGACGCCGCCCTTGGTCTCGATGCCGAGCGACAGCGGCGTGACGTCGAGCAGCAGGACGTCCTTGACCTCGCCCTTGAGCACACCGGCCTGGATGGCGGCGCCGATGGCCACGACCTCGTCGGGGTTGACCGACTTGTTGGGCTCGTTGCCGGTGAACTCGAGCACCATGTCGGCCACCGCCGGCATGCGGGTCGAGCCACCCACCAGGATCACGTGGTCGATGTCGCCCTTGGCCAGGCCGGCGTCCTTGATCGGCCTGCTCGAAGGGGACTCTTGCACCGCTCGAGCAGATCGGCGGTGAGCTCCTGGAACTTGGCCCGCGTCAGCTGGTAGTCGAGGTGCAGCGGGCCTTCGTTGGTGGCGGTGATGAAGGGCAGGTTGATCTGGGTCTGCTGCACGGCGGACAGCTCGATCTTGGCCTTCTCGGCCGCCTCCTTGAGCCGCTGCAGGGCCATGTTGTCCTTGCCCAGGTCGACGCCGTGGTCGCCCTTGAACGACTCGACCAGCCAGTCGATGACGCGCTGGTCCCAGTCGTCGCCGCCGAGGTTGGTGTCGCCGTGGGTGGACTTGACCTCGAACACGCCGTCGCCGATCTCGAGCACCGACACGTCGAAGGTGCCGCCGCCGAGGTCGAACACGAGGATCGTCTGGTCGGCGTCCTCCTTGTCGAGGCCGTAGGCGAGCGCGGCCGCGGTCGGCTCGTTGATGATGCGCAGCACCTCGAGGCCGGCGATCTGGCCGGCTTCCTTGGTGGCGGTGCGCTGGGCGTCGTCGAAGTAGGCCGGCACGGTGATGACGGCCTGGTTGACCGAGTCGCCGAGGTAGGCCTCGGCGTCGCGCTTGAGCTTCATCAGCGTGCGGGCCGAGATCTCCTGCGAGGTGTAGTCCTTGCCGTCGATCTCGATCTTCCAGCTGGTGCCCATGTGGCGCTTGACCGACCGGATGGTGCGATCGGGGTTGGTGATGGCCTGGCGCTTGGCCACCTCGCCGACGAGGACCTCGCCGTTCTTGGCGAAGGCCACGACCGACGGGGTGGTGCGCGACCCCTCGGCGTTGGGGATGACGACCGGATCGCCGCCCTCGAGGACGCGAGACGACCGAGTTGGTGGTGCCGAGGTCGATGCCGACGGCCTTGGGCATGATGTTTCTCCTGGGAGTGCGGGTGGATAGGGTGGAGGTCGAAAGCTTGCGTTGCGCTCCACGATAAAAGTTGAGTCGCTGATTATCAACTCGGGGGCCCGGATTGTGGCAGATTCCGGGGACGGGCGCTCCGATTCCGCGCCAGTCCTGCCTGCCGGGGCGCTTTCTGGCTAGGGTCCGAGCCGTGAGCCACTCGCTGATCCTGCTGCGCCACGGCCAGAGCACCTGGAACCTGCTGAACCTCTTCACGGGCTGGTACGACGCCGATCTCACCGACCAGGGCGAGGCCGAGGCGCCGGCCGCCGGGCCAGGCGCTGGCCGAGGCCGGGGTGCGCGCCCGACGTCCTGCACACCTCGCGTGCAGGTCCGGGCCATCCGCACCGCCGACCTGGCCCTCGACGAGATGGGCCGGCTCTGGCTGCCGGTCCGGCGGCAGCTGGCGGCTGAACGAGCGCCACTACGGCGCCCTGCAGGGCAAGGACAAGAAGCAGACCACCGACGAGTTCGGCGCCGAGCAGGTGAAGATCTGGCGCCGCAGCTACGACATCGCCCCGCCGCCGCTCGACGCCGACGACGAGCGACACCCCCGCTTCGATCCCCGCTACGCCGACCTGGCCCCCGACCTGCTGCCGGCCACCGAGTGCCTCGCGGACGTCGTCGCCCGCATGCTGCCGTACTGGTACGACGACATCGTCCCCGACCTGGCCGCCGGCCACACCGTGCTCGTGGTCGCCCACGGCAACAGCCTGCGGGCGCTGGTCAAGCACCTCGACGGCATCTCCGACGACGACATCGCCGAGCTCAACCTGCCCACCGGCGTGCCCGATCCGCTACGAGCTGGGCGCCGACTTCGCGCCCGCTCGAGGCGCTGCCGATCGACGAGCGCTACCTGGGCGACGTCGAGGCGGCCCGCGCCGCGGCCGAGGCGGTGGCCCAGCAGGCGACCGGCGGTCAGGCCTCGCGGACCGTCTCGCCCGGGTAGCCCTCGGAGGGGAACGAGCCGTTGGCCGTCTGGCCGGCCAGCGCCTCGAGCAGGTAGCCGCGGGAGCGCACCGTCTTGATCGACAGGCCAGCGGGGCGATGCGGCGACGCAGCCGCAGCACGTGCACGTCGAGGGCGTTGCGGCCGGGCGCGCCCTTGGGCCAGCCCGACCGCGCCAGCTGGTCGCGGCTCACCACGGTCTCGTAGCGCTCGAGCAGCGCCGACATCAGCCGGGCCTCGACCGGCGGGCAGCGACACCCACCCGCCGGAGAAGCGCAGCAGGCCGTCGTGGTCGAGGTCGGGTCGCTCGCTGCCGCTGGGCGAGGTCGGCGCCGGGCCAGGCCGTCGACGCGGGCCCGCACGTCGGCCTCGTCGACCGGCACCCGGATCCAGTCCTCGAGGCGGTCGTCGCAGCGCGGCGCGGCCGCGCCGCCCTCGACCAGGAGCAGCCGGGTTCGGCCCTCCTCGACGCAGCCGCTGCCGGCGCGGTTCCTCGAGCGGCCAGCGCAGGAGCACCACGTCCATGCGCCCGACGGTACGGGACGAACATTTCGCGACTGTTTCCCGCCGGTGAACGGCGGCCGGCGCCGCGACGGCCGTTGACCTGCCGGTATCCGGCCGCGACCGAGCGGTGTCCCGGCACGACCGGCGGCCGCCTCTATGCTCCGGGTCATGGCGACCCAGGGCACCTACCTCGAGCAGCTGGCGACGGTTCCGCTGCTCTCGTCGTTCTCGAAGCGCGAGCTGACCGAAGGTGGCCCGGGCCGCCGACGAGGTCACGTGTCAAGGCCGGCCGCGAGGTCGTGGTCGAGGGCAAGGTGGGCCACGAGTGCTTCGTCGATCCTGAGCGGCGAGGCCAGCGGTGTCCCGCGAGGGCAACGTCATCGCCACGATCGGGGCCGGCGACCACTTCGGCGAGCTGGCGCTGCTCGACGGCGGGCCCCGCACGGCCACGGTCACGGCCACCACCGACCTCGACCTGCTCGTGCTCGGCCAGCGCCAGTTCCTCGGCCTGCTCGAGGAGCTGCCGGCGCTGAGCCGCAAGATGCTGGCCACCCTGGCCGGGCAGGTCCGGCGGCTCGACGACCACCTCTACGGCTAGCGCCGCGCCCGCGCCGGCCGGCGTGGGTCGGGCCCCGGTCCATTGCAGTCCGGGCCTCGCGCCGCGAGTACGTTCGGCGTCCGTATGGGATCCAAGTTCGGCACCGCCCGCAAGATCATCCTCGGCATCGGCATCGCGTTCGCCATCGTCACGGTGGCCTCGGGGATCAGCGGCTGGATCTTCTCGTCGTCCCAGGTCGACCACTCGACCAAGACCCGCGAGGTCTTCGTCGGCATCCCGGGCTCGCTGATCGTCGTCTTCTACATCGTCGTGCCGATCCTGCTCGTCTACGGGGCGGTGCTCTTCGCGCAGCGCACCAAGAACTGGGAGCGGGGCCGCCCCGACAACCGGGCCACCACCTCGGCCAGAACGTCAAGCGGCGCCTCGCGCGACTTCCGCGCCGGCGTCTACATGCAGACGCTGCTGCGCGATCCCGCCGCCGGCATCATGCACTCGCTCATCTACTTCAGCTTCCTCGTGCTGCTCGGCGGTCACCACGGTGCTCGAGATCAACCACCAGCTGCCGACCAGCCTCAAGTTCCTGCACGGCAGCGTGTACGAGGGCTACTCGTTCGTCGGCGACCTGGCCGGGCTCGACCTTCCTCATCGGCGTGGTGTGGGCCCTCGTGCGCCGCTACATCCAGCGGCCCTACCGCATCCGCATCAAGACCAAGCCCGAGCACGCGGTGATCCTGCTCACGTTCCTGAGCTTCGGCGTGACCGGCTTCCTCACCGAGGCCTACCGCATCGCCATGGTCGGGCGACCCACCTTCGAGAAGTGGTCGTTCGTCGGCTGCCCGCTGTCCGACCTGGTCAAGAACACGCTCGCACCTGGTCGGCTGGCACGAGTTCTGGTGGATGGTGCACGTCGTGACGTTCTTCGTCTTCCTGGCCATCCTGCCGACCACGATGCTGCGCCACATGTTCACGTCGCCGCTCAACATGTACCTGCGCGACCGCGACCGCCCCAAGGGCGCCATGAAGCCGATGCCCAACCTGATGGAGACCGAGCTCGAGAGCTTCGGCGCCTCCACCATCGAGGACTTCACCTGGAAGCAGCTGCTCGACACCGACGCCTGCACCATGTGCGGCCGCTGCACGTCGCGTGTGCCCGGCGCACGCCACCGGCAAGCCGCTCGACCCGCGCGAGATCGTGCTCAAGACGGGCGAGGTCATGGCCCGCACCGGCGACCCGGCCGTGTCGCCGCCCATCGGGGTCGACGCCGAGCATCGTCATGACCGCCGACTCGGTGTTCGAGCGCATCACCGCCGAAGAGGTCTGGGCGTGCACGTCGTGCAAGGCCTGCGACGAGATCTGCCCGGTCAACATCGAGATCCTCGACAAGATCCTCGACATGCGGCGCTACCTGTCGCTGATGGAGTCGAACTTCCCGACCGAGCTGGGCAACGCCTACCGCGGCATGGAGAACTCGGGCAACCCGTGGGGCATGAGCCAGGCCGACCGGGCCGACTGGGCCGACAAGCTCGAGGGCATCGAGATCGTCGACGGCACCAGCCCGCTCGAGGCCGAGTACCTCTACTGGGTCGGGTGCGCCGGCTCGTTCGACGACAAGAACAAGAAGGTCACCCAGGCCATGTCGAAGCTGATGCAGCGGGCCGGCATCTCCTTCGCCATCCTCGGCCCGGCCGAGATGTGCACCGGCGACCCGGCCCGCCGCTCGGGCAACGAGTACATCTTCCAGATGCTGGCCATGCAGAACATCGAGACGCTCGACGGCATGGGCGTGAAGAAGATCGTCACGCAGTGCCCGCACTGCTTCAACACGCTGCAGCAACGAGTACCCGCAGCTCGGCGGCCACTACGAGGTCGTGCACCACAGCCAGTTCCTCGAGCAGCTCATCGAGACGGGCAAGCTCGACCTGACCGACGCCCGCCTCGACGAGCGCATCGTGTACCACGACTCCTGCTACCTCGGCCGCCACAACGACGTGTACCTCGCGCCCCGCAAGGTGATCGGATCGCTGGCCGGCGTCGAGATCGTCGAGGCCGAGCGCAACGGCACCAAGGGCATGTGCTGCGGCGCCGGCGGCGCCCGCATGTGGATGGAGGAGTCGATCGGCAAGCAGGTCAACGTCGAGCGCAGCCAGGAGCTGATCGCCACCGGGCGCCAGCCGGATCGCCACCGCCTGCCCGTTCTGCTACATCATGATCGACGACGGGGTGAAGAGCCAGGGCTGGAGGAGGACGAGATCTGAAGGTGGCCGACATCTCCATGCACCTCCTCGAGGCCATCGAGCAGGGCGAGCAGAAGAGCGAGCTCATTGCTGAGACGGTCCAAGACTGATCGGGCGGGCACGCCCGCTCCGACCCCCAGCGTCTCGAAGGGCGTGCTGGTCGTCAACGACGACGAGGACATGTGCGAGCTGCTGTGCCGGGTGCTGCAGTCCACGCCACCAGCTCGTCGCCTTCCGCGCCCACAGCTCGCGACGGCGCCCTCGAAGAGCTCGACCGACGCATCAGGCGTCGATCGACGCGGTTGTCCTCGACTTCACCGGCGGCACGGCCACCAGCTTCGCCGTGCTCGAGGCGATCCGGCGGCGGCCCGAGCTCGGCAACCCGGCGGTGATCATCGTCGCCACGACCACCGCCAACCGCGTGCTGGCCTTCGACTCGGGGGTCGACGAGTTCGTGACCCGGCCCTTCCACGCCGACGACTTCCTCAACGCTGGTCAACATCGTGCTGGCCCGCACCCCCGAGGAGCGCGAGGCCTACCGCGCGCACCAGACCATCGCCGGCCGCGGGTTGACCGACCTGCAGGACTGACGGTCAGGCCTTGTCGGTGAAGTTCTCCCAGTAGCGGCTCGGGCGGGGCCCGCGCTGGCCCTGGTACTTGGACCCGACCTCGGCCGACCCGTAGGGCACGTCGGCGGGCGTGGTCATGCGGATGAACGAGATCTGGCCGATCTTCATGCCCGGGTAGAGCGTGATGGGCAGGTTGGCCACGTTGGACAGCTCGAGGGTGAGCTGGCCGTCCCAGCCGGCGTCGACGAACCCGGCGGTCGAGTGGATGAGCAGTCCGAGTCGGCCGAGGCTGGACTTGCCCTCCAGCCGGGCGACGAGGTCGGTCGGCAGGGCGACGCGCTCGAGGGTCGAGCCGAGCACGAACTCGCCGGGATGGAGGATGAACGCGTCCTCCTCGGCGATCTCGACCAGCTCGGTGAGCTCCTCGAGGTTCTGCTTCACGTCGATGTAGCCGAGCGTGTGGTTGCGGAACACACGGAAGTAGCGATCGATGTGCAGGTCGACCGACGACGGTTGGATGCAGGTGAGGTCGAGCGGGATCGATCACGATGCGCCCGGCGTCGAGCTCCTCGCGGATGGTGCGATCGGACAGGATCATCGGCGGGACGTTAGTGCAGGCCCGGTCGGGGCCCGTCCTACGATGACGCCGACGCCAGCGGCGCAGGGGGACACGCGAGATGGACGGCGAGCAGGCGATCTGGAACCCGGCGGCCATCGACGTGGGGCTCGACGCCCGGGCGGCCACCTTCGAGAACCCGACGGGCGACCGGGGCGCCGGCGGCGTCGGCCCACGGGGGCCGCAAGGGCGCCCCCAGCCGGCGGATCCGGTCCGGCGAGCGGGTCGTGCTGGCCGACCTCGCCGGACCGGGCGTGATCCGCCACCTGTGGATGACCTTCCCGCCCGCCCGACCCGAGCAGATGCGGGGCCTGGTGCTCGAGGTGTTCTACGACGACCGCGACGAGCCGAGCGTGTCGGTGCCGTGCCTCGACTTCTTCGGTCTGCCCCACGGGCGCCCGGTGGCGTACCACTCGGCCCTGACCGCGGTGAACGAGGGGCGCGGGTTCAACAGCTACGTCCCGATGCCGTTCCGTCGGCGGGTGCGCGTCGAGGTGGTCAACGGCTCGCCCCGGACCACGACGCTCTACTACCAGGTCGACTACACGCTGCAGGCCGAGCTCGATCCCGCGCTCGGCCACCTGCACGTCGCGTTCCGGCGCGAGAACCCGACCGTGGCGCGCCGTGACGTCGTGATCACCGAGGGCCTGCGGGGACCGGGTCGGTTCCTCGGCTGCGTGATCGGCGTGCGGGTGCTCGACGAGGGCGCGTGGTACGGCGAGGGCGAGGTGAAGGTGTACCGCGACGGCGACGACGAGCTCCCGACCATCTGCGGCACCGGGCTCGAGGACTACGTCGGCAGCGCGTGGGGGATGGGCCCGCACGCGACGCCCTACGGCGGCGCCCCGCTGGTCGTCGGCCGCGGCGACGTGACGAGCCCGCTCGGCGGCTCCCCCGACTTCGTCGGCTTCTACCGGTGGCACCTGCCCGACCCGATCATGTTCACGACCGACCTGCGCGTCACGATCCAGCAGATCGGCGCCGCCTTCTTCGGCGCCGGCCAGGAGGCCGAGCTGGCCGCCTACGAGCAGAGCCACCCCGTGGCCGGAGAAGGATGGATGCGCGACCTCGGACCCGGGCTGTTGGCCTGGGGAATCGTCGAGCGGGTGGACGACTACTGCGCCACCTCGTTCGTCTACTGCGCAGAGCCCCAGTCGGTCGCACGGGTCGATCTGGACGTGGCTCTGGCCGACATCGCCCGCCGCGACTACGAGCTGGCGTCGCCCTTCGAGCTGCTGGGCGGCGTCGCCCCGCCCGACCAGGCGGCGGTCCCGCCGCGGTCGTAGGCTCGCCGGCAGTCGATCCAGGGGGACGATCATGGCGACCCAGACGAGCGTGGACTTCATGGATCCGGCCAACAAGGACTTCGTGTTGGCGACGTTGCAGGCCGAGATCGACCAGACCTTCGATCTGGTCGCGGACCCGGCCCGCTGGGAGGCGCCGACCGCGTGTGAGGGCTGGGAGGTGCGCGACATCATCGGGCACCTCACCGATGCGACCGAGGGCTACTTCCCGGGCTTCGACATCGCCCGCAACGGCGGGACGCCTGACCACCGCTCGGCCTGGCCGGCATGGCGGTGCGGGCCGACGAGCACGCCCGGGCCTTCCGCAGCCTCTCGCGCGACGAGATGCTCGCTCGCCTCAAGGTCGATTCGGAGCGGGCGATGGCCATCTTCACGTCGCTCTCGGACGACGACTGGACCGGGCTCATCGTCTCGCATCCGTACATGGGTCCGCTGCCCGCGATGTTCTACCCGATGTTCCAGCTGGTCGACTACACGGTGCACACGTGGGACATCCGCGAGGGCATCGGCCAGCCCCACGCGCTGTCGGGCGACGCCACCGATCTGCTGGTGCCGATCATCTTCATCCTCTGGCAGGCCACCGCCGACACCTCCTCGCGTGACCACGCCGTACACGGTGGGCGTGCACACGAGCGGCCGCAACGGCGGCGACATGCGCGTCGACGTGTCGAGCGAGGGCATGCAGTACGCGCCGGGCCCGATCGACGACTGCGCGCGCCATCCTCGAGCTCGACCCGGCCACCTTGGTGCTGACCGGCTACGGGCGGGTCAACGGCGGCACGGTCCGCGGCAACCGGCAGATGGCCAGCGACTTCAGGTCCCTGTTCTTCGCGATCTGAGAGGTCGGGCTTGGAGCGGACGATCCCCCGGCTGTTGCGGGCCGCGGTCGACGACGTCCCTGACCAGGTCTGGCTGCTGACCGACGACGCCGAGCACACCTACGCCGGCGCGCTCGACCAGATCGAGCGCGCCGCCGCCGCCCTGCGGTTCGCCGGCGTCAGGCGTGGGCGATCGCGTGCTCGTGACCGCCCGCAACACCGATCGCTACCTGCTGAGCTGGTTCGCCCTGATGGAGGTGGGCGCCGTCGCAGGTGCCGCTCAACCCGCAGAGCACCGAGGCCGAGCTGCCGGGGCTTCGTCGAGCAGGTGGCGCCGGCGGCCATCCTCACCGACGGCGCACTGGCTGGCGACGGTCGACGCCGCCGCGGGTCACCGCGGATTCGACGCGCCGCGGCGGACCGGACATCGGTCGCCTCGACGTGGACGAGATCTTCACCGCCGAGCCCGACGGCCACGGACCGGCCGACGTCGATCCGAGCGACGTGGCGGTGATGATCCCGACCTCGGGCACGACGGGTCGCTCGAAGCTCGTGATGCAGACGCACCTCGCCTACGTGATGGCGGGCGAGGGGTTCCCCTACTGGATGCAGCTCGACGCGACCGATCGGCTGATCACGTCGTTGCCGCTCTTCCACATCAACGCGCCCGCCTACTCGACGCTCGGATCGATCGCCGCCCGGGCCAGCCTGGCGCTGCTGCCGGGGTTCTCGGCCAGCGGGTTCCTCGACGCGGCCCGGCGGTTCGGCGCCACCGAGTTCAACTCCATCGGCGCCATGCTCGAGATCCTCATGCGCCAGCCGCGCCGGGACGACGACGCCGACAACCCGCTGCGCCGCTGCTACACGGGACCCACGCCCGAGCGCGACCGCCAGCTCGAGATCGAGGAGCGGTTCGGGATCGAGATCGTGTGCGGCTACGGGCTGTCCGAGTCGCCCTACGCGCTGATGTGGCGCCGCGGCGAGCGGCCCTACGGCACGCTCGGGTCGGTCCGCCAGCACCCCGAGCTGGGCGAGGTCAACGAGGCGCGGGTGGTGGACGGCGGCGGCGTCGAGGTCGGGGACGGCGAGATCGGCGAGCTCGAGCTGCGCAACCCGGCCATCATGCGCGGCTACTACGAGATGCCCGACGAGACCGCCGCGGTCGTGCACGACGGATGGTTGCGCACCGGCGATCTCGTCAGCGACAACGGCGACGGGACCTACACGTTCGTCGGGCCGGGTCAAGGAGGTCATCCGGCGGCGGGGCGAGAACCTGTCGCCGGCCGAGGTCGAGGCCGCGCTCGAACGGCACCCCGACGTGGCCGAGGCCGCGGTCGATCGGCCGTTCCGTCCGAGCTGTCCGAGGACGACGTCAAGGCGTTCGTGCTGGCCGCGCCCGGACGCACGGTCGACCCGGCCGCGCTGCGGAGCTTCGCCGCCGAGCAGCTGGCCGCCTTCAAGGTGCCGCGCTACATCGAGGTGGTCGACGAGCTGCCGCACGGACCCGACGGGCCGGCTGACCAAGCACCAGCTCCCCCTCGAGCGCACGCCGACGCAGAGGTGGACTTCGAGGCCGCGTCCGGTCAGGCTCGGTAGATGGACGGCGACGACGTGGCTGCACACCTGGATCGGCTCGTCCGACCCCGAGCACATCTCGGTGGCGGGCCGCGACCTGCCGGGCGAGGTCATGGGGAAGCTCACGCTCACCGAGCTGTCCTACCTGCTCGTCACCCGGCGAGAGCCGACACCCGGCCAGCGCCGCCTGGTCGACGCCGTGCTGGTGTCGCTGGCCGACCACGGGCTCACGCCCGAGCGCGCTCGCCGACCCGACTGACCTACACGGGCGCGCCCGAGTCGATCCAGGGCGCGGTGGCCGCCGGTCTGCTGGGGGCGGGCAGCGTCTTCCTCGGCCCGACCGGTGACACCGCCCAGTTCCTCGCCGACGCGCTGGCGCTCGGCGGAGGCGCGGCCGAGCTCGACGACGACGAGCTGCGGGCCGATCGCCGCATCCGCGGTCGTGACGCGGCGCGCGGCCGGTCTGCGCGTGCCGGGGCTCGGCCACCCGGTGCACGGGACGGCGATCCGCGGACGCCGCGCCTCTACGAGCTGGCGGCCGCCGAAGGTCTGCTCGGTCCGCACCTGCGGCTGCTGGCGCTGGTCGCCGAGGCGCAGGCCGAGGCCAGCGGGCAACACCTGACCGGTCAACGGCGCCGGGCGCCGGCGGGGCGGCGCTGCTCGACGCCGGCGTGCCGGTGTCAGCCGTCCGGGGCATGGCGTTGATCGCCCGGACGGCGGGACTCGTCGCGCACCTGGTCGAGGAGGCCGAATCGCCGATCGGCATGCCGCTGTGGCTCGAAGTCGAACGCCGGGCGAACGAGGCCGAGCCACCCGGCGAGGGTGGCTGAGCCGCGCTCTGGCTCGTGCGGGCCGTGCGATCAGGAAGCGGTGCGCACCCGCTGGTCGTCGCGCAGGTCGATGACCATGGGCTGGCTCTCGGGGACCCAGGCCTCGGTCTCGTCGTCCCACACGATCCAGCAGCCGTGGACCTCGTCCCACTGCGCCTTGTCATCGGGACGCACGGGCGGCTCGGGGATGGCGATCGGGCCGTCGGCCGAGTCGGCCAGCGCGTCGGGAGAAGGCGCGGCGGCCGTGATGATGACGATCTGGTTGGGGGTGTGTCCGGTGGTTCCCATGACCAGCTCCTACCCCGCCGGCGCTCCAGCTACCCCGAGCCGGGCGACGGCTGGACGCCTGACATCGACTTCGGCGGCCCAGGAGCGGTCGCGTAAGATGCTCTGGCTCCCGGGCGCGTGACCGGCCCGGGTTCGGTTCTGCGGGTGTAGTTCAGAGGCAGAACATCAGCTTCCCAAGCTGAGAACGCGAGTTCGATTCTCGTCACCCGCTCTCTCTCCGAAGTCGGCCTGTTTCCGCAGGTCAGAGCCCTGGTATGAGCTTTCGCGTGCCATGGCCGTCGGGCGGGATCGCACATCCATGGCACATGGCCCTGCTGCCGTCGGCCCCGGGAACAGTCTGGATGGGCTCGCCGCTGACCCGGTCCCGAACGCGAATGCCCCTACCGCCAGCGACCGCTGGAGCCAGCACAGGAGCAGCCGCCGGCCATGCTCCCTCCGAGGAACTGTTGGATCTGCCGTTCCTAGCGTCGGAGCACATCCCCGACAACGTCTCCGACTTCAGACCGAAGGTTGCAAGGGCAGCTTCGATGGGACTTCGACGCCGACGGTTGACACGGCTCCCGGACCCGCGCTCGGAGCGAGCCCCTAGCTGAAGTGCCGATGTGATGCGGCTCTCTGTTGCATGCGCTGTGCATGGGTGGCGACAGACATCTGCATCCCGCGACCCAGATGGTGGATGGCGCCGAGGGACGTCGGCTGTTTGAGCCTCGACCGCTTCGGCCTTCGACCTCGAAATCGAGGGCATTCGAATCAACGGTGTGCAAGGGAGATGGACTCATGGCCGAGCTGAACGGCTCCAAGACGAGCGACGGTGTCGACAGCGGCGTGACGCGTCTGGCTACCGCGACGTTGCGGAGTGCACACGGCATCGAGATTCGGTCAGCAACACTCGCGGACGGCGCCGAAATCGGCATGATGTTCGCCCGCTGCAGTAGGGACGCCCGTTACGGTCGGTTCCTGGCTCCACTGGCGACGCTTCCAGCCGATCACCTCGCGCAGGTGCTGGCAGCGCAACCCGGGACCGAGTCCTGGCTCGGTGTCACGACGAGCCACCCGGCGATGATCGTGGCGTTGGGGAGCTGGGTCGCCTGCGGCGACGAGGCAGAGCTGGCCGTGCTGGTCGAGGACCAGTGGCAACGCCACGGAGCCGGGACGGCCCTCTTGCAGGTAATGGCCGACCGTACGCTCGCGGCCGGCTTCCGTCGGCTGACCGCCACCGTGCTCACCGAGTCTCGTCACGTGCTGGGCATGCTTCGTGCCGCATTCGGTGAGCTCTCGATCGAGACCGACGGGTACCTGTGCCGGGTCACGATCGAGCGCGGCCAAGGTGGGTGATCGGGGAGGTTCTTCCGGATCGCCCTGGTCCTGGCGCGCTGCAGTGGCCGATCAGCGCGGTCGCGACCTGATCGCCGATGCCGAGTCTTGGCGGCTGGCGCGCTCCTCGTCGGTTGGTCCGCTCGTGCGAAGGTCCCCGGGGAAGCGTCGGATTTGGCCCCGACTGCAGGAGCTCGTGAGGAGAGTCATGAAGCGAGCCATCGGCGCGTGGCCTTCAACCGTTGAGCCGGTCGGCTATCGCGCCCTGGACGTGGGCCACGATGGCTTGCCCCCGCATGGCTGCGCCCCGTGCCTCGGCATCGGAGAGGCGGTCGGGTCCGAGCGCGTCGCGAAGTTGTTCGAGGATCGCACCCACTCGGCGGAGGTCGGATGCCTCGATGGGCAAAGCGAGCTCGGCTGAGGCCACGCGAACCGCGCCGTGGATCACCGCCGCGTCCTCGTAGTCGCCGCGTTGCGCCAGCACGCTCGCCACGTGACGCATGGTCAGCCACTGGTTGGCCCAGTCGCCTGCCCGGTACCAGGTGTCGATCACCTCGGCGGCCAGGCGCAACGCCGCGTCGAGGTCGCCGCGGCGTCCAGCCAACGACACCAGCTCGGTTCGGGCAAAGGCGACGAGCCAACGATTGTTGACCGCCGCGGCACAGCCGATCGACTCCTCGAGCATCGAAGCGGCACGGCCGGGGTCAAGGGATTCGAGTGTGATCGCACGGGCGTAGAGCGCCGAGGCCAGCGAGGTCGGGTGCTGGGTGCGCCGTGCAATGGTGAGTGCCTCCTCGGCCAGCTGGAGGCTCTCCTCGGCGCGCGCCGCGCTGGCCAAACCGACCGATGCCATGTACAGGGCGTGCACGAGTCGGGCCTCGTCTGTGCTCGTCCTCGCCGCGTGCACCATCCGTTGACAGACGGTTGCGGCCTGGTCGGCGAGGCCTCGGTAGTAGAAGACGTTGCCCATCGTCCTCCAAGGAAGGCCAGACGGGGCGACCCCCATCTGATACTCGAGTGCCAGCGACCGTTCGGCGAGCGCCAGCGCCCCTCCGAGATCGCCACGCACGAACCTCCCGTAGCTCGCCGTGGCCAGAGCCATCGGCAAGAGGGGGTGTGTCTCGGCGCCTTCCATGGCGATGCTGGCCTCGGCCCAGGTGAAGAGTTCGTAGCGCATGTGGCGGAACGCGAACTCACGGGGCTCGACCACCAGGCGCAGTGCGGCATCAGCGTCGCCCAGTCCGAGGGCCCGACGGTGAGCCAGCCGCAGGTCGTCGAAGGCGTCCTCCATTCGGCGAGCCCACTGGGCCTCGTCAGGGCCATCGAGGCCGGATCCCGCCTCCTCGGCTGTCACGACCGCATGGGCCATGTGGCACTGCTGTAGCTCGGCGGTGTTACCCGCGGCGTCGAGGCGCGCTCGGCCGAACTCCCGCAGGGTCTCCAGGAGCGAGAAGCGGGTGGGTGACCGACTCGTGTCGGCCATCACCATGGACTTGTCGATCAGCGCCGGTAGGAACGTGGTCGCGGTGGCCCCGAAGGCATCGTCGACGCACACGCGCTCGACGTCCGCGGCGGTGAACTTCCCGGCGAAGATCGAGAGCCGGTCGAACAGTGACTGCTCGGCCCCGTCCAACATCTCATAGGACCACTCGACCGTGGCCAGGAGCGTCTGATGGCGTGAGTCACCGCGGCTGCCGGAGGTCAGCAGAGTGAACCGCTCATCAAGCCGGTTCGCCAGCTCTTTCGGCGTCATCGAGCGCACAAGTGGCGCGGCGAGCTCGATGGCGAGGGGGACCCCGTCCAGGCGCCGGCAGATCTCCACTATGAAGGGGGCGGCCTCCGCGGTCAGCGAGAAATTCGGATGGGCGGCGGCCGCGCGCTCCACAAATAGTCGGACGGCCGGCGACGTGAGCGCTGCGCCTGGGTCGAGTTCGTCGACGGACGGGAGCTCGAGTGGCCCGACCGGCCACACCGATTCCCCGTAGGAGGCCAGCGGCTCACGACTCGTAGCCAGCACCTGGACACCTGGGCATCCGCGGAGGATCGTCTCCGCGATCGGGCCGACGGCACCCAGCACGTGCTCGCAGTTGTCCAGCACGACCAACAGGCGCCGGGGCTTGAGCACCTCGACGAGCCCGACCAGCGTGGACGGCTCCCGGCGGGGTTGCACGTCGAGAGCGGCGGTGATTGCGTCTGCTGCCAACCCAGACTCTCGGACCGCCGTCAGATCGCAGACCCACACCCCATCGGGATACGTCTCGGCCACCATGGCTGCCAAGCCGAACGCGAGTCGCGTTTTGCCGACGCCGCCGGGTCCGGTCAGGGTCAGTAGGCGCGCGGTGCCTAGACGTTCGGCCAACTGAGCGACTTCGAGGTCGCGCCCGATGAAGCTGTTGACCGGCGCCGGAAGGTTCCCCCGTCCGACGGCACCATCGGACGAAGATGTGACGGCCGCCGCGGAGCCGACGGTCGAGTCCGCATCGAGGCCCGGATCCTGGAGAAGGATGCGGCTTTCGAGATCGACGAGCGCCGCCGATGGTTCCAGACCTAGTTCGCTCCCGAGCTCCGTTCGGAAGCGCTGGTAAACTCTGAGCGCTTCGGGCTGACGTCCGCAGTGGTAGAGCGCAAGCATCTGTTGAGCCCGGAACCGCTCGCGTAGAGGCCACTCGATGATGCAGCGCTCCACGATCTCGATCACCGCGGCGTCGTCGCCAAGCGCGAGGCGGGCATCGATGAGTCCCTCGAGCGAGCGTTGGCGGATCTCCTCCAAGCGTGTGGCTTCGGCCTGCAGTGCGAGGTCGTCGACGAACTCCCCGAACGCCCGGCCGCCACGCCACCAGCCGAGCCCCTCCAGGAGGAGGTCAGCGGCCTTGGCGGGATCTGTTGCAAGCACCCGCAAGGCATCGGCGACCTGACGCTCGAAGCGGGAGGCGTCGATCTCGTCGGACTCGACTCGCAGGACATAGCCCCCTGGTCTGGTCTGCACGCGCTCTTGCTCGGGGCCGAGGTCGCTTCGCAAGCGGGACACGTAGCTCTGGACCGTTCCGGACGCGCGCAACGGCGGCTCGTCGCCGAAGAGCGCGTCGACAAGCTGGTGGACGGAGACGACCACATTGCGATGGAGCAGGAGCGTGGCCAGCAACAGCCGCCGACGCGACCCCCGCACCGTCACCAGACGGTGCTCGGAGACAACCTCCAACGGCCCGAGGACCAGGAACTCCATTCTCTCAGGCTCCCATGTATCGGCCACCGGCACAGTACGACGCATCCACCTTGCAACCCGTATGCATGACGGCTGCAACGTCCTCCGAGGAGCCTGCCCCCATGCGAGACACCCTGTCCGCCGTAACAAGGAGACCATCGATGCCATTCGTCAACGTCAAGCTCATCCAAGGCGTGTTCGACGCCGAGCAGAAGCAGGACATGATCACCAAGCTCACCGACACCATGGTGTCGATCGAGGGCGAAAACATGCGCCCCGTCACCTGGGTGGTGATCGAGGAGGTGGCCAGCGGCGAGTGGGGCATCGGCGGCAACCGCCTCACCACCGCCGATGTGAAGGCCCTCGCAGCCGGCGTGACGGTTGGCTGACCGTCCGCCAAGCATTCGGGACGGGTGCCGCGCTCGGCACCCGTCCCTCCCGATTCGTTGCTGGGACTCACACCCAGCCGTGCCTGACCGCTAAGGGGCCGAGTTGAAGTTCGGAGCCCATTTGCCGCTGATGGATTTCGGCGGTCATCCATACACGATGAGACATCTCGCCGGCTACGCCCGGGGAGCAGTCGAGTTGGGGTTCGAGACGCTCGCAGCGAATGACCATCTCGCCTTTGGGTCGCCATGGCTCGACGGCCCGACCGCGCTGGCCTCGGTGATCGGTGACTCCGGGTCGATGAAACTTGCCACGACGGTGTCGCTCCCGGTGGTCCGTGGCCCAATGCAGGTGGCGAAGGCCATGGCCGCGATCGACCGACTCTCCGGCGGCCGAGCCGTGGTCGCGGTGGGGGCTGGCTCGTATCGGCCTGACTACGAGATCGCGGGCATCGACTTCGGCGAGCGATGGAAACGTCTGGACGAGGTCGTGCAGACCATGCGGGCTCTCTGGGGCGTGGACCAGAAGCCGTTCGTAGGCCGCTTCTACTCGACGGAGGGCATCGATTTGCTGCCGAAGCCCGCACAGCTGGGCGGTCCACCGATCTGGATCGGCAGTTGGGGATCAGACGCCGGCCTGCGTCGCACCGCCCGCCTCGCCGACGGATGGCTGGCATCGGCCTACAACACCACGCCCGCCGAGTTCGCGGTCGCTTGGGCCGCGCTCCAGCAGCTCCTCTCCGACGAGGGCAAGGACCCCGATACTTTTCCGAACGCCCTGGCGACAATGTGGTTCCACATCACCGACGACCCCGACGATGTCGACCAGATCTTCCGGCACCGGCTGGCACCAACCATCCACCGGCCTGAAGCGATCCTCAGGGAACGGCTCCCCGTGGGTCCGGCGGCAGCCTTCGCAGACAAGCTCAGCGCCTTCCGGGACGCCGGCGTCCAACAGGTGCTCATCTGGCCCGTCACAGACGAGCTGCACCAACTCGAGCTGTTCTGCCAGCAAGTGCTTCCCCTCCTCACCAACTAGTGCAGCCGGACTCAACCACTCCACGGGTGCCACCGGCGCACTGTCCTGCGCACCAGGCGCGAGGTCTCGCGACCGCTGTGGACGGACATGATGTGAGGCGAGGCACCGTCACGTTTGAATCGCCACAATGATCCACCGGCCAGTAACCGCGCCGAGTGAGGAGGCCTGTTGACGCACCCTGAGCCTCCTCGCTTCCCGGGGCAATTCGCAGCCGCGCCCGCCGCCGCGGCCAACGGGCCCGCGCTTGCGGTCGACCACCTGACCAAGCGCTTCGGTGAGAGAACCGCGTTCTCCGAGGTCTCGTTCGAAGTCGCTCATGGTGAGGTGTTCGGGTTCTTGGGTCCGAACGGCGCAGGTAAATCAACCGCAGTGCGTACTCTCGGCACGCTCATCACGCCGACCTCGGGCTCGGCGACCGTCGCGGGCATCCCACTTTCCCAGGAGAACGGAGTGGAGATCCGCCGACGCATCGCGGTGATGCCCGAGGCGCCAGGGCTTTATCTTCGACTGACCGTGACTGAGAACTTGGAGTTCTTCGCCGATCTCTACGGTTTGCATCAGGCAGGGACGCGCATCAGTGAGGCACTCGACGCGGTCAATCTCGGAGATCGTGCCGCAGATGTGTGTGGGGGTCTTTCGAAGGGGCTTCGCCAGCGGGTGGGACTAGCTCGGACGATGCTGTGCGACCCGGAGATCATGTTCCTCGACGAGCCGACATCGGGCCTCGACCCAGTGGCTGCGCGCGAGGTTCACGAGTTGATCATCGGCCTGAGGCAGAAAGGAGTGACGATCTTTCTCACTACCCACCGGCTTGACGAAGCCGAGAAGTTGTGTGATCGGGTGGCCTTCTTGAATACGACGCTGCGTAGCATCGGTCGTCCGGCGGAGCTCCGACGGCAGCTGTTCACGCGCGCACTTCTCGTCAAGACCGCTGCGTCGATCGGCCATCCCGACCAGCTCTTTGCCGCGATCGGAGGTGTTGAGAGTTGGCGCTCCGATGATCCGGGCTCCTACGTGCTCTCCGTATCCGATCCCGGCGTCGTTGCACCCGAAGTGACGCGGGCACTCGTTGGCGTCGGGGCCGACGTCCTGTTCATCGGCGAGGCGCAACATTCGCTCGAAGACGTTTATCTCGAGCTGATCAGCGACGATGTCGAGGGCCGCAAATCATGAGGGGGCTCGACGCGCAACGCGTCCGCGCGGTCGTGCGCAAGGAGCTGAGGGAATACCGGCGGAAACGGTCCATCGTCGTGACGATGGCGGTGCTTCCGATCGTCTTTCTCATCCAGCCGACGCTTGCCGTCTTCCTCGCACCGGCCACCTCCGATGACACCTACTACCGTGTTCCGCTCCTGCTCCTTCTCCTGATTTCGGTCATCATCCCCTCGACTCTCGCCGCATATTCGGTGGTCGGCGAGCGTGAGCAGGGCACTCTCGAGCCGTTGCTCACCACGCCAATTCGCAGACAAGAGTTCATCGCGGGCAAGGCGGCCGCAGTCATGATCCCCTCAGTCGCCGTTGCGTACTCGGTGTACGCGCTTTTCCTCGGCGTCGTTCGGCTGTTCGCCAAACCGGCAACGTCCAACGCAGTGTTCCACCAGGGCCCGGTTCTCGTCGCGCTGATCCTCTTCACCCCTCTGCTGGCCGGCTGGGCCGTCGTGGTCGGAATGGCGATCTCTGTTCGTGCGAACGAAGTCCGCGTCGCGCAGCAGCTCGGGACCCTCGCCAGCTTTCCGCCCTTCGGTGTGGTCGTCCTGTTCGCGGTCGGCGTCATCCACCCGACACTCACGGTCGCGATCCTGTTGGCGGTCGGACTGTTGGCGATCGACCTGCGCGCCCTACGCATCGTCGCGAAGATGTTCAACAGGGAACGTCTCGTCACCGGAACAACCGCCACCCGATCTTGAAGAAGTGGGCACCACGCCTTCGGACGGAGAAGTTCCCCCCGGAGCTAGATCGTGCGCTGAGAGGCGGCCCGCCATCGCACACTGATCGCGCATCCGCAGTCATCCGTCACCCGCTCTCTCTCGCCCGGTTCGTTCTCGTCGTGACCTGGCCGAACGCAGCATCGTCCTCACGGTGTGGTCAAACTCGGTCGGCGTGGCGTCGTCGTGTGGGGCCCGCGACCCTCCGGCGTCGTGGTCGGTTCGAACGCGGGCGAGGAGGGCCGAGCAGTCGACCAGAGCAGGCATTGGATGCTCGCCGCGGCCGCCAGGAGGCCGACGAGCGCGATGGGCAGGAGCAGCCGACCCCCCGTCGCCAGGTCGGCCGGGTAGTGCGCCGGCATGCACATGTCGTGGCAGAGGTTGGTCGGTCCCATGGGATAGGTGACCCACAAGCAGAGCGCGACCTGGATGGCGACGAACGCCCCGAGCAGCCGATCCGACAACGCGAACGCGGCGCCGGACGCGAGTGTGACGGCGAGCAACAGGACGATCGCGTACGAGCCGTTGAACGTCGAGGTGAGCGCGATCGGCGGGCCGAACTCGACGATCACCCACACGACCAGGGGCACGAGCGTGGCGGCGCCGAGCACGTACACCGAGCGAGGGATGCGACGCCGGAGCAGCAGTAGCGGCGAGGCCAGCAGCAGCAGCCCACCACCCCAGGCGACCGCGCTCTCCTGGGTCCTGAGGATCCGCAGTCGCAGCCCCAGCCCGTCGTGGTCGGTCCCGAGCAACAGCCGGACGTCGAAGAGCGCGGCGATGTTGTCGTAGCGATGCCGAAGCCATCCACGCACGCCGAGCGCGGCGTAGCGCTCGCGCATGAGATGCAGCAGGGAGCCGTGCTGCGGTCCCATGACGCCGGCGAGGTGCCACTCGAGCTCGGCCGAGCCCGTCGTGTTGAACCACGTGCGGTAGATGATCCAGGGCACCGCCATCGCCGCCGCCCCCACCGCCGCCGCCCCGAGCCGGCGCCACAGTCCCGTCGGGATGCCCAACGCAACCACGACGACCGCCAACGAGAGTGCGGCGTACGCGCCGCCGGGGTGGGCCATGAGCGAGGCTGCCGCGAGCAGCCCGATGATCCCCCAGTCGGTGGTGTCCATCGCGTGCGTCCCCACATCGAGCAGCAGCGCGATGGCGAGCAAGCTCAGGGCCGCGCTGTACAGCTTGGGGTACACGAAGATCACATTCGGCACGAGGAAGCCGGTGAACGTCACGAGAGCCCACGCGCCGAGCAAGCGGCGTCGTCGGAGTCCGACGGCCACGAAGACCGCCACCATGGCGACGACCGAGAGGCTATCGACGACCGCCGAGGACACCTGGTAGCCGAACGAGCGGTCGGCGCTCAACGCGTAGATGGGCATGGTCACCGCGGCCTGCAACGGAGGCCGGTCGGCCAGCGGCCAGCCGAGGGCCTTTGGTCGCAGGTCCTCGCGCGCGTCGGCCCGTGTCTCCCACACCCAGGGGAAGAGGTTGTCGGCGGTGCCGAACACCGAGCGCTCGGACAACAGCGCCGAGTCGGCCATGCCCCCGTGCAGGGTCAGCATCGACATGCACATGACCGCGGTGGTCACGGCGAGCAACACCACCGCCGCCACCCGCGCCAGGGTGCGCAGCGCCAGTCCGCTCGCGGTGGTGATCGCCACCGCCGCAACCACGTAGGCGACGCCGGCGGCGATCCGCCCCAACGTCGGGTCTGCGACCCACGCCCACCACACGAGCCAGCTCACGAGGGCGCCCGCGCCGAGAACCCCTGCGAGTCCACGGACGAGGCCCACGTCGGCACGCCGGCGCCACACCACCGCGCCGATCGCGAAGCCGGGGGCGAACATGACGACCGAGCCGGCCAGCGCTGTCATCGACAGGCCAGCGGCGCCTCGCAGCGCCCCCGAGTTCCGGTAGACGTGGGTCCCCAGCCACACCCCGACCGGCGCCAGCCCAAGGCAGACGCCGAGCGCGGCCCGGACAGCAGGCCGGGGCGATGGCGCACTCACCGCCGCATCATACGAGTGGCGCGCGTCGGCCTCGGACCGCCAAGGTCGTGGCGCTGCTAGCGTCCGGGCGATCACAGGGGGGTGGGCCGTGGTCCGTAGATTCGTGTCGGTGGCGTTGGCTGGTTGTGTGTTCGCGGCGCTCGCTTCGGTGATGGTGGCGGTCGCGCCGGCGGCGGGGGCGGCGGGGGTGGTGACGACCTACCCGTTGCCGGTCGCCGGGACCGTGCAGGGCGTCGCGACCGGTCCGGACGGCAACGTGTGGTTCACCGAGGACAACACGGCCACGGTGGCGCAGATCGGTCGCGTGACCCCTGACGGCACGTTCACGATGTTCCCCCTGCCGGCGGGCGCGGATCCGTTCGGCATCACGGCGGGCCCGGACGGCGCGATGTGGTTCACCGACTTCGGGACGGCGTCGTTGGGCAAGGTCACGATGGCGGGGACGATCTCGGAGGTCCCGATGACGGGCACCGTGGACGGGACACCGACCGCGCTGAAGGCGTATTCGATCACGGCCGGCCCGGACGGGAACCTGTGGGTCACGAGCGATGCGAACTTCGTAGCTCGGGTGGACCCCACCGGTGCCTACACGGCGTTCGACGTCGGCTCCGACAGCTGCGACGCCGGGTTCTGTGTGTCCACCGAGGTGGGGGCCCTCGTGACCGGGCCCGATGGGCGCATCTGGTTCTCGGATGACGTCGTAGATGAGGGACCTCACTCGGGCTCCGTTGCGTTGTGGGTGGGATCCGTGGACACGTCCGGCAACCTCGGTGTGTTCGTGTATGCCGGCAGCCCGGAAGCGGGATCCGGCATCACGGTGGGACCGGACAGCAACATCTGGTTCCTCGGACAATGGGGCAACGAGGCGCTGTACACCCCGACGACGGGAGCATCGGAGTTCGGGGCCGTGTCCTATTCGCTGCCGTTCCCGGAGCCTTCGGGCTATCCGGTCGACATCGCGTCCGGTCCCGACAGCCGTCTGTGGATCACACAGGACCCGGGCAACGTGATCGACGCGATCACGACGTCGGGCACCGCCTCGGTCTACGCCCTGCCGTCGGGCACCGACCCGACCTACATCACCCAGGGTTCCGACGGCAACATGTGGTTCTCCGGCGTCGGGGTGATCGGCAAGATCACGACCGACACCGGGGCGTCGCCCCCCGCGGCGCCCCAGTCGGTGACCGCGGTCGCGGGCGACAGCTCGGCGTCGGTGTCGTTCGCGCCACCAGCCAGCGACGGCGGCTCACCCATCAAGACCTACACGGTCACCTCGTCGCCCGGTGGCATCACCGCCTCCGGCTCAGGCTCGCCGATCCTCGTGCCCGGACTCACCAACGGCGTCTCCTACGACTTCACGGTCACCGCCACCAACGGTGTCGCCACCGGCCCACCCTCATTGCCGTCGAACCCCGTCACCCCGACGGCGCTGCAGATGTCGCCCAAGCCCTTGCACCAGGGCTGGGTCGGCCAGTCCTACGGGCGCGCCCTCGCCGCCAGGGGCGGGCTCGTGCCCTACACCTTCAGCCTCGATTCGGGCGTCCTACCGCCAGGCCTCGTCCTGTCGGCCGACGGCAGGATCACCGGCACCCCTACCGCCACCGGCAACTACGCGTTCACCGCGCGTGTGACCGACTCGGCCAGCCCCGCCGGCAGCGTGACCTCGACCTACACCATCGACATCGGCGTCGGGCTCTACCCGCACACCCTGCCCACCGGCACCCACGGTCAGGCCTACTCGCACGCGCTCGAGCGCGCAGGGCGGCACCGGCCCCTACGTCTTCACGCAGACCGGCGGGACGCTGCCACCCGGGCTGGGCCTCTCTTCGGACGGCACCGTCGCGGGCATGCCCTCGATCGCCGGCCAATGGACCTTCACCGTCGAAGTCACCGACTCCTCCGGCCCTGCTCTCACCTCCACCCGCAACATCACCATCGCGATCACCTGACGGCTGGGAAGCTTCCAGCTCGACTGCTCGTCACACCTCGGCGAGCACCACCCGGACGCCGAGGAGGCGGATCGGCCGGTCGAGGGGGAAACGACCGAGCACGACGAGGGCCCTGGTCGCCACCAGCTCGGCATCGGTGGACGGCGCGTCGAGCTTGCTGATCTTGGTGCGCGTGAAGAAGCTGGCCGTGCGCACCTTGACGGCGACGTGGGTGACCACACGACCCTCGGCCACGACCGACGCCGTGACCTCGCGGGCCAGGTCGGCCACGTGGCGCTCGATCTCGAGCCGGTCGACGAGGTCGCGGGTGAAGGTGATCTCGCGACTGCGGCCCTTGGCCACGCGGGGCTCGCCGCGGATGGGCGACACGTTGCCGCCCATGGCGAGCAGCTTGAGGTTGGGCCCGATCGTCGGGCCGAACTCGGCAGCCAGCGCTCGGTGGTCCGACGCGGCCAGCTGGGCGACGGTCGTCAGACCGAGATCGCCGAGCCGTCGCTCGGTGCGGCTGCCGATGCCGTTGAGCGCGGTCACCGGTTCGGCACCCATCGTCGCGAGCCAGGTGTCGAACGTCAGGCGGGCGATGCCACCGGGCTTGGCGAAGCCGGTGGCGGTCTTGGCCTGCACGCGCGTCTGGCCGATGCCGACCGCACACGTCAGGCCGGTCTCGCCGAGGACGCGCGCCTTGATGTCGGCGGCGAGCGCCTCGGGGTCGTCGGTGTTCACCCCGAGGTAGGCCTCGTCCCAGCCCAGCACCTCGACCGGGACGCCCAACGAGCGCAGGACCGCCATGACCTCCTCGGAGGCCTCGTCGTAGGCGGTCCGATCCGACGGCAGGAACACCGCATCGGGACAGCGCCGCCGCGCCTCGCCGAGCGGCATGCCCGAGTGCACGCCGAACGCCCGGGCCTCGTACGAGGCGGTGGCCACGACCTGGCGGGGCCGACCGGGGTTGCCGTCGCCGCCGACGACCACCGGCCGACCGGCCAGCTCGGGGCGCCGCCGCACCTCGACCGCCGACAGGAAGTGGTCGAGGTCGAGGTGGAGCACCCATTCGTCGGGACGGACCTCGGCCGCGGGCCCCCTCGGCACCATGGCGGCGACGATACCGAGCACGTCGAACGACCTGCCCACCTGGGTTGCACTAAGTTTCGGAGTTAGTCTCGATAAGTCGCTCGACGTCATGTCCGGGGGGATCGGCGCATGTGGATGCGGAACAACCGACGTAGGTACGTCCTGCTGGCAACGATGTGCATGTTGCTCGGGGCGTGCACCGCCAAGTCGGCGGGCAGCGGTGCCAGTCCCACGACCGGCAGTGGCGGCGCGGGGGGAGGCGCCGGCAACACCGTCGGCATCACCGCGACCACGATCAAGGTCTCGATGATCTCGGCCGACCTGTCGCAGCTGAGCTCGCAGCACCTGGCCCCCGAGATCGGCAACGCCGCCAAGACGATGCAGGCGGTCGTGGCCGACATCAACAGCCATGGCGGGGTGGCCGGGCGACAGATCGAGCTCATCTCGCACGTGCTCCACGGGACCGACGCCATCCTCAACCCCGATCTCGGTCGGCAGGCCTGCGTGCAGGCCACTGAGGACGACAAGCCGTTCGCCGTGATCATCACCGCGTCGATCCCCGCTGCGCTGGTGCAGTGCGTGGCGGCCGATCACGACGTGATCACCATCACGATGGACAGCTGGCCGACCAGCCTCTACGCCGCGGCCAAGGGCCGTTTGTTCTCGCTGGCCTCGCACATCTCGATCGGAGAGAACAGCGAGTACCAGGCCTGGCCAGGCGTGCTCAACGACGCTGGATTGCTCAAGGGCAAGAAGATCGGCATCATCCGCCAGGACCTCGCCGACCAGCAGGAAGTCACCGACCACGCGCTCGTCCCCGGCATCAAAGCCCTCGGGTACAAGGTCTCGGCCGAGGCGGTGCTTCCTTGCCCCGCGGGCTCCGTGACCTGTACGCAGCAGACCGTGGCCATACAGCGCATGCAGGACGCGGGCGTCAACGTCGTCTTCCTCGTCGCTCAGACGCTGGCCGGCTCGTCCACCGTCGAAGCGGCGCAGACCCTCGGCTACAAACCGCAATGGATGTCCATCGGGAACAACGTCACCAACACCGTCGCCAAGTTCTACGCGAACGCCAAGCAGAACTACAACGGCGCCTATGGGCTCGACACCAACTTCACCGACACGACTGACGCCGCCGCCAGCTGCAACCAGATCGCGGCGGCCGGCGGCGCCGAGAAGTTCCCGCCAAACACAGATGGCTACGGCTTCACCGGGGTGACCTGCATGCAGATGCAGGCGTTGGCGCAAGCCATCAAGGCCGTGAAGGGCACCCTCGATCAGGCTTCGGCAATAGCCGCGCTGCAGCAGCTCGATCCGGTGCTCATGATTTCCGGGCCCCCCGGCTCGATCAGCGAGCAGAAGCACTACGCCGGGACCTCGGTGTTCATCTCGAGGTATTCGGCCGCGACGCAGACCTTCCAGCCGATCGACCACCAGAAGCCGATCACCATCGCCCCCTGAGGCTCGGAGAAGATCAGTGAGCGATCCGGACGAGAGACCCGATCCGGCGACCGAGGTCGCGTCGCTCGCGGCCGCCGTCTTCGAACAGGACACCCGGCGGGCCGAGGCCACGATCGCCCCTGAAGTCCTTCTGGCTGACGCCGAGCTGCCCGGCGTCGGCGACGACGCCATGTCGCTGAGTGACGCCGTGCAGATCGGCGGCCTGCGCACCATCACGATCATCGGGCTGCTCGGGGCCGCCCTGGTCATGGACGGCGGCGTGTTCAACGTGCTGGCTCCCGACATCCAGACGACGCTCCACGTCTCCGACGTCGTGTTGGGCGCGATCGGGGGCGCCACCGGCGTGCTGTTCGTGCTCGGCGCCATCCCCATGTCGTCGCTGTCGGACCGCATGTCTCGCAAGCAGCTGATCGCCATCACGATGACGATCTGGTCGGTCATCATCATGCTCACCGGGGCCGTGCAGAGCGTTCTGCAGATGTTCATCGTCCGCCTGGGTGCAGGCCTCGGCCAGTCGGCGTCGCTTCCGGTGAGCGCTCCCTTGCTCATCGATGCCTACCCGATTCCGGCCCGCGGCCGGGTGTTCGCGGTGTTCGGCGGCTCGCAGGCGATCGGTACGATGATCGCCCCGTTCCTGGCCGGATCGGTGGCGGCTCTGGCCGGAGGGGGCAGCGGCTGGCGACTCCCGTTCGTGCTGTTGGGGCTTCTCGCACTTCCTGTCGCACTGTCGGCCACCACCATCAAGGAACCCCGGCGCGGCCGCTACGAGATGCAGTCGGTGCTCGGCGAGGAACTCCCCGAGGTGGTGGATGAGCTGCCCATCTCGCTGTCGGTCGCCTTCGAGCGCCTTCGGCAGATCAAGAGCTTCTACTACTTCCTGGTCGGCATGGCCGCCCTGGGCTTCGCCCTGTTCAGCGCGCCGCTCTTCCTCAGCCTCTACTTCGATCATGACCTCGGGCTGGATGCCTTCCAACGGGGCGTCGTGGGCACGCTCATCGCCATCCCCACGCTCATCGCCATCGCCATCGCGGGTCGTCGATCCGACGCCCTGTTCCGCAGGAGCCCGCCAGCCGCCATGGCCTTCGTCGGACTGCTCGTCGCCCTCTTCGGCGTCCTGCTGGTCGTCGCCATCTCGATGCCCAACATCTGGACCACCGTCCCGGTACTGGCGCTCGCAACGGCCTGCGCCCAGGCGGCGTTCGTCATCCTGCCCGCGGTGGTCTCGACCATCATCCCGTACCGCCTGCGGGCCCGCGGCACGGCGATGGTCGGCATCTACGTGTTCCTCTTCGGCTCCTTCTTCGGGGCCATCCTGACCGGGCTGCTCAGCGACGCCTACGGCCCGCGCGCGGCGATCGCCATCGTGGCGCTGCCCGCGGCGCTCATCGGTGGCGGGCTCATCGCGCTCGGCGCCCGCCACATCCGCGACGACATGGCCATGGTGGTCGAGGACCTCCGCGAGGAGAGCGACGAGCTCGAGCGCATGCAGCAACCCGAGGCCGTGGTCCCCGTGCTACAGGTACGAAACCTCGACTTCTCCTACGGCAAGGTCCAAATCCTGTTCGGCGTCGGGTTCGACGTGCACGAGGGCGAGACGCTCGCTCTGTTGGGCACCAACGGCGCCGGCAAGTCGACGTTGCTCCGCGTCATCAGCGGACTCGGCGTACCCGAGCGAGGAGTGGTGCGCCTGCGCGGCCGGACGATCACCTACGCCGACCCCGAGCTGCGCGTCCGAGTCGGACTGGTCCAGCTCATCGGCGGAGGCGCCACCTTCGGCCCGCTCACCGTGCACGAGAACCTGCAGATGGCCGCGTTCCTCTATGACCGGAAGGAGCAGATCCGACGGATCGCCAAGGCGGTCGCGCTGTTCCCGATGCTCGAGGAGCGATTCGACACCGCGGCCGACGACCTGTCCGGCGGCCAGCAGCAGATGTTGGCGCTGGCCATGACGATGGTGCACGAGCCCGAGCTCCTGATCATCGACGAGCTGTCCCTCGGCCTGGCTCCCGTCGTCGTGCAACAGGTCCTCGAGGCGGTGCAGCACCTCCGCGACGCCGGCGTCACGATGATCATCGTCGAGCAGTCGCTGAACGTCGCGCTCGCCATCGCCGATCGAGCCCTCTTCATGGAGAAGGGTGAGATCCGCTTCGAAGGATCGACCGCCGAACTGGCAGCCCGGGACGATCTCGCCCGTGCCGTCTTCCTGGGACGCTGACGTGCTCGGAGCGCTGCTCGCCATCGGCTTCCCCAAACAGGTCATCTTGTCGGGCGCCATCACGGGACTCACCTATGGGGTGATGGCGGTCGGTGTCGTCCTCGTGTTCCGATCGACGAGGGTGATCAACTTCGCCATCGGCGAGATGGGCGGCTTCGCGGCCGCGCTCCTGTACCGGCTCGTGATCGATTGGAACGCCCCGTTCTGGCTGTCGTTGGCCATCGGCATCGTGGTCGGTGCCTTGATCGGTGCCGCCCTCGAGCTGGTGATCGTGCGTCGACTGTTCTCCGCACCACGGGTGATCCTTCTCGTCGCGCTCATCGGTGCCGCGCAGCTGCTGCTCTTCTTCGAGGTGATCCTTCCGAACATCACCGAGGTTCGGCCGTACCCGACGGCGTTCACGGGGTCATGGCGGGTCGGGGGCCTCCTGATCCAAGGGCCCGAGCTGACGGTCATCGTGGTGATCCCGATCCTGGTCATCGCGTTGACGCTCTTCCTCAACCGCACGAAGTACGGACTGGCGATCCGAGCGTCGGCCGCCAACGCTGACGCAGCCCGCCTGTCGGGGATCAACATCAAGCGCATGTCGACGATCGTGTGGGTGATCGCCGGCGGGCTGGCCGCCACCGCGGCGATGCTGTTCGGACCGCTCAACCCCGACGCCGGCTCAGCCCTGGGGGTCGGACCGGGGCTGCTGCTGCGAGTGCTGGCCGCCGCGCTCATCGGCGGCATGGTGTCGATGCCCCTCGCCTTCGCCGGCGGCATCGCCATCGGGGTGGCCGAGGCCCTCATCGACTACAACTTCAACGCCCAGCGCGGGCTGCTGGACCTGGTGCTCTTCGTCCTCGTCCTCGTCACGCTGTTGGTCAGCGGTCGACGGCGTGTGCTGGCCGAGGCGGGGTCGGGCCGATGGTCGTTCGCGCCGCGCATCCGGCCCGTCCCGGCGGCGCTTCAGTCCAAGTGGTGGGTCCGGTCGCTACCGGCGTTCGGCATCGGCTTCGTGGCCCTCGTGGCCCTGTTCCCCCTCGTCTTCCTCCACCTGCCGTCCGAGCAATCGTCGTGGAGCAGAGTGCTTCTCTACGCGATGGTGGCCCTGTCGCTGACCGTGCTCACCGGATGGGCCGGCCAGCTCTCCTTGGGACAGTTCGCGTTCGTCGGGGTCGGCGGCCTCACCACCGCGGCCCTCGTGCACGCCGGGATCGGATTCTTCCCCGCGTTGTTCCTCGCCGCCTGCGTCACCGCCATCGCCGCCATCGTCGTCGGCGCTCCCGCCCTGCGGCGGCCCGGCCTCTACCTCGCCGTCACCACGTTCGCGTTCGCCGTGATGACCGCGTCATGGTTCTTGTGGCTCGACGTCTTCCTCCACGGCAACGTCCAGGCCCAACTACCGCGCCAGATCGTGCCCGTCCCCGAGGCGTTGTTCAGCCACGGCTGGTCCCTCGCCCCCGAGGGCAGCTACTACACCATCTGCCTGATCGCGCTCGGTGCCGTGCTCATCGGCGTCGCGCTCCTGCAGCGCAGTCGGCTCGGGCGGTCGATGATCGCGGTGCGCGACAACGAGCGGGCTGCCGCGTCACTGGGGATCTCACCCACCTCGGTGAAGCTGACGGCGTTCGGGATCGGAGGTTGGATCGCCGGTCTGGCCGGAGGGCTCCTGGTGGGACTGCTCACGGCGGCCGCACCGGGGGACTTCCCGGCCACCGAGTCGCTGCGGGTCATATCGATCGTGGTCATCGGCGGGCTCTCGTCGGTGGGCGGCGCGGTGCTGGGCGCCTTCTTCGTCGTCGGGCTCCCCGAGCTCTTCAACAACAGCGTCCAGATCGGGCTGCTGACCAGCGGGGCCGGCATGCTCGTCCTCCTCCTGTACTTCCCGGGCGGACTCGTGCAGGTGCTCTACAACCTCCGCGACGCCGCCTTCGCCTTCCTCGCCAGGCGGATGCCCGACGTCCCCGCTCCGGTGATCGAGAGCCAGGCGCTTCCGGCGCGGCTCAGCCTCACCCGTCGTGAGGTCCCCGCCGAGCTGGATGCCGTTCTCCGGCTGACCGACCTGTCGGTCAGCTTCGGGTCACGGCTGGTCGTCGCCGACGTGAACCTGCTCGTTCGCCCGGGCGAGGTGGTCGGGCTGATCGGTGCCAACGGCGCCGGCAAGTCCACGCTCATGAACGCCGCCGGCGGGTACGTCCGGAGCCACGGCCGCGTCGAGATCCTCGGCCACGACGTCCGGCACCTCTCGCCGACGAAGCGGTCCCGCCTCGGACTCGGCCGGTCCTTCCAGGGCGCCGAGCTCTTCCAGGACCTCACGGTGCGCGAGACGGTCGGGCTGGCCGTACCCGGCGTCCGCCCGTGGCGTCGAGGCACCCGATCAGAGGCCGACGAGGTCCTGACGTTCCTCGGGCTGGGTTCGTTCGCCGACCGGTTCATCAACGAGCTCTCGACGGGGACCCGACGAGTGGTCGAGCTGGCCTGCCTCATGACGTCCGGGGCGAGCGTCCTCTGCCTCGATGAGCCCACCGCCGGCATCGCCCAGCGTGAGAGCGAGGCGTTCGGCCCGCTCATCCTGCGCATCCGGGCCGAGCTGCAGGCCAGCCTGCTCGTCATCGAGCACGACATGCCCGTGATCATGGGGATCAGCGACCGCGTCTACTGCCTCGAGGCGGGGCGCATGCTCTGCGAGGGACCACCGGAGGTCGTCCGGAACGATCCGCTGGTCATCGCGTCCTACCTGGGCACCGACGAGCGAGCCATCCAACGCAGCGGCGCCGCTCCCGTCGAGTGACCGGGCGAGGTCACCGAGGCGGAAGACCGGACCACCTAGGCGTGCAAGGCCTCGATGTCGACGGCGGGGGCCGACGGGTCCGCCAGCGCGAGGATCGGTTCCCACGGCTCGCCGCGGCGCACGGCGATACCGGCCAGCACGGTGATGATCCGGGCCGTGAAGTCCATCGGCGCCTCGCCCCTGGCGGCCACCAGTGCGCGCAGATTCGGCAGCGCGTCCGGTGGTTCGGTGGCCAGGATGCGCAGGTACTCGGCCGCGACCGGCCGGCCCGATCGGGCCGCTTCGGCCTGACGGATCCTGCCGACCGCTGACCCGAGGGCACAGTCGCTGACGATCTCGTAGGCATCCACCGCCTCGATCGGGCTGAACCCCTGACGGGAGAGCACGCCGATGACCGCGTCGACGTGGGTGACCATGCGATCGACTCCGAGCGACCCGTTGAGGAACTGGCCGAGCAACGCCGGCTGGGCCACGAAGGCGTCGTGGCTGTAGCGGGCCCACTCGAGCAACCAGGCCGCCCAGTGCTGGTTGCGGTCGACGGGGACGTGCAGCTGAGCCGCGCCGTACTCGGCCCCCAGGCGCATCAGGTCGTCGCGACCCTGGACGTGGTGGTACAGGCCAGGCACGCTGACGCCGAGGCGATCGGCCACCGCCTTCATCGTCACGCGCTCGAGCCCGATCTCATGCGCGGCGCGAGCGATCATGGCCCGGTCGATGCGGGCCGGGCGGCCGATCTTCGGCCGGTCCGCTCCAGCCGGAGGCATCGTTCGCGCAGGGTCTGTCTCGGTCAACGGGGCTCCGTCGTCATCGATCGCACGGGACTTTCCGAATGATTTCGAGCGTACCGGCCCACGACGTGGCGGTCGGGGGACACAGCTGGGCCCGACGATCTCGAATGAGTTTTCTAAGACCGTACTTGAACGAGGTCGGGGAGCCCGACAAACTCGGGCCCGTGCCGCCGTCAGCATCGACTCCGTTGTCCTATGACCCCTACGACGACGTGATCGACGCCGCTCCGCACGAGATCTGGCGCCGGCTGCGCGACGAGGCGCCGCTCTACTACAACGAGCAGTACGACTTCTACGCCCTGAGCCGCTTCGCCGACGTCATGGCCGCCTCGCTCGACTGGCCGACCTACAGCTCGGCGCGCGGGACGGTGCTCGAGCTCATCGACACCACGCCCCCGGACCCCGACGCCGATGGGGCGAACGACGGCTACGGGATGATGATCTTCATGGACCCGCCGGGCCACGACGACCTCCGGCGGCTGGTGAGCCGGGCCTTCACCCCGCGCCGCATCACGCAGCTGGAGGATCGCACCCGAGAGCTGTGCGCGCAGTTCCTCGACCCGCACCGTGACGGATCGGGATTCGACTTCGTCGAGGACTTCGCGGCCAAGATCCCCGCCATGCTGATCGGCGCGCTGCTCGGCGTGCCCTCCGAGGACCAGGATCAGCTCCGCATCTGGGGCGATCTGCTGATGCGCTTCGAGCCCGATGGCATCAGCGCCGAGAAGCTCGACGCCATCCAGAGCCTCAACACCTACATGACGACGATGGTCACCGATCGCCAGCAGCGTCCTCGCGACGACATGGTGTCCGACCTCCTGGCTGCCGAGATCACCCGCGACGACGGCACCACCCGACGACTCGGCTTCGACGAGGTCATGGCGTTCTTCACCCTCCTGCAGCTCGCGGGCAGCGAGACCACCGCCCGGCTCCTGGGGTGGGGTGCGGTGCTGCTGGCCCGCCACCCGGAGCAGCGGGCCAAGCTCGTCGCCACCCCGGAGCTGGTGCCCAACGCGGTCGAGGAACTGCTCCGCTACGAGGCACCCTCCCCGATCCAGGCTCGCTTCGTCACCCGCGACGTCGAGTGGCACGGCCGGACGATCCCCGCGTACTCGAAGCTGGCCATGCTCTCCGGCAGCGCCGGGCGGGACGAGCGCGAGTTCGTCGATGCCGATCGCTTCGACGTCGAGCGCACCTTCGACCGCCACGTCACGTTCGGCTACGGCATCCACTTCTGCCTGGGCGCCAACCTGGCCCGGCTCGAAGGGCGGATCGTCCTCGAGGAGACCCTCGCCCGCTTCCCGCACTGGGATGTCGACGAGACCGCCGTCGAGATGGTGCGCACGTCCACGGTGCGTGGTCCGGTGCACGTGCCGGTCAGGATCTGACGGTTCTCCAACGCCAGCCGAGCGGGTGAACGCCTGGCCGGGCGGCGAGTTCTCGAACTCATATCGGAAACAACTGGCAGCCAGCCGCCCTCCGGTCTATTCTGATTGACGATTCGAGAACTACTTCCGGGGGGAATCGGCATGGACAGGTACGTCGTCATCTCCGCCGATGGCCACGCGGGTCCACCGTCGTCGGTCTACCGCGACTACCTCGACCCCGAGTTCCGCGAACGGTTCGACGAGCACCAGCGGATGATGGCCGAGCTGCGCGAGGCGATGGGTCGCGACAACGGCGCGTTCCGGGCCGAGTGGGAGGCGGAGACCGACGGAGACGGCGGCCTGACCGCCGCGTTCGACTCCGATGCCCGCGCCGCCATCCTCGACATCGAAGGGGTGGCCGCCGAGGTGCTCTTCCCCGACGCCGACGTCCTCGGTACCGGCCGCATCGCCTCATCGCCGTTCGGCACCGGCCTGGGCGGTGACAACAGCGACCCGGGACAGGCCGTCGCCGGCAGCCGGGCCCACAACCGCTGGCTCGGCGACTTCGTCGCGCAGGACCCGATCCGCCACATCGGCGTCGCCATCATCCCCGCCATCATCCCGGACATGGACACCGTGCTCGACCTGGTCCGCGAAGCCAAGGACCTCGGCCACTCGGGCATCCTCATCCCCACCCGCTGGTTCGACCGGCCCGCCTACCACGACCCGATCTACGAGCCGCTGTGGTCCCTCACCGAGGAGCTCGGCCTGGTGCTGCACACCCACTCAGGGGCCGGACCCTCCGACATCGGGCTCGGACCGGGCATGCTGCCGATCTACGCGTCCGAGGCCGGCTGGTGGGCGGCGCGACCGTTGGCGGTGCTGATCTGGGGCGGCATCTTCGAGCGCCACCCCGACCTGAAGTACTCGATGGCCGAGAACGGCGCCTGGTGGGTGCCCGACCAGATCCGCAAGATGGACGAGAAGTGGATCGGCGGGCACAACACCCGCAAGTTCGGCGACGCCTTCCGCCAGGAGCTGTCGATGAAGCCGAGCGAGTACCTCGACCGCAACTGCTTCTTCGCGGCGTCGACACCCGGCGAGGACGACATCGACCGACGCCACCTGATCGGTCTCGGCAACCTGATGTGGGGCAACGACCTGCCCCATCCCGAGGGCACGTTCCCGTACACCCGCTACTGGATCCGCGAGCGGTTCCGCGACGTCCCCGAGCACGAGACCCGACGCATCCTCGGGCTGACCGCAGCCGAGGTCTACGGGATCGATCTCGACGCCATCGCACCTCTGGTGGAGCGCATCGGGCCGACCCCCGAAGAGGTGCACGGGAACGCCCACATCGAGCGAGTGCCCTCGGGCGTCTGAGCCACAGGAGCCACCATGTCGATCAGCGAGCACGACCACAAGACGTTCACCGGCTTCCCCATGCCGCGGGATCCCCAGTCCCTCGTCGACCGCAACCGACGGCCGATCGTGCGCAGCCCGAGAGCCGAGCCACGGTTCCCGTTCCCCGTCCCCAACGGTTGGTTCGTCGTCGCCGAGGCACGCGACCTCGACCCTGGCGAGATGCGCACGTTCAAGATCTTCGGCGAGGACGTCGTGCTGTTCCGGGGCGACGACGGCACGCCCCACATGGTCGACGCCTACTGCGCGCACCTCGGCGCCCACTTGGCCGTCGGCGGCCGCGTCGAGGGCGACTGCATCCGCTGTCCGTTCCACGGCTGGCGCTACGACGGCGATTCGGGCCAGTGCAACGAGATCCCCTACGGCAACATGGATCGCATCCCGAGCCAGGCTCGCGTGCGCTCGTACCCGTGCATCGAGCGCAACCGGATGATCTGGGCGTGGCACCACGGCGAGCAGGGCGATCCGTTCTACGACGTGCCTGAGGTCCCCGAGCTGCTCGACGCCGACTGGCTGCCCTACGAGCTCGTCGAGTTCGACGTGGCCACGTGCTGCCAGGAGATGGCGGAGAACAACGTCGACTTCGCCCACTTCATGTACGTGCACGGCAGCGATGCCATCCCCGATGACGACCTCGTCATCGACGGTGCCTACAAGCGCACCACCAGCTACGACGGCAACTTCGTCCGCGAAGGCTTCGGCCTCGGGCTCGGCGTGCTGCGCATCAGCGGCTACACGACCTTCATCTCCTCGACGACCCCGATCGACGAGGAGAACGTCAAGGTCAGGTGGATCTTCACCGCCCCGGCCGCCAACGGGCCCGACGCGGCCAGAGAAGCGGCCGTCAACTTCTCGACCGGCGTCAGCCAGGACCTGCCCATCTGGGAGAACAAGCGCTACGTCGAACGCCCCGTCGTGACCAAGAGCGAGAAGAAGCTGCTCGAGCAGCGCCAGTGGGCCCGGCAGTTCTATTCGAACTACGACGCCTGAGCCCCGGCTCGGCCTCACCAACCAGGAGCGATCGATGACCGCATGGGTCGGCCAGTACTGCATCTACGTCCGCGACCTCGACGAAGCCGTGACGTTCTACGAGGCGCTCGGGCTCACGTGTACCAGCCGCACCGACCTCGATGCGATACACGAGGCGATCGTCGAGAACCCCGACAAGGGCGGCAAGCTCCAGCTCGCGCAGCGCAACGACCAGGACGGCCCCATCGAGATGGGCAACGCGTTCTGGAAGCTCTACGTGGCCACCAACGACATCGACAAGGTGTCGACCGCCGCCACGACCGCAGGGGCCGAGATGGTGTCGCCTCCGGTGCGGCTCGAGCGGTGGCCGACGTCGATCGGCTTCGTCAAGGATCCCAGCGGCTATCTCGTCGAGTTCGCCCAACGCCATCCGTGGAAGGACGGCGACAGCACCACCTACACGTGGCTCGACCAGTACTGCATCTACGTCACCGACCTCGAGCGATCCATCGCCTTCTACGAGCTGCTCGGCCTCGAGTGCACCAGCCGCACCGACATCCCCGGCCACAAGGAAGCGATCCTCGAGAACACCGCTCAGGGCGGCAAGCTCCAGCTCGCCCAGCAGCTCGACAACGACTCCCCCATCGACATGGGCACCTCGATGTGGAAGCTGTACGTCCACACCGACGCGTGCGAGCCGCTCCACCAGAAGGCCGTCGCCGCCGGCTACACGTCGCTCGTCGAGCCCATGTCCCCCGAGCGATGGCCGGTCACGATCTCGTTCCTGGCCGACCCCGACGGCTACCAGGTCGAACTGGTCGAGCGGCACCCCGACCCCACGTGAGATCCGTGAGGAGCATCGAGCGATGATCAGGATGAGCGTCCTCTACCCCGTGACCGAGGGCGCGACCTTCGATCACGACTACTACCGGGACCACCACGTGCCGCTGGCCGTTCGCACGTGGGGCCTCGACGGCGCAGAGATCGACGTCGGCATAGACGGGCCCTACGTCGCGGCGGTGCACTTCACGTTCGAGTCACTCGAAGCGATGAGGGCGGCCACCGCGGTGGACGGCTCCGCCGCGGTGTCCGCCGATGTCCCGAACTACACGACCATCAAGCCGATCCGTCAGATCAGCCAGATCGTCTGAGCGATCGCGGCGCAGGCGTCTGTCAGTCATCATGACTGGCGTGGACGGGTTCGACGCGGTGGCCGACGAGTACGACGCCGCCCGTCCCTCGTACCCGGACGCGGTGTTCGACGCGCTCGGTCCGCTGGAAGGTCTCCTCGTGCTCGATGTCGGTGCGGGCACCGGGATCGCCACGCGGGCGCTGATCGATCGTCAGGCGAGAGTCGTTGCCGTGGATCCCGGTTCTGGGGTGCTTCGCCGGGCGACGGCACGCACACCCTCACTGTCGGCCGTCGTCGGTGATGGCGCCTTCCTACCTGTTCGTTCAGGTGTCGTGGACCTCGTCTGCTTCGCCCAGTCGTGGCACTGGCTGGATGAGACGCGGCGCGTGCCGGAAGCGCACCGCGTGCTTCGCTCAGGCGGCCGGTGGGCGGCGTGGTGGTCGCACGCGGGCGGATGCGCGAGCAGTGGTTCGACAGGTACTGGGCCGTCATCGAAGGCTCGTGCCCCGGGACCCATAGAGGCCAGCGAGACGCGGACTGGGGGAGCACCGTTGCGATCCCCGGCGGGTTCGATGTCGGCGAGCTTGTCACGGTCCCGTGGGTCCGGCGGATCTCGGTCGACGACTGGTTGACGGATCAGGCGAGCCACAGCTACGTCGCGGGTCTTCCGACGCACCGGCGAGTCGACCTGCTGGGCGAACTGCAGGCGATTCTGGACGGGCAGTTCCCCGAGGGCGCCATGACCGTCCGGTACGAGACCTGGCTCTGGATCGCCACCCGGATCTGAGCGCGCCCCACCCACGCTGTCAGCTCGTCGGCCCGAAGCGCTCCACGCGGATGTCCTTGGCGGCGATGCCGATCGTCATGAGGATGTCGGTGGCCCCGTCCGCGAATCCCGGCGAGCCGCACACGAACGCCTTCGCGTCGGGAGCGAGGCGCGGGGGATGTCGGGAGGCGCCAGCCGCGCCGCCGCCCGCGGGAAGCCCGGCGGAGTCGTGCGCGTGTACACGACCGTGGTCTCCGGCCCCACGAGCTCGTCGGCGTAGTAGAGGTCATCCGGGGAGCGGACCGAGACGACGAGACGCACGAGCTCCGTGCGGTCACTGCGACGCGCCAGCCGGAGCATCGCCATGAGGGGAACCACGCCGGAGCCACCGCCCACCAGCAACGCCGGCGACGTACCGTCCCACACGAACCAACCCCCGATCGGGCCCCGCACCTCGAGCTCGTCTCCGATCTCGACGACATCGTGCAGGAACGTCGACACCTCGCCCCCCTCGAGTCGCTCCACCGTCAGCTCGATCGTGGTCGATCCGTCCGGGGGCGAAGCGACGGAGTACGACCTCGAGGCGGTGTAGCCGTCGGGAGCCGTCAGCCGGACGACGTAGTGCTGGCCGGCCCGGTGCTGCGACGGTTCGGCCAGCGACAGTCGAAACGTCTTGGCGCGCGAGGTCTCCGATCTGATGCCGGTCGACGGTCGCCGTCTTCCACGGCGAGCTGGTTGCATCAGTCACCCTGGTACCGCTGTTCGGTCCACGGATCGCCCCGATCGTGATAGCCGTTCTGCTCCCAGAAACCCGGTTCGTCGTGATCGAGGAGGCGCAGACCGGCGACCCACTTGGCGCTCTTCCAGAAGTACAGGTGCGGCACCAGCAGCCGCGCCGGGCCGCCGTGCTCCACCGGCAGCGGCTCACCCTCGTAGTCCCACACCACCCACGCCCGCCCACTCGTGATGTCCGCCAGGGGGAGGTTGGTCGTGTAGCCGGTGTGCGAGAACGCGAGCACGTGGGTCGCCTCCGGGAGCACCTGTGCGGCCTCCAGCAACGAGTCGACGGAGACGCCGCTGAAGTGCACGCCGAGCTTCGACCACGTCGTCACGCAATGGATGTCACCGCTGAAGTCCGATGCCGGCAGCCCGCGGATCTCGTCCCAGGTCCAGCGCACCGGGTTGGCCACGAGTCCCTCGATGGCGAACGTCCAAGACCCCGTGTCGAGCCGCGGTGTGACCTCCGCGGTCAGCACCGGCCAGGTCTGCCCGGTGTCGTACTGTCCCGGCGGAAGCCTCGGGTCTCGGGCGGCGTGGGCTCGCCCGGAGAACCCACGCGTGAATCTCGCCACGACGATCCTCCTCGTATACGCGGACCCAGGTTGCTCGGAATGGTTCCACACTGGGGGCCATGGCTGCTTCTCCAGACGACACGATCCCCGCTCTGATCGAGTGGGCCGGCGGGCCGGCGGCGATCAGGCGGCTCATCGACGCGTTCTACGACCGGGTCGAGTCCGACGACCTGCTGAGCCCCTTGTTCCCCGGCGGCGTCAGCGACGACCACCGCGACCATGTCGCGGTCTGGTGGATCGAGGTGTTCGGCGGCCCCGCCGACTACACCGACACGCTCGGTGGCTACGAGCGCATGGTGGACCACCACCGTGGACTGAAGATCACCGCTGAACAGCGATTTCGCTTCGCGTCCTTGATGAGCCGTGCCGCGGACGACGCCGGACTCCCCGACGATCCCGAGTTCCGAGCGGCGTTCGTGGGTTACGTCGAGTGGGGCACCCGACTGGCGGTGCACAACTCGCAGGAGAACGCCGAGATCGTGCCTCACGCACCCGTGCCCCGCTGGGGCTGGGGCGTCGCTCCGCCGTTCAGGCCCTGAAGGCGCGGGATCAGCTCGGGAGGCCCGCCAGCGCGTGGTCGAGGTCGGCGAGGAGGTCGTCGACGGTCTCGATGCCGACGGACAGGCGCACGAGATCGCCCGGCACCTCGAGCGCCGAGCCGGCGACCGACGCGTGGGTCATGCGGGCCGGATGCTCGATCAGCGATTCCACCCCGCCGAGCGACTCGGCCAGCGTGAAGAGGCGGGTGCGCTCGCAGACCGCCTGCGCCGCCGCCTCACCCGCGCGCAGGCGGAAGCTCACCATCCCCCCGGGCCGGCGCATCTGCTTCGCCGCGAGATCGTGGCCGGGGTGGGACGCAAGACCCGGGTACAGGACCTCGGCCACGGCGGGGTGACCCGCCAGCATCTCGACGATCTTCTCGGCGTTGTCGCAGTGACGTTCCATGCGCACGGCCAAGGTCTTGATGCCGCGCAGCACGAGCCAGCTGTCCATCGGACCGGCGACGGCGCCGATCGCGTTCTGGTGGAAGCGGAGCTGTTCGCCCAGGTCCGGGTCGGCGACGACGATGGCGCCACCGACCACGTCGGAGTGCCCGCCCAGGTACTTCGTCGTGGAGTGGACGACGGCATCGGCGCCGAGACCGAGCGGCTGTTGCAGGTACGGCGACGCGAACGTGTTGTCGACCACGAGCCGGGCCCCGACCTCGCTCGCCACCGACGCGAGCTGGGCGATGTCGGCGATCGCCAGCAGCGGGTTGGTCGGCGTCTCGCACCAGATGACGCGTGTCGCGTCGGTGCACGCGGCGCGAACGGCATCGGCATCGGTCGCCGGGCTCCAGGCCAGTCCCCACCGCTCGAAGACGTTCGCCACGAGCCGGTACGTGCCGCCGTAGGCGTCGCTGGGGATGACGACGTGGTCGCCCGGCCCGCAGATCGTGCGGAGCAGCGTGTCCTCGGCGGCCAGGCCCGACGCGAAGGCGAGACCGACCGTTCCCTCCTCGAGCTCGGCGAGGCACGTCTCGAGGGCGGTCCGGGTCGGGTTGGCGGAGCGGGAGTACTCGTATCCGCCGATCGGCCTCGCCCACGCCGCTCTGGGCGAAGGTCGACGTCTGGTGGATGGGAACGACGACATCGCCGGTCGACGGGTCGGGTGGCTGGCCCGCATGGATGGCACGCGTCTCGAAGCCGTCGCGTGGCGCCGGTCGGTCGCTGGAGTCGCTCACCGGTTGGTCTCCGCCATGTAGCCGAGGACGTCCTGGCGGGTCACGACGCCACGCGGCTTGCCGTCCTCGAGCACCACGCTCGCGTCCGCGTGCTCGAGCATGGCCAGCAGGGCCGACAGCGGTTCGCCCGCTCCGATCAGGGGAAGCGGGGGAGCCATGTGATCCTCGAGCCGGTCGGTGAGCTTCAGGTGCCCGTGGGCGAGACCATCGAGCAGATCGCGCTCACCGACCGAACCCACGACCTCGGCCGCCATCACGGGGGGCTCGGCGCGGACCACCGGCATCTGCGACACGCCGTACTCGCGGAGGATGGCGATCGCCGACTCGACCGTCTCGTCGGGGTGCACGTGGACGAGCTCGGGCATGACGGCGCCCTTCCGGTTCAGCACGTCGCCGACCTTCGGCTCGGTCGACTCGGGCACGAGGAAGCCGTAGTCGGCCATCCAGCCGTCGTCGAAGATCTTCGACAGGTAGCCCCGTCCGCCGTCGGGCAGCAGCACGACCACGACGGCGTCCGAGCCGGCCTCCTCGGCGACCTGGCGCGCCGCGACGACGGCCATGCCGCACGATCCACCGACGAGGAGCCCCTCCTCCCTCGCCAGGCGTCGGGTCATCAGGAAGCTGTCGCGGTCGGACACCGCGATGACGCGATCGGCGATCGTGCGGTCATAGGCCGGCGGCCAGAAGTCCTCGCCGACGCCCTCGACGAGGTAGGGACGCCCGCTGCCTCCCGAGTACACGGACCCTTCGGGATCGGCCCCGATGATCTGCACCCTCCCGTCGCTGACCTCCTTCAGGTACCGACCGGTGCCACTGATGGTGCCGCCGGTGCCGACCCCGGCGACGAAGTGGGTCACGCGCCCTTCCGTCTGCGCCCAGATCTCGGGCCCGGTGGTCTCTTCGTGCGAGAGCGGGTTGTTGGGGTTGGAGTACTGGTCGGGCTTCCACGCCTTCGGCGTCTCGCGCACCAGTCGGTCCGACACCGAGTAGTACGAGTCGGGGTGGTCCGGGTCGACGGCGGTCGGGCACACCACGACCTGAGCGCCGTACGCGCGGAGCACTGCGATCTTGTCGTTCGACACCTTGTCGGGGCACCACGAAGATGCACCTGTACCCGCGCCGCTGTCCCACGATCGCCAGGCCGATGCCGGTGTTGCCGCTGGTCGGCTCGACGATGACGCCACCCGGTTGCAGCTCGCCACTCGCCTCGGCCGCTTCGACCATCCGCAAGGCGATGCGGTCCTTCACCGACCCGCCCGGGTTGAGGTACTCGATCTTCGCCAGCACCATGCCCGCGACATCGCCGACGACCTGGTTCAGCCGCACGAGCGGCGTGTTCCCGATGAGGTCGAGGACCGATTCGACGAAGTCCATGATGAGGTTCTAATCCTCCGCCGCTCGAAGCGACTGCCTGCCTCCGACCCGTTGCGTCGCCTCGCGAGATACCCGTACAATTGTCCGGGTCAGAGGAGAAGGACGATGAGCGTCAAAACGGAGCGGGTGGAAGCCCGACTGTCGCCAGAGCAACGAACCCGAATCGAGCAGGCAGCCGGCTACGCCGGCGAGTCGATGTCGACGTTCATGGTCAGCGCCGCGGTCGACCGGGCCGAGGAGCTGATCGCGGCCCGAACGGCAACCGTTGTGCCGTCCGCCTACTTCGATCAGCTCCTCGCCGCGCTCGACGCGCCCGCCGAGCCCTCGCCGCGTCTGGCCGCGGCGGCGAAACGGGCCCGCCGGCAGCATCGAATCACCAGGGGGTGACCTACCGGGTCGAGCCGCTCGATCAAGACCACGATCTGGTCGAGTTCCGGTGCGGGAACGCCGAGCTCGACGGCTGGCTGCACGACCATGCGCACGCGGCGACGGGTCAGGGCACGCGCACCTACGTGGTCCTGGACGACGACGAGCTGATCATCGGGTACTTCGCCATCGCACCCCACACCATCGACCGCGACTCGTTGTCGACCAAGACCGGTCGTGGCGCACCCCGTCACATCCCGGCCATCCTGCTCGCCAAGCTCGCGCTGGCAGAGGAGCTCCACGGCCAACGCCTCGGCAGTGAGCTCCTGGTCGTCGCGCTCGACACCATCATCGACGCGGCGCGACTCGCCGGAGGCAGGTTCGTCGTGGTCGACGCCATCGACGAAGCCGCAACGGGCTTCTACGCGCACCACGATTTCGAGGCGATGACGGCAAATCCGCGCCGGCTCATCCGCACGCTCAGCACCATCGCCCGGGCGCTGGGCCGGCCATGGCCCTGAGACCCACCGCCCACCCGAGACGGGCCTACCTTTGCGCGCATGGCGATTCTGCGAATGGACCACGTCAGCATCGTCGTCGACGATCTCGACGCCGCTGTCGCGTTCTTCCTCGAGCTCGGTATGGAGTTGGAGGGTGAGGCGCCGGTCGAGGGACGTTGGGTCGACCGCGTCTCCGGCCTCGACGATGTCCGGGTCGACATCGCGATGGTGCGGACGCCGGACGATCACGGCCGACTCGAACTGACGAAGTTCCACTCACCGCCGGCGGTCGGCGCTGGGTCGAACGCACCGGCGAACACCCTGGGCCTACGCAGCATCATGTTCGCGGTCGACGACATCGAGGATGTCCTCGCCCGCCTGCGCGCCCATGGCGGCGAGCTCGTCGGCGACGTCGAGCAGTACGAGGACAGCTATCGGCTCTGCTACGTCCGCGGCCCCGAGGGCATCATCGTTGCCCTGGCCGAGCCGGTCAGCTGAGGCGTCAACGGGCACCCGTGGATCCGACGCAGGTGTTGCGGATCGTGCCGATGCCTTCGATCCAGCTCTCGAGGACCTGGCCCGGCTGCAGCGCTCGCGGCGGCTTGCGGGCCATGCCCACTCCTGCGGGAGTGCCGGTGAAGATCACATCGCCGGGCAGCAGCGGAAGCACCGACGAGAGCTCGGCCACCAGCCGCTCGACCCCGAAGATGAGATCGCTCGTGCGCGCCTGTTGGACGGTCTCGCCGTCGACGCGGCAGCCCAGTTCGAGATCGTCCGGATCCGAAACCTCGTCGGGGGTGACCAACCACGGTCCCATCGGGCCGTAGCCGCGTCGGGACTTGCCCAGCGAGAACTGCATGCCCGCCGCGAACTGCAGCTTGCGGTCGCTGATGTCCTGGCCGACGGTCAGTCCGGCGACGTGCGACCACGCATCGGCCTCGTCGACCCGGTCGGCTCGCACGCCGATGACCGCTACCAGCTCGACCTCCCAGTCGACGGCGTCGCCGATGATCTCGATGTCGTCGAAGGGTCCGCTCAGCGACGCCGGGAACTTCGTGAAGGTGGCCGGTACTTCGGGGAGGGCCATCCCGGACTCCTCGGCGTGGGTCCGGTAGTTGAGACCGATGGCGAAGACCTGGCGTGGCTCGGGCACCGGACAACCGAGCCGGGTCGCATCGAGTGGACCGGTGGGGTCGCTGACGCCGCGGGCCCACTCGACGAACGCGGACCAGTCGTCGAAGGCAGTCATCGGGTCCGGGCCGAATCGTCCGCCGGACGCCTCCGCGACGTCAGCAACACCGGCGTCGAGGATGAGGGCGAGGCGCCCATCGAGGTTCGCGAGCTTCATCTGGGTCTCCCGGGAGCGATCATGCGCCGACGGCGGAGGGTGCGAGGCGGTCCCGCAGCTCGGTGAGCAGCGAGGTGGCGCCGGCCCGGTCGGCGGCGGTTCCGTACAGGTAGAAGTCGGGTCGTTGCAGGGCCCACTGGACGCCGTTGGCGTCGAACCAGGCGGCGAGGTCCTCCGAGGCGTGCCCGACCTCGACCACCTCACCACCGATGGCGGCCAGCCAGTCGGCCAAATCCGGATCCAGGTCGCCGGCGTCGGGGTCGACGGTGACCAGGCGGAAGTCGACGCCACAGACGTCATCGAACAGCTGACCGTCGACGGTGCCCTGGGGGAAGAGCTCACCGGCGAGCCATCCGCCGGCCTGCACGACGCCGCTGGCTATCCCGGGGAGTCCGGGCGCATCGCTGACCCCGCCGTCGTAGCCCGCCGCCATCGCCTCGTCGCGCGCCGCGGCCTCGGCGGGATCGGGCACGCAGATGACCTTGCCCAGCTCGATCGAGAAGTCGATCGCCGCACGGGCGCTCGGGCGTCGTTCCTCGTCGTAGGTGGCGAGCAGTTCCGGGCCGGCCTGGCCGCCGATGACGAGGTCGAGCTTCCACGCCAGGTTCGCGGCGTCGCGGATGCCGGCGCACATCCCTTGCCCCGCGAACGGAGGCATCTGGTGGGCGGCGTCGCCGGCCAGGAACACCCGACCGACATGCCACTGCTCGGCGGCCCGAGCCTGGAAGGTGTAGACCGCGTGCCGTTCGAGGCGGGCATTGCCGGGGTGCACGTCCCAGGGTTCGAGCAGCTCCCATGCCCGCGGCTCCTGGTTCAGCTCCTCGATGCGCTCATGGGGGAGGCGCATGAACTCCCAGCGCCGCCGGCCGGGACCGCCCGACACCACCGTGGTCGGACGCGCCGGGTCGCAGACCTGCAGGTTGGGCGGATCGAAGACGCGCGGCTCGTCGAGTATCACGTCGACGATCAGCCAGTCGTAGAAGAACCCCCGGTCGTCGATGCCGACCCCCAGCAGATCGCGGACGGTCGAGTTGGCGCCGTCGCAGCCGACGACGTAGCTGGCGCGGACCGACGAGCCCCCACCGGATGCTTCGACGAGCTGATGATCCGAGTCCGGCCCGACCGGCACGCACGCCACCTCGACGTGGTCGCCGTGCTGGTCGATCGAGCGGACGCGCACCCCTCGTCGCACCTCCAGCGACGGGAGCGAAACGGCCCGCTGGTCGAGCAGGCGTTCGAGCTCGGGCTGGCAGAACATCGAGGAGAACGGCCAACCCGACGCGGCTGCGCCCGCCCGGCCGAACTTGAGCAGGGTCGTCCCCGTGCCGTTCTGCCATTCGTAGATCTCGGCGGGCTCCGACGCGGCGCGGACCTCGTCGCCGATGCCGCAGGACTGGAGCAGGCGCCCCACCTCGTGGTCGAAGTGCACCGCCCGCGGCAGCGTGTAGGGGCTCGGCCACTGCTCGAGGATCACCGCCGAGCGGCCGCGCTGCGCCAGCTGGATGCCGAGGACCAGACCGACCGGACCGGCGCCCACGATGGCCACGTCGGCGGCGGACCCGCCCTCGCTCGGGGGTGATGGAGTCATGCCTGGCGCAGCGGCTGATGACCCCAGCTGCTGATGGCGTCGTAAGGCCGGTTCTGGTCCCACCCCTCGGTGATGACCGTGGCGCCGTACCCCACCTCGATCTGGAAGCCGGACGGGGTCTGGAAGTAGAAGCTGAACATGCCGTCGTTGTCGTGGCGGCCGAGCCCGTTGGGGATGGCCAGGTCGGTGGCCCACACCCGGTCGAAGGCGACGCCGACATCGTCGCGCTCCTTCGTCTCGAACATGATGTGGTGCAGTCGCTGCGGGACCTCGAACGGCACCAGGGCGAGCGCGATGGTGTGGTGCCGCTCGTTGCAGTGGTAGAAGCGCACCTCGAGCGGGATGCCGGGCGCCAGCTCGGTCTCGATCCAGTCGGACTGGCCGAAGCCGAGACCATCGATGAGGAACCGGCCGGCGGCCTCGAGGTCCTGAGTGGCGAAGACCGCGTGCCCGAAGCCGACCCCCTCGGTGTGGAACCCGCCGGGGACCAGCGACGACTCGAACGGCGTCGCCCCGTCCTCGAGGCCCAGGACGATCTCGACGTCGATCCCCCACGGGGCCGTCGTGCGGGCCAGTCGACCGGCCCGTCGCGCCGCGGCCTCCGCCTCGGTTCCGTCCACGACCTCGGTCCCGATGGCCCGCAGACTGGCCAGCGTGGCCTCGAACGCATCGACGTCGACCGCCTCGAAGCCGATGGCGACCGCGTCGTTTGCGGGCCCCGGTTGCACGACGAGCCGCTGGGCCCGTCGGTCGTTGCGCCAGGTTTCGGCCCCGGTCGGGGTCGGATCTCCGGGCACGAGGCCGACGACGTCGGCCAGCACCGGCGTGAGCAGGTCAGGGTCGGGCAGCTCGAGGACGAGGTAACCGAGCTCGATCAGGTGCTCCATGTGCGTTCCCATCGGATCGGGGTCAACGCTCGTCGGCGCTGACAGGAGGGAAGGGTTGGGGGAACAGTCGGGGAAAGAGTCGTTGCGTGTTGGCGACGAGCGCCTCGACCAGTGAACCGGGCGGCTCGCCGGCTGCGGCCAGGCGTTCGCGGGCGGCGGCCGCGGCGAACTCCGGCGTGAAGGGGTAGTCGCTGCCGTAGTGCAGGTGATCGATCGTCGTGAGCGCCAGGAGGGCGTCGAGCTGGCGGGGCAGCGGGTACCCGGCGAGGTCGAAGTGGAGACGACCCAGATCACGCAGGACGTCGACGGCGGGGTCCACGCCCAGCAGCATCGAGAACACGCTGACCCGATCGGCGACCACGGGCAGCGTTGCCCCGCCGTGCGGGATGACGAACTCGATGCCCGGATGGGTGGCGACGGTGCCGTTGAGCACCAGGTCGACCACGGCGCGGGTGGTGTCGAAGAGGAACTCGAGCATCGGGCGTGGACGTCCGAGTGAGGTCTGCTCCCAGCACGCGGGCGACGTGGGATGGATGAAGACCCGTGCATGGCGCCGGTCGAGCTCGCGGAAGACCGGCTCGAAGGAGTCGTGCCCGAGATACGTGCCGCCGATGTTCGTCAGCAGCGCGAAGCCGGCGACGTCGAGATGCTCGCAGCAGTGTGCGATCTCGGTCATCGCCGCGTCGAGATCCGGAAGCGGGAGCGACGCGAGAAGACCGAACCGACCGGGGTGCTCGACGACGGCCCGCCGCCCCGCCTCGTTGACGGCTCGGGTGAGGTCCGGGGTCCCGGCCGGGTCGGCCAGGTGGACCCCGGGTGACGAGATCGACAGAAGCGACGTGGCGATCCCCAGTCGGTCCATGGCCGCCACGTGCTCGTCGGCCGACCACTCGGGGATGTGCGGGAAGCCGTCGGGTTGCGCGTGGCCGTGCTGGAGCAACGCCTCGCGGTAGAAGTCCGGGAGATAGTGGGCGTGGACGTCGATCATGCGTGCATGACTCACACGTCGAGGCTCTTGACCCAGTCGAGCAGGGTCTCGACGTAGAGCTCGGGCCGCTCGCCGTGCATCGAGTGACCGACGTCGGGGAAGGACCGGTACGTGACGTCGACCCCGGCGCTCTGGAGCAGGGCCTGGACCCGGTCGGCCTGCTGGTCGGACATCGCCCCGAAGAGGAAGCCCGTGTCCTCGCTCACCACCCGCATGTGGTGGGTCAGCAGCACGGCGGGGGCCTTGACGCTGCGCAGCATGCGTTCGTGATCGCACGACGCGCCGACCGTGCCCGTCCAGAACGCCCGACCCCACTCCGGGTCGTACTCCTTCAGGTTCTGCGGCGGCTCCTCGGCCGACGGGACGCCCTGCAGGTGCTCGGGCAGGAACGTCGACGCCCCCTCACCCATCGCGTCCCACGCGCCGATCGACCACTGGTCGCCGAGGTAGGTGCTCCACAGGTGGAAGATCGGACCGATGGACTGGCGAGATCCCGGGTGCGATGGCCGGTCGGACCTCGGACGCGAACAGCGGCGGGTCCTCGTACAGCGCAGCCACGACCTGGCCCGGCTTGGCGTACGCGGACAGCCAGGCGGACAGGACGCCGCCGGAGGACAGGCCGCTCACGAGGGTCGGGCGTCCGATGACGACGTCGATGAACCGCACCAGGTCGTTGCCCATGTTGTCGAGCGTGTAGCGGCCCGGGGTTCGGGAGCTGCGGCCCTGTCCGCGCAGATCGACGGCGAACACCTGGAAGTGGTCGGCCAGCAGACCCATGGCCTGCTCGTAGCCCCACCACGACTCGGTCTGTCCGGGGATCAGCAGCAGCGCGGGCGACGACGGGTCACCAACGGTCGCGTAGTTCATCTCGATCTCTCCGAGATCGACCAGCTGCTCGGCCGTCTCGTGGGAGACGTAGGTCTCGTCCGGATGCTGCGGACCGTAGCGAGCACGATGGTCAGTCATCACCCGTCAGGTTGATCGTCCGATCATATATCTGTCAAGTGCCTGTTCGGTCGATTAGGCTACGACGGTGCCGTCCAACACCGCCCCGAACGACGCATCGACCGGGCGGGTGACCCGTCCGTCGGCCGACCCGACCCGCGACCGGATCGTGGCCGCAGCCGCGGACCTCTTCTCCGAGCGATCCTTCGAAGGCGCCACCACCCGTCAGATCGCCTTGCGGGCCGGCGTGGCCCAGCCCCTGCTGAACTACCACTTCCGCTCGAAAGAGGCGTTGTGGCAGGCCGCGGTCGATTCGCTCTTCGAGTTGCTCAACCAGACGATGGGCGAACGCGTCACGGGCCTCCGTGGCGTCGACGAGGTCACGCGCGCGAAGTTGCTCGTGCGCGAGTTCATCACCTTCTCGGCCAGGAACCCCCAGCTCCACCGCATCATCATGCAGGAGTCCAAGGCCGACGGTTCTCGGATGGACTATCTGGTCGACCACGTCCGGCCCATCTACGAGAGCACGATCGAGTTGTTCGAGGACCTCGCCCGCGTAGGCGCAGTCCCTCAGATCCCCCCAACGCACCTGTACTACATCCTCACAGGCGCGGGACCGACGATGTTCGTGCTCGCGCCCGAGTGCCGACGGCTCAGCGGGCTCGAACCCACGACCGACGACGTCATCGAGGCCCACGCCGACGCCGTCTGTCGGCTCCTGTTCGGAGACTGAGGACCGCCCCGCGAACCATCGGCGTGGTTCATCGTTCGAGCACGTCGTCCAGGAAGTCGGCGATCGCGGCAGCGGCACGGGCGTGGGCGGCGATCGTGAGGTGGTTGGCGTCGACCTCGATCACCGCGCTGTGAGGGACCTCGCGCAGGAACAGGTCCCGATCGTCGGCCGGTACGACGAGGCCGGAGCCAGGAGCGAGCTCCTGTGTGGCACGCAGGAGGAGGGTCGGCATGGTCAGGTGCTTCCACCGGGCATAAGGATCCTGGGTGGCGGTGTAGCGCCGATCCTCGGCGACCGCCTCACGGTGTGCCCGCGGCCGGACGCCTCCGTCGACTTCCTCGAGGCCGTAGCGGTAGAACCCGTCCCAGTGCTCGTCCCAGGGATCGACGAGACTCTCGGCCCTCACCGCCGCGAGGTAGTCCTCGACCGAGGGGTGCACCTCGTCGAGGTGGTCGATCACCGATGCGATGACAGGACCGACGCCCGGGTCGACCCGCCCGGCGATGTCGACGAGCACAACCGCATCCAGCCGGGACCCATCCAGCTCGGCGACCTTCATCGCCACCGAAGCACCCATGGACTGGCCCACGAGGCTGAAGTGCTCGGAACCGAGCGCGTCGGCCACGGCGAGCACGTCGAGAGCATGGTTCTCCCACCCGTAGGTGCCGGGAGGGGTCGCGTCGCTGTGCCCGCGTCCGCGCAGGTCGAGGGCGACGAGTTGGAGAGCGTCCCCGCCGAGCCGCTGGCCGACGGCGTCGAACGTCTTCATGTTGCCGGTCAAGCCGTGCAGCCCCAGGACGAGCGGCGCCGACGGCGACCCGAACCGCTGCGCGTGGAGCCGGTGGGACCGGACCACGACATCGAACTCCTCACCCTCGACGGTCACACCTCGTCCCCCAACTGAGCGGTCGTCGCCAGGACATCCTCGCGGGGCCGATTCCAACCAGCGGCAAGCCGTACGTCGGTAGTAGCACTTCTCTGCTAAGTACTATCACGAGCCCCAATTGGTCACAGTGACTCCTCGCCGTGTTCGTTCGTTAGTAGCGTTTTCTATCTAAATGCTACTAAGATCTTCTCTTCATGACGGATATCGAGACCGAAGGCCCAGGCCGAGCCTCGCCATGGCCCGCCCTGGCCTACGAGTGGGTGCCGTGGACCCGGCCGGATGACGTCCCGATCCCGCGGAGCAGGCGCGCCGCGCACAGGGGCCCGTACCAGGCGGCCGTCCCGCCGCTCATCGCCCGCCTCGACATCCCGCTCAGCACCGAGACGCTCGCGCTGGCCGACGATGCCTCGGCCGGGATCGCCCGCTTCGACGCCGAGCTCGGCGCCGACATCGCCCCGTACGCGGCCCTTCTGCTGCGATCCGAGTCGGCCGCATCGTCGAAGATCGAGAACCTCACCGCCTCGGCCAAAGCAATCGCGCTCGCCGAGTTGGGCGACCCGACCAGGCACAACGCCGCGATCATCGTCGCGAACACGCGCGCCATGCAGGCGGCCCTGGCGCTCGCCGACGACCTCGACGAGCAGGCGATCCTCGACATGCACGAGACGCTCATCGGGCCATCACATCCCGAGTGGGTCGGACACTGGCGCGACCAGCAGGTCTGGATCGGGGGCAGCAACTACGGACCGCAAGGTGCGATGTTCGTGCCGCCCCGTCACGAGCGCGTCCCCGAGGCGATGGCCGATCTGGTGACGTTCATGCGCCGTGACGACGTTCCGGTGCTCGTCCAGGCGACCATCGCCCACGCCCAGTTCGAGACCATCCACCCGTTCCCCGATGGCAACGGTCGAACAGGTCGGGCGCTCATGCACTCGCTGCTGCGCGCCAAGCGCCTCACACGAACCGTGACGGTGCCGGTGTCCGCGGGACTGCTCAACGACACCGAGGCCTACTTCGACTCGCTCACCGCGTACCGCCAAGGCGAGCCGACGACGATCGTCGAGTTGCTCGCCGAGGCATCTTTCCGCGCCGTGGACAACGGCCGAACGCTCGCCGGCGATCTCGCCGCTATGAGAGAAGGATGGAACGATCAGATCACGATGCGCCGAGGTGCAGCCGCGCACCGCCTCGCCGACCTGCTCGTGCGTCAGCCAGTCGTCGACTCGCGGCTCGTGCAGCGCGAGCTCGAAATCGCCGCGACGAACGCCAACACCGCGATCGCTCACCTCGAGGACAAGGGGATCCTCACGAAGGTCTCGGGGAACCACCGCAACCGGAAGTGGGCCGCCTCCGGGGTGCTCGATGCGCTCGACGAGTTCGCCGAGCGGGCCGGGCGCCGGTCACGCTCCTCGTAGGTCCGAAAGGACGCTCGCGGTCAGGTGACGTAGGCCGCCAGGTGCTCGCCGGTGAGGGTCGAGCGGGCGGCGACGAGATCGGCGGGGGTGCCCTCGAAGACGACCCGGCCACCGTCGTGGCCGGCGCCGGGACCCAGGTCGACGATCCAGTCGGCGTGGGCCATGACCGCCTGGTGGTGCTCGATGACGATGACCGACTTGCCCGCGTCCACGAGCCGGTCGAGCAGGCCGAGCAGCTGCTCGACGTCGGCGAGGTGCAGGCCCGAGGTCGGCTCGTCGAGGACGAAGACCTCGCCCTTCTCACCCATGTGGGTGGCCAGCTTGAGTCGCTGACGTTCGCCGCCCGACAACGTGGGCAGCGGCTGGCCGATGCTGAGGTAGCCGAGCCCGACGTCGACCAGGCGCTCGAGGATCTTGTGCGCGGCGGGCGTCGCCGCCTCGCCGTCGGCGAAGAAGCCCGCGGCCTCGGCCACCGACATGGCGAGCACCTCGCTGATGTCCTTGCCGCCGAACGTGTAGTCGAGCACCTCGGCCTGGAACCGCTTCCCCTCGCACACCTCGCACGTGGTGGCGACGCCGGCCATCATCGCCAGGTCCGTGTAGATGACGCCGGCGCCGTTGCAGTTGGGGCAGGCGCCATCGGAGTTGGCGCTGAACAAGGCCGGTTTCACGCCGTTGGCCTTCGCGAACGCCCTGCGGATCGGCTCGAGCAGGCCGGTGTAGGTGGCCGGGTTGCTGCGGCGGGAGCCTTTGATCGCCGTCTGATCGATCGACACCACGCCCTCGCGTCCCGCCACCGAGCCGTCGATCAGCGAGCTCTTCCCCGACCCGGCCACCCCGGTGACCACGACCAGCACGCCGAGCGGGAGGTCGAGGTCGACGTCCTGCAGGTTGTGGGTGCCGGCGCCGCGTACCCCCAGCGAGCCCGACGACGTCCGCACCGACGGCTTCAGGGAGGCCCGGTCGTCGAGGTGCCGCCCGGTCAGCGTGCCGCTGCCGCGAAGCGCTTCGACGGTGCCCTCGAACACCACCTGACCTCCGCCGGTGCCGGCACCGGGGCCGAGATCGACTGCGTGGTCCGCGATGTCGATCACCTCGGGCTTGTGCTCGACGACGAGGACGGTGTTGCCCTTGTCGCGCAACTGCAGCAGCAGGTCGTTCATGCGCTGGATGTCGTGGGGGTGCAGACCGACGGTCGGCTCGTCGAACACGTAGGTCACGTCGGTCAGCGACGACCCGAGCTGGCGGATCATCTTGACGCGCTGAGCCTCGCCGCCCGAGAGCGTCCCGGAGGGCCGGTCGAGCGAGAGGTAGCCCAACCCGATCTCGACGAACGAGTCGAGCGCCTGGCCGAGCGCCCCGACGAGCGGCGCCACCGACGGCTCGTCGAGGCCTCGCACCCACTCGGTCAGGTCGCGGATCTCCATGGCACAGGCATCCGCGATGTTGATCTTCTTGATCTTCGACGACCGGGCGGCCTCGTTGAGTCGGCTGCCGCCGCAGTCGGGGCAGGTGCTGAAGGTCACCACCCGCTCGACGAACGCCCGGACGTGCGGCTGCATCGCCTCGACGTCCTTGGACAGCATCGACTTCTGGATCTTCGGGATCACGCCCTCGTAGGTGAGGTTGATGCCCTCGACCTTGATCCGGGTCGGCTCCTTGTAGAGCAGGTCGTTCAGCTCCTTCTTGGTGAACTTCCTGATCGGCTTGTCGGGATCGAAGTAGCCGCAGCCGCGGAAGATGCGGCCGTACCAGCCGTCCATCGTGTAGCCGGGGATGACGAGCGCACCCTCGTTGAGCGACTTGCTGTCGTCGTAGAGCTGGGTCAGGTCGAAGTCGGTGACCGAGCCCATGCCCTCGCACCGCGGGCACATGCCGCCCGTCCGCGTGAACGAGCGCTTCTCCCTCGTCGTCCTGCCGCCCTTCTCGAACGTGACCGCTCCGGCCCCGCTGATCGTCGCGGTGTTGAAGGAGAACGCCTGGGGCGAGCCGATGTGGGGCTGGCCGAGCCGGCTGAACACGATCCGCAGCATGGCGTTGGCGTCGGTGACGGTGCCGACGGTCGACCGCGGGTTGGAGCCCATGCGCTCCTGATCGACGGAGATCACGGTCGTCAGCCCGTCGAGCACGTCGACGTCGGGTCGCGACAGCGTCGGCATGAAACCCTGCACGAACGCGCTGTAGGTCTCGTTGATGAGCCGTTGCGACTCGGCGGCGATCGTGCCGAACACCAGCGAGCTCTTGCCCGAGCCGGAGATACCGGTGAAGACCGTCAGACGGCGCTTCGGGATCTCGACGCTGACGTCCTTGAGGTTGTTCACGCGGGCGCCCTGCACGCGGATCAGCTCGTGGCTGTCAGCCGCGCGCAGCGCTGACGGCCGGGCGTCCTTCCTCGTGGCCTTGGTCATCGTGTCTCCATCTGTGGCCCGCACCCGTGGGTGGACACCGGCGACCCGGACCGGTCGGTGACGATCAGGCCTGGGCGATGCGCACGAGGTTGCCCGAGGGATCGCGGAACGCGCAATCGCGTGCGCCCCAGGGCTGCGACGCCGGCTCCTGCAGGACCTCGGCGCCCGACGCCCGGACCTTCTCGAACGTGGCGTCGAGGTCGTCGGAACGGAAGATCGCCGCTTGCAGCGACCCCTTCGTCACGAGGGACAGGAGGGCGTCGCCCTCCTCCTGCGAACGACCGCCGTGCGGCTGGAACAGGACGATGTCGACGTCCTGTCCCGGCGCCCCGATGGTGACCCACCGGAAGCCTTCGGACGCCACGTCGTTGCTGACCTCGAGGCCGAGCGCGTCTCGGTAGAAGCCGAGCGCGGCGTCGGGATCGTGGACCGGGATGAACATCGCGGAGATGGTGACTGCCATGCGACGACTGTACGAGCGCCGCCCATCGGGTGCTTCTCCGATCCTGCTCGGTGCCGGGCAGTTCGCCCGGTGCTCAGACGGCGACGCTGGTGCGCCGCGGCCGCATCGCGACCATGCTCACGCACGACGGGACGGCCTCGAGGTGGCGGTGGTCTCGCGCGCCGTACTGCGACGGCGTCTCCCCGACGATCTCGCTGAAGCGCGAGCTGAACGAGCCGAGCGAGGTGCAACCAACGGCGAAGCAGGTGTCGGTGACCGACATCCCCTGACGCAGGAGGGCCTTGGCGCGCTCGATGCGTCGCGTCATGAGATAGGAGTAGGGCGTCTCGCCGTAGGCCGCCCGGAACTTGCGCGAGAAGTGCGCGGGCGACATGAGCGCGGCCCGGGCCATCGCCGGCACGTCGAGGGGATTCGCGTAGTCGCGGTCGATGAGGTCGCGCGCCCGGCGCAGGTGCACGAGGTCGGCGATCTCCGGATTCACACCGACGACGTTACGCGACCGGTGGCACGGTCACGACGCGCCCCGGCTCATCAGCAGCACCGCGTCGCGGCGGTTCAGTCCGCCGAAGGGCGAGCCACCGGTGGGATCGTCGGCGCCGTAGATCCAGGTAGGGCCGTCGCCCAGGTGCTCGAGCGCCTCCTCGGCGACCTCGACCGGGTCGGCCATGTCGCCGAGCGGCGCGCCCTTGTCGCCGAGCACCCGCCGAAGCGACGGGGTATCGGTCCGGCCGAGCACGAGCCCCATGACGTCGACGCCGTGGGCGCGCCACTCGGCCCACAGCCCCTCGGCCAGGATGAGGTCGAACGCCTTCGTGGCGCCGTAGGTGGCGAGCGTGGCGCCGCCGGCCCAGGCCGCGCCCGACGTCACCAGCACCACCGCGCCCCGACCCCTGGCCACCATCGGAGCCCCGAACCGGTGGGCCGCTTCGAGCACGCTGCTGCAGTTGCGCTGCACCAGCGCGAGGTGGGCGTCGAGGTCCTTGTCGAGGAACGCGGCGCTGCGGTCGTCACCGCCGGCGTTGTACACGAACACGCCGACCTCGAGGTCGGACGTGGCGCGCTCGAGCTCGGCCAACGCGTCGGACCCGCTGAGGTCGAGCGCAACCGTGCGGACCTCGACGTCGTGCAGCGCGCGGATCTCGTGGGCGAGCGCGTCGAGCACGGGCGCCCGTCGCGCCACCAGCACGACGTCCATGCCTCGGGCGGCCATGCCATGGGCGAACGCGGAACCGACGCCGTCGGATCCGCCCGCGACGACTCCCCAGGGCCCACAGGTCTTCGTCAGATCGGTCGTCATCACGCCTTCCTCTCACCCGGATCGTGGCATAGGTTGCGGCGATGCGCTTCGGTCTGGATGTCGCCCAGCAACGGATGTCGTGGGACGAGCTCGTCAGTCGCGTCCAGTTCGCCGAGGAGCTCGGCTTCGACGGCGCCTGGGGCTTCGACCACTTCCAACCCATGTACGGCGAAGGGCCCGGCGAGACCTTCGAGGGCATGACGACGCTGGCTGCGCTCACCGGCGTGACCTCGCGCATCCGGCTCGGGCTGCTGGTGACCGGGGTGACCTACCGGCACCCGTCGGTGCTCGCAGCCGAGGCGCTCACCATCGACCACGCCTCGCACGGCCGGCTCGAGATCTCGCTCGGCGCCGCGTGGTTCGACAAGGAGCACGACGAGCTCGGGATCCCGTTGCCGTCGACGTCCGAGCGCTTCGACCTGCTCGAGGACGCGCTCGAGATCGTGACCCGGCTCTTCACGGGCGACGTCACGTCCTACGACGGCCGCGTGGTGTCGTTGCACGACGCGCAGCTCCGACCGTTGCCGGTGCAGCGGCCCCACCCGCCGATCTGGATCGGCGGCAGCGGCCCGCGCCGGACCCTCCCGCTCGTCGCCCGCTACGCCGACGTCTGGCACTCGTGGGGGACACCCAACTCGTTGCGCGAGGCGAACGCGCGGATCGACGAGCTCGCGACCCAGGCGGGACGCGATCCGTCGTCGATCATGCGGGCGAGCTCGTTGTCGCTCGACGACCTCGACACGGCCCGCAAGCACGCCTCGAAGTGGCGCGACGAGGGCTGCGGCTATCTCGTGTGCGGCTGGCCCGAGGCGGGGCGGCCGCAGATCGAGCGGTTCGCCCACGAGGTCATGCCCGATCTCGCCGGCTGACCCGCTGACGCGCGTCGACCTCGCGCCGCACACTCAGACGGGGTCGAGCTCGAGATGCAGGTTGGTGAGGCCGCGCAGGATGTACGTCGGCATGTAGTCGAAGCGTCGCGCCTCGGGCGGTCCGTGGTGCTCGTCGGAGATGCGGATCTCGGACGTGCGGTCGAGCAGGCGCTCGATGCTCACCCGGGTCTCCATGCGGGCGAGGGAACCGCCGGGGCAGCTGTGCGGACCACGCCCGAAGGCGACGTGCTCGCGCGAGTTGGCCCGGTCGATCCGGAACTCCGCGGCGTCCTCGAAGCGACGGCCGTCCCGGTTGGCCGCGCCGTTGACCACCATCACCGTCGCGCCGGCCGGGATGTCCACACCACCGACGGTCGTCGATCGCCGCGCGAGCCGGAAGTCGCCCTTGACCGGTGACTCGATCCGCAGCGTCTCCTCCACGAAGTCCGGGACGAGCTCGCGCTGGTCGCGGAGGGCCTGCTGCAGGTCGGGGCGCTCACCGATGAGCTGCAGCGCCGCGCCGAGGAGGCGCACGGTCGTCTCCTGACCAGCGGCGAAGACGTTGGCGGCGACGCGGACGACGTCGATGACCTCGGGCAGGGTGCCGTCGGGGAACGTCGTCGTCGCCAGCGCGGTGAGCACGTCGTCGCGCGGCTCGCGCCTCCTGTCCTCGACGTAGCCGCTGAAGCGGTCGTAGAGCCACTCGAGCGGGCTGTGCGACATCTGGTCCTTGGTGCTCCCGACCGCGGCGTCCTGCGGTCGACGTGAAAGCGCGGTGCGGAACTCCTGGTGCTCGGCCTCGGGAACGCCGAGCAGGTCGGCGACGACGAACAACGTGTACGGGTTGGCGTAGTCGCCGATGAACTCGCACTCGCCCGCCCCGACGAACTCGTCGAGCTGGCGGTCGGCCAACCGCCACATGAACTCCTCGTTCTCCTTCAACCGCTTCGGCGTGAGCAGCCGCATGAGCAGGTGGCGATGGTCGCGGTGCTTGGGTGGATCCATCGTCGTCAGCTGGTCGTTGAAGGGCAGCTCGTCGCGGTGCATCTCGATCAGCTCGCTCACGTCGTCGCGGCCCTCGAGCGGCACGGGGAAGCCCGGGAACGGCCCCGTCACCGAGTTGCACGACGAGAACGAATCGGGATCGCCGTAGATGACGCACGCCTCGTCGTAACCCGTCACCATGAAGACGTCGTGCTGCGCCTCGCGGTGCACCGGGCACTGACCGCGCAGCCAGTCGAAGTACGGGTACGGATCGGCGACGAAGGTGTTGTCGCGGAAGAAGTCGATGGCGTCGTAGCCGGTGGTGGCGTCGCTCATGTGTGTCCTCGTGTGGCGGTCTCGGGGACGAACGTGGCCGCGCGATGGTGGAATCGCCACGTGCCGTCGTCGTGGTGGAGGTTGTCCTGGTATCGACCAACGAGCTGGATCGCCCAGCCCGACCTGCCCTGCAACAGGAAGATCACGTCACTGATGGCGGTGGCCTCGTGGTCGTTCCACTCGGTGACGTGGGTGTTGACGACGAGGTGGCGCTGCGGTCGCACGGGCTTCCACGAGGCGTAGGCCTCGCGGAGGGCGTCGTGGCCCTCGTAGGTGCCCATGCCGGGGAGGTCGCAGCTGCCGTCGGGGCAGAAGGTGGCGACGACGTCGTCGGTCCGGCCGTCGTCGAGGGCGTGGGCGTACGCGGCGAGCGTGGCGCGGACGCCGGCGACCACGTCGGCATAGGTCGCAGGGGTGCTCATGGCGCCATCTTCCACCGGTCTCACAGCTCGACGTCGACGACCGAGCGGTCGAGGGGGTTCACGTTGATCGACTGCAGAGCCGGGAGCAGCTGCTCGTGGGGGAGGCCGGCGAGGAACCCGTCGATCATCCGCTGGAAGTTCGAGATGTGGCCCTCGATCTGCTCGGCCAGGCGCATGTACTCGAAGCCCCTGGCGTGCAGGCCCCGCTGCTGTCTGGGCAGGTTCGAGAAGTCCTGTGTGGGGATCGGGGGCACGCGAGGGTCGGCGCAGTCCCACGGCTCGGGCGGCGGTGGTGGGTCGGGCTCGCCGCCCTCGGGGTACCGAGTGAGCGACCAGATCTCCATCAGCGTCTCCTCCGGACCCAACGGGCGGAAGCGGTACGCCGACGCGCTGCTGTACATCGGCAGCACGAAGTAGTGCGGGAAGCAGTAGCCCATCGGCTCGTTCAGCCCGCTGGCCTCGAGCTCGTTGAGGTCGGGGATGTCCGAGCCGGCGGCTCGGTGCCAGCTCACGACCGCGTCGTTGAGCCTGCGGTGCCAGGTCGCCATCGCGACCGCCGGGTCGGAGGGCAGCTCCATGTCGCGCAGGCCCTCGGCGATGCGGACGTCGTTGGCGTGGACCATCCCCGCCATGCCGTCGCTCATCGTGCGCAGGTAGTGGATCTCGGCGTCGATGAACGTGCGGGGGTCGATCGGACCGCCGCCGCGCGGCGCGAACCGCCCGGGGATGACGAGCTGGGGGTGCGTCTCGATCACGTGGTACTGCTCCATGAACGCCTCTTCGGCGAGCTTCCAGTTCACCGGGAGGCGGAACGCGTGCCACCACTCGGCGCGCATCGACTCGACCTTCCAGGCGTCCATGATCGTGGCGAAGGGCTCGATGCAGTCCCGCAGCGGCGGCGCGCCGTCGTCGAGGTTGATCCACGCGCACCCGCCCCACACCTCGCACCGCACGGGCCTGAGATCGATGTCGTCGGGCTGCAGGTTGTGCTCGGAGAAGCTCCGCGCCTTGGGGACGAAGGTGTTCCGGCCGTCGAGGCCGTAGCACCAGCCGTGGAAGGGGCAGGTGAACCCGCTCTCGCAGGTGCCGCGACCCTCGACGACCTTGACCCCGCGGTGCCGGCAGGCGTTCTCGAAGGCGACCACCCCCAGGTCGTCGGTGCGCAGCACGACGATCGACTGGTCGAGGATCTCGTACTCGACGACGTCGTGCGCCTGCGGGATCTCTTCGAGCCGGCAGGCCATCTGCCAGACGCGGGGCCACAACCGCTCGACCTCCATCTGGTAGAAGTCGGGGTCGAAGTACCGCTCCTTGCGAACGCGGTCGGGGACCTCCATCGCAAACGGCACCCCGTGTGCCGACCACTTCCGATCCACGATCGCCACGCGGCCCCTCTCCTTCCGGAGTTGCGTCGGGGAGACGATATACTAACCGGTCGGTACAAGAAACGTGGGTGCCCCGGCGCGGACGACGTGCTCGTCGGTGGCACGAGGTGCGCCCCTGACGGGTCATCGGCGCGGAGGCTCATGGAACCCCCCGAACCCGCATCCGACACGAGCCCGAGTGGGCTCGCGACCGACGTCGACGTGCTCGTCGTCGGTGCGGGGATCACCGGCATCTACCAGCTGTACCGCGCCCGGGAGGCCGGCTTCTCGGTGCAGCTGATCGAGGCTGGCGGCGGCGTCGGCGGCACCTGGTACTGGAACCGCTACCCCGGCGCCCGGTTCGATTCCGAGAGCTACACCTACGGCTACCTGTTCTCGAAGGAGCTGTTCGACGACTGGCACTGGCAGGAGCACTTCGCGGGCCAGCCCGAGACCGAGCGCTACCTCAACCACGTGGTCGACCGGTTCGATCTCCGGCGCCACATCCGGTTCGATGCCAGGGTCACCTCGGCCGTCTTCGACGAGGCGTTCCGGCACCTGGGCGGTCGAGCTCGCCGACGGCGGCCGGCTCCGGGCCCGGTTCCTGATCGCCGCGACCGGTGTGCTGTCGATCCCCTACATCCCCGACGTGCCCGGGCGCGAGGACTTCCGGGGCGAGAGCCACCACACGGGCCTCTGGCCGGCTGAGCCCGTCGACTTCGTCGGCAAGCGAGTGGCGGTCATCGGGACCTCGTCGAGCGGTGTGCAGGTCGTGCCCACGATCCTCGATGACGTCGAACAGCTCACCGTGTACCAGCGCACCGCCAACTGGTGCACACCGCTCAACAACGCGCCGATCACCCCCGACGAGCAGGTACGGCTCAGGGCCGACTTCGAGGACCTGCGCGAGATCCTGAGCACGTCGATCAGCGGCTTCGCCCACCCGGTGAACGAGCGGACCGCGTTCGACGACTCGGCGGAGCAACGGCAGGCCTTCTACGAGCGGATGTGGCAGAGCCCCGGGTTCATGAAGCTCACGAGCAACTACGCCGACCTGCTGTTCAACGAGGCCGCCAACGACGAATGGTGCGAGTTCATCGCCGCGAAGATCCGCGGGATCGTGCGCGACCCCGACACCGCCGACCGGCTGATCCCCGAGGACCATCGGTTCGGCGAGAAGCGGCCCCCCTTCGTCCGTGGGTACTTCGAGGCGTTCAACGACCCGAAGGTCTCGCTCGTCGACCTTCGGGACACGCCGATCGTGCGGCTGACCGCGACCGGGATCGAGACGACCGACGGCGAGCGCGAGTTCGACATCGTCGTGTGGGCCACCGGCTTCGACTTCGGCACCGGCGCGCTCGCCGCGCATGGGCATCCGGGGCCGCGACGGCCTCGAGCTCACCGAGCACTGGGCCGACGGTCCCTCGACCTTCCTCGGCCTGCAGACCCATGGGTTCCCCAACCTCTTCTTCCCGGGCGGGCCACATGCGGCGGCCGGCAACAACCCGCGGTACAACGGCGACCAGGTCGACTTCCTCACGCGCGTGCTCGTCCACGCGCGCGAACAAGGCGCCGACGTCATCGAGGTGTCCGCCACATCCGAGGATCGCTGGACCCGGATGGTCGACAAGGGCGCGGCGCGCACGACGTTCGGGACGATCGGCCAGTACGTCGGTTCGAACATCCCGGGCAAGCCGAAGCGCTACCTGCTCAACACGGGCGGACGGCCGAAGCTCTTCGAGGTGATCGACGACGTCGTGGCCAACGACTACGACGCCTTCGAGCTGTCATCGTCCTCGACGTCGGCGGACAGCAGCATCTGAGGCCGTGTTCCCGCGACGCTCCGGCAGCCGTCCCCCGAATCGGTCGACGCATGCCGCACGGTCAGCATCAGACGGTGGCGATCGGGGTCAGGGGTGAACCCACGATCCCGGGCATCCGCAGCGGCGGGGCGGTGAGCAGGAAGCGGTTGCGGTCGTGCGCGCGCAGCCACGCGGCCAGCTCGTGCAGGTACCACATCTCGCCGAGGGGCACGCCCAGCTTGAAGAGGCAGAGGTGGTGGATCGGAAGGAACGAGTGCCGCTCGGGCTTCCGGTCCTTGCCGAGCAGCCCCTCGACCGCGTAGTTGTCGGCCACCAACGCGGAGATCTGCGAGTCGGCGATCCACTCGAGCAGCGCGGGGTCGCGCGCGTCGAGCCACGAGCAGGTCTGGAAGATCTCCACCGGGTCGGGGTTGCGGTTCCACTCGAGGATGCGCGTGGCGAAGCCGGTGTGGAGCAGGAGCATGTCGCCCGGCTCCACGACGACGCCGTCGGCCGCCATGATCTCCTGCAGCGCGTCGAGGCGAACCCCGCGGAAGTCGCGGCCGAGATGGTGCTCGAGGTCGACCAGCACGCCGCGGCCCTGCACGCCGTGGAAGGCCATGTGCTCGAGGCCGAGGTGCTTGGCGAAGGCGGTGTGCCCGGCGCCGTCACCGGCCGCGTCGGGCGTGGGACCGACGAGGTCGACGCCGGCGCGGTAGCCGTTGTAGTAGACGGCCTCTTCGACGCCGTCGCCGTCCGCGTCGAACTCGGCGCCGACGTGGGCCAGCGAGTCCCACTGGGTCGAGTACTGCAGCGAGAGTGTCACCACGTCGTCGGCCCACACGTCGACGTACTTGGGGTCGCCGAAGTCGGGCATCTCGCTCATGTGGATGTTGTAGAAGGCGCCGGCGTTGCCATCCATGTCCTCGGTCGGCGCCAGCCTCGGTGGCGGCCGGCGCTGGTTGAGGGCGGTCCCACCGGGGTAGTCGAGCGGCAGGCTGAGGCAGAAGGTGAGCCCGGCCTCGACCTCCCGCACGCCCTCGAGCACCTTCTCGGGGGTCACCAGGTTGATGCGCCCGAGTTCGTCGTCGTCGCCCCAGTCACCCCAGGTCGAGCCCGGCGGCCGCTGCTTCCATCGTTCGCTCACGCGCGTTCTCCCTCGGCGGTTCGCATTGCAATGTACCGACCGGTTGCCTTAGTGTGAAGACCGGGGTTCGCGCAGGGCGCGAACAGCGTTTCCGCCTCGGGAGGTCAGTCGGATGACGGGCAAGGACTTCGTGGTCTCCGCCGACGGTCACCTCCTCGAGCCCGTCGACCTCTTCAGGACCCGCCTGCCCGAGAACCTCCGCGACATGGCGGTGTGGGAGGAGGAGTTCGAGATCGAGCCCCTCGTCGAGGGCGGCGCCCGGGTGTTCCGCAAGCTGCACACACCCGGGTTCGAGGGCTGGACCGTTTCGCGCTACCGCCAGACCCGGGGACGCACGCCCGAGGGCGATCCCGAGATCATCCTCGAGGACATGGACGCCGACGGGGTCGACGCCCAGGTGCTCCACCCGAACCTGTCGCAGTTCGGGCTGTTCACCGACCACCACGAGATGTCGATCGCTCACGCCCGCGTCTACAACGACTACGTGATGGAGCGGTTCGCGCCGTACTTCGACCGGTTGGCGCCCACCGCGCCCATCCCGCTCACCGACATCGGCGACGCCGTCGCCGAGATCGAACGGGTAGCCGCCGGCGGGTTCAGGGCCGTCCTGCTGCCCGCCACCGCGCCCCGGCCCTACTACCTGCGGGACTACGACCCGGTGTGGGCCGCGATCCAGGCCAGCGGGATGAGCGTGTTCATCCACACCCAGACCGGCGGCATCAAGGTCAGCGATCCCGAGGCGCTCACGCTCAGGGTCATGATGGAGAACGCCGAGCAGGTCAACCAGCCGATGACCGAGAAGATGGCGGCCAAGCGCATGGTGACCCAGGCGGTCATGCAGCCGATCGTCCCGCAGCAGCTCATCTGCCAGCTCATCGGCGGCGGCGTGCCCGAGCGCTACCCCGACCTGCACTTCTCGCTGATCGAGTTCAACGCGTACTGGTTGTCGTCGCTGGTCGGCTCGATGGACAAGTGCTGGATCACCGGGATCGGCCAGGATGCCGACTGGTGGATCGGCGTGTGGGACGACGCCCGGGCCGACGACGACCAACCCGGCATGGCGCAGCTGTTCCGCCTCAACGAGAAGTGGCCGTACCCGCTGATGCCGAGCGAGTACGTGCAGCGCCAGTTCCACGTGTCGTTCCAGGACGATCCGGTGGCGGTCGCCTGCCGGCACATCACGGGTCTGTCCACCGTCATGTGGGGGAACGACTACCCGCATGCCGAGGGCACCTTCGGGGGCAGCCAGGAGCTGCTGAGGTCGCTGATGGCCGGGGTCCCCGACGACGACCGAAAGGCCATGGTGGGTGGCACCCTCGGCGGGCTGCTCGGGCTCGAGGCCCCGGTGACGGCCTGAGCGAGCACCGCTTCGAAGGGCGCGTCGCGGTCATCACGGGCGCGGGACGCGGCATCGGCCGGGCCTACGCGCGCCAACTGGCCGAGCGGGGCGCCCGTGTCGTCGTCAACGACCTCGGCGGCTCGATCGACGGTGTGGGGGCCGACGGCGAACCTTCGTCGACGACCGCAGCCGAGATCGCCGCCGCCGGCGGTGTGGCCATCGCCGACAGCAACGACGTGTCCACCGTGGCGGGCGCGGAGGCGCTCGTCGGCGCCGCGGTCGAGCACTTCGGGCGCATCGACATCCTGATCAACAACGCCGGCATCATCCGGTGGGCCGGCTTCCCCGAGGCCGACGCCGACAACCTCGCCAGCCACCTCGCCGTGCACGTCTCGGGATCGTTCAACACCACCCGTGCCGCGTGGCCGCACATGGTCGGCCAGGGCTACGGCCGCGTCGTCATGACGACGTCCACCGGGATGCTGGGCCTCCCCCAGAACACGTCGTACGCCACCGCCAAGGGAGCGGTCATCGGGCTGGCGCGCAGCCTCGCGACCGCGGGCGCCCCCCACGGCATCAAGGTCAACCTCATCGCGCCCGCGGCGACGACGCGGATGGCGGGCCAAGGCACCGGCGCCCCGCAGATGGAACCCGAGCTGGTCGCGCCGATGGTCGCCTTCCTGGCCCACGAGGACTGCCCGGTCACGGGCGAGATCTACGCGGCGGGCGCAGGACGGTTCACGCGCCTGTTCATCGCGTCGACCAGGGGATACGTGCACGCCGGTCCCGCGCCGACGATCGAGGACGTCGCCCGGCACTGGGCCACGATCAACGACGAGACCGGCTACGACGTCCCGGCCGACCTCCTCAGCTGGTCGGCCACCTTCCTGGCCCACCTGGGCCCCGACGGCGTCGCGCCGGCCCGCTGACATGGACCTCTCGCTCACCGAGGCAGAACGCGAGCTGGTCGCGCTCTGCCGCGACTTCGCCCAGAAGGAGATCGCGCCACGGGCCCCGCGGGCGTGGGAGGAGGGCCGGTGCCCGACCGATCTGCTCCGTGAGATGGGCGAGCTCGGCCTGCTCGGCATGCTGATCCCCGAGGAGTGGGGCGGGATCGGCATGTCGACGATCGGGTTCGTCGCCGCGATGGAGCAGATCGGGCTGGCGGACCAGTCGGTGGCCGCGGCCTGGCAGGCGCACGTGACCATCGGCTCGTTGCCGCTGTACCTCTTCGGCACCGACGCCCAGCGCGAGCGCTGGCTGCGACCACTCGCGGAAGGGCGGGCGCTCGGAGCCTTCGGACTCACCGAGCCCGACGCCGGTTCCGACGCCCGCGGCATCCGCACGCGGGCCGAGCGACGGGACGGCGGCTGGTTGATCAACGGCACCAAGACGTTCATCTCGAACGCGGGGACCGACATGTCGTTCGGAGTGACGCTGCTGGCGTGCACCGAATCCGCCGAGGGCCAGGCGCGGCGCTTCGCCAGCTTCGTCGTCGAGAGGGACACCGCGGGCTTCACCATGGGCCCGAAGATGAAGGGCATCGGCTGGCGCGGGCTCGACACCCGCGAGCTGTACTTCGACGACGTCTGGGTGCCCGACGAGCACCTCGTCGGCGACCCGGATCTCGGGCTCGGCCAGTTCCTGGGCACGCTCGAGGTCGGGCGCATCTCGATCGCGGCGCTCTCGCTCAGCCTGACCCAGGCCGTGCTCGACCTGGCGACGGACTACGCCCGTCAGCGCGTGCAGTTCGGCCAGACGATCTCGAAGTTCCAGGCGGTGCAGTTCAAGCTGGCTGACATCGCCACCGAGCTCGAAGCGGCGCGATGGCTCACCTACCGCGCCGCGTACCTCCGCGACATGGGCGAGCCCTTCCTGAAGGAGGCGTCGATGGCCAAGCTGAAGGCCAGCCGCGTCGCGACGTGGGCCGCGTCCGAAGCCGTCCAGATCCACGGCGGCATCGGCTACATGCTCGAGACCCCGGTGGCCCGCTTCTACTGCGACTCGAAGGTGCTCGAGATCGGCGAGGGCACCAACGAGATCCAGCACCTGGTGATCGCGCGCGCCCTGGGCTGCTGAGGACCGCCCGTCGACTGGTGGCAGGACGTCTCGTGGCGCGTCGTCTTGTGATGAGGCCGTTCGCTGCGCTAGCAAGCGGGGCCCGACCATCGACACGAGAGACTGCTGTGGAGCTGCTGCACCAGACCGAGGTCACGCCTGACCAGATCGACCACCTCGGCCACATGAACGTCCGCTTCTACGGCGCGCACGCCCGGGCGGGGGCCGATCAGCTGCTGGCCGGCCGCCTCGGGATCAGGGCGGACGAACGCCAGACGGTGGTGGGACGCGATGTCTACGTCCGCCACCACCACGAGCAGCTGGTGGGGGCACCGCTCGAGGTGCGCGGCGGGGTCCTCGACGCCTCCGCGGCGGGCCTCCGGCTTTACGAGGAGCTGGTCAACGCCGACTCGGGCGAGCTGGCCGCCACCTTCGTCCTGGCCTTCGAGCTGGCCGACCCCACGACTCGCTCGCCGCTGGCGCTCGACGACGAGGTCGTCGCCGCCGCTCTGGCCGACACGGTGATCGTGCCCGAGCATGGCCGGCCCCGGTCGATCGATCTCGATGACGATCCGGTCGCCACCGCGCCGTCGCTCGAGGTCCTCCGCGACCGGGGCCTGGCCATGCGCCGGCCGCGGGTCATCGACGCCCGGGAGATCCCGGTCGACGAGCACGGCTTCGTGTCGCCGGTGGCGACCGGCGAGCTGGTGTGGGGTGGCGAGCCGTTGGACGACGAAGCGGGCTTCCGACCGCTCGAGCCGCTGCCCGGGGGCGGCAGCATGGGGTTCGCCACGATGGAGACACGGGCATCGTGGGCCCGCGCGCCACGGGTCGGCGATCGGGTGCAGAGCTTCGCGGCCCAACTCGATCTCCGGCCCAAGACGATGCTCACCCGGCACTGGTCGGTGGACGTCGAACGCAGCGAGCTGATCGTCGTGTTCACCGTCGTCAACGTCGCCTTCGACATCGAGGCCCGACGGGCCATGGTCATCCCTGACGCGCTGCGCCAGCAGCTCGAGGCGCGGTTCCACCCCGACCTGTCGACCGTGGGCCTGAGCTAGACGGCCACCAGGCGGCGGATCGCTTCGGCGATGTCGTCGCGGTCGGGCAGCCACGCCCGCTCGAGATCGGGCGCGTACGGAGGCGGCGTGGCCTCCGCGCCCGACGCGTTGGATCGGCGCGTCGAGGTCCCAGAAGCCCTCGCGGGCGACGGTGGCGGCGATCTCGGCGCCGATGCCGAACGGGACGACCGCTTCGTGGGCGATCAGGAGCCGGTTCGTCCGGTGGACCGAGTCGAGGATCGGGCCCATGTCGAGCGGGGCCACCGTGCGCAGGTCGATCACCTCGACCGAGATGCCCTCGGCGGCCAGGGTCTCGGCGGCGGCGACGGCTTCGTGGACCATCCGTGAGACCGACACGACGGTGACGTCGGTGCCCGGGCGCACGACGGCCGATACGCCGATCGGCACGATGTGGTCGAGCGGCGGCTGCGGTCCCTTCATGCCGTACAGCAGCCGGTTCTCGATGAAGATCACGGGGTTGGGGTCCTGGATGGCGGCGCGGAGCAGGCCGTAGGTGTCCGCCGGCGTCGACGGCATGACGACGGTCAGCCCGGGGATGTGCGCCAGCAGGGCCTCGAGGCTCTGCGAGTGCTGGCTGCCCGAGGAGCGCCCGGCTCCGAACTGCGTGCGCACGGTCAGCGCCATCTGCGCCGCGCCACCGGTCATGAAGGGCAGCTTGGCCGCCTGGTTGAGCAGCTGGTCGAGGCACACGCCGACGAAGTCGAGGTACATCAGCTCGACGACGGGACGCATCCCGGCCATGGCGGCACCCACACCGAGGCCCATGATCGCGGTCTCGGAGATCGGCGTGTCGCGGACGCGATCGCCGAACCGGTCGTGCAGCCCCCGCATGAGCCCGAACACGTTGCCGCCGGCGGCGACGTCGATGCCGGCGACGAAGACGCTCGTCGTCGCCGTCGAGCTCGACCTCGAGGGCGTCGTGGATCGCGTCCATCGTGCGGAAGATCGGCGCGTCGTCGGCCACGGGCGGCGGCTCGGGGCGATTCGGCCGCGGTCGCACGACGAACTCGTGCAGCGACTCGGCGGTCGGGCTGGCGAGCTCGCGCGCCTCGTGCATCGCCCGGTCGAGCTCGTCGGACACCGCGGCCTCGAGGGCACCGATCGTCGTCGTCGCCGATCCCGGCCGATCGGAGATGGCCCGCGTGCACGATGCAGCGGATCGCGCTCCTGCCACGCCTCGAGCTCGTCGGGCGACCGGTAGCGCTGGGGGTCGCCTTCGTAGTGACCGTGCCACCGGTAGGTCGCGGCCTCGACGACGACCGGGCCGCGGCCGCCGCGGACGGCCCCGACCACCTCGCTGCATCAGCGAAGCCGTCGCCACGACGTCGTTGCCTTCGACCGCGACGTACTCGACTCCGTAGCCCGCGACCCGGCGCTCGAGCGGCGCGGCGTGCTGGGTCGAGGCCGGCGAGAACTCGGCGTAGCCGTTGTTCTCGCAGAAGAAGACCACCGGCAGCTTCCACACGGCCGCCAGGTTCAGCGCCTCGTGGAAGGCGCCCTGTGCCGGCGCGCCGTCGCCGAAGAACGCCACCGCCACCCAGCCGTCGGCCCGCAGCTGCGCGGCCGTCGCGGCACCCGCGGCGATCGGCAGTCCGGCCGCCACGATCCCGTTGGCACCGAAGATCCCGAGCTCGGGATCGGCGATGTGCATCGACCCGCCGCGGCCGCGGTTGGTGCCCTCGTCCTTGCCCATCAGCTCGGCGAACATCCCGAGCGGGTCGAGCCCCTTGGCCAGGCAGTGGCCGTGGCCCGCGGTGGGTCGAGGTGATGACGTCGTCGGGATGCAGCGGCCAGCAGGCGCCGACCGCCGCCGCCTCCTGTCCGATCGAGAGGTGCACGAAGCCGGGGATCTCGCCGGTCGCGGTAGAGCGTCGAGACCCGCTCTTCGAAGCCACGGATCAGCAGCATCCGGCGGTGCATCTCGACGAGGTCGGGCCCGGAGAACGCAGGCGGGTCGGGGCGGCCGGAGGTCACGGAGCGTGTATTGTACTGGTCGGTACAACAAGGAAGAGCCAGAAAGAGCGATGACCGACCAGATCGAGATCCCGGCGTCGTTCCCCGACCCCGGCGCGGTCACCGGCAAGCGGGTCGTGATCACCGGGGCCAGCCGGGGGCTCGGCGCGCTGCTCGCCCACGCGTTCTCCGGTCGCCGGCGCGTCGGTGGCGCTCGTGGCCCGCACCGAGAAGGACCTGAAGGCGGTCGCCGAGGCGCTGCCCGGCCCGACCCTGGTGCTCAGCGGCGACGTGACCGACGAGGACTTCAACGAGGCGGTGGCCGACGCCACGGTCGTCCGAGTGGGGCGGCGTCGACGTGTGGATCTGCAACGCGGGGATCTCGCCGATCGTGGCCGGGCCCCGCGAGACCGACGCCGTCGGTCTGGCGCCAGGTCCTCGAGGTGAACCTCACCGGCGCGTTCCTCGGGGCCCGCGCCGCCGCCCGGGTGATGGGCGAGGGCGGACGGCTGATCTTCACCGGCTCGGTCCTGGGCGAGCGGCCGCGCGAGGGCCTGACCGCGTACAGCGCGTCGAAGGCCGGGCTGGTCGGGCTGGCCAAGGGCCTCGCGCTCGATCTGGCCCCCGACCGGCATCACGGTGAACGTCGTGGCGCCCGGGCTGGTTCGACTCGCCGCTGGCCGACGGCTGGAAGAGCAACCCCGAGCTGTCGGCCGCCATCACCGGGCACACCGCGCAACGCCGCTGGGGCGCGACCGACCGACCTGGCCGGCGCCTACCAGTTCCTGGCCTCCGACGCCGTCGGCGTTCGTCACCGGCACCGTGCTCAGCGTCGACGGCGGGTACCTGCTCGTATGACGGCGCCGGCGACGGGTCATCGCGATCACCGGTGCGGGCGGCGCGCTCGGCGCGGCGATCACCCAGCAGCTGGCCGGCGAACCCGACACCGACTCTCGTGCTGAGCGACGTCAGCGCGCCGTCGCTCGACGCGACCGTCGCCGGCCTCGCGGGCACCGACGTGAGGCTCGGTCGAGACGGCCTCGCCGACGTGAGCGACTTCGCCCAGGTCGAAGCCGTGGTCGCCCTGGCGGTCGAGCGCTTCGGACGGCTCGACGTGCTGATCAGCAACGCCGGCGTGCTCTCGCCGAACGGACGCATCCACAACCTGCCGACCGAGGACTGGGAGCGCGCCTTCCGGATCAACGTCCTGGGTGCCGTCAACGGCATCCGTGCCGCCGTCGACGTCATGCGGCCGCAGGGCTCGGGCTCGATCGTGCTGACCGCGTCGGTGTCCGGCCTGACCGCGTGGTCACACGCCGCTCCCTACTGCGCGACGAAGGCGGCCGTGATCCAGCTCGCGAAGGTCGCGGCCGTCGAGTACGCCCGCGACGGGATCCGGGTCAACTGCGTGTGCCCGGGGACGTTCCGCTCGGCGATCCACGCCGACCTCCCGCCCGAGGCCCTCGACGCGATCGCAGCCCGGCATCCGCTCGGGCTCGGGTCGGCCACCGATCTGGTCGGGGCGTACTCGTACCTCGCGAGCGACGCCTCCCGTTGGACGACCGGCTCGGCGATGGTCGTCGACGGCGGCTACTCGGCGCCCTGACGCGACCGCCGCGCCGCCTTCGGTGGCGTCCCGTTGGCGATGCCCCGCATGAAGATGTCGGCGAAGGGCTTGGCCACGTCGCGAGCCGACAGCGGCCCGCCCGCCTTCAGCCAGAGGTAGGTGTAGTTGTGCATGCCGAGCCAGGCCCGGGCCGTCAGCCTCGGATCGAGGTCGCGGAACTCACCCGAGTCGACGCCGGCCTGCAGGACCGCCTCGACCCGCCGCTCGTAGTCGCGCCGGCGCCCCCGGAACTGCTCGGCGCGCTCACCGGTGAGCGCCGGGAACTCGTGCAGGAAGACCCACACGTGGTCGGGATAGCGGTGGATCACGTCGAGCAGCTCGTCGCCGAGCATGGCGAGCTGCGCCGACGGCGAGCCACCCGCCTCGGCCACCCGATCCGCACCGGCCATCACCTCGTCCATCACCCGATCGTGGATGGCGGCGAGGAGCTCCTCCTTGGAGCCGATGTAGTGGTAGAGCGCGCCCTTGCCGAGCTCGTTGGCGGCGCAGAGCTCCGTGATGCCGGTGGCGTGGTACCCCTGCCGGGCGAAGACCGGAGCCGAGGTGTCGATGATCGCCTGCCGGCGCGCCTCCCACTTCGCCCTGCGACGGGACTCGCCGGTCGCTTCGGGCATCTGCCGCTCCCCACCGGCGTCGGCACGCCGATGTCCGCATCTGTAGGCTGACTGGTCGGTACAAGTCTCTCACGCTTGGGGCGGCGCCCACGATGCAGGCGGACATGAACTGGTTCGCCGTGCTCGCCCACCACGCGACCCGGGCGCCCGACCGGGCGATGACGGTCTTCGAGGGTGGGACGACCACCTACGGCGAGATGGCTGCACGCGCGGCGGCGCTGGCCGCCGGTCTGTCCGAACGCGGCGTCGGACAGGGCGACGTCGTCGGGCTGCTCTCGTACAACTGCCCCGAGTTCCTCGAGACGATCTTCGCCGCCAACCACCTCGGCGCGATCGCGATGCCGATCAACTGGCGGCTCGCGGCGCCAGAGGTGCGCTACATCCTCGAGCACTCGCGAGCCGCCGCCCTCGTGTGCGACGAGGCGCTCGTCGAGCTCGCCGACGACGCGACGACGGACCTCGAACCGCCGCTCGTGCGCGCCTGCATCGCGCCCACCGCGCCCGCCGGCTGGACGCCGCTCGGCGACCTGCGGGCCGACAGCCGCGGGCTCGACGCCGGTCGCGGCTGCAGCCGACGACGTGCATCGCCTGATGTACACGTCGGGCACCACCGGACGCCCCAAGGGCGTCATGATCACCCACGCCAACCTGGCGTGGAAGAACCTCGCCCACATCGTCGAGTTCGGCTTCACGAGCGCCGATCTGGGGCTCGCCTGCGGCCCGCTCTACCACGTCGGTGCGCTCGACCTCACGACCACGTCGCTGATCGCGGCAGGCGCCACCACGATCATCCACCGCTCGTTCGAGGCCTCGGCCGTCGTCGACGAGCTCGAGCGCTCGCGGGTGACGACCGTGTGGCTGGCGCCCGCGATGGTCAACGCGATCATGGCGCTGCCCGACATCGACCAGCGCGACCTGTCGTCGGTGCGGCTGGTCATCAACGGCGGCGAGAAGATGCCGATCCCGCTCATCGAGCGGATCCAGCGCACGTTTCCCTCGGCCTGGTTCGCCGATGCCTACGGCCTCACCGAGACGGTCTCGGGCGACACGTTCCTCGACCGGGACAGCCTCGTGACCAAGCTCGGCAGCGTCGGGCGGCCGTGCCTCTACCTCGAGCTCGACATCTGGGACGACGAGGGGGCATCGGTGCCCGCGGGCGAGCGCGGCGAGATCGTGATGCGCGGCCCCAAGGTCTTCCCGGGCTACTGGCGCGACCCCGACGCCACCGCCGCCTCGTTCGCCGGGGGTTGGTTCCACACGGGCGACATCGGCGTGCGCGACGACGACGGCTATCTCTTCATCGTCGACCGCCTCAAGGACATGATCGTGTCGGGCGGCGAGAACATCGCCGGCTCCGAGGTCGAGCGCGTGCTCTACGAGCACGACGCCGTGCTCGAGGTGGCCGTCGTCGGCCGTCCGGACGACCGGTGGGGGGAGGTGCCGGTGGCGTTCGTGGTCCTGCGCGAAGGCGCGACCGCGACGGCCGACGAGCTCATCGAGCACTGCCGGCCGCAGCTGGCGCGCTACAAGGTGCCCAGGGACATCACCTTCCTCGACGCGCTGCCGCGCAACCCGTCGGGGAAGGTGCTCAAGCGCGAGCTCCGGAGCAGCTGAGACGCCTCGCCATGCGAGCCAGCTGCCCGCGCTCCGCTACCCGACGATCTTGATGGCCTGCTTCGGGCACACCCGCACCGCCTGCTCGACCTTGGCGCGGAGCTCTTCGCCGGGCTCCTCGTCGAGCACGTAGAGGAAGTCGTCGTCGCGCACCTCGAACACCTCGGGTGCCTCGGCCATGCACAGCGCGTTGCTCTCGCAGAGATCGAAGTCGACGACGATCCGCATCAGTCCTCCTCGGTCGGCTGGTCCCCATCATCCACCGGATCCACGGGATCCACCGGCGTGAACTCGATGTGGAGCTCGTTGAGCCCCCGCAGGATCCACGTCGGCTCGTAGGAGAACCGTCGATGGCCGGCCGGGCCGTGGTGCTCGTCGGAGAGGCGGATGTCGCGGGTCCGGTGGAGGATGCGCTCGAGGCTGATGCGAGCCTCGGTGCGGGCCAGCGGGCCGCCGGGGCACGAGTGGTTGCCGCGGCCGAAGGCGATGTGCTCCTTGACGTTCGGGCGGTCGACCCGGAGCTCGGCTGGGCACTCGAACCGTCGGGGGTCGCGGTTGGCGGCCCCGTTGAGCAGCATGACCGGCGTCCCGGCGGCGACGTCGATGCCGCCCACCGTCGTGTTGCGTCGGGCGAGGCGGAAATCGGCCTTCACCGGGCTCTCGAGGCGCAGCGCCTCCTCGGTGAAGTCCGGGATGCGGTCGGTGTGCTCGCGGAGCTCGTCCTGCAGCTCGGGCTGCTCGCAGAGGTAGCGCAGCATCGTGGCGAGGAGCTTGGCCGTCGTCTCCTGGCCGGCCGCGAACAGGAACGTCGCGCTGCGCACGACGGCGGTGACCTCGGGAGTCGAGCCGTCGGGGTAGGTGGCCAGCGCCAGCTGGGTGAGCACGTCGTTGCGCGGCTCGCGGCGGCGGTCCTCGATGTAGGTGGTGAACCAGTCGTCCAGCCACGAGAGAGGGTTGAGCTCGCGTTCACGCTCGTCGAAGCCGAGCTGGCCGGGAGGCCGGCCGAGTCCGAAGCCCGAGCGGAACAGCTGGTGCTCGGACTCGGGCACGCCGAGCAGGTCGGCCACCACCATCATGGCGAAGGGCTGCGAGTAGGCGCTGATGAACTCGCACCGACCGCGGCCGATGAACTCGTCGAGCTGACGATCCGCCAGCCGCCACACGAACGCCTCGTTCTCCTGCAGGCGCTTGGGGGTGATCAGCCGCATCAGCAGCGCCCGCTCACGCGTGTGCTCGGGCGGATCCATCGTGACCATGTGCTCGTACATCGGGAGCTGGTCGCGGTTCTGGTCGATGAGGTCACCGACGTCGTCACCGACGAGTGCCACCGGGAACTGGGCGAACGGGCCGACCACCGAGTTGCACGACGAGAAGGTCTCGACGTCGCGGTAGACCTCGCTCGCCTCGTCGTAGCCCGAGACCGCGATCACCCCGTTCTCGATGCGCGTCACCGGGCACTTCGCCCGCAGGTGCTCGAAGTAGGGGTACGGATCCTCGATCAGGGACGGATCGGAGAAGAAGTCGACGGTCTCGAAGTCAGTTGTCACGAAGCCTCCTCGGGGGCGCCAGACGGCACCATCAGATGTACATGCCGCCGTTCACGCCGATGATCTGCCCGGTGATGTACGAGCCGCCCTCGGAGCAGAGGAAGGAGCAGGCGGCCGCGATGTCGTCGGGCGTGCCGGCCCGGCCGAGCGGCACCATCTTGGCCAGGGTGTCGACGCTGACGATGCCCCTGGCCTCGGCGCCGCGGGCCATGGGCGTGTCGACCACCGTCGGGGGGATGGTGTTCACGGTGACACCGACGCCCGCCAGCTCGCGCGCCAGCGCCTTCGTGAGCCCGATGACACCGCCCTTCGACGCGACGTAGTGCGCCATGTGCGGGGCTCCGGACTGCGCGCTGGACGAGGCGATCGTGACGATGCGACCCCAACCCGCCTCGATCATGTCGGGCAGGGCCGCCTGGACGCAGCTGAAGGTGCCGGTGAGGTTGACCGCCAGCATGCGGTCCCACCCGGCTTCGGTGATGTCGAGGACCGCGTCGAACGACTCGATGCCGGCCGAGGTCACGAGCACGCCGATCGACCCGAGCTCGGTGCGCACGCGCTCGAACGCGGCACGCACCTCGGACCACTCGGCGACGTCGACGGCGAGGGCGACGGCGGTCCCCCCCTGCTGGCGGATCTCGTCGGCGGCGCGCTCGGCCAACTCGCCGTCGCGGTCGAGCAGCGCGACCGCGTCACCCTCAGCGGCGAACCGCTGCGCCACCCCCAGTCCGATGCCCGACGCTGCTCCCGTCACGACCACGACCCGACCCATGTCCCCACCCTCTGCTTCTCGGCGATCCCGTCGTGCGTGCTGAGCGATCGCCCAGCATCGGCTGGCCAGATGTTAGGCGCGGACGCGCGACGCCCGCGAAGGCGCAGGTCAGACCCCAGATTCGGGGACCCCTGAGCGCCCGCGCCCGAGCGCCTGGAAGGATGACCGGGATGAGGTTCTCGATCACCCACCCCATGATCAGCCACCCCTACGACCCCGAGCTCGTGTCGGGCGCGGGGATCGCGGCGGTGGCCGCCGCGGCCGAGACCGCCGGCTTCCACGGGTTCGGGTTCACCGACCATCCCGCCCCCACGCAACGATGGCTCGAGGCCGGCGGCCACGACGCCCTCGATCCGTTCGTGGCCATGGCGTTCGCCGCCGCCACGACGACGACGCTGCGGCTGATCCCCAACATCGTGGTGCTGCCGTACCGCAACCCGTTCATCGTGGCCAAGGCGGGCGCCACGCTCGACCTGCTGTCCGGCGGTCGCTTCACGCTCGCCGTCGGCGCCGGCTACCTCAAGCGCGAGTTCGCGGCCCTCGGCGTCGACCACAGCGAGCGCAACGCGCTGTTCGACGAGGCGCTCGACGTGATCAAGGCGATCTGGACCTCCGACGACGTCTCGTTCGAGGGGCGGCACTTCAACGCGCGAGGCATCACGGCGCACCCGCGCCCGACGAGCGTCCCGCACCCACCGATCTGGATCGGCGGCAACGCGGCCGCGGCGCGCCAACGCGTCGCCGACCGAGGCGACGGCTGGTGTCCGTTCCCCGCGCCGGCGGGCCTGGCCGCCACCGCGGGCACCGCCGCCATGGACACGATCGCCACGTTCGCTGAGGCGATCGACGACCTGCAGCGGCGCCTCGAGCGGGCCGGCCGCGACCCGGCCTCGGTCGACATCGCGTTCTCCAACCCCGACGGCGGGTCGCCCGGGCGCGACGACTTCGACGGCGACGCCCACCTCGCCGGTCTCGAGAAGCTCGCCGACCTGGGCGTGACCTGGATCCACGTGTCGCTGCCCGGCAGCAGCCTGGCTGCCGCCCTCGAGGCCGTCGACCGCTACGGCGACCAGGTCATCTCGAAGGTGTGACGCCGGTGAGCCGGTCGATCCACTCGTCGGTGGTGACCACCGCGGCCTGGCGCGGGAACACCTTGTCGAGCAGCACGCGGTGGACCTCGGGATCGGCATCGGCGCACCCGTCGCGGAGCACGGTCAGCTCGTAGTCCAGGTCGGCGGCCTGGCGCAGCGTGGACAGCACCACCCCGCTGGTGGCGATCCCGGTCAGCACCAGCGAGTCGACCCCGAGCGACCGCAGCACGACGTCGAGGTCGCTGCCCGTGAACGCGCTCACGCGCTTCTTGACCACGACGATGTCGCCGGGGAGCGGGGCGACGGCCACGTCGATCTGGGTCGCAGGGTCGTCCTCGCCCATGCCCGGGATCGTCGACAGGGCCGTGAACGACCGGTTGCGGGGGCTGATCTCGGGGGCGTCGGGGCGGAAGGCCACGCGCACGTAGACGACCGGGATGTCGGCCGCCCGCGCCGCGCTCGTCGCCCGTTCGAGCGCCTCGAGCAGGAGACCCGACGTGTCGGGGACCCGCGCCACGATCCCGGTCTGGACGTCCATGACCAACAGAGCTGCCTTCGTCATGTCGCCATACTGCCGCGAGCCCCGTCGGACCGCCGCCCCGCCGAAGGCCCGGCGTCAGAACACCTGGGGGACCAGCGTCTGCTCGTCGTAGGGCGGCCGGACGTAGTCACCGGCGTCGCGCGGCGGGAGCTCGGCCGGCACCGAGTCCACCTCGTGGTAGGGGACCTGGCTCAACAGGTGGGTGATGCAGTTCAGCCGGGCCCGGCGCTTGTCGTCCGACGGGACCACCCACCAGGGGGACCAGGCGGTGTCGGTGTAGCGGAACATCTCGTCCTTGGCGCGGGAGTACTCGGTCCAGCGCGCCCGTGACTCGAGGTCCATCGGGCTGAGCTTCCACCGCTTGTCCGGCCGGTCGAGGCGCTCCTGGAAGCGCCGCTCCTGTTCGTCGTCGCTGACCGAGAACCAGTACTTGATCAGCACGATCCCCGAGTTGAGGAGCATGCGCTCGAACTTCGGCGCGGCGCGCAGGAACTCGGCGTATTCGGCGTCGGTGCAGAACCCCATCACCCGCTCGACGCCGGCCCGGTTGTACCACGAGCGATCGAACAGCACGACCTCGCCAGCCGACGGAAGGTGGGCCACGTAGCGCTGGAAGTACCACTGCGTGCGCTCCTTCTCGGTCGGGGTGCCGAGGGCCACGACGCGCACCACGCGAGGGTTCGTGCGCTCGATGATGCGCTTGATCGTGCCGCCCTTGCCCGCCGCGTCGCGCCCTTCGAACAGCACGCAGACCTTGAGTCCCTCGCGCTGGACCCAGCCCTGCAACTTCACGAGCTCGTGCTGCAGTCGTTCGAGGTTGTGCTCGTACCTCGCGAGCGGCAGCTTGGCCGGTCGGGCATCGTCCTTGTGGCTCACCGGGGGCATCGTAGGCACGAGGCGGGTCGAGTCTGCGCGGTACCGTCCGCGCCATGGCCTGGCTGCCCGACGACTTCTCGCACCCGACGCTCCTCTCGCTGCCGGACGGGCATCACTACCGCCCGATCCGGCCCAGCGACACCGACATGGACTACGCCGCGGTCATGGGTTCGCGCGAGAGCCTCTGGGAGCTGTTCGGGGAGGCGTGGGGATGGCCACCCGACCACCTGACATATGAGGACGATCACGAGGAGCTGGTGCGCCACGCCAACGAGATCGAGGCACACGAGTCGTTCAACTACGCACTGCTCGACGCCGACGAGACCGCGCTGCTGGGTTGCCTGTACATCGATCCACCCGAGCGGATCGGTGCAGATGCGGAGATCTCGTGGTGGGTGGTCGACAGCGTGGCCGGGACCGACCTCGCGGCCGCGCTCGAGACCGTCATCCCGGCGTGGATCTCCGACGAGTGGCCGTTCGAACGCCCGCGCTACATCGGCCGCGACCTCACCTGGGCCGAGTGGCTCGGCCTCCCCGAGAGTGGGTCACCTTGACCGCCGGCGGTGATTAGAACTAGATTCTAACTTCTTGATCCGGACACGAGCGCGAGCTCTGGAGGCACCCATGGCCGCCGTCGATTTCGAGGCGTTCGACGCCGACAACCACTACTACGAGGCGCTCGACGCCTTCACCCGCCACATCGAGCCCGCGTTCGCCAAGCGGACCATGCAGTGGGCCACGATCAACGGGCGCCAGCGCCTGCTGGTCGGCGGCAAGATCAACCGGTTCATCCCGAACCCGACCTTCGACCCGGTGTCCAAGCCGGGCGCGCTCGACGAGTACTTCCGCGGTCGCAACACGGCCGGCGCCGGCATCCGCGACCTGTTCGGCGAGCTCGACCCGATCAGCCCCGCCTACCGCAACCGCGACGCCCGGCTCGAGGTCATGGACGCCCAGCACCTGCAGGGCGCCTTCTTCTTCCCCACCCTCGGCGTCGGCATGGAGCAGTCGCTCATCGACGACCCGCCCGCGCTCATGGCCGCCTTCCGCGCCTTCAACCTGTGGCTGCACGAGGACTGGGGCTACGCCTACAAGGAGCGCATCTTCGCCGCACCGTTCATCACCCTGGTCGACGTGGACAACGCGGTGGCCGAGCTCGAGCGCGCCCTCGACCACGACGCCCGGGTCGTGCTCATCCCGGTGGGCCCGGTCGTCACCGCGGCCAGCAGCCACGGCCCGTCCGATCCGATCTTCGATCCGTTCTGGGCCCGGGTCGACGAGGCCGGAATCACCGTGGCCCTGCACGGCGGCGACTCGGCCTACGGCAAGTACCTCGAGGCCTGGGGCCAGTCCTCCGAGATGGAGGCCTTCCGCCAGAACCCGCTGCGCGGCCTGCTGTCCCACGACCCGATCCACGACACGATCGCGGCCATGCTGGCCGACCAGCTCTTCCACCGCTTCCCCAACCTGCGGGTGGCCACCATCGAGCTGGGCAGCGACTGGGCCGTGCACCTGTTCCAGAAGCTCAAGAAGTCGTTCGGCCAGGCTCCCCACGCCTACCCCGAGGATCCCCGCGACACCTTCCGGCGCCACGTCTGGGTCAGCCCGTACTACGAGGACGAGCTGGGCGGGCTGAAGGACATGATCGGCGCCGACCACATCCTGATGGGCAGCGACTGGCCCCACGCCGAGGGCCTGGCCGACCCGGTGTCCTACATCGACGACCTCCGCCGCTACGACTACACCGACGACGAGGCCCGGCTGGTCATGCGCGAGAACGGCCTGTCGCTCACCCGGCGCCAGGTGAGCGCCACCGTCTGATCCTCTCGACCGCACCTGCCTGAAGGAGGCACCGATGGGCATGCCCACCGACGTCGGCATCATCGACACGATGATCGCCTTCCCCAACAAGGACATGAAGGAGACGTACCGGTTCATCACGGACCAGACGCGTGACAGGGAGTCCAAGGAGGACTTCGAGTTCCCGGTCGAGTACATGTTCAAGCACGTGCCCGACAAGGAGTTGCGCGACGTCGACGACCCGGTCGCCCTGACCGTCGCCGAGATGGACCGCTGGGGCATCGAGAAGGGCCTCATCGGACTGGGCGGGGGCGAGGGCGAGTCGGCCATGGAGCGCTTCCCTGACCGGTTCATCGCCTCGGCCCAGGCCGATCCGAACGAGGGCGTCAAGGGCACCCGCCGCATCCGTCGCCTCAAGGAGCAGTGGGACATCCGCGCGGTGGGCGTGTTCCCGTCGGGCACCTATCCGCAGGTGGCCATCGACGACCCCCTCATGTACCCGATCTACAACACCTGCGCCGAGCTCGACATCCCGGTGTTCTGCTGCGCGGGCGTGCCCGGCCCGCGGCTCAAGATGGCACCCCAGCGCGTCGAGCTGATCGATCAGGTCATGTACGACTTCCCCGAGCTGACCTTCGTCACGCGCCACGGGTGCGAGCCCTGGCAGGACCTGGCCGTGAAGCTGATGCTCAAGTGGCCCGGACTGCACTACTCGACCAGCGCCTTCGCCCCGAAGTACTACCCCAAGGCGATCATCGACTACGCCAACACGCGCGGCGCCGACAAGATCATCTACGCCGGCTACTTCCCGATGGGCCTGTCCCTCGAGCGCATCGTCACCGAGCTGCGCAACGTGCCGTTCGCCGACGACGTCTGGCCCAAGTTCCTCCGAGGCAACGCGGCCCGGGTCCTCGGCCTCGACACCTGAGCTCGGCCGCCGACGACGATGGCCCGACACTCGACCCGGCCCGAGAGCGCGCCGCCGCGCACGCTTCCGACGGTCGAGTCGCTGCCGGGGGGCCAACGCCAGCGCCGGCAACGGATCATCGACGCCGCGCAGCACCTCATGGTCACCGTCGACTACGACAAGGTGCAGGTCAAGGACGTGACCGACGAGGCCGAGGTGGCGCTCGGCACGCTCTACCGGTACTTCAACTCGAAGGACCACCTGTTCGCGTGCGCGCTGCTGGCCTGGTCGCAGAGCTTCGGCGACCACATCGCCTTCTCGACCGAGGGCCCGACCGTCGAGCGGGTCAAGGCCGTCTACCACCTGGCGGCCCGGGCGTTCGAGCGCCAGCCCCGCGTGTACGGCGTGACCATGCAGATCCAGAGCAGCCCCGACGCCCACGCGGCCGAGGTCTTCGCGGTGTTCGCACAGCAGCAGAGCAACGCGTTCGGCGTCGTGCTCGAGTCGTCGCGCCTGTCCGAGGCCAAGCGCCTCGACGTCACCGCCGTCATGAGCGCCGTGCTCGACGAGAACCTGCGCACCTGGCAGCTCGGCCACCAGCCGATGGGCGCGGTGTACGAGGCGATCGACCGGGCCGCCGAGCTGATCCTCGGCCACTGAGGCACCGGCCGGCCCGGCCGACCCCGCACCTGCGTCAGTAGGGTTCGGGCATGGTGTCCGGTTCGAGGTGCGAATGCGGTCGCCCCGCGGGCGAACGATGAGCGCCTCACCGGCGTGCATCGCGGGGGTGGGCGAGACCCGATACGCCAAGTGGGGCGGGCTGTCGGACTCGACCGAGTACCAGCTGGCCCTCGAGGCGATCATGCACGCGGTGGCCGACGCCGGCCTGTCCCTCGACGAGGTGGACGGGCTGGCCTCGTTCGCCGACGACCGCAACCTGCCCGTGTTCGTAGCGGCCGACCTCGGCCTGCCCGAGCTGCGCCACGCCTCGATGAGCTGGTTGCCGGGTGGGGGCGGGGGCAGCGCGGCGGTGGCCAACGCGGCGCTGGCCGTCGAGGCCGGCCAGGCCAACGCGGTGGTCGTCTACCGCAGCCTCTGCCAGGGCCAGTTCGGCCGGTACGGACAAGGCCCCGGCCCGCGTCGCGGCACCGACGGGGCCGACGGTGGAGGGCGGGCCGCCCGGCCGCCCGGGTTGCGCCGGTCCAGGGGCCTGCTCGACACCCACGCCGCGTTCACGATGCCGTTCGGGATGGTCAGCCCGCCCATCACCTACGCCATGGTGATGCAGCGCCACATGTACCGGTACGGCACGACCCCCGAACAGCTGGGCAACGTGGCGGTGCGCTTCCGCGATCACGCCACCCGAAACCCGCGTGCCGTGCTCCGCACCCCGATGACCCTCGACGACTACTTCGCCTCGCGCCTGGTGGCCGAGCCGTTCCACCTCTTCGACTGCTGCATGGAGAACGACGGCGCGTGCGCGGTGGTGGTGACCCGCGCCGACCGCGCCGCCGACGGCGCCAAGGCGGTGATCGAGGTGGTGGCCACGGCCCAGGGTGCTCCCGGTGCCTACGGCCACGGCCAGTACCTCAACGTCTACGTCGACGACGACCTGTACACGAGCGGAGGCGGCCAGCCGGTCGCGCGCGACCTGTGGGCCCGGGCCGGCATCGGCCCGACCGACGTCGACGTGGCCATGCTGTACGACCACTTCAGCGGCATGGTGCTGCTGCAGCTCGAGGACTACGGGTTCTGCGAGCGGGGCGACGGCGGCCCGTTCTTCGCCGAGACGAACCTCCCCGTCAACACGCACGGCGGATCGCTGTCCGAGGCCTACATCCACGGGCTGAACCACGTCGTCGAAGGGGTGCGCCAGCTGCGCGGCGAGTCGACCACGCCGGTGCCCGACGCCGAGACCTGCCTCGTGACCAGCGCGGCCGGTGTGCCGGGCAGCGCCCTCGTGCTGCGGCGGGCCCGATGAGCGAGCGCTGGTTCCCCGACTCGATGCCGCTGCCGGCCGCCAGCATGGACACCTTTCCCTGGTGGCGGGCCGCCGCGGAGCACCGGCTGGTCGTGCAGCGCTGCAACAACTGCGGGCGCTATCGCCATCCGCCCTCGCCGCTGTGCCCGGCCTGTCGCAACTGGGCAGCCTCGTTCGTCGACCATCCGGGCACCGGCCGCATCTACACCTTCACCCGGGTCCACCAGCCCTTCCTGCCCGACCTGGCCCTGCCGTACGTGATCGCCGTGATCGACCTCGACGGGCTCGACACGATCCGCCTGGTCACCAACATCGTCGACGCCGACCCCGACGAGGTGCGCATCGGGGCCGCGGTCGAGGTGGTGTTCGAGGACATGGGCCCCGATCTCGCTCTCCCACGGGCGCGCCTGACCCGCTGACGGAGGTCAGCTGACCGGAGCGGGACCGACCAGCGGCGCGATCAGTCGCGCCATCGCGGCGGCCCCGGCCGGCCGCAGGTGGAGGTGGTCGTCGTAGGTGTAGCCGGGGTCGGCGCTGATGGCCGCCCAGTCGGCCACCACCACCTGGCGGTAGTGCACCGAGGCGACGCCGATGGCCGCGTCGGCCGAGATGACGCCGGGGTTCCACGGCGTGCAGGTGACCCAGATCACGCGGTCGACGCCGGGCAGGTCGGCCATGGCCTCGTCGATCTCGTGGCCGTAGGTGATCTGGCTCCAGTTGGTGCACAGGTGGATGATCACGACGCGCGGCGCCGGTCCGCTGCGGTGCCGAAGGATCGACAGCCCGGTGTAGATGTTGCGGCTGACCTTCGAGTCGAAGGTCACCTGCCATCCGGGCAGTGACGCGCGCAGCTGCGGCTCGGCGCCGAGGATCACCGAATCGCTCAGCACGTAGACCGTGGCCGGGCCGGCGCCCAGGGCGGGCGGCAGGGTCGAGGTCGTGCCCACCGGTGTCGGCGGATGGCGGCGGACCGGGGGCGACGCCGTCGACATCGGCGCGTGCGCGCTGTCGACGCGCACCGAACCGCAGGCCGACGCACCCACCACCAGCGCCGCGACCACGACTCCGAGGACCACGCCGCGCCGGCGCGACGACGGGCCCAGCCGGTGGAGGGGTCTCGCGCTCACGGTCGGACAGTTTCGTTCGGTTTCGGGGCGCGACACCATCGCGGACCGAACGCGCGGTGATCCGGCGCCGGGAGGCGATGTGAGGAGGGGGGCACTGCCCTGCGCTCGGGGCCGAACCCTAGACTCGGCCCTGCATGGCGCTCGCCTACCTCGCTGCCTTCGGTTGCGCCCTGTGCTACGGCGTGGCCTCGATCCTGCAGGACGTCGCGGCCAAGCGCGTCGAGGCCGACGCCAAGCTGGACCCGCGCCTCCTCGTCCGCGTGACCACCCAGCTGCCCTACATCGCCGGGCTGGGGCTCGACACGGTCGGGTGGATCCTGTCGTTGCTCGCCCTGCTGAGCCTGCCGCTCTTCGCGGTGCAGGCCATCGCAGCCGGCAGCATCGGCGTCGTCGTGGTGCTGTCCGCGGCGCGCACCAAGGTGGCACCGACGCACCGCCAGCTCGTCATCCTGACCGCGCTCGGCGTCGGGCTCGTCGCGCTCGCCCTCACCGCCGCTCCGGACCAACCCCAGTCGGCGCCGTCGTGGTTCGCCGTCGTGATGTGGATCGGCGTGGTGCTCATCGCGGGCGGGGGCGCCCTCGTCGCTCGCGCCACGACCGGCGACCGGGCCGGGGCGGTGCTCGGTGGCCTGTCGGGCCTGGCCTTCGGCGGGACCGCCCTGTGCGCGCGAGCGCTCGAGGCCCACACCCACGTCTCCGCCGTCCCCGGCGACCCCCTGACCTGGGCGCTGGTCTGCTTCGGTGGACTCGGCATCGCGCTCTACGCCGCCGCCCTGCAGCGCGGCTCGGTGACGATCGCGACGGCGTGCCAGTACGCGCTGGAGACGCTGGTGCCGGCGCTCATCGGTCTGTTGGTGCTCGGCGACCACGCCCGCAACGGGTGGGCGGGCGCGGCCGTCGTCGGGTTCGTGCTGACCCTCGGCGCCGCGATCGCGCTGACCTTCGACACCTCGCCGACGAGGGGCTCGGCCCGCGGGGGCGCCGGCCCCCGGCAGACCTCGACGCAGGTTGACAGGTGACCGAATAGTCACGTATTGTCCTCGCTGTGGACGATGTGTTCCGGGCCCTGGCCGATCCGACCCGTCGGAGCTTGCTCGACGAGCTCTTCCGTCAGGACGGCCAGACGCTGACCGAGCTCGAGCAGCGCTTCTCGATGACCCGATTCGGGGTCATGAAGCACCTGAAGCTGCTCGAGGAGGCCGGCCTCGTGGTCACCCGGCGCCGCGGCCGCGAGAAGCTCCACTTCCTCAACCCCGTCCCCATCCGCCTCGTCCACGACCGGTGGGTGAGCAAGTACGCCGAACCCTGGGTCGCCGGCCTCAGCGACCTCAAGCACAGTCTGGAGAGCTCCATGGAAAAGGTGTTCGAGATCTACATCCGCACGACGCCCGAGCGCCTCTGGGAGGCGATCACCGACGGCGAGACGCGCAGCAAGTTCATGTTCGGCAACCGCATGTCGTCGGACTTCACCGCCGGTTCGCACTTCGAGATGACCAACCCCAAGGCCGACGGGATCCTCGGCGAGGGCGACAACCTCGAGGTCGACCCCCCGCGCCGGCTGGTGCAGACGATGGTCGCCCTCTGGGGCGAGGACGTGAAGAGCGAGGGCACCTCGCGCGTCACCTGGGAGATCGAGCCCGTCGGCGACTCGTGCCGCCTCGTGCTCACCCACGACCAGCTGCGCGAAGGCGCCAACTCGCAGATCTACGGCGGCTGGCCGATGATCCTCTCCGGGCTCAAGACCTGGCTCGAGACGGGCGAGGTGCTCACCACGCCCGGCTCGCTCATGTACAGCTAGGGCTCACGCCCGCCACACAGGCCGGCAAGCGCCTGCACACAGGGGCCGACGCCCGGCACACAGGGCTAACGCCCCTCGCTGCGCCCGAGGATCTCGTCGAGCCGCACGAGGTCGGCCGTGGTCACGAGGCCGACGAACTGACCGTCGGCGTCGACCACCCCGAGCACGTCGCGGTCCGAGCCGTCCATGACCCGCACCGCCTGCTCGATGGTCCACGACGCGTGGGCGCGGGGCTGGTCGGGTGGAACGACCGTGCCGACCGGCGTCGAGTCCCACTCGGCGCGTGGCACCGAGTCCAGGTCGCCCAGACCGATCAGACCGAGGTAGCGACGGCCGTCGACGACGGGCACCGTCGTGTGACGGGTCACCAGCAGGTGCTCGTCGACCAGCTCGGTCAGCGTGAGATCCGACGGCGCGCTCGACACGTCGCCCTGGATGGCGGCGGTCAGGGGCAGGGCGAAGCGGCGCTCGAGGTGGCCCCGCCGTTGGGTCGCCTGGTACGGCGACACCGAGGCGCGGCCCATCATCAGCTGCGAGACCACCGCGGCGATCACGCCGGGGACGATGAAGCCGGGCCGGCCGGTCGCCTCGGCCACGAACACCACCGCCGCCAGCGGGGTGCGGTAGCCGGCGCCGAGCAGCGCGGCCACCCCGATCACCGGGAACAACGTATGGGTGGGCTCGTGGACGATCTGCCCGCACACCTCGCCCAGCAGCGCACCCAACACCACGAGGGGGACGAACAGGCCGCCGGCACCGCCCCCGGTCACCGTGGCGGGCGTGACGATGGCGCGCAGGACCAGCAGCAACGCCACCGCCCACAGGGCGTGGTGGCCGGCGACGATCCACGCGATGACGCGGTACCCCGAGCCGAGGGTCAGGGTCTGGCCGTAGACGACGTGGCTGACGGCCACCAGCGCGGTGAGGGTCCCGCCTCCCAGTGCCACCTTCGCCGGAGTCGACAGGCGCTCCTGCCAGCGCTTGGCCCACATGATCTCGATCGTGAAGCCTCGGGCGACGACCCCGGCCAGGATGCCGAGCGCGGCGGCGCCGGCCAGCTCGCGGAAGCCGAACGGCGGCGCCCCGCTGATGGGAAGCAACGGTGTGGTGCCGTTGATCGCGACGAACACGAGGTAGCCCGACACGGACGCGATGAGCGCCGGGAACAGCATCCGCTTGGCGGTGTCGTCCTGGAACGGCACCTCGATGGCGAAGATGGCTCCGGTCGCCGGGGTCTTGAAGATGGCGGCGACACCCGCCGCCGCACCAGCCACCATCAGCACCTTGGTGTCGACCGAGTCGAACATCCGCCGGAAGCGGGACTGGGCGGCCGTGCCGACGGCTGCGCCCATGTACATCGACGGACCCTCGAAGCCCATCGCGCCGCCGAGACCCAGCGTGGCCACCGAAGCGAGCACCCGTCCGAGCACCGGACGCAGGTCGAGGCGCCGGTCGGGCTGATGGAAGTTGCGGACGTACTCGTCGGAGGTGGACGGGCTGGCCCCCCCGGCCAGCCACCGCAGCGCCAGCGCGGCCAGCGTCAGCCCGACGAGCGGCGCGACCGCCTGGACGACGACCGGCCAGGTGTAGAGCCGGTCGAGCAGGTTCTGCGCCGTGACCCAGTCGAACAGAGCCACGAGCAGGCCCGTCACCGCGCCGGTGACGGCGGCCAGCCCGAGGGCGGCATGGTTGGGGCGCGCCAGCTCGGCGAGTTGGCGGCGGAGGAGGTCACGCATCGTCCAGAAGTATACGTGTACACTGCTTGCATGTACACATGCACCCGGGACGGGGATCGCAGCCTGGACCAACCCACGGCTCGGCGCCCGCGACCGTGCCGGTGAAGCAGAGGCGGTTCCAGACCGCCAGCCCCCCGCTCACCCGCGACGAGATCGTGAACGCCGCCATCGGGTACGCGGATCGGGGCGACCTCGACGACTTGACCATCCGTCGCCTGGCCGCCGACCTCGACGTGACGCCGATGGCGCTCTACCGGCACCTCCGCGACAAGGACGACCTGCTCGAGCAGGTGACCGACGTGCTGCTGGCCCGCGCCGGGCTACCCGACCACGATCTCGACTGGACCGAGTTCCTGGGCGAGCTGGCCCGATCGCTGCGGGCCGTCCTTCGTGAGCATCCGGCGACGGTGTCGACCTTCACCAGTCGCCCGCAGACCGCGCGGGCGTCGCGGGCGCGTCTCGAATCGGCGCGCACGGTGCTCCGGCGCGACGGCTTCGAGTCCGACCGCGCCACCCACGCGTACGCCGCCGTGCACACCTATACGGTCGGGTTCTGCGCCCTCGAGGCGACCCGCCACCGAGCCAGGCCGACACGACCAGCTCCCCGCGAGCCCGAGCCCGACGGTTCGCGTTCGATGATCGAGGGCTTCGTGACCGAGGAGCAGTTCGAGCTCGGCCTCGACGCCCTCATCCGAGGTCTGGGATCGATGCGATAGGCCCGAGCTCGTCGAGCACGCTCCCCATGTCCAGGCGAAAGCGGCGCAGCTCGTCGCGGTGCAGCCGCGACAGCGCCTCGAGCTTGTCGTCGCCCACACGTGTGAGTCCGACCCGCTGGCGACGATGGTCCTCCGCGTCGTCGCGGGCCACGACGAGGCCGGCCGCGGCCGCCCGCTGCACCAGCTCGACCACCGAGTGGTGGCGCAGCACCAGCAGCTCGGCGAGATCCGAGATGGTCGGCTCGCCGTCGCCGCCCCACCCCTTGACCGCCAGCATGAGCTGGTGCTGGGCGGGTGGGATCCCGGCGTCGCGCGCCGCCTGTTCGGAGAAGCTGAGGAAGACGCGCAGGGCATGGCGGAAGCGGACGAGCGCCTGGTAGTCGCTCATCGAGAGGGGATCGCTCACGGCTCGCCCGCGGCGTCGTCCCGCCGGTCGTCGTCCCGGGCCCGCTGCGTCTCGATGACCGACACCCTGCTCGTCGCGAGCAGCGCGACCAGCGCCGCGATCAGGGTCATCGGCAGCACCGGCAGGCCCGCCATCTCGGTGACCACGAGGGTCGTGCCGAGCGGTGTCTTGGTGACCCCGACGCACAGCGCGGTCATGATCGACGCCATCAGCACCGTCTCGCTGACGCCGGGGACGAGGTGGTGCCCGAGTTGTCCGAGCGCCGCCCCGATGAAGAACAGCGGGATGATGAACCCGCCCTTCCAGCCGGACGCGAGGGTCACCGTCGTGCCGAGCAGCTTGGCCACCACCGCGACGGCGAGCGCGCCGACGGCCAGCCGCACGTCGAGCAGGCCGGCCAGCTGCGTCTCGCCGTAGGTCAGCGCGTAGGGCGACCAGAGCGCGAGGAGACCGAGGGCCAGGCCGCCGAGCGCGGGCCGCGCCCAGCCCGGCAGCCGACCGAAGCCACGGCGGGCGAGCGTCGTCGTCCACCCGAACACGAAGGCCCCGAGCGCCCCGACCAGACCGGCCGCCACCGCGGCGACCAGGTCGCCGCCGTGCAGTGCGGGAACCGGCGGGAAGCGCCACACCGGCTCGAGCCCGGCTCCGGTCGCCGCGACGAAGACGCCGTAGCCGCACAGCGATCCCACCAACGCCGGCACCAGGGCCTCGTAGTACTGCAGCCCGCGTCGGTGCAGGATCTCGAGCGCGAACAGGGCGGCGCCGAGCGGCGCACCGAACAGCACCGTGAAGCCGGCCGCCATGCCCGTGATCGTGAGCACGCGTCGGTCGACCCGGTCTCGACCCAGGCGCCTGCCGAGCCAGGTCCCGAGCGTGCCGGTGGTCTGCACCAAGCGGGGCCTCGGGACCCATCGCCCCGCCGGCGCCGACGCACAGCAACGACGCGGGGATGAGCGGGATCGTGCGCCGCAGGTCGTCGGAGCCGCCGAGGACGTGGATGTTGTCGACCAGCAGCTCGACGGTGCCGGTGTCGCCGCCGATGCGGACGATCACGGCCACCGCCGCCCCGACGGCCACCAGGATGGCGATCGTCGCCAGGTCGCCGTGGCCGGAGGGTCCGAGCAGGCGCTGGGCGACGTGCAGGACGCCGACGTAGGCCGCGCCCACGAGGCCGCCGGCCACTCCGACCGCCACCACGGGCAGCCCGAGGCCGGCACGCACGTGGACGACCGCCTCCCGAAGCGATCGCCTGCTCGGATGACTCACCCGATCTATCGTATCACGATATATTTTGGATCGGTCCGGATCGTCAGGCCGGCGCGGGACCCTCCGCCGGGCGGGGCACCGGCGGGGCCACCGGCATGGGCGCCTGATGGCCGTCGTGGTGCATCGACAGGAACCGCTCGGGGTGGGGCACCTCGAGTCCGCCCGACTCCAACCAGTCGGACGACTCGGCCTGGGCGCGGCGGATCAGGTCGTCGGCCTGGGAGAAGTCGATGGGCGAGACGGCCAGCGGGCACAGCGGGGGAAGCACGGCGATGTCGACCCGACCGGCCAGCGCGGCCACCTCGAGGATCAGGCGCTGCTCGATGAGCAGCGTGAGCGCATGGGTGGCGGCGCCGAGCGGGCTGGTCGGCGCCGCGTCGAGCGCGCACGCGAACCCGGCCGGCAGGACGATCACCCGATCGGCACCGAGGGCCACGGCCTGGGAGATCGCGGCGTTGTTGGCGATCCCGCCGTCGATGAGCACGCGCCCGGCCCGAGACACGGCCGGGAAGACCGCCGGGATGGCCGCGCTGGCCAGCACGGCCGACGAGGCGGCGCCGTCGGAGATCAGCACCTCCTCACCGCTCAGCACGTCGGTGGCCACCACGTGCACCGGCAGGCGCGCGTCCTCGAGTCGATCGATGCCGAGGTTGGTGTCGACCAGCCGGCGCAGCGGCTCGACCGAGCAGATCGACCGGCGCCGTCCGCCCAGGGCCAGCAGCTGGCGGCGCACGTCGAGGGGGAACACCTGCCGGCGTCGGATCGAGCGCCAGATCGCACCGAGGTCGTCGATCGTCGACCGGCTCGGCCCGTGCGCGGCGACGTAGGCGGCGTTGAGCGCTCCGACGGAGGTGCCGATGAGCAGATCGGGCTGGATTCCCCGCTCGCTCAGCGCGGCCAGCATCCCGACCTGCACGGCGCCGAGACTGCCACCCCCCGAGAGCACGAACGCGGTCGTCACCATGGCCTCCTGATCGCCCCGGTGACCCTACGCGCTACGGCGCCGCGATCTGCGCGTCGGCCGCGGCGACGAGGCGCGCCACCACGTCCGGATAGAGGGTGCGCAGGCGCATGCGCACGATCCGGCCGAGCAGGGTCGCGTCCCAGTCCGCCACCCAACGGATCTGCGTCCCCGCCTCGACGGGGGTGAGGGTCACCTCGGCCCGGTAGTTGCGAACCGGGATGCCACGCACGACCGTGTAGGCCATCCGGCGGCCCTCGTCCACCTCGAGCACCCGCTCGACGGTGGTCGTGCGACCGAGCCGGAGCCAACGGACGGCACCGACCCCGCCCACAGATCCCTGCCCCGGTTGCTCGTAGCCCGTCTCGTCCCAGGGACCCCACTCGGGGTAGGCGGCCAGGTCGGCCAGCAGGGGCCAGACCACCTCGGGACCCGCCCGGGTGGCTCCTTCGGCTTCGACGTGCAACTGGGCCATGCGCCCATCCTGCCCGCCTCGGCGCCGAAACCGAGCGTCGAGCCGCACCCGAGGTTCTCTATGGGCTGTCGGACCACAGCAGTAGAGCCGGGGGGCCTATTCACCCCGTGCGTACAAATGTCGACACCCTGCTGATGGCACATCAGGCGTCCGCCCGTCGCAAGCCCCTCGTGTGGCTCAACGACGGCTCGGCGTGGGATCACGAGGCGGGCTACGCCGACGAGTGGGAGGTCATCTGCCCCTGCACCGGCGACGACGGCGGCCCGGCCGAGCGCCAGAGCCCCGAGGTGCAGGCGTTCCGCGGCCCCTACCCCAGCCGCGAGGCAGCGCGGGCCGCGGCCCACGAGCACAACGTCGCCACCCACTGGGAATGAGCGCAAGAGTGAGCACGCGAGTGCGCGCGCGCCAGGTCTGACGCCCCCGCCGGTCACTACGGTGGCGCGATGAACGAGACACGGGGGATGTCCCGGCGCGGGTTCCTGTCCGGCGCGACCGTGGCGACGGCCGCGACCACGGCGGGCGCGGTCGCGCTCGGCGGATGCGGCGGATCGTCGCAGTCGGCCGCGGGGCCCAGCCGCACGTCCGCCCCGACGACCACGACGACGGTGCGACGCGTCGCCGGGCAGCGGCCCGACCCGACCAAGGCCGAGGGCACCGATCTGATCCCCGAGATCGAGCACATCGTCGTGGTCATGCAGGAGAACCACTCCTACGACAGCTACTTCGGTCTGCTCGGCAGGGGCGACGGCTTCACGCTCGATGCGCAGGGCAAGCCGACCAACGCCAACCGGGGGAACGACGGCAAGGAGGTCCGCGCCTTCCACATGTCGAACACCTGCCAGTCCCACTCGCTCAGCCAGAACTGGAACTCGATGCACATCCAGTGGAACGACGGCGCCATGGACGGCTTCGTGCGCAGCCCGAGCGGCGCGGCCGCCATGGGCTACTGGACCGGCGTCGATGTGCCCTTCTACTACGGCCTGGCCAAGACCTTCCCGCTGCAGGACCGGTGGTTCGCCTCGTCGTTCGGCCAGACCTACCCGAACCGGCGCTTCCTGTGGTGCGGCTCGGCACTCGGCACCGTCAACTCGATCGCCGAGACCGACGTCCCCGTGCCGAAGAACGGCACGATCGTCGAGACGCTCAACCGCAACGGCATCCCGTGGCACTGCTACTACACGTCGGTCCCTTCGCTCGGGCTGTTCCTGCCGGTGCTCGAGAAGAACATCGCCAAGTGCCCCCGGATCGATCAGTTCTACGTCGACGCGGCCGCCGGCACGCTGCCGGCGGTCAGCTGGGTCGAGTCCAACGGCGAGACCACGAGCGAAGAGGACCCGCAGGACATCTCCCTCGGCGAGGCCTTCACCGCCAAGGTGGTCAACGCCGTCATGCAGAGCCCGAACTGGTCGAAGACGGTGCTGCTGCTGATGTACGACGAGCACGGCGGCTACTACGACCACGTGCCCCCGCCGACGGCGGTGGCCCCCGACGACATCGCACCGAACCTCAGGGTGCACAGCGGCGACCACCTCGACGGGCTGCCCGCGCAGCTCCCGGGCACGTACACGCGGTACGGGTTCCGCGTGCCGGCGGTGGTCGTCTCGCCCTATGCCAAGAAGGACCACGTGTCGCACGTGGTGCACGACCACACGTCGATCCTCAGCCTGATCGAGCACAAGTTCAACCTGCCCGCGCTCACCAACCGCGACGGCGCGGCGGACAACCTGCTCGACAGCCTCGACCTCCACGGGACCCCGCCGTTCCTCGTCCCGCCGACCCTGCCGGGCCCCAAGAACACCACCGGGGCGGCCATCTGCACCCCCGGCCAGCCGGGGCCCATCCCGAACCCGAACGGCTGATCCCGTTCAGTCGAGCGGGGCCGGTCAGGGCCGCTCGACCGGCACGTCGAGCGGGGCGGGCAGCACACCCGAGCCGATCATGGCCGCGGTCTGCGACGCCTCGGTGCGGCTCAGGGCGCCCGAGATGGCGATCTGGTCGCGCTCGAAGCTGGGCGCGTCGATCGTCGGCGCCGAGAGCACCCACCCGTCGAACACCACCGCCATCTGACCCGAGATCTGGTCGGTCGACGGGAGGGTGACCGAGGTGACGGTGCCCGATCCGGAACCAGATGGTGGGAGCGGCGGCGTCGTCGTCGGGGAGAGCGTCGGGCAGGTGGCCGCGGCGGCGAAGCACTGGGCCGCGACCGCGTTGAACCGGTCGATCCCGTCGGCGCCGGCGCGCAGCACGGGACGGATCTCCCACTGTCCGGCGTTGTCAAGATCGGCGCTCACCGACTCGACGGCCGAGCCGTCGACGACGACCGGGCCGAGCCGGTAGACCGGGGTGAAGCCGCGTGAGGTGGGCCAGTCGAGTGCGCTCGCGACGATCTCGCCGGTCGAGCCCGGCGCCGTCGTGGGCGTCGCCACCCCCAGCGAGTACACGGCCTCGAGCACCGGCCGGATCTCCAGCTCGCCGGGCTGGGCCAGCGCCAGGAGCGAGGCAGACGTCGGATGCACGCCGGCCGGCGCGGTGACGACCACCCGCCCGTCCTCGAGCCAAGCCTCAGCGCCGAGACCGACGGCGGCGAACCGGTGGTTCAGGCGGGCGACGGTGGCGCGCTGATCGGTGACCGACGGGTGACCGGTGAACGACCACGAGGCGATCACATCGCCCGTGGGTGCCACCGGGCCCGTACCGGTGTCGTGGCCCGACGAGCGCAGCATGGCGACGACGCCCACCACGACGACGAACGCGACGACGGCCAGCCCCAGGCCCCCGCGCGCCATGCGCCGTTGCCGCCGGGCCGACGACGCCAGGGCCAGGGTCCGCTCGTCGACGCGCCGCCGAGTGCCAGCATCGGCCGACGGGGGTGCCGGATCGTCCAGGTCAGTGAACATCGTCGACCTCCTCGGAGGGAATCGGTGACCGGTAGCCGTCGAGGCTCGTCCGCATCGCGGCCAGCCCTCTCGACGCGTGCTGCTTGACCGAACCCGCGGAGATCCCGAGGACATCGGCGACCTCGCGCTCGGATCGGTCCCCGATGTAGCGCAGCAGGACGACCTCGCGCTGGCGACGGGGCAGCCTCCGCAGGCTCTCCACGAGATCGATCCGGTGCTCGACCGACAGGTCCGGCTCCGCCGGCACGACTGCGGACTGCGGCGGCGCACCGCGGCGCAACAGGTCGAGGGCGAGGTTCGCCGCGGTGCGGACGACGAACGCCGGCCCGTAGGGCCCGACCTGGTCCCACCGGACCTGGGCCCGGGCCACCGCCTCGATGGCCAGGTCCTCCGCGTCGGACCGGTTGCCGACCAGCCGGTACGCCGCCCGGTAGCCACACGCGAAGAGCGACTCGAAGCTCGAATCGAAGTCGCTCGACGCCTGCTCCATTCCCGCCACCCCTACTCCCTCCCTCTTTGCTACCTCTCCCTAGCCCAACGAGCGGGGACCTGCCGGCGTTGACACGCCGATCGGGCGGCGCGGTCAAGAATATTCGTTGACTAATACTTGGTTCCGAGTATTCTGTGTGCGTGGCCCAGTACTCACGACGCAACCCCCTGGCGCTGGCCGTGCTCACCTGCCTCTACGAGCAACCCATGCACCCCTACGAGATCTCCCAGACCCTCAAGCAGCGCGCCAAGGAGCAGAGCATCAAGCTCAACTTCGGCTCGCTGTACAACGTGGTCGAGAGCCTCGACAAGCACGGGCTCGTCCGTGAGCGCGAGACCATCCAGGAGGGTCGCCGGCCCCCCCGCACGATCTACGAGATCACCGACGACGGCGCCCGGGAGATGTCCGACTGGCTCTCCGAGCTGGTCGCCATCCCGGTGAAGGAGTACCTGCAGTTCGAGGCGGCCCTGTCGTTGCTCGGCGGACTCCCGCCCGACGACGCGGCCGACCTGCTCAGCACCCGGGTCGAGAACCTCGCCATACGGCTGGCGCTGCTGCGCGCCTCGCTCGGTGCGGCGGCCGATCACGGACTGCCGAGGCTCTTCGCGCTCGAGGACGAGTACCAGCTCGCGCTGCTCGAAGCCGAGCTCGACTGGGTCCGACGTCTGGTGAAGGACATCCGCGACGGCGAGCTCGAAGGCCTCGACCAGTGGCGCAGCTGGTACGAGGACGGTGCGGGCCCGCCGCGGTTCGAGCTCGGTCCCGGCACCCCGACCTGACCTGATCTGACCTGATCTGACCTGGCCGGATGTGTCCCGGCTGACCCGGCTGCTTCGACGCGCCCGTCCACCCGCCCCAACCACTCGCACCGACTCCTGACCCCCGGAAAAAGGATCCCCATGGCACCCATCGTGCACGCTCACCAGCTCACCAAGCGCTTCGGCAAGGTCGACGCCCTCGACGGGCTCGACCTGGTCGCCGAGGCCGGCCAGGTCACGGCCATCCTCGGCCCGAACGGCGCCGGCAAGACCACCTTCATCCGAACCGTCGCCACCCTGGTCCGCCCCGACGGCGGCACGCTCGTGGTCGACGGCATCGATGCCCGGCGCCACCCGGCCCAGGTGCGACGGGCCGTCGCGCTGGCCGGACAGTTCGCGGCGGTCGAAGAGGCCATGACCGGACGCGAGAACGTCGAGATGATCGCCCGGTTGTTCGGGCAGTCCCGGCGGGCGGCCAGGTACAACACATCGGCCGTCCTCGAGCAGTTCGGTCTGACCGAGGCCGCCGACCGGCTCGTGCGGACCTACTCGGGTGGGATGCGACGCCGACTCGATCTCGGGGCCAGCCTGGTCGGCGCACCCCACCTGCTGCTGCTCGACGAGCCGACGACGGGGCTCGATCCGCGGAGCCGGATCGAGCTCTGGGGCGCGATCCGCGACCTCGTCGCGGCCGGCACCGACGTGCTGTTGACCACGCAGTACCTCGACGAAGCCGACCAGCTGGCCAGCCAGATCGTCATCGTCGACCGGGGTCGGGTCATCGCGTCCGGCACCCCCGGCGAGCTCAAGTCGCAGGCGGGGCGCGACGTCATCCAGGTGCACGTCCGGGACGGCCACGACGTGGGACGCGTGGCCGCGGTGCTCGAGCCGTTCGGCGCCGAGCCGGCCCGCACCGACGAGGCCACGCGGAGCGCAAGCGTGGCCGTCGACGACGGCGTCCGCCTGCTGCCCGACGCGGTGCGCGCCGTCGAGGGCGCCGGCATCGCCATCGACGACGTCTCGCTCCGGCGCCCCACCCTCGACGAGGTCTTCCTGGCCCTCACCGGCCGACCCTCCCCTGATCCCGACCTGCGAAAGGACGCAGCATGACCACCTCCACCCTCGACGCCGGCGCCGACCTCGACCCGTCGTCGGCCGACCGTCGCAGCACCCCCACCACGACCGGCTGGCTCACGACGACCATCGCCGTCGCCCGACGCACGATCTACAAGTTCATGCGCACCCCGCAGCTGATCGTGATCAGCTCGGTGCAGGGCGCCATGTTCCTGCTGATCTTCCGCTACGTGTTCGGCGGCGCCATCAACGTCGGGCCCGTCCCCTACGTCGACTTCCTGGTGCCCGGCTTCATCGTCACCGGCGTGCTGTTCTCGGGGATGATGTCGGCCGCAGGTGTGGCCGAGGACGTCGACGACGGGTTCTTCGACCGCCTCCGGTCGCTCCCGGTCCCGCGCAACGCCCTCTTGACGGGTCGCGCCCTGGCCGACACGGCCACCGTCACCTGGGGCCTCGTCGTCGTGGTGCTGCTCGGATTCGCCATCGGCTTCCGCATCTACGGAAGTTGGGCGCAGGCCGCGGCCGCCTTCGGGCTGTGCGTGATCTTCGGCTTCGCCTTCATCTGGGTGTTCATCACCATCGGCCTGAGCGCCGGCAACGCGCAGGCGGCGCAGGGGATGTCGATGCTCGTGTTCCCGCTGACCTTCGTGTCGAGCGCGTACGTGCCCGTCTCGTCGATGCCCGGGTGGATGCAGCCGATCGCCGAGCACCAGCCGGTGACCGCCATGGTCGACGCGGTGCGCGCGCTCGCCCTCGGCGACCCGGCCCGAGCCGGGCTGACCGGCACGACCGCGCACTACGTGGCGCTCGCCCTCGGGTGGTCGGTGCTGCTCGTCGTCGTCTTCGCCCCCATCGCCGTCCGCCGCTACCGCCGAGGCTGAGGCACCCACGGACCGACGCGACGAGCGGACCGACGCGACGAGCGTCAGCCTGCAGCCGCGGCGATCTGGGCGTCGTCGGGGATCAGCAGCAGGGCGCCCACGAAGAAGCAGACCGCGCCGACGAAGGTGCCCAGGTTGGCCAGCTCGGCGTGGGCCAGGTTGCCGGTGGTGGGGACCACGTGCGCGGCGAGAGCCGACGCACCGAACGCGATCGAGCCGACCATGTTGAGCATCGAGATCGACCAGTCCAGGTTGCGCGGCCGCCACGCCAACCACGGCTTGCGGACCCCGGCGAAGGCCAGCGAGCTGGCCACCAGGAAGGCGATCGAGCCCAGCACGTCGGGTGTCCAGACGCGGCGGTTGGCCTCGACGGCGCTGAGGCTCGACTGCAGGGCGAACAGGGTGCTCGCGTTGAACAGCAGCGTTCCGCCGAACTGCACCACGCCGGCCCACCACTCGGGGCGGCGGGGCGCCCGCACGAGGGCCCGCCAGCGCGCTCCCGAGAACGGTCGGTCGCCCCCATGGAGCGCGCCGGCCGAGATGAGCAGCTGCAGGAGGGCGGCCGAGGTGAAGAACAGCGAGCCGACGAAGTAGGTGATGCCGTCAGCCTGGACGCCCACCGCGTTCGCGTAGGGCGGGAAGGCGCCGAAGGCGAAGCAGGCCGAGCCGATCATGAACAGCACCGCGACCCACCAGCCCGGGTCGCTCGGCACCCACCAGATCGATCTCGACGTCGTCATGCGCGACGCGAGGTCACGCAGAGGACGCCGAGTACGAGATGGCTCCCCGGAAGCGCTCGACGTCGGGGTGGGTGATCCGTGCCTGGCGGCGTTGGTGGTTGCCGAGCTCGGCGATCTCGTCGCCGACCGCGTGCACGTCGTCGGGCAGGGCGACGTGGCGGGGCTGGCCGAACTCGACCAGGCTGGCATCGGGTCCGTAGTCGACGAACAGCGGCACCACCAGGATCGACGGGTCGTCCCGGGCGATCATCTCGCGAGTCGACCGACCGAAGGGGTGCATCTCGACGTCGCCGGACGCGGTGACCGTGTCGTGGGAGCCGCCCCCGGCCAGCAGCACGATGTGGCCGGTGTTCGAGTGCATCAGCTGCTCGAACTCGTGCTTGGTCTGGTGGTTGCAGACCTTGCGGAACAACCGCAGCAGCGGATCGAGGTCGCCCTCGCCGATGCGCGACTCGTCGAGGACCTCGGCCCCGCTCACCGGGAAGGTCTTGAGCACGCCGCCGGCCTTGCGGAGGATCCCGTCGATGACGTTGAGCCCGCCCACCTCGTAGTAGCCGAGCAGCCGGCCGACCATGACCGTGATGTAGTGCTCGAGCCGGTCGAAGGGCGTGCACTCGTGGGCCGCCTTGTGGAAGTACCCGAGCGTGAACCCCTGGTCGGGCAGGGCCAGGTGGTTGCTCGGGAACAGGTACTTGGCCCCCTGCTGCACGCGCTCGAACAGCTTCTCCTGCCGGGCGAACTCGGCGAACTGGGCGGTGATGTCGGCCACCTGGTCGCCCTGCATCACATCGACGATGCCGAGGATCGCGAGCTGGTCGGCCGTCGAGATCGGGTTCGGGTGCAGGTAGGCGTTGTGATGGTCGACCGCGTCGGGTCGCGGTTCGTGACGGAGGTACTCCTCGCTCACGGACTCGAAGAACTCGCCGGTCGAGGTGTCCCCGAGCTGGCGCGCCATCTCGAGCATCTTGGCGTCGATGTGCTCGGTGAGCCGCTCGGAGACGTCGACCGAGCGCAGGTGCCCAGCCGCGTCCTTGGTGGCGTCGAACAGCTGGGCGAGCCGGTCCCGGTCCATGTGCGTGCGTGCCGCGGTCGGTCAGACGGCCGGCTCGAGCAGCACCAAGGGGATCTCGCGATCGGTCTTGGTCTGGTAGCCGGCGTAGTTCTTGTGGTCAGCGGTGACCCGCGGCCACAGGCGGGCGCGCTCGTCGGGCGTGGCGACGTGGGCGATCATCCGGCGCTTGGGCTCGCCGCCCACCGACACCTCGACCTCGGGGTCGTCGCGCAGGTTCAGGAACCAGGCCGGATGGTGATCGTCGCCGCCGCGTGAGGCCACCACCACGATCGTGGTGCCCTCCTGCACGGGCGAGGTCAACATCACCGAGCGGGGCTGCCCGCTCTTGCGGCCCTTGGTGGTGAGCTCGAGGACGGGCATGTTCGAGGCCCGCCACCCGAGATGGCCGAAGCTCACCTTGAGGACGGCCCGGTGCAGGGCGTTCATGGTCTTCAACGCGGCGTCGCTCGGCATGGCCCGACCCTAGCGACGACCGGACGCACCGGCACGACCGACGGTGCCCGGCCGGCCGGCCCGGCTGGCGCGCAGGGCGCCCGCCACCCCGACGACCACGCCCACCACCGCGCCGCCGATCCCGACGGTCTGCGCGACGCTCGGGCAGCCGATCGTGGTTGGCGATCCCCCCGATCAGGTCGGACAGGTCCGCGCCGGCGCTGGCCAGGAACCAACCCGGCAGGGTGGCCGACCCCGTGAGCCCGGCCCGCAGCAACATGGCACCGACCAGGGCGTCGCGATAGCCCATCGACCGCAGCAGCAGCGACGCCGTCGGGTTGTCGTCGGGGTCGGATCCCCAGATCTGGCTCGCCGCCTTCGGCGCGATCAGGAACGACACCCCCGAGGCCAGACGGATGGTGCCGGCGGCCACGGCCAGCAGGTCTCGTGGACGGTCGCTCGCGTGTTCCTCCATCTCCGAAGTCTGCCCCACGCTCCAACCGCGGGGCGGAGGTCACGTGGGCGAGGATCAGGCGAAGCCGAACCCGTGGCCGCTGCGGATGAGGGGGAGGTCGGCCATGGTGGCGATGCCGGGCGCGGCGTCGCACACCGCGGGGATGGCGTTGATGGCCTGCATGGCGGTGGCGATGCTGGCCGCCCGAACGTGCTCGGCGATCGGCACGTTGCGCTCGTAGGACGCCAACGTCAGGAAGTGGGCCTGCATCGAGGGATCGCCCTCGATCGTCAGCGTCCACCCGTCCTGCGGGGTGGGCCAGTGGCCCGGGTACTCGCCCCCGACCGTCCAGAGGGCGTCGATCTCGACCAGGGTGCGTCCCTGGCGGCGGCCCTGCCAGTGCCAGCGCTGGCCCGCCACGGTGCCGGCCGCCAGCGTGATCCCGAAGATGTCGTGGTCGTGCTCGGCCAGCACCAGGTCGACCTCGGTCGTCACCTCGTCGAGGCCGGCGCCGAGCGCGTCGGCCGATGAGCTGCACCTCCTCCTTGAAGATGCCGCTGTTGAACCGCAGGAAGTCGCTGTCGCGTCCTCGTTGACCTCGTCGGGCGGCCGACCGAAGCGCATGTTGTCGAAGGTGATGTTGGTGCTCTCGTAGTACGACCAGTCCGCCCGCTCCTGCAAGGTGATGCGGTCGATGCTCCGGCTCATGCCCGACAGCGCGAGCGGCAGCACGCCGCTCAGGTTGCCCGGGGTTGAGCCCCGTGCCGTGGATGGTCGATCCCCCCTTCTCGCACGCGTCGAGCAGGCGGCGCAGGTCGTCGGGCGGCAGGGCACGGGGGTTGAAGAGGAACGCTGTCGTCACGACGTTCGCCCCGCTGGCCAGGATCGAGCACACGTCGTCCAACGAGGTGTTGCGCGGCATGTAGGCCACGCAGTCGGCGCCCAGCTCGAGCAGCGCGCCCACGTCGCGCGTGGCGCGCACGCCGATCGGCTCGATGCCGGCCAGCTCGCCGAGATCGCGCCCCTCCTTGTGCTCGAAGAACACCCAGCCCCCGACCAGCTCGAGGTCCGGACGGCCGGCCATCGCCCGGATGGACTCGACGCCCTGCGCCCCGGTCGCCCACTGGATCACCTTGTACGTCACGTCGTGCGCTCCCCCGGTCGGTTCACCGACGCCGACTCAACGGCTGTAGTGGCGAGGAGCGTAGAACGACGGGTTGGTGTCGGGTCGACCCCGGCGCGACGTCCAGCGCCACTGGGCCGAGATCCGGCTGCGGCTGCGCCCGTGCGCCTTGGGCACCGCGTGCAGCCACCGGGCCTGGCAGGCACCGCCGAGCACGAGCAGGTCGCCGCTCGCCGGCGCCAGGTCGATCACGCCGGTCATGTCGTCGGACTCGGCGCGCCGACCGGTCAGCGGGCGCATCAACCAGGGCCGCGCCGCGCCCATCGTGAGCACGCCGATGACCGTGTCCTCGAGCCACTTGAGCTCACGATCGCGGTGGAACCCGACGCTGTCGCGCTCGTTGCGGTACTGCGCCAGCGCCACGCCGTCGAACCGCACGCGGTAGCGCGCGGTGATCCAGTCCTCGGTCTCGACCAGGGCCGGATGGCGGTCGGCGCCCGCCTGCCACCCGCCGAGGCGAGGTTCGTCGATGTACCGCTCGTAGCGGAAGACGCGGCCCTGCTCCCACGCGACCGTCGCGGCCAGCTCGTCGTGCACGGCGTCGGCGCCGGGGACCATGGCGCGCACGACATCGACCCACGAGCGCTCGTCGAGCTCGACCCGCTCGACCACGGGCTCGGCCGTCACCCACACCGGCGCCTCGGACACGCTCACGCCGTCACGGTACCGCCACCCTCTCGAGCCCTGACCGCCGGCCGGCCGCCAGGCCGACCCCCGGCGCTTTGCACTCGCCCGGTGCGCCTCTGGAACCAGATCCGCCTGTCGTTCGTCGGATGGACACCGGTCCACGGGCCAGGGGCGAACCGCGCGATCAGCCGGCGCCGACCAAGAACGGAGCACCATGCGGACACCCATCCTCGAGCCACGCCGGGTCCCGTGGCGACGGCTCACCGCCCTGGTCCTCGTCATGGGCCTGGCCGCCTCGGCGTGTGGGCATGCGTCGCGACCCGCCGCCGTCGAGACGCGTGCGAACGTGGCCCGCCGTCCCGCCAGCAGCGCGACCACCGATCTGGCGGTGCAGGCGACCGATGCCCTCGCCGCGACCATGTACCAGCGTCTGGTCGCGCAAGGCGGCAACGTCGTCTTCTCGCCCTACAGCATCGAGCTGGCCCTGGCCATGACGCGCAACGGCGCCCGCGCGGAGACCACGCGGACGCAGATGGACCACGTGCTCGGCGCCCCCACGGGCGAAGCGCTCGACGCGTCGATCAACGCGCTCGCGCTGGCGCTCGCCACCCGTGCGGGGACCCGCGGCGACGACGGCCACCACGGCCAGGTGGCGCTGTCGACGGTCGACCAGCTCTGGGGCCAGAAGGACCTCCGCTTCGAGTCGCCGTTCCTCGACCTGCTGGCCGCCGACTACGGCGCCGGGCTCCGGCCGGCCGACTTCGCCACCGACTTCGAGGGGGCGCGCCAGGAGATCGACGACTGGGCCTCGCAGGAGACCCACGGTCGCATCATCGACCTGATACCGAGCGGGGGCCTCGACTCGTCGACGCGCCTCGTGCTGGCCAACGCGCTCTACTTCAAGGCGCCGTGGGCAGGGGACTTCGCCGCCCCCCAGTCCGCCCCGTTCACCGGCCTGAGCGGGGCCGCCAGCCCGGTCCCGATGATCACCGGCGGTGAGGGTGGCAGCTACGGCGAAGGACCGGGGTGGAAGGCCGCCGAGCTGCCGTACCTCGGTGACCAGCTCTCGATGGTGGTGATCGTCCCGGACCACCTGGCCAGCTTCGAGCGGTCCCTCGACGGCGCCCAGCTGGCCGGCATCACCGGCGGGCTGCACGAGCCGCTGGTCAGCATCCAGATGCCGACGTTCACCTTCCGCCGCCAGTTCTCGCTGGCCGGCGAGCTGTCGGCGATGGGCATGCCGCTGGCCTTCACCACCGGCGCCGACTTCTCGGGCATGACGACGACCGAGCCGCTGCAGCTCAGCGGTGTCTTCCACCAGGCGTTCATCGCCGTCGACCAGCACGGCACCGAGGCGGCGGCCGCCACCGCGGTGGTGGCCGAGGCCACGTCGGCGCCGGCCGGCGCCTCGCTCGTCGTCGATCGCCCCTTCCTCTTCGCCATCCGCGACCGCCACACCGGCGCGATCCTGTTCCTCGGCCGCGTGACCGACCCGGGGGCCGCTACGTGACCAGCCGCTAGGGGCTTCGCCCGGCCGGCCCGGCCCACTCGGGCCGCACGATCCCCTCAGGTCCGGCCTGCTGGCTGCGGCACGGTGGTCCAGAACCAGGTCCGAGGACGAACCAGGACCATGACACCGACCGGGGTGAGCGCCACGGCCCACCGCCCGGTGGCCGACCGGGTCATGCGCCGGCTGGCCGCGCTGCTCGTCCACGTGTTCTTCCGCCGCGTCGAGGTCGAGGGCGCCGAACGCCTGCCGGCCACCGGTCCCGTCGTGGTCGTCGGCAACCACACCAACGGCCTGGTCGACGGGCTGCTGCTGATAGCGCTCCTCGACCGCTACCCGCGCTTCCTGGGCAAGGCCACGTTGTGGCGGATCCTGCCTCTGCGCCCGCTCCTGCGCCTGGCCGGGGTCGTGCCGGTGTACCGGGCGGCCGACGGAGGCGGGACGGCCGGCAACGACCGCACCTTCGAGCGCTGCCGTCGCATGCTCGCCGACCACGGCGTCATCGCCATCTTCCCCGAGGGCGTGAGCCACGACGAGGCGTCGTTGCAACCGCTGCGCACCGGTGCCGCCCGCATCGCCCTGGGCGCCGCGTTCGACGACGCCGTCGACCATGTCGCGGTGGTACCGGTCGGCTTGGTCTACGACGCCAAGGCGCGCTTCCGCTCCAGGGCGCTCGTGAACGTGGGCGACGCGATGCCGATCGACCGGTTCGCCGACGCGTACGCGACCGATCCGCACGCGGCCGCCCACGCGGTCACCGACGCGATCCGTACCGCGCTGCGCTCGGTCGGTCCCGACTACGACACCGTGACCCAGGCCGAGCTGCTCGGGCGCATCGCGGCCGTCGCGGCGCTCGCACCCCAACCCGGCGCGCCCGCATCAGCCACCCTCGGCGCCCGAGACCAGCTGGCCCGATCGATCGCCCGGACCGCACACCGGCCCGACGGGTCGGCGGGGGCCCGCCCGGTCGACCGGGAGCTGGCCGACCTCGTGGCCGCCGAGGAGGCCTACGAGCGCGATCTGTCGCTGCTCGGAGTGACCGACGCGGACATCGCCCGCCGCATGACGCCGGCCCGCTACCACCGCGCCCTCGCGTGGGCGGTGGTCAAGACGGTCGTCACCGCCCCGGTCGCCCTGCTCGGCGCGGTGGTGCACGTGGTCCCGTACCAGGTCGTGAAGCGGGTGGCCCGGCTGCCCGCCAACGAGGGGATGAAGTCGACGGTCAAGCTGCTCGGGTGCACCGCGCTGTTCGTCATCGAGTGGATCGCGCTCGGGGTGATCGCGACGATCGTGTCGAGCCCGATCGCCGGTCTGGTCGTGCTGATCGTCTGCCCGCTCTCCGGATACGTGACCGTGCGGTTCGCCGAGGGCGTCCGAGAGGTCGGCGGACTGGCCCACGGCTGGCACACGTTGCGCTCGCGACGAGCCTCCCTGGCCTCGGTGCAGGCCGAACGGGAACATGTCGTGGCCCTGGCTCGCAGCCTCTCGGTGCGCTAGACCGGCCGGCATGTTCGACCTCGACCAGACCGACCAGCCTCCTCTCGACCACGCGCTCGGTCCGTCGTCGACTCGACCTCGACCCGCCCGGTCGAGCGCGAGGTCCTCCTCGACTGCATCCGCCTGGCCGTACAGGCTCCGACGGGCGGCAACGCCCAGACGTGGCGGTGGCTCGTGGTCGACGACCCCGACACCCGGGCCGCGCTCGGCGATCTCTACGGGCGCATGGGCTCCCGCTACCTGGCCTCGTACCGCCGCGGCGACATGACCGACCAGACCAACCGCGTGCTCGACTCGGCCGAGTTCCTGGCCGAGATCATCGGGCAGGCGCCGGCCATGGTCATCCCCTGCATCAAGGGACGCCTCGAGGACACGTCACCGGTCATCGCCTCGTCGTTCTACGGCTCGATCGTCCCGGCCATCTGGAGCTTCCAGCTGGCCCTGCGCAGCCGTGGCCTCGGCAGCTGCTACACCACGCTGCACCTGGCCCACGAGGCCGAGGCGCGCGAGCTGCTCGGCATCCCCGACGACATCACGCAGGTCGCGCTGCTACCGGTGGCCTACACGATCGGCGACGACTTCAAGCCCGCCGCTCGCGGCCCGGTCGAGCACATCACCTACTTCAACCGATGGAAGAACAACCCGACGTAGCGCTTTCGCTCGACCGCGACCAGATATCGCTCAGGCCCTCTCGATCAGGCGCTCTCGATCAGGTCCGCCCGGTACTCGGGGTGCTCGGTCAGCCAGGCCGAGGCGCGACGCATGCTCTCCTCGTTCTTCTTGTTGATGAACGAGTAGATGCGGCCCTCGAACCACTTGTACGGGATCGACGTCAGGTTGTAGCGCTCGTCGAACGAGAAGCGGGTGCGGTTGGGGCCGATCGGCTCGAGGTGGATGTGGCCGATCTGGTCGTTGCCGGCCTGGCCCGAGATCATCGTGTACGTGTAGCCCCGCTCGGGCTCGACGTCGCTGACCAGCTCGAGCGCGGAGCCCTCGCGACCGAACGGCATCTTGTAGATCACCCGGCGCAACCGCCCGTTGTGGTCGTCGTCGCCCGGCCACAGCACGTCGACCCGGATGACCATCGGCGCGTAGTCGGTCCAGCGCTCGTAGTCCTGGAAGAGCGCCCAGATCCGCGCCGCCGAGTGCGGCATCTCGAACGAATACCGGTGCTCACGCATCGCTCACCCCCGCGGCCGTCGCGGCCTGGCCCGATCCTAGGTCCCAACCTGACGTGAGCGTCAGGTTCAGCCCGTCGAGGGCTGTCGGGGCTCGAGCCCGGCGGCCCGGTAGATGTCGTCGATGACGCCCATGTTGGCGATGGCGTCGCTCGGGGGCGTGAGGTTGGCCGAGGTGCTGCCGTTGACCGCGTCGCGGAAGGCCTCGAGCTGGTAGGCGTAGGTCGTGCGCGACGCGAAGCGCTCGACCCGGCGGCCACCTTCGGTGCGCACCGACAGCCGATGCGGGAACTGCGGCGCGATGGGGTTGAACACGCGCATCGTGCCGCGCTCGCCTGTCACGTGCACGGCCAGGCGCAGCAGCGACCGCGACCACATCGAGCAGACGACCCGGCCCGTGTGGCCCTCGGCGAACCGCAGGTCGGCCGGACATGGCGCGATCGACGCCGGGCGACTGCAGCTGGGCCTGTGCCGAGACCACCTCGGGCTCACCGCCCACCAGGCGGGCCATGTGCACGGCGTAGCAGCCGGCGTCCATCGTGCGCCCCGCCGGCCAGGTCGAGCCGGTAGCGGATGTCCGAGAACCTGGGCAGCGGGAAGCAGTTCCACACCTCGACGTGGCGCAGGGGGCCGAGCTCGCCGCTCGTGACGATCTCGCGCATGCGGATGGCCAGTGGGTGGTAGCGGTAGTGGAACGCCTCGAGCACGACGCGTCCGGCCCGGTCGGCCGCCGCGCCCACCTCGACCGCCTCGTCGCGGTTGGCCGTGAAGGGCTTCTCGCAGAGCACGTGCCGGCCGGCATCGAGGGCCGCGATCGTCCACCGGCCGTGCAGCCCGTTGGGCAGCGGGTTGTACACGGCGTCGAGGTCGGGATCGGCGACGAGCTCGTCGTAGCCGGCATGGACCGTGGGGATGGCGTGCTTGGCCGCGAACGTCGTCGGCCCGAGCGCGGTCGCGGGCGGCCACGGCGGTCACCCGCACGCCTTCGACGAGGCGAGCGGGCTTGATGACCGCAGCGGGGGCGATGCGGGCCGCCCCCAGGATCCCGATGCGCAGGTCGTCCATGCCGGCGATCCTAGGGTCCGTCGCCCGACGTCGGTCAGGTCTGGACCCGTCCGTTGGAGCCGGTCCCTCGGGCACGTCAGCTCATGGCACGTCAGCTCATGGCACGGCAGGGCTGCCGGCCGGGCGCAGCAGCGACTCCTGGGCCACCGACGCGACGAGCACGCCGGCCTGGGTGTGGAAGGTCCCCCGGGCCAGTCCCCGGGCCCCGAAGTTCGAGACCGGATCGACCGAGAACAGCAGCCACTCGTCGACCCGCGCCGGGCGGTGGAACCACACGGCGTGATCGAGGCTGGCGCCCGCGAACGCCACCGCCGACGACCCGGGCGCCCGCGCGCTGCCGACGACGCCCATGTCCGACAGGAAGGTCAGGAGGCTGACGTGCAGCGTGGGGTCGTCGGGCACGACGCCTCGCACGCGCACCCAGAACGGGTGCACCACCGGTATCCCGCCGGGGCCGGGGCCCGCCACCGGCCGCACGTCGAACGGCGACATCATCGAGAAGCGCCCGCTCATCGGCGGGGGCGACAGCGACTCGGGGTCCGGCAGGCCGCTCGGAGCCGGGAGCTGCCAGTCGTCGCCCGCCTCTGGCGCGTGGAACGAGGCCGACAGGATGAAGATGGGCTCACCACCCTGGCTGGCGCTGACCTGGCGGGTGGTGAACGAGCGCCCGTCCCGGGTCCGTTCGACGTCGAGCCGCAAGGGCTCGCCGGGTCGGCCCGGCCGGATGAAGTACGCGTGCAACGAGTGCGGCGGCCGCGACGGGTCGACGGTCATCACCGCCGCCCGCAGGCTCTGGCTCGCCACCTGCCCGCCGAACAGGCGACCCGGTCCGTCGCCGGGCGTCGCCGCCACGAACGAGTCGGTGCCATCGACCCGATCGAGGTCGAGCAGGCGCAGGACCTGCTCGAGCGGATCAGGCATCGGTCGCGCCCACCGACTGGTCGAGGCCGGCCAGGAAGGCGTCGAGGTCAGCCGAACCCGGCGCCGTCCCTCCGCCCGACAGGTGCCAGCCGAGACGTTGCAGGGCGTCGTTGACCGGCGTCGGCGTGCCGTGCCGGCGCCCGATCAGCACGATCTCGCCGTTGAGGTAGTCGGTCTCGAGCCTGGCCGCGCCCCGGGCCACGCTCTGCCAGGTCGAACCGCCCCCGCGCATCTCGCCGCGGATCGGGCGGATCTGCAGGAGGTCGCCGCGGCGCTCGCGGTCCTCGGCCGCGCTGGCCACGTCGATCCCGGCCGCCTCGAGGCAGGCGCGGCCCTCGTGGCGGGCCCGGCGCGAGAGGTCGGCCGCGGCGGGCGCCGAGCCGAAGGCGGCCTGCGACGACGTTGCCCAGGTTCATGAGGAGCTTGGCGTACTTCCAGCGCATGATGTCGGGCCGCGGCACCGAGACGAACGTCGAATCGGCCAGGGCGGCCGCGATGTCCGAGGCCATGCTGTCCTCGCCTGCGCCGTCGCCGCCTGGGCTCGCGCCCGGCCCGACGCCCCGGGGAACGGCCCGACGTCGAGGATGCCGGTGATCGGCGACGACACGGCCTGCACCACGCCCGGCTCGAGGTGGCTGGTCGGGCACATGACGCACATGCCGTACACGTCGGCGAACCGGCGCAGGGCCAGCCGCTCGTTCTCGACACCGTTCTGCGCGCACACGACGGCGGCCGGGCCACCGGGAGTCGACGCCACCAGCTCGTCGAGGGCGGCTCCGGTGTCCTGGGTCTTCATGGCCAGCACGACGACGTCGTCAGGCCCGACCCCGGCCTCGGCCGGGCCGCTCGACGGTCGGGATCGCCAGCGTGTCGACCTCGTCGGCCGACTCGAGCCGGAGCCCGTCGCGGCGCAGGACGCGGCCGTGCTCGCCGCGGGCGATGAGCACCACCTCGTGGCCGTGCTGGAACAGACGGCCCCCGATGACGCCCGCCGATGGCCCCGGCCCCGTAGACGACGAAGCGCATGCCCCGACGTTCCCGACACCGCGGACCCGGCCTGCGGAATCGGTGCTCGACCTCCGGAGGTCGGGAGAACGGGGTTGACGTATTGTCGGCATTTGCCGACAATACGGGAATGGCCGACAACGAGAACCGCCAGGCGACTGGCATCCGGGGCCCCGACTACGCCCTCGACGACACGGTCGAGCTGACCCGCCCCGACCAGCTGCAGGCGCTCGGGAACCCGCTGCGGTTCACCATCCTCGGTCTGCTCTCCGAGCGCGCCGCCACCACCAGCCAGCTGGCCGAGGCGCTCGGCCGCCCCCGCGGCACGATCGGCCACCACCTCAAGGTCCTCGAGGCGGCCGGACTGGTGCGGGTGGTCCGCACGCCGCCAGGTGCGGGCCCTGACCGAGAAGTACTACGGGCGCGTGGCGCGGATGTCGATCCTCGTCGACTGCGCCGACGAGAGCGGGCTAGGCCTGGGGCTGGCTCTGCGCCAGGCCCTGGCCGAGATGACCGACCGGCCGGCCGACGCCGACACCCCGACATCGACATCCGCCACGCCCGGATGTCGGCGGCCGACGCGCAGATCTTCATGACCAGGTTGGACGAGCTGGCGGACGACTTCGAGCTCGAGGCCGAGCCCGGCGCGCCCGTCTACGGGTTCGTCGCCGGTCTGTACCAGACCACCTGGCCGTCGCTCCCCGACGACGCGCTGACCGACGACGCGGACGGCGAGGAACGCGGATGAGCTGGTTCCGGCGCGCCCGGCGTCAGGAAGGCCCGTCGCGGTCGCCGCGTCAGCCCGGCGCGCCGACGTCGCGTCTCGGGAGCCGCTTCTGGCGGGTCTGGACGGCGTCGGGCATCTCGGCCAGTCGGCGACGGCGTCCGCTTCGCCGCGCTCCCGCTGCTCGCCGCCGGGATCACCCATCGCCCCCTGGCGGTGGCCGTCGGTCACGGTGGCCGAGGGCCTGCCGTGGGCGCTGTTCGCGCTGATCGCCGGCGCCCTGGTCGACCGGCTCGACCGACGCCAGGTCATGGGGATCGCCGACCTCTGCCGGTTCGCCACCGTGGCCGTGCTGGCGGTGGCCGTGGCCACCCACCACAGCTCGATCCCGCTGCTCTGCGTGGTCGGGTTCGCCCTCGGCACGGCGCAGACCATGTTCGACAACGCGTCGCAGGCCATCCTGCCGAGCGTCGTCGAGCGAGCCCCAGCTCGAACGAGCCAACAGCCGCCTGGCGTCCGCCCAGATCCTGGCGGAGTCCTTCGTCGGTCCTCCGCTGGGGGCGCTGCTGTTCGTCACCTTCGCCGCGCTGCCGTTCCTGCTCGACAGCGCCTCGTTCCTCGTGGCCGCCCTCCTCGTGCTCACGCTGACCGGCTCGTACCGCGTGCCTCGCGAGGGACCACCGAAGAAGTTGCACACACGAGATCGGGAGGGCCTCTCGCTGGCTGTGGCACCACCGGCTGATCCGAGCCCTGGCGCTGATGCTCACCGTGTGGAACCTGGTCTCGTCGGCCAACCAGGCCGTCTTCGTGCTGTTCGCGCTGAAGACCCTCGACCTCACCAAGCTCGACTACGGCCTGCTGCTCACCAGCGCGGCCGTCGGCGGCCTGCTCGGCAGCCTCGTCGCGACCGCGGCTGCTCGCCCGGTTCGGCCCGGGCATCACGCTCAAGGTCGTCGTGCTGGCCGCGGCCGCCGCCTACCTCGGCATCGCCCTCTCCCACCAGGCCGTCGTGGTCGGCGTCCTGCTCGGGGTCGAGGGGATGGTCGGCCATCATCTGGAACGTGACCACCGTGTCGGCCCGCCAGACCATCATCCCGACCGGCCTGTTCGGACGGGTCAACAGCGTCTACCGCTTCCTCAGCTGGGGCAGCATCCCGATCGGCGCCGCCATCGGTGGCGTCGCTGGCCACGATCTTCGGGCTGCGGGCCCCGTTCGTGCTGTCGGCCTGCGGGTTGGTGGGCATGCTGCTGGTGGGTGGAAGGTCCGTCAGCCAGCGCGCCTTCAGCGAGGCCTACGCCGACGCGCCCGCCGCTCCCGATGTGCCCGAGGACGACGCCGTCGCCGGCGTCAGACCCTGATCCGTCAGACCGTGATCCGTCACCCCGTGATCGTCAGACCGTGATCCTCAGCCCTTGATGAGGCTGGCCGCCGCCCACACCGCGGCGAGCAGCCCGACGGCGATCATCACGATGCTGCGGGCCAGCGGGGGTCGGGCCAGCTCGCCCTCGTCGGGATCGCCCTCGCCACGCACCAGGGCGAAGATCGTGCCCAGGCCGAGCGCCGCGCCCACGGCCAGCACCAGCCACGGCAGCGGGTCACCTCCGAGCAACATCGACGGGCTCCAGTCGGGTCTGCGGCGATCGGCCGCAACGGCAACGGCGACGGTGTGGCCTGGGCGGCGAGATCGAAAAATAGCTCAAGTGGCCTATTGACGTTTCCGATGTAGTTATTGCCGGTGGATTCGCCCCCACCGGTTGGGGATCAGGGCGGGGGTCACACTCCCTCCAACGCATCGCCACCAGCACTCTCGGGTGCTGGGCGCCCTCGTGGCCTCCGCCCACCCCCTCCGTCGACCCCGGTCGGCGCGGCGAACCGCCGGCCCCCAGCAGGGGCCTCCAGCCCCCGAGTCGTGGAGCCTCCAGCCCCGAGTCGTGGAGCTCCAGCCCCTGAGGGCTGAGGGGCACGGGCGTCAGGGCGGGCCGTCGTGGTAGGTCGAGTTGTACGTGTCGTCGTCGGCGGTCGAGAAGTCGGCGCCGGTGACCTGGCTGCGGATGTGCACGGCCGAGAACGTGTCGGTGGCGCCCTCGAGGCTCTCGCGCAGGTAGCTCATGGCGCCGGTGGTGGCGTCGAAGCACATGCGCGCGGCGATCCCGTAGGGCGCGGTGGCCATCTCGGCCACCTGGGTGAGGTCGAAGCACTGGGATCCCGACCGCACCACGGTGTACAGCGGCACGGGCGGCCGGAAGTAGTCGCGCAGCGCCGTCATGGCCGTGTCGACGACGTTCGAGTACTTCTCGGGAGCGCCCGACGGCGCGCACACGTACTGGCCGCCCTTCGAGGTGGAGCAGGTGATCACGCGACCGCCGATGGCGCCGTTGATGCCCCCGAACTCACGCGTGAGGTGGTCCGGCGGCGCCTGGGCCACCAGAGCGCCCGAGGTCATCGTGGCGCCGTCGTCCTTGCGGCGCGTGAAGTCGGCCTCGACCACATAGGTGCCCTCGAGGCTCCGGTGGAAGGCGGCCAGGAACGCGGCGGTGGCCAGCTTGGGCGGCGGCGCGGTGGCGCGGCCGTCGAGGGTGCCGGACACGATGAGCACGGACGCGATCAGCGCACCCGCCGCCATGCCGGCCAGCGCACCCAACAGGGGTAGACGGGGGTGGCCCACGGGTCGACGGTACCGCGCCCGTCCCCGCCGTTGGGGGCGGCCCAGCCGGGCTGTGCCAACCTGTCGACGCATGAGCGGCCCGATCGCCCCGACGCCGTGAGCCCGACCCGTCCGTTCATCGGATACTGGCCTGATCCGGCCGACGAGCCGGACGGGACGCCCGATCGCGAGGCGCTCGCACTCGTCACCCCGGACGGCGCCGTCGTGCGCGGGATCCTCTGGACCCCGCCGGGAGGGCGGGCGTGGAGCACGGTCGTGGTGCTCACCCATCCGCGGGCCGACTTCAGCGTCCACTACGTCGCCCCGCTGCTGGCGGCCGCCGGCTACGCGGTGTTCGGGTTCGCCACGCGCTACGTCAACAACGACTCGGACTGCCTGCACGAGAACTGCGTCGTCGACGTCCAGACGGCCGTGGCCGAGATGCGGCGCCGGCGGGCCGGGCGGATCGTGCTGCTCGGCAACAGCGGCGGCGGATCGCTGATGGCGCTCAGCCTGGCCGTCTCGGCCGACCAGGGCGTCGAGCTCGGCGAGGCGTTCGTCGCGCTGGCCGCCCACCCCGGCGAGGGCGTGTTCATGGCCCAGGTGATCGACCCGTCCGTGACCGACGAGGCCGACCCCTTCTCGGTCGATCCGACCCTCGACATGTACGACCCGGCGAACGGCTGGCGACCCTGGCCCGAGCCCTCGCACTACGACCCGACGTGGCTGGCCGGCTACCGCAGCGCCCAGCGCGACCGGGTGGCCCGCATCGACGCCGTGGCCCGGTCCCACCTCGACGCGCGCGCCGAGGCCCGGGCGGCGCTCGCCGCGCTCGATCCGGCCTCGCTCGAGTGGAACGCCACACGGCGCCGGTCCGTGCACGCCCGGTACCTCACGATCTACCGGACGCTGGCCGATCCCGCCTACGTCGATCTCGACATCGACCCCGACGACCGGGCGCTCGGCACGATCTTCGCCGCCGGCTCACCGCTCGACGGGAACTACGGGTACGGCGGGCTGGCGCGCACGATGATCGGCGCGTGGGTGGCTCTCGACCTGGTCGGCACTCTCGTCGTCGGCACGGTTGGCCGACACCATGCCGAAGGTGACCGTGCCGACGCTCATCCTGCATCCGACCGCCGACACCGAGATCCGCCTGCACCAGGCCGAAGCCACGCGCGACGCCGCCGGATCCGAGGACGTGACCTACGTGACGCTCGCGGGTGCGCCGCACTACCTCTCGGGACACCGTCGTGAGGCGATCGAGCTGGTCGTCGGCTGGCTGCGCGACCGCGGGTTCTGACCGACCTTCCGACCGACCCCGATCGACCGCCGTGCGGGTGAGGCCGAGCCGGCTCCGGCGCATGTGAGCGGCGCGGGTCCGCGCCGGGCATCATGGGCACCATGGCATCGACCGAACAGGCGGGCACGAACGTGTCCGATCTGCCCGGCGAGAGCGGCTACACGCTCGACCAGCTCGAGTCGCTCACGGGCGTTCCCGGCCGCACCATCCGCTTCTACCGCCAGTCCGGGCTGATCGAGCCGGCCCGCCGCGGGTCGGACGCCACGCCTTCTACGCGCCCGAGCAGCTCGGCCGGTTGCGCTTCATCGCCGCGCTGCGCGAGCGCGGCATGGGCCTCGAGGCCGTCGGCAGGCTCCTGAGCGACCCCGGCGGCGAGCACCAGTCCTTCGCGGTGCTGCTGTCGATCCAGGACGAGCTGCTCGAGCCGTGGATCGACGACCACTCCGCGGTGGTCGACGGCGACGAGGTGCTGCGCCTGCTCGGCTCGCCCCACGCCCAGGCGCTGGTCGACCTCGAGGAGGTCGGGGTCGTGCACCGCTCCGAGTCCGGCGACGGCTACGAGGTCCCCAGCCTGGCCGTGCTCGAGCTGGCCGCCGAGATGATGTCGGCCGGCATCGAACGCCGAGGTCTCGGCTGCGGCCTGGGGCGCCATGCAGCGTCGGATCGCCCAGCTGGCCGACGAGCTGATCACGATCTTCGCCGAGCACCCCGACCACGGGTTCGCCGGCAACGACACCGCCGCCGAGATCAGCGACGCCTTCCGCCAGCTCCGGCCGCATCGCCCTGCGGGCCGTGCAGGTCGCCTTCGCCCACGAGATCCAGCGAGCGCTCGGCGAGTACCTCGCCCTGGCCGCCAGCGCCGATTCGATCGTGCCCCACCGCGAGGCTCCGGGCCCGCCGTCGGCGTGACCGATCCGGCTCGCGCCCGCATCCCCGCCCGCCGATGACCGACTACCCGCACCTGCTCGCGCCCGGTCGCATCGGGCCGATGGCGCTGCGCAACCGGATCATCCTCGCCCCCATGGGCGACCGCCTGGCCAACGACGACGGCACGGTCAGCGACCGCCAGCGCGCCTACCTCGCCGCCCGCGCCCGCGGCGGCGCCGGGCTGATCCTGGTCGGCTCGGTCTCGATCGCCTATCCCGTCGGGGTCGTACGCGCCGAGCCAGACCGCCATCAGCGACGACCGCTTCCTGCGCCGGGCTGACCGACGCTGGTCGACGACGTGCACGCCCACGGAGCCTGCATCGCCGCCCAGCTCGTCCACGACGGGGCCAACTCGTTGCTCGACATCGCCGAGGGTCGCCCGATGCTGGTGCCGTCGATCCCGCCTCGCCTGCGCCCCGATGCGCTCTCGGCGATGATCACCGACGACGAGCTGGCCGCCATGACCCGGCCGTTCACCTCGGCCTCGGCCGCCGTCGACTACCGGGTCGCCGACCGACGACGACCTGGCCTGGCTGATCGAGCGCTTCGCCGACGCGGCCGGCCGGCGCCGAGGCCGCCGGCTTCGACGGCGTCGAGATCCACGCCGGCCACGGGTACCTGCTCGACAGCTTCCTGTCCCCGGCCCTGAACCAGCGCGACGACGGTTGGGGCGGCGAGCTGGCCCAGCCGGGCCCGGCTGCTGATCGAGGTGATCCACGCGGTGCGGGCGGCGGTCGGCGACCGCCTGGCCGTCTGGTGTCGGCTGAACGCGGTCGAGCGCTTCCGCGACGGGCGGCGAGACGCCCGACGACCTGCTCGAGGTGGCCGCGCTGGCGTGACCGCGGCGGGGTCGACGCGCGTGAGCGTGAGCGCGGCCACCGATCGCCGGCGCCGCGCTCGGCGTGACCGAGGCCCACACGCCGCACGAGCCCGGCCTGCTGGTGCCGTTCGCCGCGCTGGCTCCGACGCCCACGTCGACCGTGCCCGGTCATCACCGTCGGGCGGATCGAGCCCGACGTGGCCGAGCAGGTCCTCGCCGACGGCGGCGCCGACTTCGTCGCCATGGGTCGCAAGCTGCTGGCCGACCCCGATCTGCCCGGCCAAGCTGGCGGCCGGAGCGCTCGACCAGGTGCGCCCGTGCATCTACCAGTACCGCTGCATCGGCAACATCTTCCTGGGACGAGCCCGTGGCCTGCGTGGCCAACGCGCCACCGCCCACGGCGACGTCGAGCTGCACCCGCCGCCGATCCCCGCCGGTTCCTGGTCGTGGGCGGCGGGCCGGCCGGCGTGCGAGGCGGCCCGGCTGCTGGCCGACCGCGGCCACGCACGTCGTGCTGGCCGATGCCGCTCCACGGCTCGGCGGGACCCTCGTGGCGGCCGGGCGCCACCGACGAGGTGCTGGCCCAGTTCGTCGGCGTGGATGGTCGCCGAGGTCGAGCGGCGGCCCGTCGACCTGCGGCTGTCGACCCTCGTGAGCCACGCTCGACGCTCGACGAGCTCGGCGTCGACGAGATCGTGGTCGCCACCGGGGGCCGCTGGATCGTGCCGGCGGTCGCCGTCGCCGCCGGCAGCCGGGTGCCGACCGGTCGACGGACGATCGCGGCCTGGCTCGAAGCCGACGACGGATCGATCGAGCGCGACGTCGTCGTCGTCGGGGGCGACAAGGCGGGGCTGTCGATCGCCCGCCTCTGCGCCCGTCGCGCGGCCACCGCGTCACCGTGCTCGAGCCCGGGCGACGTGCTCGGCACCCAGCTCGGGCCGCCCGGGCGGTTCCGCCTGGTGCACGACGATCGAGCAGGCCGGCGTCACGCCTGGTGACCGGGGTCGAGCTCGTGTCGATCGGCCCCGACCAGGTGACGTGGCGGACCGCTGACGGCGCCGAGCGCTCGGCGGCCGCCCACACGACCATCGTCACGACGGGCGGCCCCGACGGCGGGTCGGCCGCCGACGGCTCGGCCGCGACCGGGTCTCCCCGTCCACGTCATCGGCGACGCCCGGGCCGCCGCCGGCATCGAGGGCGCGCTGGCCGACGCCGCCGGGTGGCCGCGGCGGCCGACTGACCGGATCAGCGGTGGCGGTGGCGGCGCCGCGCTCGACGGCGCATCAGATCGCGCACGCGTCGTCGGCGCAGGATGCATCGTCGGCACCGCGCTCGACGACCGCGCCTTCGGCCGATGTCGACCAGGCCCGCTCCAGCAGGCGGCCGAGCAGCTCAGCCGACTGGGCCCCCGGCATGGCCAGGCGCCCGTCGACCAGGAAGAACGGCACGCCCGTCACGTCGAGCTCGACGGCGCGCTCGCTCATCGGCGCGCACCTCGGCGACCAGGTCGTCGCTCGTCGAGCATGCGCTCGCGACCTCGGCGCCGTCGAGCCCCACCTCGGTGGCCAGTTGCGACGAGGGTGTCGCGGTCGCCGATCGGCTGGGCCTCGACCAGGTGCGCCCGAGCAGGCGTTCCTTCATGGCGTCGCCGAGACCGGCGGCCGCGGCGAGATGGATCGAGCCGGTGCGCGTCGAGCGAGTTGCCGCCGACAGCCTTGTCGAGGTGGTAGTCGAGCCCCTCGTACGGCGGCCAGCTCGGTGAGTTGGCGCCTGCGCGGCCCGGGCCTGGTCGACGGACATCCCGTACTTGCGCGCCAGCCGCTCGGCGGGATCGCCCTCACGACGGATCGGCGCACGCGGGTCGAGCTCGAACGAACGCCACACCACCTCGACCTGGTCGGCGTGCGCGAAGCCGCCGAGCGCCGTCTCGAACCGGCGCTTGCCGATGTAGCACCACGGACAGACCACGTCGGACCAGATCTCGACCTGCACGACCACCTCACATCCGATCCCGTCGGGACCGCTCATCCTCAAGGAACACCGACACCGGCACGAATCATCCCGACCAGCCCGGAGCAGACCGCCGCGTCGGCCGGCGATCACGGCCGGGCATCCGGCTCCGGCCCGGGCCGCGTTCTACGGTGAGCACGTGGACCCGAACAGGTCATGGCCGACCGCATCGAGCTGCGCGATCTGGTCGACGGCTACGCCCGGGCCGCCGACCGACGGGACCGCGCCGCCATCGAGGCCCTCTTCCTGCCCGATGCCACCCTCACCGTGACGCGACCGGGATCCGATCCCTTCACCTACGAGGGCGCGGCCGCGCTCAGCGAGATCGTGCCCAAGCTCGACCGGTACGCCCAGACGTTCCACCTCGTGGCCAACCACTGGTGCACCTTCGACGGGCCGCGGGCCACCGGCGAGGCGTACTGCCAGGCCCACCACGTCCGCGCCGACACGCAGCCGGCCGTCGACCTGGTGCTCACGATCCGCTACCTCGACGCTTACGCCCGCAGTCGCGACGGCTGGCGCTTCGCCCGCCGCGAGGTCCAGATCCTCTGGACGAGCGAGGTCCCGCTCACCACCGGGCCCGCGCCCGCGAGCTGATCGGCCCGCCGGCCGGACAAATCGATCGATTCGGGCGCGGACGGGCGGTAGCGTGACCGACCCTGGCGGGCACGCCGATTCGGCGCGCCCGCGTCCACCGAAACCGACGCGAGCCATGCCGCACACGCTCGACCCGAGCCCTGACCCCCCGCTGGTCGACCTGGCCGGCGAACGAGCCGCGCTCGCACGCGCCCGCGTCAGCGGTCGACGCCAAGCTCGAGCGCCTGGCCGGCCTGGCCGTGGGTGGCGCCGACGCCCTGTCCGAGGAGTACATCACCAGCGTCGTGCGCGGCGCGGTCGACCAGTTGCAGCACGAGCTCGTCGTGTTCGGCCGCATCGACGACGACCACGTCTGGCGGGTCGGCCTCTACGGCATCGATTCGGGGGGCGAGCAGCTGGTCATCGACTGGCGGGCACCCTTCGCCGAGAGCTTCTACCAGGCCCACCTCGACGACCACCGGGGGTTGGCTCGCCGGGTGAGCTACGTCGGCCACATCGACGACCTGCTGATCGAGGACTTCGAGTCGGGCACCGTCTCGGGTTCGTCGCCGCTCATGGCCGAGCTCTCGCGGAGCCGTGGCGAAGCCATGCGCGCCGCCGTCGCCACGCTGCAGTCCGACCAGGACCGCCTGGTGCGCCTCGATCCCACCGACCGCCTGGTGCTCCGCGGCGGACCCGGCACGGGCAAGACCGTCGTCGGCCTGCACCGCGCCGCGTGGCTCGTCTACAACGACCGGCGGATGACCGCCGACCGCATCCTGGTCGTGGGTCCGAGCGACCGGTTCCTCCGCTTCGTGGCCGCGGTGCTCCCCACCCTCGGCGAGGCGCGCATCGCGCAGACGACCTTCGAGCGACTGCTCGGCCCGGCCAGCGAGCCCGGCGGCGACGAGCGCTGGCTCGGGGTGCTCGACCGCCTCGAGGACCAGCTCTTCCAGCCCGGCGAGATCCGGGTCGGGCGCCGCACGATCGGCACCGACGAGGTCGCGCCGCTCATGGAGCGGCTGCGCAGCCGCGATCTCCCGTGGCGCGAACGGCGCCAGGTGTTCGTCGAGACGCTGGCCGGCCGGCATGGCCTGGCGCGCGGCGAGGTGAGCCAGGCCGCCACCAAGATCTGGCCTCGGGTCAGCGCGGCCCAGGTCGCCAGACGTCTGCGCAGCCGCCGCGCGCTCGTCGAGCTCGGCACCGACGCCGATCTGATCGACGCCTGGCTGGCCGCCGGCGACGACGGCGCGCTGACCGACGAGATCCGCTCGCGCTTCGAGGGGGTGCCGGCGCGCTACGCCCACGTCATCGTCGACGAGGCCCAGGACCTGACGCCGCTGCAGCTCCGGGCGGTCCAGCGCCGAGCGACGGCCTGACCCTGGTCGGCGACGACGCCCAACGGCGCAGTGGGCGCGGGATCGGCCTGCGCCGGGCCGCCGCACTGCTCGGCGTCGAGCTCGAGCAGATGGACACGGCGTACCGGATGTCGGCCGAGATCGCGAACTGGCTCAACGCATGGGCGGCGCGCCACGACATCGACGCCGTTCCGCTGGTCGGCATCCGCCCGACCGGCGTCGACGTCACCTCGGCCGACGACCGGGCTGCCGCCCTCGCCGGCCTCGGGGCCCGCTGGGCGAACGTGGCGGCCATCGAGGCCGACGACGTGTGGGCGCACAAGGGGATCGAGTACGACGGCGTGGTGGTCGACGCGAAAGGCATGAGTCCCGGCGAGGTCTACCTCGCCGCGTCGCGCGCCGCCCACGAGCTGGTGGTCGTCGGACTGGCCGCCTGAGCGCTTAGCACCGTTCCACCCGGGATGTCGGGTCCGAGACCGAGGTTTGTAGCGCCGCGTGCCGGTTGTGTGCAAGGGTCGCGCCCATCCATAGCCAGGGGGACACGGACCGGTGAGCGCTGGGGGGGACGGGAAGCCCATCCGGGGACGGCCTCCCAAGGACGCCTCTGCTCCCCGCGGGCGCGACGATGTGCTCGAGGCCGTCCTCGACGCGGCGGCTCCGCGGTTCGCCGAGCGTGGCATCGCGTCGGTTCCGGTGCGCGAGGTGGCGGCCGCGGCCGGGGTCAACGCGGGCCTGGTGCACCGGTACATCGGCGGGAAGGACGACCTCGTGCGGGCGGTCATCCGCCGCGCCAGCGACGATCTCCGCGGGGCGCTGGCGGGCTCGACCGACCCGGCCTACGCCGACGGCCCGGCCGACAAGGTCCTCGAGTACCAGCGCATCCTGGCGCACCTGATCCTCGAGGGCCACGACGTCGACAGCCTCGAGCTCGACTTCCCCCTCATGCAGTTCGTCGTGCAACAGGTCGTCGACTCGGGCCGCGACGAGCGCGAGGCCCGCCTGCTGGCCGTCTGCCTGCTCGCCCTCGACATCGGCTGGCGCCTGTTCGCGCCGCTGGTCGAGACCGCGACCGAGATCGACCCCGCCGACCGGGCCGCGGTGCAAGCCGCGGTCGACGCCACGCGACGTCGCATCAGCGCCGGCCGATGACCGCCCCGCCCTCCGGGTCGAGCCGCGGTCGTCCTCCCAAGTCCGAGGGGGCCCCGTGGGGTCGCGACCAGGTGCAGCGGGCCACGATCCGGTCGGCCACGACGCTGTTCGCGGAGCGCGGCATCGCCGCGGTGTCGGTGCGCGAGGTCGCCGGCCACGCCGGCGTCAACCCCGCGCTCGTGCACCGCTACGTCGGGGGCAAGGACGAGCTGGTGCGCGGCGTGCTCGACGCGCTGCTCGACGACATGCGGGGAGATCTCGACACGTTCGCCTCGGAGGACATCCCCGTCCTGCCGAGACACCCCGAGCAGACGTTGGGGACCTACCAGCGCATCGCCGCCCACATCGTGATCGAGGGCGGCGACATCCGCGACTACCAGACGGAGTTCCCGGTGATCCGCTACATCATCGAGGAGATCCAACGACGGACGGGCACCGACGAGCGGACGGCGCGGATCCGGGGCGCGCAGATCTTCGCTCTCGACCTGGCCGTGCGCCTCTTCGAGCCCGTGCTGATGGGTGCGGCCGGGCTCGACCGCCGACGACGCCGACGACCTGCACCGGCTGGTCCGCCGCGTCAACGTGTCGATCGGCGAGGGCCCCTGACCCGACTCCGTCGACCTACAGACCTGCGAGCTCACGTCAACCCACCTCAGCTGCGCGGCACCGCCGACCAGGGGAGCTCCTTGTCGGTGCGCGGCTCGCCCGGCAGGCCGAGCACCCGCTCGCCGAGGATGTTGCGCTGGATCTCGGACGTGCCGCCTTCGATCGAGTTGGCCCGCGACCGCAGGAACATCTTGCGCGCCGACCCCGGCGGACCCACGAGCCCGAGGGACTCGGCCCGGCGCATCGTGTAGTCGTAGTCGACCAGCGCGTCGCTGCCGAGCAGGTCGACGCACAGCTCGTAGATCCGCTCGTTGACCTCGGCGAACATCAGCTTGGCGATCGAGCCCTCGGGGCCGGGGTTGCCGACCCGGCGGTTCTGGCTGGCGCGCAGGTTGGTCAGCCGAAGCACCTCGGCCTCGACCCACACCTGCATCAGGCGATCCTTGGCCGCCACCTCGCGACGGGCCGACTGCTGCCAGATGCGCACCGCCTCGGCGATGGCTCCCGAGCCCCGCGCCGGCGGCCCCGATCCGCCACCGATCGACGTGCGCTCGTTCATCAGGGTGGTCATCGCCACCCGCCAGCCGTCGCCCACGCCACCGATGCGGTCGGCATCGGGCACGCGGACGTCGGTCAGGTACACCTCGTTGAACTCGGCCTCGCCCGTCATCTGGCGCAGCGGTCGGACCTCGACGCCGGGCGCGTGCATGTCGAGGGCGAAGTAGGTCAGGCCCTTGTGCTTGGGCGCGTCGGGATCGGTGCGGGTCACGAGCATGCCGCGGTCGGCGATGTGGGCCAGCGTGTTCCACACCTTCTGACCGTTGATCACCCACTCGTCGCCGTCGCGCACGGCCCGGCACGCCAGCCCGGCCAGGTCGGACCCGGCACCGGGCTCGCTGAAGAGCTGGCACCACGCGTCCTCGCCGGTGAACGTCCGCCGCAACAGCCGCGTGCGCAGCTCGTCGTCGCCGTGGCTGACCATGGTCGGCCCGGCCATCGCCAGCCCGAAGAAGTGGCGGGCGCCGGGCGACGGCCGCGCCGGCCTCGCCCAGGCGCCGATCGACCTCGCGCTGCAGGTTCGGCGGCGCATCGAGGCCCCCCCAACCCGTGGGGAAGTGGACCCACGCCAGCCCGAGGTCGTACTGGCGGCCGCGGAGCGTCACCTGGTCGAGCGAGGCCGGGATCGACCTCGTCGAGGAGCTGGTCGAGGTGTTCGCGGACGAGGGATTCGGGGTCGGCCATGCCCCCACGCTAAGCCCGCGGCCCGATCCGGAGTCACGTGCGCCGGACGTTCTGTCCGGATCCCCGGAATAGAACAAGCGATTCCTTGTTCTATTCGAGCGAACGCGCACGACGACATCGGACAGGGGGCCACCATGGCCACAGCGATCGTCACCGGCGGATCGAAGGGATTGGGCCTGGCGCTGAGCCGGGCGCTGGCCGAGCTGGGCTGGCACGTCGTGATCGACGCCCGCCACGCCGACGATCTCGCGGCAGCCGGCGACCGAGCTCGGCGACCGGGCGACCGACCGTCGCGGGCGATGTGACCGACGCCGCCCACCGCGTCGCGCTGCTCGACGCCGCCGGTCGCGGCCGGCCGACCTCGAGCTGGTGGTCAACAACGCCAGCACGCTCGGGCCGCTGCCGATGCCGAGGCTGGCGACCTACCCGCTCGACGGCTGGCGCGACACCTTCGAGGTCGAACGTGGTCGCCCCGCTGGCGCTGATCCAGCTCGCGCTCCCGCAGCTGCGCAGCCAACGCCGGGCGGATCGTGAACGTCACCTCCGACGCCGGCGTCGAGGGCTACGAGGGCTGGGGCGGCTACGGCGCCTCCAAGGCGGCGCTCGAACAGGTCAGCCGGGTGCTGGCCGCCGAGCACCCCGAGCTCGGCGTCTACTGGGTCGACCCCGGCGACATGCGCACCGGCATGCACCAGGACGCCTTCCCCGGCGAGGACATCTCCGATCGACCGCTCCCCGAGGCGAGCGTGCCCGGTCTGCTCGCCCTCGTCCTCGGCGACTACCCCTCGGGCCGCTACGTGGCCCGCGACGTGGCGACGGTGCCGTCATGACCGCGGCGACGGTCGCCAGGACGCTCGACGGCGCCGCACCGGGTGCTGACGGACAGGGTGCCGACCGGCCGGCTGGTCCCGCGCCGGTGCACGCCCTGCCGCTGCCGGCGAGCCTCAGCTTCGAGCTGCCCCCGGCGCTCGAGGCGACCGAGCCTCCCGAGGTCCACGGCCACGGCCGCGACGACGTGCGGCTGCTCGTGTCGGTCGGCACCCGACCACCGGTCGACACCCGGTTCGACCAGCTCGCCGTCGTTCCTCGAGCCGGGCGACGTGGTCGTGGTCAACACGTCCGCCACGATGGCCGCCTCGCTGCGCGCCGTCGACGACCACGGCCACGAGGTCGAGGTGCACCTCTCGACCCGGCTGCCCGTCGGGGCTCTGGCTGGTCGAGATCCGACAGCCCGGAGTGACGGCCAGCCGCCCGACTTCGGCGACCACACGGGCACCACGCTCGCCGTCGGGACGGACACCACGATCCACGTCCTGTCGCGCTTCCGCGGATCGCATCGCCTCTGGCTGGCGGTGATCGACACGCACGGCCCGCGCTCGTTGCGACGAGGTGCTCGCCCGCCACGGCCGTCCGATCCGCTACCGCCACGTGCCGGACGACTGGCCGCTCGAGGCCTACCAGACGATCTTCTCGCACCGAACCCGGGAGCGCCGAGATGCCGAGCGCCTCCCGACCGTTCACCGACGAGATGGTGACCCGGCTCGTGCTCGCGCGGCGTCGAGGTGACGCCGCTCGTGCTGCACACCGGCGTGTCGTCGCTCGAAGGCGGCCGAGCGCCCGTACCCCGAGTGGTTCCGGGTGCCCGCCGTCACCGCCGATCGCGTCAACGCGGCCCGGCGCACGGGCGGCCGCGTCATCGCCATCGGCACCACCGTCGTGCGTGCCCTCGAGAGCGCGGTCGAGCCCAGCCGGGCGTGGTCGAAGCCCGCGCGAGGGCTGGACCGACCTGGTCGTCACCCCCGAGCGCGGCGTCCAGGTCGTCGACGGCCTGCTCACCGGATGGCACGAGCCCGAGGCGTCGCACCTGCTGATGCTCGAGGCGATCGCCGGGCGACCGGCCCTCGAGCTCGCCTACCGTGCCGCCATCGCATCCGGGCTACCACTGGCACGAGTTCGGCGACACCCACCTGATCCTCCCCGACCGGGGGGCCGGCCGGCCCGGCCCCGGCGACCAGCACCACGACGGACGATGACCATGCAGCGGACACCCTCGATCTCCGACAGCCGACGCGGCGTGATCGACGCCCTCAAGCAGCGGGGCGAAGCCGACGTCGACGAGCTGGCCGACGACCTGTCGATGACCGTCGCCGGCGTCCGCCAGCACCTCGACCACGCTGCGCGACGAGGGCCTGGTCGAGAGCCGCGAGATCCCTCGCGCCAAAGGCGAACGCGGCCGGCCCAAGCGCCTCTACACGCTGACCGCCCGCAGCGAGCCCCTGTTCCCCAAGGCCTACGACGAGCTGGCCAACGAGCTGCTGCGCCACGCGGCCGACGAGGACGGCACGCTGGTCGAGCGGATCTTCGTGCGCCGCCGCGACTGCCGGATCGACAACGCCCGGCCCGCCTCGCCTCCAAGCGCACGCTGCGCGGCCAAGGTCGCGGAGCTGGCCCGCATCCTCGACGAGGACGGCTACCTGGCCGAGTGGGAGGCGATCGACCACGGCCGGTTCCGGATCATCGAGCACAACTGCGCCATCCTCGCCGTGGCCAGCCGCCACCCGTCGGCCTGCCGCAGCGAGATCGAGTTCCTGCAGAGCGGTGCTGCCCGAGGCCACCGTCGAGCGCGTGTCGCACATCGTCGCCGGCGCGCACCAGTGCGCCTACGTGATCACGCCTGTCGGCCGCGAGGCGAGACGGCTGACCGCTCGCCTCGCCTCGCTTCGTGCAGTCAGAGCCCGAGCTTCGACCAGTAGGAACCGTCGAGCATCGCCTCGAGCGTGGCCCGGTGCATGACGAGGTCGTCGGGATCGTCGGGCATCTCGGCCTCGCCGAAGTGGACCGACCGCTGCTGCACGCGGCTCATCACGATGCCGTGGCGGAGCGCCGCGTACATCACGAAGAACTCGAGGTGGCGCGGCGTGTGGCCGCTGACCCGCTCGTAGGTCGGTGGCCACGTCGGTCGAGGCGCAGGAAGTCGGGCATGCCCGGAAGCTCGAGCTGCGCGGTCGAGGTCCTCGAAGAACCGGTGCAGGAAGACCATCCAGGCCAGGTCCATCTCGCGGGGCGCGAGGCCGGCCATCTCCCAGTCGAGCACGGCCACCGGGGTGAAGTCGCGGTACAGCACGTTGCCGATGCGCGAGTCGCCCCAGCTGAGCGCGGTCGGGCCCTCGTCGTCGGGCCAGTGCTCCTCGAGCCAGGCGAAGCACCGCTCGATGAGGGGCTGCGGACGGTCGCCCGACACCCAGCGGTAGTAGTCCCACTGGTCGGCGACGTGGCGGCGCAACGCGGTCGGCTCGGAACGGTCGAGCTCGAGGAACGAGACGTCGACGGCGTCGACGTCGACGGCGTGGAGCGCGGCCAGCGTCGCCGCCGTCGCGTCCTGCAGCCGGGTCTGGTCGTCGCGGCGAGGCGTCGTAGAGCCAGGCTGTCGCCGAAGTTGTAGGGCATGACGTCGGGCGGGACCTCGCCTTCGACGCGCTCCATGACGAAGAACGGCGAGCCGACCGCGGCCGCGTCGGGCTCGAACCAGGGCGCCCTCGGCACCGGCACCTCGGTCATGGTCGCCACCAGCTGCATCACCCGGAACTGCTTGTCGAAGTCGTAGGTCGGGGAACACCGGGATGGCCGAGGACTCGGGCGCCAGGCGGGCCACGTACGGCGTCGTCGAACGCGTTCCGTCGGTGGTCACGTCGAGGTCGAACAGCACCGTCTCGCTCGACATCCCGTTGCGCTCGGGGGTGTGCAGCGACGAGACGACCGGGTCGCTGCCGGCCGGCAGCACGCCGGTCGACCCAGGCCTCGAGCCGGGAGCGCAGCTCCTCTGGATCGCGGGTCGAGACGACGGGACGTTCGCTCTCGGTCGACGGATCGGTCATCGAAGTCCCCTCGTGGTGGGGCCGGCTGGAACGCCGGTCACCCTAGTAGAACGTGTTCTCTTCAAGGCCGGCCCGGCGGGTCGGCGACGAGCCCCTCGACCCGGATTCGAGCCCCGGCGCGGGGCGTGATCTACTCAGCGGGCCAGCACGGCACCGAGGCCTTGGGGAGGCACCGTGAGCTACACCGTCATCATCGTCGACGATCCCGCGCCGGGCGTCCGACGAGTCACCCTCAACCGGCCCGAGAAGCGCAACGCCCTCAACTACGCCCTGCGGGGCGAGATCGATCGAGGCGCTGCAGGCGGCCGATGCCGACCCCGAGGTGAAGGTCAGCATCGTGCGGGGGGCGGGCACCTGCTTCTCGGCCGGCTACGACCTCGGCGGGGGCAACGCCGGCCAGGAGATGCCCTGGTTCACCGCCGGCGGCGACGGGCAGTGGCCCCGCCACGTGACCGAGGGGTGGATGAGCATCTGGGACCTGGCCAAGCCGGTCATCGCCCAGGTGCACGGCTACTGCCTGGCCGGCGGCAGCGAGCTGGCCACCGGGTGCGACCTCGTCTACGTGGCCGACGACGCCAAGATGGGCTACCCGGCGGTGCGCTTCGGCGTGCCCGACATGCAGTTCCACGCGTGGTTCCTGGGGATGCGGGCGGCGATGGAGATGATGGTCACCGGCGACTCGATCTCGGGTCTCGAGGCGGTGCGCCTCGGGTGGGCCAACCGCTCGTTCGCCGGCCGACGAGCTCGACGACCGCGTGCTCGAGATCGCGAAGCGCATCGCGCTCGTCCCGTCCGACATCGTGCAGCTCAACAAGCGGACAGTGCACCGCTCGATGGAGGTGATGGGCCTGCGCACCGCCATCCGCGTCGGGCACCGAGCTGTGCGCGCTCGCCACGCGCCAGGAGAGCTTCCGCAAGTTCATCGAGGAAGAGCTCCCGAAGGGCCTCACCCGCGCCCTGCAGGAGCGCGACGCCCCCTTCGGCGACTACCGCACCACCGAGCCGCACTGACCCGACCCCTCCCCCCAACCCCGAAATCTGTGCACTTCACCGTTGATGCCACGGTCAACCGCACTGATTTCAGGGGGCGGCAAGTCAGCCGCGACCGGTGCGGCGCTCGAGGCGCGCCGCTACTTCGCGGTAGCGCGACACGGGTACCAGGTGCACGCCGTCGAACGCGCCCGAGGCCTGGATGGCCTCGACCTGCGCGCAGGCGATCTCGACGCCCGCACTTGGGTCGCGGTCGAGCTGATCGAGGACCGCGGCGGGGATGTCGAGCTCGCCGATCTGCGCCGCGATGCGCGCCGCCATGGCCGGACTGGCCAGCACCATCACGCCCGCGTAGACGGGACCGTCGAAGGTGAGGCTGTCCCGCCAGCGCAGCAGTGCCTCGACGTCGAAGGACACCTGCACGAACACGAAGTCGCTGGCCTGCTTGAACGGGGCCAGCGGCCCGAGGCGTGTCGTCGTCCCCAACCGGAAGTCGGGATGGGCCTCGAACGCGGACGACGAGCCGAACTCACGGATCTCGTCGATCATCACGCGGACACCGAGACCCGGAGCCTCGTCGGGCTGACGGTCGCCGGCCACCAGCAGGAACTGGTCGACGCCGTAGGCGGCGGCGGTCAGCAGGTCGCGGCGCAGGCCGAGCCGGTTGCGGTCGCGGCCGTTGAGGCAGGCGATCGAGCGACCACCCATCGCGGCCACCTCGTGGGCCACGGCCACGCTCGACACGGTGGCGCGACCGAGGTGGTTGTCGGGTATCAGGAAGGAGGACGCGACCTTGGACAGCACGCCGATCTGGTGGCGCACGTGCACCAGGTCGGGCCGGGTGGGGGGCTCGACCTCGCACACCAGATCGAACCCGGCCATCCCTCGACGTTAGCGGCGGGGTGCGTCCTGCGACCGCGGCAGATCGGTCCACGGCCACGCGGCCGCGGCGGCTTGGTCCGCGACACCTAGGCTCGCCGCGCATGGACGTGCCCCTTCGAACCCGACGCGAGATCCTGGTGGCCGGGCTGGCCGGCGGCTTCTCGATGATGCTGGCGTCGTGTGGCTCGTCGACGGTGCGCCGCGCCGCGTCGGTCAAGCCGGCGGGATCGGATCTCGGCGCCGTCGAGCACGTCGTGTTCCTCATGCACGAGAACCGCTCGTTCGATCACTACTTCGGCAGCTACCGGGGCGTCCGCGGGTTCGACGACCAGCGCACGCCGAGTCGGGCGTCTTCGCGCAGGCCTGGCCGCGCAGCCCGTCCTCGGCCCCGGGCGCCAGCCTGATGCCGTTCCACCTCGACACGGCGACCTCCGCCGCCGAGTGCACCTTCGACCTGTCCCACGAATGGAGCGCCCAGCACGCCAGCTGGAACGCCGGCGGCATGGACTCGTTCGTCCGCACCCACACCTCGCCCGCGTACGAGGGACCGGCCAACGGCGTGCTGACGATGGGCTATTACACCCGGGCCGACCTCGACTTCTACTACGCGCTGGCCGACGCCTTCACGATCTGCGACGGCTACCACTGCTCGGTGATGGGCCCGACCCACCCCAACCGGCTCCACGCGCTGTCGGGCACGCTCGATCCGGCGGGCCGAGCCGGCGGTCCGGTCATCGTGACCAACTCGAGCCCCAAGGCGCTGTTCAGCGCGTCGTGGGAGACGATGCCCGAGCGCCTCGAGGCCAAAGGCGTGTCGTGGAAGGTGTACAACCCACCGGGCAACGCGTACCAGCCGAGCAACCCGATCTCGATCGCCGTCTCCGACAACATCCTGCTGTACTTCTCGCAGTACAAGGACCCGTCGTCCGACGCTGCTCCGCAAGGCCTTCGGTCACCGCTGTTCCCGGGCGACTTCGCCCGCGACGTCGCCAACGACACGCTGCCTCGGTGTCGTGGATCGTGCCGCCGATCGGGTACGACGAACACCCGCCGACGTCCGCCCGGCGGCGGGCGAGTGGTTCTCGCACCAGGTCCTCTCGACGCTCATGTCCAACCCCAAGGTGTGGGCCAGCACCGTGCTGTTCATCATGTACGACGAGAACGACGGCTTCTTCGACCACGTCGTGCCACCGACGCCGCCCGCCGGCACCCCTGGCGAGTACCTCACGGTCGATCCGCTCCCCGTCGACGCCCACGGCCTGGCCGGGCCGATCGGCCTCGGCTTCCGCGTGCCGATGCTGGTCGTGTCGCCGTTCAGTCGTGGCGGCTACGTCTGCTCCGAGGTCTTCGACCACACGTCGCAGATGCGGTTCCTCGAGACCCGCTTCGGGGTGACCGCTCCCAACATCTCGTCGTGGCGGCGCGGCGTCACCGGCGACCTCACCGCGACGCTGCACGTGGCCACCCCCGACCGTTCGGTGCCCAGCCTGCCGGTCACGACGAAGTCGCCCGCGCTCATCGCCCGGGAGTGCCTGAGCCCGCAGCTGATCTCGGCCAACGTCCCCGTGCCGCCCTACCCCGTGCCCGATCCGCAGGTGGCACCGGCCCAAGAACCGGGACGGCCGCGACGGGTGCCCGCCTGAGCGCGATCGAGGGTAGGTCACGCGGCCCTAATCAAGCCTTGACCTGACCGCGCCGCCCGACGAGATCTACAATCCGCGGGCGTTGTCCAAAACGCCGATCTGGTGTCTCTCTCAAGACCTTGGTTGATTCCGTTGCCCGGCCACTCTGGATTCGGGCCCGTCGCCAGGGGAGAGCCCAGTGTCCAACGATGTACTCGAAAGGCCAACCGAGCCGCCGATCGACGAGGCCTCGGGCGGGACGTTCGCACCGGTCGGCATCGAGCGGCTGGTGACGCTCATGTTCGTGGCCGGTCCGCCGCTGGCACTCGGGTGGGCGGTCGTGCGCTTCTGGGGCCACGGGATCGGCTGGACCGACATCGCCGTGGCGGTCGCCATGTACGTGGCGGTGGGCCTCGGGATCGCCATCGGCTTCCATCGCCTGCTCACCCACCACAGCTTCATCGCCGTGCGGCCCCTCAAGTTCGGTCTGGCCATCGCCGGGTCGATGGCCTGGGAGGGCGGCCCGGTCGGATGGGTGGCCGACCACCGCCGCCACCACGCCCGGGCCGACCGAGCCGGTGACCCGCACTCGCCGAACCTGAACGGCAACGGCACGGCGGGCCGGTTGCGCGGGCTCGGCCACGCCCACGTCGGCTGGCTGTTCCACCACGAGTCGACCCCGCCGAGCCGCTACGCGGCCGACATCATGGGCGACCGAGACCTGGCGCTGGTCGACCAGCTGTTCCCGCTCTGGTGCGTGCTCTCGTTGGCCGTGCCCTTCGCCGCCGGCTACGCCCTCGGCCACAGCCTCGGCGCCGCCCTCACCGCCCTGCTCTGGGCCGGGCTGGTGCGCATCCTCGTGTTCCACCACGTGACGTGGAGCGTCAACTCGATCTGCCACTGGGTGGGCGAGCGCCCCTTCGTGACCAGGGACAAGAGCACCAACGTCTCGGCGCTGGCCCTGATGTCGTTCGGTGAGGCCTGGCACAACGGCCACCATGCCTTCCCCCACTCGGCGCGCCACGGCCTGCTGGCCCATCAGTGCGACCTCGCCGCGATCGTGATCCGCGGGTTCGAGCGACTCGGCTGGGCCCGCGAGGTGGTCTGGCCCACGCAGTTGCAGCTGGCCGCCGCCCGCGTCCGCTGAACGCGGGTTTCACAGCTCGTCGGCGAGGACGTCGGCGACTCCGGGGATGGCGAAGTCGACGAGTCCCCAGCCTGCCGCCACGACGAGGCCGGCGTCGATGAGGCGCTGGCGGTAGACCCCGACCTGGGACTGGGACCAGTCGTGGTCGGCGCGGACGTCTCCCAGTCGAACCGGGGTGCCATGGCGGGCCATCGACACGAGGAAGGCTCGCTGGTCGGGTGACGCGCCACTGACCATCTGGGCGGTGACCGCCCGGTTGAACGTCGCGCGGGCCGGCTCGGCGGCGCCGTCGACATCGGTGGCGGCGATCGCGCGCGACGAGCCACGTCCCACGCGTGGTAGCCGACGAGCTGCATGAGGAACGGCTCGCCGGCCGCCAGCTCGACCGCCCGGCGCAGGGCGAGCGGTTCGAAGGTGCCACCCGCGGTGGCTGCGGTGTCGACCAGGCCGCGCTCGACCTCGATGTCGGTGAGCCGGCCGAGCGCCGGTTGCCACGCCCGACCCAGGAACGTCGGCTCCCGCGTCCGCTCGGGCCGGGGCAGACCGGCCATCACGAACACCAGCGGCCGCCCGTCCCGGTGCAGGTGCTGCGCGGCGTTGCCGAGCTCGTTGAGCGCCTTCTCGGGTGCCTGGTGGGCCTCGTCGATGGTGACCAGCACGCCGTTGGCCTCGGCGCCGACGACGGCGTCGAGCACGTCGCGCACCGACGTGACGGTGGCCGGTGGGGACGGGGTGGGCTCGAGCCCCACCCCCGCACCGAAGGCGCTGAGCGAGGAGATCCGCCGCGTCCGTCGGGGAGGGTCGTGCTCCGCCAGGCGGGCCAGGCTGCGGTTGATGATCTTGGCCGTCAACGGCGGGCCGGCTCCGGCGTCCTCCTGGAGGACCCACCAACCGGCGCGGGTGGCTGCGTCCTGGATCTGATCGAGCAGCACCGTCTTGCCCACCCCGCGGTGGCCCCGCAGATGGGTCGCCCAGTGGATGTCGTTCTTCGAGAACCGGGAGAACAGCGGAGCGATCCCGGCCAGGACCTCGTCCCGCCCGACGAGCACGACCGGCAGCGTCCCGAAGCTCGGCGTGAACGGGTTGCCCTTCACGGACGAACACTAACAAGGAACACTAACATGGACCAACAACAACGATCTGGTGTGGACGTGGGCGTCGACCACCCGCCGGCTAGACCCCCCGGGCCATGTTGGCGAACTTGGTGTAGTGGTCGAGGAAGGCCAGCCGCACCATGCCGGTGGGACCGTTGCGGTGCTTGCTCACCAGGATCTCGGCCGTGCCCCGATCGGCGGACTCGAGGCCGTGGTAGATCTCGTCGCGGTAGATGAACATCACGACGTCGGCGTCCTGCTCGATCGAGTTGTGCACGACGATGCCGTCGGCCACGAAGTTGTGGGTGCCGAGCACGGTGGCGTCGAACACGGGCTCGTCGCCCAGCTCGGTGATGCTGACGATCGTGTCCCACCGCACGTCGCTGCGGGACAGGTCGGCGAGCAGCGGGATCGGGGACGACCTCGGCCAGGCGGGCCAGCTCGGGTCGGGTGAGCGCGTTGGCGTAGAAGGTCTCGACGAAGTCGTCGACGCCGAGCGCTCTTCTCGACGTCGGCCATCGTCAGGCCGTGGTGGGGCAGGCACTTGCGGATGTAGCTCCACAGCTCGCGGGGCACGGTGTCGCTCGCCGACCTCGTCGCGACCGACCGACGCGGGCCACGGACCGCGCCCGCGGCACGGCGATCGAGTCGCCGACGTCGAGCTTCTCGAGCGGGAACCAGCCCTCGAGGGCGAGGAACGGGTGGTTGCCGCTGGCCTTGACCGTGCGGCCCGACGCCAGCTGCAGCTCGTAGACCGTCTTGACCCCGCTCGGGAAGACCCGCGTCATCTCGCCCCGCACCAGGCGGTAGGACTCGTCGAGCGTCCAGATCGGGACGTGCTCGGCCCCCGACGCCAGCAGCTCGCCGAGCGTGACCTCGGCGCCGGTGTCGGCCCGGGTGATGCAGGTGTCGGCGGTGAGGCAGCCCGACTCGCGCAGGTCGGCCAGCATCGGCCGCTTGTCCTGACGCATCTCGAGGCCTCGGGACAGCTGTGACAGCGCCACCACCGGGCACTCGAGCTCGCGGGCCAGGATCTTGAGCCCGCGGCTGATCTCGGACACCTCGACCTGGCGGTTCTCGGCCGACGAGCGCCCGGTCATGAGCTGGAGGTAGTCGACGACGACCAGCCCCAGGTCGCCGGTGCGGGCCTTGAGCCGGCGGGCCTTGGACCGGATCTCCATGATGGTCAGGTTGGGGTTGTCGTCGATCCAGATCGGCGCCTCGGCCAGACGGCCGGTGGCGTGGGCGATCTTCTGCCAGTCGGACTCGTTGAGGTTGCCGTTGCGCACCCGCTTCGAGTCGACCCGGGCCTCGCTGCACAGCATGCGCTGGGTGAGCTCGAGGCGGCTCATCTCGAGCGAGAACACCAGGACCGGACGTCCGGCCTCGAGCGCGGCGTGGGTGGCCATGCCGAGGCCGAGCGCGGTCTTGCCGGCGGACGGGCGGGCGCCGACCACGATCAGGGCGTTGGGCTGCAGACCCGACAGCAGCTCGTCGAGGTCGGTGAAGCCGGTGGGCACCCCGGTGATCGACTCGCCCCGCTCGTAGAGCTGCTCGAGCCGGTCGAGGTTGGCGTCGAGCAGGTCGTGGATCTCGGCCATCGTGTCGGTGACCCGGCGCTGGGCCACCTCGAAGACCATCGACTCGGCCATGTCGACCGTCTTGGTGACGTCGTCGGGCAGGTCGTAGCCCATCTCGGCGATGTCGCCGGCCACCCGGATGAGCCGGCGCAGCAGCGCGTGCTCCTCGACGATCTTGGCGTAGCGACCGGCGTTCGACGTGGCCGGGGTGGCCGCCTGCAGGTTGACCAGGGTGGCCGGACCGCCGATGACCTCGAGCAGCCCGACCGCGGCGCAGCACGTCGGACACCGTGACACGTCGGCCGGCTCGCCCGCGGCGTTGAGCGTGGTGATGGCGTCGAAGATGTGGCCGTGGGCCGGCTTGTAGAAGTCGTCGGCGCTGAGGATCTCGGTGGCGACCGCGATGGCGTCGCGCGACAGCAGCATCGCCCCGAGCAGCGACTCCTCGGCCTGGAGGTCGTTGGGGGAGCACCCGGCCCGCCGACCGTGGCGGGAGCGAGGTGGGTCGTCGGTGAGGCTCATGGAGCACTCCACACTGACGGATCGCGGCCTGGGGATCGTAAGAGGTGACAACCCCGATACTTCTGGGGACCGGCCTGGGGATCAGCTGTGGACACCGGGGCTCGACCTGTGGGGCGCGACCCCAGCCGGGATCGGACGATCGGCGACAGGCTCACCATGCCTGGCGACGACTACGCAGGGGGTGTGACAGCGAATGGCGGATGCTGCCCCGGGGCCGGCAGCCCGACGGGATCAGGCGTCGACGACCTCGACGGTGATCTGGAACTGCACGTCGGCGTGCAGGCGGGCCGGCACGCGTGTGGGTGCCCAGCGTCCTTGATGTGCTCGTCGAGGATCGAGGCTCTTGCGGTCGAGCTCGACGCCGGTCTGCTCGCGCACCGCGTCGACCACGTCGGCCGCGGTGACCGAGCCGAACAGACGGCCCTCGGCGCCGGCCTTGGCCGTGATGGTGATCACGGTGGGCACGAGCGCGCTTGGCGATCTCCTCGGCCGCGCCGCGATCGGCCGCGTCCTTGACGTCGCGCGACCGGCGCATGGCCTTGGCCTGCGCCTCGACCCCGTCGGTCGCCATGACGGCGAAGCCCTTGGGGACCAGGTAGTTGCGGGCGTAGCCGTCGGCCACGTCGACGACGTCGCCCTTCTTGCCGACGCCGTCGACGTCGGAGCGCAGCAGCAGCTTCATCACGCCTCGCCCTCGTCGACCTCGGCCACCTCGACCGACCTCGGCACCGGCATCGCCGTCGGCCGTCTCGACCACCTCGGCCGCCACGTTCAGCTCGTCGGGCTCGGACCCGGCCACCGGCGGCGGGCTGTCGGGACGCGGCGGCGGGCCGTCGGCCCGGCCGCGGTCGCCACGGTCGCCACGCTCGCCACGGTCACGACCGCCCCGCTGGGTGGTGACGCGGTTGGCGTAGGGCAGCAGCGCCATCTCGCGGGCGTTCTTGATGGCCCGGGCGATCTCCTTCTGCTGCTGCGAGTCGTTGCCGGTGACGCGGCGGGCCCGGATCTTGGCCCGGTCGGACATGAACCGGCGCAGCAGGTTGACGTCCTTGTAGTCGACGTAGTCGATGCGCTCGGAGTTGAGGACGCTCGTCTTCTTCTTGCTGCGCCGAGCGTTGTCCTTGTTCTTGCCCCGCTTGGGGGCGACCTTCGCCATCAGAAGGGCTCCTCGTCGGTTGCGTAGCCGCCGGGGGCGTGCGCCGGCGGCCGCCACCGGCGGGCCGCCGCCGCTGCCGCCACCCTCGAAGTCGCCACCGCGGCGCTCGTTCTTGGTGACCGCGGCCGTCGCGTAGCGCAGGCTGGGACCGATCTCGTCGGCCACGATCTCGATCTTCGAGCGCTTCTCGCCGTCCTGGGTCTCCCACGACCGCTGGTCGAGGCGGCCGGTCACGATGACGCGGGTGCCCTTCTGGACCGACTCGGCCACGTTCTCGGCCAGCTGCTGCCAGGCCGTGACGTCGAAGAACGACACCGCCTCTTCCCACTCGTTGGTCTGGCGGTTCTGCCAGCGGCGGTTGACGGCCACGCCGAAGGTGGCCACGGCCTGCCCGCTCGGGGTGAAGCGCAGCTCGGGATCGCGGGTGGCGTTGCCCACGATGGTGATGTTGTTGCCGTTTGCCATGTCTCGCTCCTCAGCTCTCCGGCGCGGCCGCGTTGGCCTCGGCCGGGCGTGGCCGCCTCGAACAGGCCGCGCTTGGCGGCCTCGCGATCGGGCAGCCGGATCAGCTTGTGGCGGACGACCTCGTCCGCGAGTCGCAGGGACCGCTCGACGTCGTCGAGGTTCGGCCGCCTCGGTGACGATCTCGAGCACCACGTAGATGCCCTCGAACTTGTGGTTGATCTCGTAGGCGAACCGCCGCCGACCCCACAGGTCGGTGGTGGCCACGCGGCCGTTGCCGGCCTCGACCAGCTGGCCGACCCGGGCCGAGGGCCGTCGGTCACGCCCGTGTCTTCGACGTCGCCGTCGAAGATGATCATGAGTTCGTACGCCCGCATGGGCGCATCACCTCCCTCTGGACCCGGCCGGCAGCCGGGGCCCCGACGGTCGGGGCAGGGTCGTCGATTGACCGGTGCATGCGTAGTGGACCGGCTGCGGCGGATTCCCTCATCGGCCCAACTATGCGCGAGGGGGTGTGACAGCCGGTCGCCAGCCGGATCAGGTCGTGCACGGCTCGCGCCGATGGTCACCGTCGGCTGGTCCGCCGGGACAGGCCCAGCGCGGCCAGCCGGCCCGGGGCACCTCGATGGCCGAGCGGTAGGGAGCCGGAGGCCGGGTAGGTCGGGCAGGTCGCGGTCCCGGCCGGGCACGGCGCCATGTCCGCGGTCGACACCACGTGGCCCGTCGTCGTCGAGGAACACGATCGACAGCGGGATGAGGGTGTCCTTCATCGAGAAGGTGCCCGTGACGTCCGACGTCGAAGGCGAAGACCATCCCGGCGTAGCCCGGCCAGCGTGGCGTCGGCCACGCCCATCAGTCCCTGGGCCCGCAGCGCATCGGTGCGGGCCAGCAGCATGCAGGGCGTGCGCACGGCCTGGCCGTCGGCCGAGGCGATCGTCACGCGGACCTGCTCGAACGTCCTCGAACGGCGGGGACGCCGCCGCGGGGACCGCCGTCGTGGATCGGCGCCGCGTGGCCGTGGTCGCCGCTCCCGCGATCCCAGGTGGCACCAGTGGCCAGGCCGGCCACCACCAGCGCCGTCACCAGCGCGCGGACGACAGCGCCGCCGGACCAGCAGGTCCGGCGACCGGCGCGGGCACGGGATGCGGTGCAGGTGGCGCGTCAGGCTAGGACGTTACGCCCGGCGCTCCCGTAGAGGCTGAGCGCCTCGGCCACCGTCGCCGGTGAGGTGGTAGCTCTCCGAGTCGTCGGGGAACCGGCCCGACGCGCACGTCGGCGGCGAAGGCCGTCGAGCGCGGCCGACGGCGTCGTCGCGCAACGACGCGTAGCGGCGCACGAACTTGGGGGCCAGGCGGTCCTCGATGCCGAGCAGGTCGTGGAAGACCAGCACCTGGCCGTCGCAGTGCGGACCGGCGCCGATGCCGATGGTGGGCACGTCGACCGCGTCGGTCACGAGGCGGGCCACCTGGTCGGGCACGCCCTCGAGCACGATGGCGAAGCACCCGGCGTGGGCCAGCGCCTTGGCGTCGGCCACCAGCTCGAGCGCCGCCTGCTGCTCGCGGCCCTGCACCTTGAAGCCGCCCATGGCGTGCAGCGACTGCGGGGTCAGGCCGAGGTGGCCCATCACCGGGATCTCGGCGTCGACGATGGCCTCGATCATCGGCAGCCGCTTGCGGCCGCCTTCGAGCTTCACGCGCCTGGGCGCCGGCCCGGATCAGGGTGGCGGCGTTGCGCACCGTCTCGGCCGGCGACACGTGGTAGCTCATCCACGGCAGGTCGCCCACGACCAGCGGGCCGGGGCTTGGCCCGGGCCACCGCCGCGGTGTGGTGGGCCATGTCGTCGACGGTCACCTGCAGCGTGTCGTCGTAGCCGAGCACCACCATGGCCAGCGAGTCGCCCACCAGGATGAGGTCGACGCCGGCCGCATCGGCCATGCGCGCCCCCGGCGCGTCGTAGGCGGTGACCATGACCAGCGGATCGCGTCCGTCGCGCACCTTCGAGGCGCGCACCTGAGGCGCGGTGATCGAGTTGCCCATCGCTGAGCCCTCCTTGATCCGTCCAGCGCCCCATGGCTGCCGGCGGTACCCCGAAGTGTAGGCAGGTCACTCGACCCGCCCGCCAGTAGCGGCCTCGTACAGGTAGCGTCACCAGGGTGATCGGCATGTGCGAGAGCTGCGGGCGCGACGACGACGACGTGCGTGCTCGTCCGGCGCCTCTACGTCACCCCCGAGGCCTGGGACACCCCCGGCAAGGTGGAGCGAGGGCGACGAGGAGCACTGGTGCTTCGTGTGCCGCACCCACTACCCCCACGAAGAGCTCGAACAGACCTGATCCCGGGGCCCGCAGGGAGGCTCGCCGACCGGAGGGCCATGAGGCGGAGCGGAGCGCAGCCGCTCGGCGAGTGACACCCGGATGGCGAAGCGCCCGACGGGAGGCTCCGCCGACCGGAGGGCCAGTGTTACGGCGGCTTGACGGTGGTGGTGGGCGGCCGTCGTGGTGACCGTGGTGGTCGGCGCCGCGGTGGTGCTCGTGGTCGGGGCGACGGTGGTCGGGCCCGACGGCGTGGTGGTCGAGGTCGTGGACGAGGTGGACGACGTCGAGTGCGCGACGGTGTCCGAGGACGTGGCGCCCTGGCCGCCCGAGCCGCCCGACACGTAGCCGCCGGCGTCGGCCGGACGGTCGTAGGGGCAGCTCTGCAGGCCCTGGGTGGCGGCCGTCATGAACTTGCTGCCAGATCCGGGCCGGGAAGCCGCCGCCGAAGGCGCTCTTGCCGTAGCCCGGCCATCGAGATCTCGCCGCTTCGGGGTAGCCCGATCCACACCGACGCCGTCAGCTTGCAGGTGTAGCCGCGTGAACCAGCGCGTCGCTGGAACGCCGCGGTGGTGCCCGTCTTGCCGGCCGCGGTCTGGCCGAAGTCGGCGCCCGTGCCGGTGCCGTGGGCGATGACCTGGCTGAGCGCCCAGCTGCTCCTGGTCGACGATGTCCTTGCTCAGCACCCGGTGGCCGGTGGTCGGCGCCTGGTAGAGCACCTGGCCCGACGCGTCGGTGACCCGGCTCACGATGTACGGGGTGATGTGCACGCCCTCGTCCATGAGGGTCGAGTAGCCGCTGGCCATGTCGAGCACCGACACGTCGCTCGTGCCGAGCACCAGCGACGGCACGGCGTACAGCTGGCTCGTGACCCCCATGCGCGTGGCCATCGCCGCCAGGTTCTGCGGGTCGATCTGCTGGACGAGCTGGGCGAAGTAGGTGTTCACCGAGTCGGTCAGTGGCCGTCGACCATGTTGATGTAGCCGAGGTCGCTCTTGTCGTCGTTGTGCGACCGTCCAGGGTCGCGCAGCCGTGGCGCGTCGGGCATCGTGCAGCTTGCCCGGCGCGTCGTAGGACTGGTTGAGGCGTCATGCCCTGGCTGAGGGCCTCGGCCACGCGCGAACGCCTTGAAGGTCGAGCCGGCCTGGCGGCCGCTGCCGCCCCCCGGCCGTGCCGACGGCCAGGTTCACCTGCGACGTGCGCGTAGTCGAGCCCGCCGAGCATCGCCTTGATCCGCCCGCTCGGATCGATCGACACCAGAGCAGCCGACGGCTCGCCCGGCCGGTCGAGCGTCTCGGTGCTCGGCGTCGATGGCGTCTTTCTGCAGGCCGTAGTCGATGGTCGTGTAGATGCGCAGGCCGCCGCCGTAGAGCTCGGCGTCGGTGAACTGACCCGACGCCACCAGCGTCTTGCGCACGTAGTCGACGATGTACTGGGTGCCGAGCTCGGTGTGGTTGACCGTGCTCGTGCTGTCGACGGCCTGCGCGCTTGGGCAGCACGTCGGTCCACGGTGCGGCCACGGCCGCGGTCGCGCTGGGCGTCGGTGATGTAGTGCTGCTTGACCATGTTGTCGAGCACCGACGTGCGCCGGAACTTGGCGGTGGCCAACCCGCTGGCCGCGCCCGGGATCCGAGGCCGGCAGCGCCGGCGTCAGCCGTCTCGGGCGAGCGGATGAGCCCGGCCAGGTAGGCGGCCTCGGGCAGGGTCAGCGAGCCCACGTCCTTGCCGAAGTAGGTCTTCGAGGCCGCCTCGACCCCGTAGGCGCCGCGCCCGAAGTAGATGGCGTTGAGGTAGCGGTTGAGGATCTCGGTCTTCGGCAGCTGGCGCTCCAGCTTGACGGCCAGGACCGCCTCCTTGATCTTGCGGGTGACGCTGCGCTCGTTGGTCAGGTAGACGGTCTTCACGTACTGCTGGGTGATCGTCGAGCCGCCCTGCTCGGACTGGCTGCCGCTGCAGGTCCTCCCACAGGGCGCGGGCGATGCTGGCGGGATCGACGCCCGCCGTGCTTGAAGAAGTTCTTGTCCTCGGCGCTGACGACGGCGTCGATGAGCACCGGCGGGATCTGGTCGTAGTCGACGTCGACGCGGTCGACCGAACCGCTCAGCTGGGCCATGGCGTTGTCGGCGTTGCAGCCGCTGGTCACGTCGGCCGCGCAGATGAACGAGGTCTGCAGCAGCGGCGGGTCCTTCGACGGCAGCGGCACCTGGCTGAACACGTAGGCCACGCCGGCCACCGCGGCGACGAGGACCAGGCCGAGCACGAAGAACACCCGACGCCACCGCCAGAAGAAGCCCGACTGCGTCGGCCCTCGGCCTCGGCGCTTGCTGCTTGCGCGGCGCGGCGCCGCGTTCCGGCGGCGCGGGCTCATCGGGTGCGCTCGGGCTCAGGCCGAGCGGGCGGGGTTCAGCAGGAAGGTGCGGGCGAGGTGGTTCCACGAGCACGAGGGACAGACTTCGACGACGTAGCAGGCGAACTCGCCGCGTCGACGGGCGAGGGCCCGGAGCTCGGCCTTCGAGGTGATGCACCGACCGTGGGACGGGAGGCGGGGACCGAACACGTACGAGACAAGCACAAGCGTTGTCGTCCTCGCAGATCGGGCACGTCGAGCGAGGTGGCCTCGCTGCACTCGCGGGCCGCCCGGCGCAGCTCGGGATGGGCGTCGCACACCTCGTGCTGGGCCAGGCGCCCCGTCTTGAACTCGTAGATCAGCGCCCGGCGCGCCAGGCGGTAGTCGATCTCGCCGGGCGTCCCCTGCGAGGCACCCCGGAGCGCTCCTGGGCCGAAGCTCATGGCGGCCAAGGCTAGTGGGAGGCACACCCGCGGGCGGCCCGATCCGCAGCGGACATCCCGGATCCACCCGGCGAACCCCTCTTGTCCAGCTTCCGTCTGCCTGGAATCATCCTGGCGCGACAGGTTGCGTCGATACATCGCTTCGATATATCATCGCACGCAACATGATCGACCTGGCCATCCTCGGGCTCCTCGACGAGCAGGATCTGCACGGCTACCAGCTGAAGAAGCAGCTGGCCGAGCTGGTCGGCTCGCGCTCGGGCATCTCGTTCGGGTCGCTGTACCCGGCGCTGGCCCGCCTCGAGAAGGCGGGCGCGCTCAAGGCCGTCGAGGCCCTCGACCAACGAGGCGACCATCCCGATGACCGGCGCCCTCAGCGGCGAGCTGGCCGCCTTCCGGGCCCGGCTCGCCCCGTCCGGCCCGCAGCCGCCGCACCAAGAAGGTGTACGGCATCACCGAGCTGGGCCGCCAGCGCCTGCGCGAGCTGCTGCTCGACGAGTCCACCGACGACCGCACCTTCACCGTGCAGGTCGCCTTCTGCCGGGTCCTGGCCCCCGCCGAGCGCCTCGCCCTGTTCGAGCGGCGCAAGGCCGAGCTCAACCGTCGCCTCGCCGAGCGCACCGCGCGGCGCCGGCGACCGCACCGACACCTACCGGCTCTCGCTCCGCGAGCACGACGCCCGCACCCTCGCCCACGACCTCGTCTGGATCGACGAGCTCATCGACGCCACCGGCGCCGAGCTCGCCGACGACAGACCGGCGTCCCATCCCCACCTCACCGGAGGATCCCACCCATGAGCACCATCCGTCTGGCCATCGCCGGCGTCGGCAACTGCGCGAGCTCGCTCGTCCAGGGCCTCGAGTACTACCGCGACGCCGATCCGGCCGACGAGGTCCCCGGCCTCATGCACGTCGAGCTCGGCGGCTACCACATCCGCGACATCGAGGTCGTGGCCGCGTTCGACGTCGACGCCGACAAGGTCGGCCTCGACATCGGCAAGGCCATCTGGTCGGGCCAGAACAACACGATCCGGTTCGCCAACGTGGGCGAGCTCGGGCGTGCAGGTGCAGCGCGGCCCGACCCTCGACGGGTTCGGCAAGTACTACCGCCAGACCTGCGAGGAGTCGCCGGCCCCGGCCATCGACGTGACCCAGGCCCTGCGCGACAGCCGGGCCGACGTGCTGGTCTCGTACCTGCCGGTCGGCTCCGAGGAGGCCCAGAAGTACTACGCCCAGTGCTGCATCGACGCCGGCGTCGGCCTTCGTCAACGCCATCCCGGTGTTCATCGCCAGCGACCCCGAGTGGGCGGCCAAGTTCGCGGCGGCCGGCGTGCCGATCGTCGGCGACGACATCAAGAGCCAGGTGGGCGCCACCATCGTGCACCGCATCCTGGCCCGCCTGTTCGAGGACCGTGGGCTGGTGCTCGACCGCACCTACCAGCTCAACGTCGGCGGCAACATGGACTTCAAGAACATGCTCGAGCGCGAGCGCCTCGAGTCGAAGAAGATCTCGAAGACCCAGGCCGTCACCAGCCAGGTCGAGCACGGCATCGACGCCCACGACGTCCACATCGGCCCGAGCGACCACGTCGCCGTGGCTCGACGACCGCAAGTGGGCCTACATCCGGCTCGAGGGCCGCAACTTCGGTGACGTGCCCGCTCAACGTCGAGCTCAAGCTCGAGGTGTGGGACTCGCCCAACTCGGCCGGCGTCATCATCGACGCCCTGCGCTGCGCCAAGGTGGCCCTGGACCGTGGCATCGGCGGCCCGCTGCTCGGCCCGTCCGCCTACTTCATGAAGAGCCCGCCCGTGCAGTACCACGACGACGTGGCCCAGAAGATGGTCGAGGAGTTCGCCGACGGCGACAGCCTGAGGCGAGCTCCCCCGTCGGGAGGCGGGCGGGTTGGTCGAGGAGTTCGCCGACGGCGACAGCTGAGGCGAACTCCCCCGTCGGGAGCGGGCGGTTCTTGACGGGGCCATCCCCCGACGCTCTGGCGCAGCGCGCCAGACTTCGACCATGTCCGATCGCTTCACCGGACCCGGCGACATCCGCTCGGGTCATCCCACGACGCGCAACCTGACGGCCGCGCCCGACGCTGCGCCGCAGCCGACCGCGCCCCTCTCGGCCACCTTCCCCAGCCAGGCCGACCAGGCCGGCGACGCCGTCAGCTACGGGCCCGACATCGCCACCGAGGCCCAGCTACCGCCTGCTCGGCAACGTCGACGGCCGCCGGATCCTCGTCCTCGGGGTCGGCGCGGGCGCCGAGGTCGTCACCCTGGCCCGCCAGGGAGCCCGGGTCATCGGCGTCGACCCCGTCCTGGCCCGGCATCGAGGCCGCCCGGGCGGCCGTCGACGAGGCCGAGGTCAAGGTCGAGCTGCACCAGGGCGACCTGGCCGAGCTGCCCTTCGTGCGCGCCGACGCGCTCGACGGCGCGCTGAGCGTGTTCGCGCTGGCCGGCGTCGACGACCTCGACCGGCTCTTCCGCCAGGTCCACCGGGTCCTGCACCCCGAGTGCCACCTCGTGCTGTCCGTGCCCCATCCGGCCTACGCCATGCTCGATCCCGATGCGGGCGAGCCCCCGACCGTCGTCCGGGCCTACTTCGACCGCGTCGAGCCGACCGTGGTCGGTCGGCGACGAGCAGGGCTACGAGTACCCGCGCACCATCGGCGACCTGTTCACGAGCCTGTCGCGGGCCAACTTCCGGGTCGACACGCTGCTCGAGCCCGAGCCCGCCGGCGGTCGGGCGCAGCTCGCCAGCTGGCCCGACGCCATGCGCTGGGCCCCCGCCACCCTCATCCTGCGGGCCCGCAAAGAGGGGATCGAGCCGAAGGCTTGCCCGGAGGGCTGAGGCCGCCGGTCCGGCAGCGGAGCCGCTCGACCGATGAGACCCGGATGGCGAAGCGCCCGCAGGGAGGCTTGCCGACCGGAGGGCTAATGAGGCTGCTCGGCCCACCAGGCGTCGAGGCGGCGATAGGCCTCGTCCTCGCCGAGCGGGCCCTCGTCGAGGCGCAGCTCGAGCAGGAAGTCGAGGGCCTGGCCCACGACCCGTCCCGGTTCGATGCCGAGGTGGTCCATGACCTGGCGCCCGTCGAGGTCCGGGCGGAGCGACGGCCAGCTCCTCCTGGCCTCGGCCAGCTCGGCGATGCGCGCCTCGAGCTCGTCCATGCGGCTGCTGAGCTGTCGCGCCTTGCGCTCGTTGCGGGTGGTGCAGTCGCACCGGGTGAGCTCGATCAGCTCGGGCAGCAGCGGCGCCGGCGTCGCGCACGAACCGTCGGACGGCGCTGTCGGTCCAGCCCATCTGGTAGGTGTGGAACCGCAGGTGCAGGTAGACGAGCCGGCTGACCGCCTCGATCGTCGTCGTTGGGGTACTTGCAGCGCCCGCATGCGATCGCGGGCCATGCGGGCGCCGACCACCTCGTGGTGGTGGAAGCTGACCCCGTCGGGTCCGATGGACCGCGTCTTGGGCTTGCCCACGTCGTGGAGCAGCGCGGCCAGGCGCACGATGCGCTCGGGCCGGGTCTTGGCCACCACCGCGATGGTGTGGGCCAGCACGTCCTTGTGGCGGTGGATCGGATCCTGCTCGAGGCGCATGGCCGCCAGCTCGGGCAGACGAACTCGTCGACCAGGCCGGTGTCGACCAGGAGCCACAGGCCGGCGACGGGTCGGCCACGACCAGGAGCTTGTCGAGCTCGTCGCGGATCGCGCTCGGCCGACACGATCGACAGGCGGTCGCCCAGCTCGACGGATGGCGTCGACCAGCTCGGGCTCGGGCTCGAGGCCGTAGCCGGCCACGAACCGGGCCGCCCGCAGCATGCGCAGCGGATCGTCGGTGAACGACTCGTCGGGCGACAGCGGCGTGCGCAGCACCTTGGCCACCAGATCGGCGGCGCCCGCCGAACGGGTCGATCAGCTCGGGTTCGTCGCCGGCGCCGCTCGGGCAGGCGCAGGGCCATGGCGTTGACGGTGAAGTCGCGCCGGGACAGGTCGGCCTCGATGGCGTCGGCGAAGACGACCGACGGCTTGCGCGAGTCGGGGACGTAGGCCTCGGCCCGATGGGTGGTGATCTCGAAGGTCGCGCCCGTGGCGCTTGGACAGCCGATGGTGCCGAAGCGCTCGCCCTGGGTCCACACGGCAGTCGGCCCACCCGGACACGAGCCGCTTGGTCTCGCTCGGCCGGGCGTCGGTGGTGAGGTCGATGTCGGTCGGTCGTCGAGGTCGTGGCCCAGCAGCAGGTCGCGGACGATCGCCACCCACCAGGTACGCCGGATGGCCGGCGGCCGCGAAGCGCGCCGCCAGCGGCGCGGTCTCGTCGAGGATCGGCCGGAGCCGCTCGGGGATCACGGCGGTTCAGTCGCAGGCCGGCCTGACGCCGCCGGGCCACGACCGCGTCGACGACGTGGGCGCCCGGACCCCCGCTGGTCGCGGCCTCTGGCCGGTACGGACGTCGCACATCGCGGCCACCGCCGCGCCGGCCGAGTCGGCCAGGCCCTGCAGGTCGTAGCCGCCCTCGAGGAAGACGATCTGGTGACCAGGCGCGACGAGTCCGCCGAGCACCGTGGTCAGGTCGGCGAAGTCACCGGCGCTCAGACCGAGCCCGGTGATCGGGATCGCGTCGGTGGCCGTCGAAGCCGGCCGACACCAGCAGCCACGTCGGCTGCCAGCGATCGACCAGCGGCAGCACCACGGCGTCGAGCGCGGCGCGGTAGACGTCGCCGGTGGCACCGGCCGGGAACGGGAAGTTGACCGTCGTCCCGTAGCCGTCGCCGTCGCCCATCTCGGGCACGCCACCGGTGCCCGGGTAGAGCGGGTACTCGTGGAACGACACGTAGACGACGGACGGATCGTCGTAGAAGACGTCCTGGGTGCCGTTGCCGTGGTGGGCGTCGTAGTCGACGATGAGCACCCGCTCGCCGCGATCGGCCAGCGCCCGGGCCGTGACGGCCACGTTGTTGACCAGGCAGAAGCCCATCGACCGGCGTCGGCGTGGCGTGGTGCCCGGGCGGGCGGACGGCGCAGAACGCCACGTCGCCCTCGCCGGCGTCGAGGTGGTCGATGGCGGCTCGAGCCCGGAGCCGGCGGCCAGCAGCGCGGCGGCGTAGGAGGCGGGCACCGCCACCGTGTCGGGGTCGATGTGACCCCCTCCACCCAGGGTGAACTCGGCCAGCTGGTCGAGGAAGGGCTCGGGGTGGACCCGGGCGACCTCGGCCGACGTCGCCGCCCGCGGCTCGAAGTGCACGAGCGCGTCGGCCGACCCCGGACGACGGCGATCCCCGCCTCGACCGCCGCGCAGCCGCTCGGGGCGCTCGGGGTGCCCGCGACCGGTGACGTGGTCGAGGAACTGCGGGTGGGTCGTGAACAGCACGGTCACCCGTGCACGCTACCGCCCGCTCGGGACCCTGCCGTGGTCGTATCCTCGGGCCCCAGGCTCGACGCCGGCGCAACGCACGAGCACCTCGGCCGCGATGCGGCCGCGGACCAGCCGTCGCGACACCACGAAAGACGGAGCATGAGCAGGATCGACACGGTGCAGTGGGGCGGCGACCGCCTGCGGGTCAGGCCGTGGCGGGGCGACCCCGCCGTCGCCTACATCACCGTCGGCCGCCGGCCACCGACCCCTCGACCAGCACGCTCGACGACTGCCTCCGATCGCTCGAGACCGACGGCTTCTCGCACGTGCTCACCGCCGCGCTCAGCCCGACCGAGCAGCAGGTGTTCCTCGACCGCGGCTTCACGGTCCACGAGCACCTCCACCTGCTGCGCCACCCGCTCGGCGCCCCGATCGCACGCGCCAGCGCGCCGGCCGTCGCGGTCGGCGCCGCGACATCGCCCGAGGTGCTCGACGTCGACCGCCAGGCCTTCGATCCGTTCTGGCGCTTCGACCTCGCCGGGCTCGACGACGCCCGCCGGGCCACGCCGAGCGTCGCGCTTCCGCGTGATCGACAGACGGCGAGATCGACGGCTACGCGGTGACCGGGCGGGCCGGCACCGTGAGCTACCTGCAGCGCCTGGCCGTCCGACCCGACCAGCAGCGACGCGGGATGGGCAGCGCGCTGGTGCTCGACGCCCTGCACTGGGCGCAACGTCGCGGTGCCACCTCCACGCTGGTCAACACCCAGGAGTCCAACCGGTCCGCGCTGGCGCTCTACGAGCATCTCGGCTTCGTCCGCGAGCCCGACGGGCTCGACGTGCTGGAGCTGCCGCTGCGCGGACACGGCTCGCTCGCGTGACCACGGCGAACGGGCTCGACCGGCTGTCCGCGGCGGCCCGCGCCGCCGCAACGGTTCGCCCCCCGGAGGCGCGTCACGGCGCTCGCGGTCGCCGCGGCCGTGGCCCTGGTCGGGGCCGCAACGACGCTGGTACCGGTCGGCGCGACCGCGGCGGCCGCCGGCGCCACGGACTCGACCCCGCCGGCGCTCACGCTCATCGCCCAGTCGCTCGTGGGTCGGCCCCACCGGCACGTTCCGACCTGCAGGTCGTCACCCCGCTGCCCGCCGGCGGCGACCTCGTGGCGCGCATCTACGTGCCCATCAGCACGCAGAGCCAGCTGGCCGACGTCGGCCCAGGGCGAGTCGCTCGGCGAGCGTGGTCGAGCAGCGTGACCGTGCCCGCCGCCCAGGTCACCCGCGCCGCCGACGGATCGGTCCGACTGGACTACCCGATGGTGGCCAGCGGATCGACGCCCCGCCTACGGGTTCCACCTGTCGAACCCGGGCGTGTACCCCTTCGAGCTGCACCGTCGTCGACGCCGACGGCAACGTCACCGGCCAGCTGTCGACCCAGCTGATCCGCCTCCCGGCCGTCTCCTCCGAGTCGAGCTCGTCCGGGTCGAGCTCCGCGGCCTCGCGCCTGGCGCTGTCGCTGGTCGTGCCCTTCGGCGCGCCGGTCGGCCGGTCCCCGACCTGCACGATCCCGAGCCTGGCGCCCACCGACCCTGGCCTCGCTGGCCGCCGAGTCCGCGCTCCTGGCGCGGTACCAGACCGTGCCGGTCGGCCCTCGCACCCGTGCCCGAGACCGTCGACACCCTGGCCGACCACGACCGCACGTCGGCACCAACTCGGTCAAGGGCCTGCGGCCGCCATCGGCTCGCCGGACAGTCGTGTCGGCTCGACCTACGTGCCGCTGGACAGCGGCGCCTGGCTGGCCCACGGCCTGGCCGACGGGCTACGACCGCCAGCTGACCGCCGGATCGCCACCTTGTCGTCGCAGCTCGGCGTCGACCCACTCGCCCGATGTGGCCCTCACCGACGCCACCACCACCTCTGACGTCCTGACCGCCGACTTCGCCCACGGGACCCGTGAGGTGGTCGTCGCCAGCGACCACCTGGCCGACACCGAACGGGCACCAGCACGGACGGCGAACCACTCACCCAGTGGTTCGACCTGGCGACGTCGCACGGCGACCGGCATCCAGGCGGTGCCGACCGACGCCGACCTCGACGACCCAGCTGAGCCGTGAGCCGCGACCCGATCCTGGCCGCCCACCGGGTGCTGGCCGCGCTGGCCCTCATCGCCCTCGACCACAGCGGCTCCCAGGCCTGCGTCCGACCGAGCGACCAGGCCTGCCGTCGCGGCCTGGCCTCGTGCTGCCGGCCAACGCGGCCAGGGCGCTACCGGCGCTGCAGGTGCTGCTGGCCGCGCTGGCCGACCCGACGGGCGACGGCGCGGTCGACGGCCTGCCCTCCGGCAGCTCGGCCAGCCACGCGGCCGCCACGGCCACCGCGCTCGTCGCGCCGGTCGGCGTCCCGGAGTTCCTCTACGCGGTCGACCCGTCGGCCGAGAGCGGCATCACCAACTCGACCGACGCCCACCAGCTCCGCCAGCTGGCCTCGCGATCCGGTCGCCGGCCTCGGCTCCTACCCGCACGCAGTTCCGCGCGTGAGCAGCCACGACTGGCGTCGTTCACCTCGATGGTGGTCGGCCTGGGCCCCACCGCCGGCACCGGCGCTGGCGTCGTCGTGGAGCAAGCTGGTGCTGGCCTCGGGGGCCATCGAGCTCAGCGCGCCGATCCAGCGCCCACTACCTCGACCGCGTCGAGAGCCGATGTCACCGGCCAGACGTCGCCAGATCACCGCGCCGACCCAGCAGACGGTCACGCTGACCTCGGCGTCGGGCCGCATCCCCTTCAGCATCTCCAACCCGCTGCCCTACCCGGTCCGTGTCGCGGCTCGTGTTCCAGAGCCCGAAGCTCCACTTCGTCGACGGCAACCCGCAGATCGTCACTCCTGCCGGCCAAGCAGCCGCGCCACCTGCAGATCGCCGTGACGGCGCGGGCCTCGGCGCGTTCCCCATGCAGGTGACCATCACGAGCCCCGACCAGGGCAGCTCACGATCACCCACACGCAGTTCGACGTGCGCTCGACCGCCATCTCGGGCATCGGTCTGGCCCTCACCGTCGCGGCCGGGGCCTTCCTGCTGCTGTGGTGGGCCCGCAACACTGCCGCAACGCCCGGCGCCGCCGCGGCCTGGTCGAGCTCGAACCACCCGGTGCTGCGGGCCTGATCCGCGCCGCGGCCGCGACCACTACGCTCCGCCCACCGCTGAGCCCACAGGGGGGACCATGGCCGGAGTCCGCATCGTCACCGACAGCGCGTGCGACCTCACCGACGAGGAGGCCAGCCGACCTCGGCGATCGCGATCGTGCCGCTCACCATCCGGTTCGGCGACCGACGAGTTCACCGATCTCGTCGACCTCACGCGTCGCCGAGTTCTACCGGCGCATGGCCGAGTCCTCGGACCTGCCCGAGACGGCCGCGCCGGCGCCGGGCGCGTTCGAGACCGGCCTTCCGCCGCCTGGCCGACGAGGGCGCCGACCGGCGATCGTCTGCATCAACCTCTCCGGCGAGCTGTCGGCCACCATCGAGTCGGCCCGCAACGCCGCCCGGGCCCTCGAGGGCACCGTCGACGTGCGGGTCATCGACAGCCGCACCCTGACCGCCGGCCTGGGCACCATCGTGCTCGAGGCGGCCAAGGCCGCCGCGCGACGGCGCCTCGCATCGACGACATCGAGGCCCTGGTCAACGGGCTGATCCCGCGCACCCGGGTGTACGCCACCCTCGACACCCTCGACAACCTCAAGAAGGGCGGCCGCATCGGCGCGGCCACGCACCTGCGTGGGCTCGATGCTGTCGTTCAAGCCCGTCATCAACGTGAGCGAGGGCAAGGTCGAGGAGGCCGGCCGGGCCCGCACCCGCAAGAAGTCGCTGCTCTGGCTGCGCGACAAGCTCTTCGAGGAGCCGGCGGTCGAGCACCTGGCCGTGTGCGACGGCGAGGCGACCGACGTCGACGAGTTCCTCGACCTCATCGCCGACCGCTACCCGCGCGACCAGGTCCGCACCGGGCGCATCGGTGCGGTGATCGGCACGCACGGCGGCCCGCGCGTCATCGGCATCTGCTACCTGACGACCGGCCCCGAGCGCGGCGAGCTGACGAGGCGGCCTGACGGGCGACCTGACGCCGCAGGCTGACCCGGCGGCCGCGGCCTCGCCCGCTACCGTTTGAGGGCTGTGCCCGAGCCCCCGCTGACCCGTCCACCGGCGCCGAGCACGTTCCTCGCGGGCCAACGGATCAGCGGTCGCTACCGGCTCGAGCACCGCATCGCCAGCGGCGGCATGGCCGAGGTCTGGCAGGCCGGCCGACGAGGTGCTCGGCCGTCACGTGGCCGTCAAGATCCTCCACCCCCACCTGGCCGCCGACGAGCGCGTTCGTGGCCCGGTTCCGCACCGAGGCCATCGCCGCCGCCCGGCTGCACCACCCCTCCATCGTCGCCATCTACGACACCTCGCCACGACGACGGGCCGAGGCGATCGTGATGGAGCTGGTGCGCGGCACCACGCTGCGCGACCAGCTCGACGGGCGGATCGTGCTCGACCCGCGCGAGGTGGTGCACATCGGGCGCCGAGGTGGCCGACGCCCTGGCCGCCGCCCACCGGGCCGGACTCGTGCACCGCGACATCAAGCCGGCCAACATCCTGCTCTGCGCCGACGACCGGGTCCTGGTCACCGACTTCGGCATCGCCAAGATCCGCGACGACCCCGACAGCACCCAGACCGGCACCATGCTCGGCACCGTCAAGTACCTCGCGCCGGAGCAGGTGCGCGGCGAACCCGTCGACGGACGCACCGACGTCTACGCCCTCGGCGTCGTGCTGTTCGAGTGTCTGTGCGCCCGACCCCCGTTCACCGGCGACAACCCGGCCGCCACCGCGCTGGCGCGCCTGCAGCAACGCGCCACCGCGGCCGTCGCACCTGCGCCCCACCATCCCGCCGGCGACTCGACCACGTGGTCCTGCAAGTGCCTCGAGCTCGACCCGGCGGACCGGTACCAGTCGCGCGGACGAGCTGCGGGCCGCGCTGCTCGAGCCGGCCACGCTGCGCGTCGACGACGACCTCACGGTGGCCGGAGCCGCCTCAAGTCTGGCCACTGCCGACCTCACGGCCAACTGGGCGGCGCAGCTCGAGCGGTCACAGGGCGGCCCGGGGGGCCCGACCCCGGCCCCGGGCGGCGGGCCGTCGGGACGGGCGGGCGAGCCGGACGAGGTGGCGATGCACGGCCCCTGGCTGCGGCCGGTGCTGGCCATCGTCCTGGTGCGTGACCGCCCTGATCGTCGCCTTCCTGCTGTTCGACCACACCGGTCTCGGCCACCGCCTGTTCGGGCAGGGCTCGAACCACGGCTCGTCGACCACCTCGGCGGCGCCCACCCACGAACACCAACGGCGACGCCATCCACGCGGTGACGAGCTTCGACCCCGTACGGCAGCGGGCACACCGGGCGAGAACGACGCCAAGCTCCCGCTCGCCATCGACGGCCATGCCGACCACCGGGTGGACGACCGAGTCCTACAACGACCGCCACTTCGGCAACCTCAAGCCCGGTGTCGGCCTGGTCGCTCACGCTGGCCCAGGCCGGCCGGCTGACCTCGCTCGAGGTGACCTCGCCCACCGACGGGCTGGGCCGCGACCGTCTACGTCGTCCAGCGGCGCGGCGCCGCCGACCACCCTGGCGTCCTGGGGCACGCCGGTCACCCAGCAAGTCGGCCATCCAGGGCGACGCCACCTTCGACGCTTCACGGGACCACGGGGCAGCTACGTGCTGCTCTGGATCACCGACCTGGGCGACGGTTCGCCGCCGGTGCAGGGCCGAGATCGACGAGCTCGCCGTCCGAGGCTGAGCGTCGCGGTGCCGCGAGCCGCGCGGCGGACCGGGCGAGCCGGCGCGAGCGGTCCGACGACGCGCGCTGGTCGAGGCCGCCCAGCGGGGCGACGAGCGCGGCCCTGAACCGAGCTGCTCGACCGTCACTACGACCGGGTGTACGCTCTCTGCCGCCGCATCACCGGCGACGACCACGACGCCCTCGACGCCACCCAGGACGCGCTCATCGCCATCGTGCGGGGCCTGCCGCGCTACGACGGGCGGGCGGCCTTCACCACCTGGGCCTACCGCGTGACCACCAACGCCTGCCTCGACGAGCTGCGCCGGCGCAAGCGCCGCGCCACCCCGACCGAGCTCGACGAGTCGATCGAGCCGCCCGAGCCGGGTGCGCCGAGCCTCGACGAGACCGACCGCCGACCGGCTGAGCATCGACGCCGCACTGGCCAGCCTGAGCCCGGAGTTCCGGGCCGCGGTCGTGCTGCGGGACGTGCTCGGGCTCGACTACGCGCGAGATCGCCGAGGTGCTCGACGTCCCGGCGGGCACGGTGCGCTCGCGCATCGCGCGAGGCCGGCGAGCGCTGGCATCCGAGCCTCGGGCGGAACCCGACCAGGGCGAGCAGCGTCGAAGAAGGCAGCCCATGACCGATCGACACCCCTCTCACCGACGACGAGCTCGACCTCGCGGCCTCGTTGGCCATCGACGGCCATCCGTCCGACCGGTCGCTGACGCCCGCCGACCAGCGCCGGGTCGACGCCCGCATGCCGACGAGCTGCGGCCCGCCGTGGCGCGCGCTCGGCGCGCTCGATCGCCCCGCCGTCGACCGAGGTCCGCGCCCGCCAGATCGCCACGGCGATCGGTGCCGCGACCACCTCCGGCACAGACGGCGAGTCCGGCCCGGGCCCCGGCCACGAGCCGATCCCCCTGGCCGGTCGATCCCGACGCCGGCGGCCGACGGCCCGTTCGGTGCTGGGCTCGGTGGCCGCCGTGGCTGCCGTCGTCGTGGCCGTCATCGCCATAAACGCCGCGGCCCACAGCGGATCCAACACCAAGACCGCGGCCCAGGCCACGAGTGCGGGGACCCTCGCGACGGGCTCTGCCGCCGGCCCGGTCTCGGGCAAGACCGCGACGACGTCCAACGGCGTCCAGAACGGGACCGAGAAGGGTGCCCGATCCCTGTCCGGGCTCGGCGATGCCAAGGACGCCGACGCCCTGGTCGCCCTGGTGCGCCAGGCCCGCGCCCGCTACGGATCCGAGGCGTCCACGGACGCGCTCGTGCCGTCGTCCCAGGCGGCACTGTCGGCCGGGACCAGCACGAGCGCGGCCTGCGAACACGGCGATCCGGTCCGGTCGACCCGGCCTCGGCGCTCTGGTCTTCGACGCCCGGGCGTCACTGGCCGGGACGCCGGTCGAGGTGCTCGTGTACGCGGTCCCGGGCTCGACGAACGGCGCCACCCGGCTGATCGCAGCCGACGTCACCGGCTGCACGGTCCTCGTCGACCGACCGCTCTGAGCACCGCTACGATGCCGGCATGACGAGCCCGGCCGGGGGAGACCCGCTCTCGACCGGGCCCGAGACCACCCGCCGACTCCCACCCGTGGGGCCTCCAGGGCTCGTCCGACCGTCGGCGGCTCGCTGCCGTCGCCCGCGTCGATCACCTCCGGCACTGGCCGGCCGCAGGCGGCCGACCGCATCGTCGACCTGGTCGACACCGTCCGCGACAAGACCACCGGGTCCCGCCCAGACCGGCGCCCGCGGCGTCGTCTACGGCCTCCTCGCCGTGCTCGTCGGTATCGTGGTGCTGGTCCTGCTGATCATCGGCGCCATCCGGGTGCTCGACATCCTCGTCGACCACTTCATCCCGTGGGGCGACATCTGGCTGCCCTACCTGATCCTGGGCATCGTCTTCATGGTGGCCGGCGCCATCGTCTTCCGGCGCCGGCGAACCGCCTGACCCTGCCGACCTGGAGCCCGCCGACATGGCCACGCCTGACCCCCGCAACGTCATCATCATCGGCTCGGGCCCGGCCGGGCTGACCGCCGCGGTCTACACGGCGCGGGCCAACCTCGAACCCTTGGTCATCGAGGGAGAACCTTCATCAACCAGCGACCAGCCTGGTGGCCAGCTCATGCTGACCACCGACGTCGAGAACTTCCCCGGCTTCCCCGACGGCATCATGGGCCCCGAGCTCATGATGCGGGTCCGCGAGCAGGCCATGCGCTTCGGGGCCGACATCCGCACCGAGAAGGTGACCCGCGTCGACCTGTCCCACCGGCCCTTCGGGGTGTGGGTCGGCGATCCCGGCACCGCCGAGCCCACCTACTCGGCCAAGAGCGTGATCGTGTCGACCGGCGCCCAGTCGCTGATGCTCGGCCTCGAGAACGAGATCCGCGCTCATCGGCCACGGCCTGTCGACCTGCGCCACCTGCGACGGCTTCTTCTTCCGCGACCACGACATCGTGGTGGTCGGCGGCGGCGACTCGGCCGTCGAGGAGGCCACGTTCCTGACCAAGTTCGCCAAGTCGGTGACCATCGTCCACCGCCGCGACGAGCTCCGGGCCTCGAAGATCATGCAGGACCGGGCGCGGGCCAACGAGAAGATCTCGTTCCATCTGGAACTCGGTCGTCGACGAGCTCAAGGGTGAGGCCGTGCTCGAGGGTGTCGGTCGCTTCGCAACGTGCTCACCGACGAGCGCACCGACCTGACCGTCACCGGCGTGTTCGTGGCCATCGGCCACCGACCCAACACCGACCTGTTCAAGGGCCAGCTCGACATGGAGGACAACGGCTACCTGATCACCCGGGCCGGCAGCAGCGTACACCAACGTCGAGGGCGTCTTCGCCTGCGGCGACGTGCAGGACCACACCTACCGCCAGGCCATCACCGCGGCCGGCACCGGCTGCATGGCCGCCATCGACGCCGAGCGGTGGCTCGAGGCCCAGGAGCACTGACCGCTCCGCGCGGACGACCCACGGCACGCGGGCCCGGAATGCGCAGCGGCCCCCGGGTGTTCCCTCAGCCAGACGATCGGCCTCGACACCACGAACCGGTCACGACGATCACGCAGGCCCGCCATCCGCGGCACTCCGACGAGAAAGCATGGTCATGGCCAACAACATCACCGCCCTCTCCCAGACCACCTTCGACGAGGAGATCGGCGCGGCCGACGAGCCCGTCCTGGTCGACTTCTGGGCCGAGTGGTGCGGCCCGTGCAAGATGATCGCCCCCATCCTCGACGAGATCGCCGACGAGCAGGCCGGCAAGCTCCGCATCGCCAAGCTCAACGTCGACGACAACCCTGAACATCGCCCGGCGCTTCGACGTGATGAGCATCCCCACCATGATCGTCTTCAAGGACGGCGAGCCGGACAAGCGCCTCGTCGGCGCCCGCGGCAAGGGCCAGATCCTCGCAGGAGCTCAGCGACTACCTGTAGGCCTCGAGTCCGAGCGGCGACGGCCGGACCCTCGATCCGGCACCGCCGCCCCGAACTCGACCTCGTGGACGCCCTCCCGCTTCGCCCCGGCGACCACGGTGACGCGGTTCGCGATCTCCAGCAGCGCCTGACCGCCGCCGGGGTGGACGACCTCGCCGGCGAGGCCCGCGGTTCCTTCGGCCACGCCACCGCCGCGGCCGTGACCACCTTCCAGGCCAGCCGCGGCCTGCCCGACCACCGGGCGTCTGCGACCAGGCCACCTGGTCGGCGCTGGTCGAGGCCGGGCTACCGGCCCGGGCGATCGTCTGCTCTACCTGCGCAGCCCGATGATCCGCGGCGACGACGTGGCCGAGCTCCAGCGCTCGCTCGGCGCCCTCGGCTTCGACGCCGGCCGGGTCGACGGCATCTTCGGTCCGCACACCGAACGGGCCGTGCTCGACTTCCAGCGCAACGCCGGGCTGCCGCCCGACGGCAAGTGCGGTCAGTCCGTGCTGACCAGCCTGGCCCGACTGGGCCACCGAGCCGAGCACTCCGACCAACGTGGCCGGGGTGCGCGAGCGCGAGCTGCTCCGCTCCCGACCGCCCGTCCTGGCCGGTCGCCGGGTGGTGCTGGGCGAGGCCGGGGGCCTCGACGTGCTCGTGACCGCCATCGACCGGGTGCTGCAGGACGACTCGGCGGTGGTCGGCGCTGTCGCACCACCCGCACCCCTCGGTGCAGGCCGTCGAGGCCAACGACTTCGACGCCGACGTCTATCTGGGCTTCACCCTGTCGGACCGCACCGTCCTGCGAGGTCGCCTACTACGCCACCACCGGCTTCGAGTCCTTCGGCGGGCACCGGCTGGCCACGCTGCTGGTCGAGGCGTGGCGATCGCTCGACGGGCTGGTGGTCGACGACCCCTGCGGCCGGGCCATCACGGTCCTGCGCGAGACCCGGATGCCGGCGGTGGTCTGCCAGTTGGGTCCCCCCACGCTGGTGGTCGAGCGCACCGCCGAGCTGGCCCAGGCCACCCTGCGGGCCCTCGCGGACTGGGTTCGGACTCCCGTCGACACCTGAGACGAGCCGCTCCAGACCGGGCGATCGCACGCCATCGGATCACGCGGCGAACGCCGAACCCTCATGTGACGAGAGGCCACAACTGTTAACCACAGGTTTGGCCACAGGTTGTGGATGGCGGTTCCGAGCCCCGATGGAAGGGTCGAGGGCTTCGTCGTCTGACCTCCGGCGTCGCCGGACGGCCTCAGAGGTCGCTTTCGCGGCCGCTCGTCATCGTGCGGTAGATCCGTTCGAGATCCTCGACGGTGGCGAAGTCCACCACCACCCGGCCGCGCTTGGCGCCCATCGACACCGAGACCCGGGTGTCCAGATGGGCCGACAACAGCTCTTCGAGCTCGACCAGGCCCGGCCGGTCGCAGCGCCGTCGACGGACGACGGCCGGCTCCTCGACCGACCTCCTGCGTCGGCCTCGACGTGGGCTCCGCACCAGCTCCTCCAGCTCGCGGACCGACAGCTCTTCGGACACGGCCCGACGAGCCAGGGTCTCCTGGAAGAGGCGGTCGGGTGAGCCGAGCAGCGCCCGGGCGTGGCCGGCGCTGAGCTTGCGTTCGGCCAGGAGCTTCTGCACCGACGGCGGCAGCTGGAACAGACGCAAGGTGTTGGTGACCGACGAGCGGCTCTTGCCCACCCGGTTGGCCACCTGCTCCTGGGTGAGGCCGAAGTCCTCCATCAGCTGCTGGTAGGCGGCCGCCTCCTCCAGTGCGTTCAGGTCCTCGCGGTGGAGGTTCTCGACCAGCGCCTGCTCGAGGGCATCGGCGTCGGCCACGCGTGCGGACCAGGGCAGGGATCGTCTGGAGCCCGGCCCGCTTGGCCGCCCGCCACCGACGCTCGCCGGCGATGAGCTCGAACTGGCCATCCGCAGCGGGGCGGACCAGCACGGGCTGGAGCACTCCGACCGCGGCCACCGATGCGGTGAGCGACACCAGCGCCTCCTCGTCGAAGTAGGCCCGGGGCTGATGCCGGTTGGGCTCGATCTGACTGACGGGGCACGTCTTGGAGATCAGCCGTGCCCGACGTCGGCCAGCTCGGCTGAGGGATCAGCGCACCCAGTCCCTTACCCAACCCGCTGTGGCGTGCCACCGCTTACCTCCTTGGCCAGCTCGCGGTAGGCGATCGCGCCGCGGGAGCTCGGATCGAATGTGATGATCGGTTGCCCGAACGACGGTGCCTCCGACAGGCGCACCGTCCGGGGCACGACGTTGCGACAGACGGTGTCGCCGAAGTGGCTGCGCACCTCGGCCGCCACCTGGTCGGACAGCTTGGTCCGGGCGTCGTACATGACCAGGACGATGGCGCTGACCTCGAGCTGCGGATTGAGGTTCTTCTGCACCAGGTCGACGTTTCGCAGCAGCTGACCCAGCCCCTCGAGCGCGTAGTACTCGCACTGGATCGGCACGAGCACCTCGGTGGCCGCGGCCATGGCGTTGACGGTCAGCAGGCCGAGCGAGGGTGGGCAGTCGATCAGCACGTAGTCGTAGTCGTCGAGCACCTCGCCGATGGCCCGCTTGAGACGGAGCTCCCGGCTGAAGGCCGGGACCAGCTCGATCTCGGCGCCGGCCAGGTCGAGGCTGGCCGGCGCCACGAACAGCTTGCGGATCGGCGCTGCCTTCGATGCAATCCTCGAGCGGCACGTCGTTCAGGAGCACGTCGTACATGGACGACTCGAGGGCTCGAGGGTTGATCCCCAGCCCGGTGCTGGCGTTGCCCTGCGGGTCGAGGTCGATGACCAGCGTGCGATAGCCGAGGTCGGCCAGACAGGCGCCGAGGTTCACCGCGGTGGTGGTCTTGCCCACCCCACCCTTCTGGTTGGCCACCGCCATCACCCGCGGTAGAGGCCGGACGTGAGGAGATACCGCTGAATCGGCCGATCGGGGGGCAGGCGGCGGCGACACGGGGGGCTCGTTGCTCCCCGCGTCGGGGGTGGCGACGCTCGTCGGCGGAGGGGGCAACGCCGAGAGGTCGGGCCCGGCGGTGGTCGCCGCGGGCTCCGATTCGGCGACTTCGGCGGCCTCGGTGTCTTGAGAACCGGGGCTGTCGGAGGTCACCGGCTCATCCTTCCTGGTGGGTCTGCTGGGGTCAAGGGGTTGTGGCCTCCGAATCGGGCTTCTGTCGATGTTTCACGTGAAACACCCGTGCTGGGGTCGAGGAGCGATCAGAAAAGCGGTCGTTTCGCAGGTATCCCGACGCGCCGCGGGTAGCGGTCGGGGCAGCGTCGCTGCTGCTCGAGGATCTGGACGTGAGCATCGGCTCCGGATGCAGCCAGCCGGGGCCCGACGAGGACCAACCCGAGCTCGGCCAGGGGTTCGGGAGGCCACCGTCGGCTGTCGCCGTCGATGTCACCGCTCTCCGGGGGTTCGCTCACCACCAGGCGGCCGCCGACCTGAAGGAAGCCCGATGCGCACTCCGCGGTGACACCGGGCGGCCCGAAGCCTCGGGCGGTCACCAGGTCCATCGCGGCCCGAAGGTCCTCGTGACGGGCCACCTCCTCGGCGCGACCCCGCACCACCTGGATCCGGTCGCCCCACCCCAGTCGAGTGACGCGCCTCGTCGAGGAAGTCGGTCTTGCGCTGGCTGGACTCGACCAGCCACCAGGCGGTGTCGGGCCAGCGTTCGGCCAGCACCAGGCCCGGCAGGCCTCCGCCAGATCCCAGATCCACGATCCGATGGGGGAGCGCGAAGCCTTCGAGCACCGACGCCACCCCGAGGGCGTGGTCGATGTGGGACTCGACGTCGGCGCGCCGCCGATGAACCCCTGTTGCTGTGCCTCGGCCAGGACCTCGGCCACGGTGGTGCTCACGGCTGCGCCCCGAGGCACGGCGACGGGCTCACCCGTCGGGAAGGATGACCACCCGGCGGCGCTGGTCCTCGCCCTCCGACACCGTCGAAACGCCGTCGATCTCGTTGACGGTGTCGTGGACGACCTTGCGATCGGCCGCGTTCATGGGCTCGAGCGCCTTCTGCTGGCCGGACGCTCTTGACGTCCTCGGCCACCGAGGTGGCGAAGCGCTCGAGCGCTTCGCGACGACGCTGGCGGTAGCCGCCGACGTCGAGACGAACCCGGCCGTGGTGGGTCCCGGTCGCCTGGCGCTGCACGACGGTTCGGCTCAGATCCTGGATGGCCGAGAGCGTCTGGCCCTTGGGCCCGATGAGCAGACCGAGGTCGTCGCCGGTCACCTGGATCTCGATCGGTCTCGTCGTCGATCTTGGTCGACTCGAGCGCGCCTTCGAGCCCGTAGGCGTCGAGCAGGCCCTCGACGAACTCGCTGATGATGGTGGCCTGCTCTTCGACCGTCACGTCGTCGTTGGTCATCGGGGTGTCCTTTTCGTTGCTGGTGTCGGCACGGGCCGCGGCGGGGGCAGCGGACTCGGTTCGAGGGGTCCGGGGCTTGCGTCCTCGATTGTTCGAACGGGGAGCCGGCGCGGTCTCGCCGTCGGAGGCCGAGGCGTCGTCGCCCGCCTCGTCGGCAGTGGAGGCCTTGTCGGACGAGCGACCGCGATCCCCGCTGCCGCTTCGGCCGCGTCCGCTGCCCGACCGGCTGGCGGGCCGGCGCCGACGGTCGCGTCGATCGACCTTCGGTCGGGGCGCGGTGGGCCGGACACGGGCCCGCACCCGGGCCTCGCGGCGAGTGAGCCCGAACAGCCCGCTCTTCGGCTCGTCGACCACCTCGAACTCGGCATCGGCATCGTCGACGCCGAGCTGGTCGAGGGCGGCCTCCTTGGCTTCGTCGAGGGTTCGACCGGTTGTCTCGACCCACTCCAGGCGCCGGTCACCCCTTCTTGTTGCGGCGGGCCCGCGGCTGCAGCACCGGCTTGGCCGGCGGCGACGAGTCAGCGGTCCCGTTCGACGGGCTCGTGCCTGAGCCCTTGCCGGCTGCGGCGCCGGAGGATCGTGGCGGGTTCTTGGGGGCCGTCGTCCGACCGCCGCCCGTCCGGCCGGCCGGCCGACCGCCGTTGGCCGCCGGCTTGGCGGCGGCGGCCTGCGCCGCCTTGTCGGACCGGGAGGTCCGGGGCTTGCGACCGCTCGTAGCCGGGTCGGGCGAGTCGGATTTGGCCACCGTCTCTTTGGCCGGGGTCTCCTTGGCGGGCGCCGCCTTCGGCGCACGGCCCTTGGTGGCGGCCGGCTTGGACCCGCTCTCCTTGGCGATGGCGGTCTTGGTGGCAACCGCCTTGCCGCCCCCCGAGCCGCCGGAGCCACCCGAGCCACCGGCGCCGCCCTTGGCATCGTCGGACGGCCCGTAGAGGCTGCGGCTGATGAACCACTGCTGGCCCACCCGGTAGAGGTTGGACACCGCGAAGTACAGGACGAGGCCGGCCGGCAGCCCGATCGAGATCACCGGCAGGAAGAACGGCATGATCTTCATCAGTGCTTGTTGCTGCTGCGGCATCTGAGCAGCAGGAGTTCGACCCTGGATCTGCTTCTGCTGCACCCAGCCGGTGACGCCGACGATGGCGATCAGCAGGATGTACGGCAGCGGCGTGCAGCACGCCCTCGTGCACCGCGGTGCTGGCGCTCTCGGCCAGGTTCATCCCCATCGCCTGCATGACGTTGGTGTGGCTCAGGTTCTGGTAGAGCGACGGTGCTGTGCTTCAGGTAGGAGGGGTCGAAGCAGGCGCCCGGGGTGGCCGAGGGGGTGGCGCACGTCGGGCCGGTCGACGGGACGACCGGGGTGGGGGGCACCGCCAGGTGCGGCATCCCCTTGCCGAGCTGGCCGCTGACGAAGCCGACGTTGAAGCCGAGGGGGCTGGTGCGGCGGGTCAGGCCGCGGAGCACCGCGTAGAGGACGATGAACACGGGCATCTGCACCAACAAGGGAAGACAACCACCCAGCGGGCTGATGTTGTTCTCCTTGTAGAACTTCAGCAGCTCCTCGTTGTAGCTTCTGGCGGTCGTCCTTGTAGCGGGTCTGGAGCTTCTTCTGCTCGGGCTGGAGCTGCTGCATCACCATCATCGAGCGCGTGCCCTTGAGGGTCAGCGGGGTGACCGCCAGCATGATCAGCAGGGTCAGCCCGGTGATGGCCCAGGCGTAGTTGTTCCAGAGCGTCGTAGATGAAGGCCAGGACGCTCGGCGATGAGGTCGAAGAACACGTTCATGAGGTCTGCCTCGGGGTCGGTGGGCATCAGGGTGGGCGGGCACCGGATCCCAGCCCGTGGCCGCCCCAGGGGTGGCAGCGCGCCAGGCGGCGAGCGCCCAGCCAGACGCCCCGCGCCGCGCCGTGGATCTCGATCGCCTCGATGGCGTAGGTCGAGCAGCTCGGGCACGTACCGACAGGGCGAGGCCGCGCCAGGAGAAGGCCCGCTGGTAGCCGCGGATGGCGGCCCGGGCGGCTCGGGCGGCCACGGTCATCGGCGGTGCAGACGGCACTGGCTGGTCAGACGGCATCGGCGGGCCGGACCTTCCCGACAAGCTTCGCCAATGAGGTGGCCACATCTGCCTCGAGCTGGGCAAACGTCGCGGCGGCGGCGCCACCGGGCTGCACCCCGACGAGATAGGCGCCCGATGGCAGCGAGCCCGAGCGGGCCGCGCCTCGTGAAGACGCACGCGGAGGCGGCGGCGGAGGCGGTTGCGCTCGACCGCGTTGCCCGACCGGCGACCGATGGCGAACGCGACCCGCGCCGGGTCGCGCCGATCTCCGGCGACGTGGGTCAGCGTCACCGACTCGCACCGGACCCGGGCGCGAGAACGACGGAGCTCGGCGAAGGTCTGGCGGTCACGGACGCGCCAGATCAGGCCGACAGCCGCTGGCGGCCCTTGAGCCGTCGGGACCGCAGCACCGCCCGGCCGGCGCGGGTCGACATGCGGTGCCGGAAGCCGTGCCGCTTGGCTCGCCGGCGGGTGTTCGGCTGATAGGTCCGCTTCACGATCTGCCTCCTGGACCACGAAGCCTCCTGGCCCGCGGCGGATACGGCTCCCTCGGGGGTGGGAGCTGGTCGCCCGGATGGCTCGGATGAGCCGGAACGGACGACCGACGTCTGCGAACCACGCGACGAACGAGGCGCGGCGCGGCCTCGACGGGAAGGGTAGAGGCTGGCCGCCGGTGGCGGCAACCGGGGGCCCGCCAACGGCCCGAAATGGGGCCCGGCCAGCCCGTGTGCGCCACCTCCGGACGGGTGCTACGGTCGGTCGCCCAGCCCTCCTGACGCGGTCGCCAGCGTCAACCGGGCACACCGCGATCGCTGATACGGCACGCCCTCGGGCGGCGGTCGGCACGTTTTCCACAGGTGTGGACGTCATTGTGGACTCCTCGAGCAGGATGGAGGCGTTGAGGCAGGTGGACGACGCAGAGATCCTGTGGACAGCGTGCGCGGGGATGCTGCGGGAGCAGGTCTCCGAGGCGGTCTGGCAGACCACGTTCGCGGAGGCCCGCGCGGTGCGCTCGGATTCGCACGCGTTCGTGCTGGCCGTGCCCAGCTCGGTCGTGCGCGAGCGGATCGAGGGCCGCTACCTGACCCTGGTCAAGAGCTCGCTGACCGATGTCGGCGGCGGCGAACGGCAACTCGTCATCGAGGTCCACACGACCGCCGGCTCGAACGAGCTGGTCGAGGGCGACCTGGCCCTCGACCTCGAGTTCGCCCGTGACGGCGCGGAGGCACGCTCCCTACCAGTCCACGGCGAGGACCCCGCGGCGCACACCAACGGCGGCGTCCCCCAGTCGGTCAACCCCCGCTACACCCGCTACACCTTCGACGCCTTCGTCACCGGCACGTCGAACCGCTTCGCCCACGCCGCCGCGCTGTCGGTGGCCGAGACGCCCGCCCGCTCGTACAACCCGCTGTTCATCTACGGCGACGCCGGGCTGGGCAAGACCCACCTCCTGCAGGCCATCGCCCACTACGTGAACGAGAACTACCCGCGCCTCGACGGTGCGCTACGTCTCGACCGAGACCTTCATGAACCAGTTCGTCGACGCCATCCGCACCAACTCGCCGGCCGAGTTCAAGAAGCGCTACCGCGAGGTCGACGTGCTGCTGCTCGACGACATCCAGTTCCTCGAGGGCCGCGAGGGCCTCCAGGAGGAGCTGTTCCACACGTTCAACGCGCTCCACCAGGCGAACCACCAGATCGTGCTGTCCTCCGATCGGCCGCCCGACGCCATCCCGACGCTCGAGGACCGGCTGCGCAGCCGCTTCAAGATGGGCCTGATCACCGAGATCAACCCGCCCGACCTCGAGACCCGGCTGGCCATCCTGCACAAGAAGGCCGAGATGCGAGCCGATCTCGCCCCCGCCCGACGTGCTCGAGTTCATCGCCACCCACATCACCAACAACATCCGCGAGCTCGAGGGCGCGCTGATCCGGGTCTGCGCCTACGCCAGCCTCACCAAGGAGGAGCTGTCGGTCGAGCTGGCCGAGCGGGTGCTGGCCGACATCCTGAGCGACAGCCAGCCCCGACCGATCACCCCGGCGCTCATCCTGCAGAAGACCTCCGAGATGTTCGGCTTCAGCATCGAGGAGATCCAGGGCAAGAGCCGGCGCCGTCCGCTCGTCACCGCCCGCCAGGTCGGCATGTACGTGTTCCGCGAGCATGACCGACCTGAGCTACCCGGCCATCGCCCGCGAGTTCGGCGGCCGCGACCACACCACCGTGATCCACGCCGTCGAGAAGATCGGGGCCCTGATGAAGGAGCGCCGCCAGATCTACGACCAGGTCACCGAGCTGACCCAGACGATCCGGAGCGGCGGATGACCGTCCTGGCCGATCCGACTGCGGGCACGAGCCACGTGGACGACCTGTGGACGACGGCCGCCGTCGCGGTGGACGACGGCCGGAGTTATCCCCCGCGCCGGTCGCCGTCATGGCACCCTGATCCGACGCCTGTGCGACGGTGGGGACGACCGCCGGACAACGCTCAACCGTCCTGACCAGCGCCGATCGCGACGTTGTCCACAATCCACAGCTCTTATCACCACTACTACCAAAGAGATCGTCATCCAGTAAAGGGAAAGCGAGCACCGACGTGAAGTTCCGATGTGAGCGAGACGAGCTGGTCGAGGCGGTCTCGGCCGCCGGCCGAGCCGTGACCAGCCGCGGCAGCTCGCTGCCCGTGCTGAGCGGCATCCGCTTCGAGCTGACCGGCGACCGCCTGCGCTCACCGGCAGCGACCTCGACACCACGATCCTGGCCGAGCAGACGGTCTCGGGCGAGCAGGACGGCGTGGCGGTGATCCCGGCCAAGCTGATCGGCGAGATCGCCCGGGCGCTGCCGGCCGGGTCGGGTGGTGGTCGCCGTCGAGGGCGACGACGCCGTCGTCACCGCCGGGCGGGCCGAGTTCAGCATGCGCACGATCCCGGCCACCGAGTTCCCCCGGCTGCCCGAGCCGGGTGACGACTCGGTGGTGCTGCCGGCCGAGGCCTTCGCCGAGGCGCTGCGCCAGGTCGACCGTGGCGGCCAGCACCGAGGAGACCCGTCCGATCCTGACCGGCGTGCAGATGAGCTGCCGAGGCCGACGGTCTGCGCCTGGTGGCCACCGACTCGTACCGCCTGGCCGTGCGCGACCTGCCCGGGCACCTCGGTGCTGGCCGAGGGCCAGAGCGTGCTGGTGCCGTCGAGCGCCCTGCAAGGAGCTCGGCCGCCTGCTCGGCGGGGCCACCGAGGTGACGCTCACCCTCGGCGAGCGCGACGCCACCTTCACGGTCGGCAACGACCGGCTGACCACCCGTCTGATCGAGGGCGAGTTCCCGAACTACCGAGGCCTGATCCCGGCCAGCCAGCCGAACCGCCTGACCGTCGGCCGCGAGGCGCTGCTCGAGGCGGTGCGCCGGATGCGGCTGCTGGCCACCGACGCCACCCCGGTGCGGCTGGTGCTCAAGCCCGACGGCCTCGAGCTGGTGGCCATCGCCCAGGAGGTCGGCCAGGCCCACGAGGAGCTCGACGCCAAGTACGAGGGCGCCGAGCTGACGGTGGCCTTCAACCCCGACTACCTGATCGACGGCATCGAGGTGACCCCGGGCGACGAGATCACGCTCGAGACGACCGACTCGATGAAGCCGGCGCTGCTGCGCTCGATCGAGAGCACCGACTTCCTGTACCTGCTGATGCCGGTCCGGGTCTCCTGACGGTGCGGTCTCGTGACGGGGCCCGACCGCAGGAGCTGATGCCGCGGTGCTGCTGCGCCACCTCTGGCTGACCGACTTCCGCAACTACCACCAGGTCGAGGTCGAGTTCGCCGCCCGGTCTGACCGCCATCGTCGGGGCCAACGGCCAGGGCAAGACGCAACCTGCTCGAGGCGATCGGCTACCTGGCCACCCTCGGCTCGTTCCGCGGCGCGCCGGTCGAGGCCCTGGTGCGGCCAGGGCACGTCCGACGGCCACCGTCCGGGCCGAGGTCGACCGCGAGGGCCGCGAGCTGCTGATCGAGGCCGAGCTGGCGGCCCGGGGCCGCAACCGGATCCAGGTCAACCGCCAGCGCCTGCACCGCGTCGCGCGACCTGCTCGGCGCCCTGCGGGTGTCGGTGTTCGCGCCCGACGACCTGGCGCTGGTCAAGGAGGGCCCGGCCGAGCGCCGGCGCTACCTCGACGACGCCGCTGGTGGCCGCCCAGCCCGCGCCTCGACGGCCTGCGCACCGAGGTCGACCGGATCCTGCGGCAGCGCAACGCCCTGCTGCGCCAGTCCGGCGGGCGCCTGGGCGACGAGGCGGCGCTGACCCTCGACGTCTGGGACGCCAAGCTGGTGGCCGCGGCCGAGGAGCTGGTCCGCGAGCGGCTCGGCCTGCTCGACCAGCTGCGGCCCGCGCTGGTCGCCGGCTACGCCCGCCTGGCGGGCGTCCGACGCCGAGGTCACCGCCGACCTACCAGCTCGGCGTGGCTCGACCAGGGCCTGGCGGCGGCGCTGGCGGCGTCGCGGCCCGACGAGGTGCGGCGGGGGGTGAGCCTGGTCGGTCCCCACCGCGACGACCTCGACCTCGCCATCGCCGGCCTGCCGGCCCGGACCCACGCCTCCCAGGGCGAGCAGCGCTCGCTGGCCCTGGCGCTGCGCCTGGCCGCCCACGACGTCGTCGGCCGGCTGGCCGGCAGCCCGCCGGTGCTGCTGCTCGACGACGTGTTCTCCGAGCTCGACGCCGGGCGCAGCCAGGCCCTGCTCGAGTCGCTGGGCGGCGCCCAGACGGTGCTCACCACCGCCGGGGCCCTCCCCGAGCAGGCCTCGCCCGAACGCGTCCTGCGGGTCGAGGGCGGGGTCCTCCGGCCCGGATGAGCGGCTCCACGCACCACGGAGCGGACGCGGTCCCGCGCGACAATCAGCGACGTGCCCTGGCAACCCCTCCCCCGTGACTCGGACCGCGACCCGGCGCCGCTGGCCGACAGCCTCGACCGGCTCGTCGGCGGCTGGGGCGCCGCCTCGACGGGCACGACCCGTTCGCTGTTCGCCGAGTGGGACGACATCGTGGGGCCCCAGCTGGCCGCGCCACGCCCGTCCCCGGTCGCTGCGCCAGGGCACGCTGGTGGTGGCCGTGTCGCGACCCGGCCTGGGCCACCCAGCTGCGCTTCCTCGAGGCCGAGCTGGTGGCCCGGATCCAGGCCACCACCGGGTCGACCGAGGTCACGGCGATCCAGGTCCGGGTGGTGCCGCCGGGGCGCTGAGAGGGGCTCCGCGGAGCCCCGAATTCGATGCCCGGGGTGGGTCGGGACGTCGTAGCGGTCTGATAGACTGATCAGATCGTGAATCACGCTCCTGACCTGCATGTTCTTCGGATTTTCCAGGTCGGTCGACGACGTCGCTCACCCGCTCCGCCCCGCTGCTCCGCGACGCCTGAAAGGCCACGCCTTGGCCACCACCACCGACTCCTACGACGCCAGCTCGATCACCGCCCTCGAGGGGCTCGAGCACGTCCGCAAGCGGCCCGGCATGTACATCGGCTCGACCGGCGTCGGGGGCCTGCACCACCTCGTCTACGAGGTCGTCGACAACTCGGTCGACGAGGCCATGGCCGGCGAGGCCAGCCGCATCGACATCACCCTGCTGGCCGACGGCGGCTGCGAGGTGATCGACGACGGTCGGGGCATCCCGGTCGACCAGATGAAGGACCCCAAGCTCAAGGGCATGCCCGCCGTCCAGGCCGTGCTCAGCCAGCTCAACACCGGCGGCAAGTTCGACGGCAACGGCTACAAGGTGTCCGGCGGCCTCCACGGCGTGGGCGTCTCGGTGGTCAACGCCCTGTCGGCCCGGCTCGAGTGCGAGGTCGACCGCGACGGCGAGCGCCACTTCATCGACTTCGAGCAGCGGCGGGCGGCTCAAGACCAAGCTCAAGGTGATCGGCAAGTCGCCCCGGGGCCGGCACCGGCACCACCATCCGCTTCTGGCCCGACCCGACCATCTTCGAGACGACCGACTTCCGCGCCCAGACGCTGCTCGAGCGGTTCCAGATGATGGCGTTCCTCAACCGGGGCCTCGAGATCCGCTTCCGCGACCAGCGGCCCGGGCGGCGACCCCGAGCCCACGATCTACAAGTACGACGGCGGCATCATCGACTTCGTCCGCCACGTCAACCAGACGAAGGAGGCCCTGTTCAAGAAGGTCGGCTACTTCGAGCAGTCCGAGGACGACCAAGAGGTCGAGATCGCCTTCCAGTGGAACACGGGCTACAACTCCGACGGCCTCCACTCCTTCGCCAACGGCATCGCCACCATCGAGGGCGGCATGCACGAGGAGGGCTTCCGCAAGGCGCATCACCAACGTGGTCAACAAGTACGCCCGCGCCCAGAACCTGCTCAAGGAGAAGGACGAGAACCTCACCGGCGAGGACATCCGCGAGGGTCTCACCGCCATCATCAGCGTCCGGCTGCGCGACCCCCAGTTCGAGGGCCAGACCAAGGGCAAGCTGGGCAACGTCTCGATGCGGTCGCTGGTCGAGCGGGCCACCAACGACAAGCTCGGCGACTGGTTCGAGGAGAACCCGACCGAGGGCCGCAAGGTCGTGGCCAAGGCGATCCAGGCGGCCCGGGCCCGGCAGGCGGCCCGCAGCGCCCGCGACGCCACCCGGCGCAAGTCGGCGCTCGAGGGCGCCGGCATGCCCGACAAGCTCAAGGACTGCGCCAGCCAGCAACCCCGACGAGGCCGAGCTGTTCATCGTCGAGGGCGACTCGGCCGGCGGCTCGGCCACCCAGGCCCGCGATCCCCGCACCGCAGGCGATCCTGCCCATCCGCGGCAAGATCCTCAACGTCGAGCGGGCCCGCATCGACCAGATGCTCAAGAACAACGAGATCCAGGCGCTCATCTCGGCCATCGGCGCCGGCGTCGGGCGAGGAGTTCGACGTCACCAAGATCCGCTACCACAAGATCATCCTGATGTGCGACGCCGACGTCGACGGCAGCCACATCCGCACCCTGCTGCTCACGTTCTTCTTCCGCCAGATGAAGGAGCTGGTCGAGCGGGAGCACGTGTACATCGCCCAGCCGCCGCTGTACTCGACCGTGGTCGGCAGCGAGAAGGTGTACCTCAAGGACGACGCGGCCAAGGACGTCTTCCTGGCCGAGCAACCCCAACCACAAGAAGGAGTTCCAGCGCCTCAAGGGCCTGGGCGAGATGGACTTCGACGAGCTCGGCGAGACCACGATGGACGCCGACCAAGCGCACGCTGCTGCAGGTCTCGGTCGAGGCGGCCGCCATCGCCGACGACGTGTTCTCCCGCCTGATGGGCGACGACGTCGCGGCCCGCAAGCACTTCATCCAGACCAACGCCAAGGACGTGCGCTTCCTCGACATCTGAGGTGCGCGACGAAGGAACCTCGCATGAGCGACGCCCCACCCCCCACCGACGTCGACGCCGCGGCCGGCGACGACTCCGGCGGCCGGCATCGAGCCGATCGAGATCCAGGAGGAGATGGAGCGCTCCTTCCTCGACTACTCGATGTCGGTCATCACCGCCCGGGCCCTGCCCGACGCCCGCGACGGCCTCAAGCCGGTGCACCGCCGGATCCTCTGGGGCATGTACGACATGGGCGCCCGGCCCGACCGGCCCGACGTTCAAGTGCGCCCGCGTCACCGGCGACGTCATGGGCAAGTACCACCCCCACGGCGACGGGGCGATCTACGACGCCCTGGTGCGCATGGGCCAGAACTTCAGCCTGCGCCACCCGCTGGTCGCATCCCAAGGGCAACTTCGGCTCGCTCGACGACCCGCCGGCCGCCGCCCGCTACACCGAGTGCCGGCTGGCGCCCGATCGCCATGCAGATGCTCGCCGACATCGACGAGGACACCGTCGACTTCGCCGACAACTACTCGGGCGAGGTCGACGAGCCGCTCGGTCCTGCCGTCACGCTTCCCCAACCTGCTGGTCAACGGCAGCCAGGGCATCGCCGTCGGCATGGCCACCAACATCCCGCCCCACAACCTGGGCGAGGTCATCGACGCCACCGTCCACCTGCTCGAGAACCCCGAGGCCACCCCCGACGAGCTGATGCAGTTCGTCAAGGGCCCCGACTTCCCGACCGGCGGCCTGATCATGGGTCGCTCCGGCATCCTCGACGCCTACCGCACCGGCAAGGGCTCGATCAAGCGTCCGGGGCAAGGCCGAGATCGAGGAGGGCCAGCGCAGCGACCGCATCGTCGATCACCTCGCTGCCCTACCAGGTCAGCCCCAACGCGCTGCTGACCAAGATCAAGGAGCTGGTCGACGCCCGCGAGCTCGACGGCATCGCCGACCTCAACGACGAGTCGTCCGGCAAGACCGGCATGCGCATCGTGATCAAGCTCAAGCGCGACGCGCCGGCGCTACGTGATCCTCAACAACCTGTACAAGCGCACGCCGCTGCAGACCAACTTCGCGGTCAACACGGTGGCGCTGGTCGACGGCATGCCGCGCACGCTCAACCTGCGCGACGCCCTGGTCGCCTACGTCGACCACCAGGTCGAGGTCATCACCCGCCGCTCGCGAGTTCCGCCTCGACAAGGCCCAGCAAGCGGGCCCACATCGTCGAGGGCCTGATCAAGGCGCTCGACCTGATCGACCAGATCATCGCCACCATCCGGGCTGCCGACGACCGGCCCGGCGCGCCAAGGCGGCGCTCATGGCCGCGCCGTTCGAGTTCAGCGAGGTCCAGGCCGAGCACATCCTCGACATGCCGCTGTCCCGCCTGACCCGCCTGGGCCGGGCCAACCTCGAGGAGGAGATGGCCGAGCTGCGCGCCACCATCGCCGAGCTCGAGGCGATCCTGGCCGACGACGGCAAGCTGCGCGGCGTCATCAAGGACGAGCTGGGCGAGATCCGCGAGAAGTTCGCCGACGCCGCGCCGCTCCGAGATCACCTTCGACGTCGGCGACCTCGACATCGAGGACCTCATCGACGACGAGGACCTCGTCGTCACCATGACGGCCAAGGGCTACATCAAGACGGTGGCCGCCGACGCCTTCCGCACCCAGGGTCGCGGCGGCCGCGGCGTGGCCGGCGCCAAGCTGCGCGACGAGGACTGGGTCAACCACATCATCCACACCTCGGCCCACGCCTACCTGCTGTTCTTCTCCAACCTCGGGCCGCGTCTACCGGCTCAAGGCGCACGAGATCCCGATGAAGGAGCGCACGGCCCGCGGCACCGCCATCGTCAACCTGCTGCCGCTGCAGCCGGGCGAGACGATCCAGGCCATCATCGACACCCGCGACTACGAGACCAACCGCTTCCTGTTCTTCGCCACCCGCAACGGGCAGGTCAAGAAGACCAAGTTCACCGAGTACGACTCGTCGCTGCGGGCCGGCCTCATCGCCATCAACCTGCGCGACGGCGACGAGCTGGTGAAGGTCATCCCCACCAACGGGGGCGACGACATCTTCATGGTCAGCCGCGGCGGCATGACCATCCGCTTCAGCGAGGACGAGGTGCGCGCCGATGGGCCGGGCCGCGGCCGGCGTGCGGGGCATGAAGCTCAAGGCCGACGACCAGGTCGTGTCCTGCGACGTCGCCCGCGACGACGCCGTCGATCCTGATCGTCACCGACGGCGGCTACGGCAAGCGCACCCAGCTCGACCGGTTCAACCCGCAGGGCCGCGGCGGCCAGGGCGTCAAGGGCATCAAGATCACCGCCCGCAAGGGCGTCGTGGTGGCCGCCTTCATGGTCGGGCTCGACGACGACATCTTCGTCATCGCCTCGAGCGGCACCGTCATCCGCATGTCGGTCCGCGAGATCTCGTCGCAGGGCCGCGACGCCACCGGTGTCCGGGTCATGAACCTCGGCGCCGACGAGACCGTCGCCTCGGTGGCGCCCGTGCTGCAGGCCGAGGAGTAGCCCGCCGCCGCGCTCACGACGTGTCCTTCCCCCACCAACCGGTCGGACGTGGAGGTGCAGGTCGTGGCGCGAGGTCGCAGCAGTGTGGGCGAGCGAGGCGGGCGGCCCGGTGTCGTCGAGGCCGGGCCAGGTGCTGCCCGTTGATGGCCCTGGTGGTGCTGGTGGCGGCGGGCGCGGCGCTGGCTGCTGGCCCGCCTGGGCGGCGAGGTGGTCGACCGGGCTCGGGCCCGCACCGCGGCCGATGCCGCCGCGCTGGCCGGGGTGACGGGCGGACCGTCCGCGGCCGGCCGCGGTCGCCGGGCCAACGGCGGCGGTGCTCGAGCGCTTCGTGCAGGTCGGGCGACGAGGTCGAGGTCGCGGTGCGGGTCGGACGGTTCCGAGGCCACCGCCCGAGCCGCGCTCGGCGACCCGGCCGCCGCGGCCGCGCCGGCGTAACCGAAGTGGCCGCCGCGCAGGCGACACGCTACGGTCCATGCGCTCCAGAACGGGGCTATAGCTCAGTCGGTTAGAGCGCATCCCTGATAAGGATGAGGTCGTTGGTTCGATTCCAACTAGCCCCACCACGCGACTCTCCCATGCTCGCCGCCGGGTCGCCGCGGACCCGCGCACCGACCTGGTCCTGTTCGAGTGAGCCGAGGTGCCCGATGAAGATGTTCCGCCGGGCACTGGTGGCCCTCGGCATCGCCGGCGCCATCGCCGCGGTGCTGCGGGTCCGCGGCATCGGGCGGGCACGCCGCCCCAGGAGGGCGGCTGGCGGGAGCTGTCCGACGACCGACCAGCCCTGATCCGCGCGTGCCTCGGCGCCGTGACCTCGCGCATGACCCGGGTCGCCGTGCTCGGCGTGGGCGCCGTCGGGGCCCGGGTGGCCCGCCAGCTGGTGTCCACCGAGGGCGTCGACGCAGGTCGTGCTGCGCGACGAGCGCCACCGACCGGCTCGAGACGATCGTGCGCTCGCTCGGCGAGGGCGCGGTGATCGACCGGCGCCCTTCGCCGAGCCGGTCGAGGCCGACAGCGGTGGTGCTGGCCGGACCGGCCGGCGACCCACGCCGACCTGGCTCGCCGGTTCGTGGCCCGCGGCCAGTCGGTCGTGTCGACCGCCGACGCGATCGGCGACGTCAAGGGCCTGCTCGATCTCGACACCGAGGCCCGCGAGCGCGGGGTGTCGGTCGTGGTGGGCGCCGCCTTCGCGCCCGGGCTGACCTGCGTGCTGGCCGCCCAGGCCGCGACCGCGCTTCGACGAGGTCGACGAGATCCACGTGGCCAAGGTGGGCACGGGCGGGCCCGCCTGCGCCCGCCAGCACCACCGGGCGCTCGGGGGCATGGCCCTCGACTGGCGCGACCGGGGCTGGGTCCAGCGCCCGGCCGGCAGCGGCCGCGAGCTGTGCTGGTTCCCCGATCCCGATCGGTGCCGAGGACTGCTACCGGGCCGCCCTGCCCGACGCGCTGGTCCTGGTGCCGGCCTTTCCCGGCGTCGCCCGGGTGACGGCCCGCCTGGCCGCCAACCGACGCGACCGGCTCACCGCCCGGCTGCCCGATGCTCGGCCCGCCCCATCCCGAGGGCGGGCCCGGGTGCGGTGCGGGTCGAGGTGCGGGGTCGGCGGGGCGGCAGCCGTGACGTCACCGTGCTCGGCGCCATGGACCGGCCCGCGGTGGCCGCCGGCGCGGTGGCCGCGCTGAGCCGCCCTGTGGGCCGCCCAGGGCCGGCTGCGTCGGCCGGGGCCGGCCGGGCTGGCCGAGCTGGTCGATCCGGTCCCGTTCCTGGCCGAGCTGCGTCGCCGCGGGGTGCGAGCGGCCGTCTTCCAGCGCGACGCCGGCGGTGCGCTGGCCTGATTCGCGGCCGTGGCGGGCGGGTGACCGGGCGGCCCGTCGGGCGGTGCCGCGCGAGTTATCCACAGGGTGGGGGCTGAACGGCCCAGGCGGCTAGGCCGGATGGCCCAGACGAACTCACCGCGCGTAGTTCGCTGGTCAGAGCAGGTGTCACGCAGCGTGGGATTTGAAATTACATGCATGAAATTTCACGAAAATGTGCGATCATCTCCTAAAGTTCTCCCCAGGCGGCGACGAAGACTCGGTGCGTTGGATCGAGGGAGGGCGATGCCATGAGCACCACGCAAGACCGAGACCCAAGAGCTGTCGCGGCTGATCGAGGAGCACCTGCCCCTGGTGAAGCACATCGTGTTCCAGGTCGCCGTGCACTTCCCGCGCCACGTCGATCGCGACGAGCTGGCCCGGGCCGGTGCGCTCGGTCTGGTCGAGGCGGCCCGCCGCTACGACGAGTCCCGGGGCGTGCCGTTCGACCGGTTCGCGGCGCAGCGCATCCGGGGCGCCATCCTCGACGCCGTGCGGGCCGCCGACTGGGCCCCCCGCTCGGTGCGCACGCTGGCCCGCCGCCTCGAGGGCGTCGAGCAGCGCCTGGCCACCGAGCTGGGCCGGGTGCCGTCGGCGACCGAGATGGCCGGGGCCCTCGGGATGAGCGACGCCGAGCTGGCCCGCCTGCAGGACCGCCTGTTCCGCTCGGTCGTGCTGGCCCTCGAGCACGAGGTCAACGACGCCGGCGACGAAGATCTCACCCTGGTCGACGTGCTGCGCGACCGCAGCGTCGTCGAGCCCCTCGAGGAGCTCGAGAGCCGTGAGCTGCACGCCTACCTGCGTGACGCCGTGAACCTGCTGCCCGAGCGCCACCGCCTGGTGATCGTGGGCTACTTCCTCGAGGGTCGCACCTCGCAGGAGCTGGCCCGCTTCCTCGGCGTGACCGAGTCCCGGGTGTCGCAGCTGCGCTCCGAGGCGCTGACGATGCTGAAGGACGGCATCGAGGCCCAGTACGCCGGGCCCGGTGGCCGCCCCCGAGGCCAGCATCGGCCGGGTGGCCCGTCGCAAGGCCAGCTACGCGGCGGCCATCGCCGAGGCCAGCGCCTGGCAGAACCGCCTCGACGACACGGGCCCGCTGGCCTCCGGCGACGCTCGGGCCCTCGACCCGATCCACCTCGGCGCCGCCTCCGGTCGCGCCCTTGACGCCTTGCACGAGTAAGTCTGTAATCTTGTAAGCATGACGAAGCAGGGTCTGGTCGGTCGACGAGGTCCGGAGCTGGTTCGCCGGGCGGATGCCCGACGCGTGGTTCGACGGGGCCGCCCGAGGTCACGGGCCGACCGTGAGGAGATCCTGGTGGTGGGCGAGCTCGACGCGCCGGCCGCCGCGGCCGACCTCGACGCCGACGGGGCCGAGGTGGCCCACCGGGCCCGCATCGGCGGCTTCCGCGAGGACACCCGCGAGCACCGCATGACCATCGCGGACGAAGCCGAGTCGCTCTGGGGCCGCAAGGTGTCCTGGGGGGCTCGCTGCGGTGAGGTCGAGGAGCTGTTCACCACCCACAGCGCCCCGGTCATGACCCGCCTGCGGATGAAGGAGCGGGCGGTGCTCGACACCCTCATCGACGCCGGCGTGGCCCGCAGCCGCAGCGAGGCGCTGGCCTGGTGCGTCCGGCTGGTCGGTCGCCACGAGGGCGAGTGGATCGATCAGCTCCGCGACGCCATGACCCACGTCGAGCAGGTCCGCGCCGACGGTCCCGACACCGACTGATCAGATCCCCCCGAACAGGTTCGCCAGGTCGTCAGGGGGCGCCCGGCGGGGGTTCGGCGGCCGACCGCTGCTCGGGGCTGCGGCGGTGGCGCAGGTAGAGGATCAGCGCCCCCACGATGATCACCAGGGTCACCAGCACCCCGACCAGCAGGCCCATCGGGTTCGACGGGTCGCTGTTGGCCAGAGGCGGATCGCCCGGCGCGAAGGTGGTGACCGTCGACCCGGCGCGCAGGACCGACGCCGACAGGGGGGCCAGGCCCGCCAGCACGAACGCGGTCATCCGATCATCCCGTCATCTCGTGATCACGAGGTCCGCTCGGCCCGGTCGAGTCCGGCGAAGCGACTCGAGCCACTCGTCGTGCAGGTGCCCGTTGGTGGCCAGTCCCGTGCCGCGGCCGGCGTCGCTGACGCCGTCGAGGTCGGTGAACCGCCCGCCGGCCTCGGACAGGATCACCGGCATCGGGGCGACGTCCCAGCGCGCCACCACCGGGATCGCACATGGCGTCGATCCGGCCGGTGGCCACCAGGGCGTAGCCGTAGCCGTCGCCCCAGGTCCGCAGGGCGGCCCCGGACGCCCGGGCGGCGCCCAGCATGTCGTCGCTCCAGTAGTCGAACCCGCAGCTCGACAGGTACGAGCCGGCCAGCCGCGTGCGGTCGCTGACATGGGCGGGGTGGCCGTCGACGAAGCAGCCGCAGCCCGCGGGCCGGCGTACACGGTCTCGCCGAGCGCCGGCATGTTGATGACCCCGATCGCCGGCCCGTCGGCGTCGTCGACCGCCAGCAGGTTCGTGTAGAGCGGCACGCCGTGGGTGAACGCCTTGGTGCCGTCGATCGGGTCGATGATCCAGGTCCGGCCCGAGCGTGCCGTCGCGGTCGGCCTCCTCCTCGCCGACGATGGCGTCGTCGGGGAACCGAGCCGCGATCTGCTCGCGCAGGAACCGCTCGGCGGCCTTGTCGGCCTGCGGTGACCGGCGTGCCGTCGCCCTTGCGCTCGATCTCGAGGCGGTCCGACCGGAACCACTCGAGGGTGATCGCCCCGGCCTGGCGCACCAGGTCGACAGCCACGACCAGCAGCTCGCCGAGCTCGGAGGCTGCCATCGCCGCCGAGCCGGGTCCCGCCACCGCGTCGGGCGACGCCGGTGGGGCAGAGGCGTCGGCGGGCATGGGCGCATCATCGCACGGCGGATGCGGGCCCGACAGTTCGCCCCGGGAGCCGGTGTGGCAGGGACCAGGTGGGTAGCGTGCCGTCGTTCCCGCACGCACGACCAGACCGGAGCCCTGCCCATGCGAGCCGCCATCCTCGAAGCCGGCGCCGACCCGGCTTCGGATCTACGACGACGTCGAGCTCGACGAGCCCCGGGTCGGCGAGGTCGTCGGTGCGGGTGTCGCACTGCGGGGTGTGCCACAGCGATCTCAGCCTGGTCGACGGCGATCTGCCCGCCGATGACCCCGGTCGTGCTCGGCCACGAAGCGGCGGGTGTGGTCGACGCGGTCGGTCCGGGTGTGCGCCTGCTCGAGGTGGGCGATCACGTCGTGCTGACCCCGTGTCCGCCGTGCGGCCACTGCTACTGGTGCGTCCGGGACGAGGCGAGCCTCTGCGTCAACGGCCAGGCCCTGATGGACGTCGACCCACCCGGACGGCGGCACCCGCCTGAGCCGCGGCGGCGAGACTCGTCTATCGGGGTCTCGGCGTGGCCGCGTTCGCCGAGCGGGTGATCATCCAGGAGACGGGCGCGGTCAAGATCCCGGCCGACGTGCCGCTCGAGGTGGCGTGCGTCATCGGCTGCGCCGTGCAGACCGGCGTCGGCGCCGCGCTCTACACCGCCGGCGTGGCCACCGGGGACACGACGCCTCGTGCTCGGGCTCGGGGGGATCGGGCTGTCGATCGTGCAGGGCTGCCGGCTGGCCGGGGCGACGACGATCATCGTGTCGGATCCGGTGGCCGCACCGACGCGAGGCGGCCTCGCGGTTCGGCGCCACCCATGTGGTCGACCCGACGACCGAGGACGTCGGCGCGACGGTGGCCGCCCTGACCGAGGTCGGGGTCGACGTCGCCTTCGACGCGGTCGGCAGCGCGGCCCTGATCCGCACCGGCCTCGACGTCACCCGCATCGGCGGCACCACCGTCATGGTCGGCGTCGCCGCCTCTCGACCGAGCAGCTCGTCATCGACTCGCCGACGGTGTTGCGGCGCCACGGGCAAGCGGCTGCTCGGCTGCCTGCTCGGCAGCGTCAACTCGTTGCGCGACATCCCGCTGCTGGTCGCCCTGTACCGGGCCGGGCGGCTCGACCTCGAGGGCCTGATCACCGACCGAGCGCCCGCTCGAGCGACATCAACGACGCCTTCGACGACTGCGGGCCGGTCGAGGCATCCGGACGGTCATCACGCCTGTAGCCGGGTGCGCTCCGCGCTCGCCGGACCGCCAGGTGACACGATGACGACATGACCGAACCTGCAGCAGAGATGGCCCGCGTCGGCAAGCGGTGGCGCACGATCCTCGTCGGGTTCCTGGTGGTGCTGACCTCGATCGCCATCCTGACCAGCGCGGTCGGGGTGTGGGCGCACCGCACGCTGCTGAACACCGACTCCTGGGTGGCGACGGTCGGTCCGCTGGCCAAGGATCCGGCTGTCACCGACGCGGTGGCCACGCAGGTGACCAACGAGCTCGACGCAGGCGCTCGACCTCGAGCACCAGCTCGAGGCAGAACCTGCCCGCCGAAGCTCCAAGCGTTCGCCGGGCACGATCGCCGGGGCGGCAGACCAGTTCGTGCTCACCGCGGTCAAGCAGCTGCTGCGGACCGAGCAGTTCCAGCAGTTCTGGGTGCGAGGCCAACCGCATGCGCCCACGAGCTGGCGGTCAAGGTCTTGCGCAACGAGACCAAGGTCGTCTCGACGGCCAACGGCGAGGTGACGTTCAACTTGCTGCCGCTGTTCGCGAAGGCGCTCGCGTTCGTCGAGAGCAAGGCGCCGGGCATCGGCGGTACGAGCTCGACGGTGCCCGACATCACGGCCTCGACGCCGCCCGATCAGGCCCGCGCCGAGCTCGAGCGCGGCGGTCGGCCAGACCCTGCCCGACGACTTCGGCGTCGTGACCGTGTTCAAGAGCGACCAGCTGAAGGCGGCCCAGGACGGCGTGTCGCTCTTCGACAAGTTGGTCGTCGTGCTGCTGATCGTCACGCTTCCTGCTGATCGTCGCGACGATCGCCCTGGCGACGAATCGGCGCCGCACGATCATCGCGCTGGCGCTCGGCATGGTCATCGCGCTCGTGATCGCCAACATCGTCATCAACGCGCTCCGCGACCAGATCGTCGGACTCGTCGGCGGCGCCCAGGCCCGGGCGGCGGCCAAGGTCACGGTGCAGCACCTCGTGAGCCGGCTCGACCTGATCACCGACGCTCGCTCGTGGTGCTCGGTCTGGTGGTCGCCGTGATCGCGTTCCTCATCGGCGGCAGCCGCCTCGCGCACCTCATCCGGCGCGACTCGGCCCGCGTCGGACGCGCCCTGGTCGGGACCTCGACCGGCGACACCGTGCCGCGCGGGGTGCGGTGGATGCACGCCCACACCGTCGAGCTGCGTTGGGCGGCGCTGGCCGTCGCGCTGCTCCTGCTGTTCTTCGTCGTGAGCGGCTGGGTCGGCCTGTTCGTCACCCTGGTCGTGCTCGGCCTGTTCGAGGCCGGCGTCAGCTACGTGGGCAGCCGGCAGTGGCCCGACGCCCCGCCGACCCCGTCGAGCGCGGGCTGAGGAGCGGCTCAGCCCGAACCGTCAGATCGGGGAGATCAGCGAGATCGGGGAGATCAGTCGGATCAGGCCGCGCCGTCGGGGCGCATGGCCGGGGTGAAGCCGGCCGGGGGCGGCGCGTTGCGGGTCGGCATCGGGGCCGACGGCGGGTCGGCCAGGGTGGCCTCGGCCATCGTGGCCCGGATCTCGCCGGCCCGGGTGAAGTAGATCGAGGCGACCCGGTCGACGGCGGCGCTGGTCGAGCACCAGGGGCGTGCGGTTGTAGGTGCACACGGCCCGGAGGATCTTGCAGACCTCCTTGGGCAGGTACGGCCGCAGGTCGCCGTCGCCGAGGTCGCGGCTGACCTGGCGGAGGTAGCTCGTCGGCGCCGGGGGCGATGCGTGATGCCGGCCGCCGTCGGCCGAGCGGAACAGCACCTCGTCGAACTCGGCGTCGCTGATCGACGACACCAGGATCTTGTTCTGGATCCGGCGGTAGAAGGCCTCGTCGCCCAGCGTGGCGGGGTCGAGGTTGGTCGAGAACACGACCTTGACGTCGAAGGGGATGTCGAAGCGCACGCCGTAGCTCAGCGACAGGTAGTCGAGGCGACGGTCGAGCGGCACGATCCAGCGGTTCAGCAGCGCCTCGGGGCTGACGGTCTGGCGGCCGAAGTCGTCGATGACGAGCAGGCCGTTGTTGGCCTGCATCTGGATCGGGGCCAGGTAGATGCCGTTGCTGGCCTCGTAGGTGAGGTCCATCATGCGACATGGTCAGCTCGCCGCCGACGACGATGCTCGGGCGCTGGCACAGCACCCAGCGGGGGTCGAGGTCGTGGGGCTGGGGCTCGAGCGGCTCGTGGATCACCGGGTCGAAGACGCTGATGATCTGGCTGTCGACCTCGACCGCCCGGGGCACGAACACCGGGTCGGTGTGGGTGCGGATGAGGCGCTCGGCCACGCTCGTCTTGCCGGTGCCGGGAGGGCCGTAGAGGAACATGGCGCCTTCGGTGAGCAGAGCCGGGCCCAGCTCGTCGATCATCCGGTCGCTGATGACGAGGTCGTCGAAGGCGACGCGCATCGACTCGCGGCTGACCGTCGGGACGGCGACTGCTGGCTGCAGGACGGTGGCGTTGTACTCCTTGAGGCTGACCGGGCGCGATGCCGGCGTAGCGGCACAGCTCCATGCGCTCGCGGGCGGTGTCGCGGCCCTGCTCGGTGAGCTCGAAGATGTAGTCGCGGCCCTCGAGGCCGAGCAGGTCGATGTGGCGCAGGTCGCGCAGCTCCTCGACCACCGTGGTGATGATGGCCAGGCTGAGGCCGAGGCCTGCGCTCAGCTTGAGGGTCGACGAGCGGCCCTCGTAGAGCGCTCGGCGCAGGGCGAGGTCCTGCACGAGCGAGGCCGGGATGCCCAGCTGCTCGATCGTGCGTGCGCGCCCGCGGCATCGCCACTCGTTCCATTCGGACGGTCTCCTTGATCGTCACGTCGGACCCTTGACCCATCGGCAGGTCCGGCATAGGTCTGAAGGACTAGGCCGGAGTTGCGGGCCTCGGGTGTCCGGGACATCCGATAGGGTGCCGGCCGATGCGCACCGGGTCGGACACCCGCGACACGAGCGCACGTGGCCGGCCTCGGCCTGCGGGCCGGGCTCTTCGCCGCCAGCGGCCTCGTCCACATGGTCCGGCCGTCGGTGTTCGAGCCGCTGATCCCCCCGGCGCTGCCGGCGGCCCACCGAGGTCGTCTACGTGAGCGGCGTGGCCGAGCTGGTCTGCGCCGCCGGCCTGCTGGCCCGGCGGCGCTGGGCCGGTCCGGCCAGCGTGGCGGTGCTGCTGGCGGTCTGGCCGGGCAACTTCCAGATGGCGCTCGACGTGACGCGCACCGCCGAGCCCGGCGACGGGGTCAAGGTGGCCGGCGGCGTGGGCTCGGCTGCCGCTGCAGATCCCGATGATGTGGGCGGCGATGCAGGGCCGCGACTGAGCGGTCAGTCCGCGGTGGCGGTGCCGGACGCTCGAGAGCGGTCGACGTCCGGCGCGTCTCGCCCGGCTCGTCCGGCGCGGCTGGCGCGCCCGAGTCGCCCGGCGACTTCGACCGTCGCGGCGATGACGACCACGAGCCCGGCGGCGGCCGGTCCCCACGCCACGCCGGCCGCGACGGCCGCGACGGCGAGCTGCACGACGATCACCACCTGGCGCACCGGCGGGCCCGAGCCGGTCGAAGCGGCGGTGGAAGGCGTGCGAGGCGGGCCGGGGTGGTGATGCCGGATCGACAACAGCACGGCCAGGCCGCGGACCAGACCGAACAGCGTGCACAGCGCCGATGGCCGCGGCCGGGCTGGCGGTGAGCGCGGCCAGCCCGACCAGCAGGTACACGGCCGCGGTCAGGATGTAGGTGGCGAGGCCGGTGCCGATCTGCCAGCCGAACCCGCTGGCGTAGACCCAGGGTCGGTACCGGCCCAGCCACAGCTCGTTGACCTGGCGTCCGTGGAAGGGCAGGCGCAGCCCGAACGGCGCGCACGTCGGACGCGCCGCACACGAGGGCGAGCACGGCGGCCACCCGCCGCCGCCGTGCTGGCGCTGACGCCGGCGGCCCGCACGCCCGACGGCCAGGCCGGCGCCGACCAGGCCGAGCGTGGCGCCGCCGAGGGTCGCGCCGAGCGATGAACCAGCTCGCGGTGACCCCGAAGCGATGGCCACGGCTGCGCTCGGCCAGCGGCGTGATCGTCGACAGCATCGACAGGCCGCACGGCGACCAGGTCGAGCGAGCGGCGGCGGCGATGGCGATGACGGCACCGAGGCCGGCCAGCTGGTCGTTCATGGCGATCGGTCCCTTCGTGGTGTGTCGAGATGGGCGGTCCGACAGGGCCGGACGTTCGTGAGCCCGACCCGGCTCGGGATGACCTGGTTCAGGACGGGCTGATGCGGATGGTGGACAGCGCGTGGTTGAGGTGGCGGGCGAGCAGGCGCTCGCAGCGTGTAGCTGCCCGAGCACGGCGTACAGGCAGAAGGCCCGGCCCTGGGTGCTGAAGAACCACTGTGCCGCCGGCCTGGCCGGGCAGGGGGCGTTGCAGGCGGTTGGGGCCGAAGTCGGCGGCGGCGACCGGCCAGGGCGGCCGCGGTGGCCGCGAACAACGGCGGTGCCGACCGATTCGGGGCCGTGCTCGAACAGCGACACGAAGATGTTGCGCGGCCCCATGAGCTCGACGGCGCCGCCCCCGAAGTCGCCCCGGTGGCCGGCAGGGCGAAGTCGGCCAGTTGCAGCACGGGTCGGCTCGAGGCCGTCGGATCGGGCGGTGGCCGCGCTGCCGAGCGCCGGTGCGCCGCGCTTGGGACCGGACGTAGATCTCGCCGTCCCAGCCGGCCGGGAGGTCGGCGCGACAGGCCCTGCGCCGACAGCGTGGTCACGGCGTGCCCGTGCGGCCGGGCCGTCAGGCCCGTCGGCCCCAAGGTCCGTCAGGCCCGTCGGACCCAAAGGTCCGTCGGGGCCGTCGGGTGACCCGGGCCGTCGGCGCGGCCGTAGAGGCTCGGGTGGCCGGGCCCGATGCCGGCCCGGCGCAGCTCGTCGTCGGCCCGTCGCTCGCGACCGGGCCCGTCGAGGCGTGCGGCCCGGGCCGCCTCGACTCGCCGGGTGACGGTCCCGTGGATCCGGCCGGCGGGGCCGACGGCGCCAGCCCGGCGTCGGCGCAGGCCTGCTCGAGCAGGACGCGCGACCTGGGGCCAGGTCGTGCCGGATCCCTCGCCGACGACTCGTCCGGTGCGGCCGTCGGCCAGCACGAAGTAGGGGCTGACCGGCACCTCGTAGTCGCGCCAGGCGTCCGACGACATCACGGTCTTGGCCCGCCCCTCGGCCAGGTCCTTCACCTTCGACACGCTCTCGGCCTCGGAGCCCTTGGTCACGATGACCAGGTGGGTGTCGACGCCCGGGCAGCGCGTCGCTCGACGCCGACGGCGAAGGCGTTCCAGAAGTCGCGGCAGGTCAGGCAGCCGCTCGACAGGAAGGCCAGCAGGGTGGTGTGGGGCCGGTCGACCACGCGCGACCACCGACCGCCGCGCCGTCGGGGGTGGTGCCCGAGATGTCGTGGGCGGGGGTCACGGTGGTGCGGGGCTCGGCCACGCCCGGCTGGGTGCGCATGCGGGCCTGGGATCCGGGCTCGCGGCGTCGTCGCCGTAGACGCCCGCGCCGAGCTCGTGGAGGCGCCGCAGGATCTCGGCGTGGCTGCGCAGCAGGCCGACCACCAGCACGGCCAGCAGGGCGACGACGACGCCTCGAGGATCACCAGCACGAGCATGCGGCGCCTCCGATCGGGTCGATGGTCGGAGGTGTCACGGGCGGAGCCCGAACTCGGAGGCGGTCGGTGCCGCGTCGTCGGAGATGGCGGCCAGCGCGTCGGCGAACACGGTCATCAGGGCGACGAGCAGGTAGCCACCGAGTCGCCATCAGGCCGAGGACGACGAAGCCGCGGCCCGGGAGCGAGGACCAGTGACTGGCGAGGCCGGGCGACGCCGACGACGGCAGCCGACGGCCAGCACGGCGGCCGCGCCGGCGTCGACCGTCGACGTGCACCATCGACGGTCGGGACGATCGGTCGCCGAAGCAGCCGCACGAGGCGCCTCGCCTCCCATGCCGGACGAGTCGCACGCTGACGAGCGGCGAACCCGGCGAACAGCACCGCGCCCGCCGCCGTCGGCCAGCGCCCGCCGATCACGATCAGCACCCCGCCCAGCACCACCTCGACCACGGCCAGGGCCCGCACCGCGGCGCGCGACGCAGGCAGGCCGACGGCCCGGAACGATCTGACCGTCGACGTCGGCTGGCGGCCCTTGGACAGCGCCACCGGCCGCGAGCAGGACGCCCACCATCCCCACGAGCCCAGCCAGCACGGTCACGGGTCGATCCTACGGGCGCCTCCGTCCCGCTGGTGCCGGGCTGCGATGGCGCGGGCCGGCGGCACCACGCCCGCCACGCTCGTGTCCTTCGCCGTCCCGGGTCGAAGAGCCGCGTCAGCACCCCACCCATGGCCGAGCCAGGCGGTAGATGATCACGCCGTTGATGTCGTCGACCGGCTCGTAGCTGGTCATCAGGTTGGCCATCGCGCGGCACGCTGAAGAGCGGCACCTTGCCGGCGTCGCGCAGGTCGGCCGGGCTGGTGTCGACGATGATGCGTGGGCCGGCGTACGGTCGAGGTCGGTGCAGAGGTCGCCCATGGCCCCCTTGGTGGGCTGGCCCTGGTCGACGCCGGTCACGAAGTTCGTGTGCGGGAAGCGCGTCGCCATCGGTCGCTCGCTGGCCCAGGTGATCTCGGAGTAGGAGCCCCACACGAACACGGACTGGTCCTTGGTCGAGAGCCGGTCGACCTCGCGCACGACGGCCTTGTAGGGCGGCAGGTCGGGTCGCGGCATGGCGACGGTCACGGCCGAGCCACAGCGGCGGTGGTCGCGCCGGCGACGGTCATGGCGTTGCGCAGCGGTCACCGCGGTCGATCTGGGTGGCCGCGATGGCGGCCAGCGGCGGCAGCATCTGGAAGAAGTAGTGGCCGAAGAAGTGCTCGCCGAGCGCCACGCCGACGAACGCGGAGCCCAGCCACAGCCAGAGGTCGATGCTGCAGCCCGGCGCTCGGGCCAGGCCCGGGCGGCCAGCCAGACCATCACGACGTGGCTGATGGCGTAGACGGCCGGTGCTCAGCGCGGCCGACGCCGAGGGTGCCGAGCAGCGAGTAGACGCCGAGGTAGCTGCCGTTGCTGGAGATGTTCCAGAACAGGAACTGGCGCAGGCCGAACAGCCGCGGCCACGGCCAGGTATGCACCGGCCCCCGTGGCGGTGAGGATGGCGAGCTGGCGGCGCCCGTCGGGCCGGCGCCACAGGTTGTAGACGACGGGCACGATCGTGAACGCGGCCGGCTGCTTGATGAGCACGGCCACGACGAGGGCCAGCGCGGCCAGCACGGCCCGGCCGCGGCGGCTCCAGTACCAGGCCAGCGTGATCGGCAGCAGCATGAACGCCTCGAAGCCGGCGGCGTGGGCGTCGTTGAACGGGAAGGTGGCGGTGCCCGAGGACGAACAGCGCGGCGACGGCCAGGCGGTGCTTCCACTCGCGGCACAGGGCGACACCGATGAGCAGGCCGGTGGCCGCTTCGAGGCGCGACGGTGAGCAGCCGCACCGGGATCAGGCTGTTGCTGTGGGTGATCCAGAAGCTGGCGGCGTAGACGTAGAAGAGCAGCGGCGGCTTGCGGTCGACGAGGTTCGTGTAGAGGTGGCCGCCGCGCAGCAGGCCCTGGGCGATCGAGCCGATCGAGGCCTCGTCGACGTCGAGGCGGTTCGAGGTGAAGATCGGGAAGTGGACGACGCAGCGCCAGCCCCAGCAGCGCCGCGAAGGCGAGCGCGCCCTTCTGCCGGCGCGTCCAGGTGATGCGGGTGGTGGTTGGGGCGCTCACGCCATCACACTGCCTCGGCCACGGTCCCCGAGCCTGTGGGAACGCCCAAGTTTGGGTCAAATCCGATCGGGGTGCCCGCTGAATCGATGGCGCCGCACCGGTGGCGCGGTCCCGGTCAGTGGACGGCGAGCAGGTCGACCACGAACACCAGGGTCTCGCCGCCCTTGATGACCCCGCCGGCGCCCGGCCTTGCCGTAGCCCAGGTGCGGCGGGATCACGATGCGGCGCCGCCCGCCGACCTTCATGCCGGCCACGCCCTGGTCCCAGCCCTTGATGACCTGGCCGGCGCCCAGGCCGAAGCGGAACGTGTCGCCGCGGTCCCACGAGGCGTCGAACTGCTGGCGGGTGCTCCAGGCCACGCCCACGTAGTGGACCTCGACGTCGCGGCCGGCGGCGGCCTCGTCGCCGGTCGCCCACGACCACGTCCTCGATGACGAGCTCGGCCGGCGGGCGTCTCACCGGGCGGGACGAAGACATGCGGCTTCTCGGTCAGGTCGGGTTCGCCATGCCGGCGACGCTAGCGGCGTCGGTTCGACCGACCCGGGCGGGCGGATCACGCAGGCGGGGTGCGGTCCTCGAGGCCGTGGGGGGAGCCGTGGTCGGCCAGCAGGTCGAGGAACGGCTCGGCCGGGAAGCGCCTCGGGGCCGAGCACGCCCGCGCCGCTCCACGCGCCCCGCGTCGAGCAGCTCGAGGGCGACCGCCGGGCCCGACGGCGGTCTGCCACACGACGGCCTGGCAGCCGTAGTCGCGCCATCGTCTGCTCGTTGTCGACCACGTGGTACAGGTACACCTCGCGCGGCTGCGCCGTCGGGGCCGAGGCCGGTGACCCACGTGCCCGCGCACGTCTTGCCGGTCATGCGGTCGCCGAGGGTGACCGGGTCGGGCAGGGCAGGCCGCCACCACGTCGCGCGGGCTGACCTCGACGCCGCCCACCCGGACCGGCGCGGTCGAGTCGAGGCCGGTCTTGTGCAGCACCTGGAGGACCTCGATGAACTCGTCGCCGAGCCCGTACTTGAACGTGACCCGCCGGCGTCGACCCATCGCGGGACGAGGAGCACCTCTTCGTGCTCGACGTTCACGCACTCGACCGGCTCCGATGCCGTCGGGGAAGACGAAGGTCTCGGGCTCGCTGAACGGCGGCGTGGTGAACCAGCCCCGGTCGCGCTCGTAGATCACGGGCGGGTTGAGGCACTCCTCGATCGTCGTCCAGATGCTGAAGGTCGGAGCGAAGTCGTAGCCCTCGACCTCGAGGTTGGCGCCGTCGCGGACGCCGACCTCGTCGATCTGGCTGAACAGCGCGTCGGCCGCGTGGCGGGCGAACACGTCGGAGATGCCCGGGCTCGACCCCCATGCCGACCAGCGCCAGCTGACCCTTCGCCTCCCACTGGGCGGCCAGCGCGAACTGGTCGTCGCCGAGCTTCACGCCGGTCTCCGCGTGGGGGTGGTCGGGGTGGGGGATGCGACAGGCTCATGGCCATGTCGAGGTAGGTCGACACCGGCCGCCAGCGCGGCCCGGAAGATCGGCATGACGAACCGGGGATCGACCGCGTTGAGCACGGCGTCGATCCGGTGGGCGTCGATCAGCGCGCGGATGGCGGCCTCGTCGCCCGCGTCGACCTGGGCGGCCGTGAAGCGGTCGTCGCCGTAGCGGTCGACCACGGACCGGGCCCGGTCGGCCGAGTAGTCGGCCACCACCACCGCCTCGGTGAAGTGGCGGCGGGCGATGATGGCGCAGGCCGAGCTGCCCACACCGCCGGCCCCGAGGATCAGCAGTCTCATGCGTCCTCCCTCGTCGTCGGCGATGCTACGGGTCGGCGCGCGACCGGACGATGCCGAACGCTGGAGGTCGACCGATGACCGCACCGATCGAGTCGTGCCACCACGTCGACCGCTCGGGCCACGAGGTGCGCGTGCAGCACGACCACCGACGACCGACCACGACGACCTGCGGGCCGCGTTCGCGGCGGTGGTGGCGGCCGACGAGGGCTACCCGCAGGCGCCTGACCGGCCCGTGAGCGCCGACGGGTTCCGCGCCTACTGGCTCGACCCGGCGCGCGTCATCGGTGGTGGCCCGAGCGGCGCGGACGGGTCGTTCGTCGGCGGCTACACGATGAAGCCGAACGGGGTCGGGCGGGCCGCGCACGTCGCCAACGCCGGCTACCTCGTCGTGCCGGCGTGGCGCGGACGCGGGGTGGGCGACGGCCCTGGTGGAGCACTCGTTCGACGTGGCCCGCGGTCTCGGGTTCGACGCCATGCAGTTCAACTTCGTGTTCGAGTCGAACCCGGCCCGGCGGCTCTACGAGCGGCTCGGGTTCGAGCAGGTGGGTCGCGTCCCCGAGGTGATCGACGGCGAGGCGGTGTGCATCTACTGGCGACGCCTCTGACCAGCCTTCAGCTCGTCAGGTTGTCAGCCCGTCAGGTCGTCAGCCCGTCGGCGTCAGGTCTTCAGCTCGTCGCTGTCGAGGGCGCCGAGCGCGGCGGCGACGGCGGCGCGACCGCCGACTGCATGTCGCGGCCCAGGCGGGCGAGGGACGGCAGCCGCCAGGGCTTGGTGACGACGAAGCGGGCCACCGCGCCGATGTCCGCGGTGCCGTCGGGCCGGCTGAGCCCGAGCACCGAGCTGTCGATGCCGTCCTCGACGCCGTGGTCGCTGATCCCGCGGAACGCCGACCACGGGATGCCCCGCTGCTCGCACACCGCCGCGATGGCCGCGGTCTCCATGTCGACGGCGGTCACGCCGGCGTTGACCATGTCGGCCTGCTCGGCGCGATCGACGATGAGTGCGTCCGAGCTGACCAGGCGGCCGGCCGGGGCGGTGCGGGCCGAGCGGACTGGCGCGGTACTCGTGGCCCAGCGCCTGGTCGACCGACCACCTCGGGGACGACGACGTCGCCGATGCGGAGGCTGCGGGTCGATCCCACCCGCGATGCCGACCACGAGCAGGTGGTCGCAGCGTCCGAGGTCGAGGATCCGCTCGGCGGCGTGGGTGGCGGCCGTCCATGCCGATGCCGGTCATCATGGCGGTGATCTCGACGTCGGCCACCGTGCCCCGGTGCGACCCCGGCGCTGCTTCCGTCGCGCTCGAGCGACAGCGGCTCTGACCAACGGGCGGAACTCGGGCTTCATCGGGGCCAGGACGGCCATCCGTCGGGGTTGATCGGGCTCGGCCACCGGCCCAGTGTGGCGCGTCGAACGGACAGATGGGCGAGCAGCGGGCGGCCGAGGCGGGCAGACTGGGCGCATGCAGCCGCTCGCCGTCCACCACGTGTCGATCAACGTCGTCCGACACCGACGCCGCCCGTGCCTTCTACGTCGACGTGCTGGGGCTCGTCGAGCGCCGACGACCGGCCCGACTTCGGGTTCGCCGGCGCGTGGCTCGATGCCGGGGGCCAGCAGGTGCACCTGATCGAGGGCGGCGCCGCCCGACGACCGTGGCCAGCACTTCGCCCTCGCGGGTCGCCGACCTCGACGCGACCGTCGCCGAGCTGCGGCCAGCGGACGTGACCGTGTAGCGACCCGGTGCCGGTCGGGGCCGGCTTCCAGGCCTTCCTCTCCGACCCGTCGGGCAACACCGTCGAGCTGATCCAGCCGCCAGGCTGACCCTGGACCTGAACCACGGGGCCCGTCCGCCCCGTACAGGTCCGCGCACCGCGACATCGGTGCCTGATCGGAGGACCACATGTGGCCGAGGGTGATCGCCGGAGGGGTGCTGGGGCTGATCGGCGTGCGTGTGGATCCTGCAGGGGATCGACATCGGCCAAGGGCTCGGCGCATGAGCGGCCACCCGCTTCTTCGCGGTGCTCGGGGCGGTGCTGGTCGTGATCGGGGTGGGGTTGGTCGCGGCCGGGGTCGGGCGCGGGCGTGCCGCCCCCGACCAGGACGGCCCGGGCTGAGCGCCGAGGGTCGCTAGGACTGGCGGCGCGACGCCCGGCCGGCGCGTCCGCGTCGACCGGAGCCAACTCGACCGTGACGACCCGCTCGGGCCCGTCGACCGTCTCGAGGCGCGTGACGTTGCCCGCTTCGCGCACGTCGCTCTCGGCCCGGCGCGAACCGCTCGAGGCGACTCGGCGGTGTCGGCCACGGTGAGCAGCGTCACCTCGGTGCGCATGCCCCGCCTCTCGGTCGACTTGGCCTTGCGGATCTCGCCGAGGACGTCGGCGGCCACGTCGAGCACGGCGGGGTCGGCGGTGGCGGCGGCAGCGATCTGCAGCCCGTCGCTGGTCGGCCACGGCTGGCCGGTGGACGGATCCGTCCTGCCACCACGACCACACCTCGTCGGTGGCGAACGGCAGGAACGGCGCGAACAGCGCGCTGGATGGTCGAGAGCGCGATGGCCAGCGCCGCGCGGGCCGAGCTCGGCTGCCGCGTCGTCGCCGTAGGCGCGTGACTTGACCAGCTCGACGTAGTCGTCGCAGAACGGCCAGAAGAAGGTGTCGGTCCGCTCGAGGGCGCGCTGGTACTGGTAGTCGTCGAACGCGGTGGTGGCCTCGTCGACCACGGCGCCCAGCTGGGCCAGCATGGCCCGGTCGAGCGCTTCGGTGATCTCGCCGCCGGCGTCCGTCGCCGATGCCCAGGCCGAGCACGAACTTCGACACGTTGAGCAGCTTGATGGCCAGCCGCCGGCCGACCTTCATCTGCGCCGGGTCGGCCGCCGTGTCGACGCCGAGCGCGGCCTGACAGGCCCAGTAGCGCAGCCCGTCGGCACCGTGCTCGTCGACGAGCGATCGACGGGGTGACGACGTTGCCCTTGGACTTGGACATCTTCTTGCGGTCCGGATCGAGGATCCAGCCGTTGATGCTCGTGTGCGTCCACGGCAGCACGTCGTGCTCGAGCTGCGACGCGCAGCAGCGTCGAGAACAGCCAGGTGCGGATGATCTCGGGTCCCTGCGGACGCAGGTCCATCGGGAAGGTGCGGGCGAACAGGTCGGGGTCGTCCTCCCAGCCGCAGGCGATCTGGGGAGTCAGCGACGAGGTGGCCCAGGTGTCCATCACGTCGGGATCGCCCACGAAGCCGCCGGGCTGGCCGCGCTGGGCGGCGTCGTAGCCCGGGGGGCGCGTCGCTCTGCGGGTCGACCGGCAGCGCGGCCTCGTCGGCCGGGATCGGCTGGTCCCAGACGGGTCTCGCCGTCGTCGCCGACCGGGTACCAGATGGGGAAGGGCACCCCGAAGTAGCGCTGGCGGCTGATGAGCCAGTCCGAGTTGAGCCCCTCGACCCAGTGCTCGTAGCGGACCCGCATGAACTCGGGATGCCAGGCCAGGTCGCGCCCGGACTGCGAGCAGCGCGTCGCGGCGGGCGCTCGTCGCGGGCGCCGTTGCGGATGTACCACTGCCGGCTGGTCACGATCTCGAGCGGGCGATCGCCCTTCTCGTAGTACTTGACCTCGTGCTCGATCGGCCGCGGCTCGCCGACGAGCGCGCCCGGCCTGCTGCAGCAGCTCGACCATCTTGACACGGGCCTGCTTGGACGTCTTGCCGGCGAGCTCGGCCCAGGCCGTCGCGCCGTCGCCGCTCAGCCACTCGGGGGCGTCGCGCTGGAAGCGGCCGTCGCGGCGCACGACGGCCCGCATGGCCAGGTCGAGCTCGCGCCACCACACGACGTCGACCGTGTCGCCGAAGGTGCAGACCATGGCGATGCCCGACCCCTTGTCGGGCTCGGCCAGGGGGTGGGCCGATGACCGGCACCGACACGCCGAAGACCGGCGTCACGACCTCGGTGCCGAACAGGGCGCGGTAGCGCTCGTCGTCGGGGTGGGCGACCAGCGCGACGCAGGCGGGCAGGAGCTCGGGGCGGGTGGTCTCGATCTCGACCGGCGCGGCGCCGTCGGTGCGGGCGAACCGGACGCGGTGGTAGGCGCCCGGCGTCGGGCGCTCCTCGAGCTCGGCCTGGGCGACGGCCGTCTGGAAGTCGATGTCCCACATGGTGGGCGCCTCGCTGGCGTAGGCCTCGCCCCGGGCCAGGTTGCGCAGGAAGCCGCGTTGGGCCACCCGGCGTGAGCGCTCGTCGATGGTGGCGTAGTTGAGCGCCCAGTCGACCGAGAGCCCGACGTCGCGGAACACGGCCTCGAAGGTCAGCTCGTCCTCGGCGGTCTGGCGCTGGCACAGCTCGAGGAAGTTGCGCCGCGAGATCTGCTGCTGGCGACTTGGGGTCGCCGACGAGCTCGAGGTCGGGGTCGTAGGGCAGGGTGGGATCGCACCGGACCCCGAAGTGGTTCTGCACCCGCCGCTCGGTGGGCAGGCCGTTGTCGTCCCATCCCATCGGGTAGAAGACCTCGCGTCCGTACATGCGCTGGAAGCGGGCGATGGCGTCGACCTGCACGTACCCGAACACCGTGCCGAGGTGCAGCTGGCCGCTGACGGTGGGGGGCGGCGTGTCGATCGCGTAGACCTCCGAGCGGGGCTGCGTCCGGTCGAACCGGTAGGTGCCCTGCTCGTCCCAGACCGCGTCCCACTTGGCTTCGAGGCCCTCGAGCGACGGCTTGTCGGGGATGGCGGTCATGCCTGCAACCTAGTGGCTCACCGCCGCCGTCCGATCCTGGGATGCGCCGCTGCGACGGGCGCGCGAGGATGCTCGGATGGCCTGGGACGGAGAGCGCTACCAGCAGCGGTTCGACCAGCTCGCGGCGTCGGGCGTCGACGTCCACGGCGAGGCCAGCCTCGTGGCCGGGCTGGCGCCGCGGTCGGTGCTCGACGCCGGCTGCGGCTCGGGGCGCGTCGCCATCGAGCTGGCCCGTCGGGGCATCGACGTGGTCGGCGTCGACGCGGATGAATCGATGATCGACTCGGCGCGGCGACGCGCCCCCGACCTGGTCTGGATCGGCGGCGACGTGGCCGATCTCGACCTCGGTCGCACCTTCGACGTGGTGGTCATGGCCGGCAACGTCCCGTTGTTCACGCTGCCCGGCACCCAGCCGGCGCTGGTGGCGGGATGTGCGCGGCACGTGTCAGCCGGCGGGGCGCTCGTGGCCGGCTTCGAGTTGGACGATCGCTACCCGCTCGACGACTTCGACCGCGACTGCGCCGCCAACGGCCTCGAGCTGGCCGAACGCTGGTCGACGTGGGCCGGGGATCCGTTCCCCGGCGACGGCGGCTACGCGGTGTCGATCCACCGTCAGGTCCCGCGCGGGCGGTAGATCGCGGTGTGCGCGATGCGGGTCACGGGCCGGTCGCCCACCACCTGCAGCACGTCGAGGTCGACGAAGTGGTGCCCGCCGCGCTCGCGCACGTCGACCACCTTGGCCCGTGTCTCGACGCGGTCGCCTTCAGCGACGATCCCCAGCAGCTGCACCTCGCTGCCGACGTGGATCCACGGCCCGAGCCGGACGTTGGCCGTGAGCACGTAGTTGGCGAAGCGCAGCAGCCACCCCGGGTGGGCGGCCGCACCGTCGCGGTAGAGCGGCAGCGCCTCGCGGATGTCGTCGAGGTAGTCGAGCGACCGGTCGGCGTGCCAGGTGGCGTCGATGCTGCCCATGGGTCCGGCCGTGAGCGTCTCGGGCGTGGCCGCCGGTGGGTCGTCCGGGGGCGGACCCGAGGGCCACTCGCTCGCGTCGGGTGCGTCGGGAGCCGGCCGATCGGCCGGGAGGGTGGCGCGGCCGGTGGCGCACCGGGCGCCGGTCGGGTCGACGAGCACCAGCTCGAGGGCGTCGGCGCCGGCGGGCGTGGCGGTCACCACGATCTCGTCGCCGTCGTACACGGGAGCGTCGAAGCGCGCCGAGATCGTGCCGCGCTCGAGCCACGCCACGCCCCACCGCTCGGAGGGGAGGTGGCACAGGTAGGCGAACACGTCGACGCCCGGTACCAGACCACCCCGGAACCCGAGCCGCCGGGCCACCTCGTCGTCGTGGATCTTGTTGGCCGACGCGGTGGCCGTGTTGAACGCGGTCAGCGCGTAGCGGCCAGGGTCCTCGGCCCGTTCGCTCATCGGTCGGCCAGCCGACCGGCCTGCTTCGGGGTCACCCGCCCCGCAGCGAGGAGGCCGCGGATGGTCTCGGTCATCGTGTCGGCCGGATCCCGCCACTCGACGCCGAGCTCGTCGTGGGTGGCCTGGTCCTCGGTCGGCACCCAGCTCGTGAACATGTCCATGGCCTCCCCCGTGTAGATGGTGTCGATCGAGACCACCCGGCCGAGGGCGTCGTTGCACCGGCCGAACACCCGGAAGGCGGTGCCCGACGCCGGCACGACGGGGAACCGTCGGCCGGTCAGCCGCCGGTAGAGCGCGCCCAGCTCGGCCATGGTCATGTAGTTGCCGCCGCACATGAACCGGCGCGGGCCACGCCCCGACTCGAGCACGGCCAGGTGCACGGCGGCCAGGTCGCGGACGTCGATCATCGACCAGCCCGCCTTGGGCAACGGCAGCATCCCCGCCTTCAGGTGCGACACGACCGCGGCCGAGACCTCGCCCGAGGCCGGGCCGGCCGGCGGACCGAGCACCGAGGCCGGATAGGTGATCGTGATCGGGGCCTGCTCGTCCTGGCGCTCGCGGACCCACCGCTCGGCCAGCGCCTTCGACCGGCCGTACGCGCTGGCCAGCTCGGCCGGGGGGAGCCCGGTGTGCAGCGTCGTCAGTCCACGTCTGAACATCGACGCCGTGCTCGACACGTAGATGACGGGATCGAGGCCGGCACGGAGCGCGGCGTCGACCACCGTGCGGGTGCCCAGCGGGTTGGCGGCCAGCACCTCGTCGCCCCGGGCCTTCTCGAGCGATACGACGGCCGCGGCGTGGAAGGCGGCGTCTGCGCCTCGCAGCATCGCCCGCACCGCGTCGCCGTCGGCCATGTCACCGGTCACCGCGGTGACGTCGTGGCGGGTCACCCCGAGCGGCGCCAGCGTCTCGTCGATGCGGGCCGGGTCGCGGACGAGCAGCGCGACCTCGTGGTTGGCGGCGAGGAGCGCGGCGACGGTGTGCGCACCGATGAACCCGGTTCCCCCCGTGACCCCGACGCGCATGGCGCATCGTAACGTCCGCCCAACCCGTGCCGTCGTGTGACCTCCTGGGGTCACGCGACGGCACAGGTTCGGGTCAGAAGTTGGCGATGTACTCGTCGGCCCACCACGACAACGAGTCGATGCGGTTCTGCAGGTCGTCGGGATCCTTGCCCGTGAAGTACCAGGGCACCACCTGCAGCTCGGTGACACCCGCCTCGGCCAGGCGGCGGAAGCCGTCGAGGTCGAACACGTCGGTGCACAGCGCGTTGATCTCGAAGGGCTGGTCGGTCCCGCCCGTACTCGGCCCGGTAGGCGGCCAACGCGGCGATGGCCCCGGTGATCTCGGCTTCGGTGTTCTGCACCGAGATCCAGCCGTCGGCCAGGCGGGCGGCGCGGCGCAGGCCCGGCTCGCTCAGCCCGCCGACGTAGATCGGCAGGGGCTGGTCGCCGACGGGCGACATCATCAGCCGGTCGAAGTCGTAGAAGCGACCGTGGTACTCGACCCACTCGGGCCCGTGACCGGCGGTCAGCAGGCGGATGATCTCGATCATCTCGTCGGCCCGCTTGCCGCGCGTGCGCATCTCGGTGTGGGTCCACGCGAACTCCTCGGGGATCCAGCTGAGCCCCACCCCGATCGACATCCGGTTCTCGGACAGCGCGGCCATCGACGTGAGCTGCTTCGCGACCAGCAGCGGATCGCGTATGGGGAGCTTGACGACGTTCGTCACGAACCGGATCCGCTCGGTGACGCCGATCATCGCCGAGATGCCGACGAACGGATCGACGAACGGCGTGTCCGCGGCCCAGAACCGGCTGCCGTCGGGCGTGTACGGGTAGTCGGCCGACACCTGCTCGGGATAGAACACCGAGTCGGGCATGGCGATGGTGTCGAAGCCGGCGGCCTCGGCGGCGCGCGCCATCGGCACGAGGTGGTCGGCGCGGAACAGCGGGAACGGGACGGTCCACTTCATGGCGGTGAGCCTTCCTCGGGTCGGCGACCGACCCGACGGCGAACGAGGCGGGATCCGACACCGTAGGCCCCGCCCGTGGCGAGCCTGCGAGACTGCCCGGGTGGGGGCAGCTGCGAGTGCAGGCGACGGCGGGGATGACGGCGACGGCGACGGCCTGCTGAGCGGTGTCCGGGTCCTCGACCTGAGCATCTGGCGGCCGGGCCCCTATGCCACCCAACTGCTGGCCGAGCTGGGCGCCGAGGTGATCAAGGTCGAACCGCCGGGCGGCGACCCGATGCGCGCGTATCCCGGCCTGTTCGCCGGGTTGCACGCCGACAAGCGCAGCGTGATGCTCGACCTCAAGTCCGCGGAGGGACGCGATCGGGTGCTCGGCCTGGCGGCGGCGGCCGACGTGGTGATCGAGGGGTTCCGGCCCGGTGTCGCCGATCGGCTGGGGATGGGCTGGTCACACGTGCAGGCGGTCAACCCGTCGGCGATCTACTGCTCGGTGTCGGGCCTCGGCCAGGACGGACCCCTGGCGCAGGCGCCGGGCCACGACCTCAACTACGGCGCCTGGTCCGGCGCGCTCGCACCCGACGGCGGCGCGCCGGTGGTCCCGGCGGTGCCGGTGGCCGATCTGGCCGGCGGGATGGCCGCCGCGTTCGCCGTGAGCGCCGCGTTGGTGCGGCGCCAACGGACCGGCGAGGGCGAGCGGATCGACGTGGCCATGGCCGGGCGTGCTGGCGACGTGGACCGGCGCGGTGCGCCGCGTCGATAGGACCGCCGCCGGCGTCGATCGGGTCGCGGGGGGCGTCCCCGGCTACGGGACCTTCGAGACGGCCGACGGCCGGTACGTGGCCCTCGGCGTGCTGACCGAGGACCACTTCTGGCGCCCGCTGTGCACCGAGCTCGGGCTCGACGACGTCGTGGAGCTCGACTTCGTGGCGCGCAGCGGTCGACTCGAGGAGCTGCAGCCCCGCCTGGCCTCGGTCATCCGCACGCGACCGCGCGACGACCTGGTCGACGCGCTGGCGCAGCTCGGCGTCCCCGTCGCCCCGGTGCTCGACCGCGACGAGATGGTGCAGCTCGAGCACCTCCGCTCGATCGGCGCGGTGACGAGCGATCCGTGGGCCGATCCGGCCACCGGCTTCCCGGTCCGGTTCACGCGCCATCCCGCCAAGCGGGTCGCTCCGCCGCCCACCCTCGACGAGCACCACGACGTCGAATGGGTGCCTCGCTAGCAGGCCGCGGGGCGAGCACGCATCGCGTGCGCGCCAGCAGGCCGATCAGGAGGCGAGTGGGAACGTGTAGTGCGTCTCGGTGCCGTCGACGCCCACCTGGGCCGGCTGTTGGCTCGCGGCCAGCCCGACCGCCGCTCGGTTCTCGGTGAGCACGCTCGCCTCGAGCGTCTCGATGCCGAGCCGGTGGGCGCTGCCCGCCAGGGCGCGCACGAGCGCCCGCCCGAGACCCTGGTGCTGCCAGTCGTCGGCCACCGTGACGGCGATCTCGGCCACGCCGGGCCGACCGCCGCTGCGATCCCACTGGGCCACGGCCACGACGTCGCCGCCGTCGAGGACGACGAAGGACTCGTGGTCGAAGTGGTCGACCTGGGCCAGCTGGCGGGCCACGAACGGGGTGGGATCGGGCAGCAGGGTGAAGAAGCGCTGGTAGAGGCTCTGGGCCGACAGGCCTCGGTACGTGTCGGCGATCGCGGTCAGGTCGTCGGGGGTGGAGGTCCGCAGGACGAGGTCGGGGAAGGGGTCGCGGCCGTTCATCGGCCGGGCTCGCGGCGTGCGGTGGCGGCGTGCATGGGGCCTCCTGACGCTGAGTTCGCGTGGCTCTGGGTTGAGTTCTGAACATGAACCTACTCAGTTCGGATTCAGAACGCAAGCGTCGATCTCGCGCTAGGGTTCGACCATGCGATGGAGCGAGATCGGCCAGCAGCGGTGCTCGGTGGCGCGGACCCTTTCGGTGGTCGGCGACCGGTGGACCATGCTGATCCTGCGCGAAGCGTTCATGCGCACGCGACGCTTCGACGACTTCCAACGCCTGACGGGCGCCCCGCGGCCGATCCTGGCCGAGCGCCTGACCACGCTCGTCGACGAAGGCGTGCTCGAGCGACGCCCCTACGGCAACCATCCCTCGCGCTTCGAGTACCGGCTCACCGAGAAGGGCCTCGACCTCTACCCGGTCATCGTCTCGCTGCTCTCGTGGGGCGACCGGTGGATGGGCGACGTCGACGGCCCGCCGGTCGAGCTGCGCCACACCGGCTGCGGCCACGTCATGCACCCCGAGCTGGCCTGCCCCGAGTGCGGCGAGTGGCTGGCCGCGCGCGACGTCGTCGCCCAGGCCGCGCCCTGACCCGCAGGACCGGACGGGTCAGGAGCCGAAGGCGAAGAACATGGTCTGGGTGGCGTAGGCCACCAGCGAGCGGTCCGACGGGTCCCACAGGGCCATGTCGACCGACGCGTACCCGTCGCCGGCGTGGCGGGCCCGGTTGTGGGCGAGCAACCAGCCCGGCCGGGCGGTGCCGAACAGATGGATGGTGAGGTCCGCGCTCGGGCCGAACCAGTCCGAGTCGGGCCCGACCCGCTGGCCGACGGCGCCGGGCATCGTGTCGCACAGCACGATGGCGCCGATCGGGTCGAGCCGGCCGTCGGCCGACAACGGGGGATCGTCGAGCCGGTACCAGTAGGCCATCTCGGCGGGGCCGACCTCGAAGGGCTCCCAGGGCGGTCGGCCCACGGCCGGTCGGGCCTCGACGATCTCGTCCCAGAACGGCATCGGCCCGCGCGTGAACTCGAAGTCGATCCCCTCGGGCAGCGGATCGCGGAACGAGCGCAGCCCGTCGGGGCCCTCGAGCTCGGGGTAGGCCAGCTCGGTGAACTCGAAGCCCGGGCGGGTGGCGCCGAACACGGCGATGGCCGTGAGGCCGGCGGCCGAGCCGGGGTTGCGGACGGTGGCGGTGAGCTGCGACATCGATCGGCCGCGCCGCAGGAGCTCGACGTCGATCTCGACCGGCCCGACTGCGACCTGCCCCGCGAACACGACCGATAGCGACCGCAGGATCTGGTCGGGCGCGTCGAGCGTGGCGCGCATGGCCAGCGCGGCGAGGGCGGCGACCACCCCGCCCTGCGGTACCACCACCAGCATCCAGCGGTCGTCGATGCTCGCGGTGAAGCGACCCGCCCGTCCGGGGACGGGTGTCACCTCGAGGTCCTTCCATCCCGTCGCGGCCATGGCGGCGAACCTTATCGACGGTGGTGACAGGAGCACCCGTGCATTCGGGCGCGCCTCTCAGTCGCAGGATGGGGATGCGGCGTGTGGTCGCCCGGGGGCGATTGTCAGGGAGCCTCTTCGTTCATCACACCGATGCCGAACACCGCGCCCTGCGGGTCGGCCACCACGGCCCCGCGACCGAAGTCCATGTCGTTGGGCGGCATCATGACCGACCCCCCGAGCTCGGCGATCTGAGCGGCCGTCGCGTCGCAGTCGTTCACCGAGAACCACGCCATCCAGGCCGGGAACTCGCCGGGCCCGGCGGTGTGGGCGCCGCAGGTGACGTTGCCGTCGACGGTGTAGATGTCGGCGGTGTCGCCGCTGTGCTCGGACCGCCCCCATCCGAAGACCGACGTGTAGAACGCCCGGGCGCCGGCCAGGTCGTTGGTGGACAGCTCGTTCCAGGCGAACGTGTTCGGCTCGTTCACCAGCTCGGCGCCGATGTGCTCGTTGGGCTGCCAGATCGAGATGAACGATCCGACCGGATCCTGGAAGACCGCCATGCGACCGGCCTCGAGGACGTCCATCGGGCCCGCCAGCACGGTGGCACCGGCCGCGGTGGCGGCGGCCGTCGTGGCGTCGGCGTCGGCCACGCTCACATAGATCGCCCAGAACGGGGGCATCCCCGGGTTCTGTTGCGGGCCGATGCCGGCCACGCTCTTGTCGCCGATGCGGAACAGGCCGTACCCGCCCGCCTCGGGGTTCGGATCGAACTCGGCCTTCCAGCCGAAGATGGCGCCGTAGAAGGCGGCCGCGGCGGTGATGTCGGGTGAGCCGAGATCGACCCAGGAGGGCGTGCCCGGCGCGTACGAGGTGCGTGCAGTCATCTCAGCGGTCTCCGTTCGTACGATTCGGTCCAGGCCGGCGACCGTACCATCGCCGCTTTCGGCCGTCCCCGGCCGGGCGGCTGGCGGCCGGGCTAGGACCGAGCGACGCTCGGTGTCGGCAGGTATCGCTCGATGTCGGGCTGGGCCCATCGTCGAGCCAGCGACTCGGCGGCAGCCAGCACGGCGTCGCGTCGGCCGCCCTGCGCGTCGGGCGCGGCGACCAGCACGGCGACGTGTCGCGCCTCGACCAGCCGCGGCTGGCGGGCGGCCATCTGCGCGGCCAGCTCGGGCATGAGCCAGTTGATGGGCGTCGGAAGCAGGGCCGTCGAGAGGCCGTCCGACTCGATCTCGGCGCAGAGCTCGCGCAGGGGATGGCGACCGTCATCGGTGCCCGCGTCGAGCGCCAGCACCAGCGCGACCCCGCTGGGGCGGAGCAGCTGGGTCGCGGCGCGGATGAAGCGGGACGGCAGCTCGACCCCCGTCGGGCCGCCGTCGGCGAACACGCGCCGCGACGAGCCGGCCGTAGGGGCGTCGGGGACCCACGGCGAGTTGGCGGCCACCAGGTCGAACGAATGTGGTCGCAGCCCGGCGGCCAGGTCGGCCACCAGCGCTCCGGCCGCGTGTCCGGGTGGTCGGGAGTTGAGCGCCAGCGTGCGCGCGCTCGCGATCGCGGCGCGTGGCGCCACGTCGGTGGCCACCACCGTCCGGTAGCGGCGGGCCAGGATCGCGGCCAGCACCCCGGTGCCGGCGCCGAGCTCGATGGCCCGCTGGCCACGCGGGGCCAGCCGGCTGACCGCCTCGATGAGGAAGCCCGAGTCGGGCCCGAGGTACACGTGCTCGTCGCACGTCGGCCCGTCGGCCGCAGCGTCACGCCGGTCGGGGGCCACGAACACCACGTCGCCGACCACCAGCAGCGCCTGCTCGAGACGGACCGTCCCGTCACCGTCGAGCAGCCAACCGCCGGCTTCGAGCTCGGCGACCAGGTGGACTCCGAGGACGCGCTCGGCCGTGCGCCGCGGGACCCGGTCTCCGTCGATCAGGTCGGCGACCGGTCCGTCAGCCCGTACCTCGGGGTCGAGCTCGCACAGGGCGGCGCCCAGCCGGGCCGCCGCGGGCAACGCGGGTGACGACGACAACGCGCCTCAGCCCGCGCCGGGGAAGATCTGGTCCCACTTGTCGCCGACGAAGCCCTTCTTGTCGAGGTAGTCGTGGGCCAGCTGCAGGCCCGCCGGCGCAAACTTGGCCCCGCCGTCGCCGCCCGGGAACTCGAGCTTGAAGTACGAGTTGAGCGCGAACCCGGCCACCTCGGGGAAGTCCTCGGCCGCGCCGGTCAGCAGCGATCGCTCTTCGTCGGTCAGGTCGAGGTCGCCGACCGCGTCACGGTCGCCGGCGGCGACGCGCTCGCGCAGGCCGTCGTCGGCATCGATGAGCTTGAGGCCCTTGACGAGCTCTTCAGCGGACATGGCGTCCTCCCAGGATCGCGTGTTGCGTGTTCTCGATGGGGAGAGGACGTGGGAGCGCGACCCCGGTTACAGGCGCCGCGCTTGCAGCCCGCGGCTCAGCGGTCGCGTCGGTGGGTCACCACGCCGGCGCAGATCGTCGCCACCACGTGATCGGTGTGCCTGGCACCCGGGTCGGCCGGCACCCTCGTCAGCACGTGGGCCATGATCTCCGCGAGAGGTGCGTCGAGCAGGCAGACGTCGGCGCCCGCGCCGACGGCCACCCGCCTCGCTGGGCCGCCGGGGGACGAACCGTGCCCCAGGAAGAGGGCGAGGGCTCGATCGGGCGCCAGCCGCTCGTGGTCGCCGAGCACCGCGCCGGACGGGGTGCGGCGATGCACCGCGGCCGCGACGGCTCGCCACGGGTCGGCGTCGCCGAAGGGCGCGTCGGTGCTCCCGGCCACGCGCACGCCTGCCTCGATGAGGCTGGCGCACGGATACAGGTGCGCGAGGTCACGCGGCTCGACGTCGGCGCGGTACTCGTCACCGCGCTCGGCGACGAAGTTCGGTTGGGTGACGACCGTCAGCCCGAGCGCCGCGACCCGGGCGGCCAGATCGGGCGGGATGACGGCGCCGTGCTCGATGCGGTCGCCGTCGATGGCACCGGCCTCGTCGAAGGCGGCCAGGCCCAACACGAGCGATTCGAGGGTGACGCAGTGCAGCGCGATGGCCCGTCCGTGCCGCCGCGCCTGGTCGACGCCGTGGACGATCTCGGCCAACGAGGGCAGGGCGTGATCGGCGAGGATGACCTTGGCCGGCCCGCGCCCGAGCTCAGGCGGGAGCGCGGCGGGATCGATCGACGGTGATCCGGTCACCATGACGCGGACGGGCAGGTCGCCGTCGCGCACGGCGCCGGCCAGCACGTCGAAGTAGTCGGGTCCGTCCGCTGGTGTCGCGTCGGTCACGCCGGTCACGCCGGCGCGGGCCAGCCGGCGACCCACCTCGGCCAGGTCGGGTGGTTCGCCGCCAGTTCGGCCCGTCCCGTGGTCGAGCGCGCCGAGCCGTCGGCGCACCAGGTCGTCGGCGCCGACCAGCCGGCCGGTGGCCCGGCCGTCGCCGTCGCGCTCGACCCCGGGGTGGGCCGAGTCCTCGAGGCCGAGCGCGCGCAGCGCGGCCGAGTTGAGCGACCACCGCGCGCCCGACCGGTGCTGCACGCGCGTCGGACGGTCGGCGACGAGCAGGTCCAGGCGATGGCGGTCGAGCGGGCCGGCCACCGAGTCGTGGTAGCCGACGCCCCGCAGCCAGGCGCCACGCGGCAGGTCCCGGTCGGCCCGCCGCAGCGCGGAGGCCAGCCCGTCCGCGTCGTGGACCACGGGCGGGCCGAGGCGCACCGAGTGCAGGGCGGCGGCCATGGCCAGCAGGTGCACGTGGTGGTCCCACAGTCCGGGGAGGAGCGCGCCGCCGCGACCGTCGATGTCGGGACCGTCGGCCGACCCGGTCGGTCGGGTGGCGTCGGGGCCGATCGCGGTGACGCGTCCGTCGTCGATGCGCACGTCGACCACCTCGCCCTCGACCTCGACGGCGCGCAGCACGAGGGCGGTCACGCCGTCAGCCCCAGGTCCGATCGAACAGCCGCGGTGTGCTCGCCGAGCCGCGGTCCGGGGACGGTGGGCCGCGGTGGCTCGGGTCGAGCGGCCACGGTGCCGGTGGGCGCAGCCAGGCCCGGGCCGGCGAAGTGGCCGGCGACCCGGCTCATCGACACGTCGAGCAGCCACCGGCCGGGCGACGTGCGGGTGTCGAGGCAGGCTGCGGCCGCCACCAGCCCGGCCAGGGGGTCGGCCACGGCGTCGGCGCAGAAGCACGGACCCCGGTCGTCGTGCACCACGAGCCCGCCGGCCACGGCGGCGTCGTCGCCGAACGCCACGCGATCGCGGTCCGCCCCGGTCCGGCCGTGGCCGGTGATCGACACCCACACCGCGGGCCCGCCCGCCGTGAGCGCGGCCGCGTCGACGCCGAGCTGTTCGAGAGCCCGCGGTCGCGAGGCCTCGATCACCACGTCGGCGGATTCGAGCAGCCGGTGCAGCATGGTGAGCCCCTCGCGGGTGGCGAAGTCGACGGCGACGCCGAGCTTGCCGCCGTTCATCGTGTCGAAGAACGCAGTCGGACCGCGGCGACTGCCGTCCGGTCGCGCCGTCGACTCGACCTTGATCACGCGGGCACCGGCCTGCTGCAGCAGACGACCGCACAGGGGGCCGGCCCAGAGCGATGACAGGTCGACGACGGTGACCTCCGCCATCGGCTTGGGCGCGGCCGCTCCGGGCAGCCGGGTCGCGTGCACGGGCCAGGCGTCGGTGGCCGGCGCAACGTCGGACGGCAGGACGGCGACCGGAAGCCCGAGCATCCACGCGTGGGCGGCGGTCGCCGCACCGGGTCGGGCACGGAGGTGGTCGACGACGGTCGGCCACGGATCACCCACGACCGGCGCGTCGAGCTGGAACCAGGCCGCCACCAGGTCGGTGTCGTCGGACCGGGCCAGCGTGACCGCCAGCCACCCGTCGGCCGACCGCACCAGCCGGGTCGCACCCCCGCAGCTGCGGTCACCGGCCCGCGACAGGCCCTGGGCCCCGGCCCGCTCGCCCAGCAGTGCGAGGCCGTCGACGTCGACCGGACGGCCGAGCGCGCGTGAGGCGGCGGCGATCCGCGCCGTCACCGCGCGCAGGCGGCCCACGAGCGGCGCCGGAGGACCGAGCCCGGGTCCGTCTGCCCGTCCGGTCAGGGCCATGGCGCCGCTCGCGGCCCAGACCTCGACCTCGTGACCATCGGGCCGGCGCCCGTCGCTCTCGCTCGCCATCGCCCGCTCATCTTTGCCCGGGTCGGTCGCGTCCACGCGACGAGTCCCCGCGACGACCCGATGCGGTCACGCAACGCGACGACCCGATGCGTCGACGACCCGATGCGGTCGCGCCACGCGACCTAGAGTCCACGGCATCGCCGAGCTGCGCCTCACCGATGCCGAGCTGGTCGAGCGGCTGCGCTCGCCGTTCGTCTACGACGAGCTCGGGCCCGCCCTCTCGGCCGTCGTCGTCGACTGCCGGAGCGGCGCGCCGCTGCCCGACCTCGTCGACCTGGCCGCGATCGTGGCCAGCCTCCCGGTCGTGCTGATCGGCGTTCGCGACGAAGGCCCCGCATCGTTCGCGTCGGTGGCCGACGATGGAGCGGCCGGCGGTGGGTCGGATCTGTGCGACGTGGTGACCTCGTCGGTCGACCCCCACCTCGACGCGCTCCGGGCGACGGTCGCCGACGTCCCCAACGCGTCGATCGCGCTGGCGGTGCTGCTGCGCGGCGCCGGGCTCGGCGGCGTCGGGCGGGGGCTGGCGGCCGAGTCCGCCGTCTACTCGACCCTGCAGGCCGGGCCCGAGTTCCGGGCCTGGCGTGACGCCCATCCGCCGAAGGAGCGCCCGGCCGAGCCCGGGCCGGCGGTCAAGATCAGCCGCGACGGCGACCAGCTGCGCCTCACGTTGGCGCGGCCCGGCGTGCACAACGCCTACAACGTGGACATGCGCGACGCGCTGCTCGAGGGCCTGGCGCTGGCCGCCGCCGACCCGTCGGTGTGTCGCGTGGTGCTCGACGGCGAGGGCCCGTCGTTCTGCAGCGGCGGCGACCTCGACGAGTTCGGGCGGCGGGACGACCCCGCCACCGCTCACGTGATCCGTCTGGCTCGCAACGCCGGTCGTGCGATCGCCGCCATCGCCGACCGTGTCGAAGCCCACCTCCATGGTGTGTGCCTCGGTTCGGGGATCGAGCTGCCGGCCTTCGCCGGGACGGTGATCGCCCGATCCGACACCGTCATGGGCCTGCCCGAGCTCGCGCTCGGCCTCATCCCCGGTGCGGGAGGCACGGTGAGCCTGCCGGCCCGCATCGGCCGGCGACGCACCGCCTACCTCGCCCTCTCGGGCGCCCGGATCGACGCGGCCTCGGCGCGGGACTGGGGCCTGGTCGACCGCATCGTCGACTGAGCGGCCACCGCGCTTCCCGGCCGCCCGCTCAGTGGGGCAGGCGGGCGGGGGCGAGGATCTCGGATTCGGCGTCGATCGGCCCGAGCGCGCCGAGCTCCTCGGCGGTCTCTTCCACGCCGCCGGCCAACGACGGGAGATCGGTCGGGATCAACAGCGACAGCAGCGCGCCGAGCAGCACCACGGCGGCCGCGAACAGCAGCGCGTGGTGGGTGGCGCTCGACACCGAGGCGCGCAGGATCCTCGTCAGCGCCGCCCGGGCCGGCGCGGGGGTGGTCGATCCCGGCTGGTAGTTGGCGCCGAGCACTCGGATCTGGGCCATGGCCCGCGAGCCCACCGCGCCCGAGAGCTCGGCGGCGCGGCCGATGCGGCTGATGGCGCCGTTGATCGTGAGGGTGGTGACGAGCGTTCCGATGACGGCGATGCCGAGCGCGCTCCCGACCTGGCGGACCGTCGAGTTGGTGCCGCTGGCCACCCCCGACTCGGCAGGCGCGATCTCGCACAGCACCACGTTGGTCAGCTGCGTGACCGCGAAGCCGGCCCCGAGGCCGTAGAGGATCAGGCCGGGCAGCAGTTCGGGGAACGTGAGGCGCGGCGAGACGCGCATGGCGATGTAGATGAGCCCGCACGACTGCATGGCGAGGCCGACGCGGATCACCTGGGTGGTGCCGATGCGGCTGGTCAGCCGCCCTGCGATCGGAGCGCCGACGAGGATGGCGAGGCCGTAGGGGAACACCCAGAGGCCGTTCTGCAGCGCGGTCAGACCCTTGCCCTCCTGCAGGAAGAGCGCGAGCGCGAAGCTCAGGCCGAGCTGGCCCATCGACAGCACCGCGCTCGTGATCAGGCCGTAGCGAAAGGTGCGCTTGGCCAGCAGGCTGAAGTGGAACAGCGGGCTTCGGTGCTCGCGCTCGCGGGCGCGCTCGTGGCGGTAGAACGCGTAGAGGGTCGCGAACGAGGCCGCGAACACCACGGGGATGAGCGACACGCTCCACGTGGCCGGCCACACGCGCCACGACCCGAGGTCGACGTCGGAGATGGGACGCAGCCATCCGTAGGTGCCGCCCTCGCTCAGCCCGAACACGAGCAGGAACATGCCCACGGCGATGAGCACCGCGCCCGGCGCGTCGAGCGGCTCGCGGGCCTTGGTGCGCGGCGTCGGGCGGATGAAGAGCAGGGCGCCGACGATGGCGAGCGGGGCGATGATCACGTTGATCCGGAACGCCCACCGCCACGAGAAGTCGGTCGTCAGCAGGCCGCCGACCACCGGGCCGAGGCCCGCCGCCGAACCGGCCGCCGCTCCCCAGGCGGCGAAGGCCATGGCCCGGCCGCGGCCCTGGAAGGTGTTCGAGAGCAGCGCCAAGGTGGACGGCAGCATCAGCGATGCGCCGATGCCCTCGATCAGGGCCTCGCCGACGATCAGGCTGGCGACGTTCCACGAGACCGAGGCCAGCAGCGACCCGGCCGCGAACAGCGCGGCGCCGACGATGAACACCCGGCGCTGCCCGTACACGTCGCCGAGGCGTCCACCGATCATGAGGAACGTGGCGAAGGTGAGCGAGTACCCGGTGATGACCCACTCGAGGCTGGGCAACGTCGTGTGGAACTCGCGCAGGATCGTGGGGATGGCCACGTTGAGCACGGTGTTGTCGAGCACCACGATCACCGTGGACAGCAACACGATGACCAGGGTCAGCCACTGCTGGATCGAGGTCCGATCACCGCCATCTGATCCGCGCCTCCCGTCGCTGCCACCTGATCCGCGGCTCCCGTCGCGCCACCTGATCCGCGCCTCCCGTCGCCGCCATCGGACGCGTCAGGGCCATCGGTCGTCCGGGCGGGGTCGGGATGCAGTTCGGGCGCGGCCATGGGTCCTGGGCGGTCGATCCTTAGCATTGCTAATGGTAAGGCTACCTGACCATACCCGCGCCGCCCCCGGGGTGCCTCAGCGTTTTCGCGCCCCTGGAGGGGCCTGCGGTCCCCGCACGACCCGGCCCGGTCGGTGGTCGGTCAGCTCGCCGTCGGTCACCACCTCGGCCCCGCTGACCAGGGTGGTCATGTAGCCCGCCGAGCGCTGGATCAGCCGTCCGGCCCCGGCCGGCAGGTCGTTGACCTGCTCGGGCCGCAGCAGGCGCAGATGGTCGAAGTCGATGACGTTGAGGTCGGCCTTGGCGCCCGGCGCCACCACGCCCCGGTCGTGCAGGCCGTAGAGCCGGGCGGGGTCGCTCGTGAGCCGCTTGACGGCCAGCTCGAGGCCCAACCCCGGGCCCCGCGTCCGGTCGCGGGCCCAGTGCGTGAGCATGTAGGTCGTCATGCTGGCGTCGCACACCAGGCCGACGTGGGCGCCGCCGTCGCCGAGGCCCTGCACCGTGCACGGGTCGAGCATCATGTCGCGCAGCCCGTCGTAGGAGCCTCCCCCGTAGTTCAACAGGGGCAGCAGCAGGAGCTCGTGGCCGTCGGCGTCGAGCAGCAGGTCGTAGGCGACCTCCCACACGTCGCGACCCGACCGCCGGGCGACGGCGGCGACGCTGGCCTCGGGCCGTGGCTCGTAGTCGAGGTCGTCGCCGAGCGGGTAGAGGTGCTCGAAGCTCCGACGGCCGAGCTGATCCATCGCGAACGGGCCCGAATGATCGGGCGCATCGGACAGGATCGCGGCGCGCACCGCGGGGTCGCGGAGCCGGGCCACACGCTCGGCGAGCGGCAGGTCGGCCAGCGGGGCATACGACGCACGGTGGCGGAACGGGTTGAGCCGCGACTGATGCCCCATGAGCACCCCGAAGCAGCGGTTGCCGACCTGGGGCCGGAGCTGGGCGCCCTGGGCGTTGGCCGCATGGACCGCCGCGAACCACGGGCGCCAGTGGTCGAGCTCGCCGCGCTCCATGACCAGGAACGTGATCGGGCGGCGGGTCTGGCCGCCCCGACGCAGCAGCCAGTCGAGCTCGGCTTCCATCGAGCCGGCGACATCGCCGGCCATCTCGCCACCGACACCGGCTGGGACCACCTCGAAGACGCCGTGGCCCACCTCGTCCATGGCGCCGAGCAGCGCGGTCAGCTCGTCCTCGGGGGCGATGCGTGCCCGGGACGGGGTTGCCGCGGACGTCGCGGTGGCCGGCGGTCCGGCCGCTCGAGAAGCCCAAGCGCCCCAGCCTCGAGACCGCCTCGCACGATGGCGCACATGGCCGAGACCTCGTCGTCGGTCGCATCGCCGAGGGCGCGCTCGCCCATCACGTACGCGCGCACCGCGGCGTGAGGGACGTGGGTGCCGATGTCGAGCGACCGCGGGAAGGCCTCGAGTGCGTCGAGGTACTCGGGGAACGACTCCCAGCCCCACTGGATGCCCTCGGCCAGCGCGCTGCCGGGGATGTCCTCGACCCCCTCCATCAGCTCGATCGAGCGCGCTCGTGGGCATCAGGGCGCACCGGCGCGAAGCCGACCCCGCAGTTGCCGAGGATGGCGGTGGTGACGCCGTGCCAGCACGACGGCGTGAGATGCGGGGTCCCACGTCGCCTGCCCGTCGAAGTGGGTGTGGATGTCGACGAATCCGGGCGTCACCAGCAGCCCGTCGGCATCGATGGTGCGGCGGGCGCGGCCGTCGACACGGCCGACCTCGACGATGCGCCGCCGTCGACGGCGACGTCGGCCGTGCGCGGCGCCGCGCCGGTGCCGTCGACGACGGTGCCCCCGCGGATCACGAGATCGTGCACACCACGCTCCTGACTGGCATGCGAACTCTAGAGGGCGGAGTCCCCGGACCAGCTGGTCGACGGTGCGGCGCCGTGCTCCCTCCAGGGCGGCGGGCTCTACGCTGCACGGACCATGGATCCCGCCCGGTTCGACCGCGACGCCCTGGCCGAGGCCGCCTGTGTGGCGACCGGCCTCGACGACTTCGGCGAGCCGACCTGGCAGGACGGCCTCGACCGGCTGCTCACCGATCTCGTCACCGAAGCCCAGCTGCACGAGCTCGGCGTCGAGATCGTCCTCGGCGAGATCGCCGGCGTACCTCACCGCTCGGCTCGGCATCGTCGCGTACGCCCGTCAGCATCCCGAGGTGGGTGCGGCGCCGATCACGCGCCCCATCGTCATCGTCGGCCAGCCGCGCACCGGCACCACCATCCTCTATGACCTGTTGGCGCAGGATCCCCGGCTGCGCGCCCCGCTGAGCTGGGAGGTCGCCCAGCCGGTGCCGCCGCCGGATCCGGCCACCTCCGACACCGACCCCCGCATCGCCGAGGTGCAGGCCCGACTCGAGATGGCCGACTCGCTGATCCCTGGCTTCCGCGACTTCCACCCCATGGGCGCGCTGCTCGCCCAGGAGTGCGTGTGCATCACGGCCAGCGACTTCCGCAGCCTGATCTTCAACACCCAGTACCGCGTGCCCGACTACGAACGCTGGCTGATGTACGAGGCCGACATGGCGCCCGCCTACCGCTGGCACCGGCGCTTCCTCCAGCACCTGCAGGCCATGCAGCAGCCGCAACCGTGGGTGCTCAAGTCGCCGGCCCACATGTGGCATCTCGGCGCGCTGATGGGTGAGTACCCCGACGCCGTCGTGATCCAGACCCACCGCGATCCGCTCAAGGTGGTGGCCTCGGTGAGCGCGCTGGTGGCCCACCTGCGCCAGCTCGCCAGCGACGACACCTCGGTGGCCGAGGCGGCGGCCGGGATGTCCGAAGAGATCTTCCTCGGGCTCGACCGCTCGATCGAGGCCCGTGACGACGGTGTCCTGGCCGCCGGCCAGGTCATCGACGTGCAGTTCAGCGACTTCATGGCCGACTCGTCGGCGACCATCGCCGCGATCTACGACCAGCTCGGCCTCGAGCTCACGCCGGCCACGGAGCAGCGCATGCGCTCGTTCCTCGCCGAGCATCCCGGCGACGGCGGTGGCGGCGGCACGCGGTACCGATTCGCCGACACCGGCCTCGACGCCGGCGAGCTCCGCCAGCGGGCCGGGCCCTACCAGGAGCGCTTCGGCGTGCCGTCCGAACCCGTGACCTGACGCGCGTTCGTCGCCGTGTGACGTTTGCGCCTCGCCGCTCGCAGCTGCGAACATGTGTTCGTGCCGGCCGAGGCGACGATCCTGCACGCCGATCTCGACGCCTTCTACGCGTCGGTCGAGCAGCGCGACGACGCCCGTCTGCAGGGGCGGCCGGTGATCGTCGGGGTCGGCGTGGTGCTGGCCGCCAGCTACGAGGCCCGCGCCCACGGCGTGCGCGCCGCCATGCCGGGCTCGGTGGCCCGCCGCCTCTGCCCCGGCGCGATCGTGGTCGAGCCGCGCATGTCGGCCTACACCGAGGCCAGCCGGGCGGTCTTCGACGTGTTCGACGACACGACGCCGCTGGTCGAGGGTCTGTCGATCGACGAGGCCTTCCTCGACGTGGGTGGGCTGCGGCGGGTGTCGGGCACGCCCACCGAGATCGCGGTGCGACTCCGGCGCGAGGTCCGCGAGCGGGTCGGGCTGCCCATCACCGTCGGGGTGGCGCGCACCAAGTTCCTGGCCAAGGTGGCGAGCGGCGTGGCCAAGCCCGACGGCCTGCTCGTCGTGCCGACCGACGGCGAGCTGGACTTCCTGCTGCCGCTGCCGGTCGAACGCCTGTGGGGGGTCGGGCCGATCACCGCGGCCAAGCTCCACGAGCGCGGGGTCACGTACGGTCGGCGACGTCGCCGAGCTGGGTGAGGGGTCGCTGGTGTCGATGCTCGGTCGTGGGTCGGGCCGGCACCTGCACGCGCTCGCGCACAACTGCGTGACCCGCGGCCGGTGCAGGTCGGTCGGCGCCGGCGTTCGATCGGGTCGCAGCGCGCCCTCGGCCGCTCGCGCCGGTCGGGCGACGAGATCGACACCGTCATGGTGGGCCTGGTCGATCGCGTCACGCGGCGCATGCGCGACGCCGAACCGGGTCGGGCGCACCGTCGTGCTGCGGTTCCGCTTCGACGACTTCTCGCGGGCGACGCGTTCGCACACGCTCGCCCAGGCGACCGCGCAGACCCAGCCCATCCTCCGGGCCGCCCGCGACCTGTTGGCCGCGGCGATGCCCATGATCCAGGGACAGGGGCTCACGCTCATCGGCATCTCGGTGGGCAACCTCGACGACGACGCGGCCGTGCAGCTGGTGCTGCCGTTCGATCGCCACGGCGACGGCGCGCTCGACGCCGCGCTCGACCACGTGCGCGAGCGGTTCGGCTCGAAGGCGCTCGGGCGCGCCGTCCTGATGGATGTCGACCTCGGGCTGTCGGTGCCCATGCTGCCCGACTGAGCCCGGCCGGGATCGGTCCGTCGACCCGGTCGGCGGGGCTCAGTTGGTGGCGATGGCCTCGAGCACGTCGAGGCGGGCGGCCCGGCGGGCCGGGATGATGGCCGCCACCACCCCGGCGAGCGCGGCGAGCAGCACGACGACCACGAGCTGGCCGATCGGGACGGCCAGCTGGTTGATGCCGTTGTCCCGCAGCGCCCGCACCACCGACCAGCCGAAGAACAGCCCGATCACGAGACCGAGGAAGGTGCCGAGCAGCGAGGTGATGACCGCCTCCCACCGGATGATCGAGCGGGTCTGGCGCCGACTCATGCCCACGGCGCGCATGAGCCCGAGCTCGTGGGTGCGCTCGAAGATCGACAGGGCGAGGGTGTTGACGATGCCGAGCAGCGCGATCAGCACGGCCAGCAGCAAGAGGACGTAGATCAGGCTGAGCAGCCCGTTGATGCCCGAGGTCTGGTCGGCCTTGAACTGCGCCACGTTCTCGACCTTGGCCGTGGGGTACGAGGCCACGATGTGGTCGAGCTCGGCCTGGATGCGGGCGTGGCCCGACGGCACCGCAGCCAGGTAGACCTGCTTGACGAGGTGCGAGCGGAAGTGGGCCTCGAAGCCGGCGGTGCTCACGAAGGCCTCACCGACCAGGTCGGCGTCGTGGTAGATGACCGCGACGGCCAGGTGCGTGAGCCCCGTGTCGAGGAAGCGCACGGGCAGCGCGGAGCCGATGTGCAGGTGGTTGTCCTTGGCGAAGGCCTGGCTGACCGCGATCTGCTCGGCCCCGAGATCGCTGAGGCTGCCCTGACGGATGCCGATCTCGCCGAGTTTGGGCAGGGTGACGACGTCCATGCCGGGGAGCTGGTCGCTGCCCCCGAGGGTCTCGATGTCGCCCAGCTGGACCGGCAGCACGGCGGTGATCCCGGGCACCTGGCGCATCTGCTCGACCACCGAGTCGGGCAGGCCGGCGTCGCCCTGCTGGCCCGAGTCGACGAAGAAGTCACCGTGGAACTGGCTGTTGATGGTGTTGTTCACCGAGGCGGTGGCCGAGGCGGCGAAGATGCTGAAGAAGGCCATGAGGCCGACGCCGATCATGAGCGCGGCGGCGGTCGACGCGGTGCGGGCGGGGTTGCGCATGGCGTTCTGGCGGGCCAGCCGTCCGGTCACGCCCTTCATCGCCGCCACGGGTGCGCCGATCAGGCGGCTGAGCGGACCGGCGATGATCGGACCCATCACCGCGACGCCGAGGAAGGTCAGGGCCGCGCCTCCACCCACCACGGGCAGGCCGTTGTCGAGGTGTCCGAACAGCCCGAGGAAGAGCAGGGCCACCCCGAAGCCGAGCACGAGCAGGCCCAGCGCCGTGCGGACGATCGAGCGTCCGGACTGGTCGACGCTCGTGGCGCGCAGCGCGGCCATCGGCGACACGCGCGACGCCCGCCGGGCGGGTGCGATCGCCACGATGAGCGTGACGCCCACGCCGGCGAGCACCGCGACGACGATCGAGTGCAGCTTGATGACCGCGCCGGTGGCGGGGATGCCGAAGCCGATCGCACCCAGCAGCGCCTTCAGCCCGACCGCGAACAGGATGCCGAGGCCGAGGCCCAGGACGGCCGAGATGATCCCCACCGCCAAGGCCTCGCCGAGCACGGCGGCCAGCACCTGGCGGCGGCTGGCCCCGACCGCCCGCAGCAGCGCCAGCTCCCGGGTGCGTTGGGCGACGATGATCGAGAACGTGTTGTAGATGATGAACGAGCCGACGAACAGGGCGATCACCGCGAAGACCAGCAGGAAGGTGGTGAAGAACGAGATGCCCTGCTGGATCTGGTTCTGCGACTCCTTCGTGGCCGCATCGCCGGTGATGGCCTGGGTGTGGCGCGGCAACCGGGCGGTGATGGCCGCCACCACCTGGGTCTGCGAGACCCCCGGCTCGGCGCGCACCCGGATGGTCGACAGCTCGCCGGGGCGACCGACGAGGCGGGCCGCCGTGGTCGGGTCGAAGAGCGCGACGGTGGCACCGAGCAGGCTGTCCTGGTTGCCGAACTTGGCGATGCCGACGATGCGCTCGGTGGTGCGCCCCGCGTTGGTGAGGATGTCGACCGGTTGGCCGATCGAGAAGTGGTTCTGGTCGGCGGTGTGCCGGTCGATCGCCACCTCGCCGGCTCGTTCGGGCGGCCGGCCGGCGGCGATGTGGAAGGGGTTGATCTGCGGATCGGGATCCCAGCTGTTACCGATCGTCGGCGCGCCACGCTGCGGGTCGCCGATGGCCTTGCCGTCGTGGCCGATGATCTGGGCGTAGCCCATGGTGCTGCCGACCGCGTTGGCCACCCCCGGTGTCGCGCGGACCGTCGGCAGCAGCGACGCGGAGATGTTCGCCCGCGTGGCCGGGCCCGCCGCTCGACGAGTCGATCGTCGCGGTCGACCGCACCACGGCATCGGTGCCCTGGTAGACGCTGGCGAACAGGGTGTTGAAGGTGGCCTGGATGGTGTCGCTGAGCACCAGCGTGCCGGCCATGAAGGCCACGCCGAGCGTGATGGCGAGGGCGCTCGCCACGAGGCGGAACTTGTGGGCCAGCAACCCCCGCACGGTCGCGCGGAACATGGCTCAGGGCACCTCGGGGACCGTGCTCATCCCCGGCATCGTTCCACAGTCGCGATCGCGTTCAGGGGTCGATTGTCGCGACGCCGGATGAGGCGGCGATGAGCTGCTTGAGGTCCTGCGGCGCCGTGCGGCGCCGGAACTCGTGGACGGTGCAGCCGGTCACCGTGCTCGCCGTGGCGGCCCGCGCGCCCGCCGACCGGCGCAGGCCGAAGAGCGGGGCGAGCTCGCCGAAGTAGCCGCCGGGGCCGATGGCGGCGACCAGCTCGGTGGAGCCGTCCGAGCGGTCGCGGACGATCTCGATCCGCCCGGTCTCGACGATGTAGACGAAGTCGCCCGGATCGCCCTGGCGGAAGAGGATCTCGCCGGGGGCCAGGTGGCGCGAGGCGGGTGGATCGACGATCGGACCTGACGTCGCGGCGGTGCTCGGGCTGAGCTCGACGACCGCGTCGGCCAACGGCAGCAGTCGTTCGTCGTGGGTGGCGACCACCACGATCCGGCCCGGTCCCGCGACCGAGCGCAGCAGACGCAGCACGCCTTCGACCTGGATGTAGTCGAGGTGGGCGGTCGGCTCGTCGGCCAGCAGCAGGGCCGGAGCGTGGGCCATCGCCCGGGCGATGGCGACGCGCTGCTGCTGGCCTCCCGATAGCTCGGCGGGGTGATGGGCGGCGCGGTCGGCCAGATCGACCTGGGCCAGCCCGGCCGCGGCGCGGCGCCGTGCTTCGCGGAGGCCGACGCCCGACACGAGCAGGGGCGCGGCCACGTTCTCGAGCGCGGTGAGGCTCGGCACCAGGTTGAAGGCCTGGAAGACGATCCCCACCTGGCGCCGGCGATAGGCCGTCAGCGCCCGTCCCGCCAGCGCCGTCACGTCGGTCGGCCCGAGGTGGATGGTGCCCGACGTCGGCGTCAACAGCGATGCCAGGGCGGACAGCAGGGTGGTCTTGCCGCACCCGCTCGCCCCGAGCAGGAGCACCAATTGGCCGTCGGCGACGTCGAGGTCCAGCTGGTCGATCGGGCGGACCGTGTAGCCCCCGCTCGAGTACTCGACGGTGAGGTCGCGCACGCGCAGCTCGGTCATCCCGCGCCCCCGAAGGCGAGCGCCGGGTCGACCCGCGCCACGCGCCGGACCCCGACCAGGCTGGCCACGATCCCGACGACCAGCGCCACGACGAACAACGTGGCGAAGGCGCTGGTGGGGATCTCGACGGGGAACGGGAAGAGGGGCCCGATGACCAGGGCGACGACGCCCGCCACGACACCCGAGAGCACCGACAGCACCAGGGCCTGCAGGCCCAGGCCCCCGACCAACGCCCGGGTCGACGCGCCGCTGGCCTTCAGCACCGCGAAGTCGCGCAGCCGCTCGAGCACGGACATGTAGATGATCGATCCGATGATCCCGCCGGCCACGATCCAGAGCAGGAAGTTGATCAGGTCGAGCGTCGACGACGTCTGGGTGAGGGTCCGGTTGAGATCGCGGCGCACCTGCTCGCCCGTGAGCGCGGTGAGCGTCGTCGGCAGGGTGTCGGGACGGCCGCGCGTGATGATGGCGCTGGCCAGGGGCTGGCCCGAGATCAACGTCGCCTGCACGTCCGCGATGGGCAGGAACACCGTCGGGGTGCCGAAGTAGAACGAGGTGTCGTGCAGGACGCCGACGACGGGGAACGACCGACCGGCGAAGCGAACCTGGCCGCCGACGTGCATCCCGAGCGAGTCGTCGACCATCGCCTGGCCGCCCGCGGTGGCGAGCCGGCCGTGCTCGACCCGACCCGGCTCGGACATCGATCCGAGCTGGTACCCGACCACGTTGACGTCGCGGGTCCCGACGGTGCTGCGCAGGACGAGCAGCGGGCTGGCGGCGCGCACACCCGGCAGATGGGCGACCACGGCCGCGGCCGATTCGGGCACCATCTTGCTCGTCGAGAAGACGCCGCCGGTGCCGTGGGCGACCACCCAGGCATCCGCGTGGAAGAGGCGCACGATCCGGGTGCTCTCGAGGCGGATGTGGTTCATCAGGCCGGTCATCGTCACGGTCAGCCCGAAGGCCAGGCCGGCCGCCAGCACGGCGATGGCGAAGCGACGCCGGCGCCATTGCAGGTCGCGCAAGCTGATCAACCACATGGGTCGAACCTACGGGCGGCCGGTCGTCGGCACGAGGGTGCGGGCCCCACGAAGGGGGAGGCGGTAGCACCCCCGCATCCAGGAGACCCGCATCCAGGAGACCCGCATCCAGGAGACCCGCCCCCGGAGGTTCATCCGGAAGCGCCAGCTGCGCCGTAGTCGTTGTTGCGAACCGCTCGCATCCAGGGTGGGCCTTCGCTAGCGTCGCCGACGAGCGGTCGAGGGGTCGTCCATGCACATACCCGACGGATATCTGAGCCCCCAGACGTGCGCGGTCGGCGCCGCGGTCATGGTTCCGGCGTGGGTGGTCTCGGCGCAGCGGGTCAAGAAGAAGGTCAAGCGGCGTGACGTGCCGTTGATGGCCATCGGCGCCGCCTTCTGCTTCCTGGTGATGATGCTCAACGTGCCGATCCCCGACGGCACGACCGCCCACGCGGTGGGCGGTCTGCTGGTCGCCGTGCTGTTGGGGCCGGAAGCCGCCATCATCGCGGTGAGCGTCGCCCTGGCCATCCAGGCCCTGTTCTTCGGCGACGGCGGCATCCTCGCCTTCGGGGTGAACTGCTTCAACATGGCGTTCGTGCTGCCCGTCGTGGGGTACGCCGTGTACCGGGTGCTGACCCGGAACCTCTCGCTCACCGACCCGAAGCGGGCCCTCTCGGCGGGCGTGGCCGGGTACATCGGGCTCAACGCGGCCGCGTTCGGCTGCGCGGTCGAACTGGGCCTCCAACCTCTGCTGTTCCACACCGCCGACGGCACGCCGTTGTACGCCCCGTTCCACCTCGCGCAGTCGATCCCGGCGATGATGCTGGCGCACCTGCTGGTGGCCGGCGTGGTCGAGCTCGTGCTCACCGCCGGGGTGATCGCCTACCTGCAGAAGGCCAACCTCCCGGTGCTGCGCATCAACCACGACAACGTCCCTGACGAGGTCGATCCCGAGCGCGAACCCGTGCGCACGGGGTGGCGCTGGGCCGGGGTCGGCCTGGCCGCGTTGGTGCTGTTGACCCCGCTGGGGCTGCTGGCCCCCGGTGGCGCGTTCGGCGAGGCCGCTCCCTCGGGCCTCGACCTGCACGCGTACGGCTTGCGTGCGATCCCGACCGGGCTCGACCGGTTCAACGGGTTCTGGAGCCACGCGCTGCTCAACGGATACGGGTTCGGGTCCGGTCAGAACCGCACCCTCGGCTACATCGCCTCGGCCGCGGTCGGCATCACGGTCATCGCGCTCGCGGTGCTGGCCGTCTGGGGCGCCATCCAACTCGTCGGTCAGGTCGCCGGTCGACCGCGGCGATCGTCGACCGCCGCCGAGGTGCGCGCGTGACCGTCACCGAGCGGCCCATCGTGGTGCGCGAGAGCCATCCCGCAACCGGTGACGCACCCGCCGCTCGCCTCCCCGCCTCGGTGGCCCCGGACTGGCTGGTCCGCTCCGAGGTCGGGCTGTGCCCGTGCGGCTGCATCGGCCGGCGCAAGAAGGCCAACGTCGTGGCCAAGACGCTCAACGGCGGCGCCGACGTGGCTCGCCAGGCCATCTACGCCGACGAGATGGCGTCCCGGCCCGGCGCACTGCAGGCGCTCGACCCTCGGACCAAGATCGTCGGGCTGCTGGGATTGCTGCTCGTGGCGTCGCTCAGCCGCAGCCTGTCCGTGCTCGTCGTCCTCTACCTGGTCACGGTGGTCCTGGCCTTCGCCTCGCGGCTGCCCGTGTGGGGGTTCGTCAAGCGGGTGTGGCTCTTCGTCCCGATCTTCACCGCGGTGGTGGTGCTGCCCGCCACCCTCAACGTCGTCACCCCCGGTCACATCGTCGTACCCCTGGGCAACTGGTGGTTCGGCGGCCCGATCGGCATCACCGCACAAGGGTTGCGCGGCGCGGCGCTGATCACCGCTCGCGTGGCGGTCAGCGTGTCGCTGGCCGTGCTCGTCACCTTCACGACCAGCTGGCCGCGGCTGCTGGCCGGCCTCCGCAGCCTGGGCGTCCCGAGGATGTTCGTCACGGTGGCGGCCATGGCCCACCGCTACATCTTCCACCTGCTCGACTCGGTCACCGACATGTACACCGCGAGGCTGGCGCGCACCGTGCGGCCCGAGTCGATCGACGGGATGCGCCGGTTCGTGGGGGCGTCGGCCGGGTCGCTGTTCGGCAAGGCCAACCACCTCACCGGCGAGGTCCACCAGGCGATGGTGGCGCGTGGCTACGTGGGCGACACCCACACCCTCGATCCCCCCGCGTTGGGCGTGGTGGACGGCATCGCCCTGGCCGCCGTCGTGACGATCGCGGCGGGCCTGGTCGGGCTGGCCCACGCCGTTGCCTTCTGAGCCCGGCCCGCCGCTGCTCGCGGTGGACCACGTCAGCTACGCCTACCTGGGCCGGTTCGCGGCGCTCGACGACGTCAGCCTCGCCGTCGGGCCGGGCGAACGGGTGGCGCTGCTGGGCTCGAACGGCGGCGGCAAGTCGACCCTGCTCAAGATCCTGGCCGGGCTGGTCTTCCCCGATTCGGGCACGTTCCACGCCTTCGGCCACGAGGTCACCGAGGACGCGCTGGAGGACGAGCAGTTCAACGAGGCGTTCCGATCCCGGTTGGGGTTCGTGTTCCAGAACACCGACGCGCAGCTCTTCTCCCCCACCGTGCGCGACGAGATCGCCTTCGGCCCGCTCAACATGGGCATCGAACCCGGGGCTGCGGCCGCCCGGGTCGACGACCTGCTCGCGCTGCTCGAGATCGCCCACCTGGCCGACCGCGCGCCCTACCAGCTCTCCGAGGGGCAGAAGAAGCGGGTGGCCATCGCGTCGGTGCTGGTCATGAACCCCGACGTCCTGCTCTTCGACGAGCCGACGGCGGCGCTCGATCCCGCCACGCAGGTCTGGTTCCTCGACCTCCTGGACGAGCTGCACCGCTCGGGCAAGACGTTGGTCGTGGCCACCCACGACGCAGGCACCATCGACCGGCTGGGCGATCGCCGGGTGCTCCTCGGCGAGGACCACCGCATCCGGGTCTGACCTCGCCCGGCTCGGGCGCCGAGCGGACGCTACGGGGCCACGAGCAGCGGGAGCTCGGCGAGTCCGCGCAGGTTGATGCGGCCGTTCCACCGCGGCTCGGCGGTCGGCTCGATGGTGGCGAACCGCTGCACCAGCCCGCCCAGCGCCACCTGGCCCTCGAGCCGGGCCAACGCGGCGCCGAGGCAGTAGTGGTGGCCGCCGCCGAACGACACGTGCTGGTTGGCATCGGCGCGGGTCAGGTCGACCTGGTCGGCGTCGGCCCCCCACTGCTCGGGATCGCGGTTGGCCGAGGCCAGGCACAGGACGGTGAACGCGCCGGCCTCGATGGTCTGGCCACCCACCTCGGTCTCGGTGAGCACCACCCGCCGCGAGTTCTGCACGGGTGTGTCGTAGCGGAGCAGCTCGTCGACCGCGGTCACGCCGAGCTCGGGGTCATCACGCCACCGCTGCATCTGGTCGGGGTGGCGCAGCAGGGCGAGGGTGCCGTTGCCGATCAGGTTGACCGTCGTCTCGTGCCCGGCGATGTAGAGCAGGGCGACCTGGCTGGCCAGCTCGGCGTCGCTGAGCGCGTCGCCCTCCTCCTCGGCCGCGATCAGGCCGGTGAGCAGGTCGTCGGCGGGGTGGGAGCGCTTCCACGCGATGGCTTCGTCGAGGTGTCCCTGGAAGGCGTACCCGGCGTCGGCGATGGCCCGGATCGTGGCCGCGTCGACGACCGGCTCGAGGCTCTGCACCATCAACCCGGTCCACTCGCGCAGTTGGAGCGCGTCGGTGTCGGGCATCCCCAACATCTCGGTGATGACCTGGAACGGGAGCGGGAAGGCGAGGTCGCCGATGAGGTCGAGGTGGCCGGCGTCGGCCGCGCGGTCGAGCGACTGGTCGACCAGCTCGACGACCCGGGCGCGTAGCCGCTCGATCATCCGCGGCGTGAACGCCTTGGACACCAGCCGTCGCAGGCGCGTGTGGTCGGGTGGATCGGCGTTGAGCATGTTGGTGCCGGGATCGCGCCGGATCTCGCCGATGGCCTCGACCTCGATCTCGTCGAGCAGGGTGGCGTGGGCGCGCGTGGCATCGACGCTCAGGCTGGGATCGCGCAGGAAGCGGTTGACGTCCTCGTAGCGGAACAGGATCCAGGGGCCGAGTGGCGTCTGCTGCACCGGTGCGGCCCGGCGCAGCTCGTCATAGGTGGGGTAGGGGTCGTCGGTGAACCCGGGCTCGAACGGGTTGTAGGTCACGGTGCTCATCGCCTGCTCGTGCTCCTGCTCCCTGGGTCGGGTGCGCTACCGGCCACGGTTGACCGCCTGGATGAGATGGCTCACGACGACCGCGGCGATGCCCAGGCCGATCGACGTGGCCACCGAGTACTTGCTGATCGTCAGCGCCACCAGCGTGAGCGCGACGCCGCTCAGGATGGCGACGGTCCACTGGTAGCGGCCCGGCCGGCGCGAGACGGGCTCGGGCTCCGGTGCGCCCTCCGGCGGGCTGTCGAGCGGCCCGCTGTCCGCGGTCGGCCTGTGGGCGGGGTCGTCGCCGGTCGAGTGGTTCATGGGTCCGCCCGGCGCCGCGTGACCCAGTAGACGGTGCTGGCCATGACCGGGCCGAGCGGGTGCACGGGGCCGAAGACCGTCCGTTCGATCTCGACGCGGTCGTGCAGCGCCGAGGCGATGCGGCGGTAGTCGAAGCCCTTGTGGCTGTGCCGGTTGACCCGCGCCAGTCCGTCGATGCGCCACCAGAGGCCGGCCCGGGCGAGCTCGCGCCACGTGTAGCGCTCGTAGCTGTACTGGCCCTTGCGGTTGGCCAGCCAGCGGCCCGACTGCTTCACGACCACGCTCGGACCGACCTCGACGGGGACCGAGATCAGGACGGTGCCGCCTGGCGCCGCCAGGTCGATGACGGCGTCGAGCACCTCGATCGGATCGTCGACGTGCTCGAGGGTCTCGAGGCAGGCGACGAGGTCGAAGGTGCCCCGCTCGTCGACCAGCGCGGGATCGTCGGGGGTGGCCCACCGCAACGGGAGATCGCCGGAGGCGGTCGTGCCGGCCGCCAGCATGGCCGGGTCGTCGTCGATCGCGAGCCCCTCGGCCACGTCGCCGCGGCGGATGAGGGCCTGGAGGTACCAACCGTCGGCCGCGCCCATGTCCGCGGCGCGCCGGAACGTGCGTCCGTCGAGGATCGACAGGGCGCGGTCCATGCGGCGGCGGTGGGACAGGCGGGTCGGGAGGCTGCCCCCGGCCAGCAGCCGCTGGCGATAGGCGAGGACGCCACCCTGCCCGTGACTCTGCCCCTGCCCCTGCCCGCGTCCGGCCGGGCGCTCGCCCGGATCCGCACCTTCGGTCACCTGCCGAGCCTACAGGTTGGCCCGAATCGGCCCCGTGCGCCGGGGCGCACCGACCGGACGTTTGGCTGGCGCACCAGGCAACGCGGGTCGGCGTGTTTCTCCTAGGCTGCTCGGGCCGTGACAGACGCTGCTCATCATCTCGAGGGAGAGCCGGTCCCGGGGGCTGAGGGGGTCCGCGTCCAGCCGGTGGGGGCGCCGGACGGCGTCCTCGTCCGCCAGCGGCGCGCGCTGGCCGACGACCTCCGCGTGGTGCTCCCGCCGTGGGTGGCCGCGCGCGTGCTGGTCGCGCTCTCGTACTTCTTGGCGGCCGGGGTGGCCGACCACTGGAACCGGGGGGCGAAGATCAGCTCGGGGCTGACCGCGTGGGACGGCGCGTTCTACCGGGTCATCGCCCAGTACGGCTACGCCGCCCTCCCCAAGGACGGGTTGCGGTTCTTCCCGCTGTACCCGTTGCTCGGCCGGTGGCTCGGCGCCCTGCTCGGTGGCAACTACGGGCTGGCGCTGCTGGTGATCAGCAACGTGGCGGCGCTGGTGGCCGCCGTGCTCGTGCGGCGGCTGGTCCTGTTCGAGCGCCACGACGAGGCGCTGGCCGGGCGGGCGGTGTGGATCACCTGCCTGTTCCCCGCTTCGTTCGTGCTGGTCTGGGCCTATGCCGAGGGGCTCTTCCTGGTGTTCGCGGTCGGCACGTTCCTCGCCGCCCGGAGTCGCCGCTTCGGGCTGGCCGCCGTGTGCGCGTTCGCGGCGGGGCTCACACGACCGGTGGGGATCCTGCTGGCCGCGCCCCTGGCCGTCGAAGCCTGGATCTCGTGGCGCGCCACCTCGCAACGGTCTCTCGGCGACGTGCTCCTGCGGCTCGTCGCGATCGCGGCCCCGGTGCTCGGAGTCGGCGCCTACCTCGTCTGGGTCGGCCGCACGTTCGGCGACACCTTCGCGCCGTTCAGCGTCCAGACGAAGCTGCGAGGCTCGAGCGATCCGTTCACGCGCCTCGTCCGCGCCATCGGCGACATGTTCGGCGGGCAGCGCTTCGCGGACGGACTGCACACGCCCTTCGTGCTGCTGTTCCTCGCGCTGCTGGTCGTCGTGGCCCGCCGGTGGCCGGTCTCCTACACCGTCTTCGCGGGCCTCAGCCTGGCCGTCGCGCTGAGCGCGCAGAACCTGAACTCGACCGAGCGCTACGCGTTGAGCGCCTTCCCCCTGCTGCTCGCCCTGGCCGACATCACGGGCACGGTGTGGCGCGAGCGGCTGGCGCTGGCGGTCTGCGGGAGCGGCCTGGTGAGCCTGAGCGCGCTGGCGTGGCTGCTGATCTACGTGCCCTGACCGCGGTCGCGCGCCAGGTCTAGATCGACGCCATGCGGATCGCCATCGCGCCTGCGAGCGCGATGGTCTGCACCGACGCCAGCGGAACGAGCCACCGGCTCCGTCCCCAGGTGATCAGCACCACCCACGCCAGCACCGACAGGTCGGCCAGTGTGCGGATGTCGGCGGGGACGTCCCACACCTGGCGCGTCAGCGTCACGCCGAGCAGGGCCAGCGCGACCACCATCCACTTCTCCCAGCCCTCGCGACCGGGCACGGGCGTGAGCAGCGCGGCGCCGACGACGCCCACCAGCACGGCGAACTCGAAGGTCGTCAGGCCGTTGGTGTACAGCGCCTCGAGGCCGTCGGGCAGGTGCGACACCCAGTAGCTCACGCCGCTGACCAGACCGGCCAGCGGCAGCCCGAAGTTGGCACCGACTCCCGAGCGCGCGGGCAGGTGCCCGTCGACCTGCAGGACGACCACCTGCCACGCCGCGTAGGCGAGAGCCGGCACGAGCCAGGCCGCATCGGCTGGCCCGAACCGCACGCGGCGCCGCACGATCTGCCACAGCCGCCACAAGCCGTAGGCCGCGATCGGGAACACCACCTGCTCGCGGGTCAGCACCGCGAACGACCACAGGCCGGCGACGAGCCACCATCGACCGCGCCGCGCCGCCAGGAGCCCGCCGACGAGCAGCGCGACCGCGCACAGCTCGGTGAGGTCGCGCGACAGGGTCATGGCGAAGCCGGGCACCGCGGCGAGGAGCAGCCCGAACCACGGCGATCGGCCCGCGTCGCGGGCGATCACCGCGCCCACGCCCGACACGGCCCCGATGGCGACGAGGTTGACGACCACGAGCGCCCACGGCAGCAGCGCGAGGTTGCCCCACGACAACACCCAGGCCAGCGCCGGATAGCCGATCCGTTGCAACCGCAACGGGCTGTCGAGGGCCATCCCGAGGTGCCGGCTCGTGTGGAGGTAGGCCGGGTCGGCGGCCATGCGCCACACGAACTGGCCGTCGTAGCCGTCGCTGGTGGGGAAGACGTGCAGCTGGCTCGGTGTGTGCGACTTGTCGGCGAAGGTCGATCCGGCCACCACGAAACGCGAGATGTCGCCGTGGGCCGGCACGAGCAACCGGACCGCCACGAAGACGACCGCCACCGCCATCGCGACGGCGGAGACCTTCACCCACGAGCGGCCGGTGCCCGGTGGCGCCTCGGTCGGTTCGGGATCGCCGGGCTCGCCGGGCTCGGTCGGTGCCGCTCGAGCGCGCTCGAGATCGGCAGGATCGGAGGTCACTGCGGCAAGGTCCCTAGCTCTCCACCACGCGCTTGGCGATGAGGCGCTTGAGGCGGGCCGCCTGGTTCGGGAACCGGGTCTCGATCTGGTAGCGCATCCGGGTCGGGAACCGGTTGAGGTCCTTGGGGTGGTGGACGCGCACACCGTTCACAGTCTGCAGCTTGAGCGGGACGCGCCGGGTCTGCCACTGCAGGAACGGGGCGGTGTCGGGGATGAAGTGGGCGGTGAAGGAGCGTCGCGAGCGCTCGGGCTGGCTCGTGCCGAGGCTGCCGTGGATGGTCATCGACGACCAGAACAGGACGTCGCCGATCCGGAGCGACGGCGCATGGACCTCGAGGGGGAGGTCGTGCATGGCGCGCCCGACGGCGTCGAGGTACTCGTCGTAGTGCTCGACGATGTTGCTGCTGCCCGAGTTGAGCGGGAGGCTGACCGCCTGGCTGTCGGGACACACGAAGAAGCGTCCCGCCCCCGGGGCGATGTCCTCGGTGGCGATCCAGGCCGCCACCATCGTGCCGAGCGGATCGGCGTCGAGGTAGTAGGTGTCCTGGTGGGGCTGCGTGCTCGGGTTGCCCTCGAAGTACATCGTCTGCACGATGGTGCCGCGCTCGCCGAGGATCACCTCGACGGCGTCGGCCAGGGCGGGGTGGGTCAGCACGTCGAGGCTGGCGCGCACGAACCCGGGGCTGCGCCGGCGGTCGAGGCTCTGCACGTCGCGCATGCCGTCGAACATGAAGCCGGCGTCGGTGAAGGTGTGCGCCTCGGGCCGACCCGACAGACGGTAGAACGGACGCGTGTCGCCCCGGATCTCGCGGTCGAACTCGTCGTTGGCGCGGCGGGCCAGGTCGACCGGGATCACGCCGCGGACCACGACGTAGCCATGGGCGCGGTAGCTCGCGCGGATCTCGTCGTGCTGGTCGCGGCCGAAGCCTTCGCCCGCCACCGGGTCGACGGTCAGCTGCAGCGGCCGGCCGATCGGGTCGACCGTGTCATAGGGGTCGGGGCCGGTCTGGCTCGCCGAACCCTGGTCGACAGGCGAGGAGCTCACGCGGCGATCCTAGGCGTTCGCGCTCCCGCGGCTGTCCGGCCTCGGGCGCTCAGCGGGCCTTCGTGCAGACCACGATGCCGTTGTCGAGGCGGTTCCAGAGGATGCGACGCAACGCGAGGAGGGCGGTGCCACCGACCGAGCCCGTCACCAGGCGTCGAGCGGCCGAGGGGCCGTCGTAGCCGGCGTACATGGCGCGGCCGAGCTCGTCGGCCCGCGGGTACAGCTTGGTGGAGGCGAAGCCGGCCGCCTTCGCCAGCCCGGCGATGTGGCGGGCCGGCATGTCCTTCTCGGTCACGCCGAACTGGGTGACGGTGTCGTCGGAGGCGTCGTGGTGTCCCCGACCCGGCTCGGACGTGATGAGCACCCCACCCGGTCGCAGCGCCCGGTGCGCGGCGCGGATCGCCGCGGCCTCGTCGCCCACGTGGTGGAGGGCGTCGAAGTACAGGACCGCGTCGAACTCGGCCGTGAAGGGCAGGTCCTCGCCGGCGGCCACCTCGAAGCGAGGGGGCGGCTGGCCGTCGAAGACGGGCTGTGACCGGGCCAGGCGGATGGCCTCGGGAGCGGCGTCGACGCCCGTGGTGCGGTAGCCGATCTTGGTGAGGAGCTTCGAGAGCCAGCCGGTGCCGCATCCGCACTCGAGCACGTCGGCCGGCGGGGTCGGCAGCAGGCTGAGGATGGCGCCGATCTGCATGAGCTTGGTGTCGACGTCGACATCCGAGAACGGCTTGTGCACCGCGAGGTTGCGGGCCTCGTCGCCGATGGCGCGGTAGTACGACAGCTCGCCCTCGGGGATCGTGACGTCGGATTCCGCGTCGCCCGTTGCCATGTCGCGGCACTGTAGCGAAGGCGCGCTCCGCGCCCGCCGGGCTCAGGTGTTCTGCGGGAACCCCAGGTCGACGCCACCGTGGCTCGGATCGGGCCACCGGCTGGTGACCACCTTGCCGCGCGTGAAGAAGTGCACACCGTCGTTGCCGTAGGCGTGGGTGTCGCCGAACAGCGAGCTCTTCCATCCGCCGAACGAGTGGTAGGCGACCGGCACGGGGATGGGGACGTTGATGCCGACCATGCCGACCTGGACCTCGTGCTGGAAGCGACGGGCCGCTCCGCCGTCGTTGGTGAAGAGCGCGGCGCCGTTGCCGTAGGGGCTGGCGTTGACCAGCGCCAGCGCGTCGTCGTAGGACCCGGCGCGCAGGACCGACAGCACCGGCCCGAAGATCTCGTCGCGGTAGAGGTCCATGGTGGTGGTGACGTGGTCGAACAGCGTGGGGCCGAGCCAGAACCCGGCCTCGTCGCCCTCGATCGGGTGTTGGCGCCCGTCGACCACGAGGCTGGCGCCGGCCTGCACGCCGGCGTCGAGGTACGCGGTCACCTTGTCGCGGTGGGCCTCGGTGATGAGCGGCCCCATGTCGGTGCCCGTGCGGCCGTCGCCCACCCGCAGTCCGTCGATGCGCTCGGCGATCCGCTTGACGAGGTCGTCGCCCACGGGGTCGACGACCACCAGCGCCGAGATGGCCATGCAACGCTCGCCCGCCGAGCCGAACCCGGCGTTGACGGCCGAGTCGGCCGCCAGGTCGAGGTCGGCGTCGGGCAGGACGACCATGTGGTTCTTGGCGCCCCCGAGGGCCTGCACGCGCTTGCCGGCGCGGGCCGCGGTCTCGTGCACGTAGCGGGCGATCGGGGTCGAGCCGACGAAGGACACCGCCTTGACGTCGGGGTGCTCGAGCAGGCGGTCGACCGCCACCTTGTCGCCGTGCACGACGTTGAACACGCCGGCGGGCAGTCCCGCCTCGGCCCACAGCGCCGCGAGCCAGTTGGCGGCGGACGGATCCTTCTCGCTGGGCTTGAGCACGACGGTGTTGCCCGCCGCGATGGCGATGGGGAAGAACCAGCAGCGGGACCATGGCGGGGAAGTTGAAGGGGCTGATGACGGCGACGACGCCGAGCGGCTGGCGCATGGACGTGACGTCGACGCGCGTCGACACGCTCTCGGAGAACGCGCCGGCCAGCAGGTGTGGGATGCCGCACGCGAACTCGACCACCTCGAGGCCGCGGGTCACCTCACCGAGCGCGTCGTCGAGCACCTTGCCGTGCTCGGAGGTGATGATCGCCGCGAGCTCGCCGGCGCGATCGACCAGCAGCTCTCGGAAGCGGAACAGGACGCGCGAGCGCTCGGCCAGCGACGCCGATCCCCAGGTCGCGAACGCAGACGACGGCGGCGCGAACTGCGTCGTCCACGTCGTCGACCGACGCGAAGCTGACCTGCCTGGTCACCTGGCCGGTGGCCGGATCGAAGACATCGCCGCGGCGGGCCGCCGAGCCGGGCTGCGGGGCCCCGCTGACCCAGTGGGGCACCAGGGGCAGATCGGTGTCGGTCACGCCGGCCAGTCTCGCCGAGACGGCCCGAGTGCTCCACTCGTTCGCGGTTCGACCTCGGATCCGTCCGACTCCCTGCCGGGCCGGTGACCCGACTCCCTGTCCGGCCGGTGACCCGGCATACAGTCACCCCGTGCCGACGGTCGAGGTCGAGGGGACGAGGATCGCCTACGAGGTGATCGGCGACGGTCGGCCGTGGGTCATCACGCCCGGCGGTCGCTTCAGCAAGGACACGCCCGGCGTCCGCGAGCTGGCTCACGAGCTCGCCGCCCACGGTCACCAGGTCGTGATCTGGGACCGTCCGAACACCGGCGAGTCCGATGTCTGCTTCCGGGGCGCATCCGAGTCCGAGATGCAGGCCGACGCGCTGGGAGGACTGCTCGCCCAACTCGGGCTCGGTCCCACGATCATCGTCGGCGGCTCGGGTGGGGCGCGGGTCTCGATGCTGGCGGCCGCCCGCCACCCCGACGTGGCGGCGGGGCTGGCGATCCTGTGGATCTCGGGAGGCGTGTACGGCCTGCTGACGCTGGCCATGGTGTACGGCGGTGAGTCGTTCCGAGCGGCCTGGACGATCGGGATGGAGGCGGTGGCCGACCTCGCCGAGTGGCAGGACGTGATCGAGCGCAACCCGCGCAACCGCGAGCTGATCCTCGGCCAGGATCGCCAGGCGTTCATCGCGACGATGGAGCGCTGGATGGCCGTCTACTGCCCGGTCGACGGCGTCACCGTGCCGGGCCTGCCCGATGCCGACTTCGCCCGGCTGGCGCTGCCCGCGATGGTCTTTCGCAGCGGGGCCAGCGATCCGCACCACACGCGGGCCACCTCCGAGACGGTGGCCGGCCTGATCCCCGGCGCGACGCTGGTCGAACCTCCGTGGGGTGACACCGAGTGGATCGAGCGCATGGCCGTGGCCCAGGCGGGCCATGGCGGCCTGTTCGAGCACTGGCCGCGGCTGGCCCCGCAGCTGCTCGAGTTCGCCGCCACCATCCCCGGCTGAGCGGCCCGGGTCAGAGCCGGTAGAGCCTGACGGCGTTCTCGCTCAGGATCTTGCGCTGGACCTCGGGGGTGAGGTCGACCATGTTCTGCGCCGCCGTCTTGAGCGGGTCGGGGAACAGGCAGGTCGGGTGGGGGAAGTCGGTCTCGAACATGATGTTGTCCTCGCCCACCGACTCGACCACCTGGGCCAGGTTCTTCCGCTCGAACCACGTCGTGGCGTAGAGCTGGCGCTTGAAGTACTCGGACGGGCGCAGGCTCAGCTCGGAGGCGAGGTGGGGCGCGTTCTCCTCCATCTCGTAGTCGAGCGCCTCGAGGATGAACGGGATCCAGCCGCACCCGCTCTCGACCGAGACCATCTTCAGCGTGGGATGGCGATCGAGCAGGCCCGAGCAGATGACGTTGACCACGACGCGGGCGTTGCCGACGAACAGCAGCGTCCCGCCGATGCCGAGGGCGACGTCCTCCTGCTGGGACGGCCACGGGTAGTTGCCGTAGAAGTTCATCGTCGTGAGGCTGGCCCCGATGTGGAAGTGCACGGGCAGGTCGAGCCGGGCGCAGGTCTCCCACAGCGGGTCCCAGCTCCGGCTGGCCAGGTCGGGGGCGCCGAGATCCTGGGGGTCCGAGGTCATGTTGACGCCGCGGAACCCGAGGGCGTGCAGCCGTTCGGCCTCGGCCACGCACGCCTCGACGCTCCAGGACGGCAGCACGCCCATGGGCAGCAGGCGCGTGCCGGAGGCTCCTGCACGCCCGCCATGTGGTCGTTGTACATCTGCAGGAGCACGAGCCGGAACGGCGCGTCCTTCACGACCTCCGCGATCCCCTGCCCACCCAGGCCGATCACGTTCGGATAGAGCACCTCGGCCCATATCCCCATCTCGTCCATCATCTCGACGCGGGCCAGCGGGTCGTAGGCGCCTTGGTGGATGTCGTCGATGGTCCACTCGAACAGGCCCTTCTGGGCGTTGATCTTCGAACCGTCGCGACCGATCACGCCGCCGCCGCCGGCCCGGCCGAGCACCTCGTCGCCGATGACCCAGGTGGCGATGCCGTCGACGTCGGTGACGTGCGGCATGGCGTCACGGCTCGACGCGGAGGCCTGCCGGGTCCACAGGTCGTGCGGTTCGGTCAGGTGCGTATCGGTGTCGATCACCCGGATGTCGCCGTGCTCGAATCCCATCTGAGACCCCCCGGACTCGTCCTTCTGACCCGCCGGCACCCTACCGGCGATCGGCGCGATGGGCCGCCCCCGGCAGACGGTTGGTCGCAGCGGACGGGGAGAGCACGGTCCGTCACGCGGGCGGCTGCAGCCCTCCGGTGGCAGGGATGGCCAGCGAGAGGAACAGGTTGCCGTCGCGCATCATGAGCCCCCGCTCGACGAACTCGTCGAGCGCGTGGCGGACCTCGTCGACGGGATGCTCGAGCTGCAGCGCCGATGCGACCGCGTCGGCCTTGACCGGGCGCTCGGCGCAGGCGAGGTAGAGCGAGGCCAACGGATCCTCGAACGTGTAGGTGCCCGGTGCGTCCGCGTCGCGTCGGTCCTCGATCTGCAGCAGCCCGGGCGTGTGCCACCACACGAGGCTCGGGCGCAGCTCCGCCTGCTCCCACCGGGCGATCCAGGCCCCGACGGCCTCGGACAGGGCGTCGTACGCACTGTTGGGGAGCGTGCCCTCGAGCTCGTAGTCGAAGAAGAAGGCCGCCCGGTCGAGGTCGACCGACTCGGGGTACACGCGCGACAGGCTGGCCTCGGGGCTCCGCCACTTCGCCGGGAAGGCGGCCGGATCGGTGAAGATCGGGCTGTGGCGCTCCATCCAGATCCGCCCGGTGCCCACGGGCGGCTGCAGGTGAGCCAGGTGCGGGATGCAGCGCGACCTGCTCGTCTGCGTCGTGCTGGTGCTCGCCAGGGAAGCCGTACAAGCAGGTTCCACGCCACCTCGAGCCCGAAGTACGAGGTCCAGCGGAGCAGGTTCACGTTGGTCGACGCGCGCACGCCCTTGCGCATCAGGCCCAGCGTGTGGCTGCTCAGCGACTCGATGCCGGGCTGCACCTTGCGCACTCCGCCCAGGCGCAGCGTGCGCAGCTGCGCCGGGGTGAGGTCGGCCTTGACCTCGTAGAAGATGCGGTAGGTCGAGCCGGCGCGGGCCAGGCGCGGGAACAGGCCGTCGACGAAGCTGGGTTCGAGGATGTTGTCCACGCTCTCGAGCTCGAAGCTGCGGTAGCGCCGGACCAGCTCGGCCATCTCGGACTCGACCCGCTCGACCGACTTGGTCCGGAACGCCATGGTCCCGCCGTTGAGGCCACAGAACGTGCAGTGCCGCTTGGCCCCCCACCAGCAGCCGCGCGCGCTCTCGAACGGCAGCTGGACCCGACGCCGCGCCGTGGCCTCGAGCAGCTCGAGCGACTCGACCCGCGCGAAGTACTCGCTGTAGTCCGGGACCGGGAGCTCGTCGAGGCGCTCGAAGGGCGCCCGCCCCTCGACGCGGGTCAGCTCGTCGCCGCCATGCTGGCCTCGGTGCCGACCGATGACGCCGGGGACCTGGCACGGGTCGTCGCCGTCGGCGATCGCGGTCAGCAGCTCGCCGAAGGCCAGGTCGGCTTCGCCGTCGACGGCCAGGTCGACGAACGGCATGGCGCGCATCCACTCGGCGCCCATGTCGCCCTCGAAGTTGGCCCCGCCGAACAGGATCCGGGTCTGCGGGTGCCGTTCCTTGATCCGCCGGGCCAACGCGAACGACGCCACGTTCTGCTGGAAGGTCGAGGTGAAGCCGACGACGCCGAATCGGCCCCAGTCGGTGAGCGCCATCATCTGCTCGAGGTAGGCGGGCACCACCTCGTGGCGGACGCGGAGCAGCTCGTCGACCGACGAGTCGATGGCGGCGAGGCGGTGTTCGAGGCGGTGGCGGTAGTCCTCCACGAACCGGTCGGTCGGGTCGGGCGAGTCGCCGTCGAACGCGGCCAGCGAGAACAACCAGTCGCCGGTGGCCTCGCCTCGGTGATCGCAGAGCAGGTCGAACAGCGGCCGGCCGGTCAGCGCCGCGAGCTCGAGGTTGAGGTGGAACGTGTCGGTGGGGAAGCCGTGCGACTCGGCGATCGGCTTCAGCAGCCCGAGCTGCAACGACGGCCGGACCCACGACACGAACGGCATCGTCACCAGCGCGACGGGCACCGCCTGGCGACGCGCGCGCGTCGCTGGATCGAGCGCACCCACGTCGCCGAGCACGCTCGGCCGGCGAGTCTCGAGTCGGATGCTCACGAGGACCTCGACGCCAGGGTCACCCTCGCGGGCTCACGGGATCACCCGGGCCCGACGACGATGTTGACGCCCTCGTCCTGGGCGATGCCGCCGCCCACGCCCGGTGAGAACGCGTTGCGGAAGCCCTGCGAGAGCGGGGCGTGGTTCTGCTCGACGCCGAAGCTCGGCGTGAAGTTGAGGCTGAACCCCTCGACCTCGGAGGCCTGGGCCTGGATGGCGGCACCGGCGACCTGGAACACGGCCAGCAGCAGGGCCTTCTCGTTGTCGTCCAACTGGCCTTCGAGCCCGTCGAGCTTGGCGGCCAGCGCCTCGACGTCGTCGAGGCTCATCGTGATCTGATCGGGCATGGCGGATCCTCCCAGCAGGGTCGGTGGTCGCAGCCGGGGCCTCTCGGCTGCCGTCGCCGCACGACGGTCGGGCCGCTGCGGCTCCCGGTCCATCGCATGACGCCGTGGGGTCGTTCGGGTTACAGCCGCGTAGGCTGGCGGCTTCGGACAGCACAGGACGCGTGATCGCACGCGGCGACACTCCGGGGGACGACATGGCGTGGGACTTCTCGACCGATCCGGAGTTCCAGGAGAAGCTCGACTGGGTCGAGCAGTTCTGCCGGGAGGAGGTCGAGCCGCTCGAGTACGTCTTCCCGTACGCGGTGCGGCTCGCGCGACCCGAAGGTCAAGGCGCTGGTCAAGGGCCTGCAGGACCAGGTCAAGGACCAGGGTCTGTGGGCGATCTTCCTCGACGAGGAGCTCGGCGGCCCGGGCTACGGCCAGCTCAAGCTCGGCCTGCTCAACGAGATCCTCGGTCGCTACCCGTCGGCGCCGCAGATGTTCGGCGCCGCCGCGCCCGACACCGGCAACATGGAGATGCTCGCCGCGTACGGCACCGACGAGCAGAAGAAGCGCTGGCTCGACGCCGATGCTCAACCAGGAGATGTGGTCGGCGTACTCGATGACCGAGCCGCAGGGCGGCTCCGACCCGAACCTGTTCCGCACCCACGCCGTGCGCGACGGCGACGAGTGGGTCATCAACGGCGAGAAGTGGTTCACCAGCGCCGGCCGGGTCGCCGACATCCTCTTCGTGATGTGCACGAACGGCATGTTCGTCGTGCCGCGCGACGACGCCGGGCGTCGAGATCCAGCCCGAGCCGCGCAACCACAACCACATCATCTACAACGACGTGCGCGTCCCGCTCGACCACCTGCTCGGGCCCGAGGACGGCGCCAAGGTGCTGGCCCAGCGACGGCTCGGCGGCGGGCGCATCCACCACGCGATGCGCACCATCGCCCAGTGCAAGCTGGCCTTCGACATGATGTGCGAGCGGGCGCTCAGCCGCGAGTCGCACGGCAAGATCATCGCCGAGCACCAGATGGTGCAGGAGAAGATCGCCGACTCGTACGCGTCGATCCGGATGCTGCGGCTGTTCGTGCTCGAGACGGCGTGGAAGATCGACAACACCAGCACCCAGGAGACCCGCACCGACATCGCGGCGGTGAAGTACACGATGGCCAAGGTGCTGCGCGAGGTGTCGTTCAACGCGCTGCACATCCTCGGCTCGCTCGGCACCACCGACCTCACGCCGCTGCAGGCGATGTACGCGGCGGCGCCGACGATGGGCATCGCCGACGGCGTCGACGAGGTGCACAAGGCCACCGTCGCCCGCAACGTGCTCAAGGAGCTACCGGCCCGCACGAGGGCTACTGGCCGACCGAGTACTTCCCGGCCAAGCGCGAGGCAGGCCTGGGAGAAGTTCGAGCCCCTGTTCGAGGCCGATCCCGAGCTGCGCGCCTCGGCCGACGGCTACGCCAAGTACCTCGCCAGCCGCCGCTGAACCCGGCTTCCGCGGATCTCGGGGGCGCGTGTCAGGGGGCGCTCCTCAGGCGACGACGCCGTCCCGGCGCAGCTCGGCGATGCGATCGTCCAGGCCGAGCTCGGTGAGGAGCTCGTCGGTGTGCTCGCCGAGCGACGGGCGAGCCCAGCTCGAGGTGGGCCGGCGTGGCGCCGAACCGGGCGGGGTGACGGGGCAGCCGGACCCGACCCGACGACCGGGTGCTCGTACTCGCTCGAACAGCCCGACGGCGAGGGCGTGCGGATCGTCGGGCAGCTCGGCGGGCGAGAGGATCATGGCGAAGGGGACGCGCTCGGCCTCGAACCGCTGCGGTGGCCTCGGCCATCGTGAGGTTGGCGGCGTGCGCGTAGCAGCGGTCCACCAGCACGTCGCTGACCTCGCGGTGCTGGATCCGCTCGGCGATGGTGGCGACGCGCGGGTCGTCGTAGCCGTCGACGTCGAGCGCGATGCACATGCCGGCGAAGTCGTGGTCGGACGTCGGGTCGACGATGCCCCAGCCGTCGAGGAAGCGCATCGGTCGGAACCCGGCGACGAAGCTCGAGTTCTGCGACCCGTCGGAGTCGAGCAGCACCTCGTTGGCGGCCGAGTCGGCCCAGAGGAACGAGACGACCGCGTCCATCATCGACAGCTCGATGTGCTGGCCGCCGCGCCCCTGCGCCCGAGCGAACAGCGCGGCGGTCGATGGCCTGCGACGCGTACAGCGCGGTCACCTTGTCGGCCGCGGTCTGGCGCAGGAACACCGGCACGCCGTCGACGGGATCGGCCTGGTTCGCGGCGAGCCCGCCGTACGCCTGGATCACGGTGTCGTAGGCGCTGCGATCGCGGTACGGGCCGGTCGAGCCGAACCCCGACAGCGACACGTAGATGATGTCGGGGTTGACCTCGCGGAGGTCGTCGTAGCCGAGGCCGAGCCTGTCCATCACACCGGGGCGGAAGTTCTGCACCACGACATCGGACTCGGCCGCCAGGCGGCGCACGATGTCGACCCCGTCGGGGGTGTGCAGGTCGACGGCGATCGAGCGCTTCCCGCGGTTGCAGACCAGGTACAGCGAGCTCATGCCGTTGACCGCCACGCCGACCCACCGGGCGATGTCGCCGATGCCGGGCCGCTCGACCTTGATGACCTCGGCGCCCTGGTCGGCCAGCAGGGCGACGGCGTACGGGCCGGTCAGCGCGATCGACAGGTCGAGGACGCGCACGCCCTGCATGGGCCCGCGTCACTCGACGAACTCGGTGTGCATGCGGGGGCGGCCCTGCGGACCGCTGTAGGCGAGGCCCCATCCGGGCGGCACCTCGAAGGTGGGGACGGTGACCGAGGCGCGGGCGGCCGACCACGACTCGATGAGCGCGTCCTCGGCTGCGTAGTCGAACGGGTCGGTGAGCACCTTCTCCTCGATGCCACCGCGCTCGGGCCGGTGCTCGGCCAGCCACCGCGCCGTGCGGCGGTACGGCCTCGGCGCGCCGGCTCGACGTCGCGGTGGCCGAGCTGGTGGTGCAGGCGGCTGAGGTCGAGCACGCGGTGGGTGGGCAGCGGCTGGGCCAGCAGCGGCCAGGCGGGGACGGCCAGGTCGTAGGGCATCGAGACGATCTCGAGCTCGGCGTCCGAGCTCGGCCGCGCAGAGCTCGACCACCTGGCGCACCGTCAGCACCTCTTCGTCGCCGACGTTGAAGATCGTGCCCGCGCTGCGCTCGGGGTGCTCGATGGCGGTGGCGACGGCCGCGGCCACGTTCTCGGTGTAGCAGTGGTGGTGCAGGGTCAGGCCGTCGTCGGCGACGATGATCCGGCGGCGCCCGTCGAGGATGCGCCGCACGACCGACCACTCCCTCGGCGCCGGCTGGTACGGCCCGTAGAGGTAGGGGTACCGGAAGTGGGCGGCCTGCGGATGCGCCTCGAACACCGCCTGCTCGGTCCGCACGATCCGATAGCCCTTGTCGTCCTCCGCCGGGTCGTCGACGAGCCGCGCATCCTCGCGCAGCGGCACGGGCAGCCCGGGTGGGTCGTGCAGCCAGGCGTTCGTCCATCCGCGGTAGGCGGGCACGCCCCCCACCGAGACGAAGTGGTCGCAATGGCCCTTGGTCACCTGCGCGACGGTGCGCAGGCGTCCGTACATGGCCACGATCGTGTCCCACGTCGAGTCGGCCAGTGCGTCGCTCAGCGAGGCCTCGTCGTAGGGGTCGGCGTGCAGGTGCACGAGGTCGGCCGGCGTCTCGGGGCGCTCGTGGGTGCCGCGGTGCAGGATCGTGACGTCGTGGCCGTGATCGACCAGCCGGCGCACGATCGGGATGCCACTCGGTCCCGTGCCCCCGATCATCAAGATCCGCATCGCGCCGGGCCTCTCCGACTGTTCGAACGAACACGCGGGTCTATCACTCGTTTGCACCGAGACCGGGGCCGGGTCGCCTGTGGGAGGCTCACGGTCGTGACCGAACCGCAGCTCTCGATCGGCGTGCGGACGTTCTGGGCCGCGGATCCCGGCAGCTGGGAGCCGCTGTTCGAGCGGGCCCGCCTGCTCGACCGGGCCGGGGTCGACCGGCTCCTCGTCTCGGACCACGTGGTGTTCGGCGAGCACCTCGAGGCCTACGGGCGGCCCGAGGTGGGCGGCGCCGAGGGCGGCGTCCAGCCCACAGGACCCGACGGCCACTGGCTCGAACCCATGACCACGCTGTCGGTGCTGGCTGGCATGACGACGCGCATGCGGCTCGGCACGAACATCTTGATCGCGGCGCTGCGACGACCGGTGGTGCTGGCCAAGTCGGCGGCGACGCTCGACGTGCTGTCGGGGGGCCGGCTCGATCTCGGCGTCGGCGTCGGCTGGCAGCGCGAGGAGTACGAGGCGGCCGGCCTCGACTTCAGCCGCCGCGGCCGCATGCTCGACCAGACCCTCGAGGTGTGCCAGACCCTCTGGCGGGAGGTGCGCGCCTCGCACGACTCGCCGGATCTGCGCTTCGACGGGATCCATCAGATGCCCAAGCCGCTCCAGCCGGGGGGCGTACCGCTGTGGATCAGCGGTCGCGTGAACGACGCGGTGGCGCGGCGCCTGGCGCGGTTCGGCTCGGGGTGGATCCCCTGGGGTGAGGACGCGACCGATCTCGCGCGGTCGTGGCCGCGCCTGCGCGGGATGGTGGCCGACGCCGGGCGCGACCCGACCGGCCTGCAGGTGGCAGGTCAGCTGCCCGAGGTGCGCGATGCCGACGGCGGGCTCGACATCGATCGCACGATGGCGGGTGTGCCCGCGTTGGTGCAGGCGGGCGTGACCGACTTCCGGGCCTCGCTGCGAATCCCGTCGGACGTCTCCGAGGCCGAGGATCACCTGCGTCGCGCCGTGGCCGCCTTCCGCCAGGTCACGGGACGCCCGTCCTCCGATTGACGCCCGCTCAGGTCTCCGAGGCGGGCTCGACGTCGACGCGCAGGCGGGTCAGCGCCATCGCCGCGATCTGCCAGCCCTCGCTCGTACGGCGGTAGCGCTCGTGGTAGTGGCCATAGCCGTGCATCGACCGGAGCGGCGCGCCCTCGGGCCAGAACAGGTGGTCCTCCATCGCCCACACGCCGGTGGCCGAGTCGGCCGACTCGATCGTGATCTCGGGCATGTGCCCGTGGTGGATGGTCGTGGCGTCGGTGACGGCGCGGCGCACGAGCCGGACGATCGGCTCGCGACCCACGATGGGCGCGGGGTTGTCGCCCAGGTCCTGGGAGATGTCGAGCTCGGCATCGTGGGCGAACACGGCGCCGAACCCCTCCCAGTCCTTGGTGTCCATGCACCGGAAGTAGCGCGCCTTCAGCTGGCGGATCGCCTCGATCGCCTCGAGCCGCTCGATGGCGTCCACCGCTCAGTCGGCCTTCTTGGCGCGGCTGGGCGCCACCCGCGGCGGCTCGTTGGGCTGCTTCGGGTACACGGGCGGCCACGGCGCGTCCATCAGCCCGTCGGCCATGTCCCGGGCCGACCACTCGAGCAGCGTCTCGATCGACTGCGGGTGGTCGACCATGTCGGCCCACGGATCGCCGTCGCGCTGCACGCGATCGGGGACGGTGGCGATGGTGAGGTCGTCGGGGTGGACGGTCTCGACCTCGGCCCAGGTGAGCGGGGTCGACACCTGCGCGCCGGCGCCGGGCCCGGACCGACCATGCCCCGAAGATCGTCTTGTGCGGCGCGTTCTGGTTGAAGTCGATGAACACCCGCCGGCCCCGCTCCTCCTTCCACCACGCGGCGGTGACCAGGTCGGGATGTCGCCGCTCGAGCTCGCGGGCCAGCGCCACCGCGGCGGCCCGCACCTCGTAGGAGTCCCAACGCGGCTCGAGGCGCACGTAGATGTGCAGGCCCTTGTTGCCGCTGGTCTTGGGGTGCCCGACGATGCCGAGCTCGTCGAGCAGCGCCTTCACCGCGCGGGCGCCCTCGCGGATCATCTCGAAGTTGACGCCGGGGGTCGGGTCGAGATCGATGCGCAGCTCGTCGGCATGGTCGAGGTCGGCCGCCTGGGACGGCCACACGTGGAAGCCGAGGCACCCGATGTTCACGGCCCACACGACGTGGGCGATGTCGTCGATCACGAGGGCTTCGGACTCGGTGCCGTTGGGCGTCGACACCGTCGCCGTGGCCAGCCAGTCGGGCCGGCTCTTGGGCACGCGCTTCTGGAAGAACGAGTTGCCGCCGGCGCCATCGGGGAAGCGCTGCAGCAGCACCGGCCGGCCTCCCATCGACGCCATGATGGGAGCCTCGACGGCGAGGTAGTACTCGACCAGGTCGAGCTTGGTGTCGCCGCGCTCGGAGAAGAAGACCTTGCCGGGGCTCGACACGGTGACCTCGTGGCCGGCCAGGTCGAGCATCACCGATTCGTCGTCGTCCTTCGTGCTCGCGCTCTTCGACGTCGCCACGCCCGAACGGTACCGAGATCGCGCCGGCCGCGAGTGGGACACGCCCGTACCGGACGGGAGACGGGCGACCGGACGAGGGAGGACGAGATCGGCCCTTCCCTCGCACTATATATCAGTGATATAAATTGCTCATGCACGATATGAGCTGGTCGGGCCGGGCCCGGTGAGCACGTCCACCCGCGTGCCGGCCGTCCGTCATCCGTTCGTCCCGCCGCCCCCGCCGCGGACGCCGAAGTCGGCACGGACGCGACAGGTCCTGCTCGACGCGGCCGCGCGGCTGTTCATCGAGCGGGGCTACAGCGCCGCGTCGCTGCGTGACATCGCGGCCGCCGCCGACCTCACCATCGGCGCGGTCTACGGGCACTTCCGCTCGAAGGGGCAGTTGCTCGTCGAGGTCATCCGCTGGAAGCTCGCCGAGCGCGAGAGCGAGCCCGCGTTCCACGTGGCGATCGCCGAGCCCGAGCGCGCCATCGACCTCATGTACGACGACCGGGGTCGTGACATCCGCATCCTCGAGGTCGATGCCGCGGCGGCCGCACGACACGACCCCGACGTGGCCGCCGGCCTCGACAGCCTCTACCGCGATCGCCTCGACCGGATCGGCGACGCGATGACGGGGGTCGCCGACCCCGAGACCTCCGCGTGGCTGGTCGCCGCGATCAGCGGCGGCATCGGCATGCGCGAGTCGGCCGGGATGTCGCGACCTGACGCCGACCGGCTGCACGCCACCGTCGCCGCCGCGTTGGGCGGCCTCACATGACCATCACCGCTCGCACGGGCGAGCACCAAGGGAGCACATGATGCCGACGGTCGATCTCCGCACCCGGGCTGACGACAACGCGGTCGTCGTCGACCCGACCACCTTTCTCGACGAGCAGCTGCCCGCTCTGCTCGAAGCGAACGGAGGCGAGGCCGGCACCGCCGCATCCCGACTCGGTCTCGCCCCGCTCACCCTCGATGTCGACGGCGACGCGCTCACCTTCGGGGTCGATGAGGGCGGGTTGGTCGTGCACCACGGTGCCCGCGACGCGCTCGTCGTCGCGCTCGACCAGGCGGCGTTCGCGGACCTGGTGCAGGACGTCTCGTCGACGTTCGGCATCCAGATGATCGGGCGGGCCGAGATCCGGCGGGGCGACGTCGACCGCTTCGTGGCCTGGGAACCGGTGCTGCGCTGCCTGCTCGACGGCCGTGCGGTGTACGAACCGGGATCGATCGCCTTCCGCGACCGCGACGGCGGGCCGCTCGACCTCCACCGCTCGTTCGCGCCCGACGACGATCCCGCCGAGATCGCCCACTTCCTGGCCGAGGCCGGCTTCCTGCACCTCGAAGGCGTCTTCACCGAGGCCGAGATGGCCGAGGTGGCGGCCGAGCAGGATGAGGCGGTCGCCGCCGCCGAGCGCGACGACGGGGCATCCTGGTGGGCGCGCACCGAGGTGGACGGCTGGTACCCGTCGCGGATCCTCGGCTTCAACCAGAAGTCACCGACCTTGCGGGCGCTGCTGCACGACGACCGGTTCACGCGCATCGGCACCCTCACCGACGATCGCTACCGGCAGCGCGATCCCGACGTCGGCGACTCGGCCGAGGCGCTCCTCAAGAAGGTCGGCGTCGTCGAGGGCATCTCCGACGTCAGTTGGCACAAGGACTGCTCGATGGGGGGCCACAGCCGCCACTGCTGCGCGCTCACGGTCGGCGTCTCGGTCACGGGGGCAGGGCGCGACAACGGTGAGCTGGGCGCCGTCGCCGGCTCGCACCGCGCCAACGTCGTGCCGCTGGGCAGCGAAGGGCTCGACCTGCCGCGCGTCCCGCTCCCCACCCGCACCGGAGACATCACCGTGCACTGCTCCTGCACGCTCCACATGAGCCGCCCACCGGTCTCGACCGAGCGGCGCGTGGTCTACACCGGCTTCGACCTCGCGCCCCGCCCGGGCGACGATCGCGACCAGCTGACACCGGCTGAGCGTCGCCGGCAGCGCGCCTCGCTCAACGAGAGGGTCCGGGACCAGCAGGGCCGCGGCCCGATGCGAACCGCCACCTTCGACCTCTGATCCCGGTGGCGGGCGGCGCGAGCAGTCTCAGTGTTGCACCGAGTATTCGAACTGGATGCGGCCGAAGTTGAAGCTGATGCTCTCCTGAGGGTTCTCGTCGAGCGCGCTCGGGGGTTTGCCCTGCTTCTGGCCCTGCAGCGACAGGTACGCGTTGAGCGCAAAGCCCTCGACCTCGTCACCCGCGGTCTCGACCGAAGCGGCACCCGACCCGAGCATCGCCGTGAGCACCGCTCGCTCCTCGGCATCGAGGTCCAGCGCGTCCAACTTCGAGGCCAGACGGTCCGCCGCGGCCTGCATCTGATTCGGATCCATGATCCAGAGACGGTGGATGTCCCTCCCGGTTACGTCAACCCGGTGGGCGCCCCTCAGGACAGGCGCCGGCGGACCCACCACAGGCTGAAGCCGAGCAGGCCCAGCGCCGCGGCCAGGAAGATGGCGGTTTCGAGGCCCTGGAAGGTCCAGTACCGGTTGGCCGGCTGGTAGGTCACGACCGTGTGGTACTGCGCGCGCAGCTTGGTCACGCAGTTGACCAGTGTCTGCTGCACCTCGCCGGGCACGCGAAGTCGCACCTCGCCGTGGATCGGCGTCGGGGGCGGCAGACCGACTCCGAGGGTGGGACAGGTGCGGGCCACGACGGCCGACGGAAGGGTGTGACCGGCCGCGTCGACGATCCGGGTCGAGTAGATCCAGGCGTTGGGCAGGTTCGGCGGATTGGGCTGCAGGTGCATGTCGCTGCCGTTGCTGCTGAAGAAGCCCGTCGAGTTGGGGTCGAGCGCCGTGTTGAGGTGGCGGGCCGCCACGAGGTTCGGCCGCACCCACGAGGCGAAGCTGAGCCGGGCCGCCACGAAGACGGCGAGGGTGGCGGCCATGGCCGGCAGCGTGCGGCGGATGAGGGTGCCGGCCACGACACCCACGGCGAAGGCGAGCGCGGTGTAGCCGACGCCCACGATGCCCCGCTGGTCGAAGTCGTTGAACGGGCCGGCGGCCACCTGGTCGAAGCGGCTGAACCACCAGGTGATGCCGAGGGCGAACAGGCCGGTCACCGCCATGGAGGCCAGGCCGACGACGCCGAGCTTGGTGGCCAGCCAGCGGGTGCGGGTCACGCTCTGGGTCCAGGCCAGTCGGTAGGTACCGGTCTCGAGCTCGCGGGCCACCAGGGGCGCACCCCAGAAGACGCCCAGCAGAGCGGGGACGATGACGATCAGGAAGTTGAGCCAGGCCTGGAGCTGGTGGTCCTGCCCGAGGAAGTACTGGATGGCCGCCGAGCAGTTGCTGCGAGATGTGCCGTTGGTGCAGGGCGCCACGGTGGAGTCGTAGATGTGGCGCAGGTGCAGGCCGGTCGGGATCATGACCAGGGCGAGCACCACCAGGGCGCCGAGAGCCACCAGGGCCTGGGTCCGGAACTGTCGCCACGCCATCCAGGTCATGACCGGGCCTCCCGACGGCGGCGGCGACCGGATCCCTCGGCCCGACCCATGTAGGCCAGGACGATGTCCTCCAGGCTGACCGGCTCGACCTTCCAGGCCGGGTCCAGGACCGGGTCCTCGGTGCGGATCAGCAGCGAGGTCTGGCGGTCGGTGTGGCTGGCTTCGATGATCTCCTGGTTGGCGGGCAGGCGGTCGTCGTCGCGCCGGGGCCCGACCAGGCGGCAATGGGTGGCCAGCACCTCCTCGACCTCGCCGGCCAGCTGCACCCGCGAGTTGGCCAGCACGATGAGGTGGTCGCACACCCGCTCGAGGTCACCGACCAGGTGGGACGACAGCACCACGCTGACCTCCCGATCGGCCACCACCTCCATCAGGTCCCCCAGGAACTCGCGGCGGGCCAGTGGGTCGAGGCTGGCCACCGGCTCGTCGAGGATCAGCAGCTCGGGCCGCTTGGCGATGGCCAGGGTGAGGGCCAGCTGCGCCCGCTGGCCACTCGACAGCGACCCGGCCCGCTGGTGGGGGTCCAGGTCGAGGTCCTCGATGCGCTCGCGGGCCAGGGCGTCGTCCCAGCTCGGGTTCAGGTGGGCCCCGAGGCGCAGGTGGTCGTCCACGCGCAGGCGGGCGTAGGTGGGGGTGTCCTGGGCCACGAAGCCGACCCGGCCGAGCTGGGCGGCGTCCGCCGCCGGGAGCTGGCCCAGCACCGAGATGGTGCCCGCGCTCGGCGCCAGCAGCCCCACGGCCAGGTGCAGCAGGGTGGTCTTGCCGGCGCCGTTGGGTCCGACCAGGCCCACCACGTGGCCGGCCGGGATGGCCAGGGTGCAGTCGCTCAGCGCCTCATGGCCTCCGTAGCGCTTGGTCAACCCGTCGGCCTCGAGGACGGCGGTCACGCTACGCCCGGTTCGGCGGAGGCGCGAAAGCAGTCCTGGAAGAGATCCTCGATGCTCTCGTCGTCGAGGCCGGCCAGTCGGGCCTTGGCCAGCCAGCGTTGGAGATCGGCCCGCAACGGTCCGTGGGCGGCCAGCGACGAGACGCCCAGCGAACCGGTCACGAACGTGCCCACTCCGGGGCGGGCTCCCACCAGCCCGTCGTGCTCCAGCTCGCGGTAGGCCTTGAGCACCGTGTTGGGGTTGATGGCCAGCTGGGCCACCACCTCCTTGACCGTCGGCAGCTGGTCACCCTGGTGGATCAGCCCCAGGCGCAGGGCCCGGCGCACCTGGTGGACGATCTGCAGGTAGGGCGAGACGCCCGAGCGCGTGTCCAGGTGGAACTCGATCACCGCGGACCTCTCTTCAACTAGGGAACTAGATAAATATGCTTCTAGCTCCAAGCGATGTCAAGGTCCGCGTTCCGGCACCCCCACGGCCCTTCCGATCCGCAGCCAGATGCTCGGTCCGGTCGACCAGCTAGCCCACGACGTGGAAGTCCACGCGGTAGAGCAGGGTGTCGTCGTGGATCGGCCCGGCGTGTGCGGCCCGTCGACGAAGCGCCTCGACGTCCGGCTCTCCTGTCGGGCCGAGGTCTTCGTCGGTGATCGACGAGAACGGGAGCAGCTCGATCTCGTCGATCTCGATCGTCACGGACCCGCTGCGGTAGACGCCGCCGACCTTGACCTGGGGTCTCGACCACAGGCGGTAGGAGACGGTGATGGTTCCGTCCGCTACCCGATCTCGGAGATCAGGGCTGAACTGCACGCGGCGATTGTGCGCCGGCGGGGTGGCCGATGTCGACCGGCGCGGATACAACGAGGACGACATCGAGGAAACGGAGCCTGGGATGGCGCGAGTTCTCTACACCGCAGAAGCAACGGTCACCGGTGGGCGCGCGAACGGCCACGGACGCACGACTGACGGGATGTTGGACGTGCAGTTGCGCTCGCCGAAGGAGATGGGGGGTGAGGGCGACGGCACGAACCCCGAACAGCTCTTCGCCGTGGGCTACGCGGCGTGCTTCGAAGGCGCGCTCGGGGTGATCGGCCGTCGCGAGCACGCGGAGGTCGGCGACGTGTCGATCGACAGCCGTGTGAGCCTCCTTCCCACCGAGGATCGCGGGTTCACCATCGCGGTCGAGCTCGACGTGACGCTGCCGCAGGTCCAAGATCCCGGGAAAGCGGTCGAGATCGTCGCCGCCGCGCACGAGGTGTGCCCGTACTCGAACGCGACGCGGGGCAACATCCGCGTCGCGCTCACCGCCAACGGTCAGGTCGTCGGATCATCCGGATCGTGACGGAGATGGCGGGATCGGGAAGTGCCGCGTCAGCTCCGCGCGGGCGTCGTCGTCGAGTCGAACGCGCGCCGATCGGATGTTCTCGGCCAGATGCTGGCGGGTCCGGGTGCCGGGGATGAGCAGGACGTTGGGGGCGAGGTCGAGCAGCCACGCGAGCGCGATCTGCGCAGGAGTCGCATCGAGGCGCGCGCCCAGGTCGGCGAGGACGGGACTCGTGAGGATCGCGTTCTGGACGCCTCGTGGCCAGCCCAGCGGGCAGAACGGCACGAACGCGATGCCTCGCGAGGTGCACTCGTCCACGAGATCGACGCGAGCGTTGATCCGCGAGGTTGAACAGGTTCTGCACGCAGACGATCTGCGTCTGGTCGATGCCTCTGCGCAGGTGCTCCATCGATATGTTGCTCAGACCGATCCCGTCGATCAGTCCCTCGTCGCGAGCCTGGACGAGCGCCGCGAGCTGTGCGTCGAAGCGGTCGCCGGGCCCGGACACCTCCATGAGCCGGAGGTTCACCGCGGCGAGTCGGTCGACACCGAGCGTCGAGAGGTTGTCCTCGATGCCGGCGCGAAGCTGATCCGGGTCGTCGTAGGGAAGGACGGCCCCTGCATCATCACGGCGGGCGGCGACCTTGCTGACGATGGCCAGGTCGCTCGGATACGGGGAGAGGGCCTCGCGGATGACCTCGTTCACGGTTCCGGGCCCGTAGTACTGCGCGGTGTCGATGTGGTTGATCCCGCTCTCGACCGCCGCGCGCAGGACGCGCAACGCTTCGTCGCGGTCTCGGGGCGGGCCGAAGACGTCGTCGCCGGCCAGTTGCATGGCGCCGTACCCGACCCGATTCACCTGGGACCGACCGAGCCCGAACGACCCTGCCGCTTCGAGGTCTGATCCGGCGTCTGCCATGTCCTGCCCCCTCTGTCGAGGAATACTTGCTTGCCAAAGCATATTACCGGGCGTACGCTCGCGACAGCAACAGGCGGGCCCATTGCTGGTGGCGAACGACAACAAAGGCAGCGAACGAAGGAGAGGCAGATCATGAACGAAGATCTGGGTGTCTGGACCTATGAAGACTGTGCGCTGGTGTTGATCGACCACCAGAAGGAGATGTTCGAGGTCATTCGCTCCGAGACGAGCGCCGAGCTCGTCGAGCTCAACGCCCGCCTGCTGGCCAGAACGGCCAGGGCCCTCGACCTGCCGATCGTGCTGTCGACGGTCGGTGTCGGGTACGGCTTCAACGGGCCGACGCAACCCGCGATCCTCGCGGACCTGCCCGGCCTCGAGCCGATCGATCGCACCTCGATGAACGCGTTCGAGGATCAGGCGTTCCGCGAGGCCGTCGCGGCGACCGGACGCAGGCGGCTGATCATCGCGGGGCTGCACACCGAGATCTGCCTCACCTTCGCGACGGTCCAGGCCCTGAAGGACGGCTACGACGTCATGATCGTCACCGACGCCGTCGGCGGCCGCTCGCAGACCGCGCACCGAACAGGGATCGAGCGGCTCTCGCACGCCGGAGCGGTGCCGAGCACGGCCCTGGCCGTCAACACCGAGTTGTTCCGCGATTGGGCGACGCCGCAGGCCGGCCCGGCCCGAGAGGTCATCTACTGGTACTTCACCGAGGTCTCGAATCTGACCAGCGAGGTCGGCGTCGCGGAAGCGGAGAAGCAGGCCGCACTCGCGCTGCAAGGCGCTCACTAGGTCGATGAGCGAGCAACAGCGACTCGACCTGATCGCCACGTTGGGACAGGGACGGCTCGACCTCGAAGCCGACGTCGCCACGTTGAGAGCCGCGTTCGACGACCTCATGGCGCGGATCCCCGTTGCCGGCGATGTGGAGCACATCCCCAAGACGATCGGTGGCGTGGACGCGGTCGACGTCTCGATCCGGGGCGTCGACACCGCCAACACGATCCTGTACTTCCACGGTGGCGTGTACGTCATCGGTACGGCGGCGGCATCGGTGCCCCTGGTGAGCGATCTGGCCCGGCGTGCGCACGCGAGGGCCGTCACGGTCGACTATCGGCTGGCGCCCGAGCACCCGTACCCGGCCGCGGTCGACGATGCCCGCGCCGCCTACGAGGGTCTGCTCGCACAGGGCGTCGACCCCGGCCAGATCGCGCTCGCCGGCGAGTCGGCCGGTGGCGGCCTGGCGGTGGCCCTGCTCGTGGCTCTACGGGACGCGGGTACCCCGCTGCCCAGCAGCGCGTTCGTGATGTCGCCCTATGCAGACCTGACCTTGTCAGGCGACACCCTTCTCGCGAATCAGGCGATCGATCCGATCCTCACGCCGGAGGGACTCCGTCTCCGGGTACCGGACTACGTCGGCCGCGCTGATGCGTCTGATCCGTGGATCAGCCCGATCTTCGGCGATCTCCGCGGACTCCCACCGCTCCTCATCCAGGTGGGTTCGCACGAGATCCTGCTCAGCGACGCCCTTCGGCTGGCCGGCCGGGCCGCGCTCGACGACGTGCCCGTCACGCTCGAGGTCACCCCGGGCGTCCCGCACGTGTTCCAGGGCTTCGCGGCGATCCTGGACGAGGGGGATGCCGCGCTCGACCGTGCGTCGAGGTTCCTCGAGTCGCAATTCGCGGCGATGCAACCAGCTGAACCGTGAACGGCAGGAGTTCGACATGAGCGACCCGCACGATTGGAACGCGAAGACCATCGCGGAGTTCCGGGCGAACGAGGGCAGGGTCGGCGGCACCTTCGAGGGTGCTCCGATGGTCCTGGTGCATCACCGCGGCCGCACGAGCCAGACCGAGTACGTCACCCCGACGATGTACCTCCCCCACGAGACCGAGCCGGACACCATCTACGTCTTCGCGACCAAGGGAGGCGCACCCAGCCACCCCGACTGGTACCGCAACCTGACCGCCGCGGGTGAGGGCAGCGTCGAACGCGGAACCGAGACCTACCGGGTGACCGTCCGTGCGTTGACCGGCGCCGAACGCGACCGCATCTACGCCGAGCAGGCGCGCCGCTACCCGGGCTTCGCCGAGTACGAGCGCCAAACCGCCGGTGTCCGCACCATCCCCGTCCTCGAGCTCACGCGGGCGTAGCCCACGTCGCCGCGGGGTTCGAGGTCCCAGGATTGCTTGGCGAAGCAAAGTAACTTGCCGGGCATGGCCACCGTCGAGCCGCTCTCTCCGGCTGAGGAAGCGCTCTGGCGCGCCGTGATGCGAATGGTCAAGGTCATCCCTCGAGATCTCGACAGCGACCTCATCAGAGGCGCTGGCCTGACCGCGAGCGAGTACACGACGATCATGCACCTGTCCGAAGCGCCCAATCGCGAGCTGCGCATGGCCGACCTGGCCAGCGCCACCGACTTGTCGGCAAGTCGGATGACCCGCCTGGTGGACGATCTCCAGTCCCGTGGCCTCGTGACGAAGACGGCCAGCTCGTCCGACGCCCGGGGCAACGTCGCGAAGCTCACCCCTCGGGGCATGGCCAAGCTCAAGTCCGCATGGCCGGTTCACCTGGCCAGCGTCCGGGCCCGCTTCTTCGACAGCCTCGATGCATCGTCCGTCGAGGGCGTCGCCAAAGCGCTCGCCGACGTGGCCGTCCACCTCGAGGACACACCTGCCGAACGACGAGCGCGGCGCTAGCGCCGCAGAGCCGAGCGCCGAGGGGATCCGCACCCGAGGCCCGCGGCTCGCGCGGCCGACGGCAGCCTCGCGAGCGCGTCCTAGGGTTCACCCGTGACTGCGTTGGAAGGGATCGTCGGCGGGATCGGTGCGCTGGCCCTGGTGGCGTCGGTCCTCGGCGCGCGGCGTCCGGACATCAGTCCGGGGGAGCAGCGCGCCTTTCGCGCCGTCAACGGTCTCCCCGATGTCCTCTACTGGCCGTTGTGGGTGCCGATGCAGCTCGGCAACCTGGTCGTCGGCACGCTCGTGGGGCTGGCCATCGCGTGGGTCACGACAGACTGGCGTCTCGCGTGGGCGGTGGGCGCCGCCGTTGCGCTGAAGCTCCTGTCCGAGCGCGTCCTGCGGCGTTGGCTCGTCGGGGTACCTCGAGGTGCGGCAGCGACCGGGGACCAGCGAGCCGGGGGCACGCCTGCGCGGCAAGGACGTACCTGTGTCTGGGCCGAGCTTTCCCTCGGGACACGTGATCATGGTGGCTGCGGTCGGCACGGTCGTGGCGGCGGGACTGTCGTTGGGTCTCGCCTGGGTCCCTCTCGGCGTGTGCCTCGTCGTCGCCGTCGGCCGGGTCTACGTCGGCGCGCACAATCCGCTCGACGTGACCGCCGGCCTCGGGATGGGGCTGCTGGTCGGTGCGCTCCTGTCGATCCCGCTGCGGTGAGCGGGTCACACGGCCAACGTGGTGACGCGTTCACGCAGACCGTCCAGCAACGAAGGATCGGCCTTCATGGCGGTGCGGGTGGCGCCGCTGAGCAGCGGGAGCTCGAGCCGGCCCAGCGCGGATCGGACGTCGTGGTCGCCGATCGCACGCGTGCCCGCCGCGACCGCGCGGTCCGGTCCCACCGCGGCCGATGACGATGCGAGCAGCTCGGCCACGTCGGCGGCCAGCAACACGTCTGACGCGGCGAGCTCCGAGAAACCGAAGTCGATCAGCCAGACCTTCCCGTCGTCAGCGAGGAAGAGGTTCGCCAGCCGAAGGTCGCGGTGGGCGAGGCGGTGTCGTCTCAGCAGGGCGAGCTGTTGCCAGGTCGCGTCCAGCACGTCATCGGTGAGGTCGGTCGGGGCGAGACGGTCGAGGGAGCGCCCGCCGATGGCTTCGTAGGCGAGGACGAAGGCCTCGGGCTCGGCCGTCGCCAACGCCACGAGGCGGGGCGTGCGCACACCGAGGTCTCGGGCGGTGAGCGAGACCAGGGCCTCGTGCTCGACGGTGCGGCGCAGGGTCGAGAAGGGTCGTTCGTCGCCGAGATCTCGCGGCTGGACTCGGCGATACAGGCGGAACATCAGGTCGGCGCTGCGCTCGTCCCGGCCCAGCGCCTTGACGAACAGCGTGGTCCCCGTCGGGGTCTCGGCGAAATACGGCGTCGAGCCGCGGGCGTCGACGCTGGCCGGCTCGATGCCCGCGATCCGCACTCCGAGCGCCCGCAGCCCGTCGATGATCGCCGCGGGGGTCGGACGATGTGACGGGGCTCCCGCAGCCACCGTCACGGCGGTGCCCACCACCCAGCCGGCCAGGACGGCCAGAAGGATGCTGAACGACACGGGGTCCGTGACGAAGACCGCCAGCGCCACTCCCAGGACACTCGCCCACGCGGCCCGACGCCACCGGCGGGACACCCAGGGGCAGGCCACGGCGACGCCGGCCACGAGCGCGCCAAGTGCCGATGCCGTCCACGTGCTCCCGTGTCCGACGGCGACGACCGGCGTGAGGACGGTGACACGCCCGGCCTGCGCATCGACGAGGTGCACCAGGCCGGCGGTGAGGAGGGCACCCGCCCCGCTCGCGATCACGACGGCGAGCAGCAGCCGCCACGAGTGCGTCCTCGCCGTCGCCACGACTCCCAGCGCGGCGAGGGCCAGCGCGGCGATCTGGGCCACGACCGCGACGGTCGTGACGAGCCCCGACGGCAACGCGCTGAGCCCGGCGAGCAGCCTCGTGACGAAGTGGACGACCGCGTCACCGAAGGCGATCCCGATGACGAGCGCAACCGCCAGCAGCACGAGTGCGACCGCCAGCCGGAGCACGTCGCTCGGCGCGCGGGTGACGACGATTCGTCGGGGCAGCTCGGGGTCTGGCTCGGGCTCGGGCTCGGGGCTGGCATCCGCCGGAGCCGACGACGACACGGTCATCCGCCTCACGCTAGGGGCGGCCAGCCGCCTGAGGCGGGACTGCCCGGGTGCTAGGCGCGTCGGACCCGCAGGGCGTCGTCGACCTTGAAGCGCCGGTGCATGCGCTGCTCCTTCGGCTGGAAGTACTGGCTCGCGTCAGTCATGGGGATGATCTCAGGCGCTTCGATCCGGTAGCTGTTCCCGCCGGTGACGAGGGTGGCCGATCCCGCGGCGAGGACGTTCTTGAGCCAGTCGGTTCGATCGCCGTAAGGGAGTGCGATGAGGAAGCTCCCGTCGTGCTCCACCGCCACCACTGGAGTCTCATAGGTCCGACCTGACACCCGCCCCACGTGGCGGACCACCGAGGTCTTGGAGTCCGACTTGCCTGCCGATCTCATCGCAACCGGGCGCATGACCCGTGTCATTCGTCGCAGCACGTTCTGTGTCGACTCCCTCATCGCGACAGACTGCCACGCAACGATGGTGGTGTCCGAGCGATGGTTCTACGCTTCGCTGGGCGAGCAGGAGACGACCACATGTGACGTCCGCCGGTTGCAACGGGAGGCTTGACGCGATGGGGAGGACCCGACCGAGCGCTGGTGCCAGGCACCGGGCGTTGCTCGCCCTCCTCGGGCTGCTCGCCCTCCTCGCGGCAGCCGGCTGCGGCAGTGGCGGGTCACGGCCGAGCACCTCGCTCCCTGCTCCCTCGTCGTCGCTGACCCCGACGTCACGCCCGCCGGCCACGACCGCGGCACCGACCACCGAACGGCCGGCCATCACGACGACGACCCGCCCGCCTCGCACGACGACCACATCGACCGACGCCCCGACGACCTCCCCCACGACGGCACCTGCGACCACGACGTCGACGAGCGAGCCGGCTTCAAGCTCCACCTCGACGAGCAGCACCTCGACAAGCACCTCGACGACCAGCACGACAGCATCCACGACGACCAGCTCGACGGTCCCGGCGTCGTCGAGCTCGAGCTCGAGCGCGTGGCCGTGGGTGCTCCTCGCCTTGGCGGTGTTGATCGTCGCGGGCCTCGTGGCCTGGCTGCTGGCCCGACGCCGCAGTCGGCAACGGGCCTGGCAGCAACAGACCGACCGGCTCGTCCGCGACACCGATGCGCTGGCTGACCTGGCCGCCGCCGGCCCGGCGGGTCCGAGCCCGGAGCAGCAGGTGGCCCACTGGTCGACGGTCGAGCAACGCGCCACCGATCTCGCGGCGCAGTCCGAAGCGGCGGCGTCGGCCGCGCCGGATGACCGAGCTCGCCAGGTCGTGACCGGGCTGTCGGCAGCCGTGGGGGCCTACCTGGACACGGTGCGCACCACCCGCCAGCTCCACGTGGGCCCGCCGGCTCCCACCGAGGAGCAGTTGCAGTTCGCCGACGCCGAGAGCTCGCAGCGCCTGACGCAGCTGCAGCGCGCGGCCGAACCGTTCCGCCGGCCCGCCGAAGCCCCTCGTCCGTGACGGTGCGGGCGGGACGGGCGCTCGTCGCGGCGGCACTCATCTTGCTCACGAGTTGCGCCAGTCGCGGCCAGTCGCGGGGCGGTGACGCGTCGGCCGGCACAACCTCGGCCGCTCCGCTCGTGTCCTGCGGTTCGATGCGAACCTTTGCCTACGCCTCGCACCCCGGTGTCGACCCGAAGCTGACCAGCCTCGACGTGTACGCGCCGCCCGCCGGCGCCGACGGCTGCCACGACCGACCGGTCGTCGTGTGGGTGCACGGGGGCGGCTGGACCAGCGGCGACAAGGCCGAGTACATGGCCGACAAGGTCAGGCTGTTCAACGATGCCGGCTACCTGTTCGCCAGCGTCAACTACCGACTCACGGACCGGGCCCTTCCGGAGCCGGGTCCCCGGTATCCGGTCCACGACGACGACGTCGCCGATGCGCTGGGATGGATCATCCACCACGCACGCGAGCTCGGCGGCAACCCCGATCTCGTCGCAGTGCTCGGTCACAGCGCGGGGGGCGGCATCGTCGCCGCGATCGCGACGGATGACCGCTACCTCGCCAGGAGCGGCGAGCCCCTCACCGCGGTCCGTTGCGTCGGCGCCCTCGATGGCGAGGGCTACGACATCACGGCCGGCGCCACGACGTCGCCGCCCGAGGTGCAGGCCGGATACCGCGACGTCTTCGGTTCCGATCCTGCGATCTGGGCCGAGGCGTCACCTGTTCGCCACGTCGGGCCCGGAAAGGGGATCCCGCGCTTCTTCATCGCGGCGAGGGGCGACGACTGGCGGCTCAGCTCGCAGGTCGCGTTCATCGACGCGCTCCGCCGGGCCGGCGTGCCGACCACGGTCCTCGATGCAGCCGCGCTCGAGCACATCGACCTGACCACGCAAGTCGGCGCACCCGGCGACACGATCGTCACTCCCCCGCTCATGGACTTCCTTCGAGGCTGCTTCGGGAGCGCCTCGAGCTAGCAGTCAGCCCCGCCCGTCGACGGCGCGGGCGTGGAGGTCTGCCGAGCACCGATCGACCCCCGAAGCGATCGCATCGGCGAACGCCGTGGCGCCGGCCGCGTGCCATCCGGCGTTGGCGTGGGACGGATCGCCGAAGTGCAGTCCATCGGTCCAGAACCAGTCCGACCCGTGGGGGGCGGACTTCTGCGACCAGCGCACCACCTCGACCGTGCCGGGGTGGAGGCGGGCCGAGTCGTCGATGGCGCGGTCGATGCCGGGGCCGATCCGCCCGAGCTGGTACCACATCGCCGTCTGGCTCACGCGCGTGTCGACCAGCACGGTGCACTGGTGCGACAGCGTGGCCAGCGTCGCGGCCAGCGTCTGCTCGTAGCGCCGGAGCGCGGAGTCCCACGCCGACGGGGGTGCTGTCCCGGCCCCGTGGAAGGCGTCGTTCGACGCGGTCTCGAGCACGACGACCGAGGTGCCCTGGGCCACGGCCTCGCCGATCCGGCGCTGCACGAACGCCGACTCGAGGTACTCGCTGTCTCGGCCGTCGATCTCGGCGACGTAGCCGGCCTGCCGCAGCAGTTGGTTCTCGATCGGCGCGACCTGGTGCACCAACGAGTCGCCGACGACGACGACGTCCGGTCGGGGTCCACGCGCCACGGCGGGCTGCGATACATCGGTGGTGGTGGATCCGATGCCCGAGGTGGCGAGCACGCTCAGGCCGATGGCCGCCGCGGCGCCCACCGCCACGCGCACGATCAGGCCGCGGGAGTACACCGACCCAAGGTACCGTCGGCCGCCGCGCCGGATGGATCGCCCCGGAACGAGCAGTCGACCAGGGTCACGCGGTTGGATTCGACCCTTGGTCCCCGGCGTACGCCGCGAGCTTGTCGAGGGCCATGGTCCAGCCAGCGGCTCCGGGGGAGTCGCTTGGAACGCCGACGTGCGTCATGACCATCTTCGTACGACCTCCGAGGTCGACGAGCTCGAGGCGCACCTCGGTCGTGCTGGGATGCCCTTCGGGCGGGCCCAGGTCCGAGCGCGGTGAGGGGTTGCCGTGCTCGTCGGACACGAACTCGGTGTAGACGAGTCGTTCGTTCTCGACGACCTCGCGGTACTCGCCGGCGAACCACATCTGCATCGGCCCGTTCGGGGTGTGCACCTCCATCCCGATCAGACGGGTTCCACCGACGCGCACGTCCATGTCCGCGACGGGGATGGTGGCGCCGTCGGGCCCGTACCACCTCTTGAAGTGCGCCGGGTCGGTCCACATGCGCCATATGAGCTCGACCGGCGCATCGAAGCTGCGTTCGATCACCACCGAGTCCTGGGAAGCATCGCCGTCGGTCATGGCCTGTGCCTGTCCTTCATCGGTCGGAGTTGTGCGAGGTAGTCGTCCATCCGGTCGAAGCGGGCCTCCCAGACGGGCCGGTACTGCTCGGCCCAGGTCGAGATCTGCTCGAGCGGCGCGGCGTTGAGCGCGCACGGCCGGTACTGGGCTCGGTGACCTCGGTGCACGAGGCCGGCCCGTTCCAAGACCTTGATGTGCTTCGAGACGGCCGGCAGGGTCAGATCGAACGGTTCGGCGAGCTCGTTGACGGTCGCCGCCCCTTCGGCGAGACGGGCCAGCATGGCTCGCCGCGTAGGGCTTGCCAGCGCGGCGAAGGTCTCGTTGAGCCGAGCATCGTCGATCGCGGTGGTCATGAGGCGCGCCCAGTTACTTTCTCTGTCAGCTAATTAACTGATTAGTAAAGTACCGGAGGAGGCGAAGGGTGTCAACCAGGTGCCGACCTACGCTGGATCGATGGCGTTCGACGAAGGTCTGGCGGAAAGGATCCGCGAGCGGACCGGGGATCGCCCCGCCCTGTCCGAGCGGAAGATGTTCGGGGGGCTGTGCTTCATGGTCGACGGCAACATGTGCTTCGGCATCGTCGGATCCGAGCTCATGGTTCGGGTCGGAGCCGTCTCCTACGAGGAGATGCTGACGAAGCCGCACGCCCGGGAGATGGACTTCACCGGCCGATCGATGAAGGGCATGGTCTACGTCGGGGAGGCCGGGATCAGCGAGGACGAGGACCTCGACGCATGGCTCGGTCGCGGCGTGAACTTCGCAGCCTCCCTTCCACCCAAGTAGCGACCGGTCAGGATCCCGGCGGGGTCCCGGCCTCGAGGTGGGCCAGCGACGCGTGGGCCATGCCCACGCAGACGTCCTCGAGGAAGGCCTGGCGGTCAGGGCTGCGATCGGCGCGAGCCTGGGTGAGTAAGGAGACGATCCCCGAGAGCAACACGCTCATGGCCACCTCGGCCACGGCCGGGTCGAGCTCGAACTCGCCGGCGGCCAGGTCGGTGAAGTAGCTCAGCGTCCGACGGTCCCAGCTGCGCTGTTGGCGCCGGTAGGCCGGATCATGGCCGAAGGCCCGCAGCGGCGTGAAGAACTCGGAATGGGTGGCCGCGGCTTCGAGCACGGCATGGACGAAGGCCCGGAGCTTGGGCTCGAACCCGTCGGCGGCGGCGACCACCTGGCCGCGGAGCTGACGGTCGAGGGCCAGCGCCTCCCGGCGATAGAGGGTGGAGAGGATGTCGTCGCGGTTGTCGAAGTGCTTGTACACCAGGGCCCGGGTCACCTCGGCCCGTTCGGCCACCGAGCCCATGGTCACGGCGGCCGGTCCACCTTCGCGAACGAGCACCTCGGCCACGTCCAACAGGGTGTCGCGCCGGGCCTGTGCCGTCTGGCGGCGGGGGGGCGGATCGCTCATCGGCGCGGACGACACGGGTCTGATCTTCCCACGCCACGAGCGGGTCGGTTGCATTTTGCAACCTCATGTGGTTGGGTAATGAGAGCCTTGGTTGCACATTGCAACCAGCCGCTACGACCAGCGCCCGATCCACCGCTGCCTGAAGCCGCGCCACGAGCCGGAGAAGGGACCACCCATGTCCTACGCCCACGGTCGCCCGATCCTCGACGCCGACAGCCACCTGATGGAGCTGCCCGGCTTCCTCGACCCGTTCATCGAGCACGACATGGTCGATCGCCTGAAGGGCCGCTCGATGAAGCAGCTCTCCGCCGTGCTCGACGACGCCACCGCCAAGGCCGAGAGCCGGCGATCCGACCCCTCGGTCCGCGCCGCGGCCGAGGAGCGGCTGCTGCAGGACAAGGGATGGCACGCCATGGGCGCGTTCGATCCCTCTGAGCGCAGTCACGTGCTCGATCTGTTCGGCTTCCAGGGCCAGCTCGTGTTCGCCACCTTCGCCACGGCCATGTTCATGGGTCGCGAGGTCGACCTGCTCTACGCCGGCAGCCGGGCCCACAACCGCGCCGTGGTCGAGTTCTGCCAGTCCGATCCTCGCCTGCTGCCCGTGGGGTTCGTCCCGCTCGTCGACCCGGAGCTGGCCGTCGAGACGCTGCGCGAGGCCATCGAGCTGGGTTGTTCCGCCATCCACGTGCCGTCGACCGCGGCTGGCGATCGGTCGCCGACCCACCCCGACCTCCACCCCTTCTGGCAGCTGATGAACGACCGGGGCGTGCCGTTCGTGCACCACGTCGGCGGCGGCGGCCGCCTGCTCGATCGGGCGTTCCACAACAACGGGATGCCGGTGACCGACCACCTCGGCGGTGGCGAGAACATCCGATCGAAGGACTTCCTTGCCATCCACCACTCGCCGTCGCTGTTCCTGGGCACGCTCATCCTCGACGGGCACTTCGACCGGTTCCCCGACCTCCGGGGCGGCGTGATCGAAGAAGGGGCGGGCTGGGTGGTCTCGTGGATGCGCCAGCTCGACTTCGCGCAGCGCTCGTTCCGCCGCACCGAGGAGCCGCTCACCAAGCTCGAGCTGCGCCCCTCGGAGTACGTGAGTCGGCACCTCAAGTTCACCCCGTTCCCCGGCGAGCCCGTGGGTTGGATGATCGATCAGGCCGGCGCCGACCTGTTCATGTTCTCGACCGACTTCCCGCACCCCGAGGGCGGTCGAGATCCCAAGGCCAAGTTCGAGGAAGCCACGGCCGACACCGATCAGGCTGCGCTCGAGCGCTTCTACTTCCAGAACATGGCGGAGCTCCTCGGAACCGACCGGGTGCCGGCGCCGGCCTAGGTCAGCCGGGCTGGTCTTCTACTCCGGTCGGACAGCGATGCTGCTGCGTTGCCGGACGAGGAACTCGCGCTCGGCGGGGTTGGTGGTGAGCTCGATGGCCTGGTCGTAGGCGTCGAGCGCCTCGGCGCGGTGGCCGGCCCGGGCGAGCAGGTCGGCTCGGGCGGCGTGGTAGGGCTGATAGCCGGCTAGACGGTCGGTGTCGAGGGCGGCGAGCTCGTCGAGCCCGGCGGTCACGCCGCTGGCCTCGGCGATGGCGATGGCCCGGTTCAGGCCCACGACCGGATCGGGGCGTTGGGTGTGGAGCTGGTCGTAGAGGGCGACGATCTGGGCCCAGTCCGTCGCCGCGTGGCTCCGGGCGTCGGCGTGGACGGCGGCGATGGCCGCCTGGAGCTGGTAGGGCCCGGGCTGGTTGCGGCGCAGGCACGCCCGGACCAGGTCATGGCCCCGGGCGATCAGCTCGGGGTCCCACAGGTCGCGGTCCTGATCAGCGAGGCGAACCATCGTTCCGTCGGGTGCGGTGCGGGCGCGACGCCGGGCGTCGGTGAGCAGCATCAAGGCCAGGAGCCCGGCCGCTTCGGGCTCGTCGGGCATGAGGTCGACGAGGACCTGGCCGAGGCGGATGGCCTCGTCCGACAGGTGGGTCCGGGTGAGCGCCTCGCCGGTGGTGGCGGTGTGGCCTTCGGTGAAGATGAGGAAGATGGCGGCGAGCACGGGGCGAAGTCGGTCGGGGAGCTCGGCGGGTCGGGGGATCCGGTAGGGGGCGTTGTTGTCGCGCAGCTTCCGCTTGGCGCGCACCATGCGCTGGGCGATGGTCACCTCGGGGGTGAGGAAGGCGCGGGCGATCTCGGGGGTCTCGAGCCCGCCGAGCAGGCGCAGGGTGAGCGCGACCTGCGCGTCGGGTGACAGCGCCGGGTGGCAGCAGAGGAACATGAGGCGCAGCTGGTCGTCGGTGACCACGTCGACGAAGCCGTCGAGCTCATCGAGGTCGGGGTTGCGGTCAGCGTCCATGTCGGTCTCGTGGAGGTGATGCGACGCCCGGTGCCGAGAGTCGCGGGTGGCCTCTCGACGGAGGCGGTCGATGGCGCGGTTGCGGGCGGTGGTGACGATCCAGCCCCCCGGGTTCGGCGGGGTGCCGTCGACCGGCCATCGTTCGGCGGCGATGGCGAATGCCTCCGCGACCGCATCCTCGGCGACGTCGACGTCACCGAGGATGCGGATCAGGGTGGCGGTGCAGCGCCCCGACTCCCGCCGGAACACAGCGGCCAGGTCGTCACTCACCGTGGAACGGTCGCACCTCGACGGGAGCCCCGCAGGCGACGGTGGCCTTACCGGCCCAGTCGAGGGCGGCGTCGAGGTCGGCGGCCTTGATGACCCAGAAGCCGCCCATCTGCTCCTTGGACTCGGCGTAGGGCCCGTCGGTCATCGAGACGTCGCCGTCGCTGGACCGCACGACGGTGGCCGACGAGGTCGAGTAGAGCCCTCCGGCGAACACCCAGGCGCCGGCGGCGGTGAGCTTTTCGTTGAAGGCGCCGGTCTCGGCCATCTGTTCCTGGACCGCGGGGTCGGAGAAGTCTGAGTCGTAGTCGTCGTCGTGCCAGACGGACAGCAGGTACTCGGGCATGGTGTGCTCGCTTTCGTGGTGGTGTGTCGTTGGTATGGGTTGGCGGGTGATGGGATCAGGCGTTGCGGGGGAGGCGGGCGGCCAGCGTCGGGATGATGATGGCGGCGGCGATCAGGTGGGTCAGGGCCAGCGCGAGCTTGGACCCGCTCGAGGCCTCGACCAAGAGGTCGGGTACGAGCGACAGCGCGACGAGCACCAGCGTCGTGCGCACGAAGGTCGAGCGGGATCGCAGCGCCCGGCGGGAGCACACCCGGGCCAGCGCGATGCCGATCAGGGCACCCACGAGGACGAACTGTGCGAAGGCGGCCACCGGGACCGGCTGGCCACCGACCGCGACGACGTCGCCGGCGGCGTGGGCGACCAGGACGGCGCCGGAGATGGCGACCGCGGCGATCGCGCCGGAGATCAGGCCAGGGACGAGCAGCCGGGGCGGGCTGGTCGGCGCGTCGAGGACGATGTCGTAGGTCGAGGCTGGCGTGGTCGTGGCGGTCATCGGGAACCCCTTTCAGGCGAGATCGCCCGGCGGCGACCCTCTGCTCCCTCTACGAACGCCCTCGCCCGAATCGACATCGATCGGCAGAGAATCCTGATCGGGTTCCTCAGGCCTCTTAGCCTGGGAGCCCGACCCGTCAGCCGACGGGAACGACCTCCGAGAAAGCCGACGGCACGACGTGAAACCCGCCACGTTGGAGACCGACTACCTCGTCGTGGGGGCCGGCGCCATGGGCATGGCGTTCACCGATGCCCTGATCGACCACGCCGATGTCGAGGTCGTCCTGGTCGACCGGCGCCACGCCCCGAGCGGGCACTGGCAGGACGCCTACCCCTTCGTCCAGCTCCATCAGGCCTCGCTGTTCTACGGCGTGGCGTCGACCGAGCTCGGGTCCGGACACGTCCAGGAGGCCGGCCCCGAGTCCGGCCTGCACGAGCGGGCCCACCGAGCCGAGATCCAGGCCTACTACGACGACGTCCTGGACCGGCGGCTCCTCGGGTCCGGTCGGGTGCGGTTCCTCTCCGGGTGCGAGCACCGTTCCGACGGGTCGACCCAGGTCGTCACCTCGCGGGTCTCGGGCGAGTCCGTCGAGGTTCGAGTCCGACGGCGGGTCGTCGACGCGACCTATCTCGCGCCGACCGTGCCGGCGACCACCCCACCACCGTTCGGCGTGGCCGACGGCGCTTCCGTGGTGCCCGTGGGCGCGATGGCCGACCTGGTGGATGCGCCGAGCGCGTACGTGATCGTCGGATCGGGCAAGACGGCGACCGACGCCATCGTGTGGTTGGTGCGCAACGGCGTGGGGCCGGATCGCATCATCTGGATCCGGCCGCGTGACCCGTGGATGTTGAACCGGGCGTTCGTCCAGCCCGATCCGGCCGTGGCCTTCGGCCTGGCCGCCGACACCATGGAGGCCGCCATGGGAGCCGCGTCGATCGACGAGGTGTTCCTGCGCCTCGAGGACGGCGGCTCGATGCTGCGAGTCGATCGGGGCGTCGTGCCCACCATGGCGAAGGCTCCGACACTCGCCACCTGGGAGCTCGAGCTGCTGCGGACGGTCGAGCGGGTCGTCCGCCTCGGGCACATCGATCACCTGACCTCGACCGAGATCGTGCTGGACCGCGGGTCGGTCGCCCTGCCCCGCGGCGCGCTGGTGGTGCACTGCGCGGCGTCAGGCCTGGCGAACCCGCCGATGGTCCCCATCTGGTCCCCGGAGCGGATCCGGTTGCAGACCATCCGGGCCGGCTTCCCGTGCTTCAACGCCGCGCTCGCCGGCTTCGTCGAGGCGACCCGCGACGACGACCGCGAGCGGAACCGCCTGTGCCCGCCGAACCTCTACGGCAACAGCCTGGCCGAGTGGGCCCGGATGCAGGTCCGCGGGGCGCGGGCCTCGGCGACCTTCGGTGCCGAGCCGGACATCGCCGCCTGGGCGAACCGCTGCGCGCTCAACCCGGCGCGCATCCTCGACCCGCAGGCCTCCGACCCGGCTCTGGAGGCCGCCCGCGTCCGCCTCGCCGAGGCCAGCGGACCCGGCCTCGCCCGCCTGGCCGAGCTCGCCGATCAGCCGTAGACCTGCCGCCGTGCGGCCGGATCCGGTCCAGGTGGTCAGGCGTGCAGGACCAGGAGGAACTGGCCGCCGCCGTGGACGACCTCGGCGGTGACGGCCAGGTCAGGGCTCAGCCGCGAGATGCGATCCACCAACCAGGTGGCTGCCTCTTGGCCGTCGGGCTCGGTGGGGCAGCGCGCCACCACCTCGCGACCGCCCGTGCGTTGCAGGCGCTCGACGGTGGCGATGATCGGCGCCGGTTCGATCACGAACAGCCGGTCCGGCCACGGCACCACCGCGGCCACGGCCCCTTTGCGAGTGTTGCAGTCGCGATGCGCCAGTCGTTCCTCCGGGCTACGACCGCCCTTGGCCTTCTTCTTGGAGCGGGTGGCGAGGCTGTCGACGCTCGGGCCCCGGCCGTCGTTGACCGACATCCCCGGATCGACCGGCTCGTCGCACACCCAGCACCGCCAGCCGTCGCGCTCGCCCACCTCGTCGAGCCGGCTCATCGCCATCTCCCTGGATCAGTCGGGTGGCTGCGCATCGGCCACGGTACCCGGGCTGGGTGACCGTCCCCGTGCCCGGCGGCACGCACCGACGCCGCCGGAAGTCCCGACCGGGTTCGTAGGCTCTGGGTATGCCTACCGTTGCCTCGAGCCATCAGGATCTGCTCCAGGCCAGCGTCGCCATCCTGTCGACCATCGGGCCCGATGGACGGCCTCAGCAGTCGGCGGTGTGGTTCCTGGCCGACGGGGACACGATTCGGATCTCGCTCAACTCGTCGCGCCAGAAGACCAAGAACCTGCTGGCGAACCCGGCCGTCGACCTGCTCATCCTCGACCTCGAGCACACCTACCGCTACCTCGAGGTGCGGGGCGACGCCCAGGTCGAGCCCGACCCCGACTACGTGTTCGCCGACCAGGTGGGGGCGAAGTACGACTCGGACCTGCGGGCCCACGACCAGCCGGGCCAGACCCGGCTGGTCGTGACCATCAGGCCGACGCGCATCAACGCGGTTGACATGAGCGGCGGCTGAAGCGGCGGCCGCGATGGCAGCTCCGGCGGCCGTGTCAGGTGAGGCCCTGAGGCGTGGGCGCGGTGACCGCCTCAGCCCTCGGCGGACGCGGTTTCCTCGAGCCCGAGGATCTCGACCGAGCGCTGTCGCATCTCGACCTTGCGGATCTTGCCGGTCACGGTCATCGGGAAGTCATCGGTGAGATGCAGGTAACGAGGGACCTTGTAGTGGGCAAGCTTGCCGGCGCAGAAGGCACGAACATCGTCGATGGTCAGCTCGTCGGCACCGGCGCGCAGCCGTACCCAGGCCATGAGCTCCTCGCCGTACCGGCTGTCCGGCACGCCGACGACCTGGACATCGTCGATGTCGGGGTGTCGGTGGAGGAACTCCTCGACCTCGCGGGGGTAGATGTTCTCACCGCCGCGGATCACCATGTCCTTGATCCGCCCGACGACGGACACGTAGCCGTGCTCGTCCATCGAGCCGAGGTCACCGGTGTGCATCCAGCCCGCGGCGTCGATGGCTTCGGCGGTCTGGTCAGGGTTGCCCCAGTAGCCGAGCATCACGGAGTACCCGCGCGTACACACCTCGCCCGGCACGCCGATCGGGGTCGTGAGGCCCGACGTCGGGTCGACGATCTGGACCTCGACGTGGGGCATCACCGTGCCGACCGTGGACACGCGGCGTTCGAGGTCGTCCTCCCGGCGAGTCATCGTCGACACGGGAGAGGTCTCGGTCATGCCGTACATGATCGTGACCTCGTCCATGTGCATCTCGGTCACGACGCGCTTCATCACCTCGACCGGGCACGGCGAACCGGCCATGATCCCGGTGCGAAGCGAGCTCAGGTCGAAGTTGGCGAACTCGGGTTCGGCCAGCTCAGCGATGAACATGGTCGGCACGCCGTAGAGCGAGGTGCATCGCTCGTCCTGCACGGACTGGAGTGTCGCGGCCGGCTCGAACGTCGGGGCGGGAATGACGATGGTCGCGCCATTCGAGGTCGCGCCGAGGTTGCCCATCACCATGCCGAAGCAGTGGTAGAAGGGCACCGGTACGCACACCCGGTCCTCCTCGGTGTAGCCGAGGAGGTGTCCGACGAAGAAGCCGTTGTTCAGGATGTTGTGGTGCGAGAGCGTCGCACCCTTCGGAAAGCCCGTCGTCCCCGACGTGTACTGGATGTTGATCGGATCGTCGAAGCCGAGCGTCGCCCCGCGCGCCACGAGCGCATCGGTGTCGACCCGCATCGTCGCCAGCGACTCCCACTCCGGTGATCCCAGCACCACCACGGTCTCGAGTGCGGGGCACCCGTCGCGGACCTCGTCGATCATCGCCACGTAGTCGCTCGTCTTGTGAGATCTCGCCGCTATGAGGACCCGGACAGCTGCCTGGTTGAGCACGTACTCCAGCTCGTGGCTGCGATAGGCCGGGTTGATGTTGACGAGAATGACCCCCAGCCGCGCCGTCGCGAATTGCACGAGCACCCACTCGGCACAGTTCGGCGACCAGATCCCGGCCCGGTCCCCTTTCGACAGACCCATCTCGAGGAGCCCGCATGCGAGCTGGTCGACCGCCTCGTCGAGCTCGCCATACGTCCACCGTCGGCCGGCCGGGAGATCAACGAGTGCCTCCCGGTCCCGGAACCGATCGACCGTGCGGGATAGATCCTCACCGATGGTCCGTCCGATGAGCGGAACGTCGCCTGATCCGCTCGCGTAGCTCAGCGTCGTTGGTTGGTGAGACGCACTCATCGCTCCCCCTTACCCGTGCAAGTTGCTGCGACAAACGCTCAGGCGATTCTCACGGCCACGATAGGTCCGCTCAGACGTTGAACATCTGTGCAGGACCTGGTTGGAGCGATGGCTCCACCCATGGCTGGCACCTGGCGGCCGGTCGAACGGTTGGGAGCTGACGCTCTCGGTTCGGGGCGGTCGGCCTATCGTGACGGCATGGAGATCGGTTGCGCTGAATGCGGCTGTGTCGTCGACTCGGGCGTACGGATCGTGAGCTGCGGACGGTCGGACTGCTGCTGTCGCCACCTTCCGCTACATGCGGAGACCGGCGACGACATCGGCCACTGAGGCGTAGCTACGCTCGCGACATGAAGCGAATCCTGGTTGGCGTTGCCGGGATCTACCTGCTGTTCGCGGTGGTCGGCCGGTTCGTCGAAGGCATGGGCGCGGTCCAATGCGGTTGCTCCGACGACTGCTGGTGCAAGAAGCCGGTGCTCAGCACGTTCCGCTGGGTGGCTCCTTTCCGTCACCGTGGGTACTCGCCGGAGCTCAAGCGCCAGCTCGCTGCGCAGTCCTAGGGCACCTGGGCATCAGCCGGCTGTCTGAGCGCCTCACGGGCGCGCGGCGCTAGCGGGCGTTGCGGACCTCGAACGAGACGGCGAGGCCGTCGCGGGGCCAGAGCGCGAGCTGGGGGTCGGGTACGGGTGGCGGTCCAGGCGGCGCGTGCCACCGGTAGCGCTGGACCGCCATGGCGACGACGAGTCGCGCTTCGGTGAGACCGAACTGCGCTCCCACACATGCCCAAGGACCGGCGCCGAAGGGCAGATAGGCCTTCGGTTCGGGTCGCGCGAACCGTTCGGGATCGAACACGGCGGGGCGCGGCCAGAGGGCGGGATGGTGATGCAGCACCCAGGGACTGATCGCGATCTTCGAGCCGGCCGGTATCGCGTATCCGTCGATTCGGTCAGCGGTGGAGGCCCGGCGAGGCAGCAGGAGCCACACCGGCGGGAACAGCCGCATCGACTCCAGGAGGACCATCCGGGTGTAGCGGAGGTGGCTGAGGTCGTCGGCGGTCGGGCGGCGTCGACCGAGGACGGTGTCGACCTCGCGCTCGAGCCGTGCCCGCACCGCAGGGTGCCGTGCGATGAGGTGGAACGTCCACGTGAGCGCACTGGCCACGGCGCTGTGCCCGGCGATCAGCAGGACCGAGAGCACGTCGCGCACCTCATGGTCATCCCGGAGGCGGTCGGGATCATCGGTGCCCGGATCGAACACCAGACGGGTCAGGAGATCGGTCCCCTCGTCACCGGACTGTCGACGCACCTCGATCGTCCGCTGCACGAACGCGTCGATGACCGCCTGCGCCGCCGCCAGCTCGGGGTCGACCGATCGATCCGCCCGCTCGAGAGCCTGGAACACCGAGACGTTGTGCTGCAACGATCCGACCCGCGCCCCGATTCGAAAGGCCTCAGCGAGGGCGTCCACGTCGGTCGTGGCATCGATGCGAAGCACCGCTCGTGCGAGCACCGCCAGCGTCAGCTTCGACATCTCGTCGGCGATGTCGACCGCTCTGCGGTCGCCGTTGGTGGGTTCCCAACGAGACAGCCAGCTGTCGACCGTCGATGTCATCTCGGGAACCATCGACGAGACGCCCTCGGACCCGTGGAACACGCTCCGAGCCAACTGATGGAACCGGTCGGCTGGGCTGATGTGGTCGTTCGCACGAGCAGAGCCATCGGGGGCCGGCGCGGGCCGAGCGGGCGACGGGATCGAGTGGTAGCGGTCGGCTTCGGCGACCAGGACGCGCCTCACGGCTTCGGGGCCTGAGATGAGGTGGTAGAGCTCCGGCCAGAACCGCAGACGGACCACATCCCCGTAGCTCCGGCTGACCTCGTCGAGGAACCCGAGCGGCGACGCCTCGAAGGCGCGGAGCTGGTCCAGCGGGTTGCCGCCCGGGCCGGGGGTGTAACCCGGAGTCGGGTTGCCTGTCTTGATCATCGACCCTCACATCTCGCTGGGGATCGGCAAGCGTTCGGAGCAGACCCCATGGCCACATCCCAGTCAGAGATCGTCGGGTTCCTCGCCAAGTTGGCCGAGTTCCACGCCACGTTGTCAGAGGCGGAACAGGCCATGCTCGACGACCTCACCGCCGCCGCGTTCGCCGATCCCGATGTCGAGGGGTTCAACCTGCCGGGCCAGCCCGCGCTCCCCGGTTTCACGTCACAGCTGAAGACGACGATGTTCGGCTTGGCCAACGACACCAACGGCCAGTACTACTACTACTACTACCGGCCTCAGGCGATCCTGGCCGGCAACGGATAGCGTCTGCGCCCTCCAGGCTTCTGGGCACGCAGGAGCCCGAGGCAAGGGGTCTGACATGAAGGTGCACGTCGATGCCGAGCGTTGCCAAGGTCACGGCCGCTGCTACGCCCTGGCCCCAGATCTGTTCGAGCCCGACGACCTCGGGAACGGGTCCGAGGTGGGCGACGGATCGGTGCCGCCTGACCGGCAGGACACGGCGCGTCTGGCCGTGGCCAACTGCCCGGAGCACGCGATCGAGATCACGGACGATCAGCCATGACCGAGCGCAATCGGTTCGCCGAGCTCATCGAGCAGGCTGATCTGGGCGGCGAGCCGCTCGGGTCGGAGAGCGAGATCATCGAAGGGCCGGTCTCGGATTTCGCCACCGACTTCGACCACACCGACGAACGCTGGGCGAACGATCCGTACCCGATCATGGCCGACCTGCGCGAGCGCTGCCCGATCGCGCACACCGACCGGTACGGCGGAGCGTGGCTGCCGACGCGCCACGACGACGTCGCCGCCATCGCGTATGACACCGAGCGGTTCTCGTCGCGCACGGTGATCCTCGGCAACCACCGTCCGCCGAGGGAGCTGGCACCGATCGGCATCGCCCCGCCCATCTCGTCCGATCCGCCCTACCACCACGATTCGCGTCGCCTGCTGCTCCCGGCGTTCGCGCCCAAGGCGATCGCCGCGCTCGAGGCGGGGGCGCGCCAGTACTGCAACGAGCTGCTCGACACCCTCGAAGGTCGTGACGTCGTCGATGCCGCCACCGAGTTCGCCCAGCACATCCCGGTCCGGGTCATCGCCGACATGCTCGGATTCCCACCCGAGGACGGCGACCTGTTCCGTGGCTTCATCAACGAGCTGCTGGAGGGCATCAACCGGCCGGTCGAAGAGCGCTTCGACACGCTCGAGGCCCTGTTCGGCTACCTCGCGACGCAGATGGACGACCACGTCGAGCGTCCCCGTGACGACCTGACCAGCTACCTGCTCCAGGTCGACGTCGACGGTCGCAGCCTCGACCAGCTCGAGGTCACCGGGACGATGGGGCTGCTGCTGGTCGCCGGGATCGACACGACCTGGAGCGCGATCGGGTCGTCCATCTGGCACCTGGCCACCCATCCCGCCGACCGCCAACGCTTGGTGGCCGACCCCGACCTGCTGCCGGTGGCCATGGAGGAGCTGTTGCGGGCCTACGCACCGGTGACCATGGCCCGGCTGGTGAAGGACGACATGGAGTGGAACGGCTGCCCGATGAAGGCCGACGACTGGATCCTGCTGTCCTTCCCGGCCGCCAACCGCGACCCGGCCGTGTTCGAGGACGCCGACCAGGTGGTCATCGACCGCGAGGTGAACCGCCACGCCGCCTTCGGGCTGGGGATCCACCGTTGCATCGGGTCCCACCTGGCCCGCATGGAGCTCCGCGTGGCGCTCGAGACCTGGCTGGCCCGCTTCCCGCAGTTCTCGCTGCCCGAGGGGGCGACCGTCTCGTGGTCCGGCGGCCAGGTGCGCGGCCCGCGGTCGCTGCCCATCCGCATCGATCGCTAGGACCGCCCGACTTCGTCAGCGCGCTCGGAGGGACTCGAACCCCCAACCTTCTGATCCGTAGTCAGATGCTCTATCCAATTGAGCTACGAGCGCCGGTGGAGCGAAGGGGCAGTCTAGGCGACCGCGCCAGAGCCGCCAAAGGCCGTTGCAGATCGTGCAGCAGCCCACCGTGGCGGTGGTCTGCTGCACGATCCGACCCTGCCCTGGGGCGGCCGAAGCGCCGGATCGGTGCCACGTGTGCAGGTTGTGCACCCCCGGGGTGTACAGGGTGCATTCGTGACGGCCGGCGCCCGCCACCGCGCCCGCGCCGCCACCACCGAAAACGCCGAGTGCCGCCGGACAGGACCCGGCGGCACCGACAACTCCGCCCGCGAAGGGGCACGCCGAGCCTAGATCTCGTGCGACACGGTTGACCAGGGTCGAACGGCTCTGCACCGTGGGCCGGGCGGCCCGACCCGGCCAACGACTGCGGGGCCCTGCAGAAGCAAGGCCCCGAGCCAGCGGAGAGGGTGGGATTTGAACCCACGGAGAGCTTGCGCCCTCACCTCCTTAGCAGGGAGGCCCGATCAACCGGACTCCGGCACCTCTCCAGCGAGCGACGATCGTACACACCCGCTGCGGCTCGGCGTTCGGGACATCCGACGAGCGCACGGCCGCGGTCGGGACCGGGGAGCGGAGGGAGGGGGATTCGAACCCCCGGAGGGTTGCCCCTCAACGGTTTTCAAGACCGTCGCATTCGTCCGCTCTGCCATCCCTCCAGAACCAGACGTTACTGCTGCACCTGTGAGCGGAGGTCGCTCAACCAGCCGTCGGCCTGGCGCCAGGCGATGTCGGCCTCGCGCCGCACCGCTGGACCGTGGGCACCGGCTGCCGGGTACGAGCCCAGGAACTTGACGTCGTGCTTGCTCTTGAGGTCGCGCAGGCAGTCGGCCACCAACTCGTCGCTGAGGTGCCCCTCGAGATCGATCAGAAAGCAGTAGTCGCCGAGCCCCCGCTTGGTGGGCCGCGACTCGAGCTTGACCAGGTTGATGGACCGGGCGGCGAACTCTTGCAGGATGGCCAGCAGCGATCCCGGCGCATCGGCGCGCTGGAACACCACGATCGAGGTCTTGTCGTGCCCGGTGGCCGGGGGGATGCCGGCGCGGGCCACCGCCACGAACCGGGTCGAGTTGTCGGGGTGGTCCTCGATGTCGTGGGCCAGCACCTCGAGCCCGTACACCTCGGCCGCCCGGGCCGGGCCGAGCGCGGCGGTGTGCCGGTCGCCGCCGGCCGCCAGCTCGCGGGCGGCGTCGGCGGTCGAGTTGGCCGGCCGCGACTCGACGCCGTCGGGCAGGTTCTTGCGGACGAACCCCCGGCACTGGGCGATGGCGTGGGGGAACGAGATGACCGTGGTGATCTCGTCGATGTGCACCCCCGGCAGCGCCATCAGGCACAGGCTCACGGGGATCACGACCTCGCGCTCGATCAGCAGGTCGGACTCGAAGGCCAGCGTGTCGATGGTGACGTTGACCGATCCCTCGATGGCGTTCTCGATCGGTGCGAAGCCCATGTCGATCTCGCCGCTCTCGACCGCGGCCAGGACCTCGGGGATCGACGGCAGGGCCACCACCTCACCGGTGACCAGATCGGCCTGGGTGTAGAGCGCCTGTTCGGTGAACGTGCCGATCGGGCCGAAGAACCCGACGCGCCGCGCCGCCCCGCCCTCGGGCGCGTCGGCAGGGCCGGGAGATGCGGCGGATGCGGTCACGACCGGTCAGGATAGTGAGGTGGACGAGGCCAGCCTCCGTGAGTTGTTGGACGACGTGCGGTCCGGCGCGCATCGAGCGCGGACGACGCCGTCGCCCGGCTGCGCCGCCTGCCCTTCGCCGATCTCGGCTTCGCCCGCGTCGACCACCACCGCGCGCTGCGCCAGGGCGTGGCCGAGGCGGTCTACGCGCCGGGCAAGGATCCGGACCAGGTGAGCGCCATCGTGGGCGAGCTGCTGTCGACGGGCCGGTCGGCGGTGCTGGTCACCCGCGCCGACGAGGAGCAGGCCGAGCAGGCCCTGGCCGCCAACCCCGGCGGCGCCCGCCACGGCTCGACCCTGGTCTGGCGCCCCGCTCCCGAGCGGCCCGAGCGGGTGGCCGTGGTCACCGCCGGCACCGCGGATCTGCCGGTGGCCGACGAGTGCGCGGCCGTGCTCGAGGCCCACGGCTTCCGGCCCGTCCGCATCACCGACGTCGGCGTGGCCGGCCTCCATCGGATCCTCGACGCGGCCGACGAGCTCGCCTCGGCCGACGCCGTCGTGGTGGTGGCCGGCATGGAGGGCGCGCTGGCCAGCGTGGTCGGCGGGCTCACCGGCGCACCGGTGATCGCGGTGCCCACCAGCACGGGCTACGGCGCCGCCTTCGAAGGGGTGACCGCCCTGCTCGCCATGTTGGCCTCCTGCGCGGCCGGCGTCACGGTCGTCGGCATCGACAACGGCTTCGGGGCCGCCTTCGCGGTGGTCCGGCTGCTGAGGACCGAGGTCCGCACCGATGCCTGACCCGGCCGACGCCCACGCCGTCACCGTCGCCTGGTTCCACTGCTTCTCGGGCATCGCCGGCGACATGGCGCTCGGCGCGCTGGTCGACGCCGGCGCCGATCTCGACCAGGTGCAGCGCCTGCTCGTCCACCTGCCGATCGGCGGCTGGGAGCTCGAGGCCGAACCGGTCCTGCGCGGCGGCATCGCCGCCACCAAGATCCACGTGCACGCTCAGCCCACGAGCGTGGTGCGCACGGCGGCCCACATCACCGGCATGGTCGACCGAAGCCCGGCTGCCCGACCGCGTGCAGCGCCGCGCTCTGGCCACCTTCGACGCGCTGGCCCAGGCCGAGGGCCGCCTGCACCGGCGGCCGCCCGAGAGCGTCCACTTCCACGAGGTCGGCGGCATCGACGCCATCATCGACGTCGTCGGCACCTGCGTCGCCCTCGAGGTGCTCGGCGTCGACGAGATCGATGCGAGCGCGGTGGCCAACGGCATCGGCATGGTGCGCGCCGCCCACGGTCTGCTCCCCGTCCCCGCCCCGGCGGTGGTCGAGCTGCTGCAGGGCGCCCCCACCTACCAGCTCGACGTGCCCATCGAGCTGACCACGCCGACGGGCGCGGCGCTGCTCGCCGCCAACGTCACCACGTGGGGCCCGATGCCGCCGATGACCATCGAGCGGGCCGGCTTCGGCGCCGGTTCGGCCGATCTCGGTGAGCGGCCGAACCTGACGCAGGTGTCATCGGCACCCGCTCGGCCGAGCTCACCACGGGCCAGCCGGTCGTGCTGCTCGAGGTCAACGTCGACGACGCCACCGGTGAGACCCTGGCCCACGCGGTCGAGGCGCTGCTGGACGCCGGCGCCCACGACGCCTGGATCACCCCCATCGTCATGAAGAAGGGACGGCCGGCGCACACGGTCAGCGCCCTGGCCGATCCCGCCGTCGCCGGTCAGGTCGCCCACGTGCTGACCACCGAGACCGGCTCGTTCGGTGTGCGCGGCCAGACCCTCGAGCGCTGGCCGCAGGCGCGCTCGACCACGACCGTCGACGTCGACGGCATGCCGATCCGGGTCAAGGTGAGCGCCGGCCGTACCAAGGTCGAACACGACGACGCGGCCCGCGTGGCCCGTCGCACGGGTCGTCCCCTGCGCGAGGTCGTGGCCCTGGCCGAACAAGCCGTCCGACTCGACTCGCTCGACCAGGCGCCGGGATCGCAGTCGTCGTCATCGTCGTCGTCGGATGGTCCCGCCGAGGCGGCGGCGGTGCAGCCGACGCCCTTGCACGATCCTCCGCGGCACGACCCGGGGGTGCACGACCACACCCATCCCGACGATCCGGACGATCAGCCCGCCGGTTGAGCCGCGGGCGGGGTCGGCGCAGCCGGATGCGTCAGCTGGGCGAGCCCGACGAGAGCGCCCGCCACAGGGCCCGGTAGCTCGGGTAGGTGATGTCGGGGGTGACCCAGCCGCTGTCGACCAGCTCGGCGTGCAGCGCCGGCAGGTTGCGGAACGGCACGCCCATGTCGACGTGGTGGGCCAGGTGCCACCCGGTGTTGAACGGCACCATCCAGAAGCGGGCCAGCCAGGTCTGGCGCACGACGTGGGTGGTCTCGCGCCGGTCGCGTCGACCGGGCCATGCCGCCGTGCTCGGCGATCGAGCGCAGCCGGTTGATGACGCGCCACACGGTCATCCACGGTGCCAGCCACAGCAGCGGGTAGGCCCACCAGTGCCCGGTCTCGACGGTGAGGATGGCGGCCACCACCACCTGCGCGGCCAGGATCCGCAGCGCCGCCGGCCGCCCCACCTCGCTCGTGAAGGCGCGCAGGAGGCCCTTGAGGTTCTTCCACCCCGAGTTGCCGGTGGCGTCGCGGCGCAGCTTGCGGCGCATCGACGCCCGGGTGACCGGGTAGCCGCGGTAGAGGCCGAGGTCGGGCTCGTTCGGGCCCATCTCGTCCTTGTGGTGGGCGAAGTGGCTGCGCCGGTAGAGGTCGAAGGGGACGAAGGCCGGGTAGGCCAGACCCCAGCGTCCGACGAGGTCGTTGGCCCAGCGCGCCGAGAACAGCAGCCGGTGCCCGGCCTCGTGGGCCAGGATGGCGTAGAGGGCGAAGGCCCGTCCCATGAGGACGAACGCGATGGCCCACGCCCACCACCGGTCGATCAGGCCGGCGACGGCGATGACGCCGAACGACTGCACCCACACCGAGACCACGTTCGCCGCGTTGTGCCCGTTCGGGATGCGGCGCAGGTCGGCACGGATCGCCGGCTTGGGCATGCCCGACGCCTGCAGCCGCTCGGTGGGCAGCACGTCGGGCAGCAGCGACGCGTCGGGCACCATCGAGCCCTCCCGCAGCCGCGGGGTGGATGCGACGGCGATGGCCATGGGCTCTATATTACAACTCATAATCACATGGCACAACAACGTAAGACTCTCGGAATCGACGACGCCCGCCCGCTGACCGCTCGCTCGGTCGTGGCCAGCACGCTGCTCGGCGTCGACCCACCCCGCCTGCCCACCCGCCTGCTCGTGCGCTCGGGCGAGCTGTTCGGCATCAACGAGGGGACCACGAGGGTGGCGCTGTCGCGGATGGTCGCGGCCGGCGAGCTGGTCGTCGTGGGCCACCACCACGAGCTGGCCGGACGGTTGCTCGAGCGCCAGGCCCGCCAGCAGGCCAGCCGGGCGCCGACCACGCGCGGACTGGAGCGGGAGCTGGACGATGGCGATCGTCGACGGAGGCCGGCGATCGGTGGCGGCGCGGGCCGACCTGCGCCAGGCGATGCGCGACCTGCGGCTGGCCGAGCTGCGCGAAGGCGTCTGGCTGCGGCCGGACAACCTCGACGGCGGCTGGGCCGACGCGCCCGAGGCGATCGTCGACGCGCAGTGCCGGCGGTTCGTGTCCGATCTCGTCCCGCCGTCGCGTCAGGTCTCGTCGCGCCCGCCGGCCCGGGCGACGGGTGGTCGGGACGGGGCCGTCGAGCTGGCCGCCGCGCTGTGGGATCTGGCCGGCTGGGCTGACCGCGCCGCCAAGTTACGTGCCGAGCTGGCGGCCGTCGTGGGCTCGCTCGAGGCCGGCGACACCTCGGCGCTGGCGCCCGGGTTCGTGCTGTCGGCGTCGGTCCTGCGCCACCTGCTGGCCGATCCGCTGCTGCCGGCCGAGCTGCTGGCCGACGACTGGCCCGGCGACGCCCTGCGCCACGACTACGACCGGTACGACCGCGCCTTCAAGACGGTGTGGCGCGACTGGTTCCGCCGCGTCGCCGACCCGCCCCGCACCTGACCGCCCGTTTCCCCCACCAACGCGGCGGCATTCGTGTACCGATTCGGTACACAGCTGCCGCCTCGTCAGGGCCCGGGCGATCAGCTCGCGGGATCGAGCTGGCGCAGCTGGCCGAGCAGGGTCTCGGTGTCGGCCATGGCGTACCCCGCGGCTGCGGCGGCGGCGATGGGCGCCGCGTACAGCGCGTCGAGCTCGAGGGGGCGGCCGGCCTCGTGGTCGAGCTTCATGCTCGTCTTGTAGGGCGTCATGGCCTCGGTGGCCGCCATCATCCGGTCGGCGAAGGCGGGGTCGAACCCGTGCCCGCAGGCATCGGCACCCGCCACCACCTCGTGCATCAGGCCCTCGGCCCGCCGCCGCGTGGCCGGGTCGGCCAGCATCTCGTCGGTCCCCGCGTCGAGCACCACCGACAGCCCGTTGAAGGGGATGTTCCACACCAGCTTCTGCCAGCGCCCTGTCGCCAGGTCGGGGACGGGCGACGCCGAGACGCCGCCCGCCTGCAGGTCGGACATCACGGCCTCGATCGCCGGGGTCACCCCGGCCGCCGCGCCGTCGGCCCGGTACTCGCCCAGGGTCACCGCGCCCTGGTCGAGGTGCACGCACGTGGCCCGGGCCGACCTTGTTCGAGCACATGAAGCACATGGCGCCGACCACGGTGGCGCCGGGCGCGGCCTCGGCGAAGGGCGCGTCGACCCCGAGCCCGTTCTGCATGACCACCACCACCGTGCCGTCGGCGGCGAGCTGCTCGACCACCGGCACGACCGACGGCGTCGCGGTGGTCTTGACCGCCACGATCACCACGTCGGTCCGCACCAGCGTGGACGGGTCGTCGTGCACGTCGACGTCGAGCACCGCGTCGCCCTGTGGAGAGTCGACCCGCAGTCCGTGACGGCGCACGTGGTCGGCGTCGCTCCGGGCCAGGAACTGCACGCCGCAGCCCGCCTGCTGCAGCCGGGCGCCGTAGTAGCCGCCGATGGCTCCCGAGCCCGACGACGGTGTAGGTCCGCATCGGCGCCACGGTACCGGTGCGGATCCGTACGATGACGCGTATGGACGATCGCCTCTACTTCCGCCAGCTGCTGGCCGGCCGCGACTTCGCCGTCGCCGACCAGATGGCCCGCCAGATGGTCAACTTCGTGTACCTGATCGGCGACCGCGAGACCGGCGAGGCGGTCGTCGTCGACCCCGCCTACGACATCAGCGGGCTGCTCGACGTGCTGGCGGCCGACGACATGCGTCTGGTCGGCGCGCTGGCCACCCACTACCACCCCGACCACGTGGGCGGGCACATGGCGGGATTCTCGATCGAAGGGGTGCGCGAGCTGCTCGACCGCACGTCGGTGCCGATCCACGTCCAGGCCGACGAGCGCGAGTGGGTCACCAAGGTGACCGATGCCGGCGACGACGAGCTGGTCGTCCACACGAGCGGCGACGTCGTGACGGTGGGCGAGATCCCGATCGAGCTCATCCACACGCCCGGCCACACCCCCGGGCAGCCAGTGCTTCCTCGTCGACGACCACCTGGTGGCCGGCGACACCCTCTTCCTCGAGGGGTGCGGGCGGACCGACCTGCCCGGCGGCGACTCGCGCCTGCTCTACGAGAGCCTCACCCAGAAGCTGGCCAAGGTGCCCGACGACGCCGTCCTGTTCCCCGGACACATGTACTCGGCCGAGCCGTCGGCCACGATGGCCGAGACCCGCCGGTGGAACTACGTGTTCCGCCCCCGCTCCGAGCAGGAGTGGGTGGCCATGTTCGGCGGCTGAGGCGGCCGACAGGGAGTCGTGTCCGGTCGCTGAGGGCGCCGACCGAGGGGCGGATCGGCGGCTGACAGGGCCCGAAAGGGCCTCGAAGCGCGGGACAGGTCTTGCGACCTATGGATCGGGGAAGGGAACAGGCCGATGCCATGTCCAACGGGTGGCGTGGTGCCAACTCCTGTCGTGGGGGAAACCCCACTGGCACCACCCGCCCAGAGAGGAAATCGATGGTGCGCGACGAGCAGCGCAACGACCCCGGGCCAGCCGACGAACAGGCGGATTCGCAGAACCTCCTGCGCGCCTACGGCACCGAGTTCGTGCTGGTGGTGTCTCCGGCCGGCGAGATCCTCGCCGGGTCGCACGACACCATGCTCGGCTACACCACTCGAGAAGTTGGGGACCCACGTCGGTCAGTACCTCCACCCCGACGACCTTCCCCAGCTGTTCCAGATGCTCGAGCGGGCTCGCCACACCGTCGGCTACCGGATCGGATCCGCGTGCGGGCCCGCCACGCCGACGGGAGCTGGCGCCTGCTCGACATCGCCCTGCTGACGGCGCCGAGCGGCGGGCCCGTTCGCGGACAACGGCATCCTGCGCTCCGCGACATCACCGACGAGGCCGTGTGGTCGGCGCGCGACGCCGGGCGAAGAGCAGGAGCGGTTCCGTCGCTGGCCGAGTCGTTGCCGCTCGGCATCCTGTCGGCCGACGCGCGCGGCTGGGTGGTGTTCTGCAACGAGGCGGCCCAGCAGATCTTCAACCTGCCCGGCGATGGCCTCATGGGTCACGGATGGGAACGACTCGTCGATCCGGGCGACCTGCCCGAGGTGATGGACGCGGTGCGCAACGTGGTGGCCCTCGGGCTGCCCCAGCAGGTGATGTTCCGCATCCAGACCGGGCTGTTCGTGCGCTGGGCGCTGGCCAAGTTCGTGCCGCTCGGCGGGGCCGACCAGGTCACGGGGTGGATCGCCACCGTCGACGACGTCACCGACCGCCGCCGAGCCGAGTCCGAGCTGACCCACCAGGCCACCCACGACGCGCTCACCGGCCTGCCCAACCGCATGCTGCTCGAGGACCGGCTACAGCAGGCGTGCGCCCGGCTCCGCCGCGACCACGACGAGGTGTCGGTCATGTTCATCGACCTCGACGACTTCAAGCTGGTCAACGACACCTACGGGCACAACGTCGGCGACCAGGTGCTGGTCGAGGTGGCCAACCGCCTGCACCAGATCCTGCGCGCCGTCGACACCGTCGCCCGGCTCGGCGGCGACGAGTTCGTCGTGTTCTGCGAGAGCCTGCCCGAGAGCGAGGTGGCGCGAGGTCGTGCGCCGCATCCACGACACGATCGCCGTGCCCGCTGCTGGTGGGCGGCGAGTCGGTCCGGATCGGCGCCAGCATCGGCGTCGAGACCACGAGGGACGGATCGGTCAGCTTCGACGAGCTCCTGGCCCGCGCCGACCAGGCCATGTACCGGGAGAAGCGCACGCACTAGCTGGCTATGTCCTCCGGTCGGGCGAGTTGCTGTGTCCTACGGTCGGCGGAGCCTCCCTGCGGACGGCTTCGCCATCTGGGTGACACCTGTCGAGCGGCTTCGCTCCGCTCCGCCACGTGCGCAGTCGGCGGAGCGTCCTTCGGACGGCTTTGCCAGCCGCGTGCGAAGCGTCCCTGCGGACGAAATTCGCCAGTCCCGCTCAGTTCCGCGCTGCCAGTGGAGCGCTACTGCTCGATGCGGAACATGTGGAAGCAGCTCTTGCAGCTCAGGCTGACCGTCTGGTGCACCTGGTCGATCAGGTCGATCTGGGTGGGTGCGCCGCATCGGGGACAGCTGTAGGCCGACGCCCGGTCGACCACCGTCGGGCTGTGGTCGCCGAAGGAGGTGCTCGAATCGCCACTGCGCACCGGGTCGTAGGCGATGCCCACGTTGCCGCCGTCCTGGGCAGGGATGGCCGAGGGACGGCCCGCGTCGTCGAGCCCGGGATCGTGGGCGATGCCGGTGGCGTCGACCGGGATGGCGCGGTTCGGCTCGAAGGGCGGCAGACCGGTGAGGTCGATCACGGGGTCGGGCGTCGACGAGCGCGTGAGGTCGAGCACCCCCGGCATCGCACCGGCCGCGTCGTCGTTGCCGTCGTCGACCGGGAGTCCGGCCGAGCGGCGACGCTCCTGCTCGGCTTCCTTGAGGCGTTGGGTGAGGTTCATGGCGAGCTCCTGGCGAGCTCAGGGGAAGGTCGGATGACTGATCCAACCCTACCCGCCCATCCCTCCGGTCATCCGGTCGTCGTGCCGCCGTCGATCGAGAGGATGGCCCCGTTGACGTAGTAGGCCTCGTCCGAGCACACGTAGGCGATCATGGCGGCCACCGATTCGGGCTCCTGCATCTCCCGGGTGAGGAACGCCCGGGACACGAGCGACATGCTCGCCCCCTCGGGCGGCAGGAAGTCGCTCAGCAGGTTGGTGTTGACCCCGCCAGGGCAGACGGCGTTGACCCGGATGCCCTGGCGGCCGAGCTCGATGGCCATGGCCCGCGTGAGCCCGACCAGTGCGTGCTTCGAGGCGCAGTAGGCGGCGACGTAGGCCTGGCCGATGATCCCGGCGGTCGAGGCCAGGTTCAAGATGTTGCCCTTGCGTTCGAGCAGGTGGGGCAGGGCGGCCTGGCAGAGCTGGAAGGGACCGGCCGCGTTGACCTGGAACATCCGCAGGAAGCGGTCGGGCGTCTCGTCGGCGAAGTGGGTCATGCCTCCGATGCCGGCCACGTTGGCCAGCACGTCGAGTCCCCCGAGCTCGGCGACCGTGTCGGCCACGAGGGCGGCGCAGGCGGCGGGATCGATCACGTCGACCGCGCTCGAGCGGGCGGTGCCGCCCCGGTTCGTGATGTCGGTGGCGGTCTCGGCCACCCCGGCCGCGTTGATGTCGGCGCACCACACCGAGGCGCCCTCGGCGGCGAGCCGGCGGGCGGTGGCGCGGCCGATGCCCGAGGCCGCCCCGGTCACCAGCGCCACCTTGCCGCCGTAGCGGTGGCCCAGGTCGGGATCGTCGAAGGGGTCGGGCATGGTGGCGCTCCAGGAGGTGAGGACGGAACCGCGGCGACCGCGGATTTCTGAAACAGGTTCTAGTCGGTCAGGTTCTACTCGGATCGGCGGGGCCTGTCATGCCCGTGACGGCTCCATCGCGAGCTCAGCGGGCGGCGAGCGCGTAGCGCACGAGCAGGGTGCGGTGCTCCGAGCCGAGGCTGGGGCCGCGGTAGCGCGCCACCGCGGTGATGGCGCCGACGTAGATCGACTGGTCGATGGCGATGCCGGCGGGGCGGAACTGGTGGGGCCAGGTGGCCTGGATGCCGAACCCGAGCTGCGACGAGGTGGCGTGGGCGTCGTCGAGCAGGCGGCGGAAGTCGGGCGAGAAGTAGGTCGTGTTGAAGTCGCCGAACGCGATGGCGGGCCGGGTCGCCGTCTCGAGCCAGTGTGCGACCGCGTTGAGCTCCTCGTCGCGCACGAGGTGCCGCTGCGAGCTCCCGGGCGACAGCGTGTGCAGCGCCAGCAGCTCGACCGGCTGGTGGCCGATGTGGGCCTCGATGTCGACGGCCGCGCTCGGGAGGCCCTGGAAGTCAGGCGTGCTGGCCGTGACGTCGGGTTGGTCGGTCAGCACGATCACCTCGGGCGACCGCGGCTCGTAGGTCGAGCGGCCGTTGTCGTTGAGGCCGAGGTAGAGCGGGTAGATCATCCGGTAGCGACCCACCCCGGACCGGAGCGCGTCGGCGGTCGGCGTGGCCGTGTGCAGCAGGACGATCACATCGGCGGGCGCCGTCTCGAGCCAGTCGTGCATGGCGGGCAGGTCGCCGACCCGGCTCTGCAGGTTGAGGTGCGCCAACGTCAGCGTCGGCGAACCGCGGAGCGGCGCGGCCTGGTGGCCGGTGTAGACGGGCAGCACCTGCACGACGTTCAGGCCGAGGGCGATCACGGCGATGATCAGGGTGCGCCAGCAGCGCAGCGCCGCCAGGGCCACGACCGCGGCCAGGAGCACGAAGGCGAACTGCGGCCGGTAGCTGGTGAGGATGTCGAACACCCACCACGAGCTGGCGGCGAACGCGACCAGCGTGGCGCCGGTGGTGACCAGCGTGACGACCACGCTCACGATCACCGCCGCGATCACGAGAGGGTGGCGCGCGGCCAGCCGCTCGAGCCGGGCGGGGACGGGACGAGCCGGCGCGGGACGATCCGGTATGCGCTCCGGCGCGGGCCGGTAGGGCGGCGGAACCGGCGGCCGGTCGAGCGTCACGAGCGAGAGCGTAGGGGTCGCCGCCGTGCTCGTCGGTTCGCCTCGTGCGCACGCCGTGCGCGTGGCTAGGACGCGTCGCTAGGACGCGTCGCGAAACCGGCTGGCGGAGAGGAGCAGCTCGACGACCTCGGGTGACGCCTTGTCGGGAGACCCCGAGTCGAACGGCGGCTGCGGGTCGTATTCGATCCCGAGCTGGATGGCCTGGGCCACCTCGTCGCCGGCCAGGCGAGCGGCGAGGGTGAGGCCCATGTCGATCCCGGCCGAGACGCCGGCCGCCGTCACGATCTTGCCGTCGAACACCACACGCTCGGACACGACGTCGACCCCGAACGCAGCGAGGAACTCGAGCGCCTGCCAGTGGCTGGTGGCCCGCTTGCCGCCGAGCAGCCCGGCTGCCGCCAGCACGAGCGAGCCGGTGCACACCGACGTCGTCCATTCGGTGTGCTCGTGGGCGGCACGGACCCAGTCGAGGGTCGGCTCGTGGCCCATCGGCACGACCTGGCCGGGGCCGCCGGGGATGACGACGATCTCGGGTCGAGCCAGGTCGCCGAGCGAGGCGTCGGCCATCAGGCCGAGGCTGCCCACGTCGGTGCGCTTGAGGCCGGGCTCGGCGGCCACGAAGGTGACGGTGGCGCCGGGCACGCGGCTGAGGGTCTCGTAGGGGCCGACGGCGTCGAGAGCGGTGAAGCCGTCGTACAGCAGGATGGCGATGTCCATGGTGATCTCCCGAGCAGTGGGTGGGTCAGGCGACAGCGGTGCGGAAGCGGGCGCGGTAGTCGCTGGGGGCGACGCCGAGGTGGCGGACGAAGGCGCGGCGCATGGTCTCGGCCGTGCCGAACCCGCAGTGGGCCGCCACCGCCTCGACCGAGTCGGTGGACTCCTCGAGTCGGCGGCGGGCGACCTCGAGGCGCACGCCCTCGACGTAGCGGGCCGGTGTCGTGCCCACGCCCTCGGTGAACACCCGGGCGAGATGGCGCGGGCTCATCGACGGCCCGGCGGGCCAGGGACTCGACCGAGCAGTCCGCCGCGGGATGATCGGCGATCCACTGCTGGAGGGTCGCGGATCTCGTCGCGGTCGGCGAGCTGGGTGGCCAGCTGGGCGCTGAACTGGGCCTGGTTGCCCGGTCGCTGCAGGAACAGCACGAGGTGGCGGGCGATGGTCGAGCGCCGCGTGGCGTCCGAGGTCGTCGGCCACCAGGGCCAGCGCCAGGTCCATGCCGGCGGTGACGCCGGCCGAGGTGAAGACGTTGCCGTCGCGGGTGAAGATCGGGTCGGGCTCGACCGTGCACCGCGGGATAGCGCGCGGCCAGCTCGTCGCAGCGCGACCAGTGCGTGGTGGCCCGGCGCCCGTCGAGCAGGCCGGCCTCGGCCAGCAGGAAGGCGCCGCTGCACACCGAGGTCACCCGCCGCGCCCGGCCGGCCAGCCGGGCGATCGCGGCGACGAGCGTCCGGTCGGCGAGGGCGCCGACGACGCCGTCGCCGCCGGCCACCACGAGCGTGTCGATGGGTCCGACCACGTCGGCGGATGGCCCGATCGGCCACGAGCGTCAGGCCGCTCGACGAGCGCACCGGCGTCGCCGACGCGGCCGCGACGTCGATGGTCGTAGGCCGGGCGCGTCGAGGCCCATGGGCGCGGCGGTAGCGCTCGGCGCCGGCGAACACCTCGAGCGGTCCGGTCACGTCGAGGCTCTGGACGTCGTCGAACATCACGATGACGACACGACGGTCGGGCGGGGCTCGCGGGGCCATGCCGTCCATCGTCGACCATGGCCGTGCTGTCTGCAATGACCAGTTGCCCACGATCCTGCCATCACGGATCGGGGTCGCGCCGCCTGACGGCACACTGTCCGGCACCGTTCCGTCGCCGGCCCAACCTCGGAGGTCGCGTTGACCGTCAGCCCGTTCCTGCACCCGTTCGCCAAGCCGACGGCCACCGACTTCGTCACCATCGTGCGGGGCGAGGGAGCGGCGGTGTTCGACGACGCCGGGTCGCCGCTACGTCGACGGGTTGGCCAGCCTCTGGTACTGCAACGTCGGCCACGGCCGCCCCGAGATCGTCGAGGCGATCACCCGCCAGCTCGGCGTGCTCGAGAACTACAACACCTTCGACATCTTCACCAACGAACCGGCCGAGGAGCTGGCGGCGCTCGTGTCGCGCGCTGAGCCCGATCCCCGACGCCCGCGTCTTCTTCACCTCGTCGGGGTCCGAGGCGGTCGACACCGCGCTCAAGCTGGCCCGGCTGACCTTCAGCCGTCGGGGCCGCCCCGAGCGGCAGCTGCTCGTGGGCCGGACGCTCGCCTACCACGGGGTCAACTTCGGTGGCGTCTCGGTGCAGGGCCTGCCGCTGAACCAGCAGGGCTGGGGCCGACCTGCTCGGGCCGGTGGCGCAGATCGACCACGACGACCTGAGCCGGGCCGAGCGCGCTCTTCGACGAGCGCGGCGGCGAGATCGCCGCCGTGATCGCCGAGCCGGTGATCGGCGCCGGCGGCGTCTACCCGGCGACGGTCGAGTACCTGCGCGGGCTGCGCAAGCTGTGCGACGAGTCGGGTGCGCTGCTCATCTTCGACGAGGTCATCACGGGGTTCGGGCGCCTCGGGCTCGTGGTTCGCGGCCGAGCACTACGGCGTCACCCCGGACATGATCACCTTCGCCAAGGCGGTGACCTCGGGCTACCAGCCCCTCGGCGGGGTCATCGTCGGTCCGCGGGTGCGCGAGGCGCTCGAGGCACGATCCCGACTTCATCCTGCGCCACGGCTACACCTACAGCGGCCACCCGACCGCGTGCGCGGCCGCGCTGGCCAACATCGGCGATCCTCCGCGACGAGCGCCTGCTCGGCCGGGTGCCCCACATCGCGCGACGCTTCGGCGACGGCTTCGGCGCGCTGCGTCGACGAGGGCCTCGTGGCCGACGTGCGGGGCGAGGGTGCCATCTGGGCGCTGGCCATGCACCGACGCGTCAGCGCGTTCGACGTACGCCAGGGCCTGCTCGACCGAGGGGTGATCGCCCGACCGATCGGCGCGGCCGCCGTCGCCTTCTGCCCGCCGCTGATGATCGGCGACGACGACCTCGACCAGTGCCTCACGGCTACCGCCGAGGCGTTGCGCGCGGTCGGCGCCGCTCCGGCCTGATCGATCAGCGGGCGCCCCAGCTGTAGGTCTGCTTCTGGAGGTGCAGGTAGGTGAAGGCGTCGGCCGACACCACGCCGGGCAGGGCACGGATCACGTCGTTGAGCAGGGCCAGCAGCTCCTCGGTGCCTTCGCACACCACCTCGGCCAGCAGGTCGAAGCCCGCCCGAGGTGATGACCACGTAGGCCACCTCGGGCACCGAGCTGAGCCGCTCGGCGATGGTGCGCAGGTCGCCCTCGGCCCGCAGCCCGATCATGGCCTGCAGGTTGAACCCGACCATGAGCGGGTCGGTCACGGCCACCACCTGCATGACGCCGTTCTCGATCAGGCGCTGCACCCGCTGGCGCACCGCGGCCTGCGAGAGCCCGACGGCCGGGCCGAGCTTGGCGTAGGGCATGCGTCCGTCGACCTGGAGCTCGCGGATGATGGATTTGTCGATCTCGTCGAGTGCGAGGTTGGACGCCGAGCGGTCTGCCGTTGCCATGGCTCTGCCAAACCTTCCCGGTCGGATCCGTGCCGGCTCATTCTGTCCCACGGCCGGCCTCGTCCACGCTCATCCGGCGGATCGGCCGCGGGCTCAGGTCGTCGTGTGCCCGAGGGCGCCGGCCAGGGGTGCGTGCGGACGTCCCAGGGCCTCGGCCACCGCTTCGTTGGTCACCTGGCCGGCGACGGTGTTGAAGCCGAGTGCGAGCGCCGGGTCGCGCCGGGCGGCCTCGCCGACACCGAGGCGGGCCAGCTCGGCGAGGTAGGGAAGCGTGACGTTGGTCAGCGCGTAGGTGGAGGTGAACGGCACCGCGCCCGGCATGTTGCCGACCGCGTAGTGCACGACGCCGTGCTTCTCGAACACCGGGTCGGCGTGGCTCGTCTCGTGGCTGGTCTCGATGCAGCCGCCCTGGTCGATGGCGATGTCGACCACGACCGCGCCCTGCTTCATGCTCAGCGATCATCTCCTCGGTGACCACGACCGGGGCCCGCCCGCCGGGCACCAGCACGGCACCGATCACCAGGTCGGCCTCGGCCACCACCCGCTCGACCTGTCCGCGGTTCGAGGTGAGCGTGGTGATGCGGCCCATCTGGATCTGGTCGATGAAGCGCAGCCGGTCGACGTTGCGGTCGAGCAGGTCGACCTCGGCCTCGAGGCCGGCCGCCATCCACGCCGCGTTCCATCCGACGTTGCCGGCGCCGAGCACCACGACCCGCGCCGGGCGCACGCCGGGCGCGCCGCCGAGCAGCACGCCACGCCCTCCGTTGTGGCGCTCGAGGTAGTGGGCGCCGATCTGCACCGACATGCGCCCCGCCACCTCGCTCATCGGGGCCAGCAGCGGCAGCGCGCCGTCGGCGTCGGTCGACCGTCTCGTAGGCGATGCCGGTCACGCCGTGGTCGAGCAGCGCGTCGGCCACGCCCGGGTACGCGGCCAGGTGCAGGTAGGTGAAGATGGTGAGGTCGGGGCGGAACCAGTCGAACTCGCTCGGCTGGGGCTCCTTGACCTTGCAGATGAGCCCGGCGCGCTCCCACACCTCCTCGGCTGCGTCGACGATCTCGGCACCGGCGCGCTGGTAGGCCTCGTCGGGGAAGCTCGAGTCGGCGCCTGCCCCCGCCTCGAGCAGGACCTGCACGCCGTACTGGCCGACCTCGCGCACGCCGTCGGGCGTGATGGCCACGCGGTGCTCGTCGGGCTTGATCTCGCGCGGCACGCCGACGACGAGACCGGAGTCTCCGGGTTGCTCGTCGCCATGTCAGAGCGCCTCCATCGATTCGATCAGTGCCTGGCGGATGACGCCGACCATCGCGTCGAACTCCTCGGGCCCGGCGATCAGCGGCGGCGCCAGCTGGATCACAGGATCGCCGCGGTCGTCGGCCCGGCAGTGCAGCCCGAGCCCGAACATGCGCGGCGACAGCAGCGTGCGCAGCAGGTGGTCGGCCTCGGCGCCCGGCGAAGGTCTGGCCTTGGTCTTCTTGTCCTTCACGAGCTCGATCCCGTAGAAGTAGCCCATCCCGCGGATCTCGCCCACCCACGGCAGGTCCTCGAGCTGGGCGAGCGACTTGCGGAACAGCGGCTCGTTGGGCATCACGTTGCCGAGGATGTCGTCGCGCTCGAACAGGTCGAGGTTGGCCAGCGCCACCGCGCAGCTCACCGGGTGACCGGCGAAGGTGATGCCGTGCAGGAAGGTGGGTCGGGGTCGAGGAACGGCTCGGCGATCCGATCGCTCACCATCACCCCTCCGAGGGGTGAGTAGCCCGAGGTGATCCCCTTGGCCATCGTGATCATGTCGGGCTGCGAGCCGACCCGCTCGGCAGCCGAACATCGTGCCCAGCCGACCGAACGCGCAGATGACCTCGTCGGACACGAGCAGCACGCCGTAGCGGTCGCAGATCTCGCGGACCCGCTCGAAGTAGCCCTCGGTCGGCGTGAGGCACCCGCCCGCGTTCTGCACCGGCTCGAGGAAGACGGCGGCCACCGACTCGGGCCCCTCCTGCAGGATGGTGCGCTCGATGTCGTCGGCGCAGCTCAGCGTGCAGGCGTCGGCGTGCGCGCACAGGTCGCAGCGGTAGCGGTTGGTGGTGGCCACGTGGCGGGCGCCGGGCACGAGCGGCTCGAACGGGGCTCGCAGGGCGGGGAGTCCCGTGAGCGAGAGGGCGCCCATCGACGACGCCGTGGTAGGCGATGTTGCGGGCGATGGCCTTGTAGCGACCGGGCTGACCGATGGCCTTGAAGTACTGGCGGGCCAGCTTCCAGGCCGACTCGACCGCTTCGGAGCCTCCGGTGGTGAAGAACACGCGGTTGAGGTCGCCGGGGGCCAGCGTCGGCCAGCCGGGCGGCCAGCTCGATGGCGGTGGGGTGGGCGAAGGTCCAGATCGGGAAGTAGGCCAGGTCGGCCGCCTGCTTGGCCGCCGCCTCGGCCAGCTCGATGGCGGCCGTGGCCGACCTGCACGGTGAACAGACCCGACAGGCCGTCGAGGTAGCGCTTGCCGTGCTGGTCCCAGACGTAGCAGCCCTCGCCGCGCTCGATGATGGGCGGCTCGTGGCCCGGGCCGGGGGTGAGCGGGCTGAAGTGGCCCCAGAGGTGGGCCTGAGCCAGTCGCGCCAGATCGGCCTGGGCCACGTCGGATCGGCTCATGGGGCTCCTCGGTTCGGGGACCGCGGCTCGGACGCCACTCGCCCGGACCGGCGGGCCCCGCGAGCGATTGTCCCGATCGGATCCTACTTTGGCAAGGGAATCCTTCGTTTGGTACCCCGTTCGATCACGAATCACTCGTGAGGGGCAAACGGGTCGAGACTCAGCGCGTGACGGCGGCGTAGAACGCGGTGTAGCGCTGCTCGGTCGCCGGGTCGAGCGGCGCCCACACGGCCAGGCGGGCCCACACGGCCAGCGGCGGGTTGACCAGCGGGTCGGCGGCCAGGGCCGGATCGATCCGGGCCAGGTCGTCCGCGAGGCCGCTGAGCACGGCCGTGGCCCGGACCTGGGCGATCATCGCCGCGTAGTTCGGGCGGTCGTAGATCCAGTTCATCCACGACTCGGCCGCCACCTGGTTGCGCGAGCCGGAGGGCACGACCATGTCGCGGGCGAACAGGGTCGATCCGGCCATCGGGCACCACGAACGCGCAGGTTGCGGTTGGCGGCCCGCAGGCCGGCGACGTCGCCCGAGCGCACCTGGGCCATCGCCATCTGCCCCGACACCAGGTCGGCGAAGTCGGCGTTGCCGGTGAAGCGGGCGATCTGGCCGCTCTGAGCCGCCACCCGGACCCGATTGACGGCCAGGGCGACCGTCGCGGCCGTGGCCGCGGCCGGCGAGTGGCCCTGGTACTGCATCACCATGCCCAGCCCGTCGCGCAGGTCCGACAGCATGGTGACCCGGCCCTTGTAGCGCGGATCGAACAGGTCGCCGACGCCCGTCACCGGCCCGGCGACCTGCGCGGCGTTGTAGGCGATGCCCGCCATGCCGGCGATCCAGGGGAGGCTGTGGGACCGGGTGGGGTCGAAGCCGGGGGTGGCCAGCTCGCGGTCGCAGGTTCGACCGGTTCGGGATGTTGTCGTCGTCGAGCGACGTCAGATGGTGCGACGACAGGAGGTCACGGGTGGCGACGTCGCCGACGATCACGAGGTCGGCGCCGATGTCGTCGTGTCGGGCGAACGCGTCGTGCTGGTCGGCCAGCCAGGTCTCGTCGTCGAGGATGGTCTCGTAGGTAGTCGACGGTCACCCCGGTCGCGAGCTGGTAGTCGCGGACGGTGTCGGTCCCGATCGACCCCGGCCGGTTCTCGATGCGCAGCAGGCCCGCTCGGCGTCTGGGCCCCGGTCAGAGCGGAGCGGCTCGGGCGGGGCTGGGCGGTGGTGTCGGTGGTGGCCGGCGACGCGATCGGCACCGCTGGGCCCGCCTTGGTGGGCATCGGCGTGCCGGCACAGGCGGACAGCACGGCGCGACCCGCCGGCCAGCCCTCCGGCGAGGATCAGCCCCTTGGCGCAGGAACGCGCGCCTCGACGTCGGGGTCGCGGTCACGGGTTCATTGTGCGTCCCCCCGGCCGGCCGCGGGTGACGCGCATGCCACGCACCCGCTGCCCGCCCCGCTGCTCGGCCCACAGACCCGCTTCCACGAATGCACGTCGTGCACCCCGGGGGTGCACAGGACGCGTTCGTGTCGTCAGGTGGTCGCGTCGGCCGGCGCCCGGCCGCTCGGGCGACGAAATCGGTGGTTCACGGGCGCTTCTACGATCGAATCCCTTGCGCCGCGCCCCCGATTCACGCGACATTGCCAGGGAGATGCAACCCGGACGGATCACCGCCCGAGGTCATGACGCGAGGAGTCCGCCGTGCACCACGAGAACTTCATCGGCGGCCAGTGGGTGCCCGCCGCCGACGGCGCCACCGACAAGGTGCTCAACCCGGCCACCGGCGAGGTGCTGGCCGAGGTGGCGTCGGGCGGCGCGGCCGACGCCGATGCGGCGGTCGCCGCGGCCACCGCCGCCTTCGAGACCTGGGGCGCTCACGCACGCCGCGCGAGCGCTCCGAGAAGCTGCTCGCGCTGGCCGCCGCGGTCGAGGGCGACATCGACGAGCTCAAGCGCGCTCGAGATGGCCAACGTCGGCAAGCCCGTGTCGATCATCGAGTTCGAGTTCGACCTGCTGATCGACAACCTGCGCTTCTTCGCCGGCGCCGCCCGCACGCTGCAGGCGCAGGCCGCGGGCGAGTACATGGAGGACCACACGTCGATGCTGCGGCGCGACCCGCTCGGCGTGGCCGTCGGCATCGCCCCCTGGAACTACCCGCTCAACATGGCGGTGTGGAAGATGGGACCGGCGCTGGCCGCCGGCAACACCTTCATCCTCAAGCCGTCCGAGCTCACGCCGCTCACCGCGCTGCGCGTGGCCGAGCTGGCGGCCGACATCTTCCCGCCCGGCGTGTTCAACGTCGTGACCGGCCAGGGCGAGACGCTCGGCGACGCGCTCGTGCGCCATCCCGGCGTGGCCATCGTGTCGATCACCGGCGACGTCAACACCGGCAAGCTCATCGCCCGCAACGCGGCCGACACGCTCAAGCGCGTGCACCTCGAGCTCGGTGGCAAGGCGCCGGTCGTGGTGTTCGACGACGCCGACCTCGAGGCCGTGGTGACCACGCTGACCGACATGGCCTATTACAACTCGGGACAGGACTGCACCGCGCCGTGCCGCGTCATCGCCGGCCCGGCCGTGTACGACCGGCTCGTCAGCGACCTCGGCGACGTCGGTGGCCGGCATCGCCGACGGGCGACCCGACCGACCCCGACACCGCGGTCGGCCCGGTGATCTCGGCCGACCAGCAGGAGCGGGTGGCCGGCATGGTGTCGCGCGCCGTCGAGGCGGGCGCCGAGATCGTGGCCGGCGGGTCCACGCTCGACCGACCGGGCTTCTTCTACTCGCCGACCGTCGTGGCCGGCCCGACCCAGGACAGCGAGATCGTGCAGCGCGAGGTGTTCGGACCAGTGGTCAGCGTGCAGCGCTTCAGCCGACGAGGACCAGGCTCTCGCTGGGCCAACGGCGTCGACTACGGGCTGGCCGCCAGCGTGTGGACCACGGACGTGGGTCGGGCGCTGCGCATGGCCCGCTCGCTGCAGTTCGGATGCGTGTGGGTCAACGACCACATCCCGATCATCTCGGAGATGCCCCACGGCGGGTTCAAGCAGAGCGGCTACGGCAAGGACATGTCGGTGGCGGCCATCGAGGCCTACACCGAGCTCAAGCACGTGATGGTGAAGATCTGATGCCCACGCTCGATCCCACCACCGGCCTCCTGTCCGAGTCGGCCGAGGGCGAGCCGCACGGCGATCGCCTGAGCGTGCGGGCCGCCGAGATCGCCGATGCCGAAGCCGGCACCGTTCGCCGCCCGCACCGTCGCCAGCAAGGCGCTCTACGAGCGGGCCCTCGCGCACGATGCCCCTCGGCGTGCCGTCGTCGTTCCAGGCCGGCGATCCCTATCCGATCTACGTCGAGCGCGGCCAGGGCTCGCAGGTGTGGGACGTCGACGGCAACCAGTACACCGACTTCCACGGCGGGTTCGGCGTCGGCGTCGTCGGCCACGCCCATCCCAAGATCGTCGAGGCCATCACCCGCGCCGCGTCGACCGGGCACCCACTTCGCCGCGCCCACGCCGGTGACGGTGGCGCTGGCCGAGGAGCTGTGCCGGCGCTTCGAGCTCGACCAGGTGCGCTTCGCCAACTCGGGCACCGAGGCGACGATGGACGCCATCCGCATCGCCCGGGCCGCGACCGGCCGCGACACGGTGGTCAAGATCGAGGGCTCGTACCACGGCCACCACGACACGGTGATGTTCTCGGTGCTGCCCAACGCCGAGTCGCTCGGCAGCCGCGACATGTCGCCCACCACGCCGATGTCGGCGGCATCCCCGCCGACGTGGCCAAGCACACCGCTGGTCGTGCCGTTCAACGACGCGGCCGCCTTCGAGGCGCTGCTGGCCGAGCGCGGGCCCGAGATCGCCTGCCTCATCCTCGAGCCCGTGATGATGAACATCGGCATCGTCGAGCCCGAGCCCGGCTACCTCCAGGCCGCTCAAGGACCTGTGCGAGCGCCACGGCGTCGTGCTGATCTTCGACGAGGTGAAGTCGGGGGCCACCGTGGCCGAGGGCGGCGCCGGCCAGCGCTACGGCGTGCGGCCCCACCTGGCCTGCTTCGCCAAGGCGCTGTTCGGCGGGCACGCCCGGCGCGGCCTTCGGCGGCGACGCCGCGGTCATGGACGTCATCGGCCACGGCGCCGCGCAGATGGGCACCTTCAACGGCAACCCGCTGGTGGCCGCGGCCGGCCTGGCCTGCCTGACCGAGGTGCTGACGCCGGCCGCCTACGTGCAGCTGGCGGCGATGGGCGACCGTCTGGCCGCGCGGCTGCCAGGTCGGCCATCGACGCCAACGCCATCCCGGCCCACACCGTCGACCTCGGGGCCAAGGGGTGCGTGTCGTTCCGCAAGGAGCGCTCGCGCAACTACCGCGACTTCCTGGCCACCAAGCCCGAGCTGTTCGGCGCCGCCTTCCCGTGGGCGATCAACCGGGGCGTCTTCATGACACCCGGCGACGAGGAGCAGTGGACGCTGTCGGTGCAGCACTCCGACGCCGACGTCGACCGCTACGTCGACGTGTTCGCCGACTTCTGCGCGACGCTGGCCGAGTGACGCCGAGGGTTCATCCCTAGCCATGCCGTTCGAGCTGCGTGACGGCGACTCGGCGCGCCGCCGACTCGCCGGCGCGGACCCGGCCCGCCGACGCGCGCGCCGCTGCGGGTCGGCGCGGTGCAGCTGGCGTGGTCGGCCGACCCCGACGCGCACCGGGCCAACCTCGGCGAGGGAGTGGCGCTGGCGGCCGAGGCCGGGGCCCAGCTGGTCTGCCTGCAGGAGCTGACGCTGAGCCCGTACTTCGCGGTGTCCGACCGCGGGCCCGGGCCCGGGGTGGGCCGAGCCCGAGGCCGTTGCCGGGCGGACCGACCCACGCGCTGGCCGCCGAGCTGGCCCGCCGGCACGGCGTGCTACGTGCACGCCTCGCTCTTCGAGGCGGCCGATCCGGCGGCCGGCGGACGGGCGCGGCTACAACACCGCCATCTGCGTGGCGCCCCGACGGCGCGCTCGTCGCCCGGACCCGCAAGCTCCACATCCCGATCACCGCCGGCTACTACGAGGACCGCTACTTCCTGGCCGGCGACGGCGGCTTCCCGGTCGTCGACCATCGAGCAGGCCCGCTTCGGCTTCCCCACGTGCTGGGACCAGTGGTTCCCCGAGCTCAGCCGGGCCTACTCGGTGGCCGGTGCCGAGGTGCTCGTGTACCCGACGGCCATCGGCTCGGAGCCCGACCATCCCGACTTCGACACCCAGCCGCTGTGGCAGCAGGTGATCGTCGGGCAGGGCGATCGCCAACGGCACGTTCATGGTGGCGGTCAACCGCATCGGCACCGAACGGCTGGCACCCCCCGGCGGCGAGGTCCTCGCCGCCCATCACCTTCTACGGCTCGTCGTTCATCAGCGATCCCGTACGGGCGCGATCCTGGTGCAGGCGCCCCGCGACCGCCCCGCCGTGCTGGTCGCCGACCTCGACCTCGACGCCCGCCGCGACTGGCTCGAGCTGTTCCCGTTCCTCGACCACCCGCCGCCCCGACCAGTACGGCCCCCTCACCGACCAGTAGCGCTCTAATCCGGCAGTCGCGGCTGCGGAGTCGCCAGACGGAGCAGCTCGCACGGCCAAGGCCCGGATCGGCGAAGCCGAGACCCGCCGGAGGCGGGGCCAGCTGATCGCGTGCGTCCTGCGACGGCGAACCAGCGACCGACGACGGGGAGGTAGGCCCGGCGGAAGCGATGGAGCGGGACGGCGGGGAAGCCGATCTCGGCCATCGCCGGCGGGTCGCCGCCGAGCAGCACGTCGGCGGCCCGGGTCCCCATCCAGCTGTTGAGGGCCACGCCCGATCCGTTGCAGCCGGTGGCGAAGACGCGCCCCGCCGCCGGGACCGGTCGGCACCCGCCCGAAGTGCGGCATGCGGTCGAACGGTCATGCGCCACGTGACCGCCCCACGCGCACTCGACCGCCGTGCCGGCGAGCTGGGGGTGGATGCGCACCATCGACCCGTAGAGGAAGTCGCGGGCATCCGGCACCGTGGTCTGCGCCAGCGATCGGCGCCCGCCGAAGACCATGCGGCCGTCCGGGGACAGGCGCCAGTAGAACAGCAGGTTCTTGGTGTCGACCATCATGCGGCCCGCGGGGGCTCACCGAGCGGGCCAGCTCGGGGTCGAGCACCTCGGTGGCGATGATGTACGAGCCGATCGGGACCACCCGACGCTGCAGCCACGGCACGAGCGCGTCGCCGTAGGCGTTCGTGGCGACGACGACGTCACGGGCCTCGACCACGCCCCGGTCGGTGGTGAGCGTGTAGCCGAGGGTGCGGCCCGGGCCCTTCACCTCGAGCGCGGTCGCCGTGGTGCGGTCGTGGATGTCGGCTCCGGCCGCGAGGGCGAGCCGGGCCAGTCCGGCGTGGAACCGGGCCGGGTGGATGGCGCCGGTGCGCTCGATGCACGACGCCGGCGTGGAACGCGTTCGACCCGATCTCCTCGTCGAGGTCGTCCCGCCGGACGTAGTGGACGGCCTCGCCCAGGTCGCCGCCCTGCTCGTCGGCCATGGCGGCGAGCGCGGGCACGTGGGCGCGGTTGTGGGCCAGGTAGAGCTGCCCGCTGCGGGCGTAGTCGCAGTCGATGCCCTCGTCGGCCACCAGCGTCTCGACCTGGTCGAAGGCCTCGTTGACCTCGTCGTACATCCGGCGACCGACGGGGCCGTACTTCGCCGTCAGGCCGGCCGGCCCGGCCTTGAGCTCGGGGATGACCATGCCGCCGTTGCGGGTGCTGGCCCCGACGCCGAGCGGGTCGCGGTCGACGACCACCACCGAACGGCCGCGTCGGGCCAGCTCGGCGGGCCGCCGACAGCCCGCAGTAGCCGGCGCCCACGACGGCCACGTCGACCTCGGCGGGCAGCGGGTGCGGCTCGAGCTCGGGTGGATCGGCCTGCGTCTGCCACAGCACGCGCTCGCCGTAGCCGGGGGCGAGCGGGGCCGGAGGCGACGGGTGACGGGCCACGGCGCTCAGGGTAAGCGATTCACGCGTCGGCATCTGTTGTGACGCGTGAATCGGTGTCAGAATGCCTTCGGACGACGGAAAAGCTCGTAGAGACGCGCCCGACCTCGGCCTCGCCTACCCTGAGGTGATGACGATGAGTGACGTGACCCCGATGCGGATCGGCTCCGACCGGGTGACGACCGACGACACCTCCGAGGTGCGCTCCCCGTTCGACGGCCACGTGGTCGGGCACGGTGCCGGTCGGCACCGAGGCCCACCTCGACGCCGCCGTCGGCGATCGCCCTCGAGCGCCATCGCGCCGGCGCGCTGCCCGCCCACGAGCGGGCCGCGATCCTCGACGCGGCCGCGGTCGCGCTGGCCGACCGCCGGGAGGAGTTCGCCCGGTCGATCGCGGCCGAGGCGGGCAAGCCGATCAAGACCGCCCGGGTCGAGGCCGAGCGGGCCGTCGACACGTTCCGCTTCTCGGCCGCGGTGGCCCGCACCCTGGCGGGCGAGATGATCCCGCTCGACGCGAGCTCGGCCGGCATGGGCAAGCTCGGCTTCGTCCAGCGCGTGCCGATCGGCGTCGTCGCCGCCATCTCGCCGTTCAACTTCCCGCTCAACCTGGTGGCCCACAAGGTGGCGCCGGCCATCGCCGCCGGCTGCCCGGTCGTGCTCAAGCCGGCCTCGGCCACGCCGCTGACCGCCCTCACGCTGGCGTCGTTGCTGCTCGACGAGTGCGGGCTGCCCGACGGCTGGCTCAACGTGGTGACCTGCAGCGGGCGGGTGGCCAACCACCTCGTCACCCACGACGACGTCGCCATGATCACCTTCACGGGCTCGCCGCCGGTCGGTTGGGGGATCCGGGCCGCCGTGCCCCACAAGCGGGTGGGCCTCGAGCTCGGCAACAACGCGCCGGTCGTCATCGAGCCCGACGGCGACTGGGCCGGCGCGGCCCGCAAGATCAGCGTGGCCGGCTACTCCTTCGCCGGTCAGTCCTGCATCTCGGTGCAGCGCGTCTACGTCCACCGGTCGATCGCCGACGGCTTCGTCGACGAGCTGGTCACCGCGGTCAAGGGCCTGAAGGTCGGCGATCCGATGGACGACGACACCGACGTGAGCGCGCTGATCGACCCGGGCGAGACCGAGCGGGTGCACAGCTGGATCGACGACGCGGTCGCCGAGGGCGCCACCGTCGCCGCCGGGCGGCCAGATCGAGGGCAGCGTGCTCGGCCCCGACCGTGCTCACCGGCGTGCTGCCCGACATGGAGGTCTGCCGCAACGAGGTGTTCGGACCCGTCGTCGGCGTGGCGATCTACGACGACTTCGACCGAGGCGCTGCGCCTGGCCAACGACAGCCGCTACGGCCTGCAGGCGGCGGTGTTCACCAGCGACATCGGCAAGGCGCTCGAGGCGGCCCGCACGCTCGACTACGGCGGCGTCATGATCAACGAGGTGCCGACCTGGCGGGCCGACCAGATGCCCTACGGCGGCCTCCGCGACTCGGGCAACACCCGCGAGGGCCCGGCCTGGGCCGCCCGCGAGATGACCGAGGAGCGCCTGATCGTCATCCAGCCGTGACCGTCGTCCGGACGGCGTGCCCGCTCGACTGCCCCGACGGGTGCACGCTCGACGTCGAGGTGGTCGACGGGCGGCTGATCAAGGTCGATGCCGCGCCGCAGGATCCGGCTGACCCGACCGTCAACCGCCTGACGCAGGGGTTCATCTGCAAGAAGGTCAAGCACCACCACGAGCGCGTCTACAGCCCGCACCGCGTGCTCACGCCACTCGTCCGCACGGGCCCCAAGGGTGCGGGCGAGTTCCGCCCCGCCGGCTGGGACGAGGCGCTCGACCTGGTGGCGGCCGAGGTCCGCGCCGCGCTGGACGACGATCCGGCCACGGTCGTGCCCTACCTCTACAACTCGTCGGCCGGCGCGCTGTCGGCCGGTGTCCTGAGCACCTTGTTGTGGCGCGAGCTCGGCGCCAGCGCGGTGCACCACACGATCTGCGCGGCCACCGCCGGCGAGGCGTGGGAGCTCACCTTCGGCTCGATGCTCGGCGCCGATCTGCTCGACGTCGTCCACGCGCAGCTCGTCGTGGTGTGGGGGGCCAACCCGGCCATCTCGAACACCCACTTCCCGCCGCTGGTCAACCAGGCCCGTCGGGCCGGCGCCGCGCTGGTGGTGGTCGACCCGCGCCGCACCGCCATGGCCCGACGCGCCGACCTGCACCTGGCCATCCGCCCCGGGACCGACGTCGTGCTGGCCATGGCCGTGGCCGCCGAGCTCGACCGGCGCGGCCAGGTCGACCGTGCCTTCACCGACGCGCACGCCGACGGCGTCGACGAGTACCTCGGCGGCCTGCCGTCCCTGGACGCTCGACGAGGCCTCCGCGACCTGCGGCATCACCGTCGACGAGCTCGTCGCGTTCGTCGACCTGCTGGCCACGCGGCAGCCGGCCTTCTGGCGTCCGGGCTGGGGACTCGAGCGCAACCGCAACGGCGGGTCGGCCATGCGGGCCGTGCTCGCCCTGCCCGTGCTGACTGGCGCCTTCGGCCGGCTCGGCTCGGGCGTGCACCTGCACACCGACCACGACATCGACTGGGACAAGGGAGCGCTGCGCGAGGCCGTGCTCGGGACTGACGACGGCGGATCCCGATGGGGAGCGGGCGAGGCCCCCCGTCGGCGCGCGGTCAACCAGAACCAGCTCGGCTCGTTGCTGACCGAACCCGGTGACCGAGCCCCCGGTGCGGGTGCTCTTCGTGCAGGGGGCCAACCCGGCGGTCATGAACCCGGCCCAGGCCAAGGTGCTGGCCGGGTTGCAGCGCGACGACCTGTTCACGGTCGTCCACGACCAGGTGCTCACCGACACGGCCCGGTTCGCCGACGTCGTGCTGCCGGCCACGACCCACTTCGAGGTCGACGACGTCTCCGTCCCTTACGGCGCCTATGTCGCCCAGCCATCCCGGCGGTCATCGACCGCGTCGGTGAGAGCCGCACCAACGACGAGGTCGCTGCGGGGCTGGCCGAGCGCCTCGGCTTCGACGCCGGGCCGGGCGGGCCCTTCGATCCGTCGATCGAGCGGTTGCGCGGTCTCCTGCTGCCGTCGGGGCTGCCCGACGACGTGGCGACGCGCGCCAGCTGCCTCGGCTGTCCAGTTCCGGGACGTGTGGCCGTCGCCCGACCGCCGGGCCCGCCTGGTGGCCGACCTGCCGCCGGCGACCGCGGCCGGCGCCGGTCGCCCGTGGGGTGGGGTGGCCCGCGTGCCGCAGTACGCCACGCTCGATTCGCGGCTGCCCCTCGCCCTGCTCACGCCCGCCACCGCATCGACGATCAACTCGATCTTCGGCGAGGCGTCGGTCGATCGAGCCGGCCGCGCGGCGGGGGGCGATCAGCCGGACCCCCGCCGCGCGGCGATCCACCTCAACCCGCACGATGCGGCCGAGCGGGGCCTGGTCGACGGGCAGCGGGTCCGGGTGTCGGACGGTCGGGCCGAGCTGGTCACGTCGCTGGTCGTCGACGACGACCTTCGCCCCGGCGTGGCGTCGATGCCCAAGGGCCTGTGGCGCGACGCCCTGGGCGGCGGCTACACGGCGAACGTGTTCGCTCCCGATGCGCTCAGCGACCTGGCCGGCGGCGCGACCTTCAACGACGCCCGCGTCGAGGTGTCGGCGCTCTGACCTGAGCGTGGCGGGACCGATCGACCCACGCCGGCGCCGTCCCGCGCTCGGGAGAGGACCACGCTGTCGTGACCGAGACGCGCCGCTTCGCCGTCGACGACGGCCGCGACCTCGTCGATCTCGTCGACGGCCTGGTGGCGCGGGCTCCGTTCGTCCGCCGGCGCGAGCGCGTGGTCGAGCGCACCGTCTACGACACCTTCGACTGGCGGCTGCGCAGGCACGGATCGGTGCTCGAGCACGAGGTCGAGGTCGACGTGGCGCCGGGCCGAGGCGGCCGCTCCGCCGCCCACGATTCCTGGCTCGTCTGGCGCTCCATCGAGACCGGCGAGGTGCTCGGGCGCATCCGGGTCGACGCGGTGCCGGTGTTCGTCGTGGGAGCTGCCCCCGGGCCCGACCACCGATCGGCTGGCCGGGGTGGTCGAGATGCGGGCGCTGCTCGAGCTGGTGCGTGTCCGCAGCCGCCTCGTCGGGCTCGATCTGGTCGACCCCGAGGACAAGATCGAGGCCCGTCTCGTGATCGACCGGGCCGTCCTCGCCGACGCCCCGGGCGCGGAGGTGGACCGCGCCGGCGGCGATGATCGTGCCCGCGGCGATGATCGTGCCGGCGGAGGCGCTCCGCTCACGACCGTGGTCGAGGTGGCGCCCGTCCGCGGCTACGAGCGCTCGGCCGAACGGGTCGGCGAGCTGTTGGCTGCACAGGTGGTGCTGCAGCCCACCGACGTCGACGTGGTCGATCAGGCCCTGGCGGCGGTCGGACGCGTGCCGTGCTCGTACAGCTCGAAGCTGTCGTTGGCACTCGAACCCGACGCGCCGCGCCCTCGACGCGTTCGTCGTCGTGCTGTCGGCTCTGTTCGACACGATGATGGCCAACGAGACCGGCACCCGGTCCGACACCGATTCGGAGTTCCTGCACGACTTCCGGGTGGCCGTACGCCGGACGCGGTCGGTCCTCGGCATGGCGTCGGGCGTGATCGACCCCGATCTCCGCGAGTTCCTGCGGGCCGAGTTCAAGTGGCTCGGCGACATCACGACACCGACGCGCGACCTCGACGTCTACCTGCTCGACTTCGGGGCGTTCACCTCGGGAGCGCACGTGGCCGAGCGCAGGCCGACCTCGAGCCGCTGCACTCGTTCCTGCTCGACCCGGCAACGCCAGGCCCACGCCGATCTCGTCGCGGCACTCGAGTCGCCGCGGTACGCCGCGCTCGTCGAGCGGCACCGGGCGTGGCTGTCGGATCGCCGGCGCCGTCGACCCGTCGAGTGCGCCCGACGCCGGCCGCCCGGCGCGCGAGGTGGCCGCCGAGCGCACGTGGTCGGCGTACCGGCGCTCGTGCGCGACGGCCGCCGCATCCGTCCCGACGTCGCCGGCAGTGCGGCTGCACGACCTCCGCAAGGACGCCAAGAAGCTGCGCTACGCGCTCGAGTGCTTCGGCAGCCTGTTCGACGCCGACGAGATCGCCGCCAGCGTGCGCGAGCTCAAGGGCGTGCAGGACGTGCTCGGCACCTTCCAGGACTGCGAGGTGCAGAAGGCGTCGCTCGAGGGGTTCGGGCGCGAGATGATCGCGGAGCGGGGCGCCTCGCAGGCCGCCGCGCTGCTGGCGATGGGCGCGCTGGTCGAGCAGCTCGACGAGCGCGAGCAGCGGGCCCGCGCCGAGTTCGTCGACCGCTTCGCCCGCTTCGACGCAAGCGCGAGGTCCGCGCCGCGGTTCCGCCGGCTGTTCGCTCCTCCGCTCGGCCCGGGCGACGAGGCATGATGCGGTCATGAACGAGCGCGACCGGACCAGCGCGAGCCCAAGGCGCGCATGAAGGTCCTGGCCACCTACAACATCAAGGGCGGTGTGGGGAAGACGGCGAGCGCGGTCAACCTGGCCTACCTCGCCGCCGCCAGCGGCGCCCGCACGCTCGTGTGGGACCTCGATCCGCAGGGCGCGGCCAGCTTCTACTTCCGGGTCAAGCCCAAGGTGAAGGGGGGTGGCGAGGCGATCATCACCGGCCGCCGGGCGCATCGACCGGGCCATCAAGGGCACCGACTACGACAACCTCGACCTCGTGCCGGCCGACTTCTCGTACCGCAACATGGACCTCGACCTCGACGCCACCAAGAAGCGCACGCGTCGCATCGACCTGTCGCTGCGCCCGTTGGCCGAGGAGTACGACTACGTCGTTCCTCGACTGCCCGCCGAGCATCTCGCTCGTGAGCGAGAACGTCTTCCGGGCGGCCAACGCGCTGCTCGTCCCGCTGATCCCGACGACGCTGTCGCTGCGCACGCTTGAGCCCAGCTCGACGCCTTCCTCGACGACCACCCGGCGCGCAAGCGCCAGAAGGTGCTGGCCTTCTTCTCGATGGTCGACCAACGCAAGAAGCTGCACCGCGAGCTCGTCGACCAAGGTGCGGGCCGACCGCCCCGAGCTGCTGACCACCCAGATCCCGGCCGCCAGCGACATCGAGCGCATGGGCGTGCACCGGGCCCCGTTGCCGACCTACGCCCCGAGGGGCCGCTCGGCGGTGGCCTACCGCGAGCTCTGGGACGAGATCGTGGCCCGGCTCTGAGCAGGCTCTGACCGGCCCTGTTGCCACCGGAGGTGTCGATGACCGAACAGTCCACCCGATCCAATCGCCAGATCCGCCTGGCTCGCCGGCCGACAGGTCTGGTCGACGGCCGACGACTTCGAGACGGTGACCGAGCCGGCGCCCGAGCTGGCCGACGGCGAGGCGCTGATGCGCACGATCTACCTGGGCATGGATGCCACCGTGCGCACCTGGCTCAACCGCGGCGAGGGCTACCTGCCGGCGGTCGAGATCGGTGAGGTCGTCCGCTGCAGCGGCATCGGCCGGGTGGTGGCCACCCGCTGCGCCGCCTACGAGGTCGGCGACGTCGCCTACACGCTGCCGGGGTGGCAGGACTACGCCGTCGATCCGCGACGACATGTTCACCACCAAGATGGTCGACGTCGACCGATCTGCGCTCGATGATGAGCGTCTTCGGGGCCACCGGCGCGGCCGCCTACTTCGGGCTGCTCGACATCGGCCAGATCCGCGAGGGCGAGACCGTGGTGGTGTCGGCGGCCGGCGGCGCCACCGGCTCGATCGCCGGGCAGATCGCCAAGATCCACGGCTGTCGTGTGGTGGGCATCGCCGGCACCGACGAGAAGTGCGCCTGGGTGGTCGACGAGCTGGGCTTCGACGGGTGCATCAACCACCGCACCGCCGATCTGGCCCGCGAGCTGGCCGAGCTGTGTCCCGACCGCGTCGACGTCTACTTCGACAACGTGGGCGGTCCGATCCTCGACGCCGTGCTGGGCCGGCTCAACCAGCACGGTCGCGTGGTGCTGTGCGGCGCCATCTCGACCTACAACGATCAGGGTCGACCGCCCGGCCCGGCCAACTACCTCAACCTGATCTCGCGGCGCGGGCCGCATGGAGGGGTTCATCACGCTCGACTACTGGGACCGCTTCGACGAGTGCTTCGAGCAGCTGCGCGGGTGGGCGGCCGAGGGGCGGCTCACCTGGCGCGAGCAGCTGTTCGACGGCCTCGACTCGGCCCCCGAGGCGCTCAACGCCCTGTTCACCGGGGCCAACACCGGCAAGGTGATCGTCCAGGTCGCCCCGGACGACGCGCCCGAGTCTCGCGACCATCGACATGACGACGTTGACGCGACTCGACCGGCCCTCCGCCGAGGTGGCGGTCCTGACCCTCGATCGGGCCGACCGTCGCAACGCGCTCTCGATCGCGATGCGCGACGAGATCTCGGACCACCTCGACGCGCTGGCACTCGACGAGCAGCTGAAGGTCGTCGTGATCACCGGTGAGGGCCCGGTGTTCTCGGCCGGGTTCGACCTGCGCGAGTTCGACACGGCTGCCACCGACGCCGCCTTCTCCGACCGGCTGTGGGCCTCCAGCGATCGCTACCACCACGCGGTGGCGTCCTTTCCGCTGGTCGTGGTGGCGGCCCTCAACGGTCCGGCCATCGCCGGCGGCTTCGACCTGGCCGTGCTCTGCGACCTGCGGGTGGCTGCCTCATCCACGACGTTCTCCCACCCCGAGTACGCGTTCGCCGACGTGGTGTACGGGCCGCTGCGAGATCTGGTCGGTGGCGGCCTGGCCCGAGAGCTGTGCCTGACCGGGCGCGTGCTCGCGGCCGACGAGGCGTTGGCCGCCCACCTCGTGTCGGCCGTCGTCGAGCCGGGCGAGGTCCTCGGTCGGGCGCTCGAACTGGCCGCCCAGATCGCAGTCGCTCCCCGCGCCAACCTGCTGCGCACCAAGGCCAAGGCCCAGGCGGGCGCCCGCATCGACCCCGCCTCCGGCACCCTCGACCTCTGACTCTTCGGGAGCGCGAGTCAGCGGGCGCGGCCGACGGCGGCTTCGACCGCGGCGGCCAGGCGGCTGCCCGGCATCTGCCCGGCGATCTCGACCGCATCTCGCGCGTCGACGAGGTCGCGCAGCTCGTCGGTCAGGGTGACGCGGTAGTCGCAGGCACGGAGACGTTCGAGCTGGGCGTGACCTGTGTCGTCGTCGCTGGCCGGGACGCCCGAGAACGCGTCGGGGTGGAGGTGGCGCAGCCCGATGAGCCACGAGCCACCGGTCGGGGTGAGGCCCATGACCGCGTCGGCGGTGGTGTCGAGCAGCATGCGCACCGTGAGCAGCTGCTCATCGGTGACCTGCGGCGTGTCCATCCCGATCAGCACGACCGGCTCGTCGGCCACGTGGAAGCAGTCCTCGAACGCCCCGAACAGCAGGTTGCCGAGCGTCCCGCCGCGTTGGGCGACCACATCGAACTCGTCGGGCAGCCAGGGACCCGGCTCGCCGTCGAGGGCGAGCACCCGCCGGCTGGCCGGGGTGGCGGCCACCGTGGCCAGGGTGTCGGCCAGGGCCGCCTCGCGCACCTTGGCCGCCTGCCCCAGCGTCCACGGCGGGCTGAGGCGGCCGTCCATCAGCTCGGCGCGGGGCTCGTTGGCGAGGACGACCAGCTGCATGCTCCGGGATCCTTCCGTCAGAGGCCGAGCACGAGACGCATGACGCGGTCCTGCACCAGGTTGGGGGTGAGTCGGTCGCCGAGGCGCATCGCCTGCGCGTCGACTCCGACCAGGTACCGGTCGCGTGGGTTGCGAGCGTCGACGGCTCCGGCGATGACCCGCGCGCACTGCGCCGGGCTGCCCATGATCGGCTCGATGAGGCGTTGCAGCTGCATCGACCGCTCGTAGGCGGGAGTGTTGCGCGAGCCCGCCTGGTGGTGTCGTTCGACGTCGCGCGCCATGTCGTCCCAGATGCCGGTCTTGAATCCACCCGGCTCGATCAACGAGACCCGGACACCGTCGCGGGCCGACTCGATGCGCAGCGCGTCGGTCAGGGCTTCGAGCGCGTGCTTGGCCCCCGTGTACCAGCCGGCCAGTGGAGAGCTGACCAGGCCGGCGATGGATGACACGTTGACGATGCGCCCGCCGCCCCGCTCGCGCATGCCGGGCAGCGCCAGGCGGGCCAGGCGCATCGGCGCGAACACCATCGTCTCGAAGAGCTGGCGGGCCTCGTCGTCGGACACGTCCTCGATGGCCCCGGTGAGCGCGTAGCCCGCGTTGTTGATCAGCCCGTAGGGCTCGAGCGCCTCGACGACGCGGGCACACCCCGTCGCGTCGGTGACGTCGAGCTTGACCGTGTCGACCTCGACCCCGGCGTCGGACGCCGCCTGGTGCACGGCGCGCGCCTTGGCCTTCGAGCGCACGCTGCCGACGCTGTGGTACCCGCGGCGGGCCAGCTCGATCGTGGTCTCGAGGCCGATGCCGGAGTTGGCTCCGGTGACCAGCACCGTGCGGGTGGACACCGTCGGAGGCTACCGCCGGTCGGCTGCGGTCACCGCCTCGGCATCCCGGTCGAGTCGGTGCGTGGTCAGCACCACCACCCAGCCCGCGTAGGCCACGAGCGCGACCATCAGGGCCACGAACAGCACGATCGGCGCCAGTGGCGGCTCCCAGTCGCCGGCGTGGTTGAACAGGAAGTGCGTCGTTCCCTGGCTGCCCACGACGAAGCGACGCAGGGCGGTGTAGTAGGCCGCGCCCTGGGCGAGCACGACACCGACCGCCGCGGCGACGGCGATCAGCCGCACCACCCCGCGCCGCGTGAACCAGCCGTGCGAGGCGGCCGCGGTGGCGAGCAGGAGTACGCCGACGTCGAGCGGATAGCTGTAGCGGGCCTGCCACACGAGACCGTCGACCCGAGCGTGCGACGAGGTGATGGCGGTCGGCACCACGATGATGGCCACGCCGAGCAGGACCAGGCACAACCGCTGCCGCCAACTGCCGGCGATCAGCCCGATCACGACGACCGCGATGAGCATGACCGTCCAGATGACCACGGTGAGCGCCGGCGAGTTGGTGTCGAGCCAGCCGAACACGCCGATGAACTGGTGGAAGTACCGGTCGGTGCGATCGAGGGCGAGCCGGATGATGGTGACGGTGGACGACCCGGCCGGCACGGGTTGGCCGGCCGGGGCCACGGCGTAGCCCTTGGTGGCCGCGTCGTAGACGAGCGCGAAGGCGGTGACCGCCCCGAGGGCGACGAGCGCCTTGCGGATCGGACCGGCCCGGCGCGCCAGGGCGAACGTGCCCCGCGGGTCGAGCAGGAACAGCGTGCCCAACACGGCAACCAGCCAGAGCGGCGAGATGCTGCGGGTGAGCACCAGCGCGGATCCCGACGCGATCAGCGCGCCCACCGCCGCGCGCGGCGGCGCGTCGATGTGGTCGAGCACGATCACCAGACCGGCCGCCCATGCGCACAGGCCGGCAGCCATCTCGACGCCGCTCGGGTTGACGATGGCGGACAGGAACACGAGCAACGGCGTCGCAGCCACGACCACACCGACGATCATCAACCGGGACCGGGCATAGGCGGCCGTGACCGCGAAGGCCAGACCGACCAGCAGCGAGCACAGCAGGGCGCTGATCGCCCGCATGGCGTAGACGCCGCCCACCGACGGGGTCACGAGCGACGGCAGGCCGACGATCAGGTAGTAGAAGGGCGGGTAGCGCCCGACGTAGGTCGTGGCCGACGAGGCCTTGGTACCGCCGGACCAGGCCGGCGCGCAGAAGGCGGACCTCGTGGCGTAGAACTGGTAGCAGTGCGGGAGGAACTCGCCCGCGCGCGTACGACTCGGGCACGGTCATCTCGCGGAGAGCTGTCGACTCGTGCGGGACCGAGTGCCCGACCAGCTCGCCCCGGACCGTGGCGGCCGCCTTGATCAGGTGGGCGGGCTCGTCGGGGCCGCCCCCGATCGGCGTGGCCAGGACCCAGCACATCGACAGCGCGAAGAAGATGAGGGTCGACACCCCCCAGGCGCGTCCGAATCGGACCCGTGGACGCGGCGGATCAGTCGATCCGTTCGATGCGGAAGCGTCGCCTTCGTCGGCGATTCCGTCGTGGAGGCCGGTGGCGGCTCCGGCCGCAGTCAACGTGCGGCTACGGAGTCAGGGCCGGGCTCGTCGGGGTCAGCGGGTGCGGCGGACGCGGTTGCTCGGCTCACGCCAGTTGATCCCCGGGAGCAGCGCATCCATGTCGACACGGTCCTTGTACTGCTCGGCGATGCCGAACATCGACGAGATCAGCGTGTCCGACAGCAGGTGGGGCTGGAGACCGAGCTCGACCAGCCCGCTGTGGATGACGTTGTAGTAGTGGTCCTGCTGCTCGACGCGCGGGTTGTCGAGATGGTCGACCTCGCCGCCGCCGGGGTAGGCGTTGAGGACGACCTTGGCCAGCTCACTGACCGTGAAGCTCTCGGTCATCTGGTTGAAGACGCGGAACTCGCCGGGATCGGCCGGGTTCTCGCTGGCCAGCCGGATGCACTCGACCGTGTCGCGGATGTCGATGAAGCCGCGGGTCTGGGTGCCGCCGCCGTAGACCGTCAGCGGGCGGCCGAGCACGGCCTGGATGACGAACCGGTTGAGCACGGTGCCGAAGATGCCGTCGTAGTCGAATCGGGTGGCCAAACGCGGGTCGAGCGCGGTCTGGTCGGTCTGTTGGCCGTAGACGACGCCCTGGTTGAGGTCGGTGGCGCGGAAGTCCCAGATGCGACACGCGAACTCGATGTTGTGGCTGTCGTGCACCTTGGACAGGTGGTAGAAGGAGCCGGGCTTCTTCGGGAACAGCACGCGGTCGGTGCGGCCCTTGTGCTCGAGCTCGAGCCAGCCTTCCTCGATGTCGATGTTGGGCGTGCCGTACTCACCCATGGTGCCCAGCTTGACCAGGTGGATCTCGGGGTTGATCTCCTTGATCGCGAACATCACGTTGAGGTTGCCCACGACGTTGCTCTGCTGCGTCATCACCGCATGGGCTCGATCGACCATCGAGAACGGGGCCGAGCGCTGCTCGGCGAAGTGGACGATCGTGTCGGGCTCGAAGCGCCGGATCATGTCGTAGGTGGCCTCGGCGTCGGTCAGGTCGAGCACGAACGAGTCGATGTCGTGACCGGAGTGCTCCTTCCAGACGCGGAGTCGGGTCTGCAGTTGTTCGATGGGGACCAGGCTCTCGACACCCATCTCGTGGTCCCAGGCCCGGCGGACGAAGCTGTCCGCCACGCCGACGTCGTGGCCACGGTCGGAGAGGTGCAGAGCGGTCGGCCAACCGAGGTAGCCATCCCCTCCCAGCACGAGGATTCTCACTGTCGGTACCGTCCTTTGGCTCAGAAGTGGGTCAGCACCCGTGAGCTGGGGCCACCGACCTGGACGCCGGGCCGCAGTTGGCCTTGGCGCGTCTGCCGCGTACCCTACCATCGCGGGATCAGGGCTCTGGAGCACCGATTCTGGACGCCGAGGACAGCTGCCGGACCCTGCTGGGAGATCGAAGGATGACGCTTACCGAATCGCCGCCGGGCCGGTCGCTGGCCATCTGGCGGGACCGTGGCCTGATGGCCCGCATCGGCAAGTACACGACCGGCTCGGTCGTGGCCGTGATCTCGAGCGAGGTCACCTTCCTCGTCGTGTTCGGGTCCGGGGTCCGGTCGTCGGTGTCGACGGTGGCCGCCTTCCTGGCCGGAGCCATCCCGAACTACGTGCTCAACCGGCGCTGGGCCTGGCAGCGCACCGGCCGGGCGCATCGCCGCGAAGTGGCGCGCTACCTCGCCGTCATCGGTCTGGGCCTGCTCGTCACGATGGTCTTCACCTTCGTGGGGGCCCGCATCGCCCATCGCCTCTTCGAGCACCGTGACGCCCAGACCTTGTTCGTCGGTGCCGTCTACCTGTTCGCCAGCGGGGTGACCTTCGTGCTGAAGTTCATCCTCTTCAACCGGTTCGTCTTCATCGACCACGATGAGGCTCCCGACACCCCCGAGGCTCCCGACGCCCCCGACGCTTCCGACGCTCCTGACGGCGCGTCTCCGGCATCGCTCTGAAGTAGAAACTGCGAGATGCCGAAGCGACAGCCCCACGACCACGAGATCTACCGGTCCCTGCACGAAGCCCCCGACACCGAGCAGGTGACCCATGTGGCGCGCGACGAGTTCGCCCGGTCGCACCCCGATCTCGAGCTCCAGCCGCTGGTGGTGGTGATCGCCGCCTACAACGAGGCCGGCAACATCGCCGCGGTCCTCGACGAGATCACCGACGAGATCGGCGGGGTCGGGGTCTCGCGGCTCGTGATCGACGACGGCTCCACCGACGACACCACCGACATCGCCCGCCGCCACGGGGCTCTGGTGTGCACGCTGGCCGCCAACCGCGGCCACGGCGTCGCGCTGCGGCTGGGCTACAAGATCGCCCGCGAAGGCGGCGCCCGCTACATCGCCACGCTCGACGGCGACGGCCAGTGGGATCCCGCCGATCTGCCCGCCATGGTCGCCATCCTCGAGAAGGGCACCGCCGACTTCGTCATCGGGTCGCGCCAGCTGGGGCGCACCGAGAACACCGACTGGTACCGCAACGCCGGTGTCCGCTTCTTCGCGTGGCTCATCTCCACGCTCACCCACAGCAAGCTCACCGACACCTCGAGCGGCCTGCGCGCCATGCGCGCCGAGATGACCGGCGTCGTCCGCCAGACCCAGCCGCAGTACCAGACGAGCGAGCTGCTCATCGGGGCCGTGTTCAACGGCTACGTGGTCGCCGAGGTCCCGACCACCATGCGCCAGCGCCTGTCGGGCGAATCCAAGAAGGGCGGCAACCTCTTCTACGGCTTCCGCTACGCCCGCGTCATCACCAAGACCTGGTGGCGCGAACGGCGCACCATCCCCAGCCGCCCGATCGTGATCGTGCCCGATCCACCCGCCTCGGATCCCCCCGCCTCCGGTCTACCCACCGCGGACCCCGCCTCCGAGGCCGGCGAGGCGAGCCACGCCACGCCCGGCCGGGCGGCCCACAGCTGACAGGAGCCTGGTCCTCGGGCACCCCAGGGCTCAGGCGGTCGACGCGCCGTCCGACGTCAGCGAGTCGCGCAGCTCGCGCTTGAGGATCTTGCCCGTCGCGCCGCGCGGCAGCTGTTCGTCGACGAACACCACCTTCGAGGGGACCTTGAACCCGGCCAGGCGCTCGCGGACGTGGGCCTGCAGGGTCTCGGCGTCGAGCGACTCGCCCGGCTTGAGGTACACGGCGGCGACGAGCTCCTCGCCCAGGCGGGGATGCGGGATGCCGAACACCGCGGCCTCGTACACCGCCGGATGGTCGTAGATGGCGGCCTCGACCTCGGCGCAGTAGATGTTCTCGCCGGCCCGGATGACCATGTCCTTGGCCCGGTCCTCGACGTAGATGAAGCCCTCGTCGTCGAGCCGGCCGAGGTCGCCGCTGCGCAGCCAGCCGTCGACGATGGTCTCGGCGGTGGCCTCGGGCCGGTTCCAGTAGCCCCGGATGAGCATGGGACCCCGGAAGCAGATCTCGCCCACCTCGCCGGTCGGGAGCGACCGCCCGTCGTCGCCGGCGATCTTGACCTCCATCACCGGGACGCAGCGGCCCGAGCTGGTCGGCTTGCGCAGGTAGTCGTCGCCCGCGTTGCCCGGTCCGTAGGCGTTGGTCTCGGTCATGCCGTAGCCGATCTGGGGCCGGCCCCGTCGGAAGCCGTCCTCGACCCGTCGCACCAGCTCGGGCGGGGCCGGCGCGCCGCCGCCGCCCACCGCGACGAGGCTGGAGGTGTCGCGCTCGCGCGAAGTCGGGCGACTCGAGCAGGTCCCACGACATGGTGGGGACGCCGACGAACTGCGTGATGTGCTCGCGCTCGATCAGCTCGAGGGCGCGCTCGGGGTCCCACTTGTACATGAGCACGAGCTTGGTGCCGGCCGCGACGGCGTTCAGCATGACGGCGACGCATCCGGTCACGTGGAACAGCGGCACGACCAGGATGAACGAGGTCGGGATGGGCGGGCGGCTCGGTGGGCGGCGCCATCACCGCGTTGGCCGTGGCGCGGCAGCCGAAGGCCATGATGGCGCTGAGCACGGCCCGGTGGGTCGAGACCGCGCCCTTGGGATGGCCGGTGGTGCCCGACGTGTAGAGGATGGTGGCGTCGTCGTCGGGGTCGATGGTCCACCGCCGGCATGGCCGAGCCGGGCACCAGGACGTCCTCGAGGCGATCGGCCCCCGGCGGGAGCGGTCCGTCGGACCGCACCACGACCGTGCGGATGCCGAGCGGTCGAAGGCGCCCTCGGCTCGCTCGGCCCGCTCCTGGTCGGCGATGAGCACCTTGGTGCCCGAGTCCTCGAGGCCGTAGATCATCTCGTCGGCGGTCCACCACGCGTTGAGCGAGACGGCGATCGCGCCGATCGAGATGGCGGCCACGTACGAGGTGATCCACTCGGGGTAGTTGCGCATGCCGATGGCGACCCGGTCGCCCTTGGCCACGCCGTAGCGCTCGACGAGCAGGGCACCGATGGCGTCGGCCTGCGCCATGACGTCGGCGAAGGTGAGCCGCTCGTCCTCGTAGACGAGGAAGGTCTGCGTCGCCTCGCGCCCGCATCGAGTCGAACAGGGCCCGCAGCGACGGAGGGGTGTGCTCGAAGACCTTGAGCCGGCGCCCCTCGACGTCGGCCTCGATCATCGAGAACGGCTGGCCGGTCCCGGTGACGGCCGCCACAGCTTCGTCGAAGGTCATGCCCATGCGCTCCCCCTGGGATGTGTCCGGCCCCGACGTCGCGCCGCGCAGGCGCACGGGATCTCGACCGGTCGGGTGATCGTAGAGGCCTCCGGGGCGCGGCGTGTCCCCGCTGTCCGGGTGTGCCCGGGCCCCCGGGTCGGCGGCGGGAGACCCGGCCCCGGAATCCCGACCAGACCACTCGGCTTTTCGGGCGGGTTCCGCTAGCGTCGACGGGGTGAGCTCGGTGTTCAGCTTCCCCAACCCGGTCAACGACGTGTCGGCCCGCGGCGTGGCGGCGGGCACCCGCTGATCGGCCTCGCCTGCCTGGTCCTGCGCCAGCCGTGGCTGATGGTGGTGCTGGCCGTCCAGTTCACCCTGCGGGTGGCCACCGGCCCCCGGTACGAGCCGCTGGCCCTGTTCGTGACGCGGGTCGTCACGCCCGCCCTTCCCTTCGACGAGCGACCGACGCCGGGGCCGCCCAAGCGCTTCGCCCAGTCCATCGGCCTGGTCGTCACGATCGCCGCGTCGGTGCTGGCGTTCGGCTTCGGCCTCGTCGGTTGGGCCTACGCGCTGATCGCGCTGCTGGTCGTGTTCGCCATCCTCGAGTCCGTGTTCGGCATCTGCGTCGGTTGCAAGGCTGTTCGCCGTGCTCATGCGGCTCGGCGTGATCCCCGAGTCGGTGTGCGAGGAGTGCAACGACCTGAGCCTCCGGTGGCACCGGATGGAGGCGAGCGCCGAGTGAACCTGGACGAGAAGCTCGCCCACCTGGCCGACCACCACCACGCCGTGCTGGTGACCCGCCGGGCCGACGGCCGGTTGCAGACGTCGCCGATCGTGTGCGCCGTGCTCGACGGCCAGCGTCGTGATCAGCGTGACCGATGACCGGGCCAAGACCCGCAACCTGCGACGCGACCCGCGGGTCGACCCTCTGCGTGCTCTCCGACCAGTTCTTCGGGCCGTGGATGCAACTCGACGGGCAGGCCGAGGTGGTCGACCTGCCCGAGGCCATGGAGGGCCTGGTCGAGCTGTACCGAACCATCCAGGGCGAGCACCCCGACTGGGACGAGTACCGCGCCGGCCATGGTCGACGAGCGGCCGCTGCCTGCTCCGCATCACCCCCGACCCCTGACGCCCCCTCTCGACCTCCTACCACCCATGTGACTCATCCCTGACATCCACCGAAACGGGGGTCGGACGGGCCCGGGCGGCGGGAAATCGTCAAGATCGGGTCGGCCGCACCGATTCGAGTGCCGAACGAGGCCGGTGGAGTGGTATGAAGCAGGGTCAGGATCGAGCGCCGACGGGCGCATCCGAAGGAGGTGACCACGTGCAACAAGACGAACCCCCGAGTCGTCCTCGCTGCTCACACGTCACCTCCCCGCTCGCCCTCTGAGCCCGGCTCGCACCTGCGCGTCCGGCTCGGCGGTAGGCGGGATCCGGTGGCGCCGACCCCTGCGCCCGTCCCGGAGGATCCGATGCAACGTCCTGTCCTGAAGGCCCCGCCGCGCCCGCGCCGGGTGGCTGCCCGCCTGCTCAGCGATCAGCGCGTCGCCAGCTCGCTCGATCTCGGTGGCCGGGCTCGTCGGCGCGCCCGTGCGCAACCAGGCCGGGTGCCGAGGTCGGCACCGTCGACGACGTGGTCGTGCGCTGGCAGGGCGAGCCCTACCCGCCCATGACCGGTCTGCTGGTCAAGGTCGGCCGGCGCCAGGCATGGCTGTCGGCGGCCCAGGTCGAGAACCTCGGTCGGCGCGACGTGGTCAGCTGCGCTCGGCCCGCCTCGATCTGCGCGACGCCATCCGCCGCCCCGGTGAGGTCTCGCTCAACGACGACGTGATCGACCACCAGATGGTCGACGTCGACGGTGTGCGGGTCTTCCGGGCCGCCGACCTCTACCTGGCGCGCCTCGACGGCGTCGTCCGGCTGGTGGGGGCCGACATCGGGTTCGCCACGTTGCTGCGCCGGCTCGGCCCGACCCGCTGGCGGGGCGTGCCCACACCCGACCGCGTGATCGACTGGGCCGCCATCCAGCCCTTCACCCAGGCCGGACAGGCCGGCGAGCCGGTGCGCCTGACCCGACGCCAACGAGGAGCTGCACCGCCTGCGACCGGGTGAGCTGGCCGACCTGCTCGAGGACCTCGGACGACCCCAGCGCGAGGAGCTGCTGGCCGCGCTGGGCACCGAGGAGGCGGCCGACGCGCTCGAGGAGATGGAGGTCGACGACCTCATCAACCTGCTGCGCGAGCTGCCCACCGAGCAGACGGCCAAGGTGGTGGCCGAGATGGCTCCCGACGAGGCGGCCGAGGCGCTGCGCGAGCTCGATCCCGAGACCCGCGACGAGCTGCTCGAGGCCATGGACCCCGACCGTCGCCGCCGAGCTGGTCGGTGCTGCTGGGCTACCCCGAGGAGTCGGCCGGCGGCGCCATGACCACCGACGTGGTGGCGATGCACGAGCGCACGACGGTGGCGCAGGCCCGCGATCACCTGCTGACCCTCGGCGACGACGGCGCCGAGCTGACCGCGGTGACCGTGGTCGACGACGACGGCGCGCTGGTCGGCGACCTCGGGGCCATGGACCTGTTCCTGGCCGATGCCGATCGCCCGCTCGGCGAGCTGGTCGAGGGCGACGAGCCCGTCTGCATCCGGGCCGAGGCCTCGTTCGCGGACGTGGTCGACGCGCTGGTCGAGGCCCGCAGCCCGTCGGTGGTGGTGGTGGACGAGGCCGGCCGGCCCCTGGGTCGCATCGTGGCCGACGACGTGGTCGACGCGCTGCTGCCGACGCGCGGGCGCGTCCGCTTCCCGAGGTTGCTCCGTGACTGAGCCGACGACCCCCGAGTCGGCTCCCACGCCGACGTCCTCCGACTCGGCGACGACGCCGACGACGACCCCGGCCCCCGAGCCGACGGTCGCGCCGACGCCCGCGTCCACGCCGTCGACTCCCGCGTCGCCGCCGTCCGCACCCGCTCCGGCGTCGACCTCGTCGTCGCCGTCGCGACCGTCGCGGCTGCGCCGGCGCCGGCCCCGCTGGTTGATCTACCTCGCCATGCTCGGGCCGGGCCTCATCGCCGCCAACGCCGGCAACGACGCCGGTGGCATCACCACCTACGCCTCGGCCGGATCCGAGTTCGTCTACAGCACGCTGTTCGTCATGGTGCTGATCACCGTCGGGCCTGGTGGTCGTGCAGGAGATGTCGGCGCGCCTCGGCGCCTACACCGGCGAAGGGCTGATGTCGCTGATCCGCGAGCAGTTCCCGCTGCGCCTGGCCACCTTCGCGGTGGCCGCGCTGGTGGTGGCCAACGTGGGCCTCGTCGTGTCGGAGTTCGCCGGCATCGGCGCCGCCTTCGAGCTGTTCGGCGTCTCGCGGTACCTGTCCATCCCGATCGCCGCGGTGGTGATCATCTCCGTGGTGGTGTTCGGCTCCTATCGCTACGCCGAGCGGGTCTTCCTGCTGCTGAGCGTGGCCTTCATCGCCTATCCGATCGCCGCGGTGCTCAGCCATCCCGACTGGCACGAGGTGGCCGCCAACCTCGTGTGGCCGCACTTCATCGCCTCGCAGGCCTACCTGCTGCTGGTGGTGGCGCTCATCGGCACGACCATCACGCCGTACATGCAGCTGTACCAGGCGGCCGCCGTGGCCGACCGCGGCGTCGATCCCGACGAGTACCCGGCCACCCGCTTCGACGCCGTGAGCGGCTCGATCTTCGCCAACGTCGTCAGCATCACGATCATCATCGCCACGGCCGCCGCCATCGGCGGCTCCGGTGTCCTCACCTCCGCCTCCGAGGCGGCCCAGGCCCTGGTCCCGGTGGCCGGCGTGCACGCCGAGGCCCTCTTCGGCATCGGCCTGCTCGGCGCGTCGGCGCTGGCCGCCGCGGTGGTGCCGCTGTCGACCGCGTACGCAGTGGCCGAGGCGGTGGGCGTCGAGCGCTCGGTGTCGCGCAGCTTCCGCGAGGCCCCGCTGTTCATGGGGCTGTTCACCGGCCTGATCGTGATCGGCGCCGGCGTCGCGCTGCTGCCGGGCAACCTGATCACGCTGCTGCTCGACATGCAGGTCCTCAACGGCCTCATCACGCCGGTGGTGCTGGTGTTCATCCTGATCCTGGCCAACCGACGATCGGTGCTCGGATCGCGCTGCCAACGGGCCGCGGTTCAAGGTCGTGGCCACCATCTGCGTCGTGGCGGTGGGCGTGATGGCCGTGGCCGTGGTGGTCCAGACGGTTCTTGGCTGGTTCGGCATCGGATGAGCGCCCCCCGGGCGGCGACCGGTTCGCTGTCGCGCCGGGCCTTCCTCACCGGGGCGGCTGTCAGCTCAGCGGCCTTCGTGGCCGCGTGCAGCAGCTCGGGCTCGTCGTCGTCCACCGGCGTGACCCACCTCGCCCCCCGGCCCGACGCCGCCTCCGGCCGTCGGGTCGTGGTCGTCGGTGCCGGGCTGGCAGGCCTCACCGCCGCCCTCGACCTCCGTCAGGCGGGATGGGACGTCGTGGTGGTCGAGGCCCGCGATCGCGTCGGTGGCCGGGTCCACACGATCTACGGCTCGGACACGGGACCCATCGGGGCCGGGCTGCATGCCGAGGCCGGTGGCGAGTCGATCGACGACAACCACGTGCAGCTCCGGGCCATGCTGGCGCGCTTCGGCATCGGCACCCAGTCCCGTGGCGGGGCGGACGACCGCGAGCTCAAGGGGTTCGTCCGCTACCAGGGCCGCACCTACGGGACGTCCGACTTCCTGGCGCTGCGCGCCGGCGCGGTCGGCTCCGACTACGCGCGGTTGAGCACCGCCCTCGAGCAGCTGACCGAGGCCCATCACGTCGATCCCGAGCACCCCGAGCGGGCCGACGGCGCCGAGCAGCTCGACCAGCAGAGCTTCGCCACGTTCCTCGACTCGCTGCACCTGGTGCCCGAGGCCCGGTTCCTGGCCGAGCAGGCCAACATCAGCGAGTACGCCGCCGAGCTGTCGGACATCTCGATGCTGTTCGTGGCCCAGCAGACCGCGGTCGTGGCCGGCGTGCCCTCCTCCGCGGTCGAGACGATGCGGGTGGCCGGTGGCAACTCGACGTTGCCGCTGGCGATGGCCAGGGCGCTCGGCGCTGCGGTCGTGACCAGTGCGCCCGTCAGCCGCGTCACCTGGAGCGCGCACGCGGTCCGCGTCGAGGCGGGGAGCCACGTGATCGACGCGGCGCGGGTCGTCGTGGCTGCCCCGCCCCCGCCGGTGCGCCGCATCCGGTTCGATCCACCCCTGCCGGCCGGCCCGGCGGCCGCGGTCGCCGGCCTCGAGCTCGGCCCGGCGGCCAAGGTCATCAGCCAGTTCCGCACGCCCTACTGGCGCGCCGCCGGCCGGTCGGGCTTCAGCATCGGCGACCTGACGTATCGGGTGAGCTGGGATTCGGCCGACTCGTACCCGACCTCGGCCGGGCTGCTCACGACCTTCACCACCGGTGACCACGCGTCGGCGCTGGCGAGACTGTCCGATCACGACCGGGTCGCGCTCGTGCAGGCCCAGCTCGAGCAGGTGTATCCGGCGGGTGCGGCCGAGCGCACCGATCGGTCAGCGACGGTCGCGTGGCCGAACGAGATCTACACGGGCGGCGGCTATGCCGCCTACCGCCCCGGGCAGCTCCACCGGTTCTGGGAGCCCCTGCGCACCGCGACCGGTCCGATCTGGTTCGCCGGTGAGCACACCGAGTCGCTGGCCGGCTACATGGAGAGTGCCGTGCGCAGCGGCCACCGCGTGGCCTCGGCCATCGGCGCCCCGCCGCGCGCCTGAGCGACCTGCGCGAACCGGGCGTCGACATGTGCGGTTTCCGGCGGCGCAGATGCCCGGTTTCCGGGGAAGGCGGTCGGGTGGGTCAGACCCGGCCGAAGTACATGCCCTCGCCGGGCCAGTAGCCGATGCTCTGGTAGGTGACCGTGGCGCCGGTGTGGGGGGCATGGACCATCGTGCCGCCGCCGACGTACATGCCGACGTGGCCGATCGAGCCGCTCGACGTGCCGAAGAAGACGAGGTCGCCCGGCTCGAGCTGGCTCTCGGAGATGTGCGTGCTCATGTCGTACTGGCCCTGCGCCGAGTGGGGGAGGCTGACGCCACCCTGGCCCCAGGCCCACATGGTGAGACCCGAGCAGTCGAAGCCGACGGAGGGGCTCGCACCGGCCCACACGTAGGGCACGCCGATCTGGCTCTCGGCTGCGGCCACGGCCACCGTGGCGCCGCTACCGGCCGGTGGGACGAAGACCTGGCTGGGGGGAGGTACCGCGATGTCGCCGCCGCTGCTGCCGACGTTGGTCGGCGCGGCGCTGCGGGCCGACACGTGCACGGCGGCGGCCTGGGCCTGCTGGGCCAGGCGCTGCTCGGCGGCGGCCTGGGCGGCCTGCTGCTGGTGCAGCAGCGTGGCGACCTCGCCGGTGGCCTGCGCGTTGAGGTGCTGCTCCTGGCTGAGCGCGGCCCGCTCCTGCGAGGTGGCGTTCGACAGCTGGTCGGCGATCTGAGCCGCCTTGGTGCGGGCGGTGTGCAGCGCAGCCAGCTGGCTGTCGGCCTGCTGCTGGGTGGCGCCGAGCTTGTCGATGAGGTCCTGGCGGTTGCCGGCGGCCGCATCGAGGTAGCCCTTGCGCTCGGTGGCCGAGTCGCCCTGGCTGGTGAGCACGGCCTCGAGAGCGGGCGTGTCCGAGCCGTCCATGTACTCGCTGACGGCGTAGGACCGCAGCTGCCGCGAATCGTCGGCCAGATGCTTCTTGGTCTGGGCCAGCTGCTGCTCGGCCGTCTTGATGTTGGCGTCGGCCCTCTTGAGGTTGATCGTCGCCGTGTTGTACTGCTCGTCGAGCTGCTCGAAGCGGGCGTTGATCTGGTTGAGCTGCGCCGAGATCTGGGCGGCCTTGGCCCTGGCGCTCGTCAGCGTGTCGGCGCTGGCCGAGCTCGGCAGGAGCGCGGGGAGCGCAAGCACCAACCCGGCGATCACCGAGATGGTGATCCGCCACGGGTGGCTCGAGACGCCGGAAGGAGAGGTCGAGGTAGCCATGTGGTGTTACGAAACCATTGCAGATCGGGCGGTCGAATGCCAGTCTCCCGGCCCGTTTCCTTGATGAGAATGCAATGAAGGACCCGATCCCGACCCACGATCTGGGGCCATCGTCCCAGGTGAGCGGGGGTGCGGCCGCCTCCGGCTCCCATCCACCACCTGGCCCGAAAAGATGTTACGGGCGTGTTCCAGCCGTCACACACGGGGGTCCGCCGGGGCGGCCCGGGAGGGTGAGCCGAGGGCCAGGAGTTCGGGCTACTCGGGCAGGGCCGTGGGCGACCGGTGCTCGCCGAACCGGTCGGCCGGCGCCTGGCCCGAGTAGTCGTCCCCGTAGGACCAGTCGGGCTGCTTCTGGCGGTGGCGCTCGTCGAGGAGCGCGGTGCCGTCGTCGATGTCGACCAGCTCGGCCACCAGGATCGGCTCGACGCCGGGGGCCCGCTTGGTGAGGTGCGCATCGACCAGGTCGCCGAAGTGCGCGAAGAGGCTGCCGACGACGACCTCTTGCTGCGAGGCCAGGAAGCAGCGGGCGCCGTCGGCGACGGTGTCGACGCGCTCGTGGATGGCGGCCAGGTCGCGCTCGTCGGCCGCCGAGCGGCTCAGCTTGTCGAGCAGCTCGCTCAGGGCCAGGCCTCCCAGCTTGCAGGGGGTGCACTGCCCGCACGACTCGACCGCCAGGAAGCGCGACACGCCGGCGGTGACGGCGACGAGGTCGTCGCGGTCGTCGTAGACGACGAAGCCGGCCGAGCCGAGGCCGCTGCCGATGGCCGCCATGCCTTCGTAGCTGAGCGGCGCGTCGAGATCGGCGGGGAGGATGAAGCCGTTCGACACGCCCGGCAGGATCGCCGCGATCGACCGGCCGGGGAGCGGGCCGCCGCTGATGGTCTCGATCACCTCGCGCAACGGGGTGCCCATCATGAACTCGGCCACGCCCGAGCGGTTGACGCTGCCGGTGACGGTGCACACGATCGTGCCCGGTGATTCGTCGGTCCCCTCGGTGCGGAACCACGAGCCGCCGCGGGCGATGATGCCCGGGACGTTGGCCAGCGTCTCGACGTTGTCGACGAGCGCCGGCGGGGCCGACGATCCGTCGCCGTCGGCCATCTCGACGTGGCTCGACTGGCCGCTGCCGCTGGTGGCGTCCGTCTCGGACTCGACCACCTCGTCGACGCCCCGGCGGAACGGCGGTGCGATGCGAGGGAACGGATAGCGGCCGTCGATGGTCTCGAGCAGGGCCGTCTCTTCGCCGTACAGGTACTCGTCGGGACCCTCGAACACCACCAGCTCGATGCCCTCCGCCCAGCCCGCGGCCTCGACCTCGGCCACCGCCGAGCGCACCCGTGTGCCCACGTCGCCGAACGAGCGCTTGAGGCCGAACACGATCCGGTCGGCCCCCACGGCGATGGCGGCGATGAGGGCGCCCTCGATCACGTGGTAGGGGTCGAGGCGCAGGATCGTGCGGTCCTTGTAGGTACCCGGCTCGCCCTCGGCCCCGTTGACCACGACGGTGGTCGGTTCGATGGCGGACGCGTTGGCGCGCACCGTGCGCCACTTGATGTGGGTCGGGAAGCCCGCGCCGCCGCGCCCTCGGAGGCCGGCGGCCTGGAGCTCGTCGATCAGGGCCTCGGGCTCGACCTCGCGCGCCACCTCGATCCCGCGACCACCGCGGCGCTTCAGATGCTCGGCGAGCGAACGAACGGGTTCGGGCGGCAGCACGCGATGCACCTGGGTCATGGCTCCACGATCCCTTTTCGCAAGTGGCCGCACAAACGCCACCGACACCTGATCAGGCGAGGAGCTCGGCGTAGACGGCCTCGTAGGCGGCCGCGATCGCCGACCAGTCGTAGCGCCTGACCCGGGCGAGGCCTTCGCGCGCCAGATCGTCGCGTGCGCCGGTCGACGTGAGCAGCCGGACCAGCTCGCGTCCGAGCGACGCGTCGTCGGCGAGCACGCCGGCCCGACCGTGGGCGAGCACCTCGCGGGCGCCGGGGTTGGGGCTGGCGACCACCGCGGTGCCCGAGGCCATGGCCTCGATGTAGGGCACGCCGAACCCCTCGTAGGTGCTGGGCAGGCAGAAGAGCCACGCCCGTCGGTACCGGTCGGCCAGCTCGTCGTCGCTCAGGCGGCCGAGCACCTCGACGCCCGGCGCGTCGGGTGCGTCGCTGCACACCATCCACAGGCGCGCCTCCGGCACGGCCGGCTGCACGTCTCGGGCGAACACCTCCATGAGGAGCCGTCCCCGCTTGCGCTGCTCGTAGGTGCCGACGAACAGGATGGTCGGCTCGGCCTCGGCATCCCCCGGCCGGAAGCGGTCGAGCGCGACGCCGCACGGGATCACCCGGTCGATCCACGGATACCACGTGCGCGTGTTGTCCGAGATGGCCACCGTGGTGTCGGCGACGAAGGCGCCGGCCACCTCGGTCACGCCGAGGGCGGCCATGCGCGTCCGCTCCTTCGCACCGTGGATGTGGAGGGCTTCGGACAGGCACGAGCCGTACATCGTCCGCACGTGCGGTGGCCGGGGCCGGCCGGCCAGCAGGTAGTCGTCGCCGTGGCCGTGCAGGACGTCGAACCCGGTCCAGTCGATCGATCGCAGGCGGTTCGCGAAGCGGAACGTCCGCAGCGACGGGCCCGGATCGACGTGGCGGTACCCGTAGCGGGCGTCCGGTCCCGGCGCGTCGGGGCTGAAGACGGTGACGTCGTGGCCCCGCTGCACCATCGCGTTGGCGAACCCGTGGGTCTGGTAGCCCGTGCCGATCTTGCTGCTGCCCGGCAGGTACAGCGAGGTGATGGCGATGCGCAGCGAGTCGCGGTCGGCGGCGTCGCTGGTGTGGGTCGCGGTCCGTGTCCGGATCCGGATGCGCGTTCCGCGCGCGGTCGCAGGGCGGGAGAGCAGCGCGTCGTAGACCGAGCGGTACTGCTGCTCGATGGCGCTCCAGTCGTGCGCGTCCGCGCAGCGCCGGCCGGCCTCGCGCAGCTGCGCCCCGAGTGCGGCGTCGCCGAGCACGCGATCGAGCGCGTCGGCCATCGCGCCGGGGTCCTCGGGCGGCACCAGCACGCCCGTGTCGCCGTCGGTCACGAACTCGGGAACGCCCCCCACCCGGGTGGCCACGACCGGGACCGACGCCGCCATCGCCTCGAGGTTGACGATCCCGAAGGGCTCGTGGCGCGACGGCAGCACGAAGGCGTCGGCCCCTCTGAACAGCGACGCCGTGCGGGCCCGGTCGGTGACACCGAGGAAGCGCGCCCGGTCCGCGAGCCCGAGCCGGTCGGCGGTGCGCTCGAGCGACGAGCGCTCGGCCCCGTCGCCGGCCAGCAGCAGCCGGTGCGGATGGTGGCCCTTCGCCACCAACGCGGCCATCGCGTCGAGCAGCACGTCGAAGCCCTTCTGGGGAACGAGTCGCCCGAGAGCGAAGACGTACGGGGTCTCTTCGCGGTGGGGCGCGGCGTCGGCGAAGTCGGCCACGCGGACGCCGTTGTGGATCACGCGGCCACGCGCGCCGAACGGCCGACCGAGCCAGCGCTCGGCCTCGTCGAGGGTGGCGCCCGAGCACGCGGTCACGGCGTCGGCGTGGCGGAGCACGAGCCGCATCGATCGGCGGGCCGAGGGCGAGCGCTCGAAGATGTGATCGGCGTCCATGGTCAGCTCGCCCTGCAGGGTGGCCACCAGCGGGATGCGCAGGGCGCGGGCGGCCTGCAGCGCGAACCAGGCCGCGCTGCTCACGCACTGCACGTGGATGAGGTCGCAGCCGTCGCGCCGCAGCGACGCGACGAGCCGGGCCAACGTCGCGGGGTTGGTGGCGACCGCCCCGGTCGTGCGGCGGGCGCCGCCCTCGGGCACGCGGAACACGAGTCTCCGCACGGGGATGCCCTCGTAGGTCTCGGACAGCGGCAGCGACTTCGGCCACCGCATCGTGTAGACGAACGGCTCGATGCCGGCGGCCTGCTGGGCGTGAGCCAGTTGGCGGACCAGCTCCTCGACACCGCCGGTGTGGGGGTGGAACGAGCTGGCGAAGAGGGCGACGCGCGGGCGCCGGACCGCGTCGGGGATCATGGGCGGCGGGTCCGACTGGCCAGCAGCCGCAGGTCGGCGGTCAGCGAGGCGGGTTCGGGCCCGTGGTCGATGGCCACCTCGATGGCGTGGCCCACGGCCGTCGCGGCCGCATCCGAGCTGTGGGCCTCGTGCAGCCGGGCCAGACCGGCCAGGCGCAGCCGATCGCGCAGGGCGCGGTCGCCGGCCACCCGGATGAGCGCGTCGGCCACCTCGGGCGGGGTCTCGCCGCTCACGACGTCCACCCCGGGTGTGGCCCCGATCGATCGGGCCGCGGGTCCCGTCGTGACCACGGGGCAACCCGTGGCCCAGCCCTGCAGGATCGTCGTCTTGACCCCCGGGACGATGAACGCCGGCACCAGGGTCATGCCCGCCGCCCGGTAGTAGGGCCGCGGGTCGTCGACGCGACCGACGATCCGCACCAGCTCGTCCGGCAGCTCGCGGATGAGGGGATGGGGCTCGAAGAAGCTGATGACCGAGATGCGCAGCGCCGCGTCGATGCCCGGTCGCCCCAGTGCGGACACGACCGACGCGAGACCCTCCGCGTTGCGGCGCGACTCCATGTTCCCGATCACCAGCACGTCGTCGTCGCCGAGGTCCTCTGCGGGCGCGACCGGCTCCTCCCAGTGGTCGAGGTCGAGCCGGTGCGGAACCACGACCACCTCCGAGCGGGGCGACCGTCGGCGGGCCCACGCCTCCTCGCGCTCGCTGATCACGACCGACACGGCTGGCGGCGCGCTCGAGCGTCGACGCCCGGCCGCCTCCGCGACGCGCAGCGCCCGGCCCTTCAGCCCGCGCTGCTGTTCGGGCAGCGTGCTCTGGTCCTCCTCGATGAACGACACCGTCGGGAACGACCGGTTGACCGCTCGCATGGACGTGAACGGATCGTCGAGCAGCGTGATCACGACGTCGGGTCGCCAGTCGTCCAGCCGGCGCGCCAGGTCGTTCTCCCACGCGTCGGCCGGTACGCGACCGACCACCTGGCGGGCGGCGCGGGCGACGCGGTCGCGTCGCTGCGCGCTCCAGGCCGGGACCGGGATCCTCGCGATCTCGGCCACGTCGGTGGCCCAGCGGAGGTGCGACTCGAACTCCCAGCCCTCGGGCTCGAGGTAGACGACGAGCAGCTCGTGGTCACGTCCGAGCGTGGCCAGCAGGTCGACGTAGCGGGGCGCGAAGCCCGTGTAGTGGAGGTCGGGCGAGATCGGTCGGTCCGATACGAGCGCGACCCGCCTCCTGGTCGTCACGAGACGGCTTCAGTCACGCTGGAGGACCAGACACTGCGCCGCCGCGGCGGGGTAGCCGCCGAAGATGATCGACTCCATCCGGCTGAGGACGGCGTCGGTGGAGAACTCGGGGTAGCCGAGCAGCTCGCTGGTCTTGCCGCTGACGAGGCGCATCCCCGAGAGCGAGACCAGCTCGGCGACGTCCGCGTTCGTGCCCCACTCGTTGCTCGTCCTCGACGTGAAGGGCTCGAGGTTGAGGAACAGGTCGACGGTGAGCACGAGCTTGCCGCCCGGCTTGAGCACCCGGCGCAACTCGGACATCAACGCGGGGTACTCGTCGGCCGGGATGTGCTCGATCGTCGAGATCGAGTAGGCCACGTCGAAGTGCTCGGACGGGAGGTCGGCGTCCTGCACGGTGGAGCCCACGAACCGCACGTCGGTCTTGAAGGCGCGGTTGAACGTGGCGATCGACGCGGCGCTGACCGGCCACCCGACGCCACGAGCGTCCTCGCCGGGATCGACGTTGGTCACCTCGACGCCTTCCTGGGCCAGGACGAACTGCATGCCGGCATGGCTGCCGCCCACGTCGAGGGCGCGCATCCCCCGTCGTGGCGCGATCTGGAAGTAGGCCCACGGGAACTCGAACTGCCGCGTGCCGTTGTTGGGCTGGAACCCGAACGGGCCGCGCAGGGTCGGCCACCGGCGGCCGGCCTTGGTGAGCACCGAGCCCGGGAGCACGCGTTCGGGGCGCCGGATGCGGCCGTCGGGCGCGCTCCACCGCCGGTTCCACTCGGTGTAGCGGTCGGGCAGCGGATGGGTGGCGAGCACGGTTCTCCTGCGGCCGGCGTCAGCCGGTGGACGGGGTGCGGGTGGACTCGACCGGTCGGGTCGACCCTGGGGATCCCGTCGACCCCGGTGGGCCCACCGTGAGCGTTTCGGCCCGGGCCGAGGGGAACGCGATCGTGCCCCAGGCGTCGTCCCAGGCCTCGACGCGCCCGTCAGGGCGCACGGCCGGCGCGATCTCGAACTGCATGGCGTCGAGCAGCAGGTCGACGAAGTTGCCGGTCTCGCCGCCGAGCCCGATGGCCACGCCGAGCAGGTAGGTGCCCGGCGCCAGCGGCGGCTCGGGAAGGTGGACGGCGATCTCGGTCTCGGTCCCGGCCGTGACGGCCACGGCGGGCTCGGCGAACACCGAGCCCAACTTCGCTCCGTCGGCGGTGTGGACGCTCATCGAGACGACGAGCCCGTCGAGCGACTCGTGGGCGGCCAGCGTGATGGCGAAGCGCACGCCGTCGGCGCGGGTGAACTCGCCGCGCTCGGTCAGCGGACGGATGTCGGTGATGCGCACGCGGGTGCCGAGGCCCGAATCGATGCGTCGGGCGGTGGCCACATCGGCTCGCGGCGCCGATGCGGGCAACCGCGTGCTGTAGCCCTCGAGCACCTCGGCGGGTGAGCCGATCATGGCGAGTTGCCCGCGGTCGAGCAGCACCGCCTGGGTCGCGACGCGCTCGACCAGGCTGGCGTTGTGCGACACGATCACCGCGGTGCGGCCGGTGGTGGCCAGTTCGGCCACCTTGGCCAGGCACTTCTCCTGGAAGGTGGCGTCACCGACGGCCAGCACCTCGTCGAGCAGCAGGATCTCGGTCTCGAGGTGGGCGGCCACCGCGAAGGCGAGACGCACCTGCATGCCGCTCGAGTACCGCTTGACCGGGGTGTCGAGGAAGTTCTCGACGCCGGCGAACGCCACGATGGCGTCGAACTGCCGGGTGATCTCGTTGCGGGTCATGCCGAGGATCGAGCCGTTGAGGAAGATGTTCTCGCGCCCGGTCAGCTCGGGATGGAAGCCGGTGCCCACCTCGAGCAGCGACCCGACCCGACCCCACAGCGACACCTCGCCCGCCGTCGGCTCGGTGATCCGCGTCGAGCAGCTTGAGCAGCGTGCTCTTCCCGGCCCCGTTGCGCCCGATCAGGCCGAGCACCGTCCCCTGGCGGACGTCGAAGCTGACGTCCTGGAGCGCCCAGAACTGCTCGCGGGCCGGTCGGCGCAACGGGTGCTTCACGCGATCGAGGGCGACCTCGGCCAGCGTGATGTGGTCGGACTGGTTGTGCCGGATCGTGTACGCCTTCGACAGCCCACGGATCGAGAGGGCCAGGTCGCTAGATGACATCGGCGAACTGCCTCTCCATGCGGTTGAACATGGCGAGTCCGACGAGCGAGCACGACGACCGACGCGACGATGGCGTAGGCGGCGAGCCAGCCGCCGGGTGCCTGCGTGTCGAGGAGGCTCCAGCGGAAGCCCTCGAGCAGGCCCGTGAGCGGGTTGAGCTCGAAGACGAGCTTGGTGGCCGACGAGACGTTGGCGGTGACCGCGGCCAGCGAGTACGCGACCGGGCTGGCGTACAACAGGAACTGCACGGCCACCGGCAAGACGTACTGCACGTCGCGGTAGCGCACCATCAGCGCTCCGGCGCCGAGCCCGAGCCCGAGGCCCAACAGGAGCAGCAACAGCATCCAGACAGGGAGCAGCAGGATCGCCACGCCAGGGGCGACGCCGTTGATCGCCATCAGGATGCCGGTCAGCACGAGCGACACGGCCACGTCGAGCAGCGTCGAGATGACCGTCGAGACCGGCAGCAGCAGCCGGGGGAAGAACACCTTCTGCACGAGAGGCGCGTTGGCCACCAGCACCCCGCCGGCGCGGGTGACCGTGTTGCTGAAGGCGTTCCACGCCGTCATGCCGGCCAGGCTGAACACGAAGTACGGGATGCCGGCCGGCGCCGGCAGGTTGGCCACCTTGCCGAAGACGAACGACAGGATCCCCGCGGCCAGCAGCGGTTGCAGCACCACCCAGGTGACCCCGAGGGCGGTCTGGCGGTACCGCAGGGTGACGTCGCGCGCGGCGAAGCGCCACAGCAGCTCGCGGAAGTTCCAGAGCTCACCCGGATGGGCCGGCAGCCAGCCCTTCCTCGGCTTGATGACCAGGAGCGGCTTCGCCGGGGGCGTGGCGTCGGTCACTGAGCGAGCGTACCCCGGCGCCCCGTCCGGACTTCTGACCGTGCCGCCTGACCCTGCGGACTGACGGTGCCGCCTGATCGTGCCGCCTGATCGTGCCGCCTGATCGTGTGGCGGGCTGGCTACCAGAACGAGCCGTCGGTGCCGAGGCCCCACTTCGGATGGGCGCCCGCGGCGATGGGCTGGCAGTTGCCCCAGCCCTCGCCGACGACGCGGCCGTCGGCGTCGCGATCGGTCACGTGCACGAACGTGTCGCGGATCTGGTGCAGCTCACGCGCCAGCGCGGGTTCGCGGCAGTCGGCCAGGCGCTCGCCGTCGACGTGCAGCTCGCCGCGCCACTCGCCGTGGTGGTGGCCCTGCCAGCCGAAGTAGAGGCCGGCCCCCAGGTGGAAGCCCGTGTCGGTGGCCACCTCGAGCTCGAGCGACCGCCGCGCGCCGCCCTCGACGGTCAGCTCGACCGTGCCGCCGAGCATGCGGCGGTTGTCGGGGTCGAAGCGCAGGTCGGGCCGGATGTCGGCCAGGCGCTCGATCTGGCCGTCGGTGTGCTCGACGGCGCCGGTGACCCGGTGCTCGACGTGGCCGAAGCCTTCGAGGTCGACGACGTGCAGGAAGAGGCCGTAGTGGCTGCCGTCGGGGCGCCGCATCAGCAGGGGGCACCAGATCATGAAGAACGACATCTCGCCCACCGGGTCGAACGGATCGACGTCGGTGAGGGGCTGGCCGACGTCGTAGCGCACGCCCCACGAGTGATCCCGCGTCGACACCCACTCGTCGGGGTCGATCTCGTGGCGGTCGCCGTCGATCTCGACCCAGCCGGAGGCGAGACCGATCTGGTGGTACCGCACGAGCTCGGCGCTGACGCGATAGCCGAGCGGCGAGCGCTGGTAGGTGCGCTCCTCGGTGGTGGGCGGCAGGACGGCCTCGAAGGTCCAGTCGAACGCGATCGGCTGCACGTCGTTCGCATCCAGCGCGAAGCGCACCCGCTTCATCGGCTCGACCACTTCGTAGCGCACCGGTCCGATCACGGTGAGGTCGGGTTCGGGCGCCAGGCGGCGGCTGGCCCGCACCGTCAGCTGCTCTGGCCCGCGCGACACGCCGCCGTAGGCGTCCATCACGTTGCGGTTGAGGTACTTGCCGAGCCCGAAGCCGAGCTGCAGCGATCCGTCGCGCCGCGCCGCCATCGCGCACACCTTCTCGGTCCACGAAGGATCGCTCACCCCGACGGTGGCGAACGTGTCGGCGATCTGGTGGTTGAAGCCCTCGTCCGCCGGGATCAGCGGACCGATCGGGTTGGTCACGGCGCCAGCCAGTCAGTCGATCGTGACGGGTTCGTCGGCGAGGAGGTGGCCGAGGGTCTCGAGCTGGCGGCTGGCACCGCCGAGGGTCAGCTCGAGCTGCTTGGCCCACAGGTAGTAGCGGTGCAACGGGTAGTCGCGGTCGACCCCCACGCCGCCGTGCAGGTGCTGCGCCGCTCGCACGACCTGCTGGCCGGCGTCGGCCGCGAAGTACTTGGCCACCGCCACCTCCTTGCCCGAGGGGCGGCCGTCCGACAGCGACCAGGCCGCCTTGAGGGTCGTGAGGCGGATGCCCTCGGTGTTGATGAAGGCGTCGGCCGCGCGCTGACCCACGGCCTGGAACGTGGCGATGGGCCGGTCGAACTGCTCGCGGGTGGTCGTGTACTCGGCCGTCAGGCGCAGCGCGGCCTCGGCCACCCCCACCACGACCGAGCAGATGGCTGCGGTCACGTGCTCGACCAGCCACGCCACCGTGGTGCCGCCCGTGTCGAGCGGTCCGATCAGTGCGTCGGCGCGGACGCGCACGCCGGTCAGCTCGATGAGGGCCTCGGGGATGCGCGTCATCGTGTCCTGGCGCTGGCGGACCACACCGTCGGCTGCCGGGTCGACCACGAACAGGCCCACCTGGCCCTCGGGCGTGGTGGCCGAGACGAGCACGCGGTCGGCCGCCAGGCCGGCCGGCACGCAGGTCTTGAGGCCGTCGAGCACCCAACCACCGTCGTCCGGTCGGCCGTGGCCGTGGTTGTCGGGTGCAGGGGGTCACCGAGCGGCTCGACCAGGGCCGCCGTCAGCACGGTCGTGCCGCTGACCACACCCGGCAGCAGCGCGTCGCGCTGGGCGTCGGTGCCGAAGTGGGCGATCGGTGCCGCTCCGTAGGCCAGGGTGGCGAGCACCGGGACCGGCGCCACGGTGCGGCCGACCTGCTCGAGCAGCAGGCCGAGCTCGACCGGGCCGAAGCCCAGGCCGCCGTTGGCCTCGGGGATGGCGACCCCGAGCAGGTTCGCCTCGGCCAGCTTGGCCCACAGGTCACGGTCGAAGACCAGCTCGTCGGTGTTCTCGAGCTCCTTGATGCGGGTGGGGGTGGCCTGGTCGGTGAGCAGCTGGGTCGACAGGTCGGCGATGGCCTGCTGCTCGTCGCTGAGTGAGAAGTCCATGAGGGTCTCCGGTGGGAACGGGTGTCGTGCGAGTCGGATGTCGTGCGAGCGGATGTCGTGCGAGCGGACGTGGTGGGTCAGCGCTTGGCCATGGGCATGTTCAGCCCGAACACCCCGATGAGGTCGCGCTGGATCTCGTTGGTGCCGCCGCCGAAGGTCAGGATGGTCAGGCCCCGGTAGAGGTGCTCGAGCCGCGAGCGCAGCAGCGCGCCGGGTGAGCCGGTCTTGAGGTAGCCCGGCTCGCCGAGGATCTCGAAGAGCCATCCGATGGTGTCGAGGTAGAGCTCGGTGCCGAACACCTTGGTGGTGCTGGCGTCGGCCACCGACAGCTGCTGGTTCTCGGCCTGCCACGCCACCTTCCAGTTGATGAGCCGCAGGAACTCGAACCCGGCATAGGCCTGGGCCAGGTTGCGCTGCACCCATTCCTGGTCGACCACGCGGCGACCGTCGGGCAGGCGGGTCTCCTGGGCCCACTGGCGCACCTCGGTCAGCGCCCGGTCGACCATGCCCGGGCTGCACAGGGTGACGCGCTCGTGGTTGAGCTGGTTGGTGATGAGCGTCCAGCCGTTGTTCTCGCCGCCGACCAGGTTGCCGGCCGGGACCCGCACGTCGTCGTAGTGCACGGCCCCGATCTCGTGCTCGCCCATCAGGTGCAGCGGCTGCACCTCGATGCCAGGGGTGTCCATCGGCACGATGATCATGGACATGCCCTTGTGCTTCTTGACCTCGCTGTTGGTGCGCACGGCCAGCCAGCAGTAGTCCGCGCTCTGCGCGTAGCTGGTCCACATCTTGTTGCCGTTGATGACGTACTCGTCGCCGTCGAGGACGGCGGTGGTGCGCACCGCGGCCAGGTCGGTGCCGGCGCCGGGCTCGCTGTAGCCGATGCAGAAGTGGATCTCGCCGGCCAGGATCTTGGGCAGGAAGAAGTTCTTCTGCTCGTCGGTGCCGAACTGCATGATCGTCGGGCCCACCGTGTTGATGGTGAGCATCGGGACCGGGGCGCCGGCGCGCATCGACTCGTCGAAGAAGATGAACTGCTCCATCGGACCGCGCCCCTGGCCGCCGTACTCGGTCGGCCACCCGATGCCGAGCCAGCCGTCGGCCGCCATCTGGCGCACGACCGACCGCATGGTCGGGCCGGTCAGGTCCTCGGCCAGCGCGGCCTGGGTCTCGGGATCGAGCAGCTTGACGTAGTACGCACGCAGCTCGCGGCGCAGCTCTTCCTGCTCGTCGGTGTAGGCGAGATGCATGCGGGTTCCCCTGTGGAGCGTCGGTCGGCCGGGTGCTCGTCGGGTGCCCCGGCCCGGCGTGCACCCTACTTCTGATGGGTCGTCAGGCCACCCGGGGGACCCGCCTTCGCGACTACGCCGGTCGGGCCTCGTCGATCCGAGCCACGGGCCACGCATGGGGATCCATCCGATCGAAGAGCTCGGGCAGCAGCCGGCGGATGGCCCACGTGCAGAACTGGAACCCGTGGCCGCCCGGACCCTCGAACCAGGCGGTGTCCATGCCCGCCCGCCGGGCATCGTGTTCGAGGGTGATGCCGGCCCAGAGATGGCTGGTGTCGCGCCGACCGCTGCCGAACCATCCGGTGGTGGTCGGGTAGCGGTCGTGGCCCATCAGCCACGAGGGCGTGTACGAGCGTTCGGACCGACCGGGATCCGCCGAAGAGGTCGCGCAACGTCGACTGGTAGAGGTTGGGGGCCAGGTCGCCGGCCAGGTCGACGAAGTCGCGGAACTCGGACGGATGGCGCAGGGCCAGGTCGACGGCGCAGGTGCCGCCTTCGGAGAAGCCGATGATCCCCCACCGCTCGGGATCGTCGGTGAGGTGCAGCACCGTCGTCGCGTAGTGCACGACGTCGACGGTCAGGTAGGTCTCGGCCTGCCCGCGCGGCCCGTCGACGCACTCGGTGTCGCCCACCCACGAGCCGTTGGCGTCGGGGAACAGCAGCACGGGGGCCAGGCCGTCGTGGGCCGCCGCGAAGCGGTTGGCCGTGGCCAGGGCTCCACCCGCGGTGGCCAACGTGGTCGGCGCGCTCGGTGCCCCCGCCAGCATGATCAGCACGGGCAGGTCGGGTCGTGCGGCGGTGAAGTAGGCGGGCGGCAGGTACACGCCCGCCCGGCGGTGGTGGAACCCCGACACGGTCGCGGGGATGTCGGTGATCGAGTACACCCCGACGCTGGTCTCGCGCCGGCTCGGGGCGAGCGCCTGCTGACGGGGGCGCACCGCGTCGGCGGCGGGCGCGTCGTGCGGCTCGGGTTCGATGGGTCGGTTGGCGACCTCGTGGGCGAGCGTGCCCGCGCTCACCTCGCCGGCGACGGGATGCCCGAGCAGGTCGCCCAGCGTCGGCCAGTAGCCGTAGTGGCCGTTGATCAGCAGGAACGCCGCGGCCGCGATGAGCGGAACGGCCACCACGCCGACCACGCGCCTCGGCCGCCCGGTCTGGCGCCATCCGATCGCGACCGCCCCCGGCGCGACGACAGCGGCCCCGACCCACACGACGAACGTCGGCGGGTAGGGATCGGTGATCGTCGCGCTGGCGCGCAGCCACCACACGATGCAGAGCTCCATGGCAGCCACCGCGCCGAGGAGGCCGGGCATCGTGCGTGTCCACCACCTGCGCGTGCGCCGCGCCACGACGACCACGAAGCTCAGGGTGGCTGCGGCGACCATCGTCGTGATCAGCGTGGGGGCGTCGAGGGTCACCCCGTCGAGCGCCCCCAGGTCGATGGCCAGGGCCAGCACGGCCAACCCGCCCACGGCCCCCACCAGCTCGGGATGGGGTCGCACACGCCGTCGGCCGGTCGGGCGGCCAGGTGCGGCGGCGGGGGGTTCGAGGGGTTCGGGGACCGGCACGACCGCATTGTCTCCCAGACCGAAGAACAATGGGGAGCACCCAAACCATATGAGAGCTCTTTCATGAGCAACCCTCATCTCGTCCTCGGCGCGCCGGTCCTGGACCGTGGCAGGATCGGGGCATGGGCGAACCACTTGAGTACGAGGTCGTGGCCGAGGGCCTGCGCTTTCCCGAGGGGCCGGTCGCCATGGCCGACGGCAGCGTGCTGCTGGTCGAGATCGCCGGATCGGCCCTGAGTCGGGTCCACCCGGACGGCACGACCGAGGTGGTGGCCGACTGCGGGGGCGGGCCCAACGGCGCCGCGGTGGGTCCCGACGGCGACGTCTGGCTCTGCAACAACGGCGGCTTCTTCAGCTGGAACCAGGTGAGCGACGACCTGCTGCTGCCCGGCGAGACGCCCGACGACCTGGGCGGGCGGCAGCATCCAGCGGGTCGACCCGGCCACCGGAGCGGTCGACCGAGGTGGTCGTCGAGTGCGCTGGCCAGCACCTCCGCGCCCCCAACGACCTGGTCTTCGACCGTGACGGCGGCCTCTGGTTCACCGACCACGGGGTGACCGCCGAGCGCGGGCACCGATCAGGCCGGGGTGCTCTACCGGTCGCCCGAGCGGCGAGGTCATGCCCGTCGCCTTCGGCACCGAGTCGACCAACGGCATCGGCCTCTCGCCCGAGGGCGACCGTCTGTATGTGGCCGAGACCCACAGCCGGTCGCGTGTGGGCGTGGACGATCGTCGGTGCCGGCCAGGTGGCGACCGATCCGGCCAGCGACGCCGCGCATGGCGGCACCCTGCTCTACGACGCGCCCGAGGGGCATCTCTTCGACTCGCTCGCGGTCGACGGCGACGGTTGGGTCTGCGTCGCCACGCTCGGCCAGGGCGGCATCACCTGCGTCGCGCCCGACGGCTCGGCCTCCGAGCACCTGACGCTGCCCGATCCGATCGTCACCAACATCTGCTTCGGTGGCGACGACGGACGCACGGCCTTCATCACCTCGTCCGGTCGGGGCCAGCTGCTGTCGACGAGGTGGTCGCGCCCGGGCCTGGCCCTCGCCTTCGGCTGACCCGATGCGCCGCGAGCTGCTGACCGACGAGCACGAGCAGTTCCGCGAGAGCTTCAGTCGGTGGCTGGCGGCCGAGGTGGTCCCCCACCACGGCGAGTGGGAGGCGGACGGCATCGTGCCCCGGCACGTGTTCACCGCCGCCGGATCGCACGGCTTCCTCGGCATGGCCGTCCCCGAGGAGTACGGCGGCGGTGGCGTCGACGACTTCCGCTTCAACCTCGTGATCATCGAAGAGGTGCAGGCGGCCGGCGTGTCGGGCTCGGGCCTCGGTCTCACGCTGCACAACGACATCTGCCTGCCGTACTTCCTGCGCTACTGCACCGACGAGCAACGTCAGCGCTGGCTGCCGGGCATCGTGTCCGGCGAGCTCATCACGGCGATCGCCATGACCGAGCCGGGCATGGGATCGGACCTCGCGTCGATGTCGACGACGGCGTTGCGAGACGGCGATCGCTACGTCGTGAACGGCTCGAAGACCTTCATCACCAACGGCATCAACGCCGACCTCGTCATCACCGCCGTCAAGACCGATCCGACGCAGCGGCACAAGGGGATGAGCCTGCTCGTGCTCGAGCGTGGCATGTCCGGGTTCGAACGTGGTCGCAACCTCGACAAGATCGGCATGCACGCGCAGGACACGGCCGAGCTGTTCTTCGCCGACGTGCAGGTGCCGGTGGACAACCTGCTCGGCGTCGAGGGCGCCGGCTTCACCCAGCTCGTCGCCAACCTCCCGCAGGAGCGGCTGTCGATCGCCGCGGCCGGCGTGGCCGCGGCCCGGGCGGCGCTCGGCTGGACGCTCGACTACGTCAAGGAGCGCACGGCCTTCGGCCAACCGATCGGATCGTTCCAGAGCTCCCGCTTCGTGTTGGCCGAGGTGGCCACCGAGGTCGAGGTGGCACAGAGCTTCGTCGACCGCTGCGTGACCGCGCTCGACGCCGGCGACCTCACCGTCGAAGAGGCCGCCATGGCCAAGTGGTGGTGCACCGAGCTCCAGAAGCGCACCGTCGACCGGTGCCTGCAGCTGTTCGGCGGCTACGGCTACATGACCGAGTACCCGATCGGCCGGGCCTACGTCGACGCCCGGATCACGACGATCTACGGCGGCACCACCGAGATCATGAAGGAGATCATCGGTCGCGACCTCGGGCTCTGACGACTCGACCACGGACGGCTCGACCGCGGACCGCGATGCCTTGGCGTGGCTGCCGTCGGCACTCCCAGTGAACTCCCAGGCAAACCCCCGGCGGGGCGGAGGTTGGCGCGTGATCCTCTGCCCATGTGCTCTTCCGGGAGGCCCTCATGGACACGGCGATGACGGTGCTGCGTCCGCTCTCGGCCGCGGGCCCGACCCCCGCCGGACCGCCGACGGTCGACGTCGTCGTGCCGGTCTACAACGAGGAGGTGGCGCTGACGCCGAGCGTCGCGGCGTCTGCACCGCTTCCTGACGTCGCGCTTCCCGTTCAGCTGGCGGATCACGATCGTCGACAACGCGTCGACCGACCGCACCGCCGAGATCGGTTCCGAGCTGGCGCTCCTGCTCGACGGCGTGCGGTTCGTCCACCTCGACCGCAAGGGTCGCGGCCTCGCCTTGCGCACCGCCTGGACGGGCAGCGACGCGGCGGTGCTCGCCTACACCGACGTCGATCTCTCGACCGGGCTCGACGCCCTCCTGCCGCTGGTGGCCCCGCTGGTGTCGGGGCACTCGGACGTCGCCATCGGCAGCCGCCTGGCGGCCGGCGCCAACGTGGTGCGCGGCCCGCGGCGCGAGGCCATCTCGCGGACCTACAACGTCATCCTCCGCACGCTGTTCGCCAACCGCTTCCGTGACGCGCAGTGCGGCTTCAAGGCGGTGCGCGCGGATGTGGCCCGTCGGCTGGTGCCCGAGATCGTCGACGACGGATGGTTCTTCGACACCGAGCTGCTGCTGTTGGCCGAGCACAACGGCCTGCGCATCCACGAGGTGCCGGTCGACTGGGTCGACGATCCCGACAGCCGCGTGGACGTCGCCCGCACCGCCCGGGACGACCTGCAGGGCGCGGCGCGCATGGCGTGGCGCTTCGCCAGGGGCGAAGGCTCGCTCGACTTCGGCGATGACGCCCGCTCGGGCTTCGACGACGACGGAGGCCGCCACCTCGTCACCTACGCCGGCATCGGACTGCTCAGCACGGCCGCCTCGCTGACCATCTTCCTGTTGTTGCGCCCGGCCCTCGGGCCCGTTCCGGCGGTGGTGCTGGCGGTGGCCGCCACCTCGGTCGCCAACGCGTGGGCCCATCGCCGTTGGTCGTTCACCCGCCGCGGCCGCTCGGGCATCGGTCGCCACGTCCTGGCCACGACCACCGTGTCGCTGGCCGCCATCGTCCTGTCGGTGTTGGCGGTCGTCGCCGTCGGCGCCGCCGGGGGCGGTCTGCTCGCCGAGGTGGCGGCCCTGTCCGTCGCCTGGGGCGTGACCACGGCCCTGCGCTTCGGGATGCTCGGGTCCTGGGCCGCTCGCGGACGCCCCGTCGCCGCTCCGCCCGCGGCTCGTTAGCCTGCCCCCATGCAGACGCGCACACTCGGACAGGGGTTGTCGGTCTCGGCCATCGGGCTGGGATGCATGGGCATGTCGCAGGCCTACGGCCCGGCGGACCGCGACGAGTCGGTGGCCACGATCCACCGCGCCCTCGACATCGGCGTGTCCTTCCTCGACACCGCCAACGTCTACGGCGACGGCCACAACGAGCACGTCGTCGGCAAGGCGATCGCCGGCCGCCGCGACGAGGTGGTGCTGGCCACCAAGTTCGGCATCGTCGCCGGCCGACGACGGCAGTCGATCGATCAACGGTCGTCCCGAGTACGTGCACCAGTGCTGCGACGAGTCGCTGGCCCGGCTCGGCGTCGACCACATCGACCTCTACTACCAGCACCGCGTCGATCCGACCGTGCCGATCGAGGACACCGTCGGCGCGATGGCCGAGCTGGTCGCCGCGGGCAAGGTCCGGCTACCTCGGGCTCTCCGAGGCCAGCTCGGACAGCCTCGAACGGGCCGATGGCGATCCATCCGATCGCGGCGTTGCAGAGCGAGTGGTCGCTGTGGACCCGCGACCTCGAGGACGACGTGCTCGGCACCGCCCGCCGCCTCGGCATCGGCTCGTGCCGTTCAGCCCGCTCGGGCGGGGCTTCCTCACCGGGGCCATCACCATCGCCCGACGACTTCGGCGCCGACGACTTCCGCCGCTCGAACCCGCGGTTCCAGGGCGAGAACTTCGACGCCAACCTGGCGGTGGTGGCCGAGGTGCGGCGCCTGGCCGAGGCGAAGGGCATGCACGGCGGGCCAGCTGGCCCTGGCCTGGCTGCTCGCCCAGGGCGACGACGTCGTCCCGATCCCGGGCACCAAGCGACGTTCGTACCTCGACGAGAACGCGGCGGCCGCCGACGTCGAGCTGACCTCCGCCGATCTGGCCGGGCTCGAGGCGGTGGCGCCCAAGGGATCGTTCGCAGGGGCGCGCTACGCCGGATCGAGCCCGAACTTCGGGTCCTATGGCAGCAGCCCGGCGCGGGCGTGAGCGCCTGTCACTCTTCGGGGTCGTCGTCGATGACGATGTCGAACGCCCGCAGGAGCCCGTAGGCCAGCGGAGTCACCTGCGCCGAGTCGATCACCACGCCGGCCAGCGACGTTGCTGCCGGAAAGATCGTCGAGGCGCGAACCGTGCAGCCGCGCCCCCGCAGATCGGCGCGCGAGAACTCCGCGCCCGTGAGGTCGCACGTGGTGAGATCCGTCAACTGGAGCGCGGCGTCGTAGAAGTCCGCGCCACGCAGGTCGCACGAATCGAACACGACGCGCTCGCCGCGGGCCATGCGGAAGCTCGCCTCGTCGAGCCGGCATCCCGTGAAGCGCACGTCGCGCAGCTCGACGCGGCTGGCCGCGAACCCCGACATGCGACAGTCGCGGAGCTCGACCCGGCTCCAGATGCCCGAGTCGACCATGGTGCCGGACAGGTCGCAGCCTTCGAAGACGGTGTCGGTCACGTGGATGCGGTCGAGCGTCGAGCCCGTGAGCTGGGCGCGCGACGACGCGCGACCCGACGATCTCGACGTCCTGGGCGACGCGGCCGCTCAGGTCCCCCGAGATCTCGGCACCGACCCACTCGACATCGTCCTCGAGATCGGCGTCGAGCGGCGGATCGAGCTGGGCCGCCACCCGCGGCGGGTGAGGGATGCGCGAGCCGGCCGTCATGTCAGGGAAGCGGGATGCTCTGGGCGAAGTGGAAGAAGTCGTCGGGGTCGACCGCCTTCTTGACCTGCTGCAGCCGTCCGAGGTTGGCCCCGTAGTACTCGGACTTCCAGTCGGTCATCGTGGGATCGATGTAGTTCTGGTACGCCTGCGGGGCCAGGTCGGCGTGCACCGACGCGTAGATCTGGTCGAGCCACGCCTGGCTGGCCGCCGTGGTGGCCGGCGACTCGCCGACATCGATCGACGCGGTGAACTGCGCGCACGCCAGGGCGTTGCGGTGCACGAACGCGGTGTCGGACGCGCCGATGCGGTTGATGGCCCCACCGTAGGCATCGAGGTTCACGCCGCTCTCGGTGGCGCCCGCGGCTCCCTGTCGGGCGTTGATCCCGTCGATGAGCGCGTTGACCGTCGAGCTCGACAGCGGCTCGGTGATGTACTGCGACTTGGCCATCGCCGCCAGCCGCTGCAGCTGGCCGCCTGGCGCCTGGCTCGGCAGGTGGCACTCGTTCTGGGTCAGCTGGGCGCACCCGCCCTCGAGGTACATGGCGTGGGCGAAGCTGGTGGGGTTGACCGACTGGCTGATCGGCGAGGCGCCCACCGAGTGGACGAGTTGCTGCACCAGGCTCGAGCAGGTCGAGCTGGAGCCGAGGTAGACCCCGGCCACCTGGGCAGTGGGCTGGCCGGGGTTCGAGGTCGAGTTGGCCAGGAGCACGCAGTTGGCCCACAGCTCGTCGGGGGCGTGGGGCGCCCACTCGAGCCATGCCGGCAGGAGCTGCGAGGCCGCCGACCACGGGAATCGCAGGAAGAAGGTCGTGACCTCGCTGGTGGCGAAGGTCGTGTAGGTGAACGAGGTGGCGATGCCGAAGTTGCCGCCCCCGCCACCCTGGCAGGCCCAGAACAGGTCGCTGTCGTGGTCGCGCGACGCGGTGTGCAGCGAGCCGTCGGCCGTGACGAGCTGCACCTGGGTCAGCTGGTCGCAGGTGAGACCGTGCATCCGGCCGACCACGCCCTGGCCACCACCGAGGGTCAGCCCGGCGATCCCGACGGTGGCGCAGGACCCGGCCGCGATCGACACGCCCTGGTCGTTGAGCGCGGTGTAGGTGTCGATGAGCCGCGTTCCCGAGCCGACCGTCGCCGATCCGTTGCCGACGGTGACCGCGTGCATCATCGTGACGTCGATGACGAGTCCGCTGGTGGTCGAGTACCCGCCGTAGCTGTGACCGCCCGACCGGGCGGCCGACACGAGATGGTTCGTGCGGGCGAAGTCGACGCTGCGCTGCACGTCGCTCGGCGAGGCGCAGTAGGCGATGCCCGCCGGCCGCACCGAGTCGTAGCGAGGGTCGTAGAGCTGGAGGTCGGCGAGGTAGCTCGGGTCGCCCGGTCGCACGAGCTTGCCGTCGAGCGACGAGGCGAACCGGGACCAGGCGGCCGCGTCGAGCGGCGGGGAGGTGGTGGCCGGTGCCGAGGCCGTCGTGCCGGACGTCGAGTCCATCGTGCCCGACGAGCAGGCCGACAGGCCGAGGCCGGCCGCGGCCGACCCCAGCACGGCCAACCCGCCGAGGCGCAGGACCGTGCGCCGGTCGAGTCGGCCGTCGTCGGGGTCGGGGGAGAGCGGTGGCGAAGGGCGAGGGCCGCCGGTCACGGCCGGCGAACCGCTCGGGCGAGCGATCCGGCCAACGTCAGCGTGACGGCCAGGGGCATCAGCCACCAGGCGGGCACGCCGTGGTGGGCCAGCAGGGCCGTGAGCGCGACGGCCACCACCATGGCCACCGCGACCGTCCAGTCGTCCCCGACGACGAAGTCGTAGCAGAAGAGCGCGAAGCCGCGGAGGTAGCGCATCAGGGTGTCGACCCTTCGGAGGCGGGAGTCACCGACCGCGAGCGCGCGGCCAGGATGCGGGTGAGCACCAGCGAGAGGACCGCGACGTAGGCGATCACGGCCACCAGGCAGATCTCGCCGCCCGGCCAGTCGACCCCGGCGCCCTCGGCGCTCCAGAACGTGCCGAACGACGTCAGCATCACGCCGACGCCGAACTTGAGCGTGTTCTCGGGCACGCGGCTCAGGGGAGCGTGGACCACCAGCCCGACGCCGGCGACCACGATCAGCGCAGCCGCGGCACCGAGCGCGGCCAGCCCGACGCGCCCCTGGCTCGAGCCGAACGTGATGACGATGAACGCCACCTCGAGTCCCTCGAGGAACACGCCCTTGAAGGAGATGGTGAAGGCGTACCAGTCGAAGCTCGATGCGGCCGCGGTCGCCTGCAGCTCGGCCACCTCGCGGTCGTAGATGGCTGCTTCGTCGTGCAGGGCCTTGTACCCGCTGGCGCGCAGGATCGCCTTGCGCAGCCACTGCAGCCCGAAGATCAGCAGCAGCGTGCCGACACCGATCCGCAGCGCCGCGAGCGGCAACCGGCTGATGGCGGGACCGAGGGCGACGACGATCACGGTCAGGGCGGCGAGGGCCGTGAACCCGCCCCACGCCGTGGCCCGCCAGCCGCGGGTGACCCCGACGGCCAGGACGATCGTGAGGGCCTCGACCATCTCGACCGCCGACGCGGCGAAGGTGGCCAGGACGAGCAGGACTGCGCTCATGCCGGGGCCGAGGGGGACAGGACCGTCATGCCCGCATCGTAGGAGCCCACCCGCTCCCTCTCCGCCCACTCGTGGTCCCCTTGTCCGAACCTTGTCCGAAATCCGTGCAGTTGACCGTCGTATGGGCGGTGAAGTGCACAGATTTCGGGAGGGACTTCGGGGTGATGTGGGTCAGGAGACGCCGGAGGTGCGGTGGGACTCGACGAGGTTCGTGAGCTGCTCGAACTGGGCGAGCTGCTCGTCGGTCGGCGACGAGAGCGGTGACTGCGCGCCGAGCGCGTCGAGCCAGAAGCCGCTGCCGTCGCTCAGCTGCAGATACGGGACGTCGAGCGGGCTGCTCAGCCCGCGCGGCGTCGTGTACTGGCGCTGGCTCATGTGCAGCGCGTAGATCTCGTCGCGGGGCACGTGGCGCGCCTTGCCGAAGCGGTTGTGGGCCACGATCTCGGTGGCGGTCAGCACCACCTTCTGGCGCAGCAGGGCCAGGCCCTGTGCGACGAGGCCGAACGCCACCACGGCGCACACCAGGATGAAGAAGACGGTGGACACGTTGTCGAGCATCGAGGTCGACGCGCCGTCGGCCACCTGGATGACCCCGCGGACGGCCAGGTAGACCAGGCCGGCCGCGACGGCGAACATCACGGTGGCCGCAGCCATCTCGAGTTGGCACGGCGGGACGTGGAACACCTTCTCGCCGGCCTGTCCGGTGGGCGGGGCCGCCGGAGGCGCCGGCACGAGCGGTGGGACCATCGCGCTGACCACCGGTGTGCCCGGGTCGGGGGCCAGCGGGCTCACCAGCGGAGCGATCGGCGAGACGGCGGGCTCGCGTTGCGACTTGGCCTCGGCCTTGGCGTCGGCCTTGGCCGCCCGTTTCTTGCGCCGGCCCTTGGCCGGTTGCTCCACGGCCGGCTCAGGAGGGATCCAGCCCACGGGCTTGAGATGATCGGGGTCGAATCCGCAGAGGTGGCACCAGTCCCAGTGAGCCTGGACCACGGACCCGCAGGTCGGGCACTTCGGTGCTTCGGCGTCCATGGTCACATCATCGGCGTCCTGCCCCGGCCGAGTTGAGTCGTCGCCGAATCGGTGCATTTGTGCAGGTCAGAGGCACCAGACCGGTCGTCGTGGCCCGCTGAGCGGGCGCCGCGCTACTCCGTCGACGGCTCGACGGGGTCGTTCGCACCCTCCGGGAGCGTGGTCTCGGCCTTCCGGGGCCGAATCGGGAGGCGGAGCGTGAAGGCCGCGCCGCCCCCCTCGGCGTTGGTGGCCGATGCCGAGCCGCCGTGCTCGCCGGCGATGCCCGCCACGATGGCCAGGCCCAGTCCGGCGCCCGACCCGGCCCGCGCCCGATCCGCCTGCCAGAAGCGGTCGAAGACGTGGTCGAGGGCGTCCTCGTCGAGCCCCGGGCCGTGGTCGCGCACGGTGATCGTGGCGAACACGCCATCGCGCCGGGCACTGACCTCGAGCGGCGTCTCCGACGGGGTGTGGGTCAGCGCGTTGCTCACGAGGTTCGCCACGGCCTGGCGCAGGTGGTCCTGGTCGCCCACCACCACGACCGGTTCGGGAGCGTCGAGGGTCACCTTGCGCTGGCGGTCGGCGGCGACCGCGTCCGAGCACGCGTCGGCGGCCAGGACGGCCAGGTCGACGGGCTCGGTCTCGGCCTCACGGACCTGATCGAGTCGGGCCAGGAGCAACAGGTCCTCGACCAGGCCGCGCATGCGAGCCGATTCGTCCTCGATGCGGCGCAGGATCGTGGGCAGGTCGACCTGCGCGTCCTCGGCTCCGACCCGGAACAGCTCGGCGAACCCCTGGATCGAGGTGATGGGTGTGCGCAGCTCGTGGGACGCGTCGGCCAGGAACTGGCGGAGCCGTTGCTCGGTCAGGTCGCGCTCGTGGAACGCCTCCTCGATGTCGTCGAGCATCGTGTTGAGCGCCAGGCCGAGCTGGCCCACCTCCGTGGGTCCTCCCGACGGGCTGACGCGCTGGGTGAGGTCGCCGGCGGTGATCTGGCCGGCGGTCGTCGACATCTGCTCGAGCGGGTGGAGGCCGCGCCGCAGGATGAGCCACGACCCGAGGCTGAGCACGACCAGCAGCGCGAGGGCGACGGCCACCTCGGTCAGGATGAGGTTGTTGAGCGCGCTGGTGACCTCGCCCATCGGCACCGCCACGACGACGCTGGTGCCGTCGCCGCCCGGATCGGGGGCGACGAGCACGCGCCACTGGCCCGAACCCTTGACCGAGCCGGTGGTGAAGAAGTGCTTGGTGCCGGGAGCGGCGATGAGCGTGTCGGGCAGCTTGGGCCTCGCGCTGGTCGAGATGATCTCGACGCTGTTGCCGACCACGGCGCCGTCCTTGTCCCGGCGTTCCGCGTAGGTCCCCGGCGGCAGGCTGCCGCGTGGCGTGTTGCCCTCGCCGGGGCCCGGCCCGAAGCCGGAGTTGCCGAGGGGCCCGCCGCCGGGGTTGCCGGAGTTGGGTGCGCCGTTCGAGTTGGACGTGCTGGCCGAGCTCTCTTCGAGCACCCGGCTCACGAGCACGACCGAGGACTGGATCTGGTCGTCGAGGCGCTGGTACTCCGAGCGGCTGTACAGCGAGTAGGTGCTGAACCCGAACAGGGCCAGGCCGACGGCCAGCAGGCCGACGAGGGCCAGCACGAGTCGCAGGCGCAGCGTCATCGGGAAGATCCTGACCGCGACGGGCGGCGGGGACGAGCTGGTCGCAGGCTCATGCGGGTTCGAGCGACCGGAACAGCACCCGGTCGAGGACGACGAACTGCACGACCCACAACGAACCGAAGCTGGCCAGGCTGGCGATCTCGGCGGCCAGCGTGCGGCCGCCGGCCCCGAGGTGGGCAGTGCTGGCCCAGGCCACGGCCAGGCTGACGGTCAGGGTGGACAGCGCCAGACCGGCGAACGACAGCGCGCAGAACGGCCCGATCTCGACCAGCACCGAACGCTGCCCCGTGCGGCCCCACACCCAGCGGCGGTTGAGCTCGAACGAGGGCACGGTGCCCACCGCGGTGGCGACCACGTTGGCCCACCCGGCCGACATCGCGCCGGTGGCCACGAGCACTCCGAGCACGGTCAGGCTCACGCCGGTCGCCACGACCGAGACGGTCGCGTAGCGGAGGAGCTTGCGGATGAGGTGCATGGCGGATCTCTCAGACCCGGCTCGGCTCGCGGCGCGCCGTCGGCACGCTCGCGCGGGCGGACGGACCGTCGATGTGTGCGGCGGCGCGTGACGTCTTCGGTGGCGGAGCCGCGGTCGCGTCGGCGATGCGCTTGGCCGTGAGGCCGGCGATCGCCAGCACGGCCACGCTGGCCACGCCGATGAAGGCCCACGAGCCGGCGTCGGTGCCGGCGGTGAAGGCGTGGACGGTGGCCGTCACGAACAACGGGAAGCTGGCGAAGTGCACGGCCCGCCACCAGCGCTTCGGCAGTCGCCGCCGGGCCAGCGAGGTCAGCTCGACCGCGAGCAGCAGGTACATCCCGACCACGCCCCAGGCGATGGCCGAGGCGCGCCAGTGGCTGGCGAAGGGCACGAGCACCGCGAGCAGGTCGAAGCGCACGTACGAGTCGGCCAGGATGGCGATGACGTGCACGCCCACGAAGATGGTGGCCAGGCCTCCGAGCCAGCGGTGCAGGTCGAGCATCCAGGCCGGACGCGGCCGGTGTCCGAAGGCACGGGCCCGGGTCGACATCGTGAGGCCCCACAGGACCGACGCGGTCAGCAGCGTCCAGGCCACCAGGCCGGCCGATCGGGCGATGTACCAGGGGATCTCGCTCATGTCCCCACCCTGGATCCGGGCCCTCCGCGCCGCCTCCGGCCCGTCTCAGACTTCCCTCAGAATCGAACGCCGTGTGGCGAAGCGCCCGGAGGGAGCCTGCGACCGGAGGGCCAGGTGGCGGAGCGGAGCGAAGCCGCTCGTGATGTGGCACCCGGATGGCGAAGCGCCCGGAGGGAGCCTGCGACCGGAGGGCCAAGCAAGAGCGTGCCCGGGGCCGGAGCCCCGGGCACGTTCACCCGGTGGGGAGGTCTCGGTTGTGGGCGGATCAGGCGGCGGGCGGGGCGGCTCGGACCCGGGGACCCGAGCGGGCCCGCTCGGTCACCGACGAGGAGCGGGTGAACCGGCCGCTGACGACCGAGCGGATGCCGGCCGCCCCGAGAGCCTGGTCCAGGTCGTCGTCGTGCTGGTCGTCGTGGTGGTCGTCCCCGCCTGAGCGGCGGGACGAGCCGAGGGACGAGTAGGAGGATGGGTGGAGGTGCCGGGCGTCGCTCATGGCCCCTCTCCCTTCTGTGTCGGAGCCCTGCGGTGGGCTGGTGGGGACATCCTCCGCACCGGGCCTGTGCGCGCCCTCGGCGTCGGCTGGGAGTTGCCGCCGACTTTCGGGCGGTGCCTCAGCCCTGATGGTCGGGGGGAAGCCGGAGGCTGTAGCCGACGCCGCGCACGGTGTGGATCAGCGGTGGTTCGACGTCGTCGATCTTGTGGCGCAGGTAGCTGATGTAGGTCTCGAGCACGCTGGCGTTGCCGGCGAAGGTGTAGTCCCACACGTGCTCGAGGATCTGGTCGCGGGTGAGCACGTGGCGGGCGTTCGACAGCAGGTAGTGAGGAGCTTGTACTCGGTCGGCGTGAGCTCGATCAGGCGACCGCCGCGCCACACCTCGCGGGTGTCCTCGTCGAGCTCGAGGTCCGCGTAGCGACAGCCGGTGCTCGCCGGGTCCCGACCCCGACGCCCGCCGCAGCACGGCCTTCACCCGCTCGACCAGCTCCTCGATGCTGAACGGCTTGGTGACGTAGTCGTCGCTGCCGAGGCGCAGACCCTCGATCTTGTCCTGGGTGGCGTCGCGTGCGGTGAGGAAGATCACCGGGACGCGGGTGCCCGCGCCCTCGGCCTCGCGCAGGCGCCGAGCCACCTCGAAGCCGTCGAGGTCCGGGAGCATGACGTCGAGCACGATGAGATCGGGCCGTCGTCCGCTCGACCGCGGCGAGCGCGGCCCGCGCCCGAGGCGGCCCGCTCGACCTCGAAGCCGTTGTAGCCGAGGCCCATGGCCACCAGTTCGGTGATGTGCTCCTCGTCGTCGACGACGAGCACCCTCGGCTGGGAGGACGAGCTGGACATCGGTACCTCCGACCCGCGGCGAGACGGGCGATCGTCGAGTGGGCGCCACGTGCGGTCGCCGGCTGGTGCCACCGTAGGCGGCGTCATGATCCAGGAGCCGGGTTGGCCGCCGGCGCGCCGCCCGTGCTGTTCGAGCCGCTCGACCCCGGTCCGGCCTGGCCCGGCGGGGCGAAGCCGCCGCCCGCGCCGAGCCCGACGGTGCCTTCACGGATGCTCGCGGCGCGGATCGCACCGCCGCTCGTGCGTGCCGGTCACCACGACCGATTCGCCGGTCTTCAGGGCTGACACCGAGCCGATCCGCTCGATCACCACGGTGGCCGACGAGGCGTCGATCGTGGAGGTCGTCCCGCTCGCCGAGGTCAGCGTGATGGTCGTCCCGCTGATCTTCGAGACGGTGCCCAGGACAGGCGCTCCGCCTCCGTTGCCACCGGGGCCGACACCCTGGCCCCCACCGACCGGCCCGCCGCCAACCGGCCCGCCAGGGAGCGGTGACGCCGAGCTCGCCGTCGACGCGCCCCGGTCGACGACCTGGGCGGCGGTGACGGTGGTCCCTGAGGCCGTGCCCATCACGAGGAGGTGATCACCGGTGGCGATGTCGCGCAACGTCCCGGTCGACGACACCGTCACGACGGTGGCCGATGTGGTCGTGACCTTCGTCGAGGTCCCGGCCTGCGTCTCGATCGTGAGCGTCGTGCCGTCGACCGCGGTGATCGTGCCCAAGGTGGCGCCGCGGAGGCCGCCGAAGCCTGCCGCCGCGCCCTGGCCGGGGCCGCCGAGCTGAGCCCCGGGGCCGCTGGTGCGACTCGAGGTGGTGTGCGAGCTGGCCACGCTCACCCCGAGCACCGAGGCGGCGACCAGGACGGCCGCACCGACCCCGGCCGCCACCCAGGCCTTGACCCCGCGTCGCGCGGGGATGTCGGACGCGGGATCGGCGGTGTCGAACCAGCCGTCGTCCAGCGGGGTGACGCCGGGCGCCGCCGCGGCGGGCGGCGTGGCGGCCAGCGGCGTGGAGGTGGGGTCGCCGGGCGGCGCCGCAGTGGGCGGCGTGGCCGCGAGCGGCATGGGGGTGGGGTCGCTGGGGGTGGGATCGCCGTCCATGGCGGGCTCCTAGGGGTCGGGGGCTGGGTCGGGGGACAGGGTCGGGGCGTGCGCTGCGTCGTGGGGGGCGCGGCGGGCGTGCGGATCGAGGTCGATGATGCGGGCGCTTCCTCAGCGCAGGCTGGGGACCGGCTGGGACGTCCCGCCGACTGCGGTGGTCGCAAGTCGCAGCGGCGATGGAGCGCCTTCCAAGCCTGTTCGGAGGCTCGGGTCGGATGATCGGTGGCACACACCCGTCCGGGTCCGCCCGGGCGCCACGTCGAGAGGATCGTCATGACACCGTCCGACCTGCCCGGTCCCGCTCCCGCCGCCGACCGATCAGCTCCCCCAGCACGCCCGGCCCGTCCCCGCCGCCGACACGCCGCCAAGCGGGCGCGGATCGTCTCGGGCGTGGCCAGCCTGGTCAGCGCCGTCGGGCTGACCGGCTACCTGGCCGCCAGCCACACGACGGCCTCCACCGCCAACCCGACCGCGGCCACGACGGCGACCACGACCTCGTCCACCGCCTCGTCCGCCGACGCCTCGTCCAGCGACGACTCATCCACCGTCGCGACGTCGACCCCCGCCACCGCGGCGACGCCCTCGACCACCTCGACGACGACCTCCAGCCATGGCAGCTGAGCGCAGGTTCCGCGCCATGGGCAGCGACGTCCACGTGATCGTGGTGGGCGGCGCCGCGCGCCTGGCCGACGACGCCCGCGCGCGGATCGACCAGCTCGAGCAGCGCTGGAGCCGCTTCATCCCTCACAGCGAGGTCTCGAGGTTGAACCGCCACGCCGGATCGACCATCGGCGTGTCGCGCGACACCGTCCTGCTGGTGGAGCGGGCCGCGGCGGCGTGGCGCTTCTCGGGCGGCGCCTTCGACCCGACCGTGCTCGGGCCGGTGATCCGCGCCGGCTACGACCGGTCCTTCGAGCAGATCGGCCCCTCGGCCTCCGACGGTTGCAGCCCGCTCGGTCTCGGCGCCGCAGACATCCGTGTCGACGGCCAGACCGTCCGTCTGCCCGCGGGGACGGGCTTCGACCCCGGTGGGATCGGCAAGGGCCTGGCCGCCGACCTGGTCGTGTCCGAGCTGCTGGCCTCGGGAGCCGACGGTGCGTGCGTCAACCTCGGCGGCGACATCCGCGTGGCCGGTGAGGCCCCCGCCGCCGGCGCATGGACGGTCGCGGTCGAGCACCCGTCGTCGGTCGCGCCGATCGTCCGGCTGGGGTTGTGCGACGGCGCGGTGGCCACCTCGACCACGTTGCGACGAGCCTGGCGCGTCGCCGGCACCCCGCGCCATCACCTGATCGACCCTCGCAGCGGCCTTCCGTCCGACACCGACCTCGACCTGGCGACCGTCGTGGCCGCCGAGGCGTGGGTGGCCGAGGCGCTGACCAAGTCGGTGCTGTTGAAGGGCGGGGCGTTCGCGTTCGACGTGGTCGACGGCACCGCGGCCGAAGCCCTGGCCGTCGACCGCGCCGGGCACGTGTCGACCACCCCCGGCCTGGCCGCCTACCTGGGCGGACACGTCCCCCCCGAGTGCGTGCCTGAGCCGCGGTCACCCGTCGGTCGCCGCGTGACCAGTCGGCCCCGCGGGGCGGTCAGGACGGCGTGAAGGCGAGCAGGAACTCGACGGTGCCGTGGTCCTGGGTGGTGACGAAGGACTGGCTCGGATTGGCGATCCCGTAGTCGGCGAACGTGACCGGGATCGAGCCCGCCACCTTGATCGTGTTGCCCGTGCGCCGGGCGGTGAGCGCGACGGTCACGGGGTTGGTCTTGCCGTGCAGCGTGAGGTTCCCGGTCGCGTGCACGGTGATGGTCTGGCCGTCGGCCGGCGGCGACCCGAGCGCGATGGGCGCGGTGGTCGCGAAGGTGGCGTGGGGGAAGGTCGCGGTGTCCATGATCGGTCCCTGGAACTGCTGGTCGCGCTGCGACTTGTTGCTCGTGACCGTCGTCATGTCGACGGTGAACGAGGCGGTCGAGACCTGGGTCCCGACGATGACCATCTGCCCGGTGATCGACGTGGTGCGTCCCACCGCCACCGTGGTCTGGCCGAAGAGCACCTCGTCGACCCGGTAGCCGGCGGTCGAGCCCGTGCTCACCTTCCACGTGCCGGCCAGCGGCGCGGTCTCGGCGCCCGCGGTGGTCGTGGTGCCTCCGGCCTGGTCACCGCTCGAGATCGTGAGCTTGGCCGGCGTGCTGCCGGCGAAGAAGTGGATGTAGATGAACGGCCCGCCCACCACCAGGAGCAGCACGACAGCCACCGCGATCCCCGCGATGGTCAGGCGCTTGCGCGTCGCACGTGTCGGCATGAAGTCAAGCTTCGCATGGCCCCTCAGGTCGGTTCGGTCATGGATGGCGCGGTCGCCGTAGCATCGGTCACGGTGACGTTCACGGGCTGGCCGAGCGAGGCGATCGACTTCTACGACGGCCTGGAGGAGGACAACTCCAAGTCGTACTGGCTGGCCCACAAGGCCGTCTACGACTCGGCGGTCAAGGCGCCGATGGAGCTGCTGCTGGCCGACCTGGCCGACGAGTTCGGCGAGGGCCGGATCTTCCGGCCCAACCGCGACGTGCGCTTCAGCGCCGACAAGTCGCCGTACAAGACGTCGATCGCCGCCACCTTGGCGGGTGGCGGCTACGTCCAGCTGTCGGCGGCCGGCCTCGGGGCGGGCAACGGGATGTACATGATGGCGTCGGACCAGCTCGAGCGGTTCCGGGCGGCGATCGACGCCGGGAAGACGGGCCGCGCCCTCGTCGACCTGGTCGACGCCACCCGCGCGACCGGCGCCGAGGTCACCGCTCGCGAGTCGCTCAAGACCGCGCCGAGGGGCTACCCGAAGGACCATCCCCGCATCGAGCTGTTGCGCCAGAAGGGCTTGATCGTGTGGAGGGAGTGGCCGGTGGCGGCGTGGCTGTCCACGCGCCAGCGCCGAGACGCGGGTGGTCGACCTGCTGCGGTCGTCGCGCCCGATCGTCGGTTGGCTCGACGAGCACGTCGGCCCGTCGACGCTCGAGGGCGGGTGGGGCTGAGCGCGACCGACGTCAGCCGGCGGCCGCGCTCGGGGCGGCCGCTCGGGGAGCGCCGCGTCAGTCGGCCGGAAGACGCCGCACGCAGCGGAAGCCGATGTGGGCCGTCGAGGTGTCGACCGCCTCGCCCTGGCGGGCGGCCGGGCGGTACCGCAGGCAGTAGTTGGGCGCGCACAGGTGCGATCCCCCCTTGATCACGCGCCGGGGTGTCTGCTCACCCGGGAGGTGCCGCGTCGAGGCTGACCTCCGGCGAGGTCACCCGCGGGTTGTGCGGCACGCAGCACGGGTGGTCGGGTTCGGCCGCCGTGCGGCGAGAAGTAGTCCGACGTCCACTCCCACACGTTGCCGGCCATGTCGTAGAGGCCGTAGCCGTTGGGCGGGTAGCTCTCGATCGGCGACGTTCGGTCGTAGCCGTCGAGGCACAGGTTCTGCCACGGGAACTCGCCCTGCCAGGTGTTGGCCATCTGGCGCCCGCGCGGCGTGAGCTCGTCGCCCCACACGTACGTCTTGCCCTCGAGGCCGCCGCGAGCGGCGAACTCCCACTCGGCCTCGGTGGCGATGTCCTTGCCGGCCCAGGTCGCGTAGGCCTCGGCGTCGACGTACGCGATGTGGGTCACCGGGTGGCGCTCGCGGCCGTGCAGGGTGCTCCCGGGCCCCTCGGGGTGGCGCCAGTCGGCGCCCGGCTGCCAGGCCCACCAGTTGGTCCAGTCGCGCAGGTCGACCGGACCGGCCGTGGGCCGGAACACGAGCGACCCGGGCTCGAGCAGGGCCGGGTCGGCGTCGGGGTAGTCAGCCGCGTCGGGCGCCCGCTCGGCCCAGGTGACGTGGTCGGTGGCCTTCACGAAGCGGCGGAACTCGGCGACGGTGACCGGGTGCTCGTCCATCCAGAACCCGTCGACGGCGACGCGCCGGACCGGCTGCTCCTCGGGGTAGAAGTCGGTCGATCCCATCGAGAACTCGCCGCCCTCGATCCAGACCATCGCCTTGGGCGTCCGTCCTCCACCGGTCGTCGACCCTCGCTGCGATGTGGGCTCCATCGCGACCTCCGCTCGGATTCGCCGAGGGACGTGTACCGGTCGGCGCGGCGCCAAGGTACCGCCGCGCCGATCACACCGCGACGCTAGGGTGCCGCCCTGGAGACACGGTTCGGTCTCTCCGATCAAAGGCTCCCCGATCAAAGGAATGGGCGCATGCCAGTCGACACATTCATGGTCTACGTCGGTGTGTACGCATCGGTCGACGACGCGCTGGCCGACTACGACGCGGTCAAGGTCCTCCACACCGAAGTGGGCCTCATCGACGCCTACGACGCGGCCGTCATCGACCACAAGGCCGGCGGCAAGGTCAAGATCGTCAAGAAGCACGAGACCCCGACCCGCGTGGGCGGGGTGCTCGGCGGCGGGGTCGGTCTGGCGGCCGGACTCGTCGTGGTGCTGTTCCCGGCCGCCGCCATCGGGGGCGGCCTCCTCGCGGCCACCACCGGCGGGGGCGCCCTGCTCGGGTCGGTGGCCGGTCACGCCGCGGCCGGCATGAGCCGCAAGGACCTCAAGGAGCTGGGCGAGCACCTCGACGAGGGCCAGGCCGGCCTGGTCGTGGTGGGCGCGTCGGACGTGGGAGCCAAGATCGACCGGGCCATGAAGAAGGCCAAGAAGATCGAGGCCAAGGAGATGAAGGCCGACACGGCAGAGCTCGAAGCGGACGCCAAGGCCGCCGTCGAGGGCGACGACGCCAAGGCGTGACTGTCAGCGCGGCGAGAACCGGCTGAGCCGGCGCAGGCCGTCGAGGCCGTGGGTGGCGAAGGCCACCTGGATGGCTTCGAGGACGTCCCGCGAGACACCCGGGCGCCGCTTCCACTGCGCGGTGGTCGCTTCGATCGCGCCCTGGAACGCCGCGGCCACCAGCCACGCCAGCTCGGGATCGACGCCGGGCTCGATCGCCGCGATCTGATCCGAGATCACGGCCAGGGCCTGGTCGCGGTAGGCGGCGACGAGGTCGTCGTGTCGGGGTTCGGTCCACGCCAGCAGGCTGTCGTCCTTCACCGCCTCGTCGAGCCATGCCGCGATCCCCGTCGCGATGAGCGTCGAGGCGTCCGGCCGGTCGCCGGCCCGAGGGGCGGCGTCGAACGCGTCGCGGAGCCTGGTGCTGAAGCCGAGGCCCCGCTCCTCCATGAGCGAGGTGAACAGCGACTCCTTCGACGGGAAGTGCCGGTAGAGCAGGCCCTTGGCCACGCCGGCCTCGTCGGCCACGTCCTCCATGCGGGCGTCCTCGTAGCCGAGCCGGGCGAAGGTCCGGGCGGCGGCGTCCATCAGCAGGACCCGCCGATCCGAGGGGGCCAGGCGGGTGCGCGTCGTCTCGGTCATGGGTTGACTTCTAGTGACCCGGGAGTCATCATGCAAGGACCATCTGATGACCCGTGGGTCACTAGCGGTCGGCCGATCGGTCGGCGGCCCGTGGCAGGGAGGCGTTCGTGGCCGAACCGATGCACCCGTCGACCGGCGAGGCCGTCACCCCCGTCCCTTCGGCGGAGATCCTGGCCCGCGACGGGTACGTCGTGCTGCCCGACCTGCTGTCCCGCGCCGAGGTCGACGCCCTGCGCGTCGAGCTGGCCCCCCGCCTCGACGCCTGCCCGTCGGGGCGGACGGTGTTCGAGGGGCTGTCGACGCGCCGCGTGTACGGGCTGGTCACCAAGTCCCGGGCCTTCGACGACCTGGTGCTGGCCGGGCCGGTCCTCGGCCTCGTCGAGCAGGTGCTGGGCGAGTCGTGCCTGCTGAGCGCCGCGCTGGCCATCGACATCGACCCGGGTGAGGCGGCGCAGGCCCTGCACTTCGACGACGCGTTCTACCCGCTGCCCCGGCCGCGCCCTGCGGTGTCGGTCAGCGTGCTGTGGAGCCTCGACGACTTCGGACCGGACAACGGGGCGACGCGCATATGTCCCGCCAGCCACCTGTGGGGCGAGACCGAGATCGGCTCCGAGCTGGCCACCGAACCGCTGCTCATGCCGGCCGGATCGGCCTTCGTCTACCTCGGCACGCTCGTGCACGGCGGCGGCGCCAACACGACGGACTCATCGAGGCTGGCGCTGTCGTTCCAGTACTGCGCGGGTTGGGCCCGCCAGCAGGAGAACTTCCTGTTGGCCCTCGGGTCCGGCGCCGGCGCGCTCCCCACCCGCCTGCAGGAGCTGGTCGGTCTCAGCATCCACTCGCTGATGATGGGGATGGTCGACGGGCGCCACCCGCGCAAGGCTCTCACCACTGACTGACGCGCGGCATCTGCGTGGGCGGCTTCCGCACCTGCTGACGCCCAGTTCTGCGGAGTGTATCGGTCGACGATGGCGAAGGCGCGCACCGGGAAGGTGGCCATGCCCTTCACCTTGACCGGCACCGCGAACAGCCGGAACGGCCGGTCGCCGAGCTGGTCGAGCCCGCGCAGGTGCTCGAGGACGGGGATGCCGGCCGCCAACAGCGCCGAGTGGACCGGTCGCTCACCCGCGGCGTCGATCGAGGTGTCGTCGATGTTGACCGAGTCGATGCCGACCAGCGCCGCCCCGGCGTCGACCAGGTGCCGTGCGGCCGCCGCGGTGACGAAGGGGTGGGCCGGCGCGCCGTAGCGTTCGGTCCCCCAGTGCGCGTCCCAGCCGGTGCGGACGAGCACGGCTCGGCCGCGCAGGTGGTGGTCGGCCAGATCGTCCCGGTCGAACCCGCGCGACGAGGCGTCGATCACGATCCCGGGCAGGTCGGCCACCGACGACAACGGCAGGTCGGCCAGGTCGAAGCCGTCGCGGTAGCGGTGGGCCGGCGTGTCGAGGTACGTGCCGGTGTTGGCCACCAGGTCGATGCGGGTGATGTGGAACTCGGTGCCGGGAGCGTAGGTGTCGTGGGAGGCGTCCCAGGTCAGGTGGTCGGTGATGGTGGGGCCGGGCAGGCCGGGATAGGTGATCATGCCGTGCTCGACCACGTGGCTGAGGTCGACGAGTTCGCGTCGGTCCGTCATGGGTGGATCCTCGCAGCGGCGGGTGGCCGCGGCAATGACGCCGGCCGGACGATCTCGGCCAGACGATCTCGGGCCGCGCCCGCGTAGTGTGCGGGCATGGCCACGACGCTCGACTGGTACGGCTGCGCGACCTTCGCGATGCGTACCGCGGGGCTCACGGTCTTCCTCGACGCCTACGTCGACCGGGCGCCCGGCGCGGCGGGCACGCAGGTGGTGGCCGACGACATCACCGAGTGCGACTGGATCGTCGTCGGCCACGCGCACTTCGACCACCTCTACGGCGCCGAGCGCATCGCCCGCAACACCGGCGCCCGCATCATCGGCAGCTACGAGACGGTTCGCGTGATGGAGCAGGCGGGGGTGCCGGTCGAGCAGATGATCTGCGTGGCCGGGGGCGAGACGGTGGCGCTGTCGGACTCGGTGCGGGTGTCGGTGTTCCCGAGCCAGCACTCGTGTGTGTGGTCGCACCGCCAGATGTCGCAGGCCGACGAGGTCTGCATCGGCGATCTCGGCCTGACCTGGCAGGAGCAGCGGGCGCGGTTCGGCGAGCTCATCGAGCACTTCGGCTCGGCGCTGTCGGCTCCGGCGCTCGAGCACCTCATGGCCGCCAACCAGGGCGACCGCGGCGACGGCGGCGCGCTCGTGTACGTGTTCGACACGCCTGACGGCCAGCTCCTGTTCCAGGACACATCGGGTCACTGGACGGGCATCCTCGGCGAGCTGCGACCCGATGTGGCCATCGTCGCGGCGGCCGGGCGGGGCAACGTCGACGGCGAACCCATCCAGGGGTCGCTGGCCGAGTTCGTCGGCCGCGAGGTGTCGCTGCTCGAACCCCGCAGGGTGGTGCTGTGCCACCACGACGACTGGCTGCCCGGATTCTCGGTGGACACCGACATCGCCCCGATCCGCGACGAGCTGGCGCGGGTCGCGCCGGCCACCGAGCTCGTCGAGCTCGGCTACCTCGACGCCACGCCGGTCCTCCCGTGACGATCGGCGTCCGCACCGCGCCGCATCCGCAGCGACGCCACTTCGACGAAGGATGACGCCATGGAGCTGATCGACGTCCTGCGCACGACCGCCGCCACCCGCGAGTTCCGGCCTGATCCGGTGCCCGACGACGTGCTCTGGCGCGTGCTCGACACGGCCCGCTTCGGTCCGAGCGGTGGCAACGTGCAGGGCTGGAGGGTCGTCGTGGTCGCCGACCCGGCTCGGCGTCGCGCCCTGCGCGACCTCTACCTGACCGGCTGGTACGACTACCTCGCGCTGACCATGGCCGGCCTCCGCCCGTGGGCGCCGACCAACGACCGCGCCGCCGAGGCGGCCGCCCTGCCCGCCGCGACCGACCTGGCCGCGCAGGCGGCGCAGGGGCCCGGCGGGTTCGCCGAGCACCTCGACGAGGTCCCGGTGCTGCTGGCGCTGTTCGTCGACCTGTCGGCCCTGGCCGCCGTCGATCGTGACGCCGACCGGTACACCTTCGCCGGCGGCGCGTCGGTGTACCCGTTCGCCTGGAACCTGTTGCTGGCGGCGCGGAACGAAGGGCTCGGCGGGGTCATCACGACGATGGCCATCCGCCGCGAGGACGAGATCAAGACGCTGCTCGCGGCGCCGGAGCGCTTCGCGCTGGCCGCCGTCATCGCGCTGGGCTATCCGGTCGTGCAGCCGACGCGGTTGTCCCGCGCGTCGGTCGAGTCGTTCACGACGGTCGACACCGTCGACGGCGCTGCGTTCCGCGCTCCGACCTGACGCTCTCGATCGCGTTGCGTGGTCAGTCCGCGGGGATCGCTTCCCACCACTGGCACCACCACTGGTCGCCGACGAGGATGCGCAGCTGCGGATGCCAGCAGTACGACAGATCGTCGTCGGTGTTGAGGTAGTAGAGGCAGTTGCCGCACTTCTCGTCCTCGTGGGGATGGCCCCTGAGCACCGCCCGCTCGGAGAAGTGCTGGAGCTCGAGCCAGTTCTTCTCGTCGATCTCTTTCGGTTCGGGGGGCGGGATCACGTAGTCGGACATCGCTGCAATCTAGCGGGCGCCGCGACCGGCTCCGTCTGTCCCGCGGGTCGCGCGGCACCTACAGCGAAGCGATGGCCAACCCCGCGCCGGCCGCGCCGAGCCCGACGATGAGGCTGAGGCCGACGTTGGCGAACGCCTCGCGCAGATCGCCCTCCTCGATCAGGCGGACGCTCTCGAAGGTCCACGTCCCGAACGTCGTGTACGCGCCGCAGAAGCCGGTGCCGAGGATGATCTTCGGCGTCGTCGGGAAGGCGTGGTACAGGACGGCGCCCGTGAGCACGCCGAGGACGAACGAGCCCGTCATGTTGATCACGAACGTCCCCCACGGGAACGCGCCCGACGTCCGGTCCTGCACGAACCCGTCGAGCAGGTAGCGCGTCGGGGCGCCGATCGCGCCGGCCACGACCACACCGATCCAGACGGCCGTCATCGCAGGCGGCTCGTCGAGGGGGCGGTGAGACGTCGGGCGCCGGTGATGCCGAGCCACACGGCTCCGAACCCGAGCAGCGCGCTCGACAGCAGGTAGGTCGCCGCCACCACGCCGCGGCCGTCCTTGATGAGCAGGGCCGTCTCGACCATGTAGGTCGAGTACGTGGTGTAGGCGCCGAGGAAGCCCACGACGACGAGCGGCCGCAGCCGGTGCGACGGCGGCAGGTGCTCGATGATCAGCACCAGGACGAAGCCGAGCACCAGGCTCCCGCTCAGGTTCGTCCAGAACGTGGCCCACGGGAACCCCAGCCGCGACACCGCGATCAGCCGGGTCATCTCGTAGCGCGCCGCCGCACCGACCGCGCCCCCGACCGCGATCACCGCGAGCACGTCGGGCCGGGCCCGACTGGGGTGACGGCCGACCGACGGGCGGTGCGCGTCGCTCGGCTCGCCGGGATCGGAGGGGGCCAGATCGGGATCGATCGGCACCTGGTCCCGCTGCTCCGGCTCGCTGTTGTCCGGCAGGCCGTCCGGCTGGTTGTTGTCCGGCTGGGAGCCGTCCATGGGCGTGGTCCTCCTACGTGACTGTTCCTCGTCAAGTAGGAGCCATCAGCCTGGCGGCGGTTACGGCGAGCCCCATCGCCTGCGCAGAAAATACCAAGTCTTGGCCGGGGGCGCGGGATGGGCGCGCCGCAGCCTGACAGGCTCGGATCCGAGTCCGCGACAGATCCGAGGTGGCCTGTGACCCCGGCCCGATCCGACCGTCCCTCCGCGTCGGCGCCTGCCCTGGCTGACGACGGCCCGGTCGCAAACTCCCGCATCACCGGCTCGATGGGTCTCGTGCTCCTCGTCCTGCTCGCCGCCGAGGGAGCGACGGTGCTGCTGGGCGTCGGCGGTCACCTGTCGGCGCACGTGTTCATCGGGATGCTCGTCGTCCCCCCGATCGCGGTCAAGACCGTCAGCACCGGCTACCGCATCGTGCGCTACTACCAGGGTGACCGCCGGTTCGTGGCCCGGGGGGCGCCGCCGCTTGCGCTGCGCGCCCTCGGACCGCTCGTCGTGGTCGCGACCTTCGCCGTCGTCGGCTCCGGGATCGGCGCGCTGGTCTTCGGCCGATCGGACGGGTTTCGCACGCTCCACAAGCTGAGCTTCGTCGTCTGGTTCGCGGTGATGACGATCCACGTGCTCGGCCACGTCGTGGAGACGCCTCGCCTGGCGTTCGCCGACTGGAGGCCTGGCACTCGATCGATGGGCGGCGCGTCCGCGCGACGACTGCTGGTGCTCGCGTCGCTCGTCGCCGGGGTCGCCCTCGGCTGGTGGTCGTTGAGCTGGATCGGGCACGCCTCGGGTCACGTGCACCTGGAGGGCGGGTGACGCGGTTCCATCGTGCCTGATTTGGTCGGTGGTCAGCGGCGGGGCGGGTCCTCGCGCCGCAGGAGCAGAGCCAGGGTGGGGCAGGCAGCTGCGGCCTTGCGGGCATGGGCCTCGAGGTGGGCGGGGATCGGCTTCGGGTCGATGATCGGGTAGCCCCACGGATCGAGCCGGATGCGCTCGGGGAACAGCTCGGCGCACAGCCCGTGTCCGGCACAGGTGATCGGATTGACCACGATCGTCAGGCTCACCGCCACCCTCCGGTGATCGGGACGGGCAGGAGCTGTGGCCGCGGGGCGCAGGGACCGTAGCGCCGGTGGTGAGCGACGTGGTCGGCGAACACCCGGAGCGAGCTGTCCACGAACCGGGCCACCCCGTCCGGATGGCGACACGCCCCGCGGCCGCGCACCAGGTCGACGAGCGGCGTCAGGTTGCCACGGGTGCCCGAGCGGTTGAACGCCTCGATCTCGACGGCCCGTGCGATCGCGTCGAGTCCGTTGACGCACGGGCCGCACTGCCCCGCGTTCTGGTCCGCCAACCACCGCGTGACCCGCGCCACCTCTTGCAGCGGACACGTGTTGTTCGGCAGAACCGCGATCACGCCGCAGCCCAGGCGTGGCGCCGACGGCGGCCAGGGAGGTGGGCTCCACGGCCAACGAGGCGACGGCCTCGGGTCGGATCCACGTGCCGAAGTAGCCGCCGATCAGCACGGCCTGCACGCCGTCGATCGCTCCGCCCGCCGCGTCGATCAGCGTGCCGATCGGTGTGCCTCCGGGCGTCTCGCACACGCACGGCTGTCGAACCGCTCCCGTGACGGTCACCAGGGTCGTGCCCGGTGCCGCATCGGTGCCGAGCGTCCGGTACCACGCGGGTCCGTAGCGGGCGACCAGGGCGATGTGCGCGTAGGTCTCGACGTTGCTGATCATCGTGGGGCGCCCACGGACCCCGCGCTCGAACGGCCGGGGCGGCACGAACGTCGGCTTGGCGTCGCCCCCGTTGAGCCAGTGCACCAGGGCGGACTCCTCGCCGGCGACGTAGCGGTCCGGAGCGTCCCTGACCTCGATGCCCACCCGACGGACCGGCCTGCGTTCGTCGATGGCTCGCTCCAGGATCGCCACGAGGTCCTGCTCGTTCCGGTCGACGCACACGATCGCCTGGCGGGCGCCGAGGGCGAGGGCGCTCTGCTCGACCCCGTCGAGGATCAGGTGGGGCGCGTGGCGCAGCAGCGCCTTGTCCTTGCCGCTGGTCGGCTCGCCCTCGGTGCCGTTGGCCACCACGACCGGCGAGCGCCGTTGCGCGGCGACGGCCGCGAGCTTCGTCCCGGTCGGGAAGCCCGCGCCGCCCCGTCCGCGCAGGCCGGACGCCAGGACGTCCTCGATGAGGTCGTCGGTCCTCGTGGGAAGCGGCCCGTATCGCTCGAGGTGGGCGGCGTGGTCCGTCACGGTGGGCAGCGGCAGCAGGCGCGACACGTCGTCGGCGGCCAGCCCGGGTGGGGCGAGGTGGACGCGCTCAGCCATGGTCCGCCGCCCGTCGTTCGAGGCTGCTGTGGCTAGCGGACATCGATGGTTCCCGTCACGTGTTCGGTCGTGGGGTCGATCTGCAGTTGCAGGTCGACCGTGGCGGTGTGCCCGGCTGCGTCGGCGACCCGAGCGACGATCTGGGTTCCGTTGAGCGCGGAGACCGGCCCCGAATACAGGGTGGGGCGGCCACGAGGCCCGACGCTGACGGTGCCGTGGCGCAGTTGCAGGCCGCCGTCGGCGAGGGCCTGACCTTCGAGCACCACCCGCACCGAGCCCGAGTCGGCCCCGGTCAGGCTCGCATCGATGGTCACGACCACGTCCTGGCTGGTTCCCTGCTGGCTGAGCGATCCGTCGATCGGGGAGGCCAACGGGAGGGTGAAGCCGGACGCGGGCGCCCCCGCCGCCTTGGCTCCGGCTCGGGACGAGCCGAGCAGCGACGCAGGTGTGCCCGCCTTCTTGGCCCAACCTCGTTGCGTCGGTCCGGTTGCGGCCCAGCCGAGGATCAGCACCACCGCCAAGGCGGCCGAGATCGTGCCCGCGAGGCGCCGGCCCCGCACCTCGACCCATCCCGAAGCCATCCGCCACCCGAGCGCGATCACGATGGCGGCCAGGCAGGCGAGGTCGACCACCTGCACCCACCCGACGCGGCCGTCGCTCCCCGTACCGAGACCGTGGACGAACGCGATCGGCCAGCAGGCGTATGCGCTCCAGTGGATCGCACGCCAGGCGGTGTGGCCCAGTCGCTGGCGGATCAGGCTCGTGAGCGTGAGCGCGATGACGAGATCGAGGGCGAGCGCGCCGAGGCCGAGCCACAGCGGCCGGTAGGGCGACGTGAAGGGGATGACGACGCTGACCCAGCCGATCGGCGCGAACCCGTCGACGACCGAGGTGGCGATGTGCACGCCGAGGAAGGCGACGGCCAGCAACGACGCGTTGCGGTGGAGATCGGCGGTGACGAACCGCGGCCAGCCGGGAGCCGACCAGCGGCGTATCTGGGCGATGCCGAGCACCATCACGATGGTGAGCAGCACGAGGGAGACCAGGCCGGTCGCCCTGGTCAGGTACCAGAACGCCTTGGTCGTGGTGGTGCGTGGCGGCGGCGATCATCAGGGGGGCGGGCCGGCTCACTGGGCTGGCCATCCGGCGACCACGAGCACCTCGCCGGTCGTGGACACGAGGCGGCCCGGCAGATCTCGCTGGTCGAGCCATCCCGGCGCACGCGCTCCGAGGACGATGCACGCGGTGCTCGCCGTGTTCGCGTCCACGCACGTCGACGCCGCGACCGACACGGTGCGCCAATGAGGGTCGACCGGCCGCGACGAGCTCGGATCGATGACGTGGTGCAGCTGCTCGTCGCCTCGCCGCCAGGCGCGCACGGTCGTGCTCGACGTCGCCAGTCCTCCGGTCGAGATCGTGACCCGAGCGCCGTCGTGGTCGAGCGGCGCGGCGTGATCGTCGGTGACGAGCACGGACCAACCGGGGTCGGGCGCGGGGCCGGCCGTCGAGATGTCGCCGCCGATGCTGACCAGGACCCCCGCTCCGGTCGCGTCGAAACCCGCCTGCGCCGCGAGGTCGGCGGCGAGCGCCTTGGCCGTCGCGCCCAGGTCGAGCTCGGTGCCCGTCGGCGTCTGCACGGTCCGCGTCTCGGCGTCGATCGTGATCTCGCGCCAACCTGGCGCCGGGTCGAGCCGGATCTCGAGTGCGGGTCCGTCGGGTGGAACGCTCCTGAAGTCACGGTCGTAACCGAGCCGGCGCAGCGTCCCGCCGATCGTCGGATCGACCCGGCCGTCGGTCAGCTCGGCGGCGCGCACGGCCACCTCGATCGCACGCAGCAGCAGTGGTGACACCTGCGAGGCTCGACCGGCGCTCGTGTTCAGCGCCATCAGCTCGGAGTCGGGCCTGAACCGCGAGCAGGCGAGGTCGATGGCGTCGATCTCGTGGCCCACGGCAGCGACGACCGCGTCGAGGCACTCGGGCCGGGCGCAGAGGACCACCACGTTCGTGCCGAGCGCCCAGAAGCGCGCCGAGGACGGCCTCACGACCCGCCCGACGACACCTGCGCCTGGCCCTGCGATGCCTGCGGGGCCTGCGCCGGTGGGTTCAACGCGGTCGTCGGGTTGGTGGCGGCGCCGTTGCCGGCGTCGGAGACGGCTCCGCCGGAGTCGTCGCCGGACTGGGTCGAGACCGGGCTGCCCGTTTCGGGCCGAGCCGGGCCCGCCGTCGCACTCGGTTGCGGGCGGGCCAGCAGCGCCACGCCTCCCGCGCACGCCACGACTGCGGCTCCCGCCATCCAGCCGGTGGCGCGTCGAACCCGATCGCGTCCGTGGCTGCGAATGCTGCGTCGATCCATGACGCCAAGTGTGCGCGAGCCGATCTTGGAATGATCTGCGGGCACGGCCAAGTCTTGGCAAAGAACCGTCGAGGCGCGGTTCGACGCGTGTGTCAGCCTCGATCGGCGGTTCTGGCGGGGAATCGCACGGCCGCGTCGACGCCGCCGCCGTCGGACTCGAGCAGCTCGACCTCGCCACCATCGGCCAGCACGAGCTGGCGCACGATGGCCAGCCCCAGTCCGCTGCCCCCGAGGTCGTTGCGGGCCGACTGCGGATCGTTCTCGCGCTCGTGATCCGCGCGCCAGAACCGGTCGAAGGCGTGCCTCCGCTGCTCGGCGTCGAGGCCCGGCCCCTGGTCGACCACGTGGATCTCGACCCACTCGCGATCCGGCGAGCGTCGGGCGCTGAGCCGGAGCTCGCTCCACGCGGCGACGCGTCGGTGGCGTTGGCCAGGAGGTTGTCGAGGATCTGCGCCAACCGATCGGGCGAGACGTCGATCTCGAGATCGCTCCGCTCGCCGACGAGATCGAGGCCGTACTCGTCGGCGATCGGCTGCCAGATGGCGATCCGCTCGGCCAGCGCCGTTCCGACGTGGACCACGTGTCGGTCCGAACCGTCGCGCCGCCGGTCGGCCCGCGCGAGGGTGAGGAGCCCGTCGACCATCCGCGACAGTCGATGCGTCTCGCGCCGGGCGCCGTCCAGGTCCTCGTCCGCATCGGCGGTGCTGACCTCTGAGGCCAGGTTCTCGAGGCGCAGCCGGAGCGCGGTGAGTGGCGTCCGGAGCTGGTGGGAGGCGTCGGCGACGAACGCCTGCTGCGCATTGACCAGCTCCTCGAGACGACGGGCCATGTCGTCGAACGCGGCGCTGACCTCCCGCACCTCGGGTGGCCCGGTGGCCGCCTCGGACCGGGCGCTGAGGTCGCCGTGTCCGAGGCTGATGGCCGCTTCACGGACCTGCTGCAGGGGCCGGGCCACCCACTGCGAGAGCACGACGCCTACCAGCGCGGCGGCCGCCAGGCTGGCCAGACCGATCCCGGCCAGCACCGCCCAGTAGCGGTGGATGCGGGCGTCGAGCTGGCCCGCCGGGTAGCTGATCCCCACCGCGCCGATCGTGCGGCCCGACGTCGTCACCGGCGCGATCACGTACGTGGAGTCGTCACCGAGCGAGGTCGACCCTCCCGATCCGGTGACCATGTGGCCGGCGAGGGCCTCTCCGAGCTGGGCGCGGTCCGGACCGTCCGACGAGCTCGCTCCGGATGACGCCGAGTCGGCGACGACGTGGCCGTGCGCGTCGACGAGGAGCACCCGACCTCCCGAACGGTGCTGGTAGTCGGTGACGTACCGCTGCAGGTCCGCGTGGTCGTCGCCTTCGAGCGTCTCCTCGGCGTAGTTGGCGATGACGAAGGCGTCGCGTTGCAGCCCCGTCGAGACCTCGTCGCGCGCTCGATCGCCGTACCCGACGGCCAGCGGCACCTCGAGCAGCAGCAGCACGATCAAGGTGAGCGCGAGGTACGAGGCGAGCAGGCGTCTGCGCATCGTCGAGCTGGCTCAGCGGTCGTCGCGCAGTCGGAACCCCACACCGCGCACGGTCTCGATCATGGTGGGTTCGCCCAGCTTGCGGCGCAGCGAGGCGATGTGGACGTCGAGCGTCTTGGTGGGCCCGTACCAGTGCGGGTCCCACACCTCTTCGAGGATCTCTTCGCGTGAGCGGAGCGCGCCGGGGTCCTCGGCCAGCAGGGCGAGCAGGTCGTACTCCTTGCGGGTGAGCCCCAGCTCCGCTCCCGCGAGGGTGGCGCGCCGGGTGCGCCGGTCGATCTCGAGCGCACCGTTGACCAACACGGTCGGCGGACTCGTCGCGCGTCCGGCCGCCCGGTCGGTCCGGCGCGTGACGGCGCGGATCCTCGCCACGAGCTCTCGGAAGCCGAAGGGCTTGACCACGTAGTCGTCCGCACCGAGCTCGAGGCCCTTCACCCGGTCGGATTCCTCGCCGCGGGCGGTGATCACGATGATGGGCACGTCCGAGTCGTCCCGGAGGCGGCGGCAGACCTCGTGGCCGTCGAGGTCGGGCAGCCCGAGGTCGAGCAGGACCACGTCGGCGCGGTCCGCCCGGAGAGCTCCGGCGGCGCTGGCGACCCGGTCGACGACGCATCCCTCGCGGGTCAGACCCTTCGCCAGCGGTTCCGCGATGGCGTCGTCGTCCTCGACGAGCAGCACGCGCATCTGCTCGAGGGTGCCCCGCGGACGGTCCGGTTGCCGAGTCATCGGGGTCAAGTCTCCGCCATCGAGCGCTGATCCGCCTGTCGGCTCGTCCGTCGGCCGCGGGGCCGCCGGCTCGAGCGCGGTCACGGCGACAGGATGGCGAAGAAGTCGCGCGACTCGTTCGTGGGGCCGAGGTAGCGGCGCGAGCTGCGTTGCATCGACGGGTACAGCTTGGTGCCGTCGATCGTGCCGCCCGCGGCGCCCGCGGGATGGGTGTACAGGTTGAAGGTGACCCACTCGGGGTTGATGTCGAGGGTCATGGCGCGCACCGCGCCCGCTCGCAGCAGGGATTCGGCCAGGCTGCGGGCGGTGAGCGCCGGGCCGGCCACGTACACGAGCGCGCCGTCGCTGGTGATCCCGATACCCGATCGGGCCACCACGGTGTTGGCCCCGAGGGTGTGGCCCCACAGCTTGGTGTCCGAGTAGCTCGCGCTCGGGATCGAGGCGGCCGTGGTCGACGAGCAGGACGAGGTTCTGCAGGACGGCCTGGACGTTCGGGGTCATCGAGACGTCCCGGCCCCAGAGCCCGAGTCCGATGCCACCGTCGCGGTAGAGCACCACCGAGGCCGCGCCCGTTCGCAGCGGCACGGCGGTGCGGCCGTCGAGGTAGAAGCCGCCTCGCGCGTCCTGGAAGCGGAACCCCCCGTTGAACGCGGCGACGGCGCGCGCCGCCTCCGTGCCGCTCAGGTAGGGCGGGTGCACCCAGTTGCCACCCGGCTCGCGTGCGCCGGGGACGAGCTCGAGGCGGAGCCGGGTCGGGTCGATCCACACCGCGGTCGTGATCTGGCTCGTATAGGTGGCATCGGCGCGGAACTGGGCGATGTAGAGCCCGGGTCCGCCGTCGACCGACGGTCCGGTCGGCTGCCAGACGCCTTCGCCGGGCAGGGCCGGCGCGACGATGAGCGGTATCGCGTGAGGCGGGGCGAGGTGCCCGCGCGTCGGTCGGGCCGTCGCGACCGACCGGACGGTGGTCGGGACCGGGTTCAGGGCTCGTGGCCTTCCGCCGGCCCGCGGCGCGGTGTTCGTGTAGTACCACTGCTCGATCGGGTTCACGAGGAAGCTCGCATCGTGGCCGCGCAGCCAGTCGGCCCACTTCGCGGTGAAGTCCTCGTTGCCGGGCGTGCTCCACGCGCCGATCAGGGACACGCAGATGAACAGCGCGGCGACGGTCCACACTGCCCCCGCCGCCACCGCCACCCGCCGCAACGCGTACCGCGGTCGGCGCGCCGTCGTGTCCGGGCGCGGATGCAGGGGCATGGCCGGCGACCATACGGCCGGTGCTGCCGGGCTCATCGGCAGCCAGCCCATACTTTGCCAAGGGTTTGCCTAGGCTGGAGACGATGCGGATACCGATCGCCTGCTCGCTCGACGACTCGTCGGCGCGGGCCCAGGTCGACGAGTGGCGGGACGTCCTGGCCGCCGGCGTCGCCCGCGTCGAGCGTTCGGACCCCGACACGGTGACCATGGTGCTTCGGCCCGATCTCGCCGGCCTCCGCGAGCTGGCTGCCCTCGCCCAGCGCGAGAAGGCGTGCTGCCCGTTCTTCGAGTTCACCTTCGCCATCGACGCCGACCGAGTGCGGTTCGTCGTGTCGGTGCCCGTCGACGCCACCGCGATCCTCGACCAGCTCGCCTCGCTGGCCGACCCAGAGGCTGCCAGCGACGGTCGCGCCTGACGAGCGGGCGGGTCAGGCCGGGTCGGACTCGGTCTCGTCGACGGGCGAGATGGCGCCGGCCTGCCACGGTCTCGCGTACGCCAGCCAGAAGGTGAAGGCGGCGAGCAGGACCGCGCACAGGATCCAGCCGAGGGCGGTGGTGCTGACGCCCACGTACTTGAGCCCCGAGGCGAAGATCACGAACGTGATGCAGGGGCGGATGTACCGGTCGGGCGCCCGTGACGACAGGAACGAGCCGGCCAGCACGGCGGGCACGCTGCCGATGATGAGCGACGTCGTGACCGAGAACTCGATCTGGCCGAAGATCAGCGCGCCGAGCGCGGCCGCCATCGTGAGCGGCACCGCCTGGGTCAGATCGGTGCCGACCAGCTGGTTGGCGCCGAGCATCGGATAGAGGAACAGCAGCAGCACGATCATGAGCGACCCCGAACCCACTGAGGTCATCCCGACGATCACCCCGCCGACGACTCCGATGGCCACCGTCGGCCAGGGTCGCACGATCAGGTCGTGCACCACGCCCCGACGGTCGTGGCCGTGGCGCCGGTCGAGGATGTAGCGCAGCACCATGGCTGCCGCCCCGACCAGCAGCGCCGCGCCGAGCGCCCGCTCGACCTTGCTGTCGGCGCCGCTCGTGTGCCCCACGACGTGCAGCAGGAACGAACCGACGAAGGCGGCCGGCACCGAGCCGAGCACCATCCACCCCACCAGCCGCAGGTTGACCGTGCCCTTGCGCAGGTGGACGAGCGCCCCGATCGGGCGCATGACGACCGCGGCCACCAGATCGCTCGAGATGGCGGTCGACGGCTTCACGCCGAAGATCAGGATGAGCATCGGCGTCATCAGCGCGCCGCCACCTGCTCCGGTCAGCCCGACCAGGAATCCCACCACGGCGCTGCCGAGGACGATGTAGGGGTCGATGTGCACGACTGCGCTCCAGCTCGATTGACGCGGCACTCTATGCCAGCGTCGGATGCAACGAGGGGGAGTCGACCGTGAGCGAAACCAGCGGGTTCCCGGAGTCGCCCTGGTGGCGATCCGCGGTCGTGTACCAGATCTACCCCCGCTCGTTCGCCGACTCGACCGGCGACGGAGTCGGGGACATCGACGGGATCCGGGCCCATCTCGACCACCTGCGCGTGGCTCGGGGTCGACGCCATCTGGCTGTCACCGTTCTTCCGGTCGCCGATGAAGGACTACGGGTACGACGTCAGCGACTACTGCGACGTCGATCCGATGTTCGGCACGCTCGGCCGACTTCGACGCCCTGGTCAGCGACGCGCACGACCTCGGCATGCGGGTGCTGATCGACTGGGTGCCGAACCACTCGTCGACCGAGCACGCGTGGTTCGTCGAGTCGAGAGCGTCGCGCGACAACCCCAGGCGCGACTGGTACATCTGGCGCGATCCGGCGCCCGACGGCGGTGCACCCAACAACTGGATCAGCGACTTCGGCGGCCCCACCGCGTGGGCGCTCGACGAGACGACCGGCCAGTACTACCTGCACCTCTTCCTGCCCGAGCAGGCCGACCTCAACTGGCGCCTGCCCGACGGTGGTCGAGGCCATGCACGACACGCTGCGGTTCTGGCTCGACCGCGGTGTCGACGGGTTCCGCATGGACGTCATCCAGTCGCTCGCCAAGCGAGCCGATCTGGGCGACCTCGACGACCCGAACGAGGTGCTGTTCGGCGACGCCCACCTCGACCCACCGGCCACCCACGAGCTGATCCGCGGGCTGCGCCGCCTGCTCGACGGGTATCCCGGCGACCGGGTCGCGGTGGGCGAGACCTCGGTGCTGTCCACCGCCAAGATGGCGAGCTACTACGGCGACGACGACGAGCTGCACCTCTGCTTCAACTTCCCGCAGATCCTGGCGCAGTGGGATGCCGTGCACTGGGACCGGCGCATCCGCCGCACCTACGAGGAGCTCGATCCGCGTGGCGCGTGGCCGACGTGGGTGCTCTCGAACCACGACATCCCGCGGCACCGCACGCGCTACGGCGGATCCGAGGCGGCGGCGCGGGCCGCGGTGGTCATGATCCTCACCCTCCGTGGGACGCCGTTCCTCTACCAGGGCGAGGAGCTGGGCCTGCTCGACGCGGTGGTCGGCCCCGAGCGCCAGCTCGACCCGATCGGGCGGGACGGCTGTCGCGCGCCGATCCCCTGGACCCGCGCCGCCCCGCACGGCTGGGGACCCGACGCCGTGGCTGCCGATGCCGCCCGAGGCGGACGTGCGATCGGTCGAGGCCGCCCGCGCCGATCCGTCGTCGATCATCCATCTCTACCGTCGGCTGCTCGCCGTCCGCCATGCTTCCCCCGCGCTGCAGCTCGGCTCGATCACGCGGCTGGCCGATCTCCCCGACGGCGTCCTCGGCTGGGACCGGGCGCTCGACGGCGACTGCCGCCGTGTGCTGGTGGCCTTCGCCGCCGCCGAGGTGGGCGCCGAGGTGCGCGACGCCTGGCTGGTCGAGGTGTCCAGCGACGGCCACCACGAGGGCGACCTGTTCGACGGGTCCCTGGCCGCCGACCAGGCCGTCATCCTCACCCCCGTGCGCTTTTGACCCCTGAACGGGGGGTCGAAGGTGCCGTCAGGCGCCTGGGGCCTGGGATCGCGGGTGTGCAGTTGCCATGCCTCCTCATGTAAGGCATACTTACCGGAATGCGATGCGAGGCGCCCCGATGATCCTGTGCCACTGCCGGGCCGTGTCCGACCGCGAGGTCCGCTCGGCGGTCGATTGCGGCGCCCGCGACCTCGACGACGTGGCCCGGGCGTGTGGCGCCGGCGGCGACTGCGGATCCTGCCAGGTCTCGATCGAAGCGGTGCTCGACGAGCCCCGGGTGCGCGTCCTCGTGTCGACTCCCGCCTGACCCCAGGGCCCGATCGCGCGAGGCCGGTAGTCTCCGCCTGGATCCTCTTGTCTGGGAGAGAGCAATCGTGAACGGTTCACCGACGGTCATCGAAGCGCTCAACGAGATCCTCACGGCCGAGCTCACCACCGTGAACCAGTACTTCATCCACGCCAAGATGTGCGGCAGCTGGGGCTACGAGCGGCTGGCCGAGAAGGTCCTCCACGAGTCGATCGACGAGATGAAGGACGCGGACGCCATCATCGAGCGCATCCTCTACCTCGACGGCGTGCCCAACATGCAGCGACTCGGCGCGGTGCGCGTCGGCGAAACCGTGGTCGAGCAGCTCGAGCTGGCGCTCGTCTCCGAGACCGAGGCGATCGCCCGCTACAACCGCAGCATCGCCCTGTGCGTCGCCGAGGGTGACAACGGCACGCGCGACCTGCTCGAGCGCCAACTGGTCGGCGAGGAGGAGCACGCCGACTGGCTCGAGACCCAGCTCGATCTCGTGCGTCAGGTCGGGGCCGAGAACTACCTGGCCGAGCAGATCCGCGCCTGACGCCGTTGCCCGTGCCGGTCTGCTCGCCAGATCGTGCCAGAACCCACCGCGGCGGTGGGTAGCTGCACGATCTGCGGCCCGTCGCCACGGGCCCAGATGCGTGGGTGAACCTTCGTGCGCGAGGGGGGACTTGAACCCCCACGTCCTTTCGGACACAGGAACCTGAATCCTGCGCGTCTGCCAATTCCGCCACTCGCGCGAGTAGCAACGGGCGAGGGTAGCCGATGACCTCGGGACCACCACAACGTCGGGTCAGGTCGACTCGAGGTCGAAGTCTTCGTCCCGCCAGCCTTCGATCCCCCCGATCATCTTCTTGACCGGCCGGCCCAGCCTGGCCAGCCGCACCGCCGCCTTGTCGGCACCGTTGCAGTGCGGCCCCGCGCAGTAGACGACGAACAGCGTGTCGAGCGGGTACCCCGACAGGTTGCGCTCGACGAGGCGGCCGTGGGGAAGGCTCACGGCGCCGGGGACGTGGCCGACTGCGAACAGGTCGGGGCTGCGGACGTCGAGGAGCACGAAGCCGGCGTCGCCGCCCCCGGACATGGCGTCGTGCACGTCCCAGCAGTCGGTCTCGAAGGCGAGGAGCGCCTCGAAGTGCTCGACCGCGTCGGTGCTGGCGGCCGCCGGCGTGCGGGTCACGGGGTTGGCGTCGCGGAGGTCGGTCATCGCGCCAGGATCCCACGACTCGCGTCGACTGGACGATCGAGTTCGGTCACCGCCATCCGCCCCGAGTGGCGCGGGTCTCCCGACGGTGCTCGTGGGTAGGGTGGCGACTCGATGGGCATCAAGGGCTTCGAGCAATCGCTCGAGAACATGGTCGAAGGCGTGTTCGCGCGCGTGTTCCGAAGCGGTCTGCGCCCCATCGAGCTGGGCCGCCGCCTGGTGCGCGAGCTCGACGACCATCGGTCGATCGACGTCAAGGGCCGCACCATCGTCCCCAACGCCTTCACCTTCTCGGTCAGCGGCGAGGACCACGAGCGCTTCGCCGAGATCGGCGACTCGCTGACCCGCGAGCTGTGCGACGCGGCCCGCGAGCACGCCCGCGACGAGGGCTACGCCTTCATGGGCCCGGTCAGCGTCGAGCTGGTGGCCTCGGACCGGGTCCGGGCCGGCACCTTCACCGTCGAGAGCCGCATGAAGGAGGGGCCGGGCGGGGTGGGGGCCGGGTCGCTGCTGCTGCCCAACGGCGAGCGCGTCGTGCTCGGCGATCGCACGCTCAGCATCGGTCGCCTGCCCGAGTGCGACATCGTGATCCCCGACACCAACGTCAGCCGCCGCCACGCCGAGATCCGGCCCACCGTCGAGGGCTTCAGCCTCGTCGACCTCGGCTCGACCAACGGCTCCAAGGTCAACGGCGAACGAGCTCTTCACCGCGAGCTGCACGACGGCGACGAGCTGGTCTTCGGCAACACCCGCCTGGTCTTCCAGGCCTCGTGAAGCGGGTCCGGTCTGCAGTTCGGCCAGCAGTCGTTCGGCCGGTCCGCCGATCGTGAGCCGCCCGGGTCGGATCGGGCCGCGCCACTAGTCTCGACGGCACCGTGTCGGAGCAACTCCTCACCATCCTGAAGCTCTGCCTGCTGGCTCTGCTGTACCTCTTCTTCTTCCGGGTGCTGCGGGCGGTGTGGGCCGAGCTCCGTCCGCCCCGCCTGGTGGCGGCGGCTCCGCGCGCCACCGTGTCGGCGCGGCGGTCGGGCCGGCCGCAAGGCGGCCAAGCGCCGCCAGAAGCAGGCCGCGCCGGCCGAGCCGCGGCTGGTGGTGGTCGAGCCCACCGACCAGCGCGGGCGGACCTTCCCGCTCGGCTCCGAGGTCACCGTCGGGCGAGCCGCCGGCTGCCAGATCACCCTCGACGACACCTACGCCTCGCAGATCCACGCCCGGGTCTTCCAGCGCGACGGCCAGTACCTGGTCGAGGACCTCGGCTCGACCAACGGCACCTACCTCAACCGCCACAAGGTGGCCGGGCCGATGCTGGTGCACGCCGGTGACCGCCTGCAGATCGGCAACACCGTCATGGAGCTGGCGTGATCCGGCTCGGCTGGGGATCGGCCACCGACGTCGGCCGCGTCCGCCAGGAGAACGAGGACTCGGTCGTGACCTCGTCCAGCCTGTTCGTCGTGGCCGACGGCATGGGCGGCCATCGCGGCGGCGAGGTCGCGTCGGGGCTGGCGGCCGACGTCGCTCGAGAGCGACTTCGGCGGCAACGTCGACGACCGCTCGACCGACGAGCTGGTCCGGGCCGTCCAGCGCGCCAACGAGGTGGTGGTCGACGCGCCGCGTCGAGCGATCCCGACCTGGCCGGCATGGGCACGACGTTGTGCGCGATGGCGCTGGTCGAGATCGGACGGCGACGAGCGGCTCGCCATCGTCAACGTCGGCGACTCGCGCGTGTACCTGCTCAAGGCCGGCGAGCTCGAGCAGATCACCGACGACCACAGCCTGGTGGCCACCCTCGAGCGCCAGGGTCGCCTCACGCGCGACGAGGCCGCGGTCCACCCGCAGCGCAACATCCTCACCCGCGCCCTCGGCATCGACGCCCGGGTGATGGTCGACTCGTGGGAGGTGCCGCCCGTCGCCGGCGATCGCTACCTGCTCTGCAGCGACGGCCTGTTCAACGAGGTCGACGAGAGCCGGATGGCGGCGACGCTGCGCAAGCTGGCCGACCCGACCGAGGCGGCGCGCGAGCTCGTCCGCCTGGCCAACGAGGGCGGCGGACGCGACAACATCACCGTCGTCATCGTCGACGTGATGGACACCGACGACGGCGCCGACGGCGACGAGGCCGGCTCGGCCGACGCGGCCGGGTCGAGCCGCGTCATCGCGGCGGTCTCGGGCGAGGCCCGGGCGACCGGCGCGGCGCTGGCCGGCGACGCGCCCGTCGACGACGCCGATCTGTCGCCGCGGCAGAAGCGGGCCGCCGCCGCGCCGCCGAGAAGGCGGCCCGCCCGCCTCGGCCGCCGCGCTTCACCTGGCGCGTGCTGCTGTTCGTCATCGCGATCGTCGCCATCATCGGCGCTGACCGCCGCGGCCATCACCTACTACGGCCGCGACACCTACTTCGTCGGCTTCGACAAGGACGCAGGTCGTCATCTACCGCGGGCACCCCGGCGGCGTGCTCTGGATCCAACCCGAGCTCGTCGAGCGCTCGTCGCTGACCCGCGAGACGGTGCCGGCGTCCTACGTCGCCGAGATCGACGCGGGCAAGCTCGAGCCCACCCGCGACGACGCCCATCGCTACCTGACCAACCTGGCGGATCAGGCGGCCGAGCAGTCGACCGGTATAAATCCGACGACCACGACCACCGCCCGGCCACTGACGCCGTGAGACGCGCGCCCGCGCAACACCGAGCTCGGCCTGCTCGTCATGGTCGTCGTGATCATCGGCGCCGCCTACACGCTGGCCACGCTGGCCGCCGACAAGCAGTTCCCGGCCGACATCGGCCCGTTCCTCGGTGATCGTGCTCGGGCATCCTGCTGGTCGCCCACCTGGCCGTGCGCCGCCTGGCCCCCGACCGCCGATCCCATCCTGTTGCCGCTGGCCGCGCTGCTCAACGGCATCGGCTACGTCGTCATCACGACCACCCCCGATCCGCTCAGCCCGCACCTGCCCGAGCACCTGGCCGGCCTGCAGGCGGCGTGGACGGCCGTCGGCGTCGGCGCCTTCGTGGTCACGCTGCTCGTCGTGCGCCGGCTGCGCTCGCTGTCGCGCTACCGCTACACGTTCGCCCTCGCTCGGCATCGGCCTGCTGATCCTGCCGCTGCTGCCCCACATCGGGCGCAAGGTCAACGGGTCGCGGATCTGGGTCAACATCGGGCCGATCGGCTTCCAGCCCGGCGAGATCGCCAAGATCGTGCTCGCCATCTTCTTCGCCTCGTACCTGGTCGAGAAGCGCGAGCTGCTGGCCATGCGCACCTTCCGGCTCGGTCCGCTCAACCTGCCCGAGCCCAAGCACCTCGGCCCGGTGCTCGTGGCGTGGGGCATGTCGGTGATGATCATGGTGTCGCAGAACGACCTCGGGTCGTCGCTGATGTTCTTCACGCTGTTCGTGGTGATGCTGTGGGTGGCCACCTCGCGGACCTCGTACCTCGTGGTCGGCGTCGGCGCTGTTCGGCGCGGCGGCCTACGTCTCGTGGCGCGCAGTTCGCCCACGTGCAAGGAGCGGGTGACGATCTGGCTGAACCCGTGGCAGCGACCCGCGGCAACCGCGGCTACCAGATCGATCAAGGCGGCCTTCGCCATGGCCAACGGCGGCATCATCGGCACCGGTCTCGGCCTCGGCAACCAGGACAGCATCCCGTACATCCAGACCGACTTCGTCTTCGCCGCCATCGCCCAGCAGCTGGGCCTGTTCGGCGCGACGCTCGTCATCATCGCGTTCATGCTCATCGTCGGCTCGGGGCTGCGCATCGCCGCCCGCGCCGACCAGCGCCTTCGACAAGCTGCTCGCCGTCGGTCTCACCACGCTCATCGGTACGCAGTCGTTCCTCATCATCTCGGGCGTCATCCGCCTGCTGCCCCTGACCGGTCTGGCCCTGCCGTTCGTCTCCTACGGCGGATCGTCGCTGGTGTCGAGCTGGGTGCTCATCGCGCTGCTGCTGCGCATCTCCGACGAATCGAACCGGCGCGTGCTCGACGCGCGACCGTCGCGACGGTGGCGCGTGGCGGCTCGTCGATGAACACCCAGATCCGCCGGCTCGGCATCGGACTGCTCGTCTGCTACCTCGCGCTGTTCGTCATGCTCAACTGGATCCAGGTCGTGCACAAGCACTCGCTCGACAACAACGCGCTCAACGATCTGCGCGTCAAGCAGCAGTTCAACAAGGACCGCGGCACGATCACGTCGGCCGACGGCGCGGTGCTGGCCCAGTCGGTCGAGGTCGAAGGGCTCGAGCGACTTCACCCGCCAGCGCGTCTATCCGCAGGGCAGCCTCTTCGGCCAGGTCACCGGCTACTACTCGTTCAACTACGGCTCGAGCGGTCTCGAGCTCACCTACGACCGCGAGCTCTCGGGCCAGACCGTCGCCCAGCAGATCAACGGGTTCGCGCGACCTGCTCGACCCACGTCCGCAGGTCGGCAACCTCACGCTCACGATGACGCAAGAAGCTGCAGCAGGTGGCGCAGCAGGCCCTCGGCAACCACGCCGGTTCGGTCGTCGCCATCGACCCGCGCACCGGCGCGTTGCTCGCGTTCTGGAGCTACCCGTCGTTCGACCCGAACCCGATCTCGTCGCTCGACGCGAAGACGTCGAAGTACGCGTGGACCCTCGACAACGAGGCGCCCGGCAAGCCGATGCTGGCCCACCAGTACCAGGAGATCTACCCACCGGGCTCGACCTTCAAGGTCGTCACCGGATCGACCGGCGTGCAGGACCGGCATGGTCACCGTCGACCACCCCGTCGTACCCGGTCGCCCGCAGCTACCTCCCGCCCGGCGGGCAGACCACCCACGTCATCAGCAACTTCGGCGGCGAGGCCTGCGGTGGGGCCCTGATCGACGATCCTCGAGGTCTCGTGCAACTCGGCCTTCGCCCAGATGGGCACCGAGACCATCGGCGGCCCGCAAGATGGTGGACGGCGCCCAGGCGTTCGGCTTCAACCAGAAGCCGCCGATCGACCTGCCCGGGGCGGCGACCTCGTTGTTCCCGACCGCCTTCCTGCACACCAACCCGGTCAACACCCCCCAGCTCTCGCTGCAGTCGATCGGCCAGGGCAGCGACGCCGTCACGCCGCTGCAGATGGCCCTCGTGGCCGCCGCCATCGCCGACGGGGGCACGATCATGAAGCCCCACGTGATGAAGGAGGTCCGCGACAGCGAGGGCAACCTGATCGAGCGCTACCACCCGTCGCCGTGGCTGCAGGCCGATCAGCGCGGTCGAGCGCCCAGACGATGCACGACGCCATGATCGAGCGTCGTCGCGCACGGCACCGCCACGGTGCTGCAGATGCCCGGCTACGACGTCGGCGGCAAGACGGGCACCGCCGAGATCGGCGACACCGACACGATCAACACGTGGATGATCGCATTCGCCGGCCCGCCGGGTCAGGCGCCGACGATCGCGGTCGCGGTGGTCGTGCTCGACCAGCCGGGTGTGAGCGAGTCGACGGGCGCGCACGTCGCCGGTCCGATCGCCAAGCAGGTGCTCGAGGCCTATCTCGGCGCCCCTGCGGCGGGTCACTAGGCTGACGACCCGTATGTCCGACCCCGGGCCCACCGTCTTCAACGACCGCTACGAGATGCACCGCCACCTCGCGCGGGGCGGCATGTCCGACGTGTACCTGGCCCGGGACCTGCTGCTCGACCGGCCGGTCGCGGTCAAGGTCCTGTTCTCCGAGTACGCCCGGGACCCGACCTTCGTCGAGCGCTTCCGCCGCGAGGCGCAGGCCGCGGCCAACCTCAACCACCCCAACATCGTCGCCGTCTACGACTGGGGCCAGCAGAGCGGCACCTACTTCATCGTCATGGAGTACATCGAGGGCCGCAGCCTCTCCGACATCGTCCGCACCGAGGGCCCGCTGCACCCGCGGCGGGCCGCCGAGATCGCCGCCGACGTGGCCGCCGCGCTCGGGTTCGCCCACCGCAACGGCGTCGTGCACCGCGACATCAAGCCCGGCAACATCCTGATCGCGCCGAGCGGACAGGTGAAGGTGGCCGACTTCGGCATCGCCCAGGCCATCGCCGGCGGCACCGAGGCCAACCTCACCCAGGCCGGCGCCGTGATGGGCACCGCCACCTACTTCTCGCCCGAGCAGGCCCAGGGCAAGCCCGTCGACCCACGCAGCGACCTCTACTCGCTCGGCTGCGTGCTCTACGAGATGCTCACCACCCGTCCGCCCTTCAGCGGCGACACGCCGGTGGCCATCGCCTACAAGCACGTGCAGGAGCAGGCGCCGCTGCCCAGCTCGACCGGCGTGGCCGTGCCGCCCGCGCTCGAGGCCATCGTCGCCCAGCTGATGGCCAAGGATCCCGCCAACCGCTACGCCTCGGCCGAAGACCTGCGCGCCGATCTGCGCAACTACCTCGAGGGCCTGCCCGTCTCCGCGCTGCGCTCGGCGGCCGCGCTGGCCGCCGGCCTCGCCGCGGGCACCGCGGTCGCGGCGGCCGCGCCCGCGGCCGGACTCACGCAGGCCGTTCCCGCCGCCGGCCCGCCCACCGGCGCCAACTACGGCACCGGCGGCCCACCGCCCAAGCGCCGCACCGGCCGGTTCCTGTGGGTGCTGCTCGGCCTGCTCGTGCTGCTGGCCGGTGGGCTGGTGTTCCTGGCCACCCGACTCGACCGCAACAACGCGGCGCAGAAGAGCGGTGCCCGACGTGACCGGCACGCAGGTCACCGTCGCCACCCAGAAGCTCGAGGGCGACGGCTTCAAGGTCAAGCGTCCAGATGCAGGCCAACGCCGATCACCCCAACGGCGACGTGTTCGGCCAGAACCCGGTCGGCGGCCAGCTGGCCGACGTCGGCTCGACCGTCGACGCTGCAGGTGTCCAAGGGCGCCGGCCAGAAGTCGGTGCCCAACGTGATCGGCCAGACCCAGGCGGCCGCCACCGTCGCAGCTCGAGGCAGCCACCTTCGTCGTGCGGGCCGTGCCCCAGGACAGCGACGACGATCCCCAAGGGCCAGGTCATCTCGCAGAGCCCGCGGCGCCAACACGATGGCCGATCAGGGCTCCGAGGTCGACATCACCGTGTCGTCGGGTCCGGCCACCGTCGCCGTGCCCGACGTCAGCGGCCAGAGCGAGGCCACGGCGGCCGCCAACCTGGCGGCCAAGGGCTTCGTCGTCGCGACGAGCAGCCAGACGTCCGACCACGGTGCCGGCGGGCGAGGTGATCGGCACCAACCCGTCGGCGGGCATCTCGGTCGCCCCCGGCACCACCGTCACGATCATCGTGTCGACCGGTCCGCCCGCCACCACCTCGACCACGGCACCGACCACCACGTCGAGCAGCCACCTCGACCACCGCCTGACCCATCGCGCCCGCGGTCGGTCGAGGCGGTCGGTCAGGCGGCGCGGGCGAGGAAGTTGGCGATCAGGTCGTGGCCGCCGACGGTGAGGATCGACTCGGGGTGGAACTGCACGCCCTCGACGTCGAGCTCGCGGTGGCGCAGGCCCATGACGATGCCGTCGTCGGTCTCGGCGGTGATCTCGAGCACGTCGGGCACCGAGTCGCGGTCGACCACGAGCGAGTGGTAGCGGGTCGCCTCGAGCGGGTTGGGCAGCCCGGCGAACACGCCGCCGTCCGTCGTGGCGGATCAGCGACGTCTTGCCGTGCATGATCTCGGGCGCCCGCACGATCGTCGCCGCCGAACACCTGGCCGATGCACTGGTGGCCGAGGCACACCCCGAGCACGGGCCGGCGCCCGGCGAAGTGGGCGATCACGTCGTTGCTGAGCCCGGCGTCCTCGGGCCGGCCGGGACCGGGGCTGACCAGCACGGCGTCGGGATCGAGCGCCGCGATCTCGTCGAGGGTGAGCGCGTCGCTCCGGTGCACGAGCGGCTCGGCGCCCAGCTCGCCGAGGTACTGGACGAGGTTGTAGACGAACGAGTCGTAGTTGTCGATGACCAGCACCCGAGCGCCCATGCGCCCGGCAGGGTAGCGGCCGCCGCCGAGCGCCGGACGAGGCGCTAGATTCTGCGCTCGTGGCCAACCAACCGAAGCGACCCGAGAAGCGCCGCGTCGAGTGGTGGGCGCGTGACGCCCAAGGGCGGCGCGGCCGCTGCCGACCCGACCACCTCCGACGCCAAGGCCACCTCCGGCAAGGGAGCGGCGCCCAAGGCCGACCCGTCGGGCCAGGCCCGCCCCAAGGGCACCGCCGCCCGGGCGGCGGCCGTCAAGGGCACCAAGCGCACGACCACACCCGAGCCGTCGACCCGCTACACGCCCCGGGTCCCGTCCTACAAGAAGGTCAGCGGACCGTGGGTGCCGGTCGCTGATGTTCAGCTTCTGGGGCCTCGGCATCGCCATGATCATGTGCGAACTACCTGCAGTTCCTGCCGGGGGCGGTCAGCAACTGGTACGTGTTCGGCGGCCTCGGGCTCATCCTGGCCGGCATCGTCACCGCCACCCAGTACCACTGACACCACTGACCCGACGTCGTGGATCCGCTCTCCGTCACGTCCGGTTCGTCCGCGTGACACCCCTCGCGGTGCCCACTTCATGTCGAAGGTTGCTCTTGGGGGGCAACGACAGGAACAGTCCATGACGGTGAGGTGACACCGCACAGCCCCCTCCACATGCTGTGGACGCCCGTCCGACGTTTCAGGTGATCGGGTTCATTCGATCGGGGCGACGAGGTCCATGTCCTCCTGGCAGTGCCGGGGCGGCTCGGGGTCCTCGTCGTTGGCGGCGGTCATGCGCACCTCGGTGCCGCAGATGCTGCAGCGGTAGGTGAGCCGGACCTTGCGCAGCTCGCCCGGCGGCGGCGGCTCGGGGATCGGGCGGGCCAGGCCCGCCGAGCATGGTGACGCCGATGCAGCAGCAGCGACGTAGGCCACCAGGGCGGCCGACGAGCGACGTCGAAGCCGGAGTGCGTGCCGACGACCAGTCCGACCACGAGGACGACGACGGCGATCCAGCGCGATCGACCGGATGCTTGCGGATCACAGGGACAGTCTCCGCCCCGAGCCGCCCGACGGGCGTCCAGGCCGAGAACAGCGGGATCGGGTGGGCCGAGGCGGCCGAGCTCGCTCAGCCCAGGCGCTCGATGATGGTGGCGTTGGCCAGGCCGCCGCCCTCGCACATCGTCTGCAGGCCGTAGCGGCCGCCGGTGCGCTCGAGCTCGTTGAGCAGGGTGGCCAGGAGCTTGGCGCCCGAGCAGCCGAGCGGGTGACCGAGGGCGATGGCGCCGCCGTTGACGTTCACCTTGTCCATGTCGGGGTGCAGCTCCTTCTCCCAGGCCAGCACGACCGAGGCGAAGGCCTCGTTGATCTCGACCAGGTCGATGTCGTCCATCGACAGGCCGGCCCGCTCGAGCACCTTGTGGGTGGCGGGGATCGGGCCGGTCAGCATCGTGATCGGGTCGACGCCGGCGAGGGCGAAGGTGTGGAAGCGGGCCCGCGGGCGTGAGGCCGAGCTCGTTGGCCTTCTCCTCGCTCATGATCAGCACGGCCGAGGCGCCGTCGGTGATCTGCGACGAGTTGCCGGCGGTGACCTTGCCGTCGGGCTTGAAGGCCGGCTTGAGGTTGGCCAGCGTCTCGACCGTGGTGCCGGGGCGGATGCCCTCGTCGGCGGTGACGATCTCGTCGGTGGCGATGAGCTCGCCGGTCTCCTTGTCGCGGGGCTTGGCCTGCGACGGGGATGATCTCGTTGTCGAAGCGGCCCTCGTCGCGGGCCTGCGCGCGCCCGCTGCTGGCTGCGGGCGCCGAAGGCGTCGAGGTCCTCGCGGGAGAGGTCCCACTTGTCGGCGATGATCTCGGCCGAGATGCCCTGGGGCACCAGGCCGCCCTGGCCCTGCGTAGCGCGCCGATCACGCCCGGCCCGAACGGGAAGCTGCCCGGCGGTGACCGACGCGCCCATCGGCGTGGTCGACATGACCTCGACGCCGGCCGCGATGACGACGTCGTAGGCGCCGGCGATGACGCCCTGGGCGGCGAAGTGGGCCGACTGCTGCGACGAGCCGCACTGGCGGTCGACGGTGGTGGCGGGCACCGACTCGGGGAACCCGGCGGCCAGCACGGCGTTGCGGCCGATGTTGAGCGACCTGGGCGCCGACCTGCATGACGCAGCCCATGATCACGTCGTCGATGAGCGCCGGGATCGAGGTCGTTGCGCTCGACGAGCGCCTTCAGGGTCTCGGCGGCCAGGTCGGCCGGATGCCAGCCCGAGAGCTTGCCGTTGCGCTTGCCGCCGGCGGTGCGGACGGCGTCGACGATGACTGCGGTGGCCATGGCGTTCGATCCTCTCGTGGTGCGCCCCGACAACTAGACCGGTCGGTCAAGTTGGAGGATCAGAGTGTGCCGCAGCCCGTCGGCGAGACACAACCTGGGCCCGGTCAATCCCGTGGACCGCGCTCGGCCGCGAGGCCCGGGCAGGCGGCGGTCGATGGGCTACAACTGGCCGCGTGAGCGTCGACGAGATCGACGAGGCCGCGGCCGAGGGCCGCACCGTCCCATCGGCCTTCCTCGACACCGTGGCGGCCGAGTCGACGCGGATCGCCCTGCGCTGGCAGGACGGCGCGGGCTGGCGCTCGTGGACCTTCGCCGACTACGCCGACCGCGTGGCCAGGGCCACCGCCGGGTTCCGGGCGCTCGGGCGTCGAGCCCGGCGACCGCGTCGTGCTGATGATGCGCAACATCCCCGAGTTCCACGTGCTCGACCTGGCCGCGTCCTTCTGCGGCGCCACGCCGGTCTCGATCTACAACTCGTCGTCGGCCGAGCAGGTGCAGTACCTGGCCGGCCACTGCGAGGCCCGCGTCGGCGTCGTCGAGGACCAGGGCTACCTCGAGCGGTTCCTCAAGGTCCGCGGCGAGCTGCCGCCACCTCGAGCAGCTCGGCATCCTCCACGACCCCGACGGGCTGGCGCCCGACGACGTCTTCCGCGGTCGATGCGCTGCTCGACGCCGAGCCGGTCGACCTGGCCGAGGCGGCGTCACGTCTGCTCGGCCCGACGACCTGGCCACGATCATCTACACCTCGGGCACGACCGGGCCGCCCAAGGGCGTGATGATCACCCACGCCAACATCGCCTGGACGGTCGAGAGCCTGCGCCGGCGCTTCGCCCTCGACCACCTGGCCGGCAAGCGCCTCGTGTCGTACCTGCCGATGGCCCACATCGCCGAGCGGATGACCAGCCACTACCAGCAGGCCTTCGTCGGCTTCGAGGTCACGACCTGCCCCGACCCCGGCCAGATCGGCGCCTACCTGCGCGAGGTGCGGCCCAACATCGTGTTCGGGGTGCCGCGGGTGTGGGAGAAGATCCACGCCGGCGTGCAACGCGGCGCTCGGCGCCGACCCCGACCAGGCCGGCGCAGTTCGCGACGGCGATCGAGGCGGCCACGCCGATCGTCGAGGCCATCGACTGGGATCGGGCCACCCCCGAGCAGCTCGGCACCTGGCGGCGCGCTCGACGACGGCGGCCTTCGCCGACGGTCCGCGAGATGATCGGGCTCGACCAGTGCGAGGTGGCCATCACCGGCGCCGCGCCGATCCCGGCCGAGGTGCTGCGCTGGTACCGCGCCATCGGCGTGCCGCTGTCGGAGATCTACGGCATGTCCGAGAACACCGGCCCGATGACCTGGACCGCCGACCGCGTCAAGGTCGGGCACGGTCGGTCCGGCCATCCCCGGCTGCGAGGTGCGCCTGGCCGACGACGGCGAGGTGCTCTGCCGCGGCGGCAACGTGTTCGCCGGCTACCTCGACGACCCCGACAAGACGGCCGAGGCGCTGGTCGACGGCTGGCTGCACTCCGGCGACATCGGCGAGCTCGACGACGACGGCTACCTGCGCATCGTCGATCGCAAGAAGGAGCTGATCATCACCGCCGGCGGCAAGAACGTGAGCCCGGCCAACCTCGAGGCCGCGCTCAAGACGATCCCGCTCGTCGGCCAGGCGATGGCGGTCGGCGACGACCGGCCCTTCGTGGCCGCGCTGGTGGTGCTCGACCCCGAGGTGGCGCCCGTGTGGGCGCGCAGCCACGGCATCGAGGTCGGACTCGCTGGCCGACCTGGCCGACGATCCCGACGGTGGTCGCCGAGATCGACGCCGGGCTGGCCGAGGCGATGGCGCGGTTCAACAACGCCGAGCGGGTCAAGAAGGTCACGGTGCTCGGCGAGGAGTGGCTGCCCGACACCGACCTGCTGACGCCGACGTCGAAGCTCAAGCGCCGCGGCGTGCTGGCCCGCTACCACGACGAGATCGAGGCGCTCTACACCTGATTGTCTGGCCCTCCGGTCGGCGAGCCTCCCTTCGGGCGCTTCGCCATCCGGGTCTCATCGGTCGAGCGGCTTCGCTCCGCTCGGACACGAACGCCCGGTCGGCGATCGTCGGGACGGCTGCGGGGGGTTCTCGCCATCGCGGTGAAGCTTCGGCCCGAGTACGGTCGCGCCGGTGTCGTTCTCGTATCCCCGGGCCGCGGCCGACGTGATGGTGCCCGACGGCGTCGACGCTCGGCCGACGCGCTGGCCCGCACCACCGACCTCGGCATCGTCGCCCACCAGGACGACCTCGAGTTCATGGCGCTGGCCGCCATCGGCGCCTGCCTCGACGATCCCGACCGCTGGTTCACCGGCGTCACCTGCACCGACGGAGCCGGCAGCGCGCGCACGGGCCCGTACGCGGACTGCACCGACGACGAGATGGTCGAGCTGCGGCGGGCCGAGCAGCGTGCGGCCGCCGAGATCGGCGGCTACAGCGCCATGCTTGCAGCTCGGCCATCCGAGCGCGTCGATCCGGGGCGACGGCCACGCCACCCTCGTCGGCGAGCTGGCCGAGATCCTCGACGCCTGCCGACCCGGTCAACATCTACACGCACAACCTGGCCGACAAGCACGCGACCCATGTGGCCGCGGCCGCCGCCACCATCGAGGCGCTGCGCCGGCTGCCCGCTCGAGCGCGCGGCCGTGGAAGGTCGTCGGCATCGAGGGCTGGCGCGAGCCTCGACTGGCTGCCCGACGACGAGAAGGTGCTGCTCGACGTGATCGGGTCGCGACGAGCTGGCCGCTCGACTGGCCGCTGTGTTCGCCAGCCAGATCGAGGGGGGCAAGCGCTACGACCTGGCCGAGCAGGGCCGCCGGCGGGCCAACGCGACCCTGCTGGCGCCGCGCCAGGTCGACACGGCCGAGCAGGTCACGTTCGCCATCGACCTCACCCCGCTGGTGCGCAACGACGACCTCGACCCGGTGACCTACGTCGTGGCCGCCATCGACCGCTTCCGCGACGAGGTCGTCTCGGCGCTGGGCGACTACTTCCCGCGCTGAAAGCGCGCTCGCCGGTATGGGCCGTCCCGGCTGGCTGGTTCGCCACATCAGCGCTCGTTCTCGTGGGAGCCGCCCGAGTGGGCGCGCCGCATCAGCGCTCGTTCCAGCGGCGGACGGTGGGGTAGTCGTGCTCCCAGCCGAGGACCGACAGCGGTGGCGGTGTCGAGGCTGAAGCACCGACCCTCGACCGGGTCGAGACCGCACCAGCGGGCCGCCAGCACGCGCAGGATGTGGCCGTGGGCGAACAGGGCGACGTCGCCGTCGGCGGCCGCGGACCCGGGCGACGACACGATCGGCCCGGGCGGCCACCTGCGTCGATGCGTCTCGCCGCCGGGGCAGCGGTCCGGTCCAGATCGTCCAGTCCGGGACGCGCTGCGCGGATCTGGTCGGTGGTGCAGGCCCTCGTAGTCGCCGTAGTCCCACTCGGCCAGGTCGGCGCTCGACCTCGGCCTGGTCGCCGTAGCCGGCCAGCTCGGCAGGTCTCGCTGGGCCCGGGCCAGCGGGCTGACCAGCACCAGGGCGAACGGCCGCCCGGTCGAGCACGTCGGCCGAGCGCGTCGGCCTGGGCCTCGCCCTCGGCGTCGAGCGGCAGGTCGGTGCGACCGGTGTGCCGGCCGGTCTCGCTCCACTCGGTGGCGCCGTGGCGCAGCGACCCAGACCTCGGGGCGGCGCGGCCGGCGGTCGCGACCGCGGTCGATCACGCCGGCGGTTCCTCGGGCCAGAGGCCGTGGCCGCGGACCAGCTCGCGGGCCGCGGCCGGACCCCAGCGTGCCCCGGTCGTACTCGACGCCTTGGGGTAGTCGGTGAGGATCGGCTCGACGATGCGCCACGACTCCTCGATCGAGTCCTCGCGGGCGAACAGCGTCGGGTCGCCCGCCATCGCCTCCTCGATGAGCAGCTCGTAGGGCTCGGGCCCGATGTCGCCGCGCAGCTCGGGCGGCGGGGCGAGCGTGATCGGCTCGGCCAGCATCTGGTCGCCCGGCGACTTCCGCAGCCAGGTCAGGGCGGTGAAGCTGTCGGGCTTGGCCTCGATGCGGATGCGGTTCGGCGGGCAGGTGGCTCTCGTCGGAGATCCACAGCGGTCGCGGGCGGCGGCGCGAACTCGATGGTCATCTCGGTCACCGTGGCGGCCATCGACTTGCCGGCCCGCAGGAAGAACGGCACGCCACCCCAGCGGGGCGAGTCGAAGTCGACCCGGAAGGCGCCGAAGGTCTCGGTGTCGGAGTCGGCCGCCACGCCGTCGACCGACGCGGTAGCCCCGGTACTGGCCGCGGACGAAGTGCTTCGGGTCGACCGGGCGGGCGGCCTGGAGCACCTTGGCCTTCTCGTCGCGCAGCGACTTCGAGTGCTCGTTGACCGGCTGCTCCATGGCGAACAGCGCCACCATCTGCAGCAGGTGGTTCTGCATCACGTCGCGCAGCGCGCCGACCGAGTCGTAGAACGCGCCGCGGTCCTCGACGCCGAACGACTCGGCCATCGTGATCTTCACGCTCGACACGTAGGTGCGCCGCCACAGCGGCTCGAGGATGGCGTTGGCGAAGCGCGTGATGAGCAGGCTGCGCATCGCCTCCTTGCCGAGGAAGTGGTCGATGCGGAAGATGGCGTCCTCGTCGAAGTACTCGTGCAGGGTGTCGTTGAGCTCGAGCGCCGACGCGAGGTCGCGACCGAACGGCTTCTCGACGATGAGCCGGCTGCCCTCGTTGAGCCCCACCGACGGCCAGCCCGCCGGCGACGGTGGCGAACATCGAGGGCGGGATGGCCATGTGGAAGATCGGGTGCTTGGCGTCGCCGACCGCCGCCTTCAGCCGATCGAAGGTGGTCGGGTCGTTGTAGTCGCCCGACACGTAGCTGAACTTCTTCATCAGCGCCGTCGAACTGCTTCTCGTCCCACTTCTCGCCCGCCTCCTGGATCGACGTCGCGGGCGTGCTCGCGCAGCTGGTCCTCGCCCCAGTGCGGCCGGGCCAGGCCGATGATCGGCACCTCGAGCAGCCAGCGGCAGTGCAGCCGGTAGACCGCGGGGAACAGCTTCTTCTTGGCCAGGTCGCCGGTGACGCCGAGCATCACGAGGCAGTCGGAGGTGGGCACCGCGGTGGACTGAGAGCTGAACGGCATCGAGACCTCGCTCGGAAGGGACGGCCCGGTCACGGTAACGCCGGGCGCGGCAGTCGCGCGGCAGCGCTGCCATGCTGGCGGGATGGCACTGCCGATCGAGGACTACGCGCTCATCGGCGACACGCGAGACCGCGGCGCTCGTCGGCCGCGACGGAGCCATCGACTGGCTGTGCCTGCCCAGCTTCGACGACCCGTCGTGCTTCGCCGCGCTGCTCGGCGACGAAGAGCACGGCCGATGGTTGCTGGCGCCCGTGGCCGAGCCGACATCGGTCACGCGCCACTACCGAGGCGACACGTTGGTGCTCGAGACCATCTTCACCACCGCGGACGGCATCGTCTCGTTGATCGACTTCATGCCGGTGCGGGAGGGTCCGCCGGTGCTCGTGCGGGTGGTCAAGGGCCGGTCGGGCACGGTCCGCATGCACACCGACATCCGGCTCCGCTTCGACTACGGCTCGATCGTGCCGTGGGTCCGGCGGATCGACGGGGGCGTCGAGGCCGTCGGCGGGCGCGACGGCCTGGTGATCCGGGCCCCCGTCCCGCTTCGAGGCCGTGACCGGCGCACCGAGGCCACGTTCGACGTGAGCGAAGGCGACGAACTGGCCTTCACGCTGGCCTGGTTCCTGGCCTCCGATCCCATGCCCACCGTCGACGACGTCGGCGATCCGCTGGTGGCGCTGGCGCGGACCGAGTCGTGGTGGCGGGAGTGGTCTGCAGCGCTCGACGGTCCCCGAGGGTCCGTGGGCCGGGGCCGTCCGGCGCTCGTTGCTGACCCTCAAGGCCCTGACCTACGCGCCGAGCGGTGGCGTGTGCGCAGCGCCGACCACCTCGTTGCCCGAGAAGATCGGTGGGCCGCGCAACTGGGACTACCGCTACTGCTGGTTGCGCGACGCCACCTTCACGCTGCACGCGCTGTTCGACCAGGGCCACGAGACCGAGGCCGACGCCTGGGCAGCCTGGCTGCGACGGGCCATCGCCGGCAACCCGGACCAGCTGCAGATCATGTACGGCATCGACGGCCGCCGTCGTCTCACCGAAGAGCTGCTCGACTGGCTGCCGGGCTACGAGGGCTCCGCGCCGGTGCGCATCGGCAACGCCGCCAGCCGCCAGTTCCAGTTCGACGTCTACGGCGAGACGCTCGACATCCTGAACACGCTCGTGTGCAACGGCCGCACGATCAGCGAGGACAGCTGGAGCCTGGCTCGCTTCCTGGTCGACCACGTGCGCAAGGTGTGGACCGAGCCCGACGAGGGCATCTGGGAGGTCCGCGGCCCGCGCCAGCACTTCGTGCACTCCAAGGTCATGGCGTGGGTGGCCGTCGACCGTTGGATCGGCATGGTCGGCGCCACCGGCCGCGACGTACCGCTCGACGAGTGGAGGACGCTGGCCGACGAGATCCGCGCCGACGTCATGGCCAAGGGGATCGATCGTGAGCGGGGCTGCTTCGTCCAGCACTACGGGTCGACCGAGGTCGACGCCAGCCTGCTCATGCTGGCGCTGGTCGGGTTCGTGCCGCCCGACGACGCCCACATCCTGGCCACCATCGCCGCCGTCGAGGCGGACCTTCTGGTACGACGGGTTCGTCCTGCGCTACCGCACCGATCCCCACCGACGAGGGCCCCGACGGGCCGGTGGCGATCGACGGCCTGCCCCCGGGCGAGGGCGCCTTCCTGCTCACGACCTTCTGGCTGGTCGACACGTTGGCGCTCGTGGGGCGCCACGAGGACGCCGTCGCCCTGTTCGAGCGACTGCTCGGCCTGTGCAACGACGTCGGACTGCTGTCCGAGGAATGGGATCCGGTGGCGGGCGCATGGTCGGGAACTTCCCGCAGGCGTTCTCCCACGTCGGGTTGGTCAACACCGCACGGAACCTGGTCGCCGAGGCCGCGGGAGCCGAAGGGCCGGCCCGGCGGAGGGCGACCGTCTCGGGGAGCCAGCGGTACCCGGCTCCCCAGGACAGCGCCGGGGCGTGACGCTAACCTGATGATCCGAGTCGCACGAGGGGTACGAACTAGTCCCGTGAAGCTCACCCTGGCAGACCTGAAGGAGCGCACCGATCGGGTGCAGGTCGACGACATCGACTTCGACGCGTTCCGCGACGACCCTCTCGACGCGGCCACGTTGCGCTGCCTGCGCTACATGCACGACGTCGAGCACAACACGATCATCTACCTGCGCGACGTGCTGGTCACCGACGCCCACCTCGACCACGAGATCACGTCGTTCCTGACCTTCTGGGCTTTCGAGGAGTACTTCCACGGCGAGGCCATCTCGCAGGTGCTCGAAGCCCACGGCGAGCCCGGCAGCGACGCCCGCGTGCCGGTGGTGCGCCGTCCCACGCTGCACGACCGGGTGCTGCCCCTGTCGACCATGGTCGCCACGCACCTCACCCGCCAGGTGCCCACCGTCCACATGACCTGGGGCGCGGTCAACGAGTGGACCGCGCAGGCCGCCTACGGGCGCCTCGCCGCCAAGGCCGGCCACCCCACCCTGTCGAAGCTGCTGCACCGGATCATGAAGCAGGAAGGTCGCCACATCGACTTCTACGCGTCGCAGGCCACCGCAGCGCCTCGAGGGCAACCGCCGCGCCCAGAAGGTCACCCGCTGGGCGCTGCAACGCTTCTGGACTCCCGTCGGCGCCGGCATCAAGGATCCGGCCGAGGTGCGGTTCATGGCGCACCACCTGTTCGGCGACGACGACGGCCGCAAGGCGGCCGAGCGCATCGACCGCTGCATCGACCGCCTCCCCGGCCTGGCCGGCCTCCACCTCGCGAGGCGCTGGGTTCTCTAGGTCAAGGCGTGGTCGAGGGCGACGACGGCGGGGACGAGGAAGGTGGCCAGCAGGCGGCGCTCGTCGTCGGGGGCGTGCGGCTCGGGTCCCTCGACGGTGAGCAGCGACAGGATCGCCCGCAGGATCCACTCGGACAGCTCGTCGATGTCGAGGTCGGCCCGCACGAACCCTGACTGCTGGGCGGCCGTCAACGGTCCCCGCCACTCGTCGAGCACGGTGTGGAACAGCAGCTCGCTGGCCCCCGAGATGGTGGCCGAGAGGCCACCGCTCTCGCGGTCGAGCAGGGTCTCGAGCCGGGGATCGTGGCGGATGGCGTCGAGCAGGTAGACCGCCGAGCGCACCAGGGCGTCGCCGAAGCGGGCCGGGGTGTCGGCATCGACGAAGAAGTCGCCGAGCGACCGCTCCATCGAGCGCTCGAGGCTGCGAGAGCAGCACCTCGAGCACGAGCTCGTCCCGGTTGGGGAAGTAGCGGTAGATGGTGGCCCGGGACACCTTGGCCTCGGCCGCCACGTCCTCGATGGTCGTCTTGGCCAGGCCGAACCGACCGATGCAGGCGTCGGCCGCCTCGATCAGGCGGACCTTGGCGGCCTGGGCGTCCGCCGGCACGTCGTCGCCCCACCGCAGCCTGGCCATCACGCAGATCCTACCGGTGGGCCCCCTGTGACATGTGTCCCCGGGTCTATGCGACAAACAACGGAGTTTGTATCATCGTCACCACGACGGGGTCGGCCCGTCACGGCCAGGGGGACACCGATGCCCGAGTACTCGACGTACCAGGAGCTCATCGATCGCGACGGGGCCAACGACCTCGACGCCATCCTGAGCGTGCCCAACCGCTACATCGGGTTGGACGAGACCGTCGTCCCCGACGGCGCCGACGCCATCTTCACGTGGGACTACGAGAAGGGCGCCCGGCCGGGGCTCAACAAGCTCTACGAGAAGGCCAAGACCTCGCAGTGGAACGGCGAGACCGACCTCGACTGGTCGATCGCCGTCGACCAGGAGGCCATCGCCGTGCACGCCAACGGCGCCGATCCCAACTGGGAGGCGATGAACTTCGACCCCTCCGGCACGCCGCTCGCCAAGTGGGGCTCGAAGGAGTGGACCCAGTGGGGCGTCGAGCAGCAGAACTGGACGCTCAGCCAGTTCATGCACGGCGAGCAGGGCGCGCTGCTCTGCACCGCCAAGATCGTCGAGACGGTCCCGTGGATCGACGCCAAGTACTACGCCTCCACCCAGGTCATGGACGAGGCCCGCCACGTCGAGGTCTTCGCCCGCTACCTCGACACCAAGCTGTCGGGGCACTACCCGCTCAACACCCACCTGGGCCTGCTGCTCGAGGACATCATCGGCGACAGCCGGTGGGACATGACCTACCTCGGCATGCAGATCATGGTGGAGGGCCTGGCCCTGGCCGCCTTCGGCTTCATGCACTCCATGACGCCCGACCCGCTGCTCAAGCAGCTGCTCCGCTACGTCATGAGCGACGAGGCCCGCCACGTGGCCTTCGGCGTGCTGTCGCTGAAGGAGTACTACACCGAGCTGTCGGCCGACGAGCTGCGCGAGCGCCAGGAGTTCGCCTTCGAGGCCGCCGTGCGGATGCGCGACCGGCTGCTGGCCGTCGAGGTCTGGGAGCGCATGGGCGTCGACCCGGCCGAGGTCATCAAGCGCATGCGCGGCGACAAGCTCGAGGATCCGTTCCAGCAGATGCTGTTCGCCAAGATCGTGCCCAACTGCAAGAAGCTGGGCCTGCTCGACGCCGGAGCGTCCGCCGGCAAGCCGGGCTGGCTGCGCGAGCGCTTCACCGAGATCGGCGTGATCCAGTTCGAGGACTGGGCCGACACCGAAGAGGAGTACGCCGCCTTCGCCCTCGGCCAGGAGCTCCCGGCCTGACGTCCCCGAGCCCGTCCAGGCACGCCAAGACGTCACGTTCCGGAAACACTCCCGATCTGGAGCCGTCACGCAGGGCCGCTTAGGATGCCCGGACGTGCCTGTCTCGGCACGGGCCACCCTGGTACAGGAGAGCGCAAGACGTGCACGTCGTCGTAGTCGGTTGTGGCCGGGTCGGATCCGGCCTGGCCGCCACCCTCGAGAACCAGGGCCACTCGGTCGCGGTCATCGACCGCCGGGTCCAGGCCTTCCGCCGCCTGCCCGACGGGTTCGCGGGCAAGAAGATCGTCGGGGTCGGCTTCGACCGGGTCCGCCTCGAAGAGGCCGGCATCGCCGAGGCCGGGGCCCTGGCCGCGGTGACCAACGGCGACAACTCGAACATCGTCGTGGCCCGCGTCGCCCGCGAGGCCTTCCAGATCGACCGGGTGGTCGCCCGCATCTACGACGCCCGCCGGGCCGCCATCTACGAGCGCCTCGGCATCCCGACGGTCGCCACCGTGCAGTGGACCACCGAGCGGGTGCTGCGCCGCATCGTCCCCGAGACCAGCCAGGGCGTCGAGTGGATCGACCCGAGCGCCCAGGTCTGCCTGGTCGAGCGCATGGTCCCGGCCCACTGGGCCGGCGAGCCGCTGTTCGACCTCGAGATCGAGGGCGTGGCCCGCGTCGCCGGGCGTCACCCGGCTGGGCCAGGCCAGCATCCCGACCGCCGTCGCTGATCGCCCAGGAGGGCGACGTCGTGTTCGTCGCCGTGGCCGGCGACCGCATCGACGAGCTCGACGAGCACTTCAACCGGGTCCCGGTCAAGGGAGCGCACTGATGCGAGTCGTCATCGCCGGCGGCGGCAACGTCGGCACCTACATCGCCGCTGAGCTCGAGCGCGTGGGCCACGACGTGCTCATCGTCGAGGTCGACCCCGACCGCGTCGAACTGGGGCGTGAGCCGTCACGAGCCGAGCGGGGTGTCCTGGCTGCAGGCCGATGCCTGCGAGGTGTCCGAGTTCGTGCTGGCCGATCCCGGCAAGGCCGACGTGGTGGTCGCCGTCACCGGCGACGACGAGGACAACCTGGTCATCTCGCTGCGTGGCCAAGCAGGAGTTCGGCGTCCCCCGTGTGGTGGCCCGCATCAACAACCCCTCGAACCGGTGGCTGTTCAACGAGAACTGGGGCGTCGACGTCTCGGTGTCGACCCCGCACCTGCTCACCGCCCTGGTCGAGGAGGCCGTGTCGGTCGGCAGCCTCGTGCGGCTGCTCTCGTTCGGCAACGACGCGGTGCGCCTGTCCGAGGTGACCCTGGCCCCCGAGTCGCCGGCCGACGGCAAGGCCATCAAGGACCTCGGTCTGCCCCGTGACTCGACGGTCGTCGCCGTGCTGCGCGGCGACCACGTCACCGTCCCCCGCGGCGACACCGTGATGTACGCCGGCGACGAGATCGTCGTGCTGGTCACCGCCGAGAGCGAGGAGGACGTCCGCCAGATCCTCGTCGGCTGACGGAGCACGCGGTTGTCGCCCGGCGGGTCGCCGGGCATACTCGGAGGTGAGAGGGGAGTACCCCACCTCGGTGGTGTCGTCATCACGATCGGTTTCCGATCCGGTGCCACCGGCTCAGCGGCCCCGGCCGCCGGGCGGGAGAGACCTCGGGAGCAGTTCCCCGGAGTCCCCGATGCCCGATCTCCCCGATCGTGACGTGATGTCCACCGAGTCGCCGCTCGAGCGGCTGCTTCGACGACGCGGTCGAGGCCGAGATCGAGCTCGAGCACGAGACGACGGTCGCCGCGGCCGAGCGCGGGCTGGTCCGCCGCGCCGCCCGCGTGGCGCTCGGCTCGCTGCTCGTCCTGGCCGGCATCGTGCTGCTCGTGCTGCCCGGCCCGGGCCTCGTCGTGATCGCGGTCGGCCTCGGCCTGATGTCGCGCGACGTGCCCTTCGCCCGCCGCTGGCTGCAGGTCGTGCGGCGGCGCCTCCCCGAGACCGCCGAGGGCGAGGTGGCCGCGTGGGTGGTCGTGGCGTCGGCCGGACTGACGCTGGCCGGCATGGCGGCGTCGATCGGCTGGCTCGTGCTGCACTGACGGCTGGTCGACGGTGACGCGTCCTCAGAGGCCGAAGCCCTCGAGCACCCCGGCCCGCATCCCGGCGGTGAAGCCGCCGTCGACCACCAGGGTGTGACCGGTGACGAACGACGCGTCCTCCGAGGCGAGGAACGCGGCCGCGGCCGCGATCTCGTCGGCCCGGCCGAACCGGTTGAGCTTGTGCGCGTCGCGGAGCTTGTCCTTGTAGATCTCCATGCCAGGGTTGTCCATGACCGAGCGCATCATCGGCGTGTCGATGAAGCCGGGGCAGATGCAGTTCGCCCGGATGCCCTTGGCGCCGTAGTCGATGGCCAGGTTCTTCGTCAGCAGCACGACGCCGCCCTTGGACGCGTTGTACGCGCTGCCGCCCTCGGTGCCCTCGAGGCCCTCGATGCTGGCCAGGTTGACGATGCTGCCGTGGCGCTGCTCGATCATCGGGCCGGAGCGCGTGCTTGGCCACGACGAACGTGCCGGTCAGGTTGATGCCGATGACCCGGTTCCACTCGCTCATGTCGAGCAGGTGGACCGGCCCGCCGCCGGCCACGCCGGCCGCGTTGACCACCGAGTCGAGCCGTCCGTGCTCCGCCACGATGCTGTCGACCACGGCAGCCACCGCGTCCTCGTCGGTGATGTCGACCGTGTGATCGACGTCGCCGTTGACGTCGAGCGTCACGACGGTCGCGCCCTCGTCGCGGAGGCGCACCACGCAGGCCTCGCCGATGCCGGATGCGGCTCCGGTGACCAGCGCCACCGTTCCCTCGTGTCGTTGCATGTGGTGCCCCCTGTGCGTCACGCTCCGCGCCTTGACTCCGGAACGTTACAACGCAGTACAGTTTGTAACGTTGTCACCGTCAAGGCGCCACCCAACCGAGATCCGCGCCGGCCCGGCCCTGAGGCCCGACCCGCCGTGGCCGGCGACACCCGCGAGCAGATCCTGCGGGCGGCCGAGGTCTGCATCCGTCGCTGGGGCATCCGCCGCTTCTCGATGAACGACGTGGCCGCAGCGGGCCGGCCTGTCGCGGATGTCGGTGTACCGGCACTTCGCCGACCGCGACGCGCTGGTGCTGGCGGTGCTCGAGCGCCTGGCCGACCAGACCGTCGAGCTCGCCACGCCGGCCGTGCTGCGCCGGCGGTCGCTGGCCGCGCAGATCGCCGAGGCTGCCGTGTTCGTCCGCGACCTCGACATCGAGCTCGACCTCGGCCTCGAGGACCGACCCGGCGAAGGCGAGCAGGCCGCCCTGCAGCTGGCCCGCACGCAGCACATGCTGAACCGTTGGATCGACTTCTGGGTACCGCTCCTCGAGCGAGGCCCGTGCCCGGGGCGAGGTGCGTGCCGATCTCGACGCTCCGCCAGGCGGCCGAGTGGATCATGCGGATGATGCTGTCGCTCGTGACGGTGCCCGTCGCTCACCGTCGACCTCGACGACCCGCAGGCGGTCCGCCGGTTCGTCCGTGACCACATCGTCCGGGGCTTCCAGACCTAGAACCGCTCGTCTTCCCGATCCACGTCCGTATCCACGCTCGCCGCTCGATCCACCAGGAGCCCCATCATGGCCATGAAGTTCGCGCTGTTCTACGAGATCCCCGTGCCCCGTCCGTGGACGGCCGAGAGCGAGCACGAGGCCTACAAGAACACGCTCGAGGAGGCGGTGCTCGGCGACAAGGTCGGCTTCCACTCGTTCTGGACCGTCGAGCACCACTTCCTCGAGGAGTACTCGCACTGCTCGAACCCCGAGGTCCTCTACGGCGCCATCGCGGCGCGGACCGAGAACATCCGCCTCGGCTACGGGGTGCGCCTGCTGCCCCAAGCCCTACAACCACCCGATCCGCACGGCCGAGTCGGTGGCGGTGCTCGATCTGATCTCCGACGGGCGCGTCGAGTTCGGCACCGGGCGCTCGTCGACGCGTGCCGAGCTCGAAGGCTTCGACATCGACCCCCACGAGACCCGGGAGATGTGGAGCGAGGCGCTCGGCCACATCGTGGCGGCGTGGACCGAGGAGACCTACCAGGCCGACGGCAAGTACTGGAAGATGGGCGCGCCCGCGCCGGGTGCAGCCGAAGCCGCTGCAGAAGCCGCACCCGCCGATGTGGGGGGCGACGTCGAGCCCCGACGGCCACCGCGAGATCGGTCGCCACGGTCTGGGGCTGTGCTCGTTCACCGTCGGCGTGCCGCCCGAGGAGCTGGCCGATCGCATCGCCCTCTACCGCGAGGGCCTGGCCGAGTGCACCGCAGCCGGTCGGCAAGTTCGTCAACGACCAGGCCGCGACGTTCACGATGGTGCACTGCGCGCCGACCAAGGAGGAGGCCTACGAGGTCGCGGCCGAGTCGTGCGCCTGGTACGTGAGCTACGGCGCCCGGCTCATCGCGCTCGGTGGCCGAGCTGCTCGAGGGCAAGGACCTCGGCACCTACGGCTACGCGGCCGACGCTGCTCGAGCACGATCGGGCCGGCAACCTCGACCTCGATCGACTTCGAGTTCCTGCACAGCTCGGGCTCCGCGGTCGTCGGCGATCCCGAGGAGTGCATCGCGACGGCCAAGCGCTACGAGGCGGCGGGCTGCGACCTGCTGCTCTGCCTGGTGAACCCGCTCAAGATCCCCCACGACAAGGTCATGCAGTCGATCGAGCTGCTCGGCCCGAGGTGATCCCGCACTTCAAGGACTGACCCCTCCGCAAACCGGGAGTGAAAACGCGCGAAAACGCCACGCAAAGATGCCCGGTTTCCGGGGGCGGGGGGTCAGGTGAGGGCGGCGCGGAGGCGGGCGCGAGGCCGCGTCCATGGCTTCGAGGGCGACCGGGGTGATGGTGCCCATGCCGAAGAAGCCGTGGATCATGCCGTCGTAGCAGCGGTAGTCGCAGTCGACGCCGGCGTCGGCCAGGCGGTCGGCGTAGGCCGTGCCCTCGTCGCGGAGCGGATCGAACTCGGCGGTGAGGACCGTGGCCGGTGCCACGCCGCGAGAGGTCGTCGACGAAGAGCGGTGAGACCAGCGTGTCCTTCGGGTCGGCGGTGCCCAGGTAGTGGTCGACGAACCACTCCATCGAGCCGTCGGGTGAGCAGGTAGCCCTCGCCGTTGGCGTCGATCGACGGCTGCGAGAACGTCAGGTCGATGGCCGGGTACACGAGCAGCTGGTGGCGCAGGACGGGCCCGCCCGACTGGCTCGCGCCATCACGGCCACGACGGCGGCCAGGTTGCCGCCGGCGCTGTCGCCGCCGACGGCCAGGCGGGCCGGATCGCCGCCGATGCTCCTCCGCGTGCGCCGCCACCCACTCGAGCGCCGACCAGCAGTCGTCCACCGCGGCCGGGTAGGGGTGCTCGGGAGCCAGGCGGTAGTCGACCGACACCACGACCGCGCCGGTGCGGTTGGCCAGCTTGCGAGCCGTCGGGATCGCCGCTGTCGAGGTCACCGATGACCCAACCCCCGCCGTGGTACCAGACGAGCACCGGCCTCGGGTCGGCGTCGCCGCCGTTGCGGTAGATCCGCACCGGGATGTCACCGGCCGGGCCCGGGCATGTGCGAGGTCGTGCACGTCGTCCACCGGCTCGGGTTCGCCGTCGACCACGGTCAGCATCGCCATCATCGACCGGGCCTCGGCGATCGACATCTCGGACAGGTCGGGCGTGTCGCTGCCCGGCCATGCTGTCGAGCAGGACCTGGATGGTCGGATCGACCGGCATGCGCGTCCCCCTTCCGGCGACGGCCCCTGGCCGTCGCGCCGGGCAGAACCTAGCGCGTCGTCAGTTGGCCCACTGGGACCAGGGGATCTGCCAGTCACCGATGCCGTTGGTGGGCTCGAGCTGGATCGGGGGAGTTCAGCACGTTGACGACGTCGCCGACCTGGCTGTAGTCGTAGAACCACTCGGCATCGGCGGTGGCGACGTTGACGCAGCCGTGGGACACGTTGGTGTGGCCCTGGTCGCCCACCGACCACGGCGCGGCGTGCACGAACTCACCGCTGTTGGAGATGCGGACGTCCCAGAGCACCGTCTCGTAGTAGCCGTCGGGCGAGTTGCGGGGGATGCCGACGGTGGCCGAGTCCATGATCGTCTTCTGGGCTCTTGTCGGACACCACGTGGACGCCGCCCTTGGTCGGGTACTTGTCGCGCCCGGTCGAGACCGGGATGACCTTGACGACCTTGCCGTTGTCGGTGACGGTCATGGTGTGGTCGGCGACGTCGACCGTGCTCACGTGCGAGTCGCCGATGGCGTAGTTGACGGTGACGTCCTTCATGCCCCAGACCCCGTTGCCGGCGTCGTAGCCGTTGATGTGCGGCGACGACCTTGACCTTGGTGCCGGGTGCCCAGTACTGGACGGGCCGCCAGTGCAGCTCGGTCGACGAGAACCAGTGCCACGCGCCGGCCACGGCGGGGGTGGCGGTGACGCGTGAGAGGCTGCTCGAAGGCGGCGCGGTTGGCTTCGGGGATGGCCACGTTGGTCGTGACGCTCGACCGGCATGCCGACGCCCATGACGGCTCCGTCGCCGGGGCTGACGGTGGCCCGGAACACCGTGGTCGGGGCGGCCGTGGTGAACTGCCACTGCTTGACGAGCGAGCGACCGGCGCTGTCGGCCACGCTGGCCCGGACGGGTAGGTCGTGGTGGGGGTGAGCGGCTCGGCGCTGGCCCAGCTGGTGGCGGCCGGGGCGAGCACGCCGCTGGACGCTGCCGGCCGGCGAGGCCACCATGATCGAGGTGAGCGTGCCGTGGACGACCGACACCGCCAGCTTCTGGTCGAGCGGGACGGCCTTGGCGCCGGCGGCCGGGTTCGAGGTCAGGACCACCGCCGGCGGGACCGTGAGGTGGCGGCGGTGGACGGGCTGCCGGACGCGACGCTGCAGCCGACCATCAGGAGGGCGGCCCCGAGGGCCACCCCCCGGGGACGACCCGGTTCCACGGGCTCGTCGCACCCCCCATTCTGCCCCTTTGCGTCTCGTGCAGCACCTCGGGCGGCATTTTCGCGCGTCCGTGTCGCCGGCCCCCTGGCGGGCGGTCGAATCGAGCCGGCCCGCCCCGAGCGCCCCGATAGCCTCCGCCCCATGGGAGCTGGTGACGACCGCACGAGCGGCGTCGTGGCGAGCCCACGCGTGGTCATCGGGCGCGGTCGGGCGCCGGGCGACCCCCCGCCCAAGCGTGAGCGGCTCAGCCCGATCGTCCGCCAGCGAGCGCCTGCTCGACGCCGCCGCGCTCATCATCGAGACCGAGGGCACGGCCGCCATCACCATGGAACGCCTCGGCGAGGTGGCCGGTTCGAGTCGGACCCTCGCCTACGTCCACTTCCGGTCGCGGGCCGCCCTGCTCGTGTGCCTGTACGAGCGCGAGCGGGCCGTCTACATCGAGCTGCACCGCCAGCGCCTGGCCGCGGCGGTCTCTTCGAGGACCGCATGCGGGCGTCGATCTCGGCCTACCTCGACGTCGATCGTCGAGCGTGGCGTCCTGTTCGTGCGGCTCATGTCCGAGCCGTCGATCGAGGCCGAGGTCGAGGCCATCCGCCTGGGCGGTCTGCAGCGCAGCACCCGGTACTGGACGGCGCAGGCCGTGGCCAACGGCATGGCGCGACGTCGGCCGAGGTGCTCGTGACGATGCAGCTGGCCGCGGCCGAGGCCGTCGGGCGGCTCGTCGCCCGGAGCCCGGACGTCGATCCGAGCTCGAGGACGAGTACATGCGCTTCGCGGTGGCGGCGGCGCGATCCGCCCGCACCGTCGACCGGGCCGGGGCAGCTCCGCACGGGTGATCGACGTACTGTCGGCCGGTGCCGACTCCCGATCCCACACGGGGACCCGTCCCCCGGCCGACCGAGGATCTGCGCCACGTGGCCGCCGCGCACGAGCGGTTCGTCGCCGCCATCGCGGACCTCGACGACGACGGAGCCCGCGCGCCAGTGCGCTGCCGGGCTGGTCGATCGCCCACCTGCTGACCCACGTCGCCCGCAACGCGGACAGCCACCTTCGCCGGACCGAGGCGGCGGTTCGCGGCGAGATGGTCGAGCAGTACCCCGGAGGCTTCGAGGGCCGTGAGGCCGAGATCGAGCAGGGCGGGTCGCGCTCCGCCGCGGCTCTGATCGCAGACGTCGAGGTGTCGGCCGCCGCGATGATGGCGGCGTTCGACGGGGTGCCCGAGGCCGCCTGGTCGAACCCGACCCGCGACGTCGGTGGCCGCGAACGCCCGTTGGCCGACCTCGTGGCGCGGCGCTGGCAGGAGCTCGAGGTGCACCGGATCGACCTCGGGCTCGGGATCAGCTACCGCGACTGGTCCGACGACTTCGTGGCCGTGTGGCTGCCGTACCTGCGCGCCGAGCTCCCCGGCCGGCTGCCCCCGGGCGCCGATGGCCGCCCCCGCCCGGCCAGCTCGACGAGCGCGACGAGCTGGCCTGGCTCTACGGGCGCCTCGAGCGTCCCGACCTGCCCGACGCTGCCGCCCTGGGCATGGGAGGCCGCCTCGTCGACCTCGTGTCCGTCGACGCCGTGTCAGCCGACCATCGCGGCCTGGCCTCCGTCGACGGGCAGGACCACGCCGGTGATGAAGGCGGCGTCGTCCGAGGCCAGGAAGAGGGCGGCGTGGGCGACGTCCCAGGCGCGTGCCCTGGTGGCCGAGCGGAACGTGGCGCGGCCCGGGCCGTCGGCCAGCTCGCTCCGCGGTCGCGTCCCGTGGCCCGGGCGGCGGCGTCGACGGCCATGGGCGTGTCGATCAGGCCGGGCATGATGGCGTTGACCCGGATGCCGTCGGCGGCGTGGGCCACCGCCAGCGTCTGGGTGAGCGCGTTCACGCCCGCCTTGGACACCTTGTAGGCGGTGAGCGTCGAGGCGGCCGCGATGGCGGCCAGCGACGAGATGTTGACGATGGCGCCGCCGCCCTGGTCGCGCATGACCGGCACCACGTGCTTGCAGGTCAGCCACATCGCCTTGAGGTTGACGTCGAGGATGCGGTCCCACGAGCGGCGCGTCGAGCTCGGCGGGGCGCGCGTCGCCGGCGCCGATGCCGACGTTGTTGTGCAGGACGTCGATGCGTCCGAGCGTGGCGAGCGCCGCGGCCACCAGTCTCGGCGCACGCGGCCTCGTCGGTGATGTCGGCCAGATGCACCTCGGCCCGGCCGCCCTCGGCCGACGATCGAGGTCGCGCGTCGTCGTTGACCGACGCCTCGTCGCGGTCGACCAGCAGCACGCCGCGCCCCGTCGCGGGCGAACAGCAGCGCGGTGGCGCGGCCGTTGCCGATCGTCTCGCCCGCGGTCTGGCCGGCGCCGACGATCGACGGCGGTCTTGCCCGCCAGCCGTCCGACCGTGTCGTCCGTCGGCCACGGTCACACCTCGCCGAGCGCGGGTTGGTCGCCTTCGAGCTGCACGCCGAGCGAGTTCAGCGTGCCGGCGAGCATGGCGTAGGCGCCGGCCAGCATCGTGATCTCGATGAGCTGCTCGTCGCCGTAGCGAGAGGACAGCGCGGCCCAGGTCGGGTCGCCGATGCGGTGGTCGTCCTGCAGCTCGTCGACGGCGGCGAGCAGCACGGCGTCGTCGCTCGACCCGTCACCCGCATCGGAGGGATCGCCGGTCCTTCGGCGGCACCGCATGATCTCGGCGTCGGTCAGACCGGCGGTCCGGGCGATGGCCACGTGCTGGCCCCACTCGTAGGCGGCACCGCAGCGCCAGGCGACCCGCAGGATGACCAGCTCGCGGTCACGGTCGGCCAGCGTGCTGCCCCTGCAGCAGCCGACCCGCGAAGGGCGACCATCGCCGGTACAGCTTGGGGTGGCGCACCAGCGTGCGGAAGATGTGCAGCGATCGCGCTGGGGCCGAGCGGCTCGAGCAGCGCCAACTGGTCAGCGGTGCACTCGTCGTCGGTCAGCGGGCTCATGCGGGGTGGCAGTCAGGCAGGGACCGAAGTCTGGCAACGATCGGCCTGCCGTGCGCCGGCGGCTCAGACGGCGGAGGGCCACCGCCACCTCGATCTCGACGGCCCCGCCGCGAGGCAGCGCGGCCACACCGATGGCCGAGCGGGTGTGGCGCCCGCGTCGCCCGAAGCACGTCGGCCAGCAGCCGGCTGGCCCCGTCGACCACCGCCGGTTGCGCGTCGAAGCTCGGGTCGACAGGCGACGAAGCCGATCACCGGCAAGCACGCGCTCGATGCGGTCGAGCGACCCGAGCTCGGCCCGCAGCACGGACAGCGCGTTGAGCGCGCACCACCGGGCCGCCTCGGCGCCCTGCTCGACGGACAGGTCGACGCCCAGACGTGCCGGGGTGGACCAGCTCGCCCTCGTGGTCGCGCGGCAGCTGCCCGGACGTGCGGGCCACCCCGCCGTGCACGACGACCGCGTCGAGCGGGTCGTGCGGCGGGTACGGACCCGGAAGAACGAGGTCGAGGTCGACCAGCCGGGCCTCGGGCGAGTCGTCGACGGTCGGGGCGGGATCCATGCGCGGCGACGCTACCCGGTCGGATTTCCGCCAGCCCGACGTGGGGCGCACCGCTACGTCGCGCCCATGCCCACACCAACAGCGAAGGCCGACTCGTTCCTCGCCCTGCACGTCCCCGGCCGGCCGCTGCTGCTCCCCAACCCGTGGGACATCGGCTCGGCCCGCCTGCTGGCCCACCTCGGCTTCGAGGCCCTGGCCACGACCAGCGGTGGCTTCGCCGCCACCCTCGGCCGGCTCGACGGATCGGTCACACGCGACGAGGCCATCGACCACGCGGCCCAGCATCGTCGGCCGCGGTCGACGTGCCCGTCTCGGCCGATCTCGAGAACGGGTTCGCCGACGACCCGGAGGACGTCGCCGAGACCATCACGCTGGCGGTCGGGGCGGGCCTGGCCGGTGGCTCGGTCGAGGACTACACGGGTGACCTGGCCGATCCGATCTACCGCTCGATCTGGCCGCTGACCGGGTGGCGGCCGCAGCCGAGGTCGCGCACGCGGGACGTGCACTTCGTGTTGACCGCCCGGGCCGAGAACCACCTCCGAGGCCGCGACGACCTCGACGACACCATCACCCGACTCCAGCGCTACCGCGAGGCGGGAGCCGACGTGCGTCTACGCGCCCGGGCATCGATCGACGCCGGCCGACATCCGTCGGCTCGTCGAGTCGGTCGATCGCCCCGTCAACGTGCTCGCCCTTCCGGGTGCGCCGACCGTCGCCGAGCTGGCTGAGCTCGGCGTGGCGCGGGTGTCGGTCGGCAGCGGCTTCGCCATGGTGGCCTTGAGCGCCGTCGTCGCGAGCTGCCCGCGAGCTCGCGCGACGAGGGCACCTACGGCTTCTGGGACCAGGTGGGGCCGAACGCGGGCCGAGATCAGCGCGGCCTTCGAGACGGACGCCGCCGGGTGCAGCCCGGCTGCGCATCGCTTCGGCGCGGCACGGCCGTGCGCGCCGGGCCGGCTCGAGCGCGGCGACGTAGTCGGTCAGGCGGGTGGCGATCTCGAGCCCGATGGCCGGATCGCTCAGGTCAGGATCGGCCCACAGCTCGGACAGCCGGCGCCAGTCGTCGCGCCGCCCGATGAACGGGCCGGCCTCGGCCTCGGCGCCGAGCATGCGCCGCCAGCGGCGCTCGTCGCCGAGCATCTGGTCCAGCACCGCGTCTGGTTGCGGGCCTCGTCGGGATGCTCGGCGTGGAAGCCGATCTCGAGCACCAGGACCGTGGCCTCGTCCATCGCGGCCGCCCCCAGCACCTGGGCCTCGTAGTGCTCGCGCGGTGCGGTGGCCGTGCCGAACCACACCTTGATGCCGTAGCGGTGGGCGCGGCAGCGCACCTCGCCGAGCTCGGCCGGGATGAGGCTCGTGACGACGTCGGCCACCTCGTCGAACAGGAGCTGCTCCACCCGACCAGCATGCACGAGATCGCGGTTCGTGCCACCCGCGATCCGGCCCGGGCGTCACGCCCGGATGGGAGCCCGGCGTCACGCCGGGATGGGACCGCCGTCCCAGACGCCGGCCAACAGGTCGATCACCTCTTCGGCCGCACCCAGGCCGCCGAGGTGGCTCTCGCCTTCGCGCACGAACAGCTCGGCGTCGGGCAGGCGGGGGACGACGTGGCGGCCGTGGGCCAACGGCACGATGTGGTCGGCGTCGCCGTGCCACCAGCGCACCGGAGCCGCCACCTCGGACAGCTCGAAGCCCCAGTGGCGCAGGAACAGCCGCAGGTCGAACATGGGTGCGCGGAAGCCTCGGCGGGTGTTGGTGGTCAGGTCGTCGAGGAACATCGCCTTGATCTCGGGGTCGGCGAGCACGCGCCGGTCGCCCTCGGGTGACAGTCGCGCGTACAACTCGATCCCCTGGGGCCCGAGCGGGCGGGCGGCGCGGACGAGTGCGTGCAGGGCGATCGATGCGGGCTCGCGCATGGCCGGAGCCATGGGCCCGAAGCGGCCGGCCAACCCGACCAGGCCACCGGGCACGCGGTCGACGCCGACGGTGGGAGCAACGCCGCCGAGGATGCCGACCACGCCCACGCGGTCGGGCAGGGCGTGGGCCGCGGCCAGCGCATAGGGGCCGCCGCCCGAGAGGCCGATGACCGTGACCCGTTCGATGTCGAGCTGGTCGAGCAGCAGCTCGAGATCGGGGACGAAGTCGACGATCGACTCGTAGCCGTGCGGCGTGGACAGTCCCACGCCGGGTCGGTCGATGCCGAGGACGCGCATCTCGCGCTGGTCCGCGAGACGCCGCGCCGCCTGGGGGATCTGGCGGCGGGCTCCGGGGGTGCCGTGGAACCACACCACGGTCCGGTCCGACACCGGCCCGAACTCGGCGAAGCCCAGCTTGCGATCGCCGCGCACGACCACGGTGCCCTCGACCCGCGGCGGCGTCAGCTCGGCCATCGCCCGTCATGGTAGGCACCGTCGGCGACGCCTCTCGGATTTCGGGTGAGGGGCCCGCCGAGGTGAGAGGGTGAGGATGTGCCGTGCTGCGTGACGTGGAGTGCGTCGAGGTGAGCGAGTCCGTCGAGGTGAGCGAGTCCGCACCGGAGCGGCTCGAGCTCACGCCCGAGGGGGTGTCCGCCCTCGACGTCGTGTCGGTGGCCCGTGGCACGCGGGCGGTCGTGCTCGGCGACCGGGCCCGCCAGCGCCTGGTCGAGTCCGCGGCGATCGTGTCGGCCATCGCGGCCGGCGACGAGCCGGTGTACGGCGTGTCGACCGGTTTCGGGTCGCTGGCCAACACCGTCGATCCCGCCCGACCGCCGCGCCGAGCTCCAGCAGGCGATCGTGCGCTCGCACGCGGCCGGCATGGGCCCGCCGGTCGAGCGCGAGGTGGTGCGGGCCATGATGCTGCTGCGGGCCCGCACCCTGGCCATGGGCTACTCGGGCGTCCGTCCCGAGGTGGTCGAGGCCATGTTGTCGCTGCTCAACGCCGGACCTGACGCCGGTCGTGCGCGAGTACGGCTCGCTCGGCGCCAGCGGCGACCTGGCTCCGCTGGCCACGTGCGCGCTCGTGCTGCTCGGCGAGGGCGAGGCGTCGACGGCCGACGGCACGGTCGTCGTCGGGCGCCGACGGCGCTGGCCGGCGCCGGGCTCGCGCCGCTCACGCTCACGCGCCAAGGAGGGTCTGGCGGTCGTCAACGGCACCGACGGCATGCTCGGGATGCTCGTGCTGGCCCTCGACGACCTCGACCACCTGCTCGCCGTCGCCGACGTCGTCGCGGCCATGACCGTCGAGGCGCTGCTCGGCACCGACCGCGCCTTCGCCGACGACCTCCAGCGGCTGCGCCCCCATCCCGGCCAGGCCGCGCAGCGCGGCCAACCTGCGCGCGCTGCTGGCCGGCTCGGCGATCGTGGCCAGCCACCGCGAGGACGACGACCGCGTGCAGGACGCGTACTCGCTGCGCTGCACGCCGCAGGTGCACGGCGCGGCCCGTGACGCCGTCGACTTCGCCCGCGCAGGTCGCCGAGGTCGAGCTGGTCTCGGCCATCGACAACCCGATGATCCTGCCCGACGGGCGAGTCGAGTCGTGCGGCAACTTCCACGGCGCGCCGCTCGCCCATGCGGCCGACTTCCTGGCCATCGTGGTCGCCGACGTCGGCGCGCTGTCCGAGCGCCGCACCGACCGGCTGCTCGACCGCACCCGCTCCTACGGCCTGCCGCCGTTCCTCACCGACGACGCCGGCGTCTACTCGGGCCTCATGATCGGCCACTACACGCAGGCGGCGATGATCGCCGAGAACCGACGCCTGGCCGGCCCGGCCAGCGTCGACACGCTGCCCACGAGCGCGATGCAGGAGGACCACGTGTCGATGGGCTGGGCGGCGACCCGCAAGCTGCGCCTGGCCGTCGCCAACCTCACCCGCATCCTGGCCGTCGAGCTGACGTGCGGCGGCGCGCGGCCTCGAGTTCCGCGGCCCCGCTGACCCCGGCGGCCGGCACCGGCGCGGCCGTGCGCGGCGCTGCGCACGTGACGTCGCCGGCGCCGGCGCCGACCGGTGGCTCGGCTCCCGAGCTCGCCGCGGCCGAGCGGCTGATCGTCGACCGCGCGATCGAGGCGGCGGTGCGTCGAAGCGATCGGGAGAGCTGCAGTGAGCTCGACGTGCACCCGGCGAGGTCCGTGCGCCCCGCGGAACCGAGCTGAGCTGTCGCGGCTGGTCGCAGGAGGCGGCCATGCGCATGCTCATGAACAACCTCGACCCCGAGGTGGCCGAGCGCCCGGCCGACCTGGTCGTCTACGGCGGCACCGGGCGCGCCGCCCGGTCGTGGGAGGCCTTCGACGCCATCGTGGCCACGCTCCGGACGCTGGCCGACGACGAGACGCTGCTCGTGCAGTCGGGCAAGCCGGTCGGCGTGCTGCGCACCCACGAGTGGGCGCCGCGCGTGCTCATCGCCAACTCGAACCTGGTGCCGGACTGGGCCACCTGGGACGAGTTCCGGCGACTCGAGCACCTCGGGCTCACCATGTACGGGCAGATGACGGCCGGTTCGTGGATCTACATCGGCACCCAGGGCATCCTGCAGGGCACCTACGAGTGCTTCGCCGAGATCGCCCGCCGTCGCTTCGGCGGCACGCTCGCCGGCACCATCACCCTGACCGCCGGCCTCGGCGGCATGGGCGGCGCGCAGCCGCTGGCGGTCACGATGAACGGCGGGGTCGCGTTGTGCATCGACGTCGACCCGACGCGCATCGAGCGCCGCGTCGAGACGCGCTACCTCGACGAGGTGGCCGACTCGCTCGACGACGCCGTGGCGCGCTGCGAGCGGCGCCAAGGCGGACGGCGTCGCGCGCTGTCGGTCGGGCTGGCCGACAACGCCGCCGACGCCGTGCCTCGACTGCTGGCCCTCGGCTTCGGCGGCCGACATCGTCACCGACCAGACGAGCGCGCACGACCCGCTGAGCTACGTGCCCAACGACCTGTCGACCGAGGCGGCCGAGGTCATGCGCCGTGACGATCCCGACGAGTACGTGCGGCGGTCGCGCGCGGCGATGGCGGCGCACTGCGAGGCGATGGTCGGCTTCCTGGACGCCGGCGCCGAGGTGTTCGACTACGGCAACTCCCTGCGCGCCGAGGCCCGCGCTCGGCGGCTTCGACGCGCGCCTTCGACTACCCCGGGCTTCCTGCCCGCCTACATCCGCCCGCTGTTCTGCGAGGGCAAGGGACCGTTCCGCTGGGTGGCCCTGTCGGGCGACCCGGCCGACATCGCCGCGACCGACCAGGCGGTGCTCGACGAGTTCCCCGACGACGACGGCCTGGCCCGCTGGATCACGCTGGCCCGGCGAGCGGGTCGCCTTCCAGGGCCTGCCCGCCCGGATCTGCTGGCTCGGCTACGGCGAGCGGCACCGGCTCGGCCTGCGCTTCAACGAGATGGTGCGCACGGGCGCAGCTGCAAGGGCCCGATCGTGATCGGGCGCGATCACCTCGACTCCGGCTCGGTCGCCTCGCCGTACCGCGAGACCGAGGCCATGGCCGACGGCTCCGACGCGATCGCCGACTGGCCGCTGCTCAACGCGCTGGTCAACACCTCGTCGGGCGCGGCGTGGGTCAGCATCCACCACGGCGGCGGCGTCGGGATCGGCCGCTCGATCCACGCCGGGCATGGTGTGCGTGGCCGACGGCACCGACCTGGCCGCCGCAGAAGCTCGAGCGGGTCCTGACCAACGACCCGGCCACGGGCGTCATCCGCCACGCCGACGCCGGCTACGACCGGGCGCTCGAGGTGGCCGACGAGCGCGGCGTGCGCATCCCGATGCGGGAGGGCTAGGTGACCGTCCGACCCGATCGCGACCGATCGGCCACCCGGTGCTGCGCCAGCCGGCCACGCGGCCGGTCACCCTCGACGAGCTGCGCCTCGACCGGAGGTCGCAGTCGCTCATCGACGACCTGGTCGACACGATGCGCGACGCCAACGGCGCCGGCCTCGCCGCCAACCAGGTGCACGAGTCGGTGCGCATCGCGGTCATCGAGGTCGACGCACAACCCGCGCTACCCGTACAAGCCGCCGATCCCGCTCACCGTGGTCGTCAACCCGGTGCTCGACGCCGCTCGACGACGAGCTGGTCGAGATCAACGAGGGCTGCCTGTCGGTGCCCGACCTGCGCGGCGACGTGTGCGCGCCACGTGAACGTGCGCGTGCAGTACCTCGATCGCGACGGCGCGCCCCACGACGAGGTGAAGCGGGGCCTCACCGCCGGCACCTTCCAGCACGAGTGCGACCACCTCGACGGCCGCGCTCTTCGTCGACCGGGTGACCGACCCGACGACGCTCACGACCTGGGAGCAGTTCGAGCGCTTCCACCGCGACGCCTTCGTCGAGCGCATCACCGCCTTCGTCGAGCGGGTGGGTTCGTGAGCCCGTCGCCCACGACGTACTGGTGCGAGCAGGCGTGGCTGGGCGGACGGGTCGGCCGTCGCCGGCGTGCAGGTCGACGTCGTCGACGGTCGCATCGCGGCGATGGTCACCGGCGTGACCGCCCCGCCGCCGGGCGCCCGCCGGCGCGCCGGCCTCACGCTGCCCGGCTTCGCCAACGCGCACAGCCACGCGCTTCCACCGCGCCCTGCGCGGTCGGACCCACGGCCGGACGCGGCTCGTTCTGGACGTGGCGCCGGCAGATGTACGACCTGGCCGCCACCCTCGATCCCGACCGGTACCACCGGCTGGCCCGGGCCACCTTCGCCGAGATGGCGCTGGCCGGCTTCACCGTGCGTCGGGCGAGTTCCACTACCTCCACCACGACGTCGACGGCTCGCCGCTACGCCGACCCCAACGTCATGGGCGACGCGCTGGTGGCCGCCGCGGCCGAGGCCGGTGTGCGGATCACGCTGCTCGACGCCTGCTACCTGCACGGCGGGATCGGCCGCGACCTCGAGCCCGAGCAGCGGCGCTTCGGCGACGGATCGGTCGATGCGTGGATCGAACGGGTCGACCGACGCCGACCGGCCGACCACCTCCGCCTGGGCGCCGCGGTGCACTCGGTGCGGGCCTGCGCGCCGGACGAGATCGAGGCGTCGCAGCGTGGGCGGCGTCGGCCAGCCGGGACGGCCGACCGGCGACCGACCGACCGACCGGGGCGCCGCTGCACGCCCACGTCAGCGAGCAGCCGGCCGAGAACGACGCCTGCCTCGAGGCCTACGGACGAACCCCGACGGCCGTCTTCGGCGACGCGGGCGCGCTCGGCCCGCAGTTCACCGCCGTCCACGCCACCCATGTCACCGACGACGACATCGCCCTGCTCGGTTCGTCGTCGACGACGTGCTGTCTGTGCCCGACGACCGAGCGCGACCTGGCCGACGGCGATCGGGCCGGCCGGCCGGCTGGCCGCGGCCGGGATCGCCGCTGGCCGTCGGGAGCGACTCGCAGGCGGTCATCGACGGGCTGGAGGAGGTCCGCGGCGGTCGAGCTCGACGAGCGCCTGGCGACACGCGTCCGCGGGGCACTGGCGGCCGAGGCGCTCGTGGTGGCCGCTGACCGCTGACGGGCACCGTGCGCTCGGGTGGGACGACGCCGGACGGCTCGAACCCGGCGCCCGCGCCGATCTGGTCACGGTGTCGCTCGAGTCGGTCCGGCTGGCGGGGGCCGACCCCGAACAGGTCCTGCGGGCCGTCGTGTTCGCCGGCACGGCCGCCGACGTAACGCACGTCACCGTCGACGGGGTCGACGTGGTCGACGAGGGTCGGCACTGCCGGCTCGATGTGCACCGCGAGCTGGCCGACGCGATCACGGCAGCCTGGGCATGACCTCCGTCGTCGTCGACCACATCGGGCTGCTCGTCACCAACGATCCCGACGCTCGGCGACGGACCGCTCGGCATCGTGCGCGATGCGGCGCTGGTGATCGAGGACGGATCGCGTGCGTCGCGGTCGAGCCGGCCGGCGCCGGCGGCCGACGAGCGCATCGACGCGGCCGGCCGTTGCGTGATCCCCGGCTTCGTCGACAGCCACACGCATCTGGTGTTCGCCGGCGACCGGGCCGACGAGTTCGTGGCTCGGATGGCCGGCCGGCCCTACGCGGCGGGCGGGATCGCGGTCACCGTCGGGGCCACCCGGGCGGCCGACGACGACGAGCTCCGCGAGCCTGGCCTCGGCGCGGCGGCGCGAGGCGTGGGCCGGGCGGGACCACCCACCTCGAGATCAAGTCGGGCTACGGCCTCGACGTCGAGCACGAGCACCGGTGCCTCGAGGTGGCGGCGGGCCTCACCGACGACGTGACCTTCCTCGGGGCCCACCTCGTGCCCGCCGAGTACGAGCGACCGCTCGGACGACTACGTCGACCTGGTGTGCACGACGATGCTGGAGCGCTGCGCGCCGGTCGTCGCGGTGGATCGACGTGTTCTGCGAGCGCGGCGCGTTCGACGAGGACCAGTCGCGGGCCGTGCTGGCCGCGGGCGCGGCGGCCGGTCTCGGTGGGCGGGTGCACGCCAACCAGCTCGGACCGGGCCCGGGCGTGCGGCTCGCGGTCGACATGGGTGCCGCCTCGGCCGACCACTGCACCCATCTCGGCGACGCCGACCTCGACGCGCTGGCCGGTGGCGACACGGTGGCCACCTTCCTGCCGGCGACCGACTTCTCGACCCACCAGCCCTACCCCGACGGCCGTCGCGCCGTCGACGCCGGCGTGACGATCGCGCTGGCGTCGAACTGCAACCCGGGCTCGAGCAACACCACCTCGATGGCGTTCGTCATCGCGCTGGCCGTCCGCGAGATGGGACTGACCATCGACGAGGCGCTCGCCGCCGCCACGCGCGGCGGCGCGCGTGCCCTGCGCCGATCCGACGTCGGCCGCCTGGCCCCGGGCTCGCGGGCCGACGCCGCGATCCTCGACGCCCCCTCCTACACCCACCTGGCCTACCGGCCGGGCGTTCCCCTCGTGCGCGCCACCCTGATCGGCGGCCTCGCCGTCTGACGCCGTCCTGCTCGTCGCGCCCAAGGTATTGACAGTGAGGGTGCCAAAAGGTTCTCATGGTCGGTGCGGACCGAGCATCCGGACCGTGAGCGGCCGGCCGAACGGCCGCTGGTCCAGAGGGGAACCGTCCGTGAACGTGCTGCTCATCACCACCGACCAACATCGGGCCGACAGCATCGGGGCCTACGGCAACCCCGTGTGCCAGACGCCGAACCTCGACCGGCTGGCCGGCGAGGGCACGCGCTTCACCGCCTGTCGCACGCAGAACCCGTTCTGCCAGCCGGCGCGGGCGACCATCCTCACCAGCACGATGCCCTCGACCCACGGGGTCACCTTCAACGGTCGCGACCTGCCGGCGGACAACGTCGAGCGGTCGGTGGCCACGTCGTTCGCGGAGGCCGGCCACCGGACCGGCTTCTTCGGGAAGGCGCACTTCGCGACGACCTTCCCCTTCGTCCCGACCGGCGCGTTCGAATCGGTCGAGGGCTCGGCCGGCGTCGACGCCGACTGGACCGGGCCCTACTTCGGCTTCGAGCAGGTGCAGCTCCTGCTGTTCGGTCACAACCTCCGGACGGCACCGCTCATGGGCAACTGGAACTGGTGCTTCGGGCCGGCCCCGTTCGGTCTGCACTACGGCCGCTGGCTCTACCGCGACGGCGTGGCCAAGGGCAACGCGCGGTTGGCGGCCATGACGCCCGAGGCGGCCGGCGCCGCCTGGGACCACACCCAGACGTGGCGCAACCAGATCGACGAGGCGGATCACCCCACCACCTGGACCGCGGACACGGCCATCGACTGGCTGCACCAGCGGGCCGCGGCGGACGAGCCGTTCTTCGGGTGGGTCAGCTTCGCCGACCCCCATCACCCGATGGACCCTCCGGGCCGGTGGTTCGACATGTACTCGGCCGACGACGCCGCCGAGATGCTGCCCGAGCGCCGGGAGGGCGAGCTCGACTCGAAGCCACCCATCCACGCGCTCTGGAGCCGAGGTGGCCGCGGCGCCATGTTCGAGTGGGCCAACCCAGGAGGGGCCGCCCTGACCGACGCCGAGCTGTCTCGGATGATCGCGGCGTACTACGGCATGGTCAGCCAGCTCGACCACAACATCGGCCGGATCGTCGACACGCTCGACGAGCTCGGGCTGGCCGACGACACCCTGGTGCTGGTCACCAGCGACCACGGTGAGCTGCTCGGTGATCACCGGATGATCTTCAAGGGACCGGTGCACTACGAGGGCCTGCTGCGCGTGCCGCTCATCGTGCGGGGACCTGGCGTCGCCGCCGGTGCGACGGTCGACGACCCGGTCGGCACCATCGACCTGGCGCCGACGATGCTCCAGGCCGCCGGGCTCGACCAGCCGGCTCACATGGAGGGCTCGTCGCTCTTCGACGCGGCGGGCACGCCCGCGAGCCGCGAGATGGTGATCACCGAGGACGACTTCGCGGCCGTCGTCAGCATCCCCCTCCGTACGATCACCACCGGCCGCTACAAGCTCACCGCCTACCTCGACGCGCCCGACACCGGCGAGCTGTACGACCTGCAGGACGATCCGGGCGAGTTCGTGAACCGCTGGGACGATGCCGGCTACGAGGCCGTCCGCTCGGACCTGGCTGCCACCCTGGCCGACCACACCGTCCGGCCCGACCCCTCGACCGTGCTCCCGTCGGTCGGTCTGGTGGCGTGACGGTCGGCGAGCTGGCGGGATACTGGCCCAGTCCGTGGCCGGCCGAGGACGGCGGGCCAACCCGCCGTCAGGCCCCCCGCCGTCAGGCCCCCCACACCTTCTCGCACCCCCGAGGCTCGGCCGGCGGAGCCTTCGACGGGTTCGACTTCGCGGGGGCGCGACGCTGCGCGCCACCGCCCGCGCCGCCTTCGCACCGACGATGTGCGTGCTGCGCCGACCCGGCGAGGTCTTCCTGCTCTCGACCACCATCGGCCCGGACTGCGTGAGCTGGGTCGAGCGGATCCACCCCGAGTCGCTCGAGCCCGAGATCCGCTCGCCCGACCTGCCCGGCGGCCCGTTCTGGCCCGGCGGGTTGGCGGCCCACGCCGACGGCTCGCTCTACGTCACGTTCGGCAACCACTGCCACCGGCTGGACGCCGACACGCTGCAGCCGATCCTGTCGCGGACGTTGCCAAGGGCGCGCGCCTACAACTCGTTGGTCGTGCTGCCGAGCGGCCACCTCGTGATGAAGGACATCGGCGGCGGGACCGGCATCAACCGCCTGCCCAGCGATCTCGTCGGGTCCGAGTTGGTGGTGCTCGAGCCCGGCACCCTCGCGATTGCCGACCGGCTCGAGCTGCCCGAGGGGTCGATCGCCCGCCTGTCGGCCCTCGGATCCGACGTCATCGTCGTGGGCGAGTCGCGCTGCCACCGCGTCGGGGTCGACGCCACGTCGGGCGCGGCGTCGGTCGATCCGTCGTGGTCGCCGCGCTATCGCACGATCGAGGGGCAGACCTACGGGTGGGACATCGTGCTGGCCGACGGCTCGGGGTGGTTCCTCGACAACGGCGAGGGCAGCGACGAGTTCGGCGGATCGTTCCGGGGCAAGGGCCGGTCGACCGCGCCGCTGCACCTGGTGCGCGTCGCCCTCCCGGGGCAATCGTCGTCCGGCGGTGCCGTCGATCTGTTCGAGGTGGACGGGCGATCCGGTGGAGTCGTCGCCAACCCGCCGGCTGTCGATCCCGATCGGCGCATCGCCGTGGGCTTCGACAGCAGCCACGGGACCTTGACCGCCTGGGCGTACGACGAGCCGGGTGGCGACCTGCGCGAGCTCTGGCGACGCCCGCAGCACCACGGTGGCCACATGCTGCGCTTCCCCGCGTCGGGCCAGCTCCTGACCTACGACTACGACGACGACCGCGGGATGGATCAGGCCGTCGTGATCGACATCGCGACCGGCGACGAGCTGGGCCGGGTCGACACCGGCAGCCCGGTGCAGTGCGTCCTGTTCCCGGCGCCCGGCTGGAGCGGCGACGCCTACATCTGCACGTTCGCGGCGGTCACCCGCGTCTGGGCCGGCTAGCCGAGTCGGGCCTGGCCTGCCCGGGGGTCCGTGTGGCATCGCCCGGCGGGCGTGGCCTGCCCGAGGCGCGAGCGCGACGGCGCGATACTGGCCGCGTGTTCGACCTCGACACCTTCATCGAGGACTGCCGGGCCTGCCTCGACGAGCCCGAGCCCCGGCTGGCCGTCCGCGACACGGTCGCCCGCGCCGTGTCCGAGCCGGCGTCGGTCGTCACCGCCCGACCCCCCGAGAGGGCCGGCCTCACCCTTCTGTACCGGTCGGACACGCTGACCATCGTCGACCTGGTGTGGGCGCCGGGGATGGAGATCTTCCCGCACGACCACCGGATGTGGGCCTGCATCGGCATCTACACCGGGCGCGAGGACAACCGGTTCTACCGCCGCTCCGGCCAGCGCCGGCCGGGGCTCGTCGAGTCCGGCGCCAAGCGCCTCGAGACGAGCGACGTCACGCTGCTGGGCGACGACACCATCCACGCGGTGCACAACCCGTTGACCGCTCCGACCGGCGCGCTGCACGTGTACGGCGGCGACTTCGTGGCCCAGGAGCGCAGCCAGTGGCGCGACCCCCGGCTGGCCGAGGAGACCTACGACGGCGCGCTGGTCACCCAGGTGTTCGCCGACGCCAACGCCGACTGGCACCGCGAGGCCTGAGGACGCAGCCCGTCTGCTCGTCAGCTCGTCGTCGGGCCGTCGTCAGCTCGTCAGGCGGTCGAGGAGGTTGGCGGTGATGCGCTCGATCACGGGGTCGTGGTTGGCCAGGCCCCAGGCCCACTCGGTCGAGCCGGCCGTGAACACGGTGCCGCCGGGCTGGTGGACGCCCATCACGGCGTGGCCGTGCTCGAGGCGGGCCACCGACGCGGGGTCCTCGGCGCCGAGCACGCGCCACGCGATGAACTCGCCTTCGGATCGGGCGCCCTCGGGCACGCCCCGCGGCGCGTTGTCCCGTCCGAACGGACGGGCCGGCGCCAGTCCCAGGATCTCGAAGTCGGCCGGGGTGCCGTCGCTGCCGGTCGGGTGGGGCAGCCCGTCGCGGACGGTGAAGTCGCAGCCGTCGCACTCGTAGCCGACCACCACCGAGCCGGCACCGATCACGTCGCCGTAGACGACCTCGGTCCCGTCGAACACCCAGTGCTCGGGCCGGTAGACCGTGTAGCCGCCGAGGCCGTTGGCGACCACCTTGCCGATGCGGTGGTAGCCGCCGCGCGAGAACGTCACCCCCGTCATCTGGTTCTCGGGTCGCCCGATCAGGTGGTCCGACCACATGGACGTGAGCAGGTGCTGGCGGTCCGTGTCGAACACCGGGTCCTTGGCGAACTGGTCCTTGAACCCGATCATCGAGTGATCGTCCTCGAGCCGCACCTGCCAGAAGCTCGTGTTGCCCGACAGGAAGGCGGCGTTGCCACCGCCAGCCACGAACTGCTCGACCGTGTCGCGCATCTCCCACGACCAGTACTCGTCATGGCCGACCGACAGGTACAGCCGGCGATCGTCGAGCAGCCCGGGCACCGTCTGCAGGTCGGCGTTGGCCGCGTAGTCGAGCTCGTAGCCGGCGGCCTCGGCCCAGCGGACGAACGGCAGCTCGGCGTTGGGCCATCCAGCCGAGCCGGCCCACTGCGAGAACTGGTGCTCGCGCAGGTAGCCGATGTGGGCGCGCATCGGCCGGTCGGGCGCGTCGACCACCGCGACTCGGCTACCGGGTCCGTCGGGCTTGTGCAGGAAGCCGGGCGCCATGGGGCGCTCGAACGAGACGCGCGTGCCGCGCGATGTAGAGGTTCCGGCCGCCGAAGTCGTTGTAGGCGTTCCACGTGTTGGTCGTGAGCACGAGCAGCGGTCGTGACGGATCAGGCTCGGCCGCTCGCACCACGAAGTAGCCGAGGGTGTCGTGGCGCACGCCGCTGCGGGTGCGCAGGCTGACCTCGTAGTAGCCGCTGCGCCACGCCGGTGGCACCTCGACGGTGGCCGCATCGGGCCATCGACAACCCGCGTAGGCGGCGTCGTCGGGCAGGTCGTGGGGTTCGAGGGCGATCGTCGCCGACCACACCACTTCGCGCGTCGCACCGACGCGGGCGATCTGCACCTCGGCGTCGACGGCCGGGCCGGCGGCGCGCAGCGCGACGGTGTCGCCGGCCTCGACCGACTGCGGCCAGGCGTAGACCCAGGGTTCTGTGAGCGTGGTCATCGCCGGAGAGTAGCGACGGACCGGCGATCAGGTTCGGCCCGCCCAGGTCCACGCGTAGCCGGGATCCTCGCAGTCGGCGGCGGCCTCCCCGACCTCGAGGGAGCGGAAGGTGTCGACCATCACCGCCAGCTCGTCCACCTGCTCGGTGCCGATGCTGCGTTCGTAGGCGCCGGGCTGGGGACCGTGGGCGTGGCCGGCGGGGTGCAGCGAGACCGAGCCGGTACCGATCCCCGATCCGCTCCGAGCGGCGTAGTCGCCGCCGCAGTAGAAGATCACCTCGTCGCTGTCGACGTTCGAGTGGTAATAGGGGACGGGCACGGCGAGCGGGTGGTAGTCGACCTTGCGCGGCACGAAGTTGCAGACCACGAACCCGCGGCCCTCGAACACCTGGTGCACCGGAGGCGGCGGGTGGATGGCCTTCGTGTACGGCTCGAAGTCGTGGATGTTGAACACGTAGGGGTAGAGGCAGCCGTCCCATCCGACGACGTCGAACGGATGGTGGGGATAGGTGTAGATCGTCCCGACCGTGCCGCGCCCGTCGCGGTGGCTGACGTAGACCTCGACGTCGGACTCGTCGACGGCGGCGGGCTCGTCGGGACCGCGCAGGTCGCGCTCGGAGTACGGCGCGTGCTCGAGCAGCTGGCCGTGCGGGGACAGGTAGCGCGCCGGGGGCGAGAGGTGGCTGGCGGCCTCGATGCAGTAGGCGCGCAGGGGCTCGTCGCCGCCGGGGATCCAGCGGTGCGTCGTCGAACGGGGGACGATCACGTAGTCGCCCGGCCCGACGTCGAGCGGACCGAAGACCGTCTCGATCGTGCCGACGCCGGACTCGACGTAGATGCACTCGTCGCCGCCCGCGTTGCGATAGAGGGGCGACACCTCACCGGCCGCGACGTAGGCGAGGCGCACGTCCTCGTTGGCCAGCACGGTGCGGCGCCCGGTCACGGCGTCGCAGCGCTTCCACTCCCGGGCCGGGAAGAGCTCGTGCAGCCGCAGGTGGCGGGGCAGCAGCGGCAGGTTGGCGCGGGTGGCAGAGCCCGGGCGGTCCCACACCCTCGCGTCGGTGATGGCCGAGGGGACGTGGCGGTGGTACAGCAGCGACGAGTCCGCCGAGAACCCGTCGCTGCCCATGAGCTCTTCGAGGTACAGCGAGCCGTCGGGTTGGCGGTGCTGGCTGTGGCGTTTCGGCGGGACGCTCCCCACCCGTCGGTAATGGGCCATGTGTGCGGTTCGCCTCCTTCGGTCCGATCACCCGTCGTGCGATGTCACCCTTCGTGCGGTGTCACCCATCGGGCGGTGCCTCTACAGGTTGCCCCGCCGTTCCTGCTCGCGCTCGATGGCCTCGAACAGCGCCTTGAAGTTGCCCTTGCCGAAGCCCTCCGAGCCGTGCCGCTCGATGAGCTCGAAGAACACGGTGGGCCGGTCCTGCACGGGCTGGGTGAAGATCTGGAGCAGGTAGCCGTCCTCGTCGCGGTCGACCAGGATCCGCTCGCGGCGCAGGTCGTCGACGGGCACCCGGGTGTCGGCGACCCACTCGCCGAGCGCGTCGTAGTACGAGTCCGGCGTGTCGAGGAACTGGACGCCCATCTCCCGCATGGCGCGGGTCGACGCCACGATGTCGTCGGTGGTGAGGGCGATGTGCTGCACCCCAGGCCCCCCGTAGAACTCGAGGTACTCGTCGATCTGCGACCGGCGGCGGCCGACCGCCGGTTCGTTCAGCGGGAACTTGACCTGCTCGTTGCCGCTGGCCACGACCTTGGACATGAGCGCCGAGTAGGTGGTGGCGATGTCGTCGCCGACGAACTCGCGCATGTTGTGGAAGCCGAGCGACTGGTAGAAGCGCACCCAGTCGTCCATGCGGCCCATCTCGACGTTGCCGACGCAGTGGTCGATGCCGGTGAAGAACGCCTCGGGATGGTGGGCGGGCCGGGCGACCACGATCGGCTCGGCGGCCACGTACCCCGGAAGGAACGGACCCGGGTACCCCCCGCGATCGACGAGGGTGTGGCTGGTCTGGCCGAACGTGGCGATGCGCGCCAGCCGGACCGAGCCGTGCTCGTCGGACTCGTCGTGGGGCTCGTCGAGCACGGTGACCCCTCGTGCGCGGGCATGCTCGATGGCGCGGTCGACGTCGACGACCCCGATGGCCAGGTCGATGACGCCGTCGCCGTGGGCTCGGACGTGATCGCCGATCGGCGTACCGGCGTGGCTCTCGGCGGTGACGACGAAGCGGGCGCGCCCCGACTCGAGCACGTAGCTCGTCGCATCGCGCGATCCGCTCTCGGGGCTTCGCTTCGCGACGCAGGTCATGCCCAGCGCGGTCGAGTAGTAGTGCGCGGCCTGGCGGGCGTTGCCGACGGCGAAGTGCACGTGATCCATGGCCGTCACCGCGAAGTCGCCGGCATCGGTGGTCTCGGCCGACGAACGGGTCGAAGGGGTCGAGCGGGTCGGTCCTGGCGTGATCGTGTCGGTCATCGATCCGTCCTCATCGGTCTGTCCCCCCGGCGGCAGGCGTGGCACACCCCTGGCCCTTGGCACCGTACGAGCGGGGGGCCGGATGTGCAATGAGCCCGGCATGAGCTGGTCAGTGTGGCTATGTTGTGCAGAGGAACAGCAGAAAGTTGAACAAGGTGTCCACCATCGATCGACCGATCCCCCGTCCTGTGGACGACCTCGACCTCCGGCTGCTCGACCTGTTCTCGGCCGAGCCCGACGTGGGCGTGCTCGAGGCCTCCCGGCGCCTGGGCGTGGCCCGCGGCACCGCGCAGTCCCGCCTCGACAAGCTGGCGGCCCGCGGGGTGGTGCGCTCGTTCGGACCGCAGCTCGACGCCGCCGCCCTCGGCTACGAGGTCACCGCGTTCGTGACCGTCGAGATCAGCCAGGCCGGCGGGCACGATTCGGTGGCGGTTGCCCTCGCCGCCATCCCCGAGGTCCTCGAGGCCCACACCATCACCGGTCCGGGCGACATGCTCCTGCGCCTGGTGGCCCGCACCAACTCGGACCTGCAGCGCGTGATCGACCAGGTGCTCGCCACCGACGGCATCCAACGCACCTCCAGTGTGATCGCCCTCGACACGCAGATCCCCTTCCGGCTGCTCCCGCTGGCCCATCGCGCCGCGTCCTTGCATGCGTGACCCCATGGGTCCACGCTCGAAGAGATGAACGCGTCACCAGGTGCCGACCCGACCGTCGACCACCCCGGCCTGACCGATCCCGCCTACCGGGCCCGGCGCGCCGCGATCACCGCCGCGCTCGACGGTCGCCAGCCCGGCGGCCCGATCCCCGTGATCGCCTACACCGACGCCGAGACGGTGACGTGGCAGATCGTCAGCTCCGAGCTGTCCGAGTCGCATCGCCGCTACGCCTGCGCCCGGTACCTGGCCGCGGTCGACCGCCTGGCCCTGCCGACCGACCGGGTGCCGCAGCTCGCCGAGGTGTCGGCGCGCCTGGCCGACCTGACCGGCTTCCGCGTCGAGCCCGTCGCCGGGCTGGTGCCCACGCGCGTGTTCTACGGGTCGCTGGCCGACCGCCGGTTCCTCTCGACGCAGTACGTGCGCCACCCCGACCAGCCCCGGTACACGCCCGAGCCCGACATCATCCACGAGCTCATCGGCCACGCGGTGATGCTGGCCGATCCTCGGTTCGCCGAGGTCTACCGGCTGGTCGGCGAGGCCGTGGCCCGCACCCGCGGCGACGACGCCGTCGAGTACCTGAGCCGCGTGTTCTGGCACACGATCGAATTCGGGCTCGTCGTCGAGCAGGATGAGGTGCGCACCTACGGAGCCGGGATCCTGTCGTCGTGCGGCGAGATCCTCGAGTTCCGCCAGGCGCAGAGGCTGCCGTTCGACCTCGACTCGATGGGCCGGCGCCGCTACGACATCACCCACTACCAGGACGAGCTGTTCGTGGCCGCCGACATGGATCCGGCCCTCGACGAGCTCGAACGCTTCTTCGGCGGGTTCGACGAGGACGAGCTGGAGCTCGGGCTCGAGCGCTGAGCCCGACCGGTGAGCCCGGACGGTGAGCCCGGAAGTCGGGCAGGGAGTGCGTCGGGAACGCTGACTGGCTAGGTTCGCCGGATGATCCTCGTCGTGGCTGCGCTCAAGGGTGGGGTCGGCAAGACGACCACCGCGGTCTATCTGGCGGCCGTGGCCGCATCGGGCCGGCGGGAGGTCTCGCTGGTCGACGCCGATCCGCAGGCCAGCGCGGCGGACTGGCTCGAGATCGCCGAGGACGAGGTCCTCGACGGCATCGACCTGGTCGAGGCGCCGACCGAGCGCCTGCTGTCCAAGGCCCTCGATCGCGTCGACGACGACGCGGTGGTGGTGGTCGACACCCCGCCCGGCCACGAGCGGCTGCTGTCCAAGGCACTCGAGCGGGCCGACGTCGTCGTCATACCCACCCGGGTCGGCGGGGTCGAGACGCCCCGCGTGAGCGTGGTGCTCGAGATGGTCCCGCGCAAGGTGCCCGCCGGCCTGGTGATCTGCTCGGCGCGCACCTACACCCGCGACTACCAGGAGCTGGTGCTCGACTGGGCCGAGGCCGGGGTGCCGGTGTGGGGCAGCGTGCCCGAGCGGGTGACGATCGCCGCGGGCCCCGAGGGCTGGCTGGCGGCCGACGGGCTCGAGTCGTACCGGGGCGTGTGGCGACGCGCCCAGCGCGCCGCCCGCGGCTGAACGTCAGGTCACGCGGCCGTCCGCCAGGCGGCCGCCGGTCAGGTCGAGACCGACGCCACCAGCGCGGCGAACATCTCGGGGGCGGTGATGGGCGGGATGTGTCCGCTGTCGAGGCGCACCACCGTCGGTGGCCGGGGGAGGCGGGCGATCATCTCGTCCTGCAGCTCGGCCGGGATGGGCCGGTCGTGCTCGTTGAGCGCGTAGGTCACCGGCACGGGCGGGGCCAGGGACCAGTGGACGGGCTGGAAGTAGTGGTTGATGGTGTCCTGGACGCAGCGGACGGGATCGACCACATAGGCCAGGGTCTCGTCGTCGAGGGGTTCGCCGCCGTAGGTGTTGCGGAAGGCCTCGGGATCGGCCGGCGGGCCCAGGGTGGTCAGCGCCACGCCGTCGCGCGGCGCGGCCTCGGCGGCCAGGACGACGCCGTCGCGGTGCCTCGGCTTCATGCAGTCGAGCCCGCAGCCGCCCTCGGGCGGCACCGAGGCGGCGCTGAGCACGACGTGGCTGGCGCGGTCGCCGAGGCCGATGAGCACGCCGGGAACGACCAGGCCACCGGACGAATGGACCACCAGCACGATCGGGCCCTCGATGCCGGCCGCGTCGATGTCGGCCAGGACCGACGTCACCTCTTGCTCCACGGTCAGGGTGGCCAGGTCGCCGGATTTGCCGTTGCGCCCGGGCAGGTCGACCGCCAGCGCCGGCCGGTCGAGGTGGGGCACGAGTCGGTCCCAGAACCGCGCGGTCACACCGCCGCCGTGGACGAGCACGTAGGTCGCGGGCACGGGCATGTCTCCTTCTGCGGTCGGGTGCAGGTCAGCCGGGCTCGACGACGTCAGCCGGGACGACCTCGTCGAGCCGGCCGGTGTGCACGTCGAAGATGAAGGCGGCGACCTCGAGGTCGGGCGGAATCAGCTCGCAGGAGGTGATGCGCGTGATGTCGCCGCGCAGCGCGGCCACCTGGTCGGTGGTGGTGAGGAACTCCCACCCGCTGGCGTCGACGCCGCGAGCGGCTTCGACCCGTGCCCGCATCTCGTCCTCGGTGGATCCGACCATGGCGCAGTCGGTGTGCTGCACCACACAGACGCGCGTGACGCCGAGGAGGTTGGCCGCCAGCACGAGCGAGCGCAGCGCGTCGTCGGTCGCCCGCCCTCCTGCGTTGCGGATGATCTTGGCGTCACCCGCGTGCAGGCCGAGCATGGCGAGGGGATCGATCCGCGAGTCGATGCAGGTGAGCACGGCCAGCCCCTTCGCCGCCCGGCCCGGCAGGTCCGGGTCGTGGAACTCGGTCTGGTAGTGGCGGTTGGCGTCGATCACATCGTCGAACATCGCCAGATGTCTACCCGACCGGCGCCCGCCCGCGGTCGGAATCGAGGATCAGTCCTCGATGGCGGCGTACGCCTCAGTCCTCGATGGCGGCGTACGCCGCGCCCAGAAGTCGACGAACGCCGCCGGAGGCTCGGGTGAGGTCATGGCCCGCTGGGTGAACAGGATCCCGGTGAGATCGCGGTCCAGGTCGCTGCGCCAGGTGGTGCCCGTGCCACCGTCCCACCCGATGCCGCGGGGGATGGCGGCGGGGTCGCCCGCCGCGGCCGGCACCGACAGGCCGAGGCCCCAGCTGCTGTGCGCACCGAGGAAGAGCGTCGACGCCGCTCGCTGCGCATCGGTCAGCCGGTCGCGGACCATGAGCTCGATTGACGCCTCGGACAGGATGCGCTCGCCGTCGTGGACGCCGCGGTCGACGAGCATGCGCGCGAAGGCCCAGAAGTCGTCGATGGTCGACACCATCCAGCCCGCCGCGTTGGGCAGGGCGGGAGGTCGGCCCCACCAGCTGCCCTCGATGGGGTCGAGCACGTTGATCACCTCGGTCACCCCCGGCTTCGGGTCGGGCGCGTAGGCGGTCGTGAACCGGCCCAGCCGGTCGGGCGGCACGCTGAAGCCCGTGTCGACCATCCCCAGCGGGCCGAACAGCCGGTCGCGCAGCAACGCTTCGAGGGGCTGGCCGCCGGCGCGTTCGAGCAGGATGCCGAGGACCTGCGCGCCCGTGTTGTACATCCACTGCTCTCCGGGCTGGTGCAGCAACGGCAGCGTGGCGAACCGGCGGATCCACTCGTCGGGTCCGAAGGGCGGGGGCGGCCACGGCGGACCGAGGGTGGCCAGCTGCAGGTCGGCCTCGGCGGTCTGGATCGGGTACGTGCCGGGGGGTGCCATGATCGATCCGAAGCCGAGGCGGAAGGTGAGCAGGTCCTCGACGGTGATCGGGCGGACCGCCGGCACCGTGTCGTCGAGCTCGGCGTCGAGGCTGCGCAGCACCCGGCGATCGGCCAGCTCGGGCAACCAGCGCTCGACGGGGTCGTCGAGGGCCACGACGCCGTCGTCGACCAGCACCATGGCCGCCACCGCCGCCACCGGCTTGGTGAGCGAGGCGATGCGGAAGATCGCGTCGCGCGGCATCGGCTCGGCGTCGCCGAAGGTGCGGGTGCCGATCACGTCGACGTGCGCCTGGCCGCGGCGCGCCACCAGCGTGACGAGCCCCGGCATCGCTCCCCGTTCGACGTGCTCGGCCATGGTCTCGTGCAGGCGGGCCAGGCCCGCCTGGCTCAGACCGTCGGTGCGGCTCATCCGTCGAGCCCGTCGACCTCACCCGGTCCAGGCTCGTCGAGCCAGCTCGGGTCCGTGGGCACGTCGACGGCGTGCTGCTGCAGCACCTCGAGCGGCACGACCTCGAGCGCGCGCTCGTGGGTCGAGGCCAGCACCACCGGCGCGCCGACGCCGTCGTGGTGGGCGCGCAGCCAGTTGCCGGCGGTGACGCACCAGCGATCGCCGGGGACCAGGCCGGGGAAGCCGTAGGCGGCCATCGGCGTGCTGAGGTCGTTGCCGATGCCGCGCTGGTGGGCGAGGAACTCGCCGGTGACCACCGCGCACACCGTGTGGCTGCCGAGGTCCTCGGGTCCCGTGTTGCAGCAGCCGTCGCGGTAGAAGCCGGTCAGCGGATCGGTGCCGCAGGGCTCGAGCTCGCCCCCCAGCACGTTGCGTTCGGTCATGCGGTCAGTATCGCTCGCCGTCGTCGGGAACCTGGTCGGAGAGGTAGTTCGACATCCCGTCGGGCAGGCCTTCGGCCAGCACCTCGGCGACGGCGCTGTCGTCGATGCCCACCCCCACCGGGGTGCGCAGGATGAGCATCACCACGCCGAGCAGGGCCAGGCCGCCGCCGGCCACGGCGAACACGAACCCGACGCTGCGCCACGAGGCGATCGCCGCCCCCACGATCGGGGCGAAGACCTGGAACACGGTGGGCACCGCGCTGGCCGATGCGCTCACCCGGCCCATCATCTCGGGCGGCGTCTCGCGCTGCATGATGGTCGGGGCGGCGATGAGCACGCCGGCCGCGGCCAGGCCCACCACCAGCAGCACCGGGGCCCACACGAGGGGCGGGAGCCCGAGGTGGGCCAGCAGGCCGTAGCCGACGAGCGCGACGAGGCCACCGACCACCACCTCGGACGCGCCCATCAGGACGAACGGGTTGGTCTCGCCGCCGTAGCGTCCGACCAGGATGGCGCCCACCACGCCGCCGAGGCCCACCGACGCGATGGCCACGCCGAAGACGGCCTTGCTGGCTCCGAGCTGGATGAACGCCAGCGGCGACAGCGTGTCGAAGGCCACGAGCAGGAACGTCGCCGCCGCCATCCCGAAGATGCCGATCATCAAGGCGCGGCGCGACAGGATGTGGGTGATGCCCTCGCGCAGCTCCTGCCAGTAGCCGAGCTCGTCCTCTTCGTCGCCTTCTTCGTCCCCCTCCTGGTCGTCGCGGCCGCTCACCGCGTTGGCCTCGATCGGCCGCATGAGGCTGAGGATGGCGGCCGAGGCCAGGAAGGTGACGGCGTCGACGCCGAACGCCACCCGTGGGCTCGTGAGCCCCACCAGCAGGCCGCCGATGGCGGGACCCATCACCTTGGTGGCCTGGCCCACGAAGTGCGACAGGGCGTTGGCCGCGTGCAGCTCGTCGTTCGGCACCGTGTAGCGGATGGTCGCTTCCTCGGCCGGGCTGAACAGCGTGCTGAACAGGGTCTTGATGCCGACCAGGACGAGCAGCACGGCCAGGTTCGGGGCGAAGATCAGGCCGAACACCACGGCGGCGCGGGCCAGGTCGCAGCCGATCATGATCCGCTTCTTGGGCCACCGGTCGGCGAGCGGGCCCATGAACGGAGCCACCAGGATCCACGGGACGGCCACCACGACCGCCAGCGCCGCCAGCGCGGAGGGGCCGTCGTGCCAGATGTAGGCGATCAGCACGACGAGGGCCAGGAAGTCGAGCCAGTCGCCCAGGTTCGAGACCACCTGGCCGGCGAACAGCAGGCGGAACTGGCGGATGTGCAGCGGGCCGGACAGGCCGGTCCGATCGCTCACGATCGGGTCACGACCGCGGCGCCGACCACGTGGCGGTCATCGCGGTTGGCCCAGGCTGGCGTGCAGCTCGTCGAACACGGTGATGGCGCTCTCGATGGTGTGCAGGGCACTGATCCCCAGCATTGTCTCGTGCTCGGGCCGCAGTGGCAACGAATCGATGACCTCGTCGAGCTCGCGGGCGTGGCCGGTGTCGAGCTCCTCGTGGCGCGAGAGCGTGCGGAAGGCGTCCTCGGGCAGGCCGGTGGCCCGCTGGAGCCGCTCGGCGAAGCCCGGTTTCGGCGGGTGCCCTTCGATCACCGCCATGTGGCCGAGCAGGGACACGGGATGGTGATGGCGCAGCCAGTAGTACTGCGCGCCGACGAGCGTGGCGACGCTGGCCGAGGGGATCTGACGGATCACGTCGTCGCCCGAGCGCCCGAGGACCTCGAGGTCCTGGATGATCCAGCGCTCGTGGCCCGCTTCCTCGGGCGCGTGGTGGGCGAGGTAGGGGACCAGGCCGGCCGCCACCGGGTCGTCGGGGGCGAGCACTCGGGCCCGGTCGAGGGCCGCCTCCATCAGCGGCGTGGCCGAGCGCACGATGCCGTGCATGGTCACCAGGTAGGCGGGGTACAGCTCGGCCACCCGCGGGCTGGTCCAGAGGCGCTCGCTGGTCTGGGCCAGGGCCGGGTAGGCGAGATCGATCTTGGCGCGCAGGCGCCGCCCGGCCGAGCCGCGAAGGTCGGGCGCCGTGTCGGCACGAGCGTCGGTCCGGACGGTCGAGCTGCTCATCGTGTCCCGATCAGGTTGATCGCCGTGACCAGCGGGTCCGGCTCGTCGTCGTGCTCGATGCGGTCGAGCATCTTCCAGCAGAGATCGCAGATGCTGGTGAAGCGCCGGTCGGCCAGGTCGGCGAACCGCGGGTGCGAGGTGAGCGCGCCCGGGCCGGCACCACCGATGGCCGCGAGCATCGGGTCGGCGTGGAAGGCGTCGATGGCGCGGCCCACCTCGTCGGCCGACCGGGCCCGGCGACGGAGCTGGTCGGGGCCCTTGCCCATGATCACCTCTTCGTTGCAGCAGGCCGTGACCGTGCCGTCGTAGCGCACCATCGGCGACGCCACGTTCTTGCACGGCGCGAACTCGAAGCCGGCCAACCGGTCGGTGAGCGTGAAGAGCTCGGCGCCGCGGCCCGCGGTCAGGGGCGCGGTCGGGCGCAGCTCGGCGTAGTCCTCGAAGTGGTCGCCGAAGGCCTGACGCAGCAGGTCGCGGGCGCGATCGACCATCGAGCCGAGGTCGATCACCTGCACGACGATCCAGGCGTCGTTGGCGGCGATCGACCGGGCGGCGTTGACGTAGCGCTCGTCGGGCATGGCCTCGGCGTGGAAGCCGTCGGTGCTCAGGAACACCGTGCTGGCGTGGCCGAGCACCTCGGTGATCCACGGTGGCGGCTGGGGCTGCCGGGCCCAGTGGCCCGAGGTGTAGACCACCAGCCGCTTGTCGGCCTCGACCACCCGGCGGGCGACGAGGCTCAGGCCGCGGCGCTCGACGAAGGGCTCGCCGCCCGACACGCCGACCACCTCGAGGCCGGGTTGGGCGCAGAGGCCGTCGACGATCTGCTCGAACAGCGCGAAGTCGGTGATCATCGGGCTGTCCCGGCGCGAGTCGACCGAGCAGTGCGCGCACTCGACCGGGCAGCGATCGGTGATGAAGAGCAGGGTCGAGCGTCCACGCTGCTGGCGGATCAGATCGAGCTCGGGCCAGCCGAGCCGACCGGCGGTGAGGGTGGTGTCGGTCATGACCGCACCGGCTCGGGAGCACCCAGGCTGATGAGGTGGGCGTAGCGGGCCAGGCCGTGGCGACGGATGAACGACTCGGCGCTGGCGTGGCGGTGCAGGGCGGTCGCCTGCTCCTCGATGGTGATCGACGACGGCCGTTGCATCTCCAGCTCGACCCGTGGCCCGAGGGCCGGGTCGCTCGAGAGGTTCTGGCAGGTCGAGCAGAAGCCGGTGCAGGCGACCGTGGTCGAGTGGCGGTCGGCCAGGTACTCGGGACCGAACGTGCGGATCCCGCGGAGCATCGGCGACCCGGTCGACCGGGCCCGGATGGTCGGCCAGTCGTCGGTGGCGGCGTGACCGAGACGCAGGTGCGCCGGCGCCGGGCCGTCGACGACGTCGTCGTTGCCGCAGGCGACGATCGTGCCGTCGAAGGCGACGACGGGCCAGAACGCCAGCGTGCACGGGTCGGCCTCGACCACGCGGGGGCCGCGGACCGTTGGCAGGGCGACCCAGTCGCGGGCCCGGCCCATCGCGTTCAGGCCGTTGACCAGCATCGGCACCCGCTCGCCGAACCGCTGCTGCACCTCGTCGGTCGTGCGTTCGAGATACGGGTCGTCGGCGTCGGTGCCCACGAGGTGGATGCTGACGTCGGTTCCCTCGTCGAGCAGCGTCTCGAGGGCCCGGTAGACGTCCTGCCGCGGGACCTCACGCTCGTGGTACACGTCCATGCTGGCCGAGAAGTGGTCGAGGGCGCGGATGGCCCGGTGGATCGCCGGGGGGATGCGCGGCGTCCGGGCCCAGTACATCCCGGACAAGGCCACCGTGCGGGAGCCGACGGCAGAGGCCTGCTCGGCCAGCGCTCGCAGCAGGCCGGGTCGCAGGAAGGCCTCGCCTCCCGAGATGGTCAGCACCTCGGGGTGGTCGTCGACGCTGAAGCTGTCGACGAAGCGGGTGAACAGCTCGGCCGGAGCCTCTTCGCTCGCGAGCGTCGAGTTGGTGGCGCAGTGCGCGCAGCTCAGCGGGCAGCGCCGGGTCAGCGCCAGCGAGATGCCGCCGGCGGGCACCGAGCGGAAGGCCAGGAGATCGGTCAGGTGCACGGGATGGTTCCTTCGGGTCGGGCGCGTTCGGCCGGAGAGCGGTGACGTGACCGCTTGCCATGGGCGCGACATGGCGCCCATGGCAAGACCGCCGTTGCGGTGATCGGTCGCGTTGGCATCGGATCGTTCGGATCGTTCCGCGTCGCGGATCGACTACCAGACGATGACGCCGTCGGCGAGGTGCCGGGCGGCGAAGCCACCGACCTCGTCCTCGCCGTTGAGCTTGGCCCGGATCGAGGCCAGCGACTGCATCTCGGCTGCGTCGAGGCGGCCGAGCGCTTCCTTCTCGTCGTCGGACAGGGAATCGATGTCCATGCCCGAGTCCTTCAACACACTGAGGTCTGCCACGTCGTCTCCTTGGGTTGGTGATGGTGTCGGGACGTCCTCCTTGACGCCTCGAACTCATCAGACGGTCGGATCGCCGCTCGGTTACGCGCGCTCGCAGGAGTGACGTCGTGGCCAGACGTCGTGTGGGGCGTGGTGGCGAGTCGTCGTGGCTAGACGTCGTGGACGTCGAGGATGCGTTGCGACACGTCGACGTCGGCCAGCAGCTCACGGTGCGCCATGCGCTCGGGGTCAGCCATGTACGACTCGTAGCCCGCCCGCGACGCGAACGAGATCACGTGCACCTCGACCCGGCTGTCGGCGGTGCGCAGCCGCCGATCGAGTCGCCCGCCGTGTCGACCGAGCAGTGGCAGCACGCGGCTCTCGTAGGTCTGGAACGCGGCCACGCCGTCGTCGGCCACGTCCGCGATCATGGCGATGATCAGGCGCTCGTCGTCGGCCACCGGGCGAGGGTAACGCCGGAAGTTACTGTGGGGCCCATGCTTCCGGAGCCCGGCCCCATGCCCGAGTTCGAGGCCGTCCTCGACGCGGCGGCCGGCTGCTACCTGCAGTACGGCGTGAACAAGACGACCGCCGCCGACATCGCCAAGCGCGCCGGCATGTCGCGGGCGACGCTCTACCGGCGCTACGGCAGCCACGAGGCCATCTTCCTGGCGGTGCTGACCCGCGAGTCCGAAGCCATGGCCCGCGACGCCGAGGTGCACCTGGCCTCGCATCGACGATCCGGCCGAGCGCGTGGTCGAGGGGATGCTCTTCGCCATCGACGAGATCCGGCGCCGTCCCGTCCACGCCGCCGTGTTCACCAGCGACTCGGCCGGGTGGGCGGCCACCCAGGCCCTGCCGGTGGCCGCGCTGCGCGCGCTGGGCGACGCGGGCATCCGCCCGCTGCTCGGTCCGGCCGAGCCCGAGGGGCCCCGCGGCGAGCAGGCCATGGCCGACCTCGTCGACTGGATGCTGCGGGTCCTCATCTCCTACGCCGTCGTGCCCGGCCCGGCCGACCTCGGCCGAGCTGACATCAAGCGCCAGCTGACCTCGCTGTTCCTGCCGGCCTTCGACCGGATGCTGGCCGTCCGCGACGTGTGATCGCCGCGGCGGCCCATCCGCTCACCTCAGGTCGGCCAGGCTCTTTCCGACGTCCCGGAACGTGACCGACTGGCCGTAGTTGCCGGTGAGCTTGATCACGTTCGACAGGTGAGCAGTTGTACGGCCCGTGGTTGGGCTTCGAAGTTCGACGATGCTGAAGCCGTTGGGGCTGGCCAGCACCGGCACGAAGCAGTCCGTGGGCACCTCCGGGGTCGACGGGTTCGAGCTGGCCGCTCAGCCCGCCGCCGTCGAACGAGGTGGTGTGGATGCCGTTCTCGTAGACGCACAGGCGCGTGATCTCGCTGCCGCAGGCCTTGGCCGACTGGGCGAAGAGCAACCACGCGGCGAAGGCGTTGAGCCCGAGCGACGCGGTCTTCAGGCCCTTGGGCAGGTACGTGTCGAAGAGCTGCTCGTACTGCGGGATGGCCGGGACGTCGGTGGCCACGAACGGGGTGGTGGCGTCGTTGATGTAGACGGGGTTGGTGGTGAGGCTGGTCCCGCCCTGCTTGATCAGCTGCTGGTCGTACATGTTCTGCGGGCCGGCCAGCCACTGCGAGCTTGTAGTTGATCTGGGCCAGCGAGTTGATGAGCTGGGCCAGGTTGATGGCCGAGCCGACGAAGTAGAGGCCCTTGACGCCTTTGTCCTTGATCGCCTGGGCGAACGGCAGCCAGCTCGCTTCGCCGACCGCGTTGTACTGCGCGTCGTAGACGGTCTTCCAGCCGAAGGTGGCGCCCGCCTCCTGGTACTGCTGCTTGTTGATGATCGTGGTGCTGGTGTTGGCGGTGATGTAGCCGACCGCCGAACCGGCCTGCGGGAACTTCTGGGTCAGGTAGTGGGCCAGGCCGAAGTTCACCGCGGTGTTCGATCCACCGTTGGTGGCCTGCACCGACAGGTCCGAGCCGCGGGCCTCGGGGCTGACCACGTAGCCCGGGAAGTCGGGCAGCAGGCACTTGAGGCGGTCCTTCTGGCCGGTGCTGTCGAAGACGCCGCCCCCGCCGACCAGCGAGAAGTCCTGGCCGCAGGCGGTCTGGATCACCTGCTGGTACTCGAAGAGCTTGGCGTCGAGGTGGTCGAGCTGGATCTTGTGGCCGTTGATGCCGCCGAGCGAGTTGCACCAGGCGACGAACACGTCGCTGGCGTCGTAGAGCTCCTGGTTGAGGCCCGGGTAGCCGGAGTAGCCGACGTCGGAGATGGTGCCGATGCGGATCGAGCTGGGCGTGACGCCGAGCACGTTCGGACCGGTGGTCGCGCCCGTGTCGGCGCTGCCGTTCGTCCCGGTCGAGCTGGCCGACGGGGCCTTGCCGCACACCGGCGTGGTGATCGACCCGAACTGGCCGTTGGCCGGCGCGCCGGATGCGCCCGAAGCCTTGGCCGTGGTGGAGGTGCCGCCGGCGGTGGTCGAACCCGAGCGCGAGCACCCGGACACACGGCGAGCAGGGCGACGACGAGGCTGGCCGCGACGAGGCGGCGATGACTGGCGTGCACTGGATCTCCCCCTTGGGCGGCTGGTGCCGCACCTGATTCGAGGTCGCCTCGTCGACATCGAGACGGGCGGCCTGCACGGATTCAAACACACCCGTGGCTGCCCGTCGAGACGCAAGACTAAGGTCGTCTCACGTATCAGCAGCACCCGCCACGGGGGTGGCGGCAACGAGGGGAGGCGAGGCCATGAAGGCCCTGCAGGTCACGCGCAACGGACGCCCCGGCGAGGTGCTCGCCGTCGTCGACGTCGACGACGCCGGAGCCGGGCCCGGGCGAGGTGCTGGTGTCGGTGTCGGCGCCGCCTCGCTCAACTTCAACGACATCGACCGCTGTCGCGGCAAGCTCGTCTCGGTGCCGACGCCACCGCCCTACACGCTCGGCATGGACGTCTGCGGCGTGGTCGACGCGGCCGGCTCGGGCGCGGAGGACTGGATCGGGCGGCGGGTGGTGGCCATCACCAAGACCGCGCTCGGCGGCATCGCCGAGCACGCCATCGCGCCGGCCGTCTCGGTGTTCGACGCGCCCGCCGAGCTCGACGACGCCGAGGCGACCGGGTTCCTGCTCCCGTTCCACACGTCGCACCTCGCGCTGTTCCGTCGCGGCCGGCTGCGCGAGGGCGAGACGCTGGTCGTGCACTCCGCCGCCAGCGGGCTCGGCACAGCCGCCGTGCAGCTGGGCCGCGCCGCCGGCGCGCGCGTCATCGCGGTGGCCGGCGGTCCCGAGAAGGTGGCGGCGTGCGCGGCGCTCGGCGCCGACCTCGTGATCGACCACATGGCCGAGGACTTCGTCGAGGCCGTGCTGGTGGCCACCGACGACGTCGGGCGCCGAGGTCGTCTGCGACCTGACCGGCGGCGACTTCGTCGAGCGGTCGTGGCGCTGCACGGCGCGTGAGGGCCGCTACCTGGCCGTCGGGTTCGCCGACGACGACGAGAACGGCATGACCGGTCGGCCGCTGCGCATGGCCTGCATCGGCAACATCTCGATCGTGGCCGTGATGGTGGCCTGGGCCGAGGCCGTCGATCCCGGCATGCGGCGGTTCGGGTTCAACCCCTTCGGCCGCGACGTGGCCGACGAGATCCACGACGATCTGCTCCGCCTGGTCGCGGAGGGCCGCATCCGGCCGGTGATCGGGCGCCGCGTGTCGATGGCCGAGGCCGGCGCGGCGCTCGACGACCACGAGCAGCGCCGGTCCGTCGGGCGCACGGTGGTCGAGGTCGCCGGGTGACCGAGACCGAGTACACCTTCCGCGACTCGGACCTGCGCAGCCGGCCGATCCGGGCCGTCAACCAGGTGGGGGCCCGGCTGGCCCGCGCCGGCGTCGACTTCCCGTCGCTGTCGCCCGACAAGGTCGTGGCGGCCGCGGTCAAGGCCGCGGGGTCCGACGACCTCGGCAGCGACAGCTACCGCGAGCCGCTCGAGCGGTTCCTCGCCGTCCGCCGAGGCCGAGGCCGACCTGACCACCTTCGGCCGGTTCCTGGTCACGCGCATGCTGATCGCCGCGCTCACCAACCGCATCGAGCTGCACCGGTGGGTGACCGAGCACCCCGAGGTGACCGACGAGCGGATCGACAGCCCGTGGGTGATCGTCGGCCTGCCCCGCACCGGCACGAGCCTGCTGTCGATCCTGCTCGGGCTCGATCCGATGGCTCGGCCGTTGCTGCAGTGGGAGGCGGCCCACCCGATCCCGCCGCCCACCCTCGAGGGCTCGGCCGAGGATCCCCGGATCGCCCAGACGGCCAAGGAGCTCGACGGGCTGATGAAGATCAATCCGCCGCTGCGGGCCATGCACCCGTTCGGCGCCACGCTCGCGCGAGGAGTGCGTGAGCCTGTTCATGTACGACGTGCGCACCCTGGCGCTCGAGACCCAGGCGCACGTGCCCACCTACGCCCGGTGGCTCGAGGAGGCCGACATGGCTCCGGCCTACGCGCAGCACCGCGCCGCGCTGCAGACGTTGCAGTCGCGCCAACCCACGCAGCGCTGGATCCTGAAGACGCCGAACCACCTCTGGCACCTCGACGCGCTCGTCGACTGCTATCCCGACGCCCGGATCATCTGGACCCATCGCGATCCCGGGCCCGTGGTCACGTCGCTGGCCAGCCTGGCCAACGCCGGCCAGCGGCCGCTCACCTCGCGCACCGATCCCCGCCCCACCGCCGAGGAGTGGAAGCGCAAGTGCACCTTCGCCCTCGCCTCGGCCATGGCCTACGACGACCGGGCTCCGGCCGGGTGGTGCCAGCACGTCCGCTACGACGACCTGGTGGCCGACCCGGTGGGAGCGGTCTCGACGCTGTACGCGGCGTTCGGCGAGGAGGTCAGCGACCTGCATGCCCGCCGCATGCGGGCCTGGCTGCGCGATCGGCCCCAGGACGCGTTCGGCCGTCACCGCTACGACCCGGCCGACTTCGGCTGGACCTACCCTGAGCTGGCTGAGGAGTTCGCCGTCTACAACGCCCGCTACCGGTCCCGCATGGGGTGAAGCATGGAAGTCCGTGACGCGCTGATCGAGCTGTTCGGTCGGATCGGACCGCACGTGCGCGACGCGGTCGAGGATCTCGACGTCGAGTTGCTCACGACCCCGCCCGGGCCGGGCACCAACCCGGTGGGCTGGCTCGTCTGGCACCTGTCGCGCGGCCAGGACCACCACGTCGCCGAGATCGTGGGCGAGGACCAGATCTGGGTCAGCGGCGGATGGGCCCCGCGCTTCGGCCTCGACCCCGACCCGCAGAACACGGGCTTCGGGCACTCGCCCGACGAGGTCGCCGCCGTCCGCCCGGACGGTCCCGACGCGCTGGTCGGCTACTACACGGCCGTGGCGGCCCGCACCCGTGCGCTGCTCGAACGCGTCACGGCGGCCGAACTCGATCGCGTGGTCGACCGTCGGTGGGATCCGCCGGTCACCCTCGGCGTGCGGCTGGTGAGCATCGCCGACGACGACATCCAGCACGCCGGGCAGGCGGTCTACGCCCGCGGCATGTTGCTGCGTGCGGTCACCTGACGCTCGGCATCGTGGTCCGCCGATGGCGGTGGCTAACGTCTCGGCGATGAAGATCTGTGTGCTGGGTGCAGGGTTCGGTGGCCTCGAGCTGACCACCAGGCTGTCCGACGAGTTCGGCGACGACGTCGAGATCGTGCTGATCGACCAGAGCGACTCGTTCGTCTTCGGGTTCTCGAAGCTCGACGTGATGTTCGGCCGTGCCACGCCCGAGGCGGTGCGCCACGCGTACCGCGACATCGTGCGGCCCGGTGTGCAGTTCGTGCAGTCGTCCATCCGGTCGATCGATCCCGCGGCCAAGCGGGTCGAGACCGACGCCGGTGCCTTCGAGGCCGACATCATGGTGGTCGCGCTCGGGGCCGATCTGCACCCGTCGGCCACGCCGGGCCTGGTCGAGGGCGGCAACGAGTTCTACACGGTGGCCGGTGCGTTCGCCCTCCGCGACGTCCTGGCCGACTTCCCGGGTGGTCGGGTGATCGTCGGGGTGACCTCGACGCCGTTCAAGTGCCCGCCCGCGCCGAGCGAGACAGCCCTGCTGATGCACGACCACCTGACCGCCCTCGGCCGGCGCGACGGCTCGCAGATCGACCTCGTGATGCCGCTCGGCGTGCCCATCCCGCCGTCGCCGGCCGCGTCCGAGGCGCTGCTCGTCGCCTTCGAGGAGCGCGGGATCGGCTGGCACCCCGAGCGCCTGGTGCGCGCGCTCGACCCCGACGCGAAGGTGGCCATCCTCAGCGACGACAGCACCATGCCCTACGACCTGTTCCTCGGCGTCCCCGTGCATCGTGCGCCGGCGGTGGTCGAGGCCTCGGGCATGACCGTCGACGGATGGATCCCGGTCGACCCGCTGACGCTCGAGACGTCGTTCGCCGACGTCTACGCGGTCGGCGACGTGACCAGTGTCGGCACGCCCAAGGCCGGCGTGTTCGCCGAGGGGCAGGCGGTGGTGGTGGCCGACGGGATCAGCGCCCGGATTCGGGGCGCGGGCGATGTGACGCACTACGACGGCCACGGCATGTGCTACCTCGAGTTCGGCCACGACCAGGTGGCGCGGGTCGACGTCACCTTCCTCAGCGGCGCCGCGCCCGTCGGAGGGCTCGAAGGCCCGTCGAAGGCGCTGGCCGACGACAAGGTCGAGTTCGGCACGAGCCGCGTGGCGCGCTGGTTCGGCCCGCGTCCGGCGTGAGCTGAGCCGGCGGACGGGCGCCCGCCGACTCGGGGCTCAACCGGCGGCGGCGACGCCCGAGCTGCCGGGCGGGATGATGCTCTTGAGCTCGATGTAGTGCTCGAGGCCCTCACGGCCGAACTCGCGGCCGACGCCCGAGGCCTTGAACCCACCGAACGGGGCCACGAAGTCCATCGTGTACTGGTTCACGCCGTAGGTGCCGGCGCGCACGCGGCGGGCGATGTCCATGCCCTTGTCGCCGTCGGCGGTCCACACCGATCCGGCCAGGCCGTAGTCGCTGTCGTTGGCGATGCGCACGGCGTCGGCTTCGTCCTCGTAGGGGATGACCGCCAGCACCGGCCCGAAGATCTCCTCCTGGGCGATGCGCATCGAGTTGTCGACGTCGGCGAAGACGGTGGGCTGCACGTACCAGCCCTTGTCCATGCCGTCGGGCCGGCCGTTGCCGCCGATCACGACGCGCGCGCCCTCTTCCTGGCCGAGGGCGATGTACTTCTCGACGCGCTCCTGCTGGCGCTCGGCCACGAGCGGGCCGATCTCGGTGGCGGGGTCGGACGGATCGCCGAGGACCATGCCCGACACGGTGGTCGACGAGCGCGTCGACGACGTCGTCGTAGTTCCTGCGGCTGGCCAGGATGCGCGTCTGGGCCACGCACGCCTGCCCGCTGTTCATGAGCGAGGCGAACTTGAGCCCCTCCATGGTCTTGCCCAGATCGGCGTCGTCGAGGATGATCGCCGCCGACTTGCCGCCCAGCTCGAGGCTGACGCGCTTGAGCTGCTCGCCGCAGATCGACGCGATGCGGCGACCCGCCGCGGTCGAGCCGGTGAAGGCGACCTTGTCGACGCCGCGGTGGCGCACGAGGTGCTCACCGACCTCACGGCCGGCGGGAACGACCGACACGACGCCCTTGGGGATGCCGGCCTCGTTCGAACAGGTCGGCCATCATGAACGCGTCGAGCGGCGTCTCGGGCGCGGGCTTGATCACCATCGAGCACCCCGAGAGCAGCGCGGGCGCCAGCTTGGACATCGTGACGAACTGCGGGACGTTCCACGGCACGATGGCGGCCACCACACCGACCGCCTCGCTCCGCACGATCACCGGCGAGCCCATGCACGCCGGCCCGCTCCTCTTCCCACTCGTAGGACTTGGCCAGCTCGATGAAGGTGGTGAGCATCATCCAGGGTGCCGGCGTCTGGGCCAGCTGGCTGAAGGTGATGGGTGAGCCCATCTCCTCGGTGATCACACCGGCCATGTCCATCATCTGGGCCGCGTAGAGGTCGGCGAAGCGGCTGACGGCCGCGATGCGCTCGTCGGGCGGAGCCAGGCTCCAGACACCCGAGTCGAACGTGGCGCGGGCCGAGGCCACGGCGGCGTCGATGTCGGCCACGGTGCCATCGGGGACCCGACCGACCACCTCTTCGGTGTGCGGCGAGATCACGTCGATCGTGTCGGTGCCCGCGGGCTTCTCCCACACGCCTCCGATGAACAGGCGGTCATGAACGTGCATGGACGGTCCCCCAAGGTCGAAGTCGAGGCCCGACGCCTACGGCCGGCGGGGGCTGGTCAGGCGACAAGGCTGACGCCTCGCCATGGTAGGTCACGCGCGCGCCCGTTCCCCAAGGCCGGGCGGTCGGATCGCGGGCTGGTCACTCGATCGAGCTCAGGTGATCGACCGCGGCGCGTCGGCAGTGCGGACGACGGCGACGACGGGCTGGTCGGGCACGTCCCGCGCGTGGAACCAGCGGAAGCAGAGCACGCCGACCTCGTGGCCGATGGTCGAGATCGCGTTCGGGTGGTCGAGCGCGTCGTGGGCGATGACGACGGTCACGGTCCCGTCGGCGTTGGGCACCGCGGTGCCGTTGTTGGTCGACGTCTGGGCGTAGTCGTTGTTGTAGCCCGCCATGAACGGGTTCCAGATCGTGAGGTTCCAGAACCGGCACTCGGGGGGTCGGTGGGTGACGACCAGGGCCTCGTCGTCGGCCAGGTCGAAGCTGCCGAAGCTGTAGCACGCGTCCCGGGCCGACCAGCCGTAGTTGGCATCGGGCACCTGGTAGGGCGCGGCGAAGGTGTTGGCGCCGCTCGGCGAGTTGTGGCCGAGGGTGGTCCGGTCGGTGCGCGGCTCGACGGTGAGCGGCACGATGGCGAACATCTCGTTGATCCACCGCAGCGCGGTGCGCATCGATGCCGCGGTGGCCGCGTCGTCGTGGCGGTAGGTCCGGGCCGGGTCGTAGGCCTCGATCGTCCAGTCGACCCGTCGGCCCTGCAACGGGTCGAGCTGGTAGTCCCGGGTCACCGCGGCGGCCGCGTCGTCGGTGAGCTCGACGAACGGGCCGTCGTAGCCGGCGGGTCGGGACGGGCCGATGACGAACGAGAACTGCCCGTCGTCGTCGCATTCGAGGTCCGAGTCGTTGACCACGCCGACGACGCGGTTGGACCACTGGCCGGGCGCCGGCTCGTTGTAGATCGTGAGCGAGAAGTACACGCTGTCGCCGCGGGTGCCCGATACCCGGTAGGTCCGCTTCGGATCGATCGGGGCGAAGGCGTAGTAGGCGTCGGTGTTGTCGCCGCCCCAGGCACGGTCGGGACGGAACGGGGTGTTGATGTCGACGAAGCGCGGGCGGGCCGGGTCCGAGAACAGGAAGATGTCGAACGCCACCCCCATGATCGTGGCGAGGAAGCGGTAGCCCTCGGCCACCGACCGTTCGTCGCGGACGGCCTTGGGGCCCTCGAGGAACGCCGCGTCGAGATCACGGATCCCGTCGAGCAGCTCGCGCCAGGCGCGCGACGACTCCCATCCGAACCCGTCGGCGGTGGTCACATCGGTCATGCCACGATTCCTTTCACGATCAGGTCGGTCAACGCGGTCACCCACGCGCCGTCGAGCGCCTCGGGCGAGCGCAGGGTCAGCGCCATGAGCGCGGCGCCGGCGATGGCATCGATGATGACGTCGGCGTCGACGTCGGGTCGCAGCTCGCCCCGCGCCTGCGCGGCCGAGATGCGCAGCCGGAAGCTCGACCACACCGCCGCTTCGAACCGGGCCAGCAGCTTGGCGTGCAGCGAGGGGTCGGCCAGCAGCTCGGCCAGCAGGCCCGGCAGGGCGGCGCGCACCTCGGGTCGGCCGAAGACGTCGAGCGATCCGACGACCATGTCGTGCAGGTCGTGGGCCAGGTCGTCCGACTCGGGCAGGAGCGGTCCCAGACCGCCGATCGGGAACGCGGCCTCGTGCACCAGGTGCGCCTTGGACGGCCAGCGGCGGTAGATGGCGGGCTTGGACGTGCCGGCGCGGGCCGCGACGGCTTCGATGGTCAGGCCGGCGTAGCCGACCTCGACCAGCACCTCGAGCGTGGCGTCGAGGATGGCGGCGTCGAGGCGGGGATCACGCGGGCGACCCGGCCGGGGCGGGCCGGGCGGCGCGACGACGGGCTCGGCGATCGGCGACATTCCGTTACGCAATGTATCATAATGCCACCTTCCGTTCGCGGGGCGTTCGGAGGGCGTTCGACGGCGGTTCGCGCCGCCCGTCGGCCCGTCCGGCCGACTCGATCTCTCCCGGGGGAAGAACCAGTGAGCGACGCCATCCCGATCGACGATCTGCGCTCGCCCCGCTTCACGCCCGAGGTCGTCGAGATCCGCGCGCTGATGGCGTCGATGGCCGACTCGTGCGTGCTCGAGCCCGAGGCGCTGCGCGGCCAGGCGCGCGCCGACACCGGCCTCGACGACTTCGGCGACCGGGACTACGAGGCGCCGCTGGCCGTGCTGGTCGACGCGTTGAACGACTGGTCCGCGCTGTCGCCGGTCGGTCGCGTCGCCCTGCACACCCAGCTCGTGCAGCTGCTGAAGAACCGGCTGCTGCTGACCGACCTGCTGGGCCGCCACCCCGAGATCCACGACATCGAGATCGCCGCGCCCATCATCATCGCCGGGCTCCCACGCACCGGCACCACCCACCTGCACAACCTGATGGCGGCCGATCCCGGGCTGCGCTCGCTGCCCTACTGGGAGAGCCTCGAGCCCGTGCCGCTGCCGGCCGAGGCAGGGGTCGACCCCGACCCGCGCGTCGAACGCACCGATCAGGCCGTGTGGTTCATGGACCAGGCCCTGCCGCTGTTCCCGCTGATGCACGAGATCACGACGTGGCACGTGCACGAAGAGATCCAGCTGCTGGCCATCGACTTCTCGACCATGTTCTTCGAGACGCTCGCCCACGTGCCGGCGTGGCGCGACCACTACCTCGCCCACGACCAGACCCCGCACTACCGCTACATGCGCGTCGTCCTGCAGGCGCTGCAACACCTGCGCGGCGGCGAGCGCTGGGTGCTCAAGTCACCGCAGCACATCGAGCAGTTCGCCGTGCTCCACGAGGTCTTCCCCGACGCCACCGTCGTCGTGACCCACCGCGATCCCGTCAACGTGGTCGTGTCGCTGGCGACGATGATCGCCTACACGGCACGCATGAGCGTCGACCCCGTCGAGCCCGAGGTGTTCGGGCGGTACTGGGCCGACCGCGTCGAGACGATGCTGCGCGCCTGCGTGCGCGATCGTGAGCTCCTGCCGGCCGAGTCGTCGATCGACGTGCCGTTCGACGAGTTCATGCGCGACGACCTGGGCATGGTCCGCCGGATCTACGCCCTGGCCGACCAGCCCTTCGACGAGCGGGCCGAGCAGGCCACGTCGACCTATCTCGAGGGCCACCGTCGCGGCCGCGGCGGACGCATCGACTACCGCGCCGCGGATGTCGGCCTCGACCTGGACGAGTTGCGCCAGCGGTTCGGCTTCTACGTGGATCGCTTCCTCTGACCACGCCCTACGCTCTCGACCCGGATCGCTCGATCTCTTGTCCTCCCGTCCTACCGTCCGGCCGCCCCAGGAGCCGCACCATGAAGCCCGCCAACCTCGACGAGTATCCGATCCACCAGGCGCCGCTGTCGATGCGCCACGCGCCGACGAGCGACCGCAACTTCTACGACCGCTGCTACTTCAACGCGCACGATCGCACCGGCGACGTGTTCCTGATCACCGGGGGCGGCGTGTACCCGAACCTCGGGGTGATCGACGCCTACGCCTGCGTGCGCCGCGGTGACACGCAGTACAGCGTCCGCTGCTCCGACGCGCTCGACGACCGACCGCTCGATCTGGCCGTCGGCCCGTACCGCGTCGAGGTCGTCGAGCCGTTGCAGCGCCTGCGCCTGATCTGCGACGCCGACGACCACGGGATCGGGTTCGACCTCACCTGGGAGGGCTCGCACCCGGCCGCGATGGAGCAGCCCCACCTCATGCGCACCGGTCCGCGCGCCATCATCGACGCCTCGCGCTTCGCGCAGCTCGGCAGCTGGGAGGGGACGCTCCGGGTCGACGGCGACGAGATCCGGGTCGACCCCGACACCTGGCTGGGCAGCCGCGACCGCTCGTGGGGCATCCGCCCGGTCGGCGAGAGCGAGCTGCCGGGGCGAGCGGCCGACGAGTTCTTCACCGGCCTGTGGTGGCTCTACATCCCGCTGCGCTTCGACGACTTCTCGCTCATCGTCATCTGCCAGGAGGACTCGGACGGCTTCCGCACCCTCAACGACGCCACGCGCGTGTGGCACGACGGCCGCGTCGAGCAGCTCGGATGGCCCGAGGTCGACATCACCTACACCTCGGGGACCCGCATCCCCGAGCGGGCCCACGTCCGGCTGACCGAACGAGGAGGCGCGCCGCTCGAGCTCGACGTCGAGTCGCTCGGCTACGTCGTGCTGCACATGGGGGCGGGCTACGGCGCCGATCCGGGCTGGACCCACGGCACCTGGCGCGGCCACGACTGGATCGACAGCGCGGTGTACGACGTGGCCGATCCCGCCGTGGCGCCGATGATCCCGTTCGGCGTGCTCGACCACGTGGGCAAGGCGACGTTGAACGGCGAGGTGGGCTGGGGGCTGTTCGAGCACGGCACCATCGGCCGCCACGACCCGTCGGGCTTCGCCGACCTCGGTTCGGTCGCGCCCTGACCCCGCCTCGGGTGTGCACGCTGAGCGATGAGGCGGTCGTCGGCGCGTGCTGGTGCGCGGCGATCCACCCGTGTAGACGAAACCAGATCCCTGTTCTAGTCTGCCGACCTGGCAGCCACCAGCTATCTGCAGGGGAGAGGCAGTTGACCAGGTGACCACCTCGGTGGAGTCCACGATCTCGTTCCCGTACAAGCGGTCGTTGGGACCGGTCATCGGCGCCTTCATGACCGCGCTGGCCGATCAGCGGTTCATCGGCATCCGCAGCGGCACCCGCGTGCTCTGCCCGCCCCTCGAGTGGGACCCCGACACCGGCGCCGAGCTGGCCGTCGACCTGGTCGACGTGGGCCCGGCCGGCACCGTCCGGTCGTGGAGCTGGGTCACCCGTCCGAGCCAGCAGCACCCGCTCGACCATCCGTTCGCGTTCGCGATGATCCAGTTGGACGGCGCCGACACCACGCTCATCCACGTCGTCGACGCGGGCTCGATCGACGCCATGTCGACCGGCATGCGCGTCGCCCCCCGCTGGCGTGAGACGCGGACGGGCCACATCACCGATGTCGCGGCCTTCGTCCCGGGCGACGAGCCGGTGCCCGCCGTCGGCGGCGGGGTGGACGAGCCAGTCACGATGATGGACTACAACGCGTCGATCACCTATCGCACGCCGGTGACCGCCAACGTCATCCGCTCCCAGGAGGCCAGCGTCGACGGTCGCTTCCTGGGGCTGCGCTGCCCGATCTGCAGCCGTACCTACACCGGCGGCAAGGGCTACTGCCCGATCGACTCGATCGAGCTCACCCCCGAGCACGAGGTCGATCTTCCTCAGGCCGGTGTGATCACCAACTTCACCGTCATCACCCCCATCCAGTACCCGGGCCAGACCGAGACCGACCCCTTCGCCCGGGTGCACGTGTGGCTCGACGGCACCGACGTGGTGATGGCGTACCAACCCCTCATCGAAGTCGACAACGACCACATCCGGATCGGCATGCGGGTGTCGGCGGTGTGGGCCTCCGAGGCCGAGCGCAACGCCGAGGGCGGCGGCGACTGGGGCTCGGTCAGCAACCTCATCGGCTGGATGCCCACCGGCGAGCCGGATGTCGACGACCCCGACCTCGTGAACAGGATCTGCTGATGGCCCGCGACCCGGACGACATCGCCATCGTCGGCTGGAGCATCTCCCAGATGGAGCGCCAGACCGCCAAGACCGAGACCCAGATGCTGCTCGAGGTGGTGAGCGGCGCGGTCGAGTCGGCCGGCATCTCCCGCGCCGAGGTGGACTTCACGTGCGCAGGCAGCTGCGACTACGTGGCCGGCCAGGCCTTCTCGTTCGTGCAGAACACCGACGCCATCGGGGCCTGGCCCCCCAAACGTGACTCGCACGTCGAGATGGACGGGGCCTGGGCCCTCTACGAAGCCTGGGTGCAGCTCATGATCGGCGACCTGGACGTGGCCGTGGCCATGGGGTCGGGCCGCTCGTCGACGGCCGATCCTTCCCTCATCTACCCGATGGAGATGGACCCCTTCTACCTGGCGCCGCTCGGCACCGACCTGGTCAGCCTGTCCGCCCTTCAGGCCCGGGCCCTGATCGACCGCGGCATGGTCACCGAACGCCAGATGGCCGAGATCGCCGCTCGCACCCGAGGCGACGCCAAGTCCAACCCGTGGGCCCAGGTGAGCGGCGACTACGACGTCGGCGAGCTGTTGGCCGCCGACTACGTGACCGCGCCGCTGCGCCGCCACGACCTGCCTCCCATCACCGACGGTGCCGCCGCGGTGGTCATCGCCCGGCGTGACCGGGCCCGCGAGCTGAGCGATGACCCGGTGTGGATCACCGGACTGGCCCACTGCTCCGAGCTGCACTACCCGGGCATGCGCGACCTGTGCACCGCCAAGGCGGCGGCGCAGGCCGCCCGGGCCGCGGGGCTCGCCGACGGACCGGTTGAGGTGGCCGAGCTTCAGGCCACCTACACCCACGAGGAGCCTCTGCTGGTCGAGGCGCTCGGGCTCGGACCCGACGTGGCGGTCAACCCGTCGGGCGGTCCCCTGGCCGCCAACCCGGTCATGGCCACCGGCCTGGTGCGCATCATCGAGGCCGCACGGGCCATCACCGAAGCCGGTCACCACCGGACCTTGGGCCACTCGTCCTCGGGGCCGTGCCTGCAGCAGAACCTCGTGTGCATCCTGGAAGGCGACGACCGATGAGCCATCGACCCTGCGCGATCGTCGGCATCGGCCAGACCCACCACAAGAGCCGACGCTGGGACGTCTCGCTCGGCGGACTCGTGCGCGAGGCGGCCTCCCGCGCCCTCGAGGACGCGGAGATGGACTGGTCCGACATCGACGCCGTCGTGATCGGCAAGGCCCCCGACCTGTTCGAGGGCATCATGAAGCCCGAGCTCTACCTGAGCGATGCGCTCGGTGCGGCCGGCAAGCCCATGTTCCGGGTGCACACCGCCGGGTCGGTGGGTGGGTCGACCGGCATCGTCGCCGCCCACCTGGTCGAGGCGGGTCGCCACGACCGCGTGCTGGCCGTCGGCTACCAGAAGCAGTCCGAGGGCAACGCGCAGTTCGCGTTGGGGTCGGGTCGCGGGGCGTCGCTCGGCGCCGGCGGCGCGTTCGCGCCCTACATGCGCAGCTACATGTACCGCAGCGGCGCGCCGGCCGACGTCGGGCCGATGGTGGCGGTCAAGGACCGGCTCAACGCGCTGACGCAACCCGTACGCGCATCTCAAGATCGAGGACATCTCGCTCGAGAAGGTCAAGGCCTCGCCCATGATGTGGGATCCGGTGCGCTACCTCGAGTCGTGCCCGTCGTCGGACGGCGCCTGCGCGGTGGTGTTCACCGACGAAGCCGGCGGCCGGGCCGCCGAGCAGGCCGGCCGCCCGCCCGCGTGGGTGCTCGCCACCGCCATGCGCTCCGAGCCCTCGCAGTTCCCCGGCCGTGACCCGGTGATGTCGGTCGGTGCGGCCGACTGCGCCGCCGACCTGTTCCGCCAGGCCGGCATCACGAGGCCGCTCGAGCAGATCGACTGCGCCGAGATCTACGTGCCGTTCAGCTGGTACGAGCCCATGTGGCTCGAGGCGCACCACATCGCGGCGCCGAACGAGGGCTGGAAGATGGTCGAGTCCGGCGCGACGGCGCTCGACGGCAGCTTCCCGGTCAACATGTCCGGCGGCGTGCTGTCGTCCAACCCGATCGGCGCATCGGGGCTGTTGCGCTTCGCGGAGGCCGCCCTGCAGGTGCGGGGGATGGCGGGCGAGCACCAGGTCGACGGGGCCAAGCTGGCCCTGGCCCAGGCCTACGGCGCCGCCGCCCAGTACTTCGCCATGTGGATGGTGGGCAGCACGCTCGATCCCCTCGGCGCATAGGACATCTCGGCGGGCGCTCGGTCGATCCGCGGCTGGGAGACTCTGGCGCATGCCCCGGCCGTCGCCCCAGACCGATCGCGTCGTGGCGGTCATCGATCTGCTGGCGTCGCGCGACGACGGCGCGACCATGACCGAGATCTCGCGGCATCTGGCGATCAGCCAGGCGTCCTGCGTGCACCTGTTGGCCGCGCTCACCACCGCCGGCTACCTCGTGCGCGAGCCGGACGACCGCCGCTACCACCTCGGTCCCGCGCTGGCGGGCCCCGGCCGGATGGCCGAGGCGCGCTATCCGCTGCTGGCCGCGGCGCGCGATCGGATGGCGGCGTTGTCGTCGCAGTTCGGTCGGCTGTGCTTCGCGTTCGCTCCCGAGGGTGACCACGCCCGACTCGTGCACTGCACGTGGCCGGCGGGCCAGCCGACGCCGCAACTGCGGCTGGGTGAGACCGTGCCGTTGACCCCGCCCCTCGGCATCGTGTTCGTGGCGTGGGGGCCCGATGCCGCGTTCGAGGACTGGCTGGGCGCCGCGCCCGGATCCGACGCCGGGCGCGACGCGCGGTACCGCGAGCAGCGCGACTCGATCCGCTCGCTCGGCTTCGTGGCCGAGGTGGCGCCGCCGCCGACCCAGCAGGACGACCTGGCGCGGGTGATGGACGACCGCGAATCGCCCCATCGCGACGGCCAGCTCTACCGGCTGCTGTCGGGCCGGGGCGACGAGGACGTCCTGCTGACCGACCTGCCGACCGGCCGGGCCGGCGCCGAGCCACGCCCGGTCACCGGCATCGGCGCCCCGGTCTTCGACGCCGCCGGGGCGGTCGTCCTGAGCCTGAACCTCGTCACCTTCCCCGACCCCCTCGGGATCGCCGAGATCGCCCGGATCGGCGCCGCGGTGCGGGCCGCCGCCGACCACATCAGCCTCAGGCTTTCCACATTGTAAAGTGTGGTCGTCAGCCGGCCGGCGGTGCGACGATGCGCCCATCGCCGTCAGGGGGACGGGTTCGCCGACTCGGGAGCATGCAGCCATGGCCGATCTGGTCGTTCGCAACGGGACCATCGTCGACGGCACGGGACAGCCCGCCTTCACCGGCGACATCGCCGTGGTCGACGGACGCATCGCGGCCGTCGGCGCGGAGGTCGACGCCACGGTCGCGCCGGGAACACCGGAGATCGACGCCACCGGCCTGCTCGTCACGCCGGGCTGGGTCGACATCCACACCCACTACGACGGGCAGGTCACGTGGGACGAGGTCCTGGCGCCGAGCGCGTGGCACGGCGTCACCACCCTCGTGATGGGCAACTGCGGTGTCGGGTTCGCGCCCGTCGTCGCCGACCGCCGCGACTGGCTCATCGGGTTGATGGAGGGCGTCGAGGACATCCCCGGCACCGCGCTGTCCGAGGGCATCGCGTGGGACTGGGAGACCTTCCCCGAGTACCTCGACGCGCTCGAGGCGCGCCACTGGACGATGGACGTCGGCACCCAGATCGCGCACGGCGCGGTGCGCGCCTACGTGATGGGTGATCGCGGCGCCCGCAACGAGCCGGCCACCCCCGACGACATCGAGCAGATGCGCTCGATCGTGAGCGATGCCATCGAGGCCGGCGCGCTCGGCTTCTCGACGTCGCGCACCATCGCCCACACCGCCATCGACGGCGAGCCCGTGCCGGGCACCTTCGCGGCCGAGGACGAGCTGTTCGGCATCGGCGCCGCGCTCGGCGACCTGGGCACCGGCGTGTTCGAGCTGGCGCCCATGGGGGCGGCGGGCGAGGACATCGTCAACCCGATCAAGGAGGTCGACTGGATGCGGCGCCTCTCGGCCAAGATCGGCCGGCCCGTCACCTTCGCCCTGATCCAGGTCGACTCCGCGCCCGAGCTGTGGCGCGAGCTGATGGACGCCTCGCTGGCCGCCGCCGACGAGGGCGCCGACATCTGGCCCCAGGTGGCGGCGCGGGCCACCGGGCTGCTCTCGGGCCACCACACCACGTACTCGCTGTTCGACGTCATCCCCGCCTACCAAGAGCTCAAGGCGCGCAACCTGTCCGAGGACGAGCTGATCGAGGCCCTGCGCGATCCCGAGGTGCGGGCGTCGATCCTCGGCTGGGAGCCCGACGAGGCCACCGCGGCCCGCCTGGCGCACGCCGCCGAGCACACCTACCTGCTCGGCGATCCCCCCGACTACGAGCCGAGCCCCGATCGTTCGCTGGCCGGACTGGCGGCGTCCTCGGGACGCGACTCCGTTCGAGGTCGCCTACGACGCGATGCTGGCCGACGACGGTCGCGGCCTGCTCTACGTGCCGATCCTCAACTACTCGGACGGCAGCCTCGACGCCGTGCGCGAGATGCTGTTGCACCCCCGGGCGGCGAGCGGCCTGGCCGACGGCGGGGCGCACTGCGGCGTGATCTGCGACGCATCGATCCCGACGTTCATGCTCACCCACTGGACGCGCGATCGCGAGCGGGGCGAGACGCTCCCGCTCGAATGGGTGGTCAAGAAGCAGACCCACGACACGGCTCGGCTCTACGGCCTGAGCGACCGCGGCACCATCGAGCCCGGCATGCTCGGCGACCTCAACGTCATCGACTACGACGCCCTCGCAGCTCGGCAGCCCACACGTCGTGGCCGACCTCCCGGCCGGGGGCAAGCGGCTGGTGCAGGGCGCGTCGGGCTACGTCGCCACCGTGAAGTCGGGCGTCGTCACGTTCTCGAACGGCGAAGAGACCGGCGCCCGCCCCGGCGTGCTGGTCCGCGGCGCCCGCTGAGCGCTCCGAACGACAGCGGACCGAGCGGTCAGCCCGGGTCGGCCGGAAGCACCAGGTCGACCACGCGGTTCACCGAGCGCTCGACGTCGGTGATGGTGCAACGGCCGCGCGCCCAGCCCCGTAGCTGGGTGGCCAGCACGCTGTAGGTCGCCTCGACGATGGCGTCGGCCCGGTCGGGCGCGACGTCGTGCAACGCCGCGGTCAGCACCTCGACGTGTCGCGCCGCGAGCTGCTCGAAGAGGATGCGCGCGTTCGGGTCGGGTGAGTTGTCGAGCACCATCTCGGCCCGCAGCAGCTGGGGCCGGCGGCCCACCCCGCGGACGATCCGCAGGAGCAGGTAGCGGATGCGCGCGGCATCGGACCCCAGCGCCTGGCCGGTGCGGGTCTGCAGGTTGTAGCTCTTCGACCACTCGAGCAGGGCGGCGGCGTACAGGTGCTCCTTGGACGTGAAGTAGCGGTAGAGCGTGGCGAGGGCCACGTCGGCGCGCTCGGACACGTCCCGGATCTGGATCTGCTCGTACTCGCGGGCCTCGAGCAGCTCGATGGCGGCCTGCACGATGCGCTCGCGGCGCTGGCGCTGGGGCGGCGGCAGCTCGGCGGGCTCGGGGGCGGTCTTGGTGGCCGTCCCAGCTGGTTTCACCATGACCGTTCCGTTCGCTGGCGGGCTCGCAACCGAGCCTAGGTCGGGCCAAACCCGGATTCTGGTTTCAGTGACGACGTCTCTCGAGACCCGTGATCGAGGACACTGTTCTCATCCGGGGCCGCAGGGTCATCGGTGTACCCTGCGACGCAATGACGCCGACGGTTGCGGCCTCGACCCGGTCATCGGTGGGCGCTCGCGGCGGCCGTCCCAAACCCAAGCTCGCGTCGCAGGTGGCCGACCGCATCGTGGCCGACGTGATCGCGGCGGGATGGCCGGTCGGCCAGGTGCTGGGCAGCGAGCGCGAGCTGCTCGAGCGCTACGGGGTCAGCCGAGCGGTGTTCCGCGAGGCGGTCCGCCTCGTGGAGCACCAGCAGGTGGCGCGGATGCGTCGCGGCCCCGGTGGCGGGCTGATCGTCACCGAGCCCACGGTCGACACGATCATCGACGCCACCGTGCTGTACCTCTCGCGCGTCGACGCGCGGCTCGACGAGGTGTTCGAGGCCCGACTCGCCCTCGAAGAGCTGGTGACGCTGCTCGCGCCTTCGCGCCTCGTCGATTCGGACCGAGCTGATCTCGAAGGGCTCGTGCGGGCCGAGTCCGACGGCACGGTGCGCGACCACCGCGCCCTGCACTCGATGCTCGCCAAGGCGACGAGGAACCCCGCCCTCGAGTTGTTCGTCGACATCCTCAACCAGGTGACGCTGCTGTACTTCGCCGACGCCAAGAGCCTGACACCCGAGACGCTCGACGAGGCGGCGCACGCGCACGCCCGGATCACCGACGCCGTGATCGCCGGCGACGCCGACCTGGCCCGGCGACGGATGAGCCGCCACCTCGAGGCCGAGGCCGCCTTCCTTCGCCGCCGGCGATCCACCCGCCAGGTGCTCGACCCGTCCACGGCGATCCGGGGCCCCGCCGGGGCCAAGCGGGCCGAGGAGGTGGCGCGCGAGATCTTCAGGGGCGTGGTCTCGGGGCGCCTGGCCCCCGGTGACTTCGTGGGCTCCGAGGCCGAGCTCATCGACCGCTTCGGCGTCAGCCGGGCGATCATCCGCGAGGCGGTGCGACTGCTCGAGCACAACGACATCGCCACCATGCGCAGAGGGCCGGGCGGCGGGCTGTTCGTGTCGCCGCCGAACGTGCAGGCTGTCACCGACGTGGTGGCCCTGTACCTCGAACGTCACGGCATCGAGGCGTCCCAGGTGTTCGAGCTGCGCATGGGCGTCGAGCTGGCGTCGGTCGACCTGGTCGTCACCCACATGGACGACGACCGACGCGTGCGGCTGCGCGCCGCGCTCGACGACGAGATCAACGCGGCCGACGACGAGTTCACCGTTGCCGCCCACGACCTGCACGCGGTGATCGCGGCGGCGTCGGGCAACCGGGTCCTCGAGCTGGTGACGGTGGTGCTGATCCGACTCTGCCGGCTGCACGAGGTCGGCGAGCTCTCGAGCCGGGCGCGCCGCCGGGTCGGGTCGGAGGTCACCCACACCCATGCCGGCATCGCCGAGGCCCTCATCGTCCGCGACCGCGGGCTGTCGCGCCGTCGCATGCAGCGCCACCTCGACGTGCTCTCGGGGTTCTTCGCCTGACGGCACTGGCCTGGTCGTCATGGGCCCGGTCGTCATGGGCCCGGTCGTCATGGGCCCGGTCGTCATGGGCCCGATCGACGTGGTGGCGGCCCAGCGAGTATCAGTATACTCTTTCGCTTCGCCCGGACGGTCCGGGTTCCGACGAGGCCTCGAGGCGAGCCATGGCGACGACGACATCCGCGGAGTTCGAGAAGGCGACCGACCACCAGTTCAAGCCAGAGGACATCGAGCGGGCCAAGGCGCTCGTCGGTCGCTGGAGGCCGTCGCTGGCACGCGAGCACCTCACCAGTGCCACCCACGACTCGATGCGCAACTTCGCCCGGAGCTACGGCGACGACAACCCGCTGTTCAACTCGGCCACCTACGGCCGCGGCACCCGCTGGGGCGGCCAGATCGCGCCACCGATGATCGCCATCGGGCTCAACCGGCCGCTCTACGGCGATCCCCCCGAGCGCCCGCTCAAACGGCCGTCGTTCCGGGGCATCCACGTCTTCGTCTCGGGCAGCACCTGGCAGTGGTTCCGCCCGCTGCTCGAAGGGGACAGCCTGTTCAGCTTCGGGGGCACCGAGTCGGTGGTCGAGAAGAAGTCCGAGTTCGCCGAGCGCTCGATCCTCGTGACCTACACCAGCGTCAAGATGAACCAGCGCGCCGAGATCGTGGCCATCTCGCGGACCCTCGCCATCCACACCGAGCGCAAGACGGCCCGTGAGAAGGGCAAGTACGCGACGATCGAACCCGCGGTCTACACCGATGACGACATCGAGCGGCTCGACGCCGTCTACGCCGCGGAACAGGTGCAGGGGGCCGAGACCCGGTGGTGGGACGACGTCGAGGTCGGCGACGTCCTGACTCCGATGGCCAAGGGCCCGCTGACCATGACCGACATGATCGTCTTCCACGCCGGCGGGTACGGGTTCGTGCCCTATGCGCCGTGCTCCAACCGCATCGCCTACAAGAACCGCCATCGCATCGCGCCGTTCTACGTCAAGAACGAGTACGGCGTTCCCGATGTGGCCCAGCGCGTGCACTGGGACTCGGCCTGGGCCCAGGCCATCGGCAACCCCATGGCCTACGACTACGGGGTGATGCGCGACTGCTGGCTCTCGCACTTCATGACCGACTGGATGGGCGACGACGGCTGGCTGGTCAGCCAGAGCAGCGAGATCCGCAAGTTCAACTACATGGGCGACACCCACCTGATCACGGGCGAGGTGGTGGCCAAGCGGATCGACGGTGGGCGCTGCGTCGTCGACATCGAGATGCGCGGCACCAACCAGCGCGAGGTGGTCACGTGCCCGGGTCACGCGACCGTGGCGCTCCCGAGCCGTGGGCACGGACCGGTGGTGCTGCCCGAACCGCCCGCCGATCTGCAGGCCACAGCCGTCGCGATGATGGAGCGGCACCACGAGCTGGCGGGGGAGCGCACGGACCAGGCCGAGGGGTGAGGCGCGGCGAGGGCGCGGCGACCGAGGTCCAGGCCTGGGTCGACGCCAATTGGGACGAGTCGCTGACGGTGCGCGAATGGTGGCGCCGCCTGGTCGACGCGGGGTACGCCTACCCGACGTGGCCGGCGGGCGTCGGTGGCTCGGGCGCGTCGGGCTCTGGGGCCCGGGCAGTCATGGGCGTGCTGGCGGCCAACCGGGTCGTTGCTCCCCCCGTGGGCCACGTGGCCGCCACGCTGGCCGCGCCGACGCTGCTCGAGCACGGCACGGGCGCGCAGGTGGCCGAGCTGGTGCGCCCGATCGCGCTCGGTGAGGCCGCCTGGTGCCAGCTGTTCAGCGAGCCGGGATCGGGATCCGACCTGGCCAGCGTGGGCACGCGGGCGGTGCGCGACGGCGACGAGTGGGTGGTCACGGGCCAGAAGGTGTGGAACTCGGGAGCCGACACCGCCGACTACGGGATGCTGCTGGCCCGTACCGATCCCGATCGACCCGAAGCACCACGGCATCACGTTCTTCGTCATCGACATGCACCAACCCGGCGTCGAGGTCCGGCCCCTCAGGCAGATGAACGGGGCGAGCTCGTTCTGCGAGGTCTTCCTGACCGAGGCCCGCGTGCGTGCCGACCGGGTGGTCGGCGAGCTCGACGGCGGGTGGCGGGTGGCCCAGACCACGCTCTTCCACGAGCGCAACTCGGTGGCCGGGGGTGCCCTGCCCGGTCTGGTCGCGGCGCGATCGGGTGGGGCCGGCGACCTCGACCGAACCGTCGGACAGGTGGTCGAGCGGTCCCGAGCCATCGCCGCCCGTCAGAGCACGGTCCGCAGCGGCGCGGTGCCCTCCAAGGTCATGATCGAGCTGGCCCGCGACCACCTCGCTGCGTCCGACCTGCAACGATCCGCCAGGAGCTGGCCCGCTACGTCACACAGGTCCGCGTCAACGGCTGGACCATGCGGCGCATCGCGGCCGCGGGTGGGCGGCTGACCGGCGCCGACGGGTCGATCGCCAAGCTCACGACCTCGCGCGTCTGCCAGCAGTCGCGCGATCTGTCCTACCGGATCGTCGGCGCGGCCGGGATGCTGTCGGGTCCCGGGTCGCCGCTGGGAGGCGACCTTCAGTCCGTGGGCCTGGCCAGCCCGGGGACGCGCATCGGCGGCGGCACCGACGAGATCCAGCTGAACGTGCTGGGCGAGCGGGCGCTGGGGCTCCCTCGGGAGCCGGGCACCGACCGTGACGTCTCCTACCGTGAGCTGCGGGTGGGCACGCAGCGCTGAGTCAGCCCTCGTCCACCGCGACCCGCCGCCGCGCCCGCTCGCGCAGCTGACGGCCGGACTCGATCTGGTTCTCGGCCTCGTGGGCGAACAGCCACCGGCGTCGGTCGAGGTCGTCCTCGGCCTCGTTGAGGTTCTGCTTCACGAGCGCGAGGATCCCGGCCGGGGTGCGGGTGAGCTGGCGAGCGATCTCGAGGGTGCGGGCGCGCAGCTCGCCGGCCGGCAGGACCTCGTGCACCATGCCCATCGCGAGCGTGCGGGCGGCGGGGATCTTCTCGTTGAGCAGGTAGAGCTGGCGGGCCCGAGCGGTGCCGACGATCCGGGTCCACAAGAACGATCCGCCGTAGTCGCCGGAGAGCCCGTTGGGCGAGAAGTTCGTGGCGAACACCGCGTCGTCCGACGCGTACCGCAGGTCGCACGCCGCGGCGAGGCTGCAGCCGGCGCCGATCGCCGGGCCGCCCACCATCGCGATGGTCGGCTTGGGCATGAGGTGCAACTGCATCGACGCGTGCAGGTCGTGGCGCGACAGGTCGCCCTCGAGCGCGTCGTGCGGAACGCCCCGATCGCTGCCCGGCGAACCGCGACCCCCGCTCTTGACGTCGCCTCCCGAACAGAAGCCACCCGAGCCGCCCTCGGGTGCGGCGCCGGTCAGGATGACGACCTTGGCCTCGGGATCGTCGGCCATCCGGCGTACCGCCAGGTCGAGGGCGGCGATGAGCTCGCCGTCGAGCGCGTTGCGCCGCTCGGGACGGTTGAGCGTGATGAGGCCGACCCGGTCGACGATCTCGGTCAGGATCACGGGGTTGGCAGCTGCCGGCTCGGCCACGGGGCGCCTCTCGCGTTCTCGTCGTCGGGGTATTGAGGGTACTGTATAGCGCGATGGGCGCCGCAATCATGAGCGACACGAGGGAGCGGTGACATGCAGTTGGACCTGACCGCCGACCAGCTCCTCTTTCACGACACGACCGTCCGGTTCATCGAGACCGAGCTGCCGTTGGCCCGCACCCGCGAGCTGCACGACCATCCGGCCGGCTACGAGCGGGCGTGGCTGCGCCGATCGGCCGAGCTCGGTTGGTTCGCCATGCTCGTGCCCGAGGCCGACGGCGGCGGCAGCGTCAGCGGCGACGGGCTGCTCGACGCGGCCATCGTGGCCGAGGCGCTCGGCCGTCATGTGCAGCCCGGACCGTTCATCCCGATGAACGTGGTGGCCGGCGCCATCGCGGCTGGCGGCACCGCCGAGCAGCGGGCCGAGCTCTTGCCGGCCATCGCGGCGGGCGAGCTGGTGGCCACCTGGGCGTTCGCAGACGAGCGAGGCAACTGGGACGGCGGCTCCGGCCTCCGGGTCGAGCGCTCCGGGGCCGATCTGGTCATGACCGGACGGCGCGGCTACGTGCTCGACGCCGCCTCGGCCGACTGGCTGCTCGTGGCGGCCTCGCTCGACGACACCCCCGTGCAGCTCCTCGTGCGCGCCGATCACCCCGGCGTGCACATCCGCCCGCTCACCTGTCTCGACCTGTCGCGCCGCATGGCCGACGTCGACTTCGACGGTGCTGTCGTCGTGCCCGACGCCCTGCTCGCGAGCGACGGAGCGGCGCCGCTCGAAGCCCAGCTCAGGCACGCCCTCGTCTTGAACTGCGCAGACACCGTCGGGGCCATCGACGCCCTCTTCACCATGACCGTCACCTACGCGAAGGACCGCATCGCGTTCGGCCGACCGATCGGGTCGTTCCAGGCGCTCAAGCACCTCATGGCCGACCAGGCGTTGTTCCTCGAGACGTCCAAGGCGGCGGCGGTCGCCGCGGCCAGAGCGGTGCAGGCCGACGACGCCGACGCGAGCGAGATCGCCAGCATGGCGGCCGCCTACGTTGGCGACGTCGCCAACGAGCTGGCGCAGGAGTGCCTGCAGATCCACGGCGGCATCGGCTTCACCTGGGAGCACGACCTCCACCTCTTCCTGCGCCGCGTGCGATCGAACAGCGCGCTGTTCGGCGAGCCGAGCTGGCACCGCGAGCGGGTGTGCGCCTTCCACCAACTCGGAGAGCAGGGCGCGGCATGACCGCACCGGTCGACGACCTCGAGGCTTATCGCGCCCGGGTCCGCACCTGGCTCGACGCCAACCTGGCTCGGCGCGACACGGCCGGTGAGCTGCGCTCGGCCCGCGACATCTCGCCCGAGCAGCTCGACCACGACCGCGCGGTGCAGAAGAAGGTGTACGACGCCGGGTACCTCGGCATCGCGTTGCCCGAGCAGTACGGCGGGCGCGGTCTCACCGAGCGCGCACCAACGGATCTGGGAGCGCGAGTCCGCGCGCTACGCCGTCCCGGCCCCGGGAGGGATCGCCAGCCACGTCACCCTCGGCATCATCCTGCCCACGATCCTCGCCCATGGCAGCGAAGCGCAGAAGCGCGACTGGATCCCCAAGATGCTGCGCGGCGACGAGATCTGGGTGCAGCTGCTCTCCGAGCCGGGCGCGGGCTCCGACCTGGCCGGCCTGCTCACCCGCGCCACCCGCGACGGAGACGTGTGGATCCTCAACGGCACCAAGGTCTGGTCGTCCGGCGCCATGAGCGCCGACTACGGCGTGTGCCTGGCCCGCACCGACTGGGACGCGCCGAAGCACCGCGGGCTCACGTGGTTCAAGGTCCCGCTGGCCGACGACCGCGTCACCGTCCGGCCCGTGCGCGAGATCAACGGCAGCGCCGAGTTCTGCGAAGAGTTCCTCGACGACGTCGTGGTCGGCGACGACATGGTGATCGGCGACGTCGGTGCCGGGTGGCCGATCGCCAACACGATGCTCGCCGTCGAGCGAGGCGGGGGCACCGGACCCAAGCGGGCCACGGGCGATCCGGCCTCGCGGCGGAGCCTGGCGCCCGACCTGGTCGAGGTCGCGTCGTCGCGCGGGCTGGCCGGCGATCCGGCTGTGCGACAGCAGATCGCCCGCGCCCACATCAACGACTATGTGCAGAGCCAACTGGCCAAGCGCGTCGTCGAGACGATGATGGCGGGCTCTGCCGATCCCAACGCCGCGTCGTTCATCAAGCTCGGGATGGGCATCCTGCAGCCTCAGCGCGCCGCCATCGCCATGGAGATCGCGGGCCGCAGCGGTGTCGCCTGGTCCGCGGACGATCAGCCGGGCGCCACGGCGTCGCTGAACTTCCTCAACGGCCGCATCATGTCGATCGCCGGGGGGAGCAACCAGATCCAACGCAACATCATCAGCGAGCGGATCCTGGGCCTGCCGCGCGAGCCGAGCGTCGACTCGGACAAGCCGTTCCGCGAGGTGCTGCGTGACGCCAAGAGCTGGGGTAGCAGGCCCTGAGCGGGCAACCGCGGACGCGCTACTTGATCAGCGGGTCCCGGGGCAGGCCCAGGATCCGCTCGCCGATCTGGTTGCGCTTGATCTCGGAGGTGCCTCCTGCGATCGACATCCCGCGGTTCATGAACAGCAGGTAGCCGGGCATCAGCCCGGGTCCGTCCATGAAGGCGCCGTCGGACCCGACGAGCGCGCTGAGGATGGCCGAGGCCTCGTGGCCGTTCTCGGTGAGGACGAGCTTGGTGACGTTGCCCTCGGGCCCGGGCCCTCCGCCGATCACCGCACGATGGGCGGCGCGCAGGTTCAGCACCCCCATGGTCTGCGAGTTGGCCAGATAGCGGCCGAGGCGTCCGGCGCCGCCAGCCAGACGATCGGGGTGGGCGTCGAACTGCTCGACGATCGAATCGACGGGCAGGAAGCCGCCGCCCTGGCCGCCGCCGATGCTGACGCTCTCGTTGCCGAGGGTGGCCCGGGCCACCGTCCAGCCACCGTCGACGGGGCCCACCACGTCGTCGTCGGGCACGAACACGTCGTTGAAGAACACCTCGTTGAACTCGGACTGCCCGGTCGGCATGCGCAGCGGGCGCACCTCGACGCCCGAGCCGTGCATGTCGATCACCATGGTGGTGATCCCCGCGTGCTTGGGGACGTCGGGATCGGTGCGCACGGTGGCCAGGCCCCAGGCGGCGTGCTGTGCGCCGCTCGTCCACACCTTCTGGCCGTTGACCAGCCAGCCGCCGTCGACCCGGGTGGCGCGGGTCTTGACCCCCGCCGCGTCGGAGCCGGCGTCGGGCTCGCTGAACAGCTGGCACCAGATGAGCTCCTGGTTGAGTGCGGGGCGCACCCATCGGGCGACCTGATCGTCGGTGGCGTGCTGGATCAACGTGAGGATGACCCAACCCGTGATGCCGTAGGCCGGACGGCGGATGCCGGCGGTGGTGAACTCCTGCTCGATCACGAGCTGCTCGATCGCTCCGGCCTCGCGGCCCCACGGCTTGGGCCAGTGCGCCATGGCGTAGCCCGACTCGATCAGGGCCTCGCGCTGAGCCTCGTCGTCGAGGTCCCCGACCTGCTCGGCGAACCGGCGCACCTCGTCGCGGATGGGCTCGGCCTCGGGCGGGAGGTCGAGCGAGTGGGTTCGACGGACGCCGGCGCGGACGTGCGCGGTGACGTCCTGCGCGGCGGCATCGGCATCGAGCACCGCCGCTATGGCGTTGGCGCGGCGCACGTAGAGGTGGGCGTCGTGCTCCCAGGTGAAGCCGATGCCGCCGTGGACCTGGATGTTGAGCTGCGCGTTCGTGGTGGCGGCCGGCACCGCCAACGCAGCCGCCATGGCCGCCGTGTAGGAGAACTGGTCGCCGCCGCCGGCCGCGGCGCGTGCCGCGTCCCAGACCGCCGCGGTGGCCAGCTCGGTGGAGACCAGCATGTTGGCGCAGTGGTGCTTCACCGCCTGGAACGTCGCGATCGGGCGTCCGAACTGCTCGCGGACCTTCGCGTACTCGCTGGCCTGGATCGTGCACTCGCGGGCGATGCCGGTGGCCTCGGCGGCGAAGAGCAGCCGGGCCAGGTCGACGAGCGTCGCGCGCGGCACCCGGCAGCACCTGCGCCGGCGCGCCATCGAGGGTCACCCGCGCCGCTCGCCGCGACGGATCGAGGTTGGCGGGGACCGCGACCTCGACCCCTCCGCCGGCCACCTCGACGACGACCACGTCGTCGCCGGCCGCCACGACGAGCAGGTCGGCGAGGCCGCCGCCGATCACCACGCCGGCCGAGCCCGACGCGGCACCGGCCTCGACCGAGACGGAGCCACCCAGCGCCACGGCGCCAGCCGTCGTTCCGTCGACCAGTCCGGGCAGGTATCGATCCTGCAGCTCGGACGAGCCGGCCGCGGCGATCAGGGCGCTGGCGGTGACGGTCGGGACGAACGGGCCCGGGGCAACGGCTCGTCCCAGCTCCTCGACCACGACCACGAGCTCGGCCAGCCCGAAGCCCGACCCGCCGTGCCCTTCTGGGATGTGTAGGCCGAGCCATCCGAGCCGGGCCAGATCGCCCCAGAAGCCCGGTCGCGATTCGGACTCGGACTCGAGGAGGGCCCGGTTGGCTTCGCGGGCCTGGTGCCGGACCAGGAAGTCAGAAGCGGTCTGGGCCAGGGCGCTGTGGTCTTCGGTGATGGCGATCGACATCGGAATCAGTACCCTCTATTGTCTGGTGGTCGAACAGGGAGCGGACATGAAGCTAGGCGCGACGGTGGCCATGCGGGACGATTCGGGCGCGCTCGCCCGGCACGCGAAGCGGCTCGAGGACGCCGGCGTCGACCATCTCTGGACCGGCGAGGCCTATACCGCCGACGCCGTGTCGACCATGGGCTTCCTGGCCGCGGTCACGTCCCGGGCGGTCATCGGATCGGCCATCCTGCCGCTCTACAGCCGCACCCCGACCCTGCTCGCGATGACGGCCGTCGGGCTCGACAAGCTGTCGCAGGGGCGGTTCGTCCTCGGCCTCGGCGCATCGGGCCCGCAGGTGATCGAAGGCTTCCACGGGGTCGCCTACGACCACCCGCTGGCGCGCACGCGCGAGATCGTCGACATCTGCCGAGCGGTCTGGCGGCGCGATCGCCTCGTCCACGACGGCGCCCGCTACCAGGTGCCGCTGCCGCCGGGACGCGGCACCGGTCTCGGCAAGGCGCTCAAGATCCTGGATCACCCGGTGCGCGACCGCATCCCGATCCACATCGCCGCGCTCGGCGCCAAGAACGTCGAGATGACCGCGGAGGTCGCCGAGGGATGGCTGCCGCTGCACTTCTGGCCCGATCGGGCCGACGACGTGTGGGGCGCGCCGCTGCGGGCCGGCCTGGCCAAGCGGTCGCCCGAGCTCCCGCCGCTCGAGATCGCCGCCGGTGGGCTGCTGGCCATCGGCGACGACGTCGAGTCCCTGCGCGACCGGGCCCGTCCGATGCTGGCGCTCTACTTCGGGGGCATGGGGCGCGCGGCCAGAACTTCTACAACGACGTGCTCACGCGCTACGGCTTCGAGCGCGAAGCCCACGAGATCCAGGAGCGCTACCTCGGGGGCGACCGCAAGACCGCCGCCGCGCTCGTGCCCGAGGCGCTGGTCGACGGCATGTCGCTCGTCGGCGACGAGGGCTTCGTGAAGGACCGGATCGCCGCGTACCGCGAGGCGGGTGTCACCATCCTCAACGTCGATCCCGTCGGTCCGAACCGCATGCGCGACATCGAGACCATCGCGGGCTGGCTGGCCTAGCGGTCACCCATCTCCGCTCCCCGTCGTGGGCCTGGCCTGGCGGGCTACTTCGGTGCGAAGCGCTGCCCGGCGTCGAGGCGGATGGTCGAGCCGTTGAGCATCGGGTTCTCGACGATGGCGACCGCCAGCCGGCCGTACTCGTCGGGGCGGCCCATGCGCTTGGGGAAGGCGGCGTCCTTGGTCAGCACCTCGGCGAACTCGTCGGGGATGCCCTCGGTGATGCCGGTGCTGAACAGGCTCGGCGCGATGGCCATGACGCGGATGCCGAGGCTGCCGAGGTCGCGGGCCATGGTGAGCGTCATCCCGGCGATGCCGGCCTTGGCCGCGGTGTAGGCGACCTGGCCGATCTGGCCCTCGAACGCGGCGATCGACGCGGTGTCGATGATGACGCCGCGTTCGCCGTCCTCGGGCTCGTTGGTCGACATGTGGAACGCCTGGAGCCGGTTGAGGTTGAACGTGGCGATCAGGTTGAGCTCGATCGATCCGGCGGAACTCGGCCAGCGGGTGCGGCCCCGTCTTGCTGAGCGTGCGCTGCGGCGGTGCCGCCGCCCGCGGTGTTGACCGCGATGTGCAGCCCGCCGAGCGCCGCGACCGCGTCGGCCAGGGCGCTCTCGACGTCCTGCTCGTCGGTGACGTCGACGGGGTGGAACGAGCCGTCGAGCGAGGCGGCGACTTCGGCGCCGGCCGAGGTGGGGAGGTCGAGGATGGCGATCGAGGCGCCCCGCTGGTGCAGCAGCTCGGCCGATGCCCGGGCCATGCCCGAGGCACCACCCACGATGACCGCGCCTTCTTGCCCTTGATCTGCACGTTCCCGCTCCTCTGATCGATGGATGACCCGCACTCGACGGGCGAAAGAGTATACCAATAAGCTCACGGCCGGACCCCGTGTGACAGCGGGTTCGGCCTGCGCCGACGATCACGGCGACGCCGGCAACGACGATGATCATGACGAAGGATCAACGACGAAGATGTTGACGGAACGCCGTCACTCTAGGAGAACACCGTGGAGCTCGAAGCCATCACCTTCGACGTCGACGAGAACGTGGCCACGATCACCCTCGACCGGCCCGAGGCCCTCAACTCGTTCGACGACGCCATGGCCCGGGACATCACCTACGCGTGGCAGACGGTCCGTGACACCGACGACATCCACGCCGTGGTGCTGCAGGCCAACGGCGAGCGGGCGTTCTCGACCGGTCTCGACATCAAGGGCGGCGGGACCTGGTTCATGCACGACAACGTGTGGAACAGCTTCGATCCGGGCGCCACGCTCTCGCCCAAGCTCCACCACCGGGTGTGGAAGCCCGTCGTGGCCGCCGTGCACGGCCTCTGCGCCGGCGGCGCGCAGTACTTCCTCAACGAGGCCGACATCATCATCTGCTCCGACGACGCCGTGTTCTTCGACCCTCACGCCAACGTCGGCATCGTGTCCGCGCTCGAGCCCATCGGCATGCTCAGCCGCGGCGTGCCGCTCGGCGACGTCCTGAGGTGGGCGCTCATGGGCAACGAGGAACGCATCACGGCCGAGACGGCCCTGCGGGTGGGCCTGGTGACCGAGGTCGTGTCGCGCGACGTGCTGCGCGATCGGGCCCGCGAGATCGCGTCGTCGATCGCCCGACGCAACCCCAAGGCGATCCAGGGGACCGTCCGCGCCATCTGGGAGTCGCTCGACATGACGCGCACCACCGCCATCCAGAACGGATTGTCCTACACGCTGATCGGCAACGAACCGCCACCATCCCCGAGCACCCGAGAGAAGCAGCCGCCGACCTACCGCTGACGCGCCGCCTCGAACGCAGTCGTCCCGGCGGTTCCACCTTGGCCGTCGACCGTCGACCGCGCCTAGCATGGTCCTCCGGAGATCAGTGTTCTCTATTCGATCGATTCAGGAGGTGGCAGCCGCATGGCGGTGGTCCTCAAGCCCGGGGCGCGGTTCCGGTCGGTGACGTGCACGACCGAGGTCATCGTCGTGCGGGCCGGCGACGATGCAGACCTCCGTTGCGGTGGCAAGCCCATGGTCGACGCCGCGTCCGAGCAGCCGCCCGAGGGCGAGCCGGTGGCGCCGTTCGACCAGGGGACGCTGATCGGCAAGCGCTACGCCGTCGAGGACGGGGTCGAGCTGCTGTGCACCAAGGCCGGGGCCGGGTCGCTCTCGCTCGGCGACACGCCCATCCCGGTGGCGGGCGCCAAGCCCCTGCCGGCCTCCGACTAGCCGGCCCCCGATGCACGTCGGCATGGTCCTCGAGATGGCGGCGGACGGCCTGGGCGACCGAGTCGCGTTCGGGTCGCTCGACGACGGCGTCACCTTCGCCGAGCTGGGTGTCCGCGCCCGGCGGGCCGGCACGCTGTTCGGCCAGATGCACGGCGCCAACGTCGTCGTGGTCGACGAGAACTCGCTGGCCGTGCCCATCGCGCTGTTCGGTGCCGCCGTGGCGGGCAAGCCCTTCGTGCCCGTGAACTACCGCTTGGCCGACGACCGCTTGCGCTCCATCGTGGAGCGTGCCGCGCCGGCCGTCGTCATCGCGGGACGGGGCGCCACCGACCGGCTGGCCGGCATCGACGACATCGAGATCATCGAGCGCGACGACTTCCTCGCCCGCGTGCTCGACGACACGATCGAACAGACCGACGGGTGGGGCTGCGATCCCGATGCGACGGCCGTGCTCCTGTTCACGAGCGGTACCACGGGCGACCCCAAGGCGGCGGTGCTGCGCCATCGCAACCTGGCGTCGTACCTGGTGTCGTCGCTCGAGTTCGGTTCGGCCTCGGCGGACGAGGCGTCGATCGTGAGCGTGCCGCCGTACCACATCGCCGCGGTGTCGTCGGTGCTGTCCACGACCTACACCGGTCGCCGGATCGTGCAGCTCGAGACGTTCGACCCCGAGGTGTGGGTCCACACCGTGCGCGCCGAATCGGTGACCCACGCCATGGTCGTTCCCACGATGCTGGGCCGCATCCTCGACGTGGTCGAGGCCGACGGGCTCGGCCTACCCTCGATGCGGTCGCTGGCCTATGGCGGCGGTCCGATGCCGAGGCCGGTGGTCGAGCGCGCTCTCGCGCTGTTGCCCGATCTCGACCTCGTCAACGCCTACGGGTTGACCGAGACGTCGAGCACGGTGTCGGTGCTCGGACCCGAGGACCACCGGGTCGCCTTCGCCTCCGACGACCCCGAGGTCCACGCCCGCCTCGCATCGGTCGGCCGGGTCCTGCCCGGCATCGAGCTGTCGATCCGCGACGCGGACGGCCAGGTCGTCGCCGACGGCATCGCCGGCGAGATCTGGGTTCGAGGTGATCAGGTGTCGGGCGAGTACGTCGGCGGATCAGGCGTCGCCGCCGACGGATGGTTCAGGACCCGCGACGCGGGGCATGTCGACGTCGCCGGCTTCCTCTTCGTGCACGGCCGCCTCGACGACGTGATCGTCCGGGGCGGCGAGAACCTCTCGCCCGGCGAGATCGAGGACGTGCTGGTCGGCCACCCCGCCGTCGAGGCGGCAGCCGTCGTGGGGATCCCCGACCACGAGTGGGGCGAGCGGGTCGTGGCCGCCGTCGTGCTCGAGCCCGGAGCCTCGGTGAGCGAGGACGAGCTGCGGGCGCACGTATCGGGGGTCCTGCGATCGGCGCGGACGCCCGAGCGCATCAAGATCACCGACGAGCTGCCGTTCAGCGAGACCGGCAAGCTCCTGCGCCGCACCTTGCGCGACGAGCTGGCCGGCGAGTTCGAGGTCGGCCAACCCGCCTGAGGGCGGGTCTGCTCTCACGGCGGTCCGCTGCGATGGCGGCCTGGGTCAGGCGGCGTCCACGGTGTGCGTCGACGGGCGGGCCACCGCGGGCCCGGCCGTCCGGGGCGCGCGGGTCGCCTTGCGCAGCAGCTTCATGAGTCGTTGGCCGCCGGGCCCGGGCTGGGTGGCCAGCTTCTCGAGGTGCGGGCGCTGCAGGATCTGGGCGACGCCGAGCAGGCGTGCCTCCTGGATGAGGTTGGCGTCGGCCTCGTCGGTGATGGCGATGAGGGGGAGGTGCGGTGCCCCACGGTGCTGCCACTCGAGGATGGTGGTGAGCCCCGTCGAGTCGGGCAGGTCGAGCGCGAGGAGGACCAGGTCGAACTGGCCGCGGTCGGCGGCCAGCTCACCGTCGTGGCGCGTCTCGACGTTGGTGACCACGACCTCGTGGCGCTCGGAGAACGGCTCGAGGAGCTCGGCGAGGAGCTCCATGTCGAACGGGTTGTGCTCGACCACCAGGATGCGCATGGGACCCGACGCGGCCTGAGCGGGAGCCGTGGACAGGTCGAGGTCGGGTGTGGGCGCAACGACGACGGCGGGTTCGACCGCCGCAGGGGTCGTCACGGTGGGCGGGGCCGGCCGTGGCGCCGTCTCGATCGGCGCGGGCTCGATCGCCGGGGCCGCCTCGGTCTCGGTCGGGGCTTCGGCGACCGGGTCGACGGACAGGTCGACAGAGGTGTCGACGGGTGGTGCAGGCGCGGGCTCCGGGGCTGGCTCGGTGATCGTCTCGGTCGGCGCCGCGGCGGCCTGGGTCACGGCCTGGTAGAAGGCGCCGATGCCCGGCGTGCTGGAGGTCAGGGCGCGCGATCCTTGCGTCGAGGCGTTGCGCTCGGCGCGGATGGCGCGCAGCGTGATGACCCAGTCGCGTCGGCAGACGCGGCAGTGGTTGGCGCACACGCCGGCCGAGTGGCTGACCCGCTCGATCATGCCGTAGTCGCCGCAGTCGGGGCAGCGCGAGGGCGATCCGAAGTGCAGCTGGGTACCGGGCGGGTACCAGGCCAGCACGCCGGCCAGGGCCACGAGCTCGCGCTCGACCTGCTCGGCGTCGATCTCGTCTGGGTTGCGCTTGCGGCGGCGTGCCATCGGGCTTCCTTTCCGTGTCCCCACTGATTATCGCCACGTGACTACATAGAGTGACCGTCCGGGTCGCGATCTGGGGCGGACGACCCACGGAGAAAGCGCGATCGGCCTACGTGAACGCCGCGTATGCGAGGTCGGAGACGGCACATGCGAGGCCGGAGGCCTCGGGCTACCGGCGTCTGCGGTCCCGGCGGCGGCCCGAGAGGTTGGTCCAGATCCCGCGCAGGACCCTGAGCTCGGCGCCGGTGAGCCCGGCGTCGCCGAGGACGAGTCGGTCCACCTCGTCGAGCGTCTGGCCAGGGTCCTTGCGCCGGGCCCAGAGGTCGAGGTCGGCCACCGGGAGGGGACCGGCCGGTCGGGGGAAGGGCAGGCCGTCGGCCTCGTTGGGCTCGAGCTCGAGCACGCCCCCGCCGTAGGAGCGGCCGCGGATCTCGGAGAAGGCATAGGTCACCGAGTTCATGGAGGCGCCTGCCAGCCACGCCGCGTCGACACCCGGCCGGGTGCGCACCCGGTGGATCGTGTCGGTGCAGGTCGCGCCGGCCGGGTTGGCGACGATCCTCGGACCATCGTGGATCTGGCGGAGGAGGAACGCGTCGGGCGCCCGCGTCGACGGAACGTGCCACCACTCGGGCAGGCGGATCCGGCACTTGTAGCCCTCGGTGTAGCCGGCGCCCTCGCCCTGCTCGACGTAGGCGCGGGCGGGGGCGCTGAGCTCGTCACGCCTCGTGGGGCCGAGTTGCAGGAGCAGGCAGCGGCTGTCCGCGTCGGCGAGGGCCTGCCACTCGTCGCCCGACAGCACCAGCCCCGGGATCTGGACCGAGCGGCCGACGAGCCGGAGGCAGTGCGAGCCCACGCCGAGCTGGTCGGCCTGGCTCGGGGTGAGCACGAAGAACTGGTTGCGACCGGTGACGACGCCGACGTCCACCGAGGCCAGCGCGCCGAGCCGCGTCAGGCGGTCCGACGCCTCGACCTCGCGGATCAGGCCCAGCTCGCGCCTCGACAGGTAGTACTGCGTCCACTTCTCACGTGCGTGATCGAGATCGGCGGGCACGGGCCGGGGCGCATCGATCGAGGTGGCGTCCAGCTCGTCGGCCGTCTCGTGCTGGACGAAGGACATGGCTGCGGGCGCCCGCCCGTCGCCGCGCACGCCGAGCAGCAGGACCGTCTCCTGCTGGATGCCGGCGAACACGAGCCGACGGAAGGTGATCACCGTCAGCTCGGCGAAGCTGCGCGCCAGGTACTCGCGCAGCTCGCCGGCGTAGGTCACCTGCAGCAGCTCGGCGGGCAGGACCAACGCCATCCGACCTCCGGGCCGCAGGGCCCGCGTGGCCAGCACGACGAAGGGCACCCAGGCGTTCGTCAGCCGGTTGGGGTCGAGGCCGGCGCCGCGCATGAGCGCGAACCCGCGGGTGCGGTGGTCCTCGGGGAAGGTCTGGTAGCGGATGAACGGCGGGTTCCCGACGACCGCGTCGTACGTGGCGTCCATCGCGGGCGTGTACCAACCGAAGATGTCACCCGCGACGACGCGGGTGTGCGGTCCTGCGAGCGCGTCGATCTTGGCTGCCTCGTCGGCGAACAGCTCGACCGCGTCGATGTGACCGTCCTCGTCGACTCGGCCCTGCGCCGCGGCCACGAACGCGCCGTCCCCGGCGCTCGGCTCGAGCACCCGCGCCCACGGGTCGCGGATGGCCCAGTCGGTCAGGAACCGGGCCACCGGTGCGGGCGTGTAGTACCCGCCCCGCAGCTTGAAGGGTGTCGGTGCCGGCATCGATACCTCTCCCGTCCGCCTCCGACGTCGCTGACGATCAGCGCCGATCCGACTGTACGAGCCGGTCGCGCCGAGGCCGGGGGATGGCGGACACCGGGATCGCAACCGCGCCCTTTACATTCGATGGCGAAGGTGTAACGCTCGCCGGCATGGGGGCGTCGAGCAGCTCGGAGGTGATCCTCGCGGCGGCGATGCGGGCGGTGGCGGAGCGGGGACCGGGCAAGCTGACCCTGTCGGCGGTGGCCGCCGCCGCGGGCGTGTCGCGGCCGACGCTGTACCGCTGGTTCCCGACCAAGGAGGACCTGTTCGTCGCACTCACGGCGTACGCCGAGCAGCAGTTCGACGTGGGCCTGCGGGGCGTGGTGGCCGCACATCGCTCGCCGGCGCGCCGGCTCGATGCCGCGCTCCGCTATCTGGTCCTCTACCTCGACGGGTCGATGGGACCCGATCCCATCGGCGTCGACCCCCGGTTCGCGTTGCAGTCGTTGGCCGACTCGCTCGGCCCGCACGTCGACGCGCTGGTTCGCCTCCTCGGCGACGCCTTCGACGAGGTGCCGGCGGTGCGAGCCGGTGACGTGTCGGCCGAGCAGGCGGCCGAGCTCCTCCTGCGCCTCGCGTACTCGCACTACCTCGTGCCGAGCCCCGATCCCGAGCGGCTGCTGGCGAACATGCGGAGCCTGGCCGGCGTGCGGGCGCGCCCGATGGCGAAGGCGTCCGGATGACCTCGCGTCCACCGTCTGATCTCGACCTCGACCTCGGGAGTGAATCGCCATGACGACCGCCGACGACCTGGTCGCCGCCGCCCGCGAGCGGACCGGTCTCGACGACCTGGGGCCCGAGTCGTTCCACGACGGGTTGGTGGCGCTGCTCGAAGGTGCCGAGCAGGCGGGCACCTTCAACGAGCTCGGTGTTGCGGTGCTGCACGATCAGGCCATCGGGTTCCTCTCGACCCGACTCGCGGTGGAGGACTGGTACCGGCGACACCCCGAGGTCGACGACCAGGAGATCCTGGCGCCCCTGTTCGGCCTGGGGCTGCCGCGCACGGGCTCCACCGCGCTCAGCTTCCTGTTGGCGGAGGATCCGCGCGCCCGCTCGCTGCTCGCCTGGGAGACGGGCTCGCCGGTGCCTCCGCCCGAGCCGGCCACCTACGAGACCGATCCACGGATCGCCGAGACGGCGGCCAGCATGTCGCTGATCGACGAGATGGCTCCCAAGTTCAAGGTCATGCTGCCCATGTCGCCGACCGGCCCGAACGAGTGCCTGCAGATCCTGGCGCTCGACTTCCGCTCGGCCATGTTCGGCGCGCTGGGCGACAACCGGGGATACGAGGAGTGGCTCGCCACCTGCGACATGGTTTCGGCCTACGAGTACCACCGACGAGTGCTCAAGCTGCTGCAGTCGAAGTTCGCGCCTCGGCCGTGGCGGCTGAAGTCACCGGCCCACATGCACGCGATCGATGCGCTGCTCGAGGTCTACCCCGATTCGCGGTTCGTGATGACCCACCGCGACATCGCGCAGGTCATCCCGTCGGTGGTCAGCCTGTTCGACGCGACGTCGGAGATGTTGCGCACGGGGCCGCTCGCGGCAGACTTCGCCGCCAACCAGGCAGCGTTCTGGGAACGTGGGCTGCGCACCACGCTGGCCTATCGCGACGACGGCCACGAGGACCGGTTCTTCGACATCGGCTTCGCCGACATGCGTGCCGATCCGATCGCCGAGATGGCTCTCCTGTACGACTGGTTGGGCGTCGAGCTCGACGTCGACATCGCGGCCCGCATGTCGGCGTGGTGGACCGCCAACCCGGCGGACGCGCAGGGCGCGCACGAGTACCACCCCGAGGACTACGGCATCGATCTCGACGACCTGCGCCGCCAGTTCGCCTTCTACAACGACCGCTTCGTGGGTCCGCCCCGCGACCCCGCCTCGACAGGAGCGCAGCCATGACGATGGAGTTCGACTGGTACATCGGCAACATCGATCGGGCGCTGCACACGGACGGATACGACAGCCCGGACCTCATGGATGGCACGGCCTGGTCCGACTTCGCCGCCGCCATCGCCCGCATGGGCGAGCAGGTGCAGCGCGACGACGTCCCTGGCGCGCCAGTCGATCGGGCTGCCGGGTACCGTCACCTGTTCGCGCTCGTCGGCAACGGCATCACCCACGCGCTCGTCCCCGCCGACCCGCTCGCGCCGAGCTTCGGCGCCATCTCGCGGACCGACATCTTCAAGTGGGGCCTCGACTGCCCCGACTGCGCCTACCGGAGCACGGCCATCCGCGGCGATCTCACCTACCGCATCACCGGCAACATCGGGACGGTCCGCTACCTCAGCTTCCAGGTGAACGAGGGCATGGCCAACCACGGCAACATCCGCAACGACCAGCTCGACTGCGATGCGGGCGGCAACTTCGAGCTGTGGGTCGGACCCGACGAGCGACCGGGCAACTGCCTCGTCACGCCCCCCGGGGCCAACTCGATCATCAGCCGCCAGTTCTTCGCGGACTGGGACCACGAGCAGCGGGCGAGCTTCGAGATCGAGCTCGTCTCGCCGGTGCCAGCCGACGCCTCGGCCGATCTGCTCGTCGCCACTCCCCAGCGGGTGGCGGCGCAACTCGCGGCGGTGGCCACCTGGCTCGAGGCGAACGCGAAGTTCTGGAACGACGTCGAGGTCCTCGGTCAGGACAGCCGTCACAACTCGTTCGACGACGCCACCGTGAAGTCCGAGATGGGCGGGGCGCAGGAGAACATCAACGCCTGGGGCCACTACGACCTCGGCCCGGACGAGGCCATGATCGTCGAGGTCGTGCCGGCGCAGGCGCGCTACTGGAGCCTGCACGCCGGGAACTTCTGGTGGGAGTCGCTCGACTACGCCACGCGGCACACCAGCCTCAACCTCGAACAGGCGGTCATCGACGACGACGGGGTGTTCAGGGCGGTGGTGGCCCACCACGACCCCGGCGTCCCGAACTGGATCGATACGCTCGGCCACACGAAGGGGCCGCTGCTGTTCCGGTGGGTCGTGGCCGACCACGGGCCGGCGGCGACGACCTCGGTCGTGCCCTTCGGGGAGATCCGCGACCACCTCCCGACGACCACCCCGACGGTGTCGGCGGCCGAGCGGGCCGAGGTCGTCCGACGACGGCGTCGAGCGGTCCAGCGCCGCTTCGGCGCCTGATCCCTCTCACCACGAACGGAGCACGACATGGATCTCGGACTGCGCGGTGCCAACGTCCTCGTGGCCGGGGGCACGACCGGCATGGGTCGTGCGGCGGCCGACTGCTTCGCCGCGGACGGCGCCAGAGTCGCGGTGATGGCCCGATCGCGCGGCGCGCTCGACGAGACCACCGAGGCCCTCGGTGCGCTCGGCTCTCCCGATGCCGTCGCCCTGCAGGTCGACCTGCTCGACGGCGGCGCCATCGACCTGGCGATCGCCGGGCTCGGCGAGCGATGGGGCCACCTCAACGCGGTGGTCAACGCGGCGGGCCCCCTGCCCGGTGGCATCAAGAGCTTCGACACCTCCACCGACGACGAGTGGCTGGGCGTCTTCAACGGGGTCGCACTCAGCGCGGTGCGCACCATCCGGGCCGCGCTGCCGTGGCTCCGCGCCGCGGACTGGGCCCGCATCGTCAACGTGTCGGCCATGTCGACCAAGCGACAGTCGCCGTCGCTCGTGGCCTACACCGCGGCCAAGTCGGCCCTGACCAGCCTGTCGAAGAACCTCTCGCAGTCGCTCGCCCCCGAAGGGATCCTGGTCAACACGGTGAGCCCTGGCACGTTCGCTGTCCGAGTCGTTGAAGGCCGCGCTCGCGCCCGTGCCCGACCTCGACGAGAACGACCTCTACGACGTCATGCGGTTCATCAACGACAACTTCGGCCATCACGTCTTCTTGAACCGGGCCGCCGACCCCTCCGAGATCGGACCGGTGATCGCCTTCGTCGCCTCAGCCCGCAACACCTACATGACCGGCGCCAACATCAACGTCGACGGCGGTTCCGACTTCACCTGAACCCGGCCCTGACACGCGCCTCGGCCGAGCGCCTAGGGTCGCTGTCGTCGACCAAGGGGGTCATGTCGTGGAGGAGCTCGAGGGACGCATCGCTGTCGTCACCGGCGGCGGGACGGGCATGGGGCGTGAGCTGGTGCGCCAACTCGCGGCCGCGGGCTGCGACGTCGCGACCTGCGATGTGTCGGACGAGGCGATGGCCGAGACCAAGTCGTTGGCGTTGGCGGACGCGCCCGCCGACACGCGTGTCGTCACCTTCGTGGCCGACGTGTCCGACGAAGCGCAGGTGCTCGCCTTCCGCGACGCGGTGAAGTCGGAGTTGGCGACCGACCACGTCAACCTCTTGTTCAACAACGCCGGCATCGCCGGCGGAGGCAGCGTGGTCGCCGACGACCGCGCCCAGTGGGACCGGACCTTCGGCGTCGACTGGGGTGGCGTGTACCACGGCACTCGCGCGTTCCTGCCCCTGCTCTTGGCTGCGGACGAGGGCCACATCGTCAACACCAGCAGCATCAACGGCCTGTGGGCCTCGGTCGGGCCGACCCAGCCCCACACCGCCTACTGCGCGGCGAAGTATGCGGTGCGCGGCTTCACCGAGGCGCTCATCGCCGACTTCCGCGTCAACGCGCCGCACCTTCGAGCCTCGGTGGTCATGCCCGGCCACATCGGCACCTCGATCATCACCAACACGGGCAAGGCCCATGGCCTCGAGCCCGACTCGATGGACGCCGAGCACGTCGCCCGGATCCGCGAGCAGGCCGAGGCGCGAGGCCTGCCGGTCGGGTCGATGAGCGACGACGACCTGCGCAACGGCATGAAGATGATGGCCGACATGTTCCGAGACACGGCGCCGACCACCGCGGCCGAGGCGGCGACGATCATCCTCGACGGCGTGCGCAAGAACGAGTGGCGCATCCTGGTCGGCGACGACGCCCACACCGTCGACGAGCTGGTGCGGGCCGATCCCGAGCATGCCTACGACCCCGAGTTCTGGGAGATGCTGCGGGGCAAGGGCCTGTTCGGGGGATTCGGCTAGGCGCTTCGGGTGGCCGGCCCGTCGCCACGGTTCGTCGTGCAGCTCCACGACGCCACCACCTTGCACTACGACCTGCGGATCCAGTCGGGCGACGTGCTGCGGTCGTGGGCCGTGCCCAACGGTCCGTCGCTCGACCCCGGGGTGAAACGTCTGGCGGTGCCGGTCGAGGACCACACGCTCGCCGCCGGCCAGTTCGAGGGCGTCCACGAGGGGCAGCGGAGAGGCACGGGCGCGGTGATCATCTGGGACGAGGGCGTCGCCGAGATCCTCCGTGACGAACCCGACCACCTGTCGTTCGTCCTCGACGGATCCAAGCTGCACGGCGGATTCGCCTTGACGCGGACCGGCGACGACCGGTGGATCCTGATCAAGAAGGTCGACGACGCGTCGCAACGCGGATCGGACGTGGTGGCCGACCTGCCGGCCAGCGTCCGCAGCGGAAAGACCTGGCAGGAGATCGCCGCCGAGGGGCGGTGAGAGTGCGGGCGGCCAGACCCACTGTTCCCGAGTCAGGCGGTGTCGCGCATCCAGCGTTCGGTCGTCTCGACGCTGTCGAGCTCGGAGTTCCAGAGGGGGGCCCGCTCTTCGTGGTAGCGCGACCCGATCGGGACCGAGTACAGCCCCGCCTCGTCATAGGTGCGCTCGCGGTCGAGGAGCTTGCGGAACGAGCCGATGGCCTCGTCCAGGCCGCGGGTCGGCATGTTCTCGTAGATCCGGCCGGCGAAGCAGTCGATCATCGGTCCTCGGAACTTGTTGTGCACCAGGAAGGCGAACGCCAGCGGGTTCTCCCAGAAGGTGTCGAGGACGTCCTCGAGCTTGTCGATGGCTCGCTCGCACGCAACCATGTGGTCGTGGAACGGGTCGTCGGACCCGCGGCCCGTCCCCGCAAGGTATCCCGTCGCAGCCTCGGCGGCCATGCCCGCTTCCTTCATGGTCACGTAGAGGCCGAACGAGAAGATGGGGTCGATGAAGCGGTGCGCGTCGCCCACGCAGATGTAGCCGGGACCGGCGAACTTGCGCACCTGGAACGAGTAGTTCGGGATGACGTGCGCGGCCTCGACCAACATGGGCTCGGGGATGCGCTCGGACAAGCCGGCGTTGAGCTCCTTGAGCTCGCGGCACAGGAAGTCCGCCTTGGACTCCTTGCGGTCGCGGAAGTACTGGGCCGGGACGACCACCCCGATGCTCGTGACGTCGTCGTCGATGGGGATCGCCCACGCCCAGTGGAACTTCTCCTTGTAGAAGATGTGGGTGTTGCCCGATGCCTTGTCTCGCTCGGAGTCGTCGTCGCGCACGTAGTTGGCCACCTGGCTGAAGATGGCGATCTGCTTGTCGTACGCGCCCAGGTACTTGGGGCCGGTCGCGCCGCGGTTGGCCAGGAAGGTCGACTGCCCCGAGCAGTCGAGGGTCAGGTCAGCCTCGACATCGACCATCGTCCCGTCGCCCACGTCGACCGTGGCGCCGGCGACAGCCTGCCCGTCGTCGCTCATGAGCGGACTGGCCGCCCGGCCGTCCAGGAGCTCGGCGCCCCGATCGACCGCTTCGTCGAGCAGCATCTGGTCGAACTCGCTGCGCCGCACCTGCCAGGTGAACTGGTCGTGGAGCGTGCCCTCGTCGTCACGCCTCATGACCGGGAGCCACCAGTCGCTGTTGCCCCGGGTCCCGAAGACAACGACACCTTGCTTGACCGGATGGGAGGCCTTCTCCATGCGATCGGCGAATCCGAGGTCACGCACGATCGCACCGCACTCGCCGGTCATCGACTCTCCGATGTGGTAGCGGGGGAACGACTCGCGCTCCACGATCAGCGGCCTGATGCCGCGCTCGAGGAGGCGCAACGCGGCGGTGGAGCCGGCCGGTCCGCCACCGATCACGAGAACGTCGGCCTTGGTCCTGGTCGCCACGTCGTCATCCCTTCGCCCGTACTCATCGATCCTGCCGCGCAGCACCGATTGTGAGAGTCCGATGAGAGGCGGAGTGTAGTGTCCCCGGCGCTTCTCGTGATCAGGCGATGCACTCCAGGGAAGGACCACGATGATCGCACCCGCGCTTCCACCCGACCTCGTCTTCGCCTTCGTGCTGCTCGACCTCACACTCATCCTGATCGTGGCCCGGCTGGTCGGCGGCTTGTTCCGGCGGCTCGGCCAGCCGACCGTGGTCGGCGAGATCGTCGCCGGCATCCTGCTCGGACCCACGTTGCTCGGTCCGACCATCTATACCTGGCACCGCCCCTGGTCGGGCCTGCACTGCCAGGTCGCTCTGGCCGCCACGAAGGTCCCACCGAGCATCGGCAACTGCCTGTTCCCGCCTCAAGCCCGCTCGGTGCTCGCCATCATCGGGCAGATCGCGCTCATCCTGTTCATGTTCCAGGTGGGCACCGAGCTCGACTACGCCATGCTCAAGGGACGCACCCGCGGAATCGCGGCGGTGGCGATCGGGGCGACCGCCGTGCCGGTGGTGCTCGGCCTGCTCATCGGGCCCGCCCTCTACAGCCACAAGTTCGTCGGTGGGTACGGCACGGCCGCCCAGCCGTCACGATTGGCCTTCGGGCTGATACTCGGCGCGATGCTCGCGGTCACCGCGCTCCCGGTCCTGGCCCACATCCTGCAGGAGAAGGGCCTGAGCCGCAGCCGGATCGGGTCGGTCGGGATCGCGGGGTCTGCAGTGTTGAGCGTGCTGATGTTCCTGGTGTTCTCGACCGCGATCTCCGTCGACCACCACGCCGGAGCGGCCAGCATCCTCACGAAGTACGCGATCACGGCCGCCTACGTGGCCGCGATGCTTCTCCTCGTCCGCCCGGCCCTGGCGCCGCTCGGTCGTCGCATCGAATCGGCGGGCACGGTGACCCCCTCGATGTTCGGAGGCTTCTTCATCCTGCTGCTGGCTTCGTCGTACATCGCTGATCGGATCGGCATCACCGTCATCCCCGGCGCGTTCCTCGCCGGTGCGGTGCTCCCGGCCCGCGAGATACTCCACCGCGAGTTCGGGGCGAAGCTGCGCGACCTCACCCTCGTGGTCATGCTCCCGGTCTTCCTTGCGTACTCGGGGCTGAACACCGACTTCACGAAGTTGGGCCTTTCCTTCCTCGCCGGCATCGCGCTGTTCCTCGTCGCGGGCATCGCCGGAAAGTGGCTGGGCGGTGCAGTCAGTGCACGTCTGGGCGGACTGACCTGGCAGGAGGGCAATGTCCTGGGCGTGCTCATGAACTGTCGCGGGCTGCTCGTGCTCGTCGTCGCACTGGCGGCCCTCAACGCCGGCATCATCACCGCTCCCCTGCAGGTCGGTGCGGTGCTCATGGCACTGATCACCACCATGATGACGGCCCCGCTCTTCGACCGGTTCGCTGGTCAGCTGCCGTCCGATGCGACCGCCGTGTCACAAGAGCCACTCGCTCGGTGACAGGCCCGAGCCAGCCACGCGCCACCTGAGCGTCCACTACGTTCGGCCGGTATGGGTGACGTCGGCTTCGACGCGGACGAGCGACGGAAGCTGTGCGACCTGTTCGACGAGCTCGGGCCGTCCGCGGCCACGCTGCTCGAGGGATGGACCACCCACGATCTCGCGGCGCACCTCGTCCTGCGCGAGCGCGATCTGGTCGCGGGTCCCTGCATGGTGCTCCCGGGTCCGTTCCAGCGCTTCGCCGAGCAGCGGAGGGTGGCGCTGGCCGAACGCCGCGACTTCGGGTGGCTCGTGTCACGGATCCGGTCGGGCCCGCCGGCCGGGTTCTTCCGCATCGGCTGGGTCCGCTCGTTCCCCAACCTCAACGAGTACTTCGTCCACCACGAAGATGTGCGTAGGGCCAACGGGATGGCGCCTCGCACGCTCATGCCCGAGCTGGACGCCGCGTTGTGGCGAAACGTTTGTCGCGGAGGCCGCCATCTCGGTCGTCGACTACGCGATGCCGGGCTGGAGCTCGAATGGGCGGGAACGAGCGAGTTCGTCAAGGTGCGGCCGGGCGAGCCGACGGCGCGGCTCAGCGGACGCCCCGGCGAACTGCTCCTCTACGTCTTCGGGCGGAAGAGCGCAGCGCAGGTGGAGGTGACCGGCCCAGCCGAGGCGGTCGCTGCGCTGGACCGCACGCAGTTCGGCATGTGACTCGATCGCGGCCGAGGGCCACGATCGCGTGCCCCGCGCTCAGAGGGGCCGGTGATCGCTTCCGGGTCCCGGGGTGATGTGGATCATGCGAGCCGGTTCGGTCACCACGACCCTGTGCCACACGCCTGCGGGGACCACGACCGCCTCGCCGGCCTGCACCGTCACGGACTGCTCGATCCCGACGCCGTCGGGGGTGCCGCCGTCCTCGAAGACGACCTCGACGTGGCCGGACACCACGTAGAGGAGCTCGTCGCCGTCGGGGTGCAGTTCACCGCGATGAGGGGCGGAGCGGGTCATCGACGGCGCGCCGACGGTGAACCCGTCTATGCGCACCGGCCGGCCGCCGGGAGGCTCGATGACGCTCGAAGAACCGTCTCTGTACAGGGCCGCGACCGAGGTCTCCAACTCGAAGGGCTGCATGTGGCGACCGTAGCCCTCCGCACCCTGAGCTCGTCCGTCCCCTGTGGTGGCTGGACGTGTCCCGCATGCCACACATGTGCTATCTTTGTGGCATGACGAGGGTCAGGGTGAGTACGACGGTGGACGGCGACCTCCTCGCGCTCGCGCGCCGGCTGGACCGCGAACAGACCGACGCGGCGCTCATCGATGAGGCGCTGCGGTCGTTGTTGGCACGCCATCGTGGAACCGAGATCGACGCTTCCTATGCGGCGTATGACGACCATCCCCTCGACGCGGCCGACGAGTGGGGCGACCTGGCGTCGTTCCGCGAGGCGGCCGCCGGCTCGTGAGCTCGCCGCTCCGGGGTGAGGTGTGGTGGTGCGAGCCCCCGGACATCGGGCGCCGACCGGTCGTCGTCCTGTCGCGTGACGCGGCCATCCCGCGGTTGCGCCGGGCGTTGATCGCGCCCTGCACCACTACGATCCGCCTGCTGGCCAGCGAGGTCGTGTTGGAGCCTGGGGACGATCCGGTTCCGGCGCGGTGCGCCGTCAACCTCGACTCGGTCGAGAGCGTGTCCATCGCTGTTTTGGTCGACCGGTTGGGCCGGCTCTCAGATGATCGGATGCGTGAGATCTGCGCGGCCCTCGAGGTCGCGGTGGACTGCAAGGCCTGATCGCCAGGTGAGCACGGCCCTACCCGGACGCGTCGACGGTCCCGATGGCGAGGACAGGGGAGGGGCGCTCGCTCGCGGGGTCGGCCCGGTCGGCGAGGTCGAGATCGAGGTCGAGGCCCTCGAGCTCAGGGTGGTCGAGGATGTCCTCGGCGCCCTCTTCGGCGCGTGACGGGGCCCGCAGGGCGACGTACACGGCGCCGAGCAGCATCGCCGCACCGCTGATGAGCAATGCCGCGTGCAGGCCACTGACGAAGGCGTCGTTGGTGTGCGCGACCAGGGCCTGTCCGGCGCCGGGCAGCTTGGCCGCGGCGGCGTAGGCGGTGGCCGGTGCCTGATGGGCGAGGGAGGCCACCTGGCCGGACAGTCCGCCCAGGTGCTGGTCGATGCTGTTGCGGTAGCCGGTGTTGAAGGCGCTGCCGATGATGGCCACGCCGAACGCCGAGCCGAGCTCACGGCTGAGGTCGTTGATGGCCGAGGCGACGCCCTGCTTCTCCGGGGGAAGCGACGCGACGATCGCGTTGGTCGCGGGCGTCATGGCCAGGGCGATCCCCAGCCCGAGCACCAGCGAGGTGGCCAGGAACAACCAGAAGCTGCTGCCAGGGGTCACGGTCAGGAACAGCGCGAAGCCGCCGGCGGCGATGAACAGACCAGCTCGCGCTCACCACGCGCTGGCCGAGACGCGTCGAGAGGGTGGCGGCCACCGGCGAGATGACGACGAAGACCACCGACATGGGCAAGAGGGCCAGGGCGGCCTTCAGGGCGTCGTAGCCGTGGAGCAGCTGCAGGTACTGCACGCCGATGAAGAAGAAGCCGAACATGGCCAGGAACATCAAGAAGATGGAGGCCGAGCCGGTGGCCATGCCGCGGTGGCGGAACAGCCTCGGGTCGAGCATGGCGGCCCGGTTGCGCAGCTCCCATCCGACGAAGGCGGCCACCATCACCACACCGGTCACGATGGCGGTGACGGTGAGCGAGTTGGACCAGCCGCGATCGGGACCCTCGATGATGGCCAGGACCAGGGCGCCGATCCCGACCGCGGCCAGCACCGCCCCGACCGGATCGAGCCGCACCAGCTCAGCGGCCTTCGTGCTGGGAACGAGGAAGACGACCGCCAACAACGCAACGGCCGAGAGCAGGCCGCTCACCACGAACACGGAGCCCCAGTAGAAGTGGTCGACGAGCACGCCCGACATCAGCAGGCCGATGGTGCCGCCGGCGCCGGCGAAGCCGGCCCAGATGCCGACGGCGCGGGCCCGACCTTCGGGCGGGAACACGCTGGTGATGGTGGACAGGGTGCCGGGCATGATGAACGCGGCACCGACGCCGGCGATCACCCGGGCGGCGATCAAGCTGTTGGCGCTGCCGGCGGTGGCCGCCCACACCATCCCGAGGCCGTAGACGAGGATGCCGCCGATCATCGCCCCTCGCCGGCCGAACCGGTCGCCGATGGCCCCGGCGGGGAGCAGGAGCGCGGCCAGGGCGACGGTGTACGCATCGACCACCCACTGCTGGCGGGACTGGCTGAGGGCCAGCGACTCGGCCAGGTGGGGCAGGGCGTTGTTCAGCATCGAGACCCCGCTCACCACCATGACCAGCGCCAGGCACATGGCCGCCAGGACCAGGCCTCGCCGTCGGGGCGACAGGGCCTCCGCTGGAGCAGCAGTTCGAGCGGAATCGGAGCTCAGAAGGTCTACCATGAAGAGTCCACCAATCCGGTAGGGACGACTTTCGGAAGTGAAGGCTTCAGTATGTGGAGGGGTAGACGAAGTGCCAACCCCGATCCGAGGCACGTCCTATGAAAATGGTCACACCACCGACCGGCGCCCCGTCTGTGGCGGAGGACGCCGCAACCACCGAAACCGACGAGATCGAGGCACCGGCGCGAGGCCGGCCCCGCTCGGCTGACCGGACCCCGGCGATCCTCGGCGCGGTGATCGAGCTGATCGACGAGGACGGCTACGACCGGCTCACGATCCAGGACGTCGCCGATCGCGCCGGCGTGGGCCTGGCGACGATCTACCGGCGGTGGCCGACCAAGCAGGACCTCGTGGTCGAGGCGCTCCGGGCCAAGGTGGTCGACCTGCCCGACACCGGCGACACTCGGGCCGACCTGCTCACGATCTTCACCCTGATGGCCACGGCCTTCCAGGGCACCGGCACCCAGCTGGTGCCCGGGTGTCTGGCCGTCGCCCGCGACGAGCCCGAGATCCTCCAGGCGCTGCGCGACAACGCCCTGTGCGACGTGCGCGACCACCTGCGGATGCTCATCGCCCGCGAGGTGGGCGACGACGATCCCGACCTCGACCTGCGCGTCGACTTCGGTCCGGGTGTGCTGCTTCAGCGGGGGATGCTCCTGGGCGAGCGCATGGACGACCCGGCCGCGCTGGCCCGGTTGGTCGACCTCGCCCTGCGCCCCGGGCCCGGTTCCTCCAACCGGAGCTGAACCGGCGGCGCTCCTACGCCGCTCGGATCTCCGTCAGCAGGTGCAGGAGCGCGGCGCGCAGCGACTCCAACTCGGCCGGGCTCGTGAGGCTCGCCCATCGTTGCTCGACGCGTGCGGCAGTCTCGTGCGTGACGGGCTTGACGGCCTCCCCCTGCTCGGTGAGCAGCACCAGCCGTGACCGCCCGTCGCTCGGGTTCGGACGCCGCTCGACGTACCCCATCGCCTCGAGCTGATCCACCGCCTGGGCCATGGTCTGCTTGCGCACACGGGCCAGCTCGGCGAGGGCCGACACGCTGATCCCTTCGGGTGGCACGAAGGGAAAGACGTTCGAGTGGGCGGGTCCGATGTCGCCGAAGCCGGCTCCGTCCAGTGCCGTGTGGATCTCGCGCGCCCATTCCTGTTGGAGCAGTCGGAGCAGGAGGCCGATCAGCGGGCGAGCCGGGAAGGTCGAGTCCATGGGTAGACAGGCTCCTGTCTAGTTCGTATGATGGTCAGGAACCTGTCTACCAGCCCGGAACGGAGCCCGACATGACGACCCCCATCCCGACCCCGGAGTCCTACAGCCAGTTCGGCCAGACGCTGGCGTTCTGCGAGCGAACGATGACCAAGGTCCTGCGCCGGCACCTCGCGCAGCGCCAGATCGAGCCCGAGACCTGGTACGCGCTGAAGCTGGTCGCCACTCGCGGGCCTGACCTCGACCGCCGGGCGTTGACCGCGGACCTCGAGGGCTCGCCGTCGCTCGACGCCGAGTCGACCCGGCAACTGCTCGAGCGCCTCGAGTCCGACGGCGTCATCGAGGGCGAGGCGGCCGTATCGCTGACCGCAGCGGGAGCGGATCTCTACGCCAGTCTGAGCGAGTACGTCTCGCGCCCGACTCGCGAGCTCCTGGGTCAGTTCGACGTGCGAGACATCGACACCACCGTGCGCACACTGCAGGCCCTCACCCTGCACGCCGCCGCGGAGCTCGGCGAGCCGTCGTCCTAGGTCAGTCCGCGTTCTGGGCGACATCCCAGAGGCTGCCCACGGGCGCGTACTCGGTCAGAGTCGATCCAGCCCGCGCTCGAACTGTGCCAGGCAGCCGGGCGAGCAGAACCAGTGGTCCACCCCGTCGCGCGTGGCGCGGTAGCGGGACGACGAGGGGTCCACCGTCATCCCGCACACCGGGTCCCGGTACTCGGGCTGGGGCCACCTCGGTTCGCCGTCCGCTCCAGGTGCCGGCCGTCCGACGGGCCACGAGCTCGGCCAGCACCGCCACCGCGATCTCGGCGTTGTCGACCCGGCCGAGGTCGAGCCCCGCGGGTGCGGTCACCCGGGCCAGCTGGTCATCGGCGACGCCCCGCTCGCGCAGCAGCTCGAGGGTGGCCGACGCTCGCTTGCCCGGCCGCGATCAGGCCGACGTAGCCGGCGTCGGTTCGCAGCGCCGCTTCGAGCGCCAGGTCGTCGTAGTGGCCCTGGGTGGCCACGACGATGGCGGTGGCCGGCCCCACGCCCAGGCCGGTCGAGGTCCAGGCGGGTCCGCACCGCGTCCGGATGGGGGTGATCGGCCGGGTCGCCTCCGTCGTCGATCACGGCCACGTCCCAGTCGAGGGCGGTGGCGAGCTCGGCCAGCGTGAACACCGCGGGTGACCGACCGATGATCACCACCTGGGGAGCGGGCAGCACCGGCTCGAGGTAGATCTCCATCGCACCCTCGCTCTCACAGGCCATGGGCACCTTCAGGATCCCGTCGTCGGGTCGCACGCCCAGGTCGTCGGGCTGGCCCAGCAGCAGGAGCCGGCTGCGCCCGTCGCTCATCGCGGCCAGCGCCTCGTGGACGACGGTGGGCTGGGCGCAGGCCCCGCCGAGCCAGCCCTGCATGGTGCCGTCGGAGAGGATGAGCGCCTTCGAGCCCAGGTGGCCCGACGACGGCGACCGGCGCCAGACCACGGTGGCCAGGGCGAAGAGCTCTCGGCGCTCGCGCAGGGCGACGGCCCTGGCCAGCACGTCGAGCTCCATCGTCGGGCCTCAGCCCTGGGCGTCGCGGATGGCGGCCCACACCCGGTCGGGCAGCACCGGCATGTCGATGTTGCGCACGCCCAGGTGCGCAACGGCATCGATCACCGCGTTCACGTAGGCGGCCGGCGAGCCGACGGTGGCCGACTCGCCCACCCCCTTGGCGCCGATCGGGTGGTGGGGCGACGGCACGTGGGTCTCGAGCAGCTCGAATCGGGGTGTCTCCCAGGCGGTGGGGATCAGGTAGTCCATGAAGTTGGAGCCGATGCAGTTGCCGTCGTCGTCGAAGGTGATCCACTGCATCGACGACATGGCGAAGCCCTCGGTGAGACCTCCGTGGATCTGACCTTCCACGATCATCGGGTTGATGCGCACCCCGCAGTCGTCGAGCGCCACCATCCGCTGGACCTTCCACACACCCGTGTCGGCGTCGACCTCGACGACGACCACATAGCTCCCGTAGGGGTAGGTCAGGTTGGGCGGGTCGTAGTAGTGGACGCCTTCGAGGCCGTACTCCATGCCGTCGGGCAGGTTGGTGTACGCGGCCAGGGCCACGTCCTGGATGGTGACCGATCGATCGGGGGTGCCCCGCACCGAGAACTGTCCGGCCTTCAGCTCGATGTCCTCGTCGGCCGCCTCGAGCAGATGGGCGGCGATCCGTTTGGCCTTGTCGGCCAGCTGGCGCGACACCATCGCGGTGGCCGCACCGCCCACCGGCGTGGAACGCGAGGCGTAGGTGCCGAGGCCGTAGGGGGTGTTGTCGGTGTCGCCCTCGAGCACCTTGATGTCGGTGACGGGGATGCCGAGCTCCTCGGCCACGATCTGGGCGAAGGTCGTCTCGTGGCCCTGGCCCTGGCTCTTGACCCCGAGCTTGAGGATGGCCTTCCCGGTCGGGTGCACCCGCAGCTCGGCCGAGTCGATCATCTTGAGCCCGGCGATGTCGTAGGTCTTCGAGGGACCGGCCCCGACCGCCTCGGTGAAATGCGCGATGCCGATCCCGATGAAGCGGCCCTCTTCGCGGGCCGCCAGCTGCTCGGCCCGCAGCCCCTCGTAGCCCACCTCGTCGAGCGCCTTGCGCAGGGCCGTGGGGTAGTCGCCCGAGTCGTACACGAAGCCGGTGGGCGTCTCGTAGGGGAACTGCTCGGGCTGGATGAAGTTCTTGAAGCGCATGTCGGCGGGGTCGATGCCCAGGTCGTAGGCCGCGTTCTGCACCAGGCGCTCGATCAGGAACGAGGCCTCGGTGATGCGGAACGAACAGCGGTAGGCCACGCCGCCGGGTGCCTTGTTGGTGAATGCGCCCTTGCACATGATGTGGGCGGCGGGGTAGTCGTAGCTGCCGGTGACCACGTGGAACAGGCCCGCCTTGAACTTCGTGGGCTGGGCGTCGGCGTAGAACGCGCCCTGGTCCGACAACATGTTCACGCGGAGGGCCAGGATCTTGCCGTCGTCGGTGACGGCCAGCTCGCCCTTCATGTGGTAGTCGCGGGCGAAGCCGGTGGAGATCAGGTTCTCGCTCCGGGTCTCGATCCACTTGACCGGCTTGCCGATGAGCAGCGACGCGGCGGTGGCCACCACGTAGCCCGGGTAGATCGGCACCTTGTTGCCGAAACCGCCACCCAGGTCGGGGCTGATGATGCGGATGTCCTGCTCGGGCAACCCGGCGACCATGGCGAACAGGGTCCGGTGCGCGTGGGGGGCCTGCGAGGTCATCCAGAGGGTGGCCTGGCCGGAGACCGAGTTGACGTCGGCCAGGATCCCGCAGGTCTCGAGCGGGGCGGGATGCGAGCGGGGGTAGTGCGTCTCGAGGGTGACGACGCGGTCGGCCTTGGCGAAGGCGGCGTCGGTGGCCGCCGCGTCGCCGGCTTCCCATTCGTAGACCAGGTTGTCCGTCTGGCCCTCCTTCTCGTCACGGATCACCACGGCGCCTGGCTCCAGCGCCTGCTGGGGGGTGGTGATGGGCGGCAGCGTCTCGTAGTCGACCTCGATGAGCTCGGTGGCGTCGACGGCCACGTAGGGGTCGGTGGCGATGACGGCCGCCACCTCCTGGCCCTGGTACCGCACCTTGTCGGTGGCCAGGACCGCCTGCGTGTCGCCCGACAGCGTGGGCATCCAGGCCAGGCCGTGTTGGGCCATGAGGTCACCGGTCACCACCGCCACCACGCCGTCCACCGCGGCCGCCGCGGTGGTGTCGATGCCGTTGATCCGGGCGTGGGCCACGGGCGAGCGCAGGATGGCCATGTACAGCATGCCGGGGAGGACGATGTCGTCGAGGTAGTTGCCCTGGCCCTCGATGAAGCGGGCGTCCTCGTGGCGCTTGACCGAATGGCCGATGCCGCCGATCTCGACGGGTCCGAGCTCGGTCGGGCGTGGTTCGGTGGTGGTCATGCCGACGCCTCCTGTCCGGTGGTGGCCGGCGCGCCCGCCGCCGACCGGATGGCCTTGACGATGTTCATGTAGCCGGTGCAACGGCAGATGTTGCCGGAGATGGCCCAGCGCACGTCATCCACCGACGGATCGGTGTTCTCCTCGATCAGCGCGGCGCCGACCAGCATCATCCCGGGGGTGCAGAACCCGCACTGCAGCCCGTGCTCCTCCTTGAAGGCGGCCTGGATCGGGTGCAGCTCGCCATCGGCCTTGAGCCCCTCGACCGTGGTCACCGCACGGCCGTCGGCCTGGACGGCCAGCATGGTGCAGGACTTGACCGGGCGACCGTCGAGGAGCACGGCACAGGCGCCACAGCTGGTGGTGTCGCACCCGATGTGGGTACCGGTCAGGCCGATCGTGCGTCGGATGTGGTCGACCAGCAGGATCCGAGGCTCGACGTCGTCCGTGTAGCTGGTGCCGTTGATGGTGACGGTGACTTCCATGACCGCTCAGCTCCCCTGGGCCTGGCTGGCGGCGGTGGCCAGCGCTCGACGGGTGTAGGTGCGGACGACCTGGCGCTTCCATTCGGCGGTGCCCCGCACGTCGGAGTGGGGGTCGGCCGCGGCCGCGGCCAACTCGGCGGCGTCCGCGAACAGCTCGTCGCTCGGGGTGTGGCCGACGAGCAGGGCTTCGGCCTCGGTGACCTTGGTGTTGGTGGCGTTGACCGAGGTGAGGGCGATGCCGGCCTGGGAGATGGAGCCGTTGGCGTCGAGGCCGAGTTGGGCGGCGACGGCCACGGTGGCGTAGTCGCCGACCTTGCGCTCCAACTTCAGGTAGGTGCCGCCGGAGCGGCCGGTGGGGACGGGGATCCGGATCTCGACCAGCATCTCGTCGTCGGCCAGGGCGTTGGTGAACATGCCCTGCACGAACTCGCTGATCGGGATGGTCCGCTGGCCGCCGGGACCCTGGGCCACCACATCGGCTCCGGTGGTCAACAGCACCGAGTTCCAGTCGCCCTCGGGATCGCAATGGGCCACCGAACCGCAGAAGGTGCCCAGGTTGCGCACCAGCGGGTCGGCCACCCAGGGTGCGGCGGCGGCCAGCACGCCGAACGTCTGGTCCGAGGCCGCGACCTGGGCGTGGCGCACCAGCGCCCCGATGCGCAGATGCCCGTTGGTCCGCTCGATCGTGTCGAGACCGGTCAACCGGTTGATGTCGACCAGCGTGGCCGGGTTGGCCAGGCGGATCTTCATCATGGGCAGCAGGCTCTGGCCACCGGCCAGGAACCTCGTCTCGTCGCCACCCTGGGCCTTGGCGCTGATGGCCTCGTCCACGGTCGCGGCGACGACGTAGTCGAACTTGGACGGGAACATGGTTCCCCCTTCCGTCCATGCTGTTCGTCTGGTGAGACCGACGGTACCCCGCAGGGTCAGGGGCGCGTCGAGGGGACTTGCGTTGGGGCGAAATCCGAGTAGGATACTCAGTATGTTCAACGGTAGGTCGATCCGTGAGGTCAGTCCGATGAAGGAAGTCCGATGAGCGTGGCGCACGCACTGCTCGCCCTGCTCAGCGAGGGCCCGAAGTACGGCCTGCAGCTGCGGCAGGAGTTCGAAGCCAGGACGGGCGAGGTCTGGCCTCTGAACGTCGGCCAGGTGTACACGACGCTGCAACGCCTCGAGCGAGATGGCCTCGTCGAGGCCGAGGGCGGTGACGACGGGCCGCAGAAGCACTTCCGGATCACCGCCGATGGCGATGCCGCGCTGGCCGACTGGCTGCGCACCCCGCCCGACCTGTCGTCGCCGCCCAGGGACGAGCTGGTCATCAAGGTGCTGGTCGCCGGCCGCATGCCCGACGTGGACGTGCACGAGGTCATACAGGTGCACCGTCGACACCTGGTCCAGCTGATGCAGCAGTGGACCCGCATCAAGGAGGACGCCGACGCCGACGACATCGGTCTGGTGCTGGCCGTCGACGCCGAGCTGTTCCGGCTCGAGTCGGTCGTCCGATGGCTCGACGCCGCCGATGGGCGGTTCCACCGGTTCTCCCCCTCGATCTCGTCGCCCATCGCCGCGCCGATGCCCAAGCGCGCCCGCCGGGTCGGGGCCCGCTGATGGCCGCGCTCGAGCTCAAGGGCGTCTCGAAGTCCTACGGCGAGGGATCGGCCCAGGTCCGCGCCCTGCACGAGGTGGACCTCGTCGTCGCCGAGGGCGAGCTGGTGGCGGTCATGGGCCCGAGCGGATCGGGCAAGAGCACCATGGTCACGATCGCCGGCACGCTCGAGGAGCCGACGTCGGGCGACGTGCTCATCGCGGACGAGCCGGTCTCGCGCATGTCGCGCAACGACCGGGCCCGATTGCGGCGGCGATCGGTCGGTTTCGTGTTCCAGGACTTCAACCTGCTCGCCGGGCTGACGGCGGCCGAGAACGTGAGCCTGCCCTTGGAGCTCGACGGCGTGTCCGCCAAGGCCGCTCGGGTCGATGCCCTGGCGGCGCTCTCGACGCTCGAGCTGGCCGACCGGGCGGACCACTTCCCCGACGAGCTGTCGGGTGGCGAGCGTCAGCGCGTGGCGATCGCCCGGGCCGTGATCGGCGATCGCCGCCTGCTGTTGGCCGACGAGCCGTCGGGCGCGCTCGACTCGGTGAACGCCGAAGGGGTCATGCGACTCATCCGCGAGGCCTGCCGGGGGCAGGTCGCCGGCATCGTGGTCACCCACGACGCCCAGCTGGCCGCCTGGGCCGACCGGGTCGTCTTCCTGCGCGATGGGCGCGTCATCGACGAGACCTCCGCGCCGGCCGGGCCCGAGACGCTCCTCGAGCCGGCGCCTGGGCCATGACGATCACGTTGGACAGACCGGTCGCGGAGAGCAGCGCGCCGCGTCCCTCCAACGGTGGCGTGCCGGCACGTCGTGCCGTGGTGCGCTGGGGGGTGCGCCTCTTCCGTCGCGAATGGCGACAGCAGCTCCTCGTGGTCGGCCTCCTCGCCTTCGCGGTGGCCGCGACCATGCTCGGGCTGTCGGTGGCCACCAACGCTCCCGCCTCACCCAAGACCACCTGGATCCTTCCTGCCAGCGATCCCGGCCTGTCGACCGACATCCGTGCCCTCGAGGCCGCGTTCGGACCCGCCGAGGTCTTCGCGCACGATCGGATGGCCGTGCCCGGCTCGCTCGCGTCGCTCGACGTCCGGTCCATCGAGCCGGCGGGTGCGCGCCCCCGAGGCGGACTGCGGATCCGGGCCGGACACCTCCCGACCGCGCCGGACGAGGTCGCGGTGACGAGCGGCGTGGCCTCCACCTTCGGACTCCACCTCGGGTCGACCTGGCGGGACCTCGGCGGGCCGCCGCTCCGGGTGGTCGGCATGGTGCAGGACCCGAAGGCGTACGACGACCAGTTCGCCGTGGTCGCGCCGGGCCGCCTCCCGTCGACGAACGACGTCACGGTCCAGATCGACGCCGACCTCTCCAACGCCCAGCTCCAGTCGTTCCACCTCCCGAGCGCGACTCCGGGCCAGATCCTGGGCGTGGCGGGGACCACCAAGACCCAAGGGGCCGTCGCCGTCCTGGTGCTGGCCACGCTCACCCTTCTGTTCGTCGGGCTGGTCAGCGTGGCCAGCTTCAGCGTGCTGGCCCATCGGCGGCAGCGAGCGCTCGGCATGCTCGGCTCGGTCGGTGCGACCGATCGCCACATCCGCCTCGTGATGCTGGCCAACGGCGCGGCCGTCGGCGTCGTCGCCACCGTGGTCGGCACCGCTGTCGGACTCGTCGGCTGGCTCCTCTTCTCCCCGGCTGTCGCCCAACTCGTGTCTCACGACGTGGATCGATTCGCCATTCCGTGGTGGGCGGTGTCGATGGCCGCCGCTCTGGCCGTGGCCACGGCCGTGCTGGCCGCGTGGTGGCCGGCGAGGGCGGCGTCGCGGGTCTCGGTCGTCACCGCGCTCTCCGGTCGCCCGCCGCAGCCGCCGCCGGCTCGGCGCGTCGCGGCCGTCGGGGTGGTCGTCCTGTTGGCCGGCATGATCCTGCTGGCCTTTGGCCACCCCGACCACGGTCTGCTCATCGTCACCGGCACGATCGCCACGGTCGTGGGCGTCCTGCTCTTCGGGCCGCTGGCCATCCGGACGCTGGCGCGGCTCGCGCCCCGCCTACCGGTCGCCGGGCGGTTGGCGCTGCGCGACCTGGCCCGGTACCAGTCGCGCTCGGGCGCCGCCCTCGGCGCCGCCACCCTCGCCATCGGCATCGCCTCGATCATCACCATCAGCTCGGCCTCGCAGATCGCCAAGGATTCGGCGGGCGGCGGCAACCTCGGCGACCGCGAGATGGTGGTCTACCTGTCCCCCAACGCACTCGACGGCGGCCCGGTCGCGCAGCTCTCTGCTGTCGAGCTGGCGGCGGTGCGACACCAGGCCGATGCCATCGCCCGGTCCGTCGGGGCCCACGAGGTCGTGGAGCTCGACACGGCGGTCGACCCGACAACACCGGAGGTGCAGGTCGATGGAGGTGCGGTCGTCGCCACGCCCGGGCGGGCGTCGGGTTCGTCGACTGCCGGCACGGCGCTCGGACGCATCCCGGTCGGGATGGCCGCGATCAGCAACGGGCCCCACGGCGGCCAGTCGATCGAGTACCGCGGCGGCTTGTGGGTCGCGACGCCGCAAGTCCTGGCCTATGACGGCGTTGACGCGAGCGCGATCGACCCGTCGACCGACATCATCAGCTCGCGCACCGACCTGGCCCATCTGCAGCTGTTCAGCGGCGGCCGCGCCCAACCCCCTGCCGTGCGGATCCAACATCTCGACCTCCCGAAGGACACGTCGGAGCCGAACACGCTGCTCACTCCTCACGCCATGCAACGGCTCGGGTTCCAGTCCGTGCCGAGCGCCTGGCTGCTGCGGACGAGCGCCCCGCTGACGGCGGCCCAGACCGACGGGGCCCGCAAGACGGCGGCCGCCGCCGGTCTCACGATCGAGACCCGCGACACGCACCACTCGCTGGTGCAGCTCGCAGAGGACGCCACCGCAGCCGGAATCGTGTTCGCGCTCGTGGTGCTCGCCCTGACGGTCGGGCTGATCCGCGGTGAGGCCGCCAACGACGTGCGGATCCTGACCGCAACCGGGGCGAGCAGCACCACGCGGCGAGTCGTGACGGCCGCGACAGCCGGCGCGCTCGCTCTCCTGGCCGCCGTGCTCGGGATCGCCGAGGGCTACCTCACCATGGCGGCGTTCTACCGGAGCGATCTGTCCACGCTCGCGCACCCGCCGACCGGTGATCTGCTCGCGCTCGGCATCGCGCTGCCGCTGCTCGCGGCCCTCGGAGGGTTCGTGCTCGCCGGCCGAGAACCGGCCGCGATCTCCCGCCGCCCGCTCGAATAGAGACGGGCAGTCGCGAGCGGGTCAGCCCGCGGGCTGGAACAGCTCGATGACGTTGCCGGACGGGTCTTCGAGGAGGATCTGCTTGCCGCCCGGACCCTCGATGATGTCGTTGCGGAACCTTGCGCCAGCGTCGCGGAGTCGGTCGACCTCGGTGACGAGGTCGTCGACGATGAAGTGGATGCGGTTCCAGCCCCCCGGTCCGGGCGTCGCCCCGTCGGGCATGGGTCGTCCGGCCGAGCTCTTCGGCCCGGAGATGAGCAGTCGGAGGTTGCCGTTCTTGACGTCGGCGAACGCAGATCCGGCGTTGGTCAGGACTTCGAAGTCGAGAAGGTCGGTGTAGAAGGCAACCGCTTGCTCGACATCGTCGACCATGTATCGGACGCTCACGGTCTCACTGTGTTGCATGAAGGGTCCCCCTGTCGGGTGTGGTGGCCAGTTGGTGGATCAGGAACGAGATGCGTGTCTCGAGCTCGGCTGCCGTCCGTTCGAACGCGGCGAGCGAGGCGCGCCCGGTTGCGTTGGCGCGTGCGGGATCCGGCACGCTCCAGTGCACGAGCTCGGGGTGGCGCGGGAACTCGGGGCAGACCTCACGAACGCGGTCACACAGCGTGATCACCACGTCGAAGTGCTGCGACACGAGCTCACCGACGTGCTTGGTGCGGTTCCCGCTGATGTCGATCCCGCGCCTGGCCATGACCCGGACGGCGTAGGGATGGAGTGGCTTCGGGTGGCTGCCGGCGCTCGCGGCTTCGAGCGCACCCTTGGATCGGTGCACGAGGAGCGCCTCGGCCATCTGGGATCGAGCGCTGTTCCCGGTGCACAGGAACAGGACTCGCGGTCGACGACGTCGGCGAGCGGTTCGCGTCGCCGTCGGCGCCCCTGTCGGTGCGGGGGCCAAGGCAGGGTGCAGCGCGCCGCCGGTCGCGTGGAGCTGGTTCTCGCAGGCGGAGAGGTCGATCGCGTAGTACATGTCGCGTCCGTCGGCGGAGCTGCGGTGGCAGGAGACGAGCCCACCGTCGCGGAGTTGTCGCAGGTGGTAGGAGACGAGGTTCTGCGGCTCGTCGACGAGCTGGGTCAGTTCGGAGACGGCCCTGTCGCTGTGGGCAAGTTCGCGGAGCAATCGCCAGCGCACCGGATTCGCCGCGAGCTGGACGAAGGTCGGGGGGTCCAGGACCTTGCGATGCACCGGTCGGGCGTTCACGCGTGCCACGGTAGCCTCGTCGCCGAATATAGATCAAGCCAGATTGATGTGATTGTCGGGGTCCGCCGCTCAGCCGACGCCGAGGGTGGGGAAGGCCAGGGTCAGGACGGCGCCGGCGGCGCCCGCGGTCACGAGTGCGGCGACGACGCCCCGGCGGAGCGCGAGGAGCCAGACAGCCGCGGCGGCCAGCACGGCGAGTTGCCAGGGCTGGCTGAGGGCACGGGCGAGGGGGATCGAGCTCCCGAAGATGGCTCCGATCGCGGTGGCTCCAGCGCCGGTGAGGAACGCTTGCATCCGGTGACTGTGGCGGATGCGGTCGAAGTGCGGGGCACCGAGGATGACGAAGGCGAACGAAGGTGCGAACGCGATCGTCGCCGCGAACACGCCTGCCGCGATCCCCCCAGCTGCGTAGCCGACGGCGGCAACGGTGAGCACCACGGGACCCGGGGTCACCTGACCGAGCGCGACGGCGTTCAGGAACTGGGCGCCGGTCATCCAGTGGTAGGTGTTGACGGCGTCGTGCTGCATGAGCGGGACGATGACGAAGCCGCCGCCGTAGGAGAGCGCGCCGACCTTGAGCGCGACCCAGGCCAGCGCGCCGACGCCGCCGGTCGCGGCGACGACCGGCCCGACCCCGACGATCGAGGCGAGGCGGTGCCGTTGCGTCGGGGGTCGATAGCCGCGCACGGCCATCTCGACGAGACCGGCCAGCGCGATGACGACCACCAAGAATGCGCCGACGGTGCTCGCGGCCACCGCCCCGGCCAGGGCGTAGATGGTCCACCGGGTCCGACCCGCCACCCGGTCGCCGGCCCGTCGCCAGCTCGCGGGCACGAGGCTGACCGCGGCCGCTACGGCGACTGCCGGCACCGCCGCACCGGCCCCGGCCGCAGCGCCGAGGACCCAGTGCGGTGGCGACGGACCGAGGAACAGCATCGACAGAGCAAGTATCAGGACCAGCCCAGGGGCGATGAAGCAGAACCCGCCGACGAGCGCGCCGCGCCGGCCGCGGAGCCGCCATGCGCAGAAGATGGCGAGCTGGGTCGATGCCGGTCCGGGCAGGAGGTTGGCCGCCGCGATGCCATCCTCGAACTCTCGGGCCGTCAGCCACTCGTGCTCGTCGACGCACAGCTTGCGCAGCAGCGCGATGTGGGCGGGAGGTCCACCGAAGCCGGTGATGCCGAGCCGAGTCCACGCTTCTGCGATCTCGCCCAGGCTCGGCGTCGATCCACCGCCGGTGGTCACCGCTCGAGCACCTCGTCGCACAGCTCGCTCAGCGCGGCACGTGACGCCGCGAGGGCACGACGCCCTTTCGCCGTGGCCCGGTAGGCGCGGCGCGACCGGCCTTCGACCACCAACGCCTGCGACCGCAGGAGCCCGCTCGACTCCAGTCGGTGCAGCATCGGGTAGAGCGTCCCTGGACTGAGCCGGTGGCCGTGACGGTCGAGCTCCTCGATCAGCTCGACACCGTGCACGGACCCCTTCGAGGCGTGGTACAGGACGTGCACCTGAACCGCCCCACGCATGAAGTCACGAACCACATCCATCCAATATCGGTAGCCGATATCGGCAGCCGATATCAACTGCGTCGTTGTCAGCCGAGGGCGCCCGCGTTGTCAATCCTGCGGAGTGGTCCGAGACTGGTTGGAGGACGTGAGGGGTGACCATGAGCCGAGCGATCGACGAATCCGGGACCAACGGTGGGGGATGGGCCGGGGTGGCGATCGACCGCCTCGCCGAAGCCGGACACGACGAACCCGAGGAGCTGGTCATCTTCCACGATCACGCCAGCGGGCTTCGCGCCGTGGTGTCGGTCCACTCGACGGTGCTGGGCCCGGCGTTGGGGGGGTGCCGCTTCCATCCCTACCCGTCGATCGGGGCGGCGGTCAACGACGCCGTCCGGCTCGGCTGGTCGATGACCGGCAAGGCCGCGCTGGCCGGACTGGACCTCGGTGGGGGCAAGGCGGTGATCGTCGGCGACCCGCGGGTCATCCGTACCGAGGCCCTGCTCGAGGCCTTCGGCCGGAGCGTCGAGCGCCTGGGCGGGCGGTACATCACCGCCGAGGACGTCGGGACGTCTGTGGCCGACATGGACGTGATCAGGCGGGTGACCAGGTGGGTCGCCGGATGTTCGCCGGAGCACGGAGGGGCCGGCGACCCCAGTCCGGCCACCGCCCTCGGCGTGCTCGAGGCGATGCGGGCGACGGTCGGCCACACCACCGGCTCCGACGACCTCGCCGGCGTGCGTGTGACCGTCGTGGGTGTCGGGAAGGTGGGGCGACCGCTCGTCGAGCGTCTGGTGGCCGCCGGTGCGGTCGTGTCCGTCACCGATCTGGATGACGCGGCCGTGGCGGACCTGGTCCACCGGCTCGGCGTCGAGCCAGTGGCACCCGCCGACGCGCTGACGACGCCATGCGACGTGCTGGCCCCCTGCGCGCTCGGCGGTGTGCTGAACGCCTCGACGATCCCCCATCTCCGGTGCAGGATGGTGGTCGGCTCCGCCAACAACCAGTTGGGTGAGGACGCGGATGCCCAGCGGCTGGCCGACATGGGCATCGTGTACGCCCCGGACTTCCTGGTCAACGCCGGTGGTCTCATCCATGTGGCCGACGAGTTGCAGGGCTACGACGACGAGCGGGTCACGACGCGCGTGCGTGGCATCGGCCCGACGACCACGCGGTTGTTCCACGAGGCCGACGAGTACGGCGTGAACCCGCTGGTGGCCGCCGAGCGCCTGGCCCAGCGCCGCATCGACGAGCGGCGGGCCGAGCTCGCCGCGACAGCACCTCTGTAGAGTTGTGCATGGCTCGCAAGCTCTGGACAGCTGCCGAGATGGAGAAGCTCAGCCGCGACGAGCAGCAGGCCATCTTCGACGAGAGCATCGTCACCGACCTCAGCGAGGTGCCGCCCGAGTTCCTCGCTCAGGTGCGTGCTGATGCGGAGCGTCTCATCGCCTCCCGCGAGACCCAGCACACCGACTGACGGATCGTGGGCAGCGAACGGCGAGCCGTTCGCGTCTCGCATGCCGGGCGGGGCACAACTCGTGGCTGATGGGACTGTTCTCGAGCCCGACCAGACCGACCAACGGGGCGGGCTAGAAGCGGTCGGGCGTGTCGATGACCCGGTAGATGGACACCTCGGGCGGGCCCTCGACTCCGCCGTCGGCCATGAGGTCGGCGATCTCGGGTTGGCCGGCGAAGAAGGCGCCGAAGTGGTCGGCCTCGTCCCACTCATCGATGATGAGCACCTCGCCATCGCCAGCGACGAACTGGTGGTGGATGGCGCCAGCGGCTTTGCCCTTCTCGGAGACCGGTGCGAGCTCCGAACCCCGTCGCGCGACGAGGTCCTCGAACTTGGCCGGGTCGACCTTCAGGCGAGCGATGACGATCACGGACATGTGGTTGCCTCCTTGTGTCGGCGACGCCGACCGATCGGATGTGCTGAATCTCGGCGGGTCACCCTTGCGCGTGCATCCGAAGGGCCCTCCCGTGATGGGTATTCGCTACAGCAACCCCCCTGGATCAGATCCGGGTGCGATTGACGAACTGCACGAATCGAGTGGTCGTGCCCGCATCGAAATAGTTGACTCGCGGGGATGGCCTTGGAGAAGCGCGACCTTCCAACGAGAGCGTTTCGGTCCGCGACGGCGTTCCGGGCGTGGCTCGACCGTGAGCACGACCACTCCGACGGGTTGTGGTTGAAGATCGCCAAGAAGGGCACGGGCGTGAAGTCGGTCACCTATGCCGAGGCGCTCGATGTCGCGCTCTGCTTCGGCTGGATCGACGGTCAGAAGGCTCGGTACGACGACACCTGGTTTCTCCAGCGGTTCACCCCGCGCCGCGCCCGTAGCCCCTGGTCCCAGATCAACTGCGACAAGGTCGCGCAACTCTTGGAGACGGGGCTCATGGAGCCTGCAGGGCTCGAGCAGGTCGAGCGGGCCAAGGCCGACGGTCGATGGGATGCCGCGTACAGGGGTTCGCGCTCGATCACCGTGCCTGATGACTTCCAGGCTGCGCTCGACGCGAACCCAGCGGCCCGCGATGCGTTCGCCACGATCAGTCGCGCCAACCGCTACGCGTTCCTGTACCGCATCCATGATGCGAAGAGGCCCCAGACCCGCGTGTCACGGATCGAGAAGTTCGTCTCGATGCTCGCGGCGGGTGAGACGCTGCACTGACGTCGACAAAGGTGGGTTTCCTTCGCCTCAGAAGGGGTGGAGCTGATGGGACTCGAACCCACGACCCCCTGCTTGCAAAGCAGGTGCTCTAGCCAGCTGAGCTACAGCCCCGGGGGATGGCGAGAAGGTGGCGCGCAACCGCTTCTCCACCGATCCGGGACGGCCAGAGTAGCGGGGAGGGGACACCCGCCGGACCGAGTTGGGCTGCCGCCGGCGAACGGCTGAGATTGCCTCAACGGATGAGGAAGCGAGACGCGGGCAAGCAGGGGTGCTTCGAAGCGTCCATCACTTGGGCAATCGCTCTACGAGGCCGTTTCGATACTCAGTGAGGTCGACGTACTCCTCGCGAGGGCACGGCCAGCTCCGGTGCCGGCTCGGCTTTCGCGGCTCCTGGCCGGCGCCGAGGGCACACCGATCCCCTCACCAGCGTCTCATGTTGGGCTGTCTATGGTCCCCCCGGCTGACGCTCTTTCTCCTCTCCATCTCGCAGCTGGGGTCGTGGCGCACGCGCTGACCGGACCCCACCCGGCCAGGTGCTCAGGTCACTCGGCGTGACAGGCGGGACACGGCCGCCGACCGTCGATGTTCAGGGAGGATCGAGATGCGAGACGGCACCACCTGCGGCCATGGGTGCGACCTTCGTTGCCGGCTCGGCCGCGACGAACGGGCGCGGGATCGCTGAATGGCAGGGACACCGAGGTGGCAGGTCCGCCTGCGCAACGAGCCGCCGAGCATGGGCTCCTGGCAGGTCGTGGCCGGGCTGAGCATGCTGGCGGCACGGGGCGAGATCGAGCTCCGATATGCCTCGACAGGGTCGGACCCCCGCGTCCAGCTGCCGATGAGCGAACCGTGGCTCGAGGTGCTCGACCGCGAGACGGGGGACTCGCGGACGGTGTGCATCGACCTCGGCGACGGGCCGGTTCCCACCGGTCGCCGACCGGCGCAGGCCGATGTGATCTTGAAGCGCACCTACCGTCCTGATCGTGTGCCTGAGTCCCTGCGCGGCCGGATGCGGCCGTACGGCTTGTCCTACTACTGCCGCAGCGGGCTCGAGGGAACGATGATCGGCCCGACGCTTCGGAGCCTGCCCCAGGTCGCGACCAGTCGCCGGCCCGGCCAGGCCTTCGGTCCCTGGGCCAAGCGGGCCTCGTGGCTGCTGGCGCGGCCCCTCTCCCTGGCTCGCGCTCGACGCCGCCCCGATCGGACCATCCCGGGCATCCCCCGGCTCGTCAGCCAGTTCGAGCTCCCACCGACCGAGCCGGCCGCACCGCTCGTGCTCTTCCAGACTCGGTTGTGGCCGAAGGTGCACGCCGGCCACGGACATCGGGATGCGACCAACGAGCAGCGCGTGGAGCTCGTCCGCACGCTGCGTCGCCGTCTCGGCGACCGGTTCCGGGGCGGACTGATGCCCTCGGAGCTCGTCCGCACCCAGTACCCCGACGTCGCGACCGACCTTCCGACCGACCCACTCGCCTACCTGGCCCTGGTCCGCCAGTGCGCCATCGTGGTGGCCATGCCCGGCCTCCGCGGGTCGACGGGCTGGCGGGTGCCCGAGTGCATGGCCGCGTCGCGGGCCATCGTCACCATGCCCATCGAGCACGAGCTCCCGGCGCCTCTGATCGAGGGGGAGCACGTGTCGGTGTTCACCGATCCTGAGTCCGGCGCCGATGCCTGCGAGCGCCTGTTGGCCGCGCCGGATCTGGTGCAGTACCGGCGTGAGCAGGCCTGGGCGTACTACCACGCCGAGGTCCGCCCCGACGTGCTGCTGCGCAACCGCCTCTCCGAACTGACCGCCGCCTCTCTCACGGGCTGACACGCGCGCCGGGACGAACGGCTGTGCCCGGCCCTGACGTCGCCAGGGGGTCAGTTCACCACGGGTCGAGCGCGATCTCGGTGGGGAGCGGCCCCCGACCCGAGAGCCACGCGACCACGGCGAGTGCGTCGTCCGGTCGGCGAAGTCGGCTCTCGACCGTCTTCAGGATCACCGGCAGCTCCCATGCGATGTACTCCTCGGGCCACTCGGCGGGCTCGTAGCCCAGTGCGAGATCCACGTGATGCATCTCGACCTCACGTAGGCGCCTGACGGGGCTCGAGGTGGTCGGCCAGTGGTCGTCGCCCAGCAGGTCCGAATGCGGCCAGCCCTCTGCCTCGCTGCGGTTCCACACCTCTTCCAAGCGTTGCTGTGCGGCGTGGACGTCCTCGACGACGTCGACCGTCGGCCGGATCGCTCCTTCCGCGATCTCCTGATCTCGTTGCGCGGGGCCTCCGGCGTATCGCCGCACGTCCTCCCCCCGCAGCGCGCCTTCGAGGCGCCGAACATGACCGTCGGCGTTGCGGGCCAGATGGGTCAGGACATGGCCGACCGTCCAACCCGGCAGCCGGCTCGACGATCGGACGTCGTGGTCATCCAGTCCCGCCAGGGTCTGCGCGAGCCGGGTGTGCGCCGACCGGCAGAGCTCGATGGCGGCAGCCGGGTCGGCGTCGAGGTCCCTCACGATCATCACCACCCGGCTCGTCCGACCAGTGCCCGATGTATACCGCGGCTCGGCCGCCTGCGAGCGTGGTCAGTCGTCGCGGAGGAGCAGGGCGGTGGAGGTGCGCGCGGCTTGGCGTGCAGGGAAGGTCGCCGCGAGGTTGGCGAGCAGCAGTGCGCCGATGGCCACGAGCGCAATCGCAGCAACCGGAACGGTGGGTTGGGGAACGGTGTCGATCGTCCGAGCGAACAGGTCCCACGACCAGCGACCGACCACGAGCCCGAGAGGGATCCCGATGGCCGTTCCGATGGCGACCGAGACGGTGGCCTGCCACGCGATGGTGGCCGAGAGCTGTGACCGCGTGAAGCCGATCGTCTTGAGCAGGGCGAGCTCATGTCGGCGCTGGCGAACCGACGAGATCAGGATGAGGCTCAGGGCGACGACCACCCCCGCGGCGAGTGCGGCACCGAGGATGAGGGGGGTCGAGCGGTCGGATCGATAGTTGACGATCTCGGCGGGCCGCTGCACGTCGACGACGCGGACCCCGAAGTTCGCGTTCGTGCTCGTGGCTCGGGCTATCTGCTCGAGGGCGCGGCGAGCCGTGACCGCGTTCGCCGGATCCCGTAGTCGAACGAGGATGTTGTTGGGTCCGGTGACGGGGTCGGAGAAGGGGTTTCGGGCCTGCGCCGCGATCAGGTCGTCGGAGAGCAGGGCACCGGTGCCCATGGTTGGATGCGAGTCGCCGGTGACCCCGATGGTCGGCATGGTGGCGGTGCCGACGATCCGAAGTCGGATCGTCTTGCGCGATCCGCCGCTCACCTCGATCGTGTCGCCGATGCGCTTGTGCAGTTGGGCGAGCGTGTTGGCTCCGAGCACGACCTGATCGGATCCGTCCAGCCCGTGGCCCGAGAGCGTGGGGGGCGCGACAGCAGCTCGGGGGGTGGTCCCGATGACCGGGACCGGTTGACCATCGAGCTGCAGTGCGGCGAAGTACACGCCGGTCCATGCCGAGACATCGTGGTCGTGGTCGAGGAGCTGGGTCACCTGTCGTTGGGGGATGTCACCGTTGCCCGACCCGGCACTGAGCTCGTAGGTCCAGTTCCATCCGTACAGAGCGGGGTGCGAGACCAGGTGGTTCAGGCTGGTGCCGAAGGTGAGGGTGGCGGCGACGACCGCAACGGCGACGGTCGTGGCGAGGATGGCGGTGCGTGCCGGCAACGTGTCGTGTTCGGTGTTCGGGGCGAACGCGAAGTGGATGCCCGTCACCGTCGGCGCGGGCAGCCCCCACCGGGCGGTGGCGCGGGCCAGGCTCGAGCCGGTTCGGGTGCGTCGGGCCCGCCGGGCGAGGCGATGCGGCGACCGTCGGTACGCGATCGTGATGGCGGTTGCGAGCAGACCCAGCATCAGCGCCAGGGTGCCGAACCCGAGGACCGTCCAGTCGAAGGCCACCCCCGGATGCGGATAGACCGCTCGCGCCGGTCCCAGCGGAGCGAGCGGCGAGAGCGCCACGGCGATGAGCATGGCCAACACCGAGCCCGACAGGATGGCCGCGGTCACGCCGATCAACCCGTCGCTCGCGGTCATCGTCGGTCCGGCGCCGAGCGCGCGCAGCACGTGGAGGTCGTTGCCGTCTCGACGCAGTTGCCTGCCGATCACGGGCCCGGCGATGAGCAACAGGGCCAACGCGACGATCGCGCCGAACACTGCGAGGGCGATCGATTCCGGCCGGACGGCACGTTCCGCCTTGGTCTCGATGATCGAAGCCACCGTGTAGGTGGGTACCGCGCCTGGCGGCGCAGCCCGGTCGATCTCCTGCTCCACCGCGGCCACGTCACGGCTGCCTCGATCGAGTTGGAGGCCGACACCCGACACCGGGACACAGCACGACAGGAGCGGTCTCGTCAGCGCCGGGGTGAACTGCGCACCGCCCGAGCCACCGCCGGAGGCGTCGACATCGTCCACGACGACGTCGCCACTCCCCTTCGCCAGTCCCACCAGCTTCGCTCGGACCCGGCGGTAGGGCACCACCTTCGAGGTCCCGAACCCGGCCTCGTTCGTCTGGGCGTTGGTGTAGATGCCGAACGACACGGTCTCACCCACATGCCAGCCGGAGCTGGCGGCGGCATCTGCGCTCGTCTCGAACTCGTCGGCCTTCGTGGGATCCGCCATGCGGCCCTCGGCGATGGTGAAGCGGTCCTGGTCGAAGTACAGGCCGTCGACGCTTCCCGACCCGCCTCCCACCCCGCCGCCGCCCTTCGGGAGGCCGGACGCATCGAGCGGGAGGATGTTCAACCCGACCCAGGACTCCACATGGCGGACGTGCGGCAGATGGGCGATCTCGCGGACCACGCTCGGGTCGTAGCCCGGGCTCCCGGACGCGGGGTCGTACACCGTGATCGCCAGGCCCAGGTCCGACGGGTTCGTGCTGGCCAGGTAGGCAGGAAACGACGACTGGGTTCTCCGGGCCGCGGCGAGCGACCCCAACGCCAGACCGCCGAGCCAACCGATGATCAGCGCCAGCATCACGTAGCCGCGCCACCTCACCCGCAACGTCGCGCGGAACCGATACCAACCGAGGCTGCCGATCTGACCCATGCAACCTCACTCACACCGGTTTCCGACGAGGCGACGGGCGTGCCCCAGGTCGGACGTTAAAGGTCTCCCCGGTGCCCCGCCAGGGGGTCACCCACGACCGGGAGGGCCCGTGCTACCACCCCCTCGGCGCGATGCTCCTGGTCGAAGGCGATTCACTCGCAGGTGCACCGGGCCCAGACCACCTTGCCCTGCGGGCCGACCCGCTCGGTGCCCCAGCTCTCGGAGATCCCTTCGATCAGGAGGAGGCCGCGACCTGTCGGGTCATCGGGTCGGGTGTGGCGGACATGCGGCGTGCCAGGACCGTCGTCGATGACCGACACCGTCACCGCATCGGAGCCGGCCACGACACGGACCACGATGCGATCCCGCGCCACGCGGGTCGCGTTGGCGACGAGCTCGGAAACCACGAGCGCGATGTCGTCGGTCAGCCTGGGCTGGTCGGGGAACTCGTCGGCGACGCAGGCCACGGTGCGGTGACGAACATCGGTCTCGATGCCTCTGGCGATCGCGACCTCGGATTCGAAGAGCACACGACGATCTTCATCGATCCGCTCGCGATCAGGATGGGACCTTCGATCCATCGGCACCCGCGGTAGCTACCCGGTCCGAGGCGTCGCATGCCGGGTTTCTCCGTGGATGTGCTGTCTCGTCCGAATCCCGAGCTCAGACCGGGGCTTGCGCGTCGGCGACGGTCTCGGCCTGACGTCCGGGCGCACCGAATCGCAGCAGTCGGCCGCCGAAGGCGATCGAGCACAGCGCGAACCAGGCCCAGCCCAGGAGCAGCCCCGCCAGCACATCGGTGAACCAATGGACCCCGAGCAGGACGCGAGTGGAGGCGACCGCCGCGGCCAGGCCGGTGGCCAACCCGACCAGCACCGCCTTCGTGGCGGTCGTGCGCCGTCGTCCCAACAGGAACGCGCAGGCCATCAGCGTGGCCGCGGCCGCCGTCGCGTGCCCCGACGGGAACGACGACCCGGAGAAACCGGTCAGGTGCAGGATCGCGGGACGCGGTCGGCCGACCATCAGCTTGATGAGGTCCGACGCCAGGAACTGGCCGGCGATGACGAGGAAGAGGAAGCCGACGACGGCCAGCGTCCGGATCCGTCGGTACTCGACCGCGGCGACCACGACGCCGATGGTGATCACCCCGATCGTCCCGCCGATCTGGCTCAGGTCCCGCAGCACCAGCGTCGAGGTGTGGGTGGCGTGGTCGGCGCCGAAGTGGGCGAAGCTCAGGTCCCAGCGAGCGAGACCCGTGTGGCCGTGGATCATCGCCAGCAGAAGTCCGACGCCGACCGTGGCCACGATGACCACGCCCAACGCAACCGTCAGCGCCAGTCCGGTGAGCTTCGTGGGGTCGGTCCGAGTGCGTCGAAGGCGTCGGGCGACACCGGGTCGGGCTTCGACCTCGGCCGCGATCGTCTGGGTCGCGACATGCGGCGCCTCCACCGGCTCGGGCCATCGCCTCGCCGCCAGATAGCCCGCGGTGCCGACGATGACCGCGACCAGCACCACCGTCGCCAAGACGATCATGCAGCTCTTCTACCCCCGTGCCGTACAGGCATACATCGAGCCGCGGCGGGTACGTGTGGATGCATGGAAACGCTGGGGGGGACGAAGGAATCGGATCGAAGCGAGCGCGTCACCGACGCGCCGAGCCGTGGCGCACGCAGCGTGTTCGACGAGCCGGTCGCTCCCACCGTCGATCGGATCGCCGGCCGCGCGGCGGCGCGTTGGCCGAGCGCGCGTTGGTCGCCGGTCGCGGTGGCGGCCATCGGCTTCGCGGCGCTCTCGGTGGTCCTGATCGTCCTCGGGGAGCTCGTGGCGCGCGGACCGCTCCTGAGTGGCTTCCGGACCTGGGACGAGAGCGTGAGCCAGTGGTTGTCGACACACCGGACGTCCAGCTGGAACTCGTTCTCGGCTTTCTGGTCCCACCTGGCCGAGACCATCCCCATCATCGTCGGCGCGCTCGCCCTGGAAGCAGTGCTGATCGTGCGTCGACGCTGGCGTGACCTGTTGCTGGTGCTCATCGGCCTCTCGGTCGAGATCACGGTCTTCCTGACGGTGAACGAGCTCGTGAGGCGGCCCCGCCCGGAGGTGCACCGGCTCGGCATCGAGCCGAGCACGTTCAGCTTCCCCTCGGGCCACATCGCCGCCACCGTCGTGCTCTACGGCTCGATCGCGCTCCTCATCTCCCTGACCTACCGCAAGCGCCTCCTCACGGCTGCCCTCTCGGTCGTCGTCGCGTTGTTTGCTCTCTCGGTCGGCTTCGCCCGGGTGTACCGCGGCATGCACCACGTCTCGGACGTCGTGGCCGGCGCGTTGATGGGTCTCGGGTGCCTGTTCGTCGCCGCCGTCGCCGCCCGGGCCTCCGCGTACGCGGCGGCCCGGCGAGTCGAGCCGTCGTCGTCGAGCACGGTGCCGTCGAGCCTGGCGCCCTCGAGCACGGCGGCGAGCGGACAACCTGACGAACCCGAGCGGACCGTCGTCGGGGCGAAGCCGTGACCTCGGTCGCGGTGGTCGCCCACCAGGGCAAGTCCTTCGACGGTGGCCTCGACGAGCTCCGGGAGCGGCTGACCGACGCCGGCATCGCCGATCCGCTGTGGTTCGAGGTGCCCAAGAGCCGCAAGGCCCCGGCTCGGGCTCTCGAGGCCGTCGGAGCGGGGCGCCGACCTCATCTTCGTCTGGGGTGGCGACGGCATGGTGCAGCGCTGCGTCGACGCGCTCGCCGGCAAGCCGGTCACGATCGCCATCCTTCCCGCCGGCACGGCCAACCTGCTGGCGACCAACCTCGGCGTGCCGAAGTCGCTGTGCCAGGCCGTGGAGGTCGGGCTCAGGGGTCGCCGGCGCCCACTCGACGTCGGGGTGGTCAACGGCGAGCGCTTCGCGGTGATGGCCGGAGCCGGGTTCGACGCCCTCATGATCAGGGATGCCGACGCCGGGCTCAAGGACAAGGCCGGTCGCCTCGCCTACGTCTGGACCGGGGCGCGCAACCTCGGAGCCGAAGCGGTCAAGACCCGCATCCGCGTCGACGGGCGGGACTGGTTCAAGGGCCGCGCCAGCTGCGTGCTCGTGGGCAACGTCGGCACGATCAGCGGAGGCTTCACCGCGTTCGCCGACGCGCAGCCCGACGACGGCCACCTCGACCTCGGCGTGGTCACCGCCAAGGGCGCCGTGCAGTGGTCACGCGTCCTGGCCCGACTCGCCACCGGCAAGCTCGACCGCTCCCCGTTCACCCGCGACACGCCGGCCCACAAGATCGCCGTCCGGTTCGACCGCAAGGTCACCTACGAGCTCGATGGTGGCGCCCGGCGCAAGACCAGGCGGCTGAAGGTGCGGATCGAGCCGTCCGCCATCACGGTCGCCGTTCCCGACGAGGCTCCGCGGTGAGCACCGCCACGGTCGTTCCCGAGACGTGGGATCTCACCGGCGACGATGCCATGCGCACGCTTCGCGAGACCGGCCGCTGGCGGCTGCTGAAGGACGCCTTCCTGCGGATGAGGTTCGCCGACGGGTTCAGCCATGCGCGCTCGTTGGCCTTCATGACGTCGCTCGTGCTCGTGCAGGGCACGATCGTCATCGTGGGCACCGCGAGCGCGCTCGGTGACACCGGGTTCTCCCAAGGCATCGTCAGCGCGATCCACAACGCGGCTCCCGGCCCCGCCGGACAGGTCCTCACCACCGCGGTGCACCACGCCCACAGCACGGGCACCTCGCGGCGCTACCTGGCTCTCGCCCTCGGACTGGTCGGCACGTTGGTGGCGGCCACGACCGCCATGGGACAGCTCGAGCGGGGCCTGAACCGGATCTACGGCGTCGAGCAGGATCGCCCCTCGACCCAGAAGTACGGCCTGGCGTTCCTGCTCGCCGTGACCGCGGGGGCGCTCATCAGCGTCGCGTTCGTGGCCGTCGGGTTCGGCTTCGAGATCGGCGCCACCCTCCACAACGAGGACCTCAACCAGTTCTGGACCATCGTGCGATGGCCGCTGGCCCTGCTGCTGCTGGTGGCCGCCATGGCCCTGCTGTTCCAGAGGTGCCCGCGTCGGCGCCAACCGGGCTGGACCTGGTTGGCGTTCGGGTCATCGGTGTCGGTGCTGCTCTGGTTCGCCATCACCCTGGTGATGGGTCTGGTGTTCCGTCAGAGCAAGTCGTTCGGCACGACGTATGGCCCGCTGGCCGGAATCGTCGCTCTGCAGATGTGGGCCATGCTGTCGGCCATGGCGGTGCTCTACGGCGGAGCCGTCGCCGCCCAGCTCGAGGCGGTCCGAGCGGGCGCACGCAAGCCCCAGGACGAGGAGAAGGTTGCCGAGTCCGAACCCGAATCGGCCCCGATGCTCGCGTCGGCCGCCGCCGTGTCATGACGGTGACCGATCCCGCGCGACCCGAGGCTGCGCGACCCGAAGGGGCTGGGACCGAGAGAGAACCCACGACGACCGACTCGGTGCCGCGGATGCGCCGCCACCTCGAAGGCATCATCGGGGTACCGGCGACCGAGGGCAACGCGGTCGACGTGCTGCGCAACGGCGACGGAGATCTTCCCGGCCATGCTCGAAGCCGTCGAGCAGGCTCGCCACACGATCGACTTCCTGACCTTCGTGTACTGGCATGGCGCCATCGGCACCGAGCTGGCCGACCGACTGGCGGCCCGGGCCGCCGATGGTGTGCGGGTGCGTGTCCTGCTCGACTCCTACGGCGCACGAACGATCGAACCGACCGTCATCGGGATCATGGAGGACGCGGGCGTGATCGTCCGGTGGTTCAGGCCGCTGCGACGGATCCAGCATCCCGGCGCGCTCAACCACCGGACGCACCGCAAGGTGCTGATCGTCGACGAGGAGGTCGGCTTCACGGGAGGCGTCGGGATCGCCGACGAGTGGGCCGGTGACGCCCGCAACGAGCGCGAGTGGCGCGACACCCACTTCCGCATCCGGGGACCCGCCGTCGACGGGCTGCGCGCCGCGTTCCTCGACAACTGGGCCGAGACCGACCCGGTCGTCTTCGCCGACCCGACCGACCGCTTCCCGGAGCAGCCGCAGCCCGGCGACGCCGTCATCCAGTGCGTCCGCAGCGCGTCAGAGACCGGGTTCGGCGACATCGACATGGTGTTCCGCACCTTGCTCCAACTCGCCCGCGAGCGTGTCCGCATCGCGACCGCCTACTTCGTGCCCGACGACGAGCTGTGCAAGCGACTCGTCGAGGCCGCCGACCGTGGTGTCGAGGTCCAGATCCTCCTTCCCGGCCCTCACGCCGACAAGCGGTTCGTCCAACTGTCGAGCGAGCGACTCTACGATCGTCTCCTGGATCACGGCATCGCGATCTGGAACTTCCAGCCTTCGATGCTGCACGCCAAGGTCATGACCGTCGACGGACTGGTCGCCAACATCGGCTCGGCCAACCTCAACTCCCGCTCGGTCGCGCTCGACGAAGAGGTCAACCTCGTCGTCCTCGATCGTCAGCTCACCGCCGTGCTCGACCAGGACTTCGAGAAGGACCTCGCCCGGAGCACCCGCATCCAGCGCGGGCGCTGGCGGGAGCGACCCCTGCATCAACGGCTGGCCGAACAGGCCGTCGCCCCCTTGAAGCACTGGATCTAGGTAGAGGGGTGGGCAGACGGGTGGTCCCGGCCGGAGCCGGCTTCTGCCCTAGTGGTCGTCGACGCGTACGACGACGAGGGCGACGTCGTCGGCTCGGTGGGTGTCGGAGACCCGGGCCAGCAACGATTGCTCGATGCGGTCGGCGATGGTGTCGGCGCGGCCTGCGTCTCGGAGCTGGCGCACTTGTTCGGTGAGGGCCTCGACGGTCAGGTCGAACGGTGGGGGGAGATCGGTGACCCCGTCGGTGTAGAAGACGACGACGTCGCCGGGTTCGAGTTGGGTGTGGTCGACGTGGACGGGTGCGTGGTCGAAGACGCCGAGCAGGGTCCCGGGGTGCCCGACGGGTGTCGTGGCCCCGGCGCGGGCCACGATGGGGAGGGGATGGCCGGCGGTGGCCACCTGCAGGTCCCAGGCCGAGCCGGTACGGGTCAGGGTGGCGTAGCAGGCGGTGCAGAAGAGATCGCGGTCCGACAGCAGCACGGCCTGGTTCAGCCAGTCGGCCACCTCGGTGTGGCCGAGGCCGTGGCGCGCCGCGGCTCGAACGGTGTGGCGGGCGATGCTGCTGAGCGCCGCGGCGTTGGGTCCGGTCCCGCAGCAGTCGCCGATGAGCAGGGCCCACGAGCACTCGTCGATCCGGAACACGTCGTAGAAGTCGCCGCCCACCGCGCTGGGCCCGGCGGGCAGGTACCGCACGGCCAGGTCGATGCCGGCGACGGTCGGCAGGCGAGGTGGGAGCAGCGAGCGCTGGAGCACCTCGGCGAACTCGCGATGCTGGTCGCTGAGCCACGCCCCCTCCAACGGCTCGGCCAGCCGGTCGGCCACCACCTCGGCCAGCGCCACGTCATCCGCGTCGTAGTCCCGGCCCGACTCGGCCGACACGAACTGCATGGCACCCACCATTCGCTGCTTGGTTCGCAGCGGCACGGTGATCACACTGGTGAGCTGCAACGACTGAAGGATCGATCGGGCTTCGGTGTCCTCGATCGGGGACCGGGCGATGACCGCATCGAGAGCACCGGGGTCGCGGACCGAGAGGAGCTCGGTGGCCCCGGAGCGGATCACCGCCGGCACCCCCATCAGGCCCTCGGAGTCATACGGGTGACGAGACTGGAGCTCCTCGGCCCAGGTGACCTTCGCCGGATCCACGTGAGCGACCACCACCTCGGGTGCGCCGCCGTCGTCGGGCAGGTAGTGGATCGCGCACCAGTCCCCGAGGGTGGGGACCGCGGCGGCGGTCACGTTCTCCATGAGCTCGCGATGGTCGGTCGCGTGCAACGCCGACTCCGACAGCGCGGCCAGGAACTCGAGCTCGGCGTGCCGGCGCCGGTCACGCTCAGCCAGACGCAACCGCATCAAGGTCTGCGCCGCCTGACCGGCGATGGCCTCGAGGAAGAGCACCTCCTCCTGGTCCGGCGGATCGTCATAGCCCAGGCTGAGCGCTCCCAACGACACACCCTCGAGCAGCAACGGCACCGCCACGAACCCCGCCGTCGCCCGCCGGACGCCCCTCAAACCCGAGAAGTCCTGTTCGGCCTGGGCCAGCGACGTCTCCTGGATCGTGCGTCGCTCGCGGTGCGCGACCGCCACCGGCACATCGGCACCAACCGGGATCCGCTCGAACCCGATCAACGCCTCGGCCGGCATACCGACATAGGCCACCATCTCGAGCACCCGTGTCTCGGGCCGCAACAACCACACGCCGCGCGTCGCCGAAACACCCGGCGGGTCCAGCAGATCCAACACGACGGCCACCACATCCCCGGCGGTCTGCGCCGACGCCAACTCCGTGCTCACGCGCTGCAAACGCTCCAAACGACTGGCCAGCCACTCAGTCGACCGGGTCACATCCCTCGCGCCGCCCTCATCCTTGATCGGTTCTGCATCCCTTGCCGGAACTGCATGCTCCACCGAGGGTATGCCGGTCGCGCCGACCGCGACGCTCTGATGCGAATCGCCGCGGCAGCACAGGCATCGCCGGACCGTCGTCGCGGGCAAAACCCGAGGTCGACGAGCTGCTCGTCCGCTGGTTGCCGTGTCGGATCAGGCGGTGGTTCGGCGGCGACCGACGCTGAGGTAGGCCAGGGGCCCGATGGGCTGGACGACGAAGCTGAGCACCCAGAGCGGCTTCGGGCCTCGCACCCGGCTGGGGGGTCGGCGGCGCAGATCGCGCAGGGCGACGGTCGTGACGATGGCCTCGGCCACCGCCCCGACGACGATCGCTCGCTTCGTCATCGGCGACAGGTCGGACCACTGCTTCTTCTGCGGCACCGAGAACCTCCATCCGGGAGCTGGGACACGCCGGCGCGCCTCGCGCGACGATTGTGCCCGATCGACCGGCTCAGCGATCGACAGCTGACTCGAGCTCGGCCTTCGTCATCTTGGACCGGCCCTTGATGTTCTTCTGGCGGGCTTCGTTGTAGAGCTGGTCTCGTGTCCGGCCTCCGGGGCCGCGGTGGGACCGAAGCCCGCCGCGGCGACCCGACGACATGTCGTCGGTCGACGAGCGGCTCGACTGCTCGGCCTCACCGGCTCGCGCTCGCTCCTTGTTCACGGTGCGGGCTGCGATCTCCTCGCGCCGTGTCCTCGTCCTCGCCCCTCTCGAGCTCGCCCTCCTTGATGTGCTGGTACTGGCGCTCGCGTTTGGGACTCCAGCTCTGCCTGGGCATGTCGGCTCCTCTCGAGGGATGAAGCATGGGGGTCTGACGCGTGACCTACCCAACGGGGGAGGGCGTCAGTCGTGCCCCGACGGCAGCAATCGGCTGAGATCCTCCACGACGATGTCGGCCCCTGCGGCGCGGAGTGCCGGCGCTCTGTCGGCCCCACGAGAGATGCCGACCACGAGACCGAAACCGCCTGCCCGGCCAGCTGCGACTCCAGCCAGCGCGTCCTCGTAGACAGCCGCGTGGCTCGGGGTGACACCCAGCAGCTCGGCCGCGGCCACGAAGGTGTCGGGCGCGGGCTTGCCGCGGAGCCCTCGATTGCGGGCCACCACGCCGTCGATGCGGGCGTCGAAGAGCGAGTCGAGGCCGGCTCGAGCCACGACGGTGCCCGCGTTCTCGCTCGAGCTGACCAGCGCGGTGGTCCGACCATCGCTGCGAACGGCACGGAGGTAGTCCGTGGCGCCCGGCTCGATGGGCACGCCCTCGCGCTCGATCAGGCTCAGCAGCACCTCGTTCTTCGCGTTGCCCACCCCGTTGACCGTCAGCGCGGTCGGCGGATCATCCGGTCGTCCCTCCTCGAGCTCGAAGCCTCTCGAGGCCATGAACGCGCGCACGCCGTCCGCCCGGCTCCGACCGTCGACATAGCGGTCGTAGTCGACGACGGGGTCGAACGGTCGAGCGGGCTGACCGTCGCTCGTGGGCCGGGATGCGAGGAACGCGTCGAAGATCTGCGCCCAGGCGCGGGCGTGCAGGACCTCGGTACGCGTGATCACGCCGTCCAGATCGAAGAGGCACGCGGCGATGTGGGCCGGCAGGCCGAGCGCGCCCGGGACGTGGGGGGACACCCTCACCGCAGCGGCCCCCGTCCGGAGAGCGGGACCGCCGGTGCCGGCTCGCGTCCGACCGGTTGCCGCGGTCGTTCACCCGCCGTGAGCGGCGGGATGTCGACGGTCTGCTCCTGCTGGTCGAGCACGAGCGCCTTGCCGTGGTGCCCGATCTCGAGCGGCTCTCCCGCGAGCAGGCGGTACCGCACGTCCCTGGCGGAGACGTCGACCCGGATGCAGCGGGCGCGGTAGGAGATCGAGAAGCCGAGGTGGCGCAGCTCGGGTGGGAGCCGCGGGGCGAAGCGGACCCGTCCCGCATCGGCACGGAAGCCGCCGAAGCCGGCGACGAGCGCCGTCCACGCCCCGGCCAACGCGGCCAGGTGGAGCCCCGTGCCGGTGTTGTGCTGGTGGTCGTCGAAGTCGACGAAGGTGGACTCGCTCAGGTAGTCGTAGGCCAACCCGAGCTGGCCGACCTCAGCCGCGATCACCGCCTGCGTCTGAGCCGACAGCGACGAGTCGCGAACCGTCATCGCCTCGTAGTACGCGAAGTTCCTCGCCTTCTGCTCGGGTGTGAAGGCGTCAGGGCATCGCTGCATCGCCAGGACGAGGTCGGCCTGTTTGACCACCTGTCGCCGGTAGAGGTCGAAGTACGGATAGTGGAGCAGCAACGGGTAGTGGTCGGGTGGTGTGCGTTCGAAGTCCCAGCTCTCGTGGGTCGTGAAGCCGAGCGCCTGGGGATGTACGCCCAGGTCGTCGTCGTAGGCGACGAACATCGACGCGGCGGCATGCGCCCACGACGCCACCTGCTCGGATGTGATGTCGAGCTCGTCGGCCCGGCCCCGATAGGTACCGGCCGCGTCCGCGGCGGCCTGCAGGTTCCGTTGCGCCATCAGGTTCGTGTAGACGTTGTCGTCGGCGAGCGCGCTGTATTCGTCAGGTCCGGTGACGCCCGGCGATGCGGAAGCGCCCGTGGTGGTCGAAGTGTCCCAGGGACCACCACAGCCGGGCCGTCTCGGCCAGCAGCTCCAGCCCGATGCCCTGCTCGAACTCCCGATCCTCCGTCGCGTCGACGTAGCGGATCACCGCGTCGGCGATGTCCGCGTTGATGTGGAACGCGGCCGTGCTCGCCGGCCAGTAGCTCGAGCACTCGTCGCCGTCGATCGTGCGCCAGGGGAAGGCGGCTCCCTCGAGACCCAGGGTCTGCGCCCGGTCGCGAGCGCGTGGGAGCGTCGAGTGGCGCCACGCCAGCGCGTCGCGTGCCGCGCCGGGAGAGGTGTAGGTGAGCACCGGCAGCACGAAGGCCTCGGTGTCCCAGAAGGCGTGGCCGTCGTACCCGGTGCCGGTCAGCCCCTTGGCCGGGATGGCTCGTTGCTCGGCGCGGGCGCTGGACTGCAGGATGTGGAAGAGGTTGAAGCGGGTCGCTTCCTGCAGCTCGGCGTCACCGTCGATCTCGATGTCGGCGCGATCCCAGAACGTGTCGAGGTAGGACCGCTGGTCGGCGAGCAACTGCTTCCAGCCGGAGTGGCGGGCGGCCGTGATCGCGGCCGTCACCTGGTCGCGCAGCGCTTGGCGTGACCGCACCGCCGACCATCCGTATGCGAGGTACTTGGTGATCACGAGTCGCTCGCCGGGGTCCAGCCGGGTGGTGATCGAGACACGGCCGGCGTCGGGAGCGCTCTCCGCCGTGATCCGGGTTCCGTCGGGGCCGCTCACCTCGTGATCCATCGCCGCGGCGAGGGTGAGCCCGCTCCCTGCCGTGCGGTGGACCAGCTCGATGGCGGCCTCCGCCCGCCATCCGTGATCCTGGGACACCAGTGGGGTGCTCAGCGCGGCGGCGACGCGAGGGTCGCGCCCCGGCATCGGCAGCGGCTCGTTGGCCAGCAGCTCGGACTGCACGACGAGACGGGCCGGCGCGTCGATCGCCTCGACCTCGTAGAGGATCACGGCGATGGCGCGCTGGGTGAGCGAGACGAGGCGGGTCGATCTGACCGTGATGCGCTGACCGGCCGAAGAGGTCCAGTCGACGAACCGGTTCAAGGTCCCGGCGCGCAGGTCGAGCACCCGCTCGTGGGTCTCGAGATGGCCGTAGCGCACGTCGAACGGCTCGTCGTCGACGAGGAGGCGGAGCACCTTGCCGTTGGTCACGTTGATGAGGGCCTGGCCCGACTCGGGATAGCCGTACCCGGCCTCGGCGTAGGGGAGGGGTCGCAGCTCGTAGAAGCCGTTCAGGTAGCTGCCGGGCAAGCCGTACGGTTCGCCCTCGTCCAGGTTCCCCCGCAGGCCGATGTGGCCGTTCGAGAGCGCGAAAATCGACTCGGTCTGGGCCAGCACCTCCAGGTCGAGGCGGTTCTCGCGTACGCACCACTCGTCGAGTGCGAGCAGGGGATCGGCCATCGGTCACGCACCGAGGGTCAGAGGCAGGAGGTCGGCTTCTTCTGTATACCCGCCCTGCCGACCGGCCAGACCGCGATGACTTCGGGTGCCGGTTTGACCAGCGCCGCAATTTGGTGTCAGATCATGACATGAATTCGACCGGGGGGACGACGACATGGCCATGACGACGAGTGACGTCTACTACGACCCCTACGACGTCGAGATCAACGCGGACCCCTATCCCGTCTACCACCGGCTGCGGGAAGAGGCACCGCTCTACTTCAACGAGGCGCACGAGTTCTACGCGGTGAGCCGGTTCGAGGACGTCGAGTCGGGCCTGCGCGACCCGAAGACCTACATCTCGGGCCGCGGGGGCATCATCGAGTTGATCAAGGCCGGCATCGAGATGCCGCCGGGCATCCTCATCTTCGAGGACCCGCCGGTCCACACGATCCACCGCAGCCTGTTGTCGCGGGTGTTCACCCCGAAGAGGATGGCCGCGCTCGAGCCCAAGATCCGGGCCTATTGCGCGCGGGGCCTCGACCCGCTCGTCGACGCCGGTGGCTTCGACTTCATCGCCGACCTGGGCGCGCAGGTGCCCATGCGCACGATCGGCATGCTCCTCGGCATCCCCGACCAGGACCAGGAGGCCGTCCGTGACCACGTCGACGCCACGTTGCGCACGCGCGAAGGCGAGCCGATGGAGGTCTCGCAGGAGGGCTTCGTCAGCGGCGAGATCTTCGCCGACTACATCGACTGGCGCGCCGAGCACCCCTCCGACGACCTCATGACCGATCTCCTGCAGGCCGAGTTCGAGGACGAGACCGGCGAGATCCGCCGGCTGACCCGCAACGAGATCCTCACCTACGTGACGGTGATCGCCGGTGCCGGCAACGAGACCACGACCCGCCTGATCGGCTGGACCGGCAAGGTGTTGGCCGACCATCCCGACCAACGGCGCGAGTTGGTCGACGATCCGACGCTGATCCCCAACGCCATCGAGGAGCTGCTGCGCTTCGAGTCGCCGGCGCCGCACATGGCCCGGGTCGTGGCTCGGCAGGTCGAGCTCCACGGCCAGACGGTTCCCGAGGACGCCATCATGTTGTTCCTCGTCGGCTCGGGCAACCGGGACGACCGCCGGTTCACCGACGGCGACGGCTTCGACATCCACCGCCAGATCGGCCAGCAGCTCACGTTCGGCTACGGGATCCACTTCTGCCTCGGCGCGGCCCTGGCGCGACTCGAAGGACGCATCGCGCTCGAAGAGGTGTTGTTGCGGTTCCCCGAGTGGGACGTCGATCTCGACGCGGCGCGTCTCTCACCCACCTCGACGGTGCGCGGGTGGGAGACCCTCCCCGTCGTCGTCCCGTGAGCCTCACGCAGGCTGGACCGGGCGAGTCGTCGCAGACCCGTCGGGGCTACGACAACACGCGGCGCAACGAGCAGGCCGCGCAGACGCGCGATCGGATCGTGACCGCGGCCGCCGAGCTGTTGCGCGGCTCGTCGATCCGCGACTGGCGCGGCCTCACCGTCAGGGCGGTGGCCGATCGGGCGGGTGTCAGCGAGCGAACCGTCTACCGCCACTTCGGCACCGAGCGAGGCGTGCGCGACGCGGTGATGCGCCGCATGGAGCAGCAGGCCGGCATCGACCTCGACTCGCTCCGCCTGCACGACGTCGCCGAGTTCACCGAACGCACGCTGCGTCACGTCGCGGCCTTCCCGCGTCCGCCGAAGCCCGAGCTCGACCCGACCCTCGACGACGCGAACCAGAGGCTGCACGACGCGCTCGTTCGAGCCGTTGCCGCCGAGGCCGGCGACTGGGACGAGCCGGACCGGGTGCTCGCGGCCGCCGTGCTCGACGTCCTCTGGAGCGTCGCGTCCTACGAGCGTCTGGCCGTGGACTGGCAGCTCTCGTCCGACGACGCCATCAGGGGCCTCGCCTGGGCGGTCCGCCTGGTGCAGGACGCGATCGCCACGGGACGAGGGGTCTCCGACTGATGGCGAGCTCGACGCGCGCGGCCAGGCGGGAGCTAGGAGAAGTCGCCCGCCGCGACCCGGATCTTGACCAGCAGCCCGAACAGCTGCTCCATCTCGGGTTCGGACAGGCGCACGGCCTCGAACACCTTCTCGTTGAGCTCGGCGGTCGCCCGTTCGACGACCTTGCGGCCGCGGGACGTGATCTCGGCCAGCGTCGTGCGGGCGTCGCTCGGGTGGGGCAGACGATGGATCAGCTCGTCCGCCTCGAGGCGGTCGATGGCCTTGGTGACCGTGGCCGGCGTCACCTGCAACCGCTCGCTGATCTGGGTGAGCGACAGCGTTCCGCAGTCCGCGTTCCACGCGAGCCAGGCCAGGACCTCGTAGCGGGCGAAGGTGAGGTCGAACGGTCGCAGGACGTCGTTCGCCTCGGCGAGGAACAGCTGGTGGGCGCGCATGATCGACGTGATCGTCGCCATCCCCGCCGCCGCGCTGTTCCAACCCTTGGATCGCCAGACCTCGCGAGCGTCGGCGACAGGGTCGAAGGCGAGGTTCCGGGACGCCGACATCCGAGGGATCGTACACGTCGTCGTTCTGGTTCCTCGGGCCGCCGCGGGAGCGCCTTGACAATGGTACGACGTCTAAGTAAAACGGCGCGACCACCGATCGCGTGCATGGATCCACTCGACAGGAGATGAGAGACATGACCCGTCAGGCCCCGACGCTCTACCCGCCGGAAGGGCTCGGTGCACCGAAGGATCGCCGAGGGCACGCGGCTGGCGCGACCTCGGGGCTCCCCGCGGGGACCGAGGTGTTCTCGGCCGACGACCACATCTCGTTGGCCGAGGACATCTTCTTCGAGCGGTTTCCCGAGTCGCTCAAGGACCGTGCGCCGCGGGTGCTGTACGAGGACGACGCGTGGACCCTCGGCGTCGGCGGCAAACCGTTCCTGCCGCGCGGGTTCACCGGCGTGCTGGGTCAGTACGACCCGCTGCCGGGCTCGAGCACGGCCGACCCCGCCGTCCGCATGCGCCAGCTCGAGGAGGACGGCGTGACCAGGGAGCTGGCGTTTCCCAACGCGCTGCTCGGCCTCATGGGCTTCCCCGACATCGAGGTGCGCGAGCTCTGCTTCCGCATCTACAACGAGTACATCGCCGAGCTGCAGGAGCGCTCGGCAGGCCGGTTCTACGGCGTGGGCCTCATCAACTGGTGGGACGGCGACGGGGCCCGCCGGACCGTCGACGAGGCGAAGGCCCTCGGCGTCAAGACGTTCTGGCTGCCGCTCAAGCCCGGCAACGACAGCGACGGAAAGCCGATCGACTACAACAGCCCCAAGATGTCGGCGGTGTGGGACGCGATCGAAGCATCGGGCCTGCCCGTCGCCCACCACATCGGCGAGGCGGCGATGTCGGCACCGTGCGCGGTCAACGCCTACGCGGTCAGCATGGTCCACAACGTCGCGCCGTTCCGCGAGATGTTCGCCCGGTACGTGTTCGGCGGCCTCCTCGACCGCCACCCGGGTCTTCGAGTCGGCTGGTTCGAGGGCGGGATCAACTGGGTGGTCGCCGCCATCCAGGACGCCGAGCACATGTACGCGTCGTTCCAGCACATGCTCGACACCCCGGTCGACCACGACGTCCGGCACTACTGGGACACCCACATGTACTCGTCGTTCATGGTCGACGCGCTCGGGCTCGATCTGATCGACCAGATCGGCGCCGACCGGGTCATGTGGTCGACCGACTTCCCGCACAACGAGAGCACCTTCGGCTACTCCGAGCAGTCGCTGGCTGCCGTCGTGCAGGCCGTGGGCCCGGAGGAGGCGGTCGGGATCGTCAGCACCAACGTGCTCGACTTCCTCGGCCTTCAGTCCTGATGACGACCACCCCGATGGCGACCACCCCGATGGCGACCACCTGATGCCGGCGATCACCGTCCCGGCCGAGCCCGATCTCGGTCGCATGCAGCGCGACCGCAGCGACCGGCTCCAGACCGTGATGGCCGACCAGGGCGTCGACACCCTGCTGCTGCTCGGCAACAGCAACGTCTCGTACGCGACCGGCGCCCGCTGGGCGCTGAGCGATGCCGGGCGGGCCAACGTCGAGCGGCCCGTGGCCGTCGTGGTGGCCGGCGATCCGCTGCCTCATGTGTTCACCCCCTTTGGCGAGGGAGCCGAGGCCCTCGACCTGCCCGAGGATCACCTGCACGGCCCCGTGTACCTCGACTTCGACGAGGGCGCGGAGGCGTTCGCCGCCACCCTGGCCGACGTGGCGCCCGACGCGCGGCGGGTGGCCGTCGACGAGCTGACGGGATCGATGCAGCGGGCACACGATCGGCTGTTCACCAGCGGCCCTCCCTCGAGCGCCGACGACGTGATCGGCACGGCCAAGGTGACCAAGACCCCCGACGAGCTCGGGTTCCTCCGCATCGCGCTGCGCATCACCGAAGAGGCGATCGCCACCGTCCAGGCCGCTCTTGCTCCGGGGGTGCGCCAGTCCGACCTCACCGCGCACTTCCTGCACCGGGTCTTCGAGCTCGGTGCCGACGCCAACATCCTCGACCCGATCTGGCAGGTCATGCCCGCCAGCCTGGGCGACGGCCCCTGGACCACCCACGGCGACATCGCCTGCCCCCTGCTCACGACCGAGCGTGAGCTCGCCGAGGGCGACGTCATCTGGGTGGACACCGGCGTGAGCTACGCCGGCTTCGCGTCCGACTTCGGCCGGACGTGGGTGGTCGGCCGCGAGCCGACGCCGCGCCAACACGCGCAGTTCCGCGCGTGGCGACAGATCATCGACGCGGTGCTCGACGTCACGCGTGCCGGTGCCACCGGGGCCGACCTGACCCGCGCCGCGCTCTCGGCGTACGACGGCGGGCGGCGACCCTGGATGGAGCACTTCTACCTCGGTCACGGGCTTGGCATCGAGAGCGCCGAGTCGCCGTTCATCGGGACCGATCTGGGCGACGCCTACGACGAGCGCCAGGTCCTGCTCCCCGGCACCGTCCTCGTGCTCGAGCCCCTGATCTGGGAGGAGGGGGCGAGCGGCTACCGCGCCGAAGAGGTGGTCGTCATCACCGACGACGGCTGGATCTCGCTGACCGACTACCCCTACGACCCCTATGGCGACTGAGGTCCGAGCCGATGCCAACTGAGGTTTTGGCCGACGAGCCGGCCCTCCGGGCGGGACGCCGCGAGCGGGCGCTGGCCCAGATGGACGCGCACGGCATCGACGTCCTGCTGCTCGGCCGCGAGGCGAACGCGCGCTACATCTCCGGCGCCCAGCGTCTGTGGACGGCCGGCACGCGCCCGTTCGGGCCCGGCTGCGTGGTCGTCCGCGCCACCGGCGCCATCCACCTGGTCAGCACCTGGGACGAGGGCGTGCCGGACGACATCCCGCACGAGAACCTCTTCGGCATCACCTGGAACCCGGGCAACCTCCTCGCGTGGCTCGGCGGCATCGACGGCGTGCGAGAGGCGAAGACGATCGGCACCGACGCGCTGACGCCTCGCTTCGCACGGCTGCTGCCGAAGGTGTTCCCCGACGCCGAGCTCGTCGACGCCGAGCCGGCGCTGCGGGCCGCCCGACGGGTCAAGACCCCCGACGAGGTCGCGGCCATCCGGTCGTCGATCTCGGTGGCAGAGTCCGCGCTGGCCGCCGCGGTGGCCCAGCTGCGACCGGGGGTGACCGAGCGCCACCTGGCGGCGGTGTTCATGGACGCCATGGCCGCGCAGGGCGTGACGACGCCGGCGACCCAACGCGTGGCGTGGATCACCTCGCGCCTGCACCGTCGCGCCCAAACCGATGAGGCGCAGCCCGACGAGCTCATGGCCTTCGACGCCGGTGTCGTCGCCCGCGGCTACGTCGGCGAGCTGGCCCGCACCTGGCCGGTCGGCCCCGACGCGGGAGACCGGTCACGAGCGCTGTACCGCCGCGCGGAGCACGTGTGGTCCGGCCTGCTCGCCGCGTGCCGGCCGGACGGGGCGTGCCGCGACCTCCTCGACGCGTACGAGGCGGCGGGCGAAGCCCTCCCCTCGGTGCCGATCGTGACCGGCCTGGGCCTCGGCTTCGACGGGCCGGTGGTCACCCGCGACCTCCCGATGACGGCGGCCGCCGAGCGACTCGAGCCGGGGATGGTGCTGGCCGTCACCGCGCACGTCGCGGACGGCACTGCCGCCGTGGTCCGCAAGGACGCCGTGCTGATCACGCCCGACGGTCCCGAAGTCCTCACGTCCAGTCCGCACTGGCAGCCCTAATCGCCGTTCCCGAACGAGCAGGAGCACGAACACACCATGGCCGACACCGACCAGCCCTCGCCGGAGGAGATCGTCCTCTACGAGAAGGATCCGAAGACCAAGATCGCCACCATCACGCTCAACCGGCCCGAGCAGCTGAACGCACCCACGATCGGGGCTCGGCTCCGGTACGCGCAGCTGTTGAGCGCGGCCAACGTCGACGACGACGTCAAGGTGCTGGTCATCCGGGGCGCGGGCGAGGACTTCGGCTCGGGTGCCGACCTGCCCGAGCTGGCCGCGCTCATGGCCCGGTCGCCCGAGGCCGCGCTGGCCGAGGAGTACGGGCTGGACGACACCGAGGTGGCCTTCCCGCCGCCGCGCTCCTACCGCGCGGGGGCGATGCTCAGCTACTGGTACGCCGACGCCCGATCGGGCTGCCGCACGCTGGCCGACTTCAAGAAGATCAGCATCCTCGAGGTCAAGGGCTACTGCTACGGGTGGCACTTCTACCAGGCCGCCGACGCCGACCTCGTCATCTCGTCCGACGACGCGCTGTTCGGCCATCCCGCGTTCCGCTACGTCGGGTGGGGGCCTCGCATGTGGTCGTGGGCCATGACGATGGGGATCCGCAAGTTCCAGGAGATGGTCTTCACCGGTCGACCGTTCACGGCCGACCAGATGTACGAGTGCAACTTCCTCAACAGCGTCGTGCCGAGGGACCAGCTCGAGGACGAGGTCGACAAGTACGCCTCCGCCTGCTCGCGGTCGCGGCCGACCGACGCCGTGGTCATGCAGAAGACGTTCTTCCAGATCATGAAGCAGCAACAGGGCGAGTACATGGGCAGCATGCTGACCGCGTTCATGGAATCCATGGGCGCCCGCGTGCGACCGGACGGGGACGACCTGATGCTCAACGACGAGGTCTACGACTCGGGGATCAACAAGGCCGTCAAGAGCAACGACGAGCAGTTCCCGCCCGAGTTCCGGCTCAGCAAGTCGGCGCGCAAGGACGCCGACTGATCGCGGCCATGCCGTCGGTCGAGCCTCCGCTCCATGGCTGGGTCGTCGCGGACCTCTCCAGCGGCATCGCCGGCGGGTACTGCACGAAGATCCTGGCCGACGGCGGGGCCGAGGTCGTCAAGGTCGAGTCGCCCGAAGGGGACCCGCTGCGCGCCTGGTCCGCATCCGGTGCGCCCGTCGCCGACGGCACCGACGGCCCGCTCTTCAGCTTCCTGGCGTCGTCCAAGCGCAGCGTCGTCGCCGACCCCCGCGCCGATCTCGCACCGATCCACGAGCTGCTCGACCGGTCCGACGCGGCGGTGTGGACACCCGGCTCGTCGATCGCCGAGCACGAGGGTCTCGCTCCGGTGGCGATCCTGCGTGATCATCCGCACCTCACCGTCACGTCGATCACGCCGTTCGGCCTGGACGGTCCGTGGTGCGACCGGCCGGCGACCGAGTTCACGCTGCAGGCGTGGTCCGGGGGAGTCATCGGCCTCGGGCGCGGTGACCCCGAGCGGGCGCCGGTCTTCGTGGGCGGGCAGGTCGGCCTCTGGCTGGCCGGGGCGTTCGCCGCCGCCGGGACGATGGCGTCGCGCCGCGGGTGCGAGGCGGGCGGCCCCGGTGAGCTGGTCGACGTCTCGATCCTCGAGGCGCTCGCGATGTGCCTGACCTACTACCCGGTGACGTTCTTCGACGGCGTCGGCAAGCCGTTCCGCAAGAAGCGTGCGGTCGTGACGCCAGGTGTCGCCGCGGCCCGCGACGGCATGGTCGCCGTCGGGGTCGGCACCGGTCAGCACTGGCTCGACTTCTGCGTGATGGTGGACCATCCCGAGTGGATGGAGGACCGATCCCTCTTCCGGGAGCGGGGGCATCTCGCCCCGGTGATCGACGAGTGGTTCGCCGGTCACACGGTCGGTGAGATCCGCGACCTCGCCACCGCGTTCCGCCTCCCGAACGCGCTGATCGCCAACGGCGCCAACCTGCCGAGCCTCGACCACTTCGAGGCGCGCCGATCCTTCATCCGCAATACCCGCGACGGGTTCCTCCAGCCGGCGCCGCCCTACCGGATGCACCCGGCCCGGCTCCGGGTGACCGAGCCGGCGCCGCGCCTCGGCGAGCACACCGGCAGCCTGCCGTCGAGCGATCGGCGCGCTCCGGGCCCGGTGGTTCGCCCGGCGACGGGCGTCGCCAGCGAGCTCCCGTTCAGCGATCTGCGCGTCGTCGACATGACGGCGTTCTGGGCGGGCCCCTCGTGCACGCACCTGCTGGCGATGCTCGGCGCCGAGGTGATCCACCTCGAGTCGACGGGTCGTCTCGACGGGACCCGGATGCTCGGCGCGCCCCTGTCCGAGGCCCAGTGGTGGGAGCGCTCCCCGATCTTCTCGGGCCTCAACACCGACAAGAAGAGCCTCACGCTCGACCTGAGCAGCAGCCGCGGGAGGGAGGTGCTCCACCAGCTCGTCGCCACGGCCGATGTGGTCGTCGAGAACTACACGCCGCGTGTGCTCGAGCAGTTGGGTCTCACGTTCGACGCCGCGCGGGCGATCAAGCCCGACATCATCCTGGTGCGCATGCCGGGCTTCGGCCTCGACGGGCCGTGGCGGGACAACGCCGCGTTCGCCTACACGATCGAGGACGCGGGCGGGCTCACGTGGATGACCGGGCATCCGGACCAGAAGCCGCTCGAGCCGTACTGCGTCGGCGACCCGACCGCCGGGATCCATGCCCTCGCCGGCCTGCTGCTGGCGCTGGAGCATCGCCGTCGCACCGGCGAGGGGGTGCTCGTCGAGGCGGCCATGGTCGACGCCGCCCTCAACGTGACCGCCGAGCAGGTCATCGAGCACTCGGCCCATGGCGCGCTGCTCGGGCGTGACGGCAACCGGGGACCGACGGCCGCGCCGCAGAACCTCTACCGGACCGCGGAGCCCGACGAGTGGGGAGGATCGGACAGCTGGGTCGCCATCGCGGTCGCGACGGATGAGCAGTGGGAGGCGTTGCTCGACGTGCTCGGGCGCCCCGGCTGGGCCACCGACCTGGCCGGCTCGACGGCCGTCGACCGGGTGCATCGCCACGATCTGATCGACGAGCATCTGGGGGCCTGGTGCGGGGCGCGCCGCGGTGACGAGGTCGTCGAGCTGTTGTGGCCGGCGGGGGTCCCGGTGGCCAAGGTGATGCAGCCGCACCGGCAGGGCGATCTGGCCCAACTGCAGGCGCGCGGGTTCTTCGAGGTCGTGGACCATCCCGTCCTCGGCTCCGCGCGGCACAGCACGATGCCGATGCGGTTCTCGGCAGGACCAGACCGGATCCACCGGCGCCACGCGCCGCTGCTCGGCGAGCACAACCACGACCTGCTCGCCGGGCTGGGGCTGACCGACGCCGAGATCTCGGCGCTCGAAGCCGAGGGGATCATCGGGCGCGCGCCGGCCGAGGCGGGCGCGAGATGACCGCTCCGGGACATCCCCACGCGATGGGGGACGCGTCGTCCGTGCCGTCGGAGCGGTACTACGACGCGGACTTCGCCGCGCTCGAACACGAGCGGATGTGGTCGCGGACCTGGCAGATGGCGTGCCGGCTCGAAGAGATCCCGTCGCCGGGCGACTACGTCGAGTACTCGATCGGCGACCAGTCGCTGATCGTCGTCCGCATCGACGACGACACCATCCGCGCCTATCAGAACGTCTGCCGGCACCGCGGCACCGCGCTGGTCGTCGGCGGCGGGACGTTCCCCGGCGGGCAGATCGCCTGCCCGTTCCACGGCTGGCGATGGAACCTCGACGGGTCGAGCTCGTTCGTCTACGACGTCGACGGGTTCGAGCCCGCAGCCACGACGGCCTCCGGGTTGTGCCTGCCGCAGGCGCTCGTCGACACGTGGGGCGGGTGCGTCTGGATCAACCTCGACCGCGACGCGCGACCGTTGCGAGAGGCCCTCGATCCCATGCCGTCGCTGCTCGACCCACTCGGGATCGACAGGATGCGGGTGCAGTGGTGGAAGGCGACCGTGCTCCCCGCCAACTGGAAGATCGCCATGGAGGCGTTCGTCGAGGGCTACCACATCATGGCCAGCCATCCGCAGCTCACCCAGGGGCTCGGCGAGGGCTACGACGCCGGGGCCCTGGCCTACTCGGTGCATCCCAACGGCCACTCCCACTACGTGAACCGGCCCGGGTCTCAACGCCGCCACCAACGCCAGGTCGACGAGCACGACCAGGTCGAGGCGCTCATCGAAGCGAGCCGGATGTTGTGCGAAGGCCTCGAGGCCATGACCCTGCCGCGGGATCTCGAGGCCATCGAGACGCTCCGAGGGCGAGCGGTCCCCCCCGGCGGCTCGATCGGCGCCGAGCTCGTCAAGGCGATCTACGAGCATGCGGCCGACGCGGGCGTCGCGCTGCCGAAGCTGGACGCGAGTGCGCTCGGGCGATGGGGTGGCGTGTTCTACGTCTTCCCCCACTACTTCGTGCTGCCGCAGTACGGCAACGCGCTCACCTACCGCTTCCGTCCGCTGGACGACCCCGAGCACTGCCTCATGGAGCTGTGGTCGCTCACCATCCCGGCGGCGGGCGAGGACGTCGGGCCGCCGACGATGCAGGGCCCGTTCGCTCCCGACGACGCCGATCACTTCCCGTGGATCCCCCTCCAGGACTTCTCGAACATCACGCGGCAGCAGCGAGGTGTGCACAACCGCACGTTCACGGGTTCGCGGATCTCGCCCGTCCACGAGATCGGGATCACGCACCTGCACCGCGAGATCGACCGGTACCTGGACGACCACGCCGAGGAGCCGAGGGAGGCTGTGACATGACCGAGTGGGACTCCGCCGTCGACTTCGTGATCGTCGGATCCGGCGGGGGTGGCATGGTGGCGGCGCTGGCCACGGACACCGCCGGGGCGAGCGCGCTGGTGCTGGAGAAGCAGGAGCTGGTCGGGGGCTCGACCGCCATGTCCGGCGGCGTCGTCTGGGTCCCGGACAACCCGGTCATGCGGGCGGACGGGATCCCGGACTCCTACGAGGACGCCATGGCCCACTTCGAGGCGGTGGTCGGCGACGTCGGTCCGGCGTCGTCGTTCGAACGGCGTCACGCCTACGTCACCGCCGGCCCCGAGATGATCTCCTTCCTCCAGGGCCTCGGGGTCGGCTTCGTCCACTGCCTCGGCTACAGCGACTACTACTCCAACGCCAAGGGCGGGGTCGACGCGGGACGGGCGGTCGAACCCGTCCCGTGGGACGGGCGGGTGCTGGGGGACTGGCTCCCGAAGCTGCAACCCGGCCTGGCCCAGAGCCTGGGCCTGGCCGTGATGACCAACGAGGCCCGGTCGCTGTCGCACTACAACCGGAGCATCGGCGCGTTCACGATCTCGGCCCGGGTCGCCATCCGCACCTACGTCGCCCGCGCCCGTCGGCAGGCGCTGCTGACCAACGGCGCGTCGCTCATCGGGCAGATGCTGGCCATCGCCCTGGCCCGAGGGATCCCGGTGTGGACCGGCGCTCCGCTCGAGGACCTGATCGTCGAGGACGGCCGGGTGGTCGGCGTCCGCACCCTGCGCCGGGGGGTCCCGGTCCTGGTCCAGGCGCGGCGGGGCGTCCTGCTGGCCGCGGGCGGCTTCGCCCACAACCCGGGCATGCGGGGCGAGTTCGGCGGCGAGCAGCCCAACCGGGCCAAGTGGTCGATCGCCAACCCCGGCGACACCGGCGAGGCGCTCCAGGCGGCCATGGAGCTGGGCGCCCAGACCGACCTGATGGACGAGGCCTGGTGGCTACCGGCCCCCCGGACCGGCAAGTTCGGGCAATCGACGCTGGATCAGGCCCGCCAACGGCCCCGCACCATCTATGTCGACGCCGATGGGCGGCGGTTCGTGAACGAGTCGAACTCGTACATGGAGGTGGGCAAGGCGATGTACGCCCGGGACAAGTCGAGCCGAGCGGTGCCCTGCTGGCTCATCTTCGACGACCGGTACCGCAAGCGCTACGCGCACCTGCGATCCCGCCCCGGTCGCTTCCCTCGCCAGCTGTTCGAGAGCGGCCGACTCAAGCAGGCCTGGACGCTCGAGGACCTGGCCCGGATGTGCGGGATCGACGGCGGCGGCCTGACCGAGACCGTGGAGTGGTTCAACCTCAACGCCGCCCAGGGGCTCGATCCCGACTACGGCCGTGGTGCATCTGCCTACAACCGGGCGCTCGGCGATCCCAACCACAAGGTGCACCCGTGCCTCGGCCCGATCGACGAGCCGCCGTACTACGCGGTGGAAGTCGTGCCGGGTGACATCGGTACCTGCGGAGGCCTGGTGACCGACGACCACGCCCGGGTGCTCGGCCCCCGGGACAAGCCCATCGAGGGCCTCTACGCGACCGGCAACATCACCGCCACGGTCATGGGTCGCCACTACCTCGGCCCCGGCGCCAGCATCGCGAACAGCATGGTGTTCGGCTACCTCGCGGCTCTCCATGCCGCCGAGGGCCCATGAGGCGCGATCGACGTTCAGGTCATGGTGGCGGTGCGCGCCGCCCAGTCGTCGTGGTGCTCTCGGGCCGTGTCGGCCAGCTGCGCCCACCGCTCGAGGTTCTCGGTGACGTGGATGGCGAACGCGTTGGTGGCCCGGAACTCGAGCACCTCGACCCCGTCGGGCCCCGCCGCGTAGGCGTAGGGCGCGCCGGCCGGGACGAAGAAGCCGTCGCCGGCCGCCACCACCTGGTTGCCCATGTGCGCTTCGCCGGCGACGACGTAGTACAGGCAGTCGACGTCGTGGGTGTGGCGCGGGAGCGCGTAGTGCGGCGCGTACCAGAGCCGGATCAGGCTCATGTCGTCGTCGTCGCCCGTCCCGAAGAGCACCTTGTTGAGGTAGCCCGACGACGCGCCGACCGCGGCCAGCACGTCGCGGTCCGGCACCGGGTCCATGACGGGTCGCGCCATGATCGTGGTGTCGGCCAGGTCGACCGCGTCGGCCCGGCGGAACACCCGCAGCCCACGACGCTTGGCACGCTCGGTCATGTCGTCCCCCTGTCGAACTGTGAACCTGCGGCCAGCCTACGGGCGTCCGCCCGACCATCGGATGGAGAACCATGGCTGAGCTGAACGGGAAGGTCGCGGTCGTGACCGGTGGCGCGAGCGGCATCGGCCGCGCCACGGTCGAGCGGTTCGTCGACGAGGGAGCCCGCGTCGTGGTCGCGGACATCGACGCGGAGGCGGGCGAGGCAGTGGCTGCGGCACTGGGCGACGCGGTGGCGTTCATCTCGACGGATGTGTCCGACGCCGAGCAGGTGCAGGCGCTCGTCGACGGCTGCGTCGAGATGTTCGGCGGGCTCGACGTGATGGTCAACAACGCGGGCTTCGGGGGCGCGATGGCCCGCTTCCTCTACGACGACCTGTCCGACTTCACCCGCGTGATGAACGTCAACCTGCTCGGCGTCATGCTCGGCAGCCAGCGGGCGGCGCGGCACATGAAGGCCAACGGCGGCGGTGCCATCGTCAACATGGCGTCGATCGCCGGGATCGCCGCGGGGCCCGGGGTGATGGCCTACCGCGCGTCGAAGGCGGCGGTGATCCATCTTTCCCGGTCGATCGCCATCGACCTCGCGCCCTACGGGATCCGGGTCAACTGCATCGCCCCCGGCCACATCGAGACGGGCATGATCACCTATGACATGGGTCCCGTGATGCGCTACACGCAGCCGCTCGAGCGGCAGGGGAGGTCCGAAGACGTCGCCAACGCGGTCGTGTACCTCGCCAGCGAGCAGTCGGCGCAGGTGACCGGGGTCGTGCTCCCCGTCGACGGCGGGACGACCGTCGGACCCCCGGCCGACCAGTTGAAGCTGCTGATGTCGGCGTCGCACGACGACGACTGACGACCACCCCTGCCCGCCCTGCGGGGGGTGCCGCGCCTACGCGGGCGTGAGGTCGACGTGCAGGTCCGTGAGCCCTCGCAGGAAGTAGGTCGGCAGGTAGGCGTAGCGCCGCTCTCCCGGCTGGCCGTGGTGCTCGTCGGAGATCCGGATGTCGCCGGTGCGGTCGAAGAGGCGGTTGAGCGTGACGCGGCCCTCGGCCCGGGCCAGGTGGGCGCCGGCGCAGTGGTGGATGCCGTGGCCGAACGCGACGTGGATGCGGGCGTTCTCGCGCTCGGCGTCGAAGGCGGCCGGGTCGGGGAAGGTGCGCGGGTCGCGGTTGGCCGCCCCGGGCAGGAGCAGCATGACGCCACCGGGCGGGATCTCGACGTCGGCCACCGTGGTCCGCCGGCGGGCCATGCGGAACTGGGCCCGCAGCGGGCTCTCGTAGCGCAGCGTCTCCTCGATGAAGTTCGGGATCCGGTCGCGGTCGTCGCGAAGTCGCCGCTGCAGGTCCGGGTCCTCGGCCAGGATCCGCACGGCGAACGACAGCAGGCGCACCGTGGTCTCCTGCCCGCCGGCGAACAGGTTGGCGGCCAGCAGCGCCACGTCGTTGACCTCGGGGGTGGAGCCGTCCGGGAAGGTGGCCAGGGCCATCGACGTCATGATGTCGTCGCGCGGCTCGGCCCGGCGCTCGGCGATGTAGGTCGTGAACTGGTCGTAGAGGAACTCGAGCGGCTTGTGCTCCATCTCGCCGGGCAGGCCGGACAGGCGCTTCTGGAACATGCCGTGATCCGACTCGGGCACGCCTTCGAGGTCGGCGATGACCAGCAGGGTGTACGGAGCGGCGTAGTCGCGGATGAACTCGCACGATCCGGTGGTCAGCAGCTCGTCCAGCCGGCGGTCGGCCAGGCGCCACATGAACTCCTCGTTGGCCCGGAGGCGACCGGGGGTGAGGAGGCGCATCATGAGGGCCCGGTGGGTGTCGTGCCTGGGCGGGTCGAAGGCGGGCAACTGGTCGCCGAATGGGAGCTCGTCCCGGTGCTGGTCGATGATGTCGCTGATGTCGTCGCCCTCGAGCGGGACGGAGAACTTCACGAACGGGCCGCTGACGGTGTTGCACGACGAGAAGTTGGTGGCGTCGTTGTACACCGACCGGGCCTCCTCGTAGCCGGTGACCATGTAGACGCCGAAGTGTGGTTCCTGCCAGACCGGCGACCGCTCGCGGAGGGCGTCGTAGTACGGGTAGGGGTCGTCCTGGACCGCCCGGTCGCGGAAGAAGTTGGTCCCGGCCAGATCGCTCATCGCCGCTCAGCCTTCGTCTCGACCACCGTGATCCCTCCGGCCCTGAACCCGTCGACCCGCGCGGATTCCACGTTCTTGATCTGCAAGAACGACGCTACCACTGCGGGGGAAGCTCCCTGCCCGAAACCGTGCCGTTCGGGCCGCGGTGGGGCGGGCAGGCGCCGGCGCTCAGGTTTCGGCGTCGGGGGCGTGCACCGCGTGCCACCAGTCGATCCCGTCGAGGGTCCCGTTGCCGATCTCGCGGATCAGCTGGCGGACGTAGGCCAGCTCGGTCTCGCGCAGCCGGGTCCGGAACTCCTCCTCGACCCAGAACAACCGGGGCACCTGCTGCTTCTCGGCCAGCTCGCGGGCGGCGTGCGCCTTGGCCAGGTCGACCTCGAGACGAGACGCCCGCTCGCCGAGCAGCTCGGCGACGTCCTCGGGCGGCAGGGTGGGCAGGAACGAGAGCGCCGCCTCGAAGTTGGTGAAGTCCTTGACCGGCGTGGCGAGCAGGTCGGTGTACCAGTCGTGCAGCTCGATGAGGCCGGCGTCGGTCAGGGTGTACACGGTGCGCTCGGGGAGACGTCCTGCTCGCCGCGTCGCCTCGGGGGCGATGAAGCCGCGCTTCTCGAGCGATGCCACCACGGCGTAGAGCGATCCGTAGTTGAGCCGCACGCTCTCGTGCTTCTCGCGCTGGCGCAGGGTGGTGGCCACCTCGTAGGGGTGCATCGGGCGCTCGGACAAGCAGATGAGCACGGCCAGGGCCAGCGGGTTGCTGCGGCTACGGGTCGACACGGACGCCTCCTCGTCGGTACTCTATCCAGAGTACTCGTAGTAGAGGTGGTCGTAGAGGTGGTCCCATGTCCGGCACGGTCGTGACCGAGCTCGTCAACCTGTTCGTGGCCGGCCTCCTGGCGGGCGAGGAGCTCGTCGTGCGCGTCGGCGTTCGCGGCCCGCTGGCCGGCCTCGAGGACCGACCGCACATCGAGATGCGCCAGGCCCTGATCCTGCGGCTGCGTGTGGTGGTGCCAACCATCTTCCTGGCGACGCTGGCGACGGGCGTGGCGGTCGTGATCCTGGTCGGCGGCCAGGCGGGCGCCGTCGCCCGCTACGCCGCGCTGCTCGCCCTCGTCGTCTGGCTCGTGGTGACGGCCTTCGGGACCGTCCCGATCAACGCCGCCGCCCTCGAATGGGACCCCGACGCGCCGCCGGCCGACTGGAAGCTCCAGATCGACCGATGGGAACGTCTCAACTCCGTCCGGGCCCTCGCCGCGGCCGCCGCCTTCGCCCTCTTCCTCATCGCGTTCGGGCACGTCTGACCCCCGTTTCGGAGGAAACGTGCCCGCGGGCGGGGGTCGCGTCAGCGCAGGACGAAGTCGTCGAGGTCAGGCTGGCGGGTCCAGGTCCAGTAGTCGACGAGGCGCCAGGGGCTGAGCCCGTGGATCTCGCCATGCGCGTTCTTGTAGAACGAGTGCTTCACCGACGGCTGTGACCACACGAGCGTCCTGATCTCGCGCTGGGTGCGGTCGTGCCAGTCGTCGTACCGTTCCTGGCTCGGCTCCATCGAGTGGAGGCCGGCGGCGATCAGCTCTTCGATGCACTGGGTGATGTAGCGCATCTGGCACTCGGAGTGGAAGATCAGGCTGCCGCCGTGGGCCAGGTTGGTGCCCGGGCCGTACATGCAGAAGAAGTTGGGGAACGCCGGCACGGTGATGCCCAGGAACGCGGCCGGCCGTTCCCCCCAGACCTCGCTCAGGATGGTGCCGTCGCGGCCCGTGATGGCCATCGGCCAGAGCGCGCGGGTGGCGTGGAAGCCGGTGGCGTAGACGATCACGTCGGCCGGGTAGCGCGCGCCGTCGACGGTGACCACGGCGTCGGGCTCGATGTGGTCGATCGTGGTGCGGACGAGCTCGACGTCGTCGCGCGTCAAGGTGCGCAGCCAGCTGCCGTTGTCCTGCAGCGTGCGCTTTCCGGTGGCGGGGTAGTCGGGCACCACCTTGGCGATGAGGTCGGGATCGTCGCCCACCTGGCTCACGATCCACTCGGTGAACATCTGGCGGGTGAGCTCGTTCATCTCGCTGACCGCAGTTTGCGGATCGGGGTAGTCCGGGTCGACCCGCGCCGCCTCGAGGCCGACGTCGCACGCCGGCCAGAACAGGAGGAAGCGGTACCAGCGCCCGTAGAACGGCAGGTGTCGCAGCGCCCAGCGCACGCCGGGCCCCACCTCCGCGTGGTAGTTCGGGTTCGGGAACATCCATTGCGCGGTGCGCTGGAAGATCGTGAGCCGGTCGACCTCGGGCGCGATCGTCGGTGCGATCTGGAACCCGCTGGCGCCCGCGCCGATCATCGCCACCCGCCGACCGGTGAGGTCGACCGAGTGGTCCCACCGGGCGGAGTGGAACGACGGACCCGCGAACGAGTCGCGTCCCGTGAACTCGGGGATGCGGGGCCGGTTGAGCTGGCCCACCGCCGAGATGAGCGCCCGCGCCTCGAGCGTCTCCTCGTGTCCGTCAGCGGCGCGCACGTGGACGAGCCACGTACCGCTGGTGTCGTCCCAGTTCGCGCCGACCACCTCGGTCTCCCAGCGCACGTGAGGCTCGATGGCGTGTCGTGTCATCACGCCCTCGAAGTACGCCTGCAGCTCGGGTTGCTGCGCGAAGAACTCGGTCCACTGGTCGCTCGGCTCGAAGCTGTAGCAGTAGAAGTGGTTGCCGACGTCGACGCGGGCCCCGGGGTAGGTGTTCTCCCACCACGTGCCGCCCACGCCCGCGTTCTTCTCGACGATGGTGAAGGGGATCCCCGCCTCCCCGAGGCGGATGCCGGCCAGCAGGCCCGACTCGCCGCAGCCGATGACCACGACCGGGAACGCCTCGCGCGCCGCCGCCGGGATGTCGCGCTCGACCCGACGGGCGTCGGTCCCGTCGAGCTCCATCTCCTCCATCATCATGGGGATGTACTCGGCGGAGACCTCGCCGCACACGAGCCACGTCATCATCTCGTGCAGCACCTCGGCACCGATGGGCTCGGGGTCGGGGCACCCGCGGTCGCGGTAGTCGCGGATCACCTCGAGCGCGAGGGCACGGACCTCGGCCTGATCCTCCTCGGGCATGTAGCCCTGGACCTCGTTGATGAACAGCCCGGCCGGCTTGAGCCGACCCCGGATGAGCCCGGGATCGCCCGACATGTGCACCAGCGAGAGCATCAGCGTGGGGATGCTGACGTCGAGGAGAGCCGCGGCGATCTCGTCGTCAGGCGTGTCGAACGGCTGGCCGGCGTGAGGGTTGCGCATGGGCCACAGTACGGGCGCCGCCGGTCAGGGCAGGTCGCTCATGCTCTTGCCGACGTCGCTGAGCTTGGTGCCGGTGCCGTAGTCGCCGGTCAGGGCGACCACGTTCGCCTGCTCGCAGTTGAACCCGTTGGTCTCGGGCGGCCAGCTCACCCCGGTCCATCCCTTCGAGTTGGCCTTGAGGATGGTGAGGCAGGGGCTGGCCATGTTGCCGTTCGAGGGGTTCGACGGGGCCTGGAGTCCGCCACCGGTCCAGTTGTCCACCTTGTGGGCCGCGTCGAACACGCACGTGGGGGTGGGGTTGCCGCCGCAGGACTTCACGGACTGGGCGAACAGGAGCCACGCCGAGAACGAGTTGAGGCCGAGCGCGGCCTGCTTGCGGGTGCTGCCCGGCAGGTACTGGTTGTACAGCGCCTCGTACTGCTGGACCGCCGGGGTGTTCGCCTGGAACGGCGTGGTCGAGATGCCCACGTAGACGGGCTCGTAGTTCAGTGCCGATCCGCCCGTGGTGAGGGTCTTCGGGTCGTACTGGTTGGCCGCAGCCGAGATCCAGTCGAGCTTGTAGTTGATCGAGGCCAGCGCGCTGATGAGCTGGCCGAAGTCCGCGGGCTCGCCGACGAAGTAGAGGCCCTTGACCCCGGCGTCCTTGATGGCCTGCGCGATCGGCGTCCAGGTCGGCTCGCCGGCCGAGTTGTACTGGCCGTCGTAGACGGCCTTGCCGAAGCCCAGCTTCAGGCCCGCTTCTTCGTACTGCTTCTTGTTCGTGATGGTCGTCGACACGTTGCCGGTCAGGTAGCCGACGTGGTCGACCGAGTTGGGGAAGGTCTTGGCCAGGTAGCGGGCGATGCCGAAGTTGAGCGAGTTGTTCGGACCGGGCGTGACCTGCGTCGTGAGGTCGGCGCCGCGGGCCTCGGGCGTCACCAGGTAGGCGGGGTAGTCGGGCAGCAGGCACGACAGCCGGGTCTTCTGGCCGGTGTTGTCGAACACGCCGCCGCCACCGACCAGGGCGAAGTCGCTCTGGCAGGCCGTGACGATCTGCGCGTTGTAGTTGAAGATCGCCGCATCGAGCTGGTCGTCCTTGATGAGGCGCCCGTCGATGCCGCCGAGCGAGTTGCACCACTTGGTGAACACCGTGCTGGTGTCGAACAGCTCCTGGTTGAGGCCCGGCGCACCGCTGTAGCCGGGATCGGAGATGGTGCCCACCTCGATCTGGTCGGCGGTGATGCCGCGGCCGCTCGCCTGGTTGGTCTGGCCGGCCGGCTTGGGCCCGCAGACCGGGTCGGTCATCGTGCCGAAGGCGCTCTGGGTCGCCGCGGCAGTCGTCGACGACGTCGCTCCGCCGTTGGTGGTCGTGCTGGCCGATCGCGAGCAGGCCGCCCCGACGAGCGCGAAGACCGTGAGCAGCACTGCGGTCGAGACGGTGGCGCGTGAACGCCGGTGGTCCGTGGCTCCGTGCTGCCGACGTGACCGATCCCTTGGCATGCTGCCCCCTGGATGCAAAATGAACTGTGGATTTGCGAAAGTGAATTTACGTTCTACCACGGCTTGGAGCACTAGTCTCACCGGCCGGACGCCCGAGGTCCGGTCAGGGCCCGAAGTCGGGCGGGCGGGCCGGACCCGCGGTGTCGGACCTGCCGTCGCGGGCGTTCAGCGGGCTCGGGACCGACGCGGCTTCGAACCGGCCGCCGCCGGCTTCTTCGCTCCCACCCGGTTCATGATCCCGGCCGCCGCGTCGTGCAGCCCGTCGGCCAACTGGTTGACGCGATCGACGGTCATCCGGGTCGAGGTCCCCGCCGCGAAGAGGCCGAGCTCGACGTTGCCCTGCACGTCGAACACGGGGACACCCACGTAGTGCACGCGGTGCGTCGAGCCCGGGCTGAGCGGCACCAGCAGGCGGTTGCGGCTCGGCGTCGCGTTCACCGGCGCCGCCGCGAAGCGCCAGCTGCGATCGACGAGCGTGACGACGGCATGCCCTTCGCGGCGCACGACGTCGAGCACCTTGCGGTAGTCCTTGCGGGCCTTGTCGTCGAGGGCCGGCTCGGTGCGCTCGAGCCACGCCTCGGCGCGCTCGTCGTCGGCCCAGGCCGCGAAGATCGAACCGACGGGGGCGGCATACGGGGCCCGCTGCCCGATGAAGCTGAGGAACCGGCCCGTCGTCGGGCCGGCGCACGCCAGGGTGACCATGTCACCGCCGACCGCCGCCACCACGACCGATTCGATGTCGAGCTCCTCGGCCAGCCGCCGGATCTCGTCGGTGGCCATCTCGAGCAGCGGGTCCTGGTGCCGCGCCGCCAGGCCGACGGCCGCGGTGACGACGCCGAGCCGATAGGTCTTCTGGAAGGTGTGCCGGCTGAGGTAGCCGGCGTCGGTCATGGCGTTGACGATCGCGAACATCGACGACGGGTTGACCTCGAGCGCCCTCGCCAGCTCGGTGAGGCTGTAGGCCTGGCCCGGGTTCGCAGCCAGGAAGCTCAGGATGTCGAGCGACCGGGTGGCGGCGAGCGCCGCACGCGATGCCATGGGATGCGAACTCCGGTGGGTCGGTCGATGGGGCCCTCTTTCTACTGTCGAATCCGGCCCGACGCGTGCGCGTCGGTCATTCGATGCCGGGGATCCGGGTCCCGATGACTCCGTCGGCGTCGAGTCGGTCGATGGCGACGCCGTCGTAGCCGAGCTCGCGCAGGATCTCGCGGTTGTGCTGTCCCATCGTGGGAGCGGGCGATCGCAGCCAACGGTCGACTGACGCGTACCGCAGCGGAAGCGACGAGAACGGCTGCCGGCCGACAACCGGGTGATCAAGGGTCTCGTAGAAGCGGCGCGCCTCGAGCTGGGGGTGGTCTCCACACGTGCGCGGGTCGCGCACGGCACCAGCCGGCACCCCGGCCTGGACGAGGGTCTCGACCGCGTCGTCCAGATCGACGCTCGCGGCCCACCCAGCCAGATGTTCGTCGATGGCGTCGTGCGCGCGCCGCCGGCCGTCGTGGTCGCCGAGCGCCGGGTCGTCGGCCCACGCGGGCCAGCCGATCGCCTTGCGCAACTGGAGCCACTGCTCGTCGTCCTCGACCGACAACGCCAACCACTGCTCGTCGCCCGGACAGGCATAGACGCCCTGGGGGGCGGCGGTCGGCGAGCGGTTGCCGTCGCGCGCGGGCACCGTCCCGGTGAGCGAGTGCTCGACGATCTGCTCGGCGGCCGCGTTGAGCGCCACCTCGATGAACGGAACCTCGATCATCCGTCCCCGCCCGTCCCGCTCGCGCTCGGCCAGCGCGCAGATGACACCGAAGGCGGCGTGCACGCCCCCGTTCGGATCGCACGGTCCGCGCTGGTTGTGGGGCTGGCCCTCGGCCCAGCCGGTGAGCCAGGCCAGGCCGGACAGCTGCTCCATGGTCTGGGCGAAGCCGGGGCGGTCGCGCCACGGTCCGTCCAGCCCGAAGGCGGGCATGCGCACGACCACCAGCCTCGGGTTGAGCGTCTGCAGGTGCGACCAGCTGAGACCGAGGTTGTCGAGCACCCGGGGGGTGAAGTTCTCGACCAGCACGTCGGCCTCGGCCACGAGCCGCTCGAAGATCTCCATGCCTTCGGGGGTGCCGAGCTCGACCGCCAGGTCGCGCTTGCCGCTGTTGACCGACAGGAAGAACGAGCTGCGCTCCCACCACTGGCCCAGGCGGCGCAACGATCCCCCGGTCATGCGCATGCCGTCCGGGCGCGTCGGGGCTTCGACGTGGACGACCTCGGCGCCGAGGCAGCCGAGCAGGTGGGTGGCGGTGGGGCCCGCCCACCAGGCCGTCATGTCGACGACCTTGATGCCGTCGAGGGGCAGCGCGCCGAGCGGCGGGTCCGACGGCGGAGGGGACGCGATCGCGAGGTCGTCGGGCTCGTGGACCATCCAGGGCCGGCGCGGATAGGCGTAGCTGTCGTCCTCGGAGCGGCGGAAGACCTGGCGGGAACGGAACTGCGCGAAGTCGAGCATGGACGCGGCGTCGAGGACCGGAGCGCTCGGGATGCGCAGCAGCGAGGCGGCCTCGACGATCTCCGCGGTCGTCCGCGTCGACGTCCAGCCGTCGACGATGGCGGTCCACTCGTCGTAGCGCGCCTGGCGGCCGCCCACCGTCGCCAGCTTCTCGTCGGCGGCGAGGTCGGCTCGATCGATCAGCACGAGGAAGTCCTGGAACTGCTGGCCCGAGTTGGCCGTGAAGCCCACCCAGCCGTCGAGCGACGGGTGGATCTCGGGCGTCTCGATCACCCGGGCCGGCCGGGTGATCTCGGGCGAGCCGGCCAGGAGGTGCCCGAGCGGGCCGTACGAGGTGCCGGCCACGTGCGCCGCCTCGAGCACCGACACGTCGATCAGCTCGCCCTGTCCGGTCCGGCGGCTGCCCCACCAGGCCGCCACCGCGCCGGCCGCCGCGAACGCGCCGGCGATGAAGTCGTTCGTGCGCCCTCCGGCCATGAGCGGCGGTTCCCGCTTGAGGCCGCGGGTGGCCAGGCTCCCGCTCTCGGCCTGCAGCACGAGGTCGCTCGTCGGCCGGCCGGCCCAGGGGCCGTCGAGCCCGTAGGGCGTGACCGCCACCACCACCTGGGTCGGGTGGCGTCGCGCCAGCGGCGACGGGTCGACCTGGTCGCCCCCCACCACGACGACGTCCGCGGCGTCGAGCCGCTCCGCGAGCTGGTTCGCGTCCGCCCGGGCCAGCACGCGCTTGTCCCGCAGCAGGAACAAACCCAGTGCGCGGCTCAGACCGGCTGCCGGCTCGGGCGGCGAGGCCGTCACCGACGCGCCGGCGTCGGCGAGCAGCCTCGTCGCGTAGGCACCCGGGATCCCGGTCGACAGATCGACGACGATGAGGCCTTCGAGGGGTAGCCGTGCCATGCCGTCAATACAGTAGGCAGAGGAGGCGGGCTCACCGGTCGGCCGGCGGGGCGACGAACACCACACCGAACCAAGGAAGGCGTGAACCGATGATCCGTTTCACCGTGCTGTACCCGAGCTCCGAGGGCGCCACGTTCGACCACGACTACTACCGCGACAAGCACGTGCCCCTGGCCGTCAAGACGTGGGGTCTCGAGGGCGCCGAGATCGACAAGGGCATCACCGGGCCGTATGTCGCAGCCGTGCACTTCACGTTCGAGTCGATGGAGGCCATGGGTGCCGCCCTCGGGTCGGAAGGCACGGGCGCGGTGCTGGCCGACGTCCCCAACTACACGAACATCGAGCCGGTCCAGCAGATCAGCGAGATCGTCTGAGCTCGTTCGCACGACATCACGTCCGGCTCGTGTGAGCCGCCGACAGGAGGATCTGTGAGCAGCTGGCTCGGGCAGTACTGCATCAACGTGTCGGACCTCGAGCGCGCCGTCGACTTCTACGGGACGCTCGGCATCGAGTGCGCCAGCCACACCGACATCGAACAGGCGCACGAGGCGATCGTCGCGCACCCGACGCGGGGTTCGAGGTTGCAGCTCGCGAAGCAGATCGGGCAGGAAGGCGCCATCGACATGGGCAACGCCTTCTGGAAGCTCTACGTCAACACGAACGACATCGCGACGATGTACGACGCGGCCGTCGCCGCGGGCCACCGCTCGATCAGCCCGCCGCAGCGTCTCGATCGTTGGCCGGTCACGATGGCCTTCATCGCCGATCCCGACGGGTACCTGGTCGAGCTCGTGCAGCGACACCCGTGGGACGACGAGGGCGAACAGACGCAGGCCTGGCTGGGCCAGTACTGCATCAACGTGACCGACATCGAGCGCACGCTCGCCTTCTACGACACGCTGGGCATCGCGAGCACCAGTCGAACCGAGATCCCCGACGCGTACGAGGCCATCGTCGAGAACCCGTCGAAGGGATCGAAGCTGCAGCTCGCGGAGCAGAAGGCGCAGGACGGCCCGATCGACATGGGCACCTCGATGTGGAAGCTCTACGTCTACACCGACGACATCGCCGCGACCTACGGTGCGGCCATCGACGCCGGGTACGAGTCGGTGATGGTGCCCGAGCGCCTCGAGCGGTGGCCGGTCGTGGTCGGGTTCGTCGCCGACCCCGACGGCTACCAGGTCGAGCTCGTCCAGCGCGACCCGTAGCGCCTGCCCTCTCGCGCTCGACGTCGCCGTCCTCCGGCGTACGACGGTGCTGTCGACGGGATGTCAGCCGGGGCTGCCTGGAAGGACCTCGAGCTCGGGTTCGAGCACCTGAAGGCCTGGAAGCGCACCGCGCTCGTCTCCGACATCCCGTGGATGACCCATCTGACCGCCGTCTTCGGCTGGATGACCCCCGGCGCCTTCAAGCACTTCGCCGTGGCCGACCGTGCCGCCGCCATCGACTGGGCGGCCTCGGACTGAACCGCCGGCTGTCGGCTCCGGCGTCGGGATCGGCCCGAGCCCGACGGCGTCGGCCACGAGCTCGTAGGACCGCAGCCGATCGGCGTACGAGTGGGCCATCGTGGTGACGATCAGCTCGTCGGCCTGCGTTCGCTCGACGAGATCGGCCAGGCCGCGCTGCACCGCGGCAGGATCGCCGACGATCTGCGAGGCCCGCCACGAGCGGATCAGCTGGCGCTCGGCCGGGGTGTACTCGTGGGCGGCGGCTTCGTCGGGGGTCGGGTAGACGCCGGGCCGGCCCTGGCGCAGCCGGGCGAACGCCAGCGCGGACGGACCGGCCAGCCACTGCGCCCGCTCGTCGGTCTCGGCGCAGAGCACGGCGACGCCGAGCATCACGTACGGCCGGTCGAGCTCGTCGGACGGCTCGAACGACGATCGGTAGACCTCGAGGGCCGGCAGGGTGTTGGCGGCGGCGAAGTGGTGGGCGAACGAGAACGGCAGACCCAGCAGGCCGGCCGCCCGCGCGCTGTAGTCGCTCGATCCGAGCAGCCAGAGCGCGGGCCGGTAGCCGGGCCCGGGCATGGCGGTGATCCGACGGTACGGGTGGCCCTCGGGGAAGGTGCCGTCGAAGAACGCCAGCATCTCGCCGAGCGCGGCCGGGAAGTCGTCGGGGGACGAGCCGGGCGCGGCCCGCCGCAGGGCCTGCGCGGTCAGCGGGTCGGTGCCGGGCGCCCGGCCGATGCCGAGGTCGATGCGGCCGGGGTGCAGCGCCTCGAGCATCCCGAACTGCTCGGCGACCACGAGAGGGGCATGGTTCGGCAGCATCACGCCGCCCGAGCCCAGGCGGATGGTCGAGGTGGCGCCGCCGACGTTGGCCAGAAGCACGGCCGGCGACGTGCTGGCGATGCCCGACATGTTGTGGTGCTCGGCCACCCAGTACCGCCGGTAGCCGAGTCGCTCGGCGGCGGCGGCGAGGTCGGCCGCGTGCGCGAGGGCGTCACCCGGGGTCGAGCCGTGCCCGACGGGCACGAGATCGAGGACGGAGAGCGGTGTGGGATCGGGGCTCACGGGGAGGTGAACACCACCCCGACCCTCGATCTTCCGGTCAGGCGGTGACGAGCTGGCCGTAGGTGATGCAGAAGCCGAGGGCGTTGATCACGACGAAGGCGGCGATCACGATGATCACCACGACCGAGCGCCATCCCCGGCGGTGCCGAGCCACCGTCGGTGCCATGTACCAGCTGGGCAGCCAACCGGGGGCGAGCTCGGTCCACGGCACGGCGTCGGCCTCGATCGGCTGGTCGGGGTCGGCGGCCAGGGCCAACGCCTCGAGCTCGTCGTCGCTGATGTCGACGAACGTCTCGGGATCGGTCATCTCGATCACTGCGGTCATGGCTCGCCTCTCGTCGGAGGGCTGGTCGAGCACCTACGACGGCCACGCTACGGCCAGATCGCCCTACCTGTCGCCGCGGGCCTCATGAAACGGCGATCGAGCTCGCGATCGGCGCGTCCGGCCTACGCTTCGCCCGTGGCCAGGATCGACGTGCCCGAGGGCCCCGGCGGCGAGGCCGCCATGATCTGGACCCTGCGTCCCGAGATGGCGGGGATGGTCGACCGCATGATCACCACGGCGTATCAGCGCAGCTCGTTGCCCGCCGCCGAGCGCGAGGTCGCCCGGATGCGCATCGCCCAGCTCAACGACTGCTCGGCCTGCTCGACCTTCCGGGCCCCCTCGGTGGTCGACGCCGGCGTGCCCGAGGAGCTGTACGAGCACCTCGACGAGTACCGGACCTACCCCGGCTACACCGATCGGCAGCGACTGGCCATCGAGTACGCCGAGCGGTTCGCGGCTGATCACCGGGGGATCGACGACGAGCTGTTCGATCGCCTGCGCGATGTCTTCGCCGACGACGAGATCCTCGACCTCACGCTCTGCCTCGCGGTCTACCTCGGGCTGGGCCGGACGCTCGAGGTGCTCGGCGTCGACCAGGGTTGCGCCCTCGACGTCTGAACCGGTCCGCCACCTTCGAACCTGTTCGTGTGGCGCGGGGTTCGGGGGGGAGCGGGACGAGTCGGGGTCAGTACTGGGCGAAGTAGGGCTTGGCGGGGTCGCGCTTCTCCATCAGGATGAGCACGGTCCCCCACGGGTCGGCGAACCAGGTCGTGCGCAGCCCCGCCACCGTGGCGATCTCGCGGGTCAAGAAGCGCACGCCCCGCGCCTCGTAGGTGGCGCGGGTGGCGGTGATGTCGTCGCACACCAACCCGACATGGGTCAGCCCGTGATCGACGATCGACGCGTCGGCGGCCCGCGGACGACCGGGCGAGCCCGGGTACTCGATGAGCTCGAGCACGCGGTCGCCGTCGCCCGGCAGCCCGACGATGGCGGCCTTCAACCGGGGCGTCTCGATGAGCTCGCCCATGTCGCGCTCGATCGCCTCGCCCTCCATGAGGTACGGCGGGGAGAGCACGGTGAACCCGAGCGTCTCCGCGTACCAGCGAGCGGCCTCGTCGACATCGGGCACGCACACGGCGGTGTGCGCCAGGCCGACGAGCGCCATCAGCTCTCCTTCACCGTGGGCGGGACCCAGGAGCCGTCGATGGCCGACTGCTCGGGTGCGTAGACGCGCAGGGTCAGGGTGAACCGGCCGGTGGGCGCGGGCAGCCAGTTCGACTGGTGACCGGCCGGCGCCGCGGCGGCGATGTAGATGTCCAGCGAGCCGTCGGTGTTCGTCACGAGGCCGTTGGTGCGGTCACCGATCGAGTACCGGTCGATCGGGTTGGCGACGAGGAAGTGCTGGTGGTCGTAGATCGTCAACGACCAGAAGCCGTCGGGGCCGAAGGGCGGCAGCTGGCCCTTCGCGAAGTGCATCACATAGGTGCTCTTGCCGGTGAGCGTCGTCGTGGCGTCCGGCGCGTTGAAGTACATCGCCTCGGTCTCGACCTGGGCGGCCAACCCGACGGCAGCCACATCCGCGCGGGCCACGTAGTCGGTGCCATAGGTGCCGACCACCCGCCCGTGGGTCCAACCCGTCGAGGTCGTCACCCGGGCCGAGTCGGCGCCGTCCTGCATGATCTTCTTGCCGATCCCGAGCCCGAGGTCGTACCCGGCCGTCGTGGACGCATCGGCCGATGCGGTGGGGTGAAGGCCCGGGCCGATGCCGCCCTTGGCCATCTCGGCCACGACGGCCCGGTCCTGCGCCAGCGGCGGGTTGGTGACCATGTCAGCCGAGATCTCGTCGAGGATCGGCAGGCCGGTACCGGCGATCTGCTGGGGCGAGGGGCCGCAGGTCGCGAGCGGGGAGGGCGGCTCGCCCGCCTCGGTCGTGGCGGTCGGGTCGAGCGGTGCGAGCCCGTACTGGTGCTGGATCGCGATGACGTTCGGCAGGTCGGCGGGCCCGTCGACCGCAGTCCGACCGAGCAGCCAGACGTCGGGGGTCGGCGAATCGATGCGCACCACGCCGGACGGAAGCGTGCCCTTCCAACCCGGGGCGACCACCGCGAACCGCCCGGCCCGCCCGTCGGTCGTGAGCACGCCGACATCGGCGAAGGTGTTCGAGTAGGCGTCCATCATCTGGAAGTTGGCGTACCGCCCCGACACGGCGGGGAACGTGAGGACCATCGGCGAGGCCCGCAGGTCGAGCCAGGCCGTCGAGTAGAGGGTGTCGTTGTTCGGCGAGACCACCGATTGCGACGACGGACCCGCCAACGTCGTCGCGTTGCGCAGCACGTTCGAACCGAGCTCGCACACGAAGCGCTGTCGGGTCCGCATCATGGCGACCAACGCGTAGCCCCACACATAGGCGTCGGCGGCCGACGTGCATGCCTGCCTGGTGACGGCGTTCGACGTGGCGGCCGGCTCGCGTCCGCAGCCCTGGGCGGCCTCGGCCAGCAGCGGTGGCGGGTCGACCGGGGCGAGCGGTGGGACGACGACGGACTCGGCAAGTGAGACCGTGGTCGGTGGTCCCGTCGCGCCGGTCGTCCCCTGGCTCGTGCTCGAGCTGCAGGCCGCGGCCAGCAGCACCAACGCCAACGTCGAGGCGACCAGCGCGAACCGCGGACGCACCGTCAGGACAGCTCGTAGTCGGCGGGATCGGGGCGCCGCGTCCGCTGCCAGAACTCGAGCAGCGGCGAACGGCCAGTTCTGGGTGACCCGCCCGTCGCGGTTCTTGTACCAGCTGTTCACCGTGCTGACCGCCCCACGCCATCTGCGCGTTGCCCTGCGTCGATCGCCACGTTGTAGGCGTCGAACACGTCGCGGCCGGCAGTCGAGCGACCGGTGGCCGTCCCTCGAGCAGGCGCTGGACGCGACTCGAGCACGTAGCGGACCTCGCACTCGGAGAAGAAGATGATGCTGCCGTTGGCCACCAGGTTGGTGTTGGGCCCGTAGAGGCAGAACAGGTTGGGGAAGCCGGGCACGGTCATGCCGAGGTAGGCGCGGGCGTCGCCGTCCCAGCGTCTCGTGCAGGTCGACACCGCCGCGCCCGGTGACCTGCATCGGCATCAGGAAGCGCGACGCCTCGAATCCGGTGGCGTAGATGATGACGTCGACCTCGTGCCGCTGCCCGTCGGCCGTGACGACGCGCGTGCGGCTCGATCCGCTCGATCGGCTCGGTGACGAGGTGCACGTCGTCGCGCTTGAGCGTCGTCGGCCCAGGTGCCGTTGTCGAGCAGCATGCGCTTGGCCAGCGGCGGGTACCGCGGCACCACGTGGTCGATCAGCTCGGGTGCGTCGGCGAACTGCGACTCGAGGTACATCGTGAGCAGCGTCGCGCAGCTCGTCGTTGCGCGCGCTGATCGATCCGCGCGTCCGGCGACCAGTCCGGGTCGACCTCGGGCCGGCCGGCAGCGCCCCCTCGGCCAGCCGCCAGAACAGCCAGAACCGGTACCACTGGCTGTAGTTCGGCGACGTTGCGCAGCAGCCACTGCGTCGCCCTCGGGCAGGTCGTCGTGGTACTCGGGCGCGGGCACGAACCAGTTCGGGCGTGCGCTGGAACACGTGCAGCTCGGCGGCCTCGTCGGCGATCTCGGGGATGAGCTGGATGCCGCTGCGCGCCGGTGCCGATGACCGCCACCCGCTTGCCCCGCAGGTCGACGCGTCGGTCCCACTCGGCCGAGTGGAACGTCGGACCGGCGAAGTCGTCGCGGCCCGGCGATCGGCGGGCAGGCTCGGGCCGGTTGAGCTGGCCGACCGCGCTGACGACGACCTCGGCCTCGAGCACCTCGGTCGTCCGTCCGGGCCGTGCGCAGCGTCAGCTCCCAGCGGCCCGACTCGTCGTCGAACGTGGCGGACGCGACCTCGGTGGAGAACCGGATGTGCGGCGCGCAGGCCGAGCTCGTCGGCGCACTGGCGGAAGTAGTCGAGCAGCACCGCCTGCGGGCTGAAGTGCTGGGGCCAGTCGTCGCGCTGGGCGAACGAGTAGCTGTAGAGGTGGTTGGGCACGTCGACCCGACAGCCCGGATAGCTGTTCTCGAGCCAGGTCCCGCCGACGTCGTCGTTCTTCTCGACGACCACGTAGTCGATGCCGGCCTGCTGCAGGCGGTGGGCGGCGAGCAGCCCGGACATGCCGGCGCCGATGATGACGACCCGGAAGGTCGCGCTCGGCGTCGATGTCGTCCTTGCGCCAGTCGGGCGCACGCAGGTCGTCGCCGGAGGCGGCCAGCTCCTCGAGCAGCAGGTCGAGGTACTCGGTCGAGACCTGCTCGCCGATCACGAACTCCATGATCTGGCGCAGCGTCGGCGGTGTCGGTGTGCGGCGATCGGGTTCGCGGTCGCCCGTCCGCCAGCCGTCGCAGACGCCTCGGCGATCAGCTCTCGGGCCCGCGCCCGCTGCTCGCCGGACAGGCCGCCCTGGGGCTCGCGGATGTGGGCCGGGTCGGGTCGCAGGTCGTCGCGCAGCAGGAGCAGGTCGCCGGTGGCCTGGGCCAGCGCGGCCAGCAGCGGCACGAGTGCGCCCTGGCGGACGATGTCCTGGAGCGCCTGGTCGTCGGCCGGCAGTGTGCCGTCGATGCGGCTGGCCCCCTTCATGCCCGGCCGAGTCTAGAGCCGGGTGTCGTGGTTGCCGGCTCCGCTCAGCGGGTCTGGCGCTCCGCGGCGTCGACGGTCTGCTCGAGCAGCACGGCGATGGTCATCGGCCCGACACCGCCGGGCACCGGCGTGATCAGGCGCGCCCGCTCGACCGCCTCGTCGAACGCGACGTCGCCGATGTTGCCGGGGTTGTAGCCGGCGTCGAGCACGACCACGCCCGGCTTGAGCCAGTCGCCGCGGACGAACTCGGGCCGACCGACGGCGGCCACGACGATGTCGGCGGTCCGCACGATGCCGGGCAGGTCGCGGGTGCGCGAGTGGCAGTAGGTGACCGTGGCGTGGCGACCGAGCAGCAGCATGCCCACGGGCTTGCCGAGGATCGGGCTGCGCCCGATCACCACCGCGTGCTGGCCCAGGGGGTCGACGTCGTAGGCGTCGAGCAGTCGCATGATGCCGCCCGGCGTGCACGACTCGAAGCCCTCGTCGCCGAACGCCATGGCCGCGAACGAGTGCATGGTGACCCCGTCGACGTCCTTGCCGGGGGCGATCGCCTCGAACGCGGCCCGCTCGTCGATCTGGTCGGGGACCGGGTGCTGCAGGAGGATGCCGTGGACGGCCGGATCGTCGGACAGCTCGGTGATGACGCGCGACCAGCTCGGCCGTTTCGATGTCGCCGCCGAGCTCGACGTGGCGCGACTCGATGCCGGCCTTCGCGCTTCGGTTCTGCTTCATCTTCACGTAGGTGACCGAGGCCGGGTCGTCGCCGACCAGCACGGTGGCGAGGCACGGCTTGGCGCCGGTCCGGCGCTCGAAGCTCCGCGGCGCGCTCGGCGGTGCGGTCGACGAGATCACGGGCCAGTTGCGCGCCATCCATCAGCTGTGCGGTCGCCATGGGCATCCTTCCTCGAGCCTGTCCGGACAGTACCCGCGAGCCGGGCCGGCTCGATCCACGCTGCGGTCAGGCGTCGTGCAGGTAGTGCTCGCGCTCCCACGAGGTGACGTGGGTGCGGAACTGCTCGAGCTCGGCGCGCCGGCCGGTGACGAGGTTGGCGATCAGCACCGGATCGAAGGCGTCGGTGAGGCACGTCGTCGCCGACGAGCGCGTCGAGCGCTTCGTCGAGGTTGCGGGGCAGCGGCTCGAACCGCGAGGCGAGCGCCGGGTCGAAGCTGCCGGGCAGCTCGTCGTTCGGGATGGCCGAGCTCGAGCTCGGCCTCGATGCCGGCCGCCCCGGTGACCAGCAGGCCGGCGATCAGCAGGTAGGGGTTGGCCATCGGATCGGCGCCCCGGAACTCGATCGAGGCCTCGGTGCCGGTGCGTGCTGCTGACCCGGATGAGCGCGGCCCGGTTGGCCGTGCCCCAGATCGCGGCGCTGGGCGCCTCGGGGCCGGCGTGCAGCCGCCGGTACGAGTTGACCGTGGGCGCGGCGAGGGCGCACAGGCCCGATGGCGTGGGCCAGCTGGCCGGCCGTGAACGAGCGCCCGTCGTCGGTCAGCGTGCCGGCGTCGTCGAGCAGCACGTCGCCGGCCCGCTGGTGCAGGTGCAGGCCCGACCCGGGCAGGCCCGACAGCGGCTGGGCCATGAAGGTGGCCACCAGGCCGCGCGTCCGCAGCGAGGCGCCGCAGCGTCTCCTTGGCCGCCGACCAGGGCGTCGGCCAGGCCGAGCGCGTCGAGCGGGCCGAGGTCGAGCTCGAACTGCCCGGCGCCGCCCTCGTGGTGGGCGCTGGCCACCGGCACCCCGGCGCGCACCAGCTCGTCGGCGGCGGCCTTGACCGACGTCGAGGCCGACGACCGGCGCTGTCGTCGAAGTAGCCGGCCTGGTCGACCGGCTCGCCCGCCTCGTCGAGCAGGTAGAACTCGAGCTCGGCGGTGACGGTGAAGCAGCTCGGCCAGCTCGCCGGTGGCCTCGAGGGCCTGGACCAGGCCCGTGCGGGGATCACCGGCCCAGGGCGAGCCGTCCGGCGTCAGCACCGTGCACACCACCCGCCCCTCGCCGGTGCCGTGGTCGACCAGGGTGGACGCGGTCGGCCAGCAGGCGCATGTCCGACTCGAGGTAGCGGGCCGGACCTTCGAGCGACGAGCCGTCGAACAGGATGCCCGGCGCTGGTGGCCTCGTCCAGCCGGCCGGCGGGCAGCGTGAGCGCGCAGTTGCGTGCCGAACACGTCGACGAAGGTGAGCTTCACCCAGCGCATCGCCGCCGGCGTGTCCGGTGGCTGGTCGGGGTCGGGGTCGGCGTTCGCAGGTCGGGTCATCGGAGCACCACCGAGAGGAAGATGATGAGGGCGCACACGGCGATGAAGCCGCCGGCGATCTCGAGGATGAGGAGCCAGAGCCGCTGGGTCGATGTGGGCGGCGGCCATGCCGCCCATCGGCGCCTCGGGGGACAGGTCGATCGTGGCCGGGTCGAGGGTGTCGAGCCGGTCGAGGTCGGCCAGCAGGTCATCGCCGGACTGGTAGCGGTTGTCGGGGTAGCGCCGCATGGCCTTGCGCACCACCGCGTCGAGCGCCGGCGGGCAGTCGGCGGTTGACGTCGGTGATCGGCTCGGGCGTCTTGGTGAGGTGACCGGCCATCACGGCCATCCAGTTGTCGCCGTCGAAGGGCGGGCGACCGGTGAGGAACTCGTACATCATGATCCCCCAGGCGTAGATGTCGCTGCGGGTGTCGCCCCGCTCGCCCTGGATCTGCTCGGGGCTCATGTAGTTGGGGGTGCCGACGCCCTCGGTCAGGTGCTTCCAGGTCAGCCGCTTGGCTCCCTCGAGCAGCGCCGTGCCGAAGTCGGCCACCTTGAGCTGGTCGTCCGAGGTCACCAGGACGTTCTCGGGCTTGAGGTCGCGATGGGTGATGCCGTTGGCGTGTGCAGGTAGGTGATGACCGAGGCCAGCTGACGGCCCCAGTCGATCGCCTGTCGACCGGCACCGGGCCCCCGAACTCGGCACATGCGGGTGCGCAGGTTCTCGCCGTCGACGAACTCGAGCACGAGGTAGGGCTCGGTGCGGTTCTCGGCCGAGGTCGAAGCTGCGCTGCACGTTCGGGTGGTCGAGCGAGCGGGCGATCTCGCTCTCGCGCCGGAACCGGCCGAAGATGGCGGGGTCGGCGAAGAGCATCGGGTTGGGCGACTTGAGCACCACGACGCGGCCCGAGTCGGTGTCGAGCGCCTTGTAGGTCTCGGCGTACGCGCCCTCGCCCAGCTCCTCGACGATCTCGAAGCGGTCGACTCGCGACCCCGGCTGGTGTCTCATGGGCGGGACCGGCGGAGGCGGAAGCGGCGACCGCCAGCCGGGGGGATGGGCTGATCGCTGGTGAGGTGGACGACGACGGCGGAGACGTTATCAGTGGACCCGCGATCGACCGCCAGGCGCACCAGACGGTCGGCTGCCTCGACCGACGTCGGGATCGAGGCGTCGGTGAGCCGCTGGCCGATCTCGGCGATCTCGGGCCGCGCCACCACGTCCCACAGGCCGTCGCTGCACAGCACGAGGGTGTCGTGGCTGCTGGATCACCTGGCGGACCAGGTCGACCTGGACGAACGGATCGGCGCCGAGGCTGCGGGTCAGCTGCGAGCGGGCCGGGTGGTTGGCGGCCTGCTCGGCGGTGATCATGCGCATGCGCAGCATCTCGCCGACCCGCGAGTGGTCGTTGGTGAGCTGGGTGCAGCGTCTCGCCGCGCACCAGGTAGGCCCGGCTGTCGCCGACGTGGGCGACGGCCGCCTCGTTGCCGCCGAGGGCGAGGCCGAGCAGGGTGGTGCCCATGCCCCGCCGTCCCGGCTCCATGCGCGGCGTCGACCACCGCCAGGTTGGCGGCCCGCGCCGCGCCCTTGAGCAGCTGCTGGGGCGAGCCGGCCGAGCCGTCGGCGTAGGTCGCCGACCAGCGCCTCGACCGCGAGCCGGCTGGCCACCTCGCCGGCGGCGTGGCCGCCCATGCCGTCGGCCAGGGCGAGCAGCGGTCCGCGGTCCCACGAGTCGTCGGGGGTGGTCAGGACCCGGGCGGCCACGAAGTCCTCGTTGTGGTCGCGGAACGGACCCGGATCCGACACGATCCCCCACGAGAACTTGCCCATGACCGCGCCGGCGCGGATCGTGCCGTTGCCGGCCTCGGGCGGTTCGGGCTCAGCCATGAGCCTGCACTACCGTTCGCCCATGGCCAACGACCGCAAGCGCAAGGGCGGACGGGTCACGCCCAAGGCGGCGCACCGGCCGATGCCTCCGCGGCGCGGGCGGCCAGGCGGTCGACAAGCCGGTCGGCCAGGTCGGCAAGCGCCCGTCGCCCCCGCTGTTCCTGCTGGCGGTGGCCGTGGCCTGGATCGCGTGCGGGATCGCCGCGTTCTTCCTGATCAAGCGCGACGTGGCGCATCGTGGTGGGTGTCGTGTTCATCGGGGTCGGCCTCTACTGGCTGCGGGGTGCCCTGGCCACGGTGGCCCGCCACGAGGAGCGGCTGGGCGGAGAGTAATCCCCACGCGCACCGACCGGACCGGCGAACCGGCCCGGTCGGCACGTGAGGGAACCGCTTCAGGTGGGGGCGGGAGCGTGATCGGCCTCGCGCTTGGGGGCGCTCGGGTCGATCAGCTTGCTGCCTCGCATCTTGGGGTTGGCCAGCACCCAGACGACGCCGATGACGATCCACACGACGTCGGCGCCGAGCGCCTTGAGGTAGTCGTGCTTGACGGCGGCCGATCCGACCAGCCCGAGGTAGATGCACCGCCACCAGCATGGCCACGTTCATCAGGCCCCCGAGCGCCGGGCATCGACGTAGTGCTTGCCGATGTGCTTGTCGTGTCGACTGGCGAAGGCGACGATGGCGATGAGACAGGTGGCGCCGTACACGAGGAAGGTGCCCACGTTCGACGCGATGGTGATCTGGGTCAGGTTGTCGACGTTGTGCACGCCGTAGATGCCGATGACCGCGGAGATGGCGGTGAGCATCCAGATGCCGCCGTGCGGCGTGGCGAACTCGCCGTGCAGCAGGCTGAGGATGCTCGGCATCTCGCCGTCCCTGGCCATGGCGTAGGTCACCCGGACGCCGGTGTTGAGGCAGGCCAGCGTGGTCCCGATCAGGGCGATCAGCACGGTGGCGGCGATGATCAGCGAGATCGTCTTGCCGCTGCCGGACCACATGATGTTGCCGACCCTCGTGACCATCGTGCCGATCGGTGCCCCGTCGGCCGCCGACGCGGCGTAGCCGCGCAACGGGGCCCCGCCGGCCGGGTTCGGCGATCACGGCCGTCGTCTTGCCCACGACGAAGTTGGCGCCGAAGTACTCGAACAGGTAGCAGACGCCGCCCTGGATGATCAGGCTGAGCAGGATGCCCCGCCGGATGTCCTTCTGCGGGTTGATGGCCTCGGCGCCGAGCGCGGTGACCGACTCGAATCCGACCAGCAGCAGGATGGCGATGGTCGACTGGTAGAGCACGTTCATGAAGTTCTGACGGGATGATCACCGTGCGCCGCGTTGGCCGCCTCGTACCCGGCGTGCGGATGGCCGACGCGGAACACGATGAACAGGATCGTCATCAGCACCAGCGTCGTGATCTGGATCACGTTGATGACGATGGCGGTCATCGTCGAGCCGCTGATGCCCGCGGATAGGCGATGTAGCCCGCCACGAACGCGAAGACCACGCACACCACCGCGAGCTCGCCGTAGTTGAGCGTCTTGCCGTTGGTCAGGCTCGTGTAGATGTACCCGAACAAGGTGCCGGTGAACGCCACCATGATGCCGGGGTAGATCCAGTAGTACAGGTGGCTGATCCAGCCGACCGACAGCTTGGCCACCCGCGCCCACTTGCGGTGGTGCGCCCCCTCCTTGTCGAGCAGCGCCGCTTCGGCGAAGAAGTAGCTCGAGCCGGTGCCGGCGTCGGGGTAGATCCGGGCCAGCTCGCTGTAGCTGTAGGCGGTGAGCAGCGCGAGCACCAGGGCGAACAGCAGCCCCGGCCACATCTCGCTGGCCGTCGACTGCGAGCTGTGCGGTTGGGTCAGGGCGGCCTGGACCTGGAAGGTGGTCCAGAGGAACGCACCCGGCGCGATCAGCGCCATGGCGTTCACGGTGATGCCGGTGAGGGTGAGGCTCTTCTTCATCTCCACCGGTTGTGCGGTTGCTGCCATCGGTCACCTTTCGGCGGGCCGCCGCGAGCTGTGTCGTGGCGTGCAGGGATGGGACAGGTCGCCGTTGACCCGGTCCGAACCTATGAGATGACCGTTTCCTGACGAGCACGGCCTTGTGACGTGTGCGTTAACAGAGTCGTCAGTCTTCCGAAATCCTGACGAATTATTAGCGCCAGATAGCCGTCACAAACCCGCCCTGTAGGCGTAACGCCGGGAACACGGCGGCGAAACCGACCTCTCGTACGTTCACTGACGCGTCAGACGATTCATCCGAGAAGAGAGGGACGTGATGGTCCATCTGGTCACAGCGGTGATCAAGCCGTACAAGTTGGAGGAGGTGAAGGACGCCCTCCGGGGCATCGGCATCCAGGGTCTCACCGTGGATGAGGTCAAGGGGTACGGTCGCCAAGGCGGCCACACCGAGACCTACCGAGGCTCGGAGTACACGGTGGACTTCCTTCCCAAGGTCCGCGTCCAGGTCGTCGTCGACACCTCGGACGCCGACAAGGTGGTCGACACGATCGCCGATGCCGCCCGTACTGGAAAGATCGGCGACGGAAAGATCTGGGTCACCGCCGTCGATCGTGTGGTTCGCGTCCGCACCGGGGAACGCGATCTGGAGGCGTTGTAGATGCTGACCTTTGCGTCATCCGCAGGGACGGTCCGCCGTCCCAAGAAGGATCCTTGGACCGTCAGGTTCAAGCAGAACATCAAGGATCCCGAGTGTCGCCGCTACTTCTGGGTGGTGCTGGCGGGCAAGATGATCGGTGTGGCCGCGGTGGCCGCGCTGGTCCTCGTGTTCCTGAAGTTCTTCGGGGGCCACGCCGGCGCCACCACGCCCACCGATCCCACGGTGATCACGGGCACGCCCAGCAAGACCGACACCATCCAGATCAACGCCATCAACACGACCTGGGTGCTCGTCACGGCCTTCCTGGTGTTCTTCATGCAGGCCGGGTTCATGTTCCTCGAGGCCGGGTTCGCCCGCTCCCGTGAGGCGGTCAACGTCCTGCTCGAGTGCATCGTCGACACGTGTCTGTGCGCGCTGCTCTTCTGGGCGTTCGGCTTCGCCTTCATGTTCGGTCCCGGCAACGGCATCATCGGGCACACCTGGTTCTTCCTGAACAACCCGCCGACGACGTACCCGGGCACGGGCGTGGCGTTCTACGCCTTCGTCCTGTTCCAGTACGCCTTCGCCGACACGTGCTCGACGGTCACCTCCGGCGCCATGGTGGGTCGCACCGCCTTCGTCGGCGACCTCATCTACAGCATCGGCGTGTCGGGCTTCATCTACCCGATCCTCGGCCACTGGGTCTGGGGACCGGGCGGCTGGCTGGCCACCTGGACCCACCCGCTCCCGTTCCACGACTTCGCCGGATCGACGGTGGTCCACTCGGTGGGCGGCTTCGTCTCGTTGGCCGGTGCCATCGTCTTGGGACCACGGCTGGGGAGGAAGTTCAAACGAGACGGCGGTGGGATGCTGCCACCTCACGACCTGACCGTGGCTGCGGTCGGTGGCGTCATCCTGTGGTTCGGCTGGTACGGCTTCAACCCCGGCTCGACCTTGAGCGCCATCGACTACGGCGGCATGGCGCGGGTGGCGCTCAACACCACCCTTGCCGCATCGGCGGCCGGCTTAACCGCCATGTTCGTCTTGTACCCGATGGTCAAGAAGTGGGATCTCGGCATCAGCATCAACGGCATGCTGGCCGGTCTGGTGGCGATCACCTGTCCCTGCTTCTGGGTCAATCCGTTCGGTGCGGTCTGCATCGGTGCGGTGGCGGGTGTCGTGGTGATCGCCGGTGTCGAGCTGCTCGAATGGCTCCGCATCGACGACCCGATCGGCGCCTGGCCCGTCCACGGCCTGGCCGGCATCTGGGGCACGTTGAGCCTCGGTTTGTTCGCCACCGGGCAGTATGCGGCGAGCGGTCCACTGGGCCCGACCCCCGACGGGTTCAAGGGCCTGTTCTACGGAGGCGGGGTCAAGCAGCTCACCGCCCAGTTCATCGGCAGCTTCTGCATGTGCGCGGCGACCTTCATCGTCTCGTTCGCCATGTTCAAGGCGATCAACGCCTTCGGGATCCTGCGGGTCTCGCGTGAAGGCGAGCTCGAAGGCCTCGACCTGCACGAGCACGGCACCGTCGCCTACCACACCGAGTTCGGCTACGGCGCCAGCTTCACGTCGCCGCCGAGCGAGGACGGATCCTCTGGGGGGATCCACGCACCGACGAAGACTCCCTCGAGCGCCTAGCTCAGGGGCGGGGCCGAGAGCCCCAACGGGTGACGACGATGGGCCGGGAAAGCGCCTCCCGGCCCATCGTCGCGCGAGGGGGAGGCGTCGGGATCAGGTGGTGACGAGGGCCACGTCGAGCGAGTCGAGCTCGAGGGCCGTGAACACCTGGTCGCCGAAGGCGACGAGCTGGTCGCGGTCCGACGCCTCGTCGGTCGGCGCCTCGTAGCTGGTCAGCGCGGCGGACAGCTCGATGCCGAGGTCGTCGGCCTCGCCCATGACCTGCACGGCCTGCTCGAGGTAGGAGGCGGTCGCGGCCGTGTCGCCACGGTCCCACTCGCGCACCGCCGAACGGGTGCACACGAGGATGACCGCCGCGGCGGACGCGGCCGACGGGCATGCGCGCCACAGGTGCTCGGCGATGGCGCGGGCCCGGCGCAGGTCGGTGCCGCCGCCTTCGTCGGAGCCGCCACCGGCCAGCACGTCGCTCCGGGTGACCAGGGCGTCGACGAGTGCGAGCGCCACCTGGGCGGCGGCCTTCTCGTCGTGCTTGGCCCACGGCCGGGCGCGGGTGGCGGTGCGCACCGCCCGGTGCGCGTTGATCGAGGCCGCGCCGTCGCCCTGGCCGAGCAGGGCCCGCGCCAGCGCGGCGTCGGCCCGGGCCCGCCCGAGCAGCGTGGCCGCCGGCTCGAGCACATGACCGGACCGCCGGCGGTCGGGCGTGGACGGGCGGGGGTCGCCCTGGCGCTGGGCCTCGCGCTCGGCGCGTCGGGCGGCTTGGCGTTCGCGGTGGCGGTCGGTGTGGAGCTCGAACCGGCCGTTGCCGGGTGCCAGCAGGTCGTCGTCGCCGACCTCGTCGAACCCGAGGTCGTCAGGGTCGGCGCCGTCGGTGAGGTCGATGATCTCGGGGACCAGCTCGAGGGGTGCCAGGACCGGCGCCGGCTCGGTGAGGTCGATGATCTCGGGCCACCGGGGTTGATCGGAGGTCGGTTCCAAGGCCGGTTCGAGGGCGGCCGGCGTCGGGAGCGGAGCGGCGTCGGTGAGGTCGATGACGAGGTCGTCGGGCAACGCGCTCGGCGAGCTGTCCTCGGGGGCTGCCGTGACGGCGGCATCACCCGCCTGGCTGCCACTCTCGGTGGGCGTCGGGGCCGGGGCCTCGACGGGGACGGCGGTCAGCTCGGTCAGCAGCCGGGTGGCGGCCCGACGGGCCGATGCCACCGACCGCCGGGTCTGGGGATCGTGGTCATGGGTCTGGCCGTAGTCGGCGAACTCGAGAGCCACCCGACACGAGGTGATCGCCTCCTCGTGGGCCCCGAGCTGGTCGTGGACGGTGGCTGCGTGCACGAGCGCGGTGATCATGAAGCGGACGTCCTCGGCGGTGCAGCGATCGTCGGCGATGGCCCGACGACGGGCGGCGGCGGCCGCCGCCGTCTCTCGCAGCGAGCGCTCGCGGTCGTCCTGGTCGAGGGCCAGGGCCGCCAGTCGGGCGTGGCACTGCGAGCGGGTTCGCTGGTCAGCGGCCTGGGAGGGGTCGGGCGGGCCGGACTCAGCCGAGGGATCGGGATGGGCCAGGATCTGCAGGTAGATCGTCTCGGCCGACGAGATCTCGCCGGCCCGCAAGGCCGCCTCGGCCTCGGCCAGGGCCGGGTTGGCTGTCGGCGCGTCGACCAGACCGGGCCGGTCCGGGACGTCGACTCGTCGCTGCCACAATCCCCGTCCCACGCTCGTCGCCACCCCCCTGGAGAACTCCGTCGGTCGTGGCCGAAGGGGCCACGAGTGGGTCCAGGCGGCCCCCGCAAGGTCCCGCCTGGACCAGAGCGTAGGCCAAACGGCCTAGCTGTGCCTCGGGAATCTATCTCGGCCGCGGTCGCCGGTCGAACGCGGTGAGTGGTGGGAGGGTGGCTACGCGTCGACCGGGGTGGCGGGAGCCTCGACGGCCGTCTGGATCCCCTCGCCGCCGCGCAGCTTGGAGAAGGCGATGGCGCCCAGCACGATGGCCAGGGCGACGGCCGCGATGACGTAGCGGACGTTGTTGGTGCGCAGGCTGAGGATGGCCGGCAGGACCAGCAGCGAGACCAGGTTCATCACCTTGATGAGCGGGTTGAGCGCCGGGCCGGCGGTGTCCTTGAACGGATCGCCGATGGTGTCGCCGATCACGGCGGCCTTGTGGGCCTCGGACCCCTTGCCCCCTTCGTGGCCGTCCTCGATGTACTTCTTGGCGTTGTCCCAGGCGCCGCCCGAGTTCGACAGGAAGTTGGCCATGAGCTGGCCGGTGACGATGGCCGCCGCCAGGAACGCGCCGAGGGCGAGGTACCCGATGCCGAACCCGATGATGACGGGGGTCAGCACGGCGAGCAGGGCCGGGGTGGCCAGCTCGCGCAGCGAGGCCGACGTGCAGATGTCGATGACGGCGCCGTAGTCCGGGCGTTCGGTCCGCGCCATGATCCCGGGCTTCTCGCGGAACTGGCGACGCACCTCTTCGACGATCGTGCCGGCGGTGCGGCTGACGGCGCGGATGGCGAGCGAGCTGAACAGGAACGCCACCGAGCCGCCCACGAGCAGCCCGATGAAGGTCTTGGGGTCGGCCACGTTGATCGGGACCAGGCTGGCCAGCGAACCGGTGACGTCGGCCTTGGCCACCGCGAGCGCGCTTTCGGTGCCCCGGGCCACGGTCTCGGCGTACGAGGCGAACAGCGCCACCGCGGCGATGACCGCCGAGCCGATGGCGAAGCCCTTCGTCACGGCCTTGGTGGTGTTGCCGACCGCATCGAGGCTGACCATGATGCGCTCGGGCTCGCCCTCGAACTCGCCGGCCATCTCGGCGATGCCCGCCGCGTTGTCGGCCACCGGGCCGAAGGTGTCCTCGGCCACGACGATGCCGGTGGTGGCCAGCATGCCGATGCCGGTGAGGGCCACGAGGTAGAAGGAGAAGGCGACGTTGCCGCCGCCGAGCAGGAGGGCGACGCCGATCGCCACGGCGATGGCGACGAGGCCCCAGACCGCGGATTCGAGGCCCGAGGAGATGCCCTCGAGCACGGTGGTGGCCGGGCCGGTCCGGGCGGCGCGGGCGATGGCCTGCACCGGGTTGGTCTCGGTCGACGTGTAGTACTGCGTGATCCGGCTGGCCACGAAGCCGAGCACCACGCCAGCCACGATCGCGCCGAACAGGCGGGCGCCGGGGTTGCTGATCGTGCTGCCGGCGGGGTCGCCGATGTAGAGGAAGGCGATCAGGCCGGCGCCCACCACGGCGATGGCCTGGGCGACGTAGATGCCGCGGTTGATGGCCTGCAGGGCGGTGCGGTCGGTGGCGCGCCCGCGCACGACGAAGATCCCCACCATCGAGGCCAGGAGCCCGACCGACACGACGGCCAGCGGGAAGATGAGCCCGGCGGCGGCGTGGTCGTGGCGGGGGGTGCCGAGGCCGATGGCCCGGAAGGCCGAGACGCCGAGGATGATCGAGGCCACCAGCGTCACCGCGAAGCTCTCGAACAGGTCGGCGGCCATGCCGGCGCAGTCGCCGACGTTGTCGCCCACGTTGTCGGCGATCGTGGCGGGGTTGCGGGGGTCGTCCTCGGGGATCCCCGCCTCGACCTTGCCCACCAGGTCGGCGCCGACGTCGGCCGCCTTGGTGAAGATGCCGCCGCCGACGCGAAGGAACAGGGCGAGCAGCGAGCCGCCGAAGCCGAAGCCGATCAGGATCGAGGTGGCGGTGTTCTGGAAGATCATGATGATGACGGTGGCGCCCAGAAGGCCGAGGCCCGCGGTGAGCAGGCCGGCCACGCCGCCGGTCCGGAAGGCCACCTGCAGGGCGGCCGGGTAGTTGCTCTGGCGGGCGGCGGCCGCGGTGCGCACGTTGCCGCGCACGGCCAGCCACATGCCGCAGAAGCCGATCGTGCCCGAGAAGATGCACCCGACCACGAAGGCGACGGTGCGGTAGCCGCCGGCCTGGGCGAAGCTCAGCGCCAGCCGTCCGTCATCCGCGTTGACGACCTTGGTCGAGGTCACGAACACGATCACCGCCAACGGCACGACGATGAGGGCGATGGTGCGGAACTGGCGCGCCAGGTAGGCGCTGGCGCCCTCCTGGATGGCGCCGGCGATCTCCTGCATCTCGTCGGTGCCGGGATCTTTGGCCAGGACGCCGCGCATGAGGATGAAGCCCAGGATCAGGGCGACCAGGGCGACCCCGACCGAGAAGTAGAGCCAGGCCCACTCGGCGCTGCCCAGTTTGAAGGCCTGGTAGCCCCCCTCGGCTGCCAACAAGCTGGTCATAGCGCGCGTGCCTCCTTCTCGTCGACAGCGTTCTCGCCGTCGGTGTGGGTGACGGCCGGGCCGTCGTGGTTGACGTCGGGGTCGGCTCGGCCGACTCGTTGGACGAAGATCTGGCGGGCGATGCGCTCGCCCAGCGTGCGGTCCTGACCGGCCACGCGGAGCACGACTGGTCCGTCGAAGGGGTGCTTCTCGCGGACCTCGATCTCGACGCCCGGGCGGACCCCGAGCTCGTCGAGGAAGCGCACCACGTCGGGCGCGATCGAGCCGGGAACGGCCACCTCGGCCACGTCGCCGGCCACCAGCTCGTAGAGCGGGGGCAGGGCCGGGATCTCGTCCTGCTCGGGCTCGGGGATCGGGAAGCCATGGGGGCAGGTGGCCGGACGGTTGAGGGCGACGAACAGCCGGTCGGCGACCTCGTCGGGCAGGTCGTGCTCGAAGGCGGGGGCCAGTCGGTCCGCCTCGTTCCACGGGTAGCCCAGCATGTCGGCGAGGAACCGCTCGACGATGCGGTGGCGGCGGATGGCGGCCACCGCCAGGCGGCGCCCGGTCGGGGTGAAGCGCACGCCGTGGTAGGGGCGGTGGTCGACGAGGGCGCGGTCGGCCAGCCGCTTCACGGCGGCGGTCACCGTGCCCGGTGTCACGCCGAGGGTGTCGGCCAGGTCGCCGGTGTGGGCGTCGGGTTGGTCCTGGGTGTGGCGATAGATCGCCTTCAGGGTTTCCCGTTCAGACTTTGAGAGGTCGTCGGTCACAAGTTTTGTCAGGCCAAATCTGGGTTCTGGATGGCGGAGAGTCCACACGCCCGCCCCGGTTCGTGTCAAACCTGACCCCTTGGCACCGAATCTGCACCGATTCGGCGCGATCGACAAGCAGGTCCCAGCGTGGCCATCGCGACGAATCTGCGTCGATTCGGTGCCGAGCGTCACCACCTCGCCCTGCCGGCACCGGCGTCAGGCGGCACGCGGGGCTGGGTCAGCCGACGGCGCCCTCGGCGACGAGCCGCTCGAGCAGGAGATCGGGTTGTTCGACCTCGAGCCGCTCGACCCAGTACTGGCTCTCGAACAGGGCCAGGATCGTGCCGTCGGCCCGCTCGAGCACGCGCACCCCCCGCATCCCCTTCAACGCCTCGGCGCCGGCCGCGTCGGTGCGCCGGGCCAGCCGGTACGACGTCGGCATCAGCTCGACCGGCGCGCCGAACTCGTTCTCGAGGCGATGGACGGCCACCTCGAACTGCATGGGCCCGACCGCGGCCAGCACCGGCGCCTGGTCGCCCATGTCGGGGTCGCGCAGCACCTGCACGACCCCCTCCTCGTCGAGCTGCGCGATGCCCCGGCGGAACTGCTTGAAGCGGCCGGTGTCGCGCACCCGGGCGACCGCGAAGTGCTCGGGGGCGAAGCTCGGGATGGCCGGGAACGTGACGGGTTCGTCGACCCACAGGCTGTCGCCCACCCGCACGTCGGTGGCGTTGACCAGGCCGACGACGTCGCCGGGGAAGGCCTCGTCGATCGTCTCGCGCTCCTGGCCGAAGACCTGGTGGGCGTACTTGGTGGCGAAGGGCTTGCCGGTCGACCCGTGGGTCACGACCATCCCGCGCTCGAACCGGCCCGAGCACACCCGCAGGAAGGCGATGCGGTCGCGGTGCGACGGGTCCATGTTGGCCGCCACCTTGAAGACGAAGCCCGAGAACGGCGCATCGAGCGACCGCGGCACCCCGTCGACGTCCTCGCGTGGCGTCGGCGACGGCACCAGCTCGACCACGGCGTCGAGCAGCTTGCGCACCCCGAAGTTGGTCAGCGCGGAGCCGAAGAAGACGGGGGTGGACTCGGCGGCCAGGAAGGCCTTGCGATCGAGCTCGGCGCCGGCTCCGTCGAGCAGGTCGATCTCGTCACGGGCCGCGCCCCACGCCGCGCCCTCTTCGAGCGCGGCCCGATCGGGGTCGACCAGCTCCTCGGGCGCCTCGGTGGCCCCGCGGGCGACCCGCGTGAAGCGCGTGAAGGCGCCGTCGCGCCGATCGATGACGCCCCGGAAGTCGCCGGCGATCCCGACGGGCCACGTCACCGGCGCCGGTTCGAGGTCGAGCTGGTCGGTGAGCTGGTCGAGCAGGTCGACCGGGTCGAGGCCGGGCCGGTCCCACTTGTTGATGAACGTGAGGAGGGGCAGGCCGCGCTGACGGCAGACGTCGAAGAGCTTGAGGGTCTGGGGCTCGATGCCCTTGGCGGCGTCGAGCACCATGACCGCGGCGTCCGCGGCGGCCAGCACCCGGTAGGTGTCCTCGGAGAAGTCGCGGTGGCCCGGTGTGTCGAGCAGGTTGACCACGACCTCCTCCGCGCTGTCGCTCGCGCCCGTCGGGCGGTAGGGGAACTGCAGGACGGTCGAGGTGATCGAGATCCCGCGCTGCTGCTCGAGGGCCATCCAGTCGGAGGTGGCCGAGCGCCGGCCCTGCCGTGCCTTGACCGCGCCGGCCTCGTTGGTGAGGGCACCGCCGTACAGCAGGAACTTCTCGGTGAGGGTGGTCTTGCCCGCGTCGGGGTGCGAGATGATGGCGAAGGTCCGCCGTCTCGCTGCCTCCTGGCTGGATCCGCTCACCGCTCAAGGCTACCGGTCACCTGACCCGGTCGATCAGGACCCCGAGGTCGGATCCGGGTCGGCGTCGTCCAGGATCTCGAAGAGGTCGCGTGCCCGGGAGTCGTCGAACCACAGGCTGGCGACGTACGCGGCCACCGCTACGAGCGCGTACCCCCAGGTCGCCGAGGTCGCCTCGGCCAGCACCTCGATGAGGTCCCAGCCGCTCAGGCTGCTGCCCTGGTTGATCACGCCCGGCACCGTCACGGTCGAGACACCCTGATCGGCGAGCAGGTGCCACCGCGAGATGGTGGTCAGCACCACCGCCAGCACCCACACGACCGCCGCTGCGATCGCCACCGCGCGCAGGATCCGGCGCCCCGCGTCGACCTGACCCTGGGTGCGGATCGCGTCCTGTCGGATGCCGGCCAGCGGCTGCGACGAGCTCAGCGGGAGCGCCGGGTCGGCCCAGGGAGGCGGGCCGGGCGGCGGGCCCGGGGGGCCACCGAGGGGCGGTGGGAGGGTCGGGTCCGACACCTCGTCATGATGACGGAGCGATGCGACGCGCTGGGGGATGGCTCCCGGACGTGCCTCATCGGGCGCCGATGGCGCCTGCGGCTCATCGGGCGCCGATGGCGCCCGGGCTCAGAGAGCGGCGTAGGTCGCGGCGAAGAGGTTGGCGCTGCGCATGTCACCGGACACGCCCAGGTCCATCCGGTTCATCACGTAGCCCATCCCGAGCCCGGCGGCCGGGTCGGCCCAGCCCGCCGATCCACCCGCCCCGAAGTGCCCGAAGGTGCCCGGCTCGGCCGGCATCATCGACGACGGCACCATGAAGCCGAGGCCGAACTGGATGTCCATGTCCATGAGCACGACGTTCGGGCCCGACGTGCGTTGCGTCGACGCCAGGGCCACCTGGTCGGGCCCGAGCAGGCGCGTGCCGTCGGCCTCGCTCACCGTCGCCGCGTAGAGCTTGGCCAGCGAGCGGGCGTCGGTCACCCCGTTGGCGGCGGGCACCTCGGCGGCCCGGACCGCCCGGGTGTTGAACAGCCCGAAATCGGTGAACGCCCCGCCCGGCGCGGCCAGCGCCTTGCCCAGCTTCGTATCGGGCCCCATGAACTGGTCGACCAGCTCTTTGCCCGGACCTTCGGTCGGGAGGTCGAGCGGGATGAGCGGCGCCACGCGCGGCTCGATCGCCTCGGGCAGGCCGATCCAGAAGTCGAGCCCGAGCGGCGCGGCCACCTCGTCGTGGAAGAAGGTGCCGAGGCTGCGGCCGTCGATCTGGCGCACCACCTCGCCGACCAGCCAGCCGTAGGTCGTGGCGTGGTAGCCGTGGGCGGTGCCCGGCTCCCACTTCGGGGTCTCGGCGGCCAGGCGGTCGACGACCGGTTGCCACGCCAGCGCCTCGTCGAGGGTCATCGTGCCGTCGATCCACGCCAGCCCGGCCTGGTGGCTGAGCAGGTAGCTGACCGGCATGGTCTCCTTGCCCCCGGCGGCGAACGCCGGCCAGTACTCGGCCACGGGGGCCTCGACGTCGAGGCGGCCGTCCTCGGCCAACCGGTGGGCGCACACGGCGGTGGCGCCCTTGGTGGTCGAGAACACGAGGACCACGCTGTCCTCGGCCCACGGTCGATCGGTGGCCGGGTCGGCCACCCCGCCCCAGAGGTCGACGACCTTCCGGCCGCGGTGGTAGGCGGCGTAGGCCGCGCCGACCTCGCCGAGCGTCTCGAAGTTGGCGGCGAACGCGTCGCGCACGCCCTCGAAGCCGTCGGCGGTCCAGCCCTGGATCTCGGTCATGGGTGCTCACGGTATCCGGGTCCACGCCCGCCGACCGAGCCGGCCGAGCCGGCCTCGGGGGCCGGTAGCATCGCCCCGATGTCGGCGACCGACGAGGTGACGGCCTACCCCGCGGCGCGCGATCCCGACCGGGTGCGGACCGTCTCGTCGAGCGGTCTCGACCTCGCCGTGTACGAGTGGGGTGACGAGGACGCGCCGCCCATCCTGATGGCGCACGGTGGCTTCGACTTCGCCCGCACCTTCGACGTCTTCGCGCCGATGCTGGCCGACGGCGGGTACCGATGCGTGGCGTGGGACGCCCGCGGCCACGGCGATTCGAGCCGGGCCGTCCTCTACAGCTGGGGCGGCGACCTGCGTGACGCCCTGGCCGTGCTCGACACGATCAGCGACCGGCCCGTGCCGTTCCTCGGCCACTCGAAGGGCGGCGGCATCATGCTCGAGCTGGCCGACGCCTGCCCCTACCGGGTGTCGCACCTCGTCAACCTCGACGGCCTGCCGTCGAACAACAGCTGGCCCGACGTGTCCGACCGCGAACGCACGCGCATGGTCCAGACCGACATCGCGGGCTGGCTCGACCATCGCCGCCGGGCGGCCGGTGGCCAGCGCAAGCCCGGGACACTCGACGAGCTGGCGCGACGGCGCGGCCGCATGAACCCGCGCCTCGAGCTCGACTGGCTCCGCCACCTCGTCTCGGTGGGCGCCCGCCTCGACGCCGACGGCTGGAGGTGGAAGATCGACCCCACCCTGCGCCCCGGTGGGTTCGGGCCGTGGCGCCCCGAGTGGTCGATGCAGCGCGTGCCCGGCATCGGCGCGCCCTTCCTCGGCGTGCTCGGACTCGAGCCCGAGATGATGGGGTGGGGCACCCAGCCCGACGACGTCGTGCCCTACCTGCCCGCCGGGGCGCGCTTCGTCCCGCTCGAGGGCGTCGGCCACTTCGTGCACATCGAGCAGCCCCGGCTGGTCGCCGACCTCGTGCTCGACTTCCTCTCGTGAGCCCGCCGGTGACGATGCTGCACCACGGCCTGACCGATCTGGCGCTGCACCACCTGCGCCCGGGCGCGGGTCGCCCGCTCCTGATGCTGCACGGCCTGGGCGAGCACTCGCCCGACCGCGTTCCCGGCCATCTCGACGCGTGGCCCGGCCCCGTGGTGGCGCTCGACTTCACCGGCCACGGCGGGTCGACCGTTCCCCACGGGGGCGGCTACACCGCCGAGGCGCTGATCGCCGATGCCGACGCGGCGCTCGCCGAGGTCGGTCCCGCCACCGTGGTCGGTCGGGGTCTCGGGGCCTACATCGCCCTGCTCGTGTGCGGCGCCCGCGCCGACCTGGTCCGAGGCGCCATCCTGATGGACGGTCCGGGGCTGGTGGGCGGAGGCATCCGTCCGCCGTCCCCGCACGTGGCGCCGATCGAGTCCGGCATCGGTCGCGCTCCCGACCCGTTCGCGATGGCCGAGCTCTCGCGTGACGTGCGCCCGCCGGACTACGCCGTCGAGTTCGTGCGGATGGCCGTCCAGAGCTCGGGCCTCGACAAGCCGATCGCCGTCTCGGCCGTGGTGCGGCCCGAGTGGCTGGCGGCGGTGGTGGCCCAGTTCGGGGTGGCTGAGCTCCCGATCGCCAAGGCCCTCGCTCTGTACGGCTGACCGCTCACGCCTGACCCCGAACGAGGCGGCACCCGTGTACCGAATCGGTACGCAGGTGCCGCCTCGTTTTGATGTGGGCGTGACGGTCAGTCCGGGTCGGGCGCCTCGGCGTCGTCGTCCGCCAGGATCTGGTAGAGCGCCCGGCGGGCGTCGCTCAGAACCGTGCGGGCCCGGGCGTGCTGGCTGGCCGAGCCGGTGCGGAGCACCTGCTTGAAGGCGCCGGCCAACTGGCCCATCTGCTCGGCGAGCTCGCGTGCGCCGACGGCTTCGTCGCCGTCGAGGTCCCACGGGGCCTGGGCTCGTTCGCCCAGTGCCTCGACCGCCTCGCGTCCGGCGTCGGTGAGCTCGTACACGCGCTTGTCGTCGGTCCGGGTGGCTCGCACCAGGCCTTCGTCCTCGAGCGCCTGCAGGGTCGGGTACACCGAGCCGGGGCTCGGCTGCCAACGTCCACCGCTGCGCTCGGCGATCTCCTGGATCATCTGGTAGCCGTGCATCGGCTGCTCGGTGAGCAGGGCCAGGATGGCCAGGCGCACGTCGCCTCGGGCCCGGCGCGGGCCACCGAAGCGGGGGCCTCCGACCCATGCTCCGGGTCCGCCCCGGCCGCCACCCGGGCCGCGGCGTGAGCCTCGTCGTCCGGAACGGTCGCCGGCCGGCCACCGCCCCTCGTCGGGCCACGGCCCGTCGATGTAGGCCCACCGGCCGCCCGCATGGGCATGGTCGTGCTGGTGGCGCCTGGTCTTGTCGGCGCCCTCGGCGCCATCGTTTCGGGTTCCCATGTGGAACCTCCTCTCCAGCGGTCCTCCCGCTGGCTCGTTCTGTACGATGACTCACGATATATCGCCGATACGGTCGTGACAACCTCGGACGCGCAGAGGCTTGCCCGACCGGAGGGCCGAGGAACCGGACCTACCAGGTGGGCTGGGACTCGAGCAGCTCGCCGATGTCGTGCCCGCTGGCCGGCCGGGCCATGTGGTAGCCCTGCGCCCGGTCGCAGCGCATCTGGCGCAGCGTGGCCAGCTGTTCGGCCGTCTCGACCCCCTCGGCCACCGCGATCAGCCCGAGCGTGTGGGCCAGCGTGATGATGGCGGTGACGATGGCCGAGTCGTCGCTGTTCTCGCCCAGGGCGTCGATGAACGAGCGGTCGACCTTCAGCAGGTCGACGGGGAAGCGGCGCAGGTAGCTGAGCGACGAGTAGCCCGTCCCGAAGTCGTCGACCGCGAGCTTGACCCCGAGCGCGTGCAGCTGCCCGAGCGTCTCGCGGGACATCTCGACGTCGTCCATGAGCACGCTCTCGGTGATCTCGAGCTCGACCATCGACGGGTCGATGCCGGTGTTGGCGAGCACCGACGACACGTCCTCGACGAGGCTCGGGTGACCGAGCTGGCGGCCCGACAGGTTGACCGACACGCGCAACGGGGCGAGCGTCGAGACCGACGCCTGCCAGCGCTGCACCTGGCGGCAGGCCTGGTCGAGCACCCACGCGCCGATCGGCACGATCAGCCCGGTCTCCTCGGCCACCGTGATGAAGTCGTCGGGGTTGAGCAGGCCGCGCTCGGGGTGCTCCCATCGCAGCAGCGCCTCGATGCCGTCGATCTCGCCGTCCTTGAGGTCGATGATCGGCTGGTAGTAGACGCGCAGCTCGCGGCGCTCGAGGGCTCGGCGCAACGCGGTCTCGATGTCGAGGCGGTCGACGGCGCTGGCGCGCATGGCGTTGTCGAACAGCTCCCACCGCGCCCGACCACGGTCCTTGGCGCGGTACATGGCCGCGTCGGCGTCGCGGATGAGGGTCTCGGGGTCGACATCGACGTCGTCCGGGCAGGCGATGCCGATGCTGACCCCGACGAACACCTCGGTGTCGTCGACCACGAACCGCCCGCCGACGGCCCGGTCGATCCGTTCGGCGACGGCGATGGCATCCCCCTGGTCGAGCACGTCCTCGCAGAGCACGACGAACTCGTCGCCGCCGAACCGGGCGACGGTGTCCCCGGGTCGGAGGGCCAGGGCGAGCCGCTCGCTGATGGCGATGAGCAGCCGGTCGCCCAGCCCGTGGCCCAGGCTGTCGTTGACCACCTTGAAGTGGTCGAGATCGAGGAAGAGCACCGCCACCCGCCGGTTGTGGCGGCGGGCGCGGGCCAGCGCCCCGTCGAGCCGGTCGATGAGCAGAGCACGGTTGGGGAGGCCGGTCAGCGGATCGTGGGTGGCCTGGTGGGCCAGCCGGTGCTCGAAGGCCTTGCGCTCGCTGAGGTCGTGCATGATGACGGAGTAGAAGACCTGGCCGTCCTCCGAGTCCGAGTGGCGCAGGAGCTGGGCCCACACCGGCATGACGCCGCCCCCGGGGGGTGACAGCGACAGCTCGCCGGCCCAGTGGCCCTCGCGCTCGACCACCGGCAGGATCTCGACCGTCAGCCGCTCGAGCACCGAGGCCGGCACCGTGTCGCGCACGTGCAGGTGCTCGGCGTCGGCCGCCACCCCGACGAAGCGCTTGGCCGCGGCGTTGAGGTACAGCAGGTTGCCGTCGGGATCGGTGATGGCCACCAGGTCGGCGGTGGCCTCGAAGATCTCGATGAGCCGGTGCATGTCGCGTTGGGACTGCTTGCGCAGCGTGATGTCCTCGACCGCGCCGATCGCCCCCGCCGGCATGCCGTCGTCGTCGTAGAGCATGGCGGTGCGCAGCGACACCCACCGCACCTCGCCGTCGGTGCGAAGCATCCGGAACTCGAGGGGGAGCGGTCGCGGGTCGGTGTCGGTCAGGGGCTCGACCGGATCGAACAACCAGCTGTCCTCGGGGTGGATGATCGAGCGCCAACCGAAGCCGCGGGCCTCGTCAGCCGGGAGCCCCGTGATCTCGCTCCACCGCTCGTTCACGTAGATGCAACGGCCCTCGACGTCGCGCTGGTAGATGCCGGTGGGCGAGGACTCGGCCAACGACCGGAACAGGCGCTCGCTGGCGCGCAGCGCCTCGAGGGCGTCCTGGCGCCACTTGACGTCGCGCAGGTTGACGGTCATGTCGACGACGGTGCCGAACGCGTCGACCACCGGCGCGCCGGCGATCTCGATGGTCAGCCACGATCCGTCGGCGCACGCGGCGCGCACGGTGACGGGGTCGACCTGGTTGATGTCGTCGATGGCGGTGGCGAGCCGTTCGAGGGCCAGGGGTCGGTCGTCGGGATGCACGAAGTCGAAGGCGGATCGCCCGATGATCTCGTCGGCGGTGTACCCGAGCATCTGCTCGACCGCGGTCGACATCCAGGTGACGGTGCCGTCGAGGGCCAGCGAGCCGATCACGTCGGGGCTCGAACGCAGCAGTTCCTCGAAGCGCGACTCGCTCACGTCGAGCAGCGACTGGCCCTGGGTGGTGGTCACGTCGCTGAAGGCGAGGACGACCCCGCCGATCGACGGATCGTCGAGACGGTTGACGCCGGTCAGCTCGTACCAGCGGTGGGCGTCGTTGGCGTGGCGCGCCCGGACCCGCCAGGTGATCGGTGTGCCCGGCGCCTCGATGATCTGGCGCCAGTGCTCGCGGGCCGCGGCGCGGTCGGCCACGTGCACGCGGTCGATCGGCTCGTGGCGCGCGTACTCGCTCGGCGTGTAGCCCATGATCTTCTCGACCGAGGCGGTGACGAAGAGCACGCGGCCGTCGATGTCGAGCAGGGCGTGGCAGTCCCCGGGGGCGACCGCCGCCAGCGCGGCTTCACGCGCCGGATCAGACGGGGTACCGCCGACGGCGGGTACCGGCTCCATGCCCCGATGGTACGTGCGGGCGAGCCGCGCCGCCCTCGATGGAGCCTCCGACCGAACCCGGCCGTCGGGGTCGTTGCGCCGGGTCAGCGGTCGCGATCGGCCAGGTGGTGAGCCAGCGCGACGAGGGCCCGGTTGGCCTGGGCGGTCATCGGCGCGTCGTCGAGCGCCTCGGCGGCCTGCGCGGTCAGGTCGCCGACCGCCCGCTCGACCTCGGCGCGGGCGCCACAGCGCACGAGCGCGTCCTGCATGGCCGCCACGTCGTCGTCGGACAACGTGGGATCGCCCACCCGCGCCAGCAGCTCGGCGTCGGCACCGGTGCACCGGGCGAGGCCGTGGGCGAGCAGCGGGGTGGGCTTGCCCTCGCGCAGGTCGTCGCCGACCGGCTTTCCCGTGCGGGCGGCGTCACCGAACGTGCCGAGCAGGTCGTCGCGCAGCTGGAAGGCTTCGCCGAGGGGCTGGCCGTAGGCGGCCAGCGCCGTGCGCAGCGCGGGTGCCCCGCCGGCCAGCGCGACCCCCAGCTCGAGCGGTCGCTCGATCGTGTAGCGGCCCGACTTGAGGCGGGAGATCTGGCGGGCGGCGTCGAGTCCGACACCTCCACGCGCGGTGCCGACGACGTCGAGGAACTGGCCGATGTTGAGCTCGATCTTCATGTCGGACCAGATGCGCGCCACCTCGTCCGACGCGCCGGCCAGCAGCTGGTCGGCGTAGACGGCGGCCAGGTCGCCCACGAGGATGGCCACGCCCTCGCCGAACCGGCGCGGCTCGCCCCGCCACCCCGAGAGCTCGTGACGATCGGCGAACTCGACGTGGATCGTCTCGAGCCCACGCCGACGGTCGGACCCGTCCATCACGTCGTCGTGCATGAGGGCGAAGGCGTGCAGCAGCTCGAAGCCGGCCCCGGCGTCGACGATCGCCGGGCTGACGGGATCGCCCCCGCGCCGACATAGGCCCAGTAGCAGAAGGCCGGACGCAGCCGCTTGCCGTCTCCGAGCACGAGGCGGGCCAGCGCCGTGAGGGGTGGGCCGAGATCGGGGTCGGTGCCGATCCAGCGGCCGCACTCGCGGTCGAGGACCTGTTGCAGCCGCTCGACGACGCGGACGGCGATGACGCCGATGAGCTCGTCGGTCGCGAGGTCGTCAGGCGGCGTCATCGGGGCGGATCGTCGGCCACGTCGTCGGCGACGCCGTCGTCAGCGTGGTCGGCGTCGCCGGTGGTCGCCAGCTCGGCCACGATCCGGGTCACCTCGACCCGGGCGGCCTCGACGCGCCCCCGGCACAGCTCGAGCAGCTCGGCCGCCCGCTTGACCCGCTCGGCCAGCCGGTCGATGTCGACCTCGCCGTCCTCGAGCTCGACCAGGATGGATTCGAGCTCGGCCAGCGCATCGGTGTAGCCGGGCGCGCCGGCGGGACTGGTCAGGTCGTCGGTCACGGTGGCGTCCTGTCGTCGGTCGGCTGCATCGGGCGGGAGGGCTCGTCTCGTGGTGGGGTCACACGGCTGGTCACCGTGCCGCTCGCCAGCGTCGTCACCAGGATGTCGCCCGCGGCCAGCGTTGTCGCATCGCGGACGAGCGTGCCGTCGGCGTTGCGGGTGATCGACCAGCCTCGGGCCAGGGCCAGGGCGGGATCGAGGGCGGCGACCCGAGCGCCCAGCGCGTCGAGGCGCAGGCGGGCAGGCTCGACCGCGCGCGGTGCGGTGCGCGCCAGGCGGCGGCCTCGATCGTCGAGGTGGACGGTGGCCACCCCGACCGCGGAGGTGCCGAGGCGGGCCGCGGTCGCCTCGCGCCGCTGCAGGCGCGCCGCCTCGGCCTCGACGGCGGTCTCGGCCCGGCTGGTGACTGCGTGCCAGAGCCGGTCGACCCGGCGGTGGAAGTCGGCGGCCCGCGCCACGAGCTGGCCGGCGCAGGCCGTCGGCGTCTTGCAGGCGGTGTGGGCGACCAGGTCGGCCACGCTGGTGTCGAGCTCGTGGCCGATGCCGGTGAGCACCGGCACCTCGAGGGTGGCGAGGGCGCGGGCCAGGCGCTCGCTGTCGAAGGCGGCCAGGTCCGTGCGGGCCCCGCCGCCCCGCACGACGGCCACCACCTCGGCACCCGCGCCCACCAGGCGGCGGGCGGCGACGGCGATGGCGCGGTCGGCGTCGCGCCCCTGCACCGGCGCGTCGGCCACGACGACGTGGAAGTCGAAGCCGCTGTGCTCGAGCTCGTGCAGGAAGTCGGCCTCGGCCGCGCTGCCCGCGCTCGTGACCACGCCGATGCGGTGCGGACGGGGCGGCATGGCCAGGCGTCCGTTGCGGTCGAGCAGGTCGTCGGCCCGGAGCGCCAGCAGGATGCGCTCGCGCTCGGAGGCCAGTCGCCCGAGCGTGTACTCCGGGTCGATGGCGGACATCTTCAGCTGCAGCTGGCCCTGCGGCCGGTAGATCGACAGCCGGCCCCGGATGCGGATCTCGACGCCGTCGGTCATGCGCACGCCGCGCACGCGCTTGAGGGTGGCGTTGACGTCGATCTTGTCGGAGGCGAAGAGGGTGACCGCCAGGCGCGCCAACGGCGGTGCGCCGACCGGACCCGGCTCGATCAGCTGGAAGTAGACGTGGCCCGATCGGGCCCGGCTCAGCGAGCTGATCTCGCCGCGCACCCAGACCTCGTCGGGGAAGCAGACATCGAGCGCCACCTGCACCGCGGCCGTCAGCTCGCTGACCCGCAGGGTCGGCTCGTCGATCGCGTCGCGGCCGAGGTCGGCATCGATCGGGAGCCGCGGCTGGTCCACGGCGGCGACGGTAGCGGCCGGGTGCGACGGTCACGACCGGCATCGCCGAGCCGCCCCCGGTGACCGGCCAGAATGAGTCCGAGGCCGGTGCCACCCGGATCGCGCCCCCTCGGTGCGGACCTGGTGTCGTACCATCGCCGGCCTCGCCTGCCGTTCGTCTGCCCGAGCCTGGCCGCCCGCCCCCGGAGCTTCCGATCAACGAGCTGACCACGTCCACCGAGCCAACTGACCACGGCTTCGACCAGCACCCCCTCGAGGATCGGGCCGAAGTGCTGCGGGTGATCGTCTCGCAGTCCGATTCGGCCCTGTTGGTCAGCGCCAAGGGCGACGACGGGGGTCCGCGCATCTGCTTCGTCAACCAGGCCTTCACCGATCTGCTCGGCTACGAGCTGGCGGACCTCGAAGGCCTGTCCCCGGCGGTGCTGGTCGGCCCCGACCCCGATCCGGCCGGCCTCGAGCACATCGAGTCGGCGCTGCGGCGGGGTGGGCCCGTCACCTCCGAGGTGGTGCTGCGCGACCGGTCCGGCGAGCCGACCCGGGTCGAGGCGTCCTACCGCCTGCTGCAGACCTCTGGCGGCACGGGCTGGTTCGTGGCCAGCTTCCGCGACCTGGCCGATCGGCGCGAGGCGGCCGACGCCCTGCGCCGCAGCGAGGTGTGGGCCGAGGCGCTGGTGCAGGGCAGCTCGGACCTCGTGATGGTGGCCGACGACGAGGGAGTGGTGCGCTACGCCAGCCCCGCGCTGCGCGAGGTGCTCGGCTACGAGGCCGACGAGTTCGTCTCGCGACCGTTCGTCGAGCTCATCCATCCCGACGACGCCGCCCGCACCCCCGGCGTGTTCGAGCGCAGACCGGTGAGTCGCGGCGGCCGCAGCCACGAGTACCGGATCGCGCACCGCGACGGGTCGTGGCACGTCGCCAGCCTGCGCGTCGCCGACCGCCGCGACGATCCGGCTGTGCGCGGCTACGTGGTCAACCTGCGCGACGTCTCGGCCCGCCGCCGGGCCGAGGACCTGCTCGGCGAGCAGGCCGATCTGCTCGAGTCCATCGCCAAGGGCGCCCCCCTCGAGATCACGCTCGACAAGATCGTGCGCATGCTCGAGCGCCAGCTCGTCGACGCCGCGGCGGTCATCGGCCTGCTCGACGACGACGGCGTCATCCGCGCCCGCGCGAGCCGTTCGCTCGCTCCCGAGATCCTGCGCTTCATCGACGAGCAGTCACCTGACGGTGGTCCCGGTCAGGCGCTGCGCAGCGGGGTGGGCGAGCTGTTCGAGTACGACCTGGTCGCCGATCCGCGCCTCGGGCCGGCGGCCGAGCTGTTCGCCGAGCACGGCTACACGCAGTCGCGCGACGCCACCTTGCGGGCGCCGCGGTCGGGCGAGCTGGTCGGCGCGCTGACCCTGTTCCATCGTGTTCCCCGCGACCTGAGCCAGCCCGACATCGATCTCGTGCAGCGCGCCATGAACCTGGCGGCCATCGCGGTCGAACGGCACCGCTTCGAGGCCCGCGCTCGAGTACCAGGCGCTCTACGACCCGCTCACCGACCTGCCCAACCGGTTCCTGCTCTCCGAGCGGATCCAGGAGGCGCTCGACCGCACGGTCACCGACGGCGGTGGCGTGGCCGTCCTGTTCTTCGACCTCGATCGGTTCAAGGTCGTCAACGACGCCGAGGGCCACGCGGCCGGCGACCTGGTGCTGCGGCAGGTGGCCGAGCGCCTCGCGGGCCGCGTTGCTGCCGGGCGAGACGCTCGGTCGGTTCGGGGGCGACGAGTTCATGGTGGTCTCGGCACCGGTCATCCACGATGCCGACGCGGCCGCCGTGGCGGCCCGGTTCGCCGAGGAGCTGCGCGAGCCGGTCCTGCTGCCCGACGGCGACGAGATGTTCGTGTCGGCCAGCATCGGCATCGCGTTCTGCGCCGATCCGACGGTGCCGGCCGAGTCGCTGATCCGCAATGCCGACGTCGCGATGTACCGCGCCAAGGACCAGGGCCGCGACCAGTGGGTCGTGTTCCAGGCCAACCTCGACCAGAGCGCCGTCGAGCGCCTGGCCCACGAGCGGGCGCTGCGACTGGCCATCGAGGGCCAGCAGTTCGTGCTGCACTACCAGCCGGTGGTGCAGCTGAGCGACGGCACCATGACCCAGGTCGAGGCGCTGATCCGGTGGAACCGGCCCGGCCACGAGCTGGTGATGCCCAACAGCTTCATCCCCATCGCCGAGGAGACCGGCCTCATCGTCCCGATCGGCTGGTGGGTGCTCGGCGAGGCCGTCACCCACGCGGCGGCGTGGCCCGTGCTGCCCGGTGACCGCCGGGTCGAGATGGCGGTCAACCTGTCGGCGCGCCAGCTGGCCGACCCCGAGCTGGTCGAGGTGGTGGCCGACGTGCTCGACCTGACCGGCCTCGACCCGATCCGGCTCTGCTTCGAGGTGACCGAGAGCGCGCTCGTGCACGACGTCAGCCACGCGGTGGCCTCGCTCAACCGGTTGAAGGGCCTCGGCGTACGGATCGCGATCGACGACTTCGGCACCGGCTACGCCACGCTCGACTACCTGCGCCACTTCTCGATGGCCGACTACCTCAAGATCGACCAGGCCTTCGTCGAGGGGGTCGACCGGGCCGGGCTCGCAGCGAGGCCGCCATCGTGTCGGCTGCCATCACCCTGGCCAAGTCGCTCGGGATCACGGTGGTGGCCGAGGGGGTCGAGACCCTCTTCCAGATGGAGGCTCTCCGGGAGCTCGGCTGCGACCTGGCCCAGGGCTACCTGTTCAGCCGACCGCTCCCGCTCGGCGACGCCGTCGAGCTGCTGGCGTCGCGCGAACCCTGATCGCGCCCCGCTCCGCGACGAACCGGCTTGCCGATCCGGTTCTGATCCGGCCGGCCCGGGGGCGCGACAGTACGGTGGTCGCATGCCGCGGGCGGGCTCGAGCCGATCGTTGCCGGTCCTGGTCGCCGGGCTGGCCGCCGTGGTGGCCGTGGCCGCTGGCACCCGATGGCTGGCCTCGGTCGACGTCTCGAGCCCGGCTGCGTCGCTCTGGGCCGGGCGGCTCGGCGTCGACCTGGTGCGCTTCGTGTTCGTCCTGGCCCTCGTGGTCGGCACGATCTGGTTGGTGGCCGCCATCTTCGTCGGCGACGGCGGGCAGCGCGCCGAGCACCGCCCGAAACGTCGATCGCCGCTCACCGCCCTCGTCATCGCCGCCAGCTGGATCTCGCTGGCGCTGCTGCTCGCCTGGCTGCGCGACCACATCGCGCACCAGTCCGGTGCGGTGCACGCCCGCGGTGGCGGCGCCGCGGGCGTGCACCCGTCGACCGCCCACGCGGCCGCGATCGGAGGAGTCGCCGACTGGGTGGCCGTGGTCGTCCTGGCGGCGATCATCGCGGTCGGCGTGTCGGCGTGGATGTTGCTGCCGGGCCGCCGCCGGGCGGTCCCGTCGTCGTCCGGCCCGATGGACGACGAGTCGTTCGACGCGGCGGTCGCCGGTCGTCAGGCTGACCTGGAAGTCGCCTCGACCGACCCGCGACAAGCGGTCCTGGCTGCGTACCACCGGCTGCTGGACGTTCTGCGGTCCCGCGGCCTGGCCCGCCGCGCGTCCGAGACCCCGTTCGAGCACCTGGACCGCGTGCTGGCCGACCAGACGAGCGCGGTCGAGCCGGCCCGCTCGGTGGTCTCGGCGTTCGAGCTGGCGCGCTTCAGCGACCACGAGATCAGCCCCATGACCCGCGACGAGACCCTGGCCGCGCTGGGCACGACGCTGTCGGTGCTCGAAGGTCCGACGTGACCGTCCGCCAGCTCTGGATCCGGTCGGCGCTCTGGACCGCACCGGCCGCCGTGGCCGCGGTGGTCAAGGTGCCGTTCGCGGTGGTGATCGGGCTGGCGATCATCGCGGTGCTGAGCGCGATGGTGCGCGTCGGGCGCGTCGTGCTGGGCGAGCGCCGGTCGGCTCGCGCACCGCGGCTGTTCGACGCCGCGGCGCGCACCCGCACGCGGCCCGATCCCAAGCCGCCGCGGGACGTCGAGCGCATGGCGACGATGGTGTCCGCCCGCAGCCGCAGCGCCGGCGGTGTCCACCACTGGATGCGCCCCCTGATGCGCGACCTGGCCCTGGCCCGGCTCGACCCGGGCACGATCCCCGCTTCGTGGGACGTGCCCGACGTCGATCCGCTGACCTGGGCCTCGATCCCCGATCCCCTGCGCAGCCTGATCGCCCCGGATCGACCCACCCCGCCCGACCCCTCGGCTCCCGGCATCAGCCTCGCCGAGGTCCGCACCCTCGTCGATCAACTGGAGACACTGTGACCCTGACCATCGACGAGGTGGGCCAGCAGGCAGCGGCGGTGCTCGACGCCGTCGAACGGGTGGTCGTGGGCAAGCGCCCCGTGCTCGAGATGGTGCTGATCGGGATGCTCTGCAACGGCCACGTGCTGATCGAGGACGTCCCCGGCGTGGCCAAGACGCTCATCGCCCGCAGCCTGGCCCAGGCCACCGGGCTGGCGTTCTCGCGCATCCAGTTCACGCCCGACATGCTCCCGTCCGACGTCACGGGATCGACGGTCCTCAAGCCCGATCGCAGCATCGAGTTCCTGCCGGGACCGGTGTTCGCCAACGTCGTGCTGGGCGACGAGATCAACCGCACCCCGCCCAAGACCCAGGCCGCCCTGCTCGAGGCCATGGCCGAGGGCCAGGTCACGATCGACGGCGAGACCCATCCCCTCGAGCGTCCCTTCGTGGTGCTCGCCACCCAGAACCCGATCGACTACGAGGGCACCTACGCCCTTCCCGAGGCGCAGCTCGACCGCTTCCTCCTGCGGATCTCGGTCGGCTATCCCGCCCGGGAGGACGAGTGGGGCGTGCTCGACCGGCGCCAACGGCGCGGCACCAACGACGTCGTGATCGCGCCGGTGATCGGTCCGGAGGTGCTCGTCGCCATGCAGGACGCCATCGAGCAGGTGCAGGTGAGCGAGGCGATCGGCTACTACATCGTCGACATCGTCGGCGCGACGCGACGCCACGGCGGCGTCGAGCTGGGTGCCAGCCCGCGTGGATCGCTGGCGATGTTGCTGGCCGCCAGGGCGCGAGCCGCGCTGCAGGGCCGCGACTTCGTGACCCCCGAGGACGTCAAGGCGGTGGCCGAACCGGCGCTGTTCCACCGGTTGAGCCTCCGGCCCGAGCTGTGGGTGCAGGGCGCCCGGGTCGACCAGGTGGTGCGCGAGTGCCTCGACACGGTTCCCGTTCCCGTCGACGAGCCGGTCGATCGGCGGTGACCGCACGGGTCGTCTCGCCCCGGTTGCTCGTCTACCTCTGCGGCTCGGCTGTCCTGATGACCATCGGCGTGCTGACCGGTCGCGGGAGCTTCGTCGCCCTCGGCGTCCCGTTCGGCCTGGCCGCGCTGGTCGGCACGGCCTTCCATCCCGAACGATCGATCGAGGGTCGTGTGCACGTCGAGCGCGACGCGGTGGCCGAGGGTGCCGAGATCGGGGTGCGCGTCGAGGTCGAAGGTCCGCCCGCGCAGGTCGTCGAGATCGCCATCGCGGCCCCGCCGGGGCTGCTCGTCGTCGACGGCGACAACCCGGTGCGGTTGCGTCTCGGTCGTGACGGTCGGGGCGTGACCACGACCACGTGGCGCGCCGAGCACTGGGGCCGTCCGCGCCTGGGCACCGCCGTGGTCCGCGCCAGCGATCCACTGGGCCTGGTGGCCGTCGACCACGTGCTCGGTGGATCGGTCGGCGTCGGGGTGCGTCCCGGGGCCGAGCCCTTGGCCACCGTGCTCCAGCCGGCTCGGACGCTGTTGGCATCGGGCAACCACCCGGCTCGCATCATCGGGCCCGGCATCGAGTTCGCCGGCGTCCGCCGGTACCAGACCGGCGACCGCGCCCGCGACCTCAACTGGCGGGCCGGTGCCCGCCGCGACGCGTTGATGGTGACCCAGCGCAACCCCGAGCGCAGCGCGGACGTGATCCTGTTCGTCGACACGTTCGCCGCCGAGGGCCTCGACGAGACGGTGCGAGCGGCCGTCGCGGTGGCCCTGCACCAACTCGCCGAGCGGGACCGCGTCGGGCTGGTGATCTTCGGGGGCGCCATGCAGTTCGTGCGCCCCGGCACGGGCAGCCGGCAGTTCCACCGCATCGGCGAGGCCTTGCTCGACGTGCGCCCGATCTTCAGCTGGGCGGCCAAGGAGATCGGCGCCATCCCGCCGCGGATGCTGCCGGTCGGGGCGTCGATCCTGGCCATCACGCCGCTGATCGACGAGCGGGCCATCGGCGCGATCGCCGACCTGCGGCGCCGTCGCTTCGAGGTCGGTGTGGTCGAGGTGTCGCCGACCCGTTGGACGCCGACCCGCAGCGACGAGGTCGGACTGCTGGCGCGACGGCTGTGGCGGATGCAACGTGAAGCGCGTCGATCCCGTCTGCTCGGCGCCGGTGTCCCGGTGGTCGAGTGGCGTGAGGACGTGCCGCTCGAGCTGGTGATGCGCCAGCTGGGCGCACTGCAGCGACGGAGGACCCGATGGCTCGCATCCTGAGGATCGTCACGGTGGCGTTGTCGGCGCTGCTGGCGCTGGCGCTCGTCGGTGCCGGGGTGGTGCTGATCATCGGTCGGGCACTCGATCCGACCGCCGCCGGTGCTCTCGGCGTCGCGGCGCTGGCCGTCGTCGAGATCGGCGTGGCCCTGGCCCGACGGATGCGGATCCGCTCCGCAGTGCGAGGCGGTCAGCGCGATCGGGTGGTGGCGCTGATCGCCATCGCGCTGGCGACCTTCGGCGTGGCCATCGTGACCGCGCCGAGCTCGCATCCGAACGCCGCGTCGGTCGTGATCGGCGCCACCGGCGTGGTGGCGCTGCTCACCCTGGTCGGGGCCCGTCTCCGCGCCATCATGGTGCCCGCGTCCGTCGGGGAGAGTTGAGCCGGGGCCCAGGCGACGACGTGTCAGACGATGGCGGTGTCGCCGGCGGGGGAGGCGGTCGTGGCGAAGGCCTCCCACAGGTCGGCGTAGCAGCCCCTGTGGCGCCAGCAGGTCGTCGTGGGTGCCCTGCTCGACGATGCGACCGCGGTCGATGACCACGATGCGATCGGCGCGCCGGGCCGTGGGCAGGCGGTGAGCGACCAGCAGCGTCGTGCGGCCCTCGGCCACCGCCCCCATCGCCTGTTGCACGCGGGCCTCGCTGGCCAGGTCGAGCTGTGAGGTGGCCTCGTCGAGCAGCAGGATGGCCGGGTCGACCAGGCGGGCCCGGGCCAGGGCGATGAGCTGGCGCTGGCCGGCCGAGAGCGACCGGCCGCGCTCGCTCACCGGGGCCAGGTAGCCGCCGGTCTGCGCGGCCACGAAGTCGTGGGCACCGACGGCACGCGCCGCCGCCTCGACCTCGGCGTCGGTGGCGTCGGGACGGCCGTAGGCGATGTTGTCGCGAAGGGTGCCGGTGAAGAGGAACGCCTCCTGCGGGACGATGCCGATCTGGCGGCGGAACGCGCCGAGGTCGATGTCGCGCAGGTCGATCCCGTCGACGAGCACGTGCCCGCCCGTCGGGTCGTAGAAGCGGCTGACCAGCTTGACGATGGTCGACTTGCCGGCGCCCGTCTCGCCGACCAGCGCCACCGTCTCGCCCGGGGCGACGGTCAGGTCGATGCCGACGAGCGCCTCGTCGCCGACGGTGTTGGGGTAGCGGAAGTGGACGTCGTCGAACCGGATCTCGCCGACCAGGTGACCGGGGTCGACCGGGTCGGCCGGGCGCGGGTGTCCCGCTCGGGATGGCGAACAGCTCCTCGATCTTGGACGTCGACGCCGCCGCCTGCTGCCAGGTGTCGAGCACCTGCGACAGCTGCTGGATCGGCGCGAAGAACTGGTCGAGGTAGAGCAGGAAGGCGATGACCACGCCGGTGGTCACGGCTCCGGTGCGCACCAGGTGGTTGCCGGTGGCGAGCACGATGACCGCGCCGATGTCGGCCACGAACAGCACGAACGGGAAGTAGATGGCGATCAGGCGTTGGGCGCCCAGCCGGTCGGTCAGGTAGCGCCGGTTGACGTCGTGGAAGCCGCGGATGTTGCGGTCCTCGCGGACGTAGGCCTGGGCCACGCGCACCCCCGACAGGCTCTCCTGCAGGTTGGCGTTGACGTCGGCGATCGACTCGCGGGCCGCCGCGTAGGCGACGGTCGAGCGCCTGCGGTACCACCACGTGGCGATGATCAGCGGCGGCAGCACCGACGACGCGGCCAGCGCCAGCGGCGGCGACAGCACGACCAGGAACACGAACACGCCGACGCAGGTGAGCACGCCCGACCACTGCGTTGATCAGGCCGGTCTGCACGAGCTGCGACAGCGCATCGACGTCGGTGGTCATGCGGGTCATGACCCGCCCGTCGAGCTCGGTGTCGTAGTAGTCGAGCGAGAGCGACTGGAGGTGGGAGAAGATCTTGATGCGCAGCGCGAAGAGCATGCGCTCGGACGTGCGCCCGGTGATCCACGTGTAGCCCCACGTCACCGCCCAGTCGATGCAGCACGCGACGCGCGAACAGCGCGGTGGTGAACCACAGGCTGGCCGAGGTCGTCGCGCGGCCACGCCCTGGTCGAGGCCGCGACGGACGAAGAACGGCCCGAGCAGGCTGAGCACGGCGTCGGCCATGACCAGGCCGAACCCGAAGGCCAGCCAGCGCGTCCACGGGCGCACGAACCGGCGCACGCGGAACTCGCCCGGCGCGTGATGCGGCGGCCTCGGCCTCGTCGACCTGCGGCTGGTCGTCGGCCGGCGGCAGCTTGTCGAGCGCGGCCAGCAGCTCGGGCGTGGCCGCCAGCGCCGCGCCACCCATCGGTCCCCCGATGCCGCCGGCGCCACCGCGGTTGCCGCCGGGCCCGAACCGTGGCGCGGTCGCCACCGTCGCCATCGGACGGGGTCCGTCGTCGGTCGCCTGGCTCGGCCAGGCCTCGGGCGTGACGCCGTTGGACGTGCCGGACCCGTTCACGCCCCTGCCGTTGGTGGCGAGCACGAGTGGATCGAGTCCGTCGACGGGATCGAAGGCCGCGAGGGTGTCGACGGCCTCCTGCTCCTCGAGTGCGCCGGCTTCGAGCGCGGCATCGGTGGGGGTCGCGTCCGGCGCCTGGTCGAGCGTCCCCTCGAGGCTCGCGAGAACGGCGTCGAGGTCGTCGTCCTGGTCGGGCTCGTCGGTGTCGGAGGGCCCGGCCAACAGCTGGCGGTAGCGCTCGTCCTGCGCCATCAGCTCCTCGTGGGTGCCCTGGGCCACCACCCGGCCGCGGTCGATGACGACGATGCGCTGGGCCAGCCGCAGGGTCGAGCGGCGATGGGCGATGAGGATGGTCGTGCGGTCGACCATGATCTCGCGCAGCGTGTCGTGGATGGCTTCCTCGGTGGCCGCGTCGACCGCCGAGGTGGCGTCGTCGAGCACGAGGATGCGGGGGTTGGTCAGGATCGCCCGGGCCAGGGCGATGCGCTGGCGCTGGCCGCCGGACAGCGTGAGCCCCCGCTCGCCGACGACGGTGTCGTAGCCGTCGGGCAGCTCGCCGATGAAGCCGGACGCGCCGGCGGCGGCGGCCGCCGCCTCGATCGTCGGCCTGGCGTGGCGTCGGGTCGGGCGTAGGCGATGTTGGCGCCGACCGACTCGGAGAACAGGAACGCCTCCTCGAACACGACGCCGACCTGGTGGCGCAGCGAGTCGAGCGTGACGTCGCGGACGTCGACCCCGTCGATGGTGATCGAACCCGCCCCGACGTCGTAGAAGCGCGGCAGCAGTGCCGTCACCGTCGACTTGCCCGATCCGCTCGAGCCGACCAGCGCCACCACCTCGCCGGGCGCGACGTGCAGGTCGAAGTCGTCGAGCACGGGCTGGTCGGCCGTGTAGCCGAAGCGCACGTCGTCGAAGTGCACCTCGCCGCGCACGTCGGGCAGCTCGACGGCGTCGGGCTTCTCGGTGATGAGCGGGTTGGTGTCGAGGATGTCGAGCACGCGGGCGGCTCCGGCCCGCGCCTGCTGGCCGATGGCGAACAGCCCGGCCAGCATCCGCACCGGCGGCACCATGAGGGCCACGTAGGTCATGAAGGCGAAGAAGGTGCCGTAGGTGATGTCGCCCTGGATCACCAGCCAGCCGCCGAGGCCGAGCATGGCGACCTGGGTCATGGTCGGGATGGCCGCCAGCAGCGGCGTGTACCGGGCCTGCACGCGCACGAGCCGGGCGCGCGACGAGTACAGCTCGCGCGAGGCGTCGGCCAGGTGCGCCAGCTCGCGGTCCTCCTGGCCGAAGCCCTTGACCACACGGACGCCGGTGACGCTCTCGTCGACCACGCCGGCCACCACGCCGGCGTGCTGCTGCGCGTCCCAGGTGGCCGGGAACACGGTGGTGCGCAGGCGCATGGCCACGGCCAGGAGCACCGGCAGCGAGATGAACATGACCAGCGCGAGCGGGGGTGACAGGAAGATCATGATGATGAGCGACAGCGCGACCATGACGACGTTGCCGACCATGATCGGCATGAACTGCAACAGGCCCTGGATCAGGCCGACGTCGGACGACGAGCGCGACACGAGCTGGCCGGTGTGCATCTGGTCGTGTCCGGCGAAGTCGAGCCGTTGGAGGCGCTCGTAGATGGCGTTGCGCAGGTCGAACTGCACGTAGAGGCTGAACCAGCCGCCCTGCCACCGCCGGATGTAGGTCCACCACAGCGACAGCAGCGCGGTGCCCACGAGGGCGGCCAGGAAGATGGTGATCGACTCGTGGTCGGTGAAGCCCTTGTCGATGATCTGGCGGATGAGCAACGGCTCGATCGCCGCCACGATCTGCGCGGCGAGCGCCACGCCGAAGGCCGTGTACACGGTGCGCTTGTGAGCCAACAGGAACGGCGACAGTCGCCGGATCCATCCGCCACTGCCGGGCGGCTTGGGCTCGGGTGTGGATGCGCCGGTGTCGGCCGCGGCGGCGATGACGCTCGATGCGGTCATCGCGGCGCCACCTGCGCGGCCTGGCGGTGGGCCATGTCGGCCTCGAACCCGCGGCGCAGCGCGGAGAGCCCCTCGAGCACGGCGGACCGGTCAGGGGCCGACAACCGGTCGAGGATGGTCTCGAGTCGGATCGCCGTGGCGTCCTGGGCGGCGACCAGCGCCAACCGTCCGGCCTCGGTGATCTCGAGGCTCACGCCGCGACGGTCACCGTCGACGTCGACCCGTCGGACCCAACCGTGTTGCACCAGGCCGTCGAGCAGACCCGTGAGCGAGGGCCGGGTCACTCCGGCCAAGGTGGCGATGCGACCGGCCCGCTCGGGCGACGAGGCGATCAGCGACAGCACCCGGAACTGCGGCAGCGTCATGTCGTCGAGGGCCCGTTCGAGCACGCGGGCCGCGACGGCCAGCGTCAGCGCCGGCCCCGTTCTCGTCAGATCTCGTTCTGTCCCCACATGGTTAGGGTACCGAACGATCGGGCCCGCCCCACCTGACCGGCCGTCAGGCGACTCGGTTCATGTCAGGCCGTCGAGCGGCCTGGCTCATGACGGCCGTCAGCGGCCTGGCTCATGACGGCCGTCACCGGCCTGAGCCGTTGGTCGACGGGGCACCGAGCACGCCGCGCAGCGCTTCGGCCGCGCCCATGAGCCCGACGCTCTCGTAGGGCACCACGATCGTGGCGTTGTCGCTGTCGGCGAACTTGCCGAGCGTGTCGAGCTGCAGGATGGCGACCAGCGTCTGGTCGGGGTTGGCCGCGGCGATGGCGCCGTAGACGGTCTGGATGGCCTGCGACCGGCCCTCGGCCTCGAGGATGGCGGCCTGCCGGGCGCCCTCGGCCCGCAGGATGGCGGCCTGGCGCTCGCCCTCGGCGGCCTTGATGGCGGCCTGCGACTGGCCCTGGGCCACGTTGATGGCCGACTGCTGCTCGCCCTCGGACTGCAGGATGCTTGGCCCGCTTCTCCTGGTCGGCCTGCTTCTGCAGGGCCAGGGCCTGGAGGATCTGCGGCGGCGGCGCGATCTCGACGATCTCGATGCGGCTGATGCGGATGCCCCACTTGTCGGTGACGACCTCCATCTGCTCCTGGACGTCGGTGTTGATCCGCTCGCGCTCGGACAGCGCCTCGTCGAGGGTCATCGTGCCGATCACCGAGCGCAGCGCCGTGCGGGCCAGGGCATCGATGGCGACGTCGAAGTTCTTGACGCTGAACAGCGCCTGCTTGGCGTCGACCACCTGGGTGAAGATGGTGGCGTTGACCGTGACGACCACGTTGTCCTTGGTGATGACGTCCTGGCGATCGCCGGGCACCGGCACCTCGCGCATGTCGACGGTCTGCAGGCTGTCGACGAACGGCATGATCACGACCAGCCCGGGCTCGTGGGTCTTGCGGTACTCGCCGAGGCGCTTGACCACGCCGACCTGGCCCTGCTGGACGATGTTGATCATCGAACGCAGCGTGGCCAGCCCGACCAGGACGATCAGGCCGACGACCACGAGGCCGGCGATGGTGAACGACCCGAGTGCGAGGATCATGGGTTCTCCTTGTGCGCCTCATCGGGCGCATCGTCCGTCGAGATCTCTTCGATGGCCTGCTGGTCGACGGGCCACACGACGAGCGTGGTCCCTTCGACCGCCGTGACCAGGACCTTGGTGCCGCCGGGGATCGGGAGGCCCGAACCGCTCGTGGCCAGCCAGCGCTCGCCGGCCAGGCGGACGTGGCCCACCCGGTGGATGTCGCCGACCTGATCGAGGGTCAGCACCTCTTCGCCGACCAGCGTGCCGGCCACGCCCCGCCCGAGGGGCCCGGCGTGGGTGCGGACATGGAAGCGCCGGCTCATCATCGGTCGCACGGCGAGGATGCCGAGGGCCGCGACCGCGACGGCCACCACCACCTGGAGCGGGATGGCCTCGGGCACGACCAGCGCGGTGATCGAGGCCGCGAAGCACCCGGCGGCCGCGAACAGCGCAAAGAACGCGAGGTGCCGCAGCTCGATCGCCAGCAGCACGACACCGAGAACCAGCCAAGCGAGAACCATTGCCTCACCTTCCCTCTTCGTGTTCATGCTACCGACCGCCCGAGTCGGGTACGCATCGGCGGGCCTGGTGTGGGTAGGGATCTGGTGTCGGACGCCCAGATCCCGGTTCCGTGCGGGAGGCCACCATGAACAGTCGAGATCAGTCACCGGTCGCCGAAGCACCCTCCCCGATCGAGCCCGAGCTCGCGACCGACCGCCCCGCCCAGCCCGACGTCCCCACCGGACCGCGAGGCGCAGTCCCGGTCGAGGAGCCCGCCGTTCCCGCGGCCGGCCCCGGGGTCGAGCCTCCTCCCGAGACCGTGACCGGCTTCCTGTCCGCCCGCCCGGCCCGGCTGGGGTTCGAGTCGGTGCTCGTCCGTCTGATCGCGACGGCCGGCATCATCGGCATCGGCACCGCCATCGGGGCGGCGCTGGTGGCCGAGGACGTGGCCGGCTGGATCGCCGCCCTGTCCGTGTCGTTCGTCAGCGTGGCGCTGGCCGCCGTGCTCTGGCGGTCGCGCCGGCTCTGATCCGTCCCGCCCGAGGCTGATCGGGTCGGGCCCTGAGCCCGGCTGCGGGCATCGGGGTCCTATCATCGGCTCGGATGTCTGTGGCTCGGAGCGATGGCGGCGCGGTTCGACGTCGGCTCCTCGCGGACGGCTCGCGATGACCGCCACGTTGACGCGGCCTGGTCCGCGGGGCGGTCGCAGGCGGATCCGGCGGCGTCGTCGGGTCGCGGGGTCGGTCGCCGTCGTGGTCGTGCTGGTCGCAGCGTTCGCGGTCTTCCGGCTCACCGCCTCGTCGGGCCCGATGTTCGTCGATTCGTGCACGGTCACCGCGCCGTCGGGGACGTTCATGCTCGATCCGACACAGGCGGCCAACGCGTCGACCATCGCCGCGGTCGGCATCCAGGAGGGCCTGCCCGACCACGCGGTCACGATCGCGCTGGCGGCGGCCCTGCAGGAATCCAAGTTGCAGAACCTGGACTACGGCGACCGTGACTCGATCGGCCTCTTCCAGCAGCGCCCGTCCGAGGGATGGGGCACGCCCGCCCAGCTCATCGACCCGAACTACGCGTCGGCCGCGTTCTACCGCGGGCTCGAGCGCGTGCCGGGTTGGGAGACCATGGCCGTGACCGACGCCGCACAGGCTGTGCAGCGCAGCGCGGCGCCGTCCGCGTACGCGGCGTGGGAGTCCGAGGCGCGCTCGCTCGCAGAGGCGTTCACCGGCGAGGCGCCCGCCGCGCTGGCGTGCCACCTCCACACCCCGACGGCACCGGCGCCGACCCCGACGTTGGCCAGCGCCATCCACCGCGACCTCGGCCCGTCGACCAGCTCGTCGCCGGCCACGACGAAGCAGGGATGGGCGCTGGCGTCGTGGCTGGTGGCGCACGCGTCGACCCACGGCATCGAGGCCGTCAGCTACGACGGTCAGGTGTGGACGGCCAAGTCAGGGGTCTGGCAGACATCCGAGCAGGCCTCGAACCAGGTGATGGTGCGGGTGGTGGGGAGCTCGGCCCCGGTCGATCCGCTCTCGATCTAGCGGCCTCATGTCGGCCCGTGAGGCCTGAGGACCGTCACCGCTCGGGGCCGACCCTCGCCGGGCTGGCCGGGGTCGTCTCGCTGCGCACGAGCGTGCGGTACAGGTCGGCGTAGAGGCCGTCGATCGCCACCAGCTCGTCGTGGCGGCCGCGTTCGACGATCTGGCCCCGGTCGAGCACCAGGATCTGGTCGGCCGCGGTGATGGTGGAGAGGCGGTGGGCGATGACGATGGCGGTGCGCCCCGCCAACGCCGTGGCCAGCGCGGCCTGCACGAGCGACTCGTTCTCGGAGTCGAGGTGGCTGGTCGCCTCGTCGAGGATGACCACGCACGGATCCTTGAGCAGCATGCGGGCGATGGCCAGTCGCTGCTTCTCGCCGCCCGAGAGCCGGTAGCCGCGCTCGCCGACGATGGTGTCGAAGCCTTCGGGCAGCGCCTCGATCACATCGAGGATCTGCGCGGCGCGGCAGGCTTCGACGAGCTCGTCGTCGGTGGCGTCGGGCCGGGCGTAGCGCAGGTTGACGCCCACCGAGTCGTGGAAGAGGTGAGGGTCCTGGCTGACCACCCCGATGGCCCGGTGGAGGCTGGCCTGGGTGAGGTCGCGGACGTCGTGGCCGTCGACGCGGATGGCGCCCGTGGTGATGTCGTAGAGGCGGGGGATGAGCGAGCTGAGGGTCGTCTTGCCGGCGCCCGAGGGTCCGACCAGCGCCACGAGCTGGCCGGGCTCGATGCGGGCGGTGACCCCGCGCAGCACGTTGTCGCCTGCTGCGGACGACAGTGGCCCGCCGCCGCCCACCTCGAGGGAGGCCAGCGACACCTCGTTGGCGGCCGGGTACCGGAACCACACGTCGGCCACCTCGATGTCGCCCTCGGGTGACTCGAGCTCGACCGCATCGGGTCGGTCCTCGATGGGGTTGGTCAGGTCGAGGATCTCGAAGACCCGGTCGAACGAGACGAAGGCGCTCATGATGTCGACCCGCGCGTTGGTCAGCGCGGTCAACGGGCCGTAGATCTGCCCGACGAAGGCGGCCATGGCCACCAGCGTGCCGACGCTCAACGCACCCGAGATGACGAGGTTGCCGCCGATGCCGTAGACCGCGGCGGTGCCGACCGCCGCCACCAGCGCGAGGGCGATGAAGAACGCACGGCCGTACATGGCGATGCGGACGCCGATGTCGCGCACCTTGCCGGCCCGGCTCGAGAAGTGGCCGACCTCGCGGTCGTAGTCGCCGAACAGCTTCACGAGCTGGGCGCCCGACACGTTGAAGCGCTCGGTCATCTGGACGTTCATGGCCGCGTCGAGCTCGAAGCTCTCGCGGGTGATGACCTGCATCCGACGGCCGACCCGCTTGGCGGGGATGATGAAGATCGGCAGCAGGATCAGCGCCACGATCGTGATCTGCCACTGCAGCAGGAACATGGCGGTCAGCGTGGTGGTCAGCACGACCACGTTCGAGACGACCGAGCCGAGGGTCGAGGTGAGCGCGCGTTGGGCGCCGAGCACGTCGTTGTTCATGCGGCTGATCAGCGCGCCGGTCTGGGTCTGGGTGAAGAAGCCGATCGGCATCCGCTGGGTGTGGTCGAAGAGGCGCACCCGCAGGTCGTAGATCAGGCCCTCGCCGATGCGGGCGGACCACCAGCGGTCGAACCAGCCGAGCGCCTGGGTGGCCACCGCGGCCCCGACGCTGATGAGGGCCAGCACGGTGACCTGACGGCGGTTGTGGTCGGGGATGGCCACGTCGATGATCTGGCGCACGAGCAGCGGCGGCACGAGGGCGATGAGCGCCTCGAGCACGATCACGAGGACGTAGCCGGCCAGCATCCACCGGTACGGCCGCGCGAACTCCATCGACCGCCGCACCACGCCTTTGCGCAGCGAAACCCCCTCGATCTTGCTCGGGTCCGAGCCCATGAGCATGTGGGGGTTCATCCGCATCATCCCCGACAGGCTACGAGTTCGCCCGCCGAACCCCCGCCGCCAGGTGCCGGGGCGGGGAGGGCGGAGCGAGGAGCGGAAGGTAAGGGATTCGAACCCTTGGTGAGCCGAAACCCACAACGGCTTTCGAGGCCGCCCCATTCGTCCGCTCTGGCAACCTTCCGGGGACGACGTTAGCCGGTGCCCGCGGCGCCGAGCCAAGGCGGATCCGACGGGCCGGGCGACCGGCGCGACGCTCGGGCAGTCAGCGGCGTTCGGCGAAGAACGAGGTGAGCAGGGCGGCGCACTCGTCGGCCCGGACGTCGGGGGTGACCGCGAACTCGTGGTTGAGGCGCGGGTCCGCACCGAGCTGGTAGAGCGAGCCGAGGGCACCGGCGTTGAGGTCGCGGGCACCGAACACCACGCGGGCCAGGCGGGCGTTGACCGCCGCGCCTGCGCACATCGCGCAGGGTTCGAGGGTGACCACCAGGGTGGCCTCGTCGAGCCGCCACGAGCCTGCCGCCGCGGCCGCGTCGCGAAGGGCGAGGACCTCGGCATGGGCCGTCGGGTCGTGGGCCAGCTCGCGCTCGTTGTGGCGGCGGGCCACGATCCGGCCGTCGACGACGACCACGGCGCCGATGGGCACGTCGCCGTGGGCCAGCGCGGCGGCGGCCTCGTCGAGTGCGATGCCCATGGCATCCAGGTCGTCGAGGTCGTCCACGGCGGTGAGGCTAGGTCCTGGCCCGGCAGAACCACCAGATCTCACATCGGATCTTGTAGCCTCTCGGCCCACACCGCATCCGGTGAAGCGAGAGGATCCAGCCCATGAGAACCCTGACCGCCCGTGCCATCGCTGCCACGGCCGTCTTCCCCCTGCTCCTGGTGATCGGGGCGGCCCACGTCGGCGCCGCCGTGGTCAACCCGGTCACCGTGACCGGCGTGGCCAGCTGCGACACCGCCACCGGGCAGTACACGATCACCTGGACGATCACGAACAACGTCACCGTCGAGATCATCACATCGGTCGGCCACCCCCAGCTCACGCAGGGCGTCGACATCACCGTCGGCTCCGCGGTCGAGAGCGGGGCGCGCACCACCGATCTGACCTCTTCGGTCGACCCGCAGGACATCCCCTCGGCCGGCACCGCGACGGCTGCGGACGGACCGTTCGACAACACCACGGGCACGGTGACGCTCACCGTCGACTGGACCAACTCGCAGCACGAGCTCGAGGGCGAGGCCAGCGGCTCGGTCGACCTGGCCGGTGACTGCCTGCTGGCCACCACCACGGTCGCTCCGACCACCACCGCGGCGCCGACCACGTCAGTGGCCGCACAGCCCGTTTCGGTCGAGCCGGCCTTCACCGGCTGATCGTTCCCTCTGCGCTGTCCCGCCGCCCTGAGCTCGACGACCGGTCGATCTCAGGGCGGCGGCGCGTCCGCTCCCGCGTCGGCTGAGCCCTCGATGAGGCTGGTGGCGTCCGGCAGCGGGAGCGTCCAGATCGAGGTGTTGTCCTGGTGGGTCACGGCGCCGTAGTGCGCGGCGGTGAGCCGCAACAGCCGCCACGAGGCCCGGAACAACATGATGGCCAGCGGGATCTCGACGCAGGCCGACAGCAGCGGGAGCGCGATGTCGTGGCTTCCGGCGGTGGTCAGGTCGAACCAGGCGTCGCCGCACAGCAGCACGGCGGTGGTGAAGGCGGTGAGCACGACGAGCTGGCGCCGCCGCCAACCCAGCCACGCCGTGGCGGCCAGGAATCCGAGCAGGGCGATGTCGAAGCCCACCCAGGCGAGCCGCCAGTGGTTGGCTTCGTAGTGGCGCGGCAGCGTGAGCGCCAGGTCGACGATCCAGGGGATCAGGCCCAGAGCCGAGGCGGTGATGATGACGAGCACGTGGCGCCGGCGACGCTCGGCGTGTTCGAGCATGGGGATCAGGCTACGAGCGCGACCCGGCGATGCGACAGCCGTCGCCGGCGTCAGGGCAACTCGGGCGCGGTGGGCACGCTGGGCGCGGCGGGCACGGGATCGACCACCGCGTAGGGCTCGTCGTGGTCGCGTTGGCGGATCGAGCGGCTGGCCACCCATCCGTAGGCCGCGGCCCCGAGCGCGCCGACGGCCCCGACCGCCACGGGCACGCGTGCGCCCCACGCGTCGGCCATGGCGCCGAGCAGCGGACCGCCGATGGGGGTGGTGCCGATCAGCAGCACCGATTGCAGGGCCAGCACCCGGCCGTGCATGTTCGACCGGGCGATGATCTGCACGATCGCGGTGGTCGACGTCATGTAGGCGATGCTCGACACGCCGAGCACGACCACGACCGGGAAGGCGGCAGCTACCGACGGCACCACGGCCAGGACGGCCATCGACAGCCCGAGCGCGGCCGCGCCGACCACGATCCCCAGGAAGTGGATCTGGCTGCGGTGCGCGACCACCAACGCCCCCGCCAGCGAGCCCACGCTGAAGGCCGAGTAGATGAGCGTGTAGGTGGTGTCGTTGCCGTGCAGGCCGCGCGTGACGAGCAGCGGGAACGTGACCGAGAAGTTGTAGCTGAGCACGCCGATGACGCCGAGCATGATGAACGAGATGCGCAGCTCGGGCACCTGACGGACGTAGCGCAGGCCGTCGCGCACCTGGTGCTTGGCGCGGGGCGCCGGCTCGGACAGCCGCAGCTCGGGTCGCCGCATCATGGCGATGGCCACCAGGACGGTCACATACGAGATGCCGTCGACGGTGAAGGCCCAGCCGTAGCCGACGGTGACCACCAGCGCGCCGGCCAGCGCGGGGCCGAAGATGCGAGACGTCGCCACGAGCGCGCTGTACAGGGTCACGGCGTTGCCGACGTCCTCTTTCGCCACCATCTCGGGGACGAACGACCGGCGCACCGGGTTGTCGAAGGCGAGCAGCACCCCACCGGCGGCCGCCACGGCGTAGAGCGCCCCGAGCGAGGGGTGGGGCTGGAAGGCCAGCGCGGCGAGTACGAACGACTGCGCCATCTCGAGGGTCTGGGTGACGGTGAGCAGCCGGAGCTTGTCCAGCCGGTCGGCGATGAGGCCCGCGAACGGCGACAGCAGCAGGATCGGCCCGAACTGGCAGGCGGTGAGCAGCCCGACCGCGAACCCGCTGTGGGTCATGTTCAGCACCATCAGCGTGAGCGCGACGAGCGTCAGCCAGTTGCCGGTGTTGGACACGAGCTGGCCGAGGAAGAACAGGCGGTAGTTGCGGTTCCGCAACGAGCGGAACGACGTGCGGGCGGCCCGGACGGGGCTGAGCTTCACCGACATTGTTGAGCCATGCTAAGTAATTCTGGCTCGATCCGTCGAAGCCCGGGACTCGTCGTCAGAGCTTGCGGTCCGCCGACCTGGTGAAGAGGCCGCGGGCGCTGCGTCGGACACGGTGCTCGTGGGCGTGTCCGGCCTCGACGATCGTGGCGCCGGCGCCGATCTGGCGCTGCCGCTCGTACCAGGCCGCGTACCGGTTGGACAGAGGTACGGCGGTCACGCCGTGGAGCAGGACGCTGAGGGTCACGGTCCAGGTCACCGCGACGGTGACGGTCGAGAGGTGCTCCAAGGTCGGTACCTCCTCGATCAGCAGCACCAGGAAGAGCACCGAGGCCAGGCCACGCGGGCCGAACCAACCGCAGAAGGCGATGGTCGGACGCGCCGAGCCCGAGCCGAGGAGCGCGACGGCCACGGGGATCATCCGGATGACCGTCAGGCTCAGGACGGCGTAGAGGATCGCCAGCCCCGACGGGCGGTCGAGGGCCAACGTCAACACGGCGCCGCCGAAGATCAGGAAGGTGACGGCCTCGAAGAGCTGTCCGGTCTGCTCGCCGAAGTCGCGTGCGTCGGGCAGCTCACCGCGGGTGAGGCTCCCGAACGCCATCCCTGCGCAGAACGCGGCGATGAAACCGCTCCCTTCGAGCGCGACTGCGGACGCGTACGCCATCACCGCCACGACGAGGGCGGCGATGCCGATCCAGCCGGGGCTGATCCAGCCCCGCCGGTGCGCGAGCAACAGGAGCCACGCTCCGGCCAGCCCGACGCCGACGCCGCAGCCCACTCCCCAGCCGAGCTGCTTGACCAGCTCGACCGCCAAGGTGTGGACCGTTCCGTTGCTCTCGGCGATGGCGATGGCCGTGAGGGTCGTGAAGATGGGAACGGCGATGCCGTCGTTCAGGCCGCTCTCGACGTTGAGCCCCTGGCGGACCCATGCCGGCAGGCGCGGGTCCGAGACGACGGCCTGACCGAGGGCGGCATCGGTGGGCGCCAGGATCACCGCGATCAGCGCGAGCTCGAGCCACCCCAGGTCCGGGTACAGGACGGCGGCGACACCCACGCCGGCCAGGACCGTCAGCGGGAGGCCGATCGACAGGAGGCGGCCGGGCAGCGAGAGGTGGGCACGCAGGCCATCGAGATCGATGCGGCTGGCGTCGCTGAACAGCACCAGCACCAACGTCGCTTCGACCACGGTACGGACCGCGGCGTTGCTCAGCGAGAAGTCGACCAGGTTGACGCCCTTCGAGCCCAGGAGCACCCCGAGCGCGACGAAGATCATCGGGCCCGACACCACCGTGGTGGCCAGTCGGCGGGACAGGCAGGCGTACGCGAACAGGGCGGCCGCGACCACGAGCAACCCCACCTGACCGTGGCTCGTGACATCGGCGATCATCGGCGTGGACCTCGGGTCGGGCGCGCCAGCCGACACCACGGCGACCTCCCGGGCGCGAAGTCATCGAGCAGGGCGCGTCCGGACACTACGGCGAGCGGCCGGTGCACGTGTGGGGTCACTAATCTCCGTACCGTCTGCAGCCGCCCGTGAGGCAGAAGGGTCAGGTCCGATGGCGCTCTACTACTGGACCAGGAGCCCCGAGGAGAAGTCGGTCTACCACGACAAGCAGGACTGCCCCGAGGGCAGGAGGATCCTCGTGGCGGACCGGGTCGACAGCGACATCCGACCCGCCAACCGGGCGCCCTGCGAGGTGTGTCCGACGGTGGCCGACTAGCGGTACTCGGCCAGGACCGCGGGGCCGATCGGGGCCTGCTTCTCCCACAAACTGGGTAGACATCTAATGATTAGATCTCTAACCTACTGACGTGGAACACGGTACGGATCCCATCGGACTGTTCGTCGCCCGGTCGGCGAAGTCGATCAGCAAGGCGTTCGACGAAGCGTTGGCGGCACGGGGAGGGACGCTCCCGACCTGGCTGGTGTTGGCCGCGGTGGCCGGTGGGATGCGCGACTCTCAACGCACCATCGCGGCCGATCTGGGCATCGAAGGTGCGACGCTGACCCACCACCTTTCGCGAATGGAGCGCGATCGTCTGGTCCGTCGCGAGCGCGACCCCCAGGACCGGCGGGCCGTGCAGGTCGAGCTCACCGACGGGGGTCGCGACCGGTTCGGGTCGCTTCTGACCACGGTGTTGGCCTTCGACCAGCAGCTCCGGGCCGGGTTCTCCGACGCCGAGTTGGAGACGCTGCGCGATCTGCTCGGCCGGCTGGCCGACAACGTCCGCGGCGATGGCACGGCTGTTCCTCGGGAGGCGGCATCGTCAACCGAGGAAGGAGTCCCGACATGAGCGCCGCCGCTCCCGTCGCGCGCCGGGTGTCACGGATCCAGCGCGTGGCCAACCGCCTGCTGGGGCGGGCACTGCGCAAGGGCCGCGGACCGACGTTCCTGCGACTGCTCACGGTCGCGGGCCGCAGCAGCGGCCAGCTCCACACGACTCCGGTGGCGCCGGTGTTCGGCGAGGGCGAGATCTGGTTGGTGTCGCCTTACGGCGAGGTCGACTGGGTGCGCAACCTACGGGCCACCCGTGTCGCTGACCTCGCCCGAGGCGACGATCGCGCGACCTACGACGCCCGAGAGCTCGAGTCCACAGAGTCGGTCGCCGTGCTGCGCACGTACCTCTCGATGCCCTCGGAGCGCTTCGTGCGCAAAGACTTCACGATCACCGCCCGTTCGGGCGACCAAGCCATCGCCGCCGAAGCACCGCGCCATCCCGTGTTCGCCCTCACACCCCGCCGGTCGTGACGCTCGGCCCACCGGCGAGCCCCACCCGGTCCGCCCTCCCGGGGATCACCGGAAGCTCGGTCAGGCCGCGGAGGACCAGGCCGTCGCCGTGGCCCCAGTGGAGCTGGTCGACCGGTACGGCGAGATGCAGGTCGGGGAACCGCTGCAACAAGCCGCCCAACGCGAGGCGACCCTCCATGCGGGCCAGCGGCGCGCCGAGGCAGAAGTGGATGCCGTGGCCGAACCCGAGGTGTCGCACCTCCGGCCGGTCGACGTCGAGCTCGTGGGGGCACTGGTAGCGGTCTTCGTCGCGGTTCGCGGCCGCCAGGTTGACGATGACCTGCGCGCCGGAGGGGATGGTCGTGTCGCCGAGGTCGATCGGTTCGAGTGCGTAGCGGAACGTCGAGTGAGGGACAGGAGCGTCGTAGCGGATCAGCTCCTCGACCGCGTTCGCGAGCCGCGCGGGCTCGGCCCGCAGACGGTCGAGCTGGTCCGGGTGCGTGAGCAGCGCCACCACCCCGTTGCCGATGAGGCTCGAGGTCGTGTCGTGGCCGGCAACGATCAGCTGGAAGATCGTCGAGCGCAGCTCCTGCTCGTCGAGCCGCTCGTCGCCGTCGCGTGCCGCGATGAGCGCGCTGACGAGCGCGTCGTCGGGCGCGCGCCTCTTCTCGTCGACGAGGACTTCGAGGAACGCGACCACCTCGTCCGACGCCGCCGTCGCCGTCGCGAGCTCCTCTGGCGTCGCCGTGGGCACGAGCATGGCCGACAACGAACGCCCGAAAGTGTCGCGGTTCGTCTCGGGAACGCCCAGCAGTTCGCAGATCACCCGGAAGGGCAGCGGGAAGGCGTACGAGTCGACGAGGTCGATCACCTCGTCGGGCGCCACGCGCTTCGATCGTGTCGAGCAGCTCATCGACCATGCTCCGAACGCTCTCCTCCAACCGCTCGACGCGGCGGACCGAGAAGGCACCGGCGACGAGCCGGCGGAGGCGCGTGTGGTCGGGCGGGTCGACGGCGAGCATGTGGCGGGCGTACGCCGGCCCTGGCAGCCCCTCGGCCACGACGGCGCCGGAACGGGCGAGCGCCGCATGCATGTCCTTCGAGATCCGCGGGTCGTTGAGCATGGCGCGGGCCTCGTCGTGGCCGACGACCAGGTAGGCCTGGTGTCCGTCAGCCAGGGTCACGTGGTGCACCGGCCCGAGCCGGCGGACCTGTTCGAACAACGGGAAGGGGTCGTCGCGGTCGAAGGTGCCCCACGCGGCAAGCGCGTCGCTCAGGTCGGTCATGTCGGTCGGGTCGGTCATGTCGCTGATGTCGGTCACCTCATCGTTGTACGACGAGTGGTGACCCAGGGACATCGGGCGGTTGCCCCATCTTTCAGACCGCTTTGTCTGCCCTTCGCCCGGAAGACGTCGAGCAGCTGAGGCGACATGGAGCCGTGGAATCACCCCATCTGGCCGAAGACGAAGCTCGAGCCGCGCGCGAAGCTCACCAGATGGCACAGATGAGAGGTCGGCTCGACGGTCGAAGGAAACGATGACCGTCGCTCCAGCGAAGCTGATGGCGGCCGTCATCGCTGCCCTTGCGCTCATCGTGCTACCGCTCTCCGGCGGTGTGGCCCGAGCTCAGACGGCCCGGAGCGCCCAGACGGCCCCGCGCGACGTCCGAGTCGCCGTTCGAATCCTGGCGCCCTTCGTGACCAGGAGCCAGGAGGGGGGCTACACCGGTTTCAGCATCGACCTCTGGGAGGAGATCGCCCGCGCCAACAACTACCGCACCACCTACGTCGAGGTCGCGACCGTCGACGAGCTCCTCGACGCGGTCAAGACCGGCAAGGCCGACGTGGCCATCACCGCCATCAGCATCACGGCCGATCGGACCAAGGAGGTGCAGTTCTCCGAGCCCATGTTCAACAGCGGTCTTCAGGTGGCCGTGCCAGCCACCCAGATCCACGAGACGGGCGGCATATGGGACACCCTGCGCAGTCCCGCCGTCCTCGCGATCCTGGCCGTGATGATCCTTTCGATCTTCGCCGCCGCGCTCATCGTCTGGCTGATCGAGCGCAAGGACAACCCGGACTTCGCTCTCGGAGGCACCAAGGGCATGTTCGAAGGGATGTGGTGGGCGGTGGTCACCATGCTGACCGTCGGCTACGGCGACCGCGTCACCAAGTCGATGGCCGGACGGTTCTTCTCCATGCTGTTCATGCTGTTCGGCGTGCTTCTCGTGGCGAGCTTCACCGCCACGTTCACCGCCACCCTCACGGTGCACAACCTTCAGACCAACATCCAGAGCATCGCTGATCTCCCCGGTCACAGTGTCGCGACCGTGAAGGGCACGACGGCGGCCGCCTACCTCAGGGCCCACCGGATCCCCGCTCAGGAGCTGGGGTCGGTCGATGAGATGGTGCGCAAGCTCGAGAAGGACGAGGTCGGCGCCGCGGTCTACGACGCCCCGGTGCTCGCCTACTACGCGAAGCCGTCGAACGGCGGCCGGATCCGCCTGGCCGGACCACCGTTCACCCGTGAGTACTACGGGATCGCGCTCCCGCTCACGAGCGATCTCACGCCCGCGATCAACATCGCGCTCCTCAACTCCTACACCGACGGCGCCTACAACCGCTTCTACGACAGCTGGTTCGGAGGCGACTGACGTGGCGCCGACCAGCTGCTCTGTACCGGTGCGGAGGACCTGGCGGAGGGAGTGGGATTCGAACCCACGGTGGGTTGCCCCACACACGCTTTCCAAGCGTGCCGATTCGGCCGCTCTCGCATCCCTCCAGGGATTGCGCACGCTGCCCGGACCCGCGATTCGGCGGTGACCGGACGGCAGTGCGGTCGCTCAGGCTATCCTGTGGTCGAACCCGCTCTCGCATGTGATGGTCGGGTCCTGTGCAACGACCACCCGTGAACCGAGTCAGGGCCGGGAGGCAGCAGCTCTCAGCGGGACCGGGCGTGTGCCGCAGATCGCCTGACCATCACATGGGGGAGCGGGTTCTTCGCGCCCCCGGACGATTCGAGGAGCGGGTTCCTCGCGTTCCCCGGACGATTCGAGGAGCGGGTTCCTCGCGCTCCGAGGGCCGGTCACGGTCGAGGGGCGTCACCGGTAGGCTCGGGCGCCGATGGCCTACCAGTCGCTCTACCGCCGCTACCGGCCGCAGCGCTTCGCCGAGGTGCGCGGCCAGGAGCACCTCGTCGCCGGCCTGCAGAACGCGGTCCGCACCGACCGGGTCGGCCACGCGTACCTGTTCAGCGGCCCGCGGGGCACGGGCAAGACGTCGACCGCCCGCATCCTGGCCAAGGTGCTCAACTGCGCCAACCCGGTCGATGCCGAGCCGTGCGGCGTGTGCGATTCGTGCGTCGCCATCGAGAACGGCACGTCCTTCGACGTCCACGAGCTCGACGCCGCCTCGAACAACGGCGTCGAGGCCATCCGCGACCTCATCGCCAAGACGGCCATGGGCACGCCCGGGCGCACCAAGGTGTACATCCTCGACGAGGTCCACATGCTCTCGGCGGCCGCGTCGAACGCGCTGCTGAAGACGCTCGAGGAGACGCCCGAGCACGTGGTGTTCGTGTTGGCCACCACCGATCCGCAGAAGGTGCTGCCCACCATCCGCAGCCGCACCCAGCACTACGAGCTGCACCTGCTCTCGGCCGACGAGCTGGCCGCGCTCGCCGCGCTACATCATCGACGATGCCGGCCTCGAGGTGCCGGCCGACGCCGTCGACTACGTCGTGCGAGCCGGCGCCGGGTCGGCCCGCGACATGGAGTCCGCCCTCGACCAGGTCGTCGTCACCGGCGGGCTGCCCGACGACGGCGACGCCCTCGACGAGCTCGTCGAGGCCCTGTGCGAGCACGACACCGGCCGGGCTCTGATGGCCGTCGAGCGGGCCATGGACGCCGGTCGCAGCCCTCGCCTGCTCGGCGAGCAGCTGATCTCGCGGCTGCGCGACGTCTTCCTGGCCTCGATGAAGATGGATCTCGTCCGCCTGCCCGAGCACGACCGCGAGCGGGTGGCGGCCCAGGCCGAACGACTCGGCGCGGCCGGTGCGACCCGGGCCCTCGAGGTGCTCGGCGAGGCCTTCGTCGGCATCCAGGACGCGCCCGACCAGCGCATCCCGCTCGAGGTGGCGCTCGTGCGCCTCACCCGCCCCGAGTCCGACACCTCGATCTCGGCCCTGGTCGACCGCGTCACGCGACTCGAGCACGCCGCTCCCCCGGCCGCCGGCGCGTCCAGCTCGCCGCCACCGGCACCGGCCGCCTCCAGGCCGGCGCCCGCGCGCCGCCGAGCCCGCTGGTCCGTCCGACACCGCGACCCTGGCGGCCGAGACACCCGACGCCGCCGCGCCCGCGCCCGCCGCGGCCGCGCCCGCGTCCGGCGATCGCCCGGCCGCCGGCGCCCGCCAGGCCCTGGCCGCCACCAAGCAGGCCCGCGCCGGCTCGGGCGGTCGTCGCCCGTCGCCGAGCGCGCCGTCGAAGGCGCCGGCCACGCCGACGCCCGCTCCCGCCGCCGCGCCGCCGCCGGTGTCCGACAGCGCGCCGACCGCGAGCGCCGATGCGGGGGGAGCCGCGCCCGCGGCGAGCTCCTCTGTGCAGGCTGACGGGGGAGTGCCGTCGCGCGACGAGCTGACGCTGGCCTGGTCCGACGCGATCCTGCCGACCCTCTCCCCGCGGGCCAAGGCGTTCTTCAGCGCCGGTCGGTTCGTCGAGGGCGATGACCGCACAGCCGTGTTCGCCCTGCCGAACGCCCCGCACGTCGAGAAGTGCGAGAAGCACCGGCCCGACGTCGAGGCCGCCCTGGCCGCCCACTTCGGTCGCCCGGTGCCGCTACGCCTGGTGGTCGACACCGAAGGTGCGGGCGACGGGGGGCCGGTGGGCGATCCTCCGGCCGCCGACGCCGATGGGCCGGCCACCAGGGCGACGCCCGCGGCGAGAGCGGCGGCCCCACGCCCCGCCGATCCGCCCCCCGACCGGCCCGATCACGACATCGACCTCTCCGAGCTGACCGACGCCACCGGCACGGCCAGCTCGTCGGTCGACCGGGTGCGCGAGCTGTTCCCGGGCGCCGAGCTGGTCGACGAAGGTTGACGATCCCCGACAGTCCCGGAGCCCCCATGAGCGACCTGACCCCGGTTGCGCCCGACCCCGAACCATCCGACGTCGTCCAGCCCGACCTCCTGGGCGGGGGCGGCTTCGACATGGGCGCGCTGCTCGAGCAGGCCATGGAGATGCAGCAGCAGCTGCTCGAGGCGCAGAGCGCCACGGCCGAGACCGTCGTCGAGGGCCAGTCCGGCGGCGGAGCCGTGACGATCCGCGTCACCGGCGGCATGGAGTTCGAGTCGGTCGTCATCTCTCCCGCCGCCGTCGATCCCGACGATGTCGAGCTGCTGCAGGACCTGGTGCTCGCCGCGCTGCACGACGCCGTCGATCAGATCGGCCGTCTGCAGCAGCCGTCGATGGGTGCGCTCGACCTCGGCGCCATGGGCGGCGCGCTCGGGCTCGGCACGGCCGCGTCCGACGCCGACGACGATGACGAGGACGACGAGCTCGATGACGATGACCCCGACGACGACCCGGTGGACGGGTGAGCACCTACGCGGCACCCGTGCAGGACCTGATCGACGAGCTGGGTCGGCTCCCGGGCGTCGGACCCAAGTCGGCCCAGCGCATCGCCTTCCACCTGCTTGAAGGTGCCCACCGTCGACGCCACCCGGCTGGCCCGCGCCATCATCGAGGCCAAGGAGCGCGTGACCTTCTGCACGCGCTGCTTCAACATCGCCGAGGGCGGTGAGTGCGGGATCTGCACCGATCCGCGACGCGACGACGACGCTGATCTGCGTGGTCGAGGAGTCACGGGACATCGTCGCGGTCGAGAAGACCGGCGAGTACCGCGGCCGCTACCACGTGCTGCAGGGTGCGATCAGCCCGATCGAAGGCGTGGGTCCCGATCAGCTGCGGGTCCGCGAGCTGCTGGCCCGACTCGACGACGAGGGCGTGACCGAGATCATCCTGTGCACGAACCCCAACCTCGAGGGCGAGGCCACGGCCATGTACCTCAGCCGGCTGATCAAGCCGCTCGGGGTCAAGGTCACCCGCATCGCCAGCGGCCTCCCGGTGGGCGGCGACCTCGAGTACGCCGACGAGCTGACCCTCGGTCGCGCGCTCGAGGGCCGGCGCGAGATCGACGCCGACTGAGCGCGAACCGCTACGCTCCGTGCGCATGGCGGTGGTCTGGGGTGGAAGGACCGAATCGATGTCGGTGGCGCCGGGCTCGGTGACGAGGGCCGGACCGGTGCTCGCGACCGCCGGCGCGGTCCTGGTCGTGGTGGCGTCGTTCCTGGTCTGGCTGCAAACCGGCGCGGTCGGGCGCTCGAGCTACGCCGTGGTGCGCAGCGCCGAGCTGCTCGGCGTCGTGCAGGGCGCGCCGGCGATGGTGCTGAAGATCTGGTACCTGGTGCCCGCGCTGGCGGCCGGCGTGTGGCTCGCCGCCATCACCGATCACCGGCGGCTGGTCGTGGCGCTCGGCGCGCTGCTGGCCGCCATCGCGTTCGGCGTCTCCGCCGCCGTGCTCCATGCCCCTGTGCGCACCGGACCCGGGCCGTTGGTGGCTCTGGCCGGCGTGGCCGTGCTCGTGGCCGGCTTGGCCCTGACCCTGTTCGATCGACGAGGCGCCAGATGAGCGACCCCCAGCTTCCCGACGTGTCCTGGATGCCGCTCGATGCAGGCGACGGGCCCGACGGCCCAGGGCGCTCCACCGCCGCCGGCCGGCGCGCTCCCGCTCTACGCCCCGCCGCCCCCGTCCGGGCCGCGTCGGTCGCCGGCCAAGCTGTTCGGTGTCGTCGTCGGCGTGATGGCGTTGCTCGCCGCCACGGTGTTCGCCGTGACCGCGCTCGACCAACCCGACGGCGCGTCGTCGCCCGAGGCGGCGGTACGTCAGTTCTTCGACGCGGTGGCCAACCGCGACGCGCTCGGCGTGATCGGGTCGCTGCCGGCCAACGAGCGGTCGGTGCTGCGCGACCCGCTGGTCCAGACCACCCAGGAGCTGCAGCGCCTCGGGATCCTGTCCGACTTCAAGCTGAACAGCGTCCCCGGCGCCGAGCTCGCGGTCGAGAACCTGCAGCTGGCGACGTCGACGGTGGGCAAGGACGTCGTGGCCGTCAAGATCACCGGCGGCACGATCAGCGGTCGCTCCATCCCCGACGCCCTGCCCATCGGCAAGACGCTGCGCACCATCCTCACCAAGGACTTCGACGAGCACCCCGGCGGGCCCTCGTCGACCTTCTCGTCCAACCTGGCCGACGGCAACACCAAGATCGTCACGGTGAAGTCGGGCGGCGGTTGGCACGTCAGCCTCGGCTACACGATCGCCGAGGCCATCCGCGGCGACAGCACCGAGCTCCCCGACTTCGACGCGGCGCCCGCCCCGGTCGGGTCGGCGACGCCCGACGGCGCCGTCCGCGACCTGGTCACGGCGGCGACCGCGCTCGATGTCGACAAGATCGTGACGCTCATGGCGCCCGACGAGGACCAGGCGCTGTACGACTACGCGTCGCTGTTCCTGCCGGCCGCCCAGCACTCGACCGATGGCAATTCGACCAAGATCACCGTGAGCGATCTCAAGCTCTCGGTGGACGGCAGCGGGTCGACTCGGCGCGTGCGCGTCGGCGGCTTCTCGGTGTCGATCGACTCGTCGGACATGACCTCGAAGATCTCGTTCGACGGGCACTGCGTCGACACGCAGGTCACCTACAAGGACGGCGGCCCGTTCACGGTTCCCACCGACGGGGGATTCGTCGATCCGAGCGATCCGAACGTGGCCGCCGAGCAGGCCCAGATCGAGGCCGAGCTGAAGAAGGAGCAGGCCGACGCCCAGAAGCCGCACCACGAGTGCCCCGGCTCGACGCCGAGCACGGACGACACGAGCGGGCTGAGCAGCCTGGGCGTGCTCGGCACGGCCTCGGACAACTTCGGGATCACCGTCGTGCAGATCGACGGCCGCTGGTACGTCAGCCCCGTCCGCACCGTGCTCGACACCGTCGTCGAGACGCTGCAGCGGCTCACCCCGGCCGACATCGCCAAGTACGGCACGTGGTGGAGCAACCTGGGGAACGGGTCGGGCACCGAGCAGTTCGGGCCGGTCGGCTCCGCCATCGGCGGCAGCGGCACGGGGACCTCATCGAGCTCGTCGATGTCGGTGAGCCCGGGCCAGTCGGTCCCGCTGGCCAACGGCGCGGTGCTCAACCCCGACGGCACGATCACCAAGGCCGACGGCACGGTGGTGAAGCCGAGCGACCCCGGCTACCAGCAGCTCCTCGTGCCCGACCCGAACACCATCGTGGGCAACTCGACGGGGACCTTCGAGGTGCCGCCCCCCGGCGGCGCGTCGACGTCGTCGACGGTGCTCACGCCGCCCCCGACCCCACCGTCGACCTCGGGCGGCGGCTGAGGTCGAACCTGCGGTTCCCGCGCGAGGGCGAGGGAGCCGTGGTGGTCGCTAGAGCGTCTTGACGAGGATGGCGTCGCCCTGGCCGCCGCCACCGCACAGGGCCGCGGCGCCGAGCCCGCCGCCGCGGCGTCGGAGCTCGTTGAGGATGTGCATCGTGATGCGGGTGCCCGACATGCCGACGGGATGGCCGAGGGCGATGGCGCCGCCGTTGACGTTGACGACCTCGGAGGTGATGCCCAGGTCGGCCATCGAGGCCACGCCGACGGCGGCGAAGGCCTCGTTGAGCTCGAACAGGTCGACGTCGCCGACCGACAGACCGGCCCGGTCGAGGGCGGCCTTGATGGCCCGGGCCGGCTGGGTGAGCAGCGACGGGTCGGGCCCGGCCACCTGGCCGTAGCCGACGATCTGGCCCAGCGGCTCGACGCCGAGCTCCTCGGCCTTGGCCGGGGACACGACGATCACGGCCGCGCCGCCGTCGCTGATCTGCGACGCGTTGCCGGCGGTGATGTTGCCGGCCTTGTCGAACGCAGGCCGCAGCCCGGCCAGCGACTCGACGGTCGTCTCGCCACGGACGCCCTCGTCGACGCTCACGACCACGGGGTCGCCCCGGCGCTGCGGCACCTCGACCGGCACGATCTCGTCGTCGAACAGGCCGTCCTTGATGGCGCGTGCAGCCCGCTCGTGCGACAGGTAGGCGACCTGGTCCTGCGACTCGCGGTCGAGGCCGGCCGACGCCGCGTACTTCTCGGTGCCGGCGCCCATGGCGCACTGGTCGAAGGCGCAGAACAGGCCGTCGTACATCATCGAATCGACCACGGTCTGGTCGCCGATGCGGTAGCCGGCGCGGGCCCCGGGCAGCAGGTAGGGCGCGTTGGTCATCGACTCCATGCCGCCGGCCACCACCACGTCGGCCTCGCCGGCCTGGATGGCCAGGTCGGCCAGGTGGATGGTGTTGACCCCCGAGAGGCACACCTTGTTGATGGTCGTGGCCGGCACGGTCATCGGGATGCCGGCGTTGACAGCCGCCTGGCGGGCGGTGATCTGGCCCGTGCCGGCCAGGAGGACCTGGCCCATGAACACGTAGTCGACCTGCTCGGGCGACAGCCCGGCGCGCTCGAGGGCGGCCTTGATGGCGAAGCCGCCGAGGTCGGTGCCCGAGAACGAGGCCAGCGCTCCCGACAGCTTGCCGATCGGGGTGCGGGCACCAGCGAGGATGACTGAACCGGCCATGGGTGGGCTCCTCTCGAAGTGGGCGATGCCCGGGACGATTTGGGTCGAACACGAGGGTCGACGCGAGGCGCGACCGCGGGTGGTCAGTGTAGGGATCCGAGGGCGGCCGTCGTCAACCGGAGGCGGCGCCGCGGCGCGTCAGACGGCAGGCCTCGCGGTCGAGTCAGGATGCCGAGGCCTCGCGGTCGAGTCAGGATGCCGAGGCCTCGCGGTCGAGTCAGGATGCCGAGGCCTCGCGGTCGAGGCCTTCGGGGCTCGACGCCTCGACGGCCCGACCGACCGCGGCGCGGACCATGCGCAGGAGCGGGTCGCCGGCGTTGCCATTGGCGTCGAGCTGCACCGAACCCACCGGCTGCTCGTCGGCTCGGGCGGCGGGCTGGTCGCTCGTCGGCGGCTCGGGCGCGATGACCGGGTCGGGATGGCCCGTGGTTCGACGCGGCATCGGCCGCCGTCAGCGAGCGCACCTGGGCCGGGGCGATGGTCAGGTCGACGACCGGATCGGCTTCGGCCATGGCGGCGGCGTGGGCCACCAGCCGGTCGATGGCCTGCTGGACGTCGTCGCGGGCGGCCAGCAAGCGCAGGTAGGTCGACTGCTCGCTCTCGCGGACCATCTCGGAGCGGCGTTCGGCCTCGGCCGCGATCTCGCTCGAACGCCGGCGGGCGTCGTGCTCGGCCCGCTCGATCTTGGCGGCCACCTCGCGGTCGGCGCCGGCCTGGAGGGCGGCGGCCTGCTCGGCGGCCCGGGCCAGCGTCTGCGCCGCGACCTCGAGCTGGCGCTCGGCCTCGACGCGGATCTCGCCCGACTCTGCCTCGGCAGCGGTGCGCACGGTCTCGGCGTCGTGCACCGCGGCCGAGCGGATGGATTCGACATCCGCGGTGACGGTCGCCTGCAGGGCCGCGGCCTCGGCGTAGGCCGCCTTGCGCTCGTCGTCAGCCTCGAGCTCGGCCCGTGGACCGCAGCGCCGCCGCCTGGCCCTCGGCCTCGGCCTTGACGGCACCGGCCGCATCGCGGGCGTTGCGCAGGATGGCGGCGATCTCCTGGCCCAGCCGCCCGAACTCGTCGGGGTCGGGCAGGTCGGACGCCGGTTCGACTCCGGAGCGCCTCGGCGATCTCGGCCAGGAACCGGTCGACCGCCTCGCAGTCGTAGCCGTTCTGGGCCAAGCGGAACCGGCGCGCCTCGATCTCCTCGGGCGTGGGTCGCAACGCGCTCGGGTCCTCCTCGTGGTGGGCCTGGCGGCTCGGGACCGTGTCAGTCACGGGCATAGGCCATATGACCCATGATCCTAGAGCACCGGGGCACCGGCCTCAACGCCCACCCTCCGTGGCCCTCCTGGAAATACCGAGCGCGGCCCGTGGTCGCGCCGATTGGGCGGTTCCGGCGGCCGGGCTACGTTGTCGCCATGCAGCCCATCCGAGACGCCATCCTGGCCGGTGCATCGGGCGACGAGCTCGCCGCGCTGCCCCTGCCCGAGTCGTATCGAGCCGCCGTCGTCCTGGCCAGCGAGCAGGAGATGTTCGCCGGGCTCGAGTCCTCGGACAAGGACCCCCGAAAGAGCCTGCACGTCCAGGAGGTGCCGGTCCCCGAGATCGCCCCCGACGAGGTCGTGCATCGCCGTCATGGCCAGCTCGATCAACTTCAACACCGTCTGGACGTCGATCTTCGAGCCGCTCCCGACCTTCGGCTTCCTCAAGCGCCTCGGTCGTGAGAGCACGTGGGGGGCCCGTCACGACCAGCCCTTCCACGTGGTGGGCAGCGACGCATCGGGGGTCGTGCTGCGGGTCGGATCGGCCGTGCGCAACTGGAAGCCGGGCGACCGCGTCGTCGTGCACTGCAACTACGTCGACGACCAGGACCCGAGCTCCCACAACGACTCGATGCTGGCGGGCAACCAGCGCATCTGGGGCTTCGAGACCAACTACGGGGGCCTGGCCGACCTGTCGATCGTCAAGGCCAACCAGCTCATGCCCAAGCCCGCCCACCTCACGTGGGAGGAGGCGTCGGTCAACGCGCTGTGCAACTCGACCAGCTACCGCATGTTGGTGAGCCCCAACGTCGGTGCGATGAAGCAGGGGGACACCGTGCTCATCTGGGGCGCGACCGGCGGGCTCGGCGGCTACGCCGTGCAGTACGTGCTCAACGGCGGCGCCACGCCCGTCGGGGTGGTCTCCTCCGCCGACAAGGGCGACATCCTCCGTGCCCTCGGCTGCGAGGCGGTCATCGATCGCCGCGAAGCCGGCTACAGGTTCTGGTCCGACGAGTTCCACCAGGACGAGAGCGAGTGGCGCCGCCTCGGCAAGGACGTCCGTGCCCTCATCGGCCGCGATCCCGAGATCGTGTTCGAGCACCCCGGGCGCCAGACGTTCGGTGCGTCGGTGTTCGTCGCGGCGCGCGGCGGCAAGATCGTCACCTGCGCGGCCACCAGCGGCTACATGATCGAGTACGACAACCGGCACCTCTGGATGAAGCTCAAGCGCATCATCAGCTCGCACTTCGCCAACTACGCCGAGGCGTGGGCGGCCAACCAGCTCATCTGCGAAGGCAAGATCCAGCCGATCCTCTCGTCGGTCTACCCGCTCGACGAGGTGGGCGAGGCCGCCTACCAGGTGCACCACAACCTGCACGAGGGCAAGATCGGCGTGCTGTGCCTGGCGCCGACCGAAGGGCTCGGCATCGACGATCCCGAGTTCCGCGGCCCGGTCGGCGAGGACAAGATCACCCTGTTCCGCACCCATGGCGCCTAGCGCCGAGAGGTTGGAGGTCCCATGAGTCCCCTCACCGCCCGCATGCCCGGCGACGACAGCGGCGACCAGGTCGCCGCCGGCTCGGCCCAGGTCGACTCGCTGCTCACCGAGATCGACCACGTGGCCATCGCGGTCAACGACCTCGGCGCGGCCATCGACTACTACCGCGAGACCTTCGGGGCCCTGGTCGACCACCGAGAGGTGGTCGACAGCGACGGCGTCGAGGAAGCCCTCCTCAAGGTGGCCGATTCGTACATCCAGCTGCTCACGCCGACCCGCGACGACTCACCCGTGGCCAAGTACCTGGCCAACAAGGGCGAAGGCCTCCACCACGTCGGCTACCGGGTCGCCGACTGCGCGGCCGCCCTCCAGGCCGTCAAGGACCAGGGCGGACGGGTCATCGACGAGGCCCCGCGGCCCGGGTCGCGCGGCACCACCGTGGCGTTCGTCCACCCCAAGACGGCGTTCGGGACGCTGATCGAGCTGGTGCAGGAGTAGCCGGGCGCACCCCCGCCCCGACCCTGGCGGGACGAGCCCGACCCGCTAGGTTCTCGCCGGGCGCCCGACGGGGTGCCAAGGGGGAGCACACATGGCGCTGAAGATGGTCGGCGCGGGGTTGGGCCGTACCGGCACGCACTCGCTCAAGAACGCACTCGAGATCCTGCTCGGCGGTCGCTGCTACCACATGGTCGAGGTCTTCGGCCGGCCCGACGACTCCGTGGCGTGGCAGAAGGCCATCGCTGGCGATCCACCCGAATGGGACGGTTTCTTCGCCGACTTCACCGCGGTGGTCGACTGGCCGGGGGCGGCGTGCTGGCGCGAGATCGCGGAGGCGTTCCCCGACGCGCCGGTGCTGTTGTCGGTGCGTGACGCCGACGGCTGGTGGAAGAGCGCGTCGAACACGATCTTCGCGATGACCGACCAGATGCTCGACGGGCCGCCGCCTGACGGCGCGGGCCCGGGCCCGGGTCCCGAGTGGGTCAGCATGATCGAGGCGATGCTCCCGGCGTTCTGTCCGGACTGGCGCGACGAGGACGCGGCCAAAGCCGCGTACCTCGCCCACAACGAAGCGGTGCGGGCGGCCATCGCGCCGGAGCGGTTGGTCGAGTGGCACCCGGGTGACGGGTGGGAGCCGATATGTGCCGCACTCGGGCTCGACGTGCCTACCGAACCGTTCCCGCACGTCAACACGACCGCGGAGTTCCGGGCCATGAGCGAGATGCCCGAGATCTAGCCACGCGCGCGGCTACGTGTGACCGCCGGACAGGTGGCACGATGAGCCCACCGACGCCACCACCGCGAGGGTGGCGTGACCGAGGAGTCGACCATGACCACCGAGACGTTGTCCCTGACCACCCCCGACGGGCCGATGCCCGCCTACGCGGCCACGCCCGACGGCGAGGCCGGCGGCGCCGTCCTGGTGGTGCAGGAGGCCTTCGGGATCACCGCGCACATCGAGTCGATCTGCCGGCGCCTGGCCGACGCGGGCTACGCCGCCGTCGCACCGGCCCTGTTCCACCGCTCGGGCTCGCCGGTCTTCGACTACGGCGACTTCGAGAAGGTCATGCCCGCGATGAAGGAGCTGACCGCCGACGGGATCCGGGCTGACCTGGCGGCCACGTTCGACCACCTCGAGGCGCAGGGATTCACGCCCGCGCACACCGGCATCGTGGGCTTCTGCATGGGCGGCACGGTCGCCCTGGTGGCCGGCGCCGACCGGGCGCTCGGCGCCGCGGTCACGTTCTACGGCGGCGGCATCGTGCAGGGCCGGTTCGGCTTCGAGCCGATGCTCGACCTGGCCCCCCGGTTGCAGAGCCCGTGGCTGGGGTTGTTCGGCGACCTCGACCAGGGCATCCCCGTCGAGGACGTCGAGTCCCTCCGCCTGGCCGCGGCGCAGGCGTCGGTCCCCTCCGAGGTGGTCCGCTACGCCGAGGCCGGGCACGGCTTCAACTGCGACGACCGCGACGCCTACGACGAGGCCTCGGCCACCGACGGCTGGGCCCGCACCCTGGCCTGGTTCGCCCAGCACCTCGCCTGAGGATGGTCAGGGGGACGAGCTGGAGTTGGCGTTGGTGGTGCTCGTGGTGGAGGACTGGCTCTTGATCTTGGACTCGAGGGTCTGGATGACCGGGAGCGAGCACGCGCTCGACGGCTGATCGTTGGTCAGGATGCAGATGGTGGCCGTCATGGCGTTGGCCGCGCCGATGGCCCCCTTGGCCACCGCGGAGGTGGGGTCGTTCATGGCCAGCGCGATCTGGTTCCAGGTCTTGCCCTGCAGCACCCCGACGTCGTAGGTCGCGCCGCTGATGAGGTACTTCCCGTCGAAGTAGATGAACGGGATCGACCCGTTGCCGTACTTGCTGGACAGCTCCTGCTGGTCCGGGGTGGCGGTCTCGAGGGCGCCCTTGGTGTTGTTCTGGATCTCGACGGGCGTGAACACGATGTAGTTGCTGGTGTAGGTCGACTTGTAGAACGACAGGGTCTTGGTGCCGGGGTCGACGTCGTCGGTGGCCGAGTTGGTGATCTTGAGGCCGCTGAAGGTGCCGAAGCGCGCCAGCGCGTTGGCCATGGCCCAGCGCTCGGTGGCGCAGAACGGGCAGTACTCGGCGCCGATGTAGAGCACGCCCGGCTTGCCGTTCTGGGCGATGCTCTTGCCGTTGATCGGGACCGGCAGCGGGGTGCTCGTGCCGAGGCCCACGCTCGTGATCACGCTGTCGGGCACCGTGACGACTTTGGACACGAGCGCCGGGCTGGCGTCCTGGCGCCCGGTGATGTCACCGCTGCTCTTGTTGCCGCCGGCCACGGCCACGATCAGGGCGATGCCGACCACGAGGATGGCGCCGATGAGGATGATCCAGCCCGTGTTGCTGCTCTTGCCGGCGCGCGACGCGGCCTGGACGCGCGCGGAGGACGAGCGCTTCTTGGATGGGCGGTTGCTCACACGGCACCTACTTGGTCGGGGGGAGCGCCGGCGGACGGGCTCGCGGCGAGGTTAGAGGCCCCATCGGGGTCGGTCGAGGCAGTGTCGGGATCGAAGGCCAGGTCGTCGCCGTCATCCGGCTCGTCATCATCCGGATCGCCGGCGCGGGCCGGGTCGGTGGCGCGGGACACGAGCACCATCGTGATGATGAAGCACGACGCGGCGAGCGACATGAACGGCAGCGACACGAACCCGAACTCCCACACGTAGCGGGTCGTGCACGGGTTGAGCACCTGGCAGAAGGTCTGCTGCTTGGGGAACGCCTGCAGCTGCGTGTGGTAGACGGCGATGGCGGCGCCGATCACGAGCTGGGGCACCACGTACATCCACACCTTGCGATCGCGGCGCACGGCGCCGACGAGCAGGATGACGGCCATCGGGTAGAGGCAGATCCGCTGGTACCAGCACAGCTCGCACGGGACGTACTGCGGCGGGCCGATCGAGTAGTAGAGGCTGCCGGCCATGGTGACCGCGGCCACCAGCCAGCCCAGCCAGAGCGCCACGCCGCCGAGGTCGTCGAACAGGTACGCCAGCGACGACTCGGGCGCCAGGCGGCGCACGATGGCCAGCACGATGGCCAGGATCGTGCCCGCCCAGGCCACGAGACTGAGGATCGCGAAGAAGTGGGAGAGCGTCGCCGTGCTCATAGGACCGCCGCAGCGTAACGAAGATCATGAGGGGTTCTCACGCGGGCGGACAACGGGCTCGACCCCGCTCTGAGCGCTGGTCGCACCCGCTCGGGATCGGTGGTCTCGGTTCGTCCCCATTGCGGGCCGCGGCGCTGGATCCCTTGCCGTGACAGGCTGCTCGGATGAAGGTCCACCTCGTCGACGGCACCTACGAGCTGTTCCGGTATCACTTCGCCCTGCCGTCGCACACGACGGCCGAAGGTCGCGAGGTGGCGGCCACCCGCGGGGCGATCGGCACCGTGATGCAGATCCTCGAGGAGGGCGGCACCCACGTGGGGGTGGCGACCGACCACGTGATCGAGTCCTTCCGCAACGACCTGTGGCCCGGCTACAAGACGAGCGCCGGCATGCCTCCCGACCTGCTGAGCCAGTTCCCGCTGCTCGAGGAGGGGTTGCGGGCGCTGGGCGTGGCCGTGTTCGCGATGGTCGAGTACGAGGCGGACGACGCCATGGCGGCGGCCGCCGTCGTGGCCGCCGCCGATCCCGAGGTCGAGCAGGTGGTGATCTGCACGCCCGACAAGGATCTCGGCCAGTGCGTGCGCGGCGACCGCATCGTGCAGCTCGATCGACGCAAGGGTGTGGTGCTCGACGCCGAGGGCGTCCGGGACAAGTTCGGCGTGGCCCCCGAGTCGATCCCCGACTACCTCGGTCTCGTCGGCGACAGCGCCGACGGCTTCCCCGGCCTGGCCGGGTGGGGGGCCAAGTCGGCCTCGGCCGTGCTCGCCCGCTACGGCCACCTCGAGGCGATCCCGCCCGACGGCGCCGACTGGGACGTCGACGTGCGCGGCACGGCCAAGCTGGCGGTGACGCTGCGCGACCAGTTCGATCTGGCGCTGCTCTTCCGGCGCATCGCGACCGTCGAGATCGACGCGCCGACGGTCGACTCGGTCGCCGAGCTCGAGTGGCGCGGACCACGGCCCGAGCTGGTCGACATCTGCCAGCGCATCGACGCGCCTGGCCTGGTCGACCGGGCCGTCAAGCTGGCCGAGCGGCGGGCCGGCTGAGCGCAGCCGGGAACGGGGACGAGGTTCGGACGGGAAGCGGGGTCAGGCGGTGGTCTCGTCGCGACGGGTCTGGGGCGACGGGGTGTCGGTGCCGGACTCGATCGCCTTGGGCGGGCCCTTGGGCTCGTCCTTCTCGTCGTCCTCCGCCGCGGCGGCGGTGCTGCCTTCCTTGATGCCCTTCTCGAACTCGCCCTTGGCCGACCCGAGCGACCGGGCCAGCTTGGGCAGCTTCGCCCCGCCGAACAGCAGGACGACGGCCAGCACGGCGATGACGATGAGCACGTCCGGTCCGAAGATGTCTGCGACGACCATGGGGGACTCCTTCGACCTCGAGAGGTCTGGGATGCGATGTCGAATCGGCGGATCGAACGGATCCGCTACCGGACCAGCCTAGGCCAGCGGCGGCGGGCTGCACAGGGCGACAGCCACTCGGGGTTGATTCGGCGCCGGGCCGCCGGCCGGATGGCTGCGACCGGCGGGACCGGACCTATCCTCGGTCCCGATGGCCTGCTGGTTGCCCACGGAGGATTGAGGTGCTGCCCTCGGCCGATCAGCTGCTGCGTTGGCGGGTGGCGGCGATCTCGGCCGGCTTCGCCTCGCGTCCGTGGCGCTCATCGCCGTCGCCACCGTCACCAGCAACCACAACTTCTGGGTCTTCGCCGCGTGGGTGGTACTCGTGGCGGCCGCCATGGTGTGCGGGATCTCGGTGCTCTACCGCGTGCCGCGGGCGGCCGGGCGCATGGGCATCCGCCGGGCCGCCAGCTTCGGGGTCGTCATGGCCGTGCTCTGCGCCACCCTCGGTCTGGCCGTCTACAGCCAGACGCGCATCCACGACTGCCCGGCCACCGGGCCCTGCGTGCCGGCCGCGCCCGGCAAGGGGCAGCGCCCGCAGCTGCCGTGACGACGACGGCGATCAGCCGCCGAAGATCTGGGCCAGCTCGTAGGGGGCGACCTCGTCGAGCTGCGCGTAGGTGCACGAGTCGGGCGTGCGGTCGGGTCGCCAGTGCAGCAGGCGGGCCGAGTGGCGGAACCGTCCGTTCTGCACCTGCTCGTATGCGACCTCGGCCACCAGCTCGGGTCGCAGCGGCGTCCAGCTGAGGTCCTTCTTGGCGTTCCAGCGGCTGGTCGCGCCGGGCAGCCGCGCCGAGCCGGACTGCTCGTGGGCCTGCGCCTCGGCCCACGACCGCCACGGGTGGTCCTCGATCGAGTCGACCAGGTAGAGCGCCGAGCTCGCCCAGCAGCTCCTTGCGGCGGCGGGCCGTGAAGCTCGACGCCACCCCGACGTGGTGCAGCCGCCCGTCGTCGTCGAACAGCCCGAGCAGCAGCGAGCCGACGCCGTCGCCGTCCTTGTGCATGCGGAAGCCGCCGACCACGCAGTCGGCCGTGCGCCGGTGCTTGACCTTGAACTGCACGCGCTTGTTCTGCTCGTAGGTGCCGTCGGCCGGCTTGGCCATCACGCCGTCGAGCCCGGCGCCCTCGAAGCGCACGAACCAGTCGCCGGCCACCGACTCGTCGAGGGTCATCGGCGACAGGTGGATCGGGCGGCCGCGCCTTGGCCAGCGCCTTGTTCAGCAGCGGACGTCGCTCGCGCAGGGGCGCGTCGAGCAGCGACGGTCGTCGAGGGCGAGCAGGTCGAAGGCCACGAACGACGCCGGCGTCTCGACGCTCAGGCGCGTCGACCCGCGATGCGGCCGGGTGGATGCGTTGCTGCAGGGCCTCGAAGTCGAGTCCGTCGGCGGCCGCGACGACGATCTCGCCGTCGACGACGCATCGGAGCGGCAGCGACGTCGCGCAGCGGCTCGATCAGCTCGGGGAAGTAGCGGGTGAGCGGGCGCTCGTTGCGGCTGCCGAGCATCGACCTCGTCGCCGTCGCGGAACACGATGCAGCGGAAGCCGTCCCACTTCGGCTCGTAGATCATCCCGTCGTCGACCGGCAGTCTGGTCGACGGCCTTGGCCAGCATCGGTGCCACCGGAGGCATGACGGGGAGCTCCACTCGGCCAGACGGTACGGCCTGTTCGAGGGTCGGTGTGCCGGGCTACGGCGTCGGCGCCCCGTCGCGGCCTCGGGCCTGGGGATCGAGCGCTCCGGCCAGTCGTTCGACCAGCCGCTCGGCGTCGTCGATCGCGGCTGAGCAGGGCCCGGCTCTCGGGCTTGAGCAGGCCGTCGGCCACCGCCCGGTCGAGGAACGGCGACCAGGTGATCGAAGTAGCCGTCGACGTCGAGCAGGCCGACCGGCTTGGCGTGGATGCCGAGCTGGGTCCAGGTGACGGCCTCGACCACCTCCTCGATGGTGCCGAAGCCACCGGGCAGGGCGATGAACGCGTCGGACAGGCTCCGACATCAGGGCCTTGCGCTCGTGCATCGAGCCGACGACGTGCAGCTCGGTCAGCCCGTCGTGGGCCACCTCGTCGGCGAACAGCTCGCCGGGGATCACGCCGATGACCTCGCCGCCGGCGCGCAGCGCGCGCGTCGGCGACCACGCCCATCAGCCCGACCGACGCGCCGCCGTAGACGACGCCGATGCCCCGTTCGGCCAGCAGCCGGCCGAGGTGGTCGGCCGATTCGGTGAACCCGGCGCGGGTGCCGACGGTCGAGCCGCAGTAGACGCAGACGCGCGCGAGACGGGCCACGAGCCGACGCTAGCGGCATCGCTTCTCGGCGCGGAACCGCGAGACGACGCGGTCGCGTCCCCGGCTCTTGTCACCGTGCGTGATGTAGCGTGACTCGCAGGCCGGCGCCGGCCGGCGCGCGACTCGAAGCCTGAGGGGGCTCCCTTGCTACTCGCTGATCTGACCGTCTGGAACATCTTCTGGGACATGTTGTGGTTCTTCTTCCTGTTCCTGTGGATCATGATCCTGTTCAACATCCTGGGCGACCTGTTCCGCGACCACGAGACCTCGGGTGGCGTCAAGGCGCTGTGGTGCATCTTCATCGTGTTCCTGCCGTTCCTCGCGGTGTTCATCTACCTGATCGTGCGTGGCAGCGGGATGGCCAAGCGCTCCATGGCCCACCAGCAGGCGGCGCAGGCCCAGTTGGACGACTACGTGCGTTCGACCGCCGGCGCCAGCGGCTCGGCCGACCAGATCAGCAAGGCCAAGGCGCTGCTCGACGCCGGCACGATCTCGCAGGAGGACTTCGACAAGCTCAAGGCCAAAGCACTGTCCTGAAGAGTGAAACGGCGCGGCCCCGATTCGTCGGGGCCGCGCCGGCCGGTACATTGACCTCCTATGTCGCAACACTCCATGCAGGAGCGCATCGAGCAGCTGGCCAAGCGCAAGGAAGAGGCGCTGCACGCCGGGTCCGAGCGCTCGGTCGAGCGCCAGCACGCCAAGGGCAAGCTGCTGGCCCGCGAGCGGATCGAGTACCTGCTCGACCCCGGCTCGTTCCACGAGCTCGACATGCTGGCCCGCCACCGCGTGCCGGCCGACCTGATCGACGAGCGGCCCTACACCGACGGCGTGATCACCGGCTGGGGCACCATCGACGGCCGCAAGGTGTTCATCTTCTCGCAGGACTTCACCGTCTTCGGTGGCGCGCTGGGCGAGGTGTTCGCCGAGAAGATCCACAAGGTGATGGACCTGGCCCTGTCGGTCGGCGCCCCGCTGATCGGGCTCAACGACGGCGCCGGCGCCCGCATCCAGGAGGGCGTCGTCTCGCTGGCGAGCTACGGCGGCATCTTCCACCGCAACGTGCTGGCGTCGGGGGTGACGCCGCAGATCAGCGTGATCCTCGGACCGTGCGCCGGTGGCGCCGTGTACAGCCCGGCCATGACCGACTTCATCTTCATGGTCGACGAGAGCTCGCACATGTTCATCACCGGCCCCGACGTGGTGAAGACGGTGACCGGCGAGGAGGTCACCCTCGAGGAGCTCGGCGGGGCCAAGAGCCACGCCTCCAAGTCCGGCGTGGCCACGTTCGTGTCGCCCGACGAGCAGGCCTGCCTCGAGGACGTGCGCTTCCTGTTCTCGTTCCTGCCGTCGAACAACCTCGAGGAGCCGCCGCACTTCGCGACCGAGCGATCCGCCCGACCGGCTCACCCCGGCGCTCGTCGACCTCATGCCGGCCGAGCTCGAACCAGCCCTACGACATGAAGGCCGTCATCCGCGAGTGCGTCGACGACGGCGAGTTCTTCGAGTACTTCCCGCGCTGGGCCGGATCGATCGTCTGCGGGTTCGCCCGCCTCGACGGCCATCCCGTCGGCGTCGTCGGCAACCAGCCGATGGTGCTGGCCGGCGTGCTCGACATCGAGTCGTCCGAGAAGGCGGCCCGGTTCGTGCGCACGTGCGACGCCTTCAACATCCCGCTCGTCACCTTCGTCGACGTGCCCGGCTTCCTGCCCGGCGTCGACCAGGAGTACGGCGGCATCATCCGCCACGGCGCCAAGCTGCTCTACGCCTACTGCGAGGCGACCGTGCCCCGCATCCAGATCATCACCCGCAAGGCCTACGGCGGCGCGTACGTGGTCATGAACTCCAAGTCGATCGGCTGCGACCTGGCCTTCGCCTGGCCGTCGGCCGAGCTGGCCGTGATGGGCCCGCAGGGCGCGGTCGAGATCCTCTACCGCCGCGAGCTGCAGAGCGTGGCCGACCCGGTGGCCCGGCGCAGCGAGCTGGTCGACGAGTACACCGAGCGGTTCGCCAACCCCTACGTCGCCGCCGAGCGCGGCTTCGTCGACGACGTGATCGACCCGTCCGAGACACGGGTCAAGCTGATCGCCGGGCTCGAGATGCTGCGGTCCAAGCGCGAGGAGCTGCCCCACCGCAAGCACGGGAACATCCCGCTGTGACCGACGGCGCCGCGCCGGTCGTGGCGGGCATCCGCCCGACCCCCGACGACGACGAGATGGCCGCCATCGTGGCCGCCATCGAGCTGGCCTGGCCCCGTCCCGGCGCCCGCGACCGCGGTCGACGAAGCCACGCGCTGGCGCTTCTCGGGCCGCTGGTGGTCGCGACCGGTCCCCGCCCGCCGCGACCGCCCCTGACCGGTCGCCGTGTCCGCCACCGACCCGAACTTCACCGTCGACGAGACCCTGCCGGCGTTCCGCGAGGCCAGCGACTGGTTCCTCTCGGTGCTGGGCCGGATCGAACCCGACCAGTGGTCGTCGCCGGGGCTCGGGGAGTGGACGGTGCTCGAGCTGGCCGCCCACGCCAGCCGCGCCTACACGACCGTCGTCGAGTACCTCGTCCCCCACGGCGAGATCGACGTCCACTCGGCCGCCGACTACTTCCGGCGCGCCATGCCCGACGCCGAGGTCAACCAGGCGATCGCCGAGCGCGGCCGTCGCGAGGCGACCGCTCTGGGGGACGACCGGGTGGCAGCCATCCGAGGCCGGGCCGAGGCCACGTTCGCGGCGATCGAGCAGGCGCCCGTCGGGTCGGTGTGCGCCAGTCGGGGAGGCACGATCGCCCTCGGCGACTACCTCGCCACCCGCGTGGTCGAGCTGTCGGTGCACACGCTCGACCTGGCCGACGCCGTCGGCCTCGCCGGCGCCGAGCCGCCGGCGGCCACCGCGCGCATCGCCGTGTCGGTGCTGGGCGCGCTGGCCTCGCAACCCTCGCCGTCGGTGCTGCTGCGGGCGTTGACGGGCCGCGTGCCCCTGCCACGCGGCTTCAGCGTCTTCCCCTGATTCTCTGGCCCTCGGGTCGGAGGGACCCTCCCCTCGGGCGCTTCGCCATCCGGCTGTCGTCGTCCGAGCGGCTTCGCTTCGCTCCGCCGCCTCGGCCCTCGGGTCGGAGGGACCCTCCCCTCGGGCGCTTCGCCATCCGGCCGTCATCGTCCGAGCGGCTTCGCCGCGTCGGTCACGCGAGGATGGTGTCGTGGAGCTCACGACGGTCGCCGACGACGAGGCGGTCGTGCACGATGGCGCCGCGGTGCATCGCTTCGACGGCCTCGAACCCGACCACGACTACGAGCTGGACGGGATCGCGCTCCGCACGTTGTCCCGCCCGCCCGGCGAGCTGCTGACGACGTTCGCCACCGTCAACGACGTGCACTTCGGCGAGGTCGAGTGCGGGATCATCGAAGGGATGGACGCGGGGCCGACGTTCACGGCCGCCGAGGGCGACCCGCCCTACCCGGTGACCATGAACCGCGGGGCCATCGCCGAGATCCAGCGGCTCGACCCGGCCGCAGTGGTGGTCAAGGGCGACCTCACGTCGAACGGGACCGACGACGAGTACGAGGCCTTCCTCGACGCGTACCGCGTGTTCGGCGACCGCCTGCACCACGTGCGCGGCAACCACGACGCCTACTACGGCGCCACCTTCGCGTCGGCGGCGCCGTTCTCGATCGAATTGCCGGGGGTGCTCCTGGCCGTCATCGACACCGCCATCCCCGCACGTGCGACCGGGCAGGTGTCCGCGTCGACGCTCACCTGGCTCGACGACCTGGCCGCGACGAGCGACCGACCAGTGCTCGTGTTCGGCCATCACCACGTCTGGAGCCCCGAGTCGCGGCACCGTCCCGCCGACTACTTCGGCATCAACCCCGATGACAGCGAGCGCCTGATCGACCTCGTCGCCGCCCGCCCGACCATTCGCGGCTACTTCGCCGGCCACACCCATCGCAACCGTGTGCGCCACATCGGGGCCACCGGCGCGCTCCCCTGGGTCGAGGTGGCGTGCGTGAAGGACTATCCAGGCAGCTGGGCCGAGTACCGGGTGTTCGAGAGCGGGATCCTGCAGATCCATCGGCGCATCTCGTCGCCCGACGCGCTCGCGTGGACCGAGCAGACCCGCCACATGTTCCAGGACACCTACGCGGACTATGCGCTCGGTGCCATCACCGATCGCTGCTTCGTGGTGCAGACCAGCTGACCGGATCGGCGTCGCGACGGGCCTGCAGTCGATCTTGGAGCACCCGCCGCGTGGCCGGCCACTCGGCGCGCAGGATCGAGTAGTACGCGCTGTCCCGGATCGACCCATCGGTCGCCGGTACATGGGCACGGCGCACGCCCTCGAAGGTCGCGCCCAGACGTTCGATGCCCTGGCGGGAACGGAGGTTGCGGGCATCGGTCTTGAAGCTCACGCGCTCGACACCCCAGTTGCCGAAGGCGTGCCCGAGCATCAGCAGCTTGGCTTCGGTGTTCACGGCGGTGCGCTGCGCCGACGCCGCGAGCCACGTGCTCCCGATCTCGGCGACGCTCGGCGGCCCGGGCCCGTCAGCGACGACTGACCGACCCGGGGGCCACGTCGGCGAGGCCCAGTAGGCGAGATCGAGGAACCGGCTGCTGCCCGCGACTCTCCCGTCGGCCGACCAGCGCACGACGAAGGGAAGCGACCAACCCGAGGCCTCGTCGTCGAGTGCGCCGGTGACGTAGTCGTGCATCGAGGTGACCTCGCCGGGCACGAGTGTGAAGCCGTACGCGGAGCGATCCTCGGACGCAGCGTCGACCAGCGCCTCGACGTCGGCGATGTCGAGCGGGTCGAGGCGGACGACGTCGCCTTGGAGCACGACACGATCGGGCATGCCGCTCAGCTTGCCCCGCGACCCTCGACGGTGAGATCCGATTTGTTCAGAGAGCCCCGCCCGAGCGGACGATCTCGTTCACGACCAGGAGCACCACGCACACCCCCACCGAGGCGGCGAGGATCGGCCACGCCCGCGCGAGCACCCTCGGCCATCTCGCGAGTGCAGCGACGACGAGCGCGACACCCGAGAGGAAGGTCGCCGCAGCGACGAACGCCCGGATCGACATGACCCTCGCGCACCCGCTCCCGGCGTACTGATCGAGCCAGATGCTGGATCGGACGACGGAGCCGCACGTCGCATCGCCACCGGTGTCGATCCAGCTCGTGGCGAACCACACGGCCGCCCCGACGAGCAGCAGACCCCCGACCACGAGCGCACTCCGGAGCCCGAGATCACCTGGCCGCTGCGCGGTGGCCGTCGACGTCATCGAGCTTCAGGATCTCACACCGGGCACGGTGCTGGCGTGAAGACAGCTCGAACGGGCGATCAGCCCAGGCGGAGGGCGGGGCGCAGCCGTTCGACCACCTCGAGGCGGGCCCGTCCCTTGCGCTTGGCGTCGTACATGGCCCGGTCGGCCCGGCCGACCACCTCGTCGGGGCGGTCGCCCGGGTCGTCGGTGACGGCCAGCCCGATGCTGGCCTGCACCCGGACCTCGAAGTCGCCCATCTGCATCGGCTCGGTGATGGCGGTCTGCAGTCGCTGCGCCAGCTCGCGGGCTTCGTCGACGCTGTCGACGTCCTCGCACAGCACGAGGAACTCGTCGCCCCCGAACCGGGCCACGGTGTCGCTGGTGCGGAGGGCCTCGACCAGCCGGTGGCCGACCGTGATGAGCACGTCGTCGCCGGCTTCGTGGCCGTAGGTGTCGTTGGCCTCCTTGAACAGGTCGAGATCGACGAACATCACCGCGACGAGACCGTGCGACCGCTCCATGCGGCTCAACGCGCCGCTCAGGCGGTCGAGGAACAGCGGACGGTTGGGCAGCCCGGTGAGGGCGTCGTGCACGAGCTGGTACTGCAGGCGTTCGTTCGACTTGGCCAGCGATCGGGTCAGCCGCGAGTTCTCGACGATGACGAAGGCCTGGCGCACCACCAGCAGCACGATCAGGCTGACGCCGATCCAGAACTCGGCGTCGCCGACGACGATGGGGTCGCTGACCACCGCCCCGCCGATGGCCAGGCCCAGCACCACCGCCACCGGGATGTACGGCAGCAGGATCAGCGCGTTGCCCGCCTGCTCGCGTCGCGCCAGCGAGCTGACCCGCGCCGGAGGGTTGTGGCTCGCATGCAAGGCGCCGAGGGCGATGAGCAGGTAGCCGGCGATCCACGCCACGTTCGACACGTTCGAGACGTCGTCGGTGCGCAGCGTCGTGTACACGAACAGGCTGTCGGCCAGCGCGAACGCGACGAAGCCGAGGCCGGCCAGGCCGATGGCGATGCGTCCGGCCGCGTCGCTGCGTCCCAACGCGACGATCACCATCGTGATGATCATCACGTCACCCACGGGGTAGGCGAGCCCGATGGCGCGCTCGAGCGTGCTGCCCGAGCTCGAGTGCAGCGTCGGGCCGAGCACGGTCACCCAGCTCACGAACAGCACCGAGGCGGCGGCGATCATCCCGTCGAGCACCACGCGGGTGCGGTCGCGACGGTCGTCGGCCGAGGTCGGCATGGCCAGCAGGCCGCCCACGGCCAGGGGGATGGCGAACAGGAAGAAGAAGTCGGCGGGCGAGGGGAACGGCGTCACCTCGCCCCGGATCGTCTCGAACCACGTCCAGATGGCCTGGCCGATGCCCCACGACAGGCACGAGGCGGCGATCATCCACCAGCCCACGCGCCAGCCGCGCCCCTCGGCCCGCTGCGCGGCGCGGACGGCGGCCACCGCCGCGATGGCCGGTGCGATGATCTCGAGGACGTTGGACAGGTTCGAGGCGAACGAGTCGCTGCTGACGTCGAGCGCCACCCAGGTCAGAGCCACCGCGGCCACGGCGGCGACGACGGCCAGCTGGAAGCGATGGTCGCGGCCCGCGTCGGCGCGGGCCGCCTCACTCACTGGTGGCGACCTCGATGCGGTCCTGCCGCCACTCGCGTGCCATGTCCAGCGCGTTGTCGGCGCGGTCGAGGATCTCGTCGGTGGTGAAGCCGTGCGCGGGGTAGCAAGCCACCCCGGCCCACATGGTCAGGCCGGGCGACTGTCCGGTGATGCGTCGGCGGATCCGTTCGACGGTCCAGATGGCGCCGTTCTCGGCGGTGTCCTCGAGCAGCAGCGCATAGCCGCCGTCGAGCAGGCGGCATGCGGTGTCGGCTTCGCGGATCGTCGTGGTGATGCACTCGGCCACGATCTTGGGGTTGGCCGGGCGGGGCAACCCCGAGTCGAGTCCTTCGATGACCTCCATGAGCACGACCGCGACCGGTTCGAGCTGGCGGCGGGCCGCGGCGATGCGGGCGTCGAGGGCGACGGTGAAGTAGCCCTCGCTGAAGAGCCCGGTGGCGCCGTCGGTGAGGGCGTCGCCACTCGAGTTGCGGCGGACGGCGGTGAGCTGGATGCGGCTGGCCAGCTTGGTCTCGAGATCGCTGCGCGCCTCGGTCTCCTTCTCGACCTGCTCCTCGAGCTCGTCGACCTTGTCCTCGAGCTCGTCGACCAGCGCCGTCGCCTTGCGCAGGTGGCTGACCAGGCGGACGACGACCACCGAGCCGGCCAGGATGATCGCGCCGGCGATCACGGCCAGCGCCACGACGTGCCACAGCACGGCGAGTAGCCCCAGCACCAAGCCGCCGAGGAGCCCGACGACGAGGCGTATCACTGCCCGACGATCCACAGTTCCATCATCGGCGGGCCGGCGACCGATTCAAGCCCGGAACGGCCTGATTCCGGGCCTTCTGGCCCACATTGCACCTCGCTTCGTGACTACGAAGTCACTCGGAGCGGTATGCCTCGGTGAGATCGACGATGTCGGCCATGATCCGGCCCAGCTCGAAGTCCTTGGGGGTGTAGACGGCCGCGACCCCGAGGGCTTCGAGGCGGGGGCGATCCTCGGCCGGGATGATGCCGCCGACCACGATCGGAGCGGTCGAACCCGCCTCGCGGAGGTGCCGGAGCACGTCGGGCACGAGCTCGAGGTGGCTGCCCGACAGGATCGAGAGCCCGACGACGTCGACGTCCTCGTCCCGCGCCACCGCCGCGATCTGCTCGGGCGTGAGGCGGATGCCCTGGTAGATGACCTCCATGCCGGCGTCGCGGGCGGCCACCGCGATCTGCTCGGCGCCGTTCGAGTGGCCGTCGAGGCCGGGCTTGGCCACCAGGAAGCGGGGCGGCCCGCCCGGCAGGGCCTTGACCCGCTCGGCGGTCTCGCGCAGGGCGACCGACAGATGGCCCGAGCCGGCCGCGGCGGCCACGCCGGTGGGCGCCCGGTACTCGCCGAACACCTCGCGGAACAGGCCGGCCCACTCGCCGGTCGTACCCCCGGCATGGGCCAGATCGATGGTGGCCGGCATGATGTTGTGACCCTGCTCGGCGGCGCGGCGCAGCTCGTCGAGCGTGCGCTTGACCGCGTCGTTGTCGCGGTTCGAGCGCCACGCCGCCACATCCGCGATGAGCTCGTCCTGCACCGCCGGGTCGACCTTGAGGATGCTCTCGGCGCTGCCGAGCGGCGACGGGGTGGTCTCGGTGTAGGCGTTGACCCCGACCACGATCTGCTCACCCGTCTCGATCCGGCGGATCCGCTCGGTGTTCGAGGTGACCAGGCGGCCCTTGAGCTCTTCGATGGCCGCGAACGCGCCGCCGAGGGCCAGCACCTCGTCGAGCTCGGCCTGGGCCTGCTCGACCAGCTCGGCCGTCCGGGCCTCGACGACGTGGCTGCCGTCGAGGATGTCGTCGTACTCGAGCAGGTCGGTCTCGTAGGCGAGCACCTGCTGCATGCGCAGCGACCACTGCTGGTCCCATGGACGGGGCAGGCCGAGCGCCTCGTTCCAGGCCGGGAGCTGCACCGACCGGGCCCGGGCCCGCTTGGAGAGCGTGACCCCGAGCGCCTCGAGCACGATCCGCTGCACGTTGTTCTCGGGTTGCGCCTCGGTCAGGCCGAGCGAGTTGACCTGCACGCCGTAGCGGAACCGCCGCGCCTTCGGGTCGGTCACGCCGTAGCGCTCGAGGGTCAGCCGGTCCCACAGCTCGGTGAAGGCCCGCATCTTGCAGGTCTCCTCGACGAACCGGATGCCGGCGTTGACGAAGAACGAGATCGACGCGACGACCGCGGGGAACCGATCCTCGGCCACCTGGCCGGAGTCGCGCACCGCGTCGAGCACGTCGACCGCGGTCGCGAGGCTGAAGGCGAGCTCCTGCACCGGTGTCGCACCGGCCTCCTGCAGGTGGTAGCTGCACACGTTCATCGGGTTCCACTTGGGGATCCACTCGCTGCAGAACGCGATCATGTCGACGATCAGGCGGCGGCTCGGCAGCGGCGGGAAGATGTAGGTGCCCCGGCTCAGGTACTCCTTGACGATGTCGTTCTGCGTCGTCCCCCGCAGCTGGCGGGACTCGACGCCCTGGTTCTCGGCGTTCGCCACGTACAGGCCGAGCAGCCACGCCGCGGGCGCGTTGATCGTCATCGACGTGTTCATCTCGGCCGGGGGGATGCCGTCGAGCAGCTCGCGCATGTGCCCGAGGTGGGCCACCGGCACGCCGACCTTGCCGACCTCGCCCTGGGCGAGCGGGTCGTCGGGGTCGTAGCCGGTCTGGGTGGGAAGGTCGAAGGCGATCGAGAGCCCGGTCTGGCCCTTGGCCAGGTTGGTGCGGTACAGCTCGTTGGACGCCCGAGCCGTCGAGTGGCCCGAGTAGGTCCGCATCAGCCAGGGCTGGTCACGCCGCTGGTCGCCGGCACCGGCGGATGGGCTTGCCATCGGCCCATGGTCCCACCCCCGTGGTGGCGCTGTCATGCTGGCCGGGGGCGACGGGCGTCCGTCGGGCTCAGCTGTCGAAGGGCGACACGTCGGCGCGGATGGCCGACGCGAGTCGCCGCAGGTAGCGCGGTCGGTCGATGTCGACCGCGCCGAGCGAGACCAGGTGGTCGGTCGTCCACTGCACGTCGAGCAGCGTCGCCCCGGCCCGGGCCAGGCGTTCGACCAGCGCCACCAGCGCCACCTTCGACGCGTCGGTGGCGTCGTGGAACATCGACTCGCCCGCGAACAGGCCGCCGATGCACACGCCGTAGAGGCCACCGACCAGGCGGTCGTCGCTCCAGGTCTCGACGCTGTGGGCCCAGCCGAGCTCGTGCAGGCGCGTGTAGGCGTCCACGATGTCCCGGGTGATCCAACCACCGTCTCGCGACGGGTCGGCGCACCGGGTCGATCACCTCGGCGAACGCCGTGTCGACGCGGATCTCGTAGCGGCGACACGACCGGCGCAGCGAGCGGCGTGATGTGCATGGCGTCGAGCGGGAGGACGCCGCGGGGGTCCGGCGACCACCACGCGATCCGATGTCCGCCTCGGATGGGCATCGGGAACAGGCCCTGGCGGTAGGCGGACAGCAGGGTGCCGGGCTCGAGGTCGGCGCCGGTGCACACGACGCCGGTGGGCTCCGCGCGTCGCGGCGAGGGGAAGGCCCAGGGGCTGGCGGGAGGCTCGACGGGCACGACGGGCGTTCTACACGCCCGGCGAGGTGGGCGCGGCCTGCCTAGCGCGAGTAGTCGTAGAACCCGCTGCCGGTCTTGCGCCCGAGCTGGCCGGCGCTGACCATGCGACGCAGCAGCGGCATGGCCGCGTAGTTCGGGTCGCGGAACTCGTCGTAGAGCGCGTCGAGGATGGCCAGCGACGTGTCGAGGCCCACGAGGTCGAGCAGGGCGAGCGGGCCCATCGGGAAGTTGCAGCCGCCCTTCATGGCGGTGTCGATGTCGTCCCGGCTGGCGGTGCCGTTCTCGAGCATCCGCACGGCGTTGTTGAGGTACGGGAACAGCAGCGCGTTGACGATGAAGCCGGCGCGGTCCTTGACCTCGACGGGGCTCTTGCCGCACTCCTCCGCGAAGGCGCGGACCTCGGCGATCGTCTCGTCCGACGCGGTGATGGGTCGGACGATCTCGACCAGCGACATCATCGGGGCCGGGTTGAAGAAGTGGACGCCGCACACCCGGTCGGGGCGGTGGGTCTCCATGGCCAGCTCGATCACCGGCAGGGTCGAGGTGTTGGTGGCGAGGATGGCGTCGTCGCCGCAGATGTGGTTGAGCTCGCGGAAGAGGTCCTTCTTGGTGTCGAGGTCCTCGACGATCGACTCGATCACGAGGTCGCAGCCGGACAGCTCGTGCAGGTTGTCGGTGGCGCGGACCCGGCCGAGCACGGCGTCGCGCTCGGCGTCGTCGAGCTTGCCCCGCTCGACCTGCTTGCCGAGGGACTTCTCGAGCGACGCCAGCATGGCGTCGGCCGTGTCCTGTCGGCGTGACCGCAGCACCACCTCGTGGCCGGTCTTGGCGGCCACCTCGGCGATGCCCGATCCCATGATGCCGGACCCCACGATTCCCACGCTCTTGATCGTCACGGCCCGTAGGTTACCCATCGGTAGCTTGTGAGTCCCAAAGTGGGCCGGTCACGGCTCTCGGCCGATCCGGCCCCGGGCGCCCTCGCTCGCACAGGCGGTGGACGATCGGGCATGCACGGGTCAGACTTCTCTCCGGCCGCGAGGAGCACGCCATGACCAAGCAAGGGGCGAGGATGACCCTGCTCGCCCTCTCCGCCGTCACCGTCGTCGGAGTGGGCCTGTACCTCAGCTACAAGCAACGGCTCCCCGCCGGCGCACCTGATGACGGGGTAGCACCGTCGACGGCCGACGTCGCCGACCCGACGACCGCCGAGCGGGTGGGCGACGGGTGGGCTCGGCCCCGGATGGGTGCGATCCGGAAGAAGTTGCAGGGCGTCGCCGGCACCGTCGCGGACGTGCAGAAGCGCGTGACGGGCGAGGGCTCGCAGGTCGTGGCGAGGTACAGGCTGGGCCACGAGGGCCGACGCCTCACGGACGTCCCACCGACCTGACCCCTCAGCTCCGGTCAGGCTCGGGCCCTCGATCCTGCGCCTCGTCGAGGTGGGCCTCGACGGCTCGCTGGACGCTGCCGTGGGCGCGGTCGTCACCGATGCGATCGAGGAAGCCGTCACGGCCGAGCAGTTGGCGGACCTCCGGCTTGACCCGGGCCAGTCGAAGCGACACCCCGGCCTGCTCGGTGAGCTCGAGGATCTCGCCCAACTTCGCCGAACCCTGTGAGTCGATGAAGTCGATGCCCTCGCAGTCGAGCACCATGCCGGTGATCCCAGGTGTCGACAGCGCGACCTCGCGGACCCGGTCCTCGAGGGCGTCGGACGTGGCGAAGAACAGGCCGCCGTCGAGACGGAGGACCACGACCCCGGGGAACTGCTCATCGGCGGGGTGCTCGTCCAGTTCCCTGAACGCCTCCGTGCCTGGTTCACGTCCCAGCAGGGGCATCGGAGGACGGGTCGCGACCGAGATGAGCCAGAGCAGGGAGAGGCCGATGCCGATCATCACCCCGGCCAGGACGCCGAACACGAGCGTCCCCGCGATCGCCGCGATCGCGATCCAGAAGTCGAGGCGCGCCACCCGGGCGAGGCGACGCATCTCGGGCACGTCCATCATCCCCATGACGACCGCCTCGATGATGACCGCAGCGAGCACGGCCTTGGGAAGGTCCGAGAACAGCGGCGCCAACACGAGCAGCGTGAGCAGGACGATCACACCCGACGTGAGCGACGCGATGCCTGAGCGTGCGCCCGAGTGGTCGTTGAGGGAGCTGGCGGACAGGCTCGTCGAGACGGGCATCCCTTGGAGCAGGCCGGCGCCGACGTTGGCCATGCCCTGGGCGACGGACTCCTGGTTGATGTCGATGCGATAGCGGTGCCTGGCCGCGAACGTCCGCGCGTCGCCGGCGGTCTGCGAGAACCCGATGAGCACCAGGGCCACAGCCGCGAGCGCGATGGTGCCTGCGTGATCTCCCACCTGCTGCCAGTCGGGGAGCACCACGCTCGGGAGGCCCCTCGGCACGTCACCGACGACCGCGACCCCGTGCGCGCCGAGGTCGAAGATCCGGGAGGCCAGGAGGCCGCCCACCACCAGGACGAGGGCTCCCGGGACACGCGGGGCGATGCTGCGCAACCCGAAGACGACCACGAGTGCGACGCCGCCGACGAGCAGCGTCGCTCGGTTGACGTCACCGAGGGACCCGACCCAGGAGCGCAGCTCCTGGAGCGGGTTGGAGCCCGTGACGTCCGTCCCGGTCAACTTCGGGAGCTCGCCGATCACGACGTCGATCGCGGCGCCGAACAGGAACCCCGTCACGACCGCCCGGGAGAGGAACTGCGCGATCCATCCCATCCTGAAGACGGCGAGGAGCAGGAACAGCGCTCCTGAGGCGAGGGTGATCGTCGCGACGAAGGATGCGACGTCCTGCGCCCCGGAGATCTTGGCCGCGACCACGGCGCTCGCCGCCACCGCCGCGAGGCCCGAGCTCGGCCCGGTCGAGATCTGGCGGCTCGTCCCGAAGACGGCGTAGAGGATCGCGCCGGCCGCCGCCGCGTAGAGACCGTTCTGCAACGGGACCCCGGCGATCGCGGCGTATCCGAGGTTCTTCGGCACGATGAGCGCGGCGACGGCGATCCCGGCGATGACATCGGCCTTCAGCCAGGCGCGGTCGTAGGAGCGGATCCACCCGACCATCGGCACGAGGCGCCATCGATCCTTCGAGTTGTCGGGATCAAGCCCGCGAGCCATCGCCGCGCCTCAGTAGCGGTTCGGGACGGTGTGGTAGCTGTACTCGGGATCGCGGTAGTCGTGCGGCTTCTGGCGATCCGGCAGCTCGACCTTCTCGGGTGGTGCCGGCTCGTAGGGGATGTGGTCGAGCAGGTGGCTGATGATGTTCAGCCGCGCCCGCTTCTTGTCGTTGGAATCGGCGACGTACCAGGGCGCCCATCCGGTGTCGGTGGCGGCGATCATCGCGTCGCGGGCACGCGAGTAGTCGTACCAGCGCCGGTAGGACTCGAGATCCATGGGGGAGAGCTTCCAGGTCTTGCGGCCGTCGTGGATGCGGCCTTCGAGGCGGCGGGTCTGCTCGTCCTGGCCGACCTCGAGCCAGTACTTGAGCAGGATGATCCCGTCGTCGATCATCGCCTTCTCGATCCCTGGGACGAGCTCGAGGAAGCGTTCGGCCTCGGCGTCGGTGCAGAACCCCATGACCCGCTCGACGCCGGCGCGGTTGTACCAGCTGCGGTCGAAGATCACGATCTCCCCGCCCGCGGGGAAGTGGGGCAGGTACCGCTGGACGTACATCTGGCTCTTCTCGCGATCGGTCGGGGCAGGGAGCGCCACGACCCGGAACACACGGGGGCTGACCCGTTCGGTCAGCCGCTTGATGACCCCGCCCTTCCCGGCGCTGTCGCGACCCTCGAACACGACGCACACCTTGGCGCCGGTCCTGACGACCCAGTCCTGGAGGTGGACCAGCTCGGTCTGCAGGGCGGCCAGCTCCCGTTCGTAGTCCTTGCGGGAGAGCTTGGTGGGCTCGTCGCTCCCGGCCGATCGGGGTTCGTGGTCCCCTCGTTTCTTCTTGTGCTTGCTCAAGGGAGCGCTTCCTCTCGTGGCGGGGCCGAGCCGGCGGGAACCCAGCGGAGGTGGCGAGCCGCCACCTTGCCGATCTCCCACAAGATGAGCAGCACGACCGGAGGGACCAGCGCCCAGGCGAACTGGGGGAAGGTGAGCTCGACGGTGCCGAGGAGGCGCCGGAGGGCGTCCATCTGGGTCGTGAGCACGGCGAGCACGACCTCGATCATCAGCGCCTTGTTCATCTGCCGGCTGCCGAAGGTGGCCGTGGTGAAGATCGAGTCGGTCTCGCTGCGGCACTCGAGTGCCGCGACGACCAGGCAGAGGGCGAAGGCCGTGAACGCGATCGACTCGCCGACCGCGGGGCTGTCGAAGTGCGAGCCACCGAGCTTGATGAGCAGGAGGAGGCCCACCGTGATGACGAAACCGACGAGTCCGACCGTGATGACGAGCGGCCGGGTCAGCACGGACTGGCCCCGGGGCCTGGGCACCTGGGCCATGAGCCCGGGCGTTTCGAGGTCGAAGCCGAGGGCGAAGCCGAACGCGGCGTTCACGACGAAGTGGATCCACAGGACCTGCGGAGGGGTGAACGGCTCGCCGGCGGCGATGTTGAACAGACTGGCACCGAGGAAGGTGAGCACGAACACGACGAGCAGCACCAGCACGAAGCGGATGTACTTGGTCAGGTTGTCGAAGATCTTCCGGCCCTGCTCGACGGCGTAGACGATGGTGGCGAAGTTGTCGTCGGAGAGGATCATCCGTCCGGCGTTCTTGGCCACCTCGGTGCCCGAGCCCATCGCGATGCCGATGTCGGCGGCCTTGATGGCGGGGGCGTCGTTGACGCCGTCGCCGGTCATCGCCACGACGTCGCCCTTGCGCTTGAGGGTGTCGACGAGCAGCACCTTGTGCTCGGGGGCGACGCGGCCGACGACGCCGATGTCGTCGATGCGGGCGAGACGTTCCGATTCGGACAGGGCGGCGAAGTCGGCGCCGAGGATGGCCTCGCCGGGGATGCCGAGTTGCTGCGCGATGGCCGCGCCCGTGGTGACGTCGTCACCGGTGACCATGCGGACCCGGATGTGCGCCGCCTGCGCGTTGGCGACGGCGTCCTTGGATTCGTCTCGGGGCGGGTCGACCATGCCGACCAGGCTGGTCATCTGCAGGTCGGCGATGTGGGCGAGCAGCTCACCGTCCGGATCGAACGTGTCGGCGTCGAGGTCGCGCTGCGCGGCGGCCATGACCCGTTGGCCCTGGCCTTCCATGCGGATCATGTTGGCCTCGCCTCGTCCGGCGAGGTCGGCGTCCCACGGGATCGTCTCGTCGCCCGACAGGGCCGTGGCCGATCGATCCATGACGGCGGGGGCCGCACCCTTCACGAAGCAGCGGACGACGGGTCGCCCGTCGGGGCCGGTGGCTGCGTGGAAGGTGGCCATCAGCTTGTAGGTGGGGTCGAAGGGCAGGGTGGCCAGCCGGGGCAGCCGTTCGCGCGTTGCGTCGATGTCCAGTCCGGCCTTGTGGCCGAGCACCAGCAGGGCGCCTTCGGTGGGGTCACCGACGACGGCGCCGTCGACGAGCTTGGCGTCGTTGGCGATGACGAACGGCAGGATGGCGGCCTCGATGGTGTTGCTGCTGCCGGCGGGGTGTTGCACGGTGCCGTCGAGGCCGTAGCCGATGCCGGTGATGGTGTAGCGGTCGGTCGGGTCGATCACCTCGACGGCGGTCATCTGGTTCATCGTCAGGGTGCCGGTCTTGTCGGAGTTGATCGCGGAGGTGAACCCGAGGGTCTCGACTGCCGGCAGCTCCTTGACGATGGCGTTCCGTGCGGCCAGCTCGACGCTGCCGAGCGAGAGGATGACCTGGGTGACGGTCGGGAGCGCCTCGGGGATGGCGGCGATGGCGAGCGACACCGCGCTGACGAACAGCACATCCCAGGCCTGTCCCCGGCTCCGGCCGAGGGCGAACATCACGAGCATGGTCAGCCCGGCCGCCCCGGCGATCCACAGGGTGAGGCGGTTCAGCTCCCGGGTCAGCGGCGACTGCTCGACGGCGGTGGCCGAGAGCATCCCGGAGATCTTGCCGAGCTCGCTGTCGACGGCGGTGCCCGTGACGATCAACACACCGCTCCCGTGGGTGACCGGCGTGTTCATGAACGCCATGTTCGACTGGTCGCCGGGGCCGAGCTCACCGGCCGGGAGCGTCGTGGCGTCCTTCCCCGCGGGGGTGCTCTCGCCGGTGAGCGCGGATTCGTCGATCTGCAGCGCGCTGGCCTCGACGATCCGACCGTCCGCCGGCACCTGGTCGCCGGCGGAGATGAGGACCACGTCACCCGGCACGACCTGCTCGGCCGGGATCTCGGCTTCGATGCCGTCGCGCCGCACCCGGGCGGTGGCCTTCATCATCGACTTGAGGGCGTTCATCGCGCTCGCGGCCTTGCCCTCCTGGCTGAGTCCGACCACGGCGTTGAGCACGGTCAGGGCCACCAGCAGGACCGCGGTGCTCCACTCCTTGATGGCGAACGACACCACCGCCGCGCCCACCAGGATGATCTGCATGTAGCTCTTGTATTGGTCCAGGAAGCGCAGCCATCCCGGCTTCGGCTTCTCCTCCGGCAGCGCATTCGGACCGTCGTCGGCCAACCGTTGGGCGGCGCGCTCGGCGGTGAGCCCGACCGCCGGATCGACGTCGAGCGCCGCCGCGATCTCGTCGGGCGAGCGTGCCCACCACCCGACCCGCGTCGGCGCCACGCCCGGGTCGACGTCGTCAGAGGTCAGGGCCACACGACCGACCAGAGCGACTGAGCGGTGCCGGTCGAGCAGACGAACATCCCATCCTCCCCATCGCGGCGCGGTCGCGGCTGGCTCTGGACACTAGGCGTCCGGTGAGCGGTCTGCTCGGGCCCGTCGCGGCTACCAGGGCCCGGTTGGGAGGCAGGGCCGCAGCCGATGCGTGGAGCGGCGCCGGGGCTGAGCGCGGCGGGCGGTAGGTTGCGGACGTGGACGACGTCGAAGTCGGGGCGAGCCGAGTCCGGTGGCCGAGCCTGCCGCCCGAGGTGATGGCCGCGGTGGGCCGGCGGCGGGCCGCCCTGCTCGAGCGCGTCCACGGCCGCGTCCTCGACCTCGACCACCCCGGGGACCGCGACCGCCACGAGGCTGCGTCGTCGTCGACCGACCCGGTGGCTGAACCCGACCAGTTCGACACGATCCTGTGCACCTGCGCGCTCGTGCACGAGCCCGACCTGGCTCGCGCCGTGCTCGGCCTCGAGCGCCTGCTGGCCGACGACGGCGAGCTGTTCCTGATCGAGCCGGTCAACCACGCCGGCTTGTGGGGCCTCGTGCTCTCGACGATCGGCTCGCGGTTGGGCGCCGTGGCCGACCTCCACGTGTCCCGCGACGTCGTCGCCACCGTGCGCGCCGCGGGGCTCACCGCCGCGGATCTCGACCGGTTCTCGGTCGCCACCGACGTCTGGCCGCTGCGCCGCTTCGTCGAGGTGCGCGCCATCCGCATCCCCCGCGCCGGACGAGCCGGGCCGGCCGGGCTGCTGGTGTCGCCGTGACCGGCATCCTGGCGCTGGTCGGAGGCGGGGAGTGGTCCGAGGGCTGCACCTTCGACCCCTGGCTGATCGAGTCGACCGGCGCCACCGAGGTGGCCGTGCTCCCGACCGGCTCGGCCTTCGAGCGACCCCAGCTGCTCGTCGACCAGGCCGAGCAGTGGTTCGGTGCGCTGGGGATCGCCGTCCGCGAGGTGCCCGTGCTGACCCGACGTGACGCCTTCGACGAGGAGCATGTCGCCGCGTTGCGCGACGCGCGGTTCATCTACATCGCCGGCGCGTCGGCCATGCACCTGCGCTCGGTGCTCAAGGACACGCCGGTGTTCGAGGCCGTGGTCGCCGCGTGGCAGGCGGGTCGGCGCTGGCCGGCACCAACGCCGGCGCCGACGTGCTGTGCGACCCGATGGTCGATTCGAGGGGCGGCGCCTTCACCGTCGGCCTCGGCGTCGTCAGCCAGTTGGCCGCCATCCCACGGGTCGACGAGTGGTCCCACGAGAAGGTGCGGCGCACCGTCGAGCTGGCGCCGGCCGGGGTGTCGCTCGTCGGCATCCCTCGCCGCACCGCGCTGCTCCGCCACACTGACGGCACCTGGGCTGCCCAGGGGGCCGGCGAGGTGAGCGCCTACGTCGACGGCCACCCCGCGCACCTCGCCGATCTCGCCATCTGACCCGCCACGACGGCTCGCGGGTTCGGCCTGGGTCCCGATCCCGTGGGAGGTACGCCGTGCTCGACCGACACACCACCGAACGGCATCGGCGCGCGTGGGTCGTTCGGCCCACGGGTGTGGTTCGTCGGGCGTGGCGCCCGACGCCGCGACTATGAACCGAACGACTCACGAATCGGAACCCACCCAGCGGTACAATCGTCCTCAGACGATCAGAGGTGGGCGGACCTCGAGCAAAGGGTCAGAACGCGACATGCGCTTGGTACGGGTCCCCATGGCACTGCTCGTGTCGCTGCTGCTGGCTGCGACACTCGTGGCGGCCGCGCCCGCAGCCGGTGCCGCTCCGACGGTCAGCTACGCGGGTGGATGCATCATCCGCCTGAGCCAGATCACCGCGGTCCCCAACGACAAGCTCACCGTCACCGCCACGGGCTATCCCACCGGTGCCGTGGTCACCTTCACGCTCGACCCCGACACCCATCCCGTCAAGCTCGGCACGGTCACCGCCGACAGTTCGGGCACCGCCGTGCTGGTGTTCTCGCTGCCGCCCGACACGAAGCCCGGCGTGCACATCGTCACCGCCACCGGCGTGCCGGCCGGGCAGTGCAGCCCGTCGGTCAGCACCAACGTCACGGTGTCCGCCCTCGTCGTCAACACGACGGTGGCCCAGCCCGGCAGCCTGCCCCGCACCGGCAGCGACAGCGCCGAGCTCGTCCAGCTCGCCCTGATCCTGATCGCGATCGGCGGCCTGGTCACGCTGGCGGCCCGCAAGCGGGCCAGCCGGGCTCACGTCGAGTCCTGACCGGCCCTGAGGCCGGTGGCGGCCGCCGATGACTCGCCCCCGATCTGACCGCGCACGATCGACTCGCGCCCGAGGGCGCCACCGGGCCCGCGACCAGCGGGTGGTGATGGCGGTGGTCGCTCTCTCGGCGATCGTCGCCGCGTTCGCGGCGGCTGCGCCGACGGGCCTTCGGGCCGTCGACGCGATCTGGTGCGCGGCGGTCGGTGGCGCGGTGAGCTGGGCGGCATCGCGCTCGCGCCGCTGGGCCTGGCTGTGGTGCGCGGGGATCGTCGCCGCGTTCGGGATCGGATCCTGGTGGGCCGCCGCGGGCATCGTCGCGCTCGTGCTCGCGCTGATCGGCGTGTTCCTGTCGACGCGCGTCCGCGTGCTCGGAGCGGTCGTCGGCCTGCTCGTGGCGCAGACGTTGCTGCGCATGCCGTCCGTCGGGTTCTTCGGCCTGCCCTCGCTGCTGGCCGTGGTCGCGGTGGGCCCGTTGGTGTGGTCGGCCTACGACCGGAGCCCGTCAGCCGTCCGTCGCCGTCTGCGGCGCGGCGGTCTGGTGGTCGGCGTGCTCGTCCTGCTGGCCTCGGCCGCGCTCGCGCTGGCCGCGCTCGTGACGCGGTCCGAGCTCGACCAGGCGGTGACCAACAGCAAGGCCGGCCTCGAGCTCATCCGGGCCGGCGACCAGACCGAGGCGGCCGGCCGCCTGGCCGACGCGTCGACCGAGTTCCGCCGCGCCCACGACGTGCTGGGCGCGGTGTGGACCTGGCCGGCGCGCCTCGTGCCCGTCGTGGCCCAACATCGCGACGCGCTGGTCGGTGCGTCCGGTGCGGGCAGCCGCATCGCGCGCGCCGGCGCCCTGGCGGCGTCGACCGCGCCCTACCAGCAGCTCAAGGCGGCCGACGGCCGCGTCGATCTGGCCACGGTCCGCGCCATGCAGGGTCCGGTGGCCACGACCGCCGACTCGTTGCTGGCGGCGCGTCGGACCTTGGCCACGGTCCGATCGTCGTGGTTGCTCAGCCCCGTGGCCGATCCGCTGGCCAGCTTCGGACGCCAGGTCGATCAGGCGCTGCCGCAGGCCGAGCTGGCCCGCCAGGCCCTCGATGCCGCGCCCTCCCTGCTGGGCGCCGATCACGACCGCACCTACCTGATCCTGTTCACCAACCCGGCCGAGAGCCGCTTCCTCGGCGGGTTCACCGGCTCGTTCGGGATCCTCGACGCCCACCAGGGCAAGGTGTCGCTGTCGGTCGGAAACCGGATCAGCGAGCTGTTCCCCGGCGCCGCCGGCCGGGCCCTCCGACTGCCTGCCGACACCGAGTTCGCCACCCGCTACGACCAGTACGGGCCGGCGCAGAACGCGCAGAACCTCACCGTGTCGCCCGACATGCCCACCGACGCCGAGGTCACGCGCACGCTGTTCGAGCAGTACTACCGCAAGCCGCTCGACGGCGTCCTCGTCGTCGACCCCTACGGGCTCGCCGCGCTGCTGAAGTTGACGGGTCCGGTGCAGGTGGCAGGGCTGGCGACGCCGCTCACCTCGGCCGACGCCGCCGACTACCTCATCCAGAAGCAGTACGTGATCTACGGCGACGAGCACTCCGATCGCAAGGACGTGCTGTCGGCCGCGGGCGCCGCCACCTTCAAGGCGCTCACGAGCCGCGAGCTGCCCGGTCCTCGCGAGATCGGCGCCGCGCTCGGGGCCGTGGTCGCCGAGAAGCGCCTGCTGTTCTACCCGTTCTCGTCGGCGGGGCGATCCCTGTTCGGCCGCATCGACACCCTGGGCGGCTTCCAGACCGATCGCGGGTCCGACTACCTGTCGCTGCGAACCGCGAACGCCAACTCGAACAAGATCGACTCGTACCTCACGCGATCGGTCGGCTACGACGCCACCTACGACCCGACCAGCGGGCACGTCTCGGCCACGGTGACGATCGCGCTGCACAACGCGGCGCCGTCGAGCGGGCTGCCCGAGTACCTGATCGGCAACCTGCACGACGCGGCCCACCACGGAACGGTGCCGAGCGGCACCAACACGATGTACCTCTCGTACTACTCGCCGCTGGTCGTGCGCTCGACGACGATCGACGGCGCGCCGGTCGGCGTCGAGGCCCAGACCGAGCTCGGCTCGCCCGTCTACTCCGAGCTGGTCACGGTCCCCGCGGGCCGCACGGTGACGGTCGTCTTCCACCTCGAGGGCGCCATCGCTCCCGGCCCGACCTACCACCTGCAGGTGATCAGCCAGCCCCTCGTGCACGACGACCGGCTCACCGTGCGCATCCGGTCGGCCACAGGTGCCTGGCACCTCGCGTCGACGAACGGCCTTGTCGTGGAGTCCGCCGCGGCGACCACCACCGAGTCGCTCGTGTCCGATCGTCGGCTGGCGGTGAGCTTCGCCAGGTGAGGCTCGACCGGTGATCGTCGCCGGCCCTCAGCGGGAGACGATCTGGGCCTCGCCGATGGTGACGGTGTGGATGGTGACCGGCTTGACGGGCGTGCCCGAATCGGACCCGCCGGCCTCGATCGTGCGCACGGTGTCGAGTCCCGAGGTCACCTGGCCGAACAGTGAGTAGCTGGGGCCCGGCAGCGGGTTGGGTCCCATCCAGATGAAGAACTGGCTCCCCCCGCTGTGGGGTTGGCCGGTGTTGGCCATCGAGACCGAGCCCACCAGGTAGTCGCTCAGCGACGTGGGGAACTCGTCGGCGATCGTGTACCCGAAGGTGCCCGTGCCCGGAGGCTTGCCGGTGGCGTCGCCTCCCTGCACCACGAAGCCGGGGATCACGCGGTGGAAGATCGTGCCGTCGTAGTAGTGGTACAAGGCGAGCACCACGAAGTTGTTCACGGTCACCGGGGCCCGGGCGGCGTCGAGGGTGACGGTGAAGTTGCCTGCGCTGGTGTCGAACCGGGCCGTGAACTGCTGGGTCGGATTGATGCACTGCTTCGGCGGCGACGTGAACGTGACCTTGCGGGGACTGGCGCCGCCGCCATCGGGGCAGGGGGTGTGGCCGAAGTCGGACGCGTTCGTCGGCCGGATGGTGGTCACGGGGCTGGCCGAGCTGCCCGAATCCGACTGATGGACGACCACCAGGACGATGAGGGTGATCACCACGCCGACGGCGACCACGGTGCCGCCGACCAGGATGAGCCAGCGCTGCCGATCGGCCCGGCGCTGGTCGATGCCGCGCCTGTTCGATCTGACGGCGCGACTCGTTCTGACGCCGCCGCTGGCCGGGGCTCACCGAGGATCCCTACTTCGTGGTGGTCGTGACGGCCGCGGTGGTGGTTGTCGCGCCGGCGGCGGTCGTCGTCGTGGTGGCCGGCGTGATGCTCACCAGGTCGACGACGAACCAGAGCGCCTCGTCGGGCGCGATGTCGGGCCCGGCCTGCTGCGCCCCGTACCCGAGGCTCGACGGGATGCCGAGCAGCCGCGAACCACCGACCTTCATGCCGACCAGACCCTGCGTCCAGCCCTTGATCACGCCGTTGAGCGGGGTGGTGATGGGCTGGTTCCGCGACCACGACGAGTCGAAGATGGCCCCGGTCGAGCACGCCACGCCGATGTAGTTGACCGTGATCGAGTCGGTGGCCACGACGGCGGGGCCGGTGCCGACCTTGAGGTCCTTGACGACGAGGTTGGCCGGCGGCGGACCGACGGTCACCGGCACGCTCGGAGCGCCCTTGGGCGGGGTGCCCTTCATGGCGACGCACTTCTTGCCCTTGGCCGACGCCAGCGTGGTGGTGGGAGCCGCGGTCACCGTCGTGGTGGAGCTGTTGCCGGCCGCCACCGACTTGCTCTTGCTCTTGTGGCTGAACAGGTTGATGAGGGCGAAGAGCCCCAGCACGGCGACGGCCATGACGATGAAGCTGATGTACTTCCGGCGCCGGTTCGACCGGTGCTGGGCGGCTTCGGCCGCCGCGATGCGGGCCTGACGACCTTCCTTCTGCCGCTGGCGCTTCTCGGTTCCCATGGGGCGGCAACCTAGCCGCCACACGGGTGGGGGCGGCACGCGGCCCCAGGTGCCGACCGGCGCCCGCGAGCAGGTCGCGTGGTCAGGCGGTCAGCAGGATCAGGGACTGCTGGTGTTGCTGGTCACGGGCGCCAGCACGATGCGCACCGAGGTGATGGTGACCAGCTTGGTCGGGCCGCCGCCGGTGGTCCCCAGCTCGTTCATCTTGTGCAGCGTGTTCCCGGGGTCCGAGAGCATGATGCCGAGCACCGTCGTGGTGCCCGGGAGGTTGGTCGCCTTGTCGCCGATCGTGATCAGGAACTGGCCCCCGATGGCGTCGCTGGTGGCCGACACGGGCGCCATGGCCAGCGTCCCGGGGGTGATGATCACACCGATGGTCTTGCCCGACTTCTGGTACTCGGCGGGCAGCGTGTAGCCGGGGCCGGGCTGGCCGTCGGCGTTGAGCACCGCGCCGGCCTGCAGCGACGTGTCGGTGGTGATGTTCGAGACCGGCGTGCCGTCCCAGTAGTGGTAGCGGGCGAGCACCACGAAGTTGTTGACCGAGACGGGGGCCAGCTTGGTGTTGAGGTCGAAGGTGAACGAGCCCTGTGTCGTGGCGACGATGGCGTCGTAGGTCTTGGTGAGGTCGATGCACGTCGGGGGCGGCTGGGCGAACGAGGTCGTCCGAGGCGACGAGCCGTCGGCCGCGGGGCACGGCGTCTTGCCCGTGATGGCGGCGCCCGCCGCGCCGGGTGGGGTCGAGATCGTGGGGCCGTCGGTGACCGATGTCGTGCTCTGCGGCGGCGCGGTGGTCGAGGTGGGGCCGGCGTCGTTCGAGGTCGTGTTGGCGGCCTCGAAGATGAAGCCGACCACGAACAGCAGCGCCACGACGACGGCGACGATCGCGATGAGCCGGCGCCGACGCTCGCTGCGCTGCACCGCTCGACGGACGGCCTCGTCGCGTTCGGCCCGTCTGGCGCGCTCACGCGCCGTCCCTCGGTTGGCCATGCGCGCACGCTACTGCCCGTTCTGGCCCGCTTCGGGTCACGCCGAAACGCGTCTCGGAGCCACCAGGCGCGGCGGTAGCGTGTCCGGTCGTGGCTCTCCTCGTCCAGAAGTTCGGCGGCACCTCCGTCGCCGATCCCGACCGCATCCGAGCCGTGGCCGACTACATCGCCCGCACGATCCGGCGGGGCAACCAGGTCGTCGTGGCGGTGAGCGCCATGGGCAAGGAGACCGACGAGCTGCTGCGCCTGGCCGGCGAGGTCAGCGCGACCCGCCCCGGGCGCGAGATGGACATGCTGATCACCGCCGGCGAGCGCAAGGCCACCGCCCTGTTGTGCCTGGCCCTGCACGACATGGGCGTCGAGGCCGAGTCGTTCACCGGAAGCCAGGCCGGTTTCATCACCGACACCACCCACATGAACGCCAAGATCCTCGAGGTGCGGGCCGACCGCATCCGCGAGGCCGTCGACGCCGGCCGGGTCCCGGTGGTGGGCGGCTCGCAGGGCGTGTCGACCGACCGCAACGTCACGTTCCTCGGGCGCGGCGGCACCGACACCACCGCGGTCGCGCTCGCCCACGCGCTCGGCCGCGGACATCTGCGAGCTCTACACCGACGTATCCGGCGTGTTCACCAGCGATCCGCGGGTCGTGCCCGACGCCCGCAAGATGGAGCGCATCAGCTTCGACGAGCTGCTCGAGATGACGGCCAACGGATGCCCCAAGCCGGCCATGCGGTCGGTCGAGTACGCCCGGACCCATGGCGTCGACCTGCACGTGCGGTCGTCGTTCACGTGGGAGCCCGGCACGCTCGTCACCAAGGAGGAGCAGGACATGGAGCAGGCCATCATCTCGGCGGTCGTCCACGACACCGACGAGGCCAAGGTCACGGTGGTCGGCGTGCCCGACCAGCCGGGGGTGGCCGGACGGCTGTTCCGCGCGCTCGCCGAGCGCGAGATCAACGTCGACCTGATCGTGCAGAACACCTCCGAGCACGGCAAGACCGACATCTCCTTCACCGTGCCGCGCGACCACGCCGAGTCGTCGCAAGAGGTGTGCGAGGCCCTGGCCGCCGAGATCGGTGCCGACCAGGTCGCCACCGACGTCGACATCGCCCGGGTGAGCGTCGTCGGGGCCGGCATGAAGTCGAACCCCGGCGTGGCCGCCACCGTCTTCGAGACCCTGGCCGCGGCGGGCATCAACATCGAGATGATCTCGACGTCGGCCATCCGGATCAGCTGCGTGGTGCGCCAGGACCAGGTGGAAGAGGCCGTCCAGGTGCTCCACACCGCGTTCGGGCTGGCCACGGCCCCAGGGGCGCCCGCGTGACGGCGAACTCGATTTGCCCCCCGTGGCGACGTCGCTACCCTCGACGGCCATGAGGATCGCCATCGTTGGGGCCACCGGTCAGGTGGGTGGGGTCATGCGCGCCGTGCTGGCCGAGCGCCAGTTCCCCGTCGACGAGCTGCGCCTGCTGGCCTCGAGCCGTTCGGCCGGGCGGCGGCTGCGGTGGGGTGACACCGAGATCGAGGTCGAGGACGCGGCCACCGCCGACTGGTCCGGCCTCGACATCGCGCTGTTCTCGGCCGGCGGTGCCGACCTCGCGCGAGCTGGCTCCGCGCGTGGCCGACGCCGGCGCCATCGTCATCGACAACTCGTCGGCGTGGCGCATGGATCCCGACGTGCCGCTCGTGGTGCCCGAGGTCAACGCCCACGCCCTCGACGAGATCCCCAAGGGCATCGTCGCCAACCCCAACTGCACGACCATGGTCGCCATGCCGGTGCTCAAGCCGCTCGATCTCGAGGCCGGCCTGCGTACGCTCGTCGTGAGCACCTACCAGGCCGTGTCGGGCGCGGGCCTGGCCGGCACCGCCGAGCTCGACGAGCAGATCCGCAAGGTCGGCGACGGCGCCAGCGCGCTGGCCATGTCGGGCACGGCGGTCGACTTCCCGCCGGCGCACAAGTTCCCGACCACGATCGCGTTCAACGTGATCCCGCTGGCCGGCAGCATCGTCGACGACGGCGCGCGACGAGACCGACGAGGAGCACAAGCTCCGCAACGAGAGCCGCAAGATCCTCGAGCTGCCCGACCTGCGGGTGGCGGTGACCTGCGTGCGGGTGCCGGTGTTCACCGGGCACTCGCTGTCGATCAACGCCGGGTTCGCCGAGCCGATCACCCCCGAGCAGGCGCGCCGGGCCCTCATCAAGGCCGCCGGCGTCGAGCTGGCCGACGTGCCCACGCCGCTGATGGCCGCCGGCGTCGACTCGACCTTCGTGGGTCGCATCCGGGTCGATCCCACCGTCGAGCACGGCCTGTCGCTGTTCCTCTCCGGCGACAACCTGCGCAAGGGGGCGGCCCTCAACGCGGTGCAGATCGCCGAAGCGCTGATCGAGCGGCGCTTCCGCTCCTGACGGGCCCGATCGCAGGCCCGAAGCCCGATCTCGCCGATTCGGCCGATCTGGCCAGGTGAGCGAGCAAACACCTGTTCGTTTCCGTTGCAACATCCTGTTGACGATTCGCTCAACTCCGCCCGTTCTGGTGCCGACGAGTCATGAGCGTGTGAGCGATCGCGCGGAGCAGGGCGATGCGGCCATGACTGACGCCAACATGGTTGAGGAGGCTCGGCCCGAAACCAGGTGGGCACTGGGTGCTGCCGTCGCGGGCGGAACCTTCTTGCTCGCGGACATCCTCGGCCTGCTCGGCGGCTTCTCCTCGCAGACCCTGGTCGTGCTCGGCGTGGCCGGCCTCGTGGCCGCCACCGTCGGCATCCTGCGCTGGCGGCCCCGAGCCCGCCTGGCCGTGGGTCCTGCAGATCATCGCCCTGCTGTTCTTCCTGGCCGGCGGCGCGGCCCGGGTCGCGCTCGGCACGCTCGGCAACCTCACCCCGCACCGCTCGCTGCTGCCCGACGCCCTGACCCTGCCCGGGCTACCTGATCCTGGCCATCTCGCTGGCTCGGCCTGGCCCGGTGCCGCCGCCCGCCGGGCACCGAGCGACCTCGACGCCACCCTCGACGCCGTCATCGCCGGCATCGCCGCGCTCACGGTGGCGTGGGTGTACCTCATCGACCCGGCCGTCTCGGAGCGCCACGTGATGGTGACGACCCGGCTGTTGCTGGCCTGCTACCCGGCGATCTGCGTCTTCCTGGTCGCCTTCGGTGCCCGCATCGCGTTCAGCTCGGGCACCGACCGTCCGCTCGCGCTGCGCCTGTTGTTCGTCGACGCTGCTGTTCACGCTGGCCGGCGAGACCGTCTACATGCTCGTCGACGCCCACATCGCCCACGTCGACCCACGGTTCGTCGACGTGCCCTTCGGCGTCGCCTACGTCGCGCTCATGACGGGCTTCCTGCACCCGTCGATCCGCGACGTGTCGCGACCGGTTCGATCGCTCGAGCCCGAGCCGATGCGCGGCCGGTTCGTTTTCGTCGCGGTGGCCCTCTGCGTGCCGGCCGTGATCACCCTGAGCCGTGCCGACCACTCGGTCGTCGACCGGATGATCCTGGCGGCGGTGGTCATCGCCTGCACCGCCACCGCCGCGTGGCGGATGTTCCGGGCGTTGCGCCAGCACGCCCGGGCCGAGGCGCGCCTGGCCCACCAGGCCACCCACGACCTGCTGACCGGGTTGGCCAACCGATCGTACGTGCAGGACCACGTCGAGAAGCTGCTGGCCAGCGGGGACAACGAGACGATCGCCCTGATGTTCCTCGACCTCGACCGGTTCCGGATCCTGAACGACAGCTTCGGCCACGGGATGGGCGACGAGCTGCTGTACGCGGTCGGCCACCGGCTGGGGGCCAACAGCCGCGCCGGCGACCTCGTGGCCCGGATCGGCGGCGACGAGTTCGTGATCGTGGCCCGTGGAGTGCGCGAGGCCGACCACGCCCGCGAGCTGGCCGAGCGGACCCGGCTCAGCCTGGCTCAGGGCGTCCGCGTCCGCGACATCGAGATCCCGTTGTCCGCGAGCGTCGGGGTGGCCGTTGCACCGCGGATCGGACCCGGCCATGGGCGCCGACGCCATGCTGCGCGACGCCGACATCGCGATGTACCAGGCCAAGGACGCCGGTGGCGACGCGGTGGCGGTGTTCGACCGTCGATGCGCCAGCGGGTCGAGTACCGGCTCGACGCTCGAGAACGAGCTGCGCCACGCGCTCGTCGCGCGGCGAGCTGCACCTGGCCTACCAGCCGATCGTGCGCAGCCCAGGACGGCCGCGTCACCAGCCTCGAGGCGCTCCTGCGCTGGTCGCACCCGATCCTCGGCGAGATCGAGCCGTCGGTGTTCGTCCCGATCGCCGAGGACACGGGCCTGATCGTCGAGATCGGCGCCTGGGTGCTCGACCAGGCCTGTGCCGACCTCGTGGCGCTGCGCGAGCGACCGTGCCGCACGCCGACGACCTCAGCGTGGCCGTCAACCTGTCGGTGCGCCAGCTGCGCGACAACACGCTGCTCGACCACGTCGCCCGGTCGCTGCTCGGCCGTGGTCTGCCGGCCTCGGGGCTCCGCCTCGAGCTCACCGAGTCGCTGGTCATGGAGAACCTGGCCCTCATCTCGAAGCTGCTCGTGTCGCTGCGCTCGTGCGGTGTGCGGATCTCGGTCGACGACTTCGGCACCGGCTACTCGTCGCTCGCCACGCTCGACCGGCTCCCGATCGACGAGGTCAAGATCGACAAGTCGTTCGTCGACGGCATCGCCGAGCACGGGGCCAACACCACCCTGGTCTCGGCCATCGTGGCCATCGCCGAGTCGCTCGGCATCACGACGGTGGCCGAGGGCGTCGAGCGGGCCGAGCAGGCCAACCGTCTGCAGGAGCTCGGCTGCGACCAGGCGCAGGGCTACCTCTTCTCGGCGCCTGTGCCCTTCGCCGAGCTGCCCGGGGTGATCTGAGCCGGATCGGGCTGGCGGCGGCGCCCGCGCTCAGCGTCGTCCCCGACACCGCCTGAGCTCTTCCGAGCGCGTCGGCGGTGCCACCTGGCACGCCGGCGTCAGCTGGCCGCGGCGATGATCGGCGCGACGGCGACCGTCTCGCCGGCGTCGTCCCACACGGGCGCCGACACCATCGTCTCGAGGCCCTTGCCCTGGAAGAGGATCTCGTGGGTGGCCGGGTCGAACAGCTGCCAGCTTGGCCTTGTAGGCGGCCGCGTCGCAGAAGACCGGCTGACTGGCGGGCGAGTCGAGGTAGCGCACGGGGCTCGGTCCCGGGATCGGCGCGAACGGGTTCATCCACGCGGTGTTGATGAGGTCGAGCACGACGAGGTCGAGGATGGCGACGGCCCACTCGATGCCCTCGCGGTCGGCCAGCATGTTGAGCGCCTGGTAGAGCGCCATCGCGACCAGGCCACTGGTGGCCGCACCGCGGTAGTCCCGTTCGACGCCGAGGGTGGCGATGTCCCACCACGCCGCCAGGTCGAGTTCGATGCCCGCCGGTCCGACCAGCTCGGGGAACGACACGCCCCACGCCCGGCTCAGGTCGTCGAAGCTCTTGAAGCCCGCCGGGCGACGGCTGGATGATCGCGGATCATCCCGGCCGGTCGACGCTCGCGTGGTCGACCACGCACAGGAAGGTGCTGGCCAGGTCGTAGGGCCCGTACTCGTCGTCCATCAGCTCGGGCGAGTTGGGAACAACTCGTCGAACACCTGGCGCTCGATCGTGCGGGCCAGTTCCGACTCGGGCTGGGTGGGATCGAGCACGTAGATCCCGAACGGGGTCGCGCCGCGACCGTGCTCGGTGACCAATCCCTCGACCAGGCCCCCCATGTCCGTTGCGATGGGGGCAGTATGGATGATCGAGACGGCGCGAGCGAGCACTGTCTCAGGTCGTGGTCCCATGACCACGCAGAGTGGCTGACCGGCTCGGTCGGCCGGGGGTTTCGCTCGGCGACGATCGACAGGACGAATGAGGACGATCGACCAGGAAGGGACGTCATGGGGGAGCTGCAGGTAGAGGTCTCGGCCGCCGAGGCCGGGTTCGACGCGGAGCGGCTGGGCCGCATCGATCGGCACTTCGCGCGGTACGTCGACGACGGGCGCCTGGCCGGCTGGCTGCTGGCGGTGGCGCGAGGCGGACGTATCGTGCACGTCGCGACGTGCGGCGATCGCGACCGCGAGGCCGGCCTGCCGGTCGAGCGCGACACCGCTGTGGCGCATCTACTCGATGACCAAGCCGATCACGTCGGTGGCGGCGATGATGCTCTACGAGCAGGGCGCGTTCGAGCTGAAGGACCCGGTGCACCGCTACATCGAGTCGTTCCGCGACCAGCGCGTCTTCCGCAGCGGCTCGTCGCAGGCGCCGGTGACCGTGCCGGCCACCGAGCCGATGCGGATCTGGCACCTGCTGACCCACACCTCGGGTCTCACCTACGGCTTCCACTACAGCCCACCCGGTCGACGCCATGTACCGCGCCGCCGGCTTCGAGTGGGGCAGCCCGCCCGACCTCGACCTGGCCGGCGCCGTGCGACGCGTGGGCGTCGATGCCGCTGCTGTTCGAGCCCGGCACCGAGTGGAACTACTCGGTCTCGACCGACGTGCTCGGGCGGCTGGTCGAGGTCGTGTCGGGCCAGTCGCTCGACCGCTTCCTGGCCGAGCACATCTTCGAACCGCTCGGCATGACCGACACCGGCTTCTCGGTTCGCCGAGCCGACCTCGAACGGCTGGCCGCGCTCTACGGCGCCGGTCCCGAAGCGCACCGCGGTGCCGCCTCGACGGCATGGGCGCGGCGCGCTCGGCCCCGCCGCAGATGCTCTCGGGCGGCGGCGGGCTGGTGTCGACGCGCGGCCGACTACCACCGCTTCACCCAGATGCTGCTCAACCGGGGCGAGCTCGACGGCGTCCGGCTGCTCGGCCCGCGCACGGTCGACTACATGACGCGCAACCACCTGCCCGGTGGCGCCGACCTCGAAGCAGGTCGGCCGGCCGCTGTTCGCCGAGACCACCTACGACGGCGTCGGCTTCGGTCTCGGCTTCTCGGTGGTGCTCGACCCGGCGGCCAACAAGGTGCTGTCGAGCGCGGGCGAGTTCGCGTGGGGCGGCGCGGCCAGCACCGCGTTCTGGGTCGATCCGGCCGAGGAGCTCACCGCCCTGTTCTTCACCCAGCTGCTGCCGTCGAGCACCCACCCGATCCGCACCCAGCTCAAGCAGCTCGTCTACCAGGCCCTCGTCGACTGAGCCGGTCCGGGCGCCTCAGACCTCGAGGCCGAACGAGTTGCCGTCGCGCCGGACGGTCCCGCCGCCTGGACCGCCGATCAGGGTGGTGAGCAGCAGACCGTCGGCGTCGGCCAGCTCGGCCAGGATCCGCTGGCGGGAGGCGGTGGCCACGGCGGGGTCGAGGTCGGATGCCTCGGTGGGGTCGCTCACCTGGAACGGGTTGAGGAACAGGTGGCCGGGGATCATCGCCAGCGCGCCGTCGGCCTCGATCGTGACGCTCAGGTGCCCCGGGTTGTGGCCCGGCGCGTCGTCGAGGCGCACGTGCGAGGTGAGCTCGTACGGGAGGTCGATGCCCTCGAGCACGCCGAGCGCGTCGAGCACGGCCAGACCGTCGTCACCCGGCGGATAGATGCCGGCCCGCCACGCCTCGAGCTCGGCGCGCGGGTACAGATAGCGCGCGTTCGGGAACGTCGCCGTCCAGCCGGCGGGCGAGGTGGGATCGGGCCGGGTGTTCCACCCGATGCCGTCGAAGTGCGTGTTGACCACGGTGTCGACCGCGTCGGTGGCGAATCCGGCCGCGTCGAGCTGATCGAGGAGCCCCGCGACATGTTCGGCCGCGCCCGGCCGTGACCGCGGCGCATCGTCGGCCAGCCAGGGATCGATGACGATGCGACGGTCACCGTCGGCGACGGCGATGGCGCTGAAGGCCAGACCCACGTCGTGGGCCGTCGGCGCGAAGTCCGGCACGGCCCAGGCCGGGGCCGGGCGCTCGGACGGGAGCGAGAACGCGGCGTCCTCGATCCGCACGATCTCGACCTGGCCGACGTGCCACCGGTGCATGCCGACAGTGTGGTCGCGGTCGCCGGGCCCTGCCGAACGACTTCAGCTGAGCGAGGCACCCACGCCGGTCGAGTCGACCAGCGCCGCCACCGGGTGCAGGCGGCGCTTGGTGATCACCTCGTCGACCAGCCCGTAGGCCACCGCGTCGGCCCCGCGCACGATGTAGTCGCGGTCGATGTCCGCGACGATGCGCTCGCGGGTCTGTCCCGTGGTCTCGGCCAGGATGTCGACCATGCGCTCGCGCATCTCGATCGTCTCGCGCACCTGGATCTCGAGATCGACCGACTGGCCCTGCGCCCCACCGTGGGGTTGGTGGATCAGCACGCGGGCGTTGGGCAGCGCGGTGCGCATGCCGGGCGCGCCGGCGCTGAGCAGCACGGCGGCCGCGGACGCGGCCTGGCCGATGCACGTGGTGGCCACCGGCGGGTTCAGGAACTGCATCGTGTCGTAGATGCCGAAGAGGCCGACCATGTCGCCGCCCGGCGAGTTGATGTAGAGGTTGATCGGCTTGTCGGCGTCCTCGGCCTCGAGGAACAGCAGCTGGGCGACCACCAGGTTGGTCACCTGCTCGTCGATCGCGGCGCCGAGGAACACGATGCGCTCGCGCAGCAGGCGCGAGTAGATGTCGTAGGCGCGCTCGCCCCGACTGGTGGATTCGATGACGGTGGGGACGAGCATGCCGGGCCTCCTGGGTGGGATGAACGAGAAAGCGCAATCAAAAGGTTGCGTGTCGGACACGATAGGGGTTGCCGGACCGAAGCGCAACCAGTACGTTGCGCATATGGAACCCATCGCCACGCCGGACGACACCGGCTTCGAGATCGCCCGCATCGAGCGCCGCGTCCGCATCGAGGCGACGCCCGACGAGGTGTGGGCCACCATCGTCGACCCGACCGAGCTGGCCGGCTGGCTCGGTGCCGAGGTCGAGCTGGACCGGCCGCTGGCCGCGGGCGCGGCCGGCCAGGTCACCGAGCTCGACGCGCTCGGTCCGCCACCTGCTGGTCACCGAGTTCGAGCCTGGCCGCCTCGTGTGGCACTGGTGGCGCGACGACGGCGAGCTGTCGTCGGTCGAGATCACCGTCGCGCCCGCCGGCGACGCCACCGACGTGCACGTGGTCGAGGTCGTGGCGCTGGCCACGGTGTCGGCCGGTGGCTCGACCAGCTTCGTCGACCGAGCCGACGCCATCTCCGCCATCGACCAGGGATGGGGAACCGCCCTGCCCGCGCTCGCCGGACGGCTGGCGCGCAAGCTCGCCGCCGCCGCTCGGTGACACCGCCGAACACGACGGCTGGCGGCCGCGGCGGCCGGGCGGAGGCACGCGCCGGCGCCGTCTTCGCCGCGCTCGGCGACGACACGCGGCGACACCTGTGGCGCGCGGTCGTCGATGACGGTCCGGTCACCGCCACGGCGTTGGCCGCGGAGCTCCCCATCTCTCGCCAAGCCGTGACCAAGCACCTGCGCGTGCTCGGTGACGCGGGGCTGGTCGCGCGCCGACCGGGTGGGCCGCGAGACGCGCTACCAGGCCGAGGACGCGTCGCTGCAGGCCGCCGCGGCGTGGATCGCCGAAGCCGACGCGGCGTGGGCCGGTCGGCTCGATCGGCTCAAGGTGCGCGCCGAGGGCGGCCGCTGACCGAGCGCCGGCGCGCCTGGCTCAGCTGATCCCGGCTCAGCCGCTGCGGGCCCGGCCGCCACGCGGGGCGGCGCCGACCGGCATGGGATCGGGACGCGACTGGTCGTGGCGGCTCCGCCGTTGGCGGGCCAGCCGCTGGCGGCTCCGGTGCACCGAGTCGAGCTCGCGGATGCGGTTCGAGCACCGTTGGCCGGGCGCGGCGAGACAGGCGGGACAGGTGACGGCATAGGGATCGGTCATCGACGGACCTCCGGTCGCTTCTGCCCTACGGGCCCGCCCGGGTCCCGCACCATGTTGTTCCGCCGGCCGGCCTCGGCGGTGGATACCCCTGGGCCGGTGGGTCAGCTCGGGGTCGAGCCCGCGGCCGCGGCCGAGCAGTCGGTGCACAGCCCCACGAGGTCGACGCGGTGGTGGATGCTCTCGAAGTCGTGGCGGTTGGCTGCCGTCTGGAAGGCCTCTTCGAGCTTGCGCTCGAGCGCGGGCGGCAGCTCGAAGTCGGCCACCACGCCGCAGCTCGTGCACAGCAGGTGGTGGTGGTGGCTCGAGAGGTCCTCGGCCAGCTCGAAGCGGGCGAACTCGTCGACCGCCACCACCCGGCGGACCACACCGGCCTGGGTCAGCACGGCCATGGTGCGGTAGGCCGAGCTCTGGGGCAGGTCGTGGTCGCCCTGCAGGATCTCGGGGATGGTGAGCGGGCGGCCGGCCCTCTGCAACGCCTCGACCACGGCTCGGCGGCTGGTCGTGTAGCGCTGCCCGGTGGCCGCCAGCCGGCTGGCGGCCACGGCGTGGACGTCGATCGCCATGGCCGGACCCTAGCCCGACTGAGAACCATTGGGAACAGGAATAGGACTTGTTCTGAGAATCACTCTTGATTAGGGTCGATCCGTGCCTTTGCATCTGCCTCCGTCCACCTCTGCGCCGCAGTCCGGGCGTTCGAGGCGTTCGTCGGTCCTCGCGGGTGTCGTGGTCGCGCTGGCGCTCGTCGCCGTGGCCTGCGGGTCGGGGTCGACCGGCACGACGACCGGCGGTGGTCCGGGCGGAGGCCGGCGGATCGAGGTGGTGGCGGCCGAGAACTTCTGGGGGTCCATCGCCGCGCAGCTCGGGGGCGCCCACGTCGAGGTGGCGAGCATCATCTCCAACCCCGACACCGACCCGCACGACTACGAGCCGAGCGCCGCCGACGGCCGCACCGTGGCCGAGGCCGGCTACGTGATCGAGAACGGCCTGGGCTACGACCCGTGGGCGGCCCAGCTGGTGGCGGCGAACCAGACTGCCGGCCAGAAGGTCCTCGACGTCGGACACCTGCTCGGCCTGAAGGTGGGCGACAACCCGCACCGCTGGTACTTCCCCGGCGACGTCGAGCAGGTGATCGACCGGATCACGGCCGACTACCAGCGCCATCGACCCGGCCGACGCCGCGTACTTCGACCAGAGGCGGGCCGCCTTCGAGCACACGGGGCTGGCGGAGTACCACGGGCTCATCGCCCAGATCAGGACGCGCTACGCCGGCACCCCGGTCGGTGCATCCGAGAGCATCTTCGAGGGGCTGGCGCAGGCCACCGGCCTCAGGCTGCTGACGCCGCGGTCGCTACCTCGACGCCATCAGCGAGGGCACCGATCCCACCGCGGCCGACAAGACGACCGTCGACGACCAGATCACGCGCCACGAGATCGACGTCTTCGTGTTGAACACGCAGAACGCCACCCCCGACGTACGGGACGCTGGTCCGCGCCGCCGATGCGCACCACATCCCCGTGACCACGATCACCGAGACGATGAGCCCGGCCGATGTCACCTTCCAGGCCTGGCAGACCGCGCAGCTCGAACACCTCGAGCAGGCGCTGGCGCAGGCGACGCGACGATGAGCGCGCCGGTGGTGTCGCTGCGCGACGCGACGGTGCAGATCGCCGGTCACACGGTGTGGAGCGAGGTCGACGTCACCGTCGGGTCCGGCGAGTTCGTCGCCGTGCTCGGGCCCAACGGCGTCGGCAAGTCGACGCTGATCAAGGCCATCCTCGGGCTGGTCCCGTTGGCCGGCGGCGAGATGCGCGTGCTCGGGCAGGCGCCCGGCGGTGCGAACGACCGGATCGGCTACCTGCCCCAGCGCCGCAGCTTCGACGCCGGCCTGCGGATCCGGGGCGTCGACATCGTGCGCATGGGCCTCGACGGGGACCGGTGGGGCGTGCCGTGGCCGGGGCGGCGCTCGGCGGGTGCCCGGGCCGAGGCCGAGCGGGTCGCCGAGGTCATCGACCTGGTCGGCGCGACGGCCTACGCCGACCGTCCCATCGGGCAGGTGTCGGGCGGCGAGCAGCAGCGGTTGCTGATCGCGCAGGCGCTCGTGCCCGAAGCCGGCGCTGCTGCTGCTCGACGAGCCGCTCGACAGCCTCGACCTGCCCAACCAGGCGTCGGTGGCGGCGCTCATCGGCGAGATCTGCGCCGAGGGCGTGGCGGTGATGCTGGTGGCCCACGACGTCAACCCGATCCTGTCGTACCTCGACCGGGTCATCTACCTCGCCCATGGCGGCGCCGTCGAGGGACCACCGGACGAGGTGATCACCAGCGAGACCCTGATCCGATCTGTACGGCACGCCCATCGAGGTGCTGCGCACGCGCGACGGTCGGCTCGTGGTCGTCGGCCAGCCCGAGGCGCCCGCCCATCACCACCCGCGGCACCCGTGACGCTCGGCTTCGGCCAGCCCGTCCTCGGCTGGAACCTCGCCGTCGGACCTGCGTCAGCTGTTCGAGTTCCGCTTCATGGTCGACGCGTTCGTGGCCGGCGGCGATCGTCGCGCTCGTCGCCGCGCCGATCGGCTGGTTCATGGTGCTGCGCCGCCAGACCTTCGCCGGTCACACCTTGGCCGTCGTCGGGTTCCCCGGCGCGGCCGGCGCCGTTCTGCTCGGCGTCAGCGCCAGCCTCGGCTACTTCGGTCTTCTGCGTGGTCGCCGCCCTCGTGATCGCCGCCGTTCCCCGCGCTCGCCAGGGCGATGGTCAGCGAGGAGTCGGCGGTGATCGGCACCACCCAGGCGTTCGCGCTGGCGTGCGGGTTCCTGTTCGTGACGCTCTACGCCGGCAACCTCAGCGGCGTCGACGGCCTGCTGTTCGGCAGCTTCCTCGGCATCACGAGCGCGCAGATCGTCGTGCTGGCCATCGGGGCCGCGGTGTCGCTGGTGGCGCTCGCGATCGTCGGGCGACCGTTGCTCTTCGCGTCGATCGATCCCGAGGTGGCGGCCGGGCGGGGGGTGCCGGTGGCCGCGCTGTCGGTCGCCTTCCTGGTGCTGCTCGGCGTCGCGGCCGCGGAGACGAGCCAGATCACCGGCTCGCTGCTCGTGTTCGCCCTGCTCGTGCTGCCGGCCGCGACCGCGCAGACCATCTCGGCCCGACCGGGTCTGAGCCTGGCCCTGTCGGTGGCGATCGCGCTGGCCGTGACCTGGGCGCGGCCTGGCCGCTGTCCTACTACTCGCCCTACCCGATCGGGTTCTGGGTCTCGTCGATCGCGTTCGCCGCCTATCTCGTCGCCAAGCTCGCGGCCAAGCTCGCCGTCCAGGCGCCACGGGCCCGGGCCCGGCTGTCGACCCGATGATCGTGCTCTCGATCCATGTCGCGCCCGTGGCCGGGCTGGCGCACCTGCTGGCCCACCCGTTCTTCCGGCACGCGTTCCTGGCCGGGACGGCGGTGGCGGCCTGCTCGGGGCTGGTCGGCTACTTCATGGTGCTCCGCAGCCAGGTGTTCACCGGCGACGCCTTGTCGCACGTCGCCTTCACGGGCGCGCTCGGCAGCGCTCGCGTTCGGCATCGACGTGCGGCTCGGCCTGTTCGTCGCCACCATCGCGGTGGCGGTCGGGCTCGGGCTGCTCGGCCCGCGCGGCCGCGCCGACGACGTGGTCATCGGCAGCGTGTTCGCGTGGGTGCTCGGCGTCGGGGTGCTGTTCCTCTCGATCTTCACGACCCAGCACGCGACGGGGAACAGCGCGGCCGGCACGAGCGTGCTGTTCGGGTCGATCTTCGGGCTCGACGCGGGCCAGACCCTGGTGGCCGTCGTCGTCGCGCTGGGGGTGATCGTGGCGATGCTCGTCATCGCCCGCCCGTTGCTGTTCGCGTCGGTGGACGCGTCGGTGGCGGCGGCCCGAGGGCGTGCCCGTGACCGTGCTCGGGCTCGTGTTCCTGGCGCTGGTCGGCGCCACCGCGGCCGAGGCCACCCAGGCGGTCGGCGCGCTGCTGCTGCTCGGGCTGCTGGCCGCGACCCGCCGGCGCCGCGCAGCGCCTCACCGCCCGTCCGTACCGGGCCATGGCGCTCTCGGTGGCCATCGCCGTGGGATCGATGTGGATCGGCCTGCTGGTGAGCAACGCGGTGGCGTCGATCCCGCCGAGCTTCGCCATCCTGGCCGTGAGCTCGGGCGTCTACGCCGCCACCTTCCTCCCGTCCCGAAACCGGGCGTCAAAAGCGCGCGAAGACGCATGACAAAGATTCCCAGTTTGCGCAGGGCGGTCGGTCAGGGCTCGAGGCCCTTGTAGCGCCGGCGGAGCTGGTTGCGTTCCACGGCCGTGGCCGTCGGTCGCCCGCGCCGCCGGCGCCAGCGGGCCCGGATCGACCAGCGGGCCCGCTCCCACTGCGAGGTCCACCGGCTCGGGCGCTGGCTGGCGAGCGCGTAAGGCTCGTCGAGCGCGGCGCGGATGTCGGCCTCGGGGTCGGCCGCCGACCGGATCCGACCGAGCCAGTACTGCTGCTCGTGGTGGGGTCGCTCGCGGTAGACGTGGTGGCGCGACGCGGCCGACAGCTTCACGCTGGACAACCCGGGCGCGAGTCGGATGTCGCCCGTCGTGGACAAGCGCTGGCACAGGTCGGCTTCCGGGTCGAGGCCGCCCGTCTCGGCGGGTCCCCGCCAACCTCCGACCGATACGGCGAGGTCCCGGCGGTGAGCCAAGGTCGTCGGCGGGATCCAACGACCCGGCTCATAGGTCCAACCCTCGGGCGGGAACAGCTCGAGCGGCTGGCCGGCGGTGACCATGAGCGCGTGGTCGTGCGCCACCTCGGCGCCGGCGTCGAGGACGCCGACCAACGTCTCGAGGTGGGCGGGAAGCCAGAGGTCGTCGTGGCCGAGATAGGCGACGATCTCGCCCCGCGCCTGGGCCAGGCCGGCGTTGTTCGGGCCCCATTGGTGGCCGGTGTTCACCTCCAGGTTCTGCCATCGGACGCGTGGGTCGCCGATGGCCCCGACGACATCCGCGCTCTCGTCGGTGCAGCCGTCCCCGATGACCAGCAGCTCGAAGTCGGTGAAGGTCTGGTCGAGCACGCTGCCGATGCTGAAGGGCAGCACGGGTGCCCAGTTGTACGTCGCCATGACCACCGTGGCCCGGGGCACGGGGTCAGCTCACCACCAGCGGAACGGGACGATCTCGTGGGCTTCGGGGGACTCGTAGGGCAGGTCGAGGGCGTCGGGATGGTCGTGGGTGTACTGGTCCGACGGCATGTTGATGATGAAGGCCTCGTCGATGCCGATGTTCTTCCACCCGTGGAACAGGTTGGGCGGGATGACCAACAGCCCTGGGTTGCGTTCGCTCACCCGGAACTCGTTGAGGCAGCCGAAGGTGGGCGAGTCCTCACGGCCGTCGTAGACGACGATCGAGACCAGTCCGTGCACCACGAACAGCCGGTCGGTCGACTCCTGGTGCAGGCCCCACGCCCGGATCCGTCCGGCGAGGGTGGTGGTCACGTGCACCTGCACCACCGGCTGGTCGACCTCGGGCCAGGCCACCCGGGCCACCTCGGCGACGGTCCCGTCCTCGTGGGGGACGGGCCGGACGGGGCGGAACCGCACACCGTCGATCGGGTCCTGTCTCAGGTCGCCGGTCGCGTCGACCGCGGACTGCTTGGACACCAGCTGGTCGTATCCGGCGATCCGGGGTGCAGCCATGGGCCGCAGCCTACGGGAGCGCCGCGCTCGTGGCGCTGGCGGTCGTCGGCCGTCAGAAGACGTGGAGCTCGCGAGCCAGTGCGAGCTGGGCGGCGTCGCCCGATCCCTCGGCGCCCGCGTCCTCCCAAGTCGCGCGTTGGGTGATCCACCGCACGAACGCCGCGCTGTCCGAGCTGACGGTGGCGCGCGGCTCGCCGTCGCCGATGCGGATCGGGCGGGCCGCCGTGCCTCGCAGGTCGATGTCGATCGAGCCGTCGAGGCGCGCGATGAGGTCCGCGTTCTGCTGCGGCAGAGCCGCCTCGACCCAGTCGAGGGCGGCGCCCAGGCGCAGCTCGTCGGACGGCGGCTGACCGGCGGTCAGGGGACCGCGGGGGGCGAAGAGGTCGGCACGGATGTGGATGTAGTGATCGAACGCGAAGGCGTAGGGGAGCACCGACGCGGCATAGGTGCCCAGGTCGCCGAGCGGCAGCTCGAAGTCCTGGGTCTCGAGCTCGGCCATGCTGGCGAGCGCCTGGGTGCTGACCGACTCGTAGTCGGACAGCACCCGGTCGGATGACCAGGACCGGCGGGCCTCGACGTTGACGTCCTGGGCGCGCTCGGTGGCGAGGCCGGCCGTGTCGGGCAGCTGGGTGGGGTCGACCACCAGCCAGTAGAGGGCGCCGAGATGGGTGACCACGTCCTGCACCGACCAGCCCTCGCACCCGCTGGGCGCACCCCAATCCTGCGGGCCGAGGCCCGCGCAGAGCTCGAGCAACGCGCTCCGGTCCGCCGTCAACGACTCGATCGCTGTGCTCATCCACCTTCTCCTCTTGGGATTCTTCTACTATTCAAGATAGCAACACTATGTCAGAGGGCATCGGGATGGGCAAGAGCGAACCGGCGAACTACACAGTGGGCGTGGCTGCTGACCCGGGTGCGTCGATCGAGCCTCGGCCCACCCTGCGGGCCGAGCAGGTCGCCCAGACCCGGGCCGGGCTCGTCGCGGCGGGCCGGCGGTTGTTCGGCGACCAGGGCTTCGCCGCCACCTCGGTCGAGGACCTGGCCCGCGAGGCGCGGGTGACCACCGGCGCGCTCTACCACCACTTCCCGACCAAGACGGCGCTGTTCGAGACCGTCTTCGAGCAGGTCCACGTCGAGCTGCTCGAGGCGTCGGGCCGGGCGGCCCAGGGTGCGCCTGACGAGGTCGAGTTCCTCATCCGCGGGTTCGAGGCCTTCCTCGACGCGGTGCTCGAGCCCGAGGTGCAGCGGATCATCATCACCGATGCGCCGGCCGTCCTCGGACTGGCGCGCTACACCGAGCTCGACGAGCGCTACGCCTTCACCGCCATCGTCGGCGCGCTCGAGGCGGCGGCCGTCGCTGGCGCGTTGCGGGTGGACGACGCCGAGACGCTGGCCCGGCTGCTGTTGGGCGCGCTCACCCGCGGCGGGATGCTCATCGCCAACTCGACCGAGCCGACACAGACGCGAGACGCCGTGGCGGCGACGCTGCGCGACCTGCTGGCCGGCCTGTCGACGACCGCGGATTGAGCCGTGCCGACCCCCGACCCGACCTCGTCCCCGACGATCCGCGCGCTGCGCCCTGACGACCTCGAAGGCGCCATCGACATGTTCGTCGGTGTGGTCGACGAGGGGTTGTGGGTCGGCACCGAGGCGCCGGTCGACCGCGCCGAGCGCCTCGCGATGTTCGAGTCGATGTTGGCCACGCCCGAGTCGCAGCGCATCCTCGTGGTCGAGGGGCCCGAGTCCCATGAGATCGTCGGCACCGGCAGCGCGTCGCTGTCCAGCTACGGAGTCGCCGACATCGGCATGGCCATCGCCGACGGCTGGCGCGGGCAGGGGCTGGGCCGTCGGCTGCTCGACGGCCTGATCGCCGAGAGCCGTGACCTCGGTGCCCACAAGGTCGCGCTGCAGGTGTGGCCCCACAACGCGCCGCGGCCTGTCCCTGTACCGCTCGCGGGGGTTCGTCGACGAGGGTCGACTGGTGCGCCACTACCGGCGGGCCAACGGCGAGCTCTGGGACGCGCTCGTCATGGGCCTGGTGCTCGACGAGGTGTCGGACGGCTCGCCCCACGGCGACTCGCCGCTGATCAGCTGACCTCGCCGACGGGTGATGCGGTCAGGACGAGTCGAGAAGTGACTCGAGGTGGTCGGCACGGGCGTCGAGGTCGGGGCCGACCGCCTCGTCCACGCCCGCGTCGCGCAACAGGCCCTTCTCGTTGAGCACCCAGCGACCGGCCGCGCACATGCGAGCGTGAGCCACCTCGATGGCCACACGCGCCAGCAGTCCGTTCGCCGCGGTCAGGTCACCCCGGGCGGCCATGGTCCTGCTGTAGTCGAGGTCGAGCCGGGCGTTCTCGGCCCACCACGCCGCGCCGCGCTCGCGCAGGGCCTCGGGCATGGCGCGACCTGCCGGCACCGTGCCCCACCGGGCCTCGTCGACCGAGAGCTCGCCCACCGGCACGTAGGTCGCGATGCCGGCGACGAAGAACGGGATGCGCACCACCGAGAACTCGCCGCGCTCGACCTCGTCGACCAAGCGCTCGAGCGTGGCGATCTCGCGCCACAGCAGGTCGACGCGCCGTCCGGCGACCTGCAACCACGCGCCGCCGTTCATGACCGGTCCCCATTCGCCCAGCTCCGCCACGTGCCCGGTCCACCCGGCCTCGGCGGCCAGGCCTCGCACCGCCGCCGGCGAGAAGCCGTCGTCGACGAAGAGACCGAGATCCCAGTCGCTGTCGGGGCCGGCGGTGCCCCACGCTCGCGAGCCACCGAGCGCGATCCCCCTCACCCCGGGCACGCCGGCCAAGCGCTCCACGACGTCGTCGAGGAACGCGTCGTCGTTCGTGGCCACGCGCCGAAGTATGGCAAGCAGGCCACTCCCGCGAGATCGCGGTTGCGCGGGAGCCGCTCGACTAGGTTGCGAGCCGGTGGAAGGATCGCTCGAGTCGGGTTGACGCGGGTGTCGAGTGCGGCTCGGCATGTCAGCCTCGGAGGAGGCGGAAGTGGATCTCGTTCGCGTGCTGCTCGTGGTGGGCCTGGCCGTCATCGTCGTGCTGGTCGTGCTCATCGCGCGGGAGCACCTGAAGGACGAGCACGAGAAGCTCGACCACTTCCTGTTGCACCTGTCGTGGGTGCTCGGCGTCTTCGTGCTGCTCGCCGGCGTGTTGATCGCACGCACGATCCACACGTCGTCGAAGAGCGCGCTCGACCCGCACCCCGACGCGTCGTTCCACCTGGCGGTGCTGGGCGACTCGTACACCTCGGGCGAGGGGGCGCGGCACTTCTTCGCGGGGACCGACACGGCGCGCAACGGCTGCCGGCGGGCGCCGACGGCGTACTCGTACCTGTTGGCCGAGAAGGACGACGACTCGCTCACGTTCCTGGCCTGTTCGGGCGCGGTCACCCGCGACATCGACGGGCTGGCATCGGCCTCGCGCAAACAGGGCCAGGGGCAGTACCCCAACAGCCCGTCGACCGTCGCGGGAGGGCTGCCGCAGCTCGTCGCGTTCGACCACGCGTCCGCCGCCTTGAAGCAGGCGACCGGGCACGGCTTCAACGCCGTGATCCTCGGCATCGGCGGCAACGACGCCAACTTCGGCAACGTCGGCAAGGCCTGCGCCACCCCCGGCAGGTCGGATTGCCTGGCCGAGGCGCAGGACTGGCTCGACAACATCCGCGACACGGTCTATCCGAGCCTGAAGCGGACCTACCGCGAGGTCAAGGCCGCCGCCGGCAGCGCCCCGGTGTTCGTGACGACCTATCCCGATCCACTCGGCCCCGGCAACAGCTGCATCCCCGGCATCGACAAGGGTGAGTACGTCTTCCTGCGCGACGACTTCATCCCGTACCTCGACGCCACGATCGAGCGGGCGGCCGCGGTGACCGGTGTCCGGGTGATCGACCTGTCCAACGCGTTCGACGGCAAGCTGCTCTGCCAGGTCTCGTTCGGCAAATCCGACCTCAACGTCATCGGCCTCGGCGCCACGCTCTCGTTGAAGCAGCCGTTGGCGCGGCTGCGCAACCTCGGCCACGACAGCTTCCACCCGAACGAGCGCGGGCACGTCGACATCGCCGCCAAGGTGCAGGCGGCACTCGACGCCTGGCAGGCGGGTCACCTCCCGGTCCCGGCGACCGTGCCCGACACCCCTCCGGCCGAGCCCGACCCGGCGGCCCGCGCCGGTCTCGGGTCGACGACGGGCTTCGACTTCTCGGCCACCGGATGCGCAGGGCCGTCTCTGGCCAGCATCAAGACGGTGTCGTTGCCCCGCGACGCCAAGGTGTTCACGCTGACCGGAGTCCACGCGTCGGCCCGGACCTGCTACCGGCAGTTCGGCCAGACGGGGTGGAGGCACGTGAGCAGCGATGCCACCGGCACCGTCGCCGTGCCGGTCAGCGTCACCTTCAAGGGGATCGCCTCGGAGAACCAGATCCTGGCTCAGCAGCCCGACGGCTCGTGGACCGAGGCGATCGTCGTCGGCGACAACACCCAGCCGGCGGCGCAGCAGAAGAGCTACGTCAAGTGGTTCGTGCTGGGCGGCGAGGCGGTCGTGATCCTGCTGCTGGGTGCCTGGCTGTGGTTCAAGAGGACCGCGGACGACGCCTGAGCCCGGGCGCGCCACCCTGGACTGGCCGCCCGCGCCCTGACGCGAACGCTCGGCCGGGCGATACCGTGCCCGAACCGCCGGACTGACGAAAGGGGTGGGCGCGTGGCGCCACCGGACGAGCTGCGCGACGGGCCCGCGAGCCCGCCCCCCGAGGGCGAGCTGAGCGACGCGGCCGCCGTGCTGCTGAGCGACGCGGATCTGCTCGAGCTGGCGCCCTTCGGTGAGGAGAAGCAGGTCGAGGGCGGCGAGATCCTCTACCGCGCCGGCGCGTCCGACTACCCGTTCTTCGTGATCATCGAGGGCGAGGCCGAGATCGTGCGGCCCGACCCCAACGGCGACGTCGTGGTGGCCACCCACCCGGCGGGCCGGTTCCTCGGCGAGCTCAACCTGCTGACCGGCCAGCGGGCCTTCCTCATGGCGCGCATGTCGCAGCCCGGTCGCGTGCTGGCGGTGTCGCCGCCCGAGTTCCGTCGCCTCATGTCCAGCAAGCCCGACCTGGCCGACGTGATCTTCCGCGCCCTCGTGGCGCGGCGCGAGTACCTGCGCAGCGGCGAGGGTGCCCGGGCCGTGCAGATCATCGGGTCGCGGTACTCGCGCGAAGCCATGGAGCTGCGGGCGTTCGCCACCCGGTCGCACCTGGCCCACACGTGGATCGACCTCGAGGACGTCGACGATGCCGGCGTGCTCCTGGCCAACATGGGCATGCGCCCGGGCGACGCGCCGGTCGTCCTGACCTCGACAGGCGTGCTGCGGCACCCGACGGCGGGCGAGTTCGCCGAGCACCTCGGGCTCACCTTCCACGCCGCCCCCGAGTACATGTTCGACCTCGTCGTGGTGGGGACCGGTCCGAGCCGGGCTGGCGGCGTCGGTCTACGGCGCGTCCGAAGGGCTCGACACCGTGTCGCTCGACGCGGTCGGCGTCGGCGGGCAGGCCGGGGCCAGCTCGCGGATCGAGAACTACGTCGGGTTCCCGAACGGCGTCTCGGGCGAAGAGCTGGCGTCGAGCGCCGCCATCCAGGCCCAGCGCCTCGGCGCCCGCCTCAACGCGCCGTGCGAGGTGGCCGGGCTCCGCGTCGAGGGCGGCTTCCACGTCGTGGAGCTGGTCGACGGCAGCGAGGTCGCGTGCCGAGCGCTGATCGTCGCGTCGGGGGCGCGCTACCGCCGTCTCGACGTGGACGACCTCGAACGGTTCGAGGGGGCCGGCGTCTACTACGCGGCCACCGATCTCGAAGCCCGCATCTGCCGCGAGAACGACGTCGTGGTCGTGGGCGGCGGCAACTCGGCCGGCCAGGCCGCCATCTACCTGGCCCAGCAGGACAGCCGGGTCTCGATCGCGGTGCGCCGCGACGACCTGGCCGAGACGATGTCGCACTACCTCATCGAGCGCATCGAGGCCGACCCGCGCATCACCGTGCTCACGCGCACCGAGGTGCGAGGGCTGGCCGGCGATCAGCACCTCGAGCGCGTGACCCTCGAGCACACGGCCTCGAGCGAGTCCCGGACCGTCGCGTGCGCAGGGCTGTTCTGCTTCATCGGCGCCGAACCCGCCACCGAGTGGCTGGGCGGCGCCGTCGCGCTGGACGACGACGGGTTCGTCCTCACCGACCGCCAGATCCCGGCCGAGGTGGTGGCGTCGGCGTTCACGGCGCGCGACCCGCTGCCGTTCGAGACGTCGGTGCCGGGCGTGTTCGCGGTGGGCGACGTGCGCCACGGCTCGATGAAACGGGTGGCCGCGGCGGTGGGCGAGGGCTCGAGCGCGGTGCGTTCGGTCTACGAGCACCTGGTGTCCATGGGCCACATGTGATGGCTCGCCCTCTCATCCCTGCCTCATCGGGACCGACCTAGAGTCACGCCACTCTGGCCACGAACGAGGAGCACCGGGTGCCTGCCGCTCGACCAGTGGCGCGGGGTCTCCTGCGCGTCCCGGCGGTCACGGCCTACTTCTGGGCCATCAAGGGACTGTCGACGGCCATGGGCGAGGCGACCTCGGACTACCTGGTCCACACGATCGGTCCGGCCCCCGCGGTGCTGATCGGCTTCGTCTGCTTCGTCGCCGCGCTGGCGCTGCAGTTCTCGATGCGCCGGTACGTGGCGGCCACCTACTGGTTGGCCGTCGTGATGGTCGGGGTGTTCGGCACGATGGCGGCCGACGTGCTGCACGTCGGGTTCGGTGTCCCGTATGCCGTGTCGAGCGTGCTCGGCGTGGTCGGCCTGTCCGCCGTGTTCTTCGTGTGGTGGCGCACCGAGGGCACCTTGTCGATCCACAGCATCGACACCACCCGTCGAGAGATCTTCTACTGGGCTGCCGTCGTGGCGACCTTCGCGCTCGGCACGGCACTCGGTGACCTGACCGCCATCACGCTGAACCTCGGGTACCCCGGTTCGGCCCTGCTGTTCGCCGCGCTGATCGCGGTGCCGGCCATCGGTTACCGCTGGTTCCGGATGAACGCGATCCTGGCCTTCTGGTTCGCGTATGTCATGACGCGCCCGCTCGGTGCTTCGATCGCGGACTGGCTGGGCAAGCCCACCTCGGCCGGTGGGCTCGGCTGGGGGTCGGGATGGGTCAGCCTCGGCCTCAGCGCGCTGATCATCGCGCTCGTGGCCTTCCTCTCGGTCACCCATCGCGACCTGCAGGCCGCCGACGGTTGACTACTACGTCTGACGTAGTAGAGTGTCCACATGAGCCGGGAACGAGGATCGCAGGGCAGAGGATCGAACGGCAGGGGATCGAGGGACGGTGGGCTCGACCGGCCCAACGACCCGGGCCTGCTGATCATGACCAGCCTGGCCGCGGGGCCCAAGCACGGATATGCCCTGACCAAGGACATCGAGACCTTCGCCGGCGTCGTGCTCGGGCCCGGCACCCTCTACGGCGCGATCACGCGCCTGGAGGAGCGGGGTCTCATCGAGCCGGCCGCGCCCGAGGGGCGTCGACAGCCCTATCGGATCACCGCCAGCGGGCGGGTGGCGCTGGCCGAATCGGTCCGCCGGATGCGGGTGCTCGCCGACGAAGGCGCGGCTCGGCTGGGCTTCGTGCCCGGAGACGTGATCGGCGGATCGGCCCCGGGGTGGGCGCAGTGAAGCGCCGCTGCCCGGCCGAGCGCCTGGTCCGTTGGTACCCGCCGGCGTGGCGCGAGCGCTACGGCGACGAGCTGGTGGCGCTGCTCGAGGATTGCTATGGCGACGACGGGGTGCCGTGGCGGCGCTGTCCGGGGCTCGTGAAGGCAGCGGCGATCGAGCGTGCCCGCGAGGCGGACGTGATCGGCGCTCCCGCGGATGTCCGGAGCGCGACGCGCGCCGGATCGCTGGTCGTGCTGTGCGCGTGGGCCGTGTTCATGGTGGCCGGCGCGGCGTTCGCCAAGTACGCCGAGCACTGGGAGGCGGTGACACCGGTCGCGGCTCGTCACCTGCCGGCGGTTGCGTTCGGGGCGGTGCAGGTCGCCGCCTTCGCCGGGATCCTCATCGTCGCACTCGCTGCCGTCGTGGCCATACCCGGCTTCATCCACCTCGTTCGGGCCGGCGGGTTGGGACCGATCCGAGCGCCGCTCCGCCGGGCCCTCGTCGTCACGGCCGTCACCGCCGCGGGCAGCGTTGGCCTCATCGCGTGGGCCCACCACCTCGGGCCGAGCCAGCGCAACGGGGGGCTCTGGCCCTACCAGGTGGTCGGGATGGCCTGGGCGGTGCTCGTCGTCGCTTCGATCGCGCTCTGCACCGCCGCGGTGGTGGCCGCCGGCAGCCGGATCGAGCTGTCGGATCGGATGGAGCGGCTCTATCGCGCTCTGGCCGTCGCCCTCAGCGTCGCCATGGCCGTGATCCTCGGCGGCGTGATCGTCTGGTGGGCGGCGCTCACTTCGAGCGCGCCGTGGTTCCTCCACAGCGGATTGCTGGCCGTGCGCGGCGGGCCCGTGTCCACGCCCATGGTCGGCACCGCCCTGCTCATGGCCGTCGGGCTGGTGATCGCGGTGCTCGGCACCGGCCGTGCCCTCCACCCACGCGGTGTGGCGCCCCCGGACTGACCCTGCCGCCGACGTTGTCCCGCTAGCCGTTCGTGAGCCAGAGCTCCCCGAGCCACGTCTTGGGCGAGTAGTTGCCGAACGGCACCTGCCGGGCGGTGTCGAGACCCTCGACCGACGGGTTCGCCACCAACGAGTAGGGGGTCCGGTAGAGCCAGTCGTAGACCGCCGCGCCGTTCAGCTGGTGCACGAGATCGTCGTAGGCGGCCTTGCGCTTCGCCGGATACGGGTTCGTCCGGCCCGTGCTCAGGTCGTGATCGATCTGCGGGCTGCTGTAGAGCGAGAAGTTGATGTTGATCCCTCCGACGGCGTGCGCGGTGGTCGATGACCAGAACACCCAGTCGCCGTCGGGGTCGCCGAAGTTGTAGCTGAAGAGGAAGAGGGCCTGGTACTGGGCCGCCACCAGCTGCTTGATGGCCGAGGCCTGGTCCATGGTGGTGATCGTGGCGTGGATGCCCACCTTCGCCCACTGCGCCTGCATCTGCTGCAGGGTCCGGGCGACATCCGAGCCGGTGATGCCGGTCAGCGTGAAGTTCAGCGACGACTGGCCGGTGTCGGCCTCGTACTGCGCCAGCTCGTCGCGGGCCTTCGACGGGCTGTAGCTCACCCAGCCGTTCTGGCTGTCGGGCATGCCCCAGGTGTTGCTGGGCGACCACGGCGAGCTCGCGGTCTCGACGCCGGAGCCGACCTGTTTGGCGATGGCGGTGCGATCGGTGGCGTAGGCGAGCGCGAGGCGAGCATGGATGTCGGCGAACGGGTTGGGCTTGCCGCCGACCGTGGGCGCGGTGTTCGTCTCGACGAAGTCGTCCTCGGTGCGCCAGTCCTTCACGACCGTGAAGTTGGACGCCAGCCGGTTGGCGTCCTGGGCGCTCGTGGTCAGGACCATGTTCACGTCGTTGTCCTGCAGCGCGGAGACGAGGGTGGTCTCGTCGGAGATGACGCGGAAGTCGATGCCGTCGAGGTGCGGAAGGCCCGGTTGCCAGTAGTGCGGGTTCTTCTTCACCTGGAAGTTCGCGCCCGGGGTCCAGCTCTCGAAGGTGAAGGGCCCCGTGCCGATCGGGTGGCTGGCTCCGCCGTCGCTCGAGTGGATCATCGCCGGCGCCATCATGTAGGCGGATCCGCCGTCCAGGAAGCTCGAGGGGAACGCGGCCCAGGGCTGCTTGAGGTTCACGACGACCGACAGCGGACCGTGCACGACCACGCTGCTCACCAGGGGTTGGAGGACCTGGCTCGAGAGCGCGCCGTGCAGGTAGGTGTCGATGTTGAGCTTGACCGCGTTCGCGTCGAACGGCTCGCCGTCCTGGAAGGTCACGCCCGGACGCAGGTTGATGAGCCAGCGATCGAACGTCGCGTCGGCGATCCACGAGGTGGCCAGGAACGGGTCGGCGCCGCCCTTCGCGTTGGGCTTGGCCAGGGGTTCGAGCACCGATGAGCCCACCAGGCTGCCCTGGGCGGCCCACTCTGCGGTCGCCGGGTTCCACGAGTCGGTCTCCGCGGTGACGCCGACGACGAGTGTCCCGCCGTCCTTCGGCTTGACCGAGCCGCCGGTTGGCGTCGAGGTCTGGCTGGTGTCACGGGTGCTGGTCCCCGAGGCGCCGCACGCCGTGGCCAGCAGCGCCAGCGCGCCGGCAACGAGACAGGCCGCGGCGCGGCCCCGCGTTGTGTCCATGCTCTTCCCCCCTGCGATGGCCGCAAACGGTATGCGACCGTTTGCATATCATATAGTAGGTACTATGTTCGGTACATGGGTCGATCGGACCTCTCTGGGTCCCGAGTTGCCGCGCCGGGGACCGAGCTGGCATAGTACATAGCAAGTTATTAGCAATGACACGGGGGAAAGCGTCAGCGTGACGGCGAAGCCAGACGTCGAGTCGGGTCCCATCGTCTGGGACCCCTACGACGTCGACCTCGACGACGACCCCTACGAGATGTGGGCCCGGCTGCGCGACGAAGCGCCGGTCTACCGCAACGATCAGTACGACTTCTGGGCCCTGAGCCGCTTCGCGGACATCGAAGCCGCGCACCGCGACACCGCCGTGTTCAGCTCGGCCCGGGGAACCGTGCTCGAGCGCATGGGTCCGGACCTGGCTGAGACCGGGATGATGATCTTCCTCGATCCGCCCGCGCACACCAGCCTTCGCGCCATCGTGTCCCGGGCGCTCACGCCGCGGCGGGTCACCCGCCTGACCGACCAGATGCGGGCCATCTGCGCCGCCCTGCTCGACCCGTTCGTCGGCGAGCGCGGGATTCGACTACGTGGCCGACTTCGGCGCCCAGCTTCCGTCCCGCGTGATCTCGTCACTGGTCGGGGTCCCCGCCGAAGATCAGGAGGAGATGCGCCAGCTGGTCGACGGCATGTTCCACATCGAGCCCGGTGTGGGGATGGCCAACGACGTGTCTGCCACCGCGGCCCTCACGCTGGCGGGCTACCTGATGGACCTGGTCGTGGCCCGGACCGTCGACCCGGGCGACGACATGATCAGCGATCTGGTGCGCGCCGAGGTGGTGGAGGACGGGGTCGCCCGGCGGCTGACGGTCGACGAGTGCACGAAGTTCGCCATCCTGCTCTACACCGCGGGGACCGAGACGGTGGCCAAGCTGCTCGGCAACACGGCCGTGGTCCTGGCCCAGCACGATGAGCAGCGGGCCGACCTGGCCGCGGACGCGTCGCTGATCCCCGGGGCCGTGGACGAGCTGCTCCGGTTCGAGGCACCGTCTCCGGTCAACGGTCGCTGGACCACCGCCCCCGTCATCCTGCACGGCGTCGAGATCCCCCAGGACTCGAAGGTCCTGCTGCTCACCGGCAGCGCGGGCCGTGACGAGCGGGTCTATCGCGACCCCGAACGGTTCGACATCCGGCGCACCGGGCCCCACCTCTCCTTCGGCTACGGCGTCCACTTCTGCCTCGGCGCGGCGCTCGCCCGCCTCGAGGGCCGCGTCGCCATCGAGGAGACGATCAGCCGCTTCCCCGACTGGCAGATCGACGCCGACGCGCCTCGAACGAGTCCACACCAGCACCGTCCGCGGCTACCGCGCCGTCCCCATCCTGACCTGAGGCCGCGGCGCGCCGCCCTCCCCGAAAGGCACCCATGAGCGATCGCCTGATCTCCGCCGACTCCCATCTGCACATCACCCACGACCAGGTGAAGAGCCATCTCGACCCGGCGTATCCACGACACCTACGACGCGGCGGCGGGCGTGTACGAGGCCCGGATGTCCAAGGGGACCGGGGCCGCGAACCGGGCGGGGGCGAAGCTGAGCGCGGAGGACGTCGAGCAGGCCAAGGCCGACCGCGCCGAGCAGATCGCGTCGTCGAACGCGGTGTTCGGCCGCAAGGGCTACTGGGACGCCGAGGCCCGCCTCGAGGACATGGACACCGACGGCGTCGACGTCGAGGTCCTCTACTCGGAGGTGAGCGCCTTCCGCTATCTGGCGAACGTGGAAGGCGCCGTGGGGCCGGCGGTGCAGGCCTTCAACGATGCCCTGGCCGACTTCGCCCAGATCGATCCGAAGCGGCTCATCGTGTCGTACCAGATCCCGATCCACGACATCGACCTGGCCGTCGCCGAGGTCGCGCGGGTCATCGCCCTCGGCGGCAAGTCGCTCCAGCTCCCGGTGTTCCCGAGCGAGCTGGGCTCACCCGACTACTTCGACCCGCGCTACGAGCCGCTCTTCTCGGCCATCCAGGAGTCCGGCCTGCCCATCTGCTTCCACATCGGCCTGAAGACCACGCTCGACGAGCTCGCCGAACGCGACCCCACCCCCAACAAGGGGATCATGGTGCCCGTCACGCCCCTGATGACCGCCGAGGCCTTCGGCATGCTGATCATGGGCGGCGTCTTCGAACGGTTCCCCCGTCTGAAGGTCGTGTTCGTCGAGCCGGGCCTCACCTGGGTGGCCTGGTGGCTCGACGTGGTCGACGACATGGTCAAGCGCCAGGGCTACAAGTTCCCGGCCATCACCGAGCTGCCCAGCGCCTACTTCCACCGCAACATCTCGCTGACCTTCATCGACGAGCGCATGGGGCTCCATCGCATGCGCGACCTGCTCGGCGTCGAGAACCTGCTGTGGTCGACCGACTTCCCGCATCCGGTGACCAGCTGGCCGAACTCGCGCCAGATCGTCGAGGAGCAGTTCGCCGGGATCCCGGTCGAGGAGCGCGATCTCATGCTGTGCGGCAACGCGGAGCGGATCTGGAACCTGTAGCGCGGTCCGACGACGGCCGCGAGCGCTAGGTGTCCGCGAAGATCTCGCTGCGCGCCCGCCAGTGCCCGCAGGAACAGCTCGGTGCTCTCCTCGGACTGGCGACGTCCAGCGTTGGGTCGGCAGGGCGCGAGCGAGCTGCATGCTCAGCGCGTAGCCGCGCAGCGCGTGGAACAGGGCCTCGGAGCTCTGCTTGTCGGCGCCGGGCCCGATCGCCTCGTGCAGGAGGCGTCGCACGGTGTTCTCGGAGCGACGGGCCTGCTCGGCGATCTCGCGGTTCACGTCATGAGACGTGTCCGGGTCGTGCTGAAGGTTCAGCACGATCTGCAGACGGACGAACACCGCCGGCGTGTCGTACTGCTTGCGCAGCACGCCGTAGAGCGAGCTGATGCGCTCGACGGGCGTGTCGCCCGTGACCTCCGCCGACTCGAGATCGCTCTCGAAGCGCTGGTCGAGCGTCTCGACGACCGCCATCATGAGGGCCTCACGGGTGCCGAAGTGGTACTGGACCGCGCCCCAGCTGACGTTCGCCCGCCGAGCGATCTCGTTGGTGCTCGAGCGGTAGAAGCCCACCTCGAGGATCGACGAGATGGCGGCTTCGATGATCTGGGTGCGTCCGGAGGTCGCGTCCGCACCGGACTCATCGCTCGTTCGACGCCGGCGACGGCTTCGATCTCGAGGCGGTGCCTGGTCCTTCGGTTCCGTCACGGTCCCGTTCCTGTTCATGCAGCGGTGCCGTGAGGATAGAGCCCGCGATGCCGGCCGCCGGCGCTTTCGGTCCTCGTCGCCGACCATGTCGATCATGCCGGTCGCTGCAGGATGACGCCGGTGCGACTCGCGCTCACCAGCACCGTCGCCGCGTCCTCGATCTGGTTCGCGGCCGTCCCTCGAACCTGCCGCACCGCCTCGAGGGTGAGGTTGAGGCCGTGGATGTAGCCCTCGCCGATCAAGCCACCGTTGGTGTTGCACGGCAGGCTGCCGTCGGGGCCGAGGTTGCCCTCCGCGACGAAGTCCTTGGCCTCGCCGGGTCCGCAGAAGCCGAGTCCCTCGAGCTGAAGGAAGAGGATGGGCGAGAACGCGTCGTAGATCATGGCGACGTCGATGTCGTCGCGGGTGATGCCGGTGGTGTCGAACAGCTGGTGGGCCAGCGCCACCGATCCGTCCATGGTGGCCAGGTCGGGTCGGTAGTGGTTGCTGCCGATCTCCTCCTCGAACAGGCCGGCCATGCCGGCCGCGGCGATGGTGACCGGGGCGGCCGTGTCGGCGGCGCGCTCGGTCGGAGGTGATCGACGAGGGCGATCGAGCCGTCGGTCTCCTGGCAGCAGTCGAACAGCCGGATCGACGGCTCGGCGATCCACCGTGACGCCTGGTGGTCCTCGAGCGTGATCGGTCGCTCGTAGAAGCGGGCGTTGGGGTTGGTGGCGGCGTACGCCCGCAGCTGCACGACGGCGCGGCCGAAGTCGATGCTGGTGACCCCGTAGGTGTGCATGTAGCGGGTGGCGTTGAGCGACATCCACGAGGCCGGGGTGAGCACGCCGAACGGCGAGCACCACTGCCCGGCGGTGGTGCCGGCATGCGAGGAGCGTCGGACGTCCGCTGACCTGAGCCCGGCCGAACCGGGCGCCCGAGCGGGCCTTGATGCTCCGGTAGGCCACCACCACGTCGGCCAGGCCGGACGCCACGGCCGCCGCGGCGTGGTGCAGCACGCCCTGGGACCCGCCGCCGCCGTAGGGCACGCGGCTCGACCAGTTGACCTCGCCGATGCCGAGCGCTGCGGACCAGCTCGGTCTCCTCGACCGGGTCGATGGTGTAGCTGACGAGGCCGTCGACGTCGTCGGTGGTCAGCCCGGCGTCGTCCAGCGCCGCCGATGATCGACTCCGACTGCCAGCTGGGTCTCGCTCCGCCCGGCGTCGCGGGAGAACTCGGTCTGGCCGGCCCCGACGATCGAGGTCTTCCCGTCGAGGTTCGGCCTCATGCTCGCCCTCCTGCGGCTCGAACACGGGCACCGCCCATGTCGTCTCCGGCTTGCCACGAAGGTGACCCGCACCGCCATGCCGATGCGCACCTGGTCGAGCGGGCAGTTGACCAGGTCGGACAGGATCCTCGGGCCCTCGTCGAGATCGACGAGCACGGCGAGCACGGGGTACTCGAAGGCCGGGTTCTGCGGATGGTGCAGGATCGTGTAGCTGTAGACGGTGCCGGTGCCGGCCACGTCGATGAACGTCTGCTCGAGCGAATGGCACCTGGGGCACATCGGTCGTGGGGGGTGCGTCAGCCGACCGCAGCTCTCGCATCGCTGGGTCACGAGGCGATGTTCGGCGGCGGCATCCCAGAAGGCGTGGTTGTCCTCGGTGACGACGGGAGCGGGACGGGTCATGCAGTGGCCTCCTCGAGGGCGCCGCGGGCGGGCGGCAAGCTGTCGGCCCAGGCCAGCATCCGGTCCCAGAGCCGGACCCGGCCGTCCGCGACGTTGTGGTTGTGTCCCGCTCCGGTCAGGCCGAAGAGGGTGACGTCCATGCTGGCGCCGAACTCGGCGGCGATGCGATGCGGGGCGGACGCGATGTCGAACTCGCCCACGCCGATGAACACCGGGACGTCGATGGCCTGTGTCGAGTCGGCGATCGAGCCCGGCACGATCGCGCTCATCCCGACGACCGCGAGCAGCGGGGCCCCGGCACCCTCCAGCGCCGCCATCACCTCCGGTCCCGGGTCGGGCTTGACCAGCCGGTCGGCCGCGCGTCGTGAGGACGGGCAGCGGCTGGCCGAACCGCGTCTTGGCCAATTCGGCGACCACCTCGCGCAGCCCGGCGGGATCGTCGGCGTAGCGGAGCTCGTCGTCATCCAGGAAGTCGGGCAGTCCGGCGCCGCCGAAGCCGAGCAGGGCGATCGCTCCATAGGTTCGATGGTGGTGCTGCTGTACGACCGTGAGCAATCCGCCCGCGGAGTGCCCGACACCGAGCACCCTCACCTGCGGTCGCGGCCCGAGGTCATCGACGAGGGCGCCGTCATGCAGCCGATCGACGATCGTGGCGACGGCTCGGGCGTGGATCGCGGCCACCGCCGTGGGGGTGAGGGCATAGCCGTCGACGGGGGTGTCGCTCTGACCGACGCCGGGTGGGTCGACCGTCGCGACGATGACGCCCCGGCGGGCGAGGTGGCGGGCCATGCTGTACTCGCCGAGCTCGGACGGCACCTCGAGGTCGTAGTAGCGCCGGGAGATCCCTCCACCGGGGATGCACACCATGACCGTCGGGTGGGCCGGCAGCAGTTCGGGGAGCACGAACACGTCGGCCCGCAGATCTCGCACCCCCGCCACACCGACGCCGTCGACCCGACAGGTGATCGTGGTCGGTTCGGGCAAGCTCATGGCGATGAGACCGGAGCGTCGAGGACGGCGCGCTCGGTGGCCATGTCGTCGATCTCAGCCTCCTCGTAGCCCAGGTCGCGCAGGATCTCCCTGGTGTGCTCGCCGCACATGCAGGGACCGCGCTGGACGACGCCTGGAGTCCCGTCATGGTGGACGAGCAGCCCCGGATCCTCGAAGCGTCCCACCGCCCCGGCCCACGTCTCGGTGATCCGTCCCAGCTCCCGGGCCTCGGGATCGTCGAACAGCTCGCGGCAGAAGGTCTCGTTCACGCGCTCGGCCGGAACCCCGGCGTCGTCGAGGGCCGCGCACCAGTCGATGGCGGATCGCTCGACGAATCGGGTCTCGAGCAGGGCGGCCACCTCGTCGGCCGGTCGGTGGCCAGCTCGGGCTCGGCCGACCAGGTCGGCCAGGCGCTTCCGGTGCTCCGGCTCGGCCGCAGCCAGGAAGAGCCAACTGCCCTCGTCGCACTCGTACAGCCGGTAGAAGGGACCGAGTCCGTGCTGTTCCCCGTCGACGTGTCCCCAGTCCGCCGGCGATCCGTCCTGGTGGATCCAGGCGTACGACGTCGCCAGCAGCCCGGCGTTGACGATCGACGTGCTGACCGCCTGGCCCTCGCCGGTGCGTTCGCGGTGGTAGAGCGCCGAGGTGATGGCGATGGCCGCCAGCAGCGCGTTGCCGGTGTCGCCCATGCTCGAGCGGCTCCACAGCGGCGGGTTGCCGGCGTCGCACGCGCCGTCCTCCCACTCCGCCCCGGTCAGGGCGGCTGAGCTCTGGTCGGTGCCCGGCAGATCTGACCGGGGCCCGCGCTCGTAGCCGCGCGTGTTGCAGTGGATCAGCCGCGGGTAGCGCTGCCGCAGCGACTCGTAGTCGATGCCGAGCCGGGCCGCCGCGCCCGGCCGCCAGTTCGTGGTCAGCACGTCGGCCGTCTCGATGAGCTGCTCGAGCGCGGCGCGACCCCTGGGGTCCTTCAGGTTGAGGGCGATGCTGCGCTTGCCGCGGTTCGTGCCGAGGCCCATGTGGGTGCCGGCCCAGTAGGTGTCGTGCAGCGCGTGGACCTTGATCACGTCGGCACCGAGGTCGGCCAGCACGCGTCCGGCGAACGGGCCGGCGACGCCGAGGCCCAGGTCGAGGACCCGGATCCCGGCCAGGGGATGCGCGAGCGCCTGGTCACGGGCGTCGGACCCGGACTCGGGCTCCCCGGCGAGGACCCCCGATCGCGAGTCGGCCAGGACCTCGTCGGTGTGCTGCCCGGACCGGGGCGCGGGACCGCGCACCCGCGCCGGGGTGGCCGAGAACTCGAGGATCGGGCCCAGGTGGCGGATCGGGCCGACCTCGGGATCTTCGACCTCGACCACGCATCCGTCGGCCAGGAACGACGGATCGGCGAGGGCCTCGGCGGGGGAGCGAACGAGCGCCACCCCCATGCCGGCCGCCTCCCCGGCGGCCACCCACTCGTCGCTCGGGAACTTCTTGAACGCCTCGACCAGCAGCGGGTACAGGAAGTTGCCCGTGAGCATGCCGTCGGGCTCCATCGAGATCCGGTCGGGGTCGTCGCGGTAGGCGTCGTCACCGGGCGTCGCCCGCAGCTCGTCTCCCTCCGCCGCGGTCAGCACCCAGTTGGGTCGAACCGTCCAGTGGTGCACCCACCGACCGTCGGCGCACTCGAACAGCCCCTCGATGGAGCGCGAGTCGGTCGGCCACATCCAGTAGAGGGGTGCGTCGGGGTTCTCCACCCGCTGCCAGTTGAGGCAGACCGCGGCCAGCGCGCCCTCGAGCAGAGACGTCTCGACGTGCTGGCCGACGCCGGTCACCTCGCGGGCCCGGAGCGCAGCCGCCACCCCGAGCGTGGCCAGGTAGGCGGCGCCGATGCTGGGCCAGGGGGTGCGGGGGAAGATGGGACCGCGCCGGTCGGTGCCTCGCTGCAGCCCCTCAGGCGCATCGAACTCGGGCAGCGGGCCTGGGCGCCCGGCGATGAACTCCATCGCCGTGCCCCGCCGGCCCCGCTGGTCGAAGAGGAGGCCGGTGCGGGCCGCGACCAGCCCGTCGTAGCCCGGACGGTCCCGGTCACGGCCCTGCGAGCCGTAGCCCGAGATCGAGCAGGTGATCGACGCCCGGGTTCGCCTCGGCCAGCTCGGGTGCGAGAGACCGAGTCGGGCCATGGTGGTCGCCGAGAAGCTGTCGACGACGAGGTCCGCGGTCGACGCCAGCCGTCGGAAGTCGTCGAGACCGTCGGCCGAGCGGAGATCGACGATGGCGCTGCGCTTGCCTCGCTGCCAGACGCGATAGCCGGCCTGCGCCGGAGAACGGATCGCCCGCCGGGCCGACTCGATCCTGGTCACGTCCGCTCCACCGTCGGCCAGCATCATCGTGGTGATCGGACCGGCGATCCCCCAGGACAGGTCGAGCACGGAAAGCCCTTCGAACACACCAGGCACAGCAGCCCCCAAGCCGGGTCGACGACCATCGACCGACATCGCACATAGTATGCTCTCAGCGATGGTCCGTCGAAACCGCGTCCGTCTCATCGGACCCTGAGGTGAGCGTCCTTGCCTCGGAGGTCGTGGCCGACGACATCTCCCGCGAGAACCGACGTCAGATGCTCGACCTGCAGCGATCAGGACGGCGTCGTGCAGGAACTGCTGGTCTCCGTCGGTTCGCAGGTCGAGTCCGGTCAGCTCCTCGTCGTGGTAGGAGAGGAGGGACCATGAACGTCGCCACGCTGTGCGCAGACCTCGAAGCCGAGCGCGCGGATCTGTTCGCGCTCGTGTCGGGCCTCGGCGAGGCGGACTGGCATCAGGCGACGCCCGCCCCCGGCTGGTCGATCCTCGACCAGCTCACCCACCTCGCCTGGTTCGACGACGCAGCCCGCCTCGCGATCGATGACCCCGAGGCCTTCCGACGCGCCAGGCCGGACGTGCTCGCCGATGTCGACGCGTTCGTCGACCGGGTCGCCGAGGAGCATCGCCATCGTTCCGGTGCCGAGGTCGTGTCCTGGCTGCAGGCTTCGGGCGCCGCCCTGGTCGCCAGCGCCTCCGGCGTCGATCCCGATCTGCGGATCCCCTGGTACGGACCGGACATGTCGGTCGCGTCGTGCATCACGGCTCGCATCATGGAGACGTGGGCGCACGGCCAGGATGTCGCGGATGCACTCGATCTCACCCGGCCATCGATCGATCGTCTCCACCACGTCGCCTTCATCGGCTGGCGGGCCTTGCCGAACAGCTTCCGAGCGCACGGCCGCCCGGTACCCGACGTCCCGGTACGACTCGAGCTCGACGGCCTGACGCTCGGGCCGGACGACGCGACGAACGTCGTGCGCGGACCGTTGCTCGACTTCTGCCTCGTCGTCACCCAACGCCGTCATCGCGATGACACGCGACTCGAGGTCGAGGGTCCGGTGGCGAGCGAGTGGATCGACATCGCGCAGGCGTTCGCGGGACCGCCCGGCGCCGGCCGCCGGCCGGGGCAGTTCGACCGGACCTAGCGCAACGACGAGGAGGACCCGCGTCACCGAGAGCCGGCGCTCGTCGGCGAGGGTGTGCTCTTCGAGGTGGCGGCGCCGCCGAGGTAGACCGAGCTCAGCTCGTCGAGATCGACCTGATCGCGAGGTCCGATCCAGGTGATGGTGCCGAGCTCCATGAAGGCGAGGACGTCAGCCACCTGCAGCGCGTTGTGGGCGTGCTCCTCCACGAGCAGCACCGCGGAGCCCTGGTCGCGGACCTCGAGAACAGCTCCCATCATCTCCTCGGCCATCAGCGGAGCGAGCCCGAGGGTGGGCTCGTCGGCGATCAGGATCTTGGGGGCCTGCACGAGTGCGGGCGCCAGGCTCAGCATCTGCTGCTCACCGCCCGAGAGGTTGCCGGCCTCCTCGTTGCGGCGCGAGGCGAGGGTCGGGAGTCGGACGTAGGCCTGTTCGCGGTCCTCGGGTGATCGGAGGAACACGGCCAGGTTGTCGTCCACCGTGAGGCCCGGGAAGACGCCGCGGGCCTCGGGGACCAGGAGCACGCCCTGTCGAGCGCGGCGATAGGCCGGCGACGCGGTGACGTCCTCGTCGCCGACGAAGACCGATCCGCTCGCCGGGAGCCAGCAGGCCTGCGGCCACCGCGCACAAGGTGGACTTGCCGGCCCCGTTGGCGCCGAGCAGCGCGACGATCTGGCCGGGCTGGAGATCGAGCGACACCCGGTGGAGCACCTCGACGTCGTGGTAGCCGGCGACGATCCCGCGCACCGAGAGGGCGGCTCCGGCTCCGCTCGGGGCCGCCTCCGGCTCGCCCAGATGGACCTGCTCGTGATCGGGGACCGTGCCGTCGTGCATGGCGGCCTCGGCGTCGGTGATGTCGCGGCGGGCCTTGGCCCGGCTGCGGTCACGGTTGCGCCAGCCGGCGAGGGCCAGGATCCCGTCGGGTTCCTGGGCCAGGACCATGGCGCCCATGCCCGACAGGATCGGCAGGAAGAACGCCGAGCCGATGAGCTCCTTGGTGACCCCGCCGGGAAGGAGCGATCCGAGCCCTTGGAGGATGGCGGCTCCGGCCACCGCCGAGAAGCCGGCGAGCAGCGCACCGCCCGGCCGGCGCACGCCGTAGACCACCGCGATCGCCAGCCACAGCAGCCCGATGATCGGGGGAGCCGTGCTGTTGCTGACCGAGAAGGAGAACAGGCCGAGCATCACGCCACCCAGGCCGGCGATGCCGGCGGCCAGGGCGAAGATCAGGATCTTGGTCCGGTTGGCTCGGATCCCGGCGGCCTCGGCCGCGATCTCCGAGCTCCTCACGGCGAGGATCGAGCGCCCGGTGGTCGAGCGCAACAGGGCATGGATCACGGCGGTGATCAGCCCGAAGCAGGCCAGGAAGAGCAGGATCTGGTCGGGGAGCTGGCTGAAGTCGAAGGGTCCGCTGTGCGTGGTGAGCACGCGATGGACGAAGCTCGCCCCGGGCACGCTCAGGGTGGGCGAGCGGATGGTCCAGCCGTCGCTGCCGTGGCCGATGGCCTGGTAGCCGAACGGCACGAGGGAGAAGAAGAAGGCCGCGGCCAGCGACCAGATGGCCAGGTAGACCGCGCCGAGACGCGTCGCGGGCCAGGCGATGAGCGCGCCGAGCGCGGCGGCGACGATCACGGCGATGACCGCGGCCAGGGCGAAGTTGAGCTGGCCGTGGCTCGCCACCAGAGGGATGTCGATGCCCCAGTTGCGATTCAGCGCCCAGCCGACGGCGAACCCGCCGGCGGTGACGAACGTCGCCTGCGCCAGGCTGACCATCCCACCCATGCCGGTGACCACCACGTACGACAGCAGGATGAGTGCGGTGGCGAGGCTCTGGGCGATCACGGTCTGGTCGTAGGTGCTGGCGCGCAGGAACGAGATCGGCAGCCACTGCATCGAGTAGGCGAGAAGCGCCGCCACCGCGATCGCCCAGGGGAGTCGCCGCCGCCATGCGGGCAGACCCAGGCGATGGTCGGCCGGCGGCGCGCTGTCGGCGACCGAGCCTGCCCCACGGGTGCGGTCCCGGCCGATCACGAGGCCGAGGACGATGACGAGCAGGTAGGGCACCGCCGAGCGCAGCCCGGTGAGGTTCGACAGGAAGCTCGGGAGGCTGTCGCTGTACCCGGCGACCAGGTTCTGCACGATGCCGAGAGCCAGGCCGCCGATGAAGGCGATGGGCAACGAGCGCAGGCCACCGAGGACGACCGCGGCGAGAGCGCCGAGCACGACGAGCGTGAAGGTGTTCGGGTCCAGGCTGAAGAGCGGCGCGATCAGCACGCCTCCCAGGCCGGCCAGGAGCATGGTGAGCATCCAGGCGGCCGAGGAGGTGCGGCCCGCGTTGACGCCTCGCAGGCCCGCGAGGGTCTCGCGGTCGACGACGGCCCGCATCTCGAGTCCCAGACGGGTCTTGCGCAGGACCACCCAGAGCCCAACGGCGGCCAGCGCCGCGATCACGAAGACGGCGACCTGGTCCGAGTTGATGGCAACGCCGTGCAAGGGGGTGAACTCGGTCGGCGGGGGTGGGGCCGATGCCGGCGACCTGGAGCCCCTGGTCGGTCGCCGTGTTGCCGGCCAGGCCGAGGTGCAGCACGGTGTTGCCCACGGTCACGAACAGCCATTCGCGCGAGGTTGGGGAGCGCGACCAGCAACCCGATCGTCCCGACCACCTTGGCGTAGACCGGGGCTTGGGATAACCGCCGCAGCAGGACCCGGTCGAGGAGCAGGCCGAGCAGGGGTCCGAAGATGAAGGCCGAGAAGATGAGCGCCGGCACGATCGGGACTCCGAGGCCCGTGTGCAGCTGGTAGTAGAGGTAGGCGACGACGAACGCCACCGCGCCGTGGGCGAAGTTGAAGATGCCCGACGTCGAGTAGGTGAGGACCAGACCCGACGCCATCACCGAGTAGATGGCGCCGGTCACCGCGCCCAGCAGGACCAGGTTCAGGAGCTTGTCCACGATCAGGTCGCCGAACCCTCGCCGAGGTACGCCACCCGGACGGCGGAGTTGGCGCGGATCTCGGCGGGCGATCCCTCGGCGAGGACGGCGCCGAGCGAGAGGACCACCACCCGGTCGCAGTGCTCCATGATGAAGCCGGCATCGTGCTCGACGATGATGACCGAGCACCCGGTGTCGGATCGGACCTGCTGGATCTGCCGTCCGAGCAGGGCCGACTCGGACCGGTCGAGGCCCGAGGCCGGCTCGTCCAGCAGCAGCACCGTCGGCGGCTCGACCGTGGCCCGGGCGAACTCGACCATCCGCGAGATGCCGATCGGCAACGAACCTGCCATCTCGTCGCGCACCGACGAGAGCTCGCAGCGGTCGATGGCCGTCGCCGCGGCGCGCCGGCGGATGCGCGCCCGCCGGCGACGGGTCGGCGATGCCACGAGGTCCCCAACGAACCCGCCACCCCCACCCCGCCATTCGCTGGCCACCAGCACGTTGTCCTCGACGCTGAGCCAGCCGAAGGTCTGCACGCGCTGGAAGGTGCGCCGAACGCCCAGCCGAGCTCGGCTCGACGGCCGCAGCGAGGTGATGTCGCGACCTTCGAGGCGGACCCTCCCCCGATCGGGTCGCCTCACGCCCGAGATCACGTCGAACAGGGTCGTCTTGCCCGCGCCGTTCGGTCCGATCAGGCCGCAGATCTCGCCCGGGGCGACGGTCATCGACACCTCGTCGAGGGCGACCAGCGCGCCGAAGCGGACGACGATGTCGTCGAGCTCCAACACCGGGTCAGGCATCGACGCTCAACCTTGGAAGTGCTGATCGACCTTGAAGGTCTTGTAGCTGCACGCGTAGGGGGAGAGGGTGGTGAAGCCCGATCCGTCGGCGTTGTCCTGCAGCAACCCGAGGCAGGCCGGCGTGGACAGCACGGTCGACGCCGGGTACTTCGTCGGACCCACGAAGCCGGGTATCTGCCATGTCTGGGTGGACAGGTACTTCTGGAGCGCCTCGGGCGTCACGTCCTTGCCCAGCTTCTTGATCGCCTGCACGAACATGTCCGCCGCGAAGTACCCGGGAACCGTGCTGTAGGCGAGCGGTTGCATCCCCGGCTTGTAGGCGTTGAAGTCGGCCATCATCTGGGTCAGCCCGGCGTTGGGCTGCAGGTTCCAGAAGGTCTCGGTGACGGTCCCGGCCAGCGTCTTGGCCACCGCGTCGGTCGGGCCGAGAGGTTGGAAGAAGGTCCCCGAGAAGCTCTGCGCCTTGATGGCCTGCCACAGCTGCACGCACGCCGACGTCAGCAGACAGTCGATGACCGTCGGCTGCTTGCCCTTGTTGGCGCTCATCAGCTGCGCGACGTAGGGCGAGTAGTCGGTCGTGGTGGTGGGAACGGTGCCCTTCGCGAACGACACCGTGAAGCCCGCGCCCTCGGCGGAGGTGGCGTTGTACTTGGCCGCGCTCTTGCCCGACGCGGTGTCGGCCGAGATGATCGCGATGGTCGGCTTCGCGTTCCCGGTCTTCGACTTCACGTACGCGTAGAGCGACGAGAGGCTGTCGGTGGCGCGGGGTGCGGTCGTGGACGTCAGGCAGCCCGAGTAGCCGAAGCCCCAGACCGAGGTCGACACGGTCGGGCTGCAGTAGGCGTTGTCGATCCCCCAGCCCACGAACGGCATCTTCTGCGCGGTCAGGTAGGGGCCCGGGTTGAACTGGCTGAGGTCGGGAACGATGGCGAACACCTGGTCCTGCGTCGTCAGTCGGCGAGCCGCGGACAGGGCCGAGGCCGGGTCGCCGCTGTCGTCCGCGAACTCGGCGAACTTGATCTTGATGCCCGGGATCTCGTTGGTGTCGTTCGCTCGCTTGAACCTGGCCTGCGCTCCATCCGCGGCACCCGAGAACAACGAGGCGGTGCCCAGCCCGGCCACCTCGATCGTGGTGCCGTTGAATCCGCGTGCCGAGCCGGCGCTGCCTCCTGAGGCTGCAGCGGTCGCGCCGGTGCCGGCCGGGCTCGATCCGCCCTTGGATGAGCTGCATGCGCTCATCACCGTGGTGACCACCAAGCAGGCGGCACCCACCTTGACCATCGTCCTGAGACTCACGTCGGCCTCCCCTCGGGCTCGCTCGGATGTCGCTCGACGCGCCAGAGGGTCGTACCCCCACGCCGGCAGCGACAATAGCACATACTATTTAGATGTCGCGCTGCAAGTCGGACCCCACGAAACCCACGAAATCTGTGCAGTTGACCGTCTCATGACCGGTGAACTGCACCGATTTGGGCGGAACCGGCGGTCGCATATGCCATGTGGGCGATGTTCCCGGTGGGGACGGCCGTCAGGATGCGGGCATGGCTCTGGTCGATGCGGTGTCGGGAAGGTTCGATGTGGGCGATGCTGGGGGCGTGGGTGAGTCTGCGGCGCTACCAGGTGGGGCGGTGACGCTGCTGCTGACCGATGTCGAGGGTTCGACGAGGATGTGGGACGCCGACGCGGAGCTGGCCGCGGTGGTGATGGCCCGTCACCACGCGCTGCTGGACGCGGCGATCGGGCTGCACGGCGGGGTGAAGCCGGTCGAGCAGGGCGAGGGCGACAGCATGGTGGCGGCGTTCGCCCGGCCGACCGATGCGTTGCACGCGGCCCTCGACGCCCAGCGTGCGCTCGGAGAAGAGGCGTGGCCAGGAGGCTCGACGCTGCGGGTGCGCATGGCGTTGCACAGCGGAGAGATCGCGCTGCGCGACGAGGGGAACTACGAGGGCCCGACCATCATCCGCTGCGCGCGGCTCCGGGCCCTCGGTCACGGCGGCCAGACGCTGATCTCGGACGCGACCCGCGGCCTGATCGAGGATCGGCTGCCGGAGGGTGTGTCGTTGCGGGACCTGGGCACCCATCGGCTCAAGGACCTCGGCCGCGCTGAGCACGTCTGGCAGATGTCCCACCGAGACCTCGAGGACGACTTCGCGCCGTTGCTGTCGCTCGATGTGCTGCCCAACAACCTGCCCGTCCAGCTGACCTCTCTCGTCGGCCGTGACGCGGTGTTGGCCGAGCTGGCCGAGCTGATCGAGCACGAGCGGATGATCACCCTGACCGGCGCCGGCGGGTGCGGCAAGACCAGGCTGGCGTTGCACGTCGCGGCCGATGCCGCCGATCGCCACCAGGGAGGGGTCTGGTGGGTCGAGCTCGCCGGGGTGCGTGATCCGCAGCTGGTGGGGGCCGCGGTGGCCGCGGCGGTGGGGCTGAACGAAGAGCTCGACCGGCCGGTGGTCGAGACGCTGGCCGAGCAGCTGCGCGACAAGGACGTGCTCCTGGTCCTCGACAACTGCGAGCAGGTCCTGGACGGTGCGCTCGACCTGGTCCAGACCTTGCTCGGGGCGCTGCCGGGCCTACGGGTCCTGGCGACGAGCCGCGAAGCGTTGGGGTTGGCGGGCGAGATCTCCTGGCGGGTCCCGTCGCTGGACGAGCCCGCGGCGGTGGCCCTCTTCATCGAGCGCGCCCGGCAGGCCCGGCGTGGCTTCTCGGCCGACGAGGCGCAGCTCGAGGTCCTGGGCCGGATCTGCCGGCGGGTGGACGGTCTTCCGTTGGCCATCGAGCTCGCCGCGGCGCGCACGCGGATGATGCACCCGAACCGGATCGCCGCCGGACTCGACGATCGGTTCCGGTTGCTGACCGGGGGGAACCGCATGGCGTTGCCGCGCCAGCGGACCTTGGAGGCATCGGTGGCCTGGAGCCACGATCTGCTGGGCGACGACGAGCGGGCCGCGTTGCGGCGACTGTCGGTGTTCGTGGGCGGCTTCAGCCTCGATGCCGCCGAGTCGGTGTGCGCGGACGAGGTCGTCGACGAGTACGCGGTGCTCGATCTCATGACCCGACTCGTGGACAAGTCGCTCGTGCAACTCGACGATGACGGCAGCGACGTCCGCTACCGCCTGCTGGAGACCGTCCGCCACTACGCCCGCGAGCGACTCGTCGAGTCCGGCGAGACCGACGCCACGCGGGATCGTCACCTCGCCTTCTTCCTCGCCCTGATCGAGCGGGTCGAGCCCGAGTTGGCGCTGGCCGAAGGGCCCGCGCGGATGGTTCGGCTCGAGGCCGACCTCGACAACCTGCGCGCCGCTCTCGAGTGGGCTGATGCCTCCGGTCAGACCAAGAGCTTCCTGCGACTGGTGACCGGGCTGACCCTGTTCTGGGAGATGCGGGGCCATCTGGCCGAGGGTGGCCGCTGGTTCGCCCGGGCGTTGGCTTCGGGCGACTCGGACGTCGCCGGCGAGTCGGATGCCGCCGGCGAGTCGGATGCCGCCACCGAGTCGGACCCGGCGACCCGTGCCCGCGCCCTGTGGGGCGCCGCACACGTTGCGCTCTACGGCGACGACTTCGCAACGGCGCTGCAGCTGGCGCCCCAGGCCCTGGCCATGGCCGAGGCCGTCGGGGACGACTGGGCCAAGGCGCGTGCCCTCAACACCATCGGCTACGCCCAGCTCTGGGGCGATCCCCCCGGCGCACGGACCGCGCTCGAGGCCAGCATCGCCCTGGGCTACGCCATATCGGACAACTGGGTCGTGGCCGACGGTTGGAAGATGATCTCGATCGCGTGGATGGTCCAGGACGACCACGAGGAGCTGTCCCGCTCGCTCGACGAGCTGGCCAAGGTCGCGACCGGACTGCGGAACAAGTTCTTCCTGGCCTGGTGCCACGCCGGGTGGGGCCTGATCGCCGTGCGACGTGGCCAGATCGAGGTCGCCTGTGACCAGCTCCTGACCTCCTTGCGGTACTGCCATGACGTCGGTGACCCCGCCACCCGGGGACTGGCGCTCGCGTGGCTGGCCGAGGTGGATGCGCTGACCGGCGAGACCGTCGAGGCTCGAGCCCGCCTCGAGTCGTTCCTCGCCGATGCCAGCGCGACCGGCGGCAACGCGGGCGCCCCCTTTGCCCAGATGGTGCTGGCCACGCTCGCGCTCAGCGTCGGCGATGCAGGCGAAGCGCGCCGGATCGTCGAGGCCCGGCTGTCGAAGCCCGACGTGCCACTGTTCCGCAGTTGGACGCGCATCCTCCTGGGGACCTCGCTCGCGGCGCTCGGCGAGCCCGCCGAGGCCAGGGCGGCCCTGGACAAGGCCAGTGCCAGCGCGCATCGGGTCGACAACCCGTGGCTGATCGGCATGGCGGACCATCAGCTGGGGATGCTCGCCCGAGCGGAAGGCGAGCGGGCCGAGGCCGAGGACTTCGAACACGCGGCCCTGGCTGCGTGCCACCGCGCCGGACTCCTGCCTGGGCTGATGGACAGCCTCGAGGCCCTGGCCGGACTCGCCCTCGACCACGAGAGCCCGGCCGAGGCGACCCGGCTCTTCAGCGCCGCGGCCGCCATGCGCGCCCGACTCGGGGTGGTCCGATGGAGCATCCGCAAGCCGGGCTACGACCTCGACGTGGCCCGCTGCGCCGAGTTGCTCGGTGCCGAGGCGTTCGCCGACGCGTGGACCGAAGGCTCGGCCCTCGACGCCGACGACGCGGTCGCCTATGCCTCGAGAGCCCGCGGCGAGCGCAAGCGGCCCTCGTCGGGTTGGGACAGCCTCACGCCCACCGAGGAGCAGGTCGTCGGGCTCGCCACCGAGGGTCTCACCAACCCGCAGATCGCCGAACGGCTCTTCATCGCCCGTGGCACCGTCAAGGTCCACCTGAGCCACATCTTCTCCAAGCTCGGCGTCGCCACACGGGCCGAGCTCGCGTCCGCCGCCACCCGCCGGGCGGTCGAACACCCACCGCGCTGACCGCCGTCGCCCGAAGATCGGGCGCGGCGCCGCATCCGGTCCACACGGGGTGAGGAACCCCGCGGTGACCTCGCGCGACCGATCTCGAGAACAAGGAGCCACACCATGACGGCAACACGAACTGTCCCGACGACCCAACCGCTCGACGGGGATCCTTCGAGCAGATCTGCCTGGTGGCGGGTCGGTGCGGCGACGGGGGTGGTGGGCGCCGCGATCTACGCGGCCAGCGCGTTCACGGCCGGGAGTCCCCTGAAGCCCGACGCGTCGATCCAGCAAGTCGTCTCGCATCTGAGCGACGAGCGCAGCGGCGTGCTGCTCGGGGTGTTCCTGGTGGGGTTGGCCGGGGCGTTCCTCATCTGGTTCCTCGGCTACCTGCGCGAGTTCCTGGCTGTCGAGGGCGCGTCACCGGCGTTGTCCAACGTGACGCTGGTCTCGTGGGTCGCGCTGCTGGTCATCGTGGTCGGCGGCACGGTGCCGCTCACCGCGGTCGTGTGGGAAGGCGCGGGACATGTCGACCCCGGGCTCGTGCGGCTCGCCTTCGACGCCAGCAACCTCTCGCTCTACTCGTTGAGCGCCGGCGTCGCGCTGCTGTCCGTGTTGGCGCCGACGATCGTCATCTGGCGATCGGGTGCGTTGCCGCGTTGGCTCGTCGTGCTCGGCGCGGTCGAGATCGTCGCCAACGGCGTGGAGCTGATCGGGATCTTCACTCGCACCGGTGCCAACGCCGCGGGTTACGCCGCCGGGGTCGGACCATTCGTCTGGGTCCTCTGGGTCGCCGCCGTGAGCCTCACCATGGCCCTTCGCACGACCCCGTCCTCGTCGAGTGGACGATGACGGCGGCGGCGACCCGGTGACGGCAACGGCACCGCGAGCGATCGTCGTCCAGCACCTCGAGCCCGAGGGGCCGCACGCCATCGGCGACGCGCTCGCCCGAGCCGGCGTCGACATCGAGGTGATCCGCGCCGATCACGCCGTAGCGATGCCCACCGACCTCTCGGGGTGCGCCGCGGTCGTCGTGATGGGCGGCCCGATGTCGGCCGCCAGCGACGATGGGTACCCGACCCGCAAGGACGAGCTCGCGCTGCTCCGCGCCGCGCTCGCCCAGCAGGTGCCGATCCTCGGCGTGTGCCTCGGAGCGCAGCTGCTCGCGCTCGCGGCGGGCGGCACCGTGCTGGCCGGTCGCGAAGTCGAGATCGGTTGGGCACCGGTCGAGTTGCTGCCCGACGCCGCCGGACGACCCGATCCTGGCCGGCCCGTCCGAGCGCCTCACGGTGCTCCACTGGCACGGGGACACCTACTCCCTCCCCGCGGGCGCCGTTCATCTGGCCCGCTCGGCCCGGTACGAGCAGCAGGCGTTCCGGGTGGGTCCCAACGCGTGGGGTCTCCAGTTCCACCTCGAGGTCGATGCCGCGGCGATCGCCGGGTTCGCGAGCGCGTTCGCCGACGAGGCGCTCGACGCTCCCGGGGGCACCGCTGGGCTGATCGACCCGTCGGCGCTCGACGCCCTCGTTGCTGACAGGGATCGCATCCTCGACCGGTTCGCCCGCATCGCCGCGACCCACGCCGAGCAGCAGACGGCGCGGTCGTAGACCCAGCCGTCCTCGCGAACGACGAGACAGCGGCGCGGCCGAGCCCGGTTGTCACACCCCCTCGACATGCTGGCGACATGTGCATCATGTGCGACGGCGCGAGCCGAGACGAGGTCATGTTCGACGTGCACGCCAAGGTGCTTCGGCACGGGTGGGCCCTCCAGGCGGTGGGTGGCGAGGGCGTGCGGGCGGACTGGATCTACACCGTCGGCCTGTCGAGCGGGTTCGCCCACCCCGAGCTGGTGATGGTGGGCGGATACGTCGACGAGGTGGCACCCGCGCTCAACGAGCTCGGTCAACTCGTCAGGCGCGGCGAGAGGTTCGAACCGGGTGATCAGGTCGACCTGTCGCGCGGACGGGTCACGTTCGAAGAGGTGCATCCCGTTCACCTGTCCGCCGGACTGGTGGTGATCTGTGACGAGTACCACGAGGCGCTCGGTGGGCCGGCCATGACCCAGCGCGTGCTCCAGGTGGTGCCGCGGTCCGGCGCGTTCAGCGCGGGCGAGCCGCCAACGCTGCTGTCCGATCCCAAGGCCGAGGTCGAAACCCAGCCGATGGCCCGCCCGAACCGGGCAACGCGGCGCGCCTGCGCACCCAGGCGCTCGCGACGCCATCCCGATGCCTCGTGACGATGAGGGCACCAACCCGTTGGGCCGTACCACATCACCGTGGTACGTTTCGCCGATGGACCGCTTGCGCGCCATCCGCGAGATCGAGGCGCTCCTCGACCGCGACGACGCTTCGACCAGGAACACCTCGATGAGGATCCCGGTCACGCTGTCGACGGCCGCCGCGCTGGCGGTCAGCGAGCTCGGGATCGCGAGCTCGACCACGGGTCTGACCACCGATGCGCTGCGCACGAGGCTCGAGGCGGCGGTGCTCCGGGCCGCGCTCGACGAGCACTACCACGAACATCCGGCGTCGCGTCCCGACCTGGCCGATGTGGCGGTAGCGGCCGCGCGGCTCGACGGTCACCCGCTGGCGGCGACGCCCGACGTGATCCGGACGGCTGCGGCCGAGGTCGCGGAGCGCCACTCGAACGCCACCCCTGACGATGTGCTCCTCTGGGCAGAGGCCCGCGCGTTGCACGCCGCGTCGACGGCTTAGGTATGGCGAAGAACACGCGGCCGCACCTGGTCCTGCTCGACAACGAGGCCGTGCAGGCGCTCTCCGATCCGCGCCATCGCAAGCACCGGGCCGCACTCGCCGTGTTCGAGGTGGTGGCCCGACGCAAGGAGCGGGGGGCAGTGGTCGACACGGCGGTGCCGACTGGTGTTCGAGTCGAGGCCGGATGGGATCGCACCGCGCCGGGCGCCGCGTTCCTCAACTCGCTGCGGATCCGCGACATCCCCCTCGACGCGCGACTCGCCGACCGAGCGGTCCGCGTGCGCGAGCAGACCCGCGTCTCGATCGCCGACGCGCACCTCGGCGCGGCGATCGCATCGGCGAGCGATCAACGCATCAGCGTGCTCACGAGCGACCCCGGCGACCTGGCCACGGTGGCCGGTGACGTCGCCATCACGGTCGTATCGCTCTGACGGCCGGCGGGCACGCTCTCGACGGCGAGCCCGCGAGCGCCAGAGGAGTTCGGTCAGGCGGTCTGGCGGCCTCCGTACCGTGCCAGGGCGTAGAACACCAGGACGGCCAGGCCCACATAGGTGATCGACCAGACCGGGTAGTACGGCATCCAGGTCATCGCGCTCACGCCGCCGATGACGGCCGCGACGTAGCCCACCCAACGCGCCACCTGCGACCCGACCATGATCAGGACGCTCGACGCGAGCAGGATGATCCCGACGATGAGCCAGGCCCACGCGTAGTGCTTGAGGTTGGAGCCGAGCAGCCCGTTCTGCAGCGAGTCCGGGATCGCGCCCTTGTAGCGGAACGCCCACAGCGAATCCACGATTCGCATGAGCCCGGCCAGGCCGAGGATGGTGCCCGCGAAGAACAGCCACCCGCGACCTCGCATCTCGTCGGGGTACATCACCAGCTGATCGCTCGAAGCGGTCGTGGCCCCTTGACCTTGCGTTGTCGTCATCGTCAGGTCCTCTCGCCTAGGTGATGAGGAGAACACCAAGTCGACCAGCGGGTGCAGACCAGCTCGCGACTGGGGCCCCTCACCCAAAAGGATGCCCCCTTCGCACGTCGGAGTACAGAACCCCGTCAGACGAGCGTGTCCGGCATGCAGGTGCGAGTCGGGCTGGAGGGGGTTCGCTAGCTTCACGGGTAGCGGCGATGCCTCGAGATCGGGACGACAGCGTGGCAAAGGCGACATCCAGGGCCGGGTCGAAGACCGCACCCGCCAAGGCCACGCGCCGCCCCCGGGGCGAACCGAGGCGGCTGCTCCTCGACGCGGCTCGCGAGCTGTTCGCTCGTCAGGACTACCGCAGCACGACCACCCGAGAGATCGCCGAGGCGGCGGGCGTCGCCGAGCACCTTCTCTTCCGCAACTTCGGATCGAAGGCCGCGTTGTTCCACGAGGCGCTGGTCGCCCCGTTCACGACGTTCGTCGACGACTTCGCCGAGACATGGAAGCGCGTCGTCCCCGAGGAGACCGACGAACAGGACCTGGCTGGGCGGTTCGTCGGTCAGCTCTACGACCTGTTCGTCGAGCACCGCGGTTTGGTCATGACCCTCTGGGCGTCGGAGACCCTGGGCGAGGTCGAGCTGAGGGAAACGGGCATCGCGGAGGTGAGCGGGGCCCTCGCGATCCTCGGTCAGATCAGCGCCGAGGGCAGAGCGACCCGGGGGATCGCATCGAGCCACCCCGATCTGGCGGCGCACTCCACGGTGGCCATGGTCGCGGGGATGGCCGCCTTCGGCTCCACCTTCTTCGGACCTGAGCAGCCGTCGCGGGCTGCGATCGTGGAGGAGCTCACCCAGGCCGCTCTCCACGGGTTCCTCCATCGCGACGGCTGAGCACGACACCAACCCCGTCCGCTTAAGATGGTGTGCACTATCTTAAGGACGCGGGGGCAGCCATGGGTGCGGTCATCATGCTGGGCATGCTGCTGGGGTTGATCGTCCTGATCTTCGCGCTGGTAATCCGCTACGACCCCGAGGCGCATGGTGCGCCGGCCCGTGAGGTCCGCGAGCGATGACCCACCTGACACCCGTGATGAGGGGGGCCATCGCCTTCGCCTACATCGGGGGGTTCGTGTTCCTGGCCATCGGGGTGTACTTGAGTTGTCGACGGCGGCGCCTGCACCCGTTCCTCCTGGTCTGCATCTCGGCGATCTCCTTCTCCTGGATCGAGGCCCCCTACGACTGGGCCGTGTACGCCCAGTTCCCGCCCGCCATCCCTCGCATGCCGTCCTGGTGGCCGCTGAACATGACGTGGGGGGGCCTGCCCGCGCAGGTGCCCATCGGCTACGTCTCCTACTTCGTCCTGCCCGCCCTGATCGGCGCCTTCGTCGGACGCCGGTTGTGGCGGCGGTTCGGTTGGCGTCGGCCCATCGCCCTGCTGAGCACGGGCCTGGTGGTGGGCTTCGTCTGGGCCTTCCTGTTCAACGCCATCCTCGGGGCCCGGCTCGGCGTCTTCTACTACGGCCGAGTGATCGGTGGGCTGGCGCTGTGGGCGGGCACGAAGCACCAGTACCCCCTGTACGACGCGTTGGCCATGGGTGTACAGGTCATGGTCTTCACCTACATCCTGGGGCGAACCGACGCCGAGGGCCGAACCGTCATCGACATGTGGGCCGACTCGCAGTCGAGGAGTCGACTTCAATCGGCGCTGCTTTCGGTGGCCGCCATCATCGTCGTCGGCAACGTCGTGTACGCCGCCGTCTTCGCGCCCCACCTCATCACCAAGGTGACGGGGCAGGTGAACGCCGGGCCCACGGGGCAGCTGTTCAAAGGCGTGTCGAACCAACCGAAGTAGCGGACGACCGTCGGGAACGAGGTCGCCGCCCCGTGGACCTGATGTTTGGTCACATCGGACCGAACTGTTGGTCAGGACCGCTGGTCGGGCGTCACCAGAGGAGACTTCCACTACGATTTTGGCGATGGCCACCGACAGCGAGCGTCGAGAGGAGATCCTGGAGACCGCGGCGTCGTTGTTCGCGTCGTCCGGGATCAGGACGTCGCTCAAGGAGATCGGCGACGCCTGCGGGATCCTGCCGGGGAGCCTGTACCACCACTTCGACTCGAAGGACGCCATCGTCGTCGAGCTCGTTCAGCGCTATCGGGATGAGCTCGATCAGGTGGCCAAGGACGCGCTCGACTCGTTGCACGAGCCCGGTGCGCCCGGCGTCGAGGAACGGGTGACCCGGCTCGGCGAGGCCATCGCCCGGTGCGCGGTCCGCCATCGGGCCGCGCTCCTCCTGACGCTCTACGAGCCGCCGACCACGGCGAGCGATGTGCTCGTCGACCTCGCCCAGCAGGCTCCGACGGCGATCACCGCGGCGATGACCGATGTGCTCGAAGCGGGGCTCGTGACCGGCGAGGTGCGCGACGGCATCGATCTCCCGATCCTCAGCGAGCGGATCTGTCAGAGCATGCTCCATGTCGGTGTCGGGGTCTTCCACCGCCGCCAGGCCTCCCACCAGCTTCCGACGATGAAGTGCCGGGTGTTCCTCCACGGCATCGCCAAGCGCGCTCCGGCCGACACCACGCTCGACCGGTCCCCGGCCATGCGGGCCGCGCAGCAGGCGATCGCCGACTGGAGCACGACCGACGACGACGACCGGGCCGCGCATCTGAGGTCGGTCGGTCGGGCCGAGTTCGCGCGGCGGGGCTTCGAGGCGACGACCATGCGGGACGTCGCCAAGGCGGCTGAACTGAGCACCGGAACCGTGTATCGGACGTTCCGGTCGAAGGACGAGCTGCTCATCTCGATCATGCAGACGTTCTCCGACACCTTCTCCGACAGCTGGGATGCGGTCCTCGAGACGTCCTCGACACCGATCGAGAAGGTCGACGCCCTCCTGTGGGTCAACATCAACCTGCTCGATCGCTTCAGCGAGGAGTTCAGGATCCAGCTGGCGTGGCTGCGCCAGTCCCCGCCCGACTCCGTCGACCTCGGGCTGGTCGTTCGGCAAGCAGCTCAAGCACCTGCAGGCCGTGCTCGTCGAAGGCCAGCGCGACGGCAAGCTCCGTCCGACCGACGAGTCTGCGCTCGACCCAGGCGCGCTCGATGTACGAGGTGATCCTGACCCCGGAGAACGTGATCCGCCATGCGGGCCTGCGCGGCTCGCTCGAACTGGCCCGCGAGACCGTTCTGCGAGGTGCCCTGCGGACACCGCATCGGTGACCGCCGTCGACCTGAGCCGGTTGGAGCTCCTCGGCTCGGCCATCGCCGGCACGCCCTTGTCGGTCGCGCCGGCCGCGCCCCATCAGGGTTCGTGGACCGATGGGGCGGTCGTGTTCGTCGACGACACGCTGGGGCCCGCCGATCAACTGCGCGCCGTCGCGATCCAGGCGGCGCTGGTCGCGGCGGGGAGCCTCGCGCCCGAGATGCTCGGCGGCCTCGACCGCCGCGGGCGCGTCACCCAGCGGTACCTCGCCGTGGAGGGCCACCGGGCCCTCCACGTCCACGACGGTCTCCTCCCACCGGCGGTCCGGTGCCTGATCGATCCATCGCTGGCGGATCGAACCTCCTCGCCGGCCGAGTCCCTCGCCATCGCCAGGGGAAAGGAGCGGGTCGCTGATGCGCCTGCGCTCTTCGGCGCCATCCACCCCCGCGACGTCCGGTCCCTCCAGGCGAGCGCACTCGAGGACCAGCCGGCCGGCCACGTACCCCGCCAGACCGGCAGAGAGATCCTGCAGGAGCTCGACGACGGCGAGGACACCCGAGATCGAGGGCGGGTTCGACCAGTTCAACCCGGTGGGAGGCAGCGGGGCCGCCGGCCGGCTGCTCGAGCGCGTGCTCGGGAGCTCCCGGTCGAAGGGCAAGGGGAGCCCCGGGGCAGAGGCGGCGACGCACCGGACGAGGCACGGCGGGCAGGGGGCCAGGGGCGCGGCGGTGTCGCGCTCGCGGGCAGAGCTGGCAGAGGATCTCCAAGCCCTTGCACGCGGCGAGGTGACCTACCCCGAGTGGAACGTCTTCGCCCGTCGCTATCGGCCCGACTGGTGCACGGTCACCGAGGTGGAGCCGATCGTCGCCGCATCCGGGTTGGTCCCGGGGCCCGAGTCGGCGGCGTTGCGCCGCTCCATCGCCCGCTTGGGTCTCGACCTCGAGCGCCGCCACCGCCAACCGCAGGGTGACGACATCGACATCGACGCCACGGTCGAATCGCGAGTCGAGCTGGCCGCCGGGTTGGCGCCGGACGAGGACATCTACATCGACAGCGTGCGGCGCCGGCGCGACCTGTCGGTCCTCGTGCTGCTCGACATCTCGGGATCGGCGGGCGAGCCGAGCGGTTCCGGAGGGTCGGTCCACGACCATCAGCTGGCGGCCGCGGCGGCGCTGACCCAGGCGCTGCACGAGCTCGGCGACCGGGTGGCGCTCTTCGGCTTTCGTTCGCTCGGACGCACGGCGGTCCAGGTGGTGCCCGTCAAGCGGTTCGCCGACCCGTTCGCCGCGTTGACCTTGCGGCGGATGAACGCGTTGGTGCCCGGGGGCTACACGCGTGTCGGCGCCGCGGTCCGACATGGGTCGTCGGTCCTCGAAGCCCAGGGCGGCACGATGCGTCGCCTGCTCGTCGTGCTGTCGGACGGGTTCGCCTACGACCACGGCTACGAAGGCGCCTACGGCGAAGCCGACGCTCGTCGGGCGCTCGCCGAAGCCCGCCAGCGGGGAACGGCCTGCTTGTGCCTCAGCATCGGTGCGGGCGTCGACGCGGTGTCGCTTCGGCGTGTGTTCGGAACCGCAGCGCACGCCACCCTCCCCCGCGTCGGCCAGCTCACGACCACCGCGGGCCCGCTCTTCCGCTCCGCGCTGCGCCTCGCCGAGGTGCAGCGGCGAACCTCGCAACGCACCGAACGGACCCGTGAGCGTCTGATGATCGAGAGGAGATCGACGTGAGTGAGCGCACGCGCCCGTACTACGTCCCCGTGGCCAACGAGGAGCAGGTGTTCAAGGCGGCGTTCCGACAAGGTCTGTCGATACTGCTGAAGGGCCCGACCGGATGTGGCAAGACGAGGTTCGTCGAGTCCATGGCACATGATCTGACACGATCTCTCGTCACCGTTGCCTGTCACGACGACCTCACGACCGCGGACCTCGTCGGGCGCTACCTCCTACACGGCGGCGACACGGTCTGGGTCGACGGGCCGCTGACCCGCGCGGTGCGAGAGGGGGCGATCTGCTACCTGGACGAGATCGTCGAAGCTCGCCAGGACACGACGGTCGTGCTCCACCCTCTCGGCGATCATCGTCGCGTCCTGCCCATCGACCGCCTCGGCGTGACGCTCGAAGCGGCCGACGGGTTCTGCCTGGTGGTGTCGTACAACCCGGGCTACCAGAGCGTCCTCAAGGACCTGAAGGACTCCACCCGCCAGCGCATGGTGGCCATCGAGCTCGACTTCCCCCCACCCGACATCGAGGAGGAGGTCGTCGCCCACGAGGCGGGTGTCGACCGCCAGACCGCCCGAAAGCTCGTCCAGCTCGGCCAGGTGATCCGGCGTCTCGACACCGCGGGCCTGCGCGAGGTGGCGTCGACCCGGCTCCTGATCGCGGCCGGCTGCCTGGCGACCGAGGGCCTGAGCCTGCGCGACGCGGCTCGGGCCGCGGTCGCCGGACCGATCACCGACGATCCGGTCGTGACCGCAGGGCTGTTCGAGCTCATCGACGCCTATCTGGCGGACGATGTCGACGCTGACCCACGGCGTTGACTGGGCCATTGCGCCGCGGATAGCGTTCGGAACAAATGTCAGGTTCGTGCCGAGCGGGGCCAGTGCGGATCGTGCCGGTCGTTCGATCTGGGGGAGTGACGTGTCCTACGAGAGCCATGCCGAGCCGATCAAGCTCGGTTACCTGTTCGACTTCACGCTCCCCGACTCCTTTCCTGACGAGATGCGCAAGGACCTGACCCGACCGTTCGAGCTGGTCTTCAAGGAGGGTTTCGAGCAGGGACTGATCGACCGGCCCGTCGAGATCGTCCACCGCGAGGTCGAGGGACTTCCGAAGGGGACGATCAAAGCGGTGATCGACGCGTACGGCGAGCTCGTCGACGAGGGGTGTCTGGTCGTGTTCGGCCCTGCGATCACCGACAACACGGTCCCGACGAAGGAGGCCATCGAGGAGCGCTTCCACGTCCCGGCGCTGAGCATGACCGGGAGCGAGGAATGGCTGGGCGAGTGGACGTTCGCCCTTCCGCAGGGTTCGATGACCGACGAGCCGATCTTCTGGGCCGAGCTCATCGCACGGGACGGCCACAGCACGGTCGGCGCGCTCATCGAGCAGTCGCTGGTGGGCGAGTCCTACATCCAGGGGTTCCGCGGGGCGTGCGCCGATCGAGACATCCAGATCGTGGCCGAGGAGTGGATCCCCCAGACGGCGCAGGACATCAGTCGGCAGGTGAGCGCGTTGCACGACGCGAAGCCACAGGCCATCGTGCACTGCGGCTTCGGGTTCGGGATCGTGTTCGTGAGCAAGGCGCTCGACGAGATCGACTGGGATCCGCCTCGCTACATGGGGACCGCCTTCCAGAACGCGTGGGTCAACCCGATCATGTGGAACGCGATCCTCGGCTGGACCGGGGTGGACCAGTACGACGAGGGCAACACGGTCGGCCAGGCGTTCCTCGACCGCTACGAGGCCGAGTACGACCGTCGACCGCCGTACTGCGTACCGGTCATGAACCGAGACTTCGCCACCGTGTTGCTCCACGCCTTCGCCAACGCGCGCCCCCTGACGCCGAGGGGTGTGAGGGATGCACTCGAGAGGGTGAAGATGGTTCCGGCCGCCGGCGGCGCCCCGGGCACCTACCTCTCGTTCGGCCAGTACATGCATCGAGGCTGGGTGGGTGCCGGCTACCTGGTGGCCCGCCAGCTCGATCCCGACGGCGTCAACTCCCATCTCGTCGGTCGCTTCGGGGATCGATGATGGCGAGGACGATCGAGGCCAAGGCCGGCCCGCCGCCGACGACCACCGGCGGTCCGACCGCTCCTCCGCGCAAGAGCACGCTCGGCGGCATCGCCTGGGGCGTGTTCGGGTTCGGGATATTCGCGTTCGTCGTCTTCGTCAGCTACAACCTGCAGGCGCCGGGCCAGATGACCTCGCGGGTCGCCAACCCCGATGTCACCGGTGCGCCGCGGCCCGTCACCCCGCTGTTCGGCGACACCGCCTGGCTGACGAAGATGCAGCTGGGGACGATCGCCATGGTGCTCGTGGTCGTCGTGGCCATGGTGGTCATGTGGCGTCGCTACCCGCGCCACCCCGTGCTGCTCTGCGCCCTCGCCTGCACCGCCATCGTGTGGATGGACCCGCTCATGAACTGGTCTCCCTACGTGGTGTACAACCCGCAGCTGTGGCACCTGCCCAACGACTGGGTGCTCGTCCGGCTGGCGCCCGTCATCGAGCCCTTCGTCGTCCTGGGTTACGTCACCTTCTACCTGGGACCGTTCTTCCCGGCGATCTGGATCCTGCGCCGGCTCCAGGCCAAGCGGGGGGTGGAGTCGTACTACTCGCGGCACCCGCTCCTCAGCCTGGCCGTGCTCGTCTTCGTCATCGGCTTCGCCTACGACGCGCTGCTCGAGATCTTCTGCGTCCGGGCCGGGCTGTACATCTACTCGCAGGTGATCCCGTTCGGGTCGGTCTTCGGCGGCAAGGCGTATCAGTTCCCGTTGCTGTGGGAGTCGTCGCTGGTCACGCTGGTCATGATTCCGGCGGCGATCCTCGTGTACCGCGACGACACCGGCAGGACCGTGGCCGAGAAGCTGGCCCAACGGTTCAAGCTGTTCGCCCGACGCCCCGCGCTGGCCACCTTTCTCATGATGTTCCTCATCCTCCAGTTGGCCTACGCGGGCTACGGCCTCGGGTTCGCCGTCATCCGGTGGACCAAGTCGGCGACGTCGGTGGCCTGCCCCTTCCCGTATCCCGAAGCCAAGACCTATGACCCCAACGGCTTCTATGCGGAGAACGGTCAACCGGGGCCGTACTCACCTGGCAACTGGGACGGGTGGATGTCCATGCAGCCCAACGGCCGTCCGGACGTACCCACGAACCCGGACGGTCGCTGCAGCCCGGGGTAGGGTTCGTCGGAACAAATACTCGGTCCAAGCTTCGGGGGTGTGGTGTGGATGAGCTCCGCTTCGACGACCGCGTCGTCGTCGTCACGGGAGCAGGTCGCGGAATCGGCCGGTCGCACGCGCTGCTGTTCGCGGAGCGAGGCGCACGTGTCGTCGTCGCCGACCACGGCGGCGAGATCGACGGCTCAGGCGCGTCGGATGCTCCCGCCGAGGACGTCGCCGCCGAGATCCGCGAGGCCGGGGGCCAGGCGGTTGCCTGCTTCGCGTCCGTCGCCGACGAAGCCGCTGCATCCGAAGTCGTCGACACCGCCATTCGGACCTTCGGCCGCCTCGACGTCGTCGTCAACAACGCGGGGATCAACGACCCGGCGCCGTTCGAGGAGCTGACCGTCTCGCAGTTCCATCGCATGCTGGAAGTGCACTTCTTCGGCACGCTCTTCGTGACCCGGGCCGCCTGGGCGCACTTCCGCACGGCGGGCTACGGCCGCATCGTGAACACGGTGTCGGAGGCGATGCTGGGCGGCATCCCTCAGCTGACCAGCTACGGCACGGCAAAGGGCGCGGTGTTCGGCCTCACCCGGAACCTCGCGACAGAGGCCGCGGGAACAGGCATCCAGGTCAACGCGATCGCACCTCGGGCGCACACCCGCATGTCCGAGGCCGAAGCCAGCCGCTTGGCCAGCCTGTTCGGATTCGACGAGGCGCAGCTCTCAGGGGTGCAGGCGAGCATGCCCCCGGAGCTCTGCTCACCCGCCGCGCTCTACCTCGCGCATGAGTCCTGCCCCCTCAACGGTGAGGTCATCCTGGTCGGCATGGGCGGCGTGGCCCGCCTGGCCGTCATCCAGACCGAGGGCATCGCCAAGCAACCCCTCACTGCGGAGGACATCGCCGCCAACCTCGACGCGATCCTCGACGTGACCGCGGCACGCGTCACCGACGCGGGCGGCATGCAGCCATGAGCACGACCCGTAGACCCCATCGGCCGGCCGAAGCGATGCACACACGCATGGTGGCGGTGATCTCTGTTCTCGCCGTCGTGGCGCTGGCTGCCTCGTGCACCAGCGGCACACATGCGGGCGGTAGCCCCGATCCAACCGGGTCGGCGAGGTCCGGAGCGGCCGTGGACGCGCGGGAGGCCTCCCAGGCGCCGGGCGTCACCGCCAGCACGATCAAGGTCGGGGTCGTCTACGTCGACGCGAAGGCCTTGGCGTTGTCTGGTATCGACCTCAGGCTCGGCGACTACCAGAAGAGCTATCAGGCGTTGATCGACCAGATCAACGCCAGCGGCGGGATCAACGGCCGCAAGCTCGAGGCCGTGTACGCACCGCTCAACCCGGCCGGGACCGCACCGGCGGACGCGGTGTGCCTCCACCTGGTCGAGGACGAGAAGGTCTTCGTGGCTGTCGGCTTCTTCCTCAACGACGCCGTCCTGTGCCCGGTGGCGACCCACGACACCGCCGTGATCGGCGGCTCGCAGACGCCCCAGCTGCTGGCGCAGGCCACGGCACCGTGGTTCACCACGAACGCAGGGTCCGAGGTGCCGGTGAACGTGGTGAGGACCTTCGACCGGAAGAAGCTGCTGACCGGCAAGATCGGCGTGTTCGCGCACTCGGCCGACGCGAGCCTCGTGAACGACCAGATCATGCCCGAGCTGGCCAAGCTGGGCGTCAAGTCGGTGGACAAAGCCATCCTGGCCGCCCCCGCCGGCGACACGGCAGCCATCGACTCGGGCACCCAGGCGATCGCCCAGAGGTTCGAGGCCGACGGCGTGACCAAGGTGCTGCTGGTCGGGCCCAGCTCGGCCGACTGGTTCCTGGGGATGGCGAACCAGACCTACCGGCCTCAGCTCCTCATCTCCGACGAGATGGCCGTGCAGTCGTTCATCGCCAACGCGACGACGCACAGCACCGCGCTGCTCGAGGGCTCGGTGGTCGGAAGCGCCCTCGGCCAGGCGACGTGGGACTTCGAAGACCCACCCATGCAAGCCTGCTTCAAGACCATCGAGCAGGCCGGCGTCGCCGTACCCCGTCCGGACCCGAACGACCCGAACCAGAAGGGGTACACCGGGCCCGAGGACGCCTGCGTGAACGTCGCCCTGTTGAAGGCCATCCTGGCCAAGGCCGGGCGCAACCTCGACTACGCCACCTTCCGACAGGCCGGGGACACGCTCGGCACCTTCCGCCTGCCGGGCGATCCTGCGCCACGCGTCTACGGTCCGCCCCCTGCGACCGACGGCAGCCCCCAACCCCTCCTCTCGACCTGGGACGAGTCCACCAAGACCTACGTCCCCGAGGCGAGCTGACCAAGGGCTCTCAGCCCGATGGCGGCATGGGCACGGGTGATCCCCCGGTCAGGCCTGCGACGGGCGCGACCGCGATCACAGCCGTCTTCTCCCACGTGTAGTCGAGGATGCTGTCGTGGCCGTAGCCGCTCTCCTTGATGCCTCCGAAGGGGAGCTCGGCCCGGATCTGCATGTAGCTGTTCACCCAGACGTTGCCCGACCGGATGTCGCGCACCATGCGCTGCGCGCACCCGAGATCGCGGGTCCAGACCCCCGCGGCCAGGCCGTAACGGGTGTCGTTCGCGAGTGCCACCGCCTCAGCTTCGGTGTCGAAGGGCAGCACCACGGCGACCGGCCCGAAGATCTCGTCGCGGCAGATCTGGGTCGAGTTGTCGTCGGTCATGAACAGGGTCGGCTCGACCCAGTGGCCCTCGGGCAGATGCGGGACCACCTCGGGTCCGTGCCGCCCGCCGAAGACGAGCTCAGCTTCCTTGCGCCCGATATCGAGGTAGTCGACGACCTTGTCGTACTGCTCCTTGGAGATCAGCGGCCCCATCGTCGTGGCCGGGTCGAGCGGGTCGCCGATCACGATGGCTTCGGCGATCGCCTGGATCCGTCGGAGCATCTCACTCAGCACCTCGCGCTGCACCAGGATGCGCGAGCCGGCCACGCAGGCTTGGCCGGCGTTGAACGTGTAGACGGACGGAATGGTCACGCCGAAGGCGGCGGCGTCGAGGTCGGCGTCGGCGAAGACGATGTTCGGCGACTTGCCTCCCAACTCGAGGATGCTCGGGGTGAGCGTGTCCGCGGCGGACCGAGCGATGAGCTTCGCGGTCGCCGATGATCCGGTCATCGACACCTTGTCGACCTTCGCGTGGCGGACCATGGCGTCGCCGACCTCGCCCAGGCCCGAGACGATGTTGAGCACGCCGGCAGGAAACGCGTCGACCATCAGCTCCGCCAGGCGCAACAGGCCGGCGCTCGCCTGCTCGGGCGGCTTGGCGACCACCGTGTTGCCCGCGGCCAGCGCGAGCGAGGCCTTGTTGCAGAACATGGCGATCGGCATGTTGTACGGGATGATCGCCGCGATCACCCCGTAGGGCTCGCGACGCGTGACCCCGAACGTGTCGGGGTCGAGCACCACGCTCTGACCGGTGGAGGCGGCCACCGTCTCGTGCGCGGCGCGCTTCCAGATCGACTCCATGGCGATGCCGTTCATCAGCAGGCTCACACCGATGAGGTTCCCGTTGTCGGCCGACTCGAGCCGGGCGAGCTCCTCGCCGTGCTCGACGAAGATGTCCGCGACCTTCTCCAGATAGCCGGCCCGAACCGCCGGGGGCATCGCCGACCACGTCGGGAAGGCGCACGCGGCCGCGTCGACCGCCTCCTCGGCGTCGGCTCGGTCGCTGGCGGGGATCCTGGCCAGGAGCGCTCCGGTCGCAGGGTTGAACGAGTCGAGATGCGCGCCCGATGCGGCCGGCTTCAGCGCCCCGTCGATCAGGTTCGAGTACTCGTGAACGGTCATGTTCTCCTCGCCGAGGCTTCAGAGGTCGAGAACGTCAGGTGCAGCTCCGTGAGACCACGGAACAGCCATGTGGGGAGGTACTCCCACCGTCGTCCGTCGGCTGGGCCGTGATCGGCTTCGGAGACGCGGATGTCCTCCATCCGATCCAGCACCCGTTCGATGGTGACCCGAGATTCGGCCCGAGCGAGGGACTGGCCCAGGCACGAGTGGGCGCCGCGGCTGAAGGCCACCTGATCGCGTGCGTTCGGACGATCGATCAAGACCTCGGCGGGACAGTCGAAGTGCCGCGGGTCGCGGTTGGCGGCCCCGTTGACCAGCATCATCGTCGTGCCGGCCGGGATGGGGACACCGCCGAGGACGGTCGTGTGCCGAGCCATGCGGAAGTGGACCTTGATCGGGCTCTCGACGCGCAGCATCTCCTCGAGGAAGTTGGGGATGAGGTCGCGGTCGCTGCGGAGCTGCGCCTGGGCGGCGGGGTTCTCGGCCAGGTACCGGAGCGAGAACGTGAGCAGTCGGACGGTGGTCTCCTGACCGGCGGCGAAGATGAAGGCGGCTTCCCGTCCCAGCTCGTCGGCCGCCGGCAGCGATCCGTCGGTGAAGGTCGCTTCGGCCAGGGCGGTGAGCACGTCGGTCTGGGGGCGTTCTCGCCGCTCGGTGATGTAGCGGGTGAACGAGTCCTGGAAGAAGGTCAGCGGGTCTCCGGTGATCGCGCTGCCCTCGGAGATGTTGCCGACCTGAGCGTCGAACCACGCCCGGAAGCGCGGCATGTCGTCCTCGGGAACGCCGAGCAGATCCGCGATCACGAGCCCCGTGAAGGGCGAGGCGTACTGGGCGCTGAACTCGACCTCGCCGGCATCGAGGAAGCGGTCGATGAACTCGTCGGCCAGGCGCCACATGAAGTCTTCGTTCTTCTTCATCTGCAGCGGCGTGAAGAGTCGCCACATCAGGCCCCGGTACTCGTCGTGGCGCGGCGGGTCCATCGTGACCATGTACTCGTGCATGGGCAGCTCGGTGCGGTGGGCATCGATGACCGGGTCAGCGTCGTCTCCGTCGACTGCGACAGGCAGCCCGGGGAACGGCCCCGTCGGTGAGTTGCACGAGGAGAAGGTGGCGTGGTCTCGCAGGACGGCGATCTCCTCCTCGTGGCCCGTCACCACTGCGACGTCGTAGCGCGGGTCGATCCAGACCGGTCCCCGCTGGGCGCGGACGTAGTCGTAGTAGGGATAGGGATCGTCGAACAGCGTTTCGTCGACGAAGAAGTCGGTCTCTTCGAAGCGGTCTGCCTGGTCCATCTCTGTCCGTTCAGGTGGGGGATGGCGGGGCAACGGAAGGCGCCCGAGGCCCCCGGAGGGTCGCCAACGTGATGAGGAACAAATGTTAGGGCATGATCATTTGCCAGTCGACCGCCCAACCGGGCAGAACAGAGATTTGGTCAATGATGAAAAGTGTCGTCCTCGAGCCGCAGGCCGGAAGGCGGATCCATGCAGGCTGACCTGACCGGTCGACGTGTGCTCGTCACGGGCGCTTCCAGTGGCATCGGCATGGCCGTGTGCCGATCCATCGTGGCTGCGGCGGATCGGTGGCCATGATGGCGCGCCGAAGCGACCGCCTGGAGGAGCTTCGCGAGGAGCTCGGCGAGCGATCCGCGGCGGTCCGCGGCGATGTCACGGACCTCGACCACCTGGCCGACCGAGTCGCCGAGGCATCCCGGAGCCTCGGCGGCCTCGACGCGCTGATCGCGGTCGCGGGCAGGTCGATGGCCGGGGGTCTCACCACCGGCACGCCGGCACGCTGGCTCGAGATCCTCGAGCTGAACCTGCTCGGCCCACTCGCCACGGCGAGGTACGCCGTCGACCACTTCGCTGCGGACGGTCGGCGCGACATCGTGTTCGTCGGCTCGGCCGCTGCGCTCACCCCCCTCCCGGGCGTCGGGATCTACGGCGCGTCGAAGCGAGGCCTGCAGGCGGCGTTCGAGACGCTGCGCCTCGAGGTCGCTCCCGAGGGCATCAACGCGAGCCTGGTGGTGCCGGGCTTCTTCGAGACGGAGGGGCTGACGCTCGACGGCATCGTGATCGACGGCGAGGTCCCACGGAACGACTTCCCGATGCTCGTGCCCGGATCCGTGCCGGCCAGCCCCGAGGTGCTGGCCGGCATCATCACGTACATGATCGGACTGCCTGACGGGGTCTGCATCAACGAGGTCGTGGTGCGACCCACCGGGCAGCTGACGCCCTGACGCCCGCCGTCACGGTCGTGCCGCTCTGACGGCGACGTCCGTTTCGCTCGGTTCGGTGACCGGGGAACGTCGGGCCGCGTATCCTCCTGTCCGAGCCGCGACGTCCGAGGAGCCCAACGGTGCAGAGGCGACGAGGCAACCGGGCAGATCACTCGCCAGACGAGCCCGGCGAATCTCGCTGGCCGGTGCTGATCGCGATGGCGGTCGCGGTCGTGCTGCCGCTCTTCCTGCCCGAGAAGTTCACCCCGGGCCCCAGATGGCTCCTGCCCGTCCTCGAGCTCTGCTTCCTGATAGCCATCGCGGTCGCCGACCCGGGTCGCATCGACCGCCGGTCCCGGGCGGTGCGCCAGATCCGCCGGGTCTTCGTCCTCCTGCTGGTGCTCGGCGCGGCCTGGGCGACCGTCGCGCTCACCCACGACCTGCTTCACGGGGGTCCCGAGACCAACTCGGCCACATCGCTCCTGCGCGCCGGAGCGATCGTCTGGGTCGACACCGTGTTCGCCTTCGGCTTCCTGTTCTGGGAGCTCGACGGCGGAGGTCCGGGAGAGCGAGCGCATCGACCCGCGGACTTCCCGGACCTGGCGTTCCCGGAACAGATGAATCCCAGGGTGGCCCCGCCCGGATGGCGGCCGGTGTTGTACGACTACCTCTACCTGGGCCTGACGAACGCTCTGGCGTTCAGCCCGACCGATGTCATGCCGTTGGCCCACTGGGCCAAGGCCGCCATGGGTCTCCAGTCGGTGATATCGCTGCTGATCCTGGGCCTGGTGATCGCGCGTGCCGTGAACATCCTGCAGTAGGGCCGAGTCCCGGCGCGCATCACCCGTTCTGGAGGATGACGTGCGGGCAGGCTCGTCCGAGAGTGGTGGGTGCGCAGGGTCGCTGGGGTGGCCGGTTGCTGGTCCCGTGGGAATTCGGGTTCGCGGGGCTGCGCACCTCTCCGACCAGGCAGGCAACACGGGAGCGGCCTATGGGGCAGGACCGATCCATCCCGATCGGCGAGGCGAAGGACGTGGTCGGTCGCGCCCTGCGGGGCATCGTGACCGGTGACGTCGGGGCGATCTCGCTGTTCGCGGATGACGTCGCCATCGATTCGCCGAACATGCGGGTTCGCTCGCGGGCCGAGCTGCGCGACCAGCTCGGCGACCGGGTCGGCGCGCTGACCGACGTCGAGCTGACCGTGACCGACGTCGAGGTGGTCGAGTCAGGCGTGGTTGCGACGTGGACGGTGTTGGGAGTCCACACGGGCGAGGTGCTCTTCAACGAGGACGAGCTGTTCGAGGCATCCGGTCGCCACATCCAGTTCTCGGCGCAGTCCACCTTCGAGTTCCGGGCCGGACTCATCTCGGCGGTGCGCACCGACTACGACGACATCGATCTCTACCGACAGATCTCCGAGGGCCCCGCTCCTCTCAGGCCACGAGGAGGCCCAGCTCGTGGAGTCGGCTGATCGCCTCGCTCCGAGAGGACACATCGAGCTTGCGGTACACCGAGATCGTCTGTGACTTCACCGTGTTGCGGGACACATAGAGCCGGTCGGCGATCTCGCGGAGGGTGAGATGGGTGGCCAGCAAGGGCAGGAGCCGCAGCTCGGCGGCGGTGAGCGACGACGCGCCGCCCGTCGACGCGTTCGACGAGTCGAGCGGGGCGCGGAGCTGCTGGACCTGCGGACCCAGCGAGCCCAGGTCCGGACGTTGCTGGAGGATGTCATGGGCCTGGCGCAGCACAGCCCGCGCGCCCGCAGGGTCGGCCAACGCGATGTACGTCTTCGCCATCTCGACCAAGGTCTGGACCGACACCACCGGCAGGGCGTAGGTCAACAGCGGCCGCAGCCGGGCGGCCTGGGCCAGGCGCTCGTGTGCCAGGTCGATCTGCCCGGCGTGGCTGGCGATGCGGGCGCCCCAGCTGTAGACGAATGCGCTGGTCCAGTACTCGTCGAACAGCCCATCGGCGAGCAACGCCGTTGCCTGTTCCCCCAGTTCGGTGGCGGCGGCCCAGTCGTCGCGCTCGGCGGAGATCGCCCCCTGCTCGGCGAGCACCATCGCCGCCACCGGCACGGCACCGTGCACCCGGGCGGCGTCGAGCGCTCGGGCGAAGATCGTCTCCGCGTCGTCGAGCGACCCGTCGAGCCGTGCCGCCAGTCCTTCGGCGAACAGCATGCTGGCGCGGTACGGGCTGGTCGGCCCGAGGCCGCGGTAGCTGTTGACCGCGTCGGACCGCATCTTGGCGACGCCATCGCGACACAGGAACGCCCGGAGATAGGCGAGGAGGCTCTCCATGGAGCTGCCGTCGGGCAGATCGGTCATCACCAACGACCGCTCGGCGGCCGTCCACCACATCTCGGCCTCCACGGGTCGGCCCACGAGCGCGTACATCAGCGATCCGTGCACCGTCAGCGCCGGATGCTGATCGAGCAGGTCCTGATCCGTGAGCCATTGCATCCATCGCATCACCGTGTCGGCCCGACCACTGGCCCAGACGGGTTGGATCAGGTCGAAGAGCAGGCCCGCCACCTGATCGACGTCTCCTCCGGCCTGGGCGTAGCGCAGGGCCTGTTCCGGCGCGCCGTTGGCTTCGCACCAGGCGGCCGCCCGGCGGTGCAGATCGCGCACCGCCGCCGGGTCATCCCGCCCGAGCTCGGCGAGGAGGAGCTCCCGGAAGAGGCGGTGGTACCGATACGAGCCTCGGTGGCCGTCCAGCGGCACGACCAGCAGGTTGCGGTCCTCGAGCTGGCGGAGCCGGTCGACAGATCCATCGCCGTCGAGCGTGGCGTCGCAGAGGGGACCGTTGAGGGTTTCGAGCATCGAGGTTCGGATCAGGAACGTGGCTTCTTCCGCAGATGCCCGATCGAGGATCTCGGCCTGCAGGTAGTCGCCCAGGTAGCGGCTCTCGCCCGTGAGCGTCGTGGCCGACTCGGGCTGTGGTGTCCCGGCCCGCAGCCCCAGCGCGGCGAGGTAGAGCCCTGCCGGCCATCCTTCGGTGCGCATCACGAGCTCGTCCACGTCAGCCGGCGCGAGGTCGAGCGCCATCCCCTCGATCAGGCCGGTGGCTTCGGCCAGGTCCAGCGCCAGGTCGTTTGCACCGATCTCGACCAGGCGACCGTCGACCCGCAGCCGGGCCAACGGGAGCTGGGCGTGGTCGCGCGTGCACAGCACGAGGCGCGCATGGGGCGGGAGGCGAGCTGCGATCTCTCCGATCAGGTCGCGGCACGTCGGGTTGGTCAGGCTCTCGAGATGGTCGAGGGCCAGCGCGAGGGGATGGGCGCAGGCTTCCAAGGCGGCCAGCAGGCGTGTCACCAGCGTCACCGGCGGGCGATGGGTGGCCAGCGCCGCGAACACCGGGCCACCCACCGGCTCGATCCGGTCCACCGCCACCGCGAGATGCGCGCACAGGACCGCGGGATCGTTGTCGCTGTCGTCCACCGAGACCCACGCCACCGGGGCGGTGTGGAGCTCGGCCCACTGGGCCAGCAGCGTGGTCTTGCCATAGCCCGCGGGCGCGACGATGGCCGTCACCGGCGCATCCGCGGCGGCCAGGCGAGCCAACAGCGCGGTGCGAGGCACCACGCCGCGTCGAGTCGCGGCCGGACGCAGGTTGGCTTCGGTGATCTCGAAGGGAGGGCCGTCGCGGGTGCTGACCGGAGGGCGCGCCACCGGAACCCGTCGGTCGGCCACTCGGCCGGAACGGGAGCGCTGCTCAGGCGAGGCCATGGCCGGCTCCGGCCAGAGGGACACAGGACACGAGGGGGCTCACTCGCACCCGAGCCTACTGATCGGGGCTGCGATCCGGCCGGGTCGGGGCCCCGATCGCGCCCCCGCCAGGTGCACTTCACCCGATGTGGAGGATGCGCACCCGGGCCGGGCTCAGTTGAATGAGTGATGACCAGGCAGGAGCCCGGCACAGACCTACTGGGGAGCACGAACGTGGTCTCATCGTCGATGGCGACGCCGAGTCGGCGCCCGCCTCGGCCGGCCTGGAGCGCCATCGTGGTGGTCGCGGCGGCAGTGCTGCTCGTCGCCTGCTCGGGTGGCACGTCGTCCACCACGCCCGAGTCGCTCCCCCCTGCCAACACGTCCGGTGGTGGGGGCGCGTCCAGCTGTCCGTTCTCGGGCACCACCACCCCCACCCACGGGAGCGGAACGGCCACCGCCGTCATCTCCTCGGTGACCCCCTCGAAATCGGGCTGCATCGACGACGTGACCGCCACGTTCTCCTCCGGGCCGCCCACGTGGACCGTCGGCTATGCCAGCGGGCCCTTCGTCGATGCCAAGACCGGCAAAGCCGTGGCCGTGCCGGGCCCCGTCACCCTGGTGGTCACCCTCGCCGGAACGACGTATCCGGGTCTCGGGGCCACGCCGACCACGGTGAAGCCCACCGGTCTGGACTACGTCACCAACGTCACCGTGATCACCGGCACCGGGGGGTCGCTCGAGTGGATCGTCAGCCTCCCCTCCCAGATGCAGTACGCCACCTCCCAGTCGACCGTGCCGGCCAACTTCGTGCTCAGCATCGGATGAGCGCCCCCGTTTCGCCCATTGCGGGTGATGACCGCTCGCTCGATCAGTCGTAGAACGATCGGGTGAGCACTGCGTCGGGCCCGTCGGTGGTGGTGGTCGGCGGCGGGTTCGCGGGCATCGGCTGCGCCGCCGAGCTGGCCAAGCACGACATCGACGTCACGCTGATCGACCGGAACAACTTCCACCAGTTCCAGCCGCTCCTGTACCAGGTGGCCACCGCCGAACTGGCCCTGGTGGACATCGCCCGCCCGTTGCGCGGCATCTTCCACTCGTCACCCACGGTGTCGGTGCGACTGGGCGAGGTGGTCGACGTCGATCTCGAGCATCGCTCGGTGACCACCGCCACGGGCGAGTCCTTCACCGGCGACTACCTGGTGCTGGCCGCCGGGTCTCAGCCGAACTTCTTCGACACGCCGGGCGCCGACGAGCACGCCTTCCCGCTCTACTCCGCCGTCGACGCGAACCGGCTGCGCTCGCGCCTCTTCGAGGTCTTCGAGGACGCGGACCGGGAGGCGGCTCGGATCGATGACGGCGCACTCAACCTGGTCGTGGTCGGCGCCGGCCCGACCGGTGTCGAAACCGCGGGTGCCCTGGCCGATCTGGTGAACGACGTGATGCCCAAGCGATACCGCGACCTCGACGTGGACCGGGCCAACATCTATCTGATCGACCACGGTCCGGTCGTGCTGGGCGCGTTCTCGTACAAGGCCCAGGCCTACGCGGGCCAACGACTGACCGAGCTCGGCGTCCAGCTCAAGCTGCAGACCGGGGTCAAGGAGGTCGCCGCCGACCGCGTGGTCCTGAGCGACGGGTCCGAGATCCTGACCCGGACCGTGGTGTGGGCCGGTGGCATCAAACCGCCGGTGCTGACGGACCGGACCGGGCTCGACACGGGCAAGGGGGGACGGATCCCGGCGCAGCCCGACCTCACCGCGGCCGGCCACCCCCGGGTGTACCCGATCGGTGACATGGCCCAGATGACCGACAGCCGGGGCGAGCAGCTGCCCCAGCTCGGGTCGGTCGCCTTGCAGGCCGGTCGGTGGGCGGCGCGCAACATCCTGGCCGATCACGAGGGCCGTGACCTCGAGCCGTTCAAGTACCACGACAAGGGCATCATGGCCATGATCGGCAACGGCACGGCCGTGGCCGAGGTCGGGAAGCGCCACCAGGAGCTGCACGGCGTGGTCGCCTTCTCGGCGTGGCTGGGGGTGCACGCCTGGCTGATGAGCGGGGTGCGCCAACGGGTGGACGCCTTCGTGTCGTGGGCGTGGGACTTCCTCGGCTCGACCCGCGACGACGCCGTCGTCGATCCCGACACGCCCGTCATCGACTGGGGCGACGAGCCGTGACGACCGCCCGAAACCGGCTCGACGGCACCCGCTCGACGGCACCGGCTCGACGTCACCCGCGCTCGAGGATCGTGAGGACATGAACGTGAGGAGACGAGCGTGAGCGACCCGTACGACGTCATCATCATCGGCAGCGGCGCGGGCGGAGGCACGCTCGCGCACGCGCTGGCCGACGCCGGCAAGCAGATCCTGATCCTCGAGCGGGGGGACTACCTCCCCCGCGAGTCGGCCAACTGGGACCCGGCCGCGGTGTTCATCGACGGCCGCTACCAGTCGACCGAGACCTGGTACGACGCCGACGACAAGCCCTTCCAACCTCAGGTGCACTACTACGTCGGCGGTGCCACCAAGCTCTACGGCGCCGCGCTCTACCGGTTGCGACCCCAGGACTTCGGTGAGCTCCACCACGTCGACGGCCTGTCGCCGGCCTGGCCGATCACCTACGACGACCTCGAGCCCTGGTACACCCAGGCCGAGTGGCTCTACCAGGTGCACGGCAACGGCGGCGAGGACCCGACCGAGGGCCATCGCTCGAAGGACTATCCGTGGCCGGCCGTGTCGCACGAGCCGCGCATCCAACAGCTCTTCGACGATCTGCCGAAAGGGCGGCTACCACCCGTTCCACGCCCCGTGCGGCGTGCTGCTCGACGAGGCCCACCGGGCCAAGAGCACGTGCATCCGTTGCACCTGGTGCGACGGCTACCCCTGCCTGGTGCACGCCAAGTCCGACGCCGAGACCATCGCCGTGCGCCCGATCATCGACCTGCCCAACGTCACGCTGCTGGTCAACGCCGAGGTCGTTCGGCTCGACACCGACCGGCGGGCCGGATCCGTCACCGACGTGGTGGTGCGCCGCGGTGGCGTCGACGAGACCTACCAGGGCGTCGATCGTGGTCGTCTCGGCCGGCGCGTCGAACACGGCCAAGCTGCTGCTCGCGTCGGCCAACGACGCGCACCCCGACGGTCTGGCCAACGGCTCGGACCAGGTCGGCCGGAACTACATGTACCACAACAGCAAAGCGGTGGTGGCCCTGTCGGAGGAGGCGAACGACACGCAAGTACCAGAAGACCCTCGGGCTCAACGACTTCTACTTCGGGGCTCCCGACTACGACCACCCGATCGGCAACATCCAGATGGTCGGCAAGTCCAACGCGGAGGCCATGAAGGGCGAGGAGCCGACGCTCACCAAGCTCGCCCCCCACTGGACCCTGGCCGACGTGGCTCGCCACGCCGTCGACTTCTGGCTCACCACCGAGGACCTGCCCATGCCCGAGAACCGCGTCACACTCGCCCGCGACGGCAACGTGCGCCTCGCGTACCGGCTGACCAACAACGACGAGGCCGACCGGCTGTACCACGAGCTGCGCACGATCCTGAACCACACCGGCTTCGCCCAGCACCACGTGCTGCACAAGAACTTCTACTCGCACATGAACATCCCGGCGGCCGGCGTGGCCCACCAGGCCGGCACGGCCCGCTTCGGCCACGACCCCGCCACCTCGGTGCTCGACGAGAACTGCAAGGCCCACGAGCTCGACAACCTCTACGTCGTCGACACCAGCTTCTTCCCGAGCATCGGCGCGGTGAACCCGGCGCTCACCGCCATGGCCAACGCGCTGCGCGTCGGTGACCACCTCGTCGGCCGGCTCGGCTGACGATCCATCTCATCGGGCGCGACGGTTCGTCCGAGCAACCTTCGGGAGCAGGGACATGAGCCTCACGGGCAAGGTCGCCATCGTCACCGGCGGCAACAGCGGCATCGGCAAGGGGATCGTGCTGGCCCTGGCCGAGCAGGGCGCCAACATCGTCATCGACTACGTGGCCAACCCCGCCGCCACCGAGGACCTCGAGAAGCAGGTCGTCGCGCTCGGCGACCAGGCCATCGGCGTGGAGGCCGACGTCAGCAAGGTGGCGGACCTGCAGCGGCTGGTCGACACCGCCGTCGAGAAGTTCGGGCGGGTCGACATCATGGTCAACAACGCCGGGGTCGAGACCCGCACCTCGGTGCTCGACACCACCGAGGCGCAGTACGAGAAGGTGATGGACGATCAACCTGAAGAGCGCCTTCTTCGGCACCCAGATCGCGGCCAAGCAGATGATCGCCCAGGGTGACGGCGGGCGGATCATCAACATCACCTCGGTGCACGAGGACTGGCCGATGCCCGGCAACACGCCGTACTGCCTGTCGAAGGGCGGCATGCGCATGCTCACCCGCACGGCCGGCGTCGAGCTCGGCCCCCACGGCGTCCTGGTCGTCGGCGTCGGACCGGGCGCGGTCGACACACCGATCAACGCCTCGACCGAGGCCGACCCGGCGAAGATGAAGATCCTCGACGCCGCCATCCCGATCGGGCGGCTGGCCGAGCCCGAGCGAGATCGCCGACGTCGTCGCCTTCCTCGCCGGCGACGGCGCCAGCTACCTGACCGCCACCACGATCTTCGCCGACGGCGGGATCATGCACTCGAGCCCCGGGCTGTGATCCTGGCGGTCAACCCCGTGCCTTGGGCGCGGTCGCAGATGGCGTTCACGTTGGCCTTCCACATCGTCCTCGTGCCGCTCGGGGTGTCGTGGGCGTTCTTCACCCTGATCGCCAACTACAAGGCGCTGCGCCACGACGACGCCGCCGCGCTGCGGCTGGCTCAGCGATGGTCGAAGTTCATGGCCGTGACGTTCGCGGTCGGCGCGGTCACGGGCACGGTGCTGAGCTTCGAGTTCGGGCTGCTCTGGCCGCACTTCATGGGCCAGTGGGGCGCGGCCTTCGGCGTGCCGTTCGCCTTCGAGGGGCTCTTCTTCTTCACCGAGGCGATCTTCGTGGCCATCTACATCTACGGCTGGCGACGGCTGAAACCCTGGGCGCACTTCTGGACGGGCGTGCCCATCGTGGTCGCCGGGATCGGCGGGAGCGTCTCGGTGGTGGCGGCCAACGCCTGGATGAACGAGCCCGCCGGGCTTCACCTGAACTCGGCCGGCAAGATCGTGAGCGTCGACCCGTGGGGCGTCATCTTCAACAAGGCGATGCCGCTGATGTCGGCGCACATGGTGGTGGCCGCCTACGTGGTCGGCGGGCTTCCTGATCGCCTCGGTCTACGCCGTCGGCCTGCTGCGCGGCCGCGACGACCGCTACCACCGGCTCGGCTTCATGATCCCGTTCTCGGTGGCGGCCGTCGCCATCTTCGCCCAGATGGCCGTGGGGGATTCGTTGGCCCGTTGGGTCTACAACAACCAGCCGGTCAAGTTCGCGGCCATCGAGCTGGTGCCCCAGACCACCGAGCGACGTGCCCGAGACGCTGTTCGGCCACCTCAACAGCAACGGCACGGTGACCGGCGGGATCCCGATCCCGGGTCTGGCCTCGTTCCTGTCCGACCCCAAGACCGGTACGAGCACCGTGGTGAAGGGCCTCAACATCGAGCCGGCCAGCGACGAGCCGACCATCGCCGAGGTCAACACGGTGCACCTGGCCTGGGACGTCATGGTCGGGATCGGCACGCTGCTCTGCCTGTTGTCGGCCTGGTACTGGGCCGTCGTGGATCTTCCGACGACGCATGCCCACGAAGTCGGTGGTTCCTGCGCGTCGCCGCCGGCGGCGGGCATCGCTTCGGTCATCACCATGGAGGCCGGATGGGTGGTCAGCGAGGTCGGCCGTCAACCCTGGATCGTCTACAACTACATGAAGGTCGAGGCCGCGGCCACGGGCAACACCGGGGTGTGGGTCACCTTCATCGTGGTCGTCGCTCCTCTACATCGGGCTCGGCTTCACCACGATCCTCGTGCTGCGCGGCATGGCTCGGCGCTACCGCGAGGGCGACGGCTTCGACGACAGCGACGCGCCCTACGGTCCGAGCGATCCCTCGCTGGTCGCCGTCGATCGTCCGACGCGGTGCCTCCGACGCGGATGACGGCAAGGTCGGGGCCGGCGTCCCGTGAGCACCGCCACCGCCGTGGTGCTGTTCATCGGCATGACCGCCTACGCCGTGTTCGGCGGGGCCGACTTCGGGGCCGGGATCTGGGACCTGCTGGCCGGCGGATGCCGAGCGCGGGGCGCGGCCGCGTGCGGTCATCGACCACTCGATCGGACCGGTCTGGGAGGCCGAACCACGTCTGGCTGATCTTCTGCTTCGTGGTGCTCTGGACCGGCTTCTCGGAGGCCTACGCCTCGATCACCCTGACCCTGTTCGTGCCCCTGACGCTGGCCGCCGTCGGCATCGTGCTCCGCGGGTCGAGCTTCGCCTTCCGCAAGGCGGTGTTCCGCAACCGCGACCGTCGCAACTTCGGCGCCGCCTTCGCGCTGTCGTCGGTGCTGGTGCCCTTCTGCCTGGGCGCGGTGGCCGGCGGCATCGCCTCGGGCCGGGTGCCGGCCGGGGGCAAGGCCGGCGACCCCTGGCACAGCTGGTTGAACCCGACCTCGATCCTCGGGTGGCGTGCTGGCCGTGGTCGTGGTCGCCTTCCTGGCGTCGGTGTACCTGGTGTGGGACGCCAGCCGTCTGGCCGACGCGCGAGATGGTGGACTACTTCCGCCGCCGCGCCATCGCCGCCGCGGTGGTGGCCGGCGTGGTCGGCCTTCGCCGGGCTCTTCGTGCTGCGGGCCGACGCCCGGTTCCTCTACGACGGGTTGACCTCGCGGGGGCTACCGCTGGTGATCCTGTCGGCGGTCTGCGGCGTCGGCGCGCTCGTGCTGCTGGTCCGCGACAACCACCAGTTCGCCCGCCTGGCCGCCATCGGTGCGGTGGCCAGCATCGTGGTGGCATGGGGGGTGGCCCAGTGGGACTACATGCTCCCGCAGACGCCTGACCGTCTCCCAGGCCGCGTCACCGTCGGGGACGCTCGAGACGATCCTCGGCGTGACCGTCGCCGCGGTGCTGGTCATCTTCCCGTCCATCGGCCTGCTGTTCGTGCTCGACCAGCGCGGACTGCTCCCCGGTGAAGGCGTCGAGGACGCCATCGACCCGGCGAGCGCCGCGATGCCGCTCATGACCCACGAACGGATCAGAGGAGCACCACGATGAGCTATCCCGCCATCGCCGACCACGGACTGATCGGGGACCTGCAGACCGCGGCACTGGTCGGCGACCGACGGCACCATCGACTGGTTCTGCTGTCCGCGGTTCGACTCGCCCAGCGTGTTCGGCTCGCTGCTCGACGACGAGAAGGGCGGGCACTTCTCGCTGCACGCCACCGGTGCGGGCACGGTGACCAAGCAGATGTACCTGCCCGACACGGCCATCCTCGTCACCCGCTACTCGTCGGAGACGGGTGTGGCCGAGGTGCAGGACTTCATGCCCGTCGACCATCCGCACGAGGTCACCGATCGGCACCGGCTGGTGCGGGTGATCCAGGGCATCCGGGGCAAGGTCGAGTTCGACGCCCACATCGAGCCGCGCTTCGACTACGGGCGCGCAACCACACCGGACGCGAGGTCGAGCGGCGGAACGCGCCAGCTTCACCACCAGCGACCTGACGCTGCGGGTGACGTCGCTGCACCCGTTGACGCGCGACGAGGGCGCGGTGCGCTCCCGGTTCACCGTCAAGGCCGGCGACTTCGGGGGGTTCCTGGTCGAGTCCGGTGAACGAGCCGGCCACCAGCATCGGTCACGGCGAGATCATCGAGCTGTTCGAGGAGACGTCGGCGTTCTGGCGGGAGTGGATCGGCCGGAGCCGCTACCGGGGCCGGTGGCGCGAGATGGTCGAGCGCTCGGCCATCACGCTCAAGCTCATGACCTACGCCCCGAGCGGGGCGTTGGTGGCGGCGCCGACCGCCGGGCTGCCCGAGCAGGTCGGCGGCGAGCGCAACTGGGACTACCGCTACACCTGGATCCGCGACGCGTCCTTCTCGATCTACGCGCTGCTGGGCCTCGGGCTACATCGAGGAGGCCGCGGCCTTCGGGCGGTGGGTGCGCGACCGGGTGGAGAGCCGCCCGGCGGACAGCGCCGACGCCGCTGGCCATCATGTACCGGGTCGACGGCAGCTCGGATCTGGTCGAGGAGACGCTCGACCACTGGGAGGGCTACCGCGGCTCGTTCCCGGTCCGGATCGGCAACGGCGCCGCCGAGCAGCTGCAGCTCGACATCTACGGCGAAGCCATGGACGCCATCCACCACGGCGCCCGCAACGGCCTCGGGCGTGGTCGACGCGGGGTGGAGCGCGCTGACCGGGTTGCTCGACTGGGTGGTCGACAACTGGGACCAGCCCGACGAGGGCGTGTGGGAGACCCGCGGTGGTCAGCAACCGTTCGTGTACGGCCGGCTCATGTGCTGGGTGGCGCTCGATCGTGGCCTTCGTCTGGCCGAGCGCCTGGGTCGCCCGGGCGCGATCGATCGGTGGCGTGAGGCTCGCGACGCCATCTACACGGCCATCATGGACAAGGGCTGGAACGCCAAGCTCGAGGCCTTCACCCAGTTCGAGGGCAGCGATGTGCTCGATGCCTCGATCCTGCTCATGCCGCTGATGGGCTTCATCGAGCCCCGCGATCCGAAGTGGCAGTCGACGCTGGCCGCCATGGACGAGACCCTCGTGATCGGACAGCCTGGTGTACCGCTACGACCCCGCCGCCTCGCCCGACGGACTGCGCGGGTCGGAGGGCACCTTCTCGCTCTGCTCGTTCTGGTACGTCGACGCCCTCGCCCGATCGGGTCGACTGGACGACTCGCGGCTCGTCGTTCGAGAAGATGCTCACCTATGCCAACCACGTCGGGCCTGTACTCCGAGGAGATCGGGATGACCGGCGAACAGCTCGGCAACTTCCCGCAGGCGTTCACCCACCTCTCGCTCATCAACGCCGCCCTGAACCTGGACTACCAACTCGATCACGGGGCCGGCAAGGTCGCGGTCATCAACTGACCACACCCCTGACTGCACGTTCATCTCGTCGAATTGGCATTCACCGGGCTAGGGTCAGCACCGCCGCCGAACCGAGGCGCCGCGCAGCGAGAGCACGAACGAGGGGGACCGATGGCCCTGGACAAGGACGCATGGCACGAGGAGCGGCTGCTGATCGACGGGCAGCTCGTCGCGGCCGAGGGGGGCGCGGTCTACGACAACGTCAACCCGGCGAACGAGGAGGTCATCGGGGTGGCGGCGGACGCCTCGGGGGCGGACGTCGAGCGGGCGATCGCCGCGGCGCGGCGGGCCTTCGACGAGACGGACTGGTCGCGCGACGTCGAGCTGCGCGTGCGGTGCCTCCGCCAGCTCCACCAGGCGCTGGTCGACCATCAGGACGACCTGGCCGACATCACCGTCGCCGAGGTCGGCGCCCCGCGCATGCTGATGGGCGGTCCGCAGCTCGGAGCACCGATCGAGTTCGTGCCCTTCTACGCGGAGCTGGCCGAGCGGTACGAGTGGATCCAACCGCTCGGCGTGGCCGAGACGATGGCGGGGCCGAGCGACCGATGGGTCGAGCGCGAAGCGGTCGGCGTCGTCGCCGCCATCACCCCGTGGAACTACCCCAACCAGATCAACATCGCCAAGGTGGCGCCCGCGCTCGCGGCCGGCTGCACCGTGGTGCTCAAGCCCGCGCCGGACACGCCGTGGACCGGTCTCGCCCTGGGTCGCCTCGCGGCCGAGCACACGGACATCCCGGCGGGTGTGCTCAACGTGGTCACCTCGGCCGACAAGACGATCGGCGAGGTGCTGACCACCAGCCCCGACGTCGACATGGTCAGCTTCACCGGCTCGACCGCGGTCGGTCGCCGGATCATGGAGGCCGGTTCGGCGACGATCAAGCGGATCTTCCTCGAGCTCGGCGGGAAGTCGGCGCACATCGTGCTCGACGACGTCGAGGACATCGGGGCGGCGTCGGTGGCAGCCGTGTTCGGCATCTGCACCCACGGCGGGCAGGGTTGCGCGACCAGCACGCGGCTGCTCCTGCCGCGTTCGCGCTACGAGGAAGGCGTCGAGGCGGCCGCGGCGATGATCGCCGGCATGTCCTACGGCGACCCTGAGGATCCTGGCAACCTGACCGGCGCCATCGTGAACCGGGCGCAGCTCGAACGCATGGACGGGCTCGTCCGCAAGGGCGTCGAAGAGGGCGCCCGGGTCGTGGTCGGGGGAGGCATCGCCCCGCAGTTCGACAAGGGCTTCTACTTCCAGCCGACGTTGCTGGCCGACGTCGACAACTCGATGACCATCGCCCGCGAGGAGATCTTCGGGCCCGTGCTCGTGGTGATCCCCTACGACGACGACGACGACGCGATCCGCATCGCCAACGACTCGATCTTCGGTCTCTCGGGCGGCGTGTCCGGCGCCGACCGCGAGCGCGTGCTGCGGGTCGCCCGCCGGATCCGGACCGGCACCATGTCGGTCAACGGCGGCCTCTGGTACGGCGCCGACGTGCCCTTCGGTGGCTACAAGCAGTCGGGCATCGGCCGCGAGATGGGTGTCGCCGGCTTCGAGGAGTACCTCGAGCAGAAGGCGATGGCCGAAGCGGTCCCCTGAGTCTCTGCCCTTGGAGCGGTAGGAACGTAGTGCTACCGTCGTCGTCATGACCGTGCGGAAGCTGTCGATCGCCCTCGATGACACGATTGCGGAGGAAGTCGCCCGGGCTGCGGAGCGGGCGGGCGTCAGCGTGTCGGCGTGGCTCAACCACGCCGCCGGGAACGAGCTCGCGATCGAAGCCGGCCTCGACGCCGTCCGCGAGTGGGAGGCCGAGCACGGAGAACTGACGGCTGAGGAGTTGGCCGCCGCTGACACCCTTCTCGACCGCGTCGTCGATGCCGCTCGACGAGTCAGCTGACCCGATGAGCGGCGTCACCTACGACACGGGAGCGTTGGTGGCGGTGGAACGCAACCAGCGCGAGGTCTGGGCTGTACATCGTCGAGCGCTCGAGCGGGGCATCCGTCCGACGGTGCCCGCAGGCGTGCTGGCCCAGGCCTGGCGGGGTGGGCCACAGGCGGAGTTGTCGCGGCTGCTGAAGGGCTGCCGCATCGAAGATCTCGATGAGGTGCGCGGGCGAGCCGCGGGCCAAGCCTGCGGCCGCGCCAGCTCATCCGACGTGATCGACGCGACCGTGGTCGTTGGCGCGCTTGCCCGCTGCGACGTGGTGGTGACGTCGGACCGCGCCGACATCACCACGATCGCGGTGGCTGTGGGCGCATCGGTCGAGATCATGGTCGTCTGAAGCCGTGGCAACGGTCTGTGAGGCTGCTGGAGGTCCTGAGGGGCTGTTGGCGCTGGCGGGCGCCTGGCACGCGAGGGTGATGACAGACGACGTGGTCGCCCACGCCTTCAGTCATGGCTTCCATCCGGAGCACACCGAGCGCCTCGCCGCGTACTGGGCCGAAGCGCTCGGCGGCCCAACCACCTATTCGGAGACCTATGGCGACGAGACGTCGGTCGTGCGCCTCCACAGCGGCAACGGTCCGCACGAAGAGATGGATCAACGTGCCATCGCCTGCTTCGACGATGCCCTGGTCGACATCGGTCTCGACGGCGACGATCGGCTGCGACGGGTGCTCCACGACTACTTCGCGTGGACGACCACCACCACGATGTCTCGCTACCACCGCTCCGCGGACGACGTGCCGGATGGTCTGCGGATACCGCACTGGTCCTGGGACGGACTCGTCGACGACCGGTGAACCGGCCCGCCCGGGTGGCGGTCCCGGGCGGGTCGGCGGTGATCAGTGCCGAGGGCCGCTCATGACGTTGAACGAGTGGTCGAGGTGGACCTCGACCTGGCTGCCGTCGGCCTTGGTCACGGTGACCTCGTAGCCGGTCTTGGTGAAGTCGGTGGTCACGGTGCCGGCGGTGCCGCTCCCGACGCTCTTGACGGCGGCCGCTTGGGCCTGGGTCGCTGCGGACCCGGTGACCGGCGTTTCGGCGTCCTCGTGAGCGGCGGTCCCGTGCTCGGGCATCGCCGGTCTCGTGGCCGGTGTCCCGGCAGGTGTCGTCGGCGTGGCCGTCGATGAGGTCGCACTGGTCGACGTGGTCGCCGCGTTGGCGGTGCCGAGGAGGCTGGCGCCGATCGCGCCGCCAGTGATGCTGGCAACCGCCACGGCGCCGACCACGGCGAACTTACGGATGGGGTTCATCTGCTGTCCTTTCGTATCTGGCCCGAACCGTTCGGGCTGTGAGGCACCTTCCCGCGGCGATATGGGCGCCCCATCCGTCGACCCTGGGAGTTCACGCCGACATCTGATCCAACCTCAGAGAAGTGCGGAAGGACCGGCCGCGCGCCACGGCACCTCTGAGGGGATCAGGCGGACCAGCGATGTACGACCTTGGCTTCAGGGTGCGCAGCCCGCCGGTTTCAGGAGTGTGCGGCGGCCATGATCGCGGCCACCGAGCGGTCCACGTCCTCTTCGGTGGTGCGCCAGCTCGACACCGAGATCCGCATGTACCGACTGTCGTGCCATGTGGTGGATCCCATCCAGCACTCCCCCGACCGTTGCACGGCGGCCACCACTCGGTCGGTGTCGGCGTCGTCCTCGCCGAAGCGCACCAACACCTGGTTGAGCACGACGTCGTTGCCGATCTCGATCCCGTCGACGGCACCCAGCTGGGATGCGAACCGCCGGGCCAGCGCACAACACCGATCGACCAGTTCGGCCACCCCACTGCGTCCGAGCTGCCGAACGGCGGCCCAGGTCGCGAGGCCCCGGGCGCGGCGGGACGACTCGAGGACGTAGTCGCCGGGCGAGCGCACCGGTGCCGGCGCACCGTCGCTCAGATACGCCGCGGTGTATGCCATGGCCGACTCGTGGGCCCCGGGATGCGCGCAGAACGCGTACCCCGAGTCGTATGGAACGTTCAGCCACTTGTGGCCGTCGGTGCCCCACGAGTCCGCAGTCTCGAGACCGGCGACCAGATGCCGGGTGGTGCGGCTGGCGGCGGCCCACAGCCCGAACGCCCCGTCGACGTGGGCCCAGCCGCCGTGACCGTGCACGATGGGGATCGCAGCGGCCAGGTCGTCGCACGCGCCGGTGTTCACGTTGCCGGCCTGGAGGCAGACGATCGTGGGACGGGACGGGTCCTGGGCGAGTGTGGCGGCGAGCGCGTCGACGATGATCGCGCCGTTGTCGTCGGTCACGACTGGTTCGAGCACCCCTGCACCGAGACCGAGGAGGCGCAGGGAGCGATCGATGGTGGCATGCCGTTCGCCCGTGGCGACGACCCGGATCGGCGGGGCACCCGTGAGGCCGTCTCGCTCGACGTCCCAGCCGGCGTCGGCGAGCACCTTGTGCCGGGCGGCGGCCAGGCACACGGTGTTGGCACCCTGCGCGCCGGTGACGAAGCCGACCGAGACGGCGGAGGGGAGGCCCAGCAGATCCTTGAGCCAGTCGCCGGCGATCTCTTCGACCACAGCCGACGAGGGCGACGACAGGTGGTTGTAGGCGGGCTGGTCCCAGCCCGAGACGAGCAGCTCGGCGGCAGTGGGGGCAGCGAGGGCGCCGCCGACGACGAAGCCGAAGTAACGGGGACCGGTGGTGGCGACGACCGCCGGTCCCACTCCCGCGATCAGCTCTTCGATGACCTCCGCGGCCGCGCTGCCCTCCTCGGGCACCGGCCCACCGATGGCGGTCCGCATCCCAGCGAGATCGACGGCCGGGAAGACCGGCGCATCGCCCACGGCGCCCCGATAGTCGGCGACGTAGGCCGCCGTACGAGCAAGGAGGGGACCGAGATCCTCAGGCTGCATGCTCTCGAACTCTCCCGGAGTCGTCGTCGTGTCCCCCGTAGTCTGGGGGGGTGCGGTCGTCGGGGCAACGACAGCGACGTCTGGGGGTCGAGATGGGGATCACGGTGGAGCGGGTCGGACACGTCGTGCTCAAGGTGAGCGACCTCACTCGGGCGCTGGAGTTCTACCGCGACACCCTCGGTCTGGCCGAGGTGGCAAGGGGGGACTTCGGTGACGGGACGATGGTGTTCCTGTCGACCGGCTCCACCCACCACGACGTCGGACTCGTCGAGGTCGGTGACGGTGCGCGCCGACCCGAGGGCGGTGACGTCGGGCTCTACCACGTCGCCCTCCGCATCGGCGACGACCTCGACACGCTCCGCGAGGCCCGCGACCACCTCCAGGCCTGCGGGGTCCCGATCCAATGGATCGCCGACCACACGGTGAGCCAGTCCATCTATGTCGCCGATCCCGATGGCAACAACGTGGAGCTCTACGTCGACGCCGACCCGGCGATCTGGCGGGACGACCCCGCGGCGGTGGCCCATGCCACCGGGCTCACCCTGGACTGAGGCAGCGATCGGCGCCCACGGTGCTGACCGAGTACAGCACCGCAGCCATCGGGTACGCCTGGTTGTCCTCTCGTTGGCCGACGCGTGTCGAGTGGGAGCCCGGGTCTATGAGATGAGAACAGGGTCGCCGACGCGCACCGTGCCGGTTTCGTTCACCTGCGTCCACACGCCAAAGGTGGCGTGGTGGTGCCGGTTGAGGGTCTTGAAGATCTCGAGGTCGCGTTCGAGATCGGGTTGAGGCCGAGTCACCATCGTGCAACGGAGGCAGGGTTGGCGCGGCGCGACCCTGGCCGTGCCGACGTGGAGCGTCCGCCCGCACCACTCGTCCTCGATCCAGCCATCGCTGTCGACGTCGACCAGGACGTTGGGCCGGAAACGGCGCGGATGCCAGTCGCCGGCGGGGTAGATCTCGGCGCCGGCGCGGAGACTCGCGGTCGTCAGGACGAGGAGGGGCATGGCATCGACGAACCGTCCTGCCGGCATCGTCCACTCGATGGCCGCGCTGGTGTCGTCGGTGGAGTCGGCGAAGTACTCGGCATTTGCGCCGGGCGCGCCTCGAGCGGGTACGAGTGTGACAGGGCGTTCGAGCCACGCTGAGAGGATCGAGTGGGTGCGCACTGCGGTGCCTTGGACGCACGTGCCGTCGGGCAGCGTGATCTCCGGTTCGCCGTCGTCGGTCGTCGTTGCGGAGGCGAGAAGGAGCTGCGGTTCGCGCCGGGCGGTGAGGATCCGGCCAGTGGTCTCGTCGCGGATCCCCCAGCAGCGGTCGCCGCGAAGACCGTCTTCGTCGATCTCGGCCTCGTCGATCCGCTCGCCTTGGAGCGACTTGACCGCGTACCGCCAGAGACCAGCGACCCGTGGCATGCCCCTTGGAGCTGACGTTCCCACCCGGTCAGCTTCGCGCGGCACGAGACCCGTCGGATCGGGGAGCAGATGCATCGCGGCCCGAGTCGCGGGGCCACGCCTACCTGAGCGACCAGTTGATCTGGAGCTCCGGTAGGTCACCGCGCCTTCAGGGTGCGAACCCCGCCCGATATTCCGATGGGGTCTGACCGATGAGGTCGCGGAACGCAGACTGGAAGGCCGAAAGCGAGGAGTACCCGACGTCCATGGCGATTTCGGTCACCGTGCGATCGGTACCTGCGAGCTGCTCGATCGCCCGAAGCACGCGGAGACGCCGTCGCGCGGCTCTCCAGGTCATGCCCAGCTCCTGCTCGAACCGGCGGGCGAGCGACCTCGACGCGAGGCCGACCTCGTCGGCGATGTCGACGAAGCGGGGATCATCGGCCAGCCGCTCGGCGGTGATCGCGAGCGCTCGCCGGACCTCGAGGGATCGTCCGGTGGGCATGTGCGCCGGACTCGGATGCTCGGCGAGGGCCCATGTCACCTCGGCCAGTGCTCGGAACATCGCCAGCGCGTAGTCGCCGAGCGCGGCATCCTCGTCGACCCATTGCGAGCATTCGCGGATGAGGGCTCGGGCCAGCGGTGTCAGGTCGATGACTGCGAGGGTCGAGGGTGGTGTGGGGGCGAACGTCGGGCTGAACAGCACCGACGCGGTCGTCACCGGCTGCGGGATCGTGACCTGGATCGACACCCCAGCCCGGATGAGGGCCGCCCGGGCCGGCGCGAGCGACCAGGTCGTCCCGTCGACCTCGAGCCGCAGCGCCCCGCGCGAGGCAGCGAGCAGGTAGTGGCGGTCGACGCACAACGGCTGCGCCGGGGCGGGCTCGAAGTCGCGGACGAAGCTGAACGCCGGTCCCTGCACGTCATCCACTATCGCCGTTCACGCGACCATCTCGACCAACTCGACCCGAAATCGGCGACTCGATGGCGTCCCGGTCATCATCGGCCGGAGGATCTCACCGGACCGGGCGAACGCCTCCGAGGCCAGGTACCCGTCGAACGACGCCTGGTCGATCCACTCGTGGAGCACCGTGATGCCCGTGTCGTTCTGGGGGTTGCAGAACACCCGGAACGCGATGCAGCCGGGCATCGCGATGACGGCGGGCTGCTCGCGTTCGAGTTGAGCGACCGCCGCCGACCGGTCGGCGGCCGCGGTGGCGAAGTCGAGGATGGCGATGAAGGAGGGAGCTGTTGTCATGGACCCATGGTGCGACGAGCCGAACGTGCGCGCTGCCGCCGAACGGACGAGAACACGCTCTGAACGGACGAGCCGGATCGCCGCGGCTGGGGCAAGCAGGAGCCCTTGGCTTCTGTGTAGCAGATTGCTACAGTGCTGTGCGGAGGTAGACGACATGGCCACGAGTTCCTCTCCGGTGCGCATCGAAGCGGAGATCTTCGAATCAGCGAAGCTCATCGGAGAGACGATGAGTCGCAGCGCAGCCCAGCAGATCGCCCACTGGGCCCGCATCGGCCGTGAGGTCGAAGTGTCCGGAACGATCTCCCAGCGCGATGTCGGACTCGTCCTCGATGGGCGCCGCAGCTACGACACCCTCGATGCTGAGGAACAGGCGCTCGTGCGCGCCGAATGGGCCGAACGGATCTCCGAGCGCCGGGCCGGGCTCGACCTGGCTGCCAAGTTCGCCGCCGAGGGTCGCACCTGGGCCGAACTCGATGGCGATGGCGCGGTTGTCGAGCGCAGCGCTTCGCCTCTCTGAACCAGGGTGGCCGACCCTGTCCTGTACGTCGTCGCGGGTCCGAATGGGGCCGGCAAGACCACGTTCTTCACCGAGGTTCTCGAACCGGCCACCCACCTCGACTTCGTGAACGTGGATCGGATCGCTGAGCAGCGCTGGCCGGGCGACGAGCTCGTCCACGCCTACGACGCGTCCGAGGCCGCCGCGGCCGAGCGCACCCGACGCATCGAGGCCCGCGAGTCTTTCGTGACCGAGACCGTGTTCTCGCATCCGTCGAAGATCGATCTGCTTCGTGTCGCCTTGGCAGCTGGGTATCTGGTCAGCCTCGAGCTGGTCGCCGTTCCTGTCGAGCTGGCGGTGGCGCGGGTGCGCAGCCGTGTCGCCGCGGGCGGCCACGACGTACCAGAGGACAAGGTCCGTTCGCGCCACGCCCGGCTCTGGGTACATGTGGCGGACGCGATAGCCATCGCGCACGAGAGCCATGTGTACGCGAACACGTCGGCCGCTGACGCGTTCCGACTCGTGGCCACCTTCCAGTTCGGTCACCTGGTCGGCGACCCCGACTGGCCGGCCTGGATGGCCGAGGAGATTCGTCAGGCCTGACGCGTCAGGATTCCAGGGCCAGGCGGCTGCGAGCCGAGCTCAGGCGGGAACCCATTCTTCGGGCTCGGGCGACTCGGCGAGCGAGGCGCCGGGTTCGATCGGCGCCCCGAACGCGCCGGTTGCGTCCTGACGGTCGTGGACGTACTTGCCGCCCCGCATCCACGACGCCAGCGCGGCGATGAGGCACAGGATCATCGAGACCGAGAACGCGAGCATCAGGCCGTCCTTGAACGGACCGGAGATCAGGTTGGGGAAGAACCTCTTGCCGGTGAGCTCCGCGGCCTTGGCCTTCGGGAGATGAGACAAGGTGCTCGACCCGCCGGTCGGCGGGGGTGCGCCGAGCAGCTTCTCCATCGGGTTGTAGCCGAGGAACGCCGCGAACAACGTGGAGACCGTGGGGAGGTCCGCGATGTGCTCGGCGGTCACGGCTGGAACGCCGTTGGCTTTGAGCTCGCTCGACATCCGAGCGGGCAGGGAGGCGGACATGCCGACGATCATCAGCGAGAAGAAGACCCCGATCGAGAGCACCATGCCGGTGTTCTGGAACGTCGCCCGCATACCCGAGGCCGCGCCGCGCTGCTCGGGCGGCGCGCTGTTCATGATCCCGGTCATGTTCGGAGCCGAGAACATCCCGGTGCCGATCCCATTGATCAGCAAGAGGGCGCCGAACACGGGAAAGGCGAAGTTCGTCGGCAGCGTCATCAGCAGACCGAATGACGCGGCCGCGATCAGCATGCCGCCGGTCGTGAACCATCTCGCGCCGTAGCGGTCTGACAGCCACCCGCACACCGGTCCGGCGAGGAGGAAGCCACCGGTCAGGGGCAGCATGTAGATGCCGGCCCACAGCGGGGTGCGCTCGAAGTCGTAGCCGTGCAATGGCAGCCAGATGCCCTGGAGCCAGATGATGAGCACGAACTGCAGGCCCCCACGGCCGATCGCCGCCAGCAGTCCGGCGACGTTGCCGGCCGCGAACGCACGGATCTTGAACAGTGCCAGGTTGAACATCGGGTCGGCGACCCTGGTCTCGATCACGCAGAAGAGGCCGAGGAGGGCGAACCCGCCGATGAGCTCGAACAGCACCCACGGCCCGGTCCACCCCATCGCCGCACCGGCGTGAGGCAACAGACCGTAGGTCAGGCCGATGAGCACCATGACGAGCCCGACCCCGAAGGTGATGTTGCCCCACCAGTCGATGCTCGCCTTCTTCCGCAGTCCGACCTCTCGCAGTTTCAGGTATGCCCACACGGTGCCGAACACGCCGATCGGCACGTTGACCCAGAACACGGCCCGCCAGTCGATGTCCGCCAGGATCCCCCCGACGACGAGGCCGATGAAGGCACCGGCCATGCCCGCGATCACGCTCACCCCGATGGCGAACCCCCGCTGGTCCGGCTCGAACGCGTCGGTCAGGATCGCGGCCGAGTTCGCGGTGAGCAGCGCGCCGCCGATGCCCTGCACGACTCGCCACGCGATGAGCCACATCGCGCCGTGCACACCCGTCCAGGGGCACAGCGACAGCGCGAGCGACGCGCCGCTGAACACCGCGAAGCCTGCGTTGTACATCTTCACCCGCCCGTACATGTCACCGAGCCGGCCGAAGGAGACCACGAGCACCGCGGTCACCACCAGATAGCCCATCAGCATCCACAACAGGTAGCTGACGTTCGACGGTTGAAGCGGATCGAGGCCGATGCCCCTGAAGATCGCCGGCAGCGAGATGAGCACGATCGACGAGTCGAGCGACGCCATGAACACGCCCAGCGTCGTGTTCGACAACGCCGTCCACTTGTACCGGTCAGACTGGCCGGCCGGCGGAGTGGGCGCAGCGATCGTGACGGACATCCGAGCACTCCCGGATCGAGCGAGAATATACCTGTGCCATACAGGTATATTTCGTCTTATGCTACCGGGGATGGCTTCCTTCGCCAACGCCGACAACGCGACATCCCAGCTCGAAACCCAGCTCGCGGTGCTGGGCCGGATGCTCGAGGGAATGGGTCGACGATCGGAGATCCACCGCGAGATCGACCGATCCAGCTACCTCATCTCTCGCACGCTCTCGACCCACGGCGCGATGAGCATCAGCGGCCTCGCCACCCGGCTCGGCCTCGACGCCACCACAGTCACGAGACAGGTCACCACGATGGAGAAGGCCGGCCTCGTGGCGCGCCTCACCGACCCGCAGACGGCCGCGTGCGCCTCGTCGAGCTCACCACCCTGGGCGCCCGGAAGATGCGCCAGGTGCAACGCGCCCGAGAACGACGGGTCCGTGAGCTCACCGCGGAATGGTCCGACGATGATCAGCAGCAGCTCGGCACGCTCCTGGGTCGACTCAACGACGCGTTGCTACGGGGGCGGTGATCGCGCCGCACGGCAAGAATCTCCCCTACACCGAACAGGGAGGTTCTCAGATGGCCGACGAGAAGAAGGGCATCGTCACCGAGTTCAAGGAGTTCATCCTCCGGGGCAACGTCGTGGATCTGGCGGTCGCGGTCGTCATGGGCGCCGCGTTCACCGCGGTGGTGACCTCACTGGTCGCCAACATCTTCACTCCGCTCATCGCCGCCATCTTCGGCAAGCCGGACTTCTCCTCGCTGAGCTTCACCATCAACAAGAGCACGTTCACCTACGGGGCGTTCTTCAACTCGCTCATCTCGTTCGTCCTGATCGCTCTCGTCGTCTTCCTGTTCATCATCAAGCCGATGAACTTCCTGCTCGAGAAGCGCCGCAAGGGCCTGGACGAGGACGACACCGACGAGCGTGCGTGCCCCGAGTGCAGGAGCTCGATCCCCAAGGAAGCAACACGCTGCGCGTACTGCACCTCGCAGGTCCCGCCGGTGGCCGTCTGACGGAGGCGCCGGATTTTCCGCGGACATGTCGATTCCGGAGGTCACCGTACGTCTCATCGGTGCCAGTCTGAAACCGACCAGGAGGCAGCGATGCAGTACATCATGTTCATCTACCAGGGCAGCACGCCGTTGCCGGGCTCCGACGCATGGGCGGCGCTCACCGAAGAGGAGCAACAGCAGGTCTACGCCGACTACGGGGCGCTCAACCAGACCCCGGGCGTGACGCCCGGAGCTCCGCTCGGCCTGCCCGACGACGCCACGACGGTGCGCGTCGAAGGGGGCAGGACCGTCACGACCGATGGCCCGTTCGTCGGGATGAAGGAGGCCGTCGGCGGGTGGTTCGTGCTCGAGGCCGACGACCTCGACGCCGCGATCGAGGTGGCCGCACGAGTTCCTGCGGCCCGACTCGGCGGGGCGATCGAGATCCGTCCCTCGGAGGCCTATTGGAAGAAGTAGCGGCCCTCGATCGCGTCTTCCGAGAGGAATGGGGCCGCGTCCTGGCCTCCCTGATCGGCTTCCTCGGCGACTTCGACCTCGCCGAGGAGGTCGCTCAGGAGGCCTTCGCCATCGCCGCCGATCGCTGGGCGCGCGACGGTGTGCCGACCCACCCTCGGGCGTGGTTGATGACCACCGCGCGGAACCGGGCCACGGATCGCATCCGTCGGGACAGGGCGTTCACCGCCAAGTCCGTGCTCCTCGCCGCTGACCTGCGTGAGGAGTCGCCCGTGACGACCACCACCTTCCCCGACGAGCGGTTGGAGCTGATCTTCACCTGCTGTCATCCGGCGCTCGTCCATGGACGCGCAGGTCGCGCTCACCCTGCGCACACTGGGCGGTCTGCGCACCGACGAGATCGCCCGAGCCTTCCTCGTCCCGGAGCGGACGATGGCGCAGCGACTGGTCCGGGCCAAACGCAAGATCCGTACCGCGGCGATCCCGTTCCGCGTCCCGCCGCCGCATCTGCTCCCTGAGCGGCTCGACGCGGTGCTGGCCGTTGTGTACCTCATCTTCAACGAGGGCTACGGCGGCCGCGACGAGCTGGCGGCCGAGGCGGTCTGGCTGGGACGGGCGCTCACCGAGCTGTTGCCGGGCGATCCCGAGGTGCGCGGCCTGCTGGCCATGATGCTGTTGCACGACTCCCGTCGCGAGTCGCGGTTCTGTGATGGCGAGCTCGTGCTGCTCGACGACCAGGATCGGTCGCGGTGGGACACGGCGGAGATCGGCGAGGGGCGCGCCGAGCTGGATCAGGCCCTCGCCCTTGGTGGCCGGGGGCCGTACGTCCTGCAGGCGTGGATCGCGTCGTTGCACGCCGAGACGCCGTGCGACTGGGCGCAGATCGCCGGGCTGTACGACGAGCTGTTCAACCTGACCGGGTCACCCGTCGTCGAGCTCAACCGGGCGATCGCGGTCGCCGAGATCGACGGTCCCGAGGCCGGGCTGCGGATCGTCGACGCCATCGACCTCGACGACTTCCGCTACCTGCACTCGACGAGGGCCGAGCTCCTGCGACGGCTCGGCCGGATCCCCGAGGCGCGCCAGGCCTACCTCCGAGCCAACGACCTCACCGACGACGGCGCCGAACGGCGGTTCCTGCAACGCCGACTCACCGAGCTCGCGGCCACTGGCCCGCTCCGCGGCTGAGCGACACCCGAGCAGGATCGGCACCGGCCCCAACGTGCCGCGCCGCTCGATCGTGTAACTGAAGGCACACCTGCCCGTCCGGAGAGCTGACACATCCACAGCGATGGGCGCGTGCGCCCCACAGCGACAAGGAGGCAGGCATGTCGGATCGGATCACCATGACGAGCGCGGACATCGACGCGTTGGCTGCGAAGCTCGATGGGCTCGCTGGCCAACTCACCGACGACGAGAGGGAGCTGCTGGTCGAGGTCTTCCGCCGGGCGGGCGTCGCCGCCGAGGCTGAAGCCGAGGTCTCAGGGTTCAGCTTCAGCTGGGGCGGCGGTGTGGGCGATGCGTTCAGCGTCGGGTTCACGCCCGGCCGCATTCCGCTATCGGAAGGGTTTCGCGGCGCGTTCAGACCTGGCGGGAACGTGATGGACGACCCCGGCGGCGGCGGCGTCCACATCACCGACACCGGCGAGGGCGGTCCCAAGTGACAGCCGATTCGGCGGACGGTTAGTCCCAGCTGTCGATCTTCACGTCGCGGGGGGAGGGAGCACCTTCACCGTTCTCGATGAGCGCCTTGAGGCTCATCAGGTAGGTCGCCCACTTCGTGCTGCAGTGATGCATGAAGTCGACGGGCTCCTTCCAGCCCTGGTGCGTGAACACCACGACGATGTAGTCGTTCTCCTGGCGGAGGTCGAAGCTCACGGTCGTGCCGATCCACTCGGGCGGTCCGTCCACCACCTCCCACGCCACCCGCGTTCCGGGGTCGACGTCGGTGACCTTCATGTCGAAGCCTCCAGGTGGGAAGCGGAACAGGATGGTTCCGCCTTCCGACGCGTCTCCCGTGGTGTCCTCGGTCCACCAACCGGCGAGACCGTCGGTGGTGGTCAGCGCGTCGAACACGCCGTCCACCGACGGGGTCTTGATGCCGACCTTGTGCAGGATGTCCACCATGTCTGGTACCTCTTCTCTCTGTTTCTTCGGTTTGTCGTCGGGGTGTGTCGTCGTCCTGGTGTGCCTCGCCCGTTCTCGGGCATGGCTCCGCCACCGTGCGCCGGAGACGCCGGGCTCAGGTCTTCTTGCGGCGCTGGATCGACTCGGCGATCCGCTTGATGCGCTCGAGCCGGTGGTCCCAATCGGCTCCCACCGCGGAGAGCTGCGCCACGGCGCGTGCGAGCTGGGCGTCGTCGATGCGGTAGTGCCGCTCCCGCCCCGCGGGCGTGACGTGCACCAGACCGACCCGGTTGAGCACGGCCAGGTGCTTCGCCACCGCCTGACGTGTCACCGGGAGCTGGTCACTGAGCGTCGTGGCCGTTCCGAGGCCGTCGACCAGGAGGAGGTCGACCATGCGGCGTCGGATCGGGTCCCCGATCGCCGACCACAGCTCGTCGCTGACGGTGATGGTCATCGGGTCGAGACCAGTCTCGTGACGTACTCGCCGAGACGGGGGATGAAGAAGTCCCAACCCGAGTCGTGGTCGTTGTAGGTCTCCTCCAGGACGGCGATCTCCCAGCCCATCTCCCGGAACCCGGTCTCGGTCATGCGCACGAGGGTGCCGTCGCCAGACGGCGCGAGCTCGAACGTCACGAGCAGCGCGTTCGACTCGGTCGCGACCTCCCCCTCGGGGTAGACCCAACGGAACGAGAACAGCCGAGGCGGGTCGGCATCGACGACGGTGACCTCCGCGACGTGAGCGCGCGGGTTGTCGTCGTCGCCGAACACGAGCTCGCCGATGGCGCCGGGGGTCGGATCCAGGGTGACCTCGTCGGGCCACCACTCCTGGAGGTGCACCGGGCTGCTGATGACCTCGAACACGATCTCGGGCGAGGCCTCGACGTGGATCTCGCGCTCGATGCTTCCGTACTCCATGGGTTTCCGCTTTCTGCAACGTTTGGTTGCACATGACGATAGACCCGGATCCGTCGACACGCAACCTTTTGTTGCGAGTTTGTCGGAACCGGTTCGCGATGTGTCTGGCACGGATCGGGTGTCTGGCGCATCGTTGCTGGTGTGAACAGGCACGACACGACGTCTGGAGGAGCGGTGTCGTCGCCTGCCGACTTCGACAGCCTCTTCGAGGCTGAACGGCGGCCCATGCTGCGTCTGGCGGTCCTGCTCGTGGACTCCCGTGCCGTGGCCGAGGAGATCGTGCAGGACGCGTTCGCGGCGGTGGCGGCGCGGTGGAGCGACCTCGAGCGGCCCGGAGCGTATCTACGCACGAGCGTGGTCAACGGCTGTCGGATGACCCTGCGTCGTCGCGAGGCGCAACGCCGCCTCGACCCGCCACAGCCGATGATGCCGGTCGATGCCCCCACCGAGTTGATCGAGCTGCACCGAGCCCTGGTTGGCCTGCCGGAACGGCAGCGCATCGTGCTGGTGCTGCGCTACTTCCACGATCTGCCCGACATCGAGATCGCCGAGCTGGTCGAGTGCAGACCGGCGACGGTTCGATCGCTCGCCGCGCGCGGTCTGCGCAGCCTGAGAAAGGAACTGACGTGACCCTCGAACTCGAAGACCGTCTGCGATCGGACCTGCCCCGCATCGCCGATCTGCTCGAAGCGACACCCAGCCCCGTCGATGGAGCGGGCGTGGTCGACCGGATCGGCGTCGAGGCGCCGCGCCATCGGTCTCGGCGCCCGGTGTGGGTCGCGGTCGCGGCCTGCCTCCTGCTGGTGACCGCAGTTGCAGGCGTCGCCGCTCTGGTCGGTAGCCGCGCTGGGCGCGGAGCGACCACGTCGGTGTCCGCCAGTCCCAAGGGCCCGCTCGACACGTGGGCGGCGTTGCCCGCAGGACCGTTGTCGCCTCGCGAGGCCGCCACCTCGGTGTGGACGGGCACCGAGTGGCTGATCTTCGGTGGCCGACAGGGCCTCATGGTCAGGAACGACAGCGCCGCGTATGACCCCTCGACCAACGCGTGGCGCGCCTTGGCCGTGAACCCGACCATGCATCCCGGAGCGCAGGCCGTCTGGACCGGGCAGGTGGTGGTCGTGCTCGCCAAGGCGGGAGGCTGGATCTACGACCCTGCCGCCGACACCTGGACCGACCTGCCCCGACAGTCCACCGCGTCGGCGAAGATCATCGCGAGCAACGACGCGGTGTGGACCGGGCGACAGGTCATGGCCGTCGGCGTCACCGACGACAACGGGCACGGCGCTCTTGGCGCCCGAGGGCTCGACCCGACCACCCGCACCTGGGGCCCGTTGGTGCAGACCGGCGAACTCGCACGGTCGTTCGACAGCATGGGGGCCGTCGCCGGCGCTCGCTGGGACGGCTCCCGGGTGCAGGTCTGGCTGACCACAGGCCAGGGCTGGGCCTATGACCCCGACACGCAGACCTGGACGGCGCTGCCGCAGCTCCACGTCCCCGACTCGAACCCCGAGACCACCCTGTCGATCGCCGGGTCTGGTGACCGCACCTACGTCCTCGCCCGCACCTCCACCGACACCGGATCGTGGGAACAGCTCGCCGTCTTCGAGAACGGCACCTGGCGCCTCGTCGGCGACCCCCAGCCCGGGCCCGCGGGCGACGCCGTCCCACAGCTGACCATGGCCGGGGATGAACTCATCCTGCTGTCGCGCCAACGCGGACCCGAAGCGATCGACCCGGCCACCGGTGCAACGCGGCCACTCGATTCGGCGCTCGTCGGCCCCGGCAGCGGCCGGACCGTCACCTGGACCGGCGACGAGCTGCTGGTGTGGGGCGGCCGCAACACCACACCCGGCACCGACGGCAACCCGGGCACCGACGGCGCACTGACCGCTTCGGGCGCGCGCCTCTACTCCTCCCAGCACTGACGGCCGCGCCTCCGAAATAGGCCCGCCCGGCCGTCATCGGGCCGGCACCGACCGTCGGATGGGAGGATCGAAGGCATGGCACGTCAGGTGGAGATCTTCCACGGAGGTCTGGACTTCGGTGAGGGGCCCCGGTGGCACCAGGGCCGATTGTGGGTGTCGGACTTCTTCCAGCACCAGGTGCTGTCGTTCGGACCGGACGGCGAGCCGCGTGTCGAGGTCGAGCTGGACGACCAACCCAGTGGTCTCGGCTGGCTGCCGTCCGGTGAGCTCCTGGTGGTGGCGATGCGATCCCGCCAGGTCCGAAGGGTCGACGGCGACGGCCAGGTGCACCTGCACGCCGACCTGTCGTCGATCGCAACGGCTGCAGCGAACGACATGGTGGTCGACGGGAACGGCAATGCGTATGTGGGCAACTTCGGGTTCGACATCGAGGCGGAGCACCCGGCGCGCCGCCTCGCCGATCTCGCGCTCGTCAGGCCGGACGGGACGGTGGAAGTGGCGGCCACCGGGCTCAAGTTCCCCAACGGGTCGGTGATCACGCCGGACGGTGGCACGCTCATCGTCGGCGAATCCACGGGGGCCCGGTACCTCGCGTTCGACATCGGGGACGACGCCCGCCTGACCAACCAGCGGGTGTGGGCCGACGTGCCGGGTCACGGTCCCGACGGTTGTGCTCTCGATGCGGACGGCCGGATCTGGATGGCGGACGCATCCGGTTCGGGCTGCCACCGGGTGGCCGAAGGTGGGGAGATCGTCGACACGGTCGTCGCCAGCCAGCCCGTGTTCGCCTGCGCGCTGGGCGGCGTCGACCGCCGGACGCTGTACCTCATCACGGCGCCCGCGTTCGGGACGGCTGTCTGTGCGGGGAAGGGTCTCGGTCGCGTCGAGACGACCGTGGTCGATGTGCCGGGCGCGGGCTGGCCATAGGGGACACCCTCGATTGCAGACCGATGTCGATCCTGACCAGCCGTGGCCCGGTCAGAGATCGTCGATCGGCGGCTCACCGTCGAGCCAGTTCCACTCGCTGTCCAGCATGAACTGGGTCGACCAACCGGCCGGCGCCTGCGGCCACTCCCGGAACAGGATCAGCGACATCACGACCGCCTCGGCGGTGGCCGGGGTCCGCTCGATCGCCAGGGCGCGCACCAGGTCGACGAAGTCGTCGGGACGGTCGGGCACCTCCGCGACGGTGCGCAGCAACCACTTGTGGTACGGGTACAGCACTCGGTTGTGGGCCAGCACCATGCGGCAGGCGAAGAGCGCCAGGCGGCTCGCCGCCCACCCGGCGAGGTACGGGTCGTCGCGCTTGGCCGCTTCGCCCACGTACCACTGGGCGGCCTGGGCCTGCGCGAGGAAGCGGGCCATGCGCTGTTCGACGCCGGCCTCGGGATAGGTCGCCGCCGCGTGCACCAGCGCATCGATCGACGGGTCGGTCGACCAGGCCACGATCGCCCCCAGGAACGCCGATCGGGCCGGCTCGCTGCCTCGCTCCACGACGGCTTCGAGGAAGGCCCGGTCGACGTACTTGGCATCGACGTAGCCACCCTCGTAGTCGCAGAGCTCGGTGGAGAAGAAGGTGAGCTCGCCGCTCGCTCGGCGACGCGCGAACGCCTCGTCGGTGACGATCACGAACCCGTCGACGTCGCTGTCGGCGAGGCCGTATCCCTTGGTCAGCGAACCGGCCACCACCACGGCGAGCACCTCGTCGTCGTCGGCGGCGGCTTCGGCCCAACGCTCGATGGCGTCTCGATGATGCTGCTGCACGGTCCCTCCCGGTCACACGATCATGGCAGGCCGTGCCACGCGAGCCGCGTGACGAGATCTTGCGCTCGTCGTCGTTCGGCGCGAACATACAACCATATGGTTGTAGATCAGGCATCCGTCGCTGGCGTCGACCGCATCTTTCACGCCCTTGCCGACGGCACCCGGCGCGACATCCTCGCGCTCGCCGCCGGGGGCAGGTACAGCGTGTCGGCGTTGGCCGAGCGGTACCCGATGAGCTTCGCCGCCGTGCAGAAGCACGTCGCCGTGCTCGAAGGTGCGGGGCTCATCACCAAGGAGCGGCGGGGGCGCGAGCGCCTCGTGCGCACCGACGTCGACACCGTCCAGCGAGCCCGGGCGCTCCTGGACGGCATCGAGGAGCTGTGGCGGGCTCGGGTGGACCGGATCGACGACCTGCTGGTGACCGAGAAGCGAACCACCGGAGGCAAGAGATGAGCGTGACCAGCGTCGAGAAGGACCTCGAAGCCCTGACCATGACGGTCACGGCGGACCTCGACGCCACCGTCGAACGGGCGTGGCAGCTGTGGGCCGATCCCCGCCAGTTCGAGCAGTGGTGGGGGCCCCCTGGCTACCCGGCGACCGTGGTCGACCACGACCTGCGCGCCGGTGGGCAGATCACCTTCTTCATGGCCGGCACGGAGGGTGAGCGCCACGACAGCACGTGGGACGTCATCGCCGCCGACCCGCCCCGCCACCTCGAGCTGCGGGACGCCGACGTCGACGACGACGGCCGCCCGAACGACGGGAACGCGATGACGGCCATGATCATCACCATCGAGGAGCGCGACGGCCGGGGCGCGGTGATGGCGATCCGCACCCACTTCGACTCGCTGGCGGGCATGGAGCAGGTGCTCGCCATGGGGATCGAAGAGGGCATGCGCATGGTCTTCACGCAGATCGACGCGGTCCTCGGCGGCACGCCTGCGTGAGGGGCTGACGCGGTGGCCGGCCGGGGACCCGGCCAGACGATCGCGTGGATCACCCCGTCTGGGCGATGACGTCCGCGGGTTGCGCCTGCAACGTTGGCACGGGTACCAAAACCCGAGCACCGGAGGCGGGATTGATCCGTCGGCTGATCGAAATAGTGCGTTTCCCGCCCCCCTATCAGGGGCCGATCCTGTCCGGGCGCCTCGACGGCGTCGCGTATGTCTCGGGGTGGGTGATCACCGTCGCGCACCTGACCCTGGCGGCTGCGGTCCTTCTGCTCGGCTTCGGTCGACCGTGGCCGACGGTGTCGACGGTGGCCTCGATCGTCGGCACCCTGTTCCTCATCACGATCGTCATCGTGATCCACCGGCGGATCGGTGAGCGATCGAAGCTCCCTCGCGAGGTCGTGTGGCAATGGTGGCTGGGTCCGTGGGATTCCGTCGGTCGACTGGTGTGGCTGCCAGTCAGGCTCCCTGAAGCTCTCCGGGCCATCGGAGGCGGCAGTCCGCAGCCGGAGCGGCGACCGTAGGACGAATCATCTGCCGAACGACGAGCGAACCGCTCACGTCTCGGTCTCAGCGGTCATGCGGCCGCCGGCGATCGCCTGCGTGAGCGCCTGGTGGTCGAGCTCGTTCTGCTCGGCGTAGATCTCGGCGAAGCGCGCCAGCGCCTGGTCGAAGGTGTCGGAACCGCCGAGGTAGGCCGCGATGGCCACGCGGTCGCCGGAGCGGGCGTGGGCCCGGGCGAGCGTCCAACCGCAGATCTGGCCGTAGATGTCGAGCTGTACCGGGGACATCGTCTCGATGGTGGCGGAGGCCTTCCAGTCCCACAGCTGTCGGATGTAGTGGTCGTGGGGCAGGCCGTCATAGCCGATCGCCTGCTCCCAGCCCAGGAAGATGTCACTGGCGGCCTGGACGAGTCGTTGCCCTTCGACGACCCGTTGACCGTGGTTGGCGAACCCGCTCTTGCCGAGGTGGGCTTCGAGCACCGAGGCCTCGGCTTCCTTCACCTGCAGGAACAGGGGGTCGTTGTTGTCGAGTCCGACCATGAGCGCGACCCAGCACCGGGTGCCGACGCTGCCGACACCGACGACCTTGCGGGCCAGCTGCACGAACCGGTAGCTCTCCAGCAGCTGACGACGGTCGTCTTGCAGCGTCCGGCGGTAGGCCCGAAGTGCCTCGTGGACCGAACCCTCGAGCTCGCGCACGACGGGCTCCGGGAAGAGCTCCTCGACCGGTACCAGCAGGGGAGGGTCGTGGATGAACCTCGGCTCGCCGTCCACGATCTGGGTCAGCTTGGACTCGGCGCGGATCCGGTCCTTGGTTTCCGCCTTGTCGACTGATCTCTGGAAGCCCTTCAAGGCGTTGCCGCCCGCCTCGCCGCCCCAACGAGCGAGGATGTCCTGCACGCCGAGGTGGGCGTACCAGACATCCAGGTTCTGCATCTTGGCGAACGCTCGCATGGTCTCGCGGTAGGACCGCACCGACGCGCGCACGATGCGGGTGCGGACCTTCCGATCGAACTCGCGGCTGCGCGCCGCGATCTCCAGGCTGGCGGCGAGGCGCTTCACGTCCCACTCGAACGGGCCGGGCAGCGTCTCGTCGAAGTCGTTGAGATCGAAGACCAGGCTCCGCTCCGGGGATGCGAAGCCTCCGAAGTTGGCGAGGTGCGCGTCGCCGCAGAGCTGCACACGCAGGCCGGACTGCGAAGCCGGCGCCAGGTCGGCGGCCAGGACGACCGCCGCTCCCCGATAGAAGGCGAACGGTGAGGCCGCCATGCGCCCATGGCGGAGGGGGATCAGCTCGGGTACGCGGGTGGTCTCCTGCGCCTCGAGCAGATCCAGCGGGTCGGGACGATCCGACGCGGGGCTCCACTCTCCGTGACTCGCCCGTGACACCTTGGCCCTCGCGGCTTTTCCACGAGCGGCCCGCTCGGGGACGCTCAAGTGGTCGACCATCTTTCGCGCATCGCGGGTGGTCTCGATCGTCGCCATGTCGACTCCTGTTCCCCCGCCGCCTACTCGAACGGTAGGGGACAGGGTGCGGTACGTCATCACCCGATCCGGGTGACCGCCGTTCACCCGGATCGGGTGATGCGCGCCGGTCACCTGGGTAGGACGATGCGCTTCCACATGCGATAGGAGGCACCGACATGACGCATTCCCGTCCCCTCGTACCGGCCGCGCCACGATGAGCGATCCCGAGATCGACGAGCTCGGACCGGTCGACTACCTCGTCGTCGAGTTCCCGGCCGGGCAGCAGCACTTCTCCGGCGAGATCGCCAGCGCGTTGGGAGATCTCATCGAGAACCAGACCGTCCGGCTCCTCGATCTGCTCGTCCTGAGCAAAGGCGATGACGGCAGCATCGACGCCATGGAGCTCGAGGACCTCGCCCAGCTCGACGACCTCCGCGTCGCCGAGACGCAGCTGGCCGACATCCTCGCAGCCGACGACGTCACGCACCTGGCGGCGGCGATGGAGCCGGGCTCGGTGGCCGGTGTCCTCGTCTGGGAGAACCTCTGGGCGGCACCGTTCGCCGCCGCGGCCCGGCGCGCCGGCGGCCAGCTCATCGCCAGCGGCCGCATCCCGATCCAGGCGATCGCCGCCTCGATCGAAGCCGACACCACCGTCGAAGAGGGAGTCTGACATGCCCCTGCGTCCAGCTCGAGCCGCGCGTCGAGGCGTGATCGGCGCGCCCGTCGCACGAACCGCCGCCACCGTCGGCACGGTCGCCGTCGTGGCCCATGGCGTGAACCGTCGCCAAGACCGCAGAGACGACCGGCGCGACGACCGCGGTCCGCGGCGCTGAGTTGTACGTCCGAGGATCGCGTCCGAGGCGCGACCACCGGCGACGCGTCGCACGCGATCCGACCTGGGGGCGACCTACCGCCCACTGACACAGGAGCAAGGAGCTTCGATGCTGGCTTACGACTACCCGCTGCTCGGCGTGTTCTGGACCATCACGATCTTCGCCCTGCTGGATGATCGTCGTCTTCGCCGTCATCTGGGCGTTCATCGACAACTTCCGCCGCCATGACCACAGCGGCTTCGCCAAAGCGGGATGGGCGTTCGTCATCATCATCCTGCCCCTGCTCGGCACGCTCATCTACTTGATCGCCCGGCCCGCAGCCATCGAGTAGCCCGCCGACGGCGTTCCGCGTGCGGCTGTGCTCCTGCCGGACGATGCGCTGGCCGGCGGAGGAGCTCGAGTCAGGCCGGGTCGATCACCCGGTCGTCCGGATGACCTGCCTCGGCCCGGCGCTGGGCCAGACCGAGACGTGAGGCGCCGATGACGACCCGCACCAGACCACCGAGGACGACGAGATCGAGCACCATCTGCCCGGTGACGATGGCGCGTGCGGTGTCGGTCCGGGCCACGATGTCGCCGAAGCCGACCGTGGTGAACACGGTGACGGTGAAGTAGAGCCCGGCGATCCGTGTGACCGGCACGTTGAAGGCGTCAGGTTGCACATCGGACACGGTCACGTAGACGAGCGCGAAGATCACGATGAAGGCCGGGATGGCGGTGGCGAGGGTTTCGACGGCGCGCAGCTGGGGCAACGGTGCGTCGACGATGCGGCGGATCTGGAAGACGACGGCGACCGTCAGCGCGATCAGGCTGCAGACGAGGACCACTGCGGTCCGTGTCGAGGTCTGCTCGCCCACGGGCAGGGCGAAGTAGACGACGAGCACGAGCACGGTGGTGACGACGACACGGACCACGGCCTTGCCGACGAGCCGCCGGCGCGCTCGACGGTCGAGCGATGCGAGAGCGGGGTTGGCGGCGGCGATGACCGGTTCCGAACCGGCCTCCTGCGTTCATGTTGGAGCCTCGGGGGCGTCCGCGACGGGTACCGGTGGCTCGCGCGGCGTGAGCCTGGCGGAGGCGACGTAGGCGACAACCACGGCAACGATGATGAGTGGCATGAGGGTGACCCCGTCGGCCTGGAGGAACAGGGAGGTCAGCAGGACCGAGGTCATCGGGAGGCGCAGGATCGTCACGGCCAAGGCACCGATTCCCATTGCGACCCCGGCGATCATGGGCAGGCCCGGTAGGTGGGAGAGGGCGATGCCACCGGCGGCACCGATGAGCATGGCCGGAAAGGTGGGTCCACCGCGGAAACCGCTCAGCGAGAGGCTGTAGGCGAGGCCCTTGCAGACGACCAGCGCCACGAGTGCTCCCACGGTGAACGACCCGGCGTTCTGGATCAACGGCGCCAGGGCGTTCTCGCCGGAGAACAGGACCAGGCCGGTTCCGTGGCCTTCGAGGTGGGTGTAGACAACCGCGAGCAGGCCGATGCCGAGACCGAGCAGCGGTGTCGTGACGAGCCGTCGTTCAGCCACGCGTGGTTCGAGGAATCGGGCGAGCCGTAGCAGGAGGGTGCCGACGAGTGGCGCCGAGGATGCCGATGGCGATCGCCCAGAGGAACTCGTAGCCGTCGAGGTGGGTGAATGGCGGGATGTCGGGAACGGCCAGGGAGAAGGTCCCGAACCCGGTGAGGCTGTCGAGACCGACGAACACCAGCGACCCGATTCCGGCCGCGAGGAGCCCTGGGACCAGCACGACCCCGACCATCGGCCCGGCGAGCCCGGCCACCTCCATGAGCAGGAAGGCCCCGATGATGGGGGAGCCGAGGAGCGTGCTGATGGCAGCGAAGCTGCCGGCCGCCCCGATCACGACGACGGCCTGCGCCGGAGCGTCTCTCTTCACGAGGTGTACCGCCAACACGGCGAGCCCGCCGCCGATGGCGATCAGCGGGGCCTCCGGGCCGACGACGGGGCCGAGCGCGAGGGATGCGAACGCCGCGATCGCGATGCCTGGCAGCTCGCCGACCTGCGGTGCACCGGTCGAGACCAGCCCCGCCGCCGGGCTGTGACCACCCGTTCCCGGCAGGTAGGTGATGGCGCCGGCGACGACGAATCCCGCTATCGCGAGGATCGGGAGCGGCCACCAGGTGGGCGGCGACGAGAAGCCGAGATCGACCGGCAGGGTCGAGAAGACCCACTTCTGGGTGACGGCGACGACCTGCAGGAAGAAGTAGGCGACGACGGCAACGGGCACCCCGATGAGCGCGCCGAAGCCCAGGAGGACCAGGTAGCTGCGCTCTCGGAGGAGGTCGAGCGGATCGGCAGGCCCGGCCGACGACGAAGGTGGCATGGGTGGGGTCACGGGCGGCTCCTCGCGGGTGGCGGCGCGTCGCTCGACGACGGGGCGGCGATCAGAAGCGTGACGGGCATCGGCCGCGGTGTCCTCACCCAATGCGGGTGATGACCGCTGTCCCTTCGAGCCATACGGTTTCGGCGAGCCGTCATGAAGCTGCCGTTCAACGCTGATCGCCCCGTGGCCCGCGTCGCTGCCGCCAGCGGCCGGGGTGAGGTGCCGCGCTGGCCTTCGACTCGCGCTGGTCACCAGCCGCTTCCCACCTGTCGGGTCCACCCATCGATGCGCGCCCGAGCTTGTCCGATGCATCGCAGCGAGAGCGCCTCGAGCACGTGATCGAGACGTTGGTCGTCGGCGAGGCCGAGCAGTTGCAGCACGTTCTGACCGACGACGCCAACGGCTGGACGCCGGCGCTCAGCTATGTGGCGCGTCACGAAGCGCTCTCGACGTTGCCCGAGCACCTCTCACCGCTGCTGGTGACCAAGTTCCGGGTGGACCGGCTGATGCGGGCTCCACCGTTCCTGTTCGCCGAGTGGCATCTGGTCGCGGTCCAGTCCGAGGCCTTCCTGGTCGCCGACGACGTGCTCATCGACGTCAGCGACGAGCCGGTCCACCTGTGCGGAGCGTCGGTGGCCAAGTTGCGAGGTCAGCGGATCGAATCCGTGCACACCTACTACGACGAGGCCGTGCTGGTGGAGCAGTTGATCCTGCGTGTCGGCGGCGATGCCGCTGGTCGCGGCCTCGACCCTTCCTGATCCGGCGAGTCGTTGTAGCGTCATGTCGGTGAGGGTCGAGGCATCGCCGATCCGCACGGGACTCCGTGACCACGCGTCCAGCGACATACCGTCGAGCTGGTATCACCTGCCGCCACGACCGATCTCGCTGATCCCCCGAGAGCGCTTGGTGGACGGCCTTGTCCGACACGACGTCACCCATCGTGGCCGTGTCGGCACCCGCCGGGTACGGAAAGACCAGCGGCGTGATGCTCTGGGCGGAGTCGGACGCACGGCCCTTCGCGTGGGTCCAGCTGACGGCGGCCGACAACGACCCTGTCCACCTGGGCCGCCACATCGCGCTCGCCCTGGACGCGCTCATACCGATCGGCGCGCCCCGCGCTCGACTGCTCCTGGGCAGCGGTCGATCCCCGGACCTCGACATCTTTCCCACGCTCGCTCGCGTCATGGAGGATCAGTCGCCGCTCGTCCTCGTGCTCGACGACCTTCACACGGTGAGGACGGACCAGCGCCCTCCGGGGGATCGAGGCGCTGCTGGCCGCGATCCCGGCCGGATCGCAGGTCACGCTCGGTCGGTCGGCACCTCCCGGTGCGACTGGGCCGCCACGAGGCGAGCGGACAGGTGATCGACCTCACCGCCGGACCAGCTCGCGATGGATGCGACCGAGGCGCGGCTGCTGCTGGAGGAGGCAGGAGTGGAGCTCGACGACGAGGAGCTCGACGACCTCGTCGCCCGCACGGAAGGGTGGCCCGCTGGCCTGCACCTGGCTGCGCTCGCCAACGGAGGCCGGTCCTACGTGGCCTTCTCCGGACGCGATCGCCTGACCGGCGACTTCCTCGTCGAGGAGGTGCTCGACGCCACCAGTGCGGACATGGTCGAGTTCCTCGAGCGGTCGGCCACCCTCGAGTACATGGATGCCGAACAGCTCGACGTCGTACTGGATCGCTCCGATTCAGGCCGGATGCTGGAGGCCATCGAGTCGAGCGGGAACCTCTTCCTGGTGCCGCTCGACAACGAACGGCGCCGGTTCCGATACCACCACCTCTTCCGCGATGTCCTCCAGGCACGTCTCCGGACGAACGACCCTGCCCTCGCCCAACAGCTCGACAGCCGGACCAGCGTCTTGTTGGAACAGGCGGGTGATGTCGACGGCGCGGTCCGGCACGCCATCGACGCACATGAGGAACAACGAGCCGCGGACCTGATCCTGCGGGCGACGCTTCCGCGGTTCTTCGACGGCCGCTATGCCCAGGTGGCCGAGTGGCTCGCCCTCCTGGGGCCCGAGGCGATCAACCGCTACCCCGCCGCCGCGGTCGCGACGGCCTGGTACAGCATCGCCTCCGGAGAGCCCGAACAGGTCATCCGCGCCTGCGCGGCGGCCGAGCGATTCAGTTCGCACGGCCCACTGTCCGACGGGTCTCCGTCGTTGCCGGTCGCGCTGGCAACCGTGCGCGTGATACTGGGAGCTGACGGCGTTGACGGCCTCATCCGCGACGCGGAGATCGTCCGCGAGGCAGGCGGACCGGCGACCAACCCATGGTGGGCGCTCGCGACTGGTGCCCAAGGAACGGCCTACTCGATGCTCGGACAGTTCGAGCTCGCCCGACAACTGATCACGCAGGCGCTGGCCGTTGCCCGGGGGACACCGTTCCTCGAGGCGGCGGGCGCCGCTCATCTCGCGCTGGTGACGCTGCACGAGGGCGATCTCGTCGAAGCCGACCGGCTCGCAGACGAGGCGCGTCGGCTCGCAGACGATCACCACCTGGACGGATTCGCCCCCGCGGTCGGCATCTATGCGATCGCCGCGCTCGTTGCGGCCAGAGCTCGGCGCTCCGAGCAGGCGCGCCGAGCGGCTTTCGTCGCTCGTTCGATCGTCACCAGGCTGGGCGACGTGGCGCCACGGACTCCGGTGTTCGTCTTCTTGTTGCTGGCGCAGACTGCCGTCGCGCTCGGCGACCGGGCCGAGGCCCGATTGCTCTTGGAAGAGGCGCAGCGGGCTCGTCGACGCGACCCCTCGGCGACGTTCCTCAACGAGCAGCTGGACCTGCTGGCCGAGCAAATGCACTCGGCGAGCGACCTCTCCACTCCCGCGTTCCAGCCGTTGACCACCGCAGAGCTGCGAGTCCTCGACTACCTCCCCACCCACCTGTCTCTGCAGGAGATCGCTGGCGTCCTGCTCATCAGCCGCAACACCGCCAAGTCGCACACGGTCTCGATCTACCGGAAGCTCGCCGCCTCGTCGCGCGCCGAGGCAGTCGTCGCCGCACGCCATTTCGGGCTCTTGTCGGATCTCTGAGCTGAGCGCATCGAGCCGTCTCCCGGGGTGGCCCCCCGCCGAGCCGCTGAGCTCCGGAGCCGAGTCAGCACCAGCCGCGATCGCCCATTCTGGGTGATGGCGGCTGCGAGCCCATGAGTGATGCTGCAAGAGGTCGAGTTGACGGACCTCCTCACCGGATCGAGCTAGCCGAGGCTCCCGTGCCGGATGCGCGGAGTCGTCCGAGGCGACCCGGCACTGAGACCCAGGCCCGCAGCTCACCGCCAGCAATCGTGCGCGTGAAGGAGGCTCCAATGCCGCGCTTCGACATCACCGAAACAAACGTCGCCGTTGAGCGTGAGCTCGGCAAGACGCAGACGCCGCTGCACCGCTATCTGCTCCTGGCCTTCAATCGCCATCGTTGTCTCGAGATGGCAGGCCGGTACATGGAGATCTTCGCTCCCGAGATGACCGTCGATGATCCTGTGTACCGCTTCTCGCTCGTCGGGCTGCCGTCGTTCAAGCTCGAGGGTCAGGACGCAATTGCGTCGATGTATCGCGACTGGGCCGAGACCAATCAGAGCGTGTTCTACAGCGAGGACGAGACGCTGGCGGTCGGCGACAACATGATCGTCAGCAGATCGATCTTGTATCAGCAGGTGCTCGGGTCCGCACTACGGGATCGTGGTATCGACGTCGACGGGGACGCCATGTACCTGATGAAGGCGAACATCGCCATGATCTGGCCCTACGACGACCGCGGTCGAATGGTCGGCGAGGACGTGTGGGAGTACGACGAGGCTGACCGCGACTTCATCAAGCTCGACCCCGCCGAGGTCCTGAGCACCGAGCAGGCGGCGAAGCTGCTCGATCCGTTGATCACAGCCGCTTCCACCCTTCCCCGAGGCCGGGTGATCGACGATCGATCCAGAGGAGGAGCTATGCCCGAGCAGAGCGATGCAGTCTTCGAGTTGGCAGTCGAGGCGTACACCTATCTGTATCCCCTTGGTGACGATGGACCTGACCCGCCGCCAGGCGATCACCACCGGGAGCCCCGTGCTGACTGCCGGCCCGGCGAACACGTTCGTTCACATCCGCGAGTTCCCGAGCGCCGATTTCAAGGGAGTCGTGCGGCCGAACTTCGACACCCTGTATTCGTTGGCCTGGCTCGATCTGACGAGCGGCCCGGTCGTGGTCTCGTCCGCACCGGTCACCGACGGCCGCTACTTCGAGCTGCCCATGTACGACATGTGGACCGACGAGTTCGCGGTCCCCGCCGAGCGCACGACCGGGTCGGATGCGGGCAGTTGGGCGGTCGTGCCGCCTGGGTGGATCGGTGAGGTTCCATCGGGCGTCGAGCGGATCGACTCACCCACGCCGTACGTCTGGATCATCGGCCGTACCCAGACCAACGGACCGTCCGACTACCCGACCGTGCACACGATCCAGGACGGATACTCCATCACTCCGCTCGCAGACCTGGGACATGAGGCCCGGCCGGCACCCACTGTCGACGACGAGACGATCGACTTGGCTACGCCTCCGCTCTTCCAGGTGACCAACATGAGCGCGTCGGACTTCTTCACCTATGGGATGGGCTTGCTCGCGTTGCACCCACCGCACCTGACCGACTGGCCACTCATCGCGCAGATGCGTCGTATCGGCCTGGTCGCGGACGTGAGGTTCGATGCCCTCGATGACGAGGTTCGCGCGGTGCTCGAAGGTGCACCCAAAGCTGCGCAGCAGGCGATGCAGGAGGCCATCCCGCGCCTGGCCAACATCGTGAACGGCTGGCAGATGAACATCGAGACGATGGGCGTGTACGGCAACTCCTACATGAAGCGCGCCATCATCGCCTCCCTGGGCCTCGGCTCGAACGCGGCCGAGGATGCGGTGTATCCGATCCTGCTCACCGATGGCGACGGCAACGCCGCCAACGGCGACAACGACTACGTCATGCACTTCGACGCCGACGAACTGCCACCCGTACGTTCGTTCTGGTCGGCAACGATGTACGACCCGGACGGCTTCCAGGTCCGAAACGAGATCAACCGATTCGCGATCGGGGACCGCGACCCGCTCCGCTACAACGCCGACGGCTCGCTCGACATCTACGTGCAGCATCAGGACCCCGGCCAGGACAGGTACGCGAACTGGCTACCAGCGCCTCGAGGCCCATTCGGGATCTGTGTGCGGCTCTACCTCCCGACCGCGCGAATCCTCCGCGGCACCTGGGCACCTCCACCGCTCCGCAGGAGTTGAGCTTCTCCGTGGGCGCGCTCAGGGCAGGACCACCTGGGTAGCCGCCGAAGAGCACGCTCCGTCGAGCACCCGAGCGTGGGCACTCCGCGGTATCCGCTACGAACATCCCGCTCCGATCACCCGATCTGGGTGATGGACACCGACCGGGCCGACTGCCAGACTTTCCCCGAGGCTCGGCCTGGTTCGAGCCTCTCGACCGTGATGGCGCTCGCCCGGAGCGGCAGGTCGACGGGAGCACAGGGGAGCGCCATGAGCGAGCCTGACCGGAGGCGACTGCCGATCCGTCGGGAGGCGTTCGGAGGAACGATCGGCAAGACGCTCGACGGCTCCGAGCCAGATTGGGACCTCATCGCGCATCCGGCGCCTCCTGCTGGTGCACCCAACGTGCTGTTGGTGCTGATCGACGACGCGGGCTTCGGGAACCCGAGCACCTTCGGTGGTCCGATCCAGACCCCGAACTACACCCGGCTGGCGGAGTCGGGGCTGCGCTACAACCGCTTCCACGTGACGGCGTCTGTGCTCGCCCACGAGGGCGGCCCTGTTGACGGGTCGCAACAACCACGCGGTCGGGTTCGGCTCGATCGGTGAGTTCGCCGGCGGCTATCCGGGCTACTCGGCCATCCTGCCTCGTGACTGCGCGCCGCTGCCGCGGATCCTGCGCGACAACGGCTACAGCACCGGAGCGTTCGGCAAGTGGCATCTGACCCCGGATGGGCAGCAGGGGCCGGCCGGCCCGTTCGACCGGTGGCCGAACGGGTGGGGCTTCGACTACTTCTACGGCATCCTCGGTGGCGGGTCGAGCCAGTGGGATCCGTGTCTGGCCGAGAACCAGAAGATCATCGGTACCGCGGCGGAGTACTACGACGAGGACGATCCGTACTACTTCCCCGACGCCATGGCCGACCGGGCCATCGAGTGGTTGCACGGCGTGCGCGCCCAGGACGCGCACAAGCCCTTCTTCGCCTACTTCTCGACCGGCTGCAGCCACGCGCCCCACCATGTGGCCAAGGAGTGGGCGGACAAGTACAGCGGCGCCTTCGACCAGGGTTGGGACAAGCTGCGTGAGGAGACCTTCGCCCGCCAGAAGGAGCTCGGTGTCATCCCGGCCGACGCCGAGTTGACGCCGCGCAACGCGGCCTTCCCGGCATGGGACGACGTGGCTGACCACATGAAGCCGTTCTACGCCCGCCAGATGGAGGTGTACGCCGGCTACTCGGAGAACGCGGATCACAACGTCGGGCGCGTCATCGACGCGATCGACGAGCTGGGCGAGCTGGACAACACCGTGATCCTGTGGATCTGGGGGGACAACGGCGCCAGCATGGAAGGCACCGTCACCGGGATCGTTCAACGAGCTCACGATGCAGAACGGCATCCCGCTGACCGACGAGATGCAGCTGCAGCTCACCGAGCGGTTCGGCGGGATCGAGGAGTGGGGCACGGCGATCATGGATCCCCACTACGGCGCGGCCTGGGCGTGGGCGGGCAACACCCCGTTCCAGTGGGGCAAGCAGGTCGGCTCCCACCTGGGCGGCACCCGGAACCCGCTCGTCGTGCACTGGCCGGAGCGCATCCGGGATCACGGTGGGCTGCGCTCCCAGTTCGCGCACGTCATCGACATCGCCCCCACCATCCTCGACATCGCCGGCATCCCCGAGCCCGACACCGTGGACGGCATCGACCAGGAACCGATGCACGGCGCGACGTTCGTGCCGTCGCTGACCGATGCGGCGGCGGCCGAGCATCGCACTCAGCAGTACTTCGAGACCATCGGCAACCGTGGGATGTACAAGGACGGCTGGTGGCTGGCGATGAAGACCGAACGCATCCCGTGGGTGCTCAGCCCGGAAGCGCTGGCGCCGTATGCCCCCGGGGTCTGGGATCCGGACGCCACCCCGAGCGAGCTCTACTACCTCCCCGACGACTTCACCCAGGCCCATGATCTCGCCGCGGACCACCCCGACAAGGTCGAGGAGCTCAAGGCGTTGTTCTGGCAGGAGGCCGAGCGCTACAAGGTCCTGCCGCTCCTGGGTGCCCTGTCGACGTTCTTCGGCATGCTGCCGCCGATCCCGGACGACACGACCTTCGAGTTCCGCGGCGACGTCCAGAACGTCATGCCGGGCATGATCCCCCGGGTCTACAACCGCTCCTACACCATCTCCGCCGACCTGGTCATCCCGTCGGGTGGAGCCGAGGGCGTCATCGTGGCCGAGGCCGATCATCTCGGCGGCTTCACGCTCTACGTCAAGGACGGCAAGCTCACCCACACCTACTCGATGATGGGCGTGTTCGTCTTCAAGCAGGAAGCGGAGGAAGACCTCCCGACCGGCGAGGTGACCGTCCGCATGGCGTTCGCGGCCGACGGGCCGACCCCGGCGACGGGTGGGGAGGTCACGCTCTACATCGACGACCGACCGGTGGGCAAGGGCCGCATGGACCACACGGTCCCGGTGCGCTTCTCGGGCTACGCCGGGATGGACATCGGTCGCGACAACGGCGGGGTCGTCGACCTCGCCTACGAAGCCGAGAAGCCCTTCGCCTTCACCGGCACCATCAAGAAGGTCACCTTCGACATCCAACCGCACCTGTCGGCCCAGGACGAGCTCGACCTGCACGCCGCGACCCAGCAGGGCGAGGCGGCCCACAGCCTGTCGGCCTGACCCGCGAACCGAGGACGAACCAACGATGGCAAACGACGATGCGACCGATGTTCTGATCGCCGGCTACCTCTCCAGCACGGCCGCCCACGACGACTACGACGCCGTACTGGCCTGCGGCGGCCGCCTGCTGGGCGCCGTCGTGGTCAGCAAGGACATGGAGGGCGAGTTGACGGTCGAACAAACCGATCGCACGGTCGAGAAGGGCGCGGCCGGACTGGCCTCGGTCGGCTTCGTGGTCGGGCTGTTCGCCCCGCCGTTGCTGGCGACCACCGCCATCGGGGCCGCCCTCGGCGCCGTCGGCGGCAAGGTCCTGCACGACAAGATCGGCCGGGGCATCGAGGAGTCGGCGGGCGAGACGATCCCCATCGGTGGCGCCGGGCTCATCGTGGCGTACCCGCGATCCGAGGCCGAGACGGTGGAGCCGGCCGTCAGCCGGGCGATCCAGAAGGTGGTCGGCGAAGCCGAGGGCAAGCACGTCAAGGCCCTCAAGGAGGCGCTCGCCCAGGCGCAGGAGAAGATGGCCGAGAGCGGCGGCTGAGCGGCCCGCCGAGCGACCAGCCGCATCGACGAGCGCATGGCCTTCGGAAGAGCAGCCCACCCGGGTCGAATGCGCCTCGCCACGCTCCGCGCCGATGCGACTGCTGGAGCCGTGCTCGGGGTGGAGAGCGTGCCCGACGGGCTCGCCACCGGCCTGCTGGCGGGCGTGAACCCGTTGGCCGGTGTCTACGGGTACATGGTCGGAACGGCTGCCGGCGCGGTCGCGACCTCCTCGGCCTACATGGCGGTCCAAGGGACGGGGGCGATGGCGATCATCGTGGCCGACGTGCCCACGGTCCACGACGGTCCCGACCCGGCGAGGGCGCTGTACACGCTCGCGATGCTGACGGGTGTCGTCATGGTCGTGGCGGGTGTCCTGCGGCTCGGCTCGGTGCTCCGCTTCGTGTCCAACGCCGTCATGGTGGGCTTCATCAACGCCGTCGGGGTGAACATCGTGCTCGGCCAGCTGGCGAACCTCACGGGCTACAGCTCGGATCAGGGATCCCGCCTCACCCGGGCACTCGACACGGTGCTGCACCCCGGTCGGCTCGATGGCCAGTCGGTGGCGGTCGGTCTGGTCACCATCGCGCTCATCCTCGTGCTCGAACGCACCCCCCTCGGCTCCCTCGGACTGGTCGTGGCGGTGTTCGTCACCTCGGCCGGCGCCGACGCGTTGGGCTGGGGTGTGGCGACGGTGAAAGACCTCGGCGTGACCCTCGGCGCCCTGCCCCGTCTGCAGGCGCCGGACCTTCGGCTCGTTCCCGCGCTCCTGGTGCCGGCGCTGTCACTGGCTCTCGTCGGACTGGTCCAGGGCGCGGGCATCTCGGCCAACTTCCCCAACGAGGACGGGAGCTTTCCCGACGCGTCGCGGGACTTCGTCGGTCAGGGCGTCGCCAACGTCGCCTCGGGGGCGTTGCAGGGCATGCCGGTCGGCGGGTCCGTCTCGGCGTCATCCTTGAACAAGGCCGCCGGCGCCCGGAGCCGCGCCTCGCTCATCATCGCGGGCCTGGTCATGGCGGTGATCGTGGTCGCGTTCGGCGATCTCATCGGATCGATCGCGATGCCGGCCCTCGCCGGCCTCCTGATCCTCGTGGGTGCCCGGACGGTCAGCCCGGCCGATCTGGCTTCGGTGTGGCGCACCGGCATGGCGCAACGGGTCGTACTCGTCGCGACGTTCCTGCTGACCATCATCGTGCCCCTGCAGTACGCCGTGCTCGTCGGCGTCGCCCTGTCGATCCTGCTCTACGTCATCGGCCAGTCCAACGCGATCCACATCCGCCGTCGGCTCTTCACCGACGACGGTCCCGTCGAGACGGACCCCCCCGATGACCTCGGGGCCGACGAGGTCGTCGTCCTGCAGCCCGTACGGAAGCCTCTTCTTCGCGGCCGCGCCGACCTTCGAGGACGCCCTTCCCCGGGTCACGCCGGAGTCTCGTAACTCGGTCGTCGTCCTGCGGCTCCGCGAACGGACCGATCTGGGCAGCACCTTCACCGACGTGCTCGGCCGATACGCGCAGGCCCTGGAGGCCGTGAGCGTCCAAGCTCGTGATCGTGTCGGTGAACGAGCGGCTCGCCGAGCAACTCCGCGTGACCGGACTCACCGACCTCATCGGCCCGGAGAACCTCTACCGCGGAAGCGAACGGGTCGGTGCCGCGCTGGACCAGGCCCACCGAGACGCGGTCGCCTGGGTCGCGCGCAACAATCAGACCGACGACCCGGACGAGCCGTGAGCCACTACCACGATGTGCTCTCCCACGTCGTCGACGTCATCGACGCCGTTGGCGCGACGATTCTGGTCCTCGGCGGTCTCGGCGCGTTCATCCGCTTCATCCACGACCTCGCCACGCACCGCTCGGAGGATCCCTACCGCGATCTGCGGCACGACCTGAGCCGCGTCATCGTGCTGGGTCTCGAGGTGCTGATCATCGCTGACATCATCCGGACGATCGTGATCGACCAGACCGTCGAGAGCGTCGCCATCCTTGGGATCGTCGTCGTCATCCGGATCGTGCTGAGCTTCTCGCTCGAGGTGGAGATCGACGGCATGTGGCCGTGGAACCGATGGCGGGGGTCGAGGAGCGAAGCTAGCCCAGACGGTCGCTGACGCGGCCGGCCCGCTCGGCGTTGCGGGTGATGGCGTCGGTGAGGAGGGGCCACAACTCTCGGGGGAGGTCGTGGCCCATGCCGGCGAGGAGCAGGAGGTGGGCGCTCCGAATCGCGTGCGCGGTCGCGCGTCCGCCGGATGGTGCGACGGCGCGGTCGGCCAGTCCGTGGATGACGAGTGTCGGCGCGGTGATCTGTCGAAGCGCTCTCGTGCGGTTCCCGGTGGCGAGGATCGCGCCGACCTGGCGACTGAACGCGTCGGGCGACGTGCCGCGATCGAACGCGAGGCCGAACATCTCACGCAGCGGGGTTTCGTCCGCGCTGTAGCCGGGCGAGCCGGCGAGGGTGTACAGGTCGACGCCGTGCTGGATGTAGCGCTCGCGGTCGGCGGGCGGGGGTGTCAGGAAGAACGGCAACATCCGTCGGCTGGGCTGGCCGTTGAGCCGGCTGCCGGTGTTGGACATGATCGAGACGAGTGATCGGACTCGCTCCGGCGACTGCGTGGTCAGAGCCTGGGCGATCATGCCGCCCATCGATCGGCCGACGACGTGGGCGCGCTCGACCTCGAGGTGGTCGAGCAGCCCGACCGCGTCGCTCGCCATGTCGTCGAGCGTGTAGGCCGCCTGCCGGATGAACCCGGTGACGAGCTCGGGTCGAGTCGGCGGCGGCGACCCGTGGTGGTGTGTCGATCGCCCGCTGTCGCGGTTGTCGAACCGGATCACGTAGAAGCCGCGCTCGGCGAGCTGGTCGCAGAACTCCCTGGCCCAGCCGACGAGCTGAGAACCCAATCCGACGATGAGGAGCAGGGCGGGGTCGCCCGAGTCGCCGATCGTTTCGTAGCAGAGCTCGATCTTGCCGACGGAGCAGAACTGTTCGTCGATGGCGTTCGCGTGCCCCGCGCGGTCAGCGATGTTCCCGATCTCGGTCATGCCCGGACTCTCGCTCGCCGAGGGGGTGTGGTCATTGGTTGGAGCGACCAACCCGTTTGCCCATGCGGTGGATGACGAATCGCGAGCTCGCCTTTACCGTCGGCCCTGTGTTGATCACCATGCCCCGACCGCGGACCCGATCGCATGTGCTGCGGACGCCCAGGGTGGCGATCATCGGCGCCGGCGTGTCGGGCATCGGTATGGCCGCCAAGCTCAGCATGGCCGGCGTGGAGTCGTTCCACCTCTATGAGCAGTGGGACGATCTCGGCGGCACGTGGCACGCGAACACGTACCCGGGGCTGCACTGCGATGTGGCATCGCGCTACTACCAGTACACCTTCGCGGCCAACCCCGACTGGACTCAGCGCAATGCGTCGGGACGTGAGATCTGGGCCTATCTGAACGAGGTCGCGGACCGTTTCGGCGTGCGCGAACGCACGTCGTTTCGGACGCGTGTGACCGAGGCCGAGTGGGTCGACGGGGTCTGGCGGCTGCGCACCGACGACGGGCTCGAGGCGGAGTACGACTTCGTGGTCACGGCGTGTGGCGGGCTCGTGCACACCAGGAAGCCGGAACTGGAGGGACTGGAGACGTTCTCCGGGTCGGTGTTCCACTCGGCCGAGTGGGACCATTCGGTGGCGTTGGAAGGCAAACGTGTCGGAGTCATCGGGACGGGCTCGACGGGAATGCAGATCACCCGGGCGCTCGCGCCCGGGTCAGCCACTTCGCGCTGTTCCAGCGCACGCCGCAGTGGATTTTCCCCCTGCCCAACCGGAGCTACACCGGCGCGACCCGATGGTTCTATCGCCGCTTCCCAGTGCTCAACCGCGTCGCCTACCGCGGCTGGCAGTTGACCTTCGAATCGACCTTCGGAAGAGCCGTCATCGAGCCCGGGCTCCGCCGGAAGGCCATCGGGGCCGCTCTGCCGTCTGCACCTGCGCAGCGTGCGCGACCCGGATCTGCGGCGCCGCTTCACGCCGCGCGACGAGCCGATGTGCAAGCGTCTGGTGCTCGGCACCGGCTTCTACGAGCTGTTCGAGCGCCCGGACGTCGAGTTGGTGGACGAGGGCATCCACCGAGTCGAGCCGCGCGGGATCGTCACGCGCGATGGTCGATTGCATGAGCTCGACGTGATCGTGCTGGCGACGGGATTCGACGCCCACGCGTTCGTGCGTCCGATGGAGCTGATCGGCCCCGGCGGCCTGCGACTGTCGGAGATGTGGGGCCGCGAGCCCCACGGGTACCGCTCGGTCGCGCTGCCGGGCTTCCCGAACGTGCTGATGATGCTCGGCCCGCATTCGCCGTTCGGGAACCAGTCGCAGTTCACGGTCTCCGAGACCCAGCAGGACTTCGCGATGCGCATCATCGACCTGTGGCGCAGGGGCGAGGTCGATGCGATGGCACCGACACGGGAGGCGACCGACCGCTTCAACGTGAGCGTCCGGGCCGGCTTGGCGCCGACCGTCTGGGTGACCGGCTGCACCAGCTGGTTCCTCGGCAAGGACGGGCTCCCGAGCGTCTGGCCCTTCCCGGCCAAGCACCACCGCGACATCCTTCGCGAGCCCGACCTCGCCGACTGGGACGTGCAGCCGGGCCCAACGGCCCCGGCACCCTCGCCGCTCCGACACATGTTGGACAACAGCAGGAGAACGAAGTGATGAGAGACAGATTGGACGACAAGGTCGTCGTGATCACCGGCGCCGGCAGCGGCATCGGACGCGAGACGGCGCTCCTTTGCGCCCGCCTCGGTGCGACGCTGGCGATCTGCGACCTGAACGAAAACGGGCTCGCCGAGACAGCACGCGGCGCCCGCGCTCATGGCAGCGTCGTGCTCGAACAAGGCGTCGACGTGTCCGACGCCGCGCAAGTTGACGGGTTCGCTGCCGCCGTGCGCGAGCGCTTCGCCGGTGTCGACATACTGGTGAACAACGCTGGGGTCGGCGTCGGAGGCGGATTCCTCCAGACCGAGCTGGAGGATTGGCAGCGCCAGCTCGCGATCAACGTCATGGGCGTGGTCCACGGCTGTCGCAGCTTCGCCCCGCACATGATCGCCCGGGGCCGCGGCCAGATCGTCAACGTGTCATCGGCCGCGGGGTTCCTGGCCAGCCCGTGGATGTTCGGCTACTCGACCTCCAAGTTCGCAGTCTTCGGACTCAGCGAAGGCTTGCGCATGGAGCTTCGCCCCCATGGTGTCGGTGTGACGACGATCTGTCCCGGGTTCATCGACACCCCCATCACGAGGACCAGCGTCGTCCGTGGCGAGGGCGCCGCCGAACGCCAGGAGAAGCTCGCCCGGTTCCATGCGCGACGCGGTTACGGCCCTGACAGGGTCGCCGTCGGGATCGTCAAGGCGGCACAGCGCAATCGCGCCGTCGCCCCGGTCACCCTCGAGGCGCGCCTCAGCTACCTGATGTCGAAGGTGGCGCCTCCGATGGCGCGCTGGATGGGCGCCCGGATGGCCAACGCCCTCAGCTGACTCTCGACGCTCAAGTCCTCCCAGGCGAGGACGCGGACAGGTCGCCGGACTAGTCGTCGTGAACGACCTGACCGAGGAGCTGCGTCAGATCGAGGGCCACCTCGAGCTGGATGCGACCTTCCGCCAGGGGGTGGCCGAGCAACTTCTCCGCCTGCGTGATCCGGTAGATGACGGTGTTGTGGTGAAGACCGAGCCGCCTCGCCGTCGCTCGGTAGTTGGATCCCTCGGCGAAGAAGACGCGAAGCGTGGCGATCAGGCGGCGACTCTCGTCGTCTGCGACCGCCAGGGGGCCGAGGTGGGTCCGCACGAAGCGCCGGCAGGCCTCGATGTCCGCGGTGCACAGCGCAGCCAGGTCGACGTCCGCGTACTGGGTCACACTGCCCCATGGGCGCTCGCCGAGCTCGGCGATCCGGGACGCTTCGAGCGCCTCGCGGTGACTGGCACGAAAGCCGGCCAGGCCCCGGCCGGGCCGGCCGAGCCCGGCCCGCAGTCCTCCGCTCATGGTCGGAGAGATGTCGGTCTCGGTTCCGGCCCCGAGCCAGATCCACGCCGTCTGGTCGTCGACGGGCACCCCGAGCCGTCGATCCGTGCCGCTCGCGTCGGCCAGCGAGCGCGCCGCGCGCTCGAGCAGCGCGTCGGTCATCTCCTTGCCAGGCGGCACCTTCAGGACGACCGCCAGGTGCGAGGCGCCCAGGTCGTATCCGAGGCGTCTGCTCTCGGCGGCGAGGTCGTCCGGATCGACCTTCAGCACCCCGCGGACGAGCGCGACCTGCGTCACCGAGACCTGCCGGGCCAGTCGCGTCTCCTCGTCGAGGTACTCCGTGGTGGCTCGGTCGGACAGTCGATCGACCCACGCGAACAGGTAGCGCGATCCGGCGGCGACCACTGCCGTCGCATCCTCCACGGCGACGCGGCGCCCAACTTGCTCCGTCCAGATGTGCGACCAGTGGGCATGACCGACGCGGTAGGCGCGCAGCAACGACGCGAGCGGGATGCGGTAGTGCGCGAGTGCCTGGGTACCCCGCACGAAGTCGGCGGTGACCTCGATCTCGTCGACCGAGACGTCGCGCACCATACCGTCGAGCACCATCGCGCCGTTGGCCTGCGACATCGTGTCGACGAGACCGGCCACCTCCGGTGCCTCGAGGCCGGGAACCTCCTCCAGGATGCCTGCCGTCACGATCGCGGCGAGCGCCGGCAGGTCATCGAGCATCGCAGCTGCGACCTCGCGGACCTGTGAGCTGATTCCGGGCGGGAACGGGTCGTCGCCCCGTGCCGCCGGCCGATCACGACGAGCCACGCCCGACGCTACATCGATCGCCCCACCCGAGGATCACCGTCCGCGAGTCGACGCCGGAGCTCCGGATCACTCCGCGCGCAGGTCGATGACCTCGCGACCGTGGGCCATGACGGCGTAGATCACCAGGACGTCGAGCGCGATGACGGTGAGCGCCCAGACCGGGTAGGCGGGTATGAAGAGGAAGTTGGCGATGAGGCTCAGGCTGGCGACGATCACGGCGATGGTGCGGGCGACGATGTTCCCGGTGAACAGACCGAGCCCGGCGAGGACCACGTGCCCGCTCGAGTCCGGGTGGTGGTGACGGCGGTGGTTTCAGCCATTGCTGCCTCCTCTCGGCCCTCGGGACGAAGGCCCGAAGGGGATGCACCCTGGCCGACTCGCTCGAGCGGCCAGTGCTCACCAGGGTGGCGCCGGTCCGCAGGCCTGTCATCGCCCAATGCGGGTGATGTGCTCCGTCCGCTCGCCCAGTTGCGTGCCTGCATCCGCCGCTGGCGGAGCGGCTCTCACCCGGATCGGGTGATGTTCCGACCGCGACCCCGGGTGGACAATCGCTTTCCAGAGCCGTTCCGACCGTCACCCCCGACAGGTCGCGACACCGCGGTCTTCGAGGGTCGCCCGGAGGCGAACCGCATCATCTCCGATCAAGTCCACCGCACGTCGAAAGGGAATCAAAATGGCAGAGAAGCAACTCGTACTGTCGTTCTTCGCTGACGAGCGCGCCGCAGACGCCGCGGCCACGACGCTCAAGGACTCGGGCGTCGCGTCGGGCGACGCGATGGGGATCCTCGTCCTCGATCCAGACGGCAACCTCAAGGTGGACAAGACCGGTGCGCGGAGCTGGGGTGCGGGTGCGGGCATCGGAGCGTGCCTCCTCGTGCTCGGCCCAGCCGCGCTCGGCGTCGGCATCGTCGGCGGGACCGCCGCCGGCGGCTTGCACCACAAGGGCCTCAAGCTCAGCGACGAAGACAGGGCCCGCATCGCCGGCAACCTCGACGACGGCAAGGCGGCGGTCGGCGTCCTGGCCAAGCTCGAAGATGCGTCAACGGTCCAGGCTCGATTGACCGGACTGGGCGGCGCGACCTCCGGGCACGATGTGATCGACGAGGCGGAAGTGCAGGCCGCCGCAGCCACCTCGACTGCGTAACCGACCGGGGGTACCGCGAGGGTTCGCACCCGACGGAGACCGATGACCGCATCGTCTCGGGCTGTCAGTCGTCGATCTCCTCCCAGATCGCCTGCTCGTCGTGCTCTTCCCATTCGGCCCCGGGGAGCGCGATGGCCCAACTCGTCCACGTTCCCGCCGGCCGAGCCAGGGCGGTCCTGACCCGGGCTCGAACGACCATGCCTGGCTCGAGGTCGACGGGCGCGCGGAGGGGGGCGGTCGTCATCCCCCAATGAGTAGGTGGGTCACCCGGTCCTACCGAGAGCGAGATGCCAGCTCCCAGCTCGGCGCTGAACCAGAGCGCGAGGGCGTTGGCCGTTCCGTGCTCCTGGACCGACAGCCGTACATCGGCTTCGTGAGGAGCCCGGGCTTCCTCGATCGGAATCGACCCGACGTCGGTCGTCCACAACCGAGCCGAAGCAGAGCGCCGGTCGGCAACTGTGAGGTGGCGGTCGCTGCCCGAATAGAGGATCTCGTTGACCGTCTTGTCGGCCAGGTCGTCGAGAAGCAGGCCGTAGGGCCGCTCCTTCAGGAACTCCACCGTTTCCGCCAGATGCGAGTCGTGCACCAGGGCCGCCCATGCCGTCACCGACTGCGGGATCATGACTCCGCCCGCCTTCAGCCACCGGTCACGTGCGGCGATGACCGGAACGAGCATCCCTTCGTCGATCCCGAAGCCTCCGAGCCATTCCGACACCACCACATCCGCACCTTCGGACGGCTCGATGTCCAACACGTCGCCCTGGATGACTTCGACGATGTCGTCGACCCCGTTCGCGATGGCCAGCTGCTGGGCCAGGACGGCCATGGTGGTCTGCTCCACGGCGTACACGCGTGACGCTCCGGCTCGAGCCGCGAACAGACTCAGAATGCCGGTGCCCGCCCCCACATCGAGAACGATGTCGCCCGGCCTGACGAGGGCCTCGATCGCGCCGCGGAAGGCGTCGGTACGAACTCGGTCGCAGACCATCGTCCGATGCACCTCGAACTCGGCGTACATCGGGTCCGGCGATTGCATGGTCGGTGTTCGCACGCGCTCAACGTATCCCGCGGGCGATCACCCGATCTGGGTGATGAGGACGGCCGCCGGGATGGAGCACCGTGGGTGTGAACCGACCTTGGGGTCGACGACGCAACAGGAAGGACATCCCAATGGGATTCAGGCGACGGACGAGGAGGCGGGCACTCATCGCCGGAGCGGCGATTGCGCACCACGAGACCAAGAAGGCATATGCGGAGGCGCCGACCGAGGACTATTCGGCTCCGGCCGAAACGGCTCCGGAGCCGGCACAATATGCGCCGCCCCCGGTGGACCCGGCCGACGAGATCGAACACCTCGCCCAGCTGCACACCTCGGGCGCACTGTCGGACGAGGAGTTCGCAGCGGCCAAAGCGAAGGCGCTCGGGACCTGACCGGGCGCTCGATGATCAGCCGGCGGCGATGACCCGGTCGAGGGCGGCGAGGGCCATGGCGCCGGCAGTGTCGAGGTCGAGTTGGGCGGCCTCGGCCTCGATGGACGCGGTCTGCTCCGGGTCGAAGAAGCCGTCCTCGACGACCGGAGGGCTGAACCAACTGCTGGTGTCGAGGCGGGCGTAGTGGCCGAGGACCGCGGCGGTGCGATGATCGCCGGCGACCCAGAGCACTCGCTCGACCGCCGAGCCGAGGGCGTTGAGGGCGAAGCTGGCGCTGCCGCGGTGCAGCACCTGCACCATCTGGTCTCGCACCATCACGACGGTCGAGACGAGGTCCGAACCGTTGTCGATGGCGAGTCGACTCAGCAGATCGCTGAGGGCGACGCCGGTGGCGTCGCTGTGCAGGCCGGTGCCCAGGGCGGCGGCGAGCTGGGCGGACTCTGACATCGCCTCGATGGCTCCGGGCAGATCTCCGACGGCGTCGAGCACGTAGCCGCGGTTCATGAGGTGGGTGGCCAGCGCGACCTGGGCGCCGGCTCGTCGTGCGTCGTCGATGGCGGACGCGGTGTGCTCGAGCGCGGCCTCGCGGTAGGCGATGTCGTCGGCTCGGCCTTGGTAGGTCCAGCTGGCGAAGTTGTGGCTTCGGAACTGAGCCAGCAGGGCGTCCTCCGCTGGCGACTGGGGATGGATCCGGTTGATCAGGGCCTCGGCTCGGTCGAAGGCTCTGGTGACCCAGACGTCTTCGTACACCTGGGTGCTCAGCGCCCAGAAGTGCTCCTCCCAGGCGGGCGGGAAGGCCGCGATCAGCTGGCGGGTCCGCTCGTGTCGGCCGGCGAAGATGGCGGCCAGGGCTTGACCGGCGGCGGCGCCGAGCACGCCTTCGTCCCAGTCGTCGGCAGGGATCATGAGCGGGTCGAGCCAGTCGATCACCTCGTAGGCAGGCAGCAGTGTCGGCCAGTCGAGGACACCAGCGATCACGCGACATCCATCGGTGATCCGTCCGGAGGCCACGGCGTAGCGGACGGCGGCGCGCAGGTTGTCGAGCTCGGCGGTGAAGCGACGGAACGACGCGGCCTCGTCGGCGGTGCCGTGGACCGTGCGGCACGGGATCTTGGGTGACTGGGCCCAGGAGAGGTGGCGCTGTCGCACCTCGTCGATCACGCCGGCCTCGACGAGGCGATCCTCGCCGTACTGGCGCAGCGTCTCGAGCTGGCGGTACCGCGTCCCCAGAGGTGTGTCGGCCGCAACGACCAGTGAACGGGCGACCAGACGATCCAACAGGTCGAGCGCGTCGTATTCGTCGACGTCACCCACCTGAGCGATGGCGTCGATGAGCGCGCCGTCAGCGAACACGGCCAGTCGATCGAAGAGCGACCGCTCGTCCTGGTCGAGCTGCGAGTACGACCATTCGACGGTGGCGAGCAGGGTCCGGTGCCGTTCGGCTCCGCCGCGCCCACCGCGCAGGAGCCGGAACCGATCATCGAGCCGCTCGGCGATCTCCGCCGGCGCCATGGACCGACACCGGGCCGCGGCCAGTTCGATGGCCAACGGGATGCCGTCGAGGCGTTGGCAGATCTCCTCGACGACGTCCAGGGTCGGCCCGTCGAGCACGAGGTCGGGTCGGGACTCGAGCGCCCGGGCGCAGAACAGCCCGATGGCGTCGCTGGAGGACAAAGGGGAGAGCGATACGACCTGCTCGCCGCGCAGCCCGAGCGCTTCGCGGCTGGTGACCAGCACCCGCGTCTCGTTCGATCCGATTCGGATGGCCTCGACCAGGTGACGAGCCCCGTCGATGACGTGTTCGCAGTTGTCGAGGACCAGGAGGGCCGACCGGCCGGCGAGGGCGTCGACGATGGTCTCGACCGCGCTTCGCCCCGGCGATTGAGACACACCCAGGGCGGCGAGGACTGCGAGGGGCACGTCGTCGGGCACCGTGACCGCGGCCAGGTCGCACCACCAGGCACCACCGGGGAAGCCGGTGGCCGCGGCCGACTCGAGGGCCAAGCGGGTCTTGCCCATGCCGCCGACACCGATGATGGACACGACGGCATGGGTGCTGAGCGCGTCCACCACGACCGCGATCTCCGAGGAGCGACCCACGAGATCGGTGTCGACCGCTGGCAGCCGGCCGGCGAATGGTCCGGCCGCGATGACCACCTCCGCCGCGTCGATCGCCATCAGGCCGTCGCCGACCAGCGAGTAGACGACCTCGACGCGACCCATGTCCTTCAGCTCGACCCGGCCCAGCTCGCACAGGCTGAGTCCGTCGGGCATCCCGTCGACCAGAAGCGCGGCGGTCGCCTCTGACACCAGGATCCCATCGGGTGGGCACTTGGACAGCAGCCGGGACACCCGGTTCACCGGCGGACCGAACAGGTCGCCGTTGCGCTCGTGGACGCTCCCGGAGTGCAGGCCGGCCCGCGCCCGGATCCCGCCCGGCACCCGCCAGGTCGCCGCCCCGAGCCGACGCTGGATCGCCGCCGCGGCAACCGCCGAGGCGGAGGCGCTGGCGAAGGTCGCCATCATCCCATCTCCGGTGTGCTTGAACACCCGACCTCCGGCCGACGCGATCGCCGCGCTGACGAGCTCGTCGTGGGTCACGAGGTCTTCGGCCATGGCCGACTCGTGCTCCGCCCACAACCGGGTCGATCCGACGATGTCGGTCACCAGCAGTGACTGCAAGGCTCCCTGCACCTCCCGACGCTAACCCGACGTGCAGTTGTGGTCCTTCCACAGCTGGAGGTGGGCCTGGGCTGCGTACTCACCTCGCGTGTCGAAGGGCTGGCCCGCCACGATCGCCTTCAGCTCGTCGGCCCCCGACTGCACATCGCCGTGGACCGCCGTGGGAGCCTCCTCCGCCAGGTTCTCGTATGTGGGCAGGATCTGGCGCAGGTCCTGGAGCTGCTCGGCGGCGGGGGCCGAGTCATCGTCGACCCTGGCGTACGCGTCGGCCATCGCACGGGCGTCGGCACAGAACCGGGCGACGGCCTGGGCCGAATCGTGGGACGACCCGCTGGCGCCCACGATGGCCGGGAAGGCCACGCCGGCACCCAACACCACCACCGCGGTGGCCAACGCCAACCGCGCGGCTCGGCGGACACCCGGGGACTTCGAGCTGACCCTCGGCGCGGACTCCGCAGTCGTGGCGGTGGGACCACGCTGAGCCACCCGCTCGGCCAGGTACCACTTCCCATCTGTAGGCAGCAACCGCTGGGGGCACTTCGGCCAGTCGTCCATGAGCACCACCTCTGTTGTCGTCAGGAGGTGATCGTGCGCCCGGACGGACGGCCGCACCGTGCCACCCGGCAACCACGAACTGTTCGCAAGCGAACACAGAGGTCACGCCATCGGCAGGCCCCGCCGAGGGGTCATCGGGCGTGGTGGGCGAGCCCGGCGCGGTCCAGGATCTCGACCCGGCCTCGTCCGATCACGAGCAGACCCCTGGCCTCGGCCGCCTTCAGCAGGCGGTTGGCCGTCGGTCGTGACGTGCCCGCCATCGACGCCAGATCTTCCTGGGTCAACGGGATCACGCATGATCCGTCGGGACGGGCGAACGACTCGGCGAGCTCGACCAGCCTTCGATGCAGTCGGATCTCGGCCGGAACGTACAGGGCGTCGAGCAGGTGAGCGTTGAGCTGGCGCACCTGGGCGGCCAGGGCATCCACCAGGAACCGATCGACCGTCGGCTCGGTTCGGCGCAGGTGCTCGAACCGCTCGCGCGTCAAGCTGCGGGTCTCGGTCACCTCCACCGCCACCACCGACGCCGTGCGGCGGGCGTCCGGATCGAGCAGGGCCTGATCACCGAACACCTCGCCGGGGCCGAGCACCACCAGCGTGGCCACCTCACCCATCGGCGTGGAGGTGCGGATGGCCACATGGCCCTGCTCGATCAGGTGCAACGTGTCGCCCGGGTCTCCCTCGTGGAACACCACCTCGCCCCGCTTGAACCGCCTCCGACGCATCTCGCCCAACAGCCCGGCCCGTAGGTCGGCGGGCAGAGACTCGAGCAGGCGCGGAGGGGTCGACATGCGGGCCGCACCGTAGCCCGGCGGGCTCTGTCCCAGCCGTTCCGCATCGAGGGCACGGAGCCGAGCCGCCTGCTCGTCGTCGAAGCTGGCGTCGTTGCCCTAGGGTTGCCGTCGACGGGCTGGGTCAAGGTGAGGGGGGACTATGGCTGCACGAGCCACCGCATCGGTCACCCAGTCATTGGGGGCGGTGCCGCTCTTCTCGGGCTGCAGCCAACGAGAGCTGTCCAAGCTGGCCCGTCTCGGGACGCTCGTGCACAAGGCTCCCGGTGCCGTCCTGACCCAGGAGGGAAAGCCGGGACGCGAGTTCGTCCTGCTCATGGACGGCACGGCCCACTGCACGATCAAGGGGCGGCTGGTAGCCACCTACCAGGCCGGGGACTTCTTCGGCGAGCTGTCGTTGCTCGACGCCGGGCCCCGCACGGCCACCATCGTCATGGACAGTCCCGGCGAGCTGCTGGTGCTCGACCGAGGCGAGTTCTACAAGCTGCTCGATATCACCCCTTCGATCGTGAAGAAGCTGCTCGTCGAGCTGGCCAGTCGCCAGCGGACCACCACCAACGTGCTCCCCACCGCCTAGGCCACGGTGAGCCTTGATCGTTCGGAGCCAACTGTGACCGCCACGCGAGCCGACCTGCAGAACGACCTCACCGCGGCGCTCGTGGTCGAGCACCAGCTCGGTCTCCAGTACCTCTACGCCGCCGCCAGCCTCGAGTGGATCCCACCAGCGGACCTCGCTCCCGATGACCCGTCGCAGGTCCTCTACGAGGCCGCCCGAGGCGCAGCCATGACGCTGCTCCTGCTCGCCCGCCAGGAGATGGAGCACCAGAGCTGGGTGCTGAACCTCTTGCTGGCGACCGGTGCCGCCCCACCGACGTTCGACGAACCCTCGATGCCGATGGAGCTCCCCGTCGGCGGCCCGGCCCTGCTCCAGCCGTTCGGCCAGGCCTTCCTGCTGCGACTCATCGCCGACGAGCGTCCCGACCACCTCGACGATCCCGCGGGCCCGTGCAGCGCGCCGGCGGACCTCGAGGCGGCACTGGCGGTGCTCGAGGGCACCGACCCCGGATTCGGGACGCCGAGCTCATCGGCCATCTACGACCACTACGTGACGATCTACGACGACCTCCTCGACGTCGAGCAGGCCGACGGACCGGTCGTGCTCCCGCCCTCCCAGCAGCAGGGTGTCCAGGTCGTGCCTGACCCCGTGTACGACGTCAGCGGCGGCACCGTCGAGTCGTTCGAGGACGCCCTCGCCGCCGTCGACCAGGTGGTCCTGGAGGGCGAGGGCGGCGCTTCCGCGTCGCTCTGGTGGGGGCTCAGCGACCAGTCCCGTCAAGACGCCATCGCGCAGGGCATCTCGGCGGACGGCCCGCCTCAGCCGCACACCGTGTCGCCCGCCCATAGCCACTACTGCCGTCTCGTCGGGCTATGGCCGCTGGTCAGCTCCGGCACGCTGACGGTCCCGGTCCTCGAGGTCCCCACCAACCCGACGCTGGAGATGATCACCAACCCGTTCTCGGCGCAGCTCACGCAGGTGGCCGAGTCGGCGTACGGCATCCTGCTCGATGCGCTGCGCATCACCTACAGCGCCACTGGGCTCGACCCGATGGACGCGGGCGCGATGCACTGGACCGCCTACTTCCAGTCCATGACGATGGTGATCCGGCCCCTGCTGATGGTGTTGGCTCGCCTGCCGTTGGACACCAGCGGTAGCCCGGCCCGAGCCGGCATGACGTTCCAAGCCGTCGGCCGCTATGAGGGAACCTTCGACGCCAGCTGTCTCGACGCCCGGCGGAGCGTGGTCACGCGCCTGGGCGAGCTCTCGAGCGTCCTCGGCACACTCGTCGGTGACGGCTCCGCGGTGCCCGAGGACACCACCGACCGCCCGGTCGTGCTGCGACTGCTGGAAGGCCTGCAGCCTGACCTTCTCCGCATCGGCGAGAACCTCGCGGCCGACTCGTCCACACCGCTGGGAGGCTGACGTGCTCGCTCCGACGCTCGAGATCCAGTTCCAGGGCTGGTTCCAGATCCGACTCGCCACGGACCCCGACACCACCGACGAGCCCCGCGGCGTCAGCGGCTACACGTTCGCGCTGCCGGGCGAGCCGGACCTCGACCGCATCCTGCGCTTCCAGCTCGACGGAGCCCACCTGCGCGAGGGGAGCCCGCTGGTCACCGCGATGACCTTCGGCGTGATCGTCAACGAGGTCGCCCTGGGCGGGCAGGCGGCGCCGGGCCACCCGCTGATGGGAGAGCGGGTAAGCCTTCCGCCCGACGCGATGTTCCACATGCGCAACTACGTCCTGACCGACGGGGAGGCCGGGACCGAGTGCATCGACCCGTTCGGCCTGACGTTCGGCGACCCGAACGCACCGATGCTGGCCCGCGACGACGTGTTGTACCCACCGGACCCCACCTTGCCGCTGTGGGACGTCCCGCTGGCCTGGATGCGGCGACGAGGTGGGAAGTTCCAGCCGTCGCCGGACATCTTCCAGCAGATCACCCAGTTCGACGACCCGGTGGCCTACCGCTCGAGTCGCCTCGTGGCGCTGCGCGCCCTTCGGGCCACGGCAGCAGAGGCCGGCGACGCGGTGGCGACGGCCGGGTACGACCGCCGCATCGAGCAGTTCCTCTCCTACGGCTCGGACGACCGCCGCACGGTGGCGCTGACCTTCTCCGAGCACCGCGCGTTCGCGTTGAACGGCGACGCCGTCGTGGCGGACGCCTCGCGCCTCGGCGGACAGGTCGATGCCGCGGTGGAGTGGCCGATGGAGCTGACGCACGCCGTCTGGGACACCGACCTGCTGTGCGGCTGGGCCGTCGGGCAGCTGAGCGTCCCGCTGATCGCTTGATCGACTGACCAGGACCAGGGGGGATACCGATGCTGCACACGTTCGTACCCACGGACCGTGCGCACGCGCTCGTCGGTGGCTCCGGGCTCACGGCGCGAATCGACGGCGTCGCCCTGTTCGCCGACATCGCCGGGTTCACACCGCTGTGCGAGTCGCTGGCCGCCACCCACGGCACGCAGCGAGGGTCCGAGCTCCTGGCCACCACCATCGACCGCGTCTTCGGGGCGATCGGCGAGGCGGTCCACGCCCACCGAGGCAGCGTCGTCGCCTTTGCCGGCGACGCCCTCTCCTGCTGGTTCGCGGGCGACGCGGCCGACCACGCCGTGGCCGCCGCCCTGGAGATGCAGCGCGTCATGACGACGTCGGGGGCGGTGAGGGTGCCCGGCGGCGATGACATCGAGCTGGAGCTGAAGGTCGGCGTGGCCGCCGGAGCGTGCACCCGGGTGGTCGTCGGCGACCCTGGCGACCAGCAGTTCGACGTCGCCTCCGGCGACGCCATCGACCGGTCCGCAGCCGCGGAGCACGTCGCCGGGCCGGGGGAGGTGGTGGTCGACGAGCGGGTCGAGGCCGCGCTGGCTGGCCGCCTCCGGGTCGCGGAGCACCGGGACGGCCACGCCGTGATCACGGCCCTCGGCGCCTCGCCTGACCCAACGCCCTGGCCCCGCCTCGACGAGGGGGCCCTGTCGGCGGACCAGCTCGAGCCCTGGGTGCAAACCACCGTCTTCGAGCGGTTCACCGCCTCGGACGAGCCGTTGCTGGCCGAGTTCCGACCGGTCGCCCCGGTCTTCCTGGGTGTCAACGGCATCGACCTCGATCAGCCCGACGACGTGGCCGAGCTCGACCGCGTCGTGCGGCACACACAGGCGATCGTGGGCCGGCACGGCGGCACGGTGCTGACCGTCCTGGCCGGCGACAAGGGGACCTACCTCGTGGCGCTCTTCGGTGCGCCGGTCACCTACGGCGACGACCGGCGACGGGCGGTCGCGGCGGCGCAGGAGCTGCGAGGGGCCCTGGGCGACCGTGTGCAGATCGGCGTCCATGCCGGCCGCGTGTTCGTGGGCCTGTTCCGCGGCGCGGTGTTCTCGACCTACAGCCTGGTGGGGGACGTGGCCAACACCGCGGCCCGGCTGATGAGCGCGGCGCGGCCCGGCCAGGTGCTCGTCGGTGCCGCGGCGGCGCGCGAGCTCGACCGCCGCTTCCATCTCGACCCGCTCGAGCCGCTGTCGCTCAAGGGCATCGACACCCCGGTCGCCGTCTCCGAGCTGCTGCCGGATGCCACCGCCCCTCCGGCGCTCGCGGAGCCGCGCTACGAGCTGCCGATGGTCGGACGCCGCCGCGAGCTGACGGCGATCACGGACGCATTGGACCGGGCCGGCTCCGGCCACGGCGGGCTTCTCTCCATCGTCGCCGACCCCGGCATGGGCAAGTCGCGCCTGCTCACCGCCGGCATCGGTCACGCGGCGCGCCTCGGCTTCACTGTGGTGGCCGGCGAGTGCCAGCCCTACGGCACCTCCTCGCCGTATCTGCCGTGGCAGCCGATCCTGCACGACCTCCTCGGCCTGCCGTTCGGCGCCCCCGACCAGGTGCGGGTGGAGGCGCTGTACGCCGCGCTGCAGGCCGCCGCGCCCGAGGCGCTGCCGCTCGCCCCCCTGCTCGGCGAGGCGTTGGACCTCGACCTTCCGGACACCGACGTCACCCGGGAGATGCCAACACCGGTCCGACGACTGGTGCGCCACCAGGTGCTGGCCGGTGTCCTTCAGGCCAGGGCCGGCGCCGGTCCGGTGTGCATCGTGATCGAAGACCTCCACTGGATCGACAGCTCGTCGCGCGACCTCCTGCAAGACCTCACCCCCCTGCTCGGCGGCCTGCCCGTCCTGGTGCTGGCGGCGCTGCGGCCCCTCGATCTGGAGGACCGGGTGGCGCGGCCCGACGGCGAGGTGATCGAGCTCGACGAGCTGAGCCCCGACGCCGCCGAGCGGATGGCCATCCAGGTGCTCGATCACCTCGGTGGAGCACCAGCCGATCCCGACGCCGTGCGGGCCGTGCTCGAGCGCGCGGGTGGCAACCCGTTCTTCATCGAGGAGCTGGCCCGCGAGGTCAGCAGCGGCGGCACGACCGAGCTGCCGACCAGCCTCGAAGGTCTGATCCTCCACCGCATCGACCAGCTGGCCGAGCGCCAGCAGCGCACCGTGCGGATGGCCAGCATCATCGGCCGCCGGTTCGCGACGGACGTCCTGCGGGGGGCGTACGCCGACACCCTCGAGCTGGGCGAGCTGTCGGCGGACCTTGATCGGCTCGAGCAGAGCGGCCTGGTCCTCGTCGACACGCCGGAGCCCGATGAGGCGTACCTGTTCCGGCACGCGCTCGTACGCGACGTGGCCTACGAGACCCTCGCCTACGGCCTCCGCGAGCGCATGCACGAGCAGGTCGCCGCCTTCCTCGAGGCGTCCGCCGAGCGTCCCCCGGTCGACCTGCTCGTGTTCCACTACGCCCGGTCGGCCAACACGGGCAAGGAAGGCCACTATCGACGGCTGGCCGCCGAGCGGGCCATCCGCTCCGGTGCGTTCGTCGACGCGCGCGAGCACCTCGATCGGGCGATGGAGATCCTCGCGACGCAGGACCAGACACCGGCCACGTTGGCCGAGGAGCTGGAGCTGCAGCTGCTGCGCGGCACGACGCTGCAGATGCTGCACGGACAGAGCTCACCGATCGCCAAGACGGCCTACGACCGGGCACGAGAGCTCACCCAGGTGCTACCCGCCGGACCCGACACGGGCCGGGCCCTGTTCGGTCTCTGGGCGTACTACCTCTTCCAGGGGCAGATGGGCCCGGCGTCGGAGCTGGCCGACGAGGCGGTCGCGCTGACCGCTCGCGCCCCCGACCCGTCGCTGCAGGTGATGGCGCAGCTCACCGTCTCGCAGACGCACTTCTGGACCGGCGAGTTCGAGAAGCACGAGATGGCCACGCAAGCCGTGTACACGGACTACGACCCGGCTCTCCACGAGGCCTACGTCACCCAGTACACCCAGAACCCCCGCTTCACGGCGGCATCGGGCTACATCACGGCGCTGTGGCAGCTCGGACGCCTCGACGATGCCCTCGCCGAGGTCGAGCGAGGTCGCGCCGACGGCCTCGCCCTGCAGCACCCGTTCTCGCTCGCCCTCATCGAGATCAACCCGCCCGTGCTCGCGTACTGCCGAGGGCTCGATCACGAGGCGGTCCAGGCGGCGGCCGAGCGGCTACTGGAGCTGGCAGGCCCGATCGGCAACCCGGTCTACATCGCGTGGGGTCAGACGAACCTCGGCTACGCCGCCGTGCTGCGGGGCGAGCACGATACCGGCATCGCCCAGATGGAGGCGCAGCTGGAGCTCACCACGATGATGGAGGCCCACATGTTCGATCCCGTGGTCGCGGCGATGCTGGCCGACGCGATGCGGCGGGCGGGGCGTTACGACGACGGGCTCCGTCTGCTCGACCGCATGACCCCGGTGTTCGCCGATGGCGGGCGCGTCACCTGGGCGTGCGAGCACGCCAAGCTGCGCGCCGAGCTGCTTCTCGGCCGCGACCCCGACGCCACCGCCGAAGCGCTCGAGCGGCTCGACGAAGCCGTCGCCATCGCTCGCGCCCATGGGACGGTGGGCTCGGAGCTACGAGCCGAGCTGGTGCGGGCCGAGCTGCTGCGAGACCACGGCCGCGAGGACTGGCGCGACGACCTGGCCCACCTCCTGTCGCGACTACCCCAGGGGCACGACGATCCCATCCCGACCGCAGCCCGTTCGCTGCTTGCAGATTGAGGAACCGATGACCGACGACTCTCCGCCACCCCTCGACGTGCAGCGCCTGCGCGACAGCGTCACCGCTCGTGTCGTGCGCCCCGGGGACCCCACCTACGACCTGCTGCGCATGCCGTTCAACACCCGCCCCGACCCGCACCCGAGCGCAATCGTCCGCTGCTTCTCGGAGGGCGACGTCGAGAGCGCGGTCGGGTTCGCCGTGTCGGCCGAGCAACCGGTGACCGTGCGCGGCGGCGGCCACAGCGCCGAGGGCTGGTGCTCGATCACCGACCAGGTCGTCATCGACCTGTCCGGGATGCAGCACATCGAGGTGGACCTCGACAACCAGCTCGTGCACGTCAGCGGTGGTGCTCGCTGGGGTCAGGTCGACCTCGCGACCTACCCCTGGGGGTACGCCGCGCCCGGAGGCGCGTGCACGGACGTCGGCGCCGCCGGCTTGACCATGGGCGGCGGCATCGGGCCGGTCACCCGGTCCTACGGGATGACGATCGACAGCCTCGTCGCAGCCCGCGTGGTCACCTCGCGGGATCGCAAGGCGATCGTCGTCGACGCCGTGAACGAACCTGACCTGTTCTGGGCGCTGCGCGGCGGGGGCGGCGGCAACTTCGGCGTGGCGACGCAGTTCACCTACCAGATGTACCCCGTCCTGCCCGCCGCCCTCGGCGGGATCCTGCTGTTCGACTGGGACGACATGGAGCCGCTCTGGCAGGCCCACCGCAACTGGATGCAGGCCGACATGGACCACCACCTGCTCATCAACCCCATGGTGGTGTGGATGGGCACCGAGCCGGGGTGCGCCCTGATGACCTATTACAACGGCGACCCCGACACCGGGATGGCGGTCATGAAGGACATGCTCGGCGGACTGACGCCGCACACCGGCTCGCTGGAGGAGTCGCTGCAGCTGACCTCCCTGCCGGCCTTCACCGGCGGCGGAGAGACCACCGCCTGGCCGGGCACCTCCCAGTACTGGCGCAGCGGCTTCCTCCGGAACGACTTCCCGGATGACGCGATCAGCACCATCAAGGACTGGTTCCGCCGCACCCCGCTGCCACCGGACGGCACCAACCACCCGGCCGCTGGAACGGCGTTGGCGCCACAGTGGCGGAACGACATCAGCTTCGCCTTCATCGAGTCGCTCGGCGGCGCGATGGGCGAGGTGCCGGTCGACGACACGGCCTTCTTCTGGCGCGACCAGAAGTTTTCGTTCACCGTGATCGCCATCTTCGATCCGGCGATCCCGCAGTGGGCGGAGGAGAGCCGCGAGTGGGCGTTCGGCTTCCGAGCCGCGATGGAGCCGTACCTGTCCGGCGGCGTGTACGCCAACTACGTGCAGGCCGACCTGTCCGACTTCGGCACCGCCTACTACGGCGACCACTACCAGCGGCTTCGGGGCGTCAAGGCCACCTACGACTCCTCGCACACGTTCCAGTTCCCGCAAGACCTGCGCTGACCAGCCCGCCGCGGGCGTGGTGGGCGATGCGTGATGCGCCTATAGCTCGGTCGATCGCTCGACCACAGGCGTCCTCTGTACCTCGTCGCAGATACCGATTCCGGCACCTTCGTAGACGAAGACCTGGTCGGGGCTGGGGCCGATCACGAGGGCCACGTGCAGGTCCGACGCCGTCGCTGGGAGCGCGGGCACTGGAGCGGGGATGACGGGGCAGTTGATGACGACCTTGGAGTTGAGCGCCAGCGGGACGATCCAGGCGGCAGCGTGGATCGGTGGCACCCCGATGCCCGCTCGCAGGCTGATCTGCGCGGCGAGTGGCGTTTGGGCGACGTGGAACAGGCTGAGCTGCTGAGCGACAAGGCTGTCGACGGTGCGGCGAGCTTCAGCTGCGCTCACACCGACGGGCGCAGGCCCCGCGACTGCGACGAGCGCGCCTTGATCGGCAGTGAACGGCACCGTCAGTGGACCCTTGAGTCCACCCAGCACGGTGCTCGGAGTGGGCTCGGTGGTCGTAGTGGTCGCTTTCGCCGTGGTCGACGTCCTCGGTGTAGCGGTCCCCGAAGAACAGGCGGCGAAGGCAACGGCAACGCCCACCAACGTCGCGATACGCAACACAGCTCGCGAGCTCGGCACGACCGGTTCGACGCAAGTCGGTTCTGGGAGGTTCCCGACGAATCTCAACGGCGCGCGCCCCATCCGAAGGATGCCCCGACTTTGTCGCACAGCGGCGCTGGTTCTGGGCGGCGGGTCAGAGGGCTCGCTGCATCCAGACCGAGCTGATGTAGCGATCCCACTTCTTGGCGTACTGATCAAAGACGCCGATCTCGTCGAATCCGAAGCTCCGATGTAGTTGAACAGAGGCGTCGTTCGGTAGAGCGATACCTACCACCGCTCGGTGCACGGCACTTCCCTGAAGCTCCTCGATCAATCGCCCATACAGACGCCGACCCAAACCGTGGCCCGTCCGACCATCTGACACGTACACACTGAGCTCGACCGTGGCCGCGAAGGCTGGGTGCGCTCGGTACGGCATGCTGCTCGCGTACCCGCGCACCTGGCCATCGTCGGCTACGACCAGGCGGTGCGGTCCCGTCAGACTGAACCTGTCGAACCAGGCGTCCCAGTGCTCTCGCTGGGGCGCCACCTCGTCAAAGGTGGCGAAGCTGTGCAGCACGTAGTGCTCATAGATCTGGGCGATCGCCACCAAGTCGTCGGCTGTTCCTGACCGAATCTCCACGGGACAGACCCTACGAGCAGCGAGCTGCGCGCCCCGCAGGAAGAGCTACGACGGTGCGCCCCGAACGGCAGGTAGGGGCCCTAGGTTGTCGTGGGGTCTGTCACCATTGGCTGGGTGGAGACAGGATCGCGGCGGGAACCGATCGGACCATTGGGGTGGATGTCGACCGCTCGACTGTTGATCAGTTCGAGAGAGATCACCGGCGAAGGTGCAACACCGCCCGGCGAAGCCATCGGGGTGCTCATGGCAAGGAACGCGCCGAGGGACCCGACAAGTGACTACGTGCAGCCATGCTGGCTGGCCTGGCAGACGGTGGGTCCATCTAGCTATCAGATCTGGCTCAGCCGACAGTTACCGCGCGTTCGGAACCGGGCCCGGCTGGAAGTCGACTGTGAGATCACCGGCTCCGCTCGCAGTTCGCTTCGGGGTCAGATCCGCCCGACTGGGCAATCCCCCATGCTGGTCGCGGTGCCGATTCTCCTGCTGAGCATCGGGCTCCTCGGCTTGGTGGCGACCGTGTTCGCGACGATCAGCGATCCTGCCAGCGGTGTACAGGCTCTGCTGTTCGTCGGGGCGTGGTTGGGGCTGCTGGGCTTCCTATCCAGTCGCTCACTTCTCTCGGGCCGACGGGCATACGACTTGCTGCTCGGCGAACTAGAGGCCGCCATCGGCGGGAGAGTCGTCGGTCCAACGGGACAGTAGGTTCCCAGCCACACAGCCACCGAGGGCGCACCTAACGGCACTTCGGCGCTCGATTAGAGGTCGAATCCCTGCACGTCCAGCGTTGTCGAGAGGCGGAGCGGTAGACCGGGTCGCGTTCGGTCGGTGTGATCGACGACACTCAAGTGCACGAGATACTGCCCAGGCGGTAAGTCGTCGGGAAGCCGGAAAGGCCGCGGACCTGGTAGCCCGATGGCCGCCACAGCGACGCCTACCTTCCCATCCGGAAGCCGCTCAGAAACGGGTTCCCGACCTCCCCACGCTGTGTAGAGATGCCAGCGAGCCGCTGGTAACGAGCCGGTTGATTCAAGAAGTGCGGGGGCGGCCCCAAAGATGATGTCTCGGCCTGTCTTGACGGTCACGTCGAGCAAGAAGTCCTCGCCCGAGTAGAGAACCGAAGGCTCCGCCGTGAGGATCGCCTCGTCGTCGAACACCCGCCGCAGAGTAGACAACCCGCGGAGCGCATCGCACCGAACAGCACATCGGCGCACGCCGAGCGCCGAGCGCCGGTTCGGAGCGCTTCTGCTGCATCCCAGAACGGCCCGTCGGGCATAGGCCGTCGCCGAACCGCCTTGGCGTGGGGCATCCCCGGGCTATCGGCCGCTGCTGGGTTCCTGATGGAATGCGGCGACAAACGCGCGCTGCTCGTCGGTCTCGACCGCCTTCTCGCAGTACGCGGCGCGGATCCAGGCGACAGCGTCGCCCGGAGGCGTTCCGGTCAGCACAGCCAGGCACGCCAGAGCGGTGCCTGTGCGCCCGTGCCCTCCGAGGCAACCGATCTCAACGTGCTCGCCGCGGCGTGAGCGGTCCAGCACGTCCTCGAGTGCGACGCGCAGTTCGGTGGCATCGGGCACACCGAAGTCGACCCACGGGAGTTGGGCGTGGTCCCACGGCGGAGCCCAGCGCTGATCGAGGTAGAGCCCGAACGTTGGAGCCTGGTCGCGCTTGTACGGGTCGTCGACGAGGAACCTGACCCCGACGACGGTGGTGCCGTCGGCGAACGTCACCTCGTCGCGGTGCGCGTGCGGCCGGACGATCGGCCGGCCGGCCGCCTCCCACTCCGCACGGATGGCGACGAGAAGTTCATCTGTCACCGTGGGCTCCTCGTCCCGGCTCATTCGTTCCGTAACGAGCTTCCCCGCGGCCGTCTGCACGGAGAAGACCGCCCACACGACAGCGGCGCGGTCGTCGCCGACGATGCCCTCAGTCACGTGCGCCGGGCTCGATTGTTGACGACATACCTCCAGGATGCCCCAGAGGCGGGCAGGTCGACGCGCCGAATTCAGGTGTCGTGCCGCGGAGCGCGCCCCAGAACGCCGGATCCAGGGCACCTCCACGCCTGCCCCGACCAAACAGGCACATCGGCGTGCTCCTCGGTCGGTCCCGCAAGCTGGACTGGCAGATAGCTCTCAGTCCTGGCGGACCAGACATGGTGGCAGTGCCCCGTCGAGAAGGTCTTCGGTGAACAGCGCCGCGCTGGCGAACAGATAGGCGGTGCCGCCGCTGGCTCGGTACTCCGCGATGTTGTCCGGCCGATTGTCGATCAACAGCGTGTCGGCCAGCGCGATGGGCTGGTTCAGTTGGACGAGCCCGGCCTGCGCCAGCTCGACTTTGCTGAGAGTGTGCTCCTGCCACGACGTGACGATCACATCGAACAGCTCATCGAGTCGGTGAGCCGGAACCACCCACCGACTGAAGATGTCGGGGTTGATCGTCGCGCACATCTGCGGGACTCGACCCCGAGCCGCGATGATCGCCGCGACCACCGACGGGAAGAGGGTGATTTGCGAGCAGATCGCTTCAACGTGGTGAAGCACCTCGGCCTCGGTCAGCGGCGATGCGGCGCACATTCGGGTAGCCAGATCGTCGACGGTTGCGTCGCCGCGGTTCCAGGCCGCCGCGAAGTCGGGATCACCTACGACGGATCGATACGTCTCAGCCCAGGCTGGCCACGAGGTGGGCGCGACCTGCATCCATCGCTCGTCGGCGACGGTGTCACCAAAGTCCCAGACGATGCAATCGACGCCCACCAGACAAGTCTGGCCGATCGACCCCACGCCCGACGACCAAATCGTACCGCGGCACCCGAAAGGGGCCGTCCCCCAAACACAGGATCCGAGGCCCCCAACGCCCGCGCCCGAACGGCACATCGGGGCGGCTCGAGTCCGGTTCTGCCACCTGTCGAGCGGCTGCGAACGTCATGCTGGACGGCGTGGGACAAGCCGCTCGTGAACAACGGCTGAACCCCATCGGCACCCTCTTGCACGCGCACCGCGGCACGCATACGTTCCGGGTACATCCCTGGGAGGGGGTTAGGGCTGAACACCATGCGCGAACGCGTCGACGTCGAGGACCGGTGCTCTGTGAGCAGGGCGTGGTCAACGCCTCCGCCGCCAGATGAGCTCGAACGTGTCCTCACGGAGATGATCCCGCGTGGCGCGAGCGGACCATGGCAACCGGTCGAGGTCGACGGACCCCGCTCGGGCGACGAGGGCGAAGGCAACTTCTACTGGTTTCGGTACAGCCGGACTCTGAGCCCTGCACCATCCGCGCCATCGCGCCAAAGGGCTGCTCGTCCGATCACTGAGGTTCTCGCATCTGCCCTGTTGGTGGCCATCCGGGGATCGCGACGCTCGGGCTAGAGCGAGAGGAAGCTGGATCGTCGAGAACGCAGCACGTAGGCGTCGCGCTCGAGCGCCGATTCTGGTTCCCGTTGCGTGGCTGTGCTCGACGCCCATCTCGACGCGTCGAAAGATCAGTTGGGTCAAGTCAGGGTGGAGGCGTAGAGCTGGGTCATGGCCGTCCAGTGGCGCTCCGCCGCGTCCTGGTCGTGGGTGGGGTTGTCGGCCACGGCGAATCCGTGCGCCGCCGGGTACTGCTCGATGGTGTGGACCACGTCGAAGGCCTCGTAGGCGGCGTGGAGCCGAGCCGCCTGCTCGTCGTCGAAGCTGGCATCGTTGGATGCCCCGGCCACATACACGACGGCGCGCACCGCCGAGGCCAGGCGATGTGGGCTCTCGGGATCGTCCTCGACGGCGAGCCGGCCGCCGTGGAACGACGCCGCCGCGCCGATGCGCTCGCCCAGATGACCGGCGACGGTGAGCGAGATACGACCACCCAGGCAGTAGCCGGTCGTGCCAAGGGGACCGGCGGCCACCTCGGGCCGGGCGGCCAGGAACTCAGCGAACGCAGTGGCGTCCGACGGCGACCCTCGCGGCGGTCAACGACCCGGCCAGCGCGCCCAGCCGTTGGCGTTCATCGGGATCGCTGAACACCGTCGCCATCGAGAACGGCTCATAGCCGCCCGCCCGGTAGTAGATGTCGGGCACCAGCACCGCGTACCCGTCCGTCGCCAGCCGGTCACCCATCTGCCGGAACACGTCGCGGGTGCCGCCCGCGTCGGGATACATGATCACCGCCGGCCACGGGCCCGGCCCCGCGGGCGTGTGCAACGAGGCGTCAGCGGCGCCGTCTGGTGTGGGGACAGTGACGTCGATGAGGCTCACCCTTTGTGTGTAGCCGCGGCCCGACCAGACCCGCTACCCGCATTGGGCGAGCCCCACGCCCGCCTCGGTCATCCCCGGCATGACGTACAACAAACCGTGTCCAGGCCATCCGGCTGGGATGAACTTCGGTTCAGCATGGTGAGTTACAGTTCGCACGATTTGCTGGTTGCTCCTTCGGGCATCGCCGATCTTCGTGGAGGCGTCATGGATCTGGGACTGGCGGGGGCCACCACGGTGGTGCAGGGCGGCACTCAGGGGATGGGCCGGGCGGCCGCGGAGTGCTTTGCCGTCGACGGCGCGAGCGTGGGCGTGCTCGCCCGCACCGAGACCGATCTGCAGAGCACGGTCAAGCGCCTGCTCGAGCTGGGCGCACCTGACGCCGTGGGACTCCGAGCCGACATCACCAAGCCAGCGGAGGTCGAGGCGGCGTTCGCCGAGGTGCGCGACCGGTGGGACGGTCAACTGAACATCCTGGTGAACGCCACCGGCCCGATCGGACTCGGTGATTTCGAGCACCTGACCGACGAGGACTGGACCGGGACGATCGACCTCGGCGCGATGGGCATGATCCGGTGCATCCGTGAAGCCATCCCGCTGCTGCGGGCGGCGGAGTGGGCTCGCATCGTGAACGTGTCGGCGCACTCGACGAAGCGCCAGAGCACCGGCCTGGCCGCCTACACGGCGACGAAGGCGATGGTCACCAGTGTCACCAAGAACTTGTCGCTGCTGCTGGCCCCCGACGAGATCCTGGTCAACACCGTGTCGCCCGGCAGCTTCGCAACCGAGACGCTCAGGGGGTGGGCCAGGGGTGTGGGCATCGACCCCGACGACCTCTACGCCATCATGGCGGGGATCGAGGAGCACTTCGGTCACCCAGCCCACCTGCCCCGAGCCGGTGACCCGAACGAGATCGGCCCGGTCATCGCGTTCGCGGCGTCACGGCGAAACACCTACATGACGGGGGCGGACATCAACGTCGACGGTGGCTCCGACTTCTGCTGAGCGTGCGCGTCCCTCGTGCCCGTGTTGCGACTTATCTAGACCAACAAGGAGAAGACCATGGCCACCTTCACGCTGGACGAGATCCGCGAGGCGTACGAGAACTTCAAACGGGTGAGCGACGAGTGCGGGGCGTCCGCGGACTATGACGCCTTCGCCGACCTCTTCACCGAGGACTGCGTCTACGTCGAGCACGTCTTCGGGGAGATGCACGGGCGCGAGGCCGTCCGCCAGTGGATCGTCCCGCTCATGAAGGCGTTTCGGCGCACGCTTCGCGGCGGGTCCCGGCCGCCAGGGTGAATGTGATGGCTAAGCCACGTCCCTTGCGGAAGCGGATGCCTTAGTGGTCAACAGGGCTCGGAGTGATCTCTGGGATACCGACCATCCAGCGTTCCCATCGACGCCGGTTTGGGGCAGCATCCGATCGCTCCTGACGGGTCATGTCCGGGTTGACGAGGCGACCTTCTTGGCCGATCGCTTGGCGGTGGCGGCGGTCTGCTTGCCGGCTCGACGGGCGGTGTGGCCGGTGGTGGTCGCGGCCCGCTTGGCGGTCGTGCGCGCCCGGGCGGCCGACGTGCGAGCTGAGGTGGCGGTGCCCTTTGCTCCGGCCTTGGCCGCCCGCGCCGTCTTGGCGGCGCCGCGGTCGGCCGAACCGGCCGTCGAACGTACGCCTTGCCCGGCGGCCGACACGGTGCGCTTGGTTTTGCGCGCCGCGGCCTTGCTGGTCGATTTGGCCTCGTGCGCAGCTCGTTTCGACGCCCGCCCCACCGAGTGGGTCGCCTTGGAAGCCTCGGACCGGACCTTCTTGGCGGTCCTGCGCGTGGTTGGGGAGCCGCTGGGGCTCACCCGCGGCTTCTTGCGACCCAGCACGACGGCGATGACGTCACCGACCGCGGACACGCCTCCCTGGGCCATCCCGCTGACCGTGTCTCCGACCCGGTCGACGACACCAGCGGCCGCTCCGGAGACCAGGTTCGTCGGCGGGGTGTCGCTCGCCTCGGGGTGAGGGTGGGTGGGTGCGGTCTTGCGAGCGCGCTCCAGGGCGGCGCCGATGTCGCCCAGCGCCGTTGCGGCCGAGCTCGTGGCGCACCTTCGGGAAGAACTCCCCCTCTTCTTCGCCGACGTGGTGGCGCACGCTCTCGATCAGGACGGTCACCTTGGCGTCGAAGCGTTCATCGTCGGGCGACATGCCGTCGAGCTCCGACAAGGTCCACTTGACGATGTGGTGCTCTTCGAGGCTCTCCAAGGCGATGTCCTCGGTGCCTGGGACCGTCGCTCGCGCCACGGGATAGAACACCTGCTCCTCGATGGCGGCGTGGACCGACAGCGCCTCGATGATGCGATCGACGATCTCGCGCTTCTCGACCACCGCGCCCTCGCCGGCGGCCTCGAACCGTTTGAACAGGCGCTCGACGGCGCGATGGTCGTTCTTGAGCAGAGTGATTGCGTCCATGGCCCACTCCTACCCACCGACTCGGAACCGCAGTCACCCTCCGCGCTGAGAGTCGCCATTCGGTCGCGACGTTTCAGCGGCCTCGGTTGATGCGCCGCTTCCTGCGCCGGTCTCCGGTGAGGATCGATGCGACGAGCGCGAACCCGGCCAGGGCCGCGGCGATGAAGAAGACGATCGACACGGCGGGATAGCCGAAGAGGCGGGTGTTGGTTTGCACGCGCATCGTGAGTGCGGCGCCGATGATGATGGCGGCCAGGACGAGGCCGGTGGTCAGATGGTTGCCGACCTTCTCGATGCCGCGGAGCACCTCGTCCTGGTCGATGGCGTCGACCTTCACGCTGAGCTCCCCGTCGATCAGGGCGTCGATCAGCCGGTTCGCTCGGACGGGAAGCTCCTCCAGGAACTCCTTGGCCTCGAGGGCGGTGCGCATGAGGTGACCCTCGGACGTGCTGGTCCAGGCTCGGCGCTCGAAGAGCTCCCGGGCGTGAGCCCGCATCGCAGCCTGGGGGTCGAAGTCGGGATCGAGGGTGCGGGCCACCTCGTCGAGGTTCAGCAGGGCTTTGCCCAGCATGGAGAGCTCAGGCGGCGGCCGGAGTCTCGCCTCGCCGCAGACCCGCATCAGATCGGCCAGGATCGCGCCGGCGCCGACGTCGGCCATGGTGTCGCCCTGATGTCGAGCGACCAGGTCGATGGTTTCCCGTTCCAGGAGCTGGCGATCGAAGCCGTCGAGGCGCATGCCCAGGCGCTCGGCGGTTCGGGCTACCTCGCTCCCGCGCCCGTCCCCGAGCGCCAACAGCAGCTTGATCAGGTCCTCCTGGCTCTCGGGGCTGACGCGGGTCACCATGCCGAGATCGATGAGCGCCAGGTCGCCATCGGTCGTGATCAAGACGTTGCCCGGATGTGGATCGGCATGGATGAAGCCGGAACCGAGGATCTGGTCGAGGTAGGCGGCGAAGAGCTCCTCGGCCAGCGCAGGACCGTCGATCTCCATGAGCCCCAGAGGACCGAGATCGGTGACCTTGCGACCGTCGATCAGATCCATGGTGAGGACCTTGGACTTGGTCAGACCGTCAACCGGTCGCGGCACCACGATGCGGGTGAACCTCTCGAGGTGCTGCGCCATCGTGTGCAGGTTGGCGGCCTCGGCCCGGTAGTCCAGTTCGGCCATCATGCTTCGACGGAACTGCTCCAACAGGTCGCCGAAACCGAAGGTGCGGCCCAACTCGGTGTGATCATCGACGAAGGCAGCCATGTCGCCGAGCACCTCGAGATCCTCGATGATGCGACCCCGGATGTCCGGACGCTGAACCTTCACCGCCACCGATCGACCGTCGCGTGTCCTGGCTCGATGGACCTGACCCAGTGACGCCGCGGCCAACGGCTTCTCGTCGAACTCGCTGAACAGATCAGCCACCCGGGCGCCGAACTGCGTTTCGATGACCTCCTCGATCTCGGCGTAGGGCACACCAGCGACGTCGTCCTGCAAGCGAGCCAGCGACGCGAGATAGGGCGCAGGCAACAGGTCGGCCCGCGTGGACAGGAGCTGGCCCAACTTCACATAGGTCGGTCCCAGCGCTTCGAGATCGGCCGCTAGTTCTTCCGCCTCAGCCGGCGGACCGTCCTCCACCCCGTCGCCCGGAACAGCATCGTCCTCGGGGACCGCAGACGCATCGAGGCCCGCCTGGCGAACCAGATCTGACCGCCCGTACTTCCGGAGCAGCTGACCCAGCTCGGCGTAGCGACGAACCTGATGCGGGCGCAGAGAAAGAGGCACCCAACTCACCTACCCGATTCACCCAGCAAACCGCACCCGGCCCTCGACCTCGGTTCTATCCGACGAGAGCAGGCGGTAGGGAGTACGCAGCTTCGAACCGTTGAGAGGGGGACACCGTGTACATCGGAATCGGAACCGTGATCTTGGTCCTGGCCGTCATCGCAGTCATCATGTTGCTGCGTCGCCGCGCCATCTGATCGAAGCCTCCCTTGGCTCCGACTGTGCCCCTGCTCCGGCAGGGGCACAGTCGCGTATCGCCCGCTTCTCGACGTCGGGCGCGGCGTCGGCCGCCCTGTCCAGGTCGATCGACCCGCCTCACCTGACTGGCTGTCGACGGAAGATCGGTTAGACGTCGCTGTCGCGCCGGACTTCGGCTCGGTGTTCGAGGATCTGCTTCTCGGTGAGCTCCTCGATGCCGATGTGCTTGTCGTCTGCGCCTTCGAGGGCGTGGAGGATGGCGTCCAGCTTCACCTGCACGGCGAGGCCGTCACGGTTCTGGGTGTTCTGGATCACGAACACCATGTTGAACGTGAGGATGGTGGTGCCGGTGTTGATCACCAGCTGCCAGGTGTTGGAGAAGCCGGCGAACGGTCCGCAGAGAGCCCACACCACGATGACCACGACCGAGCCGATGATGGCCGGTGTCGATCCCAACGCCGAGGTCAGCTTCGAGATGGCGCGAGTCGTGGTGGTTCCGCGCTGGTCGGTGGCGTGAAGCGTCGCGGTCTGATCACGGGCGGCGATGGCTGCCGTCATAGGTGGTCCCTCCCGGTTCGACCCCAGCCCCGAAAGTACGAGCGCATGCTGTCGAGTCTCGTCAGGCGCGCCGGAGCAACATCACGATGATGACGACGATGAGGATGACGACCAGAGTGCCTGCGCCGATGTACATGACCGACGTGTACCCGCCACCCGTCGCGGCCAGAACCCGCCCTCGGCGCCGAGTCCAGGGCTCAAGCTCCCGGGCCCAGCCATGCCTGCGAGATCCACCAAAGGATCGCGACCCATACAGCCAAGGCTGCGAGGACGAACACCGTTGCGGCCATCATCTCTACCGCCGCCAGCAGCGCTTCACCCTGCCACCTGGGAGCGGTAGCAGGGGACGGATCGGAGGTCGCCTTCCGCGGCCGTCGATGAGGCTCGGTGCGCACGGCTGAGCCCGCGTCCCGCAGAGGGCCAGCCGTGTATATCTGGAGTACCTGTCGCGCACGTGACGAGGTGCCGATGCCGGTCGCTTCGACTATGTCGCTCACGACTCTCCTCCCGTAGGCCGGCGCGAGTGGTGACGGTTCCGTACCCGTCACCGAGGCGAGTCAGACCCGGCTGCCACGGTGCGTTCGCGCCACGTCGGGAAGCGCGATCTGGGCGCCCTTCTCCACGGCCCCCTACGCGGAGTTCCACAACCAACAGCCGGACCGGCGGGGAACTTCGAGTCGACGTTGGAACCAGAGGCTGCGGTTCGTCCGTTACAGCGTCGGGCCGTCGATCAGAACCGACCTGATCGTTTGAGAGCACGAGGACGGCCGTCTGGGTCGACGACCAGTCGCGACAAGGGTCGGCTCCACCAGGAGGCCCAAGCGGGCACCGGTTTCGGGCGATGGCCACGCGCTCGACCGCTCGGACGTGGACCCCTCTGCCCGGAAGCGTGCCAGGCGTCGAGCGCCCCAGCGGTCCGCGTCCACATCTCGAAGCCCCGAGCAGGATCCAGAAGTTCCGCGTCGGGCAGGTCGGGGCCCAGGTGCTCATGCCACAGGGCGAGGCGAAGCCTCCGCGGCAGCACCCTCGCCCCGTCGCCAAGACCACCGGGATCGACCGGCTGGCGCCCGTCCTGTTGCGGGTCGAGCACTGCCAACGCGACCTCCGAGTCGTGCGTCCAGGACCGCCGATTCAGGTTGTCGGACCCGACCGCCATCCAGACATCGTCGATGATGCAGAGCTTTCCGTGCACATAGATCGGCGAGCCGGTCTCGTTCTCCAGGTCATACACGGCGACGCGCTCGGCGCCCGCCTCGTGCAGCATCGCGAGCGCCTGTTCTTGGCCGATGCGGTTCAGCGGCCCCGACAGCGTGGCGTCACGGTCCGGATATCTCGGGACAACCGCAATCAGACGCAGATCAGGTGAGCGTCGAAGTGCGTCGGCGAAGAGCGACGCCACTTCATACGACCAAAGGTATTGATCCTCGATGTAGATCAGCGAGCGGGCACTCGCCAGGGCCTTGGTGTAGGCGCGCGCGATGCTGCGTTCACCGCTCGGCGCGAAGGGAAAGGCGGGCCGCTTCTCCGGATAAGTTCGCAGCACCTGCACGGCCACGCTCCCGACGGGAGGTGGATCGGGACGTTCGGCCGAGACCGAGCTGGCAGCCGCCGTTGGCAGTTCTTCGCGTGACTCGCCGGTGAGTCGTCGAAGCCGTGTTCGCACGGACATCTTCTCGACGGGGGTCGGATCCAGCCAACGCTCCCGAAAGGTCTCCGCGAGATCGCCTACCGCTGGCCCGCGAACCTCGAGCTGGATGTCGTGCCACGCCGGCCGCGCCCCATATCGCGAATCCAGCTTGATGGCCTGAGGATCGCCGTGATGGCGCTCATCGTCTCCTCGGCCATGACACAGGTCGATGCCTCCGACGAACCCCACATCCTCCACGTCGCTGTCGTCCCGCCGGATCACGACCATCTTCTGATGGTGGGAGCCGAAGCGTCGCACCCGCTCATCGGCCACCACCTCGCCCCCTGCTTCGTTCACGAGCTGGGCGACGTGCTTGTTCTCCTGTTCGGAATAGCCCTCCTCGTCGGGGTGGGACCGCCACACCAGCGCGCGCACGGCGACCCCCCTTCGCGCCGCGGCGGCGAGCACCAGGCCCACTTCGGTACCAGGGCCGGCCAAGCGCTGCCCGGCATCGCCGCGCCAGTCGAAGAACCACACCTGATCGCCAGAACCGACGGAGGCGAGCTCGTCATGCAGCCGGGCGAAGTAGTTCGCTCCATGGATCAGCGGCGTGACCGCGTTCCCATCAGTCCACGCCTTGTCGTCCCCGCGCCGACGATCGATTCTCGTGGCGTCGTTGCCGCGCTCCTTCGCGCTGAGAAACCACCGCTCAACGATCGACATCGCGGCCAAAGTAGTGGCAATCATCTGGCTCCAAGCTCGACCGAGGATCAGGTCATCCCTTGATCCAGACCAGGCTCGTGAGAACCGCGGGCGGTGGGCGAGGCACACGTGGAGGTAGAGGAGCGTCGCTTCTCGCGCCGCCGAGCCCGGCGTCGATGATGGGCGGCTGCGACCTCAGCCGCCTCACCCCGCCGCGATCCCAGCTCGAACTCTGTTGCTGTGGAGGAACTGGTCGAGTCTCTTGAGAGAGAGGTGGTTGCGCACATGCGTCATCGGATCCAGGAGGGGCCGGACCAGGTTGCCAATCGCTCGCACGGCGGGCTCCTCCTCCATCGTCACGATGCACCGGTCATGCTCGCCGACCAGTTCGAAGGTGACGACCGCCGATACCAAGGGACGAGCCCGTACCGCGAGTCGCAACATCCGCGTCGGTTCGATGGCGAGCACCTTGGTGGTGTCCGCGATGGTGGCCCGGCCGATGCCCACCCGATGATGGAAACGGCTGCCGACCGCGGGCCAGTCGTCGTCGACCGCTCGGATGCGTGACGCGCCGACCAGCCAGTCTGGATAGGTCCGAGGATCGGCGAGCGCGTCGAAGACCTCGGCACAGGGTCTGTCGAACTCACGACCGCAATACGACATCCTTGACACTCGTTTCGCAGAGGCTCGGGCTCGGTGCAGGACAGGCAGCAGTCCGGCCGACGACCCAGTTGTCCCGTAGCTACCCAGCGGGCGCCTCGGCCAGTCCGCCCGTCAGGAATCGTTCGCCGTGGCGCCGGGTACAGGATCGCCCGTGACAACCATCGCGACTCCGCCACGAGGCTCGTACACCAAGCCGGCACTACCCGAGTCGAGAGGACCCCGGTCAGAGTGGCTCGGCTGTCACCTGCGTCGGCCCGCCGCTGAAGCCCGGATCGCGCCGCGCTTTGCCGCGTCAGCCGATCCGCTCACCGACGAGGATCTCCAGCTCGCCCTGTACGAGATCTACGAGCTCTCCTATCGCGGGTTCGACCAGGTCGAGGACGAATGGGAACGCGACGGCGCCCTCCTCCGGCTGCGCCGCGACCTCGAGGACCAGTTCGAGGCCGCCCTACGGGACCGGGTCGCCGCCCGCGGCTGGACCACCGAAGCCCTCACCGCCGCCGAGGTCCTCGGCCGCTACCACGGCCCCTCGCTGTCCGACCACATGGCCCGAGTCGGCACACTTGAGCAGTTCCAGGAGTTCGCCATCCACCGCTCCGCCTATCAGCTCAAGGAAGCCGACCCGCACAGCTGGGTCATCCCGCGGATCACCGGGCCCCGCAAAGCCGCGCTCATCGAGATCCAGGCCGACGAATACGGCAACGGCCAACCCGGCGCAACCCATGCAGACCTGTTCGCCGACGCTCTCGAAGCGCTCGGCATCGACAACACCTATGGCGTTCACATCGACCGACTGCCTGCGGTCACGCTGGCGACCGGCAACCTCATCTCGCTGCTCGGAACCCAGCAACGCCTCCGCGCCGCGCTGCTCGGGCACCTCGCCGGGTTCGAGATGACCTCGGTCAAACCGATGGCACGCTACGCCGCGGCCAGCCTGCGACTCGGCCTCGACCCGAGCGTCACCCGGTTCTTCACCGTGCACGTCGAGGCCGACGAGCGCCACGGCACCCTCGCGGCCGAGGTCCTCGTCGGTGGACACCCGCAGGACGATGGCCTGGCCGTCAGCGAGATCACCTTCGGGGTCGGCGCCATGCTCCTGACCGAAGACGCCTTCACCCGCCACCTCCTCCACAGTTGGAACCGCGGCGAGACCTCGCTGCGCTGACACACGCTGACAGACCAGGTCGGCCGTTGCGATGTGCCGGTCCTCATCGTCCTCGCCGCGATCCTCGAGGCGCCGGTTTCGAGGAAAGGAGCGATGGCGACCGCAACGGTGATTGCGATTCTGGCTCCGTGGGTAGAGATCTGGCACTACCCGCGGCAAGGGACCAGACAGGGAGGCGCAGGCTGTCATGAGGTGGGGCTACACGTTGTCCAGTGAGGAGTGGGGACCGCGCCAGTTGATGCAGGCGGCCTCGGAGGCCGAGGGAGCGGGCTTCGACTTCTGCTCCATCTCAGATCACTTCCATCCATGGGTCGAAGCGCAGGGTCACAGCCCCTTCGTGTGGTCGGTGCTCGGCGCCGTCGCGGCGAGCACCGAGCGGATCGAGGTGTTGACCGGTGTGACGTGCCCGACGATTCGTCTGCATCCGGTGGTCGTTGCCCACGCGGCGGCGACCACGTCCTTGCTGTTCGGTGACCGGTTCTCGCTGGGGCTGGGCAGCGGCGAGGCGCTGAACGAGCACATCCTGGGTCACCGTTGGCCGACGCCCGAGGTGCGCCTGGCCATGCTGGCCGAAGCGGTCCAGGTCATCAGGGAGATGTGGACAGGCAACACGGTTGACTGGAAAGGTGAGTTCTTCAAGGTCGAGAACGCCCGACTGTTCGACCCACCTGAGCAGGCCGTGCCTGTCATCCTGTCGGGTTTCGGGCCGAGCTCGGCCGAGCTGGCCGCCAAGGCGGGTGACGGGCTGTTCAGCCACGGTCCCAGCGCCGAGCTCATCGACACGTATCGGTCCGCCGGTGGAACGGGGCCGCGGTACGCGCAGATCAACGTCTGCTATGGCCGTGACGAGGAGACGTGTGCGAAGACGGTTCAGCAGGTGTGGCCGAACGGTGCGATGCCGGGCCAGCTGGCTCAGGACCTCCCCACGTGGACGCACTTCGAACAGGTAGCGCAGCTGGTCACGGTCCAAGACGCGTCCGACGGCATCCCCTGTGGGCCAGATGTCGATGCCATCGTCGACCTCGCCGGCCGCTACGTCGACGCCGGCTACGACCACCTCTACTTCCATCAGATCGGCCCGGACCAGCACTCGTTCATCGAGCTGTGGCGGTCCACGCTGGAAGGCCAGCTCCGGACAGAACCGGAGGGCGCGAAGGCGGACGCGGGCCCCTAGCCGTACAACGAGCACATGCGTATCGAGGAGCCTCAAGATGACGAACGAGCCTTCCCAGCATTCGGAGATCGAGCTGAAGTTCGAGGGCGACATCGACGCGCGAGAGTTGGACCTGACTCAGGTGAAAGGCGTAGATGCGGTCGTCGAGCTGCAACCGAAACGCCTGCGGGCCACCTACTACGACACCCCCGATCTGCGACTCGCAGCGCGAGGTGTCACGCTCCGCGAGCGGTCGGGTGGCGACGATGCGGGCTGGCATCTGAAGGTACCGGTCTCTCACAGCCACACCGTCGAGATGCGCGTTCCCAGGTCGGGATCGAACGGCGTGCCGAAGGTGCTCTCGAACGACGTCCGGGCGCTCGTCCGCGACGCCGAGCTGATGCCGGTGATGCGGGTTTCCACCGATCGCCGGGAGCACGAGATGCTCGATGAGGGCCGCCGCAACTTGGCTGTCCTGGCGTCCGACGAGGTGACCGCGGAACGACTTCTGGGCTCGGCGGTCCCGTCGGTCGCCTGGTCGGAGTGGGAAGTCGAGCTGGTGGATGGCGATGAGGCGCTGATGAACCGGATGGCCAGGCGCCTGCACCAAGCCGGGCTGCTGTCGTCGGATTGGTCGTCGAAGCTGGCCCACGCCATGGCGGCGACGTCGCTGGACGTGAGGCGACCGCACCCACGACTCGACCAGAGCACGGCCGGCGCGGTGGTCGTCGCGTACCTGCGCCAACAGGTGGATCTGTTGGAGCTCCACGACATCGGTGTGCGGAGCGGTGAGTCCGACTCTGTGCATCAGATGCGGGTGGGGACCCGCCGTCTGCGCAGCACCCTCGGTACGTACCGCCCTCTGCTGGCCGGGGCTCGCTGGCAGGATGTACGAGCAGAGCTTGGGTGGCTGGGCGAGGTGCTGGGACGAGCCCGGGACGCCGAGGTGATGCGGGGCCGCCTCAGCCGCGAGATCGCCTCCATTCGAGTCGAGCAGCTCCTCGGCCCGGTCAGACAACGGATCGACCGCACCCTGGGTGCGACCCAGTCGGATGCGAGGTCAGCCGTGTTGGCCGCGCTCGGCAGCGACCGGTATCTGCGATTGATCGACGAGCTCGAGTCGTTGGTCGCCGATCCGCCGTTGACGCATCGAGCGCGGCACGAGGCGGAGGACGAACTGTCGAAGCACGTCCGTAGGGCCGGCCGCCGCGTCCGTCGAGCCCAGCGCGCCTTCGAACAGGGAATGGACATCGTTGACTCCGATGCCCTGCTGCACGAAGTGCGCAAGTCGGCGAAGCGTGCTCGGTATGCGGCTGAGTCGGCTGAGCCGGTGCTTGGCAAGCCGGCGAGTCGCCTGGCGCGGCGGATGGAGGCGGTGCAGGAGCTGCTGGGGGAGCACCAGGACAGCGTCGCCGCCCGCCGGGTGGTCAGGCAGATCGGAATCGAGGCGCACCTCGCCGGGGAGAACGGCTTCACGTTCGGCCTGCTGTGGGGCATGGAAGAAGCGCGGGCCGCGGCGGTGCGAGCCGGCTACGAGCCGGTCATCCGGGCCGCCCTATCGGGAACCCGGCGGCTCTAGTGGGCCACCACCGTGAGGGGGCAGCCGTGACGCTCCCAGCAGAGCGGAGTCTGCTGCGGTTGCAACGCGAAGCGGCGGGGTGCCAACGCTGCGGTCTCTTCGAACACGCCACCCAGACAGTGTTCGGCGACGGATCGGTCCAGGCTCGGATCATGATGGTCGGCGAGCAACCCGGCGACGTCGAGGACACCGAAGGCGCGGTGTTCGTCGGTCCCGCCGGCAAGCTCCTCGATCGGGCCTTGTTGGCCGCAGGGCTCGACCGCCAGGAGCTCTATCTGACCAACGCCGTGAAGCACTTCAAGTGGACCCCCCAAGGCAAGAGACGGATCCACCAGAACCCCAACCGGGGCGAGGTGGCGGCCTGTCGCCCGTGGCTCGAGTCGGAGATCTCGATCGTCGAGCCCGAACTGATCGTTGCGCTGGGCGCGACCGCAGCCAAGGCCCTGCTCGGTCCGGAGGTTCGGGTCACCCGCGACCGTGGCGCCTTCGTGGAGATCGAGGGTCTCGGTCTGGTCATGCCGACCGTGCATCCGTCCTCGGTCCTGCGCGCCGAGGGCGCGGCTCGGACCGTTGCGTTCGATGCGCTGGTGGCCGACCTCGAGCTGGCCGCGGTCCGTGTCGGTCCCGCCCGCCCGTGACCACGCCGGCCGAGCGCGCATCGGCTGCTCGGGCTGGAACTACTCCGACTGGCGAGGAGCGGTGTACCCCGAGGAGCTGCCGCGAAGCCGGTGGTTCGCCTGGTATGCAGCCCGGTTCGACACCGTCGAGCTCAACACCACCTTCTACCGGCTCCCGTCACTCGAGACGGTCGGGCGCTGGGCGGCCGCCGCGCCGGACGGTTTCTGCTTCGCGGTGAAGTTGGGCCAGTTCGGCTCACACCGCAAGAAGCTGGCCGACGCGAGCCGATGGCTGCCCAACCACCTCGACCGGCTGGACGCCTTCGGTGCGAGCGGCGGCCCCACGTTGGTCCAGCTGCCGCCGCACTGGCGCAAGAACACCGACCGCCTCGACGAGTTCCTCGCCGCGACGCCACCCAGTCGACGGTTCGCGGTGGAGCTCCGAGACCCGTCGTGGGTCGACGACGACGTCTTCTCGGTGCTGGCCGGGCACGGCGCCGCCTTGTGCATCCACGATCTGCTGCCCGACCATCCGTTCGAGGTCACGACGAACTGGACCTACCTGCGCTTCCACGGGCCCGACGCCGAGCATCACCCCTACCGGGGGGTGTACACCGGCCGTCGTCTGTGGCGGGTCGCCGACCGACTGGGCCCGCTGCTCGAGCATGGGGCAGACGTCTACGCCTATTTCAACAACGACTACGACGGCCACGCCGTGTCGGATGCGTCGTGGCTGCGAAACCACCTCGGCACCGCGGCCATGTCCGACTCGGTTCGCGTCTCGAAGAGGGCAGATCCTCCTTCTTCTGGACCGCCTCAGCCACGCGCCTGATGGTCACCAATGCCGTGCACCTCGCTCAGCGCCTCGCCGAGGACCCGTTTCCGAAGGTCAGTCCGTAGAGCGCCGCTGACCATCGGAGACATTGCCGGCCACAGGCACCCCGGTCAGCGTTTTGCGGACGCCTTGCCGCCTTTCCGGCCGGCCGCCTTGTGCTGCGCGGTGGTGCCACCCTGCTTCGAGTTGCCGCCGGAGCCCGACTTCTGTCCGCCGTGCTTGGACGCCTCGGGCGAGTTGGCGATCCTGGCCGCCCGGGATTTCGACATGCCCTTGTCCTTGAGGGCCTCGTACTGCTTCTCGTTCTTCACGTGGGCTGACTTGCCGGGCATAGGTGTCCCTCCGATCTCGTGCGTTGGTCGGTGCCCCCGGGTCGGTGGGCACCGTGCACATACCCCCTGGATGAAAGAGAAATGTTCCCCCTCATACGCACAGCCTCCGCGGACTTCGGCTCGCCGCGAACCCGCGGCCCACAACGTGGCTAGTGGTCGTCGACGCGTACGACGACGAGGGCGACGTCGTCGGCTCGGTGGGTGTCGGAGACCCGGGCCAGCAAGGATTGCTCGATGCGGTCGGCGATGGTGTCGGCGCGGCCGGCGTCTCGGAGTTGGCGCACTTGTTCGGTGAGGGCCTCGACGGTCAGGTCGAATGGTGGGGGGAGATCGGTGACCCCGTCGGTGTAGAAGACGACGACGTCGCCGGGTTCGAGTTGGGTGTGGTCGACGTGGACGGGTGCGTGGTCGAAGACGCCGAGCAGGGTCCCGGGGTGCCCGACGGGTGTCGTGGCCCCGGCGCGGGCCACGATGGGGAGGGGATGGCCGGCGGTGGCCACCTGCAGGTCCCAGGCCGAGCCGGTACGGGTCAGGGTGGCGTAGCAGGCGGTGCAGAAGAGATCGCGGTCCGACAGCAGCACGGCCTGGTTCAGCCAGTCGGCCACCTCGGTGTGGCCGAGGCCGTGGCGCGCCGCGGCTCGAACGGTGTGGCGGGCGATGCTGCTGAGCGCCGCCGCGTTGGGTCCGGTCCCGCAGCAGTCGCCGATGAGCAGAGCCCACGAGCACTCGTCGATCCGGAACACGTCGTAGAAGTCGCCGCCCACCGCGCTGGGCCCGGCGGGCAGGTACCGCACGGCCAGGTCGATGCCGGCGACGGTCGGCAGGCGAGGTGGGAGCAGCGAGCGCTGGAGCACCTCGGCGAACTCGCGATGCTGGTCGCTGAGCCACGCCCCCTCCAACGGCTCGGCCAGCCGGTCGGCCACCACCTCGGCCAGCGCCACGTCATCCGCGTCGTAGTCCCGGCCCGACTCGGCCGACACGAACTGCATGGCACCCACCATTCGCTGCTTGGTTCGCAGCGGCACGGTGATCACACTGGTGAGCTGCAACGACTGAAGGATCGATCGGGCTTCGGTGTCCTCGATCGGGGACCGGGCGATGACCGCATCGAGAGCACCGGGGTCGCGGACCGAGAGGAGCTCGGTGGCCCCGGAGCGGAGCACCGCCGGCACCCCCATCAGGCCCTCGGAGTCATACGGGTGACGAGACTGGAGCTCCTCGGCCCAGGTGACCTTCGCCGGATCCACATGAGCGACCACCACCTCGGGTGCGCCGCCGTCGTCGGGCAGGTAGTGGATCGCGCACCAGTCCCCGAGGGTGGGGACCGCGGCGGCGGTCACGTTCTCCATGAGCTCGCGATGGTCGGTCGCGTGCAACGCCGACTCCGACAGCGCGGCCAGGAACTCGAGCTCGGCGTGCCGGCGCCGGTCACGCTCAGCCAGACGCAACCGCATCAAGGTCTGCGCCGCCTGACCGGCGATGGCCTCGAGGAAGAGCACCTCCTCCTGGTCCGGCGGATCGTCATAGCCCAGGCTGAGCGCTCCCAACGACACACCCTCGAGCAGCAACGGCACCGCCACGAACCCCGCCGTCGCCCGCCGGACGCCCCTCAAACCCGAGAAGTCCTGTTCGGCCTGAGCCAACGACGTCTCCTGGATCGTGCGTCGCTCACGGTGCGCCACCGCCACCGGCACATCGGCACCAACCGGGATCCGCTCGAACCCGATCAACGCCTCGGCGGGCATACCGACATAGGCCACCATCTCGAGCACCCGTGTCTCGGGCCGCAACAACCACACGCCGCGCGTCGCCGAAACACCCGGCGGGTCCAGCAGATCCAACACGACGGCCACCACATCCCCGGCGGTCTGCGCCGACGCCAACTCCGTGCTCACGCGCTGCAAACGCTCCAAACGACTGGCCAACCACTCAGTCGACCGGGTCACATCCGTCGCGCCGCCGTTCGGACGGGATCCACCGCGCTCGACCACGATCAGCGCCAACGATCGATCTGGTGGTCGGGCGTCTGGAAGCCGTGCTCCAGACCCCACAACACCGCCTGGGTTCGGCTCGACACTTGCATCTTGCGATAGCTGGACCGGACGTACATCTTGATCGAGCTGGCGCTCAGGTAGGTCAGCTCGGCGATCTCCTTGTTCGAACGGCCCTGGGTGATGAGGGCGATCACCTCGGACTCGCGCTCGGTGAGCCCCATGTCGCGACCCGGCCAGTCATGGCCAGCCACCGTGCTCGCCCGCGCTGGCCCGGCGCTGACGACGATCTCGCCGGCGTGGATGGCCAGAAGTGATTCCACGAGGTCGGCGGCGGAAAGCTTCTTCGACAGGTAGCCCCTCGCCCCCTTGGACAGGGCGGCGTCGATCAAACCAGGAGTGAAGGCCCAGGTGTAGACCACCACTCGATGGGCGTGGCCATTGGCCACGAGGGCCTCGATGTCATCCTGGTCGGCTTCGCCTTGGGCGAAGGTGTCGTAGAGGGCGATGTCGACATCAACTGACACCGGCTCGTCGGCATCGATCTCCACCACCTCGATCCGATCTTTGTAGCCGTCCAGCATCTGGGCGACACCCCGCAGAACGACCTCGTAGTCGTCGACCAACGCGAGGCGTACGGGTATCAACGTCCCGGGCACTGGCGACACCGGGTCATCGTAGACGCCCCTCCGGACGGCGACGACTGTCCAAAGGGGTAGAAGTGGGCCACCGGCATTGTCCGCCGACAGGCGGATTTTGGGGCCGCTCAAACGATGACGAGGCCCGCAATGGCTCGCGGCCGATCAGTCGCGGTGCAGCTTGTCCTTCACACCGTCGACGACCCCTTCGGCCTTGCCCTTGACGTCGTCGACCAGACCTTTGGCTTCTCCCTTGGCGTGCTCGGACTTGCCTTCACGCTTCAGGCTGTCGTTCCCCGTCACGTTGCCAGCCGTCTCTTTGATGTTGCCGGTGACCTTGTCGCTGGTCTCACCCATCAGACTTCTCCTTGCTGTCGTGTGTTTGCCTCCTACCCACGGCCAGCCGAAGCATGAGTTGGCGTAGCCGCCTCGAGATCCGCGCTCGCTGACGCGATGGACCTACCGTGCCGGCCATGCCCGGCTCATCCATCGCCCTCGACTACACGGGCACCGACATTGGCATGGCTCGGCTGATCGTTCAGCTCGACGAAGCTGGCGCCGGCAAGGTCAGCGCCGAACCTGAGCCGATCGGCAGCAACCACGTCGGCGCCCGGGTGTACCACGGCCATGTCGACGGCCTCAGCGCCGCTGAGGCACTGGCGACGGTTCAGGCGTTCCTTGCCGCGAACAGTGGCCACCAGGTCGCCCTCGAAGGGATCGAGATCCCGCCGAAGATGTAGGGGCCTCGATCCACGCCCGCTCGCCGCACGAGCAGCCGTTTCGCTGTCGGGCAACGGTATGGACGGCGGGAGTCCAGGGCGGAGGCAGCTCCGCGCCGTTGGAGCACGCCACCGCGCCGGGGTGTGCCCTAGGACAGCTTGTCGACTCGAGTGTCAGTCAGCATTCGTCGGTAGTGGGAGCCGAGAGCGGCCATGTGGTGTTCGCCAACTCGGTCACCGACCGAGCTGAGCAGGGTGAGTTCCTCGAGCTCGATGTGGTCGCAGAACCGATTCAGCAGGTTCCGCATCGAGGTCACGTCATGGCGCGTCTGGTGGTCGACCAGGGCTTCCAGCACCTGATCGCGGTCATCGCGCAACTGATGCAACTCGGAGCAGGTGAGGTCTGGACCCAGCACATGGGCCACGGTGTCGAAGTGGGCCCGCAGCTCGTGGTCGAGCTGGCGGTCGATCTCCGCGACCTGCGGTGGCGGCGGTGAGGAGCGACCAGCTTCCAGCAGCAGATCGGTGAGTCGTTTGTGCGCATCCGCCACCAGCGCATCGAGCAGGGTGTCCTCGCCGCCAGTTGGGTCGAAAACGGTCACGGCTCACCTCCTGGGCTCGCGCTATGCGCTCGCTCGAGTGGTTACCTAACCCGGCCTCGGGTCAGCCATGCCAGATAGATCGTGCGCCCCACCACGGTCGCCGCCCGTGGCGGTCAATCGGCCGCGACGTCGGTGGAGCGCGGGAACATGTTGAGGACGCCGGCGATCTCCAGTACTCGTTCGGCGATGTCACTGCATTCGTCGATGCATAGCCGAACATCGCGAGCCTGCAGGACGCGTCCGGCCTCGACGAGAGCCGAGAGTCCTGATGATCCCAGGAATGTCACGTCGCCGAGGTCGAGCACCACGATGGTGGTGGAGTCGCTTGCACTCGCGACGATCGCATCGCGGAGCTGATCGGCTTCAGGAATGTCCACCTCGCCGCTGATCCGCACCGTGACGGCCCGAAGCTCGGGTTCGCCCGGCACCGAATTCAGAAGCACTCGGGCACCTCGGGGGCTCGACGAAAGAAATGAGGCTTCGGAATCACCGCCCCGGCCCAGCATCCTAATCGTCATACTTACGGTGCTGCAGTCTGGTCATCGTGTGGCGTATGGCATCTCGGCGACCCGGTCGGGTAGGGGCCTGGGTGCTACGGATCCATAGGAAGTTGCCTGGTGTGATGAACGTCGACGGTGATCGAGTCCAGTTGCCTTCAGCCGTGGACAGCGTGCGGGAAGCTCGCAACGTTGTCAGCCGCCGCATGCTCGACGCCGGAGTGGACGCGAGCACTGTGGAAGAACTGGCGGTGGTGGTATCCGAGCTCGTTTCCAACGCCATCGTGGCGGCCGACGCGCCGGTGGTCGTGCGTTTCGCGGTGGATGCCCACATGATCCGTCTCGAGGTCGATGACAGCGGTTCTGGTTCACCGCAGATCGTTGAAGGGTCGGAACGCGGTGGATTCGGTCTGCAGCTGGTGGATCAGCTCACGACGCGGTGGGGCTGCGAGATCCGTCCGTCGGGCAAGACGGTGTGGGCCGAGCTTCTCCGCGAGGCCTAAAGCTGGTCGCTCAGGCGTGGCCGTCGGTCGACATGCCCGGCGGCGCTTCGTCCAACGCGACCTCCCAGACGGCGGCGGCGGATCGCTTGGCTACGAGCCGAGCCACCCCGACTCCCACGCCGCTGGCCACCGCCCAGGACAGCGCAGCGGACCACGACGTGGACCGGTCGGCCGGGTTCGTCGGTGCCTCCCGGCTGGACCACGTCTCCCAGACGGCGGTCAGGACCCGATCGGCGGCCAGGCCTGCGGCCGCTCCGCACACCAGCGTGAGGACCTTCCAGGCCAGGGCTCTCCGATCCAGATCGCTCATGTCGGGCTCCTACCCCTTGCGGATGCGAAAGGACCCCCGAAGCCGGAGCGGCCGCCCGCCGGGTAGAAGCAGGGAGCGAGAGGAGGGGCCCGATGCCCGACCCGCCGCTGCCCGACAAGTTGGCCGCCCGACAGACTGGTGCGAGTTCCAAAGCCGACGGGTCGCGGCCCGGGGCACCCTGGAGGGATGCGGCCCGCTCAGTGGCCGATCACGCTCGCGGCCACCAGCTCTCGCTGATCGGTGCCGGTGTTGCCTTCTTCGCCCTGTTGTCCATCGCCCCGGCCATGGTCGCCGCCGTGTCGGTCTACGGGTTGGTCGCCAGTCCCGCCGACGTGAGTCGTCGGGTCAACGATCTGAGCGCCGCCATGCCCGCCGACGCTCGTCGGTTGGTCACCGACCAACTCCATCAGGTCGTGCAGGCCAGCCATACCGGTCTCGGCATCGCGCTGGTGGCGGGCGTGGTCGTCGCCCTGTGGAGCGCATCGAGCGCCATCAAGCAGCTCCTCGTCGCGCTCAGCACGGTTTACGACCGCGCCGAAACGCGGCGGTTCGTCCGGCTGCGCGGCGTCGCGACGCTGCTCACCACTGGAGCCATCGCCTTCATCGTCGCGACGGTTCTGATCCTGACCGTTGTTCCGCGCTGGGTCGGCGAGTCCGTCGGCGGGGGCGGGCGGACGGTGGTCGCCGTCGTTCGCTGGCCGCTGCTGGCCGCGGTGATGCTCGGCGTGCTGGCCGTCGTCTACCGCTACGGACCCGACCGGCCCCGAGGTCGGTGGCAGTGGTGGAGTTGGGGGGCCGTGATCGCAGCCGCGTCGTGGCTGGTGGCGTCCTCGCTGTTTTCGGTGTACGTGACCCACCTCGGGTCGTACAACAAGACCTACGGCGCTCTGGCCGCGGTCGTGGTGTTGATGCTGTGGCTCTACCTCACCGTGCTGTGCGTGCTCCTGGGAGGCGAGATCAACGCAGAGCTCGAGCGCCGGTCGCTCCGTCGACGGGTGACCTGGGGTGAAGATGACTCCGCGCCTGTCGCCGGCAGTACAGGTTGCCAGACACGAGCGATAACAGGAACAGCGCGCGGCGCGCATGACCGCGCTGTCGATACTGGCGACGCTCAACGCTGAACTCGCCGATCTCGATCGCATCCAACGCATCGTGAAGGTCTTCGGAATGGTCAACGTCACTCCCGGCTTCCACCAAACTCCCGAAAATGATCGATGGCTGTTCCGATCTGCTCGTTGAGGTCGCTCCCACGGCAACCAGCACCTTCTCTCAGCAGAACCTCGCCACGATCACCCCGACGAAGCGGACTGCGTCGAGCAATGCTGGCGGGGGGACTGCTAGGAACGCGGATGCCACGTCGAGAGGGCTGGACGAGAAAGGCGACGAGTAGTGGTGACAGCCGGTCGAAGTCGAAAAACCGAGTCCGAAGCAGCGCCTGGGTCGCTTCCCGGCGATGAGCTCTTCGATTGTCCGCCTTCGGAGTTCGTCGAGGCTCGCAAGGCCTTGGTTCGTCGGCTCCGCGCCGGTGGCGACCGCGAGATTGCCGGCGAGGTCGCTCGCCTGCGACGTCCCACCCATAGCGTGTGGGCTCTCAACCAGGTCGCCCGCCATGAGCCCACCCTCGTCGGAGCTCTTCGGGATGCAGGCACCCAGTTGCGCACTGCGACTGAGGAGGCACTGGCCGGCGATTCCTCAGCACTGCGATCGGCTCAGGATGCTGAGCGCACCGCCATCGACAGTGTTGTTGAAGCCGCTGAGGTGCATCTCTCCGACCTCGGCGAGTCGGTAAACGCGACGACTCACCAGCGGATGATCGACACTCTTCGAGCGACCGGCACGGACATACAGGCAGCCGCGCTACTGGAGGCAGGACGCCTTACCGAAGATCTGAACTCCGCCGGACTCGGGCTCGAAGGCTTCTTTGGGTCTCCCGCGCCCCGCAGCGGTATCCAAAAGCGCAGAGGCGAAACTTCCCCTTCCACGGGTGCAGCTGAAGCCGCCGGCGACGCCGCGGCGAAACGGGATGAGCTGGCGATGGCGCGCTGGACGAAGCTCGACCAGACGGCCAGCCAGGCCGAAGCGGAGGCAGCCTCGGTTCAGGCGGAAGCCGACGAGGCCCGTCGAGTCGCGGATCGTGCCGCGGCCACCCTCGTCAAGGCAGAGCAGGCGGCCGACAAGGCCCACAAGCGCGCGCGACAAGCCCGAGCCCGCGCCGACGCCGCCTGCCCGCCCTAGCCGCGGCCGAGCTCTCGCCAGCCCTTCGCCTCGATCTCGATGTCGTAGCGCTTGGCCGCCTTTCGGATGCGCCGCCAGGCTCGGTCTCGGTCGGCGTCGCTGACGTCTTCGACCTGGTCGAACCGCGCGATGGCGTTGCGCACATGCCTGGCATCGGTCAGCGGCTCTTTGCGCTGCTCGGGAAACGCGAAGTCCGACGCCTTCAGGTCGTTCTTGTCGGCGGTGGACAAGCCCTCCTCGTGGCTCGACACCTTCTTGCCGTGCGCTCCTGCCCTCTGTGCGGCACGCGCCTTCTTGAGGTTCTTACGTGCCGCGGTCTTCTGCTTTGTCGTCGACATCCCGGCTCCTCGAGTGGGCGATGGTCTCCCCGAGGATCTACCCAGTGGAGACTTGAACGACCACGTTCCGAGGACTCGTTCCCGCGTCTTCCCCGAGGCTTCTTCGGTCTGGCGTGTTCTGCATCGAGATCGCTCGTTCCCGGAGCTTCGGGTCGCTCTGGCCCCCGCGGTCCTTTGGCTCGTCGCGGTCTGTGATCACCCTCGAGGTCGAACGGGTCATGTGTGTGAATTCGGGTCGGTCCGGTGACCTCTTCGCTCCGACCGAGAACTGGCCGTCCACCGTCGTCCGCTCCAGGTCGCCTAAGTCCTGGTAGAAGAGGTCACGCGTCCATGTGCGTCCGGGGCGGATCAGGCTTGGCCGGGGGAGTTTGGGCCCCCCAAATAGGGTCCCCTGGCAAGTGGTCACAGCACGTTGTCCGAGCTCCCACCACCAGCGCACGATCGCCGGTTCGGGACGCCTGGCGTCGGCGGTAGTGGGGTGTCAGCAAGGCGGTGCCGATGACCGTTAGGCGTGTCTGATCGTCCCGTCTGGGACGCCCTCAGGGCTCGGCGCGCCATCACGTCGAAAGTCCGAGCCAGCCCGACGGGTCCTGTCCTAGGACCGTCGGACCCGAAGCTCGATCTTGTTGATCATCTCGGCCACCCGTGCGGGATGTATGCGTCCACGGGGGTCCTGTTTGCCCTTGACGTGAAGTCCGGGCATGGCGTCCACATCGGCGCCTCCGGGGGACGACAGTAGGTCTCGGCGCCGATGAGCACGCCGCCGACAGGTGCCTCGCCCTCGAGTCGTGCGCCGGTGTTGACGGTGTTGCCCACGACCGCGTATTCGACGTACCCGTGACCGCCGAGCTCACGAACGCCCGCCTCGCCGCTGTTGACGCCGATCCGGATGCGTAGCCATCCCCGGTGGCGAGGCAGTTGCGGGATGTCGGCCGCCTCGAGCGGTCGGTGGTGCGTCATCGTCGAGTCGGATGACGACCTACCTGGTCTGGATGTCGACTCAGAGCGGGACGAAGCGTTTGAGCTTGCCGCTGCTCAAGCGGTCTATCGCGGCGACGCGGTCCACGATGATGACGGGTTGCGGCAGGCCGACACGTTGCAAAGCGGCCGACACGCAGCCCGCCAGGACGGCCTCGTCGGTCGGTCCATCGGTGACGATCGCGATGTCGGCTCCGCACGATGTCTGGCGCACCTGGTACTCGACCATCATCGGATGCTGTCCGAGGACGTCTCTGAACACGTGGGGATGCACGGTCGTGCCATCGGGATAGACGAACGTGTCATCGAGGCGACCTTGCGGATCGCGGATGCGTCGAAGCGCCGAACCGCACGGGCATGACCCGGGCACGACCGCGACCTCGTCGGTGACCTCGAAGCGGATCAATGGGAGGGTCGGGTTGTAGAGGTTGGTGACAAGGATGCGCTCACCCGGTTGGCCCGGCGACACGGCCCGCCCGCGTCCGTCGACGATCTCGATCAAGCACAGGTCGTCGGGTAGGTGGATGCCGTGGCCGCACGCCCCGGCGAACACGCCCTCGGACATGCCGTAGCCATTGAGGATGGGGACACCCCAAACCTCCTGCAGAAGTGCCTTCGTCTCGGGGGTGAGCGGTTCGGAGATGGGGTTGATCCGGCGGGGCTGAATGTGCAGCCGGTCGCGGCGTGCCTCCAGCGCGAGTCGGTGGAGTACCGAGCTGTAGCCCTGCAGGATCGTCGGTTGCAATTCGTTCAATCCCGCGACGATCTCGCCGAGCGGCAGCGTCACGGGAAGAAAATGACGCGTGGTTCCCGTTCCCGAGAAGGTGCGGCCAATGGCTCCAGAGATGTGTGTGGCGTTGGCCGCGGCGACGACCGCTGCCACGCGGGGAACCATGGCGAGCTCCGGATCGCCGAACCAATCCTGGATCTGGAATCGAACGATCGACGCGTAGCAGGTTGCCCACGCCTCCCAGCCGTAGACGAACAGGCCACGTTGGCCGCTGGCGCCACCCGAGGCGACAACGTGGAACTCGTCGAGGAGATACGCGTCGCCGACCCGATCTAGCAGATGGTTCTCGCACAGGGTTCGTCCAAGACGCCGATCGGTGACGATCTCGTCGAAGTTGTTCATGAGGTCGGACTTGGTCATCACCGGCAGCCTCTCGACGTCCTCGACCGTCACATCGTCAAGGTCGATGACCGCCAGTCGCTCCCGATGCCACGCCGATCGGGTGGACGCCACGCCCAGGAGAGCTCGAAGGGCGCGGCCTTGCTCGGCCGCGAGCTCCTCGGGGGACCACGAGATGTGCTCGAGATGTTGCCCGAGGAGTCCGTCCGCCACAGCAGCGTGGCGCAACCGAAGCTCTTCGTAGCCTGCCACCGACGCAGGGTATGTCGCCGAAGCAGTGACAGTCAGCGCCTTGGAGGCGGAATAGGGGTTTCCCCGATGTCGTAGCCGGGTCCTTCGGTTCAATGATGATCCTTCGACGAACGAGCGCGAGGGGTCGACCTAGCGATGACCGCCCACCATCCAGATGGCCCCCAGGTCTCGTACGCGCCAGGAAGCTTCAGCGATGTCGATGCGAGCGGTCAGGCCGCCGAACATGCTTCGTATCTCGACAAGCTCGCCGACCTCTTCGCTCACCTACGAGCATCGTGGCTCTCTCGTCTCGATCCTCGACCCGGAGAGGTGGTCTTGGACGCGGGCAGCGGCATGGGTGAGGTCACACGTGCCCTCGCCACCATGGTCGCTCCAGCAGGCCGGGCGATCGGCGTGGATCTGAGCGCGGATCTTGTGAAGCGGGCAAACGTACGAGCGGCGAACATCCCCGGCGTGGAGTACCGCGTCGGTGACCTCACCAACCTGCCATTCGAGAGCGCAGCCTTCGACGCCGCCTATTGCGAGCGCGTGTTTCAGCACCTCGCCGATCCCGACCGAGGGATGGTCGAACTGTTCCGCGTGTTGCGACCCGGTGGTCGACTGGCCGCCGTCGATCCTGACTTCACGCGATCTGCACAAGACGCCGACGACTCCAGGGTCAGCGACACCCTCACCGCAGCTGCGCCGCATGCGGTGGCGAACCCAAGATCGGGACGTCAGCTGCGGTCACAGATGGTTCGCGCCGGTTTCGTCGAGGTCGCCGTTCACCCGACCTTGCTGGTCACCACCGACGCCGAGCGATTTCGCTCCTTGTCACCTCGCTCGATCGAGGAACGCCTGAACGACCTCGTTGGAGCCGGCGATCTCCCACGCGAGCGAGCCGATGCATTCGTCACCGACCAAGCCCAACGCGTCGCCACGGGACGCTTTCTCGTTGCCACACCGCTGTACTTCGTCACCGGCACCAAGCCCGCCAAGACGGGACCGCGACTTCGGCCGGGCCGTCATTCGTCGTCGCCCACCGAGCCGCTCGACCCGAGCTTGGCCACGAGCTGGGCCTTGGAGGACACGTCGAGCTTGCGATAGATCCGCGTCAAGTGTGCCTCGACCGTCTTGGGTGAGATGAAGAGCGACGCCGCGATGTCCCGGGTCGACGCGCCGTCCGACGCCGCCATCGCCACCTGGTACTCCTGTGGGCTGAGCGTCTCACCGACCAGGTCACCAGGGGAGGCGGTCGACCTCGGTCGGAGGCCCATCGCTCGAAGCTCAGCGTCAGCTTGGGCCAGCCAGGCCCCGGCGCCAATCGTCTCGAAGCCGGCTCGGGCCTCGTACAGCTCCTTGGCCGCGTCACGGCGGCGTCGGGCCCGTCGCAGCCGTTCACCCCGATAGAGGTGGGTTCGCGCGAGCTCGAAGGGGTACGGCACTGCCGCGAACAACTCCTGGGCGGTGGCGAAGCAGCCCTCGGCCGCGTCGATGGATTCCGAGCACAGCGCATCGAGCCGAGCCAAGGTCGCGGCCCTGATCGTCGAGGGGTCGACCCCGACCCGCCCACGCCACGTGTCTCGCTTCTCGCGTGCCTCGGCGGTACGGCCCGTGCGCGCCAGAGTCTCTGTCAACTCGGGCAGGGTCGGAAAGATCGTGACGCCGCAGATGCCACGATCTTCGAGCTCCGCCGCGAGCAGCTCGAGCTCCTTGAGCGCGGCGTCCGTCAGCCGGTCGCCGAGCAGGGCCTGCGCCCTCGCATGGCGAGCCGCGAGCCAGGCGATCTGTATGCCGGCCCCCTTCGCCAGGCGAGACGTTTCCGCGAGGTGCACTTCGCATCGGGCCCGGTCCCCGCGCACCGCGCAGACGTACGCGAGGGCGCTGTGCGCCTGTCCCAGCGGGAAGGGGCCGACTACGAATGGAGCGAGATCGACCACCTCGGACCCGGCGGCGTAGGCGGCGTCGAGGTGACCCTGCCGGCACAGCAACAGGGTGGCGGGACCATGCAACCAAGCCACGTCGGTGATGGATCCTGCGTCGCGGGCGGCGGCGATGGCCCAGCGGTAGAAGGCGTCGGCTTCGGCGATCTGGTCGGCGACCAGCAGGCAGAACAGGGCCGGACCGGCGAACTCGGTCCGGCCACTCTCCTTGATCAGCCGGGCGGTGGCCACGGCCAAGGCCGGGTCGTCATGACCTGTCGCCGCGCCGGCCCTGATGAGGAAGTTCGCGATCGGCGTCATCTCTGCCGTGACCGGTCCGCCGACCAGTGCCACCGCTTGGTCAGCCAGGACTCTGGTGGCGGTCCCATCGGCGCGCATCCACGTGCAGGAGCCGGCGAGGGCGGTCAGGACAGCACCAAGAAAGGGGTCGGCGGCGATGATCGTGTCGCCATGCGAACGGAGCAGTTCGACCGCGAAATCGGGATCGCCACCGAGCGTGGCCAGACGAGCCCGCGTGACCTGGATCAGGGCGATCAGCGGCGGGTCATCCGTCTCGTCCAGCGCGGCCTCGAGCCTCGCCGCATACGTGATGCCGGCTGTCGCCGCCTCGCGACCGGAGCGGAGCCAGTCACGGGCGCGCTGGTCGCGGTCGGTGCGCAACGCGCCGGCGCGCCACGCGAGGGTCGAGGCCGCGGCATGGTCTCCGCGGCTGGCCTCCTCGACGGACAATGATCCGAGCCGGTCGGCGATCTCGTCGTCGGGGCCATGAGCCGATTCGCCGAAGTGGACGGTCGCGAGGTCACACTGCCCATCCGCCTCGAGGGCGACGGCCAACGATCGGTGGATCCGGCGGCGAATTCGTGGTGTCGTCGAGGACACGATCGCGTCCCGCACGAGTGGGTGCGAGAACCGGACCGACACTGGGTCCACTTCAATCAAGCCCGCCTCCTCTCCTGCGCGCAACGCCTCACTCGGGTCGTCGCCGACCGCCGCTTCGATGACCGAGCGAGATCCTTGACTCTCGAACGCTGCAACGGCCAGGGCAAGTGAGACCGATTCGGGAAGGGCGCGAACGCGCTGCAGCAATGAGGCGGCAACACCCTCACTGACGGGAAGATGCTCTGGTAACGGGTGCAGGCCTCGTCGCACCAAGGGGCCGAGTTGGGCGATCGACTCTCGCAACCCGAGCGGATTGCCCGAGGTGCGCTCCACGAGCTCGGCCAGAACTGCGAGCTCGATTTCGTCGCCCGAACCGGCGGCCATCTCGGCGGCGCCGGCCAAGTCCAGACCGGAAAGGTCGAGCACCGTCAGACCGTCCAAGAGCGCACCGGCTGCTTCGCCCCTTCGCACCGTGGCGACGAACGCCACTGCGTCGTCGCCCAAGCGGCGCGCGGCGAAGGCCAGGGCCTGGGCCGAGCTGGCATCGAGCCAGTGCCAGTCGTCGACGAACACGACCAACGGACCTCGTTGCGCGGCGGTCGCCAGGAGACCCAGGGTTGCCGTCGCAACGGCGAACCGGTCGGGGTCTGTCGCCGGGCCGAGCGCGAAGGCGCTCCGCAGCGCGGCCGCCTGGCGCGCCGGCAGCGCGTCGAGATCGTCGAGCACCGGCCGAAGCACGCCAAGCAGGCCCCCGAAGCTGAGGTTCGACTCGGTCGAGACCGCCGCGCTTTCCAGCAGCGTCACGTCCTGTCGCTCGGCCATGACCTGTCGAAGGACATGATCGACGAGCGCGGTCTTCCCGACGCCAGGGTCGCCGCGTACCACCAGCGCCGCGCTTCCACCGGCGCTGGGCGCCGACAGGACTGCCGACAGGACCTCCAGCTCTGCTATCCGCCCGCACAACATCGGTCACATCCTAGGGATAGGGGTTTCCCCGATGCGGCAGCTGTTCAGTTTGGGTTCGACTGAAGGTGCCCCGAAGGCGGCTACCAACGACGGTCGCGCTGATCGGGAGGCCCGACGATCCGAGGCACGGAGGCGACGTGTTCATACCTCGACGCAGATCGCAGCTCACCGACAGAGGCACAAGAAGCGCGATGAGCTCCGATGACGCGCATGCCGTCGAGCACCACCGGACCCGTTCAGTGTTCGTCGTTCTCGGCGTTCTGGGCCTGCTCGCCGTCACGGTCGGGTCGTGCTCAGCGGCCACGAGCCACCCCCAGCGGTCGGCCGCGGGCCGGACCTCGCCGCCCGTCGACCTCGAAAGGGCGACGGTCCCGCCCCAGCTCACACCGCTCACCACCTCTCCGTCGACGACACCCACCTCGACACGTTCAGCAGCGCCGGCTCGTCCGTCGCCCGGATGCGCGAACCCTAGGGGCTCACAGGCCCCGGGAACGTCGGAGGTTCCCATCGTCTCCCGTGGAGAACGCCGGAGCTACCTACGAACGATCCCAACGGGGACCAAGTCAGGTCCGGCGCCGCTCGTTGTCGTACTCGACGACGGATCCGGCGATCCGAGCGAATTCGTGAGACGAGCCCACTGGGACGCAATCGCGCAGTCGGAGCACCTCGTCCTGGCGGCACCGCGGTGGACCAACCCCGATGACGACCAGCTCGCCGCGGACACGATCGTCGACATCGGCAATGCGACCTGCGTCGACCTCGCCCGCGTCTATCTGGCCGGCTTCTCGACCGGTGCAATGCTCGGGACCCAGGTCGTGTGCAAACACCACGGGCTCGTGACCGCATTCGTCGCCGTGGCCGGGTTGCTGGCACCAGATGGCTGCCCGCCCAACGACCGCGTTCCCGTGCTCGCGATCCAAGGTGCGCTGGACCTGGCAGTGCCGCCGTCGTCGGTCGTCGACGCGGCGAAGGCGTGGGCTCGCCAGGACGGTTGCCAACCTGAACCGATCTGGGAGATTGTCGCTTGGTCTAGCTCGTACTACGACTTCGAGCGTTGCGCAGCCGCCGTCGACGTGCAGCTCTACATGCTCAGCGACATGGGCCACGAATGGCCAGAGCCGGTCGACGACCTTGAAAAACCACACGGTGGGCCGACGTCATCAACACGACGACCATCGCCATGGCGTTCTTTGACACCTACGCCCGATGACAGATGAGGGCTGAGTTGGACCGATCGCACGACTGAGCTACAGGTCCTGCCTGACGGTGAGCCAGCACGTTCGCGCTAGCCACTTGGTGTCGGAGGACTTCACCGATCTTCCCAGGCGATCGGCGGTGGGCCTGGAAGACGCCGGTTCGTTCGGGCATTGGGCACATTGCTAGGCAACATCACTGTGCGGCCACACGACGGCCGTGATCTGCAGGAT